>NZ_JACYVA010000001.1 GCF_014842075.1 Sphingomonas sp. CFBP 13720
TCCGCGCCTCAGCACGGATGACTATGAATCAGCCTTCAACACATTTGGGAATCCTGAATGTCGATCGGCCCTAGCGAAGGGGTTTCCACGCCCCGCTCCCGCGTATCTCGGGAGCGGGTTCTGGATCGTCTGACGTGGGCTATGATGCAAGCAGAAAACGACGCAAACTTGTCAGTTTATACGTCCAGAAGCGCTCGCTGCTTGTCCCATGAAGTGGGTAAGGGGAGTAGGTCTCGCAGCTTGCGAACGGTCAACGACGGCGGCTGTCGACCTTCAACGATACGGGTAACAATGTCGGGTGCGATGAAGGCAGCGGGCAGTACGTTGCGTACATAGCTGTCGCTCAAACCATATCGGTCGGCGATCTCAACCAGCGTCGTGACTTCGCCGGAACGTAGCAACTGGAACCAGTTGCGCGCCTGCGCCACCATTTCGATCAGGCTGCGGTCAGGGGTCGGGGGCTGCGCACCGGGAACAACTAGCTGCAACTTCGATTTGTGTCGGGCTAATGCTACCGGCACGACAACGTCGTGCATTATGTCTTCCAAGCCGAACGCAGCGTGTGCAAGCATTACGACGCAGTCGTCCTTGCGCACCACTACCTTTGCAATAGCCGAGGCCAGTACGCTTCCACGTTCACGCGGCGATGCTGAACCGAGCCGGTGACCTAGATCTGCCGCCCGCTCAAGAACGTCGCCTGTAAGCAGCCCGAGGTCAGGCAGTAGCGCGGCAACGCTGCCGGGCGTTGCCAGGCGCTCGGCTAGAGCACCAGCAACGCACGTTTCGAACTGTTCGGCCGGCAAGCGAAGTGCATCGTTCGCATAGTAGTGGTACTTTGAGTTGCCCTTCCGGGTATGCGTTGCGGTGAGTAAGGTGCCGGTCGGGTCGCACACCCTTCCGCCGAGCGCGTGGCTACGCGAACTCGTGGTACCATGCGCCTTGCGCCGGTTGCCATCGAGGATCGACTGGACTGCCTCGAACAATGGCAGAGCGATGATGGCGTCATGCTGGCCGGGATATCGCTTGCCCTTATGGCCAATCTCGCCAGCATAGACCGGGTTGGCGAGGATCCGGTACAGCGAGCCACGCGTGATGACGCTGTTGCTTTGGACGCGACCACGATGCTTGCCACGGATGCCTTGCGCTTTTGCAAGCGACACCACCAGATCGGCGGCACGGTGCTCGGCGTACAGCTTGAACAACGTGCGAACATGCTCCGCTTCAAGTTCGTTGATCACCAACTGCCGGTCGACGACGTCATATCCGAGCGGCACCATGCCGCCCATCCACATGCCCTTGGCTTTGGACGCGGCGATCTTGTCGCGAATGCGCTCGCCGGTCACCTCGCGCTCGAACTGGGCGAACGAGAGCAGCACGTTGAGCGTCAGGCGCCCCATGCTGGTCGTGGTATTGAATGCCTGCGTGACGCTGACGAACGACACCGAGCGGGCATCAAAGCGATCGACCATCTTCGCAAAATCGGCGAGACTGCGGGTCAGGCGATCGACTTTGTAGACGACGATGATGTCGATATTGGCCTGTTCCACCTCGGCTAGCAGAAATTTCAGAGCGGGACGGTCCATCGAACCGCCAGAGAAGCCACCGTCGTCAAAGGCAGTTGGCACCAGCGTCCAACCTTCGTGCTTCTGCGACAGAATGTAGGCTTCGCAAGCTTCTCGCTGCGCATGTAGCGAGTTGAAAGATTGTTCGAGGCCTTCTTCGCTCGACTTGCGAGTGTAGATTGCGCAACGCACTGACTTAGACATGGGCGCGTCGCGGATAAGTCTTCCGCTGGCGAAGCCCGAAAAATAAGAGGCCGTTCCAGTGCGTGCCGGTAATATGCCGAGCGATCGCGGACAACGACGCGAACTGCTGGCCCTCATAGTCGAAACCGCTCGCCGTCACCTGCACGACGTGATTGCGTCCGCCATGGGCTTTCACGAGGCGCGTGCCAGGCTGCAATTGGCTGGAGGCCGTTGGCAATGCCGATCTACCGGCCTGCGCAACGGCGTTCCGGGTATGAGCAGTGCGTGATGCAGTACTTGTACGATCCTGATGCGCGGAAGGCACAGCCTGGAGGGCTTCCTTGGTCCGAGCAGCGGCAACCTCGCTAGCGACGACACGCAGGTCTCGCGCAATTGCCGGCGAGACGTCTCCATGCACCAGAACTTGCTCCTGCCAAGCGATCGCCTGTTGCGCGATCGCCGACAGGCGTTGTGGCGCATCTGTGCCGAAGCATGCCTGCCATTCCGCTGAAGTGCACTTGTTCATGCGTGCAACGCGGTTGCAGCGGCTACCAGACGGTCGTGCCATGCGAGCTTTGATCGCCATGTGATCGGTATCGCTTCGTAGCCGTAAAGCGCGCCCGCGAGCTGACCAGTGATAGCAGCGGTCGTATCGGCATCGTCACCGAGATTGGCGGCGAGCAACACGGCACTGGCGAAGTCGCCGGTGCGCGCCACACACCATAGTGCCGCTTCCAGCGAATGCAGCACATAGCCGGAAGACTGAATCGTGCTTCGCGCCTTGCCCTGCCAACTGCCGGCGAGAACAGCGGCAACCGAAGGAGCAAGTCCGCAAGCACGCGGTGTTAGGATGGCATCATGCGGCAAACCACCAACTGCCTCGGCGATGAGATCCGAGTAGGCAATGCACGCATCGATTGCCTCTTCGGCCCCGTGCGTTGTTCGGCTTTGGCGTTCAGCCAGATCGTGGCGCTGCGCAGCGTTGTTCCAAGCGGCAATCGCGACCGGTGCCAATCGCATCAGCGAACCGTTGCCAGCGGTGTAAGGGTCGGTGGCGCCAGCAACCGGATTGCCGTCTCGTTCGAAGCGGGACAGCGCTTGGCGTGTCGTAATGCCGATGTCGAAGCAGCGTCCCGTGCAAGAGTACTCGCCCTCGCGATGCCAGCAGACGAAGCGCTGCATCAGATCGTCTTCATTCAGTGTCAAATTCGAGATCAGGCTGTCGGCGAGCGCCAACGCCATCGCAGTATCGTCCGTCCATTGTCCTGGTTTAAGGCTGAACGGTCCCCCGCCGACCATATCGGTCAGTGCGGGCATTTGGTCCCGGCGCGTAAACTCCAGCGTCGTGCCGACTGCGTCGCCGACAGCGAGACCAACGAGAGCGCCGATCGCCCGGTCGCGCCGTGCTGCTGATTGCACGTTCGGCAAAACGGGGGGTAGCGGTCGCAGACCGAGAACATACTTCTCTTGGGCGCTCGTTTCGATCGCACCCGGCCTTACCGCACGAACGGAAGTGATTGCTTGCACCGGGTCTAGCCCAAGATCGATCAGAAGGCGCGCTGCGATCATGCCCGCACGGCCCAACCCACCCTTGCAGTGAACAAGCACGTCGAAGCCTGCACGGACACGCGACCGAAGTCCGGGCCCGACTTTTGACCAAGCCGCTTCGAACGCAGTGCCAGGCGTCGATACGTCAGGGATGGGCAGATGAAGCCAGTCCATATGCTGGCCGCGGATGGCGTCGCCGAGACCCTCGACCTGAAGCTGATCAAACTCATGCGGTTCGATCAGGGTTACGACAGCGGCCGCGCCCCACATCGCAATTGTCCGTACATCGAGATCGACATCACGGCCCCATGCCCCGGTAAGTGCCGACGCCTGCTTCTTCCCCGGACAAAAAGTCAGTCCGATACGTCCGAGACCGGGGCCCGCAGATATTGTCGCGATGTGGAGCGGATGGCTCTCGCTGGTTCGCAGTATGTTACGCATTGTCTGTTCCCCGCACGCGATACAGTTCTGCCGGCCGGTATCCCTTGTCGGTCTCGCGGATCCCGGTTGGTTCGATGCGGCCGCTCTCGACTAATCGTTTGCGAAAAGCGGGCTTGTTCAAAGATTGCCCGCGTATCGCTTCGTGCACCTGCTGCAACTCTCGCAGCGAGAAGGCCGGGGGCAAAAGACCGAAGGAGAAGGCGGTGCTGTCGAGGTCACGGCGCAGGACACTGAGCGCTGTTCCGACGATCTCAGCATGATCGAATGCCAATGGAATTTTGCGACCATTTGCCCCCCGGGCGACACTGCCATCAAGCGCCAGCAACATTCGATCGTCATTCAGAACGGGTTCGAGCCGATCGAACGTTGCTAGGGCCATGTACGCAACGCTGATAATGCGCATCCGTGGATCGCGTTTCAGAGCGCCGAACGCCCCGAACTGCTCGACTTGCGTATCGAAGCCCGCTTTTTCGCGAAGCGCGCGCTGCGCGGTAACATCAAGCGTTTCATCGGCGCGGACGAACGTACCTGGTAGGGCGAGTCGACCCCGTTCGGGGTGCGTCGTTCGCCGTACTGCTAGTAGACGTAAGCGGTTTTCGTGGAATGTCAGTGGGACAACGTCGACCGTCACCGCAACAGCACAGAAGGATGCGGGATCATAGCCCGACAGAAATTCAGCCTCGTTCATACTCACCTGTTAGACGCACGATACATATACGTCAAATGAGTCTTTCATTGCCGTGGTGATCACAGAGCCTGAGCCTTACGATATCGGCTACTGAACTGATTGCCTGAAGCGGCAGAAATAGCAGCAAGCGCGCGAGCGGTTTAAGAGGATGTGTGTGGAATATCCTCTGTAGCGCGGCTGCCGCCTTATCAGAAAGGGCTGGTGTTTTGGCAATTTCCGCTCAAGGATCGTTGACTTAGAATTGCGATATTATTGGGAGTTGCGCCATGGCAGTTGCCGATTGCTTTGTCCGTCGGAGTAAGGGCAACCCAACCCAACCAGCCTTTTAATCAAAATTGATGCTATAACGAGGGCGTTGAGCTGACAATTGACGAAGTTCGGCCCTGAGCCGACGAACGGATGTTCTACCACATGTGCACGGTGTCGTGGCAAACGTCGATGCCGCGTTCGAACAGCAGGTCCTCGACGTTGCGCAGCGACAGCGGAAACCGCACATCCATTATTATTACAAGCCGGATGGCCTACGGACTTGAGTTAAACCGTCGAAACTGGCGGGGCGGTTTGGCTCGCTATCGTCTGACCATCGCAAGTCAGCGAGAAAGGCGTCTACAAGGGCGGCAAACCACGCATTGACCCGGATGCGGTACGCAGCCGCGCGGCACAGGGCATGCACCCGGCGCATATCACGCCCTACCAAAGAATTCGCCCGGCACGGGCTATCGCTTCCGGCCGCTGGCCAAGGGTGCCTGAGAAATTATCTGGAGACGCGCAGTTGCGCGTTTTGGGTGCCGGCCCCCGCCCTCCCGGCCACCCACAAGGCACACTCAAAAAACTGGCCGGGAGGAGGAGCGGGCCAGCACCGCCTTGATACTCGCCCTTTAGCGCGTTTCCAGACAGATCCTAAATCGTCACTCCCGTCAGCTGCTCAACCAGCTGCATCTGGCGCGGCAGGCAGACCGACAAAGCGCAGCGCCCAACGGCGGTCGCCCGGGCGGCTTTGCGCAGCCTTAGGTGATCGCCGCGATCGGCGAGGGCAGCGATGATCCGGTCGGCGATGGCGGCGGGGTCGTGGAATGGGACCAGATGCCCATTTATGCCGGGTTCGAGGAATTCGAGCACCGGCGCGGTATCCGACGCAACCATGACGCAGCCGGTCGCCATCGCCTCAATGAACGACCATGAAAGCACGAACGGCACGGTGAGATAGGTGTGGACGCTGGAGACGCGCAGCAGCGACAAATAGTTCGCATAGGGCAGCTTGCCGGTGAAATGGATGCGATCGGCGAACGGACCGGTGCTCAGCGGCACCTCCAGCTCCATCTGCTCGCGCCACGACCGCCCTTCGGGAGCGGGCGCGCCATAGCTGACCTGGTCGCCGCCGGTGATGACGACCTGCGCTGCAGGCCGGGCGCGCAGAATGGCGGGGAGCGCGCGGATGAAGGACGGGTAACCGCGATAGGGTTCGAGGTTGCGGGCGACATAGGTGACGACCTCATCCTGCCGCGACAGCGTGCGCCCGTCAGGCAGGCGAAATCGCGCCGCTGGATCGGGCTTCACGACATTGGTCTCCACGCCGTCGAAGATGGTTCGGATGCGGGGCTGAAAGATTTCGGGATGACGGCTGCGCTGCCATTCGGTGGGTGCGATGCCGGCATCGGCCATGTCGAGGCTGAGTAGCAGATGGGCATTGCGCGCACGCGTGCGACACACGGCATCAAGATCGGCGGGCTGTGCCGGATCGAAACCGACATCGGCCCCGGCGCCATGATAATAGAATTCGGCATAGCTGAGGATTACGGCGCGCGGGAACACGTCGCGCACGAACATCATCTCGCCCCAGCCCGGATGGCCGATGACGATCGTCGGCACGAATCCTTCGCGTTTCAGCTGGAGCAGCGTGCGCGCGACCTGCTGCCCGTATCTGACGCTGGCTTCGTACAGGCGGACATAATGATGGGTGGTCGGATTGGCCGGACGTGGCGCTTCATAGCCGACACAGCGGACGCCGGGAATATCGGTGCCTTTACCGCGAGTTACGAAGACGACGCGATGTTTCCCCGAGGCGGCCAAGGCCGGCGCGAGGTTTTTGAACTGCGCCGGCATGTTCTGGTGAATAAACAATATGTCCAACCGCAATACTCCATTCGGGGTAGATGTGAGTAATAGGATAATGTTCCGTCAATATACTGGTAAGACTATTGAGTATTTACGTTCAAGTAACCATTATGTAGTGCATTTCCGACAATGGGTCGGATCGTTGATAACGATGGCGGGGGCGCGCCTTCGGACGTGGGGGATGGCAGATGGCGAACTATAGCGGCACCACTGGTGGTGACAATTATTCCGGGACTTCCACGGACGACAGCATCGCCGGCAACGGCGGCAACGATACGCTGTACGGCAATGCCGGCAACGACAGCATCGACGGCGGCGACGGTAACGACGTGCTGTACGGCAATGACGGTAACGACACTGTGCGCGGCGGGGCGGGCGACGATTTCATCGAGGATTATCGCGGCAGCAACGTCCTCGACGGCGGAGCCGGGAACGACACGTTCAACTGGGTCGGTAGCATGGGTGGTGATGGCGTTGGCGGTGCCGACACGATCACCACCGGCGCGGGTCGCGACACGCTGCGCGTCGACGGCTATGGCGTCCGCAATTTCCCGCTGAGCTTCCTTGCCGACACCGTCACGGACTTCACTACCGGGGCATCGGGCGACGTCATCGACCTGTCCGAGGTCGTCAACGACCTGATCGGCTATAGCGCCGGCACCAACCCATTCCTCACCGGGTTCCTGTCCGCGGTGCAGGCGGGCAGCGATACGCTGATCCGCATCGATATCGACGCCAGCGGCACCGCGCACGGCATCAAGACGCTGCTGGTGCTCAAGAACGTCACCGCCACCGCACTGGTCGCGAGTAATTTCGCGCCGAGCTGGAGCCCGACCGGGGTGGGCGAGACGATCGCCGGCACCCCGCTGAACGATACGCTGACCGGCACCGATTCCAACGACCTGATCGACGGCGGGGCCTTTGCCGACCGGATCGACGGCGGCGGCGGCAATGATACGGTCCGCGGCGGATCGATGGGCGACACGCTGATCGGCGGATATGGCAACGATTCGATCGACGGCGGCGACGGGCGTGATTCGATCCTTGGCGGGGCCGGCAACGACACGCTGATCGGCGGCGCGGGCGACGACATCTTCGAGGACAATGCCGGCGCGAACCGGATCGATGCCGGGGCGGGCGACGACGAGATCCGCTCCGTCGGCAGCGGCCGGAACGAAGCGGGCGGCGCGGACACGATCACGCTGGGCGCGGGCAACGATACTCTGAAAATTGACGGCTATGGCCTCTATTATTACGCGTCGAACCAGCACACCGATATCGTCACCGACTTCGTGGCCGGCGGCACCGAGAACCGCGACGTAATCGACCTGAACGACGTCACCTCCTATCTGTCGGGCTGGGATTCGAGCACCAATCCGTTCGCGACCGGATTCCTGCGGCTGTTGCAGTCGGGCAGCAACACGCTTCTGCAATATGACCGCGACGGCGCGGGCACCGGCTATGGCTGGGTGTCGGTGCTGCAACTGAACGGCGTGACCGCGACCGCGATGACCGCCGCCAATTTCATCGGCTATGCGCCCGCCGACAAGGGCTATGTCCTAACCGGCGGCGAAGGACGCGACGTGCTGAACGGGTCACTGGTCGCCGATACCCTGTCGGGCGGCGTCGGCGGCGACGTGTTGAACGGCAATGCGGGCAATGACAGCCTCGATGGCGGGGCGGGCAACGACACGCTCTCTGGCGATGCCGGCAACGATACGGTCGCGGGCGGCGACGGCAACGACACGCTGTACGGCGATGCCGGCAACGACAGCCTGACCGGCGGCGCGGGCAACGATGTTTTCAGCGATTACGCAGGCAACAACACGCTGCTGGGCGGCGATGGCGACGACCGGTTCGACTATGTCGGCTATGGCGCCGGCACCGACCGCTTCGTCGGCGGGGCGGGACGCGACACGTTCCAGACCTATTATTACTATGCCGGGCAGGGCGCGGACACGATCGCCGGGTTCGAAGGCGGGGCGGGCGGCGACGTCGTCGACGGCTATTGGAATTTCTCCAACCTCGCCACCGGCGCGAACCCGTTCACGACGGGGCATCTGCGGCTGATCGCCAGCGGCGGCAACACCCTGCTCCAGATCGACCCGGATGGCGGCGCCAATAACTGGGCGACGTGGCTGACTTTCGAAGGGATTGCGCCCGCCGCCTTTACCCGCGACAATTTCACGCTGAGCTATGCACCCAATGCGCAAGGGCTGGTGCTGACCGGCAGCGCGCTGGCGCAGGAGATCAACGGCACCAGCGACGGCGATACCATCACCGGGCTAGGCGGCAACGATACGCTGAACGGCGGCTATGGCGCGGACAGCATTGACGGCGGCACCGGCGACGACACCCTGTATGGCGGCGGGCAGAATGACGCGTTGCTCGGCGGCGACGGCGACGATTATCTGAACGGCGATGAAGGCGATGACGACCTCGAAGGCGGCGCGGACGATGACCGGCTCTATGGGCAAGGCGGCAACGACACGCTGACCGGCGATGTGGGCAACGACTATCTTGATGGCAGTTCGGGCGACGACAGCCTGATCGGTGGCGATGGCGACGACACGATCATCGCTTATCTGGGCAACGACACGGTCATTGCCGGGGCTGGCAACGACAGCGTGCAAGGTAGCTATTACAGCAATGTCGGCAATGCGACGGTCGATCTGGGCAATGGCGACGACACGTTCAACAGCGAAATCGGCTATGGCGGGTCGGTCGATACCGTGACCGGCGGGGCCGGGCGCGATACCTATATCCTGTCGGCCTATCCGACGACGACGGCAAATCTGACCGTCATCACCGACTTCGCGACCGGTACGGGTGGTGACCGGTTGCAGATCAGCACGGATTATTTCCAGAACTGGGACCCGTCGACCAACCCGTTCACCGCCGGCTATCTGCGCTTCACCACCGAAAGCGGCGCGGTCATATTGCAGGTCGACAACGACGCCGGCGCCACCGGCTATGCGTGGCGGACGATCGCCCGGTTCGAAGGGGTGACGAACCCGGCCGCCTTCACCGCCGACAATTTCGCGACCTGGTATCGTCCCGGCTTTGTCGGCGCGACCCTAACCGGCGATGCCAACAGCCAGCGGATCGACGGGACGCCGATGGGCGACACCCTTTCCGGGCTGGGGGGCGATGACTCACTCTATGGCGGCACCGGCAACGACAGCATCGATGGCGGCACCGGCAACGATATCCTCGATGGCGATGCCGGCAACGACACGCTGATCGGCGGAGCCGGCAACGACACGCTGCAGGGCGACGCGGGCAACGACAGCCTGTCGGGTGGCGACGGGAATGACGTGTTCGGTGCCAACGACGCCGGCAACGACACTTTCGACGGCGGGGCAGGCGACGACAGCTTCAGCTATTCGCAGGGCGAAGACAGCTTCGTCGGCGGCGACGGCGACGACAGTTTCGGCGACTATACCGGCGCAGACACGTTCAGCGGTGGGGCTGGTGACGACCGATTCGACTATGTCGGCTATTATCAGGGCAATGACAGCTATAGCGGCGGCACCGGCCGCGATCGCTACAACCTCTATTACCTGTTCAACCAGACGCCGGTCGTCAGCACGATCACCGATTTCGCCACCGGCAGCGGCGGTGACCTGATCGTCCTCGATCAGGCGGGGCTGTCGCTGGGCGGCGCGCAGATGGACGCGACCAAGCTGATCTCGGGTGGCTGGA
Organism: Sphingomonas sp. CFBP 13720; assembly: GCF_014842075.1. GTDB lineage: Bacteria > Pseudomonadota > Alphaproteobacteria > Sphingomonadales > Sphingomonadaceae > Sphingomonas. The sequence continues at coordinate 10,243 of NZ_JACYVA010000001.1, forward strand.
TGCGGCTGCGCCAGGTCGGCAGCGATACCGCGGTCGATTTCGACCAGAATGGCGGCGGCGACAATTTCCAGCAATATCTGCTGCTCAAGAACGTCACCGCGACCGCACTGACCCCCGACAACTTCACCCCCGACCTGCGCGCGACCGGCGTCGCGGCGACGCAGAGCGGCACGACCGGTGCCGACAGCTTCACCGGTGTGGGCCGCGACAATTATTCGGGGCTGGCCGGTAACGACACCATCAACGGCGCGCAGGGCGAAGACACGCTCTATGGCAATGACGGCGCGGATTCGATCAGCGGCGGCGAGCGCAACGACCAGCTGATGGGCGGTGCCGGCAACGACACGCTCGACGGTGGCGACGATAACGACGCGCTCTATGGCGAGGGCGACAACGACCTGCTGTCGGGCGGTGCGGGCGACGACTATCTCGACGGCGGTGCTGCCCTCGACACGTTGATCGGCGGCAGCGGGGACGATAATCTGTCGGGCAATAGCGAGGCCGACAGTCTCGATGGCGGCATTGGCAACGATACGCTGGACGGCGGTGCCGGCAACGACACGTTGTCCGGTGGTGACGGCAACGACCGGTTTCAGGATTATCAGGGCGCGAACAGCGTCACCGGCGGGGCCGGCGACGATTATTTCCGCTATGTCGGCTATAGCGGCGGCACCGATACGCTGACCGGCGGCGACGGGCGCGATACCTATGAACTGACGTCGGTTTCGCCCGGTAGCGTGACCGCCGATCGCATCACCGATTTCGCGGTCGGGGCGGACGGCGATGTCGTCTCGCTGGCGTCGCTCAGCAGCTATATGACCGGCTATGTCCCCGGCACCAATCCGTTCGCGTCGAGCTATCTGCGACTGGTGGTCAGCGGCAGCGACCGGGTGTTGCAGGTCGACTGGAACGGCGCGACCGGCGGGGCGACGTGGGTCGACCTCATCACCTTCGTCGGAAAGGCGGGCGCGACCTTTACCCGCGACAATTTCGTCATCGGTGACGTGCGCATCGATCCGGCCGGGGTCGGTCAGAACATTGCCGGATCGGCGCAGAATGATCGTATCGTCGGAACGATCGATGCCGACACCGTCATCGGCGGGTCGGGCGATGACACGGTCGACGGCAATGGCGGGCATGATTCCGTCGCGGGCGGTGACGGCGACGACCTGCTCTATGGCGAACAGGGCAACGACACGCTGTCGGGCGATGCCGGCAACGACCAACTGCAAGGCGGGATCGGCAACGACAGCCTGACCGGCGGGGACGGCAACGATAATCTGAGCGGGCAGGAAGACGGCGACACGCTGGCGGGCGGGGCCGGCAACGATAATCTGAGCGGCGGCAGCGGCAACGACCGGATCGATGGCGGCAGCGGCAACGATACGATCGACGGCGACGACGGCAACGATACGCTGCTCGGTGGCGATGGCAATGACCTGTTCCGCGACTATACCGGCGCGGACAGCATCGACGGCGGGGCCGGCGACGACCGGTTCGAATATGTCGGCTACAATACCGGCGCGGATACCATCACCGGCGGTGCCGGTCGCGACAGCTATGTCTTCTATCCCTATGGGCAACAGGTCCAGACGACCATCACCGACTTCGCGACCGGTGGGGACGGTGACGTCGTCGATGTGGCGCAATTGCTTGGGCAGCTTCAGAATTACACCGGAACGGTCAATCCGTGGACCGACGGGCATTTCCGGCTGACCGCCGATGGCGGCACCGACACGCTGCTGCAATGGGACCGCGACGGCGGCGGCAATGCGTGGACGACGCTGATCCGGTTCCAGAACGTCCTGCCCGCCGCCTTCCAGACCGCGAACTTCACCGGTGGGTGGAGCATCGACGGCGCTGGCCAGTTGCAGCAGGGCAGCGACGGCGACGACCGGGTCACCGGGTCGAACGATCGCGATACGCTGACCGGCGGCCTTGGCGACGATACGCTGAGCGGCGGCAACGGTAACGACAGCATCGTCGGCGGGGCCGGCAACGATAATCTGTCCGGGGATGGCGGCAACGACACCATCGTCGGCGATGCCGGAAACGACACGATCGACGGCGGCGATGGCAATGACAGCCTCAGCGGCGGGCTTGGCGACGACACGATCGAAGGTACTTGGGGGAATGATACGATCAGCGGCGGTGCCGGCAATGACCGGCTGTCCGACTATGGTGGTACGAACGTCATCGATGGCGGCGATGGCGACGACCTGTTCTACAATATCGGCTCGTGGCAGGGGCAAGCCGTCACGAACACGCTGACGGGTGGTCTTGGCCGTGATACGTACGACTTCTACGAATATTCGACCCGCTATCCGGTGGCGGGTTCCGGAATAACGACGATCACCGACTTCACCGCCGGCACCGGTGGCGACGTCATCAACCTCGGCACCAGCTATATGTCCGGTGTCGACGGCGGCAATCCGTTCGAAACCGGCCATATGCGGCTGTTGCAGGACGGTGCCGATACGCTGTTGCAGGTCGATCATGACGGCACCGCCGCCACGCTTGACTGGCAGACGGTCGCGCGGTTGCAGAATGTCGTCGCGACGGCGCTCAACTACGACAATTTCACGAATGGCGTCGGTCCGGTCGGCGTTACCCGCACCGGTACGCAGTTCGACGACGATCTCGACGGTACCAGCAGCCCCGACCGGATCGAGGGGCTGGGCGGCGACGACACGATCGATGGCGGCCTGGGCCGCGACACGATCCTCGGCGGTGCGGGCCGCGACCGGATTGATGGCGGGCAGGGTGACGACAGCCTGTCGGGTGGCGACGGCAGCGACTGGTTCAACGACCAATATGGCCAGAACACCGTGTCGGGCGGCGATGGCGACGATACGTTCAGCTATGTCCGCGGCGTCGTGTCCGGCGATGCCGGCGACGACTATTTCGACAATGCCGGTTACGACGCCTTTGTCGACACGCTCGACGGTGGCGCCGGCCAGGACGTGTTCCGCCTGAACGGCTATTCTCTGCGCTATGGCGACGGCGCTGCCGACGTCATCCAGAACTTCACCGCAGGTACCGGCGGCGATGTGCTCGACGTGTCGAACGTCGTGGCCTATTTCACCAACTTCACCACCGGCCAGAACCCGTTCCTGACCGGGCATATGCGCCTGCTGGGCGCGGCGGGCGAATTGTTCCTGCAAGCCGATTTCGACGCCGCCGGCACCGCCACGGGCTGGAAGACGATCGCGATCCTGCGGGGCATGGACACGTCGGTGTCCGAGGAACTGACCCTCTACAACTTCACCCCGTCGATTTCGCCGAGCGGCATCGGCCTGTTGATCCAGGGCAGCGAGGCGGCGGATTCGCTGCCGGGATCGAACTCGAACGACACGATCGAGGGGCTGGGCGGCAACGACACCATCGACGGCAATGGCGGCGACGATTCGATTTCGGGCGGTGCCGGCGACGACCGGATCGAGGGCGATACCGGCAACGACACGCTGCGCGGCGATGCCGGCAACGACACCATCACCGACCTGACCGGCACCAACCGGATCGAAGGGGGCGCGGGCAATGATTATCTGAGCGGCACCGGCACCCTGCTGGGCGGGGCGGACAACGACCAGCTCTTCGGGTCGGGATCGCTCGACGGCGGCGACGGCGACGACGCGATGTCGCTGAACAGCGGCACCGCGACGGGCGGTGCCGGCAACGACACGTTCGACGCATCGTCGGCGGGTGCGGGCGTGCAGATGACCGGCGATGCCGGCAATGACAGCCTGCGCGGATCGGCGTCGGCCGACCGACTGGACGGCGGCACGGACGCCGACACGATCGACGGTGGCGCGGGGGCCGATACGCTGCTGGGCGGTACGGGCGACGACCTGCTGTTCGCCGGGGCCGGTGCCGACAGCATCGACGGCGGCAGCGGATCGGACATGGTCCGCGTCGCCGGGCGGATGGCCGATTTCTCGGTCACCGCCGGGGCCAATGGCACCACGATCCTGACCGATCTGCGCACCGGCAGCCCGCTGGGCACCGATACGCTGTCGGGGGTCGAGCTGCTCCAGTTCGACGACGACGAATATGCGCTGGTCAGCACGCCGGGCATCTTCTGGCAGGACTCGGCCGGCATAGACGACCGCATTCCCAATGCGACGCTGACCTCGGCCACGCTGGCCGGCGACGACACGCTGTACGGCAATTCGGGCTTCGACATCATCGATGCGGGGTTCGGCAATGACTCGGTGCGTGGCGGCGTCGGCAACGACGTGCTCTATGGCCAGTCGGGCCGCGACACGCTGGAGGGTGGCGAGGGCGACGACACGCTTTGGGGCGGGACGGGCCAGGACGTGCTCGACGGCGGCGACGATGCCGACTGGCTGTATGGCGACGGCGGGTCGGACACGCTGCGCGGCAGCACCGGCAACGACCGGTTGGAGGACCGCCTCGGCAGCAACCGCCTGTACGGCGATACCGGCAACGACACGCTGATCGGCACCGGCACGCTTGAGGGCGGCATCGGCAACGACGCGCTCTCGGGCAGCGGGCTGCTCGATGGCGGCGTCGGCAACGATGCGCTGTCGGGCGAGGGCACGCTGATCGGTGGCGACGGCATCGACACGCTGTCGGGGTCGGGAACGCTGCTCGGCGGGATCGGCAACGACGCGATCAACATCGTGTCGGGTGCCGCTTATGGCGAGGCGGGCAACGACACTATCGCCACCGCTTATCCGTGGAGCGGACCGGTCACCATGGACGGCGGTGCGGGCGACGATCGCCTGACCGGCTTCCATGGCACGCGCGAGACTCTGCTGGGTGGCGACGGGTCCGACACGCTGTCGGGCGGTCGTGGCGGGGGCGTGTCGACCGATAACGACAGCCTCGACGGCGGGGCGGGCAACGACACGCTCGACGGCGGCGATGGCGACGACACGATCGTCGGCGGCGGCGATTACGACGTCGCGCTGTATGGCGGGACGCGCGCCTTCGCATCGGTTATCCGCGATGGCAATGGCGGCTATATCGTCGCCGACAACCGCGACGGGCGCGGCGTCGACGGCACCGATCAGGTGCGCGGCATCGCCACGCTGCGCTTCACCGACCTCGATTTCGACGTGACCGCCGCCAACACCGGCATCGTCGTCGGCGGCACGACGGCCGCCGACCGCCTGACCGGCACCGCGTTCGACGACAGCATCACCGGCGGCGACGGCAACGACACGATCGACGGCGGGGCGGGCAACGACCGGATCGTCGCCGGCACCGGCGCGGACAGCGTCGCGGGCAGCGCCGGCAACGACGTGCTCTACGGCGAGGCCGGGGTCGACACGATCGACGGCGACATCGGGGCCGACTGGATCGACGGCGGTGCCGATGGCGACAGCATCGCCGGCGGCGACGGCAACGACACCATCGTCCAGAGCGCGGGGGCCGACACGATCGACGGCGGCGCGGGCGACGATCGCATCACCGACTATGACGACAACGGGAACGTCCTGTCGGGCGGCGACGGCAACGACACGATCGGCGGCAACGGCACGCTGACGGGCGGCCTCGGCAATGACAGCGTCAGCGGCAGCGGCCTGCTCGACGGTGAAGCCGGCAACGACACGCTGAACGGATCGGGGCTGGTGCGCGGCGGCGACGGCAACGACGTCGTCTATGTGTCGAGCGGCAGCGGACAGGGCAATGACGGCAACGACACGCTGTCGGGCTATTATGCCAGCGACCTGCTGCTCGACGGCGGATCGGGCGCCGATTCGATCTGGGGCGGCAGCGGCAGCGACACGCTGCTCGGCGGTGCGGGCGACGATACCATCCTGGGCGGCGGCGGGACCGACACCGTCTATGGCGGATCGGGCTTCGACAAGCTCATCTATAACGGCCGCCGGTCGGACTATGGCATCGTCAACAACAGCGACGGCAGCATCACCGTGCAGGACCTGCGCGGCGGCAGCCCCAACGGCACCGACCGGGTGTACGGCATCGAGCTGCTCCAGTTCGACAGCGGCGACGAACAGACGCTGCCGGGCAGCAATGTCGGGCTGGTACTGACCGGCACCGCGTTCGACGACATCCTGATCGGCGACAGCGGCAACGACACCATCACCGGCCTCGCCGGCAACGACCGTCTGGGCGGCGACGACGGCAACGACATCATCGATGCTGGTGCTGGCAACGACGTGGTGACCGGCGATTCCGGGTCGGACACGCTGACCGGCGGGACCGGCAACGATTATATCGACGGCGGCACCGGCACGGATTCGATCAGCGCGGGCGACGGCAACGACACCGTCTATGGCCGCCTTGGCGACGACACGATCGATGCCGGAGCGGATGCCGATTATGTCGAGGATGTCGGCGGGTTGAACCGCATCCTCGGCGGCAGCGGCAACGACACGTTGAACGGCAACGGATCACTCTATGGCGGCGACGGCGACGACCGGATCACCGGCAACATCTATGCGACCGGCCTGTTGTCCGGCGATGCCGGCAACGACAGCCTGACCGGCTATGGCACCTTGGACGGCGGCATCGGTGCCGACACGCTGCTGGTCGGGACCGGCGGCACCGGCACCGGCGGCGCGGGCAACGACACGCTGTCGGGCTGGCAGCCCTATGGCTATGACGGCGCGCAGACGCTGGACGGCGGGGCCGACAACGACGTCGTCTATGGCAATTGGGGTGCCGACAGCCTGATCGGCGGCACCGGCAACGACTGGCTGTCGGGCGGCGACGCCAGCGACACGCTGGCCGGCGGCGATGGCGAGGATACCGCCTCGTTCGAAATGGCGCGCGAGAACGCCTCGGTCGTCCGCGACGGCAATGGCGGCTATTTCGTCGTCGACAATCGCCACAACCTCGGCGCCGATCGCCTGTCGGGCGTCGAACGGGCGACCTTCGCCAACGCCGCCTTCGCCCTGTCGGCGGCGACGGCGGGCATGGTGTTCAACGGGACGGCGGGCAACGACACGCTGACCGGCACCGAACTGGATGATTCGATCAGCGGCGCGGGGCTGCCGCCCGGCGTCACCGCGCCCAATACCGGCATCGACGATCCCGATCAGGACCGGGGCGACGACCGCCTGTTCGGTCTGAGCGGCAACGACCGCATCTTCGGCGGGCGCGGTGCCGACCTGATCGACGGCGGCGTCGGCTATGACGTGCTCGACGGCGGGGCCGACAACGATACGCTGCTGGGCGGCAGCGACGACGATCAGCTGTTCGGCGGCGCGGGTAATGACAGTCTCGACGGCGGCATCGGCAACGACACCATCGACGGCGGCACCGGCGACGACCGGGCGCTTGGCGGCGATGGCGACGACTTCATCACTGGCGGCGGCGGCACCGACGAACTGGTCGGCGGCGCCGGTCGCGACGCGCTGTCTGGCGACGGCACCTTGAGCGGCGGCGACGGCGACGACGTCCTGTCGGGCAGCGGCCAGTTGCTGGGCGATGCCGGCAACGACACGATCACCATCGGATCGGGCAACGCGCTGGGCGGTGACGGCAACGACGCCATCACCGGCTATGGCATCCTGCGCGGCGAAGCGGGCAATGACGCGCTCGGCGTCTATACCGGCGCGATCGGCTATGGCGATGCCGGCAACGACACGCTCTACGGCACCGCCCCTTTCGGCATCGACGGCGCACAGACGCTCGACGGTGGCGAGGGCGACGACGTCATTTCTGGCAATTATGGCGAGGATTCGCTGCTCGGCGGCGGCGGTGCCGACTGGATTTCGGGCGGCGCCGGCAACGACGTCATCGACGGCGGCAGCGGCGGCGATTTCCTTGCGGGCAATGGCGGCAACGACACCATCGACGGCGGAGGGTCGGGCGCGCTGACCCCTGACATCGTCCGCTATTACGGCAATCGCAACGACTTCACCGTGACCGAGACCAATGGCGTCGTCACCGTGACCGACAACCGCCCCGGATCGCCTGAGGGCACCGACACGCTGACCAATGTCCGCGTGCTGCGCTTCGACGATGCCGATTACATCGCCCGGGCCAACCCCGGTGTCTGGCTGCGCGGTGGAACGGGCAACGACATGATCGGTGACATCACCACCGGTTCGTCGTCGGGCGTGGTCAACGTCACCAATCCGTCGGGGCCGCGCTTCGCCGGATCTGGCGACGACACGCTCGAAGGGCAGGGTGGCAATGACTCGGTCCGCGGTCTGGCGGGTGAGGACAGCATCCTCGCCGGTGCCGGCAACGACAGCATCGATGGCGGGACCGAAGCCGACCGCATCTATGGCGAGGCGGGCGACGACCTGCTCGACGGCAGCGACGACGACGATCTGGTCGTCGGTGGCACCGGCAATGACTCGATCCTCGGCGGCATCGGCGAGGATATTCTGGCCGGCGGCGACCTGATCATCACCCAACCGGTCGATCCGGTCACCGGTTTGCCGGTGGGCGGTCCGGTGCTGGGCGTCGAAACGATCGGCGGCGGCGACGACACGCTGCGCGGCGGGGACGACGACGACAGCATCTATGGCGGATCGGGCCTCGACAGCCTGTCGGGCGATGCCGGCAACGACCTGATGTATGGCGGCATGGATGCCGACACGATCGACGGCGGCACCGGCGACGACGCGCTGTATGGAGAGGATGGGAATGACATCCTGACCGGCGGTTCGGGCGTCGATACGCTGTCGGGCGGTGCTGGCAACGACTCGCTGACCGGCTTCGGTGTCCTGTCGGGCGATGCCGGCAACGATACGCTGACCGGCGGCGGAACTCTGTCGGGCGGCGAGGGGGCCGATATCCTGACCACGGGCAGCGGCAACGACCTGCTCGACGGTGGCGACGGCGACGATACACTGACCGCCGGCGAGGGCAGCGACACGCTGATCGGCAGGGCGGGCACCGACCGGGCGATCATCGGCGGCCAGCGGGCCAACTTCACCGTCGCGGCGGGCGATGGCGGCGTGTACGTCATCGACAATCGCGGCGGCGGAGGCACCGATTTCCTGACCAGCATGGAAACGATCCAGTTCGCCGATGTGACGCAAGGGGCGGTCGGCGGCAGCGTGCTGCACGGCGACGACGGTGCCAATGCGCTGACCGGCACCGCGCTCGACGACTATCTGCTCGGGGAATCGGGCAACGACACGCTGATCGGCGCGGCCGGCAACGACCGTATCTTCGGCTATAACGACGATGACTCGATCGCGGGCGGCAGCGGCAACGACGCGCTGTTCGCCGGGGCGGGCAACGACACGGTCGATGGCGGCGACAATGACGACCTGATCGACGGCTTCGACGGGGCCGACAGCCTGGTGGGCGGGACCGGCAACGACACCGTCACCGGCGGCTTCGGCAACGACACCATCGACGGCGGCACGGGCAACGACGTGCTGGCGGGCGACGCCAACCATGACAGCCTGTTGGGCGGCGCGGGCAGCGATACGCTGACCGGCGGGTCGGGCGACGACACGCTCGACGGCGGGGCCGACAACGACGTGCTGAACGATGGCGACGGCGCCAACCGGATGGACGGCGGTGCCGGCAACGACACCTTGTCCGGGTCGGGCACGCTGCTCGGCGGTCTCGGCAACGATCAACTGGGCGGAACCGCCGATGCGTGGCTCGACGGTGGGGCCGGCGACGACACGATCGGCGGCGGCGGCGCGAACCTCTATGGCGGCGACGGCAACGACCGGATCACCGGATCGTCGGGGTCGGACACGCTGACCGGCGGCGACGACAGCGGTGCTGATACGCTGGACGCCGGGGCCGGCAACGACGTGTTGCTGGGCGGTGCCGGCGACGACCGGTTGGTCGGCGGCGGCGGCAACGATCGGATTGACGGCGGCAATGGCAATGATATCGCCATCTACTCCTCGGTCCGCGCCGACTATACCATCACTCAGGAATCGCCGGGCGTGTTCCGTGTCGTCGACAATCGCGGCGGCCTCGGCCCCGATGGCAACGACACGATCACCGGCGTCGAACTGCTGCGCTTCATCGATCAGGATCTGGTGCCCAGCGACGGCAATACCGGCATCGTGTATGACGGCAACGACGCCCCCGACAATCGTACGGGCGGCGAGGGCGACGACACGCTGCGCGGCTTCGGCGGCAACGACACGCTGGACGGCGGACCGGCGGGCAATGACAGCCTCGACGGCGGCAATGGCAACGACATCCTGATCGGCGGCACCGGCAACGACATCCTCGATGGCGGCGACGGCATCGACACGATGACCGGCGGCACCGGCAACGACCTGTACCGGGTCGAGGATGCGGCCGATATGATCGTCGAGGCAGCGAGCGGCGGCCTCGACACGGTCGAGGCCGACCTACCCGGCGGATCGGTGGCGACGATCAGCACCTATTCGATCGCGTCGCTGACCAATCTCGAAAACCTGACCTACACCGGCGGCCTGCGCTTCGTTGGCACCGGCAATGCGCTGGCCAACGTCATCACCGGCGGTGCGTTGGCCGATACCCTGAGCGGCGGGTCGGGCAACGACACGCTGATCGGCGGGACGGGTGCGGATTCAATGGTCGGCGGCACCGGCGACGACACGTACGAGGTCGACCTGTCGACCGATATCGTCGTAGAATCCTCGGGCGGGGGTAGCGACACGGTCCGCACCGCGCTCGGCAGCCTGACCATCGCCGCGTTCGCGAACGTCGAAAACCTCGTCTATACCGGTACCGCCGGCTTCGTCGGCACCGGCAACGCATCCAGCAACCGCCTGACCGGCGGGGCGGGCAACGACACGCTGTCGGGCGGGTCGGGCAACGACACGCTCGACGGCGGCGCGGGTGTCGACCGTCTGGAGGGGGGATCGGGCAACGACACCTATCTCGTCGACACCACCACCGACACGCTGGTCGAACTGTCGGGTGGCGGCACCGATACCATCGACACCGGCCTGTCGAACTGGACGCTGGCGCTGTATTTCGAAGCGGTCACCTATACCGGCAGCGCAGCGTTCACCGGCACCGGCAACGCATCTGCCAACACCCTGACCGCCGGCAGCGGCAACGATACGCTGCGCGGCGGTGCCGGCGACGACAATCTCATTGGCGGTGCGGGCAATGACTCGCTGGTCGGGGAGGGCGACGACGATACGCTAGACGGTGGGGCGGGCGACGATACGCTCGACGGCGGGTCGGGCAACGACGTCTATGTCCTCGACGGCAACGACCTGCTGATCGAGGCGGCGAATGGCGGCCGCGATACGGTGCGCACGGCGCGGAACAGCTACACGCTGGCCGCCAATTTCGAGAGTGTCGCGTTCACCGGCACCGGGGCGTTCACCGGCACCGGCAACGAACTGGCCAACGGTCTGACCGGGGGCAGCGGCAACGACCTGCTCTATGGCCTGGTCGGCAACGACACGCTGAACGGCGGGGTCGGTGCGGACACGATGGACGGCGGCAACGGCAACGACACCTATTATGTCGACAACATCGCCGACGTGATCGTCGAGGCGGCCGGCGGCACCGACACGATCGTCACCTCGCTCGCCAGCTTCACGCTCGCTGCCAATCTCGAATCGTTGAGCTTCAACGGCACCACCGGCTTCACCGGCATCGGCAACGACCTCGCCAATGCCCTGACCGGCGGGAAATATGCGGACTCGCTGACCGGCGGTGCCGGCAACGATACGCTCAGTGGCGGCGCCGGTGCCGACACGCTGACCGGCGGCACCGGCGACGACGCTTACGTGGTCGACAATATCGGCGACGTGATCGTCGAGGCGGTTGGCGAGGGGACCGACACGGTAACGACCTCGCTGGTCAGCTACACGCTGGGTGCCAACCTAGAAAAACTGACCTATTCCAGCAGCAAGGCCTTTACCGGCGTAGGTAACGCGCTCGGTAACAGCATCACCTCGGGCAGCGGCGCGGATCTGTTACAAGGCCTCGACGGCAACGACACGCTGTCGTCGGGCAGCGGCAACGATACGCTGGCGGGCGGTACGGGCAGCGACGTGCTGACCGGCGGCAGCGGCGGCGACGTAATGGCCGGCGGTACGGGGGCGGATCGCTTCGTCTTTACCAAGGTGAGCGACTTCGGAACGGCCGATCTGCTCGACCGGATCACCGACTTCGTCGCGGCGGACGGGGATCGCATCGACCTCGCGACGATCGACCCGTCGAGCGCCAGCGGGAACCAGGCGTTCACCTTTATCGGAACCGAAGCGTTCACGACGACGACGCACACGACCTATGAGCTTCGCTTTCAAGTTGCGGTGGACGGCTATATGCTAGTGCAGGGCGACAGCAACCGGGACGGCGTCGCTGACTTCGCGTTCCTAGTCTATACGACGTCGCTCGGCGCGGGAGATTTCATACTGTAACGGCTTGCCGGGGGTTGGTGACATTCACGGCATCTACCGTCCCGGCCAGCAACAATTTTTTGTTACGCAACATTTTATGGTCCGAAAAGCTGGAATGTTTCTCGAATCGAAGCGCTTTTCCGTCCGTGACGCCGCATTCAGGGGGGGACGTGCCCGTTCCGAGGCTAGGCGGTTTGCTCATGCGGCGATGCGCCGTTCGGGCGAGAGGCGACGAGCACGAAGATCGCGGTTACCGGGCTTGCTTATATGGGAACGTCGAAGACGGTGCTGCTGGTGCAGCACAGCACCGTCGTCGCCGTGGACATTCGGAGGACCACGTCGCGCCGGTCAACTGCCGCAAGTCGCGACCGTCAATGCTGAGTTGGAACACTTACTCGCCGAATACACGCTTGACCTGACCGCGACCACAGCTGTCGATGCGGCGCTGGACAGCGCGGGCTATGTCATCGTCGCCGCCCTGACCAAGTACGACGTCGAAACCGACAAGTTCAACACTAGCTCGGTCGAGGCGGTCATCAGCAAGGCGGCGGCCACCGCACCGCAGACGGCGACCATCGCGAAGTCGACCATTCCGGTCGGCTTTTTCGATGAAGCTCGCCAGCGGCTGCACCCGGTTTACGTGGTGTTCAGCCCAGGATTCCCCTGAAGGAGACACGTTGTACGACAATCTTCACCCTTGCGAATCATCGTCGGCGAACGGTCGGACCGGGCGATGATGCTCGCCGACGTGCTGCTGCAGGATGCGGAAAAAAGATGTGGCCGTCGTCTTCAGTGACAGCCGCGAGGCGGAGGCGTTCAAGCTTCTAGCCGATACCTATCTCGGGATGCGCGTCGACTTCTTCGATGAACTCGACAGCTATGGGATCGCTGGTGGCAAGAACGCAAAGCCGATTATTGAGGGCGTCGCCTCGACCAGCGGATCGGCATGCATTACAACAATCCGAGCTTCGGTTACGGCGGCTATGGCTTCCCTAAGGATACTAGGCAGCAGCTCGCCAATTGCTCGGAAGTGCCGCAGAACCTGATCCGCGTGATCGTCGTTGCGAACCGCACTCGCAGGGATGTCCTCGCCCGTCAGATCATCGCGCGCGTCCGAAAAGGTCGGCGTGTACCGCTTGGCCATGGAGGCCCGAGCCCACAATTTCCGCCAGTCGTCGATTCAGAGGATCATGTAGCGAATGGAGGCGTAGGGCATCGACGTCGTGCACGAACCGAACCTCGACGAGGACGATATCTTCGGATCGAAGGTCGTCAAGAACATCGATGCGTTCGCGGCCGAAAGCGACGTGGTGATCGCCGATCGCGCCGCGCCCGAACAGGCCAATATCGGCGACAAGCTGTTCAAGCGCGACCTCTTCGGTTCGAACTGATCGGTCCTCTGCCGCCGCGCGAGGGGTCGACGCGGCGGCAGCAGCCGGTGTGGCACCCATCGGGTGCCGAAGCGGGGGCTGCTACTCCCGCCCGAACCGCGCCAGTAGGCTGACCAGATCGGCTTGGCGCGACACGCCGGTCTTGACAAAGATGTGGCGCAGATGGACGCGCAACGTCGTCTGGCAACATTCGCGCGCCGCCGCCGCCGATTCCAACGAATGGCCCGCCATCAGCAACGCGGCGAGTGCGACCTCGCTACGGGTCAGGTCGAACGCCTCGCGCCACAGCTCCGGTGCCGCCACAGGGCGCTCGAGCGGGTCGATTAGCCTGACCACCGCCGCGCCGGGCGTGGCGTGCAGCAACCGCATCGCCGATAGCACCGGCCGCGCGATCAGGATCAGCAGCGCGCGATCAGGGGCGGCGCGATAGCGTAATGCGGCTGCCTTCGGCGCGATCTCCGAGGTGGCGCGGGCGAGCACGGTGTCGACCCGGGCCTGTTCCCAGGGCAGCAGCGTCCAGCGCGCCACGCCGTCGCCACCGGTGACCAGCAGCGCGTCGCAGGACGCCGTCGTGCGCAGAATGCGACCGCCCGCGTCGATCAGTGCGGCGGCTTCGTCCGCATGGTCGACGCAGCCCTGCCAATACAAGTCGCGGCCAGGGTCCCTCGATCCATGGTCCGCGACCTTCTCCCATTCGGTCGAAACGACTGTGCGTACCCCCGTCATCTGGTCCCCCGAACCGGTCGTTATCGAACGGTTCGATGCTATGCCCGCCCGATCGGAATCGTCCGGTGGCAATGTGTCGCAAAGCATCGTATCGGGCGGTGACGACGTGAAACGGGTGCGGAATCCGGCATATCGACTGGTCAGGCGGTGTCGATCGGTGGCTGTGCCAGGGCCCGCAGCGCGGCATCGATCCGCGCATCGCCGGCAAAGCGCGCTCGGACGCGGCGGACGAATCCGGCCGATCCCCATCGTTCGCCACGCGCCCGGGCTTCGTCGAGGATCGCGACTAGCGCCGCGCGGTCGCCCGCGACCGCGGCGACGAAGGCCGGCCAGCTATGATCCGGCAGGTCGTCATTCTGGGTGATCGACACCGCACGGCTAAGGATCACCGCATAGGTCGCGGCCGAGCCGATGCCGGCGCGCCGGTCGCTGTCGATTGTGCGCCGGAGCGCGGCGCTATAGGCAAGTAGTTCGGGTTCGCCGCGCACGCGGGCGCGGATGGACAGGTGGTGGGCATAGCCGGCGAGATCGCCCGCGGCGAGCGCGGTGACGCTCAGCGCGTCGTGGACGCTGGCCAGCGTTGGATACTGGGTGGCGACGGTGGTAAGCAGCGCCTGCGCCTCCTTCGTCCGGCCCGCCGACCACAGGCCCCAGCCATAATCGGCGAGCAGCCATGGCGCCCCCGGCGCCAGCGTCCGCGCGGTGTCGAACGCCCGCTGAGCGGCAGCGTCCTCACCATTGTCGGCAAGGATATTGGCATACCACAGATGGGCCAGCGGATCGCCCGGGGCATCGGCTATCGCGCGGCGGAACAGTTTGCCCGCCAGTTGCGGCTTGCCGTCCCACCAATAGGCGATGACCCCGTCGACCCGATCGGCGACGGCCGAGTTCGGATCGATGGCGCGGGCCGCCGCCGCCGCCGCGCGAGCCCGGCTGATGCAGAGCGTGTCAGCGGCCGATCCGAATTCGCGGATCAGTACCCATGCCTCGGCCAGCGCCTCCTGCACCTCGACATTGCCGGGATGGTCGTGGGCAAGGCGGGTCAGCGTGGCGGTGGCGGCGTGTAGGCGCGGGGCGCTGCGCATCGCCACGTCGTCGCGCGCGGCGACGAAGCGCGCATGCGTCGGCACGTCGAGCCGGTCGGGCGAGGCGTCGATCCACACGAACCCGGCAACGCTTACCCCCAGCAGCGCCAGCGCGCTCAGCACAATCGACCAGTGGCGCGGCGGGGCAGGGCGGGGCAGCGCCAGCGGATCGATGGCGGTGGCTGGCGGTCGGGCAGGCGGCGGTTTCGGGACCAGCGGGTCGGGAATGGCGTCGGGCACCTGGTCCGGTAGCAGTGCCCTCTGCCCCGAAATCCAGGCGTCGAGTTCAGCGGCCAGCGCGTAGACGCTGCGGCTGCGGCCACCGGGTAGGGCATGGACAGGCAGGCCCCGCTCGCGCGACCAGCGGATCGCGGTCGAGCGGTCGCGGCCGAGATAGGCGGCGATCGACTTCCACCCCTCTATCCGTCGCGCCGGTTCCCCGACCTGCCCTGTCATATTCCCCCCCGGGTTTGTCCGTCGTCCGGTGTACTCTTCCTCAATACCGGGTACGCCACGGACCGTCTAGCGAGCGGTTGGGCTGGCGAAGGTTGCGAACTTGCCTTCCAACGAATGAGCGCGGACGGTGATGTGCGTCCGGCTGAACCGGTCGAGCATGACGGCCGCAGGCCATGTAGTAAGAGTTATGCGGCTTCTGTTCGCAGGCGGGGACCGTGGTGCAGCTTCGAAGCCGTCGAATATGCCACGCTCGAATGGGTCGAATGGTTCAACCATCGTCGTCTGCTTGAACCCATCGGCAACATCCCGCCTGCCGAGGCCGAAAAGCAATATTATGCTGCCGCGGATGCCATCGATATGGCAGCGGAACCCACAACCCCACGCCTTTGGCAAACCGGGGGCGGTTCAATGAACAGTATCTACCCGACAGGAGAGCATCGTTGCAGGTACACGAGCGGCTAGTTTTCATGTCGCTCCGGCGTACCGTAAGAAGGCGTCGGGCGCGCGCGCCGATCGGCCCGAGTTCTTGCGCATGGTCGGCGACCTGCAGCCGGACGAACTCGTAATTGCGGAGACGATCGAGCGGATTGGCCGCTTGCGCTAACCGAGGCGGAACTATTGGTCGGGATGATACGGGGGAAGGGGGCACGGTTAGGCGTTCACGAAGGTCGATGATTGGTGGCGGGCAGACCGGCAGCTATCGAGTGGAGCGGGGTGGATAGCTGCCGGCATCGCTATGGTTACTTCGCTGTAAGGAAATTTACAACGACTGGGTTGAGCGCGGACGCGCACTCCTCGGGGAGCCAGTGTCCCCAATCCGGCAGAACCTTCTTCGTCACCTTGGTGGCATACTCACTTAACTGTTCGCCTTGGAGCTTGCCCATGCCGCCATGGCCGCCGCCACCGATGGCCAGCCCCGGCATTGTCAGCTTGGTCACGCTTAATGGCTTGTTACGGCGAGCAGTCTCATTGAGCGCTCGGTCGCGCTCTCCGGAAAGCGGCTGGCACAACTGGGCGTGAGAAGGCTATGCCGACACCATGACGATGCCCACCGACGAGGAACTCGCAGCACTGAGTGAGGCGTTCGACCTGTTCACGCGCCGGTACAAGCTGGCCGAGGCGCTTTCTGCGGAAAAGCCGCTCAACGAATTGGACAAGCAAGTTCTGTTTTATGTCGCCAAGCATCCTAGCTGCGGACCGACGGATGCGGCACGCTTCATCGGCGTCGCGAACACCACGATCTCGTCGGCGACCGACCGCCTGGCCAAGCGCGACCTTCTAGAGCGCCACCGAACGGACGTCGATCGCCGCTCCGTCGCGCTCCGCCTAACTGCCGCGGGCCAGCAGCGGGTAAACGCAATGTCGGCGATGTACGGCGAGCTCCATCGGCGGATGCTGGAGCCGCTGTCGGTGAGCGAGCGGGGGCAACTGATCGCGATGATGGCAAAGATAATCTCATACGATCCTTGAACAGTACGAATTTCGTAGTAACATGCTCGGTACGCAGATCACGCAGCGCCGGGAGTGGCTTATGGCTATCAGGATCAACAGGACCGACGTCGCACCGCCTGACGACGCGCGCGTGTCGCTACTCGACCTGCTTCGCGACCGCATGCATCTCACCGGCACCAAGGTTGGCTGCAATCAAGGCGCCTGCGGCGCATGCACCGTATTGGTCGACGGAGAGCGCGTCCTTTCATGTTTGACGCTCGCCGCGCAGGTTGACGGTCGAGCGGTGACAACGATCGAAGGGCTTGGCGCCGACGCACTGCACCCGCTTCAGGCGGCGTTTCTGGAACATGATGGCCTGCAATGCGGCTATTGCACCCCGGGCCAGATCTGCGCCGCATCGGCGATGCTGGAGGAGATCGAGGCCGGCTTGCCGAGCTACATCACGCGCGATTTATCGGGACCGGTAACGGTGTCGCGTGACGAGGTGCGCGAGCGGATGAGCGGCAATCTGTGTCGATGCGGCGCGCACAACGGTATTGTTGACGCGATTATGGCCGTCGCGGCGGAGCGCGCGGTATGACGCCGGTCTCCTATCACCGCGCTGGCAGCGCGGCAGATGCGATTCGGCTTGGCGCACTCGACGGCCATCGCCTGCTTGGCGGCGGGACCAACCTCGTCGACTTGATGCGGAAGGGCGTCGAACAGCCGGCAGCCTTGGTCGATGTGTCCGGGCTATCGATGCTGATCAAGGAGTCGGCCGACGGCAGCCTCGTGATCGGCGCGGCGGCGCGCAACGCCGCAGTCGCCGCGCACCCCTTGGTGCGCACGCGCTACCCGATGCTCGCGCGGGCGATCCTGGGTGGTGCCTCCGCGCAGATCCGCAACATGGCGACGGTCGGTGGCAACCTGCTGCAGCGGACGCGCTGTGTTTACTTTGTCGATCCGGCCGGATCGAAGTGTAATAAGCGCGTCCCCGGCAGCGGGTGTGACGCACGCGGCGGGTTCACCCGCTACCATGCCATTCTGGGCACGTCGCCGTCGTGCATCGCTACCAATCCTTCGGACATGGCAGTCGCACTCGCTGCGCTGGACGCGCGGCTTCATCTGGCCAGCGCCGCCGGGGTACGGATTGTACCATTGCTGGATTTCCATCGATTGCCTGGCGATCGCCCCGACATCGAGACGATCCTGGCGCCAGGCGAGGTGATCGTCGCGATCGAGGTCCCGCTGTCGGACGTTGCGTTACGGTCCACTTACCGCAAGGTGCGCGATCGGGCGAGCTACGCCTTTACCCTTGTCTCGGTTGCGGCCGGGCTGACGCTGGATGACGATCGGATCGTAGACGTGCGCATCGCGCTCGGCGGCGTTGCCGCTAAGCCATGGCGGGCGTTGCGGGCGGAAGCTGCGCTGCGCGGGGGCCCTGCAACGGCCGACGCGTTCACGCGAGCGGCCGAAGCGGAGTTCGCGGACGCCGCACCCTTGCAGGGCAACGCCTTCAAGGTGCCGCTGGCGACGCGAACGCTGGCGGCGGTCCTTACCGAACTGAGCGGAGCGCGCGCATGAGCCGGGTCCAGAACATCCTCGTCGGCTCGGTACGCGGGGCGCTTGGCTGGGTGCCTGCGCAGTGGCTGCCCGGAGGTACCCCCGACCCGCTGATCGGACGGCGCGGCGAGATTGGTCGGCAGGCGCCGCGAGTCGATGGCGAGGTTAAGGTGCAGGGGCTGGCACGCTTCTCAGCCGAAGTTGCAGTGGCTGACCTCTGTTATGCCGCACTGGTTCACGCCACGATTACACGCGGCCGGATCGTGCATTTCGATACGTCGGCGGCGGAGACGGCACCAGGCGTGGTGCTGGTCGTCACGCATCACAACATGCCGCGAATCGCCAGCCCAGCGCTGATCGCGATGTCGGACCTGACCGCCATCGGCAACAGCAACCTGCCGATCCTCCAGGATGATCAGGTTCATTATAACGGTCAGGTAGTCGCGGCGGTGGTGGCGGAGACGCAGGAGCAAGCCGATCATGCCGCGTCGCTGGTCGCGATCGAGTATGAGGCGGCGCCAGCGGAGACGCGCTTTGAGGTGGCCAAGGCCGATGCGCGCATCATTCCGTCGCTGCTCATCGAGCGCAACCACGTGTCCCTCGGGCGCGCCGAGCGCGAGCTGGCACGCGCGCCCCACAAGGTCGACAGTGTTTACCGTACCCCGTGGCAGAACCACAACGCGATCGAGCTGCACGCGCTGACCGTCGTTTGGGCAGATGACGACCTTACCGTGCACGACACCACGCAGATGATCGCGGCGGAGGCGGCGACCTTAGCCAAGCTGTTCGGGCTGAAGCGCGAGCAGGTCCGCGTGCTCTCGCCGTTCGTGGGAGGCGGGTTCGGCGGGAAGGGGTTTTGGGATCATCAGGTCGTAGCGGTCGCCGTCGCGCGGATGGTCGGCCGACCGCTCAGGCTTCAGCTCACCCGGGAAGGCGTCTACCGGATCATCGGCGGCCGCAGCCCGACTGAGCAGCGCGTCGCCATTGGTGCCGACGCGGACGGCCGTTTCACCGCTTTGCTGCACGACGGCTGGTCGGTGATGCCGCCCTATAGCGCGTCCCCAGAAGCCTATACGTTGGGTACGAGGGCCGCGTACCGCTCCAAGAGTTTCGAGATTCTCCAGCGGCACATCGATCTTGCCGTGGTGCCCAACACGTTCATGCGCGCTCCCGGCGAGGCGGTCGGCACCTTCGCGCTCGAAAGCGCGGTCGACGAACTGGCCCATGCACTGGCGCTCGATCCGATCGAGCTCCGGCTGCGCAATCTGCCCGACAAGCACCCGATCAGCGGCGTCTCTTTCTCGCAGCATGCCCCGGCCAAGTCATGGGCCGATGGTGCCGCTCGCTTTCACTGGGAACGCCGCAACCCGACGCCGGGTGCGCAGCGGGACGGGGAGTGGCGTGTCGGCATGGGCTGCGGCAGCGGCAGCTTTCCCTATATGCGGATGCCCGGCGCCGCCGTTCGCCTCACGGTTCGCCGCGACGGCACGGCCAGCCTTGCTTGCTCGGGGCAGGAAATGGGCATGGGAACCGCCACCGTGCTGGCGCAGCAAGTGGCCGACCGGTTGAGCTTGCCACTTGCTGCCGTATCGATCGAGATCGGGGATTCCGCACTCCCCGCCGCGCCGATGGCGGGGGGGTCAGGCCAGACCGTCTCGATCGCCGGCGCGATCCTTGCCGCAGCGGAGAAGTTGCCCATCGAGTTGTTGCGCCTGGCCGGCAACGACAGCCCCCTCGCCGGACTGCGGGTGGGCGAGACCCGCATGAGCCAAGAGGGACTCGCCAGTGCCGCGGAGCCAAGTCGGCACGAGACCTTTGCCTCGATCCTCTCGCGCGCCAACCGCGACGAGGTCAGTGTCACCGCCTCAGGAACACCACCGCTCGAAGTGCTCAAGTTCGCGATGCACAGCACGGCGGCAATATTCTGTGAGCTGCGCGTCAGCGACGTGACCGGCGAGGTAAGGGTCGATCGGCTGCTCGGTTCGTTCGATTGCGGCACGATCCTCAATCCGCGCACCGCGGCGAGTCAGTTCCGCGGCGGCATGATCATGGGACTCGGCCTTGCGCTGACCGAGGAGACGCTGTTCGACGAGCGCACCGGCCGGATCATGAATCCGACGCTCGCCGATTATCACCTTCCCTCTCACATGGACGTGCCGGAAATCGACGTGATCTGGACCGGTATCCCCGACCCACGCTCGCCGCTCGGCGCTCGCGGGATTGGCGAGATCGGCATTACCGGCGTGGCAGCCGCAGTGGCGAACGCCGTGTTCAACGCGACGGGCAAGCGGGTTCGCGACCTCCCGATCACGCTCGACAAGCTCCTCTGAACTGTTCACTCGAAACCAGGTCATAACGGGAAGCTGAACGAACGTCGGATCTCGGACAAGCCGCTGGCAGCCCCAATTGTCCGGAGCTGGGTCTGCCTGGCCGCGAAGCTGCCAGTCGGCTCGCGACCCAAAGGCAGACGTAGCCGAGGCAAGCTGCCGGTCTTGGAAGCGGACATTTTTGGCTGGGGCTCTGACACACGCAAAGCCCCAGTAAGCCGTCGTCGCGTCTGCAGCGTCGCAACCGACCGGTTCTGACAGCCTGACACTAAGATCGTTAGCGCTGCACGAGCTGGACTAATCCCCCCGACGCGGTTTCCGCCACGGCAATCAGCCTTGCTTCCTCCCATCCCTCGCGTGCGGCGGACGACAGGCCGAGCATGGTCGTGGCGACGTAATCGGCGACGCGGGCCGGCGCCGGGATGTCGGATGCTTCGAGAAACGCCTGCACTCTACTGCGGTTCTCGCCTGCGATCTGCGTGGCGACGATGCCCCACTCCGTCGCCCCCGCCTTGGCGTGTTCGAGAATGAGGCAACCACGCCGTTGCGGGTGGGCTGAATAAGCGCGTGCCGCAGCCGTCAGCATGTCGCCGAGGGCAGTCCGGGGCGATCGGCCTGGGATCAGGAAACGATCAAGCGGCACTACCGTCGTCGAGTAGCGCTGCAACGCATCCCTGAAGAATGCTGCTTTGCTGCCGAACGCCGTATAGAAGCTTGGCGGAGTGATCCCGATCGCCTCGGTCAGCGCGGCCACGCTGACCTTCTCGTAGCCATGCTCGTGAAACAGATGCTGCCCCGCCTCGATCGCATCGTCGAGCGCGAAACCGCGCGGCCGTCCTCGTGCCCTCCTATTTCCTTTATCGGTCACTATAAAATTACCTTGCGTCATAAAGCGGTATTTATATAGTGGGCTTTAACGGAATAAGCCACGCTTCGGATTGCTCCCTCGAACGGGGCGGGCATCATAGCAATGCCAAGGACAATCATGCCGCTTTCCCTTACGCCCGGCCACGTCGGAGAGGAGTCCGGTCCGAGGGCGGGCTTGCCGACCGCAGCGCTGTCCGGCCTCGCGGCCAGTGGCTTCCTGTGCATCGTTACCGAGACGCTGCCCGCCGGCCTGCTGCCGCAGATCGCGTCCGGCCTCCGGGTCTCCGAAGCCATCGCGGGGCAACTCGTTGCGGTCTATGCTCTGGGATCGCTGCTGGCCGCGATCCCACTCACCAGTCTGACGCAAGGCCTTCACCGAAGGCCTGTACTGCTCGCCACCATTGTCTGCTTCGTGATCGGCAACACGTTGACGGCACTGGCCGGGTCGATCGCGCTCGTGCTGGTTGCACGGTTCGTCGCCGGGTGTGCAGCGGGTCTCGCCTGGGGAATCCTTGCGGGCTACGCGCGCAGCATCGTGCGTCCCGATCAGACCGGACCGGCGATGGCGGTCGCCATGGTCGGCGTGCCCGTGGCGCTCTCGTTGGGTGTTCCGTTGGGAACGTTCCTTGGGAGCCTGGTGGGCTGGCGCGGATCGTTCCTGATCCTCTCGGCGGTCGGCATCGTGCTGATCGGTTGGATCGTCGTGAAAGTGCCCGATGCCGCCGGTCGGACGGGCGACGATCGCCCCTCGCTCCGTCGCGTCGTCGCCACACCGGGCATCATGCCCATCTTGCTCGTCATCTTGGCCTGGATGACGGCGCACAACATCCTCTACACCTATATCGCACCGTTCGCGACGGCTGCGGCAGTGCGGGTTGATCTCGTCCTGTTGGCGTTCGGCGTCAGTTCACTGGCCGGCATCTGGATCGTTGGGCGGCTGGTGGACCGGATGTTGCGCCAACTGGTTCTGATCGCGATCGGATCGTTCGCGGCGGTCGCGATCCTCCTGACGATCGCCGGTGAACAGAGCATTGCCGTCTATGCCGGTGCCGTCATCTGGGGCTTGGGCTTTGGTGGTGCCGGGGCGATGATGCAGACGGCGTCGGCCGACGCGGCCGGCGATGGCGTCGATCTAGCACAGGCAATGGTGACCACAGCATGGAACCTGGCGATCGCGGCCGGTGGTGCGCTTGGCGGGGCGCTGCTCACGACTGGAGGGACGCCGCTGCTGCCGCCAGCGGTCGCCACGATGGCGGTGATTGCTTTCGTAATCGCACTGGCTGCGCGCCGCTTTGCTTTTCCACCCGGTCAGCGCGCCCAGCCAAGCCGCTAATAGGGTTCGAGAAACCATTGGGCTCTTTGTAACTTGGTTCAATTAGGAAGTCTGCCGCGTCCAAACCGAACGGTTGTGACACCACGCGCCGACGGCTTTGGACCCTCTTGATCCTCAAAGCTGTCCGGCAGAAAAGTCCCCAATCCGAGCCGTTCCCTGGTGCTAGTAGGACTCGCTTAAGCCGTCGGCCCGCTCACATGAACAAGCGGCAGATACCGGGCGGTGGGAAGAATGCCTGAAAGGCCGCAATTGGGTCACCCTTCGCACTGTGGCTACATTGACGTTGAAGGTATCAGCTGAGCAATGCTCTTAGTTCGACCTCTTCATCGGGCATATTAACCGGCCGAATATGTTCCGTTCGGCATCCTGAGTGTACGAGCATGTAGGACCGGTTTGGAAGGAACGGTGCGTCTTTCGCTTCACGTAAGGTCAACGCAGGTGATCTACAGCAAGGCGGTCATAAAAGACCTGATACTCTGAACGAACTAAACTGAAAGGACCGATAGAGGTAAAAACGTCAGGTATATGCCAGCTATATGCGTTTTCCCGGAATCGATCTCGAATTGCTACGCGGCATAGGCCTAATTGCGTGCCCTTAAGGCTCCGCGCTCACTTAGCGGAAGCCAGTTCCGCTGGGGGCAAGAATGAAGCGTACACTACCGCTCATCGCCATTGTGCTAATTGGAGTTCCTGCCGTCGCACAGGCGCAATCGACGCCTGAGGACAAGGTGACCGGTGACACGGCACCACCACCTGCGATCACCGTCAGCGGATCGGCGGCAATCGCTTCGGATTATCGCTTCCGCGGTGTCTCGCAATCTGATCGCGAAATGGCGGTGCAGGGTGGAATCACTATCGTGCACGACAGCGGTTTCTACATCGGCACCTGGGCATCCAACCTTGCTGGTTGGGGTACATTCGGTGGCGCCAACATGGAGCTCGACCTGATCGGCGGCTACAAGGCAAAGCTTGCTGAGAACGCGACGCTGGACGTCGGCCTGACCTGGTACATGTATCCAGGGGGCGCGGATAAGACTGATTTCGCCGAGCCATACGCCAAGCTTACTGGCACGGCGGGGCCTGCGACCTTCACAGCAGGCGTAGCGTACGCGCTCAAGCAGCAGGCGATCGGCAAATGGTACAACACCGGAACCGATGCAGCCGCGGGCGTCTATAACGATCCAGGCGACAAGGACGACAACCTTTACCTGTGGGGTGACGGTGCGTTCGCTGTCACCGGTACGCCGTTCACCGCCAAGGCACACGTCGGTCACAGCTGGGGCCAGGACGGGTTGGGTCCCAATGCCACCGCAGTCGCACCAACAGGCGAGTATTGGGACTGGTCGCTGGGTGCGGATGCGACGTGGAAGAACCTGACGTTCAACGTCTCGTACATCGACACCGACATCTCCGCCCGAGAGGCGACTTACCTGCGCCCGAGCTTCAGCAAGGGGCAGGACGGCACCGGCAATATCGCCGGCAGCACGTTCGTCGTGTCGCTGACCGCCGCTGTTTGAAGAGGAACAGCTGATGGACGACCTGCTTTGGATCCTCGTCATGCTCGGGCTGGTGGCAGCAACGCTCGCCTATGCACGCCTGTGCGACAACGCCTGAGGTGATGCGATGACCCTCGATCTGTCGCTCGCGGCGCTGACCGCGCTTGGCCTTCTCATCTACCTCGTGGCGGTGCTGATCCGCCCCGAACGCTTCTAGAAAGGAGCGGACCCATGACATTCCAGGGCTGGATCCTGATCCTTGGCTTCGTCGCCATCCTGCTCGCGCTGACCAAACCGATCGGCACGTGCCTCTTCGCGCTGTACGAAGGTCGCCGCACGCCGCTGCACACCGTCCTCGGCCCGGTCGAGACGGGCTTTTATAAGCTGGCCGGCATCGACCCCAACCAGGAATATGGCTGGCGGCGCTACGCGGTGCACATGCTCCTATTCAACGCCACGCTGATGGCGTTCACCTATGCCGTGCTGCGGTTGCAGGGCGTGCTGCCGGGCAATCCGCAAGGGTTGGCGGGGCTGTCGCCCCACCTCGCGTTCAATACCGCGATCAGCTTCACCACCAACACCAACTGGCAGAGCTATGGCGGGGAATCGACGATGTCGAACCTGTCCCAGATGCTGGGGCTGACGATCCACAACTTCTTGTCGGCGGCGACCGGCATCGCACTGGCGTTCGCGCTGTTCCGCGGCTTTGCGCGGCGCGAGGCTAAGGCGATCGGCAATTTCTGGGCGGATGCGACTCGAGTCACGCTGTACCTGCTGCTCCCGATTAGCATCGTCTATGCGACGTTCCTGATCGCGAGCGGCGTGCCTCAGACGCTGTCCGGCGTGGTGGATGTGCAGACGCTGGAAGGTGCGAGACAGTCGCTGCTGCTCGGCCCCGTCGCCAGCCAGGAAGCGATCAAGATGCTCGGCACCAACGGAGGCGGCTTCTTCAACGCCAACAGCGCGCATCCGTTCGAAAACCCGACCGCCTTGACCAATCTGGTGCAGATGCTGTCGATCTTCCTGATCGGGTTCGGCCTGACCTGGACGTTCGGCAAGGCGGTCGGCAACACGCGGCAGGGTTGGGCGATCCTGTCGGCGATGGTGATCCTGTTCCTCGCCGGCGTCACCGTGACGTACTGGCAGGAGGCCGCAGGCAACCCCGTACTGCACAATCTCGGCGTCGCAGGCGGTAACATGGAGGGCAAGGAGATCCGCTTCGGGATCGCTGCATCCGCATTGTTCTCGGTTGTCACTACCGCTGCGTCGTGCGGTGCCGTTAACAGCATGCACGACAGCTTCACCGCACTCGGTGGCATGATTCCGCTGTTCAACATCCAGCTGGGCGAAGTCGTGATCGGCGGCGTCGGCGCGGGCATCTATGGCTTCCTGCTGTTCGCCATCCTCGCGGTGTTCGTCGCCGGACTGATGGTCGGCCGCACGCCTGAATATGTCGGCAAGAAAATCGAGGCACGCGAGGTGAAGCTTGCGGTGCTCGCCATCGCCGTGCTGCCGCTAATGATCCTGGGACTGACGGCGCTGTCGTCGGTGCTGCAACAGGGACTGGCAGGGCCGCTCAACAAGGGGCCGCACGGGTTCAGCGAGATCCTGTACGCCTTCACCAGCGCGGTCGGGAACAACGGCTCTGCGTTCGCAGGCCTCACCGCCAACACGCCATATTATAACGGGTTGCTCGGCGTTGCGATGTGGGTCGGCCGCTTCTTCATCGTCGTGCCGATGCTGGCGATCGCCGGCGGCCTGGCAGCGAAGAAGTACACGCCGGAAAGTGCCGGCTCGTTCCCGACCACGGGCGGGCTGTGGGTCGGGCTGCTCGTCGGCATCGTGCTGATCCTGGGCGGCCTCACTTTCCTGCCGAGCCTCGCGCTTGGCCCTATCGCCGATCATCTCGCGATGATTAGCGTCAAACTGTCCTGAAGGGGCGCCTGACATGGCAAAGACCCAATCGAAAAGCCTGTTCACGGCTGACCTCGTCGTGCCGGCGATCAAGGCCTCGTTCGTCAAACTCAACCCGGCGGAGCTGATCCGCAATCCGGTCATGTTCGTCACCGCGGCTGTCGCCACGCTGATGATCGTGTTGCTCGCCATCGGCAACGACGGGCTAACCAGCGGCTTCAAGCTGCAACTCGTCGTATGGCTGTGGCTGACCGTCCTCTTCGGCACGTTTGCCGAAGCGCTGGCCGAGGGGCGCGGCAAGGCGCAGGCGGCATCGCTGCGCGCCTCCAAGGCGGAGCTGACCGCCAAGCGCCTCAAGGGCGACGGCCGGGAGCGTGAGACTGTGCCTGCCAGCGCGCTGAAGATGGGCGACATCGTGCTGGTCGAAACCAATGACCTGATCCCATCGGACGGTGAGGTCGTCTCCGGCGTCGCTTCGGTCAACGAGGCGGCGATCACCGGCGAAAGCGCGCCGGTGATCCGCGAGGCAGGCGGCGACCGGTCGGCGGTGACCGCCGGCACGCGGGTGATCTCGGACGAGATCCGGGTCAAGGTGACGGTGATGCCCGGTCAGGGTTTCCTCGACCGCATGATCGCCCTCGTGGAAGGCGCCGAGCGGCAGAAGACACCGAACGAAATTGCGCTGACGCTGCTGCTCGTCGGGCTGACGATCATCTTCCTGATCGCGGTCGCGACCATTCCGGGTTTCACCGCTTACGCCGGCGGCTCGATCCCGGTCGCCATCCTCGCGGCGCTGCTCATTACGCTGATCCCGACGACGATCGCGGCGCTGCTGTCGGCGATTGGGATCGCGGGCATGGACCGGCTGGTGCGCTTCAACGTCCTCGCCAAGTCCGGTCGCGCGGTCGAGGCGGCGGGCGACATTGACGTCCTGTTGCTCGACAAGACCGGCACGATCACGATCGGCGACCGCCAAGCCAGTGAGTTCCGCAGCGTCGGTGGCGCAACGGACGCCGAGATGGCGGAGGCGGCGCTGGTCGCCAGCCTCGCTGACGAGACGCCGGAAGGCCGCTCCATCGTCGTTCTCGCCCGCGACAAGTTCGGCGTTCACACGAGCGAGCTACCGGCGGGTGCCGAGGTCATCCCGTTCACTGCGCAGACCCGTATCTCCGGGGTGCAGACCCCCGACATGCTGGTGCAGAAGGGCGCGGTGGATTCAATCCTCAAGGCCAATCCGGGCGTTGAGGAAACTGCTGCCGCGACCGAGCTTCGCCGGATCACCAACGAGATTTCGCGTGCTGGTGGCACCCCGCTGGCGGTTGCCAAGAACGGTCGCGTGTTGGGGGCGATCTTCCTCAAAGACGTGGTGAAGGCCGGCATTCGCGAACGCTTCGGCGAACTGCGGCAGATGGGCATCCGGACGGTGATGATCACCGGCGACAACCCGCTGACCGCTGCCGCAATCGCGGCGGAGGCAGGGGTCGACGATTTTCTCGCCCAGGCCAGTCCCGAGGACAAACTCGCGCTGATCCGCAAGGAGCAGCAGGGCGGCAAGCTGGTCGCAATGTGCGGAGACGGGACCAACGACGCACCTGCGCTGGCGCAGGCGGACGTTGGCGTGGCGATGAACACCGGCACGCAGGCAGCCCGCGAGGCCGGGAACATGGTCGACCTCGACAGCGACCCGACCAAGCTGATCGAGGTCGTCGGCCTCGGCAAGCAGCTTCTGATGACACGGGGTGCGCTCACCACCTTCTCCGTCGCCAACGACGTTGCGAAGTATTTCGCGATCATCCCGGCGATGTTCGTCGCGCTCTATCCCGGGCTCGGCGTGCTCAACGTCATGGCGCTTGGCAGTCCGCAGAGCGCGATCCTGTCGGCGATCATCTTCAACGCGATCATCATTCCAATGCTGGTGCCGCTGGCGCTCAAGGGCGTGGCCTACAAGCCGATGGCAGCGGGGCCGCTGCTTGCGCGCAACCTCGCCATCTACGGCCTCGGCGGCCTCGTTGCGCCCTTCATCGGCATCAAGCTCATCGACCTTGTCGTCGGTGGCATCGGCCTCGCATAAGGACAACCATCATGGGCAAAGACTTCACTTCCGCCCTGCGGCCCGCGATCGTCATGACGATCCTCTTCGCAGCCCTTCTTGGGATCCTGTACCCCCTGGCAATGACCGGCATCGGGCAGATGATATTCCCCTCGCAGGCGAACGGCAGCCTGGTGAGCGCAAACGGCACGGTGATCGGATCGACCGTCGTCGGCCAGGCCTTCACCTCGGACCGCTACTTCCAGACCCGGCCGTCGGCGGCCGGCAAGGGCTATGACGGCCTCGCTTCGTCGGGGTCAAACCTTGGCCCAGCGTCTCAGGCACTGGTCGATAGGGTCAAACCCGATGTCGCCAGCCGGCAGGCGGAAGGCGCGACGGGCGCGCTTCCGGCCGACCTCGTCACTGCCAGTGGCTCAGGTCTCGACCCTGATCTGTCGCCAGCCGCCGCCCTGGTTCAGGCACCCCGCATTGCGCGCGTTCGAGCAATGTCGGTCGATGCGGTGCGTGGGATCGTCATGCGATCGACCGAAAACTCCATCCTCGGAGAGCCGCACGTGAACGTGCTTGGCCTGAACCGCGCTTTGGACGCCTCCGCGCGCTGATGCCGGTCAGTGGCGACGGCAGACCAGATCCCGACGCCCTCCTGCGTGCAGCCGCGCGGGAGGGGAGGGGACGGCTGAAGATATTCCTGGGAGCAGCGCCGGGCGTCGGCAAAACCTTCGAGATGCTGTCGGAAGGCGCCGCACGACGCCGTGATGGTACCGATGTCGTCGTCGGCGTGGTCGAAACGCATGGACGGGTCGAAACCGAGGCGCTGACCCGCGGACATGAGATCATCCCGAGGCTCAACATCGCCTATGAGGGCCGCACACTGGGGGAGATGGACCTGGACGCCGTCCTAGCGCGCGGTCCACGTCTCGTCCTGGTCGACGAGCTGGCGCACACCAATGCGCCCGGCGGCCGTCATCCCAAACGCTATCAGGATGTCGAGGAACTGCTGGCGGCAGGCATCGACGTCTATTCAACCGTCAATATCCAGCATGTCGAAAGCCTTAACGACATCGTCGCGAGTTTCACCCGCGTCCGGGTACGTGAGACGGTGCCGGACAGCATCCTTGAGATGGCGGAGATCGAGGTCGTCGATATTCCGCCCGACGAGCTCATCGAGCGACTGAAGGCCGGCAAAATCTATCTGCCGCATGAGGCGACGCGCGCGCTCAGCCACTTCTTCTCGAAATCCAATCTTTCGGCGTTGCGCGAGCTTGCGCTGCGGCGAGCTGCGCAGGCGGTCGATGCCCAGATGCTGGAGCATGTCCGGGCGCTCGGCGTCGGTGGCACCTGGGCGGGTTCGGACCGCATCGTCGTCGCGATCAACGAACTGCCTGGCTCCGACGGCCTGGTGCGCGCGGCCAAGCGGGTAGCGGATGGCCTGCGGGCACCTTGGACAGCGCTCTTCATTGAGACGCCGCGGACCGCTCATTTCAGCGACGCCCAGCACCAGCGGGTTGCCGCGGTGATGACCTTGGCGACGCAGCTTGGTGCTGCGGTTGCGACCGTACCTGCGACCTCCGTTGTGGAGGGCATTCGCGGCTTTCTGACCGACGCCCGCGCTACGCAGCTCGTGGTAGGCAAGTCCCGTCGGTCGCGCTGGTTCGAGCTCCTCCACGGCTCGATCGTCGATCGCCTCATCCGCGAGACACCGGGCGTCACCGTGCACGTCCTGCCGATGGAGGAGGAACCGGGTTCATCACCGGTACGTCGTCAGAGTGGCAACTGGGGCGAGCCTGCCGGTTACCTCGTCACGCTGCTGCTCGTGGCAGTCGTCACCGCGCTTGCCAGCGCGCTGTTCCATATCCTCGACCTCGGCAACGTTGCCCTGCTCTTTCTGTTGCCCGTCATGGCTGCCGCAAGTCTGTTCGGTCTTCGAACAGGACTGTTCGCAGGCATTTCGTCCAGCCTGGCCTATAATTTCTTCTTCCTGCCACCGGTGGGAACGCTGAGCGTCAGCAACCCTGAGAACGTCGTGTCGATATTCGTACTGCTCGGCGTGGCGATCGCTACCAGCCAGCTGACCTCGCGCGTTCGTGCTCAGGCCGATATGGCTGCGGCCAGCGCACGGACGAATGCCACCTTGGCTGGCTTTTTGCGGCAGCTGAGCACGATCAACGACGCATCGGTCGCGGCCCGCATGATCTGCGACGACCTGGCGCGTCTGTTCGACGTCCAGACGGTTCTGCTCACCTCCTCGGGAGGCACCAGTCTCACCGTCCAGGCCGCCAGCGCTCCTGGTTACCGGCTCGATACGATGGACATGGCAGCGGCCAACTGGGCATTCGACAACGGCACGTCGGCAGGCAAGGGATCGGGCACGCTTGCTGCCTCGGAGTGGCTCTTCCAGCCTCTCAAGGCAGGGGGCAAGGCGCTGGCGGTGATCGGGGCGGCCAAAGAGAATAGCGGCGATCCGATCCGTGCCGATCAGTTGCCGCTGCTGACCAGCTTGATCGATCAGGCAGCGCTGGTACTCGAACGACTCCGACTCGAGACAGAGATGCGCGACGTCGATGCCGTACGGACCCGTGATCGCCTGCGCGCTGCCCTGCTATCGTCGGTCAGCCATGATCTGCGCACCCCGCTGACCGCGGTGATCGCCGCGGCGGATCAGCTCGATCACGGTGCGACGCCGGAACTCATCGGCACCATCAAGAGCGAGTCCGCGCGGCTTAACCGCTTCGTCGCCAATCTGCTCGACATGGCGAGGGTGGAGGCTGGAGCGTTGAAGCTCAACGTCGAGGCCACCGATCTCAGCGATGCCGTCGCCGGCGCCGCGCACGATGCCCGGCGGGCATTGCAGGGCCATGACGTGCGCCTTCAGGTATCACCATCGCTGCCGCTCGCCCGCGTAGACGCGCAACTCCTGCACCATTGCCTGCTCAACCTCCTCGACAATGCCGGGCGCTACGGCGATCCTGGAACCGACATCATCGTCGAGGGCGTCCACCTATATGGCCAGATACGGCTGAGCATCCTCGATCATGGACCAGGTTTACCCCCCGGGCGAGAGGCGGAGGTGTTCGAGACCTTCCGCCGCCTCGAGGGCTCTGATCGTGCGATTGGCGGCACGGGCCTTGGCCTTGCGATCGTCAAGGCGTTTGCCGAGGCGATGGGGATGAGCGTCGAAGCTGGAAACCGGGACGACGGAGAAGGTGCCGCGTTCACACTGGTATTCGGTGCCGACCTGATCGTCCGCAACACTTCCGAGAGCCACATCTGATGCCTGCAAAGATCCTCGTCGTCGATGACGAAGCCTCGATCCGCCGCCTGTTGCGCAACACCCTCGAAAGGGCCGGTTATGCTGTTGTGGAAGCGGCCGACGGACGCGATGCCGTACTGCGCGCCGGAGTCGAATACCCCAGCGCGATCCTCCTAGACCTCGGCCTGCCGGATAGGGACGGGCTCGGCCTTATCCCGCTCCTCCTGCAGAACAGCGACACCGTTATCCTTGTCGTCTCTGCTCGCGACGCAACCGACGAGAAGGTCGCCGCGCTTGATCTTGGCGCCCACGATTTTGTATCCAAGCCTTTCGATACGGATGAGTTGCTCGCTCGATTGCGTGTCGCCCTTCGCCACCGCGGGGTGTCGGAGACAGCGCCAAAGATCGTTCGCAAAGGTGACGTTACGATCGATCTTGATCGTCGCCTCGTCTGCCGCGGAACAGTGGAACTACACCTCACCCGCAAGGAGCACGACGTTCTCGCGCTATTGGCGCGTCATGCCGGCCGCGTCGTGACGCACGACCGCATTCTTGCGGTTGCTTGGGCAGGGGAGGACCCCCGCATCGAGTATCTGCGGATCGTCGTGCGCAATCTCCGGCAAAAGCTGGAAGCGCCGGGCGCGGTCGGCAGCATCATCGCCAACGAACTTGGTGTTGGGTACCGATTGCGCGCCGATCAATAGCTGCTGCGGTTGTTCGAAAAACGCAACGCTACGCCAGCGCTATGCAGTTTCCTGGAATCGATCTCGAAATGCTACGTCCGGACCGATAGCTGGATGGCCACCTTGAGAGTTGTGGCATGGCATCGTGGCATCGATCGTGGAAGGCTGACATCGGTCTTCGTATTCCTGGACTGATCTTGTGCGGATTGGCGTATCTGGCGCTCACCTGTTTGATCGCGATGCAGGTTGCGCCTCGTACGGCGGGAGCGCTTGCCTACGCGCTGGCGACAGTGGGTTTCTTTTGCGCCAGCACAGGAACCGCCCTAGCGATGCTCGGCAAGCATCTGTTTGACGAGGTTTAGGTCAGCACGCGGTGGCGGCGAAGCTATAAGGCTCGCCCGCAGGACTATCTGTCTGACTTTCGTGAGCGTTGATGATGGCCGGGCACGAAATCATTGTTGTTGGCCGGGATGTCGGTGGCGGGTGGACGGTGCGGGAGAGTAGCGGCCTGTTGCTCCGGCGCTTCCCGCCGCCAATCGCTTTGCCTTCGACGAGCAACACAGCCGGCTCGACAGCTCCGTCGCCCTATCAGACGGCGTTCCGACCCTGCGGATAGGCGTCCATCCTCAAAGCCCAACATGCTTCTGGCGGAGAGCGGTTCGCGTAAGACTGACAGCACCCTCTATATCCATGCGACCCCGTCCGCGACGATATGCTTACATGAACAAACGGCCGAAGTTGGGAAGGCCCAAGGAGCCCGCGAGTGTCTGCTTGTGGGTCAGTTAGGTCAGCACCAACGTGCAGGGCGTTGGTGGCACTCACGCTGGTTGAGTCAACTGTCAGCGCGTAAACAGGAAGCCGACGAACAGTAGGAATGCCGCCCCTTCCAGCAGCCCAACGAGCACGTTAGCCGAAGCGCGTAGGTAGCTGATCGCCAGAACCCGCGCGAACCAGCGGCTCTCGATCACCCAAAAGTTGAGGATGCTCGCGGCGACCAGAACGTGCCCGGTGATGCTGACCCAAGGATGGCTGTCCAGTCCAAAGCTGTTTCCGACACTCATTCCTAAAGCGAAGATCGCGGCGGGATAGCATTGAGCGTAGAAGGGTTGGCGCAGAGAACCTCGGTCCAGCTTGATCCTCCGATGCCGAACGAGACGGGCGGCTAGAAACAAAGGGAAGGCCGCGAAAATAATGACGCGTAGTACGAGGGCGGTG
Source organism: Sphingomonas sp. CFBP 13720 (assembly GCF_014842075.1). Taxonomy (GTDB): domain Bacteria; phylum Pseudomonadota; class Alphaproteobacteria; order Sphingomonadales; family Sphingomonadaceae; genus Sphingomonas. The sequence goes on from NZ_JACYVA010000001.1 coordinate 44,305, forward strand.
CTGTTATCGCTGACCAGTCCTGCAAGGCCATGATCATTCGCGATAAGATGGTCTGTTTGGCCAAGCGCTGTGGCAACCGTGTGGGCGACGAGGAGTCCGAGAGCCAGGAACAGAGGCGGGCTCAACGATGCAGCATATTGCTGGTCATCGGGTAGGCTCGCTTGCCGCTCTACCTCGCCCATGATCTCAAAGGGCCGAAAGATCGCTCGCCAGAGTGTCAGTGGGAAGAACAACATCCAACTCATCACCTCATAGAGGAGCTCGTCGAGCGAATTGAGCCACTTCATGAAGTCCATGCCCCTTCATGGGCGAACGGGCAGCGCCTCGCAACGACGCCTTGCCATTCTGCCCCGATCCCTCTCTGATCCGCACAAGGCTCGGGGGATAGCGCAGATAGGTCATGGGATGTCCGATCACTTGGCGGGCGGGAAGGAGAACAGCTGCGTCTTGATCGACGGCGGTGCGCCGGGCGTGAACCAGTTGGTGTCCTGGATATGGCTGGCGGTGACGTACATCGTCCCGTCGCGCCCTTCGGAGAAGGTGTCGGGCCAGCGCAGGCGGCGGTCGGTCATGACGGTCTCAACGGTCGCGCCGTTCAGCCGCTTGATCGCATAGTCGGTCGGCGAGGTCAGGTAGAGCACGCCCGCCTTGCTCATCCACAGGCCATCGGCGACGTGGGTCTGCGCAACCGTCTTCACCGCTGCCGCCCGGTCGGCCTCGCTGACGTCCGGCCGCAGCTTGGCGGTGTCGATCGAGTAGAGCGTCTTGCCGGTCAGCGCCTGATAGTAGAGCGTCTTGCCATCCTTCGAGATCGCGATGCCATCGGCAGCGAAGGCGGGCTGGCGGCCATCGGGACGCACCAGCGGCTTGCCGTCGAGCGTGACCTTCACCGTCTTGTCGATCTGCGTCGAGGCGTGCCCATCGAGCGCGCGGTGGCTCTTGCCGCTTTCCAGGTCGACGACGATGATCGCGCCGCGCGTGCCGCTGTCGGTGATGTAGCCGGTCTTGCCGTCGGGCGAGAAGCGGATGTCGTTGAGATACGTGCCCTGCAGCGCGACGTCGCCGGGAACCAGAATCGTCTTCGTCACCGTGTTCGACGCCAGATCGATGCGGACGAGCTTGGGGGCGCCTTCGAGGATCTTCTCGTTGCCGGGCGCGCCAGGATCGACGACCCAGAGATTACCGTGGCCGTCGGGCACGATCGACTGCACGCAGACGAAATATTCGCCGACCGGCAGTTCGTTGGCGCGGGCGTTGCGCCAGCTGTTCCACTTGGCGTCGGGATAGGGGCGTAAGGATCCGTCCTTCATCACTTCGGCGACGGAGATAGGCGCGTCGTCGGTCCAGCGGGGGAAGTTGACGAAGCGCCGTCCATCCTCGGTCATCGCCACGCCGGTCGCCTGATGATCGAACTGCGCCACCTGCGTCAGCTGTGCGCTACGTCCCTGGGCATGGGCAACACCGGCTGCGGCAGCGGCGACCAAGCCGATGGCGGCAATCCCGGCGGCATAGGGGGCGGCTTTCTTCATGGACAGGTTCCTATCGGTGACATCGGTGAGCACGGCGGGATTGCCGGCGAAGAGGGTAAGGAGGTGGCGCACCACCGCTTGCGGGTTCTCCCGCTGTGGAAAGTGGCCGACCTCGGTCATGGTGATGCGCGCGAACGGCCCGACAAATTTTGTGTGCACGTCGTTCGCAGTCGAGGGCGGGTTCACGCCGTCGGCATCGCCGTGGATGTAGAGCGTCGGCAGAGACAACGTCTTGGTCGCCTTGACCTTTTCCTCCAGCCAAACGCTTCGTGGATCGGGTTCCGCCTCGCCCCAGCGCGCGCGATAGCTGTGGAGCGTCACGTCGACCCAGTCGGTATTGTCGAACGACCGCGCGACATAGTCGAACGCGGCCTCCTTGAACCATCCCGGTGGCGACCAGTTGACCCAATGCAGATGGGTGAACCCGCGCCGGTCTGCACGTACTGCTTCCGCCCCGCGCGCAGTTGCCATGAACCAGTGATACCACTGTCGCTGGGTCTGCTCGAACGGGGGGGTCGGCATTCCGCCGAGCCGGGGCGGGGTCGACAGCATGGCCATCCGCTCCACCCGGTCGGCCCAGCCAACCGCGAGCGCTTCGGCGGTGTTCGATCCCCAGTCGTGCCCGGCGACCATGAAGCGGTCGATCCCGAGCGCATCGAGCAGCGCGATCATGTCGATCGCAAGTATCGCGCTGTTGCCGGTCCGCAGGGCATCGTCGTTGAGGAAGCGGGTGGCACCGAACCCACGCAACGTGGGGACGATAACGCGGAACCCTTCGGCGGCCAGAGCAGGTGCCATCTGGTCCCATGTCGACGCGTCGTCCGGCCAGCCATGGATGAGGAGCAGCGGTTGTCCCTGCTCCGCGCCGTGAAGCGACACCTCAACGTTGAGGTCGCCGGCGGTAATCATCGGCATTTGTCAGCCTCCTGGCGGTTCAAACTTTTGCGAACGTTTCGTCGGCCCTGCCGTTTCGCCGCTGCTGTGGAAGTATCGCTGCGACGGCTTTCGGAACGGCCAAAGGCCCAATTGGTCTCCGCGCCGAGCTGCCCATATTCAGCGTGAAAGAACCGAACGCCACCTTCGCCGGTCAGGCACGACCGCCGGCAGGTTCGTGGTATGGGCAGCCGTTCACGCGAGCGCGAAAGTCGGCGGAGTGGCGGTAGGTCTCATTACGAGCCCGATTGATGTTGCCGAGCGGCTGATGTGCGGCAAGACCGGTCCAGATCGAGAAGCGCATCTCCTCGTTGATCTTCTGAAACTTGTCCTCGGTCAGGCTGTCCTGCTTGGCCGCCCGAATGGTTGCGACGGTCTGGAAGGGCGCATCGTCCTGCTTCCACTCGACGGTCGGGTCCTCGACCGGTTGCTCCTCGAGGTCGCGACACAGTTGCACCCGCACCTCCCACTCCATCTCAAGCACCTGGGTTTCCGACCGGATCACGTCCCGCAAGGCGTCCGGCCGGCCAGTCGCGTCGATCGTGGTGTCGGTCTGATCGGTCAGGTCCTTGGACACGGGGAAGATCGCGAATTTGGCGATGTAGTCGCCGTAACGGAACGGCGTGACGCTGAAGTAGGTCTCACCGAGCGGATCCGAGTTGGGCGCCCCGCCGAGCGTCTGCACTTTCGGGCTTTCAATCCCGACCGCGCTGAGCACGGTGTTCACACCGCGCAACACCTTGGACATCGCTTCCTTGGTGCCCTCGAGCTTGTCGGTGGTGGCTGCCAGGAGCTTGAAGTTACCCAGGAACTGGTCGGCGGTCTTGTTCTGGAACACCGGGCCGTTGACCATGACGAAGTCCTGCGTCTGTCCATCGGCACCGGGCAGGCGTTCACCGTCGACGTCCATCACCTTAAGCGCCAGACCACGCGGCAGGCTGATGGTATCCGGCAGGATGTCGCCCGCGTTGGTCGAGAAGCGCATGACGACCTTGTGCTCGCCCGGGGTGGCAAACAGGCCTTGGGCCAGCTCGGGGGAAAGCCCGTCATGGACAATCAGCACCCCATCGAGGAAGCCGTGCGCCTTGGCGTGGACCGAACGTACAGCGTGACCATAGTCCTCCGCTGTCGTCTCAAGGATCTTGTCGAACGTCTCGTTGAGCTTCGTGATCGTCTCGGCTTCGTCGGGTTTCACATCCTCCACGTCGGGAGAATAGCGGACGGGGGTCTGGGTCATGGTCATTGGTCCTCTCCGGCAAGGGGGCGGCGGCTCGACGCCGCCGCCGTCACGCTCAGCGGCGGGTTGCAGGCGCTTCGAACGCCGTCTTCAACCGTGCGACTGCGAGATCATTCGCCTGCTTGGCGCCGTTCACGACCTTGGCCATGCCGAAGAACTCATGGGTAACGCCCGGGAAGGTCTTCTGCTCGACCTTGTCACCGGCCGCCCGCATCGCGGCCGCCAGCGTCTCTCCATCCGAGCGTAGCGGATCGATCTGCGCGTTGATGATCGTCGTAGGCGGCAAACCACGCAGGTTGGCGGCGACCAAGTTAAGACGCGGATCCTGCGCATCCGCCTTGCTCGTCTGATAGTAGTAGCCGAACCACGGCAGCATGGCAGTGTTGAGCGGCTTGGCGTTCGCCGAATCCCGCCGCGAAGGCAGCGTCATACTGCTGTTCGCGATCGGATAGACCGAGACGATGTGCCGCGGCACCGTCAGGCCGTTGTCACGCGCGTAGATCGCGGTCGCGACCGCAAGGTTGCCGCCGGCGCTCTCGCCGACCGTCGCGATCCGTGCGGGGTCGCCACCCCAGCTCGCCGCATTCTGCAGCGTCCAGCGATAGGCAGCAGCCGCATCATCATGCTGCGCCGGAAACTTGAACTCGGGTGCGTGGCGGTACTCGACCGAGACGACGATAGCGTTCAGCGCCTTCGACATGGCCCGCGGTGCGGCATCGTAGGTGTCGACGTCGGCAATGACCCAACCACCGCCGTGGTAGTAGACGATGACCGGCATCGGCTTGCCACCCGCAGGTGCACCGGCCGGCTTGTAGATGCGCGCGAATTGCTTGGGGTCGCTGCCGTACGGCAGGTCCTGCGTCGTCACCGACGAATCAGGCGCGGTCGGCATTCCCTTCTTCTGCATCGCCGCCTTGGCTCCGTCCGCGGCCGAGGGCTGCATGCGGGCTTCCGCAGGCGTGAGCGTTTCGATCGGCTTGCCGCCGAGCGATGCAAGCGCGTCCAGGACCGACTGCATGTCGGGTGCGGCCTTCGAGGGTTGCACGGGTGTCGCGGACGGCGGTGGTGGAGGAGGGGCGGTAACCGAGCGTGCCGACTGGGCCAGAGCTGGAACACCTGCGATCGCGGTCGACGCGGCGATCAGCATGGAAATGGTTCTGCGCAAATATTCCTCCTGTAACTATTCGTTTCCTAACCATCGGGTGACCTTCAGCGTTTCGGTACGAAAGTAGACCCAAGCGTTGGGACAGCGAGGTTGGGCAGTAAGGGCGACGGCATGGATGATATGGCTTCGATGGTAGATGGGACGCGCAGGTCTAACGCGCTGCCGTGTGAAGCGAATGCGCTGCTACGTCTTTTGAATGACGCTGACCGCGCCGCCCTTGCGCCGCATCTGGAACTGATGCCGTTTCGCAACGGCGACATGATCGCGCGCGCCGGCGATGCGGCAGACAGCATCTGCTTCCCGTTGACCGGGATCGCTGCGATACTCGACTCGCTCGAGGGCGACCGCCGCTACGCGGTCGCGCTGGTCGGAAGCGAGGGGTTCATCGGTTGGCAGTTGCTACTTGGCAACAAGCGCTGGTCGCATGACGTGGTGATGCGGGCCGAACACGGCACGGCTATGAGGCTGTCGGCCACAGCATTGCACGGAGTACTGGCCGAACGTCCCGAGATCCGAACCGTCCTGCTCCGCTTCGTCGACGTGGTCATGACCCAGATGTCCAGGACGATCGTCTCGTCGCTCGCCCACTCGATCGAACGGCGGATGGCGCGATGGATCCTGCTCTACCACGACCGCGTGCGCGAGGACGACATCTGCATGACACACGAGGAGTTCAGGCTCATGCTCGGTGTCCGTCGCAGCAGCGTAACCGACGCCCTGCACAAGCTCGAAGAAGATGAGGCTGTCCGCTCCGTACGCGGGCGCGTGATCGTGCGCGATCGCGAGCGGCTGCTGCGGCTCGCTGGCGACACCTACGGGTTTGCCGAGGCGGAATATCGGCGCCTACTCGGCCTCTGATCCTATAGATTTGAGGACGATGGTGCCTGGGGCGACCTCGGTGGCTGCTTGCACAGTCCGCATCGCCATCGGTTCGTCCTCAAAATGGGACAAGCGGTAGAGATTGAGATGAACGAATGGCCGCAGCTGGGAAGCGATAAATATGTCGCGAATGGCCGGGATTGGGTCAGGTTTGCCGAGTCGGAACTATTAGCCCGGTTCGGCGAAGTGGCTATAGTGCGTGTGCTCGAGGAGCATACGGTCTTGTTCGTTCGTCGTCGCCGCCTTCGAGCGCTCTGCCGCATCGTGCGCTTCCTGTTTGATGAGCGGTCGGAACGGCTCGGCGTGTCGGGCTAATGCACCAAGGGCTTTTTGCAGCCTGATGCCGATCTCAACGATCGCCGCGCCATCGCGCGCGATCGGACGACACCAGTCGTCGAGCAGTTCGGTAAAGTGTATCGGCGGGAGATGAACCCGGGCGGGCAGCTGCGCACCATCCTTTGTCCGATGATCAGCCAAGCGCAACATCACACGGGCACTCGCTTCGATCACTGCGATTGCCGTTCCGGGATCGTTGACCGCCGGCGACAATGCGCGTGACGCGATCTCGGATAGCACGACCAGTCCAAACCGTGGATCGTGATCAAATGTACGGTGATGGGACAGGGTAAACGCCTGTCTGACCTTGTCGACCGCAGTGTCGTCGCACCCGCCCGCGACAAGCGCGATCGGTCGCTCGGGTTCGACGAGCTTGCCGGGTAACGCGAGGACATGGATATCCGCACCGATCGCCTCTGCCAGCTTTCCGAGCACCGCAACGTCGACGTGGGTGACCCGCTCCATCGTCTTTGGCATGACTGGCGTCATGCCGCGAGCCTCCAGCTGCGTCCGCTCGGTGCCGAGTGCTAGCGGAACGGGGATCGTGTCGACTGCTGCTAATGCCGCCCGCTCTACCCGATCGATCGTGTCTGACACCCGTCCGAACCGCGTGATATGCTCGATCCAGCGCAACAGGGTGACGACGATGAAGAGGATGACTGCAACCGTGCCGGCCAGGAGGATGACACGCCCGGTCTCGCCGTACAGCCCGGTCGACAGTGCGATGATGCCGACGATTGCGAACAGGAAGCTGCCTAGAAAAGTCGCGAGCGTGTTTTGCGCCGTGCTGTCGTCGATCAGCAGCTGGACCGCGCGGGGCGTGATCGTGCTGGTCGCGCCTGAATAGGCAGACACCATCGCGGTCAGCGAGAAGGTGGTCACCGCCAACATGCTCGACGCCAGGATCGTCAGGATGCCATCGACCGACTTTGCGCCGATGGTCGCGGCGAACTGGTAGGAGATGGTGTGTCCAACCAGTGCACCTGCAAGGGCGAGTGCGCCCCCGAACGCGCTGACTAACGCTGCTCTGAACCACATCCTGCGTGTCAGCAGGCGGATTAGCCATTGCCACCTCGTCAAAGCCGTTCCCCTTCAAGCGTCCAAGCATTGGCAAGCTGCGCCGGTTCCAGGTAGGGCCGTATCAATGCCTTGCTTCGGCTGATTCAGTCAGGCTCCATCGGCGGAGCAGCCGCGGCATCGTCAATCCCTGAGCAAAGATCGAGAAGGCCACCACGCCAAAGGTGATCACAACGATCTCGGCCCGTTCGACGACGCTGGCAGGCACCGCCAGGGCAAGCGCCGGCCCGACCGCACCCGCGCAGGCCGCCCCATACCAAAACATGCTGATAGGTCGCCGAAAGCCGGCAACCGAGATCGTGCGAACGGCAGGGCGAGCGGATAGACCGCCGCTACGCGACCAATCAGGGTCAGGACGATCGCGATGACCAGAGGCAGCGATACAGTGCAATCGGTTGGTGCGCCTCGTGGCTACCGATCAACAAGAACAGGCAGGAGTTGGCTAGGGTCAGGACCCATTGATGTAAGCGTCGCGATCTGATTCAGGCTCCGCAAGGAGACCGGGATGAGTGACCTGTTTTGGCTGACGGATGAGCAGATCGAGCGGCTGCGGCCGTTCTTTCCCAAGAGCCACGGGAGGCAGAGGGTAGACGACCGGCGGGTGCTGAGTGGCATCGTATTCGTGAACCGCAATGGTCTGCGCTGGCGAGATGCACCCAGCGAGTACGGCCCGCACAAGACGCTGTACAATCGGTGGAAGCGTTGGGGCGAGGCGGGTGTGTTCACGCGAATGATGGAAGGTCTGGCTGCAGCTGGCGCCGAGCCGCAGACGGTCATGATCGACGCAACCTACCAGAAGGCTCACCGCACGGCATCGAGCCTGGTATGACCTACGTCGAAGTCGCTAACCGGACAGGAGTGCCGCCCGGAACTGCCAAGAGCTGGGTACGGCGCGGCCTCCAGCACCTTAAAACGCGCGTGGAATTCGCTCAGTAACGATGTGGCGCAGGCGACGATCGAGCCAGCTTGGGTCTGAGTCCATTATGTTATGCCGGGGCGACGGGCTGAGATCAGCTTAGCCGACCGATAAAGCATGTAGCCCGTAGTAGAGTCCCATCAGCGTTGCCAGCGCGACGATATATCCGACGCCAACCCTCCACCCGGAGACGAGGATGCCCGGTTGGCTTCCCCGCGACAGGGTCTGCAATGGCGTCTCGCCGGTAATCAGCGCGACCAACAGGATCAAAAGGACCGGGATATGGCCGATGACGTCAAGCATGCCGAACTCTGGCATCGCGGCGACGAACACGATCCCCAGCAACACCGCCCCAACCCGGCCGAGTATCTCCCGTCCAGCCAGCAGGTAGAACGCCAGGGTGAACTCGACAAAGCCTGCGATGGTGGCGACGGTGGGGAATGGTTGCCCGGCGGTGACGCCGGGATGAAGCAGCAGTACGGCAATGGTCCACTGTGGAAACAGGAACTTCTCAACCGCCGTCCACATGAGGCTCAAGCTGAGCGATCCGATGAGGATGGACACGCGGAAACGATGGACAGAGAACTTGCCTAGCCGCGGATCGCTCAATGCGATGTAGGCGGCAAGTCCGAGAAAGAAGAGATAGTCGATCATGTAGAACGGGCCGAACTTCGCGATGCCCACCGCGTATAAACCGACGAGCAAGGCTGCCGCGACGATCGACAGACGCGGGATCAGGACCGTTGCCGCCATTGCCAGCTGCACGTAGCCGACCATGCGATTGGTTCCGTACAGGTCCGGCGTCAGGACCGATCCGCTTGATGGATCTGCCCACATGACGACGGCCAGATTACCGCACAGGCATAGGCCGTAAAGTCCGATGCCAATACGAACAAGCGAATCGCTTAGCATCGCAGCACGATCGATAGGCACGATCGGTGTTCGGGCAAAGCGTGCGATCAGGGCATCGAGCATTGCACCAACCGTGACGAGGCCGAGAAACACTGCGAGCAATTCAACGAAGAACGGCGTCACGACCTGAGCGAAGGGCTTTGGTGATGCCGAGCTGTCGATAGGTCCGCAAAACCATTTTACATGCGCCTCTGCGACACCGGGTGCGCAGAGCAGCGCGGCGAGCAGTGCGTCCGCAGATCGCGTCGGAAGTCTGCCGTTCATCGCTGTACCCTTTGTGCTACACCAAAGGTACGAAGCTCAGCCCCAGCAAGATGCTTCTTCCAGATGAATGCGTGGGTTGAATCAAATGAGGTTGCCAAGTCTGCGGCCTGGCCCGGCACCCCTTCCGAGGAATTAACTGCCGTTGCAGGTGGCGGACGAATTAGAAGCGAGCGATGATCGCCTCATGCCCTGCGGCACGTCACCTCGAAGAACGCTGAATGTTTCTGATCGCGTCCTCGACCATCATTGGTGCCGAGATTATCGCGTTTGACTGGAGGCCATGCCACACCCAAGCAATCCCCCGGCAGCGATTTAACTCTTTGATAACTAAGAGTCTACCGCTCGCATCGCGCGCGACTGCACGAACCGTGTGGTGCACTAAAACGCTTTATAGCGTCGCAGGACGTTCATGCCGGACAGCTTCGGACCGCTGATGGTTTACCAGCATGTCAGCGACGGGCAGGAGTTCGGCAGTTCGTGCGATGAGGTCCGCATGCGATAAATCACGATGGTCGATCCACCATTCTGCGTCGACGATCCGCAAGCACAGGTCGCAATCAGCAGCAGCGCGCGTGTGTGGATTAGCAGTCAGAGCAGCGAGGCGACCGGCGCGAATGGCGGTTGCCCAACCGACCTGTCGCTCGCTACCCGTCAATGCGGGTAGGTCGAGATGCGCGATCGCTGCGCTGTCTTGTGCTGCAGCCTTTGCCTGTTCTGCCTGCTTGTCGGCGACAAAACAGGCGCGGCATTTTGTGGTGGATAACCAGCGTGCCTTGCGCGCGACCTGGCTATCGAACCCGTAGAGAAGATGAACCTGCTCGTGGCCGCAGGCATGGGTGATCCGCTGTTCCATGGTCTCGAATCTGAGTCACGGTCGACGGCGGGGCAAATCGTATGAGTCGGTCCGAATCGTTCCTGCGCCGAACGGTTGCAGGTTACCTCCGGTTTGGATCATGCCGACGCGATGCCGTCGGCGTGAACGAGATCGGTATCGACCAAAGTGCCGATCAGCCGGACCCGCTTTTCAACCTCGTCTACCGGCGTGCGGTGCAGTTCTAGCCGGTAGCGTCCGCCCAAATCACGACGCAGGTAGAACGCGCTGCCGTCACGCACCAGCGTACCAATCTCGTCGATCCGGGTACCGATTGCAGCCATTACTCTCCCACTCCCCAATCAGCCGTCGCGCTCGGAGCGTTTACGCTCAGCCTTATGGGCCTGGCTGACCGCCGCCGCGTGTACCAGCGATTTCCATGATACGATCCCCTCTCGGGTCTTCGTCAACTTTTCCCGGCAGGCGGTGGATTCGACAGAACGTGCTCCGTCAGGTTTTTGGATCCTGCATACCGGTCAGCCGTTCCTCGGCTTCCTGAAGACGCAACTCCGCGCCGGCCAGCACGTGGGCAGCATCTCCACGCGTCCGTATCGCCTCGACGTCTAGCGCACGTTCGCGTGCTTCCTTTAGCCAGTAGTTACGCTCCTGCGCCCGTATCGCATCGTCCATGTGAATCCGCCTCTCTAGCATTACGCACTTGTTAACCATGCGCTTGGATCAGACCCTGCGACGCCGCATCGTCCCTGACAACCTTGCTCTGAGGGAAAATGACTTATGTCGTCGCTCAAGGTATCATTCTTCTGAAGAGGTAATAATCGAACGCCGGATTTGGAAGCAGATGTTAACCGACTATCAAGACCTAATTCGCGATCATGACGTAATCGATCAGCTGGTGGGAGCAGTTGAGAAACTAGCAACGGGTGATCGTAGCGGCTCCGTCGCAATCGACTGATTGCTCAGTCAGCTCGCTCGGATCGTCGAGGCTCATCTGGCAAAGGAGGACAGCTTCATCTACCCGGCAATAATTGCATCGAAGGATCCAGCCGACGCAGCTAGCCTGGTAGTGGAATTCGAAGTGATCAAACGTGATTGGAAATCCTATCTGGAGACGTGGCGGGACGGAGCTGCCGCCTTAGATTGGCCAGCGTTCCGTATTGCAACGCTTGGCATGTTGAGCAGACTTCGTGAGCGGGTCATGAAGGAAACAGGACTACTCTACTCCATCGCACTGCGGGAAGGAACTATCACATTAGCGCCAACAACGGGCCAGGTGTTTGATCCCAAGGTTTGATGGTGCGATCCTTTCGTTGGAATGGAAGGAAGCCGTATGGGACAGGCTCGTCATGAGAGCGCCACGCCTGTCCTAAGCCTATCGAAGGGACTGGCGTCGCTGGCCATGGCTGAAGCACCTGTTCGGCGACGGCGCCTACGACCGCACCACGCTGCTCGAATCGGCCGCGCTGCGTGACTTCACCGTCGAGATCATCCGCCGGTCGGACGACGTCTCCGGCTTCAAGGTGCTGCCCCGCCGCTGAATTGTCGAGCGGACCTTCGGCTGGATGACACGCTGGCGCACGCGGATACGACTACGAGAAGAGCCTCGACGTGTCGGAGGCGATGATCCATCTTACCATGGCCAGCAACATGCTCCGGCGGCTCACCCCCTGAACGGACAACCGATGCGCACGGCCGAGATCATCACCATCGTCAACGCTTCGCGATCGTCACGAGCAAGTGGACCGATACCGTATCCTTCGACGAGGTGAGCGCGATCGTCGCCTACAAGCTCAATGAACTCACGACCGACTTGATCTGCTGCAATATTTTCACCGACGCCGGCGATGGTGAGCAGATACGCACCATCCACGAAGAACTACCCGGTTTTCAGGGGGCATGGCTCGCTTCGAAATGCTGCCCGGCTTCGATAGGAAATGGCGCAGCGAGGTCATCGACCCACCCTTCGCGACGAACCGAACCGTCATCTACAACCGACCCGTCAGCGCCTGACACAATCTCAAACGGACTCTTAGCGGCTTCTGAACCGACGAAACGTTTCCAATAGAATCTTACCCGCCGCGAATGTTCGCCCCTGGATCGTTCCACCCGCGACACGGTCGGCCGCTCACCCGAAGTAAGTTGCCTTGCCAACGATCGGGTGCGAGGCCAACGTTGCGTCATGATTAAGAACTTAGCCATGTCCGAAGAATATGCACGTGGGCGGCGGGATGGACTGCGCCTAGCGCTATCGATTTTGCAGGCAGAAGAGGCAAAATGGGAGGCGCTGCTCGGCGAGAGTCCATCCTGGCGGACCAACGCGACGCGCGCGATCCGCCACAAGGCATATCAGGTGGCATGCAAGCGCGTGCAGACGGCGCTTAACCGGTTCCTGCCCAAGCTAGAGTCTGCACTGCCTAGTGAGGTCGCCTCAATGATTGATCAAGCTGGGTTGTGAGCTGGTCAGGTTGGCGAGCTCTATTCTTCAGACCAAAGCCAAGTTGAACGAAGCAATGCAACCGAGGTGAATGAACGGCAGGTTCCCAGTAGCGACAAACAGGCCTTGAACGTCTGCAGGTGGGTTGAACCAGCCAATTCTGGAGTGTCTTGCCGGTTTGAGTTTCGGGATCAGAGACGCCCGCATTAGTATCGGAGTGTTACACAAAGCGTTTTGCGCGTCTATAGACGCTCGCGCCGGGCGCAAACGCCTAGAATCAATCGAAAGTCGAATCGTACCAGCCCTGCTAGTACGACGCTTTGGCGGAAGAGGTGGGATTCGAACCCACGGAACGGTTTCCCGCTCGCCGGTTTTCAAGACCGGTTCCTTAAACCACTCGGACACTCTTCCTCTTCGGCCGGCGTAAAGCGCGATGGCGGGGTCGCGCAACCCCCTGTCGCGATCTGCGACACGGGGGGTTCATCCCCGCGATCCCATGTGCCAAGAACGAACGGTCAGCGGGAGGCGATCAGGATGCGTTTGGTGAAGGCAGCGCTGGCCGCGCTATTGGTGGCGACGGCGGGCGGATCGGCCGTTGCGCAGGACGAGGCGGGGTTTCAGGCATATCTGCGCGATGTCGCGGTACGGGCGCGTGCGCAGGGCGTGCGGGCGGAGACGATCGCGGCGGTATTGCCGACGCTGACGTACAACCCGCGCGTGGTGGAACTGGACCGGCAACAACCCGGCACGTCGTCGTCCAGTGCGATCCCCCGGTTCGCGCCCTATCGCGCGCGCCATGTCGATGCGGCGCGGATCGGGCGCGGGCGGACTGCCTATCGTGCACAACGTGCCCGGCTGGCATCGATCGAGCGCGAAACCGGCGTTCCCGAAGAGATCATGGTCGCCATATGGGGGCACGAGACGAATTACGGCGGCTATACCGGCGACTTCGACCTGCCGCGCAGCCTTGCCACGCTCGCTTATGAGGGCCGGCGACGGACACTGTTCGAACCGGAGTTCATCGCGACGCTCAAGATGATCGATCGAGGCGTTCCGCGCGAACGGTTGAAGGGCAGCTGGGCCGGTGCGTTCGGCTATCCCCAGTTCCTGCCGTCGATCTATCTGCGCCTTGCCCGCGACGGCGATGGCGACGGAATCGCGAACATCTGGTCCAGCGAGGCGGATACGCTGGCGTCCATCGCCAACTATTTCGTCAATGCCGGCTGGCGCCCCGGCCAGCCATGGGGGTTCGCCGTAAACCTGCCCGCCGGGTTCGACCGGTCAGTCCTTGCGCCCCGATCGCTGTCGCCGCGCTGTCCGCGCGTATTCGAACGGCACAGCCAGTGGCGCTCGCTGCGCGAGTGGCAGGCGCTGGGCATCGTGCCCGCCGATGGCCGTCGGGTCGATCCCGGCGTGCAGGCGACGCTGATCGAGCCGGACGGCCCGGGCCAGACCGCTTATCTGTTGACCGGCAACTATCGCGTGATCCTCGATTACAATTGTTCGAATTTCTATGCGCTTTCGGTCGGTCTGCTGGCGGACGAGGTCGCGCGGTGAGCATCGCGCTGCTGCTGGCGATCGTCGCGCCGGCGCAGGAACCTGCACCGGTGGCACCGTCATTCCGCCTCGATGAAGTCGGGCTGGCCGGTCGCAGCGATCCGGTAGCGGGAAGCTGGATCGTCCATCGCAGCCTGCCCGACGGCAGTTTCGCCGAAGTGACCGCGCTGGACAGCGGCGCGACGATCGTCGCCATGGTCCGCGCCGGTGTGCCGCTGCCGCCCGATCGCGTCGCGAACCTGTCGCCCGCTGCCGCCGCCGCGCTGCGCCTGTCGGAGACGCCGCTGGTCCCGGTGCGGGTACGGCCGGTCACGCCGTCCCCACAGGATCGCCATGTGCTGCAGGGCGGCGGCGCGGTGACGCGGCTCGATGCGCCGCCGGCATTGCTCGTAGCGTTGCGCCGCAAGCTGCCGGCGCTGCGGCCGACACTCGAAATGGCGGTGCACAGCGTCGCCCCGCCGCGCGTCGCGAAGCCGTTGCGGCCCGTATCGCCGCCTGCACCAGCCCGCCCGCCGGTTTCCAGTAAATACATGGTCCAGATCGCCGCGCTGTCGGACTCGAACCGCGCCGCCGCGCTTGCGAAATCGGTTGGCGGCGTTGTGCGCGGCGCGGGTCCGCTGTACCGGGTTCAGGCCGGCCCCTTCGCCACCCGGGTTGCCGCCGATACCGCCCGTGCCGACCTGGCACGGCGTGGCTTCGGCGACGCGCGGATCATCGCCCAAGACTGACGGAACCAGTATCCCATGCGTAAGATCGCCTTCCTTAGCATCGCCGCCATCGCCGTTGCCACGCCGGGCATCGCCGCCGCGCCCCAGTTCGACACGCCGGCCCCGGTCGCGTTCATGACCGACCTGTCGTCGGGCGCGGTGCTGTTCGCCAAGGACGCCGATCGCCGCATGCCGCCCGCGTCGATGGCGAAGATGATGACCGCCTATGTCGCGTTCGACCTGATCAAAAAGGGCGAACTGAAGCTGAGTGACACGGCGATCGTTTCGCCCGAAACATGGAAGCAATGGCACGGGCCGCAGGCGGGTTCGACGATGTTCCTGTCGGTGAACGAAGAAGTCAGCATCGAAAACCTGCTGTACGGCATCGTCGTCCTGTCGGGGAACGATGCCTGCGTCGTGCTGGCGGAGAAGATCGCGGGGTCGGAACAGGCGTTCACCGGCCTGATGAACCAGCGGGCGAAGGAACTGGGCCTCGCTAACAGCCATTTTGGCACGTCGAACGGCTGGCCCGACGAAGGGCGCACCTATGTGACCGCCCGCGACCTTGCCAAGCTGGCCGCAGCGACGATCGAAAATCATCCGAAGCTGTACAAGCAGTTCTATTCCAAGGAAAACTTCACCTGGGGCAAGACGCTCGGCAGCGGCAGCGCGATCACGCAGGGCAATCGCGATCCGTTGCTGGGTCGGGTCCGCGGTGCCGACGGACTGAAGACCGGCCATACCGACGAAGCCGGATACGGGTTCACGGGATCTGCGGAACAGGACGGACGCCGTCTGGTGATGGTCGTCGCCGGGCTGACCAGCTTCAACCAGCGGGCGTCCGAATCGGTTAAATTCATGAACTGGGGCTTTGGCGCATGGCGTGCCAAGCCGATCGTCGCGGCGGGCAAGCGGGTCGAAAGCGCCGACGTGCAGATGGGTAATGCGTCCACCGTCGGGCTGGTCGCACCGCGCGCGCTGACCGTCACGATGCCGGCCGGCACCAACAGCCCGATGACGGCGAAGGTCGTTTATAGCGGCCCGATCAAGGCACCGATCGCCAAGGGCCAACATATCGCGGATCTGGTCATCACTTCGCCCGACACCGGCGAACAACGCCTGCCGCTGGTCGCCGAGACCGATGTTGCCGAGGCCGGGTTCTTCGGCCGGGTCTGGGCAGGCATCACCGCGCTGTTCGCTTGACCGCCGGTCGCTTCCTGACGCTGGAGGGCGGGGAGGGGGTCGGTAAATCGACCCAGGCCCGTCTGCTGGTCGCCGCGCTCGAATCGCGCGGCGTCCACGCGGTGCTGACCCGCGAACCGGGGGGAAGCGACGGCGCAGAGGCGATCCGCGCCTTGTTGATGCAGGGCGACGTCCGGCGGTGGAGCGCGCATGCCGAAGCGTTGCTATTCGCCGCCGCCCGCGCCGACCATGTGGAAAAGGTCATCCAGCCGCTGGTCGGCTCCGGCAGTTGGGTGATTTGCGACCGGTTCATCGACAGTACCCGCGCGTATCAGGGTGCGCAGGGGATCGACGATGCCGCCATCCTCGCGCTGCACGCGTTCGGATCGCGGGGCCTGTTGCCCGATCGAACGCTGCTGCTGACCCTGCCGGCGGGGGAGGGTGATGCGCGGGCCATGGCACGCGATGGTGGCGAGGCCGACCGGTTCGCCGCGCGCGATACCGATTTCCACCGTACTGTGGTCGCCACGTTCGATCGCATCGCGGACTCCGAAAGCGAACGCGTCCGCCGGATCGACGCGTCCGGCGCGGTCGATGCGGTGACCGAACGCCTGATCGACGCGATCGCCGACCTGCTGCCATGATCCTGCTTGGGCAGGAAGCTGCGCGCGACGCGTTCGTCGCCGCGACGGCCAGCGGTGCGCTGCATCATGCGTGGCTGCTGACCGGGCCTGAGGGCGTGGGGAAGGGCGGTTTCGCGCGCGAGATGGCGTTGCGGCTACTCGCCACCGCCTATGACGGGCGCGACCGGATGACGGGCGCGATCGCATCGGATCACCCGGTAGCCGCATTGATCGCGTCGGGCGCGCATCCCGATTACCGGGAACTGGTGCGGTTGCCCAAGGACCCGGACAAGCCCGATCAGGACATCGCGCGTAGCATCAAGGCGGAACAGGTTCGTGCGCTGCAACCATTGCTAGCGACCAAGCCGACCTTCGCCGGGCGCCGGGTCGTCGTGATCGACGCGATCGATGATCTGGAACGCACCGGGGCCAACGCGCTGCTCAAAAGCCTTGAGGAACCGCCGGTCGGTACGATCTTCCTGTTGGTCAGTCATTCGCCCGGCCGATTGCTGCCGACGATCCGGTCACGTTGTCGCCAGTTGCGGTTCGATCCGTTACCGGCGGATCAGGTGGCGCAGGTCGTGCGCGACCGGTCCCCCGACCTGCCCGACGACGAAGTGAGCGCGCTGGTGGCGGCTGCCGCCGGATCGCCGGGGCGCGCGCTGGCCTATGCCGGGCTGTCGATCGCGGCGCTCGATCGCGATCTTGCGACGATCGCCGCCGATGGCGATGCCGACAACCGGGTGCGATCACGGCTTGCCCGGTCGCTGGGCGCGAAGGCGGCACAACCGCGCTACGCCGTATTCCTCGAACGCGCACCCGCGCTGATCGCGGCGGCGGCGGCGGATCGGAATGGGCCGGCGTTGCGCGACGCGCTCGACGCCTATGACAAGGCTCGCGCCCTCGCGACGCTCGCGCCGGCCGTATCTCTTCTTGCGGAAACGACCGTCTTCGAAATGGCGGGGCATATCGCGCGACTGGCCCCGCGGCCGCGTTGACGCCGTTGGTCCGGCGAACGTCGCACATCCGCAGCCTGCCGGGCCGCCGCACCATTGCCGTTTGTCGGGCCGCGCCGTAGAGCCTGCGACCATGTCCGATCCATTCTATATCACCACCGCGATCCATTATCCCAACGGGCGGCCGCATATCGGCCATGCCTATGAAATGATCGCGGCAGACGCGATCGCCCGGTTCCAGCGTCAGGCCGGGCGCGACGTGTTCTTTCAGACCGGCACCGACGAACATGGGCTGAAGATGGTCAAGACCGCACGCGAACGCGGTGTCGAGGTGCGGGCGCTCGCGGATGAAATGTCCGGCTATTTCCGGGAGATGTCGGGCGCACTGAATATTTCTTGCGACCGTTTCATCCGTACCGTCGAACCGCAGCATTACGCCGCGTCGCAGGCTATCTGGACCGCCATGCGCGATGCGGGCGACCTGTATCTCGACCGGTACGAGGGCTGGTATTCGGTTCGCGACGAAGCGTTCTACGAGGAAAAGGAACTGGTCGACGGCGAGGGCGGGGCACGCCTGTCGCCGCAGGGGACGCCGGTCGAATGGACCGCCGAGGAAACGTGGTTCTTCCGCCTGTCGAAGTATCAGCAGCCGCTGCTCGATTTCTATGCGGCGAACCCCGATTTCATCCAGCCCGAAAGCCGGCGCAACGAAGTGCTGCGCTTTGTCGAAGGCGGCCTGACCGACCTGTCGGTGTCGCGCACCAGCTTCGACTGGGGCGTGCCGGTGCCGGGCAGTCCCGGGCACGTCATGTACGTATGGGTGGACGCGCTCACCAATTACCTGACCGGCACCGGTTATCCCGATGCGCCTAACCGCTACTGGCCCGCTGCGCTGCATCTGATCGGCAAGGATATCGTGCGCTTTCACGCCGTGTATTGGCCCGCATTTCTCATGTCGGCCGCGCTGCCGCTGCCGCAGAAGGTGTTCGGCCACGGGTTCCTGCTGAACCGGGGCGAGAAAATGTCAAAGTCGACCGGTAACGTCGTCGACCCGATGCAGTTGGCGACGTTGTACGGCGTCGATACGCTTCGCTATTTCCTGTTGCGGGACATCAGCTTCGGACAGGACGGCACCTTTTCCGACGATGCGATCGTAACCCGCGCAAACAGCGACCTGGCCAACAGCTTCGGTAATCTTGCGCAGCGGACATTATCGTTCATTGCCAAGAATCTGGGCGGCGAACTTCCCGCCATGGGTCGCGGCGATCCTGCCGATGCCGCGCTGGTCTCGGCCGTCGGCGAAGCCATCGACGGCCTGCGTCGCGGCTTCATGGACCTGCATCTGTCGCAGGGACTGGAAGCATGGATGCGCGGCGTATTCGCCTGTAACCAGTATATCGACGTGCAGGCACCATGGGCGCTGCGCAAGACCGACCCCGATCGGATGCATGCCGTCCTCGGCACGCTCGTCCGGGTCATTCGCGACCTTGCCGTCGCGATCTATCCGGTGGTGCCCGCGTCCGCCGAAGCATTGCTGGCGCAATTGGGACAGGCGGGGGCGGGGCATGACGTGCTCGGCGACGATGGCTGGTATGCCGCCGCGCAGGCTGGGGGCTTCCGTATCGCGCCGCCGACCCCCATCTTCCCACGACTGACGATCGAGGAGTCCGTGCCGGTATGAAACTGGCCGACAGCCACTGCCATCTGAACTACAAGGGCGTCGAGGAAATGCAGGGCGACGTGCTTGCCCGCGCCCGATCCGCCGGCGTCGTCGCAATGCTCAATATCTCGACCCGCGAAAGCGAGTGGGACGCCGTGATCGCAACAGCGGAACGCGAGTCGGACGTCTGGGCCACGGTCGGCATCCACCCGCACGAAGCTGACCAGCACCCGCATATCGACACGACAAAACTGATCGAACGCACGCAAAATCCCCGCGTCGTGGGGATCGGCGAAAGCGGACTCGATTACTATTACGACCATAGTGACCGCGTACGGCAACAGATCAGCTTCCGCGCGCATCTGGCCGCGTGTCGCGAAACGGGTCTACCCATCGTCGTGCATACGCGCGATGCAGAGGAGGATACCGCCGCGATCCTGCGCGACGAGTTGGGCAAGGGGGCCTTTCCCGGCGTTCTGCACTGCTTCACCGGATCGGCCGAGTTGGCCCGGATCGCGATCGATCTGGGCTTCTACATCTCGATTTCCGGCATCGTGACGTTCAAGAATGCGCAGGCGTTGCAGGCGGTGGCGCGCGACTTGCCGCAAGATCGGCTGTTGATCGAAACCGACGCGCCGTTCCTCGCGCCCGTGCCACACCGGGGAAGGCCTGGTGAGCCGGCATTCGTCGCCGATACCTGCCGGTTCCTCGCGACGTTGCGCGGCGAGGATGCCGATGCGTTGGCCGACGCCACCCGGATCAATTTCCACACCTTGTTTTCCAAGACGCTGGCGTGAAGGTCCGCATCCTCGGGTCGGGCACCTCGTCGGGCGTACCGCGCATCGGCAACGACTGGGGCGCGTGTGATCCGACGGAACCGCGCAACCGGCGGACGCGCGTGTCCGCGCTGATCGAACATGACGATACGCGCATCCTGATCGACACCGGTCCAGACATGCGCGAACAACTATTGGCCGCCGACGTGGCCGATGTCGACGCGGTACTGTGGACGCACGATCATGCCGATCATTGCCACGGGATCGACGATCTGCGGCAGCTTTTCCATGCGCGCCGCGCGCCGGTGGTCGGCTATGCCCGGCCGGAGACGCTGACGTCGCTGCGGGCGCGGTTCGACTATGTGTTTGCCGGGCGCGCGGGATATCGCGCGACGGTGATTGGACATGCGCTGCCGGACACGCTGACGATCGGGACGATCGATATCGGCGTGACGGATCAACCACATGGATCGATATCGTCGGCTGGCTTGCGTTTTTCCGCCGGCGGCCGGTCGATCGGCTACGCAACGGACTTCAGCGCCGTGACACCCGCGATGCGCACGCTTTATGCCGGGGTCGATATTCTGGTCGTCGATGCATTGCGCATCGCGCCACATCCGACTCATCCGTCGCTTTCCGAAGCAATCGAGTTTGCACGGGAAGTAGGAGCAGGGCGTACGGCACTGATTCATATGGACCAGACGCTCGATTACGCCACACTGGTCGCCGAATTGCCGCCCACGATCCAGCCCGCCTATGACGGTTTGGAACTGATCGCATGAACGACGATCGTACCGCGCTGATCGTGCTTGGTTGCCTGACGCTGATGTTGCCATTGTCGGCGCTGCTGGCCCGACGGCCGTCGGTCGGATCGATACTGCGCGCACTTGCTGGATGGGCGGTCATCGCTTTCCTGCTGTACGTCGGTTTCAGCCACCGGGCGCGAATTGCCGAGGCGCTGTCAGGCTTCGGTAATACGATCGGCATCGAAGACCAGACCGTCGATGGCGATACGGTACGTATCCGTCAGTCGCCCGACGGTCATTTCTGGGCGAAGGTAATGCTCAACGGTGTCGAACGGCGGATGCTGATCGATAGCGGTGCGACCACTACAGCGATTTCGGAGGAAACCGCACGGGAAGCGGGCATTGCGCTGCGGCGCGTTCCGCCAGTGATACTGAACACCGCTAACGGTGCGATACAGGCGGCACGCGGTCGTGTTGAGACGCTGCGGCTCGGCAGCCTTGAAACGCGCGACTTACCGGTCGTGATCTCGCCGACGTTCGAATCGTTCGACGTTATCGGGATGAACTTTCTGTCGAGATTGTCTGGTTGGCGGGTCGAACGGGGTACGCTGATATTACAGGGCGATCCGACCGATGCGGGCGAAGAAGCAGCTCGAAATTCGCTATGATTTTACATAATGTGTATTATCGAACTGCCGTTTGTAAGGTTAGGGAATGGTGATGCCCCGGTTGTCTGCCACGAATGCCGTGGAACGCATCATTGCGATCATGGCGCGGTTGCGCGATCCGGAGCATGGCTGTGAATGGGACAAGGTTCAAAGCTTTGCGACGATCGCACCCTACACCATCGAGGAAGCGTATGAAGTGGCCGACGCCATTGAGCGTGGCGACCTGACAGACCTGAAGGACGAACTAGGCGACTTGCTGTTACAGGTCGTCTTTCTAAGCCGGATCGCGGAAGAAGCCGGTCATTTCGACCTGAATGATGTGGCCGCCGCGATCAGCGACAAGATGGAGCGACGGCATCCACATATCTTCGGTGATCGGACGCACGGCGGACCTGCTTCGTGGGAACAGATCAAGGCGGAAGAACGTCGGGGGAAGCCTGGACAGACCGGGGCACTTGCGGGAGTCGCTCTCGGATTGCCGGCGCTGGCGCGTGCGGAGAAGTTGCAGAAGCGGGCGGCACGTGTGGGTTTTGATTGGCCTGATGCGGCAGGGCCGCGTGCGAAGATCGATGAGGAACTTGCGGAAGTCGAGCAGGCAGATGCGGATCGTTTCGAAGAGGTAGGCGACCTGCTGTTCTCACTCGTCAATTGGGCTCGGCATATGGGCATCGATGCCGAGGCGGCGTTGCGGGCGGCGAACGGGAAGTTCGAGCGGCGTTTTGCTGCAATGGAGGCCGCGGAAGAAGGTTTTGCCGGACAGTCGCTCGCGGACAAGGAAGCGGCTTGGCAACGTGCCAAGCAGGCCCTTCGCAATACCTAAGCCCCCTGCCCGCCGACATTTTCAGCGGGACTCCCGGAGGCGGCCGTCAGACTCGCTGATCCGCTCGCCGATAGCATAATATCGGGGAAGGGCGTTCAGAGTCTGAAACCGTCTCCAGATCGGTTCACGGCCCCTATCCTCCCCTCCAATACCTATTACCGGTATCAGAATACCCTTTCCGCGCACTATCGGGTCAGGAAGCGTTCGTAATCCGCCGGCGACATCCGCACGTCGTACAGCGCGCGGGCATCGTCCATCCAGTGATCCACGACCTCGCCATGCGCATGCAACCATGCTGCGCTCGCACCGTCCTCCGGCGCCAAGGCAATTCGATACCGACGATGGCCTTGCGTCAGGCGGTCCGCCAACGTTCGGATCAGTCGATCGACCCCCTCGCCGTCCAGCGCGGACAATGCGACCACATCAGGCTTGTGCGCGGCTTCTCCGCGCATTTCCGTGCGGTCGTCTTCCGAAAGAAGGTCCAGCTTGTTCCACGCTTCGATCCGCGGCGTGGTTTCGTCGACCCCGATCTCTTTCAGCACGGTCTCGACGTCGGCCGCCTGCGCCTCCGTATCGGGATGCGCGACATCCCGGACGTGGACCAGAAGATCGGCCGACACGACTTCTTCCAGCGTAGCCTTGAACGCCGCGACGAGCTGGGTCGGCAGATCGGACACGAAACCCACGGTATCCGACAGGATCGCCTTGTCGACGCCGGGCAGCGATATCTGACGCAACGTCGGATCGAGCGTGGCGAACAAAAGATTCTCCGCCATTACGCCAGCGCCTGTCAGCCGGTTGAACAGCGTGGACTTGCCCGCGTTGGTATAGCCCACCAGCGCGATTACCGGCCACGGCGCCCGCTGCCGCCGGTCGCGATGTAGCGTACGCGTGCGCGATACCCCCTCGAGTTCCCGACGCAGACGCGCCATCCGATCGCGGATCAAGCGGCGATCCGCCTCGATCTGCGTCTCACCGGGACCGCCAAGGAAGCCGAAACCGCCACGCTGCCGTTCGAGGTGGGTCCAGCTGCGCACGAGCCGCCCCGCCTGATAATCGAGATGCGCCAATTCGACCTGCAAGCGCCCTTCGGCGGTCCGGGCGCGTTCGCCAAAGATCTCAAGGATCAACCCGGTACGGTCGATGACCTTGCAACCGAGGCCGGTTTCGAGGTTGCGCTGCTGAACCGGAGTCAGGGCGGCATCGAACACCGCAAGCTGGATTTCTTCGTCCCGGACGATTTGGGCAAGCTGATCCATCTGCCCGCTGCCGATCAGCGTGCCCGGTTTTGGCGACCGGACCCGGAATGGAATGCGGTGTTTGACCGCTACGCCGATCGCCAGCGCGAGGCCGGCGGTTTCCTCCAGACGTGCGTCGTTGTCGCGTGCCGAGCCCCCCATATCGGGAAGTACGACGATCGCACTGGCCCCGCGCGAAAACTCCTGCGCATCGCGGTCAAACCCGGTACTCAATCGCCTTCTGCCCCGGATGCCTGTTCTTCGGCCAGGTTCAATGGGTTGGCGGGCTGGATCGTCGATACTGCATGTTTGTACACCAGTTGCGACATGCCATCCCGTTGCAACAACATGCAAAACAGGTCGAATGCCGCGATCTGCCCCTGCAGCATCACGCCGTTGACGAGGAACATGGTGACGTTTTCATTCGCCTTGCGAACCGCATTCAGAAAGATTTCCTGCAGCGGCGCGTTCTTCGACGTATGTTCCGATGCAGCTTCGATCACGGACGTCAGGTCGGCAGGACCGGCCGGCATGATCGTTGAAATCGCATGTTTGTAGATCAGTTGCGACTGCCCGTCGCGACGGAGCAGGACCGAAAAATTGTCGAACCACGTGACGATGCCCTGAAGCTTTACGCCCTTTACCAGAAACATCGTGACCGGGGTTTTGGACCGGCGAAGTGAATTAAGAAACAAATCCTGAAGCGATCCGTGACGGTCGGCCATGGCATGCCTTTGTTCTTGGCGGGGAATTGCCCCGCATAGCGCCGGTATCCGGCGCCGATTGCCGCACCCCTGCGGTACGGATCGCCAATCTAGGCGCGCCGGCGCAGCGGCACAATGGGCTGATCGGCTTACTCCTCGCCGCGGGTTTCGGTAATACCCAGCAGCTTGAGCTTACGGTGCAATGCCGAGCGTTCCATCCCGATAAAGGTCGCGGTCCGCGAGATGTTGCCCGAGAAGCGTCGGATCTGAACGCGCAGATATTCACGTTCGAACGATTCCCGTGCCTCGCGCAGCGGCGAGCCCATGATCGCGCTGGCGTTGCTGCCCGGCCCGTCGCCCGCCGATCCCAACACCTCGGGCGGCAGCAAGTCGATATCGATCCGCGCGATGCGGCTGCCCGGCGTCAGGATGACGGTTCGTTCGACCACATTGCGCAACTGACGCACGTTACCCGGCCATTCATAGCTTTGCAGCGCGACCATCGCGTCCGATGCGACGTCCGGTGTGGCGACCCGGCGCTCGTTCGCATAATGCGCGACGAAATGTTCGACCAGCGGTGGAATATCCTCCCGTCGTTCGGCAAGCGACGGAATCTGCACCGGCACGACATTCAGGCGATAATAAAGATCCTCACGGAAATTGCCGTCGACGATCTCCTGTTGCAGGTCGCGCGCGGTAGCCGATACGACCCGTACGTCGACCTTTACGACGCGCGTCCCCCCGATCCGCGTAAAGCTTTGATCGGTCAGCACCCGCAGGATGCGGGCCTGAGTCGCGATCGGCATGTCGGCGATCTCGTCGAGGAACAGCGTGCCGCCATGCGCCTGTTCCAGCAGGCCGGGACGCACGAGGTTGCCCCCCTCCTCCACGCCGAACAGTTCCTCGTCCACCCGCTCGGGCGTCATCCGCGCCGCGCTGACGATGATGAACGGTGCCTGCGCCCGCTGGCTCCAACCATGTAACAGCCGGGCGGCGACTTCCTTGCCCACGCCCGCACCACCGGTGATCAGGACGCGGCTGCCGGTCCCCGCCACCCGCTTGAGGGTCGCGCGGACGCCGTTGATCGCGGTCGAGCTGCCCGTCAGATCGTCCTCGCGCCCGGCGGACGCGCGCAGCGACGCGACTTCGCGCTTGAGACGTTCTGTTTCGGTCGCGCGCTGGACGAGGAACAGCAGACGTTCGGCCTCGAACGGCTTTTCGATGAAATCGACTGCCCCACGCCGAATCGCGGCGACCGCCGTATCGATATTTCCATGGCCGGAGATGACCAGCACCGGCAGCGACGGATCGCGCGCCTTCAACTCGTCGAGCAATTCCAGCCCGTCCAGCTTCGACCCTTGCAACCACACGTCCAGCAGTACCAGCGACGGACGCCGGATCGCGACCGCTTCGAGCGCGGCATCGCTGTCCGCCGCGCCGCGGGTGTCATACCCTTCGTCCTCCAGGACGCCAGCAACGAGTTCGCGGATATCGGTTTCGTCGTCGACGACGAGAATATCGAGCTTCATGAATGCGATCCGGTCCGGGTAAGCATGGGGTGACGCGATGTGACCTCCTGATCGGAATCTTCGCCCACTCCGCCGGTTCCCGCCAGCGCGGCGAGGATGGTGGTATCGAGGACGATGGAAACGATAGTCCCGCCATCGGGACGGTCGGCGAACGATATGGTTCCGAAATGTTCTTCCACGATCTTGCGCACGATCGCCAGTCCTAATCCCGTTCCACCCTTGCGCGTGGTCATATAGGGTTCGAGGATCCGGTCCCTCTCAACCGGCAAGCCGATCCCGTTATCGGTCGTATCGATATGCATTCGTCCGTCGTCGGTCGTGGATACCACAATCTCGATCCGGCCGCGTTCGGTGGGGTCCGTCCGCGCGCAAACGGCTTCGGTGGCGTTCTTGACGATGTTGGTCAACGCCTGCCCCAATTGCCGCCGATCGCTTACGACCATCGCCGGGCCATCGGCGACGAGGACATAGTCGATCTCGGGGTGGGCGACTTCGTGCAGGAACAGGCTCTGCCGCGCGAGATCAGCGATCGATTCCTCACGGAACACCGGCTTGGGCATCCGCGCGAACGATGAGAATTCGTCAACCATCCGCCGGAGGTCGCCGACCTGTCGCACGACCGTTTCGGTCAGCCGTGCGAAGGTGCCGTCATCCTCGACCAGCTTCGATCCATAGCGACGCTGCAACCGCTCGGCGGCAAGCTGGATCGGGGTCAGCGGGTTCTTGATCTCATGCGCAATGCGCCGTGCCACGTCCGACCATGCCGCGCGGCGTTGATCGAGGAGTTGCTGCGTGATGTCGTCGAAGGTCAGGATATGCTGCCCATCGTCGCGGGTGATGTGCACCGCCAGCGTCTTCGCCTCGCCACCCGCCGCAAGCTGGATGATCGCGTCCTGCGTTTCCCCTTCGAGCAGCTGGTCGAGTTCGGGAGCGACTTCGCGCAACGGCCGGCCGACCAGCGGGGTCGCGCCGGTCTTGAGCAACGCGGTGGCCGAGCTGTTGACCAGGCGTACCGAACGATCGGGACCGACCGAGACGACCCCAGCGCTGACGCCCGACATGACGGCTTCGATCAGCGCGCGGCGGCTGTCGATCTGGGCATTGGCGGCGACCAGTTCGCCCGTCTGTTCCTCCAGCCGTTCGGTCATGCTGTTGAACGCGCTGGCCAGCGTGCCGATTTCGTCCTTCGTCCGTGCCTTGGGTTCGGGGACGCGGGCGCTCAGATCGCCGCTGGCCACACGCCGGGCGGCGCCGACCAGCGCGCCGACCGGACGGACGAGCCGGTCGGCAACCGCCAGCGCGACGAACACCGCAAGGCCGACGATCACGAGCGACACGATGAACAGCACGATATTGAGCCGCAACTGAACGACGCGCGATCGCGCCAGCAAAGCCTTGTAATCCGACAACACGGCGCGTGTCCGGCTGACACGTTCGGCATAGGTCGCCAGATCGATGTCGCGCGCGGAATAGAGGAGATAGGGCGTATCGATCACGCGAGTAACGGATTGCACCCGCCCTTCGCGCACGCTCACGAAACTGCGTTTTCCCGCACGGATCGCGGCGATCGCCTTCGGATCGACGCTCCAGCGCAACGGCCCTTCATAGATCGTTGCCGATGCCACGGAGACCGGGCGTCCGTCCGACGGAATTTCGAACAGCACCGAATCGGTCAGGTTGCGGACGATGATGCTCTGTTCATAGGTTACGCGGAACGGATCGCTGTCGACCGGATAGCGGTTGATGAACAGCATCCGCCGGATATCCTCGGCGACGGCGACATTCTGGCTGTCGACGGCATTCAGAAATTCGTTGTACGACGATTGCGCGATCACCTGCGCCTTTTCGAACACGCCGCGTGCACGGGGCGACGACCAGTATTCGACGCCATATTGGAACAGGAACGACGCGACGACCGCGACAAGCAGCATGGGGACGCTGGCGAGGATCGAGAAAAGCGCGACCAGCCGGACGTGCAGCGTGCCGTTGCCGCCGACTTCCGACCGTGCCGCACGGCGCTTGGCGATCCGGCGTCCCGCCAGCACCAGCAGCGCCATGGCAGGGATCAGGTTGGCGACCAGCACGAACGCCATCAACGAGGGCGACGGCAATTCCCCCTGATTGAGTTCCGCCGAATCGAACAGCCAGTAGCTGGCGATGCCGGTCGCGATCGCCAGCGACAGGACCGCCAGTTCGATGGCGGGAAACCAGCGCCCAGGCGTCTTTCGGGCGCGGTCTGTTTCCATCAACGCAGCAACCATCGTTGCCGTTTTACAACATTCCGGTCGTAACGCACGCAGTATTCGCGCCCGGTGCGGATCACTCCGAGCCGACGCTATTTTTCAGTGAGATAGGCACGCATCGCCGGATCGATCCCCAGCTCGTCGAGCCGTTTGCGGAGCGTGTTGCGGTTCAGCCCCATCGCTTTCGCTGCGCGAAGCTGGTTGTTTCCGTGGCGATCCAGCATGGCTTCGATGAACGGGCGCTCCACCTCGGCGATCAACCGGTCGTAGAGCGTGCCGTCCTCCATCGTGCCGGGCTGTTCGCGCGCGATCCGGCGCAGCCACGCCCGTACCGCGCCATCGATATCCGGGTCGGCCGGCGCGATCGCATGGTCGCGCGCTTCGCCCAATGCGCCGCTGAGATCGGTCGCGTCGATCACTGCATCGCGGCCCAGCACGGCCGAGCGGCGCATCAAATTCTCCAACTCGCGGACATTGCCGGGCCAGTCATGTGCTTCGAGCAAGGCCAACGCCCCGGCGGACAGCGATTTGTGCGGCAGGCCGTCGCGCGCGGCCTGATCAAGGAAATGCCGCGCGAGCAGCGCGACGTCCTGCCGCCGCTCACGCAACGGCGGCAGCGCGATCGGTACGACGTTCAGGCGGTAGAACAGGTCTTCGCGGAACTGGCCCGACTGGACCTGTGCCGCCAGCGTCTTGTTGGTCGCGGCGACGATACGCACGTCGGCGCGAATGAGGCGTGCGCCGCCGACGCTGGTAAACTCACCCGATTGCAGCACGCGCAGCAGGCGGGTCTGCGCCTCCATCGGCATGTCGCCGATCTCGTCGAGGAACAGCGTGCCGCCCGCCGCCTGTTCGAACTTGCCGGCGGAACGGTGTGCCGCGCCGGTGAACGCGCCGCGTTCGTGCCCGAACAACTCCGCCTCGATCAATTCGCGCGGGATCGCTGCCATGTTGAGCGCGATGAACGGCGCGCGCTGTCGACGTCCCAGATCGTGGATCGCTCGCGCGACCAACTCTTTGCCTGTCCCCGACTCACCGGTCACCAGCACGGTCAGGTCGGTCGCGACGACCCGCGCGATGATCCGGTACACGTCCTGCATCGCAGGCGATCGCCCGATGAGCGGCAGCGACGCATCGATGCTGTCGATCGCGACGTTTTCGGGCGCATGTCGACGCCGTGCCAACGCGCCACGTACGGCAAAGGCGAGCGTGTCGAGATCGAACGGTTTGGGCAGGTAATCGAACGCCCCCGCCTCCGTCGCGCGGACCGCCGTGGTCAGCGTGTTCTGTGCCGACAGGACGATGATCGGCAGATCGGGATGCTCCGCCGCCAGCGTCGCCGCCATTTCCAGCCCGTCGCCGTCCGGCAGCACGACATCCGTCACCAGCACGTCGGGTATCCCGGCGCGCAGTTCCGCCCGCAACTGGCCCAGCGTGCCGACCGTCTGGACCACATGACCTTCGCGACGCAGCGCCTGCGCCACGACGGTACGGATCGCGGCATCATCGTCCAGCAACAGGATCTGCGCGGGGGTCTGCGTCATGCGCGCGGTAACAATATGCGGAACACGGTCATCTCCGGTTCGCCCTCGCGGGCATAGCGGACGATCCCGCCCATTTCTCCGACGAGTTTTTCGACCATCGGAAGGCCGAAGCCCCGCCCCTCCCGCTTGCCCGACACGAACGGTTCGAACAGATGCGCGGCGATATCGGCGGGGGCGCCGGGGCCGTTGTCGGTCACGGTCAATTCGATTGGCACCGGACGGCGCGGTGCGCCATCGATTCCGTGCGACATGCCATGACGATAGGCCGTACCGATGACGATGCGCGGATCGGCGACGGTCTCCACCGCTTCGGCGGCATTCTTGAGCAGGTTGACCAGCACCTGGACGAAGGCGTCACGATCGATCCGTACCGGCGGCAGCGACGGATCGAAGCGTTCCTCGATCGTGATCCCGCGTGCGAACCCCGCCGCCGCCAGTTGCCGGGCATGCGCCAGTACCGGATAGATGTTGTCCGCCTGTAACTGGCGCGGGCGTTCGTCGGTAAAGTCCTGCATCCGGTCGATCAGCGCGGCGATGCGGTCGACTTCGGTGATGATCAGATCGGTCAGCACGGCGCGTTCGTCGACGTCGCCGGCCAGCAACTGCGCCGCGCCGCGAATGCCCGACAACGGATTCTTGATTTCGTGACCCAGCATCGCGGCGGCACCAGCGGCAGCCCGCGCGCCGGCCGGCCGGGCCGAGCCATAGCCCTTGCCGACCGCACCATAGAGCATCACGATGCGCCAACCGCTGCCGCGCGCCGCCGGGGTTTCGTGAAAGTCGACGCGTATCCGCCCGCCGCGCTTCAACCGCAGTTCGCAGTCATAGCTGACGAAGCTGTGGCCGTCGCGCTGGTCGCCATAGCCCGGTGGCAGTGCCACGATCTGTGCCAGCGAAAGGCCGCGCATGGCCCGTTCGGACAGGTTCAGCAGATGTTCGGCCGCGCCATTGGCGTCGGCGATGCATCCTGCCTCGTCCAGCACCACCGTCGCGACGGGGAGCAGGGCGAACAGTTCGGCGAGCGACGGACCGGCGGGGTCGCCGATCGCGCTCAGGCCGCCGCGCGCGAGCGCCATGGCGCGTAGAAATCGGCGAGCATCTGCAGCACGGTCTTCGGATTGGCGATCTGGTTCACCTTGTTGCGGAACTCGGCGGAGCCGTGCAGCCCCTTGGTGTACCAGCCGATGTGCTTGCGCATCATGTTCACGCCGACCTCGTCACCATAGTGATCGAGCATCATCTGGTAATGTTCGACGATCAGGTGATATTGCGCTTCGATCGACGGATCGGCGCGCTCGGGCGTGCCGGACAGCGCCGCCATGACCTGTGCCAGCAGCCACGGGCGGCCATAGGCGCCGCGTCCGATCATAACCCCGTCCGCGCCCGATTGCGCCAGAGCCGTCCGAGCATCGTCGACGCTGCAGATATCGCCGTTGACGATCACCGGAACCGACACGGCGTCCTTTACCCGTCGTACGAACGCCCAGTCGGCGGAGTCGCGATACATCTGGTTCCGGGTACGGCCGTGGACAGTGACCATCCGCGCGCCAAGGTCTTCCGCGATCCGGGCCAGTTCGGGGGCGTTCAGGCTGGCATGATCCCAGCCCATCCGCATCTTGACCGTCACCGGTACGTCGACCGCCTTCACCACCGCTTCGATCAGCCCGGCCGCGAGCGGCAGGTCGCGCATCAGCGCCGATCCGGCGTCGCCGTTCGTCACCTTGCGTACCGGACAGCCCATGTTGATGTCGATGATCGCCGCGCCCTTGTCCTGCGCCAGTTTCGCGGCCTCGCCCATTTCGACCGGGGTGCAGCCGACGAGCTGCATCGACACCGGCTCTTCGGCCGGGTCCCACATCGCCTTCTGGATCGACTGGCGGGTTTCGCGGATCGCGGCTTGGCTGGCGATCATCTCGGTGACGTTCAGCCCCGATCCATGCCGCCGCACCATCTTGCGAAACGGCAGGTCGGTGACGCCGGTCATAGGCGCAAGGATCACCGGCATGTCGATCACGACGTTACCGATACGGATGGGCGAAAGGGTCATGGTCATCGTGCCTAAAAATCAGGCACGGCCCTACAGGCATTGTCGCCGGAGGGCAAGGCTGGCGGGGCGGCACGGCTTGCGCTAGGCGCTGGGTCATGGAAGTCACCGTCGCCCTGATCGTCGCCGCCGGCCATGGCACCCGCGCCGGCACCGGCATTCCCAAACAATTCACGATGATCGCCGGAAAGGCGATGGTCGCGCATGCCCATGCGGCGCTGGCCGGGCATCCCGCCATCGACCGGGTCGTCGTCGTCATCGGCGAAGGCCAGGAACAGGCGCTGATCGATGCGGTCGGGCCGGTCGAGTATGTCATCGGCGGTGACACCCGGCGCGAAAGCGTGGCGAACGGCCTTGCCGCCATCGGCGATACGACGCGCGTGCTGATCCACGACGCGGCACGGCCGTTCGTGCCCGCCGCCGTGATCGAACGCCTCATCGCCGCGCTCGACCATGCGCCGGGTGCGGTGCCGGTGTTGCCGGTCGCCGATACGCTGGCGCTGGGTGGCGACGCACTGGGCGACGTCGTGCCCCGCGCCGCGTTGGTGCGGGTACAGACGCCGCAAGCCTTTACGCTGTCCGCCATTCGCGACGCCCATGCCGCATGGGATGTTGCCGTCGAAGCGACCGACGATGCGCAAATGCTGCGCGCCATGGGCAAGACCGTGATCCCGGTCGCAGGAGACCCGATGCTCGACAAGATCACCTATCCCGCCGACTTCGCCGCCGCCGAGGCGCGCGCCGGCCTCGTGTCACGCAGCGCGACCGGCTACGACGTCCACCGGCTGGAGGCGGGTGAGGAATTGTGGCTGGGCGGCGTGCGGATACCGCATGATCGCGGGCTGTCGGGGCATAGCGACGCCGATGTGGCGCTGCACGCCATCACCGATGCGTTGCTTGGGACGATCGGCGCGGGGGATATCGGCACGCATTTCCCGCCGAGCGATCCGCAATGGCGCGGTGCCGAATCGGGCCAGTTCCTCGCCCATGCCGCAGGGCTGGTCCGCGCGCAGGGCGGCATGATCGATTTCGTCGACCTGACGTTGATCTGCGAAGCGCCGAAGATCGGACCGCACCGCGCTGCAATGCGCACGCGGATCGCGCAGTTGCTGGCGTTGACCGAGCGGCAGGTGAGCATCAAGGCGACGACGAGCGAGCGGCTGGGCTTTACCGGACGTGAGGAAGGCATCGCCGCGCAGGCGATCGCGACCGTGCGGGTGCCGGCGTGAAGCGCATCGCCGCCGCGCTGGCGCTGTTCGCGTGCGCATCGGCGCAGGCGCAGACAACCCCGTGCGTCACGCCGGCCGAGGCGGAGGCGCTGGTGCTGTTCGTCGCGCCCGAACTGATCCGGCAGGCGGGAACGCGTTGCGCCACCGCCCTGCCCGCCACCGCGCTGCTGCGGCGGACCAGCGGGCCGTTCCTCGCGCGGTACGAGGCGGAGACGGACGCGGCGTGGCCGCGCGCCAAGGCGGCGCTGTCGCGGCTGACTGCGCCACAGGCGATCCAGTTGCTCGATTCGTCGTTTGCAGCGCCACTGGTCGCATCGCTGATCGCACCGATGGTCGTCGGTAACGTCGATCCAGCAGATTGCCCGCGACTGGAACGTGCCGCCAATCTGGTCGCGCCCCTGCCGCCACGCAACGTCGCCGGCCTGATCGTGCTGTTCGCGCAGGTCGATGCCGAAAGCCCCCGCCCCCAGATGCGGTTGCCGCTGTGCGCCGCATCGCGTCGGAATTGAACGTGATGGATACCATTCTTCCCGCCGAACTGGTCGCCGCCGCCCGCCGCGTGGTCGATGCCAACCGCGCCGCCGGCCGTCGCGTCACGCTGGCCGAAAGCTGCACCGGCGGGCTGGTCGCCGCCGCGCTGACCGAGATACCGGGGTCGTCCGACGTGTTGGAGGCGGGCTTCGTCACCTATTCCAACGATGCCAAGGTCGCACTGGTCCGTGTCAGCAACGACGTGCTCGAAACCTTCGGCGCAGTGTCGGTGGCGACGGCGTGGAGTATGGCACAGGGTGCGCTGGAGGCCAGCGGGGCCGACGTCGCGGTCGCCATCACGGGCGTAGCCGGGCCGGGCGGCGGCAGCGAGAAGAAGCCGGTCGGCACCGTCGTCTTCGCCCGGGCCGAAAAGGGCGGGGATCCGGCCAAGGTGGTCGCGGACCTGCGCCATTTCGGCGATCTGGGACGTGGCGGTATCCGGCTTCAGGCCGCGTTGTGCGCGCTCGAACTGTTGCTGCCGCCAGAAGAAGCCGTGGACGAACCGGTCGCCGAATCGCCGTAGAGGGCGGCGGCCCGATCCTCGAACGCGCCAATCATCTTGCGCAGCGCGCGATCGAACACCTGTCCGGCCAGCATTTCGAATACACGGTTCTTGAACTGGAAATCGACCGCGAACTCGACCAGCGTACCGCCCTTTCCGTCGGAACGGAAAATCCAGTCGTTGTTGAGATATTTAAGCGGCCCGTCGAGGTAATCGACGCGCAGATGACCGGGGCGCTCCTTCGCGACCTTCGACGTGAAGCTTTCACGCAATCCCTTGAACCCGACAATCATGTCGGCGACCATCTCCGTCTCGCTGTTCGACCGGACGCGGATCGCGCTGACCCATGGCAGGAACTCGCCATAGCGTCCGACATCGGCGACCAGATCGAACATTTGCTCTGGCGTGTACGGCAGGTGGCGGGTTTCGGTATGCTTGGGCATCAGACGCGAACGACCCCCAGCTTCGCGTCGCGCGCGGTCCGCATCCGGTCGAAATCATCGCCAGCGTGATAGCTCGACCGGGTCAACGGCGACGATGCGACCAGCAGGAACCCCTTTGCGCGGGCGATCGCGGCGTACGCATCGAACGCCTTGGGCGTCACGAAATCGATCACCTTGGCATGGCGCGGCGTGGGTTGCAGATACTGGCCCATCGTGAGGAAATCGATGTCGGCCGACCGCATGTC
This sequence comes from Sphingomonas sp. CFBP 13720, assembly GCF_014842075.1. Taxonomy (GTDB): domain Bacteria; phylum Pseudomonadota; class Alphaproteobacteria; order Sphingomonadales; family Sphingomonadaceae; genus Sphingomonas. Next base: position 78,763 of record NZ_JACYVA010000001.1, read on the forward strand.
GTCCATCACCTGATGAATCTCCAGCCGCTCTTCGCCCAGACCCAGCATGACGCCCGATTTGGTGAAGATCGACGGATCGAGCCGCTTGACGCTTTCGAGCAGCCGCAGCGACGCGTAATAACGCGCGCCGGGCCGGATCGTCGGGTACAGCCGGGGCACCGTTTCGAGATTGTGGTTGTAGACGTCGGGCCGCGCCGCAACGATCATCTCGACCGCCGCCTCGTGCTTGTTGCGGAAATCCGGCGTGAGGATCTCGATCGTCGTGGTCGGGTTCGCCGCTCGGATCGCCTCGATCACCTTCACGAACTGCTTCGCGCCGCCGTCGGGCAGATCGTCGCGATCGACCGAGGTAATGACGATGTGGTTCAATCCCATCGCCGCCGCCGCCTCCGCCACATGCTGCGGCTCCATCGGATCGACCGCGCGCGGCATGCCGGTCTTGACGTTGCAGAAGGCACAGGCGCGGGTGCAGGTGTCGCCAAGGATCATGACGGTCGCATGCTTTTTCGACCAGCATTCGCCGATGTTCGGACACGCCGCCTCTTCGCAGACCGTCGTCAGGCTTTTCGAGCGCATCAGCGCGCGGGTCTCGGCGACGACCTTGCCGGTCGGCGCCTTCACGCGGATCCAGTCGGGCTTGCGCTCGCGTGGCGGACGGGGAAGCGGCGTCATCTCGTTCATGCCGTTGCAGATAGCGTTGGAAGGGCCGGGCCACAACCTCGGCCCATGCAACCACGATTGCAACGAACCGCGTTTTCGTGCGTCATGCGGGGTACGCCGGGAATACCGGCACCGTAACGAACAGGATCATCATGAGCAATTTTCAGGATCTGGTCGAAGGATATTACCGGTTCCGGGGCAATGAATGGCAATCGGAACGGGCCCGCTGGACCGAACTGGCGGCAGGACAGGCGCCCAAGGTCATGATCATCGCATGTTCCGATAGTCGGGTCGATCCGGGTACGATCTTCGGCACCGGGCCGGGCGAGGTGTTCGTCGTGCGCAACGTCGCCAATCTGGTGCCGCCGTGCGAGAACACCGGCGGGTTGCATGGCGTGTCCGCCGCAGTCGAATTCGCGGTCACCAAGCTGAAGGTCGAGGAAATCGTCGTGCTGGGTCATGGTGCCTGCGGTGGCGTCAATGCAGCGCTGACGCGGTCGCTGGCGGACGCGGAATTCGGCGACGGCGGGTTCGTGAAGGACTGGATCGGTCTGCTGGACGAAGCGCGCGACAAGGTAGTGGCGGAACATGGCACCGGTCCCGAAGGGCAACACGCGCTGGAAGAAGAATGCGTCCGCGTGTCGATCGCCAATCTGATGACGTTTCCGTTCATCAAGGAACGCGTCGATGCCGGCAACCTGAAGCTGCACGGCGCGGTATTCGCGATCGCCGACGGCAAGTTGCGCGTGCTGGAAGGCGAGCGTTTCGCCAACGCGTGATGCGGTTGGACAGGTCGTCGGTATGCCCAACTTTCGTCGTGGATGTGAAGGCTCCGGCACGTGTCGCACGACGCATGTCGGAGCCTTCTTCGTGCAACCCCCGACGCTTGCCGGAGCGACACCTGCCGAAGAGCGGGCTTACGTTTCCTTCGGACCGTCCACCGTCACGCGCAGGTTCAGCTCGCGCAACTGCTTCGGCGTCGCGTAGTTCGGCGCGCCCATCATCAGGTCTTCCGCCTTCTGCGTCATCGGGAAGGTGATGACCTCGCGGATGTTCGGCTCGTCTGCCAGCAGCATGACGATGCGGTCGACGCCGGGAGCCGATCCACCGTGCGGCGGTGCGCCGAACTTGAACGCGTTGATCATGCCGGCGAAGTTCTCGTCCACGTCGGCCTGGCTGTATCCGGCGATCTCGAACGCCTTGTACATGATTTCCGGACGATGGTTCCGGATCGCGCCCGACGACAGTTCGACGCCGTTACAGACGATGTCGTACTGATAGGCGAGGATATCGAGCGGGTTCATCGTCTCCAGCGCTTCCATCTCACCCTGGGGCATCGAGAACGGATTGTGGCTGAAGTCGACCTTCTTCAGATCCTCGTCATATTCGAACATCGGGAAATCGACGATCCAGCAGAACTCGAACCTTTTGTCGTCGATGAGGCCCAGCGTCTCGCCGACACGGGTGCGCGCGAGGCCGGCCAGCTTGGCCGCCTGCGCTTCCTTGCCCGCCGCGAAGAACACGCCGTCATCGGGACCGAGGCCGAGCGCATCGGCGATCGCGGCCATGCCCGCTTCGCCATGATTCTTGGCAATCGGGCCGCCCCATTCGCCGCCCTTGCGCGTGGCATAGCCGAGACCGGCAAAGCCTTCGGACTGCGCCCACGCGTTCATGTCGTCGAAGAACTTGCGGCTGCGATCGGCGGTTTTGGGCGCAGGGATCGCGCGAACCACGTCGCCACCCTCGACGATCGAGGCGAAGCGGCCGAAGCCCGAACCGCGGAACAGGTCCGACACGTCGGTGATGACGATCGGGTTGCGCAGGTCGGGCTTGTCGTTGCCGTATTTCAGCATCGCTTCCCGGTACGGAATGCGCGCGAACGGCAGCGGCGACACGGTGCGTCCCTTGCCTTGCCAGTTGGCATATTCCTCGAACACGCCGTGCAGCACCGGCTCGATCGCGGCGAACACGTCTTCCTGCGTGACGAAGCTCATTTCGAAATCGAGCTGGTAGAACTCGCCGGGCGAGCGGTCGGCCCGCGCATCTTCGTCACGGAAGCAGGGCGCGATCTGGAAATAGCGGTCGAAACCGGCGACCATCAGCAACTGCTTGAACATCTGCGGCGCCTGCGGCAGCGCGTAGAACTTGCCGGGATGGACACGGCTGGGCACCAGATAGTCGCGCGCGCCTTCGGGGCTGGACGCGGTCAGAATCGGGGTCTGGAACTCGGTAAAGCCCTGATCGATCATCCGGCGGCGCAGCGACGAAATGACGTTCGAGCGCAGCAGGATATTGGCATGCAGCCGTTCGCGCCGCAGATCGAGGAAGCGATAGCGCAGACGGATATCCTCGGGATACTCCGCCTCGCCCGCCACCGGCATCGGCAATTCCTGCGCCGCCGACTGGAGCGTCGCGGCGCGGGCATAGATTTCGATCGCGCCGGTCGCGAGGTTCGGGTTCTTCGTCGCGTCGCTGCGCAGCTTCACGGTGCCGTCGATCGTCAGCACCGATTCGGTGCGTGCGGAGTCGAGCAGCGCGAGCGCGGGGGAATCGCCATCCGCCACGATCTGGGTAATGCCGTAATGGTCGCGCAGATCGATGAACAGCACGCCGCCATGGTCGCGCTTGCGATGCACCCAGCCCGAAAGGCGGACGGTGTCGCCGTCGTTCGCATCGGTTAGCTGGCCGCAGTTATGGGTGCGATAGGCGTGCATTCTGGAACCTTCCGGGGGACGCTCACTACAATAGTGACTTCGGTTGGGCCGCGCTTCCCCTCTCCAACACCCTTTTGTCAAGGCGCGCGACCCTTGCTATGCGGGTGCGATGCATATCCATCCGTTGATCGAGGACAGCGCGACACTCGCGGCCCTCTGTACCCGCCTCGCCACATCCGACTTCGTCGCCGTCGACACCGAGTTCATGCGCGAGAACAGCTATTGGCCCGAACTGTGCCTGATCCAGATCGCCAATACCGAGGAAGCGGCCGCGATCGACCCGATGGCGCAGGGCATCGACCTCAAGCCGTTGCTCGACCTGCTGGTCGAAAATCACGACGTGCTGAAGGTATTCCATGCCGGCGGACAGGACATCGAGATCGTCTATAACCTGACCGGCAAGACCCCCTTCCCGCTGTTCGATACGCAGGTCGCGGCGATGGCGCTGGGTCAGGGCGAACAGATCGGATATTCGAACCTTGTCGACGCCTATCTGGGTATCGTGGTCGACAAGGGTGCACGCTTCACCGACTGGTCGCGCCGCCCGCTGGACGAACGGCAGATCGATTACGCGATCGCCGACGTCACGCATCTTTCGACGATTTTTCCGAAGATGCTGGGCAAGCTGCGCAAGACCGGACGCGGATTGTGGCTGGACGAGGAGATGGAGCGGATCGCCGATCCCGCCAATTACTTCAACGATCCCGAAACGGTGTGGCAGCGGGTGCGGGTCAACAGCCGCAAGCCCGACGTGCTGGGCCGGTTGAAGGCGCTGGGCAAATGGCGCGAGATGGAGGCGCAGGGCAAGGATCTGCCGCGCGGGCGCATCGTCAAGGACGAGACGATCGCCGATCTCGCGGGCAATCCGCCCCGCAAACAGGCCGATCTTGCCAAGGTGCGCGGGCTGTCGGCGGCGTGGGCGCACAACGATATCGGTGCACGGATGATGACCGCGCTGGCTGGTGCCGCCCCGCTGACGTCCGACGAGATGCCGGGACGCGACGACCGCAAGCCGTCGCTCGGCAAGGAAGGCGCATTGGTCGCGGACCTTCTGAAACTGCTGCTGAAGATTCGCGCGAACGAGATCAAGGTCGCGTCGCGTCTGCTGGCCCGGTCGGACGATCTGGAGGCGCTGGCCGCCGGCCAGCGCGACGGGCTGGCGATCCTTCAGGGATGGCGGTTCGAACAATTCGGTCGTGACGCGCTGGCGCTGGTCGAGGGGCAACTGGGGTTCACCGTGCTGGGTGGCCGGCTGAAGATGACGCGTGCGGAGGTGGTCGAATAAAGTGGGTGCCGATCCTGTCGCTGGCGCTGGTCGCCTGCCAGCCCCGGGCAGCGGTAGCGCCGGTCGCGGGCGTGCCGTCGCCGGGTTGCGACGCTGCCGCACCGCGCGCGTCGATCGGCCAAGCCTTCACGCCCGCCCTGTCGGCGAAGGCACAGAAGCGCGCTGGCGCTGCCAGCGTGCGCGGCGTCCGGCCGGGCGACATGGTGACGATGGATTTCCGGGCCGACCGGCTGAACATCGAGCTGGACGACCGGGGCCGGGTACAGGCCTTTTCCTGCCGCTGACGGATCGGGTCAGGCGCTGACCAGCGCCGCGCCCATTCCCATCGCGGTGGCCAGCGCCTTGTGCCGCTTCTGCACCGCTTCGCCATAGAGCGCGGCGTCGCGCGTCGGCACGACCAGTTCCACCTTGCCGCGCGATCGGCGGAGGTCGGTGCGCTGGAGCGGCGTGGCGACGCCGCCGCTGAGCCGCTGACCCAGCCGCATCGCCAGTCCCCAACGCTGCGCGATCGCCAGCGCCTCCGGGTCGGCAAGACGGCCGATCGGTTCGGGCGTGTCGCTGCTGCCCCCAAGGCAGCTATGCAGCGCCTGCGCGACGATCGCGCGGCCCGGTGCATCGATCGCTACCCAGTTGCCGTGCAGCGCGATCTCGACGCCGCGTTCGGCGCGGAATTCGGGATTGGCGTGCCAGCCGACATCGGCCAGCAGGCACGCCGCGTGTCGCAGCCGCACCGCCGCCGGATCGTCGTCGGGGAACAGCGGCGCCATCCATTTGTGCAGCAGATCGCCATGTTCGGCGAAGCGGCCCTGTCGCGCGCCTTCGTCATGCGCAGCGACAAGCAGCGGGTCCTGCGCGCGAATCTCGGCCGGCAGCGCGGCATAGAGCAGCCCTTCGCGCAGGCCGTAGGACGATACCAACGTGGTCGAGCAGCCGACATGCCGCAGGATCGCATCCAGCACGGCGGCGGCATTGTCGAGCGTGGGCACGCGCCCGCCCGACAGGTTCGGAATGCTCTTCAGTTCGGCGCGCGGCACCTGCGTCAGCCAATGCCGCAAGGACGTCACGCGGTGCGGCGGGATCGCATAGCCATGCGCGATCGGCAGCGGATAATCGGTGTGATGCATGTCCAGCCGCGCCAGCGCGCGCCACGATCCGCCGACCATGTACAGCGGAAGCCCGCGACCCCGACCGGTCCAGCCGGCGTCCGCCACCAGCGACTGGACCGTGCGATCCAGTTCGCCGGCGCCACGCGCGCGGATCGCGGCGATCCGCAACACGCCCAGCGGAAACGACACCCGTTCGCCCAGTCGCCCCTTGCCCACGCGGACCAGTTCGAGACTGCCGCCGCCGAGGTCGCCGACGATACCGTCGGCATCGGGCGTCGCGGACAGCACGCCGTGGCCCGCCGCCTGCGCTTCTTCCTCGCCCGACAATATCTCGACCGTAAGTCCGGCTTCCTCCGCTATCGTAATCAGCGCTGCGCCGTTGCTCGCATCGCGTACCGCCGCAGTCGCGACGGTGCGGATGACGTCGGCGCGCATCTCCCGCGCCAGCCACGCGAAGCGCAACAGCGCGGCGCGTGCGGCGGCCATCGATTCGGCATCGATCGTCCCTGTCGCCGCGAGCGATCGGCCGAGACCCGCCAGCACCTTTTCATTGAACAGCGTGGCCGGAATGCGTTCCGGCCCGCCATAGACGACGAGCCGGATCGAATTCGAACCGATATCGATAATGGCGCTATGGGCGGTCGTCGTGCGCGGCTCCGCCGCCCATGGCCAGCGCATCAGGCTCCGCCGCCGCGCGCCGCACGCCATGCACGCAACGACAACTTCTGTGGCCCCGTCGCCTCGCCGGTCGTGATCGCGGCACCACGGCCCGACAGCGACGGGTTGGTCATGAAATAACGGTGAAGGTTGAACGGCCGCTCCCCCTTCGCCACGCGGCGATAGCTGCCGTCGGCACGCAGTTCCCATGTCTGTTCGGTGTCGAGCAGATTGGCGACCATCACCTGATCCAATACCTGATCGTGGACGGTCGGGTTGGTGATCGGCAGCAGATATTCGACGCGACGATCGAAATTGCGCGGCATCCAGTCCGCCGACGATACGTAGATCAACGCATCGTCGTTCGGCAGCGCAGCGCCGTTGCCGAAGCAATAGATCCGGCTGTGTTCGAGGAACCGTCCTACGATCGATTTCACCCGAATATTCTCCGACATGCCCGGAACGCCCGGACGAAGACAGCAGATGCCGCGCACGATCAGATCGATCTGCACCCCTGCCGCCGACGCTTCGTACAGCTTGTCGATCAACGCCGGATCGACCAGCGAGTTCATCTTGGCCCAGATCGACCCCTGCCCGCCGCTGCGTGCCGACTGGATCTCGCCTTCGATCAACGCTTCCAGTCGCGCGCGCAGGTCGCGCGGACTGATCGCCAACTGTTGCAGCGCCTGCGGCTCGACATAGCCGGTGATGTAGTTGAACACCTGTGCCGCATCGCGTCCGATCACCGGATCGGCGGTGAAGAAGCTGAGATCGGTATAGATCCGCGCCGTGACCGGATGATAATTGCCGGTGCCGAAATGGCAGTAGGTGCGATAACCCTGTTCCTCACGCCGGACGACCATCGATATCTTGGCGTGGGTCTTCCATTCGATGAAGCCATAGACGACCTGCACGCCCGCGCGTTCAAGGACGGAGGCGAGGTTGAGGTTCTGTTCCTCGTCGAACCGCGCCTTCAGCTCTACGACGGCGGTGACGGACTTACCCGCCTCGGCGGCAGCGACCAGCGCTGCTACGACGCCCGATTGCTTTCCGGCACGGTACAGCGTCTGCTTGATAGCGACGACGTCGGGGTCGGCAGCGGCCTGTTTGATGAAGGCCAGCACGACGTCGAACGTTTCGTACGGATGATGAACGACGATGTCCTTCGCCCGGATCGCAGCGAAACAGTCCCCGCCATATTCGCGGATGCGTTCGGGGAAGCGCGGGGCGAAGGGCGGAAATTTCAGTTCTGGCCGGTCTTCGTCCACCAGCATCGACAGATCGCCGATCGCCAGAAAGCCGCCCGATTCGGTGACTACCGCGTCGCTGCCGCTCATCTCGTCCTTGAGCTGCTGCACCAGTTCGTCGGAAATTCCCGATTCGATCTCCAGCCGGATGACCCGCCCGCGTCGACGCCGTTTAATGGCGGTGCGGAAGTAGAGAACCAGATCCTCGGCCTCTTCCTCCAGTTCGATGTCGCTGTCGCGGATGACACGGAACGCCGCCGACGCGCGCACCTCGTACCCCGGAAAGAACAGACTGGAAAAGCGACGCAGGATCGTCTCGATCGCGACATAACGCGCGGCCTTGCCCGGCAGCCGGACAAAGCGCGGCATGGCCGGCGGCAACAGCACGACTTCGCGTACTTCCACATCGTCCGACCGGCGGATCAGGTCGAACATCAGCGCGGAGCCGAGATTGGGGATGAAGGGAAACGGATGCGCGGGGTCCAGCGCCTGCGGGGTCAGCACGGGGAATATCTGTTCGCGGAAATGGCGTTCCAGCCACACCGCGGTCTCTCCGGTGATCTCGTCCCCACCCAGCACCGTAATGCCCGCGTCGACCAGTGCGGCCGCGATATCCCGCCATATCCGCTGCTGGCTGTCGACCAGCGCGCCGGCATCGACCACGATCGCCGCGAGTTGCTGGCCCGGGCTGAGGCCGTCGACCGATTCGTGGCCGACGTCCTGAACCTGCTGCCCCTTCAGCCCGGCGACCCGGACCATGAAGAATTCATCGAGATTGGTCGCGGAGATCGACAGGAATCGCAGCCGTTCGAGCAGCGGGTGGTCGGCGTTGCAGGCTTCGTCCAGCACGCGGCGATTGAACGCCAGCCACGACAGTTCGCGGTTGAAATAGCGTGCTTCGGGAACGGCGGCGACGGACGCGCCGGCAGTGGGAAAGTCGTTCATGCCGCATGCTCCACGATCAGCGGAGTCCCGGCAAGCGCGATCCGCGCGGCGGGAACGGTCAAACGGCGCGTCGAGCGCAACATCGCATCTTCCTCCAAGGCTTCGACGACGCGAAGCACCGACAGGTGGCTTCGTTCGACGCGGCGGGCGAGCCAGCGCACCAGATCGGGCGCGGGCATCAGTTCCTTCCTGTCGAACAGATATTGCAGCAGCGTGTCCATCAACCCATCGTCGGGTGCCGCGATCCGAAGCAGCGGCGTCGCGCCGATCCGCGAGCGCAGGTCGGGCAGGCCGATCCGCCAGTCGGGCGGCGGGGCGTCGGCGACGATCAGCAGCGGGCGACCATCCGACTGCGCCCGGTTCCACGCGTGGAACAGGTCGGTTTCGCTCCACCGTTCGGCATCGTCGGCGATCGTCCCGCCACTGCGCCCGGCGAACATCCGCGCCAGCAGCGTGCGGCCCGACTTGCGCGGACCCACGAGCAGCGCGGCCTTCACCGGCCATGTCGACCAATGGTCGAGATGGTGGACCGCATCCGCGTTCGAAGGGCTGACGAGGAACAGATCCTCGCGCGCACCGGGGGGGAATTCGAGCGGAAGGCTGAGTTGTGCCGATCCGCGAGGCAAGATGGTCATCCCTGCGGGCTACTCGCGGGTTGGGTTGCGGGGGCGGCGGCGCGGCGGCGGATACGCAACGTGCCCTCCCCCTGCTGGACCTGCCAGCCACGGGCTTCCAGCGCAGCGGCCAGTACCGTCGCGTCACCGTCGAAGGTCACGCGCAGCACCGACACGCCGCCCAGCGCGAGACTGGACGTGAGCGCGGAACGTACGCCGGGAATACCGCGCAGCGCCGCCTCGGTCGCTTCGACGGCGGCGGCGTTGGGCGTATCTGCCTGGATCGACAGCGGTGTGACGACTGTGCCCGATGGGATGGCGACCGGCGTGCCCTCGCCCGGCACGGTTTCTGTTTCGGCCGGTGCTTCTTCGACCAACGGAATCACGGTGCCCGGCGGAGGGGCGCTGAGCGCGACGTCGGGCCGCAACACGCCACTGCGCAACGCGTCCTGATACATCGTGTCGATCCGCCGCACGCCTTCGTCCAGCAGCGCCGGCACCGCGTCCCCCTGATCGACACGCAACGAGAAACGACCGATGAAGCGATTGTCGGGACCATAGCCGGCGGTGAACGTGCCCACGACCGGGCCCCCGGGCCATTGGCGATACAGCCGGACCTGCGGAATCAGCACGTCGGATGCGCCATATTGATTGAGCACCGTGCGCCACCAACCGCGACCGCGCCGCGTGATCTGTCCCGCATTAAGCAGCAGCGCGTCGGCACCGGTCCCGCTGGGCCGGACATAGTCCATTACGCTGCCGCCGCTGCGGAAGCGCGCCCAAGCCGCCTGCCACGGGGTCGCGCGTTCGAAGACGGTCCCGGCGCCGCCATCCCAGATCAACGGCACCACCAGCATCGCGGGCGATCGTTCCGAAATGCCCGCGATGCCAAGGATCGACGCCGCCCGTCCGCGATTGAACTGTACGCCCAGCCGCGCGATGTACCGCTTCGGCCCGATCTGTTCGTTTTCGACGACGATGCCTGATACCAACGAATCGAGCGTGCCGTCGGGCAGGCTCTGCGCCGATCCGGTCAGACGCTGCGACAGCATCTGCCAGCCCTTGCGCTGCGCGACGCGCCATCCGGCGGTCCGCGCGGCATCGGCGCTGGCGGCGGACACGTCGACGCGGACGCCGCTCACCTCGAAGCTGCCGCTGCCGTCCACTGGACGCTGGCCGCCGCCGCGATCCTCCTGTGCCGCGACCATGCCCCCGGCGGCCAGCGCGGATAGCGCCAGCGCGCCCAAAATGCGGCGGCGAACGGATTTCATGGGCGGAGGACCTTCATCGTCGTGCCTTTTGACGAAGCAGACGTGGAAATCCAAGCGCGATGTGGCTAACCGGCCTGATGAGCAACGAAGCGGACCGCGGCGGCGGCTATACCTACGCACAGGCGGGCGTCTCCATCGCGGCGGGCAACGCGCTCGTCCGCGCGATCGGGCCACTGGCGAAATCGACCCGTCGGCCCGGTGCGGACGCCGAACTCGGCGGCTTCGGCGGCGTGTTCGATCCGAAGGCGGCGGGGTTCCGCGATCCGTTGCTGGTCGCGGCGAACGACGGGGTCGGCACCAAGCTGAAACTCGCGATCGAGCATGACGCGCACGATGGCGTCGGCGTCGATCTGGTCGCGATGTGCGCCAACGACCTGATCGTGCAGGGTGCCGAACCGCTATTTTTCCTCGATTATTATGCCAGCGGCAAGCTGGTCGCCGACACCGCCGAGCGGGTAGTCGCATCGATCGCGGAGGGGTGCCGTCAGGCAGGCTGCGCGCTGATCGGTGGCGAAACGGCGGAGATGCCGGGCATGTATGCCGATGGGGATTACGACCTCGCCGGTTTCTGCGTCGGCGCGGTCGAGCGGGAGCAATTGCTGACCGGGGACAAGGTCGGCGTCGGCGACGTGATCCTCGGGCTGGCTTCGTCGGGCGTACATTCGAACGGATTCTCGCTGGTCCGCAGGCTGGCGGCCGACCGGGGATGGAAGCTCGATCGCCCTGCCCTGTTCGATCAGGACGTACTCCTGATCGATGCGTTGATGGAGCCGACGCGGATCTATGTGAAGGCGCTGCTACCGCTGTTGCGCGCCGGACGTATCCACGGGCTGGCGCATATTACTGGCGGCGGGTTGCTGGAGAACGTCCCGCGCGTATTGCCGGACGGCGCGCATGCGCGCGTCGATGCCGACGCATGGGAACAATCGCGGCTGATGGCGTTCCTGCAGGCGCAGGGCAATATCGAGCCGGGCGAGATGGCGCGCACGTTCAACTGCGGCATCGGCATGGCGGTGCTGATCGCACCCGATGCGGCGGATGCGGTCGCCGAAGCCCTGCGCGAAGCGGGCGAGACGGTCGAGCGGATCGGCGTGGTCGAAGCGGGCGACAAGGGCTGCACCGTGCGCGGATCGGCCGGCACGTGGAGCGCCCGCGCGGAATGGAGCGCGACGCATCTTGGCTAGGCACCGCGTCGGCATCCTGATTTCGGGTCGGGGATCGAACATGGCTGCGCTGATCGCGGCGGCGGAGGATACCGCGTGTCCGTTCGAGGTCGTGCTGGTCGCGTCGGACCGTCCCGATGCGGCCGGGCTGGCCGATGCCGCGTCATGCGGCATCGCGACCTTCGCCCGGTCGCCGCGCGGTATTCCGAAAGCGGAATATGAAGCCGCGATCGACGACGCTTTGCGGGCGGCAGGCGTCGGCACGATCGCACTGGCCGGATATATGCGTTTGTTATCCGGGGATTTCGTTGCAGCTTGGCGCGATCGGATCGTCAATATCCATCCTTCGCTGCTGCCTGCGTACAAAGGGCTCGATACGCATGCCCGCGCGATCGCGGCGGGCGATGCCGAAGCGGGCTGTTCGGTGCACGTCGTCACCGAGGAACTGGATGCCGGGAGCGTATTGGGTCAGGCACGCGTTCCGATCCTGCCCGACGACACAGCGGACACGCTGGCGGCGCGGGTGCTGGTGGAGGAACATCGCCTCTACCCGCGCATCCTTGCGGAGTATGTGACACGATGACCACCCTGCCTGCCCGTATCCGCCAAGCCGCGCTGGCGCTTCCCGAAGTCGAGGAACATGGTCAGGACGACGACGTCGTGTTTCGTGTCGCCGGCACCGAGTTCACCCGGTTCCGTGCGGGCGCGCTGACGGTACGCTGTAACGACGGATGGGACGACGTAGCGCTGGGCGATGATGTCGACTGGCTGCTGGTCGAAGACCGTATCGCGCGTGCATGGGAACTGTCCGCGCCGCGCGCGTTGCTGGAGGCCGGCGGACGGTGAGCGAAGCGGACGAGGCACGTGCCACGCGCCGCCGCTGGATCACCCTTGCGGAAGGCGTGGCCGTTGCGGGCGTCCTGATCGGCGGGCTGAGCCTGTGGAATAATTACGACGAGCGACGCGGTGCCGCTGCCGACCGTGCCGCCGCCAGCGCATCGGCCGACCGGGCGAAGGCGGTACTGGCGATCGTAGCGACGCCGGCGGCGGGCGGCGACCGGCTGGACCTTTCCGACGCGAACCACCGGATCGAACGGATCACGCTCACCCTCCCCCCGGCGTTGAAAGTGGCGGACAAGACCAGCATCGGCGATCCCGCGATCCTTGCCGACTGGGTTCGTTCGCCATTGCTGGCGATCACCGATGGCGGGGCCGACGACCTGGAAGGACGATTGCCGGTCGCGCTGACCGCCACGTGGTGGGATGGCGATACCGAGCGTCGCAGTACCGCGATCTACGATCTGGTGTTCGTCACGAGCGGCCGACTGGTCGGGGGTCGATCGCTGCACCTGAAAGCACTGGCGCGGCGTGAAGCGGCGAAAGGTGGCGTCGGGCGACGGCTTGATACGCTCTGGGCGCAGGAGCTGGGACGGCTGGCCGCGCCGAAGCCGTAAAAAATGCTCGCCGCAACGGCGGACGAAGTCGCGTGGATGACGGGACGAAGTGTGTGTCCCATGCGACGCAGGTCGATAGTTGAGCGCGGCCCGGGGTCGGCCAGCCCAATAGCCGAAGCGGGCGGCGTGCGGACCAGCCGGCACGCCGCCCGAACCATCAGCCGACGATTTCGTCGGCGGTGAAGAAATACTCGATCTCGATCTTCGCATTCTCTTCTGAATCCGAACCGTGGACGCTGTTCGCCTCGATCGATTCGGCCAGTTCCTTGCGGATCGTGCCCGCATCGGCATTGGCGGGGTTGGTCGCGCCCATGATGTCGCGGTTCGCCTGAACGGCGTTCTCGCCTTCCAGAACCTGCACGACTACCGGGCCGGAAATCATGAATTCGACGAGGTCGTTGAAGAACGGGCGTTCGCGATGGACGCCGTAAAAGCCTTCGGCCTGTTCGCGGGTCATCTGGATACGCTTTGAGGCGACGACGCGCAGGCCGGCTTCCTCCAGCATCTTGGTGACGGCACCGGTCAGGTTGCGACGGGTCGCATCGGGCTTGATGATCGAAAAGGTACGGGTGGCGGCCATGGTGGTCGCTGCTCCTGATACTAAAGGTTGCGGGAAAGGTCGCGGCTCCCCTAGTCGCCATGGCTGCGACAGGCAAGTATCACGCCGCCTGTTCCCAGCCGCCCTCGCCCTGCCGCCAATAGCGGCGTTCGACCCCGTCGCGACCGGCCAGTTCCTTCCACGCGATCCGCGCGCGATCGATCGCGTCGTCGGCAAAGAAATGGAACGCCCGGTCGAACGTCAGCGCGCCGTCGCGCCATTCCCCGTCGACGATGGCGACGGATCGCGCGCCATTGGCCGGATCGATCGTGCCGGCGATCAGCACTGCCTGCAACGCAGCTTCCCCCTCCCCCGCCTGTGCATGCGGCAGGAAACTGTCAGGTGCGGAGGTCCACAGCAGACGGTCGATCGACTGGCGCTGTCCGGCGTCGGCCGAAACGACCAGCAACCGGCCGCCATCGGCATGCACCTTGCCAGCGATACGGGGCAGCACACGGTCGAGCGGGCTGCGCGTGAGGTGGTAGAAGTCGACCTTCACGACAGCACGTTCGTCCGGCGGGTGCGGTTCGGGCTCACCCCTCGAAATTGTCGGCGACGAACCGGTCGAGCAGGCGCACGCCATAGCCGGTCGCGCCCTTGTCGTGATGGTTACCGGGCTTGTCGGCCCACACCATGCCCGCGATGTCGAGGTGCGCCCAACGCACGCCTTCGTCGACGAAGCGCTTCAGGAACTGCGCCGCCGTGATCGAACCCGCGCCGCGCGGTCCGATGTTCTTCATGTCGGCGATCGGCGAGTCGATCAGCTTGTCGTAGGCTGGCGACAGCGGGAAACGCCACAACAGGTCGCCCGACGCGCGCGACGCCGCCAGCAACTCATCTGCCAGCGAATCGTCATTGGCGAACAGGCCGCCATGTTCGTTGCCGAGGCTGATGATCATCGCGCCGGTCAGTGTAGCGAGATCGACGATGGTCTTCGGATTATGATGCCGCTGGACCCAGGTCAGCACGTCGCACAGCACCAGCCGCCCTTCGGCATCGGTGTTGAGCACTTCGATCGTCTGCCCCGACATGCTGGTCACCACGTCGCCGGGGCGCATCGCCTTGCCGTCGGGCATGTTCTCGACCAGTCCGACCACGCCGATCACATTGGCCTTGGCCTTGCGCGTGGCGATCGCCTTCATCGCGCCCGCGACCGCACCCGCGCCGCCCATGTCCCACTTCATGTCTTCCATGCCGGGTCCGGGCTTGAGCGAGATGCCGCCGGTGTCGAAGGTCACGCCCTTGCCGACCAGCGCGAGGTCGACATCGCCCGCGCCCTTGCCGTTCCAGCGCATCGCGAGCAGGCGCGCGTCCTTTTCGGAACCAAGGCTGACGCCGAGCAATGCTCCCATGCCCTCTTCCGCCATCTGGCGCTCGTCGAGAATGGTCAGCTCGATGCCCAAGGCTTCGAGTTCGCGACAGCGTTCGACGAAGCTGACCGGATACAGGATGTTGGGCGGATCGGTGACGAGGCTGCGCGTCAGGTCCATACCCTGGCTGACGGCGTCGGCACCCATGAAGTCACGGTCCGTCCCGTCGGGCGTGCCGACGAGGATCAGTCCGGTCAGCGTCGGCTTCGACTTTTCGGGAAGGCGCGTGCGATACGCGTCGTGACGCCAGCCGCGCTGCGTCGCGGTCGCCGCGAAGCGCGCGACCGCCTTGCCCGATGGTGGCGTCTCCAGCGTGGAAAAGTCGACGGTCATCACGGTCAGGCCGGACAACAGGAACCGACCGACCAGCGCGCCGCCCGCCTTTTCCATCGCCGCTTCGCCGCCATCACCGATGCCGATCAGGATAACGCGGCCCGCCTCATCGCCTGCGGGCACGAAGACTTCGGCGATCGATCCCGCCTCGCCCTCGAAACGGCCTGCGCGTGCAGCGCCCGCTACCAGCGTTGCGACGGCATCGTCCAGACCGGCCTGCGCAATCCGGTCGTTCCCGCCCGAAGCGATCGGCAGGACGAGGGCGGCGGCGTTTCCACGGTCTGGCGCAAACTGGATCGAGATCGACATGGGCATCCTTCATACTTCGATCGTCCTGATAGGCCGCTCGGGTGAGGAAGGTAAAGCGGGCGGACGGCGATTGCGGTTCCCGGCATCCGATGCGATAGGCCGGGACGGCACGCCGGTTGCGGGCAGGATTTGGGGAACGGGAACAGTGAAGCGCGGGTTCGGGTCGCTGGCGTATGGCCTGACGCTTGCCGTCGCGGGAACGCTTGCCGGTCCCGTGAAGGCGCAGGATCTGCAGGATCGCGGCGTTGCGCCGCCGCGCCCCGAAAGCGCGCTGCCGACGCCACCGGCCGAGGGCCAGATCGATTTTTCCGCCGACCAGCTTCAATATGATACCGACGCCGATATCGTTACGGCATCGGGCGAGGTACGGTTGCTGCGCGAGGGTAACCGGCTGCGCGCGGACCGCGTGACGTGGAACCGCAAGACCGGGAAGGTCGTGGCCGAAGGCGCCATCGCCGTCACCAACCCGCAGGGCGACGTCGCCTATGGCGACCGGATCGAGTTGACCGATACGCTGAAGGACGGCGCGGTCGACAATATGCTGGTCGTGCTGGACGAGGGTGGCCGGCTGGCCGCACGGCGCGGGACGCGCGAAGCGAACGGCGTGGTCGATGTCGAAGACGCTGCCTACACCCCGTGTGCGGTGACCGATTCGGCGGGATGCCCGAAGAATCCGTCGTGGAAGATTACCGCCGTCCGCGTCCGCTACGATCCGCTGACCGAGCGTATTCGGTACACCGGCGCCGGACTGACCGTATTCGGGCTGCCGACCATCCCGCTGCCGTCCTTTTCGCATTCGATCGGCAACAACAGCGATTCGGGGCTGCTGGCCCCGTCGATCCGGCTGGACCGGGTAAACGGGGTCGAGGTCGCGGTTCCGTATTTCATCAGCATCGCGCGCAACCGCGACCTGACCGTGACGCCGCACGTCTTCACCGCCGTCCTGCCGATGATCGAGGCCGAGTATCGCGCGCTTACCGGCAACGGTGCCTATCGCGTGTCGGGCTATGCCACGGTCAGCCGGCGCAGCGACGATCTGGTGCTGGGTCAGACGCCGACCGGCAGCGAACAGTCGTTCCGCGGATATGTCGATGCCACCGGCCGGTTCCAGATCGATCCGTACTGGAGCGTATCGGGATCGCTGCGCTACACCACCGACCAGACGTTCCTGCGCCGCTACGACATCTCGCGCGACGACCGGCTTCGCAACAACGTGTCGGTCGAACGGATCGACCGCGATTCGATGCTGACGATCAGCGGCTGGGCGGTGCAGACGCTGCGCGTCGGAGACGATCAGGGGATGCAGCCGGTCGCGCTGCCCGAAATCGACTATCGCCGCCGCTTTCCCGGGTTGCTGGGTGGCGTGGCGCAGGTCCAGCTCAACACGCTGGCGATCGGCCGATCCGAAGGGCAGGATACGCAGCGCGCCTTCGCGTCGGCGCGGTGGGATCTGACTCGCTATACCCGTTGGGGACAGGAAGTGACGGTGACGGCCTATGGCCGCGCCGATGCGTACAACACCAACGATACGATCGACACCGCCGTGCTCAGCTATCGCGGCGACGAAGGCTTCACCCCGCGCGGAATCGCCGCGCTGGCGGTCGACATACGCTGGCCGTTCGTCGGGGCGATCGGTGCGGGGACGCAGCGCATCTCGCCGCGTTTGCAGATGGTCGCGTCGCCCAAGATCGCGAACCTCGCCGTGCCGAACGAGGATGCGCGCGCCGTCGATCTCGAGGATTCGAACCTGTTCGCGCTGAACCGCTTCGCCGGGTACGACCGGTTCGAGGATACGACGCGCCTCACCTATGGCCTCGACTATGCGCTCGACCTGCCCGGCGTGGCGGTGCAGGCGACGGTCGGGCAAAGCTATCGCGCGACGGAGCGGGCGACGATCCTGCCCAGCGGCACGGGGCTGGACGACCGGTTTTCGGACATCGTCGGACGCACCGACATACGGTTTCGCGAATTCGTGAGCTTCACCCACCGCTACCGGCTGGACAAGGACGGGGCCAAGCTGCGCCGCAACGAGATCGATGCGACGTTCGGATCGCGGCGCACCTATGTCCAGCTCGGTTATCTGCGCCTGAACCGCGATATCGACGAACTGGAGGATTTGCAGGATCGCGAGGAGGTTCGCGTCGCCGGACGCGTCGCGATCGGTCCGTTCTGGTCGGCGTTCGCGTCGGGGACGCTCGACCTGACCGACCGGTCCGAAGACGCGCTGTCGGTCGCCGACGGTTTCGACCCGATCCGCCACCGGATCGGTGCGCAATATGAGGACGACTGCCTGCGGCTGGGCCTGACGTGGAAGCGCGATTACCAGCGGATCGGCGACGCGCGCAGCGGCAACAGCTATCTCGTGACGCTGGCATTCAAGAATTTGGGACGATAAGGCTGGGTTCAGCCGCGCCGGGCCATCAATTGGCCCTAATGGTTCGGCACCGCGTCATCGACGCGCGCATGGGATTGTACGACCAAGTGAAGAACAACATCGTGAATGTCGGCCGGATCGGCCGTTCGATCGCCGGGCTGACCATGCTGGCCGCGGCTTCCGCGCTCGTCGCGCAAACCGTCGGCGATGGGCAGCAGGTGCCCGGCGCCGGGCTGAACCTGCCGGGCAACCCGACGATCTTCGGCAAGCTGGACCCCAATATCCGAAAGCCGACCGCGATCGTGAACGACACCGTGCTCACCGGCACCGACGTCGATCAGCGGATGGCGTTGATCGTCGCGCTGAACGAACTCAAGCTGAGCGACGAGGACCGCGAGGTGCTGCGCGCACAGGTCGTCCGCCAGTTGATCGACGAGACGCTTCAGATCCAGCAGGCCAAGGCCAAGGACATCACGATCGTTCCGGCGGAACTGGACCAGAGCTTCAATGGCCTGTCGAAGCGGAGGTTCAACCAGACGCCCGACCAGTTGCGTGCCTATCTGCGACAGGTCGGATCGTCCGACCGTTCGCTGCGTCGCCAGATCGAGGGCGAACTGGCGTGGAGCCGGCTGTTGCGCAAGCAGGTCGAGCCGTTCGTGAACGTCGGCGACGAAGAGGTCGCGGCGGTCATCGCCCGACTGGAAGCGTCCAAGGGCGCCGACGAATATCATCTCCGCGAAATCTATCTGTCCGCCACGCCCGACCGCGCGCCCGAAGTGACGCAGGCGATGCAGAAGATGATCGAACAGATTCGCCAAGGCGCGCCATTCGAATATTTCGCGCGCAACTTCTCCGAAGCGTCGACCCGTGCGGTCGGCGGCGATCTGGACTGGGTGCGGATCAACATGCTGCCCGACCCGCTGCAGCGTGCGGCGACATCGATGCAGGTGGGCCAGATCGCCGGACCGATCGAGGTGCCGGGTGGGTATTCCATCCTGTATCTTGCGGACAAGCGACAGGTGCTGACCGCCGATCCGCGCGATGCGAAGCTGTCGCTGCGCCAGCTGTTCCTGCCGTTCCCGGCGGGCACCACCGAAGCGCAGGCGGCGCAGCGGGTCGAAGCGTTCGCCAACGCGACGCAGGGTATCCGAGGTTGCGGCGACGCGACGAAGGTTGCGCAGACGTTGAAGGCGGAGATCGTCGACAACGACGCCGTCGTGATTCGCAGCCTGCCCCCCGCGCTTCAGGAAATGATACTGAAGTTGAACGTGGGTCAGTCGACTCCGCCGTTCGGTTCGCCGAAGGATGGTGTGCGCGTGCTCATCATGTGCGGTCGCGACGATCCGCGGACGGCGGGCATTCCGACGCCGCAGCAGATTCAGGCGGGACTGGAACAGGAACGCGTCAACCTGCGCGCGCAGCGCATGCTGCGCGATCTGCGTCGCGACGCGGTGATCGAGTATCGCTGACGCCATGACTGCGCCCCTGCCGCTCGCGATATCGATGGGTGATCCCGCCGGGATCGGGCCGGAAGTGATCGCCAAGGCTTGGGGCGCACGCGATGTAGAACGGTTGCCGCCGTTCTTTGCGGTCGGCGACGAACGGGCGGTGCGGCAGATTTGGGCCGGTCCGGTCGAACGGATCGGGCATCCGGGTGAAGCGGTGCAGGTATTCGCCCGCGCGCTGCCCGTGCTGTCGGTGGTCGATGGCGGCACGATCGATCCCGGCCGTCCCGATATCGACGGCGCGCGCTGTGCGTTGCAGGCGCTGGAACTGGCTGCCGGACTTGCCCGGTCCGATTCGGCGGCGGGACTGGTCACCGGGCCGGTCAGCAAGGCCGAACTGTATCGCATCGGCTTCACCTATCCTGGGCAGACCGAGTTCGTTGCCGAACGCTGCGGCGTATCGCGCGAGAATGCGGTGATGATGCTGGCCGGCCCGACGTTGCGCGTCGTGCCGATCACGATCCATGTGCCGCTGTCGGCGGTCCGCGACCTGCTGACGATCGATCTGGTGGTGGCACGGGCGCGGGCAACGGCGCGCGGACTGACGCGTGATTTCGGCATAGCCGCGCCACGGCTGGCGATCGCGGGCGTGAACCCTCATGCCGGTGAGGGCGGCGCCATCGGTCGCGAGGAGATCGAGGTTATGGCCCCCGCCATCGCACAGTTGCGCGTCGAAGGCATCGATATCGTCGGACCGATGGCGGCTGACACGATGTTCCATCCCCGCGCACGTGCACGGTACGATGCCGCATTATGCGCCTATCACGATCAGGCGCTGATCCCGATCAAGACGCTGCATTTCGACGATGGGGTCAACATCACGCTGGGCCTGCCGATCGTCCGCACCTCGCCCGATCATGGGACGGCGTTCGACATCGCCGGGCAGGACCGCGCCGAACCCGGTGCGATGATCGCGGCGATCCGCATGGCGGGCGAGGCGGCGCAGCGTCGCGCGACCGCGAATTGAGCGTCACCCCCGTCACCGACCTGCGACCGTTGCGGGAGGTCATCCAGCGCCACGGCCTGTCCGCCAACAAAGCGCTGGGCCAGAATTTCCTGTTCGACCAGCAGTTGCTGGCGCGGATCGCGCGCGTGCCCGGCGACCTGCACGAAGCGGAGGTGCTGGAGGTCGGCCCCGGACCCGGCGGCCTGACGCGTGCGCTGTTGTCGGCGGGTGCCCGCGTCACGGCGATCGAGCGCGACCGGCGCTGTATTCCCGCGCTGGAAGAATTGGGCGCGGCCTTTCCCGGACGGTTGCGCGTGATCGAAGGCGACGCGTTGGAAATAGACGCCCGCGCGATGTTCGATGGGCGTCCGCACATCGCATCGAATCTACCGTACAATGTCGGCACGGCGCTGTTCGTCGGTTGGTTGTCGGCGGACTGGGAACCATGGTGGCAAAGCCTGACGCTGATGTTCCAGCGTGAGGTCGCCGACCGGATCATCGCGCCGACCGATGGCGATGCCTATGGCCGGCTGGCGGTGCTGGCACAGTGGCGCAGCACGGCACGGATCGCAATGCCGGTGCATCGCAGTGCCTTTACGCCCCCACCCAAGATCATGTCGGCGGTGGTTCATGTTGTCCCCAGCACAGCGCCCGAAGGGGTGAGCATGCGGACGCTGGAGCGGCTGACGGCCGCCGCGTTCGGCCAACGGCGCAAGATGCTGCGCCAGAGCCTGAAGGGCGTGGAGGGTGCGTTGGCGGCGGCGGAGACGGTCGGGATCGATCCGACCCGCCGGGCGGAAACTGTGAGCGTGAAGGAATTCGTGGCCTTGGCCCGCGTACTGGACGAGGGTCGCCCCGCCTGACGACTTGACCGATCCCGTCCGGGCAAGCCGAACGGGATCGGTTTCGATGCACGTACGGCGGGGCTATTCCCCGTCGGGCTTCGCCATGTTCGTATGCATCTTCGCCAACACACTGTCGGGCGTGATATGGCTGATTGCGGCCTGAATCTTGTTCTTGGCACCCGATACGACATGCGGCGAACCAGCCATGACCGCATCCCAGCCGTTGCGCGCGGTCTTTGCCGGGTCTTCCTTCGAATCATCCTTCCCGACCGGCGTATCGAGCATGCCGGCGCGCGCGAAGAATGGCGTGTCGGTCGGCCCCGGCATCAGGACGGTGATCGTCACGCCGCTATCCTTCAGTTCCTCGCGCAGCGCATAGGCGAAGCTGTCGAGATAGGCCTTGGTCGCGTTGTACACCGCCTGATAGCTGCCGGGGATCAGCCCGGCGATCGATCCGGTGATCAGGATACGCCCCTCACCCCGCGCGGCCATGTCGCGCGCGGCCTTCTGCAACAGATAGGTCGTGCCGGTGACGTTGGTGTCGATCACCCGCCGCCACGCTGCGACATCCTGTTCGATGAAGGCGTGTCCCAGTCCCCGCCCGGCGTTCGCGATCAGCAAGTCGATCGGACGTCCAGCGACCTCGGCGAGCAGCCGGTCGTTACCGTTAAAGGTCGACAGATCGGCTTCAACCGCGCGTACCGCCCCTGCCCCGAAATCATCCGCAGCGGCAGTAATCTGAGGTTCGTCGGCGACGACGATCAGGTCATACCCTTCCGCGCCAGCGATTTTCGCCAGCTCATAGCCAATGCCGGTCGACGCGCCGGTGATGACCGCCAGTTTGTTCGCCATCGTCACGCTCCCTTGGCCCAGTCGGGTTTCAGCACCACTTTGGTGCAGCTGTTCTGCTCGTCATGGAATTTTCGGTAGCCTTCCGGCGCATCTTCCAATGCCATCCGATCGGAAATCATGAAGGTCGTGTCGATCTTGTCCTCCATGATCGCGGTCAGCAGCGCGGGAAGATATCGCTGCACATGGGTCTGTCCGGTCTTGAGCGTCAGCCCTTTTTCCATCAGCGCGCCGAACGGGAACTTGTCGATCACCCCGCCATAGACGCCGGGCACCGATACGCGTCCGCCTTTCCGGCATGCCACGATCGCCTGCCGCAGCGCATGTGGACGATCGGTGCCAAGGAAGGTCGACGCCTTGATCTGATCGACGATATTGTCGACGAACAGCCCGTGGCTCTCCAGCCCGACGCTGTCGATCACGGCATCGGGCCCGATCCCGCCGGTCATCGTCATCAGCGCGTCGTAGATGTCGGTTTCCTCGAAATTGAGGACTTCCGCACCTAGCCCCTTGGCCAGCGACAGCCGGTGGGGGAAGTGATCGATCGCGATCACCCGGTGCGCGCCCATCAGCAGGGCCGACTGGATAGCGAACAGCCCGACCGGACCGCAGCCCCAAACCGCGACGATGTCGCCGTCCTCAATGTCGGCGTTTTCCGCCGCCATCCATCCGGTGGGCAGAATGTCGGACAGGAACAGTACCTTGTCGTCGTCGACCTCATCGGGGATCACGATCGGGCCGACGTCGCTGAACGGCACACGGACATATTCCGCCTGTCCGCCGGGATATCCGCCGGTCATGTGGCTGTATCCGAACAGACCGGGCGCGACCTGACCCCACAGCGTCTGTGCGATATCCTGATTGTCCGCCGGATTGCCGTTGTCGCAGCCCGAATATTGCTGCTTCGAACAATGGTAGCAACCGCCGCACGCGATGACGAACGGGACGACGACGCGCTGCCCCTTCCTCAGCGTCGACTTCGGGCCGGTTTCGACCACTTCGCCCATGAATTCATGGCCGAGAATATCGCCGGCCTGCATGGTCGGAATATAGCCGTCATACAGGTGCAGGTCGGAACCGCAGATCGCGGTCGACGTGATCTTGATGATCGCGTCACGCGGGTTGATGATTTCGGGGTCGGGAACGCTGTCAACGCGGACGTCGTGCTTTCCGTGCCAGGTAAGTGCGCGCATCGTCGGCTTCCTTTACGATTTCGGTTCGCGGTTGGGCGGCGTGGTGGTGGCGATCTCGCCGGTTTCCATCAGCTGCTTGAAACGGCGCAGATCGCGTCGTGCCTCGATCGCCGGTTCTTTCTGCGTCACCTTGGCGATCACCTTGCCGACGATCCCAGCGGGCGGCGAATAGGCGATTACGGCGGTCACGACCGTCCCGCGACCCGGCGCGGCGTCGGCGAATGACACCTGTCCGCTATTGGCCACGTCGCTGTTCTCTGCCTTCCAGCCAATGCGTTCGCCATCGACGTCCTCGGTAACGACGGCGTCCCATTCATAGTCGCCGTTCGGACCGGCGACGGTCCAATGCGACCGGTTGCGGTCGAGAACGTCGATCGACCGGATATTATGCATGAACGTCGCAAGGTTCGCGAAATCCCTCCAATAAGCATAGAGTTCGTGACGCGGACGATTGATCGTCACGGCCACGCCCGACACCGACGATTCGCCGTTCGGGGCGGCTTCGGCGCGTTCGCTCTTGTCTTTCGATGTGAAGGCAGGCGAATCGTCGCGGACGATATCACCGGGCAGCGTGGGTTCGGCCATCGTGGCTCCCTTCCGGTCGGCTCCTGCCAACCATTTGATCTGCATCATGTTTCTGGCGAGTTCGCACTTGTTTCGCCATGTCGTTGCCAACCGCCGGCTCGATTCGCCGTTCCATGCCCACGCGAATATTTGCCGTGGAGCGTCCGCATTTGCAGACGAAGCGCTTGGCGCTATGCGGGCGACATGCATGGTGCCCCGCTCACGCTTCACAACTCGCTGACCCGCAGCCTTCAGCCGTTCGCGCCGGTCGACCCGGACAAGGGCGTGCGGATGTATTCGTGCGGGCCGACCGTCTATAATTACGCACACATTGGTAATCTGCGTGCCTATGTGTTCGTCGATACGCTCAGCCGGGTCCTGCGGTGGAAGGGCTATCCACTCACCCATGTCATCAACATCACCGATGTCGGGCATTTGACGTCCGACGCCGATGCCGGCGACGACAAGATGGAAGCCGCCGCGAAGGCGCGCGCGCAGTCGATCTGGGACGTTGCGGCGCACTACACGGCGGCGTTCAAATCCAACCTGCGCGACCTGAACATCGACGATCCCACCCGCTGGTCGGTGGCCACCGACCATATCGCCGAAATGGTCGCCTTTGCCGAACGCATCGCGCCAGAACACTGCTACGAACTGGACAGCGGGCTGTATTTCGACAGCACGACCGTGCCCGATTACGGCGCGCTGGCGGGCGGGCACGACGATGCAGGCGAAGGACGGATCGATCCGGTCGCGGGCAAGCGCCACCCGCAGGACTTCGCGATTTGGCGCAAGACGCCGCCGGGTGAGACGCGCCAGATGGAATGGGACTCGCCATGGGGTCGCGGCGCGCCTGGCTGGCATCTCGAATGCTCGGTGATGAGCCTGCAATATCTGGGCGCGCCGTTCGATATTCATACCGGCGGGATCGATCACCGCGAAATCCACCACCCGAACGAGATCGCCCAGAATCAGGCCTATTGCGGGTGCAGCGATACCGGCGCGCGCTTCTGGCTGCACAACAACTTCCTTGTCGACCGGGCGGGCAAGATGTCGAAGTCGAAGGGCGGCTTCACTACGCTGCGGACGCTGACCGACGCCGGCGTCCATCCGCTGGCATACCGGCTGATGTGCCTGTCCGCGCAATATCGTTCGGAGCTGGAGTTTTCCGCCGACAATCTGCTGGCGGCGCTGACCCGCCTGAAGCGGCTGGTGATGACCGTCGCGGCGCTGCGGGCGCGATCCGCCGGGGACGGCGATGCGACGAAGGCGGCAGCGTATCGCGAGCGACTGGACGCGGCAGTGGCCGACGACCTGAATACGCCGCGCGCCTTGCCGGTACTCGACGAACTGCTGGCGGACAAGAAGCTGACACCGGCCGACCGGATCGCCGCGCTGGCCGATTTCGACGCGGTGCTGGGACTGCGGCTCGGAACGATCGACCGCGCGGCGTTGCGCGTGCGTCCAGCCGAAGCCTCGATTACCGCCGAGACGATCGAGGCTCGGCTGACGGAGCGGAAGGCGGCCCGCGCTGCAAAGGATTTCGCACGCAGCGATGCGATCCGCGACGATCTGGCCGCTGCCGGAGTCGAGGTCATGGACGGCGATCCGATCGGCTGGGACTGGCGATCGACCATCGGCTAACCCCTTGCACCGCCCCGCCCGGCATCTCATACCGCGATGCGAATCATCGGGGGACGATATGCGCGGAATGGTACTGGGGGTCGATCGCGACGGGCGCGAAGGGCGGATTACCGGCGACGATGGACAGCGTTACTGGTTCCAGCCCGACGACTGGAGCGACCGCACCGGTCCGTCCGTCGGCGCGCAGGTCGATTTCGAGGTATCGAACGGACGTGCGCTGCGCATCTATCACGTGCCCGGCACCGTCGCGCCCGTTCCCGCACCGGTCGCATCGGAACGCCGACGGCCTCGGAAGGACAAGGTAGCGGCCGCGCTGCTGGCGTTCTTCCTCGGCGTGCTCGGCATTCATCGTTTCTATCTTGGCCGTACCGGATCGGGCATCGTCATGCTGCTGCTGACCTGTACGGTCGTCGGCATGCTCGTCACCGGCATCTGGGCGCTGGTCGACTTCGTCCGCTATCTCGTGATGGATGAGGACGATTTTCACCGCCGCTACGGCTGACCGGTCCATACGATCATCGGCAAACCTTTACTTCATTGCGTGAAGCAACGGTTTCGCGCATGGGAATTGCCCGTATCGACTGGATGGAAACGATCATGGCCGCCAATTGGGCCCCCGACAGCTGGACCGCCGCCGAAGCCCGGCAGCTGCCGACCTATCCCGACCGCGAGGCGCTGGTCGCCGCCACGGATCAGTTGGCAGGCTATCCGCCGCTGGTGTTCGCCGGCGAAGCGCGCAACCTGACCGCCGATCTGGCGCAGGTGGCGGAGGGAAAGGCGTTCCTGTTGCAGGGCGGCGACTGCGCCGAAAGCTTCGCCGAATTTCACCCGAACAACATTCGCGACACGTTCCGCGTGATCCTGCAAATGGCGGTGGTGCTGACGTTTGCGTCGAAGCTGCCGACCGTGAAGGTGGGCCGCATGGCGGGTCAGTTCGCCAAGCCGCGCTCGACCGATACCGAAGTGATCGGTGGCGTCGAACTGCCGAGCTATCGCGGCGACAACATCAACGACATCGCCTTCACGCCCGAAGGCCGCGTGCCGGATCCGCAGCGGATGATCCGCAGCTATTCGCAGGCGGCGGCGACGCTCAACCTGCTGCGCGCCTTCGCGACCGGGGGCTATGCGAACCTGCATCAGGTCCATCGCTGGACGCACGACTTCATGGGTCGAAGCCCGTGGGCCAAGAAATATGCCGACGTCGCCGACCGGATCGGTGAGGCGCTCGACTTCATGGCGGCGTGCGGGATCGATGCCGACAGCGTGCCGCAGTTGAAGTCGACCAGCTTCTATACCAGCCACGAAGCGTTGCTGCTGCCGTACGAACAGGCGATGACGCGGCAGGATTCGTTGACCGGCGACTGGTACGACACGTCGGCCCATTTTCTGTGGATCGGCGACCGCACGCGGTTCGATGGATCGGCGCATGTCGAATTCCTGCGCGGAATCGGCAACCCGATCGGCATCAAATGCGGTCCCACGCTGGAACCGGACGCGCTGTTGCGGATGCTCGATACGCTCAATCCGGCGCGCGTGCCGGGGCGGATGACGCTCATCACCCGCTATGGCCATGACAAGATCGAAGCGGGCCTGCCGAAGCTGGTTCGAGCCGTGCTGCGCGAAGGACATCCAGTGGTGTGGTCGTGCGATCCGATGCATGGCAACACGATCAAGGCGACCACCGGCTACAAGACGCGACCGTTCGACCGCATCCTTGCCGAAGTGCGCGGCTTCTTCGCGGTCCATCGTGCCGAAGGCAGCCATGCCGGCGGCATCCACGCGGAAATGACCGGGCAGAACGTCACCGAATGCACCGGCGGCGCGATCGCAGTGACCGAACAGAGCCTTGCCGATCGCTATCACACGCATTGCGATCCCCGGTTGAATGCCGGGCAGAGCCTCGAACTCGCGTTCCTGCTTGCGGAAATGCTGAACACCGAGATGGCGGAACGGCGGCGGGTCGCGGCGTAGGGACTGCCCTACGTCCCTACCCGCACCATCCGATATAAAGTCGTCACCCCGGCGAAAGCTGGGGCCTCCCTGATGTGGCCACAGCGCCTTCTCAGGGAAGCCCCCAGCCTAGCCGCAGCGACCGCCTTTCGCGGTTCGCCTAACGCGGACGACCCTGCATCGCCAGCAGGCGGTCCAGCAACACCAGCCGGATGGCGAGGTCTTCACGGTACGACGCATCGCGCCGGGTTCGCTTCAATGCCGCCAGCCACGCGCGGCGTGCGCCGGGCAGGTCGCCGGTCTGCACGAGCGCCATGCCGTAATAGAAATACGGCCCCGGATGATCGGGCGCCAGTTGCGCCCCCCGTCCGAACGCCAGTCGTGCGGCGGGCGACAGTACCTGTCCGCCGTCGTGCGCAAGGATCGCCGATCCCATCCGCGTCCACAGCCGTGCGCTGTTAGGCGCACCCTGCAACCCACCCATTACCGCGTTCGCCGCCGAACCGGTCGCCCCTGCCCGCGCCAGTCCGTCCGCTGCGACGGCATAGGCATAGTCGTAGGTGAAGCGGCCCCAGATCGCATCGCGCAGGTCGTCGGCCGCGATATCGTCTGGCTGGCGCAGCCGCACCGGCTCGCGGGAAACGCCCGAAAGACCCGGCCGCCCCTGCCATGCATAGCCAGCACCCGCCAGCATCAGCGCCGCACCGACGAAGGTCCATAAAGGTCGCGCCACCCGCATCAGGGCAAGGAAGCCGAACGTCGCGGCCCCGATCAGCGCCAGTATCAACCACCCGTTCATCGCCGCCTCCGCAAGCTGCGCGACGCCAGCCATCCACCGGTCAGCAGCAATGCGATCGGCGCCAGCCACAACGGCCACGTCGCCGCCGACATCGGCGGATCATAGCTGACATAATCGCCATAGCGGTCGATCAGCCAGTCGCGCACGGCGATCGGTCGGTCTCCCGCCGCGATCCGTTGCCGCACCAGTGCGCGCATGTCGGCCGCCATATCGGCATCGCTGTCGGCGATCGACTGCCCCTGACAGACCAGACACCGCAGCGTTTCCATCAACGCCTTCGCCTCGCGCTCCCGCGCCGGATCGGTCAACTGGGTGTCGGCTAGTACCGGCGGCGGCATCGCGGATTGCGCCAGCGCAGGACCGGCCAGCATCGTCAGTGCGAACAACGCCTGCCTCATCGCGCCTGCGCCAGTTCGTTCAACAGCAGCGCGACGTCGGTGTCCCGGATCGCACCGATATGCTGATAGGCGACACGGCCGCGACCGTCGATCACGAACGTCTCCGGCACGCCCGACGACCCGAGCGCAAGTTGTACGCCGCTCGCCCGGTCGTCACCGACCGAGGCATAGGGATCGCCATAGTCCTTCAGGAACCGTGCGATATCGTCGGGCGTGTCGCGAATGGCAATCGCGTCGATCGTCGCACCCTGCGCCTTCAGCCGGGCGAGTTGCGGTGCTTCCGCCGCGCAGGGCACGCACCAGCTGCCGAACACGTTGAGCAGGCGCGGTTGACCTTGCCGGAACGTGGACGTGGAAAGGCCGGGCTTGCCTGGAACCGCTGCCGTCAGCGTGAAGTCGGGCAGCGGCTTGCCGACCAGTCGCGACCGGACATGGGTGTCGGTCTCACGCGGCAACGCCCATGCGAACAGCGCGACGACCGCGACGAACGCCAGCAACGGCACCCACAGTAACCGCCGCGTCACGCCCGCCAGCTCCGCCGCTCGCGCCGTACCCGTCCGATCAGCGACAGTAATCCGCCGAACGCCACCAGCGCCCCGCCCGCCCAGATCAACGTGACGAGCGGCTTCCACCACAGTCGTAACTGCCGTCGCCCTGCTGCATCGTCACGCCCCAGCACGACGTACAATTGCCCATCGATGAAGGTGGTGATCGCCGCCTCGCTCGTCTCGGTCGGCGGGTTGGCGAAGAAGCGCTGCTCGGGACGCAGCACGAACGGCATGTCGTCGCCGCGCGTCACGACCAGCCGACCCTGTACCGCCGACCAGTTCGTACCCACCACCGGCTTGATCCCGACGAAGCGGATCGCGAACGGCCCGACGCGATGTGTCTCGCCGGGGGCTGCCGCGACCAGTCGCTCGACGGTGAACGCGCTTTCCGACGCCATGCCCGCCAAGCTGACGGCGATGCCCAGATGCGCGACGACCATGCCCCACGTGAACAGCGGCGTTCGCCACGGCGCTCGGCCGACGATCGGCAGCACACTGGCCACTGCCAGCCCCGCCGCCAGCGACAGGCCCGCGAGCGGCAACCAGCCGGCCTGCGTGAACGCTAGCAGTCCAACGAACGCCGTGATCGTCGCGACACCGGGCGCAATCATCCGTCGCGCCACCGCCCCGCCCCGATCGCGCCGCCAGCGCAGCATCGGCCCGACCGCCATCGCCGCGACCAGCACCAGCGCGACCGGCCCGGCGGCCTTGTTGAAGAACGGCGGCCCGACCGAAAGCTGGACCCCCAACGCCTGCGCCACCAGCGGGTACAGCGTCCCGATCAGCACGATGCCGAGGATCACGGACAACAACAGATTGTTGAGCACCAGCCCGCCTTCGCGGCTGACCGGATCGAACAGCGTACCGGTCCGCACCGTATTCACCCGCAGCGCGAACAACGCCAGCGCGCCACCAATGTACAGCACCAGCAGCGCGAGGATGAACGATCCGCGCGTGGGGTCGACAGCAAAGGCATGAACGCTGGTCAGGATGCCCGACCGCACGAGGAACGTGCCGACCATCGACATGGAAAAGGCGACCACCGCCAGCATCATGGTCCACGCGCGCAATCCGTCGCGCGTCGCCAGCACCGTCACCGAATGCAGCAGCGCCGTCGCGGCCAGCCATGGCATCAGCGATGCGTTCTCGACCGGGTCCCAGAACCACCAGCCGCCCCAGCCAAGCTCATAATAGGCCCAATAGCTTCCGGCGGTGATACCCAGCGTCAGAAACACCCACGCGCCCAGCACCCAAGGCCGCATCGCCCGCGCGAAATCGCGCCCGACATCGCGCGTCACGAGCGCACCGACCGCGAACGAGAAGGCCACCGACAGTCCGACATAGCCGAGGTACAGCGTCGGCGGATGGAAGGCGAGACCGGGGTCCTGCAACAACGGGTTCAGCCCCAACCCGTCGGCAGGTGCCGGCGCGAGCCGCGCGAACGGATTGGAGGCGACCAGCAGGAACGCGTAGAATCCCAGCGCGATCGCGGCTTGTGCCGCCAGCGTCGCGACCTTCGTCGGTCCGGCCAGCGTACGTTCGAACGAAGCGATGCCGCCGCCGGCCAATGCCAGCACCGCGACCCATAACAGCATCGACCCTTCGTGATTGCCCCACGCTGCCGCGACCTTGTACAGCATCGGCTTGGCCGAATGGCTGTTTTCGGCGACCAGCAACACCGACAGATCGGTGCGGGCGAACACGGCGACCAGCGCCGCGAATGACAGCCCTGCCAATGCCGCCTGCGCCACCGCGACCGGTCGCACCGCCGCCAGCAACTGCGCGACGACCGGCGGCGCGTCGGGGCGGTTCGCCCGCAACCCGATCGTCGCCATCGTCAGTTGCAGCAACGCCATCGCCGCCGCCAGCCACAGCGCGGCCAACCCCGCTTCTGCGATCATCGCGTCAGGCTCTCGCTCTTGTGCATTTGGCCCGCGATCTGTGGCGGCATGTAGCGTTCGTCGTGTTTGGCGAGCAGATTGTCGGCAACGAAGCTTCCGCCTTGGACGAACCTGCCCTCTGCAACCACCCCCGATCCCTCTCGGAACAGGTCGGGGACGATCCCGGCGAATCGTACGGGCACACGGGCCTTTCCGTCGGTCACGTCGAACGCGATCGTCACGCCATCGGCGGCGCGGCGTACCGACCCGGCGGCCACCATCCCGCCCAGCCGCACCGCCTTGTCGACCGGTGCAGCCGCCGCATCGCCCGGAGCGTAGAAGAACGCCGCTTCGTCGGCGAGCGCCGACATCGCCAGCAACACCGCGCCGACCACCGCCACCACCGCAAGCGTCGCCAGCGTCAGCCGCTGCCCCTTGGCGGTCACTTGCGTTCCGCCCGACGCATAGCGATCCACGCGGACAGCGTTAGCACCGTCGTGCCGCCCAGCGCCACGCCGTAAGCGGCGGTAATGAAGAACCAGTGGTTCATGCCGCCGCCCGCCGCCGCAACCGCGCCTCTGCCTTAATCCGCGCCAGATCGGTGCGCATCCGCATCAGCACCACCGCCGTGAAGAGCAGCGTGAACCCTGCAGCGGTGAACCCCAACGGCCAAAGTATCGCGCTATCGATCGTCGATCGCGTCAGCGTGATGCTCGGTCCTTGATGTAGGGTGCGCCACCACAGCACCGAATACCGGATGATCGGCAGCAATGCCGTCCCGGCAATCCCGAACAGCGCGGGAATTCGCCCGTCGCCATCGCGTTCGCGGTCGGCGCGGGCAAGCGCTAGGTAGGCGACATAAACGAAGAACAGCAGCAACATCGACGTCAGCCGCCCGTCCCACTGCCACCACGTGCCCCATGTCGGACGCCCCCAGATCGATCCAGTCGCCAGACAGATAGCGGCGAACGCCGCGCCGGGCAGCGCGATCGCCCGCGCCGCAACCGCCGCTAGCGGATGGCGCCATACGAGGAAGACGATGCTCGACAGTGCGAGGCCCGACCATCCTCCCATGCCCAGCCATGCGGCGGGGACATGAATGTAAAGGATGCGCACCGTCTCGCCCTGAAGATAATCGGGCGGTGTCTGCGTCAGTCCGGCCCAGCAGCCGAACGCCAGCAACGCGGCTCCCAACGCCAGCAGCGCCGGCGTCAGCGGGCGCGCGATCGCCAGAAATCGCCTTGGGTTGGCAAGGGCATGCAGACGGGAGGCGGACAGGTTCGGCACGGTCGCCATGCTCTACGGCGCAGCCGGGCAAACGGCAATGACGATACGCGGTCGGTCAGCCGCGCCCGATCAACCGCCGGGCAATGGCGTCGGCGACTTCCGCCTGCGGGCGTCCGCTGGCGGCGCTTTCGTCCCAAACCTCGATCAGCCGTTCGGGGATGCGGGCAATTCTCGCCTCGACGTCCGCCCGGTCGCCCTGCCCCAGATACTCTAGCGCGACGTTGATGATGCCGCCGGCGTTGATGACGTAATCGGGCGCATACAGGATGCCACGATCATGTAGCCGCGCACCGTCGGCAGCGGTCGCCAACTGGTTGTTCGCGCCGCCCGCTACCGCCTTGCACTTCAGTGCCGCGATCGTTGTGGCGTCCAGGACGGCACCCAGCGCGTTAGGGCTGACGATATCGGCGTCCAGCGTCAGCACGCTCGCCGGATCGGCAGTCGCCGCGCCCAGCTCACTCGCCAGCGCTTCGGCCTTCGCCTCGTTCACGTCGGCCAGCGTCAGAACCGCGCCGTCCTTCGCCAGAAGCCGTGCCAGCCCGCCGCCGACCGAGCCGACGCCTTGAATCGCGACCCGAACGCCGCGCATATCCTCGCTGTCCAGTGCGCGCTTCGCGGCAGCACGGACGCCGAGATACACACCCATGGCGGTGAACGGACCCGGATCGCCGCCGGCACTTCCGGCCGCCACGGGCAGGCCCGACACGTACCGGGTCGTCCCGGAAATGGTCATCATGTCCGCTTCGGACATTCCAACGTCCTCTGCGGTGACATATCGACCGCCAAGCGATTCGACGGCACGGCCGAACGCTTCGAGCAGTTCGGGCGTCTTCGCGCCACCTTCGGGTGCCAGCACCACGCCCTTGCCGCCGCCCATCGGCAGTCCGGCCATCGCGTTCTTGAAGCTCATGCCACGCGACAGGCGCAGGGCATCGGTGATCGCCGCCGCACTGTCGGCATAGCGCCAGAAGCGGACGCCGCCCGCTGCCGGCCCCAGCGTGGTCGAATGCACCGCGATGACGCAGCGCAACCCCGTGCGGTGATCGGAGAACAGATGCACGCCTTCGTGCTCGTCGAAGTCGGGATAGCCCCAATCGGTCTGCACGGTGGCGGTTTCCATATCTAGAAGAAGATGGGGCGACCGACGGGACTTGAACCCGCAACTTCCGGCATCACAAGCCGACGCTCTAACCAATTGAACTACGGTCGCCGTGGAGGGGCGCGTTTAGCCGTGCGAAACGGCACGGTCAAGCACGGCGCGGCGGTAATTGTATCGGCCGGAAATTGCGATGTGCGGGTGGCGATCGAACCGTAGCGCACGTGCCGAAGATGCTCTGCGGTTCGGGGGGCCGCAAGGCAGTCGATTGCCGCCAGGAAGTGGTTCACGAGCGGTCCGGCATCGCAGTCGATTTGCCGCATCGCAGTCGATTTGCCGCAGCGCAGGCCCCACTACTGGAGCGGAGCAGCGAGACGACGTGCGACTTACGCAATCGTCCGAACGTCAAAGGGCTGCCGGACAACGGTGTTATGCACGCCACTGTTGCTGGCCTCGCGCCGGTGCGCGGCAAATGCGCCGAGCTATGCCAAGCGGCAGAAGGGCGAATTGACGTCCAGAGGCGAATTGACGTCCAGAGGCGAATTGACGTCCAGAAACGTGTGTCTCCATACCTTCACGTCGGCCACCCCAGGCCTGTTCCGGGGTCCATGGCGGCCATTCCTAACGGCTGGGCCTGTCACGGCGTTGCTCGCGTACCGCGCAACCCGAAACAGGTCCACGGCAACCAAACGACGGCGACGGTTCGCGTCGATACCGATCGGACGAAGCGTCGGACGCACACGACGGCTATATTAGGCCGATACGGACCGCCGACGCTACCGCCGACGGCCCGGTTTTCGTCAGAACGTCGCCGTGATGCCCAACGAGAAGACGCGGCCCAGATTGTACCGGTTGATGTAGACCGTGTTTCCATTCTCAAACGTCTGGCCTTCGGTGAACCGCGTACCCGTCAGGTTACGCGCCTCGAGCTTCAGTTCCAGATTGGCACCAGCCAGTTCGAAGCCCTGCCGTCCGACCACGTCCAGACGAATGCCCGGCTGCTCTATGATATCGGGCTGGAACCCGACACCCGACAGGTTCGACGGACCGCGATTGGTTACGCGGTCGCTGGCATAGTTGAACAGCAGCGTAAGCTGCGAAAGGTTGGCGCTGTCCTCGATCCCGACCTGGACGTTGACCAGATGATCCGACTGGCCGGTCAGCGGCGCACCATCCCGGAACAGCAGATTGGCCGGGCCGAAGCCGTTCGGACAACCCGCGATCCCCTGTGAGCCGAGCGCCGCCGCAGGATTGGGAACGCATGCGGACGACGCGTTGATCTGCGACTGGGTGTAGGTGTAGTTCGCCAGCAGCAGCAGTCGGCGGGTGGCAAAGAAGTTGCCGAGGCCGCTAAGCGGAATATATTTCTGGGCCTCGACCTCGGCACCGTACAGGATCGCCGACGGCAGATAGGTAAAGCCGGTCTGCAACGTCGCATCCGGGCTGGGATAGAATCCGGCCTGTTCGATCGGCCGTTCGATCCGCTTGTAGAAGCCAGCCGCCGTCATGCGCTGATCCCGGCCGAAGAACCATTCGTAGCGGCCCTCCAGATTCCAGAGCTCGGAGTCGCGCAGATTGGGGTTGCCGAAGAACAGGCGATCCGAGTCGGGATCACGGAACTGCTGCGGTGCGAGTTCGCGGAACTGGGGACGCGAGATCGTCTTGGCACCGCTCATACGCAACTGCATGTTCGACCGGAAATTCCACGTCAGCGTACCGGCGGGCAGCCAATAGGCATTGTCGAGCGCGATCGTCGGGTTGCCGATCGGCGTCACTTCTTCCTTCGCGGTTTCGTACCGGACGCCCGCCACGGCCCGCAGACCGTCGGCGACTTCCGCCTCGCCCTGAACATAGGCACCATGGATCGCCAGCGACGCATCATAGGCGTATGCGCCGTTCTGCGTGTTGAACTGCAACTCGATCGTGCACGGGGTCGCGCCCTGCAACGGACAATTGCCGTTATAGAGCGAGTCCGGTCCCAGCAGGAAATCGGGCCGCAACAGGTTGTTCGGGAACCCCGGCGCGGTCCCGGCACCGTTGCTGGTCTGATAGTTGAACTGCAACCGGCGCGACGAGCGATCGGTGTCCGAATAGAAATAGCCCGTCGACAGCGTCATCGACCGATCGGTCGGCAGCTTGTACGACAGGTCCGCCTGACCGGTGAACAGGTCTTCGTTCAGGTCGCTGAACACGACGCTGGCGAAGGGCGAGAAACGCTGCGTGACCTGATACGCCCCGTTGCAGTTGAACCCCGGCGATACCGGCGCACCTTCGGTCGTGATCGGCAGGCCGTTGGTCGTCGTCGCCGAACAGAGATAATCGAACTGGCGCTCGTACGGCGCGTTGCGCTTCGAATTGGCGAAGGCACCGCGCGCGTCGAACTTGAACGCATCGCTGAGCTTGAACTCACCGACCAGCTGGGTTTCGATCAACTGACGTTCGAACCAGTTCGTGTTCTGCTGCACGCGCAGACCGCTGGGATTATTGTACAGCTCCGCCGCCGACAGCCGCCCCTGCTTCAGCGTGTCGTGGATATAGACGTTGGTCCAGCGGATCGTGCTGTCGTCGAACTGATAGCCCAACCCGACCAGCGCGTTGGCCACGACGCGATTGTCGGTCAGGACGGTGCGGTAGTCGTTCCGCAATGCACCGGTTTCGCTGACCGTATCCTGCTGGATCGCGTCGCGCGTACGGAAAGTGTTGGACAGACCGAGCGAGGCGATAACACCCAGCCGATCGCTGCCGATATCGTAGACCGATCCGCCCGCGATTTCGCCCGAGAAATTAGCTGGAAGCTGGTTGTTCTGTTGCAGCAGGGTGGTGCGCGCATTGCTCAGTTGCGCGACCTGATCCACCGGGATGATACCTGTGCCTTCCGCCGCGTTGCGGATGAACGCCGGAACGCCGCGCGTCCCGTCGTCGAAGCCCAGCCAGTCGGCCTTGCCCCCGGCATAGGTGTAGCCCAGTTCACTGGTCGTGACGGTGTCGGCACTGATCGACCCGCCGATCGACACGAAGTTCTTGGTCGGAATCGCCTTCGACGTCAGGTTGATGACGCCGCCGCCGAACTCTGCGGGGAAGTTGACCGAATAGGTCTTCTGCACCAGCGCCGAACCGACGATCGATGTCGGAAAAATGTCCAGCGGGACCGAACGCCGCAGCGGTTCGGGGCTGGGCAGCGGCGATCCGTTGAGCAGCGACGACGAATAGCGATCACCAAGACCGCGCACATACACGAAGCCGCCGCCGACAACCGACAGACCGGTCACGCGGGTCAGTGCACCGGCGATGTCACCGTCGCCGGTCCGCGCGATATCGGCTTCGGACAGGACGGACACGATCTGCGGCGTGGCGCGTACGACGTTCGGAATGTTGCGACCGACGACGACGATTTCCTCGACATTCTCCTGATCGAAACCCGGTGAGGAAACCTCGACCGGAGCCTGTCCGTCCGCCGGTTGACCGTCAGCCGGGGTCGCCGTGTCTTGCGCGACAGGATCGGGACCGGGCGTTGCGGTCTGGGCAGCCGGGGGCGTCGCCGCCGCGGGAGCCGGCGTACCGCCGCCCGTCGTCTGCGCCAGCACCGCCGGTGCCACAAGCTGCGAGGTCAGGAGAAGAAGCGTTGCATAGGCGCGGCGAGGCTGCATGGCCGTGGGTCCACCTTCGTAAATATATGAACGAATGCCGGGGCGGGCGTTCGGCCCGCCCCGGCATCGGCGTGTCATCGCGCGGAACGCGGTGACGCGATCAGCGGCCGTTGCAGCTGAAATAGACCGAGTTGAACGACGGCGGACCGGCATCCTGCTTCGCATCGTCACGACCGCGAATGGTCGAACGATCGGCCTGATTGGCTTCCTGCGCGATCAAGTTGATGCACGCAACGTTGGTCGCGGTCTTTACGATGCCGTTGACGAAGCGCATGTCGGCACCGCCGCGCAGACGGATCGCCGCCGGCGCGAGCGCGGTCTGGACGAAGGTAAAGTTCGCATAGGTCGAGAAGGTCCGCGGCAGCAGATCTTCGCCGCCGTTCGAGTCGATCTCGGTTGAGAACGAGTCCGCCGTCGCACCCAGCAGACGCTGCGACGCGATGATGAACTGCATGAAACCACGATAGCCATTGTCGATGTCGAAGCCGTCATCGTCCGCGCCGGTGATGGCGATGTACTTCAGGTTCGACGTGCCGCCGAAGATCTCGATGCCGTCATCCGCCGAATTGTGGCTCTGGATGTGGTCGAGCACGGTGCCCGATCCGGTGCCGCCCAGCGTCAAGCCCTGAAGCTCGTTGCCGTCGCTGATCGCGATGCCCGAATAGCGGATCTGGACGTACGACATCTGTCCGCTGCTGTCGGCGGCGTTCGGCCCGCCATAGAAGCGACCAGTCACGCCTTCGATCGCCTGCTGACAGGTCGCCGACGAACCGGCTGCGTTGTTCGGCCCGGTGCCGGTGGCGCAGATCGCAGTCGGCGCACGGCCGAGGAGGATGATGCCGCCCCACTGGCCCTGCGAAGCGTCGGACACGCCGTTGTTCGCCAGATTCTGCTGCGACGTGAAGATGATCGGCTGGGCGCGGGTGCCCGCCGCCTGGATCTTCGACCCACGGTTGACCAGCAGCAGATCGTTCGTGATCTCGCTCGAGTCGGCGGCGACGACGACGCCCGGCTCGATCGTCAGCGTCACGCCCGCAGCACCACTGGTGCCAAGATCGCCACCGATTTCGGTCTGGCCACGCAGGCGATAGAACACGCCTGCGATCTTCGGCAGCGTCAGGTCAGTCGTCACGTTGGCGGGAATGCGGCAGGCGCGGAACGTGGCGACGAGCCCGTCATTGATCGTGTCGGCCGGGCATGCGGCGGACGCCCCCCCCGTGCCGACAGCGGGAACCGCCGTGCAGCGCGCACCCGAACCGCCGAACTCGCCGCTGGTCGAATTGCAGGTCCAATCCTGGAACGCGGTATCGGTCGGGCCGTTGAGCGCGCCGACGTAGTTGGTGCTGGCGAAGAACGGATTGATCGTCGACGGATCGGTCGCGGTCGTCGCCGACGTCGCGGTGGTCGGATACAGGCCGGTCAGCACGTTAGTGCCGTTGACGTTGTTATTGGCGCCGGCGTTTACGATCGCCAGCTGTTCATCGGCGGTGATCGCGATCGGGTTGGCGCTGGTGCTGGCCGGCTGACCCGAAGTCGTCGCGAACTGCGCCGCGGTGATCGGACCGGCGGTGGGCGCGGCGGTCGGCGTGGGGGCCGGTGCCGGCTGGTTCACGTCAATGCTGCCAGCACCCGGCGAGGCAACGCCGTCGGCACCGCTACAGCCGCTGAGTGCGGCGATCGCCACCGTCGTCATGAGAACGAAGCCGAAGCGCTTGTTGCTGGCCATCACCGAAGGACTCCCGAAAACCTGAGTTGCTTTATTCCGGGCGCCTGCCCGGCAGCCGTCCGGGTTCCCTCCCGTCCGACCGACATGGTGGCCGTTAGAGACGCTGCATGACGGCTCCGTGCCGTTTCGGTGACAGAACGACGACGTTGATATTGCGGGAATATGACAACGTTGGTGACACTGCGCGGCGCTTCGTCACGATACGTCTGTGGCGGGGGGCTTTGGGGGCGGTGCGTAGGTGCACCGTTTCCGGCAGCAAAAGGATGGTGATGCTCGAAGAATTCTACTTGCGGCATGACCTGGGAAAGCGGTTCGCCGCAAGGTCGCAGTCTAAAGGCAAATCCGCCTCGAACCAACGGACGACACCGACGGTGCAGTCAGGCGATGCGCAACGTGTGCGGCATGGCTCCTCCCCGACGCCCGACGAAGCGAACAACCAAAAACGGCCGCCCTGCCCGCCGTCGCGGTGGCGACGATACGGGCCGGACGGCCGTTGATCTGGTGGGCGCGACAGGGATTGAACCTGTGACCCCACCCGTGTGAAGGGTGTGCTCTACCGCTGAGCTACGCGCCCGGAAACCCGGAGGCCGGCTCCCTAAAGGGCACCGGCCGGACTGTCTAGAAGTTAATTCACCGAATCCTTAAGGCCTTTGCCCGCCTTGAACTTGGGCTGCGACGATGCCTTGATCGTCATCGGTTCGCCGGTGCGTGGGTTGCGGCCGGTCGATGCCTTGCGCTTCGAAACGGAAAAGGTGCCGAACCCGACCAGTCGCACTTCATCGCCCTTCTTAAGCGCGGCGGAAATCGAATCGAACACTGCCTCGACCGCCTTGACCGCATCGCCGCGGGTAAGCCCCGAATGGTCGGCGACCTGCCCGATCAGCTCCTGCTTGTTCATCCCGTCGAATCCCCTGTCTCGGTAAAAATACGTGAAACTTGAAGGCGGCAGTAAGGCCGCTTCGTTCCAGCGTGTCAAAGCAAATTGCCGGCGGCGGCGCAATCCGCCGCGTCGCATTACCGCGCCGGACGACGCGGATAGGTGGCCCTGTCCGGGCCGCCGACAAACGACGACCCGGACGTGCGCGTCAGTGCGGGCGCGATTCGCCGATGCCGGGGACCGGAACCGGCGGTTGCGCCGCCAGATCATCGGCATCGGTCCAGTCGATCGCGACCAGCGGTTCGGTCAGCGCCAGTCGCAGCACCTCGTCGACATGGCTTACCGGAATGATCTCCAGCCCGCCGCGGACATTAGCCGGAATTTCGGCCAGATCCTTTTCGTTGTCGGCGGGGATCAGCACGGTCGTGATCCCGCCGCGCAGCGCCGCCAGCAGTTTCTCCTTCAATCCGCCGATCGGCAGCACGCGGCCGCGCAACGTGACCTCACCGGTCATCGCCACCTCACGCCGCACCGGCACCCCAGTCAGCGTGGATACGATCGACGTGACAAGACCGATACCCGCCGACGGTCCGTCCTTGGGTACCGCGCCTTCGGGCAGGTGGACGTGAACGTCCTTGCGATGGAACAGGCTGGGCTTGATGCCATAGCCCGGCGAGCGGGCCTTGACGTAGCTCCACGCCGCCTCGACCGATTCCTTCATCACGTCGCCCAGCTTGCCGGTCGTCTTGACCATGCCCTTGCCCGGCACCGTCACGCTTTCGATCGTCAGCAATTCGCCGCCGACCTCCGTCCAAGCCAGCCCCGTGACACCGCCGATCTGATGCTCTTCCTCACCCACGCCGAACCGGTATTTGCGGACGCCCGCGAACTCGGCGAGGTTTTCCGGTGTCACGACGACCGACGCCACCTTGCCTTCGAGTATTCGACGCAATGCCTTACGCGCCAGCTTTGCGATTTCCCGCTCCAACGTACGCACGCCGGCTTCCCGCGTATAATAGCGCAGCATGTCGCGCAGCGCGCCTTCGGTCAGCTCGAACTCGCCCGGTTTCAGGCCATGCGCCTCGATCTGCTTGGCGATCAGGTGCCGTTGCGCGATCTCGACCTTCTCGTCCTCGGTATAACCCTCAAGCCGGATGATCTCCATCCGGTCGAGCAATGGCTGCGGCAGATTGAGCGTGTTCGCGGTGCACACGAACATCACGTCCGACAGGTCGATATCAATTTCGAGATAATGGTCGTTGAACTTCGCATTCTGTTCGGGATCGAGCACTTCCAACAGCGCCGATGCCGGATCGCCGCGGAAATCCTGACCAAGCTTGTCGATCTCGTCGAGCAAAAACAGCGGGTTGGCCGCGCCCGCCTTCTTCAGGTTGGTGACGATCTTGCCCGGCAACGACCCGATATAGGTCCGGCGGTGGCCGCGAATCTCGGCCTCGTCGCGCACGCCGCCCAGCGACTGGCGGATGAACTCGCGTCCCGTCGCCTTGGCGATACTCTTGCCCAACGACGTCTTGCCGACGCCGGGCGGGCCGACGAGGCACAGGATCGGGCCTTTCAGCTTGTTGGTCCGCGCCTGTACCGCCAGATACTCGACAATCCGGTCCTTGACCTTCTCCAGCGCGTAATGATCCTCGTCCAGCACGGCTTGCGCGACGGCGATGTCCTTCTTCAACTTGGACTTCTTGCCCCAAGGCAGCCCCAGCAGCACGTCGAGATAGTTGCGCACCACGGTCGCCTCGGCGCTCATCGGCGCCATCGTCTTCAGCTTCTTCAGCTCCGATGTCGCCTTGGTCCGCGCTTCCTTCGATAGTTTCAGCGTCGCG
Source organism: Sphingomonas sp. CFBP 13720 (assembly GCF_014842075.1). Lineage (GTDB taxonomy): Bacteria > Pseudomonadota > Alphaproteobacteria > Sphingomonadales > Sphingomonadaceae > Sphingomonas. The sequence continues at coordinate 120,461 of NZ_JACYVA010000001.1, forward strand.
ATCTTCTGGGTCAGCTCGGCGATCTCGTCGCCCTCGCCTTCCTCGCCCTCGTTGCCCAGCTCGCGCTGGATCGCCTTCAGCTGTTCATTCAGATAATATTCGCGCTGGGTCTTCTCCATCTGGCGCTTCACGCGGCTGCGAATCTTCTTCTCGACCTGCAACACGCCCAGCTCGCCCTCCATGAAGGCGAACACCATCTCCAGCCGCTTGTGCGGATCGCTCTCGACAAGCAGCGACTGCTTGTCGGCGACCTTGACCGAGATATTCCCCGCAACCGCATCGGCAAGGCGCGACGGGTCTTCCAGCTCGGACAGCTGCACCGCCGTCTCCGCCGGCAGCTTCTTGTTGAGCTTGGCGTAATTCTCGAACTGGTCGACCACCGAACGCATCAGCGCCTTCAGCTCGGGACTGGCATCCGCAGCAGCGGACTCGACCCGCTCTTCCATGCCTTCGTCGGCTTCTTCCAGCGTCGTGTCGCCGTCCGCTGCCATGTCGACCGTCGCGACCAGATAATCGTCGACCGTCTCCAACGCGGTCAGCGTCCCCCGCTGCTTACCCGACACCAGCACGCGCACCGTGCCGTCAGGCAGCTTGAGCATCTGCATCACCTCGGCCGAAACCCCGACGTCGTACAGGTCTTCGCGCTGCGGATCGTCCTCACCGGGGTCGAGCTGCGCGACGAGGAAAATCTCCTTCGATCCCGCCATCGCCGCTTCCAACGCCGCGACCGACTTGTCGCGGCCGACGAACAACGGCACGATCATGTGCGGGAAGACGACGATATCGCGCAACGGCAGGACCGGAAGCGTCGATGACAAAGCGGGAACGGGATCGATTTCGGACATGCACACTCCACGACCCGGCCACGGTGCCGGATCCACGATACTATATGGTGGCTTCGGCGATGCCATCAATCTCCGTTGTAACGGAGGGGTATCATGACGCTGCTGATGGCGCTGCTCCTTGCCCAGACGGCCCAGCCGGTGCCGCCGCCGGTCCCGCCCGCCACCGCGCGATCGGGTGGCCCGATCGAACCCGAACGGGATGCGCTGCGGCTGGTCCATGTCGATCTGGCCGTGGAGACGCTGCCGAAGCGTCGCATGCTATCGGCCCGCGCGACCCTGACGGTCGCTGCACGCGCACCTGCACCGCGCATCCTGCTCGATCTCGACGGAGTGCTTCGCGTGTCGGCGGTATCGATCGACGGCACCGCGTTGCCACGCGCCAGGTGGCGACAGGATGACGGCCGGATCGTCATCGACCGGGCGCTCGCCACCGGAACACGTGCTACGGTGCAGATCACCTATGCCGGGCCGCCGCGGGTTGCGAAGCGGGCGCCATGGGACGACGGTTTCGTCTGGAGCGAATCGAACGGCAAGCCGTGGTTCGGATCGACCGCGCAGGGGGCGGGATGCGACCTGTGGTGGCCCTGTCTCGACTTTCCGGCGGGGGAGCCGGGGGGCGCCACGCTGCACCTGACGGTTCCTGCGGGCCTGTCCGCGCCGACCAACGGCGTGCTGCTCGGCATCGATCGGCTGCCGGACGGACGCTCGACATGGCACTGGCGATCGGGGCCGGTGAACCCCTACACGCTGGCGATATCCGTCGGGCCGTATCGCGAGATATCGGGCCGCTATCGCAGCCGCTACGGCAACACGATCCCGCTGTCGCTGTGGCATCTCGAAGGCAAGGAACGACAGGCCGCACGCCTTTTCGACGAATTCGCGCCGACGCTCGATTTCTTCGAATCGGTGATCGGGCCCTATCCGTTCGGCGACCAGAAGGTGGGCGTGGTCGAGACACCGTATCTGGGCATGGAGCACCAGACGATCAACGCCTATGGCAACGACTACCGCGCCGCCCCGGAGGGGTTCGACTGGCTGTTCCAGCATGAATTCAGCCACGAATGGTTCGGTAACCAGCTGACCGCCGCCGACTGGGACGACTTCTGGCTGCACGAGGCGTTCGCGGCATATATGCAACCCGCCTATGCCAAATGGCGCGAAGGCGATGCGCGCTACATATCGATGCTGCTTGGCCAGCGGGTGCGCATCGCAGCAAAGGTCCCGATGGTGTCCGGCACGTCGCGCACGTCGCAGGCGATGGCATCGGTCGAAACGGGCGGTCCGGGCACCGATGTGTATTTCAAGGGCGCGTGGATGCTGCACACACTGCGGCACATGATCGGCGACCGGGCCTTCCTCGCGGCGACGCGTCGGCTGGTCTATGGCCGGCCCGACCCGCGTCCCGGTAATTTCCGGCCGCGGTTCGGCACGACCCGCGACTTCACCGAAGCCGTGAAGCAGGAAAGCGGACGCGATCTGGACTGGTTCTTCGACGTCTATCTGCGACAGGCGGCTTTGCCCGACCTGATCGAGACGCGCGACGCCGATACCCTCACGCTGCGCTGGAAGGTGACGGGTGGCGGTGCCTTTCCCCTGCCGATCGAGATCGAAATCGACGGCGTCGTGCGGACTTTGCCCATGATCGATGGCACCAGTTCGATACCGGTAGCGCGCGATGCGCATGTCGTGATCGATCCGATGGCGCGGGTGCTGCGGCGTTCAATGGCGGTCGAACGAATGCAGGAACCGCGCGTTGGGCCCGGATGATCCTTCTTCGCAAACGTGCCGCCGAAATGGCGGCCACCTTCATGATCGGTGACGTTCTGCTCGGCCTGTTGCAGCCCGCACGCCATGTCGAGTTGTGGCAGGAACGGGCCGGCGGGGCCGAACGGACGGTCCGGCCGTCCGTCGGTCGCCCCGGCCGCCGCCGTGCCTATGCCGTGCTCCAGATCGCGGCGGGTCTGGCGCTGGCGGCACGGCAGCGGGCCTGAACGCCACACCGCTTGCATGGCACGGCGACAACCCCCACCATCGCCCGCATGACATCATTGATCGTCGCCGACCGGGGGCAGGATGCCCGGACCGTACATCTGATCGACCCCGCCGGCTTCGACGCATGGCTCTCCGCCCGCCCCTCGCCGATCCGGGCCGTGCTTGCCGCGCAGCGCTTCGCTCCGAAAGCGGGCAGGGTCGCGATCCTGCCGGACGAAGGTGACGACTGGTCGGCAGTGACGGTCGTTGCCGATACTGGCCGACTGACGCCATGGTGTCTTGCGCACCTGCCGCCCGTGTTGCCGCCCGGCAGCTACCGGGTCGACGGCGGCGATGTGCGGCAGGCGTTGCTCGGCTGGGCGACGGCGCAGTATCGGTTCACCCGCTATCGCAAGGCCGACGACGACGCCCCGCGCGTTCTGCTGACCGACGCCGTAGCGCATATCGATGAGGTACTGCGGCAGGCGGCGGCGATCGCTTGGGTCCGCGATCTCGTGAACACTCCCGCCGGCGATCTCGGTCCGGCCGAACTGGCCGATGTAGCCCGCCAACTGGGCGAGCGGCATGGCGCCACCGTGTCCGTCATTGCCGGGCGCGACCTCGAACGTGGGTATCCGATGATCCACTCGGTCGGCAAGGCGGCGGCGAAAGGTCGGGAACCGCGCCTGATCGAACTCGAATGGGGCAACCCGGCGCATCCCCGCGTCGCGCTGGTCGGCAAGGGTGTGTGCTTCGACACCGGCGGACTGGATATCAAGCCGACCGCCGGCATGAAGCTGATGAAGAAGGATATGGGCGGTGCCGCGCACGCGCTGGCGCTCGCCGGGCTGGTGATGGAAACCCATCTTCCCGTGCGGCTGCACCTGTTGATCCCGGCGGTCGAGAATGCGGTGTCGGGCGACGCCTTCCGTCCCGGCGACGTGCTGGACACGCGCAAGGGGTTGACGGTCGAGAACACCAACACCGATGCCGAAGGTCGGCTGGTGCTCGGCGACGCGTTGACGAAGGCGTGCGAAGGCCGCCCCGAACTGCTCATCGACTTCGCGACGCTGACCGGCGCGGCCCGGGTGGCGCTGGGTCCCGATCTGCCCGCGACCTTCGCCAATGACGAGGCGCTTGCCACCGACCTGCTGGCGGCCGGTATCACCGAACATGATCCGTTGTGGCGAATGCCGCTATGGGACGCCTATGACGAGCAGTTGAAGTCGGACATCGCCGACATGATCAACGCCCCCGAGGGCGGCATGGCCGGCGCGGTGACGGCGGCGCTGTTCCTGCGTCGCTTCGTCGATCCGGGCATCGTCTGGGCGCATCTCGACACGTTCGCGTGGCGGGCGGCAGCGCGGCCGGGAAGGGCCAAGGGCGGCGAAGCCTATGGCCTCCGCGCGGCATGGCGGTTGCTAAGGGACCGGTACGCCGGGAAATAACCCGGACGATCAGGCTGCTTCAGCCGCCTCGGTCGTCCAGCCCAGATGCGGGATCGCGATCGATCGTTTGCCGGCCAGATCGACCCGGCACACGATCAGGTCGCGCCCTTCGATATACGCCAGCAACCGCTTTACCCGTCCGATCGAACTGGTGCCATAGGTCCGGGCGATCGCACCATCGCTGGGCGACGGTTCGCGATCGCGCGCGGCGCGTGCGATCAGCATGAACGCGCCCAGCATGTCGTCGGGCAGGACGTTGGCGATCTCCAGCGCCTGCGCCCATTCGCCCTCCGGCGATTCGAAGATACCCGCCCGCGCGCAGGCCAGCCGCCGGGTAAAGGCGGGCAGATCGAGCGGCGGTCGTGCCAGCCCGACCATGCGGCAGCGCACATCGAAATCCTGATACAGCACTGCCGCCGCGCGGGGCTGATCCCCCTCGTCCTCCACCAGCGCGCGCAGCACGTCGGCGACGATCGCGTCGGTTTCATCGGTCGACCGTTCGGGCAGGTCGGGTGCGGTCGTCGGCTTGGGCGGGGTCGCGATCGCGGCGATCACGTCCTCGGACGGCGCAGCATGACGGATCGGCGGACCCAGCGGCAGCATCGCTTCGACCGGGGCGAGCAGCAGGTCCTTGATATCGGCGACGGGTGCGGTGGGCAGCGGCGTCAGCTTGGGGCTGCCGCTGCGTGCCGACGTCTGCACCGCGCCGATGCGGATCGACAGCGGACGGCGCGACACCGCCGGACCCAGTGCGAGGAAATGCCCGCGTTGCAGGTCGCGGATCGCTTCCGCCTGCCGCCGTTCCATTCCAAGCAAATCGGCGGCGCGCGCCATGTCGATGTCCAGAAACGTGCGGCCCATCAGAAAATTGGACGCTTCCGCTGCGACGTTCTTGGCCAGCTTGGCCAGACGCTGCGTCGCGATCACGCCGGCCAGACCGCGCTTGCGCCCCCGGCACATCAGGTTGGTCATCGCCGACAACGACGCCCGGCGCACGTCCTCGACCACTTCGCCGCCGCCCGCCGGGGCGAACAACTGCGCTTCGTCCACCACGACCAGCGCCGGATACCAATGTTCGCGCGGCGCATCGAACAGCGCGTTCAGGAACGCGGCGGCGCACTTCATCTGCCCTTCGGCCTCCAGCCCTTCGAGGCTCAGGACGACGGATGCGCGATGTTCGCGCGCGCGGGTGGCGAATTTGGCAACCTCGCGCTCGCTATGATCGGCGGCCTCGATCACGACATGGCCGTATGCGCCGGCGAGCGTGACGAAATCGCCTTCGGGATCGATCACGACCTGCTGCACATGGCCCGCGCTACGTTCAAGCAGCCGGCGCAGCAGATGCGATTTTCCCGACCCCGAATTGCCCTGAACGAGCAATCGGGTGGCGAGCAGTTCTTCCAGATCGAGAGGGACGGATTTACCCGACGGATCGGTCCCCATATCGACGTTCACGGTCATCGCGACCCTTTGGCCCGTCGCGGCGCGAGGAGCAAGGGCACCCGTCGCATTGCGCTCCGGGTCAGCTTCCCGGCACCCGTACGCTCAACCCGTCCATCGTTTCGTCGAGCACGATCTGGCATGCCAGCCGGCTGGTTGCGGTCGCTCCGCCCGCGAAGTCGAGCATATCCTCTTCCTCCTCGCTGGCGGGGGAGAGGCGCGCGAAATCCCCAGGGGCGACGATGACATGGCAGGTCGAACAGGCCATCTGTCCGCCGCACGTTCCCTCCAGCGGCAGGCCGTACGCCTGCGCAATGTCCAACAGCCGGTCGCCGGGCGACGCCCGCGCCTCCTCGACACGCCCGTCCGCCCCGATCAGCCGTACGATCATGTCCGCTGGCTCCGCGCGGCGCGATCGATCTTTTCCAGTGCCGTCACCAGTTCCGCCTCCGTGGTATCGCGTCCGAACCCGATGCGGATCGACGTCTTCGCCTCCACGTCCGACAGTCCTATCGCGCGCAGCACATGGCTGGTCCGTCCCGATCCGCTGGCACAGGCGGACCCGGCGGAAAAGGCGATATCGCGGCATTCGCTCATCAACCGTGCGACGTCGAGACCCGCCATGCGGACGTTCAGATTCCCGCGATAGCGCCGCACGCGATCTCCGTTCAGTATCCAGTCGGGACCGCGCAGGATATCACGCGCCACCGCCCACAGCCTTTCCGCATGATCGAGGTCGCCCGGCCCCAGCAGCATCGCCGCTGCCCCGAACCCCGCGCACAGCGCCGGGCTGAGCGTTCCCGACCGCAATCCACCCTCCTGACCGCCGCCGTGCAGGATGGCGGCGGGCTCGGCCCCGTGGCGGACCCATAACGCGCCGATTCCCTTCGGTCCGTACACCTTGTGCGCTGACACCGCGACCAGATCGCACGCCCATAACGGCACGCCGACCCGTCCCCAGCCCTGCACCGCGTCGCAGAACATCATGGCGCCGGCGGCATGGGCCAGCCGCCCCAGTCGTGCGATCGGCTGGATCACCCCGATTTCGTTGCTGACCAGCATCGCCGCGACGACGGCGGTCCGGTCGTCGATCGCTGCCTCCGCCGCCGTCATGTCGACCAGGCCGTCGCCTCCGACCGGCAACACGACCAGTTCCGCACCGCGCGCTTGCAGCATGCGACAAGTATCGAGGACGCAGGCATGTTCGGTTGCGATCGTCACCACTTTGGGCCGGACCGCACGCAGCCGATCAAAGGTGCCGGCGATCGCCCAGTTCGCCGCTTCGGTCGCGCCGCTGGTGATAAACAGACGCCCGGAATCGATCCCCGATGGACGCCGGGCGGCGATCTCAGCGTCCGCCCCCTCGGTGGCCGGCGCATCGCCCATCGGTGTTGGTACCAGCGCCGCCAGCACCCGATCGCGCGCCAGTTCGACCGCCGCGCGGGCGCGCCGTCCTTCGCGATGCGGCGAATGCGGGTTGGCGTGCTGGTCGCGCAGCCACGGCACCATCGCCTCGAACGCTGCGGGCGCAAGCGGGGTCGTTGCCTGATAGTCCAGATAGGTCATCGTACCGCCATCGCCGTCCATGCGTCGGCAAAGCGCTCGACCTCGTCCTTCGTTGTCGTCCAGCCGAAACTCACCCGAATGACCTCGGCCGCCGCCGTCGCATCCATGCCCATCGCCGCCAGTACATGGCTGGTCTTGAGCGTGCCCGAGGAACAGGCGCTGCCTGCCGACACCGCGAAGCCAAGTGAGTCGAACCGCATCAGTTGCGCCGCCGCCGACCGGCCCGGCATTCGATAGGCAGCGATGGTCGGGATACGCGGCGCGGCGTCGGCGACCACCTCGCCCCCGCCCGCGCGGATCACCGCGTCGAGGACGGTGCGCAGCGTCCCGATCGCGTCGAACCAATCGCGCGGCGCTTCCAGCGCGGCGGCAAAGCCCAGCGCACCGGGCAGGTTTTCGGTTCCGCCGCGATACCCTTGTTCCTGCCCACCGGTCGGGGTCAGCAGCGAAAGGTCGCGCACCAGCAACGCACCGATACCCGGCGGCCCGCCCAGCTTGTGCGCCGATACCACGATCAGGTCGGCGGGCGGCAGCGCCAGCTTGCCCGCGCTCTGCGAACAATCGGCGACCAGCGTGATCGGACGCCCGATCGATTCCTCGCGCCGCCCCGCATCGATGCGGTCGAGCGGCTGCAGCACCCCCGTCTCGCTGTTGGCCGACTGGATCGCGAACCGGTTGGTTGCCTCCCGTGGATCGAACGCGGCCAGCAGGCGCGACCGGTCGGCGGTGTCGAGCAACCCGTCCGCGCCCACCGGCAACCGGTCGTCGCCTTCCGCAACCCGGAACACCGCGTCATGCTCCACCGTCGTCGCGATCGTTTCAACCTGCCCGGCACCGCGCAGCGCGATCGCCAACGCCTCGCTCGCCCCCGACGTCAGGATCACTTCGCCGTCCCAGTCGAGCGCGGCGGCGATGCGTCCGCGTGCGTCCTCCAGCGCGCGGCGGGCCGCCCGCCCCTCGCCATGCGGGCTGGACGGGTTGGCCCAGCGCGCCATGCCCTCGATCACCGCTGTCACCGCTTCGGGGCGCATCGGCGTGGTCGCGGCGTGGTCCAGATAGATGCGACGTACCAAAACGGTTCCGTTCCGATTGCTTGTGCAGATGGCTGGCCTATATAGCCGCGATCCCGTTCCGCGCCATCGCCGCGCCCATCGTCAAGCAGGTCGTCCCATGCCCGAAGTCATCTTTCCCGGTCCCGAAGGTCGCCTCGAAGGGCGTTTCGCCCCCGCCCCGCGTCCCCGTGCACCGGTGGCGATGATCCTGCATCCGCACCCGTCGTCGGGCGGCACGATGAACAACCGCATGGTGCAGGAACTCTACAAGACGTTCCAGCGGCGCGGTTTCGCGACGTTGCGCTTCAATTTTCGCGGCGTGGGAAAGAGCCAGGGGACGTTCGACAACGGCGTGGGCGAACTGTCCGATGCCGCCTCGGCGCTCGACTGGGTCCAGAGCTTCCATCCCGAAGCACAGACCACATGGATCGCGGGTGTCAGCTTCGGCGCGTGGATCGGCATGCAGTTGCTGATGCGCCGCCCGGAAATCCGCGGGTTCATTTCGATCGCACCGCCTGCCAACATGTACGACTTCACCTTCCTCGCGCCCTGCCCCTCGTCGGGCATCATCATCCAGGGCGAAGCGGACGAGGTCGTCACCCCCGCCGCTACGCAGAAGCTGGTCGACAAGCTGCGGACGCAGCGGCACATCACGATCCACCATGACACGATTCCGGGTGCCAACCACTTCTTCCAGAACGAAATGCCCGAATTGATGGGCAGCGTGGACCGCTATCTCGACATGCGGCTCGATCCGAACTCGCCGATCCGCTGAACGGTCGGCGGGGACTATCGCGCTCCGGCCGCGACGGTTAGATTACGGCCATATTCGCGGACCGGAGTCGTTCGATGTCTATCCTGTTGTTTCTCACTCTTGCTGCCCAGACCGCCGCACCGGCCCCGCCTCCGCCGCCGGAGAAGAAAATCTGCCGGCGGGAGGTCGCAACCGGCTCGATCATGCCGAAACGCACCTGTCGTACGCAGGGCGACTGGGCGCAGATCGACGCGGCGACCCGCGCGGCGGCACAGCGTGATCTCGACGATCGTAACAACCGGTCGATGAGTACCCGCCAGTGACGGCGGTCACACGGTCCAGATCGCAACATTGGCGATCATGACGGCGGCACAGGCGATCATCAGCCAACCCTTCTGACGCTCCCCGCGGCGCATCAGCCGGACGCCACCGAGGATCAGCACGACCGCCGCGAGCATCGCGATGGCGAACACCGTCGCTTCGGGTCCGCCGCTCATGCGGCCAGCACCTTCGCATAGGCCGCGGGATCGACATTGCCGCCCGACACCAGCACCAGCGTGCCGGGGGTGGTCGCCACCCGCTTCGCCAGCAGCGCGGCGATCGCGACCGCCCCGCCCGGTTCGACCACGATGCGCAGGTGTCCCGCCGCCCAGCGTTGCGCTGCGGCGATTTCCGCCTCGCTAACCGCCACGCCGGTGGCCCCCCGCCGCGACAGCACGTCGAACGTCCGCTGCGCGACGCGGGTCGTCTGCAGCGCGTCACAAGCGGTTATCGGCGGATTGTCGCCGACCGGTTCGATCCACCCGGCCTCCAGGCTGCGCCGCATATCGTCCCATCCTTCCGGCTCGGCGGTCACGATTTCCGCATCGGGCAGCGCCAGCGCGATACCGGCCGCCAGCCCGCCGCCGCCGCACGGCACGATCGCCTGCCTGCAACCGGGCAGCCCCGCCGCCGCCATCTGTGCCACGGCCTCGATCCCCGCCGAACCCTGCCCCTCGATGATCCACGGATCGTCGAAACTGGGGACGAGTGTCGCTCCGCGCGCACGCGCCAGATGCGCCGCGATCTTCTCACGGCTCTCGGTCGCACGGTCGTAGCGGACGACCTCCGCCCCCAGCGCAAGCGTCGCGTCGAGCTTCACCCGCGGCGCATCGGCCGGCATCACGATCGTCGCGGCAATGCCCAGACGCCGCGCGGCCCAGGCGATCCCCTGCGCATGATTGCCCGACGAAAACGCCACCACGCCGCGCGCCTGCGATTCGTCCGGCAATGCCGTAAGCCGATGCCAAGCGCCACGCAGCTTGAAGGCGCCGACCGGCTGCAAGGATTCCGCTTTGAAAGCGACGGGTACGCCATTGATTTCGTGCACGAACAGTGGCGATTTCGGCAGGATTTCCGCCATTTTTGCGGCAGCGTCGCGTACCCCCGCCCGTGTCGGCTGTCGCAAAATCGTCACAAAACGTCCTTTCCGTCGCACAACCACTTTACATCGCCGGTCGCGGACCATAGATTGCCCTTCCGCTGCCCCATGGGACTTCCAACCGCAAGGCAGCTTTTGTCACCGTATGCCGAAAGGCAATTGGAGGTCCCTTGAATTGGCCAAGCACTATAGCGCGCTGGGGCTAGCTGCCCCCTTTATCGCCCGTAGCTCCTCTTTCGAGCATGGGATCGACATTGCAGAGCGCCGACCGGTTGATCCGGTCACGCTCGTTCGCCCGCACGCCGCAGCGCGCGCAGCCCGATTCTTCGTTCAGAAGTTTCCGGGTCGCTCGATGTATGCGGTAAAGGCAAACCCGTCGCCGGATCTGCTGCGTATCCTGTGGGATAGCGGCATCACCCATTACGACACCGCGTCGATCGGCGAGGTGCGTCTGGTGAAGTCGCTCCTGCCCGATGCGGTCTGTGCGTTCATGCACCCGATCAAGGCACCGGAAGCGATCGCCGAGGCGTATTTCACGCATGGCGTCCGCACCTTCTCGCTCGACAGCATGGAAGAGCTGGAAAAGATCGTGGCCGCCACCGACGGTGCGACCGATCTGACGCTGTGCGTGCGGATGCGCGTATCGTCCGAATATGCCAAGCTGAGCCTCGGTTCGAAGTTCGGCGTGGGTCCGGGCGATGCGAAGGAATTGCTGATGGCGACCCGTCAGGTCGCCGACGCACTGGGCATCTGCTTCCATGTCGGCAGCCAGACCATGTCGCCCGACGCCTATTCCAACGCGATGGAACGTGTCCGTTCCGCCATCGTCGATGCGGCGGTGACGGTCGATGTGATCGATGTCGGCGGCGGCTTCCCGTCGCGCTATCCGGGCATGACGCCTCCGCCGCTGGAGCGTTATTTCGAAACGATCCACCGCGCGTTCGAAAGCCTGCCGGTCAGCTATTCGGCAGAGCTTTGGGCCGAACCGGGCCGGTCGCTGTGCGCCGAATATGCGTCGGTCGTGGTCCGGGTCGAGCATCGTCGCGGCAGCGAACTGTACATCAACGACGGCGCCTATGGCACGTTGTTCGATGCCGCGCATATCGGATGGAAATATCCGGTGCAGCTGCTGCGTCAGCCGGAATCGGACGCGCGCGATCTGGACTTCAGCTTCTGGGGTCCGACCTGCGACGATATCGATCACATGAAGGGGCCGTTCCCGTTGCCCGCCGACACCCGTGCCGGCGACTATTTCGAGATCGGCATGCTCGGCGCATACGGCTCGGCGATGCGGACCGCGTTCAACGGCTTCGGCAACGGCGAAACCGTCGTTACCGACGACGAACCGATGGAATCGATGTACATCGAAATCCCTGAGGTTGCGCCCTACCGTGCGGGCAACGTCGTAAAGCTGTAACCGGCAAGTCCTATTCCTGACCTTCCCTCCTCCCGCGCTGCGGGAGGGGCCGGGGGTAGGCATGCCGCGCCAGTGCGGCTATCGCCCACCCATGGCCCCTTCCCGCGCGGACAGGGGAATACGGGTTTCCGCGTCCCCATGAACGACGACGGCTATCGATGATGGAACCATCATGACCGACACGACGATCAACGACACGCGTAAGGCGGAACTGCTTTCGACCACGGTCGAGCATATCGACATCACCAAATACGACGCCCGTCCGATCATCGACGCGATGGGCAAGATGAGCTTCACCAGCCGCGATCTCGCGCGCGCCACCGGCATCTACAACCAGATGCTGGAGGACAAGGACTGCTCGATCTTCCTCGTGATCGCCGGATCGACCTCGGCCGGCGGCTGCATGGATCTGTACGCCGAACTGCTCCGTTCGAACATGATCGACGGCATCGTCGCCACCGGCGCGTCGATCGTCGACATGGATTTCTTCGAAGGGCTTGGCCACAAGCATTATCAGGCGCTGGAAATCCCCGACGACAACGTACTGCGCTCGCTCTACATCGATCGCATCTACGACACGTATATCGACGAGGAACAGCTCCAGGATTGCGACCACACCATCGGTGAAATCGCCAATTCGCTCGAACCGAAGGCGTATTCGTCGCGCGCGTTCATCCGCGAGATGGGCAAGTACCTCGTCGAGCATGGCAAGAAGGACAACAGCCTCGTCAAGCTGGCGTACGAGCATGACGTGCCGATCTTCTGCCCCGCGTTCGTCGACAGCTCGGCCGGCTTCGGCCTCGTCAAGCATCAGGTCGAACGTGCGAAGGAAGGCAAGCCGTACATGGTGCTCGACGCCATCGCCGACTTCCGCGAACTGACCGACATCAAGATCAAGGCCGGCACCACCGGCCTGCTGATGATCGGCGGCGGCGTCCCGAAGAACTTCATTCAGGACACCGTGGTGTGCGCCGAAATCCTCGGTCACGAGGACGTCGAAATGCACAAATATGCCGTGCAGATCACCGTCGCCGACGTGCGCGACGGCGCATGTTCGTCGTCGACGCTGAAGGAAGCGGCAAGCTGGGGCAAGGTCGACACCACGCTCGAACAGATGGTGTTCGCGGAAGCCGGTTCGGTAATGCCGCTGCTGGCATCGGACGCCTATCATCGCGGTGCGTGGAAGGATCGTCCGAAGCGCGCATGGGCGAAGCTGTTCGCCGACTGATCGTCCGCGATCATCGCAGCATGGAACGGCGGGCGCGAAAGCCTCCGCCGTTCTCGTGTCTGGCCTATGCCTTGATCCCGTACCGCGCATATTGCCGGTCGATCATCGGCGATATCCGCCGGGCCAGCGCCAGATCGGTCGCAGCTTCGGCATCGCGGTGCAATGCCTTCAGCACGATACCGCGCAGGAACCGGCTGCTGGCAAGGTCCGGCGCGGCGGCAAGCACCGCATCGAGATCGGTCATCGCCTCCGCAAGGCGTCCCATGCGGAACCATACCATCGCCCGGCTGTCGAGCGCGGCCAGCGTATTGTCGCTCAGTTCGATCGACGAGGTGCAGTCCTTGAGCGCGGTGTCGAGCATCACCGACCGCGTGCCCTTGATCCAGCAGCGGGCGTTCATCAGCAACGGCGATCCCGGCTTTTCGGCGATCAGCGTGTCGTACAGCTTGATCGCTTCGGCCGCGTCGCCGAACTCGCCGATCAATCCGGCCTTCTCGCTTCGGTAGTTCGATCGCGTCTCCCCGCCCAGCGCGATCCGTTCGTCGAGCAGCGCGATGCCACCGGACAGGTTGCCGCCATCGGCCATCAGCCATGCGGTCCGCGCGGTAGCAGCGACCGACGTCGGATCGAGCGCCCGCGCGCGCTCGGCATCCGCCAGCGCCGCCGCACGGTCGCCCATCGCTTCCGCGACGCCGGCACGCTGAAGATACAGGTCGACCGACGGCTCGGTCGCGATCACTTTCGTCAGGTCGGCGAGTGCGGCCTTGCGATTGCCCAGCCCGTCCTCGAACGCCGCCCGGCTGACATAACCGCTGCTTTCCTCGACATCCGCCGCGATGGCGCGGTCGAACGTCGTACGTATGGCGCGAATCTGGCTCGACTGCGCGGTCTGCTGCGGGGTCAGCGTGGTGCGGCGGGGCGTATCGACCGGCGCGACGATCTGCGGCACGCGCGCCTTCGCCGTCGCCAGCGCATCGCGTTCGGCTGGAATCCGCGCAGCCGGCACTTCGCCGCCGATCGAATCGACGCGTTCGTCGATCGTCACCGCGCCATCGGCGATCCGTACCGATCGCTTCATCGCGAAACTGGCGATCCGAGTGTCCAGATCGGGCGTGCCGTCGAGCGTATAGCCCTGTCCGCCCTGCGGCAGCTTTACCCGCGTCCGAAAGTGCAGTCCCATCGGGGCCGGCGCCGCGACCGGAATCTTCGTCCAGTCCGGCCGGCTGCGATCGGGCGCGAACTGAAAACTCGCCAGCATCCGGTCCAGCGTGCGGCGGCGGCGGCGATCCTCGACCGCCCATGGCGTCGATGTCACGCCGACCCCCTTGATCGTCACGTCACCCGTGGCCGGATCGGGCAGGATCGAAAGATCGGCGAACTGCCCCTCCCCGGTCCAACCTTGCAGGAACTGTCGCGCGGCGTCGCGCTGTTCCTTCGGGCCGAGTTGCGCGCGCGCCTGTCGCATCGCCGCCGCCATCGGCCCATGCAGCACCGCCGTGACACTGAACGGACTTGGCAGGTCGACGCTCAGGCTTTCATCCGCCTCGATCGTCATGTCGATCATCGGCCGGGCGTTCGCACGCGTCTCGATCAGCATCGGTTCGGCGCCCGCCGTGCGGATCGGCAGGACATATCCGACCGCCGGCGTATCGCGAATATCGGCAAGCCGCGATCCGTTGCCCGTCCCGTCCAGCCATAGCGTCTCGCCGGCCAACGTCGCCTTGACGAACACATGGTTGAACGCCGCCGCACTCGGCAGCCGTTCGGGCACCAGATCGCCCATGCCCAGATTGGCGGTCACCGCCTCGGCCTCGATCCCCATCGCGCGCAGCATGGCCAGCAGCAACAACGTCTTGGCCTTGCAGTCCCCGTAACGGACTTCCCACGTCTTGGCCGGAGACTGCGGCACATAGTTTCCGCCGTCCATGCCGACCGCCAGATACCGGATCTTGTCCTGCACCACCTCCAGCGCGCGTTGCGTCCGGCCGATCGGCGTGACCTCCGCCCGCTGGATCGCGGCCACTTCGGCTGCCAGCGGCGATCCCGGCGCGATCAGGCCATCGGTCGCGTAGAGCGGTGCCATCACCTTCGACACGTCGCCCCAATCGGTAAAGCTTGCCACCTCGATCATCGGCGCCCGCCGGAACCGCATTGGTGCGTCTTCGGGCATGTCCTTCGGCTTCACGATCGGCATCGCGATGGTCAATTCGCTGTATCCGCCATGGGTCGAGACGACCGGCGCGGCTGCATCGGCCAGCAGTTTCCAGCGGGGAGCGGCACCCGTCGGCCACGAAAAGCGCACCCGCCCCGGCCCGATCCGCGCGGGCAGCGGGATCAGCTGCACGACGTCCTGCACCCGCCCGCCCAGCGCGGCATCGCGCGCGGTGATCGATACGGCCATGTCGAGCACGTCGCCGACCTCCAGCCCCTCGACCGCCAGCGTCGCGGTCAGGACACCGGTCAATTCGCGCCGTTCCAGCGACTGTTCGCGGCGCAACACGGTGAAGCGCTGCCCCTTCGCCAACAGGTCGATCCGCTGTCCGCCACGCACGATCGCCAGGTCGTGGACGATCAGGTCGCCCTTGTCCGGCGCCCAAGGCAGCGCCAGCGTCGCCGCCTGCGACAGCATTTCCGGCGACACCATCCGAGTCTTCTGATGGATGTAGGACCAGACCCGGCCTTCCTCGATCCGGTGTTGCCAATCGATCAGTTCGACGGGCGGCGCGTCTTCGCCGCTTACAGCCGGGCCGGGCGCAGCCGCGATCCATGCGGGCGCGGGTTGATAGAGCGGCGTGTCGCTCGCCTGCACGGTCTGCGATATCAGAATCGCGGCCGACACGAATCCTGCCCGAACGAAACGCTGCACCCGAATCCCCCCATATCGTCATCGGCCCCCCGACGATCGCCTATGTCTATCGCAGCCAAGGGGTTTGTCGAGCGGTTCGCCTTTCGCTAGGCTCGCGCCAACGAAAATTCATGGAGAGGGTGTGGCATGACGATCGACCGCCGTATGATGCTGGGCGCGGCCTTCGCGCTGCCGATCGCGGGCAGTGCGCTCGCACAGCCGGCGGAAGCGCCGACGGCGTGGCCACCGACCGAACATTTCCGGTTGTGGCCCGGCAAGGCGCCCGGCTTTCCCGCCACCGCGCCGACCTACGCACCCTCGATGAACGGCCGTCCAGGACAGCGCGAACTGTGGCTGCGTGGCGTCGTCGATCCGGTCGTCGGCGTGTTTCGCCCGGCGCGGCCCAATGGCACGGCGGTGCTGGCGATTCCCGGCGGGGGATATGGCTTCGTATCGGTCGAGAATGAAGGAATCGACGTCGGTCGCGCGCTGAACCCGGCGGGGATCACCGTGTTCGCGCTCGCCTATCGCCTTCCCGGTGAAGGCTGGGCGGAACGGCAGGACGTGCCGTTGCAGGATGCGCAGCGGGCGATGCGGCTGATCCGCGCCAATGCGACGCGCTACGGCATCGATCCGGCGAAGCTGGGTGTGTGCGGTTTCTCGGCGGGCGGGCATCTGGCGGGGTCGGTCACGATCGCGCATGACGACCGCGTCTATGCACCGATCGACGCCGCCGATCGCCTGTCGGCCCGTCCCGCGTTCGCGGGACTGGTCTATCCCGTGACCAACATCGGCACGATGTCGCACCGCGGATCGCGCGACAATCTGGCCGGACCGAATGCGGAGGACAGCGTCTATCGCCGGTACGACATTCCGGCGCGCGTGACGGCGCAGACGCCGCCGATCTTTCTGGCCCATTCGATTGACGACGGCACCGTTCCGGTCGATCAGTCGCTCGACATGATCGCCGCCGCGCGCCGGGCCAAGGTGCCGGTCGAGGCGCATTTGTTCGAAAAGGGCGGACATGGCTGGGGTGCGCGACACTCACCCGAAGACAGTTCGCGGCGTCTGTGGACCGATTCGTTCCTCCGCTGGATCGCCGAGCGGGGGTAACGCCCGGCAGTGCCTCAACCGAACAGTCGAGCCGTGCTGCGTTCCAGCATGACCAGTTGCCACAGCGTCCGGCCATGCTCCGCCCGGCCGGCGCGGTGGTCGGCCGCCAACCGTTCGATCGCATGCGGATCGAACCACGTCGCCAGTACCGGCGAGCGCGCCAGCGCTGCGGAGTCGTCGGCCAGCGCGTGGCGAAACCAGTGGCTGACCGGCGTGACGAACCCCATTTTCGGGCGATACAGGATTTCGCGCGGCAGCCACGGCTCCAGCGCATGCTTCATCAGCCACTTGCCCTGCCCCGCCCGCAACCGCATCGCGTGCGGCAGGGTCGCGCAGAACTCCACCAACCGATGGTCCAGCAACGGCTCACGCGCTTCCAGCCCGACGGCCATGCTCGTCCTATCGACCTTGGTCAGGATATCCCCCGGCAGCCAATGCCGAAAATCGGCATATTGCGCGCGGTCCAGCCCGTCGCGGGCCGGCGCATCGCGCATCGTCCCGACATAGCGT
The DNA here is from genome assembly GCF_014842075.1 of Sphingomonas sp. CFBP 13720. Classification (GTDB taxonomy): domain Bacteria; phylum Pseudomonadota; class Alphaproteobacteria; order Sphingomonadales; family Sphingomonadaceae; genus Sphingomonas. The sequence goes on from NZ_JACYVA010000001.1 coordinate 138,070, forward strand.
TGCTCGCCCCGATACGCGCCGATCGCGCGCCGCATCGCGTCGCCATATAGCGCCATCCGCGTCGCTGGGGGCGTCACGCCGACCGCACCGGCATAGGCGGCGTTACCGCCCTGCGCCAACGCCAGCAACGTCGTCTTCGCGCGGAACGGACGCGACGCCCAGTCGGCCTTGGGATAGACGTGTCCCAGCACGCCGAACACCGCACCGCGAAGCCGCGCCGGGACCAGACCACGGACCTTTTCCTCTGCGGCATGAAAGCGATACCGCCGATACCCCGCCAGGGCCTCGTCCGCGCCATCGCCGGACAACGCCACCGTCACCGTTTCGCGGGCGAGCGCGCAGACGCGGTACGTGGCCAACGCCGATGCGTCGGCAAACGGTTCGTCGAACGCTGCGACGAGCGTGTCGATCAACGCGAAATCGTCCGACGCCACCGTGCGGGTGGCGTGGTCGGTCGCGAAGCGCCGCGCGACCAGTTCGGCGGGGCCGCGTTCGTCATGGTCCGCCTCCTCGAACCCGATCGTACAGGTACGGACGGGTTGGCGACTCTCCTCCGCCATCAGCGCGACGACGGCGGACGAATCGACACCGCCTGACAGGAACGCGCCCAGCGGCACGTCGGCGACCATCCGCGATCGCACGCCGTCGCGCATCCGGTCGATCAGCTCGGCCGAAAGATCGCGGACCGTACCCGTTGCCCGGTTGGAGAAATCGATATCCCACCATCGCACCGGATCGGGCACCCCCCGACCACGCTCGATCAGCAGGAAGTGTCCGGCAGGCAGCTTGCGGACGCCCTCCACGATGCACGCATCGTCGGGAACATAGCCCAGCGCCATATAATCTTCGATCGCATGCGCGTCGGGCGTCCGCCGCACCAGCGGATGCGCCAGCAACCCCTTCAGTTCCGACGCGAACGCCACGGCGCCATCCGACAGCCGGACGTAGTGGAGCGGCTTCACCCCCATCCGGTCGCGTGCGAGGAACAGCGAACGCCGGCCGGCATCGTACAGCGCGAACGCGAACATGCCGTTGAGCCGCGTCAGCATGTCCGGTCCCCATGCGGCCCATGCATGCAGCAGCACTTCGGTATCGCCCCCGGTGCGGAACACCGCACCCATCGCCCGCAACTCGGCACGGACCTCCGCGAAATTATAGATCTCGCCGTTATAGGTCACGACCGCCGCGTCGCCGGGCAGCGCCATCGGCTGCGGGCTGCCTGCCACGTCGATGATCGACAGCCGGCGATGCCCCAGCCCGACGCCAGCGGCGGTCCACACCCCAGACCCGTCCGGTCCGCGATGCGCCTGCACATCGGTCATCGCCATGATCCGCGCCGGATCGACCGGCTTGGGCGTATCGGGATAGAACAGGCCGGCGATCCCGCACATGGTCAGCGCATCCCCGCCGCAGCATCGGCAATGGCATCTACCGGTCCCGCCGCGCGCAGGAAATCGCGGATCGTCGCGCGCGGATCGCCGCCATGCCGTTCGGCCGACAACAGCACGGCAACGCCGCGCTGCGGTCCGCCGAACAGCCTCGCGCGGAGGGTTTCGACCTTCACCCGGTCGGCGCTGCCGGTCGTGATCCGCCCAACGCGATACCAGGTCGCGGTCTCACGCTCGACCGGTCCCGGTGCAGCCATCCGTATCGTCGTCGCACCCGCGATCGGCGCGGTGTCGGCGATACGGACCCAGCGGTCGTTCTGCCGGATCGCGCCCTGCCCGAACCCGACCAGTTCCTGCCCCTCGCGCTGCGATCCATATACCGCGATCGACAGATCGACGGTCCGGCCCGCTGCGTCGCCATAGCGACCGATCAGGAAATGGTCCGCGCCGGGGTAATGCGGCACCCACGGTTCACCGCGCATCGCCACCCGCCGCCAACCGGGGACGTGCGGCAGGTCGATCCGGGCGGGCAATTCCTGCGTCCGCGCATCGATCACCGCGCTCCATGCCGCAAAGCCCACCGCGATCGCCAGCACGGCCCCCGCGACCAGCGATCGATCCGCCGCGTGCACCGGGATGCGGGCGATCGCCGCCGTGTCGATCCACCGCGCGTCGGGATCGCGATCGAACCAGCGCCATCCGATCGCCAGCACCGCCGCCATCGTCAGCGCGAAGAATATCCAGCCATAGACGATATGATCGAACCCCGTCGCCATCGCGACCGACGTCCGGTGCGCCGCATAGATCGTGCCCGCCGCGCGCAGTCCGTTGGCAACGACCGGCACGATCACCGCCATCGCCATGAACGCCATGCGCCGCCCCCACGACACGTAGCAGACGTTGGCGACAAGGGTGCCATAGGCGACCATCGCGATCAGGAATTTGGCACCCGAACAGGCTTCCGCCACCTCGAACACGCCGCCCGGAATCGTGATGAGGACCCCGTCGACGCTCGCCGGCACGCCCCCCGCATGCAGCAACGGCATCGCCATCGCGACCGTCGCCGCCTGCAACCGTGGTTCCAGCACGTCGCCGAACGGGACGAGGAACGCCATATAGCAAATTGGAAACAACAACCCCCGCGCGACCTGCCGTCCCAGCATCGCGACCGCCGCGCCCTGCAGCATCAGCACCAGTCCGGCATGCCGGAACAGTGCGACCGCTGCCGCTTCGCCCCCCAGCCAGCACAGTCCGCCCGCCGCGACCGGCACCAGCCCCGGCCACCATGCCGCCGGGGTCAGCAGCGTCAGTTCGGAGCGCCGTTGCCACACCAGCCAGAACAGGATCGGCACCACGAACAGGCAATGGCCATAGGTCGTCGAGTTCCACCATATCCCGACCATGTCGGCGACATCGTGATGGAACAGCACGAGTATCGCGGCCCACGATCCTGCCACCGCCAGCGTCGCCGTGCGCCAGCCGGACCCGCCAGTTGCCGCGCCCCCACTGGCAATCGCGATGCTCACGCTGCGTCCCGCCGCCCGCCGGGGACCAGTCCAAGCAGGTCGCCCAAAGGCGCAAGCCGCGATTCCCAGCCATAACGCTGGACCACGCACGATCGCGCCGCCCGTCCCAGCGCGTCCGCCGCCGGGCGGTCGCGCAACAGCCCGTCGATCGCCGCCGCCATCGCATGGTCATCGCTGGCGACGCGGATCGTCCCGCAATGATCGATCCCCTCGGCAGCAGCCGCCGACGCCACGACCGGCCGCGCCATCGCCATCGCCTCCAGCACCTTGTTCTGGACCCCGCGCGCCAGCAGCAGCGGGGCGACGACGACCGATGCGGCGTTCAGCCAGCCGCGCACGTCCGCGACCTCCCCGGTCACGATGACCCCGGCCCGCGCCAGCACCCGTACCACGGCGACCGGCTTGCGGCCGACGATCGCGAACCGTGCATTCGGATGGTGCAGCCGGATGGCAGGCAACACCTGCGTTGCGAACCTGCATACCGCCTCGATATTGGGACGATAATCCATCTGACCGGTGAACACGATCAGGGGTCCGGCCTCGTGCACCGGCGCTACCGGCACGTCCGGGTCGAAGAATGCGGTATCGATGCCGTTTCCGATCGCATGGACGTTCGCACCATTGCTTGATCGCCGGAACAGGTCGGCTTCGGCCTCGCTGACGAACAGGCTGGCGTCGGCCCGCGCGGCGATCGACCGTTCGAACACCGCCAGCATCCGCGCATCCCGCGCGAACATCCACTTTGCCGGCCCCCGGGCAGTTTCGGCATAGGCCGCGAATTTCGCCGAATCCATGTCGACGAAATCCATCACGAAGCGCGCGTCGACGGGCAGATACTGTGCCATCTGACCGGAATAGACATAGATCGCTTCGTACCGCCGGGCATCCAGCAACCGCCGCACCGCATCGCGCATGGCCGAAGCATCGAACGCCGTCAGCGACACTGGCCGTCCGGTCGCCAGCGCCTCGATCGCGCTCCGCGCCTGCGACTTGCCACGCCATACGACGTCCACGCTGGCACACCATTCGCCAAGCGCCGCATCATGTCCCAGATCGCGCTCGTCATCCGCGAACGCCGCCAGATGGACCCGCCCCAACGTGGACAGATGCCGCAGGACGTGGTGACTGCGCACCTTGTCGCCGCGATCCGGTGGATAGGGGACACGGTGCGCGAGGAACAGCAGGTCGCTCACCCCAACCCCTTCGCGATCCACGGCCCGATCCGGTTGCTCAGCGCCACCGGAAGCTTCTGCCACAACGCGATCTTCAGCCGGTATTTCGGATTAAGCGGACTGGCATCGCGGGGCGCGGCCCCCGCCCCGGTCCATGTCGGATAGCCGAGCGGGTTGCCGACGAAGCCCCAGTTCTTCTTGTACGCCGCCGGCCCGCTGCCGACCTTCGACCGGCCGAAATCGAACGTGGCACAGCCCCGTCGATACGCATGGCGCATCAGTTCGAAATACATCCGCTCATTCGCGCGAAGCCCGCGTGCCGCCGCCGTACCGCCTCCCCAATACGGATAGACCGTACCGCGCCAATAAATCGACAGCACGCTTGCCACCGCCACGCCGCCGTGCCGCACCGTCAGTATGTCGGCGTCGCTGCCGAATCGGGCGATCACCTCCGCGAACAGCCGCCGCGGAAAGACCGGCGTCCCCAGATTGCGGACCGACGTGCCGTACACGCGGAAATGTTCGTCCAGCGCCGCCCGGTCGCGTCCGACCGCGATCTCGAACGGCATGGCCAGCGCCTTGCGAACGTCGGCGCGCTGCTTGCGCGGGATCGCCAGCAACTCCGCATCGTCACTTGCCGCCAGCGGACGGACGAAGCCCAGGTAGCGGCTGTCGTCATGGCTCCACCCCTCGCCCATCGGCAGCGTGCCACCGCGCAGTTCGATCGTCGGGCATCGGCGCTCCCCGGCCCGAACGACCGCAGCCTCGGCCAATGCCTGCGCCGCACGCGGATCAGTGGCCAGGATGCCGCCGCCGACGCCGAACCCGCTGGAAACCAGCGCCGCACCGAACAGCGGCGACCGGACGTACGTCAGCGGCAATATGCCGAGCAGCACGCCGTTACCGCCCTCCGCCAACAGCATGTCGAACATTTGTCCGCATCCGGCGGCGGTCGCTTCGCCCCATGCGGGCAGATGGAACGGCGTGGCGGCGGGGTGATCGTCGATAAAAGCTTCGATCCGTGCGCGCTCGGCTGGATCGGACAGGTCCGCGCTTCGCACGGCGCGGACGTGGACGAACGGCGCGTTCACAGCGTCGCCGCCTGCGCGGCAACGATCGCATCGACACGACCCCAGCGATGCGAGGCCAGCAGCCGGTCCAGCTTGCCCGCCATCGCCGGCAGCCGGGAATAATGGCGGAGCCGCGACCTGATCGGCGCGCGCGTCACGCGGGGCTGCCCCGGGTCGATCTCCCACGGATGGAAATAGAACATCGCGGGGTGCGCATCCCGGACGTTGCTGCGTCGAACCGCGCGATCCACGACCATGTTGGGTAGCAGGCGAAAGAACCCGCCGCCGGCCGGCACGTCGCGCCCGGCCACCCGGGCCAGCGTGATCGGCCATTCGATCAGATCGGACCCGGCAATCGGGCGGTGCATCCGGCGGGGACTGTCGACCCAGCCATAATGATCGTGCCGCACCGGCGCGACCGAGGACGAATACGCATATCCCGCATCCGCCAATATGCCGTGCGCCCACGGCGTGCGCGCATCGATCGAAAAGCTGGGCGCGCGATATCCCGTCACCGCCTGCCCCGTGGCATCCTCCAGCGCGCCACGCGCACGCGCCAGATCGTCGCGAAACCGCTCGGGCGTCATCGTGAACACACGGGCGTGGTCCCAGCCGTGGCTCGCCAGTTCATGCCCCCCGGCAACGATCCGCCGCATCAGCGCGGGATGGCGCGCGGCGATCCAACCAAGGGTGAAGAACGTCGCCTGCACGCCTGCCGCCGCGAACTGCGCGAGCGCGGCATCGGTGTTCGCCTCGACCCGCGATTCCAGCGTGTCCCAGTCCCGCCGGTCGATGACCTTCTCGAACGCACCCACCTGGAACCAGTCCTCGACGTCGATCGACATCGCGTTGCGCACGGGGTTCAGCCCGCCGCGCGCAAGCCGGACAGATCGGGTCGCCGTTCTTCCCCCTCGACCCAGTCGACCAGCAGCGTCAGCACGCGCCGCAGCGCCGCTTCCTGCTCTTCCACCCGCGCTTCGAGAACGGCGATCCGTTCGACCAGTACGTCGTGGTTCGCGGCGTGCGCGGGTTGTTCGGCCGGTTCGGCCGGCGAACGCTTTTGGTCATCGATCAACGGCAAACGCTCCCATGGGGCATCGGGCACGACCGCCAGATGCAGCGGACGCGGCGGGTTCGGCGGCGGCGGGGTCATCGGTATCGGCGCCGACTCGGTGACCGTTTCGACGGTTTCGACAGGGTCGCGCGGCGCCGTCGATGGAGTGTCCTGATCGACGGCCGCCAGCCCGTCGCCCGCCAGATCCTCGACCACCTGCGCCACGTCGCGCGCCTCGAACCGGTCGATCCCCTCGATCGCGCCGTGTAGCAGCACGCGCCCGGCCAACTGGTTCAGCCGGCGGGGGATGCCGCCCGACCAGCGATGCAGCGCGTTCAACGCGCCGACCGAAAAATCAGGCCGACCGTCCCAGCCGACCACGCCCAGCCGGTGGGTCAGATACGGACCTACTTCTTCCGGTGCCATTGGGTCGAGGTGATGCATCGCGATCACCCGCTGGCGCAGTTGCTCCAGCCGGTCCGACCCATGCAGCCGCTGGCGGAATTCGGGCTGTCCCAGCAGGAAGATCTGCAACAGCGCATATCCCCCCGCCTGGAAGTTGGACAACATCCGCAGTTCCTCGATCGACCCCACGGGCAACGACTGCGCCTCGTCGATGATGAGCAGCGTCCGACGCCCCGACCGGGCGACGTCATGCAACCCGCGCTCGATCGCCGCCAGCAACTGCGCCTTGGTAAGGCCAGCATGGTCGACGTCCAGTCCGGCGGCGACCAGCCGCAACAGGTCGTCCGCTTCGATCTGCGTAGTGACGATATGGATCACGTTCAGCCGGACGGGGTCGATCGTCGCCATCAGGTGCCCGACAAGCGTCGTCTTGCCCGTCCCCGGTTCGCCGGTGACCACGATGAACCCCTCGCCCTGGCTCAGCCCGTAGCCCAGATACGCCATCGCCTTGCGATGCGTCGCGGTGTCGAACCAGAACGCCGGATCGGGCGTCAGCTGGAATGGCCGTCCGTTCAGGCCGTAATGATCGTCGTACATCATCATCTCCGTAGGGGGCGTGCCCCCGCTCGGTTAAGCCTTCAGAACCGCATGCCCACCGCCAGCAGCGCCTGCGCGATCAGATCCGCTTCGCTACGTTCGGCATCGAACCCGTACACCCCCGCTGACACGCTGCCATAGGCGCGCCCGAAACTGCGATAATAGGAACCTTGTGCCCCGCCGCCCCATGCATCGGCCGCCCCGACGACGCCGCTGGTGAAATAGTTACCGTACAGATCGGCGGTGATCCCCGATCGTCCGTCCAGCTGCCACTGGCCGAAGCCCTGCGCATACCAGCTTTCGTCGTTCGAACGAACGATGACCGCACCCGGCACCGGCGGAAGGTGATAGCGCCGGTTGGCATAGCCTGCCCCCACGCCCAGCCGCGTACCCCCATGGGTGACGGCATAGATCGCATCCAATCCTCGCGCGCGATACGTCGCACCGGCGATCGACTGGAACACGGGGGTAAGGCAACCGCCCGGAGCGGGAGTTCCGTCGGGCGACGTTCCGCCCCCGAACACGCATCCGCCATAGCGCGACCCGAACGGATCGTCGCCGTCGAAGAAGCTCGTCGGCAGCGTCGCGAGCGTACCGGTCAGTTGCCGGCCAAAGGTCGTCACGCTGTCATAGACGCCGACCTGCACCGCCTGTCCCGGCCCCGCCGCCCATGACAGCGATCCGGTATAGCTCATCGAACCGTAGCGCCGCCCCAGCCTCGCCTCCAGCGCGGTACGCGGACTGGGCCGCCACAACACACCCGCATCCCAGATGATGCCATCGGTGTCGTAGGCGATGCGCGGGGACGACGCCGGATCGGTGACATAACGCCCCGCCCCATCGATCACCGGCAGTCCGTCGGCACCGATCAACGGGTCGCGCTGCGTCGCCTCGATCTTCTCATACCCGACCCCGCCCACCACGGCGACGGTCCGCGAGACCGGCAGGACGGCGTCGGCGCGGACGAACGCCCCCTCGAATTGCTGGTCGAGCTGACTGGTGTCCTCGCGCACCCATGCGCCCGACACGGTGAAGCCGATCGGCAGCACCGTTCCCGCGCGTGTACCGATGCTGCCCATCACCAGATGGCTGGTCGCATCGTCGTACAGGCCGAAGTCGGACACACCCGCTGCGCGGCCCGGCGCATCGGCCTTCACATAACCGAATTGATAGGTTGCGTTGACGGCAAACGGTCCGGCGCGCGTCGCCAGCGTCGGCCCGCCGTACAGCGCATAGACCTGCGACGTATCGACATTGGTCGCAGCGACGAACGGAGCGAAGCCCCCGCCATTGCCGCTGCCACGCGCGCGCGTGGCGATAGCACCGCCTTCAAGGTTCAGCGCCCGCGTCAGCTTGACGTTCGCGCGCGCCAGGCCCGAATGGATGCTGCTGTCACCGACACGGTCGCCCCATTCGACGAAGCGTTGATACTGGTAGTTCGCCTGCACCTGTACCCGGAGGGTCTGGACGGAGGCGTCGACCCCGGCGGTCAGCTGGGTATAGGTGACGACATCGCCGTCGTTCAGATCGGCGGCGACCAGCTGACCGATCTCGATATAGGGCGACACGTCGACACGCTGCGCCAGCGCGGGCGCGGCACCAGCGACCAGCAGGACCGGAAGGGCGAGCAATCGCATCAGACCGGCTCCTGCCCATATTGACCGAACCGCGCTCCGTCCGCCCGATATGTCGTGGCGTTCAACAGCAACTGGATATCCTCGCAGCCGTCCAGCAACGCCACCGCCTCGCGCAGGTCGCTTTCGCTGCTGCGATCGGCGCGCACCACCAGCACCACCTGTCCGACCCGCGACGCCAGAACGGCGGCCGGGGACGCGGCGAGCGCGGGCGGCGAATCGAAGATGATGATCCGGTCGGGATCGGCGGCCAGCAACGCGTCGAACACCTGTGTCGCGCCGTCGCTGCGGAGCAATTCGGTATCCGCATGGCTCCGGCTGCCGGACGGAAGCACCGTCAGTTGCGGCACGTCGGTATGGATCACCAGATCCTCGACCGTCACGGCAGGATCGACGATCGCGTCGAGCAGCCCCCGCCCCCCACGCAGCCCCAACCGGTCGAGAATATCGGGCTTGGCGAAATCGGCATCGACCAGCAACACGCGAACATCGCGTTCGGCGGCCAGCGACAAAGCGAGGTTGATCGCGCAGAACGTCTTGCCATCGCCCGGTTGCGCCGAGCAGACGAGGATCATCCGCGCGGCATCCGCGTCGCGTCGTTCCACCCGCTGGGCGGTCGCCAGCAACTGACGCTTCACCAGCCGGAACTCCTCCGCCAGCGCGGTGACCGCGCCACCGGGCACCAGCATCCCGCGTTCGGCCAGCGCCGCGCGATCGATCGTCGCCGGATCGACAGGACGTATCCGCGCGCTCGGCATCGGCGTCTTCACCGGCGCGACCGCTTCGGGTTCGGCCGCAGGTCGTGGAACATCCGCTCTGGGACTGAGCTGCCATCGATCGGCGGCACGTTCGAGCAGCGAAGGGCGCAGGGCGCGGGGCGAGAGATCGTTCACGTCGTCGGTCCCCTTCACGCCACCAGCCCGCGCTGGGCGAACTCGACCCCCAATAGCAGGACGAACGCGACGCCGAGCGCGCCCGCGCCACCCGCGAACAGTTTCAGCCGCCGCAGTCGATCGGCACGGACCGCATCGGTCACGACCTCGCCGATCGCGCCCAGCACCGGCATGCCGCTGACCCGTTCCAGCCGCGCGGCGGTCGGGAAGCTGGTCCGTAGCCGACTGAGCGCGAATGCCGCCGCAAGGCCCGCACCGATGCCGACGACAAGCACGCCCAGCAACAACAGGGGCCGGTTCGGCGACGTCGGCGTGCGCGGCTGCGTCGGCGGATCGATCACGCTGAATTTCACCGCGTCGGTATCGGTCTGCACGCTGCTACGCAGCCGCACCTGCTCCCGGTCCTGAAACAGCGCGTCATACTGGGTCCGAAGCGAGGCGATGTCGCGGTCGAGCTGCGACTGCCGTGCCGCCGCCTGAGGATCGGCGGCGATCTTGTCCTGCAACCCGTTCAACTGTCCCTCGATCACGGCCTTGCGCTGGGTCAGTTCGGCCACCCGCGCCTGGCGTTCGGCCTGCGCGGCGCGCAGTTGCAGATACAGCGGGTTGGGCGATGCCGCCGTTCCTCCCGTGACGCCGGTGGCTTCGCCCCGCGCCGCCACACGCGCGCTGGCCAGTTGCCGGTTCAGCGCGACCATGTCGGGATGCGCGTCGGTCCATCCGCGGCTGCGCCCGTCGGCGATCTGTCCCTCGATCGCCGCGAGCCGCGCGCGCGCCGGCCCGGTGACAGCACCGCCCGCCATGCCCGGCAACGATGCGGGCGTTCCAGCCATCTGGCTGTTCGCGGCGGCGAGACTGGACTGCGCGGCGGCCAGATCGCCATCGATGGTCGCCAGTTGTTCGCGCGCGGACGACATGCGGTCGTCGACCGATCCGGTGCCGGGGAGCGCGGTCATGAACTGCGCCTCGAACGCCTGTCGCCGCGCTTCCGCGTCGGCGAGCTGCGCCTGCCGCTGCGCCAGTTGCTGGTCGAGGAAGCGGAGCGACTGCGCGGTCGCATCCCGATCGCTCGACAGATTGTCTGCGACGAAGATGTCGATCATCTTCTGAACGATTTCCCGCGCCAGTTTCGGATCGCCCGAGGTCGCGGATATCTCGAACAGGTCGTCCTGCTGCGCGGTCAGCTTGATCGCGTTCTGCAACGACGCGACGCGGTCGGCGACGTCCCGGTCGCTGGAAATGCCGTCCGCCATCGACGTGCCACGCACGACTTTTTCCAGATTGACCGCCGACGTCAGCGTTTGCCGGATACGATCGATGCCCTTGGCCTGTTCGGTCTGCGCCGCGATCGCCTCCGCACCGGGAAGCACCTGACGCATCTGCACCGCTACGCGCGCGGTCGACTGATAGCGGTTCGGAATCTGGCTGATCGCCAGCCAGCCGACGAGACAGAGTCCCCACGCGACCGCCAGCGCGATCCAGCGCCGTTGCCAGACCGCGTGAAGCGACAGCTTCAGTTCGTCGTACAGGCCATCCACGTCAGAACATGCTTTCGGGAATGATGATGACGTCGCCCGGCTGCAACCGCACGTTCGCGGTCGAATCGCCGTTCTTCAGCAGGCTGGACAGGCGCAGGCCATATTCGGCCTGCTTGCCCGTCGCGCGGTCGTACCGGACCAGCCGCGCGCGGTTGCCCGATGCGTACTGGCTCAATCCGCCGACCGCGATCATCGCGTCGAGCAGGGTCATGTTCGCGCGATACGGGATCGACGCCGGTTTCTCCGTCGCACCGACGATCCGCACCTGCTGGCTGAACGTGCCGGAGAAATTCTCGACGATCACCGAAACATTGGGGTCCTTGATATATTCGCCCAGCGCCAGTTTCAGATCGTCGGCCAGCATCGCCGGGGTCTTGCCGGTGGCGGGCAGGTCGTTGATCAGCGGCGTGGTGATGCGGCCGTCGGGGCGGACCTGAACCTTCGCCGACAGTTCGGGATTGCGCCATACGAAAATATTGAGCTGGTCGAGCGGACCGATGATGTAATCCTCGCCCGGCGCTTCCTTCGCCTGCACGAACGCGGCGGGCGGCAGTTCGGCGCGCTGCTGGGTGGCGCACCCGCCCGCCATGGACAGCGTCGCCAATGCCATGCCAATTCGCTGCCTGCCGCGCATTCACCCACCTCGTCCGAACAAGCGCCGCCATGCCGGGCGGACGCACGATTGCACTGCGCTATGCGACCAAAGGGGTAAAGATTGGGTTAGGCGATTGTCCCGCAATGGGGCAGTTTATCACGATACGACCAGTTCGCGCGGCGCGGGATGGCCCAGAAACGCCTGCGGACTGGCCGTCGCGCCATAAGCACCGGCCTGAAACAGCACTATCGTGTCACCAACCCCAACCACAGGCAAAGCCACCCGATCCGCCAGCCGATCGAGCGGGGTGCAAAGGCAACCCACGATCGACGCGGTCATTTCGGGCGGCGCATCCATGCGGTCCGCCACCGCGACAGGATAATTGCGCCGGACGACCGTGCCGAAATTGCCGCTGGCTGCGAGCTGATGGTGCAGCCCGCCGTCAACGATGACGAACCATTCGCCTCCGCTCTGCTTGATGTCGACTACGCGGGTGCAATACACGCCTGCTTCCCCGACCAGCCATCGTCCCAGCTCGATCGCGAAGTGGGTATCGGACAGTACCGGCGCGCGCCGTACCAGCACATCGGCCAGCGCCGTACCGGTCGCCTCGACATCCACGGGGTGGTCACCCGCGAAATAAGGGATGCCGAAACCGCCACCGAGATTGACGAATGCCGGCCGTCCACCGGCTTCCTCTGCCAGCCGCGCCGCGAGCGCGACCGTCGCCGCCTGCGTTTCGATGATCGCGACAGTATCCAGCGTCTGCGATCCTGCGAAGATATGAAACCCGTGCCAATCCGCGCCGGTCGCGACCAGTCGCCGGACCAGCGCAGGCACCCGAACGGCATCGATCCCGAATTGGGACGCCCGCCCGCCCATCCGCATGCCGGACCCGCGCAACTCGAAATCGGGATTGACCCGCACGGCGATGCGAGGCGCCTTGCCCAAGCGCTCGCCGATCGCCAGTGCACGATCGGCCTCGCCCTCCGACTCAATATGCAGCGTCGCGCCTGCGGTGACAGCGGCCGCAAGTTCGTCATCGCGTTTGCCCGGCCCGGCAAAGCTGATCGCATCCGCCGCGATGACGGAGAGTGCCATGGTCAGTTCGCCGCCCGATGCGACGTCAAGACCGTCGACCATCGGTGCCATCAACGCCAATAGTTCGCGGTGCGGATTGGCCTTGATCGCGTAATGAATGCCGACGCCCTCCGGCATCGCGACGCGCAACCGAGCTATCCGCGCGGCGACCGCGCCCATGTCGTACAGGAATGCCGGGCTGTCCCCGGCACGCGCCATCAGGTCGGCGAAGTCCTGTCCACCGACAGTCAGTCGCGACTGGCCGGCAAAGGCGGGGGGGATCGGCCCGGTCGGCTTCATACCGCCATCGCCTTCAGCCCGGCCCGGTCCAGCTTGCCATTCGGATTGCGCGGCATGGCGTCGACCCAGACGTAGCGGGCGGGTTGCATGAAGGCCGGCAAATCGCGGCGCAGCCGTTCGCGCAACGCCGGCTCCACCGCGCCATCGCCCCGCGCGACAACGACGATCGCCTGCCCCAGCCGGTCGTCGGCTACGCCGATCGCCACCGCTTCGGCGACAAGTCCGTCCGCCATCACCGCCTCCTCGACTTCGGTCGGGCTGATGCGATTGCCGGATACCTTCATCATCTCGTCCTCGCGACCGACGAAGCGCAGCAACCCGTCCTCGCCCAGCGCGACGGTATCGCCGGACCATACCGCCGTCCCGCCGCTGTCCATCCATCGCGGCGCGGGGCGGAAGCGTTCCGCCGTCCGATCGGCATCGCGCCAATATCCCTGCGCGACCAACGGCCCGGCATGAACCAGTTCGCCCGCTTCGCCCGGTGCTGCGCGGCTGCCGTCGGCGCGGACCACCGCGACTTCGGCAAAGGGGATCGCTCGGCCGATCGCGTCGGGATTGGCATCGACCAGCGTGGGGTCGAGATAGGTCGAACGAAACGCTTCGGTCAGGCCATACATCGGGTAGAGTGCCGCGCGCGGGAAGCGATGCCGCAACGCATGCACCATGCGGGGCGTCAGCGCACCGCCCGAGTTTGTCAGCCGCCGCAACCGGTCCGCGACCGGTGCCGGCCATTCCGCCTCGATCAGTTGCGTCCACAGCGGCGGCACGCCCGCGAGCGTCGTCACGTCGAACCGTTCGACCGCCTTCACCACGTCGCGCGCGGTCAGATAGTCCAGCGGCACCGCCGTACCGCCCGCGAACCATGTCGAAAACAACTGGTTCTGTCCGTAATCGAAACTGAGCGGCAGGACCGCCAGCACCCGGTCGATTGCGCGTATCCCCAGATACTGCACGACCGACACCGCCCCCAGCCAGAGATTGGCGTGGCTGAGCATTACGCCCTTCGGTCGCCCGGTCGAGCCGGAAGTATAGAGGATCGCGGCCAATGCGTGCGGATCGCCCTGCGCCGGACCGATCGGGTCGCCGTCTGGCGCTTCGGTCAGCACCGTACACCCCGACGGCACGTCGCCGGTTGCCAGCGATGCGACGCGCGCCTCCTGCGTGACCAGCAGTGCCGCCCCGCTGTCTTCTAGAATGTGGCGGACCTGCGCGCGTTTCAGCGCGGGATTGACCGGCACGTGAACCCACCCGGCGCGTGCTGCCGCCAGCGGCATGATGCAGGCAGTACGATTCTTCGAAAGCCACGTTGCGACGCGCGCACCCGGCCGGGTCGACAATGCGCGCAGTCCGCCCGCCATCGCCGCCACCGCCGCTTCGAGTTCGCGATAGGTCATCGTGCCGCCACGATCGGCGATCGCGATGGCGTCCGGCGCACCGCAGCCGGTCAGCGCGTCGATCGGGCGGGAAACGGGGTCCGGGGCAACCATGGCCGCGTGGTAGCGCGTCGTTCGCGGGGAAACCAGCATGGCGGCGCCATACGCCTGCCGTTGCTGTTTCCCGGCTCTGCGCCTAAATCCCGCCGCGATTACAGCGGATGCCCGGCAAGGCACCGATCCACCGGGGGAGTTTGACGTGGTTCCAGAGCGTACAGCCGAGATCGAGGACACCGTACGCGCGGTGCTGCGCGACATACTGGGCCTGTCCGTCGATCGTGCCGCCGCGTTCGATGCGACCACGCCGTTGTTCGGCGCCCTGCCCGAACTCGATTCGATGGCCGTCGCGGGGGTGTTGACCGAACTTGAGGACCGGCTGGGCATCCTGATCGAGGATGACGACATCGATGGCGAGACGATGGAGACGTTCGGGTCGCTCGTACAGTTCGCATCGGGCAAGGCGCTCATTTGATCGGACACTATGACTGGGCCGGCGGTCGGGAAGCCTGGCTGCGCTTCGGTCCCGACCATGGTCCGGTGGTGGTGATCGCGCCGCCGTTGTTCGAGGAAGCGAACCGGACGCGCGCGTTCGCGGTCGCCATCCTGCGCGCGCTGGCGGCGCGGGGCATCGGCGGGATGCTGCCCGATCTGCCCGGCCAGGGGGATAGCATGGTCGCGACCGAACAGGCCGGGCTGGACGAATGGCGGCAGGCCTTCGCCGCCGCCTGCGATGCTACGGGACGCCCGGTCGTCGTCGCGTCGATCCGGTCGGGTGCGTTGGTCGACTGGGATGCGCAGGTCGTCGGCCGCTGGCATCTGGCCCCGCAATCGGGCGCGCGGCTGGTGGTCGAACTCGACCGTATCCAGCGCATGGGGGGCACGAACGCGACGTCCGACGACGTGCTGGCCGGGCTGTCCGCCGCAGTGGCCGTCACCGAACATCCGGTGCGCGTCGTCCGCCTTGGCAGCGATCCGGCGCCGGCCGACTTGCGGATCGATGCAGCGCCGTTGTGGCGGCGGGCCGAGCCGGGGCAGGATCTGGACCTTGCCGAAACGCTGGCGGACGATCTTGCGGGATGGACAGTCGCATGCGCCGGTCGCTGACCTTCGCTTGTGCCGGCGAAACGCTGTTCGGCACGCTCGACGATGCGCCGGGGCGTACCGGGCTGTTGATAGTGTCGGGCGGCAACGAACCCCGGTTCGGCCCAGTGCGCGGACAGGCGATTCTGGCGGCCTCCGTTGCGGACGCCGGCTATCCGGTCTTCCGGTTCGACCGTCGCGGCGTCGGCGATTCGACTGGCGAAAATCGCGGGTTCTTACGTAGCGGGGATGACATTGCGGCGGCGGCGGCGACGTTCCGTGCGGAAACCGGCGTCACGCGGATCGTCGGGTTCGGCAATTGCGACGCGGCGACCGCGCTCGCGCTATGGCATCGGCAAGCGGGGATCGCCACGCTGCTGCTCGCCAACCCGTGGGCGGTCGAACCGGACGGCGACCTACCGCCGACCGCCGCGATCCGCGCGCGCTACGCTGCGCGTCTGGTATCGCCGCAACAATGGTGGCGCGCGTTGCGGGGCGGAATCGATCCGCGCAAGGCCGCACGCGGCATCGCCGCCGTCCTGCGCGGATCGACCCGGCCGGGGACGCTGGTGCTACGGTTCTCCGAAGCCCTGAAACAGGCGGTCCCGACCACCATCCTCTTGGCCAACGGCGACAACACCGCGCTCGCCTTTTCGGAAGTTTGGGGTCACCGCGACTTCGCCTCACTCCGGCGGAGCGTCGGACTGCTCCGGCTCGACAGCAATGGTCACAGCTTTACGGCGCCCGCCGATGCATTCTGGTTGCGCCGGCGCGTGTTGGAGGCGCTGGCGTCCACCGGATAGGTTACTCCGCCGCCTCGGCCAACTCATCGAATTCGGCGGCCTGCAGGAACCGTTCGGCATCCAGCGCGGCCATGCAACCGGTGCCGGCGGCGGTCACGGCCTGACGATACACCTTGTCCATCACGTCGCCGCACGCGAAAACGCCGGGCACGCTGGTGCGCGTCGAGCCGGTTTCGACGGCGATATAGCCGTCGTCGTCCAACGCGATATGGCCGCGGAACAGCTCGGTCGCCGGATGGTGGCCGATCGCGACGAACCCGCCGTCGACGTCGATCGTCGACAGTTCGCCGGTCACGGTGTCCTTCAGTTCGATCGACACCAGCCCGTGGGGCGTCCCGCCGCCGACAAAACGCTCGACCTGCTTGTTCCATAGCACGCTGATCTTGTCGCTGGCGAACAGCCGCTGTTGCAGGATGCGTTCGGCACGAAAACTGTCGCGGCGATGGATGATCGTCACGTCGTCGCTGTGATTGGTAAGGTACAGTGCTTCCTCGACCGCGGTATTGCCGCCACCGATCACCGCGACCTTCTTGCCGCGATAGAAAAAACCGTCGCAGGTGGCGCAGGCGGACACGCCCTTGCCCTTCAGCAGTTCCTCGCTGTCCAGCCCAAGCCAGCGCGCCTGTGCGCCGGTCGCGATGACCAGCACCTCGCCTTCATAGACGTCGCCGCTATCGCCGGTCAGCCGGAACGGACGGCGTGTCAGATCGACGTCGATGATCGTGTCCCACATCATGCGCGTACCGACATGCTCGGCCTGCGCCTGCATCTCGCCCATCAGCCATGGCCCCTGAACCACGTCACGAAAGCCGGGATAATTCTCGACATCGGTCGTGGTCATCAACTGGCCGCCGGGCTGGATACCCTGCACCACGATCGGCTCCATGCCTGCACGCGCGCCGTAGATCGCGGCAGAAAGGCCTGCCGGACCCGATCCCAGAACGAGCATGCGGGTGTGGTGGGTAGTAGCCATGGCAATCGGTTCCGTTCGAATGGGAGCCGCCGTGTAGGACGTGCGGCACTTCGAACGCAACATGGGGTATGCGATGTCGCGGGCAACCCGCTCGGATCAAAACACCAGTGCGATGATCCCCGCCCAGATCGGAACCGCCACCGCCATGCTGAGCATGAACCCAGTGATGTTCGGAACGCGATCCGCGCGCAGCGAGCCGGTCCGGGGTGCCATGGATGCGATCTTCTGCATGACGGGCTATCCTCTCGTTCGTTCGCCTGTTCACACTACAAACGATCAAATGCGCATCAGGTTCGCCCTAGCGCGGATAAAACGTCCTTTTCCGGCACAATTCGACGCTGCAACGCAACATGCCGATGTGCCTTGCGGTCATGGCCGCAATGGATTTTAACGCCGATTCTGCTTCGGACGCTGCTTCAGCGATGCCAGTTGCTCGCGAGCCAACCGTCGCCGCTCGATCAAAGCGACCAACCGCCATCCACGGACACGGCGGCCCCGGTCACGAACGCACCAAGATCCGCGCTCATCCACAACACGGCATTCGCGATTTCCTCCGGTTTGCCCAGACGTCCGACCGGTTCGAGATCAATCGCCTTCTGAATATCGCCGCCGGTGAACCGGTCCATCATCGGCGTTTCGATGTTGCCCGGCAGCACCGCATTCACGCGGATGTTCTGTTTGGCGTAATCGAGTGCGGCGGCCTTGGTCAGGCCGATGATCGCGTGCTTG
The DNA here is from genome assembly GCF_014842075.1 of Sphingomonas sp. CFBP 13720. Classification (GTDB taxonomy): domain Bacteria; phylum Pseudomonadota; class Alphaproteobacteria; order Sphingomonadales; family Sphingomonadaceae; genus Sphingomonas. Next base: position 156,340 of record NZ_JACYVA010000001.1, read on the forward strand.
GATGCCGTATAGGACGCGCCACCGGCGACCCCGCGGACGCCCGCGCCGGACGACGTGTTGACGATCACGCCGCTGCCCTGACGCACCATCTGCGCCAGTTCATGCTTCATGCAGACGAAGGTGCCGCGCAGGTTGATGTCGAGGATACGGTCCCACTCGGCCAGTTCGATTTCGTGGACAGGTGCGGTCTTGTTCTCGACACCGGCATTGTTGAAGGCGATGTCGAGCCGGCCGAAAGTCTCCACGACCCGACCGACCGCCGCCTCGACCTGGTCGGGCCGTGACACGTCGCATGCGATGACCAGAACCTCGGCCCCCGCCGTTCGCACGGCATCGGCCGTTTCGGACATGGCCTGCTCGGTGCGGTCCAGAATGGCAATCGATGCGCCCTCGGCGGCGAAGGCGAGCGCGGTGGCACGGCCGATGCCACTCGCGGCACCGGTGATGAAAGCGACCTTGCCGGCGAAACGACGATTGTCAGACATTGGAAAACCCTTTCGGTTTCATGTTGGGAAGGACCACACGATCAGGCGACCCGACGCGGATCTTCGAGCACGGGAACGACCTCCGCTTACTCGGTGCCGAGCGGCGCCAGATATTCCTCGTCCGACACCTTCTCCATCCACGTCACCGGCGAACCGTCGACTGCCTCCTGAATGGCGATATGCGTCATGCCTTCGTGCGGGGTCGCGCCATGCCAGTGCCGGTGTTCGGCGGGGCACCACAGGATATCGCCGGCACGGAATTCCAACTTCGGTCCACCCGCGATCCGGGTCCAGCCAACGCCTTCAGTGACGATCAGCGTCTGACCGGCGGGATGGGTATGCCACGCGGTACGCGCTCCGGGTTCGAAATGAACGATGGCGCCAGAAACGCGCGACGGCGTATCGCGCTGGAACTGCCCGGTGATGGTGGCTTTGCCGGTGAAATATTTCGCCGGTCCGTCGACGGTCTTCATGTCGGCCTTGCGTTCGATGCTCATGTCGGTCGCCCCTTGCTGCGCCTGCGCCGCTAGGGGCAGCAGCAGCGTGGCGAGGCCCATGCCGATCGTCATCATAGTTGCCGTCCTTCCCATCCGCCGGTCGTCGAAATGACGAGCGCTTCGGACCATGATCTGGGGTGCCGGACACGGCAGCATTACCGGCCCGGTTCGCAACGAGCCGGTGAATGCTGCTCAACAATAGTGTAAGGCGCTCCGATGCAACTGAGCCGGGCAGATTTGGCGGATTTCGCCTATTTCCTCGCGATTGCCGAGCATGGCAGCTTTCGCCGGGCGGCGTCGGCGATGGGCGTTACTACCTCTGCCCTCAGCCACGCGATCACCGCGCTGGAAGGGCGTCGTGGCGTTCGATTGTTGAACAGGACGACCCGCAGCGTCACACTCACCGCAGCGGGCGAGGAGCTTCGGGCGACCATTGAAGCGCCGATGCAGGTCATCGCTGCAGCGGGCGAAACCCTCGACCGGTATCGTAATGCACCGGCGGGCCGCGTCAGGATCAACGTCCTTGAAGATGCAGTCGAACTGCTGCTCAAGCCGGTCATGCCGATCTTCGTCGACCGTTACCCGGACGTGGCGATCGATATCGGCGTCACCAACCGGATGATCGATGTCGTCGGCAGCGGCTTCGACGCTGGCATCCGCTATGGCGGCACGGTGCCCGAGGACATGATCGCGCAGCGGTTGTCCCCGGACTTGCGCTGGATCGCGGCCGCATCACCGACATATCTTGCCCGTTTCGGCGCACCGGCGGATCCACCGGACCTGAAAAATCATCGATGCGTCGGCATTCGACTGGGCAACGATCAGCTTTATCGCTGGGAGTTCGAACGCGACGGTGACGTATGCGCCATCGAAACACCCGGCCCGCTGACGGTGGATGCCAGCCATGCCGCCATCGCGTTCGGGCTATGCAGCGCGGGTGTGGTGTACGCGACCGAGGCAGCCCTTCGCCCACATCTGGACAGTGGCGCATTGCAACCGGTTCTGGAGGATTGGGCGACGACGGGCAGCGGGTTCCACATCTACTATTCGGGACGCCGGCACCTGCCGACCGGGCTGCGCCTGCTGATCGACCTTATCCGGGAGGTGCGACCGATCAGGAATTGAACAGGCTGTGCTGTCCACTTCAGCAAGCCTTGGCGGGGTGGCTGGCCGGGGATTGCGCCGATCGCCGTCCAGCGCATCCGCTTCCGCCAACGTCGTTCCCGGTGGCACTTTCCAAGAATCGATTATGCAGGATCGAACCCCCGGAAATAAAGGTGGGCAGCGTCGCGCCATTGTCGACCATACGGGCCGCGAACCCGGCGGCCGATGGCGGATCGGGAAAAGGCATGCGCAGAACGCTCTGCTACGCGAACACATTGTCGCCTGTCACTGGCCGCGATGCGCTATAGGCCGACGATATGATGCGAAGTCCGTATCATCGAACCGCTGCATCGAACCGCCTGTCTTCTCCGACCGCCTCCTCTACTTCCCGCACGCCGTTCATGCTCGCCGTTGCGTAAGGCGTTAATCGACATAACAAATCCGCCCCTTCCCAATGAAATCCGTTTGCGCCTATCGGATACTATCGTCAGTGCCGATCGCGCGGATGGTATTGGTCAACGGGCGCGGCATCATGATGGCACAGATCGGTAAATCCGGAACGGCGAACGTCGTCGAACCAGCGCAAACAATGAAGGCGCTGACGTGGCAGTATGACTGGTCGGCAGGTCCGCTTGGCGCCATCGAACAGTGGACGCCCTGTCTTCGAACCACCGTCGACATCATGCTCGCCGCGGGGCACGCAATGTGCCTGATGTGGGGTCCCGAGCGAATCTTTCTCTACAACGACGCCTACGCACCTGTCCTTGGTGTTCGCCACCCTGCGGCGTTGGGCATGCCGACCGCTTCCATATGGTCGGACGTCTGGAGCGAGATCGAACCGATCGTCGACCGGACGTTCGCCGGAGAAACCTGCCGATTCGAAGAAATGCCGCTGACGACGACGCGCAACGGCTACCCGGAACAGACGTGGTGGGATTTCTGCTACTCGCCCGTACTGGGTGCCGACGGCCATGTTGCCGGGTTGCTGAACGTGACCCTGGAAAGCACGGCGCGCGTTGTCGACCGTCAGCAACTCGACCGGTCGCGCGAACAGCAGCAGTTGCTCAATGCCGAGCTTAGTCACCGCATCAAGAATACGATGAGCGTGGTGCAGGCGATCGCAACACAGACCCTCGGCCAGACTGTTCAGCCGACCGCCATGCACGCCTTTGGCGACAGGCTAAAAGCGCTTACCGCGTCGCATGATCTCTTGACGCGCGAAAGTTGGTCGACGACACAACTGGAAGAGCTCGCCCGCTCCGCAATGGTTACCTTCGGTGAAGAACGCTTCGCCATTACAGGTCCCGCCGTCGCGATCGGTCCACGATCCACGATCGCGCTCTCGCTGCTGCTGCACGAACTCGGGACCAATGCGGTCAAATATGGCGCATTGAGCGTACCGCACGGGCGGATCAGTCTGACATGGAATATTGCCGGCGACGGTGAGGAACGAGTCCTCGTTCTTACGTGGCGCGAGGAGGATGGTCCGCCGGCGATCGAACCTGAACGAAAAGGTTTCGGATCGCGTATCATTCGCATGGGTCTTACCGGCTCGGGCGGCGTTAACGTTCAATACGACATCTCTGGATTCCGGCTCGAGGCTCGCGCCCCGCTCCGTGATCTACAAGAAGCTTGAGGCGCCAGTACGCATGGGCCAGTCCACACCCGTCAATCGTCACCCGGTGCTGATCGTCGAAGATGAACCTATCCTACGCCTTGAAGCACTGGACATGGTCGAGGCCGCCGGTTTCGAACCGGTCGAGGCGACGAGCGTCGAGCACGCAATTCGGATTCTCGAGGAACGGCCCGACATTCGCCTCGTCTACATGGATCTCGACATGCCGCGCGGAATCAAGGGTATCGAAATTGCCGCGGCCATTCGAAACCGCTGGCCGCCAATCGAGATCATTCTGATTGCCGCCTTTTCGATGGGCGAGGAACTGGAGTTGCCGGTTCGCGCACAATTCTTTGCAAAACCGGTACGGTACACGCAGATCGTGGGCGCAATGCGAAGCATGATGGCGCATGTCGGCGAAGGCGACCGCAAATGCGCCTGAACGGGGCGGGACAAGGATAGCTTCGGACGTTCGCGTCTGGTGCCGTTATGAACGGACCGCGTACCGTGCTGTCGCAGCCATCGCATGCAGAGCAGTTCGATATCGCCACCTGCGGGACGTATGCGGGATAACCGGCTGCAGTCGGACGTGCTCCGTGCTCGACACGCGTGCAGTCATCTGCACGATGCGAATATTGATTGATGATCGGCAAACGTGAAGCGCACGTGGCGTGCTTGCTGGTGATGATCGCCGCCGGGACGTCCTACTTAAGAGACGTCTACGTAGCACTCGCCACACGAAAGGGTGGACCCGACGCATCTTGGCGCGAACGTACGAACATCGACGCGATCGCGGCAGTCGCTATCAATTGAAATATGGTTCGGGATTACGCGGCTGTTCGGGGGCTGACAGCGATACCGAAAAGTCGGCCCCAGCGTACGACAGGATAAACGCGAGACTGTGTGGCTTAGTGGAGGGATCGGAAATCAGTCCCGACAACCTCAACGGATCCGGTATCGGAGTTTTCCTGTCGTTCGCTGCCGTCAGCGCGGTCGCGGCTGACAACAAGCGGCGAAACCGTACGCCCCGGCCTGTTATGATGGTAGCGAAGGAGGGATTTGAACCCCCGACCCCAGGATTATGATTCCCGTGCTCTAACCAACTGAGCTACTTCGCCCCAACGGCATCCCCTGTCGGGGAGGGCGGGCCTATACGAACGCCCGGGGTGAAGGTCAAGCGAACATGTGACGTGAAAGTGGCTCCCATGGACCGCCGCGATACCACCAGCTTGCGAGCCCTGCGACCTTGAGCGGACGGGGCGCGAAACCGGCGTCGAGTTGCGCCAGCAACGCCCTTGCCACGGCAGGTTCGACCTTGTTTTGCACCGTCACGTGCGGACGCCATCCGGCACGGTCCTGGGGCACCAGCATCGACGCGAAGGCGTCGGCGAGGTCCGCACGGATCGCCTCAAGCTCCGGTGATTCGATGCGATAGGCGACGCCGCGGCCGAGGTTCATCAGGCCGCCGACACGGGCAATGGGCGACGGCTGGCCGCGCGTCAGCGTCGATAGCCGTCGCTTCAGTTCGGTACCCAGTTCGGGGGCCAGATGGTGGAACATCGTGCAATGTGCCGCCAGTACGTTGCGCTCCGGCGGGAAATAGGCGCGACGCTGACCGTCGAACCACGCCTGATCCTCGCCACCGAACAGCGCGGTGACGATGATCGGGGCGGGGCCGGCGTCGCTCAAATCTCTACCTGACTGCCCAGTTCGACCACGCGATTGGTCGGCAACCGGAAGAATTCCATCGCACTTTCCGAGTTTTGCAGCATCCATGCGAACAGCTTTTCGCGCCAGATCGGCATGCCCGGCCGCGACGACGGCAGCAATGTCTGTCGCGCGAGGAAAAAGCTGGTGTCCATCATGCGGAAGTCGCCATCGCAGCCCCCGACGTCACGCAACGCACCCGGCACGTCCGGGTCTTGCATGAACCCGAATTTCAGGATCAGACGGTGAAAACCCTGCCCCAGATCCTCGCTCACCGTCCGCGCGGCGGTATCGACATAGGGCGTGTCGCCGATCTTGACGGTCAGCAGGATCACACGCTCGTGCAGCACCTTGTTGTGCTTGAGGTTGTGGAGCAGCGCGTGCGGCACGCCTTCGGGCGTGGAGGTCATGAACACCGCCGTACCCGGCACGCGCGTCGCGGAATTTGCTGCCGACTGGATGAACACCTTGATCGGCATTGCCGCCTCGCGCATCCGCGCGATCATCAACGCGCGGCCCTTCGCCCAAGTCGTCAGCAGTACGAACACGATGACGGCCACCAGCAACGGGAACCAGCCGCCGTCGGGCACCTTGGTCAGGTTCGACGCGAAATACGCGCCGTCGATGCACAGGAACGCGAACACGAACGCCCATGTCGCGCTCGACGGCCAGTTCCAAACGCGCTTGACCAACACGCCGACCATGCAGGTGCTGATGAACATCGTACCGGTCACCGCGATGCCATAGGCGGCGGCAAGGTTGGACGATTCGCGGAAGCCGAAGATCAGCAGCAACACCATGATGAGCAGTGCCCAGTTGACCGCCGGGATGTAGATCTGCCCCGCCGCATCCGCACTGGTATGTTCGATGCGCAGACGCGGCATCAGCCCAAGCTGCACCGCCTGCTGCACGACCGAGAACGCACCGGTGATGACCGCCTGACTGGCGATGACCGTCGCCATGGTGGCAAGAATGACCAGCGGCAGCCGGAAATCCTCCGATGCCATGAAGAAGAACGGATTGCTCGCGGCTGCAGGGTTGGCGAGCAGCAGCGCGCCCTGCCCCAGATAGTTTATCATCAGCGCGGGCAGGACCAGATACAGCCACGCGACCTGAATTGGTCGCCGCCCGAAATGCCCCATATCGGCGTAGAGCGCTTCCGCGCCGGTCACCGCCAGCACCACCGAGCCGAGCGCCAGAAACGCGAGCAGGCCATCGTTCGCGACGAATCGCACTGCCCAGATCGGGTTCAACGCCTGAAAGATATCCGGCCGGTCCATGATGTTCAGGATGCCGAGCACCGTCAGCGTCGCGAAATAGGCGAGCATGATCGGCCCGAACAGCCGTCCGACACTGGCAGTGCCGACCGCCTGCAACCAGAACAGCCCGATCATGATGACCACCGCGATCGGAATGACGAACGAATCGAACCCGTCGCTGACGGTCGCCAGCCCCTCGACCGCCGACAGCACCGATATAGCAGGCGTTATCATGCAGTCGCCGAAGAACAGCGCCGTCGCCAGCACGCCAAGGATCACAAGGCTGGCAGTCCAGCGCCCGCCCCCGCTCTTGCGCTGTATCAACGCCAGCAGCGCGAGGCTGCCGCCTTCGCCATTATTGTCGGCGCGCATGATGATGAAGACGTATTTGATCGTCACGATCAGCATGAGCGACCAGAAGACGAGGCTGACGACCCCGAAGATGTTCAGCTGATCGACGGTCAACGGATGGTGCCCGACGAACACTTCCTTCATCGCATACAGCGGCGAAGTACCGATATCGCCGTACACGACGCCGATCGCGCCGAGCGACAGCTTGGCCAGCGACTGACGCCGGCCATGATGGCCTGCCCCGTCGTCGGGAAGGTCGATGGCTTCGGACGAAGCCTCTCTGGAAAATATCACGGGCGCGGGAACCGCGCCTTGGAGGCAACGAGCTTGGTCATATCGACCGCGTCCCAATGGTTCAGGGCCGGGCCGTTAGCACGCGCAACATGGGTCCGCAACGGGACAAGATGGGGCGTACCGACTGCACGGTTCCTGAACGGGATTTTCCCCGACCTTCCTGCTCTTTAACGGCGTGCTCGCGGTACGAAGGCATCGATTGCCGCCGGAATCAGCGCCAGGTTCTGGATCGCTGCCAGACCCCATTGCGATGCCGCATTGGTGCTGACACCGGGCCACTCGACGACCCCGCCCGGCAAGCGGATGCGCGGATCGCCCGCCGCCACGCCCAGCCCCGCACGACCGGCAAAGAACTCTCCCGCCCCGCGCGTCGCCAGTGCCGCATCGCCCGTGGCCCGGGCGGCATAGGCAGTCAGCCGTGAATGCGCTTCGCCCAGATTCTCCGACCCCTTGCGTGGACCGAAGCGTGCCTCGAACGCTGCCTTCGGTGCGTTGTAATAACGGCAATAGTCCAGCCAAGCCGCCCGATAGCCCGGTACGTCGAGCAGCCCGAGCAACTCGGCATTGACCTCGACCGCGCCGAACACCGCGTTCAGATGCGACAGCGACACCTGATCACCCGACCCGACGAACCGCCCGCTGGCCAGATGATAGGGCGCGCTTCCGGCCATCCAACCGTTCTTCAACCGTCCGATACTGTCCATTCCGGCGACCAAACGATCGCGCCAGCGGATGTCGCCCGTTCGCTCCCATTCGGTCAGCCATGCGGCAGCAAGCGAACACCAGACCGTGCCGAACGACATTTCGATCGTACCGGGCGGCAGTACCGGACGTGCGGCCCCCGGGACTTTCCGGCCGATTTCGACCTGCGTCAGCGTGTTCGCCGAATCGAGCAGGTCGCGCATCAGATCGCCGACCCGTTCGTCGGCCGTGAGATAGTAGAAGATGCGGCGATAGGCGGCAGTGCTGACCCGCGGCTGTTTCGAACTGTCGCTCCAGTGCTGGACGCCATGCCGCGTCCCCATCCCCCGGAACCGGCCGAGATGGTACACGTCGACTTCGCCGGTGTGACGGGTCATCGCTTCCGCCAGCCGATATGCCTGTCCGCCGCCGGTGCGCACCGCCTGCAACCACAGCCAGAGGTCGGGTGACAATTCGCTGTTGGCCCATGCGAAGCCGCCGATATCGTACCGCCACTGATGCCGGTCGGCATCGTAGGTGTGCATTACGTCGCCATGATTCCAGAAGCCGTACCAGTGCCGCCGGTCGACCTCCCCCGCATAGAAATCGACGAGGTTCGTCAGTTGATTCTCGATCGCGGTGCGATTGGGCGTCGACCGGTCCGGCAGGCTCCAGTCGCCGAACACCCCCGCCGCGTGCAGCCCGGCGGCGTCCGCGACCAGCTGAGGCGGTTGGGCACCGATCGTCGCCAGTTCCTGCAACCGTGCGGTTGGCGGCGTCGCGCCGAACGCCCACAGCATCAGTTCGCTGGTCCGTGCCACGCCGACGGCGGTGTCCCAACCCGGCTCGTAATCCTCGTAGGTGACGGCCAGTCCTTCGTTCTGCGCGGCGAACGCTTCCATGCTCATCGTGTCGCGATAGGGGCGAAGGTCCATCGCCGCCGCTTGCGGCGACCACAGCCACATCGTCAGCGTCGCGGCGTCGCTTGCCGCGTCGGCCACGGCGATCTCGGTGGGGTGTCGCTGCCAGAACCACCGCGCCGACAGCGCCGCACCGCCGGACGGCGAACCGACATAGCCGAAACCGGGCGCGCGTCCGCCTTCCGCGGCATCGATCCATGCGTGGCCGGGGGCGGTACGCTTGCGGAGTGTGAAGCCGCCCGCCGATAGTTGCGTCAACGACACGTCCCCCCACGCCGGAATACGTTCGATCAGATCGCCGACGGGCTTGTCCATCGCAGCGGGCGGCGGCGTGGCCTTGCCCGCAACCTGTGCCGCGCGGGTCGCGGCGCCGGGATCGCGGCGAAGTCCGGTCAGCGGGCGCACCGCCTCCACGAACATCGTGTCGTCGCCCAGCGCGAACCGGACATGCCGATCGTGCAGCGGCGCGGTCATTGGCACCGAAGTCGCGACGCCGATGCCGGATACGAACCACTGCGCCGGATCGAGGTCGTGGACGAAGCTGTGCACGACCCGCAGCCCTTCCGACCCGGCATAGGCATAGAGCCGAACGGTGAAGGGCAGCGCCGATTGGCCGCCGCCCATATGGCGGCCCTCCACCTTCACTACCGCGCGGACCGGGCCGCGCTGTTCGATCGTAACCCGTTCGATCGTGCCTTTCAGCGGGATACGCGGTCCGTCCGGCGACCCCCGCCGCACTTCGCCAACCAGCGCGACGTCGCGAAGGACCGCGCGACCGCCCCGCGTCGCCTGGCGAATCACCGCGTCACCAACGCGCGGGATTTCCCAGCGCAGATCGCCGCTTCGGATGACGATCAGATCGCCGCGTTCCTCGACCCGGACCGGATCGGCAGGCGCGGCAGCGCGGCCGGGCGTTACCTGAAGGCCACTACCGATCGCGGCATCGGCCGGCAGCGCGTGCGCCGTCCATTTGACCGATCCGTCGGGCCATGTCGCGGTGATCCAGCTTTGCGCCGGGATAGGCCGCCCGGCCGCGTCACGGACCGCCAGCGACTGACGCCCAGTCACGGTGCCGCGCGGCCACGCCAGTCCGAACGTCTGTCCGGCATGCAGCGTCGGCGTCGTCCCGTCGACCCACTTCGCCCGGGCCAGCGGCGCCGGACGCGTCGCCGCAACGCCCGGGAGGGCGCGGACGGTCGCGGCGACCATGGTCGATGCAAGCAGGGTGCGGCGCGTCAGGCGCATGGCGGTTCCTTATCGGTGAGAGATGCGAAGACGGCGGATCTTCAAATGGCTCTGCGTCGTACGGAGTGCGAACCAGCCGCTGCGATAGGGTTCGGCATCGTTCAGGACGAACAGCGTACGCCCGTCGCGTTCGACCGCGATATGCGAACCATCCGCGATCAGCGTGATCGTCGTCCAGCGATTGGGACGCAGCATATCCGCCGCACCCGTTCGGTCGTGTTCGGGCAACAGCGGACGGACACCGGGCACGCCGACATAGCGGCGCATCCGCGTCGTCGTGTTCCGGTTGCCACCGATCCCGACATAATAGGTCTTTAGCGTATCATACCGTTCGAACCTGCCGAAGCGGCCGGCGGCGAACACCGAGCCATCGGGTGCGGCAGGATCACTGGCCATCCAGAAGGCGTTGAGGTCGCTGACCGCATCGTTCGGCCCGCCGCGTGCTACGGCCATCGCCTCGAACCGGATGCGCACCGGCCCGGTAAGCCGTTGCGGGTGCCACAGCGTCAGCCCCTTCGCGGTATCGATATCGATGCTGCCGGACGACCCGATGCGCACGATCGCCGCCGGGTCTTCGGCCTCGATCCGCCACGCTGGCGCCTCCACCGGATGTATGCACGCGCCGAGCAGCAGCGCGGATACAAGAACACCCGGCCGCCACGAGGGCGTCCGGGTGCAGGTGGGGAAATCGGGGCCGGGCCGGAACGGCATCGCAGGAAGACGTCCGGCCCGGTCGGTCACAGCTTGAACTGCGCACCCACGAAGATGCGGCGGCCATAATCGCTGTATTCGATCGAACGGGCGTCATCGATGTACGACCGCGCCAGTTCGTTGGTCAGGTTCAGCGCTTCGAAGAACAGGCTGTACTGCGGCGTGATGCGGAACTGGACCCGCGCATCGACATAGGTTTCGCCCCGCCGGAATACCGGGTTGTTGCTGACCGACGCGTCGGCGGCCGTGAGCAGATAGTCGCTGCGCTTGTTGTAGCTGACCCGGGCGTTCAGCCAGTCCTTGTCGTAGAAAACGCTGCCATTGTACGTGTATTTGGACAGGCCGGGAAACGCGTCGAGCGCTTCGCCCGTCGCCACGTTCGTCAGCGAGCTGTTGAGCGCGCGGCTGTAGGTGAAGTTGCCGTTCACCCCGAAACCGTCGAACGGCGCGGGCAGGAAGGTGAACGCCGTCGATGCACTGAATTCGAACCCGTCGAGCTTCGCCCCGAAGCCGTTGGTCGGCTGGCGGACCGTGAACAATGCGCCGTCACCGAACAGGTCGACGCCCGCGATAACCTGAGCCGGCAGAACGAAGCTTTTGATGTTCTTGTAATAATAGCCGATGCTGACGACGGTGTCGGCATTGGGATACCATGCTGCGTTCAGGTCGTATTGATCGGCACGATACGGCTTTAGCGACGGGTTGCCAGCCGTGCAGGTGTCTTCGCCGGCGATCGAGTCCGCCGTATCGATGACGCAATTAACGGCGGGCGACAGATCGGTCGGACGCGGGCGTGCCAGATTCTTGGCGTAGGTCGCACGGACGAACAGGTTGGGCTGTACCTCCAGCGACAGGTTCACCGCCGGCAACCAGTCGTGATAATCGTTGGTCAGCGTCACTTCCTGCACCGCGACGGTGGCGATTTCGATTACTGGTGGAATGCCGTTAACGCCCGTACCCGGCCGCACGCGGTTTTCGCGCCGTGTATTGCTGCTGGTCGAGTCATCACGGGTGTAGGTGTACCGCATGCCGCCGTTGCCGGTCAGCGGCATCCCGAAGATTTCGGTGCCGAAGTTCAGCTTCAGATACCCGGCAACGATCTTCTCGTTGATGATGTAGCCCGGGATCTGCGGCAGACCATTTGCTTCACGTACCCGGTCCTGATTGAAGCCGGACAGGTCGTAGAACCGCGACAGATTGGCGAAATCGAACAGCGGTTGCGCCAGACGTGTAGGCGCGCCTTCGACCGCGTCGATCCCGCCGAACAGCGGCGCGCCTCCGGTGATGCCGCCATTGGTCTGGAGAAACTGCTGATACTGGGCAGGGCTGAAATAATAGGTGTTGGGCTGTGCGCCGGTGGCGGGCACCGGGCCGATGACCGTCGTGTACGACACGTTGTTGTTATACTGGAACACTGCCGGCTGGGCGACAATACCGGCGGCCGGCACCGCCGTCACTTGCGGCGACAGCAGCCGGCTGCCACCCGCGCCATAGAAAACCAGATCCTGACTACGATACTGGCCACCGAACTTGAGGCTTTTGAGGAACCCCGAGTCCAGATCGTAATCGACGTCGAGCTTCAGCTGATCTTCGGCGGAGTCGTTCTGACTGGGGCGGTATTGAACGTTGGGCCCGGACTGCACCAGCAGCTGGCCATTGGCACCGCGCCGGGTATTGTCACCATAGGCCGCGATGTTTGCAGGATCGAAGGCACTGGGAAAGGTGATGATCGGCAGACCATCGTCGTTGCGGCGGTCGACCGAAATGCCCGACACCCCGGTCGTGATCGATACCAGATTGGTTTCGTTGACGCGGTTGCCTTCCGAGCGGGATGCAAGGAACACCATCTTCATCCGGTCGAGGTCCCATTTGAACCCGGTCTGGAGATAGCGTGTGTTCTCGTCATAGCTGAAATCGCGGCGCTGAACGCCGACGATGTTGCTTGCCCCGCCCGAATTGGCGACGATGTTGTTCCCCGGGGGCGTGCCGGCGTTCAGCGCGGTCGTCCAGCTGGTCAAGACGTGGCCGTCGGTCGTGACGAACGACTGCGTCGGACGCGGGCGCGACGTTCCCCCGGCGGCGTTGTTGGCCAATGCCGCGTCGAGATTGTAGCGGGTGATGTCCGGCGTGCTGCTGACGATGCCCGCGTTGTTCAGGCCGCCGCCCATGTTTACGGCGTAGTTGGTGTCGCGCAGATTCTGGTTGCGGTAGTTCAGCTGAACCTGACCCCAGACCGAGAAATTGTCGGCGAACTGGACCTGCGCCTGAAAGTCGACCGACGTGCGCGCATCAGTGCGCTCGTTGTTGCGATAGCGCACCGAGCCCGGCGACCAGTCGAAGAACTGGGTTTCGCATGCCAGCCGAGCCGCCGTCGCGAGCGCCGCCGTCGTGCCCGTGGTGCCGGCGCAGCTCTCGTAGCTGCCGAAATTGGCATAGGCCGGATCGGCAACGGTCTTTTCCGGCGAGCGATCGAAATCGAGATAACGCTGCCAGTTGGTGTTCGCGACCGAATCACCGCGCGTGTCGACGACGCTGTGAGTCACGTTGAACAACACGCCCAGCCGGCCGTCGAGCAGATCGGAACGACCCGCCGTCAGGTTGAAGCGCGGGCGCCATTTTTCGGTGAGGTTGAGGCGCTGGGCCTCACCCTTGATGCTGAACAGCGGCTTCACCAGTTCGAGCGGACGGCGGGTCTCAACCCGCACGGTGCCGCCGATGCCGCCTTCGGTCAGGTCGACGGTATAGCCCTTGTACACGTCGACCGATTTGACCAGTTCGACGGCCAGTTCACGGAAATCGCCGCTGCGCTCGCCGCCGGGCGACTGCTGGCTGACGCCGTTGACCTCGACGCGATTCAAATCGGGTTCAACGCCGCGGATCGAAATCTTGCTGCCTTCGCCAAAGTCTCGTTGCAGCTGGACACCGGTTACCCGCGCCAGCGCCTCGCCGACATTCTTGTCGGGAAAGCTGGCAATGTCTTCCGCGACGATCGAGTCGACCACCGTGTCGGCGTTCTTCTTGCGTGCGTTGGCCGACTGGAGCGATGCCCGCGTACCGGTGACGAGAATGTCGGTTTCTTCGGCCAACGGGTCCGTGGGCGACTGGGCAGTCGTACCGGTGGCCGGTGCGTTGCCGGTTTCAGGCGCGACCTGCGCCCATGCCGGCGCGCTGCCCGATGCGATCAGGAGCGCGAGACCGGATGCAGCCCAACGGACCTGCGACCGGCGATTGGCGATGCGTGACATAGTGACCCCTCCATAATTCCCACTGAATGCGAGGGTATTCCCCGTCATCCCAATTCAGCGACAAAGCGATTTATCGGACTTACCGTCAAAAGCTTGCGTTGCAAAGCAGGATTTTCGCAATATGATATCAGCGTCCATATGGTGGGAACACACCACGACGCCGGGAGGACTGAAATGCGCAATTCATACGCCAGTATTTTATGGGCGGGTGCCGCCGCGCTGATGCCTGCGACCGCCCATGCCCAGCCGACCCCGACGCGTCCCGTCGAACGGTTCGACCGGGGACTCGTGGCGGTTCCGGCAAAGGATGGCGGCAACCATGTGTCGTGGCGGCTGACGGCGTCGGATGCGAAGCGGACCGCGTTCCGCCTGTTGCGCGACGGTCGTCCGATCGCGCCGCGCGTGACCGGGGCGACCAGTTTCCACGATGCCGGCGGGACCGCCGCGTCGCGCTATACGCTAGAACGGATCGGCGGGCGCGAACCGGCGGTGTCGGCGACGCCTTGGGCGAACGGCTATCTCTCGATCCCGCTCGACCGTCCGACGGCGCGGACCACGCCAACTGGCGAACGCTACGAATATACCGCCAACGACGCCAGCGTCGGCGATCTGGACGGCGACGGCCGGTACGAGATCGTGGTGAAGTGGGATACGACCGTTTCGAAGGACAATGCGTTCGGCGGCTATAGCGGCGAAACGCTGCTCGATGCCTATACGCTGGACGGCAAGCGGCTGTGGCGCATCGATCTGGGCCGCAACATCCGGTCGGGTGCGCATTACACGCATTTCATGGTGTTCGACTTCGACGGCGATGGCCGCGCGGAGATCATGATGAAGACCGGCGACGGCACGGTCGACGGCACCGGTCGCGTGCTGGGCGACCCGAATGCCGACTGGCGCGGCAAGGGCGGCGAAGTGGATCAGGCCGACCGCACGGGCGCGCAGACGCTGCCCGATGGTCGCAAGGTCGCGCGCCTCGAAGGGCGTATCCTTCATGGTCCCGAATATCTGAGCGTGTTCGACGGACGTACGGGTCGTGCGCTTGCGACGGAACCCTATGCCCCGCCGCGCGGCGCGGATACTCCCGAAGCGATGACGGCGTTGTGGGGCGATGCCTATGCCAACCGGTCGGACCGATTCCTCGCGGGGGTCGCGTTCCTCGACGGAAAGCGACCGAGTGGCATCTTCGCGCGCGGCTATTACGCGCGCTCGACCATCGCGGCATGGGACTGGCGCAACGGTCGGCTGACGCGCCGCTGGCTGTTCGACAGCGCGACGCCGGGTAACGAAAAGTTCGGCGGACAGGGCAATCACAATCTGTCGGTCGCCGATGTCGATGACGATGGGCGTGACGAGATACTCTATGGATCGATGGCGCTCGACGATACCGGCAAGGGGCTGTGGAGCGCCGGGCTGGGGCATGGCGATGCGATGCATGTCGCCGATCTCGACCCGACCCGACCCGGCCTTGAAAAATTCGGAGTGCACGAGAACGTGTCGCGCAACGGCGGCATCGGATCGGCGATGCTGGATGCGCGGACCGGGCAGGTGCTGTGGACGACCCCCGCGACCAAGGACACCGGTCGCGGCCTGTCCGCCGATATCGATCCGCGCCATGCGGGCGACGAGAACTGGAATTCCAGCACGCCGAACCTCTACACCGCACGCGGACAGGTGATCCCCGGCCCCAAGCCGCGCGTCGCCAATTTCGCGATCTGGTGGGACGGCGATGCCCAGCGCGAACTGCTCGACCGCAACCGCATCACCAAATGGGACTGGCGCACCGGCACGGAAATTCCGTTGCTGGAAGCGACCGGCGCGACGTCGAACAACGGCACCAAATCGAACCCCGCCCTGTCGGCCGACATCCTCGGCGACTGGCGCGAGGAAGTGGTGTTGCGTAGCGAGGACAGCAGCGAACTGCGCGTCTATACTACACCGTACCCGACCATGATCCGTCGGGTGACGTTGATGCACGATCCGATCTATCGCCTTGGCGTGGCGTGGCAGAACACGGCGTACAACCAGCCGCCCCACGCGCAGGTCGCGCCCAAGTGATCGCCGCCCTCGCGATGCTGCTCGCCGGGCCCGTCACGCCGGTCACCTATCGGCTGGACGACGCGCGGGTCCGGCCGGGCGAGACGAAGGTCGAGCGCGAGCAGCCCTATCGCGAGGGAGTCGGCTATGAACCAGGCGGCGGCAGGCGATTTTCGGTCGCGCTGCCCGAGGGAAACTGGCGCGTCACGGTGACGCTGGGCGATGCGCGCGCGGCGACGACGACGATCAAGGCGGAGGCGCGACGGCTTATGCTGGATCGCGTCGCCACCGGGCGCGGACAAAGCGTGACCCGCAGTTTCGTCGTCAACACCCGCACCGCGATGCTGGCACCACCGCCCCCCAATGCGCCGGGCGGAACGATGGTCCGCCTGAAACCGCGCGAGGCGGGCAGCCCGACATGGGACGACCGGTTGACGCTGGAACTATTGGGCGACGCGGCGGTGCGGACAGTGCGGATCGAACCGGCTCAGGTGCCGACCCTGTACCTGACCGGCGATTCCACCGTCACCGACCAGTCGGGCGAGCCGGCGGCGAGTTGGGGACAGATGCTCCCTGCATTCGTGGACGGCGAGGTCGCGGTGGCCAACCATGCGGAGTCGGGCGAGACGCTGAAAGCGTTCCTGACCGAGTTGCGGCTGGACAAAGCGTTGTCGACGATGAAGGCCGGAGACTGGCTGTTCATCCAGTTCGGCCATAACGACCAGAAGGCGCAGTGGCCGCAAACCTATGCCGAAGCGGCCACGACCTACCGCGCGTATCTGAAGGCCTACATCGCCGAGGCCCGGCGGCGCGGCGCGCACCCGGTGCTGGTGACCAGCCCGGAGCGGCGCAATTTCGACGCAACCGGACATATCGTACCGTCGCTGGCGGACTATCCTGCCGCCGTGCGGGCGGTGGCGCAGGAAGAGCGGGTGCCGCTGATCGACCTGAACCGGACCAGCGTGACGCTGTACGAAGCGCTGGGACCGCAGCGCAGCCCGTCGGCGTTCAACGACGGCGGGGCGGACAAGACCCACCATAACAATTACGGCGCGTGGCTGCTGGCGCGCGGCGTTGCGGAGGGGATGCGCGCCATTCCCGGACTGGCCGAGCATGTCACCGCCGCGCGGTTCGATCCGGCGCGGCCACCCCTGCCCGACACCGTCGCGATCGTCGCCAGCACCGCGCGCAGCGCCGACCGCCCGGCCGGCAATTGATCGGGCGGCGCAGCGTGGTCGCGGCGTTGCTGCTGCTGCCCTTTCCCGCCCATGCGGCGCGGCGGTTCGACGTGCGCACGTTCGGCGCTCGGGGAGACGATCGGACGATCGATACGCAGGCGATCCAGCAGGCGATCGATCATGCAGGCCACGGCGGTGGAATAGTAATCGTGCCGCGCGGGCGATATCGCTGCTTCACGTTGCGCCTCGTGAGTAACGTCACGCTGGTGCTGGAGGAAGGTGCGACGATCGTGGCCGCCGATCCGGCGACCGATGGGGGGCGCTACGCCCTGCCCGAGGATCGCGGCGAGCAGTTGTATCAGGATTTCGGGCACAGCCATTGGCACAACAGCCTGATCGTCGGCGACGGGGTTCGGCGGGTCGCGATCCTCGGCCCCGGCGGGATCGACGGTGCCGGACTGACGCGCGACGGCCCGGGCGCGCGTTGGCGAAAACAGGCAGGCGAACGGCCGCTGTCAATGCGTCAGATGACGGCGGCGGAAATCGCGGCACTGGAACCCGATGCCGCACGGATGAACGGGCTGGGTAACAAGGCGATCGCACTGGTCGATGCGCGCGACGTGCGGATCGAGGGGTTGAGCATCCGCAAGGGCGGCCATTTCGCGATCCTCGCGACCGGATGCAGCGACCTGACATTGCGTAACCTGACGATCGACACCGACCGCGACGGCATCGACCTCGATTGCGTATCGCGGGTGCTGGTCGAAGGGTGCCGGGTCAATTCGCCGAACGACGATGCGATCGTGGTAAAGAGCAGCTTCGCGCTAGGGCGGGTGATCGCATCGGAAGACGTCACGATCCGCGACTGCGACGTGTCGGGGTTCGACTTGGGCACGATGATCGACGGCACCCGCCGACGGACGCAGCAGATCGCGCCCGATCGGGACCGGGTGACGGGACGGATCAAGCTGGGCACCGAAAGCAACGGCGGATACCGCCGGATCAGGATCGAACGATGCCGTTTCACCCGGTCGCGCGGCGTGGCGCTGGAAACGGTCGATGGCGGGGTGATGGAGGACGTGATCGTCCGCGACGTGACGATGGACGAAGTTACCACCGCGCCGCTGTTCCTGCGGATCGGCGACCGGCGGCGGGGGCCGGCAGGAACCGGCACCGGCACGATCCGGGGGGTCGTCATAGAGGGACTACGGGCAAGCGGGATCGATCCCCGGTTCGCCGCGACGCTGGCCGGATTGCCGGGGCACCCGATCGAGGACGTGACGCTGCGCGATATCCGGCTGACCTATCTGGGCGGTGGCGCGGCGGTGAAGGTCGATCCGCCGGAGCTGGCCGACGCCTATCCCGAACCCAGCATGTTCGGTCCGACGCCGGCATGGGGACTGTGGTGCCGCCACGTTCGCGGCCTGCGGATTGACGGACTGCACCTTGCCAGCCCCGGTGATGCGCGTCCCGCCACGAAGTTCGACGACGTGACGGACGCAAAGGTGACAAAGTTGACTGGGAACGTTTGATTCCCCTGATTTATCATTCTATATTGTGAGTATAACGTCCATATAATGGACATTCAGGAGGGGTAATGGCGCGTCACGCCTTTCGTATGCAGCTGAAACCTGGCATGCAGGCCGAGTATCGCGCGCGGCATGATGCCATCTGGCCCGAATTGTCCGATCTGCTCCGCGACGCCGGTATCTCCGACTATTGGATATTCCTCGACGAAGCGACGGGCGCGCTGTTCGCGACGCTGGAGCTTGCCGACGACAATGGGCGCGACGCCCTGCCCGACCATCCGGTGATGCAACGCTGGTGGGTATCGATGGCGCCGTTGATGGAAACGGAAGCCGATAACCGTCCGCTCGAATGGCCGCTGACGCCCATGTTCCACATGGCATGACCGGCATGTTGCGCAACTTCCTGATGGCCACCGCCGCCGTGCTCGCGGCACTTCCCGCACAGGCACAGGTGGCGAAGCCCACCGCCAATTTCGATGCCCCCGCCCGAAAGTTCGGCCGGATATCGTTCGACGCGCGGTCGCTGATGATTGACGGCAAGCGGCTGACGGTCTGGTCCGCTGAAGTCCACGCGTTCCGACTGCCCTCCCCCGACCTTTGGCGCGACATATTGCAGAAGATGAAGGCGAGCGGTTTCAACACCGTCGCCTTCTATTTCGACTGGGGATTCCACAGCCCGAAGCGCGGGGTGTACGATTTCAGCGGCATCCGCGACATCGACCGGCTGCTCGACATGGCGGCGGAGGAAGGGTTGTACGTCATCACCCGCGCCGGGCCGTATGTGAATGCGGAACTGACGCGCGGCGGCTTTCCCGGCTGGCTGGTCAACCAGCGCGCACGGGCCCGGACCGACGATCCCGACTATCTTGCCGCCGCCGACGAATGGTTGACGCAGGTGAACCGGATCATCGCCCGCCATCAGATCAACAATGGCAAGGGCACGGTGATCCTGCACCAGATCGAAAACGAACTGGCGCTGACCACCCCGGCACAGGACCGGTACATGGATCATCTGTACGCCAAGGCGCGCGCGGACGGCATCACCGTGCCGCTGTTCCACAACGATCAGGGGCGCAACGGATACTGGGTGCCGCGCGGATCGGGAGTCGCGAAAACGGTCGAGGGTTCGCCCGACATGTACGCGTTCGACGGCTATCCCGGCGGCACCTGTACGGTAGGCGGCAAGGTCACGCGCGGATCGGCCGCGCCCGACTGGGGTTTCTATGGTCCCGGCGGCGCGCGTGGTGGTGCATCGGCCAGCCCGAACACGCCCGGCTTCGCAGCGGAGTTCGGCGGCGGCTGGTTCGATTACTGGGGGTCGAACGGCGGATATGAATGCAACGCGCTGCAGCGGGGCAAGCGGTTCCAGCGAGTATTCTATGGCACCAACCTTGCCAACGGCATCGCGATCCAGAGCTTCTATATGGGCTTCGGCGGCACGAGCTGGGGCTGGTTGCCGGCGCCGGTCGTCTTCACCAGTTACGATTACGGCGCGGCCTTTTCCGAAACGCGCGAGGTGCGGGAAAAGGCGGAGGAGCTGAAAGCGCTGGCGGGACTGATCCAGTCGGTGCCCGATCTGGCGGGCATGGTCCCCGCAGGTCCGGTGACGATCTCGTCCCCCAACGTCCAAGTGTATCATAACCGGTCGCCGGAAACCGACGCCCGGTTCCTGCTGGTCACGCACAACCCGTCGAACAAGGCGACCGACGACCGGTTCACGATCGCCGCCGCGTTGCCCGACGGGCAATATACGCTGCCGGAAATGCGGCTGAACGGCTTCGATGCCAAATGGCTGGTCGCGGGCGTCACGCTGGGCGGACAGCGGCTGGTCTATGCCACGTCCGAACTGCAATCGCATCTGAAGGTCGATGGCGGCGATCTTCTGTTACTCTATGGCCGCACGGCGGAGTCCGGTACGACGATGCTGCGCTATGCCAGCGCGCCGACCGTGCGCGTGATCGCGGGCGACGTTCGGTCGACGTTCGACGCGGCGAAGGGCGACCTGCGGCTCGACTACACGCATGGCACGCTGGCGCGGGTGCAGGTGAGCGGCGGAGGCCGTCCGCCGCTAACGCTGCTGATCGGCGACGAAAACGAAGCGGCGCGGTTCTGGAAATCGGGCGACGTGCTGGTGCGTGGCCCCGCGCTGGTGCGCAAGGCGATCACCAACGGCGGCACATTGACGCTGACGGGCGATACGAAGGACGCGACGCCGCTCGAACTATGGGCGGGCAAGCGGGTGCGTACGGTAACGTGGAACGGCGCACGCGTCGCGACCGCCGCCGGACCGGCGGGCAGCATCGTCGCCCGCGCGCCACTTGCCGGCCCGGCACAGGTCGCGTTGCCCGCGTTGACCGACTGGCGCATGGCCCCCGGCACGCCAGAAGCCGATCCCGGTTTCGATGACGGCGCATGGGCCGCGATCGACAACCGCGCCTATGCCAGCACTACCGCGCGGCCGGACGGACAACCGAACATGTCGATGGACGCCTATGGCTTCCACGAAGGCGACGTCTGGTATCGCGGGCGCTTTACCGGAACGCCGGACGCGCAGCGGCTGCGGCTTTATTACGGCGCGGGCGGATCGGGCATGGTGCAGGTGTTCGTTGACGGCGTGCTGGCCGGGCAGGACGAACTGCCCGCCGGACTGCCGCGACCGATTACCACCGGCGCGGTCACGATCGCGCTGCCCGATCCGGCACGCACGCCGGGCGAGCATGTCGTATCGGTGATGGTCCGCAACAACGGTCATAACTGGGACCTCGATGCCGACGATTTCCACAAGGAAGCGCGCGGGTTGATTTCGGCATCGATCGAACGCCAGTCGGGACCGTCCTTCGCCATTCCCGTCGCATGGAAGATCCAGGGGCGGCAGGGCGGCGAGGACATTGTCGATACCGTGCGGGGCGTGCCCAACAACGGCGGCCAGTATGGCGAGCGGATGGGGTGGCACCTGCCCGGCTTCGACGACGCGCGCTGGGCGAAGGCGACGCTTCCCGCGACGACCGCGCCCGCCGGGACGAGCTGGTATCGCACCCGCTTCGACCTGAACGTACCCAAGGGGCAGGATGCGACGATCGGCGTGCAGTTCGGCGATCCGTCGGTGCCGCGATCGCCGGTCGACTACCGCGTGCTGGTGTTCGTCAACGGGTGGCATATGGGACAATTCATCGCCCATGTCGGACCACAGCGGACGTTCGTCATCCCCGAAGGCGTGCTGAACCATCGCGGTCACAACGTCGTGTCGCTGGCGGTGACCAGCGACGGCAAGCCGGGCAACGCGCTGGAAGGCGTGAAGCTGGTGACGATGCGCAACGTGCGTGGCGGTGTGCCGGTTCGGATGGTGAATACGCCATCGGTGCTGGCGAGATGAACGCCACTGGTCTGCCTCGAAGCCGTCGCCCCAGCGCAGGCTGGGGCCGCCTTCCACGCGGGCGTCGTTCCGGTGGTGGGCGATCCCAGCCTTCGCTGGGATGACGATCCATTACGAAGGGCCAGTGAGGCCCGACCATTCTACCATTATCCTCGTGAACCCTATCCTACCGGAGCTATCATGGCCGCGCTGACCCACGACATTCCCCGCCAGCAGGTAAGCGACTCGATCGCCCTGCTCATGCACAACCTCGTCAACATCAAGGACGAGACCGGCGAGTTCCTGCTGCATCTGGACGATGGGCGGATCATCGACACCAAGGGCTGGGGTGGGTGGGAATGGACGCACGGCGTCGGGCTGTTCGGCATGTGGCGCTATTACGAACAGACGGGCGACAAGGCCGCGCTGGCGATCATCAAGCAGTGGTTCGAGGACCGCTTTGCCGAGGGTACGCCGACCAAGAACATCAACACCGTCGCGCCGTTCATCACGCTCGCCTATTTGTACGAGCACGAGCCGGACCCGCGCTACATCCCGTATCTGGATACGTGGGCGGAGTGGCTGATGGCGCCGGACGGCCTGCCCAAGACCGAAGAGGGCGGGTTCCAGCACATCGTCTATAACGATGAAAACCCCGGCGAGATGTGGGACGACACGCTGATGATGTCGGTCCTGCCGCTGGCCAAGATCGGCCTGCTGCTGAACCGCCCGCACTATGTCGAGGAGGCGAAGCGCCAGTTCCTCGTCCATATCAAGTATCTGTTCGACAAGAAGACGGGGCTGTGGTTCCACGGCTGGGACTTCAACGGGCGGCATAACTTTGCCGAGGCGCTGTGGGCGCGCGGCAATTGCTGGGTCACGATCGCGATCCCGGAAATCATCGAAATCCTCGATCTGCCGGTCGGCGATGCGTTCCGTACCTTCCTGATCGACACGCTGGCGGCACAGGTGAAGACGCTGGCCGAAACGCAGGACGAAAGCGGGCTGTGGCATACGCTGATCGTCGATCCGACCAGCTATCTCGAAGCGTCCGCCGCCGCCGGGTTTGCGTACGGCATCCTGAAGGCGGTGCGCAAAGGCTATCTGCCGCGCCACTACGAAGCCGTCGGAATCAAGGCCGTGCGCGGCGTGCTGGCGAATATCGACGAGACCGGCGAACTGAAGCAGGTCAGCTTCGGCACCGCGATGGGCGACACGCAACAATTCTACAAGGATATTGCGCTGACATCGATGCCGTACGGACAGAGCCTCGCGGTCTGCGCGCTCGCCGAGTTCCTACGGACGTATATCTGATGCGGGTAGCGGCGATCGTCGTGGCGGCCTGGCTGCTGTCGCCGGTCGCCGCATTTGGGCGGGATGCTCCTGCCCCGCTGGTGTCCGACACCGAAGTGCGCGGGGCGTTCGTCCTTGCGGACCCGGCGGGCGCGGCGGCGGTGGTGAGCGATCCGGGCGATGCGGCGGTGGTCGGGATCGCCGCGCGCGATCTGGCCGACGATATCACGACCGTGACCGGCACGTCCGCCGTCCGGGCGGGGGTGCAGGTGTGGGTCGGGACGCTCGGCCACAATCGCGCGATCGATGCGCTGGTCGCCGCGCGGCGGATCGACGTGCGCGGGCTGGCCGGTGCGTGGGAACAGTTTCGCATCGCGACCGTCGATCGCCCCGCCCCCGGCGTCCGCCGTGCGCTGGTGATCGTCGGCAGCGACCGGCGGGGCACCGCGTTCGGTGCCTATCACCTGTCGCGCGCCATCGGGGTCAGTCCGTGGACGTGGTGGGCGGACGTGACGCCGTTGCGACGCACCGCATTGTACGTGAAGCCGGGAACGCATCGCTTCGCCGGGCCGTCGGTCAAGTATCGCGGCATCTTCCTGAACGACGAGGATTGGGGCCTGCACCCATGGGCCGCCACGACGTTCGAGCCGGAAGCCCGGGGGATCGGTCCGAAGACCTACGAACGACTGTTCACGCTGTTGCTGCGTTCGAAGGCCAACCTTCTCTGGCCGGCGATGCACAAGGTATCGCCCGCGCTCAACGCGAACCCCGCCAACGCCGCGCTGGCCGATCGCTACGGCATCGTCATGGGATCGAGCCATGCCGAACCGATGCTGCGCAACAATGTCGGCGAATGGACCGCGCCGGCCGACGCGTTCGACTATGCGAAGAACCCGGCGGGCGTCGCGACATATTGGCGCGATCGGGTCGCGACCAATGGCGGATATGAAAGCGCGTGGACGCTGGGCATGCGCGGTATCCACGACAGCGGGATCGTCGGCGCGACGTCGATGACGGACAAGCGGGCGCTGATGGCTCGGATCATCGCCGACCAGCGCGCGATGCTAAAGGGCGTTCGCGGGCCGCAGGTGTTCACGCCGTACAAGGAAGTGCTGGATATCTGGCGCGCCGGGCTGGCGGTTCCCGACGACGTGACGCTGATGTGGCCCGACGATAATTTCGGCTATATCCGCCGCCTGCCCCAGCCGGCAGAGCGCACACGCGGCGGCGGGCACGGCATCTATTATCACCTATCCTATCTGGGTGCACCGCTGAGCTACCTGTGGCTGTCGACGACGCCGCCTGCGCTGATCGGCGAAGAAATGGGGCGGGCATACGACCTTGGCGCGCGGGCGATGTGGGTGGCGAATGTCGGCGACCTGAAGCCGGGCGAACTGGCGACCGATTATTTCCTGTCGCTGGGATGGGATGTCGGCGTGCGCGATCGGGGCGTCGACGCGTTCGTCCGCGACTGGGCTGCCGAAAATATCGCGCCGGACGTGGCGGGCGAGGTTACCGCCATCCTAGCCGAACATCACCGGCTGAACTTCGCGCGTCGACCGGAGCATCTGCAATGGTGGCTACCGGGCCAGAAAGCACGCGCTAGCGCGATGCCGCTGGAGGAGATCGGGAAAAGGCGCGCCGCCTTCGCCGCGCTGGTCGCGCGGGTGCGCTCCATCGAGCCGCGCGTCCCGGCAGCGCGGACGGACGCGTTCTTCCAACTGGTCGCCTATCCGGTCGAGGCAGCGGCGATGGCGAACGAGCGTATCTTCGCCGGGGAAGCGCACGACCGGCTGCGCGACGGCAACCTGCCCGCCGCACTGGCGGAGGCCGCACGAGCGCAAAAGGCGGACGCGCGCATCGCCGCGCTGACTGCGCGCTACAACGGCGGCAAGTGGCGGGGGATGATGGCGGTCGAACCCGCCGACGGGCAGTGGCGATCCTATCGCACGGTGCCGCCGGTGGTGCCTGCGGTCGCCGGACCAGTCGCCGACGTTCCCGCCCCCGCCCCGCCTGCATCGACCGACATCGTGGTCGAGGCCGAGGCGATGCGGGGCACGTGGCGGCGCGTCGACGGCATCGGGCGCAACGGGACGGTCGTCGCCTCGCGCATCGGCAAACCAGTGTCGGGCGCGGTGGCAATGTCCCTGCCGCCGGGGGCGTGGCGGCTGTTCGTCGAGATGCTGCCGACCTATCCCGATGCGGACGGAGCGCCGCTCGCGCTGGAGCTGACGCTGGACGGGCAACCCCACGCCCTGTCGGCACCGCGTGTCACCGGCGATGCGGCATGGGCGCAGGGCGTGCTCGACAACCGGATCACCATCGAGGTGCCGGGCGTGATGGCGGGCGGTACGCACCGGATCGGCCTTTCCGCGCGGGGCGGCGGCGTGGTGATCGACCGGATCGTCGCGCGACGGCGCTAAAGCGGTCCGATCACGGCAAGCTCCTTGGCGACCTTCCTTCACACGGGGCGCTCCCTCATCCCGCCTTGGCAACCTCGACCGCATAGATATGCGTGGCACCTTCGAAATTGCCGCGAAAGACGACCCATTTGCCGTCGGGCGTAAAGGTCATGTTGGGTTCCAGCCGATAATCGTGCCGGCGCATGTCGACCAGCTTTTCGACGTCGAGCGTGCCCGGCACGATCAGCGCATCGGCGTTGGCGGCATGAATGTCGGCGACGTCGGGGATCGCTCTCGGCGTGAACAGATAGAGATATTTGCCGTCCGGGGCATGCGCGACCATCTCGGCGTCGCCCCCGTCACCGGAAAAGCGCGCGCCGCCCGGCGCCTGATTATAGTGCACCGACCACTGGTTGCGATCCACCTTGTACTGGTGCCGCCGCCCGGTCGCCAGATCGTAGCCGGCCAGCCAGAACACCTCCCCGCGCGGAGTCTGCAGATCGTACCAGATGGTCTTGCCGTCCGCCGAAAAGAACTCGTGGCCGGCGATCTCCATGTTCATCGTGCGGGTGTGGACCATCCGCTTGCCCGACCCGTCGGCGCGGATCGTCCAGATGCGGTCGACCTTGTGCCACGGCCCTTCGTGACAATACATGATCTGCTGCGGATCGGTCGGCGAGAACTGGATGTGGTTCAGCCAGTCGGTCGAGGCGGTGACGACGCGGCGCTCGCCGGTCTTCAGGTCGATCGTGAAGATCTCCATCGGAATGCCCGCTTCCAGCCGTTCGTTCAGCCGGCGTTCCTTGGCTTCGGCGAAGCTGTACGGCGTGCCGTCGGCGCGGTTGGCGCGATAGTCGGCCTCGCCCGGACCGACGACGCGGCCGGGCGTGTGCCGGGCATCCTGCCGCGTGCCGTCCGGCCGCAGCCCGCCGGGGGCCAGCGCGACCTGTCCCAGCAGCAGCGTTTCGTCGGCGTTGATCGAACCGATCGACCCTCCGGGAATATCAGCCACCTTGCGCGTGCGGCCGGTGTCGATGTCGACCGCATGGATGGTCGAGGGGCCGCTGGCATCGTTGCGAAGCTGCGTCGCATAATAGGCGGTGCGCGTGCGACGACCGGTGAACAACAGCGTGATGCCCTTTCCACGCGCCAGCGGCTTCAATTCCCACGTCGTCAGGTCGACCGTAGCGATGCCGCCAGGCACGCTGACGACCATGCGATCGCCCTGCGGCGTATAGCTGTTCTGATGGAAATACAGGCTGGCGCTGTCGGCCACGCGGCTAATGCGGACCACGCGGTGCCCGGTGGTGGCATCGACCCATTCCGCTGCCGGCTTGGCCGTCGCAGCCATCGACGAAGCCAGCATCGCCGCCGCCGCGACCATCGTTCCGAACCGCATTCCGCTCTCCCTCCGCGCCGCCATTCCGGCTTGTGATAATTCCACATAGTATGATAGCGCTTCACATTATGAGCATGACGACGCCGGCCACGCAAGCCGGGACATGCCAAATGGGAGAGCGCGCGTGAGTTCAGGCACCCCGGCCAAACGTCCCGTCCGGCTGATAAACTACCTGGCCTATGGCTCGAACGACGTGCTGGGCGCGGGATCGATGGCGGTCATCTCCGGCTGGGTATTGATCTTCTATACCCAGTTCTGCGGGCTGTCGGCCGGACAGGCGGCGCTGATCTTCGCGGTCGCGCGCATCCTCGATGCCATCGCGTCGCCGGTCATCGGCTATGTCTCCGACCATTTCGGCACGACAGCGCTCGGCCGGCGGTTCGGGCGCCGGCGGTTCTTCATCCTTGCGGCGATCCCGCTGCTGCCCAGCTTCGCGCTGATGTGGCTGCCCGGCATGACGTTCTGGTATTATCTGGTCAGCTATGTCGGGTTCGAGCTGGTGTACGCGATGGTCATCATCCCGTACGAAACGCTCGCGGCTGAAATGTCGACCGATTACAAGACCAAGGCGAAGTTCGCCGGGTTCCGCATCCTGTTCGGACAGACCGCCGCGATCCTTGCCGGCTTCCTGCCGCTGTGGCTGATCAACTATCTCGGCCGCGACAGCGCGACGACGTTCTTCTATATGGGAATCATCTTCGCGGTGCTGTTCATGGCGACGGCGGCGTTCCTGTACCGGTTCAGCTGGGAACGCCCCCTGCCCGCCGACGCGCTGCCAGGAGCACGGCGCGAAGGCGGCGTCGGATCGGCGTTCCGCGCGCTGTACCGCAACCTGTTCTCGACGATGCGCATCCGCGCGTTCCGGTTGCATCTGGGCATGTATCTGGGCGGCTATATCAGTCAGGACATTTTCAACGCAGCCTTCACGTTCTTCGTGATCTTCGCGCTGGCCGGCACGACGGCGATGGCGTCGGGACTGCTGGGTACGATGTACATCGTACAGTTCGTGGCGGTGGTGATCGCGATCAACCTCGCGCTGCGCGCGTCGCCTGCCTTCGCCTACCGGCTGGCGGCGGTGACGTTCGGGGCCGGGGTGATCGTGCTGCTGTCGTTATGGGCCGGGGGAACGACAGCCACCAGCCCGCTGATCTATCTGGCGATCGGACTGGCGGGGCTTGGACGCGGCGCGCTGAACTACATCCCGTGGGCGACGTACAACTATATGGCCGACGTAGACGAGATCGTGACCGGGCAGCGGCGCGAAGGCAGCTTCGCCGGGGTCATGACCTTTGTCCGCAAGGCGACGCAGGCCGCCGCCGTGGCCGGCGTGGGCCTAATCATCCAGGCAGGCGGGTTCGTATCGGGTGCACAGACGCAGACCCCCGAAGCGGTGCGGACGATCGCCACGCTGCTGGGGGTGGGCACGCTGGGCGTGCTGGCGTGCGGCATCCTCGTGTCGTGGCGCTTCCGCCTCGATCCACGGACCCATGGTATCCTGATGGAAGAGATCGAGCGACTGCGGTCGGGCGATCGTTCGGCCCCAGATCCCGAACACAAGGCGGTGGTCGAGGACCTGTCGGGCTGGCCGCACGACCGGTTGTGGGGGAACAACCCGGTCGGCGAAAAGCTGGCCTGACCCGGATCGCGTCACGACGGCACCGACCGTGCCGTCGTGGCGTAGCAATCAACCGCCGATCATGTTGCCATAGCCGATGACGATGGTGGCGAGGATCAACAGCCCGACCCCGGCCCAGACCAGCGCACGGGTGCGGGGTGCAGCATCCTTCCATTCGCGCAGCGCGAAGCCCCACAGCGTGCCGAAGATGATGATCGACGCCATGTGCAGCGTCCAGCTCGAAAAGCCGAACTGGCCCATCTGGCTCTCACCCATGGTGTAGAAGAAGAACTGGAAATACCACGCAGTGCCCGCCAGCGCACACAGCGCGAAGTTGAGCGCCATCGGCGCGCCAGCGGCGGTGCCCCGGCCGATCCACTGACCCGCCGAACGGTTGCGCGCGATCAGGATGGTGCACCACACCGCGTTCGTGAGCAGCCCGCCGAACATGACGAGGCACAGCACCGGCAACCCGGTCCACAGCGGGCCGGTGCCCTTCGCCGCCGACAGCGCCTTGATCGGTTCGCCCGCCGCAAGGCCGAAGGCGAAGCAGGCGGACATTATCCCGGCGAAGATCGCTACGACGATCCCCTTGCGGAAATCGAACTCCGCGACGGCGGCGGCTTTCTGTTCGGGCGACAGCGCCTGATCCTTCTTCGCGCCCGCCAGCGCAACGACGACGATGCCGGCCACGGTCAGCAACAGGCCCAGCAGGATGATGTTGCCCGACGTCGTATCCAGCAGCTTCGCCGCAAAGTCTCCGGTGAACAGCGGCGGGATCAGCGTCCCGAAGATGGTGCACAGCCCCAGCACCACGGCCATGCCGAGCGACAGCCCCAGATAGCGCATGACGAGGCCATAGCCGAGGCCGCCGAACCCCCACAGGATGCCGAAGAACACCGGCCACAGCAGCGTCGCAGTAGGCGTAGCGGCGAACACGCCAAGCAGGTCGTTGGTCTGGACTGAGGCGAAGAACCACGGTGCCAGCACCCACGAAAAGATGCCGCCGGTGAGCCAGTAAATCTCCCACGACCAGCGCTTCACCCCGCGATACGGTACGTAGAAGCTGGCCGAGGCGAAGCCGCCCAGCCAATGGTACAGAACGCCGGTCAGCGGGTTCGGGGTCATAGGCTCAGTCCCAGTCGGTATAGTCGGTTGGCATTGCCGGCGAACAGCGCGGCGCGTTCGGCAGGCGTGAAGTCGTGGGTGATGTCGGCATAGGCGTTCAGGTGGTCGGCAAAGCTGCCGAACAGCCGGTCGGTCGGGAAATCGCTGGCGACCATCGCCCGGTCGCATCCGAAGGCGTCGATCGCGGCAAGGACCAGCCCGCGCGCCTGATCGATGTGCCATGGTCGATGGGTAAAGCCGATGCCCGACAGCTTGATCGCGACGTGCGGCAGGCGCGCCAGCGCGGCGATGCCGTCGCGCCATTCGGCTTCCTCGCCCGGAATGCACATGCCCATGTGGTTCACCATCACCGGCGTTTCGGGATGACGCTCGATCAGCCGGGCAAGGCCGGGAAACTGACCGGGATAGGCTTGCAGATCGAAGCTGAGGCCATGCGCCTTCAGCCGGGCATAGCCCTGCGCCCAGCCATCGTCGGCGGTGACGTCGCGCGGGGTGTAGCTGCGCCGGGGGTCGGCGTGCCAGTTGACGATGTGGCGGATGCCGCGAACGTTGGCATGGGCGGCATGCGCCGCCAGCAGCGTGTCGACTTGCGGGTCGGACAGGTCGGCGAAGGCGACGATGCCGTTCGGCATGCCATCGGCGTCGGCCATGTCCTGCAACCAGCGCGTTTCGTCCAGCGCGTGCGCGGCATCGGCTCCGGCATCGATATGCACGATGCCGCGCACGTCCCAGCCCGCCGCGTCGGCGCGGTAATCGTCCAGCAGATAGGTGTTGGCGATCGCTTCGACCGATCCGTTCGGACCGTCGTCGGCGAAGGGCGGGGTCAGCCACGGATAACGCAGCCGATCCAGATCCCACAGATGGACGTGCGCATCGACGAAGGGGAGCCGGTCGGTCATGTCGTCGGCCTCTCGACGGCAAGGTCGTGGAACATCGACATCCTCCCTATTGCGCAGAATACTGGCATGTTTCCGGGGTGCCCCCGGTCATCGCGGCAATGGCCGGAATCTTCAGCCGCCGGCACCGAAGCCGTCCGATCCCGGACCCGGCCCGAATGACGAAAGCGGGGTGGAAGCGACGCGCGCTCCACCCCGCCGTCACGCGATCAATAGGTCGTGCGGCCGCCCGACGTGTCGAAGGTCGACGCGGTGGTGAAGCTGCATTCCTCGCTGGCCATGAAACAGATCATCGCCGCGCTTTCGTGGACTTCGCCCAGCCGACCCATCGGGATTTTCGACCGCATGTAATCGACCTGGCTCTGCGGCAATTGCGCAAGGATCGGGCTTTCGAAGGTCGCGGGGGTCAGCGTGTTGGCGATGACACCCTTGCCCGCCAGTTCCTTGCCCAGCGACTTGGTGAAGCCGATCACGCCCGCCTTCGTCGCCGAATAGGCGGATGCGTTGGGATTGCCTTCCTTGCCCGCGACCGATGCCACGTTGACGATCCGGCCATAGCCGTTCGCCAGCAGATGCGGCACGACCGCGCGGTTGCAATAGAACAGGCCGTTCAGGTTGACGTTGACGACCTGAAGCCAGCTCTCGATCGGGAAGTCCTGCACCGGGACCGTCGCGCCGGTGATGCCGGCCGAACAGATCAGGATGTCGACCTTGCCCAAGGCAGCGACGCTTTCCGCCGTCGCCGCCACGACCGCGTCCGCGTCCGATACGTCGACGCGGACGCCGTGCGCGCCCAGCGCCTCGCACGTCGCTTCCAGACCGGGGTTCATGTCCCAGATCGACACCGTGCCGCCTTCGGCGACGATGCGTTCGGCGACGGCGCGGCCCAGACCGGACGCGCCGCCGGTGATGATCGCCGCGCGACCTTCATACCGTCCGGCGTAGTTCATCGGAGCACCGCGTCGCCAAGGTGACGCCATGCGACGACCTGTTGATTCTGTTCGCCCAGACCGGCGATGCCGAGTTTCATCGTGTCGCCAGCCTTCAGATAGATGGCGGTCGGCTTCTTGCCTTCGCCCACGCCCGGCGGGGTGCCGGTGATCATCAGGTCGCCGGGGTACAGCGTGATATATTCGCTGACGTACGAAATCAGTTCGGCGACGTCGAAGATCATCGTCTTCGTATTGCCGGTCTGCATTCGCTGACCGTTCACGTCGAGGAACATGTCGAGGTTCTGGTGGTCGCCGACCTCGTCCGGCGTGACCAGCCACGGCCCGACCGGGCAGAAGCTGTCATGCCCCTTCCCCTTCGACCACTGGCTGCCGCGCTGCTTCTGGTTGAAGCGTTCGGACACGTCGTTGGCGATCGCATAGCCCGCGACATGGTCCAGCGCGTCTTCCTTCGACACATAGCGCGCGGTCTTGCCGATCACGACCGCCAGCTCGACTTCCCAGTCGGTGTGGGTCGAATCCTTCGGGATCATGACCTCGTCGTTCGGGCCGGTCAGCGACGACAGCGCCTTCATGAACATCATCGGTTCGGGCGGCACCGGCAGGTTCGATTCGG
Organism: Sphingomonas sp. CFBP 13720; assembly: GCF_014842075.1. GTDB lineage: Bacteria > Pseudomonadota > Alphaproteobacteria > Sphingomonadales > Sphingomonadaceae > Sphingomonas. Next base: position 188,849 of record NZ_JACYVA010000001.1, read on the forward strand.
CGGCATGATCGGCATAGTTCAGCCCGATCGCGACGATCTTGCCGATGCCGTTCACCGGCACGCCGAACCGGGTGCCTTCGTCGACCAGCGGCAGCCCGTCGATATCGACCGACAGGCCGGCGATGCTGTCGACGGTGACGTCGTCGACCACGCCCGACAGGTCGCGGATGCGTCCTTGTGAATCTACGACACCGGGCTTTTCGTGGCCTTGCGGGCCGAAACGGCAGAATTTCATGTGGCTATGTCTCTCAGTGCTCGAAAGGGCGGTGCATGTTGAGGTCGCGGTTCAGTTCGACGCCGAACCCCGGCGCATCGAGCGCGGACGTACGCATCCGGCCTTTTTCGGGGATCGGCTCGCCGATCAGCTGCGGATGGAACATCGGCTGCACGTGATCGGCCTCCGGCGCCATCATCAGATATTCGGCGAAGGGCGAATTGTGGCGCGTGACGACGAAATGATAGCTGTAGACCGAGGAGCCGTGCGGCACGACCAGCTTGCCGCGCGCATCGGCCAGCGCGCTGATCTTGAGCAGTTCGGTCACGCCGCCGCACCAGCCAACATCGGGCTGGATGATGTCGCAGCAGTCCATGTCCATCAGCATGCGGAAGCCCCAGCGCGTCGCCTCATGCTCGCCGGTCGTGACCAGCATGCCCTTCGGCACGTTGCGCTTCAGTTCGGCATAGCCCCAGTAATCGTCGGGGCTGATCGCCTCCTCGATCCATTTCAGGCCGTGTTCGTGCGCGGCATGGGCAAGGCGCGTCGCGTAATCGACGTCCAGCGCCATCCAGCAATCCCACATCAGCCAGAAATCCGGGCCGACGCGCTCCCGCATCGTCGCGAGTTCGGCGATGTTCTTCTTCAGCCCCTCGATACCCTCGGCGGGGCCGTGGTGCAGCGGCATCTTGCCGCCGATGAATCCCATGTCCTTGGCAAGGTCGGGCCGTGCGCCGGTGGCGTAGAATTGCAGTTCGTCGCGCACCGCGCCACCCAGCATCTGGTACACCGGTTCGTCGCGCAGCTTGCCAAGCAGATCCCATAGCGCAAGATCGACGCCCGAGATGGCGTTGATGACCAACCCCTTGCGCCCGTAATATTGCGTCGAGAAATACATCTGGTCCCAGATCTTCTCATATTCGGTCGGCGAGCGACCTTCGAGAAACCGGGCGAGATGCTTCTCGACGATGAAACATGCCGGTTCGCCGCCGGTCGTCACCGCGAACCCGATCGTGCCGTCCTCCGCCTCGATCTCGACGATCAGCGTGCCGAGCACGTTGATACCAAACGACTGGCGCGACTGGCGATATTCGGGATAGCGGCTCATCGGCGTCGCGATGTGATCGTCGATCCAGTGATAGCCCTGTTGATCGTGATAATCCGCACCGCCGCCACGCACGGTGAACGCGCGGACGTGTTTGATCTTCGGAAGCGCCGCCTTCATAGTCACCACCCTGTTCGCGCGGCCGTCCGGGACGGTCCGGCGCTTCTGTCCCGCCAAAATCCATGCATGGAAGCCGTACCAACATGTGGTATTTGTACCCGCGCATGGACGAGAAACTTCCCGGAACATTCAGGTGGCAATCGCCGCCCGATATCAATCCTTCCGGTTTACTTTCTCACTTTATGGGATAGGATGCTACTAGATGAGACAGAACCCGTCAAACGAAGAATCGCCGATCGAGGCGGTCGAACCCGATGCCAAGGGTGCCGGCAAGGCGCAGGGCAGCCAGACGCTGGTGCGCGGACTCGACCTGCTGGATCAGGTGATCGACGGTCCGGTGAAGCTGGCCGAGCTGTCGCAGCGCATGGGCCTGACGCGGTCGACGACGCACCGGTTGGCCAATGCGCTGATCGATCGCGGCTTTCTGACGTTCCTGCCGCGCGAGGGATATCTGTTGGGACCCAAGCTGTTGCAGCTCGGCTTCCTGGCACAGGGTCAGGCCGATATCGTCCAGATCGCACGGCCGCGGATCGAGGAGCTGGCGGCACAGACCGAGGACACCGTGCATTTCGGCCGGCTCGACGACGGACTGGCGCTGTATCTGGACAAGATTCCGGGCCGACGGCGCGTCGACATCTCAAGCCGGATCGGCGACCGCCAGCCGCTGAGTTCGACCGGGCTGGGGAAGGCGCTGCTGCTCGACGACAGCGAGGATGCGTGGACGCAGGTGTTCGAGGCCGAGCACCCGGCCGGCGCCCGCCGCCCGGACTTCGCGGTCTGGCTGGACCGGATGCGCGGCTATGTCGCGGGCGGTCATGCGTTCGATCTTGAGGAGAACGAGGATCTGATCCGGTGCGTCGCCGCCCCCGTGCGCGATGCGTCGGGCAAGATTTCGGGCGCGATCAGCGTATCGAGCGCGGCGCAATATATGGACGACGACCGTATGGCGTCACTGAGCGTGCAGGTGCGCGAGTGCGCCGAACGCATCAGCCGCGATCTCGGCTGGAGTCCGCAGACACAGGCGTTGCAGAAACGCCGTAAACGATAAGAGTGGAGAGCGTGATGAAGTTGTTGGAAGGCAAGACCGTGCTGGTCACCGGCGCATCGACCGGCATCGGCCGCGCCGCTGCGATCGGCGCGGCACAGCATGGCGCGAACGTGGTCATCAACTATCACAGCCGCGACGCCGATGCCGATGCGTGCATCGCCGCGATCGAGGCGACCGGACAACGCGGGCTGGCGATCAAGGGCGACGTGGCGGAGGCGGCGACGGCGGCGGACTTCGTAAGCAAGGCGGTGGCGACGTTCGGTCGGGTCGACGTGATGGTGTCGAACGCCGGCATCTGTCCGTTCCACGCGTTCCTCGACATGCCGCCGGAAACGCTGGAACGCACGCTTCGCGTCAACCTGCACGGCGCATATTACATGGTGCAGGCGGCGGCGAACGCGATGGTGCGGCAGGGCGACGGCGGTGCGATCGTCGCGGTGTCGTCTATCTCGGCGCTGGTCGGGGGCGAGTATCAGACGCATTACACACCGACCAAGGCGGGGGTGCATTCGCTGATGCAGTCGACCGCGATCGCACTGGGCAAGCACGGCATCCGCTGCAATTCGGTGCTGCCCGGCACGATCCTGACCGAGATCAACAAGGACGATCTGGTCGACGAGGCGAAGCGGACGTCGATGGAAGCCCGCGTTCCACTGGGGCGGCTGGGACAGCCGGAGGATATGGTCGGGCCGATCATCTTCCTCGCGTCCGACATGGCGGCGTACGTCACCGGCGCTGCGTTGCTGGTCGATGGCGGCATGTTCGTGAACCTTCAGTGATGCGCACGCGCACCCGCCCCCTTCGGCTGCTTCTCCCCGCGCTCGCCGGACTGGCGATGGGTGCGCCGGCAATCGCCGAAACCATCTTCATCGCGGGCGATTCGACCGCGCAGACCTACAAGGCCGATCGCTATCCGCAGACCGGATGGGGCCAGATGCTGGCGTGCGGCCTGGCACCGGACGTCACGGTGGAAAACCGGGCAATGGGCGGACGGTCGACCAAAAGCTTCATCGCCGAAGGTCGATGGGACCGGCTGATGGCCGACCTGCAACCCGGCGATACGGTGCTGATCCAGTTCGGTCATAACGATGCGAGCGCCAACAAGCCCGAACGCTATGCGCCGTTCGCGACGGTCTATCGCGACAATCTATTGCGGTTCGTCTGGCAGGTGCGCGGCAAGGGCGCCGTGCCGGTGCTGGTGACCCCGGTGACGCGGCGGTCGTTCGGTGCCGACGGCAAGGCGAAGGCCGACTTCGCCGATTATTCGGCGGTGGTGCGCGAAGTGGCACAATCGACGGGGACGAAGCTGATCGATCTGGAAGCCACGTCGCGCGCATGGGTCGATGCGAAGGGCGTCGAGCCGTCGCGGGCGTATTTCCTGCACTATCCCAAAGGCAAATATGCGGGGTTCAGCGACGGCATCGCCGACGACACGCATTTCAGCGAACTGGGCGCGCGCGGCGTGGCCAATTTGATCGCGGCGGGACTGGTCGCGACCGGGGTGCCGGTGGCGGCGAAGGTGTTGCCGCAGCGGCCGGACCTGACCCGCGCTACCCCATTGGGGACCACGGCATGTCGATGAACGGGGACGGTCCAAATCCGTCACTCCGGCGCAGGTTGGGGTCGCTCCGTGGGTCGGACAGCACTTCCGCCGGGGGCGACCCCAGCCTGCGCTGGGGTGACGATTGGGGTGTAAGCCGTCGCGTCCTTCTGGGCGGCACGGTGGCGGCGGGCGTCGCCACCGCCCTGCCCGCCTTCGCCCAGTCCGCCGCGCCACTGGCGTATCGCCCGATCTGGCCCGGCAACGCACCGGGCGGCGAACGCGTGACCGAAGCCGAACAGGAAATCCCGCGCTCGGCGACCGGACCGAAGGACGACACCGCGTTCCTGCATGTCCGCACGCCGACGATGACGCATATCGCACCGGCCAAACCCAATGGCGCCGCGATCCTGCTGATCCCCGGCGGCGGATACCTTCGCGTCGCGATCGGCAACGGCGCGCGTGCGCTGCTCCAGTTCTTCGCGGATCGCGGCTATCATGCCTATCTGCTAAAATACCGCCTGCCGGGCGATCCATGGGCTGCCGGTCCCGATGCGCCGTTGCAGGATGCGCAGCGTGCTTTGCGGCTGATCAAGGCCGAGGCGAAGGGGTACGGTGTCGCGCTCGACCGGATCGGGGTGATGGGCTTTTCCGCCGGCGGGCATCTGGCGGCAATGCTCGCCTATCGCGGCGATTCGACCTATCCCGCCATGGACGTTGCCGATTCGCAACCGCTGGGCGTACGCGCGGCGGGGTTGCTTTATCCGGTGGCGCTGATGGGCGTTGACGGCACGCATCGCGGATCGCAGGATCAACTGATCGGCAAGAACCCGACGCCGGATCGGGCGCTGCGTGCGCGCACCGATGCGCGGATCACCACCGCCAGCCCGCCCACGTTCATCGCGCATGCGATCGACGACCGGGTGGTGCCGGTCGACAATGGTCTCGCGCTGCTCGCGGCGCTGCGGCGGGCGAAGGTTCCTGCGGAAGCATATCTGCCCGAGATCGGCGGGCATGGATTCGGGGTGACGAGCGAAGGACAGCCGGCGGCATGGACCGCGCTGTTCTTTGAATGGGCGAAACGGCACGGCCTGTGACCCGCCCCACCGTCGCCCTGTTCGTCACCTGTCTGGTCGATGCGATGCGGCCATCGGTCGGTTTCGCCAGCCTGAAGGTGCTGGAGGAAGCCGGCTATGACGTGGTCGTCCCGCCGGGCCAGACCTGCTGCGGCCAGCCCGCGCTCAATTCGGGCGACCGGGCGGGTGCGGAGGCGATCGCGAAGGCTACGATCGCGTGTCTCGAACCCTATGACACGATCGTCGTGCCCAGCGGATCGTGCGGCGGGACGATCAAGGCGCATTACCCCGAATTGTTCGAACATGACGCCGCATGGCTGGCACGCGCACAGGCGGTGGCGGCGAGAACGCACGAGATATTGTCGTTCCTCGACGCCGCCGGATGGCGACCGGCGGGGGTGACGCTGACGACCAGCGCCGCCTATCACGACAGTTGTTCGGGCTTGCGCGAACTGGGGATCAAGCGCCAGCCGCGCGCGCTGCTCGACGCGGTCGACGGGCTGGAACAGGTCGCGCTGAAAGGCGCCGAGACGTGTTGCGGGTTCGGCGGCACGTTCTGCGTGAAATATCCGGCGATTTCCAATGCGGTGGTCGAGGAAAAGGCGCAGGCGATCGAGGATAGCGGCGCGGCGCTGCTGCTGGCCGGCGATCTGGGGTGTCTGATGAACATGGCGGGCAAACTGCACCGGCGCGGTGCGGCGACGCGGGCGTTCCACACGGTCGAGATACTGGCCGGCATGGGCGACGGACCGGCGATCGGGGAAAACACATGAGCTTCGGACAGCGGGTGACGCTCGCGCTCGCCGATCCCGTTCTGAAGACCGCCGTCGAGCGCACGGCGGGGACGGCGGAGGCGAAGCGCGCGCTGGCGGTGGAAGGCTTTCCGGCATTCGAGGATGCCCGGACGCGCGCGGCGGCGATCAAGGACCATGTGATCGCGCATCTGGGCCATTACCTCGAATTGTTCGAGGCGAATGCCATCCGGGCCGGGGCGCAAGTCCATTGGGCGCGGACGGCGGACGAGGCGTCGTCGATCGTCATCGACCTGTGCCGAAAGGCGAACGCGACATCGGTCGCACGGTCGAAATCGATGCTGGGCGAAGAGATCGGCCTGCCGCACGCGCTGGCGGAGGCGGGGATCACGCGGATCGAAACCGACCTTGCCGAACATATCATCCAGTTGGCCGACGAACGGCCGTCGCACATCATCTGGCCCGCGATGCACAAGACGCGCGAACAGGTGTCGGCGCTGTTCAAGGCGAAGCATCGCGATCCGCATGTCAAGGAAACGATCGCGGCGATGGCCGAAAGCGCACGACGGCATTTGCGCGAGGGCATGCTGGCGGCGGACGTCGGCATTTCGGGCGCGAACTTCCTGATCGCCGATACCGGCAGCGTCTGCACCGTGACGAACGAGGGCAATGCCGAACTATCGGTGGTGCCGCCGCGCGTGCATATCGTGACGGCGGGGATCGAGAAGCTGGTGCCGTCGATGCCGCACGCGGTGCACCTGCTGCGGTTGCTGGCGCGATCCGCGACGGGCGCGGCGCTGACGCAATATACCAGCTTCTATACCGGGCCGAAACGTGCGGGCGACCGCGACGGGCCGGAGGAGATGCACATCGTGCTGATCGACAACGGTCGGTCGGCGATGCGCGCGGACCCGGCGTTGGCCGAAATGCTGCGCTGTATCCGCTGCGGGGCGTGCATGAACCATTGCGTGGTGTTCCGGCAGGTCGGCGGCCATGCCTATGGCGGGGTATATCCGGGGCCGATGGGCGCGGTGCTGACCCCGGCGCTGGACGGGCTGTCCGCCAATCGCGATCTGGCGCATGCCTGCACGATGAACGGCAAATGCCAGGAGGTATGCCCGGTCAAGATTCCCCTGCCCACGCTGCTGCGCGGATGGCGCGAAAAGAGCTGGCGCGAAGGGCTGGAGCCGATGTCGATGCGGCAGGGACTGGGCGTGTGGCGGCGCGCGGTGCTGCGGCCCCGGCTGTACCGGATCGCCAGCGCGGCGGCAGTGCGTGCGATGCGGGTGCTGGGGCGCGGCTGGATCAGAAAACTGCCGCTGGCGGGCGCATGGACCGAATATCGTGACATGCCCGCGCCCGAAGGCGGCACCTTCATGGCGCAATATGCGAAGGGCCGGCGGCGATGACTGCGCGTGAGGCGATACTGACGGGACTGAAACGCCCCGTCCCGGTCGATCTGGCGGCGCAGGCGGCGGCGCTGGTCGCGGGAAACGAACGGCCGCCCGAACCGGTCGGGACGCTCGCCGAACGCTTTGCCCGCCGGCTCGACGGCGCGAGTGTCGCGGCGACGATCGAGCGGGTGGCGGCAATGGACGGCGTGCCCGCAGCGGTGGCGCGCTATCTGGACGAACAGGGTCTGGCGGCGGTGGCGGCGGAACTCTATCTGCCCCCCGATCCGGCGGTGCGCGAGCTCGACTGGTCGGGCGTGACCGCCACCGGCCTCGCGTTGTCCGATCAGCCGGCGGCGCTGGCGGTGGCGAAGGCGGCGGTGGCGGAGAGCGGATCGCTGATCTTCGAAACCTCGCCGGTCGCGCCGATGCTGCCCAATTTCCTGACGCTGCATCATATCGTCGTGGTGCGGGCGGAAATGCTGGTCGACCGGCTGGAGGATATTCCAACCGATCTGGCAGGATCGCGGGCACATTACTGGGTGACCGGCGTGTCGGGAACGACCGACATCGAGGGGCAATATGTCCGCGGGGCGCATGGGCCGCGGTTCCTGCACGTCGTGCTGGTCGGATAGGATCGCCGCCCGGTCCGCCCGCCGGTCGTTTCGCCGATCTTAATTCGCACGAACACCGGAACGTCATTCTTTTCGAATACGTATTGCGCGTGACATGCCGTTCGTAACGGATAGTGTCGTCGGATCGATTTCCAAGGAGCCTGCGTGACCCAAGCCGCCCTCGCCGCCGTTCCCGTCCCCACCCCGCTGGCCGAGGAGATCCTCGACACGCTGGTCCACCGGATCGGCAAGGACGCGCAGGCGGCGTTGCCGCACGACTGGCTGGCCGCGACCATCCTGACGGTGCGCAACGACATCATCGAACGCTGGATGGCGTCGAGCAAACAGGCGCATGCCGATGGTGCGAAGCGGGTCTATTATCTCAGCCTCGAATTCCTGATCGGCCGGTTGCTGCGCGATGCGATCGCCAACCTGTCGCGCACCGACGAGGTGCGCGAGGCTCTGGAATCGCTGGGCGTCACCCTGTCCGACCTTGAGGGCGAGGAGCCGGACGCGGCGCTGGGCAATGGCGGGCTGGGACGGCTGGCGGCGTGCTTCATGGAAAGCCTCGCCAGCCTCGACCTGCCCGCCTATGGCTATGGCATCCGCTATGTGAACGGCATGTTCCGCCAGCGGATCGACAATGGCTGGCAGGTCGAGTTGCCGGAAACGTGGCTGCGCCACGGCAACCCGTGGGAATTCGAGCGGCGGGAGAGCGCGTATCGCATCGGCTTCGGCGGCGAGGTCACCGGCGACGAGCATGGCGACGTCCACTGGATGCCGGCGGAAAGCGTCGAGGCGGTGGCGGTCGACACGCCGGTGATCGGGTGGCGCGGGGCGCGGGTGAATACGCTGCGCCTGTGGACCGCACGCGCGCGCGATCCGATCCGGCTCGACCGGTTCAACGCGGGCGACCATGCGGGCGCGCTGGCATCGTCGGTCCGCGCGGAAACGCTGGTACGGGTGTTGTACCCGGCGGACTCGACGCCGGCGGGGCAGGAACTGCGGCTGCGGCAGGAATATTTCTTCTCGTCGGCCTCCATCCAGGACATCGTGCGGCGGCACGTCCAGTATTTCGGCGATATCCGCACGTTGCCGGACAAGGCTGCGATCCAGTTGAACGACACGCATCCGGCGGTGTCGGTCGCCGAATTGATGCGCCTGCTGATCGACGAACATGCGCTCGACTTCGACGGGGCGTGGGACATCACGAAGGCAACGTTCGGCTATACCAACCACACGTTGTTGCCCGAAGCACTTGAAAGCTGGCCACTTCCGCTGTTCGAACGGCTGCTGCCCCGGCACATGCAGCTTGTCTACGCGATCAATGCGCGAGTGCTGCGCGAAGCGCGCAAGACCGACGGAATCGATGACCACGCTATCTCGGCAATCAGCCTGATCGAGGAGGGCGGCGAGCGGCGGGTACGGATGGCCAATCTGGCCTTCGCGGGCAGCCACAGCGTCAACGGTGTCGCGGCGCTGCATACCGACCTGATGAAGCAGACTGTGTTCGCCGACCTCCACCGGCTGTATCCGACGCGGATCAACAACAAGACCAACGGCATCACGCCCCGGCGTTGGCTGTTCGAGAGCAATCCGGCACTGACCGCGCTGATCCGCGAGGCGATCGGCGACGGCTTCCTCGACGATGCGACGAAGCTGGCTGATCTGAAGCCCTTCGCTACCGACGCCGGGTTCCGCGAACGGTTCGAAAAGGTGAAGCGCGCGAACAAGGCGCGACTCGCACAGCATCTGCGCGAGGAGATGGGCGTACGGCTGGACCCCGACGCAATGTTCGACGTGCAGGTGAAGCGTATCCACGAATATAAACGCCAGTTGCTCAACATCCTCGAAACGGTGGCGCTGTACGACCAGATTCGCAGCCATCCCGACCGCGACTGGGTGCCGCGCGTGAAGCTGTTCGCGGGCAAGGCGGCGTCAAGCTATCACAATGCCAAGCTCATCATCAAACTGGCGAACGATGTGGCGCGGCGCATCAATGCCGATCCGGCGGTCGGCGGGCTGCTGCGCGTGGCGTTCGTGCCGAATTACAACGTATCGCTGGCGGAACTCATCATGCCCGCTGCCGACCTGTCCGAACAGATCAGCACGGCAGGGATGGAGGCGTCGGGCACCGGCAACATGAAGCTGGCGCTGAACGGCGCGCTGACGATCGGGACGCTCGATGGTGCCAACGTCGAGATCCGCGACCATGTCGGTGCCGACGATATCGTCATCTTCGGCCTGACCGCCGATGAGGTCGCGGCGAAGCGCGCCAACGGGTACGACCCGCGTGAGGCCATCGCGGCATCGCCCGAACTGGGTCAGGCGCTGGCGGCGATCAAGGGCGGCGTGTTCAGCCACGACGATCCGGGCCGCTATGCCGGGCTGATCGACGGGATAGAAACGAGCGACTGGTTCCTGTGCGCCGCTGACTTCGATAGCTATGCCGATGCGCAGCGTCAGATCGACCGCCGCTGGGAAGACCGCGCCGGGTGGAACGCCAGCGCGATCCGCAACGTGGCGGGTGTGGGCTGGTTCTCGTCCGACCGTACGATCGGCGAATATGCACGCGATATCTGGAACGTGATGTGACCCCGCCGGCCGACGCGATCGCGGCGCTGCTCGCGGGGCGTCATGCCGATCCGTTCTCGTTGCTGGGGCCGCATGCCGGCCCCGGCGGCACGTTTGTGCGCGCCTGGCTGCCGGGCGCGCAGAAGGTGCTGGCGCACGACCTGTCGGGCGCGGTGATTGGCGAACTGAGGCCCGTCGGCGACGGAATCGTCGAGGGGTTCGTGAAGGGATCGCCCCGGCCGCTATGGTATTATGCGCGGGGCGGCGGCGGCGAATGGTGGGTGAAGGACCCGTACAGCTTCGGCCCGGTGCTGGGGCCGACCGACGACTTCCTGATGGCCGAGGGAACGCATCTGCGCCTGCACGACAAGCTGGGCGCGCACCCGATTTCACATGAGGGCGCGGAGGGGATGCACTTCGCGGTCTGGGCGCCCAACGCACAGGTCGTCAGCGTCGTCGGCGACTGGAACGGATGGGACACGAAGCGTCACCCGATGCGGCGGCGCGGCGCAGTGGGCGTGTGGGAAATCTTTCTGCCCGATGTGAAACCGGGCCAGTCGTACAAATATGCGATCACCGGTGCCGATGGTGTTCTCCAGCCCCTGAAGGCCGATCCGTTCGCCTTCGCCAGCGAGCTGCGCCCGGCCACCGCGTCGCGCACCACCGCTCCGCCCGCGCATCGCTGGCGCGACGCGGCGCATCGCGAATACTGGGCATCGGTCGATCCGCGCCGGGTGCCGATTTCGATCTACGAAGTGCATCCGGGAAGCTGGCAGCGCGACGACGCGGGCTGGTTCCTGCCATGGGACCATCTGGCCGATCGGCTGATTCCGTATGTGGTCGACATGGGCTTCACGCATATCGAGTTCCTGCCGGTCAGCGAGCATCCCTATGATCCGTCATGGGGATATCAGACGACCGGACTGTATGCCCCGTCCGCACGGTTCGGCGATGTCGAAGGCTTCGCAAGGTTCGTGGATGGCGCGCACAAGGCCGGGATCGGGGTGCTGATCGACTGGGTGCCGGCGCATTTCCCGGTCGATACGCACGGGCTGGCGCGGTTCGACGGCACCGCGCTGTATGAGCATGAAGACCCCCGGCTGGGTTTCCACCCCGACTGGAACACCGCCATCTATAATTTCGGACGACGCGAGGTCGCGCAGTTCCTCGTCAACAACGCGCTGTTCTGGGCCGAGCGCTATCATGTCGACGGGCTGCGCGTCGATGCGGTGGCATCGATGCTGTACCGCGATTATTCGCGTGCGGCGGGCGAATGGATTCCGAACGAGGATGGCGGGCGCGAGAACTGGGAAGCGGTGGATTTCCTGCGCGCGACCAACCGCGCGGTATATGGCCAGCATCCCGGCGTCTTCACCGTGGCCGAGGAATCGACCTCATGGCCCGGCGTCACCCGCCCCGCGCATGAAGGCGGGCTGGGTTTCGGCTTCAAATGGAACATGGGGTTCATGCACGACACGCTCGCCTATATGGCGCGCGAGCCGGTGCATCGGCAGCATCATCATGACGAGATCACGTTCGGGCTGACCTACGCGTTCAGCGAGAATTTCGTGCTGCCGCTCAGCCATGACGAGGTCGTGCATGGCAAGGGATCGCTGCTGACCAAGATGGACGGCGACGAATGGCAGAAATTCGCCAATCTGCGGGCCTATTACGGTCTGATGTGGGGCTATCCCGGCAAGAAGCTGCTGTTCATGGGACAGGAGTTCGCGCAGGTTCGCGAATGGTCGGAGGAGCGCGCGCTCGACTGGGAACTGGTCGACGAGCCTGCGCATGCCGGCGTGGCGCTGCTGGTGCGCGACCTGAACCATCTGTATCGCGATACGCCCGCGCTGCACGCCCGCGACTGCGAGGGCGACGGGTTCTGCTGGGCGGTGGTGGACGATGCGGCGCAGTCGGTGTTCGCGTGGGAACGCCGTGCGCCAGACGAGGCACCGGTGCTGGTCGTATCCAACCTGACGCCGATCGTCCGCGAAGGATACCGTGTTCCTGTGTCGCGCGACGGGCAGTGGCGCGAAATACTGAACAGCGATGCGTCCGATTATGGCGGGAGCGGTGTCGGCAATATGGGCGTTGTCACCGCGTCCGACGGAGTAGCGACGCTGATGCTGCCGCCGCTGGCGACGATGTGGTTCCAATACGATAACTAGAACAATGGGGAGAGTGAGGCATGGAGAGGCGAGGACAACCGCTGGCGCGTGACGCCATGGCGTATGTACTGGCGGGCGGACGCGGCAGCCGGCTGTTCGAAATGACCGATACCCGTGCGAAGCCCGCCGTCTATTTCGGGGGCAAGAGCCGCATCATCGACTTCGCACTGTCGAACGCGCTGAACTCGGGTATCCGGCGCATCGGGGTGGCCACGCAGTACAAGGCGCATAGCCTGATCCGGCATCTTCAGCGCGGGTGGAACTTCCTGCGGCCCGAACGCAACGAGAGTTTCGACATTCTGCCCGCCAGCCAGCGGATCAGCGAGTTTCAATGGTATGAAGGCACCGCCGACGCGGTGTTCCAGAACATCGACATCATCCAGAGCCATCGTCCAGAGTATATGGTGATCCTTGCCGGGGATCACATCTACAAGATGGATTACGAGTTGATGCTGCAACAGCATGTCGACACCGGCGCGGACGTGACGGTGGCGTGCATGGAAGTGCCGCGGATGGAAGCGGTCGGCTTCGGTGTGATGCACGTGGATGCCGACGACCGCATCATCGATTTCGTCGAAAAACCGGCCGATCCGCCCGCGATCCCCGGCCAGCCCGACGTGGCGCTCGCCAGCCTCGGCATTTATGTGTTTCGTACCGCGCTGCTGTTCGAACAGCTGCGCCGCGACGCCGACGAGGCCGGGTCGAGCCGCGATTTCGGCAAGGATCTGATCCCGTGGCTGGTCAAACACGGCAAGGCGCAGGCGCACCGTTTCTCCGCATCGTGCGTGCGGTCGGAAGAGGAGCCGGGATCGTACTGGCGCGACGTCGGGACGATCGACGCCTATTGGGAAGCCAATATCGACCTGACCGACGTGGTGCCGCAGCTCGACCTGTACGATCGTAGCTGGCCGCTATGGACCTATTCCGAGATCACGCCGCCCGCCAAGTTCGTCCATGACGTCGACGGCCGACGTGGATCGGCGGTGTCGAGCCTGATCGCGGGGGACTGCATCGTATCCGGGTCGAGCGTGCATCGCAGCCTGCTGAGCACCGGGGTGCGCGCGCACAGCTTTTCGTCGATCGATGAATCGGTGGTCTTGCCCAAGACGCGAATCGAACGCGGCGCGCGGCTCACGCGCTGCGTGGTCGATGCAGGGGTCGTGATCCCGGCCGGGCTGGTCGTAGGCGAAGACCCGGTGATCGACGGACATCGGTTCCGGCGGACGGACAAGGGGATTTGCCTGATCACGCAGCCCATGATCGACCGGCTGGAACTATGATGCCAACGCCAACAGTATCCTCGTCTCGCCCCCTTCCGGTGGGATTATAGACGATGCGCGTCCTGTCCGTCGCTTCGGAGGCCTATCCCTTGGTAAAAACCGGCGGGCTGGCCGATGTCGTCGGTGCCCTGCCCGCCGCGCTGGCACCGCACGGGGTCGAGACCACCACGCTGCTACCCGGCTATCCCGCCGTAGTGCGGACGCTGCAGCGCCCCGCCGTCGCACGGCGGTGGGATGCGCTGCTCGGTGTTCCGGCACGGTTGCTCAAAGGTCATATCGACGGACATCCGCTGCTCGTGCTGGACGCGCCCGACTTGTTTGCGCGCGACGGCGGGCCGTATGCCGATGCCACTGCCGCCGACTGGCCCGACAACTGGCGACGGTTCGCCGCGTTGGGCCGGGCGGCGGCGGATATCGCGGGGGAATATGATCTCGTCCATGCGCATGATTGGCAGGGGGCAACGGCGGCCGCCTATCTCCGCTATGACGACAGCGTCGTGCCCAGCGTCCTCACCATCCACAATATCGCGTTTCAGGGTCGGTACGATGCGGCGGTGTTCGCCGGGCTGGAGCTGCCTGAAACGGCATTCGCGCTGGATGGCGTCGAATATTATGGCGGGGTCGGATTGTTGAAGGCCGGGCTGGCATCGGCGGATGCGATCACGACGGTCTCCCCCAGCTATGCCGACGAGATCCGCCGGCCGGAGTTCGGCATGGGGCTGGAAGGATTGATCGAAGCGCGTGGCGACCGGGTGACCGGGATCGTCAACGGCATCGATCCGGCAGTGTGGAAACCGGCCACCGACACCACCCTGCCCGCCTGCTATACCGCCCGCACGCTGTCCCGGCGGCGCGCGAACAAGCGCGCGCTGGAGGCGGCTTTCGATCTGGAGCCGGGTGACGGGCCGGTGTTCGTCGTGGTCAGCCGGTTGACGTGGCAAAAGGGGATGGACGTGCTGGCCGGCGCGATCGATGCGCTGGTCGCGATGGGCGGGCGGCTGGCACTGCTGGGATCGGGCGACGCGGCGCTGGAGAGCGCCTTCCTGTCCGCGCGCACGCGGCACCCCGGCCGGATTGGGGTACGGATCGGCTATGACGAGGCGCTATCGCACCTGTTGCAGGGCGGCGGGGATGCGATCCTGATCCCGTCGCGGTTCGAACCGTGCGGACTGACGCAGCTATACGGTCTGGCCTATGGGTGTGTGCCGGTGGTGGCGCGGACTGGGGGGCTTGCGGATACGGTTATCGACGCGAACGAGGCGGCGGTGGCGGCGGGCGTTGCTACCGGCGTGCAGTTCGGCGATGTGACGGTCGACGCATTGGTCCGTGCATTGCGCCGCACGACCGGCCTGTACGAGCAACGGGACGTCTGGACGACGATGCAGCGACAGGGAATGCGGGCGGACTTCGGCTGGACGCGCAGCGGCGCGCGCTATGCCGCGCTGTACCGGAGCCTGATCGCGGCATGATGCCCGGAGCAAGTGCGATCGACGGCGGCACCCGCTTTGCCGTACGCGCGCGCGATGCGTCGGCGGTGTGGCTGTGCCTGTTCGACGGCGATGCCGAGCGCCGGTTGGCGATGCAACGCGCTGGCGATTGGTTCGCCATGGACGTGGCGGGCGTGGGTCCGGGACAGCGCTACGGCTATCGCGCCGACGGAACTGGTCGATGGTTCGATCCCGCCAAGCTGCTGGTCGATCCCTATGCCGTGGAACTGGACCGACGCTTCGTCTGGTCGGCGGACCTGAACAGGTTCGGATGCGATACCGCCAGGCTGGTGCCGAAGGCGGTCGTTCCCGCCCCTCCCCCGCCGGTGACGACCGGACCAGTCCGGTTCGATCCCGGCGGGCTGGTCTATGAAGTCAACGTCCGCGGCTTCACGATGCTGCACCCCGACGTGCCCGAGCCGCAACGCGGGACGATCGCGGCACTCGCGCATCCGGCGGTAATCGCGCACCTGCGCAAGATCGGGGTGAGCGCGGTCGAGTTGATGCCGATCGTCGCGTGGATCGACGAACGGCACCTCCCGCCGCTGGGGCTGCGTAATGCGTGGGGCTATAATCCGGTCGTGCCGATGGCGATCGATCCGGGGCTTGCGCCGGGCGGCGTGGGCGAATTGCGCGAGACGATCGCGGCGCTGCACGCGGCGGGGATCGGGGTGGTCCTCGACCTCGTCTTCAATCACACCGGCGAGAGCGATGTCGACGGCCCGATCCTGTCGCTGCGCGGACTGGACGATCGCAGCTATGCCCACGCCCCGGACGGCAGTCTCATCAACGATACCGGGACCGGGAATACGCTCGACGCAGGCGATGCGGGGGTACGCGACCTGATCGTCGCCTCGCTGCGGCATTTTGCCGCGCTCGGCGTGGACGGGTTCCGGTTCGATCTGGCGCCGGTCATCGCACGGTCGCCGGGCTTCGATCGCCACGCGCCGATCTTTGCCGCGATCGCGTCGGACCCGATGCTGGCCGACCGCGTGATGATCGCGGAGCCATGGGATATCGGACCGGGCGGGTATCAGTTGGGCAATTTCCCGACCGACTGGCTGGAATGGAACGACCGCTATCGCGACGACGTGCGGCGTTTCTGGCGTGGAGACGGCAGCGCGGCGGTGCTGGCGACGCGGCTGATGGGATCAGCGGATATCTTCGGCCGGTGCAGTCGCAGCGTGAACTTCCTCGCGGCGCATGACGGGTTCACGCTGGCCGATCTGGTGGCGCATGTCGACCGGCACAATTACGCCAATGGCGAGGACAATCGCGACGGGCACGGCGACAATCTGTCGTGGAACCATGGGGTCGAGGGACGCAGCGACGACCCCGGCGTGGCAGCGGCACGGGCAGCCGACCTGCGCGCAATGCTGGCGACGCTGTTCGCGACGCGCGGGACGATCCAGTTGACCGCCGGTGACGAATTCGCGCGGACGCAGCGGGGCAACAACAACGCCTATGCGCAAGACAATGCGCTCGGGTGGGTCGACTGGGCGGGACGCGACGTCGCGCTGGAGGATTTCATCGCAGGGCTGGCGGCGTGGCGGCGGGCGCGGCCGAGCGTTTCCGATCCGGTAGTGCCGGAGGTGGTCGAATGGAGAACGCTGGACGGGCGGGCCATGACGGCGGCGGACTGGGAACACCCGGGATGTGCGGGGTTTGAGCTTTGGTTGGACGGTGCTGTCGTGCGGATCGATCGGGCGGCTCGGATGGTGATGCTGGGTTAGGCTGGTTCACGCGAAAGCGCGGAGGCGAGGAGAAGATTGGTTCACGCGGAGGCGCGGAGGCGCGGAGAGAAGCGGCTCTCCGACGTGGCGCGCCGAACGGCGCTGGTACTCGACGCCTTAAGGGGTAAGGGGCGCTGCCGCGTCCAATGTCATCTCTGCGCCTCCGCGCCTCCGCGTGAAAAATCCTTCTCCGCGCCTTCGCGCCTTCGCGTGAACAGATCCTCCAAGGCGGAGCCTATTCCCGCACCCGGACCATGGCCACCGCCGCGATCGCCATGACCGACGCCGCGACCAGCATCGTCCATGCCGGATCGGTCGGAAACCACGCCTTGATGACCCCGCCCATCACCGTCGCGACGATCAGCTGCGGCAGGACGATGAAGAAGTTGAAGATACCCATATACACGCCGAGCTTGCGCTGCGGCAGCGCGTTGGCGAGCAGGACATAGGGCATGGTCAGCACCGACGCCCATGCGATGCCGATGCCGATCATCGGCACGATCATCCCCAACCGGTCGTGCGTCACGAAGATGCCGACGAACGCTGCTGCCCCGATCGCAAGGCACAGCATGTGCGTGCGGGCCGCGCCGATCCGGCGGGCAAGCACCGGCAACGCGAACGCCGCCAGTGCCGCGACGCCCGAATAGATCGCGAACAGCACGCCGACCCAGCTTCCGGCCTGATTATATCCCGAAGACGCGGGATCGATCGTGCCCCAGACCTGCTGCGCGATCACGGGCGTGGTATAGACCCACAGCAGGATCAGCGCCCCCCACGTGAAGAACTGGACCAGCGCCAGCCGCCGCATCCGGTCGGGCATCGTCGCCAGATCGCTGACGATGTGGCTCAACACATTGTCGCCGCGTCCCGCCCGGACCAGTCCGCCCGACACGATCTGCGCCACGCCATACAGCGCGATGCCCGCTGCGACGAAATAGGCCTCGCGCCCACTGGCCAGCATCCCGCTGCGTTCCGCCAGTACGATGAGCGCAGCGACCCCGATCCCGCCGACGATCCAGAGCGCGCCGCGGGTCGGCACGGCCAGCGGTTCGTCCACCGTGTCCGACGACGATTCGCCGAACGCCGCCATTTCCGCCGGACTATATTCGCGCACCGTCAGCACGGTCCACAGCACTGCGATCAGCAGCATCGTGCCGCCGAAATAGAAACCATAGCGGACGGCATCGGGCACCTGCCCCGCCGGCGCGACGTTCGATACGCCGAAGCCGTTTTCCAGCACGAACGGCGCGAGGCTGGCGACGACCGCACCCGCGCCGATGAACCATGTCTGGAACGCATAGCCGGTCGGACGCTGTTCGGGATCGAGCATGTCGCCGACGAATGCGCGGAACGGCTCCATCGACACGTTGAGCGATGCGTCGAGCATCCACAGCGTGATGGCCGCGACCAGCCATGTCGGCGAATTGGGCATGACGAACAGCGCGCAGGTACACAGGATCGCGCCGAACAGAAAATAGGGTCGCCGCCGTCCCAGCCGACCCCAGGTCCGGTCGCTGTAATGGCCGATGATCGGCTGGACGAGCAGTCCGGTCAGCGGCGCGGCGATCCACATCAGCGCCAGATCCTCGATCGGCGTGCCCAGCGACTGAAAGATGCGGCTGGCGTTCGCGTTCTGAAGCGCGAAGCCGATCTGGATACCGAAGAATCCGAAGGAGATGTTCCAGAGCTGCGGGAACCCCAGCGTCGGGCGGGTGGTCATCGTCTGTAACTCCTGCCCGCTCCATGCGGAGGGGGATGCTGAACGCGTCGCGGGGCGATCCCCCTTTGCCCGCCTGTCGCCGGCCTTCCCCGGAGGCCTACCGGCGGCGTGACGGTGCGACGAACCGGATCGCCTGACCGCCGCCGGGCGCCAGCGCGATGGTCAACGTGTCGCCGCGCTTCACCGGTCGCCGTTCGATCGCGATCGAATGGCGCGCGTCGGTGCGATAGTCTGCGCCCGGCCCGTCGCGATAGATCTCCGCCATGTACGTCTTTCCGGCATCGAGGAAATCGAGCGTTACGGTCGAACTGCGCGCTTCCTCATCGCCGACCGCGCCCAGATACCAGTCGCCGCCGGTCGCCGCCTTGCGGACGATCGTGGCATAGTCGCCGACCTCGCCGTTCAGCACGCGGGTGTCGGACCAGTCGGTAGGCACGTCGCGGATGAATTTGAACGCCGCCGGATAGCGCGCGTAATTCTCCGGCGTGTCGGCCGCCATCACCACCGGCGAATAGAGTACGACATAGAGCGCCAACTGCTTGGCGATCGTCGACTGGATCGCGCTGCCCTCGCTGCCCGACAGGCTCAGCACGCCGGGCGTGAAGTCCATCGGGCCGCCCAGAAACTGGGTGAAGACCATGTTGGCCTCGTGCTCGGGCGTGTTCTTGCCGCCGACCCATGCGTTATATTCCATGCCGCGACCACCTTCGCGGCTCATCCAGTTGGGATAGGTGCGGCGCAGGCCGGTGTCCTTGACCGGTTCGTGGCTGTCGATCGACACACGGTATTTCGCGGCGGCGTTCAGCACGCGCTGGTGATGGTTCACCATCCACTGGCCTTCATGCCATTCGCGGTGCCGCGATCCGTTGGCATCCACCCGTTCGATCTGGCCGGCATCGGTGACATAGCCGGTCTTGACCACGCGCTCGCCATGATCGGCGGCCCATTTGAACGCGCTGTCGAGTTGCGCGTCGTAATGGCTGACCGATCCACCGGTTTCGTGATGACCGATCAGGCGCACGCCTTTCGCGGTCGCATAGGCGGCAAGCGCGGCAGCATCGAAATCGGCGGTGGGCTGGCTGAAGTTCATATCGTTGCCGTTGCCCAGCCAGTCACCGTCCCAACCGACGTTCCACCCTTCAACCAGCACACCGTCGATCCCGTTCGCCGCCGCGAAGTCGATATAGCGGCGCACATTGGCAGTGGTCGCGCCGTGCTTCGGACCGCGTGCCCACGTCCATTCGCCCTTGATCATGTTCCACCACACGCCGACGAACTTGCCGGGTTTGATCCATGCCGACGTATCGCCAAGCTTGTTGGGTTCGTTGAGGTTCAGCCCGATGCGGCTGGCCGCGTACAGTCCCGCCGCATCGTCGGCGATCGCGATCGTACGCCATGGGGTGGAGAAGCCGGCGGCACGGGTCACTTTGGGCGCGCCGGCTCCCGGCGTCAGGACGGCACGGAAGGTCGTACCTTCGGCCCGCGCGAGGTTCATCGCCGAATAGTCGGTCAGCGCGGCCTCGTGGATCGCCACATGCGTGCCGCTGGCCAGCTTGACCGTCATCACCGTCTGCGCGGTGCCGACCGCGTCCAGCGGGGTGCGGTTGTAGAGATATTCTTCGCGGTTCCATTCGAAGGCGGGCTTCCACCACGCGGTGCCGGGTTCGGCGAAGGCAAACTGGGTCAGCTCCTCCGCGATGTTGACCGTGGTCAGGTTCGCCTGTTTCGGCAGGGTGTAGCGAAAGCCGATCCCGTCATCGAACAGGCGAAAGGTGACCGCCATTTCGCGCTTCAGGTTCTTCGCCTCGCGGAACGTCACCGTCAGTTCGGTATGGTTGTCGCGGATCGTCTTCCATTCGCCGAACGGCTGCGTCCAACTGCTGTCCGACCGGTCGCGGGTGGTGCGCGCCAGCGTCAGCCCACGCTCGATCTTGGGCGCATCGGTGAACAGGAAGCCCAGTCGACTGTCGTTGAGCAGCGGCTTGCCGTCCTTCGCCACCGAATAGGACGGCCGGCCCTCGCCATCGAGGCTGATCGCGACGGTCAGTTTGCCGTCGGGCGACGCCGCCCGTACCACGACTTCCGCGAAGGCGGGCGACGCCATCGCCGTCATGCCGGTCAGCACCAGCGCCAGTTTCATCATCCTCATCGTCCGTCTCTTTTCGTTATGTTCTATGGTCGGATCGACACGCTGGCTGCATACGGGCCATAGGTATCGCCGGTAATCGTTCCGACCGTCTCGATCGTCGTCCCGACGCTATGCTGCGCGAATTGCTGCGCAGCATTGGTCAGGTTGAAGACGCACCGCAGCCGTTCGCCATCGGCCTCGCGATCGAAGGCAAGGATCGCATCGGATGCCTCGACGATCGTCAGCGAGCCGCTGCGCAGGGCCGGGTGGCTGTCGCGAAGGTCAAGGATGCGGCGGGTGTAGGCGAGCAGCGACGCCGGGTCGCGCTCCTGCCGATCGACCGCCAGTGCGCGATGGCTTTCCCCGGCGGGCAGCCATGGCTTGCCGGTGCCGAAACCAAGATTCTCGGCATCCGCCACCCATGGCATCGGGGTCCGTGCACCGTCGCGCGACAGGGTCAGCGGCCAGTTGGCGATGGCTTCGGGGTCCTGCAGGTCGGCATAGGCGATGTCGACCTGCGGCAGGCCGAGTTCCTCGCCATTGTACAGGAAGATGTTGCCGCGCAGGCAGGCGAGCAGCAGCATCTTTAGCCGCCCGAACACCGCTGGATCGGCATCGGCGGGCATCCAGCGCGTGACGGCGCGCGGCGCGTCATGGTTCTCGAAAGCCCAGCTTGGCCACGGATCGCCCTCCCCCCAATTGTCGAGCGCATCGCGCAGGACGCGCGGCGTGAAGCCGGGGGCATAGAGAAAGTCGAAGCCATAGGCGGTGTTGAGCTTGTCGCCGCCGCCGCAGAACAGCTTCATCTCGCGCTCGGCATCGTCGCCGCCGACTTCGGCCACGGTGAAGCGGTCGCCGTCATATTCGTCGAGCAGCGCACGGACGCGTTGCAGGAAGGCGGGGATGTCGGGATGGCTTTGATTATACAGCTTGCGCTGGAAATCGAACGGGCGCGTCCGGGTCTTGCCGTTGCTGGGCGCGGGCGGATTGTCGCGCAGTTGCGGGTCGTGCATCGCGAAGTTGATCGCATCCAGCCGGAAACCGTCGACGCCGCGATCGAGCCAGAAGCGCGCGGTATCCAGCAGCGCCGACTGCACGTCGGCGTTATGGCCGTGGATTTGCGGCTGTTCCTTCAGGAAGTTGTGGAGGTAATATTGGCCGCGCCGCGCGTCCCACGTCCATGCCGGGCCGCCGAACACCGACTGCCAGTTGCTGGGCGGCGAGCCATCGGGTTTGGCATCGGCCCACACATACCAGTCGGCCTTGGGATTGGTGCGGCTGGACCGGCTTTCGACGAACCACGGATGCTCGTCGCTGGTGTGCGACCACACCTGATCGATGATGATCCGCAGCCCGAGCGCATGGGCGCGTGCGATCAGCGCGTCGAAATCCGCCAGCGTTCCGAAGATCGGATCGACGTCGCAATAATCGGCGACGTCATAGCCGAAATCCTTCATCGGCGACGTGAAGAAGGGCGATAGCCACACCGCATCGACGCCCAGCCCGGCGACGTAGTCGAGATGCGCCGTGATGCCCGCCAGATCGCCGATGCCGTCGCCATTGCTGTCGGCGAAACTGCGCGGGTAGATCTGGTAGATCGTGGCACCGTGCCACCATGGACGGACCGGGTTGGACAGGATCGCGCGGGCGGGGTCGTTCATCACTGGGTCTCCGCGGCGCATACCGCATAGCCGAAGGCGGGAAGGTCGACGCGCACCTGACCGGGCACGACGGCGGCAGGGCTACACCGGCCGGCGAGCGTGCGGAAGCGGGTCGATCGCGTCTCGACCTCGACATTGCGGACGACTGGCTGCGGAGAGGTGTTGAACAGCAGCAGCACCTCCTGCCCGCTCCCCGGATGGAAACGGGAGATGGCGAGAAGGCCGGGCTTCTCCTCCCGAGCGCGCAGCAACTGACGACCCCGGGTCAGCGCCGGCGTCGCGGTGCGGATTTTCGCGAGGTCCGCGATCTGGCGGTAGAGCGGATGGCCGGGCGTGAAGTTCGTAGTGGCGGTGGTGGCGGTAGTGCCGACCAGCCGGTTGTCGTTGTACGATGCGACCTTCGACGCGAACATATCCTCGCGCGCGTCCTGATCGTTGCCGTCGCCGGCAAAGCCCTGTTCGTCACCGGAATAGATCGTCGGCACGCCGCGCAGCGTCAGCAGCATGGCATTGCCGAGCATCACGCGCGACAGGATCTCGCCGTCACCCGCCTGCGGAAACGCCTTGCGTACGAAATAGGCGAAGCGGCCATTGTCGTGGTTGCCGGTGAAGGTCGGCAGTTGCCGCGCCATCGCCTCGCCCCCGGCATAAAGGACGTCGCCGTCGAACACGGTTTCGAACGCGTCGGTGCCCTTCGTCCCCGCGACCGTCTGCAACACCGCCTCGCGGAACGAAAAGTCGAGGACGGCAGGAAAGCTGCCGGTCTTCGTCCAGGCCGCAAGGCCACCCGCGTCGAGCGACGACAGCGCGACTTCGCCGAAGATGTGGAAGTTGGGAATACCCTTCGCCAGCGCGCGCGCCTGCATCGCCGGCACGAACGCCGCCCAGAACTCTGGATTTACGTGGCGCGCGGTGTCGATGCGATATCCGTCGATCCCGAACCGGTCGATCCAGCCGCCGAAGATGTCGATCATCCCCGCCACGACGCGCGGATGTTCCGTCATCAGATCGTCCAGCCCCACGAAATCGCCCATTTGCGAGCTTTCGTTTGCGAAGGTCGTGTTGCCGCGATTGTGGTAATAGATCGGGTCGTTGAGCCATGCCGGCACCTTGACCGAACGTTCGGCGGGGGGGACTTCGGGAGTATAGGCGAACGACGGGTCGGTCAGCTTCGCGAAATTGTCCGCCGTCTGTACCCGGTCGCCAACAAAGCCGGCGTTCTTGCCGCCTGCCGCATAGGGATAGTCGGCGCGGCTGCGATAGACGCATTCGCGGGTCCCGGCACATTCGCGATACCGGATCACGTCGGCGGTGTGGTTGGCGATGATGTCCATATAGACCTTCATCCCCGCCGCATGCGCCGCATCGACCAGCGCCTTGAACTCCGCGTCGGTGCCCAGATGCGGGTCGACATGGGTGAAGTCGGTCACCCAATAGCCGTGATAACCAGCCGATTCCTGTCCCGGACCGCCCTGCACCGCCTTGTTACGGAAGATCGGCCCGACCCAGATCGCGGTCGCACCCAGCGATTTGATATAGGGTAGTCGTGCAGTCAGCCCCTTGAGGTCGCCGCCATGATAGAAGCCCTTCGCGGTCGGATCGAAGCCATGGCGCATCCGGTCGCCCGCGATCCCGCCACGATCGTTGGCGGTGCTGCCGTTTTCGAACCGGTCGGGCAGGACGAAATAGATCACCTCGTCCTCGGGCGCACGCTGACGGAAATCCTGCGCGATGGCGGGTGTCGCGGCGAGCAGGGCGAGGAACAGCGGGCGGATCATGCGGCGACCTTCGGTACGGGCGCGGGGCAGTGCCGCGCGAGGAAAGCGTCATGCGACTGCATGCGAGCGACGGTCGCGGCAACCTGCGCGCGCGACATGGCAAGGAATTCGGCGGTGCGGGCGGGCGTCAGGCCATCGGCGAGCGGGTGCCAGCCAGTCGGCACGACCCCCTGCCCCAGCAGCAGCTGTAACCACGCAACCTCGGCGAACAGTTCGTCGCCGTCGCGCACGATCCGGCCCGAACTGCGGAACAGATCGATCCGGTGCGCCAGCGTGTCGGGCAGCGGTGCCGCGCGCCGTTCGCGCCAGAACGGCTCGTCGCGTCCGTTCAGATGGTAATGCGCGATCAGGAAGTCGCGGACCTGCACCCATTCGCGTTCGGACTGGCGGTTATATTCGGCGATATCCGCTGCACGGGGGCTGGCGACCGGCCACAGCGACAGAAGCCGGGCGATTCCCGACTGGACCAGATGGATCGACGTCGATTCCAGCGGTTCGAGGAACCCCGCCGCCAGCCCCAGTCCGACGCAATTGCCGACCCACGCCGTCCGCCTGCGCCCGGTGCGGAACCGCAGCGGTCGGGGATCTGCCAACGCCGCGCCGTCGAGGTTGCCGAGCAGGATCGCCGCCGCTTCGTCGTCGGACAGGTAATCGCTGGAATAGACCAGCCCGTTGCCGGTGCGGTGTTGCAGGGGAATCCGCCACTGCCATCCTGCCGCCCGTGCGGTTGCGCGGGTAAACGGCGTGGTTGGGCCGTTCGATGCGCTGGGCACCGCCAGCGCGCGGTCGCACGGCAGCAACGCGGACCAGTCGTCCCACGCAGCCCCCATCGTGCGGCCGAGCAGCAACGACGCGAACCCCGAACAGTCGATATAGAAATCGGCGGCGATCGTACGGCCATCGTCCAGCGTCAGCGCCGCGATGGTGCCCGCTTCGCCGTTCTGTGCGACATCGACCACCTGCCCTTCGACCCGCGCCACGCCGTTACGTTCGGCAAGCGCGCGCAGATAAGCCGCATAGCGCGCCGTATCGAAATGATAGGCCCATGCTAGGCCGATTGGCAGGTCGGACGTACCGACATCGCGGGCGAAGCGCCCGTCGCGCGCCGCCACGGCGCTGGCGCTATGGTCCCACAGGCTGGCCGGATCGGCGGCACCGCCCTGCGCCAGCCAGTAATGATGGAACGGCACCAGCCCCAACGCGCGGCCGATCGTGCCGAACCCATGGAGATAGCGGCTGTCACCACCGCTCCACCCGGCGAATTCGATCCCCAGCTTGAAGCTGCCGCCGGTCCTCGCAACGAAATCATCTTCGTCGATACCGAGATGACGGTTGAACAACCCCAGTTGCGGGATCGTCGCCTCACCCACCCCGACCGTCCCGATCGCATCCGATTCGATCAGCGTGATCCGCGTTCCCGCCGGCAGGAAGCGCGCGAGTGCCGCTGCCGCCATCCAGCCGGCGGTGCCGCCACCGACGATCGCGACATGGGCGATGGGGGATTGTGAGGGAGCTGCGAGGGTGTCGGGTCGTATCATGATGCAAACCGTCCGTTCATCCCGAGTAGCCTGACCAGAAACAGAACACTGCGGAGAAAACATTCGTTCGTGTCGAGCGAAGTCGAGCCAGGCGCTTGGTACGCAAGTGTCCCGACATCGCTCGACACCAATGAGAATGCCTGTTCCCATTCATCCCGAGTAGCCATCGAGCCTGTCGAAATGGCGTATCGAAGGACTGCCAGCGTGCTTCGATACGGCGCTTCGACAAGCTCAGCGCCTACTCAGCATGGACGGGCGTGGTGTAAGAAGAATTCCGACACCGCGCCCCGCCATCAGAACCGGATCGATGCCCCCGCCAGATACCGGCGGCCGTAGCTCTGGTAATCGATCACCGCGAGATCGTAGCGTGGATCGACGGTGGCGAAGCGTTCGTCGGTCAGGTTCTGGCCCTGTACGAACAGCGACAGTCCCTGAAGCGCGGTGCCCTTCTGGAATTCATAGCCGATCTGGGCGTCGATGATCGTTTCGTCCAGTGCGCGGCGACGCTGGCGATTGCCCGCGAACCCCGACAATTCGCCGATGAAGGTCGAGCGATAGCGCGCCGATCCCCGGGCGCTGAAGCCCCATTTCTCGAAAAACGCGGTGCCGTTGAGCACCCATTTCGAATAGCCGGGAATATCCTCTGCCGGTGCGCCGGGCGTGGGCTGGATCTGGGTCTTGGTCCACGACCCGCCGCCGGTCACGCCGAACCCGTCGAGGAACGACACGATCGTGCCGAGCGGCAGGGTGGTCGCCAGTTCGACGCCATAGATATTACCGCCTTCACCGTTGATCGGCACGTTGGCGAACCCGTCGGTCGTCGTGCCCGGCGGCGTGCCGGTCGGCGTCGGATAGGCGGAAAAATCGAACGCGATCTGCTGGTTGTAGACGAACGACTTCAGGTCCTTGTAAAAGAACTGCGCCGCCAGATAGCCTGCCCGTCCGAAATATTTCTCGAACGTCAGATCGTAGGAGTTGGAGCGGATCGGGCGGAGATACGGGTTGCCGCCGCTGCCCTCGATCACGCGGTTGGTCAGGTTGTAGCCATAGGCGAGCGCGACGCGCATGTCGTCGAGGCGCGGGCGCTGCACCTGCCGCGCGGCGGCGGCGCGGATCACGAAATCACCGGGAAGACGCAGCGACAGGTTGATGCTGGGCAGCACGTCCCAGTAATCGGTGCCGCGCGTGACCGGTTGCAACGTGCCGGCCGATGCGACCAGACCCGATGACTTCTGTTCGGTGGCGATCGCCTGAACCCCGATATTCCCGGTCAGCAACGCCGCGCCGACTTCCTGATCGATGTCCGCCTGGACGTACATCGTCATCACGTCCTCGGCGACGCGGAACGCCTTTGCCGGTACGTCGAGGCTGGTGTTCGGGATCAGCGTGAACACGCCGTCGGCCAGCAACTCACGCGGATCGTAGCTCAGCATTGGGCCAAGGCCGAGATAGCCGAGGCTGGTCGGTTCCTTCACATATTGGTCGGGAATACGAAGCTGACGCAGCCCGCCGCTCAGCGCCAGCAGCGCCTCGTCCGGGGTCAGCGACTTGTCGCGATCGGTATAGTTCATCCCGGCCTTCACCGCGCCGAGGAAGCCGTCCAGCTCCTTCTCGACCTCGAACCGGTATTGCGCGATCCGGTCCTTGACGATGCGATCGTTGAAATAACCCGCCTGAAGGTTCGATCCGCCCCAGCCGAGCGGATCGGTCAGCAGGATCAGGTTCGGGTCGGAATAGTCCAGCGTCGGCGTGAAGCGCGTGCCGTTTTCCCCGCTGGTGAAAGCGATCGTGTCCTTCGCCCCGACGTTCGCGCCATAGCCGGTGCCGGCATAGCTTTCGAGGATGACCTCTTCGCGATCGGTCTTGGAATAGCTGGCGTCGAACGTGGCGTTCCAGCCGTCGTCCCCGCGCCATGCCATGTTGTAGCCGAACGAATACAGCTTGGCCTTGCGCTCGAACGAGTCGTTGCGCACCACGCCCTCGACATTGTTGAACGTGCCGCCGGTGACGAAGCCGTCGCCATTCGCGGTCGCGCCGGTCAGCCGGACGGTTTCGGGCCGAGCGGGATCGTTGAAGCCATCGCCGAAGCCCAGCGGCAGTTCGATGCCGCGCTTTGTCTGGTCGTCGTTGAAGTCCGAGAAGAAGCCGTCGACCGTCACCGTCAGATTGGGGTCGGGCCGGTATTGCAGCGTGCCCGACAGGCCCAGCCGCTTGAGCTGGGTCGAGGTGACATAGGATTTCGATCCGCCGATCACAGCCTGGTTGCCGTTGACGCCGGCATAGCCCCACGCGTTGAACTCCTGAATCTGATAGGGTTCATCGAGATAGTTGGCGGACAGCGCGACGCCGATCGTGTCATCGGCAAACTGGTCGATATAGGTGCCGGAAACGCGATAGCCCTTGTCGGTAGATCCGGCGTTCAGCTTGCCCAGATCGGCATAGGTGCCGCGTCCTCCCAGCACGATCGCGCGGCGGCCATAGTCGAGCGGACGGACGGTGCGCAGATCGACCGTGCCCGACAGCCCTTGCCCGATCAGCGTCGCCTGACCGGTTTTGTACACCAGCACCTGGCTCATGATTTCGGCGGGATACTGGTCATATTCGACCGCGCGATTGTCGCCGGTCGAGGTCTGTTCGCGACCGTTGAGCAGCGTCGTCGAAAAGTCGGGCGCGAAGCCGCGGATCGAGATGGAATTGGAACGCCCCGACACGCGCTGCGAGGTCAGGCCCGGCAGACGCGCGATCGATTCCGCGATCGATGCATCGGGCAGCTTGCCGATATCTTCCGCCGAAATGGATTCGACGACCTGATTGAGGTTCTTCTTGGCAGCGACGGCGCTTTCGAGCGAGGCGCGGAAGCCGGTAACGACGATCTCGGTATCCTCGGCGACCGGTTCGGCCTGCGTCGGGGGGGCGGCGTCCGGCGCGGTCTGCGCCGACGCGGCGGTAGCGGTGGCGGCGACCAGTGCCCCGGCAGCGATCAGCGCGCGAACGCTCGCGGTTCCGGCCAGCATGGCGCATGTCTTCGGCTGCGATGGATACCGCATTGTTCAATCCTCCCCGTCGGTGCTTCGATCCCCGGCTCTTTCGTCCGGTTCGTCCATACCCGTTCCTTGAAACCCCGGCGGGGCAAAGGAAAGCGGATGGCATACGTATTCAGTCATGCGCTTCCGCCGCTGTGCTTTCGCCGCTACACCCGGTCATCCCCGTTCGGGGGCAGCGGAAGGATCAGCCATGAAGGTGGGCGACAAGCCGACCTCGTTCGACATCGCGGCACTGGCGGGGGTATCGCAACCCACCGTCAGCCGGGCACTGCGCGGCGACCGCATGGTCAGCGCCGCCACCCGCCTTCGGATCGAGGCGATCGCGCGGCAACTGAACTACAAGGTCGACAAGAACGCATCCGCCCTGCGCCGGGGCAGTACATCGACGCTGGCGCTGCTGTTCTTCGAAGACCCCGCGCCCGACGGATCGCGGATCAACCCGTTCTTCCTGTCGATGCTGGGATCGATCCTGCGCACCTGTGCGCTGCGCGGCTACGACCTGCTGACCTCGTTCCAGCAATTGTCGGCCGACTGGCATGTCGATTTCGAGGATAGTCGCAAGGCCGATGGGCTGATCCTGCTCGGCTATGGCGATTTCGACGATTACCGCGTCCGGCTGAACCAGCTGATGGCGCAGGGGACGCATTTCGTGCGCTGGGGTTCGCTCGATCCGGCGCATCCCGGCACCGTCATCGGGTGCGACAACATCGCGGGCGGGCGCGCGGCGGGGCGGCACCTGATCGATCGGGGCCGACGGCGGATCGCATTCCTTGGCGATGCGTCGAGCCAGTATCCCGAATCGCGCGACCGCTATCGCGGGCTGGTCGCGGCGCTGCGCGACGACGGCGCGACGGTCGATCCGGGGTTGCAGGTCGATGCGCTGTCGAGCGAGGCGTCCGGATATGACGCCGCGCGCCGGCTAATGGGACGCGGGATCGCGTTCGACGCCATCTTCGCCGCGTCCGACATGATCGCACTGGGCGCGGTGCGCGCGCTGGTCGAGGCGGGACGGAGCGTTCCAAAGGACGTGGCGCTGGTCGGGTTCGACGATATTCCTGCGGCCGGGATGGCGCAGCCGCCGCTGACGACGGTGCGACAGGATTATGCGCGGGCGGGCGAGCTGCTGGTCGATATGCTGATCCGGCAGATCGACCGGCGGGAAACCGCGCCGGTGCTGCTGCCGCCGGAACTGGTGGTGCGGCGGTCGAGCGGGTGACGGACGGCGCAGCACAAAATACCCGACGCCCTTGCATTCTATGATATAAAGTCACATCTGTGCCGCCATGCGTACATCCATCTTCGACGGCGCGGCGATCGGCGCGTCGCTGCTCTGCCTGCTCCACTGCATCGGATTGCCAATCCTGTTCGCGATGCTGCCCACCCTCGCCTCGGTCGGGCTGCCGTCGTCCGAATGGCTGCATCTGGTGCTGTTGCTGACCGCCGTACCGCTCAGTGCGGTGGCGCTGATCAGCGGGTATCGCGCGCATGGTCGAGTGGTGCCGCTGGCGATGGGCGTCGCGGGACTGGTCGCGCTGGCGTCGGGACTGGCGTTCGCCAGCGTGCCGGCGGCGGAAACGGTGTTCACCGTCGCCGGCAGCCTTGCGCTGGCCGGCGCGCATATCGGCAACTGGCGACGGATGCGGGTCGCGTGAGCGGTCAGATTCCCTGCGACACCGCCGTCGCGGCCACGCCCGGCACGGCAACGTCAAACGCGAACAGATTCCCCGCCAGCGGC
The DNA here is from genome assembly GCF_014842075.1 of Sphingomonas sp. CFBP 13720. GTDB lineage: Bacteria > Pseudomonadota > Alphaproteobacteria > Sphingomonadales > Sphingomonadaceae > Sphingomonas. The sequence continues at coordinate 219,555 of NZ_JACYVA010000001.1, forward strand.
TGCGCCGTCGCCTGATCCGCGTCGTGATGCTTGTTGGCGGTGGTGGCATAGATCGTGGTCAGGTCCGGGCCGCCGAACGCGATCTTGGTGATTGCGTCGACCGGCATCCGGACCGTTTCCAGCAACTCGCCTTCGGGCGAATAGCGGCGAATGCCCCATCCGCCGTACAGCCCGACCCACACGCACCCTTCGGCATCGACGGTCGGACCGTCGGGATGCCCTTCGGCATTCGGGATGGTGGCAAAGATGCGCCGATCGGTCAGCGTGCCGTCGTCCGCAACGGTACAGGCGAAGATGTCGCCACCCAGCGTATCGACATGATACAGCGTCCGCCCGTCGGGGCTGACCGCCGGACCGTTGGTGATCGCGACCGGCGGGCTGGATCGGACCGCCATACCGTCCGCCGCGAGTCGATAGACCGCGCCGGTCGCCGCGCTTTCGCCATCGTCCATCGTGCCGAACCACAACCGGCCATGCACATCGACCGTCGCGTCGTTCAGCCGATTGCCCGGCAGCGTCGGTTCGGGATCGACCAGCAGCGTGAATGCGCCGGTCACCGGATCGAACCGGTGCAGCCCGGTCTGCAACCCGGCGACGAAGCCGCCATCGGCCGCCGGAAGGACGAAGCCGCATTGCGCGGGCGCGGCCCAGCTCTTGCGATCACCGCTTGCCGGATCGAAGCGATGGACGCGCGGCGTCTTGATACAGGTGAACCACAGTGCCGCGTCGCGTCCGACCCACACCGGCCCTTCGAGCAACGGGGCCGAAAGATCCCAGACGCTGACTGGTTCCGATCGCTGTACGTTCATATCACCGCCACCCTGCATCGACGAAGAAGCTGTGCCCGGTTACCAGCCGCGCGTCGTCGGAGGCAAGGAACAGGATCATCGCGGCGATATCGCCCGCGACCAGTCGCCCGTCGAGGCACTGCGCCTTCACGATCTCCGCCTCGCCTTCGGGGGTGTACCATTTGAGCTGGCGCGGCGTGCGGACGTTGCCCGGGATGACGCACACCGATCGGATGCCATCGCCGCCCAGTTCGCGCGCCAGCGAGCGGGTCAGCCCCTCGATCGCCGCCTTGGCGGTCTGGTACAACGTCAGTTCCTCCAGCGCGAGGTGCCAGCTGATCGACCCCATGTTGACGATCACGCCCTTCCCCGCCGCCTTCATGCCCGGAATGACCGCCTGCGCCGCAAAGAACAGATGGCGCAGGTTCACCGCCATGCGGTTGTCCCAATAGGCTTCGTCGACCTGTTCGATCGTGTGGCGATCGTCGCTGGCGGCATTGTTGACCAGCACGTCGAACGGTCCGCCCTCCGCGATGGCCGACCCGATCGCAGTCTTCAACGCGGCGATGTCGGTCAGGTCGACCCGCTGGAACGCGGGCACCGGTCCCGCGCCCGCCAGATCGTCGATCAGCGCCAGCGAGTCCGCTTCGGCGATATCGAAGAAGGTGACCTGCGCGCCCTGCCGCACGAAACCCTCCACGATCCCCGCACCGATCCCCGATCCGCCGCCGGTGACCAGCACCCGCTTGCCCGCGAGCGAGGGATAGGACGCGCGGGCATCGGGCGCGATGGGATAGGCAAAGTCTTCAGGCGACATGGGGCGGGTTCCGTTGATGAGAGTTCGGAAGGCATGACGAACGGACGCAGGTCCGTTCGCGCCCGGCAGGGGGGCGAGGCTGTCGACCCGCGATGCTTCGATCGACCGTTTCGTCAGGCTCGATAGCCGGCGGGCACGAACGGGTTCGGCGATCGATCGCCGTCAGCCGGCCAGCAGGCCGCGCCGGGCGAGATTGCGCATGAGGTCGCGAATGCCGAACGCCCACGGGTCCGCCGCCTTCGAGGTCGTCACGGTGTTGACCAGTTCGCCCAGCGATGGGGTGGCGATGCGCACCACGTCGCCCGGCTTGTGCGTGAAGCCCCGGCCCGGTTCGTCGCGGTCCTGCACCGGCGCGAACAACGTGCCGAGGAACAGGACGAAGCCGTCGGGATATTGATGCTCCGACAATGCCTGTGCGACCAGATCGTCGGGATCGCGGCTGATCTCGCGCATCGTGCTGGTGCCGGTCAGGACATAGCCCTCGGTCCCTTCGATGCGCAGGTCGACCACGGCGTCGCGTACCGTATCCATCGTGAAGCCGTCGTCGAACAGGCGGATGAACGGGCCGATCCCGGTCGATGCGTTATTGTCCTTCGCCTTGCCCAGCAGCAGCGCTGAACGTCCTTCGAAGTCGCGAAGATTGACGTCGTTGCCCAACGTCGCGCCGACTGCCTTGCCCGCCGCATTGGCGACGATCACGATTTCGGGTTCGGGGTTGTTCCACGACGAATCGGACCGGATGCCGACCTCCGCACCCCAGCCGACCGTCGAGAGCACGGGCGCCTTCGTGAACACCTCCGCATCGGGGCCGATCGCGACTTCCAGATATTGCGACCACATGCCCGCGTCGATCAGCGCGGCCTTCAGGTCAGCAGCTTCGCGCGAACCGGGCTTCACCGAACGGATACCGCCGCCGATCTTCGCTTCCAGATCGGCACGGATACCCTGCGCCGCGTCCGCATCGCCACGCGCGCGTTCCTCGATCACGCGTTCGATTGCCGACACCGCGAAGGTGACGCCCGCCGCCTTCACGCATTGCAGGTCGATCGGCGACAGGATCGGCGGATGCGACCCGCCTTCGGACAGCGCGGTCACGTCGCAGACGACCGGGCCATCGAGCGTGGCCACATCGGTCCGCTCCAGCAAGTCGGCGACGGTCGCGGCGTGCGCCGACACGTCGATCACCTTGCCGCCGCGCAGCACGACCGGGGTGGGACCGTCGGCCAGTTGCATCCGCCCGACGAGCAGCGCGGTATCGTGATCGGCCGGCAGCATCCGGCTGGCATGTTCGCTCATGTCGCTTCCCTCAATGATTGTGGCGCGGCGTCGATTCGGACGTCCGGCGATATTTCAGCGCGAGGTCGAGGACACCGCCCTCGCCCAACTGCCCGGTCTTTTCGCGGTAAATTTCTTCCCACGGCGTGTTGCTGGGCGGAACCGGCGGCAGGCCATCGTCCTTGCGCCGCTCGATCTCGTCCGGCGCGACCAGCATGTCGCAACGTCCGGCGTTCAGATCGATGCGGATCGTGTCGCCGGTGCGCAACCATGCCAGCCCGCCGCCGACCGCGCTTTCGGGAGATGCGTTCAGGATCGACGGGCTGTCCGACGTCCCCGATTGCCGTCCGTCGCCGATCGTCGGCAGGCTTTGGATACCACGTTGCAGCAGCGCGGCAGGCGGCTGCATGTTGGTGACCTCCGCCGATCCGGGCCAGCCGATCACCCCGGCGCCACGGATGACGAGGATGCAGTGTTCATCGATATGCAGCGCCGGATCGTCGATGCGGTGGTGATAATCGTCCGATCCGTCGAACACGATCGCACGCCCCTCGAACCGGCCTTCGTTGCCCGGTTCGGACAGATAGCGCGCCCGAAATTCAGCGCTGATGACGCTGGTCTTCATGATCGCGACGTCGAACAGATTGCCGGTGAGGACGAGGAACCCGGCCTGCTCCTTCAATGGTGCGTCATAGGGACGAATCACCTCCCGGTCGGTCGCGACACGTCCGGCGACGTTCTCGCCCAGCGTGCGGCCGGTAACGGTCGCGACGCTGCCGTCGATCTTGCCGGCCGCGATCAGTTCGCCGATCACCGCCGGGACGCCGCCCGCACGGTGGAAACGTTCGCCGAGGAACCGTCCGGCGGGCTGCACGTCGACCAGCAGCGGCAGGTCGTAACCATGGTCCATCCAGTCGGCGGGGTTCAGTTCGATCCCGGCATGCCGCGCCATCGCGTGCATGTGCGGATGCGCGTTCGACGATCCGCCGATCGCGGTGATGAGCGCGATGGCGTTCAGGAACGATTGCCGCGTCAGAATCCGCGACGGGCGCAGGTCGTCATAGGCCATGTCGACGATCCGCCGGCCGGTCTCGTACGCGATCTGGCCGCGTTCGCGATAGGGCGCGGGGATCGCGGCACAGCCGGGCAGCGACATGCCCAGCCCTTCGGCGATCGCGTTCATCGTCGACGCGGTGCCCATCGTGTTGCAATGGCCCGCCGAAGGGGCCGATGCGGTGGCGAGGTCGAGAAACTCCTCCTCGCTGATCTCCCCGGCTGCCAGCTTGCGACGCGAACGCCAGATGACCGTGCCCGATCCGACCAGTTCGCCGTCGTGCCACCCGTCGAGCATCGGCCCGCCGGACAGCACGATCGCGGGAATGTCGACCGTCGACGCCGCCATGATCGCCGACGGCGTCGTCTTGTCGCACCCGGTAGTCAGCACCACGGCGTCGATCGGATAGCCGTTGAGGATTTCTACCAGCCCGAGATAGGCGAGGTTGCGGTCGATCGCGGCGGTCGGCCGGCGGCAATTCTCGAAGATCGGATGGGTCGGAAACTCCATCGGAATTCCGCCCGCCGCCTCGATCCCCGCCTTGACCCGCTTGACCGTTTCCAGATGGATGCGGTTGCACGGCGTCAGGTCCGACCCCGATTGCGCGATGCCGATGATCGGCCGCCCGCTGGTCAGTTCCTTCGGCGTGATGCCGTAGTTCATGAACCGCTCCAGATAGAGCGCGGTCATGTCGAGCCGGCCGGGCGCGGCGAACCACTCGCGCGATCGGAACGGACGGACGGGGGTGCGGGTCATCTTGTTCTCTTGCTCCCCCTCCCGCGTGCGGGAGGGTTCGGGGTGGACGATATCAGCCGCGCATTTCTTCCAGTTCCTTGCCGTTCGTTTCCTGAATGAAGCGAAGGACGAGGAAGAAGCTGATCGCGGCGAAGGTCGCGTAGAAGCCATAGGTGATCGTCAGGCCAAGGCCGGCGGCCATCACCGGAAAGCTTTGCGCGATCAGGTAATTGGCGAACCACTGTGCGAAACCGCACACCGCCAGCGCCGATCCGCGGATCTGGTTCGGGAACATCTCGCCCAGCATGACCCACATGATCGGGCCCCAGCTGACGTTGAAGAACACGACGTACAGATTGGCGGCGATCAGCGCGGTGGTGCCCAGATTGGCCGACAGCTGAAGATTGCCCGCCGCGTCGAGCGTGCCGTTGTGGAAGCAATAGACCAGCGCGAACAGCGTCACCGCCATGCCCGCCGATCCGATCAGCAGCAGCGGCTTGCGACCGATCCGGTCGACCAGTGCGATGGTGACGAAGCACGCCGCGATCGACACGAGGCCGGAGACGATGTTGATCTGGAGCGACTGGTCCTCGGTGAACCCGGCAAGCTGCCACAGCGTCGCGCCGTAATAGAAGATGACGTTGATGCCGACCAGCTGCTGGAACACCGCCAGCAACAGTCCGGCCCACACGATCGGGCGGATACCGCCCTTTACCGGGTCCTTGATGTCCGACAGGCGCGGACGATGGTCCTTGTCGAAGCTCGCCTCGATCTCACGCAGCTTGATCGCGGCGGCGGCGGGGCCAAACAGCCGGGTGAGCACGATCCGGCCTTCGTCCAGCCGACCCTTCTGGATCAGATAGCGCGGGCTTTCGGGGATGAAGGTCAGCGCGATCAGGAACACGGCGGCGGGGATCGCCTGCATCCAGTACATCCAACGCCATGCCTCATACCCGCCCCACCAGATGGCGGTCGATGCGCCGGCGGCGGCGGCGAGGTAATAGTTGACGACGAACGCGGCGGTCAGGCCGGTGATGATCATGATTTGCTGGATGGTGGTCATCCGCCCGCGGATGTTGGCGGGGGCCACTTCGGAGATATAGGCGGGCGACAGCACCGATGCCGCACCGACCGCCATGCCCCCCATGAAGCGGGCGGCGACGAACAGCCACTGCATGTGGCTAAACCCCTGGATCAGCGCGCCGATCAGGAACAGCACGGCGGCGATCATCATCACCTTGCGGCGGCCCATCTGGTCGGCCAGCTTGCCGGCAAGGAACGCGCCGACGAAACAGCCGATCAGCAGCGATCCGACGGTGAAGCCAAGGCCCGCGTCGCTGAGGTTGAAGGCGCTTTTCAGCCCTTCCTGCGTGCCGTTCACAGCACCGCTATCATATCCGAAAAGCAAGCCGCCGATCGTCGCCACCGCGACGATGGCGATGACGAGCGCGATATTCACGCGCTCCCCGGTCCCCTCAACCATCCCCATCCACTCCTGCACATTCCGCCGTCGAACAGCGTGTTAGCGGTAACGGTGGCGAATTATCGCATTAATTGCAAGCGTCAGCGTGTCGCGCCGACGACCCGCCCAGGCACCGTTCGGGCCGGTGCGACCGGTCCCGAGGATTCGCGGAACACCAGTGCATGCTCCAGCACGCGGTCCTCCACGTCACCGGGTGGCGAGCGACGGTCGCGGATGCGCGCCAGCAACAGTTCGACCGCAGCCTCCGCCATCGCCGTGATCGGCTGTCGCACCGTCGTGATCTCGGGCCAGGTAGTCGTGGCGAGCGAGGTATCGTCGAACCCCGCGACGCTCAGATCGGCCGGAACCTGCAACCCGCGACGATGGGCGACGCTGATGACGGCGGCGGCCATATCGTCGTTGCTGGCGAAGATCGCGGTGGGCCGGTCGGCGCGATCGATCAGAAATTCGCCCGCGACCATCCCCGACCGGAATGTGAAGTCTCCCTGCGCGACGGGCATCGTTGATGGATCGATACCAGCATCGCCGATCGCCGCCGCGAACCCGCGCCAGCGCTCACCGCTCGCACCGTTATTGGGATCGCCGCGAATGAAGCCGATCCGGCGGTGGCCGTGATCGATCAGGTGCTGCGTCATCGCCCGCGACGCGGCGAAATCGTCGATGCGGACCGATGGCCGTCCCGGCTGCGGCAACCCGGTCGCGACCGCCACCGACGGTATCCCCGCCGCGTCCAGTTCCGCCCGCACCGCGGCAGAATCGGACAGCGGCGGCGGCAGGATCACGCCTTCGACGGCGGTCGACGCGAACCGGCGTGCAGCCTCTGCCTGTGCGTGCGCGCTGTCACCGTCGCATGCTTCGAGCACGAGATGACATCGAACCTTGCGCGCCCCCTCCAGCGCACCGATCAGGAAATTCGACAGATAGCCAAGCGACGGATTGGAATACAGCAACCCGATCTGCGTAGCATCCCCCGCCGCAAGACTCCGCGCGGCGCTATTCGGGCAATAATTCAGTCGCTTGATCGCCGTCAGCACCGCCGCGCGGGTAGTATCGCGGACGTTCGTGCCGCCGTTGACCACGCGCGACACCGTCATCGCCGACACGCCGGCCGCGCGGGCAACGTCCTGTACGGTAACGCTTCCGCGACTGCGGCGGCTGGGTTTGTCCATCGGCTTCGGATACCTTCCCTGGGGCCGATGGTTATGGGTTGGGGCCGTGGATTGCAAATCGGCACCGGTCGTTCGGCGACCACGCCGGCCATGCTACGACGCGCGGGAATGCGACTGCACATCCGTCCCGCCCGCAGAAACGGGACGGATGTGCAGCGTCATACGGGTATCGTCAGGAGACGCCACCCGCATGAGACGTGATGACCATCGCCACCGGATCGGCACCGGCCGTACGCGCCGCGCGCAGCCGGATCGCTTCCTTGCGCAGCAGCGCCAGCTGTTGCTCGTGCTGGCGCAGGTCGGTCGCGAACAGGATATTGGCGACGAATTGCTGGTCCGGGCGGAACGACGACGGCATGGCCGGCATCGTCCCGATCCCGGCGATCGCCGACATGGCGGCGCGATCCAGCGCCCTGCTGCCCGACTTGCGCGACAGCGTCAGTTCATCCGGGCGGTTGGCCGCGTTGGCGCGAAAACGGACTGACACGATACCGCTGTCAGGCGACTGGTTGAGCATGGCGCGCGGATAGACGAGCGCGGCGTCGAGCTTGCGCGATACCGACGCGGCCCAGCGCGCCGGTGTCAACGGAATCCCCTGTACCGTGATCTCGGGGTCTTGCGACTGGCTGGACGATGCGGTGGGGGCAAGCAGCGCGATGCCGGCTGCGAAGAACAGAACTGGCTTCATGACGATCTCCATGACAGGACGATCGGCCGATGGGCGCGCCCACAGTCACTGCGGGATGAGCAGCAAGGACGCCATGGTCGAAGGGGGGCGGCGTGATTCTGCGGTCAACGCGCCATCCCGGAACCCGTTTTCTGCCTGTTGTTCCCAAGTGTCAATCGAATAGGATAAACGCTATAGTTGTTGCCAACTTGCGTTACACCATTTGATACATGACAGAATGTTGCGTCATGCGCAGCTTTGGGCCGGTTAGTCCTGCACCCACTCCGCCCTCGATATTCCCTGCATGTACAGCAGTGCGGTCAGATCGCCGTGATCGACGCGCGCCGCCGCCTCTGCTGCGACGATCGGCTTGGCACGGTAAGCGACGCCAAGCCCGGCGCGGCGGATCATCGGCAGGTCGTTGGCACCGTCGCCGACCGCCAACGTTGCCGCCGGATCAATGCCCAGTTCGTCGATCGCCGCCAGCAATGTGACTTCCTTGGTCGTGGCATCGACGATCGGCTTGCGCACATGCCCGGTCAGCTTGCCATCCTCGATCAACAGGCGGTTTGCGATCATTCGGTGGAATCCCAGCGCCTGGCCTACCGGCTGGGCGAAACGGGTAAAGCCGCCCGACACGAGGATCGTCGTGGCACCGCGCGCACGCATCGTCTGAACCAGCGTCTTCGCGCCGGGCATCAGCTTGACCCGTTCGTCGAGGCAGCGCTGGATTGCATCCTCACCCAGCCCTGCGAGCAGCGCCACGCGCGCGTCGAGCGCCGAGGCGAAGTCCAGCTCGCCGCGCATCGCGCGTTCGGTCACTTCGGCGATCTGCGGCTTGATGCCGGCATAGTCGGCCAGTTCGTCGATGCATTCGACGGTAATCATGGTCGAATCCATGTCGGCGATCAGCAGCGCCTTGTCGCGCGTCGCGGCGGGCTGGACCGCGATATCGGTGGCCGCGATGCTGCCCTCCAGCGCGTCGCGCGCCGCCGCCGCATCGCCGGTAAAGCGGATATCGGCCGCGCGCGCGTCATCGATCCAGACCCACCGGTCGACCGTTCCCCCGGCCGTGTCGATCCGGTCGGCGGCGGCGGAAATATCCGCCGCCGTGATGGATTCGGCTGCTATCAGCGTGGCGATGAACATGGCGAAATTCCCTGACCGTCCTGCGGTGGCGCTCATCGCAGGCCCGACCGCCAGCGGCAAGTCCGCGCTGGCGATCGACGTGGCGCGTGCGCATCACGGCGTCATCATCAACGCCGACAGCGCGCAGGTGTATCGCGATCTGCGCATCCTGTCCGCGCGCCCGTCCGCCGATGAGGAGGCGATCGTCCCGCATCGGCTGTTCGGGCATGTCGACGGGGCTGCCCCCTATTCGGCGGCGGCATGGGCGCGCGAGGCGGCGGCAGAGATCGACGCCGCCCACGCGGTGGGCAGGTTGCCCGTGCTGGTCGGCGGAACCGGCCTGTACCTTCGAACGCTGCTCGACGGGATCGCGCCGGTGCCGGAGATCGATCCCGCGATCCGCGCCGAGGTGCGCGCGATGCCAATCGCTACCGCCGTCGCCGCGCTTGCCAGCCTCGATCCCGAAGCCGCCGCACGGCTGCGCCCGACCGACACCACGCGCATCGCTCGCGCGCTGGAAGTGGTTCGCGCCACCGGACGAACGCTGACCGACTGGCAGGCGGACCGTGTCGGCGGCATCGCCGACCACGTCCGGGTTGCAGCGATGATCCTGCTGCCCGATCGAACATGGCTGACCGAACGCTGCGACCGGCGGCTGGCGGCGATGTTCGAGGGTGGTGCGGTCGAGGAGGTCGCCGCGCTGCTTTCGCGTACCGACGTTCCACCGGATGCACCGGTACGCCGCGCCATCGGCGTGGAGGCGATTGCGCGGTGGCAGAACGGCGACGTCACCCGTGACGAAGCGCTGTCACGGGCGCGTTTCGCGACGCGGCAATATGCCAAACGGCAATATACGTGGTTCCGCAACCAGCCGCCGGTCGATTGGCTTCGCACGAGCGAAACGGAAAGATGCGTCCAAGCCGATCAACTAGACAGTTTATTACGCAATTGACGGTTGACACGAACATTTCATGCGACTAGCGACGCCGCTCCAACACTGCTATCGCGCTTGCGAACATGTTTAAGGGAGTTGCCGTCATGCCTGAGAAGAGCGGAGCCGACATATTGGTCGAAGCGCTGGTCGATCTCGGCGTGGAAGTCGTGTTCGGCTATCCCGGCGGGGCCGTGCTGCCTATTTATGACGCGCTGTTCCGGCACAGCCGGATCAAACACATCCTCGTCCGGCACGAACAGGCGGCGACGCACGCGGCGGAAGGCTATGCCCGGTCGACCGGCAAGCCCGGCGTCGTGCTGGTCACGTCCGGTCCGGGCGCGACCAATGCGGTCACCGGCATCACCGATGCGCTGCTCGATTCGATCCCGATGGTGGTCATCACCGGACAGGTTCCGACCGGCCTGATCGGCACCGACGCGTTTCAGGAAGCCGACACCGTCGGCATCACGCGTCACTGCACCAAGCACAACTATCTGGTGAAGGACCCGGCGAAGCTGGGCCATATCATCCACGAGGCGTTCCATATCGCCACCGCCGGTCGTCCCGGACCGGTCGTCGTGGACATTCCCAAGGACGTGCAGGTCGCCACCGCGCGCTACGTCAAGCCCGGCCCGATCCAGCACAAGACCTATCGCCCGCAGGTGAAGGCGGATCGTGCGGCGATCGAACAGGTCGTCGACATGATCGCCGCCGCCGAACGCCCGGTCTTCTATACCGGCGGCGGCATCATCAATTCGGGTCCGGCGGCATCGCAATTGCTGCGCGAACTGGTGCGGATCACCGGCGCGCCGGTCACGTCGACGCTGATGGGTCTGGGTGCCCTGCCCGCGTCTAGCCCGCAATGGCTGGGCATGCTGGGCATGCACGGCACGTACGAAGCCAATATGTCGATGAACGAAGCCGATCTGGTCGTCGCCATCGGCGCGCGGTTCGACGATCGCGTGACCGGGCGGCTGGATGCGTTTTCCCCGCGCAGCCGCAAGGTGCATATCGACATTGACCGGTCGAGCGTGAACAAGATCGTTCGCGTCGACCTGCCGATCGTCGCCGATGCCGGCCGCGCGATGGAGGACATGATCCTCGTGTGGAAATCGCGGCAGCATCCGAAACCCGACCTGTCGGGCTGGTGGCAGCGGATCGAGCGGTGGCGGGCGAAGCGGTGCCTCGACTTCCCCGAAACCGGTGCGGAAATCATGCCGCAGCGCGCGGTTCGGGCGTTGTACGAAGCGACGAAGCATCGCGCACCGATCGTGTCGACCGAAGTCGGGCAGCACCAGATGTGGGCAGCGCAGCATTTCGGGTTCGAAGCACCGAACAAATGGCTGACCAGCGGCGGTCTGGGTACGATGGGCTATGGCCTGCCGGCCGCGATCGGCGCGCAGCTCGGCAATCCGGGCGCGCTGTGCATCGACATCGCCGGCGAGGCGTCGATCCAGATGAACATCCAGGAACTGGCGACGGCGACGCAATATCGCCTGCCGGTCAAGATCTTCATCCTGAACAACCAGTATATGGGCATGGTCCGCCAGTGGCAGGAACTGACCTATTCCTCGCGCTATTCGGAAAGCTACAGCGATTCGCTGCCCGATTTCGTGAAGCTGGGCGAAGCCTATGGCTGGAAGGGGATTCGTATCGAACGCCCGGACCAGCTCGACAGCGGCATCGCCGAGATGCTCGCCTATGACGGACCGGTGATCGTGGATTGCATGGTGGCGCAGCTTGCCAACTGCTTCCCGATGATCCCGTCGGGCGCGGCGCATACCGACATGATCCTTCAGGCCAACGAAGTGTCGGGCGAAATGGACGACGAGGCGAAGGCGCTGGTCTGATTTCCGCTCCCCTCCCTGCAAGGGAGGGGCCGGGGGTGGGTGGAGTGTTCGCGATACGGCGCAGCCAGCGCCCCGCCCTCCGTACGCCCCAGGACACTACCCACCCCCGACCCCTCCCTGACAGGGAGGGGGGAGTTTGAAATGCACATACGTCAGGAACTTGCGGAACGGCACACGCTGGCCGTCCTCGTCGACAACGAACCGGGCATCCTCGCGCGGATCGCCGGGCTGTTTTCCGGGCGCGGCTACAACATCGAAAGCCTGACCGTGTCGGAGATCACCGCCGACAAGGCGGTCAGTCGCATCACCATCGTCACCAGCGCGTCGCCGCCGGTGATGGAACAGATCATCGCGCAGCTCGACCGGCTGGTGCCGGTGCACAAGGTCATCGACCTGACCGTGCAGGGCGCGCATGTCGAACGCGAGCTGGCGCTGGTCAAAATCGTCGGCAGCGGCGAACACCGGATCGAGGCGCTGCGCCTTGCCGAAGTCTATCGTGCACGCGTGGTCGATGCGACCGTGTCGAGTTTCGTGTTCGAGGTGACGGGATCGATCGAAAAGATCGACAAGTTCACCGAATTGATGCGCGAAGTCGGGCTGGTCGAAGTGGCCCGCACCGGCATCGCCGCCATCGCGCGCGGACGAGAGGCCGCCTGAATCTTCTCCCTGTTCGTCACCCCAGCGAAAGCTGGGGTCTCCCGCCGCAGGCGCGCGCTCGTGGCACGAGACCCCGGCCTTCGGTGGGGTGACGTTTCCATATCGAAAGGAACCTAACATGCGTGTCTATTACGATCGCGACGCCGATCTGAACCTGATCTCCGACAAGAAGATCGCCATCCTCGGTTACGGGTCGCAGGGTCATGCCCATGCGCAGAACCTGCGCGATTCGGGCGTTAAGAACGTCGCGATCGCACTGCGCCCCGGTTCGGGCAGCGCGGCAAAGGCCGAGGGCGCGGGCTTCAAGGTCCTGCCGAATGCCGAAGCGGCCGCATGGGCCGACATTCTCATGATCCTCGCCCCCGACGAGCATCAGGCGGCGATCTATGCCGACGATATCCACGCGAATCTGAAGCCCGGCGCGGCGCTGGCGTTCGCGCACGGGTTGAACGTGCATTTCGGGCTGATCGAGCCGCGCAGCGATGTCGACGTCATCATGATCGCGCCCAAGGGTCCGGGCCACACCGTGCGCAGCGAATATGTGAAGGGCGGCGGCGTGCCGTGCCTCGTCGCGATCCATCAGGACGCCAGCGGCAACGCGCACGACATCGCACTGGCCTATGCCAGCGGCGTCGGCGGCGGCCGGTCGGGCATCATCGAAACCAACTTCCGCGAGGAATGCGAAACCGATCTGTTCGGTGAACAGGCCGTGCTGTGCGGCGGGGTGACCCACCTGATCCAGGCCGGGTTCGAAACGCTGGTCGAGGCGGGCTATGCGCCCGAAATGGCGTATTTCGAATGCCTTCACGAAACCAAGCTGATCGTCGACCTGCTGTATGAGGGCGGTATCGCCAACATGCGCTATTCGATCAGCAACACTGCCGAATATGGCGACATCGTCACCGGCCCGCGCATCATCACCGACGAGACGAAGGCGGAAATGAAGCGCGTGCTTGCCGACATCCAGTCGGGTCGCTTCGTGAAGAACTTCGTGCTCGACAACCGCGCCGGCCAGCCCGAGTTGAAGGCGGCGCGCAAGCAGGCGGCGGCGCATCCGATCGAAAAGACCGGTGCCGAACTGCGCGCGATGATGCCATGGATCGGCGCGAACAAGCTGGTCGACCAGTCGAAGAATTGATCGGCGCAGCGGCATAGCCGCTACGCCGTCAAATTCTTCGACCGGCCGGCGCGGCGAAGCCGGCCCCTCGGGGCGCGGCTTCGCCGCGACCGACGGGCCAGCGGGCGCGATACGTTCGAAAGAGCGGCCCGCCCCGCCCTCGTCCAGGACCCGCCCGGAGATGACGGGCCGGGGAACGGCAGATTGCACCGTTCAGCGATCCCGCGCGTCCGCCCCATTCCGTCCAATTCGTGCCGATCCGGCACCGAAACCGAAACCGATCGTTTCGCATCCGGTATTTGACCGCGAAACGCGGGTCGCGGACAAGGCGGCAATCGTTTCTGCCTTTTTCGGAGAAGTTTCCATGCGCACGCCCCTGATCCTCGCCGCTGCCCTGTTCGCGGTCGCCGCCCCCACCGTAGCCCAGATGCCGGGCGCGCCCGACAAGGCCCGCGTCACCGCCGGCGCCTACACCGTCGACACCGCGCACACGCAGGTCGCGTGGCAGGTGAACCATATGGGCGTTTCGATGCTCGACGGCCTGTTCGGCGCGACCGGCGGCACTGCCACGATCGACCCGAAGAATGTCGCCGCCAGCAAGGTGTCGATCGACTTCAACGTCGCCGAATCGCTGACCGTTACCAGCCCGCAATTCGCGAACCACCTGAAGTCGAAGGACTTCTTTGACGTCGCCACCCATCCGACCGCGAAGTTCGTATCGACCCGGATCCAGCCGATGGGCGATCACTGGATGATGACCGGCGATCTGACGATCAAGGGGCAGACCAAGCCGGTGCAATTGACCGTCCGCTTCGTCGGCGCGGGTGAGAACCCGATGAACAAGAAGAAGAATGTCGGCTTCGTTGCGACTGGCAGCATCCAGCGCAGCGCATTCGGTCTCGGCATGGCCGTACCAGTCGTGTCGGACAAGGTCGATCTGACCATCAACGCTGCGTTCGTCGCAGCGTAAGGCAGCGATGCGCGCGGTTCAGGCCGCGCGCATCCCCGCAAATCCTTCGAACGTGCCGCGCACGCTCGGCGCGGCGTTCTGGACCAGCGCGGCAACCTGCTCGACGATCGCCCCCTTGCCATCGTCATGCGCCATCGCCCAGTCGCCGAATTCGCGCGCCTCAACCACCCGGCGCGACAGCACGACCAGCGCGAAATGGCGGGGATCGGCGGCGATCCGGGTATAGGCCGCCTCGACCGTCGCCGGTTCGCCTTCCAGCGCCTGCAGGAACCGCCGGCCCTTCGCATGAAGCAGGCCGGTAATGCCGTCGCGCATATTATTGCGCCGCGATCTTGCCAGAATATCCTTGAGATCGATCGCAACGCCGCTTCGTGCGGTACTTACGTAGATCAACTGTAGCATGACACCCCGGTACATTTCGCTTCAAGTCACTGTCCTTGAACCGGAAATCCTTACCAACCCGTGACGTCGGCATCGGGACTGGACTTTCGGTCCGCTTTTGCCCAGACACGCGGCCATGGCTCGCCTGTCCGCCCGGTCGCTACGACTTATCCGCCCTTAGGGCAGGATCGCACCACCGTGCGCCTTCCCTGAGGGAGTATCGAACCTTTCCGGCAGATACCGGCGCGTGACGCGCCATGAACAGGTCAGACACCAAATGCTGCGCGATCCTTCGACCAAATACCGCCCGTTTCCCACGATCGACCTGCCCGACCGTCAATGGCCGTCGCGGACGATCACCACCGCCCCGCGCTGGCTGTCGACCGATCTGCGCGACGGCAACCAGGCGCTGATCGACCCGATGGGCGCAGAGAAAAAGACGCGTCTCTTCGAACTGCTGGTCAAGGTTGGGCTGAAGGAGATCGAGGTCGGTTTCCCGTCGGCCGGTGCGACCGAATTCGACTTTATCGCGGGGCTGGTGCGTGAGGGCCGCGTCCCCGACGATGTATGGGTACAGGTGCTGACCCAGTCGCGCCGTGACCTGATCGAACGCAGCTTCGAAAGCCTTAACGGCGCGAAACAGGCGATCGTCCACGTCTATAACGCGGTCAGCCCGGCATGGCGCCGGATCGTGTTCGGGATGGACCGGGCCGAGGTCAAGGCGATCGCCGTCGCGGGTGCCAAGGTGCTGCGCGACGAGGCAGGCAAACGACCCGATACCGACTGGCGGTTCGAATACAGCCCCGAAACCTTCTCCACTGCCGAACTAGATTTCTCGGTAGAAGTCTGTGCGGCGGTGATGGACGTGCTGCGCCCGACGCCGGACCGGCCGCTGATCCTGAACCTTCCCGCGACGGTCGAGGCAGCGACACCGAATATCTATGCCGACCAGATCGA
Source organism: Sphingomonas sp. CFBP 13720 (assembly GCF_014842075.1). GTDB lineage: Bacteria > Pseudomonadota > Alphaproteobacteria > Sphingomonadales > Sphingomonadaceae > Sphingomonas. The sequence goes on from NZ_JACYVA010000001.1 coordinate 235,537, forward strand.
ATGGTTCTGTCGCAACGTGCCCAACCGCGACAGCGTGGTCATATCGCTGCACACCCACAATGATCGCGGGACCGGCGTCGCCGCGGCGGAACTGGGGCTGATGGCGGGCGCGGACCGGGTCGAGGGTTGCCTGCTGGGCAATGGCGAGCGGACGGGCAACTGCGATCTGGTGACGGTGGCGCTGAACCTGTACACGCAGGGCGTCGATCCGATGCTCGACCTGTCGGACATCGACGCGGTGGTGAACACGGTCAATTACTGCACCAGCCTGCCGGTCCATCCGCGCACGCCCTATGCCGGCGATCTGGTGTTCACCGCCTTTTCGGGCAGTCATCAGGACGCGATCAAGAAGGGCATGGCCGCGCAGGCGCTGCGCAACGACGGGCTGTGGGAAGTCCCCTATCTGCCGATTGATCCCGCTGACCTGGGCCGCAGCTACGAAGCGGTGATCCGCGTCAATTCGCAGTCGGGCAAGGGCGGCGTGGCGTGGGTTCTGGAACAGGACAAGGGCCTGAAACTGCCCAAGCGGCTTCAGGCCGATCTGAGCCGCCACGTTCAGGCGATGGCTGACGAACTGGGTCGCGAACTCAACGCCGCCGATATCTGGGCGGCATTCTCTGGTGCGTATCTGCCGCGCGGGAGCGACCGGTATGCGCTGATCGACTATGCCGAGACGCATGCGCCGGGGGGCGGACCGCCGCGTACCTTCGTCGGACAGGTACGGCTCGACGGCGAGGAACGCTCGATTTCGGGCAAGGGCAACGGGCTGCTGTCCGGCCTGCTCGCCGCGCTGCGTGAGGAGGGCGGGATCGACCTCGACGTGGTCGATTATTCCGAACATGCGATCGGCCACGGGTCGGATGCGCAGGCGGCGGCGTATCTGGAATGCACCCTGCCCGACGGCCGACGCGTGTTCGGGGTCGGGATCGACGGTGACGTCGCGACCGCCACGGTGCGCGCCGCCCTTAGCGCCGCGAACGCGGCGGGGCGGTAGGGCGACGGGCGGGTCGGCGTTCGATCCGCCGGACTGTCCCGGTACGTCATCCCGGCGAAGGCCGGGATCGCCCTGCGGAAAATCGGTACACCCGACCGGAAAAGACCCCGGCCCGCGCCGGGGCGACGTTTCAGAAACGCCCGAAGTCGATCGGTGCGTCCTTCGACAGGAACTGTTCCGCCGCCGGCATCGGGTATTTCAACCCCGTCGCGCAGTTGAACAACACCACCTGCTCCCCCGCATCGACCAGCCCGGTCGCCAGCGCATCGCGATAGGCGGCCAAAGTCGCGCCACCTTCGGGGCATAGCAGCAGCCCGTCGGCACGCGCGGTATCCTCGACCGCGCGCAGGATCGCATCGTCGCCGACCGCCATTGCGCGCCCGCCGCTCTCGCGCACCGCACGCAGGATCAGGAAATCGCCGACCGCGCGCGGCACACGGATGCCGGCGGCGATCGTGTGTGAGTTTTCCCAGCGTTCGGCATGCTCGACCCCATCGTCGAACGCCTTGACGATCGGCGCGCAGCCGGCCGCCTGCACCGCGAACATGCGCGGTCGCTTCGACCCGATCCAGCCGAGCGCCTCGAGTTCGGCGAACGCCTTCCACATGCCGATCAGCCCGGTGCCGCCACCGGTCGGGTAGAAGATCGCATCGGGCAATTCCCAGCCGAGCTGCGCGGCCAGTTCCAGGCCCATCGTCTTCTTGCCCTCGATCCGGTACGGTTCCTTGAGCGTGGAAAAGTCGAACCACAGCCCCTGCCGCGCGCCTTCGCCGACGATCGCACCGCAATCGTCGATCAGCCCATCGATCCGCCACACATCGCCGCCCTGCATCGCGATCTCGCGCACGTTGATTTCGGGTGTATCCGCCGGACAGAAGATCGTCGTACGGATGCCGGCGCGCGCGGCATAGGCCGCCAGCGCCGCGCCGGCATTGCCGTTGGTCGGCATGGCGATGCGCGTCACGCCCAGCGCCTTGGCCATCGCGACGGCCATCACCAGCCCGCGCGCCTTGAACGATCCGGTGGGCAGCCGCCCCTCGTCCTTGACGATCGGGCGTCCCGGCTCCGCCGTCAGCTCGATCAACGGCGTCTCGATCTCGCCGAGGCTGACGATGTCGGCGGTGTCCCGAACCGGTAACAGTTCGCGCCAGCGCCACAGATCGGTCGGCCGCGCCTCGATCGTGTCGCGCGACACCGCCGCCCCCGCCGCCGCAAGGTCGTAGCGGACCAGCAGCGGTCGTCCGGCGCGCGACAGGCCGTGCAGCGTGTCGGCGTCATACCGTTCGCCGGTCAGCGAACATTCGAGGCGGGTGACGAAGGTCGGGCGATCGGCCGTCAGGTTCGGGTTCATCGCACCGGGATATCACCACAGGTGGCGGTGTCGAGCGCGGCGCCGTACCGATCCATGCCGGACGAACGAACGACGCCGCCCGGAACGGGTCCGGACGGCGTCGGGTCGCAACCAGCCCGCGATGCATCGCGGGCGGTACGCGTCACTTCATATGGGCGCTGAGCAGCTTGTTCATCTCGAACATCGTCGCCGACTTCTTGCCGAACAGCTTTTCGAGCGTTTCGTCGGCGAGGATCTCGCGCTTGTCCTTCGGGTTCTGAAGGTCGTGCTTCTTGATGTATTCCCACATCTTGCTCACGACTTCGCTGCGCGGCAGCGGATCGGACCCGGTGATCTTCGCCAGATCGGGCGACGGCTGCACCGGCTTGGCGATACCACCCCGGGCTGCGCCGGTCGTCGTGGGTTCTTTAGCCATATATTCCTCCTGATCCCCCTTATGGACCGCGACCGTCCGGGCGCGGCAAGCTGGGCTTTATGCCGCGTCCCGGTGCCTTTGTCGCGGAAGAATTGCAATACGTTACCGAAACGAGCCGGTGAATACGGCCACTCGTCGCATCACGGGCGATCAAAAGCCGAACCGGCCGCGCAACCCATAGAAACGCGGCATCGCCGGATAGACTCCATAGGTTCCGGTCTGTTCGGGAATCGCAAAACCGGAAATATTATAATATTGATTGGTGATGTTCTCGACGAACAACTCCGCCGATATGCGCCGGTCTTCGGTCTGGACGCCGATCCGACCGTTCAGCAACGGATATCCGTCGTTGCCGACGACCGGGGTTCCCGTCCCGTCGCGCACGATCGCCACGTCGCTGTTATAGCGTAGATCGACATGGACCAGTCCGTTGATGCGGCTGGTCAGCGCCGGGGTCCATGTCGCGGCTACGGTGACGACGTTGCGCGGCTGGTTCAGGAACTGCTTGCCCTGCTGGTTCTGCAACGGCGTGCCGGCGAAGTCGTTGCTGTCGTCATAGGACGCGTCGAGCAGCGTATAGCCCAACCGCACGCTGAACGCCCGGATCGGTTGAATGATCGATTCCAGCTCGATGCCCCGGCCGGTCGCCTTCGGCACGTTCTGCACCACGAAGCTGTTGCCCGCGAAGATCAGCGACTGAAGCCCCCGGAACTTCTGGTAGAAGATCGCGGCGTTGAACGAGAATTGCCGCGTGATGCTGGTCTTCAGCCCCAGCTCGTAGCTGTCGACGGTTTCCGCACCGAACTCCAGATCGGTCGCCTGCGCACCGTCGCCGCCAAGGACGGTCGTATCGAAGCTGGCCTGATCCAGATTGTAGCCGCCTGATTTGAACCCGCGATCGTAACTGGCATAGCCCAGGATATCGCGATTGAACTTGTATGCCAGCTTGGCAGTGCCGGTAAGCCGGCTTTCCGAACGGTCGTGCGTGTAGTTTCCGTTGAACTCGCTGGAGATCGCCGGGTTGCAACTGAGCAGCGCAAGATTCTGGAACAATGCCGGGCTGGCGGCGCGGATGGCGTTGCGATACGTCACGGCGCGCGGATCATTGTTCAGGAAGAAATCGCATGCCGCCGGGTTGCTGTTGACCGTGGCGTTCAGTTCCTTGCGTTCGTAGTTGTACCGTGCGCCCAGTGTCAGCGACAATTGGTCGGTTAAGTTGACGATATTGTGCGTGAACAGCGCGAAGGCATTGGTGTCGACCGCGAAATCGTCGTTGTTGTTGCCCTGCCCCGGCTGGTTGGGGGTCAGCGGCGTGTTAAGATAGGTGAACAACGCCGATCCCGGCGGGGCCGCCCCCTGCAACGCTGCACTTTGCGCATACAGAAGTTGCCCGAACAGCGGCACCGTACCCGCCGGCAGCGCGGGGCCGCCCCGCAGCGCGGTCACGAGTTGGGTGAAGGTCGGCACGGTGAAGCTGCCGAAGAACTGCGCCTGCCGCCCGATGCCTCCCGCCGATGGTGGCGCGGCCAGCGCCCCGCCCAACAGCGTATCGACATAGCGGTTGGCATCGACGCCCAGCCGCACGGTGTCGCGCAGTTTCAACTGCTCGTTCAGATAGAATCCGCCGATCAGGAAATCGAGCTTTCCGTCGAACAACTGGCCCTGCAACCGCACTTCCTGCGTAATATCGCGCACCGTCGATCGATAACCGTCGCGATAGGCGCGATCGATTCCCGAATAATCGATGTCCTGATTACGCAGCACGCGCCAGTCGCGATACGCGCTGATCGACGTCAGCCGCATCTCACCGATATCGACGTTCAGTTCGCCCGATACGCCCCAGTCGCGCACCGCCTCGCCATAATCGCGGCCGGGCGTCGCACCCATCCGCCGGTCGGACGGCGGACCGGTATAGATGCCGGTGCGCCCCTGCCCCGCCGCGATCGCCTGAATGGCGGGCGCGGTCGTGCCGCGCGTCCCGCTGACCACGCCGCAACATTGTTCGTCGGTCTCGTAATAATCGCCGATCAGCCGGAAATTGACCCCGGTCGTTTCGTACAGCGCCTGTCCGCGCAAATACCAACGGTCGATATCATTGAACGACCGGTCCGAATTCGCGTCTGCGATATAGCCGTCGCGCTGGCGATAGCCGCCATCGACGCGCAGCGCGAGCGTCCGCGATACCGGGCCGGTCAGTGCCCCCTTGATCTCACGCGCGTTGTAATTGCCGATCTCGCCCTCGACATAGCCGCCAAGGTTGAATTGCGGTCGCGCGGTAAAGATCGACAGCGCACCCGCCGACGTATTGCGCCCGAACAGCGTCCCCTGCGGCCCACGCAACACCTCGACCCGCTCGATCTCGGGCAGTTCGGCGACGGCGATACCCGCGCGGGCGCGGAACACCCCGTCGATGAACACGCCGACCGCCGGTTCGAACCCCGGATTGTCGCCCGCCGTGCCGACCCCGCGGATCGACAGCGACGTGCCGGTCGCGGACGACTGCCCGGTGGTGGTCTGAAGCGACGGCGCAAGCTGTTCGAGACCACGGATATCGGTCACGCCGGCATTGTCGAGCAACTGCGCGTTCACCGCCGTCACCGCGATCGGCACGTCCTGTACCGGTTCGGCGCGGCGCGTCGCGGTGACGATGATCTCGCTTTCCCATTCCGGTTCGGACGTGGTGGGCGGCGCGGCCGGCGATACGGTCTGCGCCGCAACGGGCGCGGCCATGGCGATGCAGGCGGCCGACGCCAGCCATTCGAGCTTACTCATACGCATCCCCTCCTGAGGACGCCGGTCTTTGCCGGCCGATAGTTGGCATTTGGTGCAGAAGCATCTATCGGTCGTCAACGGGTGATACCGGACCGTTCGTCCTTTCTTTCGGCGAACGGGTATGGAAGCCACAGTCAGCCTGATAGAGGTTATCGGGCAGGTCCACGACCGCAGACTGAAGTTCGGGAATGGATTTAGTTCATCATGTGCGATGCGGACGGCGATCTGGTCGACGAGCCTTCGAAGATTCCGGTGCCCGATCATGTGGCGGAAGCAGTGCGTACGCTGATCCGCTGGGCCGGTGACGATCCCGACCGCGAAGGGCTGGTCGATACCCCCCGACGGGTTGCGCGGGCATGGCGCGAATATACGCAGGGCTATGCCGACGACCCCTCGCATCATCTGGCGCGCGTGTTCGAGGAAGTCGGCGGCTATGACGAGATCGTACTGCTGCGCGATATCCCGTTCCAGTCGCATTGCGAACATCACATGGCGCCGATCATCGGCAAGGCGCACATCGCCTATCTTCCCCGCAACCATGTCGTTGGCATATCGAAGCTGGCGCGCGTGCTGCACGGCTATGCCCGCCGGTTGCAGGTACAGGAACGCCTGACCGCCGAGGTCGCCGACTGCATCTGGAACGGACTGGCCCCGCGCGGCGTCGCGGTCGTGATCGAGGCGACCCATGCATGCATGACTGCGCGCGGCGTCCGCACGCCGGGCGTGACGATGACGACCAGCCGGATGATGGGCGTGTTCCGCGACGACGAACGCAGCCGCAAGGAAGTGCTGGCGCTGATCGGTCGGGGCTAACGGAACGACGGCGACATACCGGTCGTTACGCCGTCGATGAAATGGTTTGTGATCCTTGCCGCTACGGCGTCGCTGGCGGCATGTTCCGCCGAACCGCCCGTCGCTACGAACGCCACGGCGGACAGCGGCGCGGTTCCGGCAGGATCGATCGGTGGAGTCGAACCGTCCCCACTGCCCGTGGTCGCGGCGCGCGCGCCGTCCGGCCTTCCGCCCGAAACGCCGCCGCACGTCGCACCGCCACTCGACCCGATCGACCGCGCCGATCTGCAGGATCGCGATCTGCTGGGATCAGGTTGCGCCTTCCGCGCCGCGCCAGGTGGCCCGATGCTGCTGGTGGTGCGCGACGAAGGCGACGGCCTCGCCAGTTTGAACCGTCGTCGCTATTCGCTCGCGGCCGCCACGCCGGGACGTGATGCCATCGCGGTCGGCGGGATCGTGGCCGGCAACGGCGTGTCTTTCACCATCCGCCGCGCGAGCGATGATCCGGTCGCGGTGCGTGGATCGTCGCAGGCATGGGCAGCGACGCTGGATATGCGCACCGCCGATGGCGGCGAGCGCGTGTATCGCGACGGACGTTGGGAGTGTGGCAGCTAAAGCGTGCCGGGATCAGGCTGGATCAGCGGCGCGGACGCGATTTTGCCGTCGTACGAGGCTTGAGGAGGGAGCGGCGCCGAGGCATCGTGACCGACAAACCACGCAGGATCATGGAAAAAGTACCCCGCCACGTAGCAGTCGCCCGCAGGGCGATGACGGTGGTTCAATCTGGTCCGGTTACCCTATAAACGCAGCCGCGTTACGCCGGCCGGTAAACTGTTGTCGGCACGTCGAACCGTTCCTCACAACGGTGGTCTGCGGCACGTTCGAGCGATATCGGCGTAGCATCGGCATCGTTTCGACGGCCGGGCAGGTTCGGTATGTCGACCACGGGGCTGGTTGGTTTGCCTAACCCGCCCTGCCGAGGTTTGTCTAACCTTGCTAACAACCGCGCAAATGCGCCGTTTCCGCTGGGAGATGGTGGCCTCGGAGGGACTCGAACCCCCGACGCCCGCTTTAGGAAAGCGGCGCTCTGTCCAGCTGAGCTACGAGGCCACGTCGACGCTGTATCGCCCCGCATCGTCCGGTGCAACGGCGGCGGACGGTCAGTTCGCCTGTTCGGGCGGGACGATCGGCAGCGGCAGCGGCGCGATCGTGATGCCGTCCTCGATCAGCGCCTTCGCCTCGTCCCGCGTCGCCTGTCCGTGGATCGGCGCGGGATCGGTCGCGCCGTCGTGCATCGCGCGCGCACGATCGGCGAAGTCGCGGCCTACCCACTCGCTGCCCTTCAATATCTTTGCCTGCGCCGCCGCCAGTGCGGCCAGCGCATGCTTGACCGCTTCCGGCGCAGGCGGTGCGGGCGGTGTCGCCCCACGGTTGCCCTTGGCCCCGATATTCGGCGCCATCACCGCCTTCGCGATCGATGCATCGTCGCATACCGGACAGCGGACCAGCCCCGCATCGCGCTGCGAATCATACGCTGCGCTGGACCCGAACCATGCTTCGAACACATGGCCCTGTCCGCAACGCAGGTCGAATACGATCACGCGATCACCTCGACCGGCGGCACCGAACGCCGATGCGCCCGCACCTGTATCCGCGCGCGAGCCGCGACGACCGCGTCGGGATCGATGTCGACGAAGCCCAGTCCCGCGTTCTCGCCCATGTCGAGCAGCACGGCACCCCATGGATCGACCACCAGCGAATGGCCCCATGTCGTACGCCCGTCGGCATGCGTGCCGGTCTGCGCCGCCGCCACCACGAACGCCCCCGTCTCGATCGCCCGCGCACGCAGCAGGACATGCCAGTGCGCCTGCCCCGTCGGCACGGTGAACGCCGCCGGCACCGCCAATATCGTCGCACCCGCATCGCCCAGCGCGCGATACAGGTCCGAAAAACGCAGATCGTAGCAGATCGACAGCCCCAGCGAACCGGCAGGCGTCGTCACGACCCGCGCCGCATCGCCCGGCGCATAGCTGGCGGATTCGCGCCACGTCTCGCCGGTCGGCAGCGTCACGTCGAACAGGTGCAGCTTGTCATAGGCGGCGCGGACCCGGCCGGTCGCGTCGATCACATAGCCGCGATTGGCGAAGCGGCCGTCGTCGCGGCGCACGGCGAGCGACCCGATATGGACCCAGATGCCAGCATCCCGCGCGGCGGCACGGACCGCCGCCAGCACGCGGTCCTCCTCCTCGGCCACGATCGCACCGGCGGCGCGCGTCCGGTCGCGATCGACCAGCCCCGACATTTCGGGCGTGAACAGCATCGTCGCGCCACCCGCCGCCGCCCGTTCCACGGCCTCGACCAGCGTGGCCGCGTTGGCATTGGGATCGATGCCGGCGGTCATCTGGAGCAGGGCGAGTTTCACGATGTCAGCAGCGCGTCCAGCTTGCCCGCCCGGTCGAGCGCGGTCAGATCGTCCGATCCGCCGACATGGGTATCGCCGATAAACACCTGCGGCACCGTCGTCCGGCCATTGGCGCGACCCAGCATCTCCTGCCGTTTCGGACCGCCCATGGTGATGTCGATTTCTTCATACGCTGCGCCCTTTTCGTCGAGCAGCCGCTTGGCGCGGGTGCAGTAAGGGCAGAACGCTTTGGTATAGATCGTGATGGAAGCCATGACGATGAAGTGTGGCCACGATGCCGGCTTGTCAATCGTCGCCATGGATCACGCGCGCCCAGCACAGCACCCGGACCCGCTCCGCCCCGGCCTTCGACAGAATCTTCGCGCAGGCGTCGGTCGTCGCCCCGCTGGTATAGACGTCGTCGACCAGCACGATCGATTGCCCCACGACGCGCGCGGGATCGGCGACCGCGAACGCACCGGCCACGACCTTGGCCCGCGCGCGCGATCCCATTTCGCGCAGCGGCGGCGTGGCACGCGTCCGGCGCAACAGGTCGCGGTCGAGCGGCACGCATGCACGCTCCGCCACCGCCGCCGCGATCAGTCCTGCCTGGTTGTAGCCGCGCGTCCACAGCCGCCGGGGATGCAGCGGAACCGGCACGATCCGGGTCGCATCCGCCGGCACGTGGCGGGCCATCAGCCGCCCCATCGTCGTCGCCAGCGCCAGCCGCCCGCCATATTTCAGTTTCAGCGCGACATCGCGCGCCACCGGGCCATAGGCGACGGCAGCGCGAACCCCGTCGTGCACCGGCGCGCGCGCCAGACATGGTGCGCACCGCACGCCTTCGCCCCGGTCGAACGCGAACGGCAGTCCGCAACCGGCGCACGCCGGATCGCCGAGGAACCGCAGCGCGGACCAGCATCCGGCGCAGAACCGGTGATCGGCCTCCACCACGTCCCCACACGCCGGACAACGCGGCGGCAGGGCAAGGGCGACGATCCGGGCGAGGACGATGGTGGCGCGCATGCCCACCCCTTGTCGCGGTGCCACCCGCGCGGCACAAGGCACGGCGTGAGCGTCCCCGATCTCTTTTCCCGTCGCCGTCGCCGGCTGCATCGCGACCGCGCGTCGCGCAACTTCGCCGATGCGGACTTCCTGCACCGGTTCATGGGCGAAGGCGTCGGCGAACGGCTGCACGCCGTGACCCGTTCGTTCACCGACATGCTCGACCTCGGGTGCCACGACGCCACGTTCGCCGCGCCGCCCGGATGCCGGGTGGCACGATTCGATCCGGGCTTTGCGTTCGCGCATGCGGCGGGCGGCGTGCAGGGCGACGAAGACCGGCTGCCCTTCGCCGACGGTGCGTTCGACCTCGTCATATCGGTGGGCGTGCTCGATTCGGTCAACGACCTGCCCGGCGCGCTGTCGCTGATCCGGCGTGCGCTTCGGCCCGATGGACTGTTCCTCGGCGCGTTCACCGGGGGGGCGACGCTGGGCACGCTCAAGCGGTCGCTGTTCGACGCCGAATCCGACCGTCCGGCGGCACGCGTTCACCCGCAGGTCGATCTTCGTTCGGCGGGCGACCTGCTCGTTCGTGCAGGCTTCGCGTTGCCTGTCGCCGATTCGGAAACGTTGAGCGTGCGGTACGGCCATATCGGACGGCTGGTCGACGATCTGCGCGGCATGGGCGCAACCGGCTTGCTCGACGCGCCGCCGTTGGACCGGACGCGCTTCGCCGCCGCCGCTACCGCATTCGCCGATCGCGCCGATCCCGACGGACGGACGAAGGAAGTGTTCGAAGTGATCTATCTGACCGGTTGGGCACCGGCCCCGACCCAGCCGCAGCCAGCGCGACGCGGCAGCGCGACGACCTCGCTCGCCGATGCGCTTCGGCCACCCGGCGGGGAACGCTGAACGCTAAACCAGCGCTTCGAGCAGCGCGATCAGCGGACGGTCCGCTGGCGGCATGTCGATGCGGTGCAGTTCGACCGGCCGCACCCAGCGCAACGCCGTCGCTTCCAGCGGCGCGGGGATGCCGTGCCATTTGCGCAGGACGTACAGCAACAACACCAGATGCCGGTCGCGCAGCGGTTCGCTGGCGAAGGCTGCGGGGGCAAGACAGTGGTGATCGACCCTGATCCCCAGTTCCTCGTGCAACTCGCGGATCAACGCTTCCTCGGGCGACTCTCCGGGTTCCAGCTTGCCGCCCGGAAACTCCCACAACCCCGCCATCGACGTTCCCGGCGGCCGCTGCTGGACCAGCACCCGGCCATCGCCGTCGATCATTGCGGCCGCGCTCACCATCAACAGTGCGATCGACATTTCCTTAACCCTTCGCCGGCTAATCCCGCCGCCTGAACGATGAAGGATTCCGGGTCGATATGCGAGCGTTCCTGAACCGGGCCAATGCCCTGTGGCGCGACCAGCGCGGCGGCACGGCGATCGAATATGGGCTGATCCTCGCGCTGATCGTGATCGCGGTCCTTGGTGCCATCTCGCTGCTGGCGAAGGGGACCACCAGTATGTGGAACGATGTGGCGACAAAGGTCATCACCAGCAGTTCGCAGCGATAAAATCCGGTTTCTGAAATAGTTCCGCGACTTAAACTCTTTTTCAACCGTGTCGTCGCTATTGCGGAAATGCCGGACGGAAGAACGCCCGAATGGCCGGGAAGATTGAAGCACGCAGAAGCACGGAGACCGCAATGCAGAAGATCCGCAATTTCGTTAAGAACAGCAAGGGCGCGACCGCCATCGAATACGGCCTGATCGCCGCGCTGATCGCCGTTGCCGCCATCGCCGCCATGAAGGGTCTGGGCAACCAGCTCTCGACGACCTTCGGCAGCGTGACGACGGGCATGAAGAACTAAGAGCCTTCGGGTTCGACGAACATCGCGGGCGGCGGGACGATGGTTCCGCCGCCCGTTTTCGTTACTGGATCCGGCCCATCGCAAGGAATTTCTGACGCCGCGACTGCCGCAACGCCGCCGCCGGCTGATGCTCCAGAGCGGTCAGTTCGCGGTCGATCGCATCGCCCAGCGCATCGATCGCCGTCACCCGATCGCGATGCGCCGCGCCCAGCGGTTCGGTGACAATCGCATCGATGACGCCCAGCGCCTTCAGGTCCTGCGCGGTTACGCGCATCGCTTCGGCCGCGTCGGGTGCCTTGTCGGCGGTCCGCCACAGGATCGATGCGCATCCTTCGGGCGAGATGACCGAATAGACCGCGTGTTCCATCATCAGCACGGCATTGCCCGCCGCCAGCGCGATCGCGCCGCCCGATCCGCCTTCGCCAAGGATCGCCGACACCATCGGTACGCCGAGATTCAGCGCCGCCTCGGTCGATCGCGCGATCGCCTCCGCCTGTCCGCGTTCCTCCGCCTGGATGCCGGGAAACGCGCCCGATGTGTCGACCAGCGTGACCACGGGCAACCCGAACCGGTCGGCAAGGTGCATCAGACGGATCGCCTTGCGATAGCCCTCGGGCTTGCCCATGCCGAAATTATGCTTGAGCCGCGTCGCGGTGTCGTCGCCCTTTTCATGGCCGATCACCATGACCTTGCGCCCGCGGAACCGGCCGAGTCCGCCGATGATCGCCGAATCGTCGGCAAAGGCCCGGTCCCCGCCCAGCGGCATGAAATCGTCGACCAGTTGCGCGACATAATGTTTGAAATGCGGCCGTTCGGGATGCCGGGCGACCTGCGTCTTCTGCCACGGCGTCAACCGGCTATAGGTTTCGCGCAGCAGCCGGTCCGACTTGGTCTGGAGCCGGCCGATCTCGGTGGCGATATCCAGCGCGCCGTCGGCGGCGGTTTCGCGCAGTTCGTCGATACGCGACTGCAACTCAGCGATCGGTTTTTCGAAATCGAGGAAAGTGGCCATAGCCCGTGCGCCCTATGGCCGCACCGGTGCCGCGTCAATCAGCGGGTGGCGTTCGTTGACCAGCCGCACCAGCCGCGCGCGATCGACATGGGTATATATCTCGGTCGTCGCGATATCGGCATGACCAAGCATCGCCTGCAACGCGCGCAGGTCGGCGCCTCCCTCCAGAAGGTGCGTGGCGAACGCATGGCGCAGCACGTGCGGGCTAATCCGGTCGGGCGGTATGCCGGCCTCCGCTGCCAGCGCACGAACGATCTGGTACAGGCGGACACGGGTCAGATGCGCCTTGCCCGACGGAAACAGCCACGGGCTGTCAGCCGGTACGTGATCGCGCCACGCGGCGACGGCGGCACGCGCGCGATCGGACAGCGGCACCATACGTTCGCGCCCGCCCTTCCCCTTCAGGATCATGTATGGGCGATCGGACGCGACCGCCCCGCGCGGCAACGACACGAGTTCGGTCGCGCGCAGCCCCGATCCATAGAGGAGTTCGAATAGCGCGGAGAGGCGAAGGTCGTTGCGGTCGGGGGGATCGCGCGCGACCCGGGCGGTGATCGCGGCGAACATCGCATCGACATCGCCGGTCGACAGCGTGCGCGGCAGCCCGCGCGTGGTGCCCGGCCGGGGCAGCGCGATGCCGGGATCGTCGGCGCGAAATCCCTCGTCCAACAGGAACGCGAAGAACCGCCGCAGCGCCGCCGCCTTGCGCGCGACCGTCGCCGGGGCCAGCGCACTCCACCCGTCGGACACCCGTCCGATCGCGGCGGCATCCGCCTGTGCCAGCCGCCCGCCCGACGCATCCGACGCCAGCCGCAGGTCGGTTTCATATGCCGACAGCGTGTTGCGCGCCGCCCCAGCCTCCGCCGCCATCATTTCCAGAAAGCGGTCGATCAGCGCGGCATCGCCGGTCACGTCCGCGCGATCGCCTCTGCGGCGATCATCCGCGCCTCTCCCTCGCGCCCGGCCGCGCGCAAGGCTGCGACGATGTGGAACAGCGCGACCGGCGATACGCCGCGCCAGTCGCGGGTCTGCATGCCGACCGCCGCCAGCAGCAGCACCGTCGCCGATTCGCCGTTCACGCCCGCCACGTCGATCGCGTCGGTCCATGCGTTGCGCGCACCGACCGCGACGTTCAGATCGCTGGCCAGCCCGCGCACCTCACCCGATGCGATCCGCCCGAGTCCGGCAAGGCCGGCGAACAGCAACTGCCCCTTGCGCGCGTCGGCATCGGCATAGTCCGATATCGCGCCTGCCGCGATCGTCCGGCCGCGCGGCGCGGCCAGTGCCAGCATCGCCCATCCGTCACTACCGGCCGGCACCACGCCGCGCCAGCGCATCGCGGGCAGGTCCAGCCCGGCGGTCAGCATCGACGCGATCAGTCGGTCGGCATCCGCCTGATGATCGGCAACCGGCGCGATCGACGCGGCGGCGCGCGCCGTCAGCACACGGCGCGCATGGCCGAGCGCGGTATTCCCCGCCGGTTCCCACAATTGCCGCAACATCGCCAGCCGATCGGCGGCGGACGCGGTAAAGGCGGTGCGGATATCGCTCGCCAGCGCGGTCTGCGCGCTGGTCGCATCCTCGTCGGTCAGCAGTTGCGCGTACAGGTCGACCAGCGCCTCGCTCGACAGCACGCCCTGCGCGGCGGCCAGATCGGCATCGCCCAGCCGCGCACCCGGCGCCACTTGCGGCGCAGTGGCGTGCCAGAAGCGCACCTGCGGCCCGACCGTATCGTACAGCGCGGGCGGCACGACAACGTTGCCGGCGGCGGCGAGGCCATAGCGCCACGCGCTCAACCGGTCGACGCCGTCCCATTCGATGGTGACCGCACGGCGACCCTGCGCGCCGGTGCCGACGATCTTTTCGGCCAGCGCGACGTCGATCGCCCCGCCGCCCGGTGCCTGACGCCGCGCCTGATCGACGATGCGCCCCGCCGCCCGCGCCTCGCCCGACAGGCCGAGGCACATCGCGTTGGCCAGTCGCCAGCCACGTTCGTTCGATATTTTCAGCGCCGGTTCGACCAGCGGGCACATGCCGCCGGCATCCCCGGTGGCCAGCAACGCCTGCATCGCGATCTGGAACAGCTTGGGCGTATAATTGTCGATATCGACCGCCTGCACCACGGCACGCGCCGCGTCGGCCTCGCCCATGCGGACCAGCAGCCAGGCGCGTTCGGCGGCGAAGTCCGCGCCGTCGACCCCGGCGGGCGTCGTCACTTCGGACACCAGCGCGCGGCGCAGTGCGATCGACAGCCAGCGCGAGGCGACGGGCGCGTCCAGCCGCCGCATCAACCGCTGCAGATACGGCCCGGACGCGGCACCGAACGCATCCGGCCCGAACCCTGCACCGTCCGCGCCCGCGATACCGACCTGCCCGACCGAACGGCGCGCGAAATCGGGCAGTTCATAGGCGCGCAACGCCGCCGCATCGACCGGCACGATCGAGGCCGACGGAGTCGGGGTCGGCGTCGGGTTCGGCCCTGCTTCGCCCGGCAATGGCTGGACGATCGGCACGGCGGGCGCGAACCCCGGCGCGGCGGACGCGGTGGCGCGCGGCGTCGGGGTCGGCGCGGGTGCTACCGGATCGCCGAACCCCGGCGGCAACAGCGACTCGGGGCTGTCCTGCCCGATCGCCGGTACGCCCAGTGCCAGCGCGACGGCCGCCGCGCCGATCCGCAACCGGTCAGTTCGCGAGGTTTTCAAGCGCGACCGCCTTTTCGATCTGGACCGGCTGCTGTTCGGTCGAACGTCCGGCGAGCAGGAACAAGCCTGCGATCAGCAGGACGAGGACGACGATGAGGATGACTAGCGAACGCGACATGGATCTGATCGTCCCGAAAACATAAAGCGGATGGCGATGGCGACGTGCCTTTTGCCCGATGGCCGAGGCGGCTGTATAGCCCCCGCCTCCATGCTGCAAACCCACCTCCCTTTTCCCGACCGTCCGCCCCCATGGGCCGGCAAGCCGATCGTCCTCGTCGGATTGATGGGCGTCGGCAAATCCACCGTGGGCCGTCGTCTCGCGCAGCGGATGAAACTCGATTTCGTCGACGCCGACAACGAGATCGAAAGCGCGGCGGGGATGACCATCGCCGAAATCTTCGAACGGTTCGGCGAGGCGCATTTCCGCGACGGCGAACGGCGCGTGATCGCGCGGCTGATCGACGGATCGCCAAAGGTCATCGCCACCGGCGGCGGTGCGTTCATCCAGGACGAAACCCGCGCGCTGATCCTCGAACAGGCGCTGGCGATCTGGCTCGACGCCTCGCCGGACGTGCTGGCCGAACGGGTGCGCCGCCGCGATACCCGCCCGCTGCTGCGCGGCAAGGACCCGCGCGCGGTGCTGCGCGACCTCGCCCGCGTCCGCAATCCGGTCTACGCGCTCGCCCCGATCCGCGTCGTCAGCCAACAGGCGCCGCACGACGCCACCGTTTCCGCCATTCTGAAAGCCATCGGCCAATGACCGTCATCCCCGTCGCGCTGGGTGCGCGCAGCTACGACATCGTGATCGAGGACGGTGTGCTGTCGCGTGCCGGCGAGCTTCTCTCCCCGATCGCGCACGGCCGGCGGATGGTGATCGTCGCCGATGCCGGAGTCGGCGCGCACCTGACGACGCTGCGTACGTCGCTGACGGCAGCGGGCGTCGCGAGCGAGGCGGTGTCGATCGCGGCCGGCGAAGGGTCGAAAAGCTGGGCGACGCTGGAACGGCTGCTCGATTCGCTGCTCGCGCTGGGGATCGAGCGTGGCGACCATATCGTCGCGCTGGGCGGCGGGGTGATCGGCGATCTGGTCGGCTTCGCCGCCGCGATCCTGAAACGCGGCTGCGGCTTCGTTCAGGTGCCGACGACCCTGCTGGCGCAGGTCGATTCGTCGGTCGGCGGCAAGACCGGCATCAACGCGCGTGCGGGCAAGAATCTGGTCGGCGCATTTCATCAGCCGGCATTGGTGCTGATCGATCCGCAGACACTCGACACCCTGCCCGTGCGAGAAGTCCGCGCAGGCTATGCCGAAGTGGTCAAATACGGGCTGATCGACGATCCCGACTTCTTCGAATGGTGCGAAGCGCATGGCGAACGGCTGCTGGCCGGTGACCCCGACGCGCGGACGCACGCGATCGCCCGTTCGGTATCGGCCAAGGCGCGGATCGTCGGCGAGGACGAATATGAGACCAAGGGCCGTCGCGCGCTGCTGAACCTCGGCCACACCTTCGGCCACGCGCTGGAGGCGGAGGCGGGCTATGACGGCACGCTGCTGCACGGCGAAGGGGTCGCGGCCGGCATGGCGCTGGCGTTCGCCTATTCGGTGCGTCGGGGTCTGTGTCCGCCCGACGATGCCGCGCGGGTCGCGGCGCATCTGCGCGCGGCGGGCTTGCCCGACGGGCTGGCGGCATCGGGATGCCGTGCATCGGGCGCGACGCTGGTCGGGCATATGTTGCACGACAAGAAGCGGGAGGGCGGCACGCTGCCGTTCCTGCTGGCGCGCGGTATCGGGCAGACCTTTCTCGACCGGTCGGTCGATCTGACCGACGTCGCCGACTTCCTCGATTCGCAACCGAGCTGATGCCGCGCGGCGTCGCGAAGCGCGACCTGCCGACCAAGACGTGCCCGGTGTGCCAGCGGCCGTTCGCGTGGCGCAAGAAATGGGAGCGCGACTGGGACAACGTCGTCTATTGTTCGGAACGTTGCCGACGCACGGGCCTGCCGGGCGACCAGTAGGGCGAACGCGCGCCGGGCTACCGCGTCACGGAATACGGGCGGCGGCGGCCTGCGCCTGACGCTTTTCGGCGAACCACTGCCGCAGCATTGCCTGCGTACAGCCCGTCTGCCCCCCGGTACCGACCGGCGAACAGCTGTTCGGCGTGCCGACCCGCGCCGCGTCCATCGCGGTTTCGGCGCGTGCTGCCCAGCTCGACGCGACGGTCGCTTGCGACGGCGGATCGCGGAATCGTTTGGGAATGCGATACCGCTCGTTCTCGCCCAATCGCGCACACACCACGATCTCGTCATTGTCGGCGGGCTTGGGACAGGCTTCCTCGCCATAGACGGTGGCGTTGCGCACCTTGCGCGGCGGATCGGCCGGGGCGTCCTGCGCCATTGCGGGCGACGCGATCGCCAGCGCCAGTCCTGCCCATATCCGACCCGTCATCGCCATTCTCCTCGGCGCCACCTAACACCCGCAACAGATGAGCCGTCGCTGAACGCACGATCATTTCGGGACGTTGCACGACGGACATACCGCGCTATGGCGGACCCATGATCCTCGTCATCGACAATTACGACAGCTTCACCTGGAACCTCGTCCATTATCTGATGGAACTGGGCGTTGAGGTGAAGGTCGAGCGCAACGACGCGCTCAGCGCCGCCGACGCGCTGGCCAGCGGGGCCGACGGTTTCCTGATCTCGCCCGGTCCGTGCACCCCGACCGAGGCCGGCATCTCGCTCGATCTCGTCGCCGCGTGCGCGGAAACGGCACGCCCGCTGCTGGGCGTCTGCCTCGGCCATCAGGCGATCGGCCAGCATTTCGGCGGAAAGGTCGTGCGCGGCGGGTTGATGCACGGCAAGACCTGTCCGGTCGATCACGACGGCACCGGGCTGTTCGCCGGGCTGCCCGCCCCGTTCACCGCCACGCGCTATCATTCGCTGATCGTGACCGACGTGCCCGACTGTCTGGTCATCAACGCGACGGCGGCCGACGCCAGCGTGATGGGCTTCCGTCATCGTGAACTGCCAATCCACGGCGTGCAGTTTCATCCCGAAAGCATCGCCACCGAACATGGCCATGCGATGCTTGCCAATTTCCTGACCGCTGCCGGCATCCCGGCAACCGTACCGGCATGACCGTCACCACCCTCCTGCCCGATCCTGCGACCCCGCTATCGCATCAAAGCGCTGCCGAAGCATTTGCCGCAATCCTCGACGGTACGGTCGCCGACGCTACCATCGCCGCCTTCCTGATCGCACTGGGCGAACGCGGTGAAACCAGCATCGAGATCGCGGAGGCAGCGCGTGCCCTGCGCGCCCGGATGATCCCGATCGCCGCTCCTGATGGCGCGGTCGATGTGTGCGGCACCGGCGGCGACGGGCATCACACCCTCAACGTCTCGACCGCCGTCAGCCTCGTGGTCGCGGCGGCGGGTGTCCCGGTCGCGAAGCACGGCAACCGGGCGGCGTCGAGCAAGGCCGGCGCGGCCGACACGCTGGAGGCGCTCGGCCTCGACATGGCACGCGCCGGGGCGATGGCGGAAGCGACGCTGCGCGACATCGGCATCGCCTTTCTCTTCGCGGGCAATCATCACCCGGCGATGCGCCGCATCACGCCGATCCGCCAGCGCATCGGGCGGCGGACGATCTTCAACCTGATGGGACCGCTCGCCAACCCCGCGCGCGTGACCCGCCAGCTCATCGGCATCGCCCGCCCCGACTACGCACCGGTCTATGCCGAGGCGATGACGCTGCTCGGCACGGAAACCGCGTTGATCGTGTCGGGTGAAGAGGGGCTGGACGAGATTTCGGGTGCGGGTCCGACCGTCGTGGTTCCGGTCGGCATGACGCTGTCGCATCGCATCGCTCCCGAAGATGCCGGGTTGCCGCGCCACCCGATCGCCGCGATCAGGGGCGGCGACGCGGCGCACAACGCCTTGGCTTTGCGCCAACTGCTACAGGGTGAGACCGGCGCCTATCGCGATGCGGTGTTGCTCAACGCATCGGCGGCGCTGCTGATCGCCGACGCCGCTGCCGACCTGCGCGATGGTGTGCAGATCGCAGCGCAAGCGCTTGATTCCGGGGCAGCAAATCGCCTGCTCGGCCAATGGATCGCCTATTCATGACGATGCTCGACACGATCCTCGCCACCAAGCGCGCCGAGGTTGCCGAACGCAGCGCCCGCGCGACGATCGCCGATCTGGACGCCCGTGCGCAGGAACGCACGCCCCCTCGCGGATTTCGCGCGGCGCTGGATGCGACGCCCGGCCACGCCCTGATCGCCGAAATCAAGAAAGCCAGCCCGTCCAAGGGGCTGATCCGCGCTGACTTCGATCCACCGGCGCATGCCCGCGCCTATGCAGCGGGCGGTGCGGCCTGCCTGTCGGTCCTGACCGATATCAAATATTTTCAAGGTGCCGACGAATATCTGGTCGCCGCGCGCGCCGCCTGCGACCTGCCGGTCCTGCGGAAGGATTTCAATGTCGACCCGTGGCAGGTCGCCGAGGCGCGGTCGCTGGGCGCCGACGCGATCCTCATCATCGTCGCCGCGCTGTCCGATACCCAGATGGCGGAGATCGAGGCTGCTGCGATCGAGCGCGGCATGGACGTGCTCGTCGAGGTCCACGACCGGGCCGAACTGGACCGCGCGCTCACGCTGCGGTCGAGGCTGATCGGCGTAAACAACCGCAATCTCAAGGACTTCTCGGTCAGTTTCGAACGGACCTATGAACTGGTCGGCCATGCGCCGGCCGACTGTACCTTCGTTGCGGAAAGCGGCCTCGCCACGCGTGAGGATCTTGATGCGATGGCGGCGCACGGGGTGCGCTGTTTCCTGATCGGCGAGGCGTTGATGCGACATGCCGATGTGGAGGCCGCGACGCGGGCGATGATCGGATGAGCCTCACCCATCTCGACGCCGGCGGCAGCGCGCATATGGTCGATGTCGGCGGCAAGGCCGTGACGGCGCGACAGGCGGTGGCGACGGGACGTATCAGACTGTCGGGCGAAGCGCTGGCCGCGATCCGTGACGGGCTGGTCAAGAAGGGCGACGTGCTGGCGGTGGCCCGGGTCGCCGGGATCATGGCGGCGAAGCGGACCAGCGATCTGATCCCGCTGTGCCATCCATTGCCGCTGACGAAGGTCTCGATCGACTTCGCGTTCGAGGACGACGCGATCCGCGCCACCGCAACCGCCGCCACCGCCGGGCAGACGGGCGTAGAAATGGAAGCGTTGACAGCGACTTCGGTTACGCTCCTTACGGTCTATGACATGGCGAAGGCCATCGACAAGGCGATGGTGATCGAGGGCGTGTGCTTGCTGGAGAAGCGCGGCGGCAAGTCCGGCGACTGGGTTCGGTCGTGAATTTGCTGCCCGTCGCTGACGCGCAGGACCGCGTGCTCGCACTTGGCCGTCCGGCGCGAAGTGAGCCGGTGCCGATCGTCGACGCGATCGGGCGATGGGCAACGAAGGATATCGTCGCGCAGCGGACCCAGCCCGCCCGCCCGCTGTCGGCGATGGACGGCTATGCGATCCGTTTCGACGACCTGCCGGGGCCGTTCCGCGTCGTCGGCGAATCCGCCGCAGGTCGGTCATTCCACGGTCGGCTCGCCGGTGGCGTAGCGACCCGGATCTTTACCGGCGCGGCGATGCCCGACGGGGCGGATTGCGTGCTGGTGCAGGAAGAAGCGGCACGCGACGGCGATAAGTTGATGCTGGCGGGCGAAGGCCCGGTGCGGGGCGGCAACGTGCGGCGCGCAGGACTGGATTTCCGCACTGGCGACGTGCTGATCGCGGCGGGCGACCGGATTACGCCGGCTCGTGCGGCGGTGGCGGCGATCGGCGGACATGGGAGTCTGCCGGTCGGTCGCCGGGTCCGTGTCGCGATCGCCGCGACCGGTGACGAACTGGTTCCGGCGGGCCACCCGATCGGCGACGACCAGTTACCCGAAACCAATTGCCTGATGCTGGCGGGACTGCTTGCCGACCTGCCGGTCGACCGCATTGATCTCGGCATCTTGCCCGACCGGATGGACGTGCTGGTCGATGCGTTTAGACGCGTCGATTGCGACCTGCTGGTGACGACCGGCGGTGCCTCGGTCGGCGATCACGACCTGATCCGTCCGGCACTCGCCGAAGCGGGGGGGACGCTCGATTTCTGGCGGATCGCGCTGCGACCGGGCAAGCCGATGCTGGCGGGGCGACTGGGCGATGCCGCCGTGCTGGGCCTGCCCGGCAATCCGGTGTCGGCCTATATCACCGCGCTGCTGTTTGTGCGGCCGCTGGTCGCGCGCATGGCCGGTGCGGCGGATGCCCTGCCCCGCACGATCGCCGCGACGCTCGCCCATCCTTTGCCCGCCAATGGCGCGCGACAGGACTATCTGCGCGCCACCCTCACCGGCGCAACGGTGTCGACCGCCGCGATCCAGGACAGTTCGATGCTGCGCACGCTCGCCCGGTCGGACTGTCTGATCGTACGCGCGCCGAACGCCCCGGCGGCGGAAGCGGGCGACTCGGCGGAAATCCTGCAACTCGCTTGACGGGCAACAAATCGTTTCCTATTGGTTCCACGTCTGTTCCGACGGAGGACAATATGCTCACGCGTAAGCAGCACGAGCTGATCTGTTTCATTGATGACCGGTTGAAGGCGTCTGGCGTTTCCCCATCCTTCGAAGAGATGAAGGACGCGCTCGACCTGAAGTCGAAGTCCGGCGTGCACCGGCTGATCAGCGCGCTGGAGGAACGTGAGTTCATCCGCCGGCTGCCCAATCGTGCCCGTGCACTGGAAGTGTTGCGGATGCCCGATCGGCCGCTGGCGAAAAAGCCGGTAGCGAAGCCGGCAGCACGCACGACGCCTGCTCCGGCGAACGACGTCGTCGAACTGCCGTTGCACGGTCGCATCGCCGCCGGTCTGCCGATCGAGGCGATCGAGGGACAGGCGACGCTGCCCGTGCCCGCCGCGTTGCTAGGTGCCGGCGATCACTACGCGCTCGAAGTCGCCGGAGACTCGATGGTCGAGGCGGGTATTCTCGACGGCGATTATGCGCTGGTTCGCCGGACCGAGACGGCGCGGGATGGCGAAATCGTCGTCGCGCTGATCGAGGAAAGCGAAGCGACGCTCAAATATTTCCGGCGCGAAGGCGCGATGATCCGGCTCGATCCTGCCAATCGCAGCTACGATCCCCAGCGCTACCGGCCCGAACAGGTTCGGGTACAAGGCAAGCTTGCCGGGCTGTTGCGGCGGTACTGAAGAGGCAGGCGTTTCAGCCAGACTGTGCGACGGCAGGAATGAATGAGGGGGCCGGCTCTTCGGTAAGGAAGAGTCGGTCCCTGGATTAGTTCGCCTCCTTCGACCTCTACCGTTGGGATCGTATCGCCAGCTCGAATAACCGTGCTGCCAGCGTGGATCGACCTGCTCTTCGATGGCGCCGTTGCGGCTTGCAAGACGGTCACCGTACAAACCCGTGCCGGGAGCCATGGCGCCATATCGTTCAGCGTATGGGCGGTGCTAGGCAGCACATGGACGCAAGTGAACCACGCGACGAACCCGTGGTCGGCAACCGTGCGGGACAACTCCGGCGAAGGTAGATTCGACCTGCTCCCCGCAAGCCACCGTCCGGCAATTTGCGGTTTCTCGCGCACCGCGCGCAACAGTCCGCGCAGGGCGGATAGGGAGCCACTGTCGAGCGATTTGCGGTTTCCCGCGCACCATGCGACGTTCGGTCGTTGAGGGCTTTATCGCCCTGATCATTCCTATAGCCCGGTCACAGCGGAGTGCGTCGCATGCCCACCATCGACCGTCGGGCACTGCTTGCTGCCGGATTGGGGTTGTTCGCCGCCGGCACGGCCACTGCCGCGCCGTCACCGACGTTGAAGCAGGCCGCCGCATCCAAAGGCCGGCGGTTCGGATCGGCCTTCGCTTTCGGCACGCGTGGTGCCGATGCCGGGACCTTCGCCAACCCCGACTATGCCGCCTTGCTACGCCGCGAATGTGCCGTGCTAGTCCCGGAAAACGAGATGAAGTGGCAGGCAATTCGCCCCGCCGCAGACCGCTTCGACTTTGCCCGGTTCGACGCGATGGTGGCATGGGCGCACGTCAACGGCTTCGCGATACGCGGCCATACGCTGTTCTGGGCCTATAGCCGCTGGTTCCCGGAATGGCTTACCACCCATGACTTCGGGCACCGTCCGGCGATCGCGGCGGCGGCGATCCTGACCGATCACATCGATACCGTGACGGCGCGCTATGGGCAGCGGATCGACAGCTATGACGTGGTCAACGAAGCGGTCGATCCGGATACCGGGCAATTGCGTCAGACGGCGTTGTCCCACGCGATGGGCGGCACCGAACCGGTGCTCGACCACGCCTTTCGCACCGCCCGCGCCGCCGCGCCGCATGCTGAACTCGTCTACAACGACTATATGAGCTGGGAAGACCGCAACCAACACCACCGGGCGGGCGTGCTGACCTTGCTCGAAGGATTTCGGAAGCGCGGGGTTCCGGTCGATACGCTTGGCGTGCAGTCGCATATCGGGCTGTTCGCGCCCACGACCGATGCCGGCGCGCTGGCTCGACGGCTGGAACCCGGATGGCGGGAATTTCTCGATGCGGTCGTGGCAATGGGCTACCGGCTGCTCGTCACCGAACTGGACGTGCGGGACAAGGGGCTGCCCGTCGCGATCGGTCCGCGCGACCGGGGCGTGGCAGACTTCGCCCGCGCCTATCTCGACATCATGCTGTCCTACCCCGCGCTGGGCGACGTAATCGCGTGGGGCATGAGCGACCGATATAGTTGGCTGCGCACGTTCGAACCGCGCCCGGACGGTGCGCCGGCTCGCGGCTGCGCGTATGACAACGCGTTCCGGCCCAAACCGCTGCGCAGTGCGATGCTGGGTGCTTTGACCAATGCGGCGAGCCGTCGTCGCCCGCGGTGACGCCAGCGAGGCCGGATTGACAATCGATGTGATGGCGCAACCTTGCGGATTGCACGAACGCAACCCGGAACATGTCCGGACCGACGACACGAGGTCGCTTGTTAGCGGAACGTCGATCCCGCCGCGCACCGCGCGGATCGACCGGCCATCGAACCGACCGCATGAGCTAAGGGCCATAATGGAAGAATTGGGGCGGAAAGTTTTAAATACGGATAGGGCGGACCACAGGCCTTGGTTCGCCGATGACTCTCGACCCGTTAGGCTCCTGATCGACTGGAGCGGGTAGATATCGCGCCAAACAGATTAACGCGCCGCCATCGTGCCGGTTGGGGGTAGCATCCGCCGATGCCGCCCCTTTTTCCTCAATAGTCCCGACTGTAGCGTACCGACGCATTCGATCCACCGAACGATCCCGTCTGCGACAGCACGCTGAGCGTCCGGGTCAGCGCGATCTGGATCTGCGTGGCGGTAAAGCCGCGCGCGTCGGTGATGACTTCCAGATAGATGTCATCGGTCAGGTACTTGCCCGCCGCCAGCGACGTGCCACGTCCGGTCGCCTCGTCGCCGCCCAGCACGCGCAACCGATCGAACCCGGTTGCCGAACGCAGCTTGCCCAGCGGGTTAAGCCCGCCCCCGCCCGATCCGCGCAGCGAATTGAGCGCGGCGGCCAACTGGATCGCCTCGGTCGCCGACAGGTTCGTCACGGAGCTGCCGAACAACAGTCGCGACAACACTTCGTCCTGTGCCAGCGCCGGGGTGGAGCTGAACGCGATCTGCGGTGCCTGTGCGGTGCCGGTAACGTTGATCGTCGCGGTCACGCCCTCGGCGGTAGTGGTTGCGGCGATATCGATCCCCGGGTTGGTGAAGTTCTCGCCTTCGAAACGAATATTGCCGCGCTCGACCTCGAACCGCTTGCCCGCGAACGAATAGGTGCCGCGTACCAGTCGCAACTGGCCGTTGATGGTCGGCGCGGCGGACGTACCCGCGATGCGCAGGTCGGCCTCCCATTCGGACTCCAGCCCCATTCCCGACACGAACAGCCGGTTGTCCGCCCGGATGCGCAGCGCCAGCCGGAACAGCCCCGGCGGTGCCGCCGCTGCCTGCTGCTTCGCCGCTGCGGAATTGTTCGCATCGCTCTTGCGACGGACGCCGGTCAGTTCCGCGACGTCGGCCGCGCCCTGACGGATGATCTGGTAGCGTGCTTCGGGAATCGTAAGCTCGCCGGAGATCAGCCCGCCATCCGCTCCGTTCTGGATGCGGATATCGCCGCTGGCCGATGCGCCCAGCGCATCGCTGCTTGCCAGTTGGGCATTGCGCAATTGCGCGCGGATATCGATCGGAAAGCCGCTGTTCGCCGCCAATCCGACCGATCCCTGCGCCGCGACCGTGCCCTCGCCCGCCTTCGCGCGGAACTGGACCAGCTCGAACCGGTCGTTAGTGAACCGTCCGTTGACCCCGACATTGGTCAGCCGCGTGCCCAGTGCCTCGTTCTCGTACGTCAGGTTGTTCGCCCGGACGACGCCGGTCAGTTGCGGTGCCTGCACCCGGCCGGCAAAGTCCGCCGCGATGCCGATCGGTCCCGACAATTGCTGATCGGCAAACCCTGTGAACGAGAACAGCACGGCGGCCGGGCCGTTATACCGAATGCCGCCCGACAGCGGTGCCGCCAGCATCCGCGTGACCCACGATCCGCTGCCCGGTGGCAGAGGGGTCAGGTTCGCGACCATCCGTCCGACCGTGGTCGTGCCGCGCCGGACCAGCGCGCGTCCGGTGCCGCCTTCGGGACGAAGGTCGCCAGCGAACACGATATCGACAGGTTCGGAAACCGAGGCGAGGCTGGTCCGCTGGAAATTGCGGATCGTCAGCCGCGCGTCCGCGCGCGGGAAGCTCTGCCCCGCCGCCTCTGCAAAATCGAGGCTGCCGGTCGCGGTGCCGCCGACCCCGGTGCCGGGTACGAACGCGTTTATGATGCCGAGATCCAATCGGTCGAGCCGTGTCTGGATCGACATGCCGTTGCCATAGACGCCCGCCGCGCGGATCGAACCCTGCGCGAAGTCGATCCGCGTCGGGTACAGCCGGTATCCGCCTGCCGCCGGCGTGATCCGCGCCGGATTGACCGTACGGAACGGGATCGCATTGGCCATGCCCTGCAACGCCACCAGATACTGATCGGGGCTGAGCCGTGCATTCGCGGCTACCTTGAACGGCACCCCCGACGACCCTTCGGCGAACGCCTGTGCCGTGCCGCTTCCGCCGCGATAGTTGATCTTGGCGCGGCTGCGCTGGAGTACGAAATCGCCCATCGACAGGTTGGCGACCTGTGCGTCGGCGACGATCGCCGGCTGGTCGTACAGCACCGCGCTGGCGGTGATGATTGCGCGGCCGATGCGTAGTCCCATGTCGCCGGGAATGACGGCATTGTACGCACGGGCGTTGACGTCGGCACGCTGATAGCGCCCTTCCGCCCCAAGCCGGGCGACCCCGGCGATGCCCGATCCGGCGAAGTTAATCCGGCCGGTGAACGGGCCGGCATCGGTCGCCTGTACCCGTCCGTCGAAATTGACGCCCGCAAAGGTGGCCGAACGGATGTCGGCCGTCAGTCGCGGTCCGGTGGCGACGAGGACGTCGGCGCGGAACGGACCGTAATTCGTGCCGCCGGTCGCCTGTATCCCATAGCGATCACCCTGTCCCCGGACACGCGCTTCCAGATTGACGAGGCCGATGCCGACGCCCGGTCGGGCCGCACGCAGCAATACCTGCGGCGCCGCGACACTGCCGGTAACGCGCGCCGATAGCGGGCCGTATTGCGTGGAATAGGCATCCGCGTTGACCAGCAACGGCCCGGCCGGGTCATAGCGTCCCGACCCGCCGGTAATGCGGAACTGCGGCGCGTTCATTCGCAGGTTGGAAAAGGTGATGATACCGTCTGGATCGACCCCGACGTCGACCCGCGTGGTCGATACGTTCCCGCCGAGGAAGTTGCGGACACCGTCGTTGAACAGGCGCGTGGTCTGCGCCACCACCCGCCCCTTGATGCCGAACCCGCCCTGCGGCGCAGCGTACAGGCTGGCGTCGGTCGACAGGTTCAGGATGCCGATGCTGGCAACCTCATATTCGTTGATCCGCCCCTTGATCGCGCCGGTATAGCGTCCGGTGGTCAGGTTGGCGGCGACGATCGCCGTCGCGTCGATCCGGTCCGACCGGATGCGCAGATTGTCGGACAGCACCTGATCGCCTGAAATCGCCAGATCTCCGTTGATCGCGACGTTGGTGACCAGCCCGCCGACCGCGGCGTTCAGCCCGGTGATCCGTCGCGCCTTCGCCGCGATCGGGATCAGAATGCGGTCGGCGTCCACGGTGGCGCGACCTTCGGCATATAATTGCTCGACCGCGATCTCGCCGAAACCGATCGCCGCCGCCTGTACCTTGTAATCGACGGTCGGCGTGCCGAATCCGCCGTCCAGAACGACGGCGGCGCGCACCGAACGGCCGTTCAGATTGGGCGCGATCGCCCCCGGGGTCAGCAGCATCGCTTCGGTGCGAAAATTTCCGAACCGGCTGTTGCCCAGATCGATCAAACCGGCGGCGTCGACCGCCAGCGCACTGGAACGCAACCGGATACGCGTATCGGCCTTGCGGTCCGCCAGCGCGGCGTCGATCGCCACGTCAAGCCGCGGCGCGGTCAACCGTTCGACCGGCCCCTGGAGGATGAGTCCCGGCTGTGTCGATCCACGCACGGTAAAGCGTCCGTCGCGCCCGGTGATGGCAAGGTTTGCGAGCGGCCGTCCGCCCAGCGTGCCCGCCAGCCGGCCCTGCCAGTTGGCCCAGTCGCCGCGTCCGTCGATGCTCGCCGCGATCGGCGCGGTCAGCCCGGCCATGCCGGCGATCATGCCGTTCTGAGGGCCAGTGACTCGCGCCTGCACGTCGAACCGGTTGTCGTCGGGAACGGCGTCCAGCTTCAGCGCGATCCGGTCGCCGCCGGCCACGCCGGGCGCCGCGATCGTGGCCGCGTTCGCCGCCAGCTGCGCACGACGGTCGGCGATATGCACCTGTCCGTCGATTCGCGCGATATGACGCTGCCCGGTAACCGCCGCGCCGACTTCGATCCGGTCGACCTTCAACCGGTTCACGTCGATGTCGTAATCGGGCAGCAACGGCGCGTTCGGATCGCCCGGCGGTGTATCCTTCAATACAGGGTTGCGGACATAGCGGACCAGTGGGCTGGTCAGGCTGCGGATGTCGACATGGCCATTGGCGAACGCGAACGGCCGCCAATCGATGGCGATGGCCGGCGAATCGGCGAACACGCCGCGCGTATCGCTCAACCGCAGGTCGCGGATCGTCATCGCGCCATAGAGCGATCCATCGATCCGGCCGATATTGATCTTCAGCCCCGACGCAGTGGTGTATCCGTCAAGCTTGCCGACCAAAAACCGCCGCCCCGGATCGGTGTTGATCCCGAACACCGCGACCAGCGCGATCAGGATCAGCCCGGCCAGTACGATGCCGATCCATTTCACGATACGCAGCCACAATGGACGCCGCGCGGCGACATGGTCGGCCGCGGCGTAACCGGTTGCGGTGTCCGCGACAGGGTTCAGATCGTCAGCCATCAGAATGCCTGTCCGATCGAGATGTAGAGCGCGATCTTGGATTCCCCCGGTTTCCGCGCCAGCGGCGTCGCCACATCGACACGCATCGGCCCGAAATTGGTATAGAAACGTCCGCCGATGCCCGCGCCGAAGCGCAGGTCGGACGCGGTCGGCAGTGCGCTTTCATACACCTGCCCGGCGTCGATGAACGGCACGATGCCGAAATTGCCGAAGCGATAGCGCGCCTCGATCGCAAATTCGTTCAGGCTGCGCCCGCCGATCGGGCGGTTCAGGTTGTTGCCTTCGTCGTCCACCTCGGGCGTACGCGGCCCCAGTTCCTGGAACCCGAAGCCGCGAACCGATCCGCCGCCGCCGGCATAATAGCGCCGCGACGGTGCCAGATCGTCGCGCTCGATCCCCTGGATCGAACCGGCACGGGCGCGACCCGCGATGACGATGCTGTCGCCGATTGGGTAATATGCCGTCCCCTCGACCATGAACCGGCCATAAGGCCGTGCCGACCCCTGTACCGACGCCTCGGGACTGACGTTCAGTTTGATGCGGAACCCCTTGGTCGGATTGAGCAAATTGTCGGACGTATCGAACCCGGCGAACAGCGGCAGCGCCGCGATGCCATAAGTCTTGCGACGCCGCTCGCCCGCTTCGAAGTCGTACGTGTCTTCGTTGGTGCCGATCAGTTCGCCGCCATAGGCATAGGTGAAACGCTTCTGCCAGATCGGGGTCGAATCATATGACCAGCGGACGCCGAGCGTACCCGTGAATGCCTCGAACGCATCATAGTTCGAGCGGCTGGCGTTCGCGAGCACCTGGAAAGTGCGGTCGCGCCGTCCGGCGTTCGAACGGCGGAACGTGACGCCCAACCCCTGCTCCTGCGTTCCCGCCACACCGCGCACGATCAACGCGCCTTCGGGCGGGAACAGGTTGCGGTGCGTCCACGACCCTTCGACACGCAGTCCCTGTCCGGTGCCATAGCCGGCTTCTCCCGCCAGCGTGCGCGCCGGCCCGGCATCCTGCTTGACCAGTAGATTGACATATTCCGAGCCATCCGGTGCGATCTGGCCGGTACGCTGCGGCTCGACCGAAACGCCGGAGAACAATCCCGTCGCGACCAGCGCCGATCGAAGGTCGTCGACCTTGCGATTGTCGTACAACTCGCCGCGATCGAACCGCGCCAGCACGCCGACATGCTCGGCATCGAACGCCAGCTTGCCGGTGGTGGAATAGGTGCCGAACGACGCGCGCGGACCGGTATCGACCGGCAGTGTATACGCGCCGGTGACGGTCGTATCGTCGAGCAGGATATCGCGCTGTCCCACCTGCACGAACGGATAACCGCGCTGCGGCAACGTCAGGCTGACATTGGCCTCCGCGCCCTGCACCCGTTCGGCTTCGATCGGATCGCCGACCTTCAGCGGCAACGCGGCGTCGATCATGCCCGCCGGTACGGTCGGCTGCGCCACGATGCGGATCGATCCAAGCTTGTACTGCCGGCCGGGCGACGCGGTGACGACGGCGCGCAACCGTCCGCCCTGCGGCTGTTCGATCGCCGAAATGGCGGTGCCGTCATAATAGCCCTTGGCATGCATGATGCGGACGGCCAGCTGCTCGTCCTCTTTCGCGCGTGCCTGCACCATCGTCGCGTTCGCGGCCTTGCCGTCGCCTTCTTCCAGCGCGGACAGCGACCGGAACTGCGCCGTGCCATCGATATCGTCCAACCCGTTGATGACGGTGTCGTACCGGATCACGACCGCGCGGGCATCGTCGACGCCCGCGACCTCGACCGGTTCGACGTTGAAGCTGTTCAGCGGGGGCAGCGGCTGCGCCAGCTCGGGCGCTTCGGTCAGCACAGCGTCGGGCAGCGTCTCGGCGGGGACGGCGGCTTCGCTGGCCGGAACGGTGGGGCGCGGCGCGGCAACGGGTGCCGGCGGGGTGGTTTGCGCCTGCACGCCGGCCTGTGGCACCGGGGCGGCGGGCGCGTCGAAACCGGCGATCGGTTCCAGCGGGGCATTGATGTCACCCGAAAGCGACGGCATCGCCGCGTCGAATTCGGGATCCGGTACGATGGGGCCTTCGTCAGGCGCCTGTGGTGGTGGGGCGTCGGGTGCCTGTGGCGGTCGGGTTTGATCGGCAACGACCGGCTGGACCGTGGCGACAGTCTGAAGCGCTACTGGCCATGCTACCGGCGACGCATTCGCGGCTGCCGGTGCAAGCACCGATCCTGCCAGCAAGGCCCGGATCGCGCGGCTCCGAAAATTCCCCAACAATCGTCCCCGTACGCTCATTCGGGTTGCGGCGCACAACCCCCCTTGCCCGCTGAACGCGTTGCGGACGATTTGGTTCATAACAACCCGATGCATCCCAATCGCGTTGCGGACGTTGCACTGTGCATCCAAGGGGACGTCCGTGACCGATACCGCAGTGCAAACCGATCCAGCGACCATTCCGGGCGGCCAATCCGCCCACCCCGGTCAGCATCCATGGGCGGCATGGAAAGCAATTTTCGGCCGGGTCTATGTGATGGTCGGCTATCACAACCTGACGCTGATGGCGGCGGGAGTCGCCTTCTATGCGTTCCTGTCGATCGTGCCGATGCTGGGCGCGATCGTCATGACCTATGGCCTGATCGCCGATCCCGAAGCCGTATCGCGCCATATGCAGACGATTTTCGAACTGGTGCCTGCGGATGCCGCCCGGTTGATTTCAGACCAGTTGATCGCCGTCGTCACCACCGCCGCCAGTCAAACCGGTTTCGGGCTGGCCATCGCGCTGTTCTTCGCGATCTATGGCGCGATGCGGGCATCAAGTGCGATCATCCAGGCGCTGAACGTGATCTACGAAGAGGAAGACGAACGCAGCATCATCACCACGACGCTGTTGTCGGCGATGATTACGCTGGCCGCCGTAGTTGCCGCGATCGTCGGCATCCTATCGGCGGGCGTGCTGACGTGGTTGCGCAACGCGACTTCGTTCCTCGGCACCGGCGGCGCGATCGCGATCCAGGCGACGACGTGGCTGGTCGCGGGCGGCATCGCCAGCGCAGCAATCGCCTTCGCCTATCGCTACGGCCCCGACCGTGCACGGGCGCGCTGGCGCTGGCTGTCGGTCGGGTCGACGGCTGCCACGGTACTTTGGCTGCTGGCGACGGTGCTGTTCGGCATCTATGCCGCGAACTTCGCCAACTACAACGCGACCTATGGCGCGTTGGGTGCGGTCGTGGTGCTGCTGATGTGGCTGTTCGTTTCCAGCCTTGCCATCCTGATCGGTGCGGAGATCAATGCCGAAGCGGAGCGGCAGACGGCAGTGGATTCCACGACCGGTCGCCCGCGTCCGATCGGCCACCGTGGCGCACGCATCGCCGACACGCTGCCCAGCAAGCGTCAGCAGAAGCCCCGGCGGGACAAATATTAAGGACGGACGCCGCCGACCGTTTCTTCCAGCGCATCCGCCGCAGCCTGTATCCGGGTCAACATGTCGCGCAGCACGTCGGTCTCCGCCGCATCGAACCCGGCGAACAACTGCTCCTCGATCGCCAGCGCACGCGGCGCTACGTCGTCATACAGGGTGCGCCCGGCGGGGGTCAGGTCCAGCAGGTGCGACCGCTGGTCGCTGGCGTTGGCGCGACGTTCGATCAGTCCGCGATCGACCAGCGCGATCGCGGCGCGGCTGACCGTCACCTTGTCCATGCGGGTAGCGACGCACAGCGCCTGTTGCGTGATGCCGTCGGCTTCCGCGATCACCGTCACCAGCCGCCATTCGGGAATTCGCAGCCCAAACAGCGAACGATAAGTCGATGCGATCGCGTCCGACACGCGGTTCGACGCGATCGACAGGCGATAGGGGAGGAAATCATCCAGAAGCAGGCGTTTGGTCACGACCCTGTGTTGCCGCTGTCGCTTTTCACGTCAACCGTGACGGAACCGCCGCATTAGTCGAAACGTACTATTCGCCCAACAACCGGGTCGGGATCTCCGCAAATGTTCAACTGGAAGCACGAGGCGCAGGATCGTCTCGAAGCAACCCTGTTCGCCCATGTCGAGGACCGGGCGTTTCCATGCGTTGGGGCCAAATCAGCGATGGCGAAGGGAACGCTCGACGTTCTTGCCTGCTCGCGGATCGATAGTGCGTGGGACGACGTACGCATTCATGATTCGCTGATGCGGCTTGCAGAACGCTATCGTCAGGACCGCGCGATGTATCGTAGCTTCGCGGTGGTGTTCGAAGGGCCGGACGACCTGTCCGAACCGGCGTTCGAACGCGCGCTGTGGGATCGTGTCCAGTCGCTGTCGGACAAGGACGTGTGGCGGGGGCAGGATTATGACCCGCGCGTGAGTACCGATCCCGACAACCCCCATTTCTCGCTCAGCTTCGGCGGAGAGGCGTTCTTCATCGTCGGGTTGCACCCCAACGCCAGCCGTCCCGCGCGACGCTTCGAACGGCCGACGCTGGTGTTCAACCTGCACGACCAGTTCGAACGGCTGCGCGCCGAGGGCAAGTACGAGGTCATGCGCGAAAAGATCCTCGTGCGCGACGAAGCACTGGCGGGAAGCCGCAACCCGATGCTCGCGCGTCACGGTGCGTTGAGCGAGGCACGGCAGTATAGCGGACGGGTCGTCGACGACCGCTGGGCGTGCCCCTTCCACTATTCGGGCGAAGCGTCGGGCGACGCGAAATGACCGTCACGATCCCCGAGCGGTCGGGCACCGCGTTCCTGCTGATGGCCGGCGAGACGCTTACGGTGATCGATCCGCGCGGCGAACAGGTCGCCGATCTGCTGGCGTTCAGCGCCGACGATCTGGACGAGGTCGTGTCGTCCGGCCGGACGCTCGATTATGCCGAGACGATCTATCTGACGACCGGCCATTCGCTGTATTCGAACCGCAGCCGCGTGCTGCTGGAGATCGTAGCGGATACGGTCGGGCGGCATGATTTCTTGCTGACGCCGTGTTCGTACGACACGTTCCACCATTTTTATCCCGATTTACCGCCCCATCGCGGGTGTTTCGGCAATCTGGCAGAGGCACTGGCACCGTTCGGCGTCGTGCCGGACCGTATCCCCGTGGCGTTCAACTGCTTCATGAACGTGCCGGTCGATGGCGAGACGGGCAAGCTGCGCGTCCTGCCGCCGATCTCCAAGGCGGGCGATTCGATCAGCTTCCGCGCGGCGATCGATCTGGTGATCGGGCTGACCGCATGTTCAGCCCCTGATTCGAACGGCGGAACATTCAAGCCGATCGAATATCGCATCGATCCGGTCTAACCGACCGCCTGCGCCATCCATCCGCCGAACGCCGCGGCCGCCAATAGTGTGCCCAGCGGCAGCCGATCGGTCGCCCGTATCCGCCGCCCGCCTGCCGCCGCGATTGCCACGCCCATCAGCCCGATCAGGCACGCGCCCAGCAGCACGCCCGGCAGCGCCGCCCAGCCGAGCCACAGCCCGATCGCGCCGAACAGCTTCGGATCGCCACCGCCCAGCCCGATCCGGCCGCGCAGCCGTCGATAGCCGGCCGCCACCAACCACAGGCTGACGAACCCGGCGACCCCGCCCCATGCGCGCGCGACCGGAGCGGGGGCCAATCCCGCCAGCCCGCCGGCCAGCCCCGTTACCGCCAGCAACCCGGTCAGCCGGTCGGGCAACCAGAAGGCGGCCAGATCGACCGCGCCCGCCGCCAGCAACAACCACCCGAACCCCGCCCCGGCGACCCCGGCCAGCCCCGGTGCCAACCATCCGGCGATCACGCCGATCGCCAGTCCGCACAGTTCGATCACGACGTGCGACCGGTCGATCCGCCCTCCGCAGGTCGCACACCGCCCGCGCCGGAAAACGAAGGTCAATACCGGCACCAGATCGCGCGCGCGCAGCACCGTACCGCACGCATCGCATCGCGACCGTCCGTCGGCGACAGATCGCCCGGCAGGCCACCGGATCGCCAGCGTCGCGATGAAACTGCCAAACACTGCGCCGAGCAGTCCGAGCAGGATCGGCCAGAAGGCGGCGGGCAGGCTGTCGGACATCGCTCCGCCCTACCCGCTCCCCTCGCGATCCGCCAGATTGCCGCCGTGACCCCGCCGCCCTAGATATCGTATCAAGAGAAACGAGAAACTGTGGAGAGCCTCATGTCCGATCCCGTCGTCATCCTGTCCTACGCCCGTACGCCAATGGGCAGTTTTCAGGGCAGCCTGTCGGGGGCGACCGCGACGCAACTGGGTGCGACGGCGGTCGGGGCGGCGGTCGAACGGGCCGGCGTTCCAGGCGATGCGATCGAGCGCATCTATATGGGCTGCGTCCTGCCCGCCGGGCTTGGACAGGCACCCGCGCGACAGGCGGCGATCGGGGCCGGACTGCCCGCCCATGTCGAGGCGACGACCGTGAACAAGATGTGCGGATCGGGCATGCAGGCCGCGATCATGGCCGCCGACGCGCTGGCCGCTGGATCGGCCGACCTGATCGTAGCGGGCGGGATGGAGAGCATGACCAACGCCCCCTATCTTTCGCTACGTCACCGGTCGGGCGCGCGGATCGGGCACGACCGCCTGATCGATCACATGTATCTCGACGGGCTGGAAGACGCCTATGAACCCGGTCGGCTGATGGGCAGCTTTGCCGAGGAGAGCGCCGCCGAATATCAGTTCACCCGCGATGCCCAGGATGCGTTCGCGATCGAATCGCTCCACCGCGCACAGCGGGCGCAGGCAGAAGGTGCGTTCGATCGCGAGATCGTGACGGTGGAGATCGAAGGCCGCAAGGGCCGCACCACCGTTCGCGTCGATGAACAGCCCGCGCGCGGCGACGTTGCGAAGATTCCGACGCTCAAACCCGCCTTTTCCAAAGAAGGTACGATCACCGCGGCCAACGCATCGTCGATATCGGACGGTGCCGCCGCGCTGGTGCTGACCCGCGCATCGGTTGCCGACCGGCTGGGGATCACCCCGATCGCACGCGTCGTGGCGCATGCCGGTCATGCCCATGCCCCGTCGCGCTTCGCCAGCGCACCCGTCTTCGCGATGCGCAAGGCGTTGGAGCGCGCAGGCTGGTCGACCGGCGACGTCGACCTGTTCGAGGTGAACGAGGCGTTCGCCTGCGTCGCGATGATCGCGATTCACGATCTGGGCCTGCCGCACGACGCGCTGAACATCCATGGCGGTGCCTGTGCGCTGGGGCATCCGATCGGCGCGAGCGGTGCGCGGGTGCTGGCGACCTTGTTGTCCGCGCTGGAGACGACCGGTCAGCGGCGCGGACTGGCATCGCTGTGCATCGGCGGTGGCGAAGCGACCGCGATGGCGGTCGAACGGATTGGATAAAGGGAACTTTCCGGCGCATCCCCGCGTCCAGGATTGATAGCTCTGGCGGGAAGAAACGACGTGGCGGATCGCAGCGATACGGTAGGATATGACGACCCGGCCGGCGGCTGGGGATCGGTCAAGGGCATGTCGAAGATTCTGGCGAAGGAGCGCAACCGCCCTGCCGCGTTGGCGCAGCTTGCCCGCCAGAACAAGCCGAAGGGGTTCATGTGCACATCCTGCGCATGGGGCAAGCCGGCCGAGCCGCATCCTTTCGAATTCTGCGAGAACGGTGCGAAGGCGACGTTGTGGGATCTGACGCCCAATCGCTGCGGTCCCGATTTCTTCGCGAAGCACAGCGTCACCGAACTGAAGGGCTGGAAGGACTTCGACCTCGAACATGAGGGCCGGCTGACGCACCCGATGCGATACCACCATGCGACCGACCATTATGTCGAATGCAGCTGGGACGAAGCGTTCGCGGCGATCGGTGCCGAACTGAAGGCGATCGACCCGAAAAAGGCGATCTTCTACGCCTCGGGTCGTGCCAGTCTCGAAACCTCGTACCTTTTTGCGCTGTTCGGTCGGCTCTACGGGCACAACAACCTGCCCGACAGTTCGAACATGTGCCACGAAACGACGTCGGTGGCGCTCAAGAAGACCATCGGCGCGCCGGTCGGCACGTCGGTGCTCGACGATTTCGAACATTGCGACGCGATCTTCTTCTTCGGCCAGAATACCGGGTCCAACAGCCCGCGCTTCCTGCACCCGCTACGCGACGCGGTGAAGCGCGGCTGCAAGATCGTTACGTTCAACCCGGTCAAGGAACCGGGACTGATCGCGTTCACCGATCCGCAGAACCCGATCGAAATGGCGACGCGGACGTCGACGCCGATCTCCAGCCAATATCATCAGGTCCGTCCCGGCGGCGACGTGGCGGTACTGATCGGCTTGGCGAAGCACGTTTTCGCCGTCGAGGACGCAAGCTGGGCGGCGAACAAGGTCCATGTCCTCGACGTCGACTTCATCGCGCAGCATACCCACGGCTTCGACGCGTTCGAAACGATGGTCCGGGCGACCGACTGGGCCGATATCGAACGCGAGAGCGGGCTGACGCGTTCGGCGATCGAGGCGGCGGGGCAGGTCTATGTCGAAGCCGATCGCACGATCGGCATTTACGGCATGGGCCTGACCCAGCAGGTGCACGGATACGACAATGTCGCGACCTACGTGAACCTGATGCTGATGAAGGGGAATATCGGACGCGACGGGACCGGCATTTCGCCGGTGCGTGGCCACAGCAACGTGCAGGGCCAGCGCACGGTCGGTATTTCGGAAAAGCCTGAACTGGTGCCGATGGACCGGCTGCGTGAGCTGTATGACTTCGAACCGCCGATGGACCATGGCCACAACACCGTGACCGCAGCCGAAGCGATCCTGTCGCGCGATATCGATGCGTTCGTATCGCTGGGCGGCAATTTCTTGCGCGCGATCCCCGATCTCGAACGGGTCGAGGCGGCGTGGCCGGACATCCGCCTCACCGTTCAGATCGCGACGAAGCTGAACCGCAGCCACCTCATCAACGGCAAGGTCGCGTATCTGTTGCCCTGTCTGGTGCGGACTGA
This sequence comes from Sphingomonas sp. CFBP 13720, assembly GCF_014842075.1. Lineage (GTDB taxonomy): Bacteria > Pseudomonadota > Alphaproteobacteria > Sphingomonadales > Sphingomonadaceae > Sphingomonas. The sequence continues at coordinate 273,291 of NZ_JACYVA010000001.1, forward strand.
GGTCGATCAGCAGGCGGGCGGCGAACAGATCGTGACGATCGAGGATACGTTCAGCCACATCCACGGTTCGATCGCGACGCATCCCCCCGCCAGCGAACATCTGAAGTCTGAAGTCGCGATCGTCGCGGGCATCGCCAAGGCGACGCTGCCGCCCAACCCGAACGTCCACTGGGACGAATGGACCGGCGATTATGCGAAGATCCGCAAGCTGATCGAAGCGACCTACCCAGAAGAATTCCATGATTTCGAGAACCGGATGTTCCAGCCGGGTGGCTTTTACCGCGGCAATCCGGCGCGCGAACGGGTGTGGAAGACCGAAAGCGGCAAGGCCGAATTCACGATCCCCAAAACCCTGTCGGGCACCGCGATCGAAGACGCGCCGGGACGGTTGCGCCTCATCACCCTGCGATCGAACGATCAATTCAATACGACCATTTACGGCTATGACGACCGTTTCCGGGGTATTTCGGGAACGCGTGACGTGCTGCTGCTGAGCCCGAAGGAAATCGAGCGGGCCGGGCTGCACAAGGGACAGGTGGTCACGCTGGTCGGCGACGGTGACGACGGCATCGACCGGCGGGTGCGAGGATTGAAGATCATTCCGTTCGATCTGCCCGATGGATGCATCGCGGGATACTATCCCGAATTGAACCCGCTAATCCCTCTAGGCTGGCACGATATCGAATCGAAGACGCCGGCGGGCAAGGCGGTCCCGGTACGTATCGAGGCGTGAGCGACGCGACGACGGACGCGACGTTCACCCGGATATCGGCGTCGGGCGACATGGTCGAGCAGCCGCGTGCCGTCGCGATTGAGGCACCGGTCGCGATCGAGGTGAATGGCCTCGGCTATGCCGTGCTGATGGCGACGCCCGATGATCTGGTCGATCTCGCCTATGGCTTCGTGCTTGCCGAGCGGCTGGTCGACCACGCGGGACAGGTGGTCGAGGTCGACATGCATCCGGTGGCGACGGGTACGATGCTGCGCGTGACACTGACGCCGGAATGCCATTCGCGTGTCGCGGATCGCGTGCGCCACCGTGTGTCCGAGTCCTCGTGCGGACTCTGCGGCATCGAGAACCTGGAACAGGCGCTTCGCCCGCTGCCGCCGGTCATCGCCCGATCGCGCGCCGAAGCGACCGGAATTTTCCGGGCGGCAGCGGCGCTTCGCGATCATCAACCGCTGGGCCGCGCGACGGGTGCCGCGCATGCCGCCGCGCTGTGTGCCGCCGATGGCGCGATCCGGTTGGTCCGTGAAGATGTCGGACGGCACAATGCGTTCGACAAGCTGATCGGGGCCATGGCGCGCGGTACGACCGGCTGGGACGGCGGCTTCGCACTGCTGTCGTCGCGCTGTTCGTTCGAACTGGTAGAAAAGGCCGCGTTGGCCGGGTGTCCTCTATTGGCGACCCTGTCGGCGGCGACCAGCCTTGCGCTGGAGCGCGCGGCCGCCGTAGGACTGCCGCTGCGCACGCTGGTGCGCGCCGATGCGATGCTCGCATCATGAGAAGCGTGCTCGGCGCGATCCTCGCCGGTGGACGCGCGACCCGCTTCGGCAGCGACAAGGCGCTGGCCTTGCTGGATGGCACGACGCTGATCGACCGGGTGGCGGGGCGGTTGCGACCACAGGTCGATGCGCTGATCGTTGTCGGCCGAACGCATGTCGACCCGCCCGGCGTGCCCGACCGCCCTGCCCCCGATCTGGGGCCGCTGGGCGGGATCGCGGGTGCGCTGCATCATGCCGCTGCGCATGGCTACGACCATGTGCTCAGCGTGCCATGCGATGCGCCCGCGCTGCCCGGCGACCTGCGTGCGATACTGGACGCGGCGGGGGACGCCGCCTTTCTCGACGCGCTGCCGGTGGTCGGATGGTGGCCGGTGTCCGCCGCGACCGTGATCGACCGGCTGTTGTCGGACGACGGATCGCGCGCCGTACGCGCGTTCGCCGATGCGATCGGCGCGGTCGGCTGCCGGACCGGGCAACCGATCGCCAACGTCAATACGCCGGACGATCTAGCGCAGCTGGGTCGGTCGCCGAACGCCCCCGTCCCGCGCTGACCCGGTCGTCACCGACGGCCATCGCGTCGATCCCTATCGGATCGATCCGTGGCGGCTCCCCCGCCGGACGGTATGCGGGAAACGCGATGACGTCGTTGACCACCGCGACCTGTCCACCCAGTCGGGTGACCGCGAACAGCGCCTCTGCGAACGCGGTCGGGATGCGGATGCATCCGTGCGACGCCGGAAAGCCCGGCAGGTTGCCGGCGTGCAGCGCCACCCCGCCCCATGTCAGCCGCTGCATGAACGGCATCGGTGCGTTGGCATACAGATTGGATCGATGGAACGGCCGCTTTTGCAGGATGGTGTATTCGCCGATCGGCGTGGTCTTGCCCGGCTTTCCGGTCGACACCGTGGTCGCTCCGATCAGTTGCTGCCCGCGATAGACGAACGCCATCTGCATCGGCACGCTGACGACCATACTGACCGGTCCGGGGAGCGTCGGATCGTCGGCCCAGCGATGATCGCCCGGCCGCATCGCCAACACCGCGCGCTCGACCGCCAGTCCGCGTGCATCCTGTGCAACCGCCGGAACAGTCGTCGCGACCAGCGCCAGAGTCAGGCGTACGATGTGCATGCCGACGATACTCCAACGACGCGTTAACCACGTCAAGGCGACGGGGCGGGGTCGCGCTGCGGTGAACGGGGGAACGTCCAACCGGCTGTTAATTGATGGTTTGCAGTTCATGCCTTACATACCGTTCATACGAAACGGCGTGGCGAGGCATGATGCAGGACGAAGAAGTACGGTCGCGGCGCGCGGTGTTGAAGGCGGCAGGCGGGATCGCCGGTCTGATGCTGGCGCAAGGCTGTACTACCCGTTCTTCAATCGCGCCGGTCGCCTCCACGCCGCCGGTGGCACCACCTGCCGCACCGTTGAAGGTCGCCGCTGCCCCCGTCCGTACGCTCAGCGCGCCGCCGACGGTCAATCCCGGCCTGTTCGCGCGGGCACAGGCGGCGCTGGCGCGACATTCGGGTACGATTCGCAAGACCGACCGGATCGCGATCGCCGACTTCGGGCTGGATTCGCTCCATCCCCGGTTCCAGTTCATCGATATGCATAGCGGCGTCGTGTCGGCGATGCGCGTCGCGCACGGCAGTGGTTCGGACCCTGCGCACCGCGGCCGGCTGGAGCGTTTCAGCAACGTTCCCGACTCCAATGCGACGTCGGAAGGCGCGTTCACCACCGACAATTACTATATCGGCAAGCACGGCCGGTCGCAGCGGTTAGTCGGGTTGGACCATACCAACGACAATGCCCTGTTGCGTGCGATCGTGATCCATGGGGCGTGGTACGCCAACCCGGAAATGATCGCACAGCACGGAAAACTGGGCCGCAGCCAGGGATGTTTCGCGGTTGCCGAAGGCGATCTGGCCCGTGTGTTCGACCTGATCGGCGAAGGTCGGATGCTGTACGCATCGAAAGTCTAACGGCGGAGCGGTCATAGCGGCTCTCCGTTTCGGTAGGTCGTGTGCTCGTCGCTGCCCTGCATACTGGCGGCAGACGATTTGGAGCGGTAGGACGCACCATGACCTCGCATCCTTTTCATTCGATCCATAACCATGGTTTTGTCCGCGTGGGTGCGTGTACTCCGCCCGCTACGGTGGGCGATCCTGCGGCCAACGGACGCGCGGCGATCGCGCTGGCACAGGCGGGTGATGCGGCCGGCGCGGACCTGTTGGTCTTCCCTGAGTTGAACCTCACTTCCTATGCCATCGACGACCTGCATTTGCAGGACACGATCTGCGAGGCGACCGAAGCGGCATTGGCCGATGTAGTGGCCGCCAGCGCGTCGCTCTCGCCCGTCCTGTTGCTGGGGGCTGCGCTGCGCCGGAACGGACGGCTGTATAATTGCGCCGTAGCGGTGTCGCGAGGGCACATTCTCGGCGTGGTTCCCAAGAGCTTCCTGCCCAACTACCGCGAATATTATGAAAAGCGCTGGTTCGCGCCCGGCGCGGGGCTGACCGGACTGACGATCGATGTTGCGGGTCGGACCGTTCCGTTCGGCACCGACCTGATCTTCGCCGCGAACGATCTGTCCGACTTCGTGTTTCACGCGGAGATCTGCGAGGATTACTGGGCCCCCCTCCCCCCGTCGACGGCGGGTGCGATGGCGGGCGCGTTGGTGCTGTGCAACCTGTCCGCCTCCAACATCGTGATCGGCAAGGCACGGGAACGGGAATTGCTGTGCGCGTCGCAATCGGTGCGCACGCTGTCGGCCTATATCTACTCGGCATCCGGCGCCGGCGAGAGTACCACAGACCTTGCGTGGGACGGACAGGGCATGATCTTCGAACTGGGCGAGCAACTGGCTGCGTCCACCCGGTTCGATCAGGCCAGCGAGGCGGTCTATGCCGATATCGACCTTGAACGGCTACGGCTGGAGCGGATGCGCAACGGCACGTTCAATGACTGCGCCGCCTCCAACGGCCACCCGGAAACAAGGTTTCGCCGGATCGGCTTCGATCACCTGCCCAGCGATGGCGATATCGGACTGCGGCGCACCATCCGGCGTTATCCGTTCGTGCCTGATACGCCGGCATTGCTGGACGACGATTGTTACGAAGCGTTCAACATCCAGGTCGAGGCACTGCGGCAACGGCTCGTCGCATCAGGGGCTAAGCGACTGATAATCGGGGTTTCTGGCGGCCTCGATTCAACCCACGCGTTGATCGTGGCGGTGAAGGCGTTTGATCGGTTGGGGCGTTCGCGCGCCGATATTCTTGGTTTCACCATGCCGGGCTTCGCGACGGGCGACCAAACGAAGTCGAATGCGTGGACGTTGATGCGCGCATTGGGCATCACCGGCGACGAGATCGACATCCGCCCCGCCGCCCGCCAGATGCTGGGCGACATGGACCACCCCTTCGCCCACGGCGAGGCGGTGTACGACGTGACGTTCGAGAACGTGCAGGCCGGGTTGCGCACCGATTACCTGTTCCGCCTGGCCAACCAGCGCGAGGGGATCGTGCTGGGCACCGGCGACCTGTCCGAGCTGGCGCTGGGATGGTGCACCTATGGCGTCGGCGACCAGATGAGCCATTACGGCATCAACGCCGGCGTACCCAAGACGCTGATCCAGTATCTGATCCGCTGGGCGATCCGCACCGAACAGTTCGATGCCGGGACCGACGCGGTGCTCGATGCGATCCTCGGCACCGAAATCTCGCCCGAGCTGGTGCCCGCCAGCGACGACGGGCGGATGCAGAGCACCGAAGACCGGGTCGGGCCGTACGCGCTCAACGACTTCTTCCTGCACTATGTCGTCCGCCACGGACTGGCCCCATCGAAGATCGCGTTTCTGGCATGGCATGCGTGGCGGGAAGCCGGTGCGGGTCGCTGGCCGATCGGGTTCGCCGACGATGCGAAGGGCGCATACGATCTGCCGACGATCGCGATGTGGCTGGAAAAATTCCTGTGGCGTTTCTTCCAGACCAGTCAGTTCAAGCGGTCGGCGATGCCGAACGGGCCGAAGGTATCGCCGGGCGGCGCGCTTTCGCCGCGCGGCGACTGGCGCGCGCCGTCGGACGGCGTCGCGCGACCGTGGGTGGAAGAGTTGCGCGCGGGCCTGCCCCCGATGTGACGGGCGCGCGAGCCGCTATCGCTGCGCGCGCGCCGTCTTCTCCGATGCCGACCCGTTCAGCGCCCAGCGTAGCACCTGCGCCATGCCGCGCGCGCCGGTCCGTGCCGCCACGCCTGCCCGCTCGCGCCCGCCCAGGCCAAGCATGGTGCGCGCCCATGGGGGCAGCAGGTCGGTGGCCGCAGCGATATTGAGCGCGCCGACGCTGCGCATCAGCGGATTGGGCAAGGGTTGCCGCACCAGTGCGTCGCGAACCGTACGCGTCCGATCGTCGAAGCGTAGCTCTGGACGGATCGCGACCAGATAGGCATCGACCGCAGCACGACTGTCGGGCACGTCGATGGCACCCAGCCGCTGTGCGACGACCACGTTCTCCGCGAAATACCGGTCCTGATCGGCGCGCGACAGGCCGGGATCGCGGTAGCGCAGATAGCCGCGCAGGAACGAGTCGGTTTCCGCGACGTGGATCCACGTCAGCAGATGCGGGTCGTTCGCATCGTAGCGCGTCCCGTCGGACAACGTGCCGTGCACGCGGTCGTGAATGTGGCGGACATGATCGATCAGCCGTTCCGCCTCCGCCGTGCCGCCATAGGTGGTGCCGGCGATGAATTGCGCCGTGCGTTTGAGCCGGCCCAGCATGTCGCGGCGGAAATTGCTGTGGTCCCACACCCCAGCCAATGCGGCGGGATGCAGCATCTGCACCAGCAGCGCCGCCGTGCCCCCGATCATCATCGACGAGAAATCACCATGCACGCGCCAGCTGACTGATCCCGGCCCGAACAGCCCGTCGTCGCCGGGCGGCCGGCGTAGATCGATCGCGCCGTCCCCGGCCCCGGTAATGGCGCGGACCTGAGCCGCAATGGCGTGACGGAATGGATTCATGAAATTCGCAACGTATTGAAACCGCGTGAAGTTCATTCGGCCCGCGTCTATCGCAAGCGGAACATTGTACGCCCCCGACGTTTGACGACGGCCATCCAGACGGTAGAATAATCCGACATGCCGAATGCACCAAGCCCCGAGAAGCCCGGCGGCGGTCCGACGCCGCATCTGGGACACCCCAGCGCCGACATGGGGGATCGCAAGAACGAAATCTTCTTCGCCGCCGTCGAAACCACCCGCATGCCGATGATCGTCACCGATCCGCACAGCCACGACAATCCGATCGTATTCGCCAATCCGGCGTTCATCGGCATGACCGGATATTCGATGGAGGAACTGATCGGCCAGAACTGCCGCTTGCTTCAGGGGCCGGAAACGGACCGCGAAACGGTGGCGGAAATCCGTCGCGCGGTGGAGCAGCGGCGCGAGACATCGGTCGAAATCCTGAATTACAAAAAGAACGGCAGTGCGTTCTGGAACGCGCTGTTCGTATCGCCGGTCTTCGATACCGACGGCACGCTGCGCTACTTCTTCGCATCGCAGCTGGACGTCAGCCGTCGTCGCGATGCCGAGGAGGGATTGCGACAAGCGCAGAAGATGGAGGCGGTCGGCCAGTTGACCGGCGGCATCGCGCATGACTTCAACAATCTGCTGACGGTGATCCAGGGGTTCACCGACATGCTGCTGACCCAGATCGATCGCGCCGACGATCGTCCGGTCGATCCGCAACGCGCCCGCCGGTCGCTGCGCGCCGTCATGGAGGCGGCCGAACGCGGCGCGGGACTGACGCAGCAGCTGCTGGCGTTCTCGCGCAAGCAGAAGTTGCAGGGGCGCGTCGTCAACGTCGACGATCTGATCGATTCGCTGATGCCGGTGCTGGAGCGGACGATCGCCCCCGCCCCCATCACGATCGACGCGCAACGCTGCGGCACCGAATGCAACGCCCGGATCGATCCCGTGCAGGCGGAAATGGCGATCCTGAACATCCTGAACAATGCACGCGATGCGATGCCGGATGGCGGCGCGGTGCGGATCGGGGTCGAGCGGGTCACGATCGACCCGACCGACGCACGGTTCGGGGATGTCGTCGCGGGCGAGTACATCGCGCTGTCGATCGGCGATACCGGCGTCGGAATGCCGCCACAGGTCCGCGACCGCGTGACCGAACCGTTCTTCACGACCAAGGATCAGGGCAAGGGCACCGGGCTGGGTCTGTCGATGGTCTATGGCTTCATGAAACAGTCGAACGGCGCATTGCGGATCGAATCGCAGGAGGGCGCTGGAACGACCATTCGCCTGTTCTTTCCCGCGGTCGACAGCGCGCCCGATCCGGTCGGGCGTGGCCGGCCCCGTGCGGAAGCGGAATCGCAGGGGCACGAGACGGTGCTGGTGGTCGAGGATCAGGCGGATGTCGGCGATCTGGCCGAAGCGATCCTGAACGATTTCGGCTATCGCGTCCTGCGCGCAGGCAACGGGCCGGAAGCGATCACGATCATCGAAAGCGGCCGTCCGATCGACCTGTTGTTCACCGACCTGATCATGCCGGGCGGCATGAACGGCGTGATGCTGGCGCGCGAGGCGCGGCGCCGGCGGCCGCGACTGAAGGTTCTGCTGACCACCGGCTATGCGGAGGCATCGATCGAACGGGTCGATGCGCGCGGCGCGGAGTTCGATCTGATCGACAAGCCGTACAAGCGCGTCGGCCTTTCCGCCCGCATCCGACAGGTTCTGGACGGGCCGACCGGAACCGCCTGATTTTACGACCCAACCCGGACATGCTAGACGAACGATCCGCCGCGCCATGTCCGACGCGATGACGGCAGGATGACGAAGGGCGAAGTTTGGCGACGAGTATCGAACAGGTAGCCGGAACGCTTCCGGCCGACATGCAGTCACCGTCATCATTGGGTCAGGACCTGACCGCCTGCGACCGTGAGCCGATCCACATTCCGGGCGCGATCCAGCCGCACGGGATCTTGCTGATCGTCGATGCGGAGAGCGGCAGGGTGGTTGGCGGCGCGGGCGATTGCACCGGGCTGCTGGGGTGTGACTGGACCGGCGCGACCGTCGCGATGCTGCTGGGCGAACCGGTGGCGAACGCGTTGCGGGCGGATGCGATACGCCTGCCGCTGTTGGGCACCGCCGCAGGGGGCAGCCTGTCGGTCGTCGCGCACCGCGTGGATGCCCATTGGCTGATCGAGCTGGAACCCACCGCGCCGGGACAGGCGGGGACCGACGACGCGCTGAACTGGATCGCCCGCGCCAGCGAGGATTTCGGTCGCGCGGTCGATCTGGAAGACCTGAGCGCGCGTGCCGCCACGATCTTCGCCCAACTGACCGGGTTCGACCGGGTGATGATCTATCGGTTCCTCGACGATGATTCTGGCAAGGTCGTCGCCGAACGCCATGCGCCGGACATGACCGGGTTCCTGAACCATCATTTCCCCGCGTCCGACATTCCGCGACAGGCGCGTGCGCTGTACATCCGCAACCGCGTGCGGGTGATCCCCGACGTCGACGGTGCGGTGATGCCGATCCGCGCGGTCGATCCCGCAATGGCGGCGATCGACCTGAGCGATGTCGGATTGCGCGCGGTGTCGCCGATCCACATCGAATATCTGCGCAACATGCAGGTGATGGCGTCGGCATCGGCATCGATCGTCAAGGACGGCGTGTTGTGGGGGCTGGTCGCGTGCCATCACCGCACCCCGCGCGGGCTGGACTATCTCCAACGCAAGACGTGCGAACTGATCGCCGCCGCGTTCGCACAGCAGGTGCGCGCGAAGGAAGAAGCGGCCGAGTATCGCGAGCGGTTGCGGCTGCGTTCCGCGGAAGACGCGCTGGCCGTCCGGCTGGCGCAGGATGGCGATCCCGAAACGATGGCCGGATCGATCGGCGGCGAATTGCAGCGGATGATGGGTGCCGACGGGTTCGCGCTGCATCGCGGCGGTTCGTTGCACAGCAGCGGCCATGTGCCGTCGGGCGCGGACATCATGGCGATTTCGGCGTGGGTCCGGCGACAGGGCAACAGCCCCCTGCATACCGCGACCCTGGCCGCACGGATGCCCGAGGCGGAGGCCTATCGCGACGTGGCCAGCGGGCTGCTGGCGATCGTGTTGTCGATCGACGAGCCGGTCGTGCTGATGTGGTTCCGGGCGGAAGAGCTTCAGACGGTGCAATGGGCGGGCAATCCGCACAAGGCGGTGGAAACGCCGGGCGCGCGGCTGACCCCGCGTGCGTCGTTCGCGGCGTGGAGCGAGGAGATACGCGGTCGCGCGCGGCCGTGGAGCGTGGCGGAGGTCGAGGCGGCGCATCGGTTGAGCCGCACCCTGTTCGACGTTCGCCAGCGGCGGCGCATCAACGAACTCAATCGCGAACTGACCCGCGCCGTCACCGACAAGGACGTATTGCTTGCGCAGCAGGAAACGCTGATCAAGGAAGTGAACCACCGCGTCCAGAACAGCCTGCAACTGGTGGTCGCGTTCCTTGCGATGCAGGCCAATGCCGAGAATGACGAGACGCTGACCCGGCATCTGACCGAAGCGCAGCGGCGGTTGTCGGCGGTCGCGCTGGTCCATCGGCGACTGTATTCGGACGACAATGTCACGTCGATCGATCTGGGCCGCTATGTCGAGGACCTGTTGGGCGAGATGCAGTCGTCGATGGGTGCCGAATGGCAGGGGCGGCTGACGATGGACCTTTCGCCCTTGCTCATCAGCGCGGATGCGGCGGTGCAGGTCGGGCTGGTGCTGGTCGAGCTGGTCATCAACGCCCAGAAATATGCCTATGACGGGCAGCCGGGGCCGATCGCAGTGACGCTGGAGCGGTTCCGCAACCGGTTCCGCCTGACGGTCGCCGATCGGGGCCGTGGGCGCACCGGACAGCGGCAGGGCTTCGGCACGCGCATGCTGAGCGCGATGGTGCAGCGGCTGGACGGCACGATCGAGGAAAGCGACAACGCGCCGGGGCTGCGTTTCACGGTAACGGCCCCGATCGGCGTACCCGGCGACGCATGAGCGCCAGCGCGACGCTGCGTGCGGCGACCGGACCGGCGCATGCGGCGATCGATGCTGCGTACGGCCGGTTCGACCTGACCGATCGTGATGGCTATGCGCAGTTCCTGCTGGCGCATGCCCGCGTGGTGCCGCCGGTCGAGAGGATGCTGAACGACGCACCCGGCCTGCCTGCGTTCGGGGCGCGCACCCCTGCGCTGGCGGCCGATCTGACGGCATTGGGGATGATGATGCCCGATCCACTGCCGGTCCCGGTCGAACGCGATCCGGCTGCGCTGTGGGGTATCTTCTATGTGGTCGAGGGATCGCGGCTGGGCGGCGTGATGCTGGCGCGCGACGTCGCGCCCGGACTGCCGCATGCCTATCTGTCCGCCGGCCATGGTCGCGGCGGGTGGCGCGAGGTCCGCGCGGCGATCGACGCGGCGGCGCGGGACGAAGCGTGGATGGCGCGCGCGGTGGCGGCGGCGGAGCGTTGCTTCGGCTGGTATGGACGTGCGGCGGGCTGATTACGGCGTATCGCGGAACGAAAAAAAGGCGCGGTGACTGTCGCCACCGCGCCTTCCTGTCGTGGCATCAAGGCCGCACCGATCACTCGGCAGCGGTCGCCTTGACCGGACGCGGATCGCGGCGTTCGGCGATACGTGCCGACTTGCCGGTGCGACCGCGCAGATAGTAGAGCTTCGCGCGCCGCACGACGCCGCGACGCACGACCTCGATCGAATCGATGTTCGGCGAATAGAGCGGGAAAACGCGCTCGACGCCTTCGCCGAACGACATCTTGCGGACGGTGAAGGACGATCCCATGCCGCAGTTCGAACGCGCGATGCACACGCCTTCGTAGTTCTGCACGCGGGTCCGCTCGCCTTCGACGACCTTCACGCCGACCTTGAGGGTGTCGCCGGCGCGGAATTCGGGCAGCGACTTCGATTCGAGAAACTTCGCGATCTGCTCGGCTTCGATCGTCTGGAGGAGGTTCATGTCTTCTGACCTTCGTCTTTGTCGTGCGCGCCAGAGGGCGACTGGACCCGAGTGTCGACGTGACGCTCCCACAGGTCCGGCCGCCATAGCCGTGTATCGGCCTCCGCCCGGTGTTTCCGCCAGGCGGCGATCCGCGCATGATCCCCCGATCGCAACACTTCGGGGATCGTGCGCCCCTCCCATATCGCAGGTCGGGTGTATTGAGGATATTCGAGAAGGCCGCTTTCGAAGCTTTCCTCGATACCACTCGAAGCCGCGCCCATTACGCCGGGAAGCAGCCGAACGCAAGCATCCAGCAGCACCAGCGCCCCCATCTCGCCCCCTGACAGGACATAGTCGCCGATCGACACTGGTTCGATCGCGCGGCCTTCGAACAGGCGTTCGTCGAACCCTTCGAACCGGCCGCACAGCACCACCGCCCCCGGCCCCGCCGCAAGGTCGCGCACCCGCGCCTGCGTCAACGGCCGCGCACGTGGCGTCATCGCCAGCACCGGCCGGTCGTCCGCGACGCTGTCGATCGCCGCCGCGACCACGTCGGCGCGCAGCACCATGCCCGCCCCGCCCCCGGCCGGCGTGTCATCGACCGAACGGTGCCGGTCGGTCGCGAAGTCGCGGATCTGCACCGCATTTAGCGACCAGCGCCCCTCACGCAGCGCGCGTCCGGCCAGCGACACGCCGAGCGGCCCCGGAAACATTTCGGGATACAGCGTCAGGACGGTGGCGGCGAAGGTCATGCGCAGGGAATCCCGTTATCCTATGTCCTTGGAACCCACGGGCAGGACCGTTACTCCGACCCGATGGACCAGACCACCGAACCGCCGATCGGCGACATCACCGACTGCGTCATCGTGGGAGCCGGCCCGGCGGGGCTGACCGCCGCGATCTATCTTGCGCGGTTCCACCTGTCGATCCGGCTGTTCGATTGCGGATCCAGCCGCGCCGCCATGATCCCGCGCACCCATAATCATGCCGGCTATCCGCAGGGCATCGCCGGCCCCGAGCTATTGGCACGGATGCACGAACAGGCGCGGCTGTACGGCGCGACGTGCGAGAACGCGACCGTCGCCGCGATCGAGCGCGACGGCGAAGACTTCGTCGTCCACACCGGTCGGTCGGCGGCACGCGCGCGCACCGTGCTGCTGGCGACCGGCGTGGTCAACCACCGCCCGCGCGGACTGGACGACGCGACGCACGACGCCGCACTGGCGCGCGGTTTGCTGCGCTACTGCCCGGTGTGCGACGGATATGAGGTGACCGACAAGCGCGTCGGTGTGATCGGCACCGATTCGCACGGGATGCGCGAGGCGTTGTTCCTTCGGTCCTATACGCGCGACGTCACGCTGATCGCGCCGGACAGCGATCATGATCTGGACGCCGCGTGCCTCGCGAAGCTCGACGCCGCCGGAATCCAGCGGGTCGACGGCCCCTGCGGCGATTACCGGATCGAAGACGACCGCATCGTCGTCCGCACGGCGGCGGGCGGCCGCGCGTTCGACAGCGTTTACCCTGCGCTCGGATCGCGCATCCGGTCCGAACTGGCGGTCGCGGCAGGCGCTGCGGCCACGGCGGAAGGCTGTCTGGAGGTCGACGACCACCAGCGCACGTCGATCCCCGGCCTGTTCGCGGCGGGCGATGTCGTGAAGGGGCTGGACCAGATCAGCCACGCCATGGGCGAAGCCGGCGTCGCCGCGACGACGATCCGCAACCTGCTGGACGAACGCCGGCCGATCCGGCGCTGACGGGAGTCGCGTGCGACGCAGGCTGGCACTATGATTGCCGTTGCGGAGGACGATGCGTGCGCAGGTCGATGATGGCGATGACGGTGATGATCGCGGGTCTGGCATCGGCACAATCGATCGACCGGATACTGGCGGCCGCCGCGCAGCGCGATGCTGCGGATGGATGCAAGCCGCAGTCCGACGATGCCATCCTGGTCTGCGGCGACCGCGACCGGGGGGATCGATACCGCCTGCCGCTGCCCGTCGAACGCGACCCCGACGAAGCGGGTGCCGTTGCGGGCGAGCCGGCGCGAACCAGTGTCGAATCACCCTATCTGAACGGCTGCGGCGTGTTCGCCGGGCAGCGACGCTGTTCGAAGCGCGAGGCGGCGGCCTATGGCTATGGCGGCGGGCGCGACCCCGTGACGCTGGTCGGGCGACTGGTCACGAAGCTGGTGGACCCGGATGCGGAGATCGCTACGTCGGAGTAGGCTGATAACATTCAGCGGAACTGGCCTTCTTCGTCACCCCATACCTGTCCCGAGGTCCACCGGACCGCCAACGAAGCGGAACAAGGCACGACGGCCAACGACTGCTGCGCGGTAGATCGGCGAACAGGTCCGAGGTGACGGTCGTGCAGGCGGCAAGGACGCCGTCGCGCTGAACGTCGATCCGCCTTAGGCCGACCGAAATGCAGCGTGTTTCGCGACAGTGCCGTCCGTGGACCCGTTTCGCACGAACCTTTCGCGTCATCGGTGCAGTCACCGGTTCGGCCGCCGATGTTTGCGGCGGGCGTGTAGGTCACGCAGACCCATCGCTGTGCTAGAGGCGAGCACCGACCCGCACCGGACCTGCTACCGCCCCTGCATCACTCGGTCGCGAACAGCGCGTCGACCACCAGGCGTTCGGCATTCCATTCGGGAACCGCATGCGGTTGCATCGGCACCATGAAGCGCTTGCCGTTCGGACGTTCGATCTCGATCACGTCGCCTGCGCCGAAATCGTCGATCGCGACGATATGGCCGAGCGCGTCGCCCTCACTCGATACCGCCGACAGGCCGAGCAGGTCGGCATGATAATATTCGCCGTCCGCCAGCGGTGGAAGCTGATCGCGCGGCACCCATAATTCGGTCCCGCGACGCGCCTCTGCCGCAGTGCGATCGGTAATCTCACGGAAGCGAGCAATCGCGCCGTTATTGCCCGAACGCAGCGATAACAAGGTGAGCGCGCCGCCGTTCAGGCTGGAATAGCCCGACAGGTCGTCCGCGAACAGCTTCAGCCGGACTTCGCCGGCAAGACCGTGTGCGCCCGCGATCGCGGCGAGCACCACACGGCGCTCGCCGCCACCGACGTCATGCGTCGTCGGGGGAACCTTCGCCGCCCGTGGGGGCGTCGTCGCGGCCTTCGGCGGGGTCTTCTGCCGATTTGCCGACATTGGTGGCGTCCTCGTCATGCGCGGGATTGGATTCGGGGTCGATCATCGCGGTTCTCCTGCGGTTGCCGCCAAAGAACGCACGACGATCGTAGAGGGTGCCGGCGTCCGCCCGATACGGACGAACGCCGGATGGCCCTTATGCCTCGGCGGTTTCGGCCGGCGCGTTGGCGGCTTCCTCGGCGGCCTTCGCCTTTTCGGCGCGCTCTTCCGCACGCTCGGTGGCCTTTTCGCCGGGCTTGCCCTTGGTCGGGTTGCTACGGGCGGCGCGTTCCTTGACGCCGGCCTTGTCGAGGAAGCGGGCGACGCGATCGGTCGGCTGCGCGCCGACGCTCAGCCAATGCGCCGCACGCTCGCCGTCCAGCACGACGCGCTTCTCGTCTTCCTTGCCCAGCAGCGGGTTGTAGGTGCCGATCTTCTCGATGAAGCGGCCATCGCGCGGGCTGCGCGCGTCGGCGACGACGATGCGGTAGTACGGACGCTTCTTGGAGCCGCCACGCGACAGACGGATGCTGATTGCCATTGTAGTTCTTCCTTCTTCGTATTGCGTAAGCCGGTGATGTGCCGGCGGTTACTTCTTCTTGATGAGATTTTCGAAACCGGGGGGCAGTTGCGGCATGCCCTTGCCCCCGCCCAGCCCCGGCAGCCCGGGCATCTCGCCGCCCGCCTTGCCCAGCAGGTCGCCCAGCCCCGGACCGCCCAGCGCGTTGCCGAGGCCGCCCATGCCGCCCTTGCCCAGCATCGCCATCATGCCCTTCAGACCGCCCATCTTCTTGAGCTTCTTCATGGCGGACTGCATTTCGAGGTGCATCTTCAACAATTTGTTGATGTCCTGCACCGTCGTGCCCGATCCCTTGGCGATACGGATCTTGCGCTTGGCATTGATGAGTTCGGGCTTCGCGCGTTCCTTGACCGTCATCGACGTGATCATGGCGTCCATGCGCAGCAGGATCTTTTCATCCATCGCGCCCGACGCCATCGCCGCCTGTGCCTTCTTCATGCCGGGGATCATCCCCGCCAGCGCGCCGAGGCCACCCATGCGCCGCATCTGCGCCAGTTGCCCGCGCAGATCGTTCATGTCGAACTGCCCCTTGGCGAGGCGTCCGGCCATGCGTTCGGCATCGTCGGCCTGGATCGATTCCGCCGCACGTTCGACCAGCGACACGACGTCGCCCATGCCGAGGATGCGGCCCGCGACGCGTTTGGGATGGAACGGTTCGATCGCGTCCAGCTTTTCGCCGACGCCCGCAAACTTGATCGGCTTGCCCGTGACGGCCCGCATCGACAAAGCGGCACCGCCGCGCGCGTCGCCGTCCATCCGGGTCAGGATGACGCCAGTCAGATCGACCTGATCCGAAAAATTCTGCGCGACGTTGACGGCGTCCTGACCGGTCAGCGCATCGACGACCAGCAGCGTTTCGTTCGGACGCGCGATGTCCGCCACCGCGCGCATTTCGTCCATCAGCGCCTGATCGACGTGCAGCCGCCCGGCCGTATCGAGCATGACGACGTCATAGCCCTGAAGCTTCGCCGCCTGCAGCGCGCGGCGCGCGATGTCGACCGGCTGCTGCCCCTGTACGATCGGCAGCGTCGCGACGTCGACCTGCGTCCCCAGTACCGCAAGCTGTTCCTGCGCGGCTGGGCGATTGACGTCGAGCGACGCCATCAGCACCTTCTTGCCTTCGCGCTTTGCCAGCAGCTTGGCCAGCTTTGCCGTGGTCGTGGTCTTGCCCGACCCCTGCAACCCGACCAGCATGATGACGGCGGGCGGCGTGACCGCCACGTCCAATTCGGCCGTGTCCGGCCCCAGCATGTCGACCAGCGCGTCATGGACGATCTTGACGACCTGTTGCCCCGGCGTGATCGACCGCAGCACGTTCTGACCGATCGCCGCCTCGGTCGCCTTGTCGACGAACGAGCGTGCGACCGGCAGCGCCACATCGGCTTCGAGCAGCGCCACGCGGACTTCGCGCATCGCGGCGCGGACATCGGCCTCGGTCAGCGCGCCGCGACCGCGCAGGCGATCGAACACCCCTCCCAGCCGGTCACTCAGACTTTCGAACACGTGGCGCAAACTCCGGTCTTGTTCCACCGGAAACGCTCAAGCAAAATACGCCGGCGGACGAAACCTCGTCGGCCGGCGTCGCCCATGGGCGGCAATGCTGGGCGCTTCCAAAGTGGAAACGATCCGGCGCTCTTAAAGGAACGCGGCCGGCCATGCAAGCCGCCGGTTGTTAACCACTTGTATACGGGTCGGGCCTAGCACCTGTCAGCTTGGATATGGGATGGCAACGCGCAATGACTGGGGCCGAGACCACATCGGAGTCGCCACTGCCGGCGACACGCAAGGAATTGCTGGCCGGCGCGATCAGCGTCGCGTCGATCCTGCTGTTCGTCGGTATCGGCAGCAGCGTGCTGTCGGGACTGTTGGCGTGGGAATTCGACGGCGGAGCGCCGGTCGACGAATCGCTGGTTTTCGCGCTGTTGCTCAACATCGCGCTGATCCTGTTCGGATGGCGCCGGCACCGGGCATTATATGCCGAAGTGCGCGTCCGCGCCGCGGCGGAGGAACGTGCCCGGACACTGGCGGCGTGCGACCCGTTGACCGGTTTTCTCAATCGCCGCAGCCTGAGCGAACAGGGCACCAAAATGCTGGCTGAGGCGATCCGCACCGACCGTGCCGTCGCGTTGATGATCCTCGACCTCGACCATTTCAAGACCGTCAACGACATGCACGGCCATTCCGCCGGCGACACGCTGTTGCGCGCGGTCGCGGCCGAAGTCACCGCTGCCCTGCCCGCCGACGCGCTGGCCGCGCGGTTCGGGGGGGATGAGTTCGCCTGCGTGCTGACGTTCGATCCGACGCAACCCGCGACGGTCGACCGTATCGCCGAACTGCTCGTCCGCCGGCTGGCCCAGCCGATCGAGGCGGAGGGATTCCGCTGTCACATCGGCTGTTCGGTCGGCATCGCGCGATCCGATTTCGATGGCACCACGATCGATTCGCTGATGCGGGCGGCGGATATCGCGATGTATTCGGCCAAGAATGCCGGGCGCGACCAGTTCGCATGGTTCGACCGGTCGATGGAGCGGGCGCTGCACGATCGCAACGACCTTGAAAGCGGGCTTCGTATCGCGATTCCGGCGGGACAGATCGTGCCGGTATTCGAGCAACAGGTCGACCTGACCACCGGCAAACTGACCGGGTTCGAGGTGCTGGCCCGTTGGAACCATCCGAAACTGGGCAATATTCCGCCTGACCGCTTCATCCCCATCGCCGAAGAAGCGGGGCTGATCGGCGACCTTTCGCTCTCCATCATGCGACAGGCGTTCACTGCCGCACGCGACTGGGACCCGTCGCTGTCGCTATCGGTCAATATATCGCCGTGGCAGTTGCGCGACGCGTGGCTGGCGCAGAAGATCATCAAGGCGATGGTCGAAACCGGCTTTGCCGCGACCCGGCTGGAAGTGGAAATCACCGAAAGCGCGCTGTTCGAAAATCTGCCGCTGGCGCAGTCGATCATCGGCAGCCTGAAGAATCAGGGCGTGAACGTGGCGCTGGACGATTTCGGTACCGGCTATTCCAGCCTTGCGCATCTGCGGGCGTTGCCGTTCGACCGGATCAAGATCGACAAGAGCTTCGTGCTGTCGATGCATGACAGCGCCGATTCGGCGGCGATCGTCAACGCGATCATCGGCCTTGGCCACAGCCTTGCTCTGCCGATCACGGCGGAGGGCGTCGAAACGCTGCAACTCGCCGAGCGCCTTGCGGCGCTGGGCTGTTCGAAGGCGCAGGGCTGGGCGTACGGCAAGCCGACGCATGTGCCCGAGACCCGGCGGATGCTGGGCGCGCGCGGGCTGCTGCGCGGCATGCCCGATCCCGATCTGGCGACCGGGCTGGCGACGCTTACCAGCCGGCGTTGGGTCGGCTGAGATACGCGCGTTCGGCTTCGGTCGACTCCCGGCCGAGGGCAGCGTTGCGCGACGGATACCGGCCATAGCGGCGGATGACCTCGGCGTGGTCGCGCGCGAAGTTCAGGTTGTTCGCCACGCCCAGCGCCTCAAAGCAAACCAGCGAGAAACGCGCGACACCCGCATCCTCGCTGTGCATCAGCGGCATGTACAGGAACGAGCGCCGTAGCGGCGGGAGCGCACGGTCGTCGCCGCGCGCGATACCGATCAGCGCCAGTTCGAGCGCCAGCGGATCGGCCGCGAACGCCGCCGCCTGCCCACGGTACAGGTTGCGCGAGAATTGATCGAGCAGGATCACGGCGGCGAGCAACGCGTCGGGGTCGTCCCGCCATCCTGCCGCCTCGTTCGCCAGTACGGCATCGCGCAGGCCGCCGAAGCGGTCGGCGATCGTCGCGTCCAGTGCGTCGTCCTTGGCAAAATGCCGGTCCTCGCCCACTTCATCGAACCAGAAGTCGAGAATCGCGCGCGCTGCCGCGTGGACTTCGCGGTCGCCTGTCCCTAGATCACCGGCCATGCCATCTCCTTATGGTCCCACTATCATCACGCTGGGTTGCCGGTTGAACATCGCCGAAAGCGAGGCGATCCGGGCGATCGTGGGTGTACGCGACATGGTAGTCGTCAACAGCTGCGCCGTCACCAACGATGCGGTCGCCGGCACCCGCCGCGCGATCCGCCGCGCCCGGCGCGAACGGCCGCTGGCCGAACTGGTCGTCACCGGCTGCGCGGCGCAGATCGACCCTGACTCGTTCGCCGCGATGCCCGAAGTCAGCCGCGTCATCGGCAATTCGGATAAGCTGAACCCCGCCGCATGGGGCTCGGCCGATCCGGTGATCGTGCGCGATATCGGACGCATCCTCGACACCGCGCCGCAACTGGCCGGCGGGTTCGACGGACAGACGCGCGCGTTCGTCGAGGTGCAGAATGGTTGCGACCATCGCTGCACCTTCTGCGCGATTCCCGCCGGTCGCGGGCCGTCGCGATCGGCGGACATCGGCGCGATCGTCGCGCAAGTCGCGTCGCTGGTCGCGGCCGGTCACGGCGAGGTCGTGCTGACGGGCGTCGACCTGTCAAGCTATGGCGACGATCTGGCTGGCGTGCCGCGCCTGGGCGATCTGGTCGAGGCGATCCTAATGCGTACCACCGTACGGCGGCTGCGGCTTTCCTCGCTCGATCCTGCAAATATCGACGGTAAGCTGTTGGAATTGCTGATATCGGAACCAAGGATCATGCCGCACGTCCACCTGTCCTTCCAGGCGGGCGACGACATGGTGCTCAAGCGCATGAAGCGCCGGCACCTGCGCGCCGATGCCGTTCGGCTGGTCGAACGGCTGAAGGCGGCACGCGATATCGCGATCGGCGCGGACCTGATCGCCGGCTTCCCGACCGAGGACGATGCGATGGCGGCGAACAGCCTGTCGCTGATCGATGCGTGCGACATCGTCCATGCGCATATCTTTCCCTACAGCCCGCGCGCCCGGACACCCGCGGCGCGCATGCCACAGGTGCCGCCGCCCGTGGCAAAGGCGCGTGCCGAACGGCTGCGCGCCGCCGCCGCGCGTCGCCATGCCGCCTGGGCTGCGTCGCTGGTCGGCAGCGAAAGCGATATCCTCGTCGAGCGGCCCGGCACGCGCGGGCACACGCCCGGCTTCGCCGACGTAACGCTGCTCTCCCCCTCCCCGCCCGGGACCATCGTCCGGGCGCGGCTCACTCGATACGAAGGCGATCGGTTGATCGGCATGCCCTTATGAGCCTTTCCTGGCACGAACGCCTGCTCGGCGGCCTCAAGAAAACGTCTGACCGGCTGACCGGCAACCTTGTCGGCCTGTCCGCCGCGCGGCTGGACGACGACACCCTCGACGGAATCGAGGAGGCGCTGATCGCGTCGGACCTTGGCCCCGCGACCGCTGCGCGCGTCCGCACCCGGCTGGCCGACGGTCAGTATGAGCGCAACATGGAAGAACTCGGCGTCCGGTTGGTCGTCGCTGAAGAGATCGAAAAAGTGTTGGAACCGGTCGCGAGGCCCTTGGAAATCGAGGCTTTTCCGCGTCCGCAGGTAATTTTGGTCATCGGTGTCAATGGATCGGGCAAGACAACGACGATCGCCAAGCTGGCCAAGACGCTGGTCGATCAGGATTACGGCGTGATGCTGGCGGCGGGCGACACGTTCCGCGCGGCTGCGATCGGCCAGTTGCGGACATGGGCCGAGCGGATCGGCGTGCCGATCGTCAGCGGGGCCGAAGGCGGCGATGCGGCGGGCATCGTGTTCGAAGCAGTGCGCCAGGCGACCGAAACCGGTATCGACGTGCTGATCGTCGACACCGCCGGCCGATTGCAGAACAAGCGCGAACTGATGGACGAACTGGCCAAGATCCGCCGTGTGCTCGGACGGCTGAACCCCGCATCGCCGCACGACGTCGTGCTGGTGCTGGATGCCACCACCGGTCAGAACGCGCTGAACCAGATCGAGGTGTTCAAGGAAACGGCGGGCGTCACCGGGCTGGTCATGACCAAGCTGGACGGGACCGCACGCGGCGGCGTGCTGGTGGCAGCGGCGGAGAAGTTCGGGTTGCCGATCCACGCGATCGGGGTGGGCGAAACCGCCGACGACCTTCGCGGGTTCGATGCGCATGAAGTATCCCGCATCATCGCGGGTGTGGAGCGCGTACGTAAATGACGACCGAAGCCAAACCGCGCACGTCGCCGCTGTTCCGACTGGCGCTGGATTACGGGCCGTTGGGCGTGTTCTTCGTCGCGAACCTGCTGGCGTCGCGCCTGTCGCTGCCCGACATGGTCGACTCGCTCGCCAGCGTGCTGATCGCCACGACGGCATTCATGATCGCCAGCCTGATCTCGATCGTGGTGTCGAAATGGAAGACCGGGCACATCTCACCCATGCTGTGGGTTTCCGCCGGGCTTGTGCTCGTGTTCGGGGCGCTGACACTATATTTTCGCGACGACACGTTCCTGAAGATGAAGCCGACGATCGTGTACGCGATGTTCGCGTCGATCCTGACGTTCGGCGTACTGACCGGTCGTCCCTTGCTCCAGCAGTTACTGGAAACCACCTATCCGGGACTAAGTGCGGAAGGGTGGCGCAAGCTAACGGTCAACTGGGCCATCTTCTTTGCGTTCATGGCGGTGCTGAACGAAGTAGTTTGGCGTCATTCGACGTGGAATTTCTGGGTCGGGTTCAAGCTGTGGGGCGCGGTGCCGCTCACGCTGCTGTTCGCGATGGCGAACATCCCGATGCTGTTGCGGCATGGGTTGCAAATGGACCGCGAAGCTCCGCCACTGCCGCCGGCGGACTGAAAATCATGGGGGACCGCCCGAAGGCGATCCCCCGCGCGATCAGGCGACCGCCGCGTCGTAACGCTGGCCGACCTTGTCCCAGTCGACCACGTCCCACCATGCCTTGAGATAGGCCGGGCGGGCGTTGCGATAGGTGATATAATAGGCGTGTTCCCACACGTCGTTGCCGAGGATCGGCGTGCCCTTGACCGCCGCGACGTCCATCAGGGGATTGTCCTGATTGGGGGTCGAGGTGATTGCCAACTTGCCGTCGGCACCGACGATGAGCCACGCCCAGCCCGAACCGAACTGGTTGGCGCCGGCGGTGTTGAACTGCTCCTTCAGCGCGTCTAGCGACCCGAACTGAGCGTCGATCGCGTCCTTGAGCGCACCCGACGGCTGCGATCCGCCACCCTTCATCGTTTCCCAGAAGAAGGTGTGGTTCCAATAGCCGCCGCCATTGTTGCGCAGCTTGGCCGGGGCGCCGTTCATCTGGCCCAGCAGATCCTCGATCGACTTGCCTGCAAGGCTGGCATCTTCCGATACCGCCTCGTTCAGCTTGTCGGTATAGGCCTGATGATGCTTGTCGTGATGGAGCGTCATCGTCTCCTTGTCGATCGTCGGCTCCAGCGCGTCATAGGCGTAGGGCAGCGGCGGAAGTTCGAAAGCCATGGCAATCCTCCTTTGGCGGTTCGTGTGACCGAACGCCGCACGGGTCGCTTGGCTCCGGTCGTTACGCCGTCGCTCCTTAGGTCAACCGCCCTGCCCGAGCAATCCATGCCGCTTAAGCGCATGGCGAAGCTGGTCGTAGGTCAGGCCCAGCGCGTCCGCGCAGGTTCGCTGGTTGTACCGGGCATCGGCCATCGCCCGCGTCAGCAACTGACGCTCGAACCGGTTGACCCGCGTCTTGAAATCGTCGCCATTGTCGTCGGTTAGGCTCGGTTCCTCAGCTTTTCCAGCAACGTCCGTCGTCGTCGAAGCGGCCGCCTTTACAGGGCTTTGCGGGCGATAGGGGGATGCGAACGGGTCTATTTCGACATGATCGATCGCGCCGGGCCGTTCCCATCGATAGACCGATCGCTCCACCGCGTTGCGTAGTTCGCGGACATTGCCGGGCCACCGATATTCCATCAGCATGTCGACCGCATTCGGTCCGAACCCCGGCCATTCGTCCCGCCCGATCTCTGCCGACATGCGTCGTCCGAAAAAGTCGGCAAGGACGAGAATGTCGCCCGGCCGCGCGCGCAGCGGGGGCAGCGTCACCACCTCGAACGACAGGCGATCGAGCAGATCGGCGCGGAACGTGCCGCGCTCGACCCGGTCGGGCAGATGTTCGTTGGTCGCCGCCACGATCCGCACATCGACGCGGATCGCTCGCGACGACCCGATCCGCGTGATCTCGCCATACTCGACGGCACGCAGCAACCGGTCCTGCGCCGCCATCGACAACGTGCCGAGTTCGTCCATGAACAGCGTGCCCCCGTCGGCTTCCTCGAACCGGCCGGCGCGGCCCTTCGACGCGCCGGTGAACGATCCCGCCTCGTGGCCGAACAACTCGGCCTCGATCAGCGTTTCGGGCAGCGCGGCGCAGTTCATCACGACCAGCGGCTGATCCCAGCGCCCCGACAGGCGATGCAGGCGTTCGGCGACCAGTTCCTTGCCCGTGCCCCGTTCGCCGATGACCAGCACGGGTCGATCGAGCGCGGCCGCCCGGCTGGCGCGTTCGAGCGCGTCGAGAAAGGGGCCGGACTGGCCGATGACCTGCGTGGTGCGTTCCATGGGCGGCAACGTGGCGTAATTTCCCAATAGTTCGCAAGCAGTCTTTTCCGGCTTCGCCCAAACGCAACGGAAATGACGCAAAACCGTCGTTTTCTAAACTGGCACGCCCCCTGCAATGTAGTTTGCAAGCCCGACACAGGGCGCAACATTCCAGGTTCAGGGAAACCGACATGACCACGTACAAGAGCACCACCCTCCCCCAGGCGATCGTCGGCATGATCGGCGCGTTGACGGCGAGCCTGTGCGTTCTGGCGATGACGACCGCATCCGGTCCGATCGCCTTCACCGTTGCCGCAGCGCCTATTGCGTAATGCGGCAGGCCGGAACGGTTCTACCCCGTTCCGTTCCGGCCACCCGGCTTTTCCAAGGAGTAACCAATGGGTATCTTTTCCCGCACCCGTGACATCATCGCCGCGAACGTCACCGACCTGCTCGACAAGGCCGAAGACCCCGCGAAGATGATCCGCATGATCATCCTCGAAATGGAGGAAACGCTGGTCGAGGTCCGCGCCTCCGCCGCGCGCACCATCGCCGATCAGAAGGAGATGCGCCGCCATATCGCCAAGCTGGACAAGCTTCAGGAAAGCTGGACCGAAAAGGCGGAGCTGGCGCTGAGCAAGGACCGCGAGGATCTGGCGAAGGCAGCACTGGTCGAACGGCAGAAGGCGGTCGACATGGCCGAACAGCTGAACAGCGAGATCATCGTGCTGGACGATGCGCTGCGCGCGTCGGAAGGCGACATCGCCAAGCTGCAGACCAAGCTGCGCGAGGCGCGGACTCGGCAGAACGCCATCCAGACCCGGATGGAGAGCGCCAACAACCGCACCAAGCTGCGCGAGATGTATGCCGGTTCGAAGACCGCCGATGCGTTCAGCCGCTTCGATGTGCTGGAACGCCGCGCCGACATGGCCGAGGGCCGCGCCGACGCTGCCGGACTGGGCATCCCCAAGACGCTGGAAGACGAGATCGCCGAACTGCGGTCCTCGGACAAGATCGACGCCGAACTGGCTGCGCTGAAGGCGCGGATGAGCCGGGAGGGTTGAGATGGAGGACTTCTTCGGCATCGCCGTCCCGCTCGGCGTGCTGTTCATCGGGCTGCCGTGGCTGATCCTCCACTATATCACCAAGTGGAAACAGTCGCCGTCGTTGACCAACGAGGACGAACGGCTGCTCGACGACATGCACCTTACCGCCCGGCGGCTAGAGGAACGGTTGCAGACGATCGAACGGATCATCGCTGCCGACAACCCCGATTTCCGCCCCTCGCTGCCCCGGCGCGACGAGGACGATTTCCGCCGCAGCGATCTGCGCGACAACGATTATTCACGGAGGAACTGATGTCCGGCGCACGCACCAAATTCTATGTCGACAAGGCGAATGGCAAGATGTCGGGCGTGTGCGCCGGCATCGCCGACTATACCGGTGTCGAGGTCATGTGGATCCGCATCGGCACGGTGTTGCTGACGCTGGCCGGCGGGTTTCCATGGACCGTGATCGCGTATTTCATGATCGCGTGGATGGCACAGAAGAAGCCGGCCGGCCTGTACGAAAGCCGCGAGGACGAGAAGTTCTGGCAAGGCGTGCGGTCGAACCCGACCCGCACCGCATCCGAAATGCGCTCGACCTTCCGCGACATCGACAAGCGGCTCGCCGATATCGAGATGTATTACACCAGCCGCAACACCCGTCTGGCGGACGAGATCGACAGCCTGCGCTGATCGATCCCCGCCGGGGGGTAGAACGAAGGAGAGAAACGATGGGATGGGGTGGACCTGGGTTCGTATTGACCCTGATAGCGATCAGCACGATCGGATGGATCGTCACGACCGCGATCCGCGCGAAGCACGGCTATCCGCTGGAAGGCGAATGGGGCGGCACCACCGAACGCGACAATTCCGATGCCGCGCGGCAGGCCCGGCTGATGGCCGAAGAGAACGCGCAATTGCAGGGCAAGGTGCTGCGGCTGGAAGAACGGATCGCGGTTCTCGAACGGATCGCCACCGACCCGGCTACCCGCGTCGCCCGCGAGATCGACGCGTTGCGTTAAACCAGACGCCGACGCAATTTCAGCTACTTGCACGAACAACTGCGCATCCCGCGCGAACTGAAAGGAACGACGATGAGTCCGTTGTGGATCCCTTTGCTGGGCCTATCGATCCCGGTAATCGCGCTGTTGGGCAATCTGCTATTCAAGCCGTGGCTGGAACATCGCGAACGCCGTCTGACGATCGAGGCGAACGCGCTGGCCGAAAAAGCCGCCCAGTACGCCGCACAGACCGAACGGCTGGAACAGCGCGTCCGGGTGCTCGAACGCATCATCACCGACCGCGGTGTCGACCTGTCGGACGAGATCGGCCGGCTGCGCGACACGCCGCTCAACTGAACCGCCCGACAGGAGGGTATTCCGATGAATCTCACCTTCATCCTCGCGATCGCCCTGACGACGCTGGCCGCCGTCGCGATCGTCGCCGCCACGACATTGTCGGGATGGCGCGGCTGGCTGGCGCTGCGGCAACAGCAGATCGGCTATGGCGCGCTGCCCGACCGCGATCCCGGCCCGACCGCAGGCACCCGGATCGAGATCGCCGACCTGAAGGAACGCATCCGCAAGCTGGAAGCGATCGCGGCAGGCGTGGAACTGTAGCCTTTCCCTGCCCCGCGCCGTCGCTATATCGACGCGATGCAGACCATCGACGACATCCACGAAGAATATGACTTCCTCGACGGCGACGACCGGTATCGGTTGCTGATCGATCTGGGCAGGCAGCTGGAACCGATGCCCGACGCGCTGAAGACCGATGCGACCCTGGTGCGCGGTTGTTCCGCTTCGGTGTGGGTCTATCCCCGACAGGCCGATGGCACGCTGCACTTCCTTGCCGACAGCAACGCCGCGATCACCAAAGGCATCATCGCGCTGGTTTTGGCGACAGTACAGGACCGCCCGGCAAGCGAGATCGCGAATACCGACATCGGCGCGGCGCTGGCCCCGTTCGATTTGGGGAAGCAGCTAAGCTCCAACCGGACGCAGGGCATTCCCAACATGATCGCGCTGATCCAGGAAACCGCCGGGCGGATGGGGTAAGGCGCACAAGCGGGGCCTGCTGCCGTCCGTGCGGATCGCGGTGCCCAAACTGCCGACGCGCGGTCAGCGATCCTTCGATACGCCATGTCGACAGGCTTAATGGCCGCTCAGTACAGACGGGTCAGGGATAGGATGGCTGGCCCTGCACGGCGGCAGGTTCGCTTTGCCCGCTCATCGAGCGCAGCCGAACATCGGGTCCGGCGCTCGCTCCTTGGGCCCATCCCCAACCGTGCTGCGACGAAGCGCAGATTGTCCTTGGGACCCGACAGCAGCCATTTCCCCGGCGTCGCAGAAACGTCATTTTGACAGCTCGATGGCGACTCTCGACGGACGGGTCGGGATAAGACCGCTCGCCCTGTACGATGGTCGTTTCTCTTGTCTGGCCTATCGAGCGGAACACCCGGTCCGGGCCTAGCCGCCCTAACCGATCCCCAGCCGTGCGGCGACGGCATCCAGATCATCGCCGGGATGCACCAGCAGCCAGTGCGCCGGCGTCGCGGAATCGACGACGACCACCGCGCCCTTCGGACAGACGTCGAGGCACTTCACCTCGACCACGCCGGCACGCGCCTTCGGTCCGTTCTTCAGTTTCAGATGCCGACGCAACGCCTTGGCGAGCGGCTTGCCATCTTCCCCGAACCCGGTGTCCAGCTTGCGCGAACATTTCGCGCAGACCAGCACCGCCTTGTCCCATCGTGCGCGTACGCCGTCGGGTCGCTTCACGCAGGCTTCCACGTTCGGCGTTCCTCGGCGACGCGCAGCACGTCGTACGCCGCCTGGATCGCGTGGAACCGCTTCGCCGCATCAGCATCGCCGGGACGGACGTCCGGATGATACACCTTCGCCAGCTTGCGCCACGCGAGGCGGATCGTGTCGAACTCGGCATCGGGATCGCATTCCAGCACTTCGAGCGCTTTCATCTCGTCGCGCGAACGGCTGCCGTCGCCCGACCCCGCCCATGCGTAGTGCGATGCGTTGGCATAGCCGTTGGCGGTACGCTGTTCGTCGGCCTCGCGCGCCTTGGCGTCTTCCTCGTTCAACCCTTCGAAGTAATTCCAGCCGCGATTATATTCACCGGCATGCGTTTCGCAGAAATACCAGCGTTCGGGACTGTTGGGCGATTTGGGCGCGGGCCGGTCCCCCGGAGCCTCGCAACCATGGCGATCGCACAGCCGCACCGGCTGCGCCTCGCGCCCCGCCGTATAGCCCCGCCAGCGAGGAAAGCCCCAGTCGTTCGATCGCGTGTAACGTGCCATCGATCCGAAATAGGCGAAGCGCGCCCCGAAGCAAGCCGTAGCGCAGTACGCAGGGCGTGAATGTCAGAGGGTCTGTAAGCCGGGTTCTGTCCACCCGCCGAAGCGGGATAGGCGACCATTCCTCTTGGGCGACGCTTGCGCGGCGCCTCTAGCAACCAACCCGGGCGGCGGGCCGGAACGATGCCCCGGAACGTGTCGCCACGTTCCATGCCGCCCCTATTCGGTCTTGCTCCCGGTGGGGTTTGCCATGCCGCTGCCGTTGCCGGCCGCGCGGTGCGCTCTTACCGCACCCTTTCACCGTAACCCGGCCGAAGCCAAAGGCCGTCTGCTCTCTGTGGCACTTTCCCTGAACCCGCGGCGCAAGCCGCAAGCCCGCCGGGCGTTACCCGGCACCGTCGTTTCCGTGGAGCCCGGACTTTCCTCGGCACGCTTGCGCGTGACGCGGCCGCCCGACCCTCTGACGCCGCCGCCCTAGCGGGGTGCGGCGTCGGGTTCAATCCTCGCCCTGCGGCCTTGGCAGCAACAGTGCGAGCAGCAGCATGCGACATTCGCCATCGATGATGCCGTCGATCATCTCGGGCCGGAAGCGGCGCTGGAACGCGACGACCGCCGCCTCGCGATCGGCGACGTCATAGCCGAACCGCTCCAGCGCCAGCAGAAAGCCGCCGTCGCTCCATTCGGGGTCCATCAACCCGCGCGCCGGTCGCGGCAGCGCCAGCCGCAACCGCGCCAGTTTACCCCATGGGAACAGTTCGCCGGGGTCCTGTTTCCGGGCCGGCGCGATGTCGGAATGCCCCACCACGTTGCCGCGCGTGATGCCGTGGCGTTCCTTGATATCGTGGACCAGCGGGATCAGCGCGTCGATCTGCGCATCGGGGAACGCGCGATAGCCCCATTCATGGCCGGGATTGACGATCTCGATCCCGACCGACGCACTGTTGATGTCGGTCACGCCGCGCCAGTGCGACCTGCCCGCGTGCCATGCGCGATGCTCCTCCCCGACCAGCCGGTGGATGGTGCCGTCCTCGTCGACAACGTAATGCGCCGACACCTTCGCCGCCGGATCGGTCAGACGCGCGATGGCGGACGCCGCGTCCTGCATCCCGGTATAGTGCAGCACCAGCATCGTTACCGGCAAATCCCGCGCGTCGAAATTCGGCGACGGCGTCTCGAACATGTCCACCCGGCTTCTCCCGCTCACGCCTGTCCCCTCGTTGCGGCGGCGCGGCGCGAAAGGCAACAGCGTCAGGCGGGCCGATACAGTCCGCGATAGCGTTCCGACGGGACAAGCGCGTCGGTCTGTCCGATCACGGTCTCACCTGCGCCCAGCACCAGCAGGCCGCCGGGCCGCAACGCGGTCGCCAGCCGGTCGAGCACCAGCCGGCGCATGTCGGGCGAAAGGTACAGCAGGACGTTGCGGCACAGCACGATATCGAACCGGCCCGGAGGAAGCGGATCGGCGATCAGGTTGTGGACCGCATACAGGATGCGATACCGCAACTCGGCCTTCGCCTCCCACATATCGTCGCGGGCATCGAACCACTGCACCATCCGCCGGATCGGCAGTCCGCGCTGGATCTCGAACTGCGTATACCGCCCTGCCCGCGCACGCGCGAGGACGCGGGCCGACAGGTCGGTCGCGCGAATCTCCGGGATCGACATGCCGGTCTGAAGGTGGCGTTCGGTGAACAGCATCGCCAGCGACAGCGGCTCCTGCCCGGTCGAGCACGCGGCGGACCAGATCCGCAACCGGCGGTCCCCCGCCTCCTGCGCCATGTTCGCTGCCGCCTGCGCCACCAACTCGATCACGGCGGCGTCGCGGAAGAACGACGTTTCCTGATTGAGCAGCGCGTCGACGACCGCGTCGGCCAGACCGGGGTCGGCGTCCACTACCATTCGCGCAACCAGTTCGTCGATCGACCCCAGCGACCGTTCGCGCAGCAGCGGTTGCAGCGTGCTGTCGATCCGCCAGTTGCGGCCGATATCCAGTTGCTGACCGGTACGCTGTTCCAGCAGCGCGACGATGACGCCGGCGGCACCACCACGCGCGGCATGGGGAAGCTGCTGCACGGTCATGCGGGGCGTTGTCCGCGCGCGATGAACTGGCCCAGTTGCGCGGGCGTGCCGATGGCCAGCGTCAGCCCCGCCTCCGTCACCGCGCGCGGCATGCCCCATACGACCGACGTCGCCTGATTCTGTGCCGCGACGACGCCCCCGGCCGCGCGGATCGCGCCCGCGCCCTGCAATCCATCGCGCCCCATGCCCGACAGCACGATGCCCAGCGCCCGCGGTCCGAACAGCCGGGCGATCGATTCGAACATCGGATCGACCGACGGCATGCAGCCCGTCGCCGACGGTGTGCGATCGAGCCGGATCGCGGCACCGTCCGGGGCCTGTACCACCCGCATATGCGCATCGCCGGGCGCAAGGATCACCCGCCCCCGCCGAAGCCGCAACCCATCGCGCGCCACGTCGACCGGGCGGGCGGCCAGCCGTTCGAGTTGTTTCGCGAAATAGGGCGTGAAGCTTTCGGGCAGATGCTGGGTAATCAGGATCGGCACGTCGAACGCCGCAGGGATCGCGTCGAGCAGCGGCGGCAATGCATGGATGCCGCCGGTCGACGCGCCGATGGCGACGACATCGAACGCGTCGCCGACCGCCGAACCATCCTCCCCCGGCTCCATCGCGCGATGGATCGCCGCCGTCAGCTCATCGGCAAATCGCCCGGCCATCGCCGCCGACGCCGGCTTGGCGAAGGTCGCCACCGCTCCCAGCGAGCGGGCGTGGAGTGCGGCGGGCGAACCGTCGATGCAATCGGACGACAACACCATGATCCGGCTTGCCGGTGCCGCCTGTGCCAGCACCGGCAGGCCCGACAGCCCGTCCATCCCCGGCAGGTTCAGGTCGAGCAGGATCAGGTCGACGGCATTGTGCGCCAACAGGCCCAATGCGGCCTCGACGCTGCTGACCGCGGCATGGACGACATGTCCCGCCATCGCATCGACGACCCGCGCGACCACGACCCGCGTGACCACCGAATCATCGATGAGCAGCACGCGGACCGGGTCCGGCGAAGCGGCCACGGCGACGGAAGGAAGGGCGACCATCGCCGGTCGCTCCGGTCAGGCGACGCCGACAATCTGGAGCTTGCTCTCCAGCGTTTCGCGATCGAACGGCTTCATGACATATTCGTCCGCCCCCGCCTCGATCGCCGCGCGGATATAGGCCATGCCGTTCTCGGTCGTGCAGAACACCACCTTGGGACGCTGGGCGATCGTGCTTTCGCGCAGCGCGCGCAGGAAATCCATGCCGCTCATGACCGGCATGTTCCAGTCGAGCAGGATGACGTCGGGCGGCGTGGCGAGACAGCTGTCCAGCGCCTCGCGGCCATCGCCCGCCTCGCGCACCTCGAAGTCCAGCGTTTCCAGTATGTGCCGGGCCACCTTGCGGATCACCTTGGAATCATCGACGACCAAGCAACTCTTCATGCCAAGAACCCCTAATACTCGTTCGTCCTGCCTCGCACGTTTTGTGTGAGTTTCGGGTTAAGACGGACTGCCGCTTTTAGGCCGCGACGCGGGTCTGCCGGCCGATGCGCGCGACGATGGCGGACAGGTCGACGATCAGGACCGGGCAGTCGTCGATCTCGATCATGCCGGTCGCCACCGCGCGCCATGCCGGCCCCAGCACGAGGCCCGAAGCCAGCGGCAACGCCTGAAATTCGGCAACGTCGTCCAGCGCATCGACCTGCAATGCATAATAATGTCCATCGACGCGGGTGACCACGGCACGTTGCCGGCCCATCCGCGATTCCCCGCCGCCCATCACGATCGCGGCATCGACCACGGTCACTACCCGGCTGCGCAACGCGGCCAGCCCCCGCACATCGGGCGTCGTGCGCGGGATCGGGGTGATCGCGCCGATATCGACCACCGATTCGACCTGACCGGACCGGATCGCGATCATCTGGCCTTCGATTTCGGCCAGTAGGAAAAGATCGTGCATCGTCATTCTCCGACCGCGCGGCGCATCGCATGCAACAACTGCTCGCGGTCATACCGGTACACGCTGCCGTCGCCGGTATCGCCCGCCGCCATGCGCAGCCGGACGACCGGGACGTCCGCCGATCCGGCTACCGCCGCCCCCGCCTGCGCAAGGATCACGACCGGTCGTTCGTCGGGGCCGATCCGGTCGACCGTGCGGTAGCCCGCCTGTTCCAGCATCGGTCGCAGGAAGCTGCCCATCCAGCC
The DNA here is from genome assembly GCF_014842075.1 of Sphingomonas sp. CFBP 13720. Classification (GTDB taxonomy): domain Bacteria; phylum Pseudomonadota; class Alphaproteobacteria; order Sphingomonadales; family Sphingomonadaceae; genus Sphingomonas. The sequence continues at coordinate 305,579 of NZ_JACYVA010000001.1, forward strand.
GCCGGTATCCGCCAGCAGGCATACCGGGCGTGCGGCATCGGGTGAAGGGACGTCGACGGCATGTTGCGCGAACAGCCATAGCGGATCGACCTGCTCCACCTGTTCCCCGTCGAGCAGGACGACGCCGGCGGCCGGTCCCGGTCCGGCGGCGGGCACGAAATTGTCGGGCAGCGCGATGATATCGATCGCGTCGTCGATGATATAGGCGACCTCGACATCGCCATCGGTCAGCCGCAGCATCGCGACGTCACGCTCCGGCACCGGCGCGATCGCGATCGCCGACACGATCCGCCCGTCGATCGCGAGACGCAGCCGCCCGGCGACCGAACGCAGCGTCGTGGCGGAGATCCGTTCGATCCGGTCGACCGCCGTCAGCGGAATGACCCGGCGCTCTCCGTCCAGATCGCGGAACAGCACTGCCTGAACCGCAGGCTGGGCCGCTTCCGCTTCTTCCTCCGCCCGCTGCAACGCCTCGGTGAATTGCAGGCCAGCCAGTTGCGCGACGCCCGAACAGTCGAGCAGCAGCATCGGCTGTCCGGTGTCCGGCAGCGTCTGTCCGGCGTACAGACCGGCCGCCATGACGGGGGGCGCGGCGGGCCGCACCACCAGTTCCTCGGTATCCAATACCTCGTCCACCGCGATGGCGAAGTCGCCCGCGCCGATGCTGACGATGACCAGCATCCGGTCGCCGGTCCGGCCCGGTTCGTCGATCAGCGCACACAGGTCGACCACCGGCAACCGGCGGTCACGCACCGCCGCGACCTGCGTATCGCCGATCCGGTCGATCCGGGTCGATGCACCGCGCTCCGCCACGATCTCCTGGATCGACGATCGCGGGATCGCGAAGCAATGGCTGCTGGAACGAACGATGATCGTCGACACGATCGACAGGGTCAGCGGCACCTGCACCACGATGCGCAGTCCCCGGCCGGACACGTTTTCCAGTGCGATCCGCCCGCCGATCTGGTCGATCGCGGCCTTGACCACGTCCATCCCCACGCCGCGACCCGAAATCTCGGTGGCGGTATCGCGCGACGACAGCCCCGCCGCAAAAATCAGTTCGCAGCGTTCGCGATCGGACAGCGCGCGCAACTCGCTCTCGTTCCGCCGGTCGTGCGTCACCAGCTTGCGGATCAGCGCCTCGGTATCGATCCCGCGTCCGTCGTCGGCGATCTCGATCACGATCTGGTTGCCCGACTGTCGCGCGCCGATGTGCAGCCGGCCGGCGGGTGGCTTGCCCGCCGCGCGGCGCTCGACAGGCGATTCGATGCCATGGTCGATCGCATTGCGGATCAGATGGACCAGCGGATCGCGCATCACCTCGATCATGCCGCGATCGAGTTCTACGTCGCCGCCGTCGATGACCAGCGTCACCGTCTTGCCCACCGCGGCCGCTGTATCGCGCACGACGCGCGGCAAAGGCGAGAACAGCGTTTCCACCTTCTGCATGCGCGTGCGGGTGACCGTGTCGCGCATGTCGGCGACCGACCCGGACAATCGCATCAGCGCCGCCTCCAGCGCTGGGTCGGGATCGGCTTCGCGCAGCCGGCGCGCCAGTTCGTTGCGCGCCAGCACCATGTCGGACATGCCGCTCATCATCCGGTCGAGCAGGTCGACGTTCAATCGCACGCTGCGTTGCGGTGCCCGGGCGGCGGGTGCGGCGGTCGGCGCGGTCGCAGGGGCGGCTGCGGGTGGCTCGTTCGCGCCTTCGACGAGCGCGGCGATCAGCAGATCCTCGCCGCCATCGGGCAGCGAGACGCCGACGTCGATCGCCTCGACCAGTTCACCGATCCGGTCGACCACCGCCAGCACCGCGTCGACCAGCGCACGGTCGGGCTTGCGCTTGCCTTCGCGAACGTCCGACAGCGCGTCTTCGGCAGCATGGCTCAACCGCATCAGCCGCGGCAGGTCGAGAAACCCGCAGCTCCCTTTGACGGTGTGGACGAACCGGAAAATCGCATCCAGCCGGGCGCGATCGTCGGGCGCGGCTTCCCACGCGACGATCTCGCCCGACAGCGCTTCCAGCGTCTCGCGGGTTTCCGCGATGAATTCCTGTATCAGATCGTCCATGCGGCCCCGCCCGTTCGTGGACGATCCTTGCCGCGTGCGGGTTAAGGCGGAGTTTACCGGCCGCCGAACGATGCGCCGAACAAAAGCACGGGGGAATCGGCAGGTGACACCTGCAACTCGCCCCCGCCCTCCTCGACCAACGCGCGTGCCAGCGACGCGGCGGCCGCGCGCGGCGTCATCATCGCCTCGTCGCCCAACAGCGCGCCGCGCAGTTCGGCGTCCAGTACGATGCGCGGGCCATCGGCGCGCACGACGATATCGACTCCGGTCCCGGTCATTTCCGCGCCGATATCCAGTTGCCCGCCGCGTACCAGCGCGTCGCCCGCGATCAGCGCGAGGTTCAACAGCACCTTGACCGCAGGCTTGGGCAGCGCCGGTGATTCGACCAGCCAGCCGATCTTGACGCGATGGCCGGTGCCGAACAGCCCCTCGATCGCGGCCTTCGCCTCGCGCGTGTCGATCGAATCGCCGAAGCCACCCGCCGCGCCGAACGCCAGTCGAAAGAATTTCAGCTTGTTCGCCGACGCCCGCGCGCTGTCGGCCAGTAATTCCAGACAGCGGGCGCGCATGTCGGGATCATGCTCGTCGGCCAGCAGTTCGAGGCCGTTGTTGAGCGCCCCGACCGGGCTGAGCAGATCGTGGCACAGTCGCGAACACAGCAGGCTGGCGAAATCGGTAGGAGTGATGTTCAACGCCGCACTTCCCGTTGGCCGATGGACGTCAACGTCCCGGTGTCGTCCATCTGCACCGCTTCGCACCATATATCAACGCGGTTCGCGCGCACCAGAAAGCGAACCGGGTCGAACCGCCCATGGCGCAGGCCAGCCGGAACCGCCCGCCACACGCGGGCGACGCCGCCGCCCATGATCAGCCACAACCGCCCGTCGGGATCGGCACGCGCGGCGTCGGTCGGCGACGGGTCGGGATCGCCCGACGGATGCGAATGATACCATCCCGCGATGCCCGGCGCATCGGGCCGACGCGTGTCACGCCACGCAGCCAGCAGCGCGCCCGGATCGATCTCGAAATGCCGGGCCGGGTCGGGAGCGACGTTCGCGGCCGGATCGGCACGGACGACCTCCGGCCCGATCCCGCGCAGGATGCCACAGATTTCGTGGCGGCGGCCATCGGCACGGCGCAGCAGGTCGAGCAGCAGGTCGCTTGAAAAAACGGGGTTCATACCCATCTTCCTGCCAGATGGACCGGGGGGTTTCCACGATCGAGGCGCGCATTTCGGATGCCGCGCACGGGCAACGGATCGACAAGGCGCTGGCCGATGTCGTGGCCGATCTTTCGCGCGAACGGATCAAGGCGCTGATCGGCGACGGCCATGTGTCCGGTCCCGATGGCCGCGTATCGGATACGTCCCGCAAGGTCGTGGCGGGACAGTGCTTCACGATCGCCGTTCCCGCCGCCGTCGCACTGGACACGCCGGCGCAGGATATTCCGCTGAGCGTGGTGTACGAAGACGAGCATCTAATCGTCGTCGACAAGCCGGCCGGGCTGGTCGTCCATCCCGCCGCCGGCAACCTCGACGGCACGCTGGTTAACGCTCTGCTTCATCACTGCGCGGGGCAGTTGTCGGGCATCGGCGGGGTGGCGCGGCCCGGTATCGTCCATCGCATCGACAAGGACACGTCGGGCCTGCTGGTCGTCGCCAAGAGCGACGCGGCGCACGCAGGGCTGGCGCGGCAGTTCAAGGATCACAGCATCGACCGCCGCTATCTGGCGATCGCGTCGGGGCGGGTGAAGGCGTCGGAGGGAACCATCGACGCGTCGCTGGCGCGCTCTCCGAACGATCGGAAGAAGATGGCGATCGTCCATTCGCTCACGGCCAAGCACGCGGTGACGCACTGGCGCAACCTTCGGCCGTTGTCGGGGGTGGCGACGCTGATCGAATGCCGGCTGGAAACCGGGCGGACGCATCAGGTGCGGGTGCACATGGCGTCGATCGGTCACCCGCTGCTGGGCGATCCGGTCTATGCCGGCCGTCGCCCGGCGCTTCGCCAGACGCTGGAAACCATGGGTTTTCGACGACAGGCGTTGCATGCCGCGCATCTGGGGTTCATCCACCCTGTGACAAGTATCGCTTTAGCGTTCGACAGCGACCTTCCGGCTGACATGCAGGAACTGTTGGTGCATCTACACGGTTAAGATTGCGGCGATGCGGCATACCCGCCCGCCCCGAGGCAAGGGAGTATCAACATGGCTATCGGCAGCAACGTCCCCGCGACGATCCCTGCACTCGGCGGCGAGGCGAGTCTGAACCGCTATCTATCGGAGATCCGCAAATTTCCGATCCTGGCACCCGAGCAGGAATATATGCTCGCCAAGCGGTTCCAGGAGCATGGCGACCCGGAGGCCGCAGCGCAGCTGGTCACGTCGCACCTGCGGCTCGTCGCGAAGATCGCGATGGGCTATCGCGGCTATGGCCTGCCGGTCAGCGAACTGATTTCCGAAGGGAATATCGGGCTGATGCAGGGGGTGAAGAAATTCGAACCCGATCGCGGCTTCCGCCTAGCCACCTATGCGATGTGGTGGATTCGCGCGTCGATCCAGGAATTCATCCTGCGGTCGTGGAGCCTCGTGAAGATGGGCACCACGGCGGCGCAGAAGAAGCTGTTCTTCAACCTGCGACGGATGAAGTCCAAGTTGGATGCGTTCGAGGACGGCGACCTCAGCCCCGAGCATCTTGCCAAGATCGCGACCGATCTGGGCGTGACCGAGGACGAGGTCACGTCGATGAACCGGCGCATGGCGATGGGCGGCGATACGTCGCTGAACGTGCCGATGCGCGAGGATGGCGAGAGCCAGTGGCAGGACTGGCTGGCCGACGACGGCCCGTTGCAGGACAGCGTTGTCGCCGAAGCGCAGGAGGCGGATGTCCGTCACGGCATGCTGGTCGAGGCGATGGACGATCTGAACGACCGCGAAAAGCATATCCTGACCGAACGCCGTCTGACCGACGATCCCAAGACGCTGGAAGAACTGAGCCAGGTTTACGGCGTCAGCCGTGAGCGCGTCCGTCAGATCGAGGTGCGCGCGTTCGAAAAGCTGCAAAAGGCGATGATGCGGCTGGCCGGCGACAGGCGGATGCTGCCGGCGACCTGACGTTCGGGCGGCCTTGCCCTGCCCGGTCGCTTGCGACTAGGCGGAGATCATGGCTGCCCGACCCGCGTCCCGCCCGAAACCGAAGCCCCAGCGGACATGGGTGCGGTGGACCCTCACCTGGGCCACGCGCTTCGTGCTGGGGTTCGTCGTACTTTCCGTGCTGTGGGTGTTGGTGCTGCGGTTCGTACCGCCGCCGATCACGGTCACGATGTTGGGCGACGTTCCGACCGGCCATGGCGTCACCAAGACATGGCGGTCGCTGTCGACGATCGATCCCGACATGCCGCGCGCGGTGATCGCCGGCGAGGACAGCCGGTTCTGCGCGCATAACGGGTTCGATTACGTCGCGATCGCCAACGCTGCACGCCGCAACGCGACTGGCGGACGCATCCGCGGCGGATCGACGATCAGTCAGCAGACCGCGAAGAACGTGTTCCTGTGGCAGGGCGGCGGTTACTTCCGCAAGGGGCTGGAAGCATGGTTCACCATGCTGATCGAGGCGATGTGGGGCAAGCGCCGGATCATGGAAGTATATCTGAACGTGGCGGAAACTGGCATCGGCACGTACGGCGTAGAGGCAGGCGCGCGACGCTATTTCAAACACGGGGCCGACCGGCTGTCGTCGCGTGAGGCGGCACAGATCGCTGCGGTGCTGCCATTGCCCAAGAAGCGCGCCGGGATCGCGCCGACCGGGTTTACCGGCCGCTATGCCCGGACGATCGACCGGCGCATCGGGGTAGTCCGGCGCGAGCGACTGGACGGTTGCCTGTCCTGAGCCACCCGCGCCGGGAAGATTACTTGACCGCCTTCTCGACCGCGTCACCGGCCTTGTCCGCTGCGCCGCCGACGCTCTTGGCCGCTTCGGTCACGGCGCCGGTACGCGCATTGTCGTTTTCCGCCCGGTTAAGCAGGAAATAGGCGCCGACGATGACGACGATCAGCACCGCCAGACCGATCAGCAGGCCACCGCCAGAACTGCGGCGTTCGATGATCGTCGTGTGTGGCGTGCCGTTGGTCGTCACGGTTTCGACGCGATCGGGTTCCATGGTGCATCCTCCCTTATATTTTTACTACCGGCGACAACCGGCGATCGGGGGAGTTGTTCCATGCCCGTTCCGACCGGTCAGAACGGCAGCTTGAAGCCCGGCGGCAGCGGCAGGCCACTGGTCAGCTTGGACATTTCGGTCGAGCTGGCCGCATCCGCCTTGGCACGCGCGTCGTTGAACGCTGCCACGACCAGGTCTTCCAGCATGTTCTTCTCGCCCGGCTGAAGCAGCGAATCGTCGATCTCCACGCCGAGGATGCGCCCCTTTGCGGACGCCCGAACCTTGACCAGACCGCCGCCGGATTGTCCGTCGACCTCGATCGTGTCGAGATTAGCCTGCGCCTTGGTCAGTTCGTTCTGGACGTTCTGCGCCATGGCCATGATGTCGTCGATATTCTTCATCGCGCGATACTCCCGTCGCTGCGTTGCCAATGATCTAGGGTGGCATCCGGGAACGCCTGAAAGGCGGCCGCCACCAAGGGAGAGTCGAGGATCGCGTCGCGTTCCGAATTGGCGAGCGCCAGTTCCTGTTCGCGCAACGTATCCTCACCCGCGCCCTCGCCGATCAGAACGCGCCAATGGGTATCGGTGATCCCCTTGAGCGCCTGTTCCAGATCGCGGGCGAAATCGGTGGGCAGCGGACGACTGCCACCCAGTTCGATCAGATGTGGTTCCAGCCGGATTTTCCGCGCGCAATTGCGGAATTGCGCCTCCAGCGAATGGCGGCCGTGCTTCGACAACAGTGCCGCGACCTGTTCCATCGTTTCGGGCAGCGGATCGGCCACCGCCTGTTCCGCGACCGGCTCGGGCGGCGGCGGCGCGGCGGGCGCGACCGGCAGCGACGGCATCTGGCCAGATGCCAATTGCCGCGCCAGTTCGCCCGGGTCCGGCATCGACGAAGCATGGACGATGCGCAGCAACGCCATTTCACAGGTTTCGATCGGCAGCGCGGCGCGCGATACCTCGTCATGCCCCTTCAGCAGCAACTGCCAAAGGCGGTGGAGCATGGGGAAGGACAGCGCGCTCCACCCGTCGAACGCTGCGCGTTCCTCCGCTGACTGTCCGGGACCACGATCGCCGCCGACCTTGACGATCGTCACGGCATGCACGGTTTCCAGCAGTGTGCGCAGTACCGACGCCGGGTCGACGCCAAGGTCATATTGCGCCCGCAGCGCGCGAAGCGCACCCGGACCGTCGGCCTTGAGCAACAGGTCGAACAGCGTGCGGATCGCGCCGCGATCGGACAGGCCCAGCATCTGACGCACGCTGTCGGCACGAACCCCGCCGCCGTCCATGCCGCCATGCGCGATCGCCTGATCGAGGATCGACAGACCGTCGCGCGCCGACCCTTCCGCCGCGCGCGCGATCAGCGCCAGCGCCTCGTCCTCCGCCTCGACGCCCTCTTCCTGCACGACATGCGCGAAATGCGCGGCGAGCAGGTGGGCCGGGATGCGGCGCAGGTCGAACCGCTGGCATCGCGACAATACCGTCACCGGCACCTTGTGCACTTCGGTCGTCGCGAGCAGGAATTTGACGTGCGCGGGGGGTTCTTCCAGCGTCTTCAGCAGCGCGTTGAACGCCGGGGTCGACATCATGTGGACTTCGTCGATGATGTAGATCTTGAAGCGCGCCGAAACCGCCGAATAGCGTACCGCCTCGGTCATCTCGCGCACGCTGTCGACGCCGTTGTTCGACGCAGCGTCGATCTCGATCACGTCGATATGCCGCCCCTCGGCGATCGCCCGGCACGGTTCGCACACCCCGCATGGATCGATGGTCGGTCCGCCCTGCCCGTCCGGTCCGATGCAGTTCAGCGCCTTCGCGATCAGCCGCGCGGTCGACGTCTTGCCGACCCCGCGCACGCCGGTCAGCAGGAACGCATGCGCCAGCCGCCCACGCTTGATCGCATTGCCCAGCGTGGTGACCATCGCGTCCTGCCCGATGAGCTGACGGAACGATTGCGGCCGATATTTGCGCGCGAGCACGCGATAGGGCTGCGCCGCCTCCGGTACGGGCGGCAGGTCGAGCGCGAGGAAGGAGTCGGACATTGCGATCGTTCCTAGCGTGGACGGGGGCCGGTGTCGAAGGTAGCTTGGTATCCGTCGCCCATATCGATGAACGTCACCCCAGCGAAGGCTGGGGTCTTTCGCCGTTCAGGCGCTTCGCCCTCCCCAGGGAGACCCCAGCCTGCGCTGGGGTGACGTCATGCCGTGAGGGTGAAAGAGGGCATGTCAGTCCAGCCCGGCGCGACTACCGCGACAATCCCCCCTACGCCGCCAGCGCCTCCAACGCCTCGTTCGCCACCATCCACTTCGCCTCGGCCGCCTCGATCTCGGTATCGAGCGAGGCACGGCGCTTCATCAACTGCGCCATCGTCAACTTCGCCAGCGCCGGCGTCGCCTGCCCCGCCATCGCCGCGTCGAGTGCGTCGCGCTGTTCGGTCAGCTTGAGCAGATCGCGTTCGATCGCCTGCGCGTCCTTCTTCAGCACCTGCGCCTTCTCGCGGGCTTCGGCGGCGGCCTTGCGGTCGTCCTTCTTGTTCGCCTTCTTCGCCTTTTCCTTGGCGGAATTGCCGAGGATCAGCGCGATATAATCGTCGATCGACCCGTCGAATTCCTTGGCCGTGCCGTCATCGACCAGCACCAGCCGGTCGGCGGTCGCCTCCAGCATGTGGCGATCATGGCTGACCAGCAGCACGCAGCCGGTATAGGCGTTCAGCGCCTGGACCAGCGCCTCGCGCGCGTCGACGTCCAGATGGTTGGTCGGTTCGTCGAGGATCAGCATGTGCGGCGCTTCGCGGGTGATGAGCGCCAGCGCCAGCCGCGCGCGTTCGCCGCCCGACAGCTTGCCGACCAGCGTGACCGCCTTGTCGCCCGAAAAGCCGAACCGGCCGAGCTGCGCGCGCACCGCGGCTGGTGACGCGCCCTTCATCTGGCGCGTCATATGCTCCAGCGGCGTGTCATCGGTGCTCAGTTCCTCGACCTGATACTGGGTGAAATACCCGACCTTCATCTTGCCGGCCGCGTTCATCTCGCCGTCCATCGGCGCCAGCTGTGCCGCGAGCAGCCGGGCCAGCGTCGTCTTGCCGTTGCCGTTGCGCCCCAGCAGCGCGATGCGGTCTTCGGGATCGATGCGCAGGTTCAGCCGCTTCAGGATCGGCACGTCGGTATAGCCGACGCTGGCCATGTCGAGCGTGATGAGCGGCGGGCGCAATTCGTCGGGATCGGGAAAATCGAACGACAGGCTGGGATCTTCGGCCATTGCCGCGATCGGCTTCATCTTCGCGAGGATCTTCATGCGCGATTGCGCCTGCTTCGCGGTCGACGCGCGCGCAGAGTTCTTCGCGACATATTCCTGCAGCTTGGCACGCTGCACCGCTTGGTTCGCACGCGCCGATTCGATCTGCGCGAGGCGTTCGGCGCGCTGCTTCTCGAACGCGTCATAGCCGCCCGGATACAGCGTGATCTTACCCTGATGCAGATGCAGGATGTGATCGACGACGTTGTTCAGGAAATCGCGTTCGTGGCTGACGACGACGATCGTCGCCTTGTAGCCCTTCAGGAAATCCTCCAGCCACATCACCGCTTCAAGATCGAGGTGGTTCGACGGTTCGTCGAGCAGCAGCACGTCGGGCTGGCTGAACAGCAACGCCGCCAGCGCGACGCGCATCCGCCAGCCGCCGGAATAGCTTTCCAGCGCGCGGCCCTGCATCTCGTCGTCGAAACCAAGGCCGACGAGGATGCGGGCGGCACGGGCGGGCGCGCCATAGGCATCGATCGCCAGCAGCCGTTCGTGGACCTCGCCCAACCGGTCGGGATCGTGGCACGTCTCCGCCTCGATCATCAGCGCGGCGCGTTCGACATCCGCTTCCAGCACGGTTTCGAACGGCGTCGCCTGTCCGGCGGGCGCTTCCTGCGCCACATAGCCCAGCCGGCTGCCGCGCGGCATTTCAGCGGTGCCGTTATCGGGTTCCAGCATGCCGGCGATGACGCGCACCAGCGTCGACTTGCCCGCGCCGTTGCGGCCGATCAGCCCGACGCGACTGCCCGGCGGCAGCGCCGCACTGGCATTGTCGAGGATCGTCCGCCCACCAAGGCGCACCGTGATACCGTTCAGATTCAGCATGCGCGGGCACCTAGCAGTTTTCGCTGCGTTTGCGAAGGGCGGCGGCACCAACCGCCGCCCTTCGCGTCAGTCGCGCGTCGCGGGGATCGTCCGCCCGCCCTGCGCGACCTCCAGACCCGTGATCCTGCCGTCTTTTTCGAGGAAGCGGACCTTGGCACCGACCTGCGCCACCTCGAACTCGGTCGGGGACAGCGCGCGCAGCGGGAATGCCGGCTGGCCCGCGACCTGTACGGTCAGGCTGCTTGCCGCCTGCGTCACCGCGATCTTGCCGAACACCGCGGCATAGCTGCCGACATAGCGGGCAAGCGTCGCTGCCGGTACTGCCACGGCGGCGGCCTCCACCGGGACCGGACCGGTCCGTGCCGCCGGTCCATCGACATCGACGCCATCGGTAAAGAACACCAGCCGGGGCTGCCCCGCCGCGTCCCGGCCCAGTTCGATCCAGTTCAACCCGTCCTTGCCCAGCACATAACGGTTCGCGCCGACCGGTATCAGCGGCGTCGACTGGTCCGGGCGCCGATATACCAGCTTGCCGTCCTCCATGCGCAGCACGCGGTCCTTCCCGCCGATCCGGTAGGTGCCGAGGAACGGTTCGACCGCCGCCGGGTCCAGCGGTTGCGGCGCAAACGTTGGATAGGGCTTATTCGCCGCCAGTGCCGCCAGCCGCCGCAGCACGACACCCGGCGAAGTTTGCGGTTCGTCACTGTTGGTCAACACGGTGACGACCATGTCGGGACCGGGCAGGAACATGGTATCGCTGGCGAACCCGAAGATGCCCCCGCTATGCCCGACGACGGGCAGTCCGTGGACGGTTCCGGGCCTCACGCCGAACCCATAGGGGCGCGTCGTACCGTCCGGCAGCGTCGTCGGCGCGATCATCTGCGCGTACAGCGCGGGGGGCAGCAGCTTGCCATGATGCAGCGCATCGCCCCAGCGCGTGACGTCGCCAGCGGTCGCGACCAGCGCCCCGGCTGCGCCGGGAACGCTCATGTCGATCGCTTGTGACACCTTGGGATCGTTGCCGGTATAGCCGGTGGCCATCGCGCCGCCCGGTACCGGGTCGTTGCCATAGCGAATGCTGCGCAAGCCTTGCGGCGCGGTCAGTCGTCGGACGACTTCTTCATGCCACGGCTGCTTCGCCACCGCTTCGATGACCGCACCGACGAGAATATAGCCGCTATTGTTATAGGCCCATGCCGTACCCGGTGCGCTCACCGGCGGCTTGCCCCGGAACACCGCGATCATTTCATCGGTGGAATATCGCCGCGCGGTATTCGCCTCGCTCAGCCACCCCGGAATGTCGGTATAGCTTTGGATTCCGCTCGTATGGTTCAGAAGCTGGCGGATCGTGATGTCCCGCCCACCCGGATAGTCGGGAATGAATTTCGACAGCGGGTCGTCCAGAGCCACCCGGCCTTCGGCGACCATCTGCAACAGCGTGGCCGATGCGAACTGCTTCGTGATCGATCCGATGCGAAACACCGTGGCCGCCGCGACGGGCCGTTTGGTGGCGATGTCGGCCATCCCGCGCTGCGCCTCGTACACGACGCGACCGTGTTCGCTGATCGACACCGACACCCCCGGGCCATCGGCGGCATAGGATTGCGCCAGCAAGGCATCGGCACGCGCCTTGAACCCCTCGGGTAACGCGCCCGCCGGTGAAGCGCTGATGACGACCGCGATGGACGCGAGAACGATTTGACGCATGATGACTCCCCAGATTTTGAGGAGTGTATTGGCGATATGCTACAGTATGTCAATTCGCGGATGGTCGTACGGGCTATCCGAACGAACCGCGCGACGCAGTCAAACGACCGCAGCCGGCACCTCGCCCATGTCCCGCCAAGAGCGTGCTACAAAGGCGAACCCATCCGTCACATCGGCGGAAACGGCGGATAGTCCAGCGGTGCGACGGTCTCGCCCGCGCCGCCCACGACGACCGTGCGATACAGGGCAAGGCCGGGCGGGCTGGCGGCGACGATCTCCATCGCGAACTGGACCGCGACGATCGTGGCGATGCCCCAGATCCATGCGCGGTGGACCCGCCCCGTGCGGCGACGGTCGGCAAATGCACCGATGATCGGGAAGATCAGCACCGCCGCCGTCACGCCCCATGCCGCCCATGGGATCAGCAGCGGCATCGGCAACAGCCGCCCAATCGCAGGTCCGGTCAGCGTGGCCATGGCGCACAGCATCAATCGGCGATGCCAGTCGGTGCGGCGGCGCAACCGGATCGCGGCGGCGAACAGTCCGCCGAAGCACAGGACGCCCAGCACGTTCATGAACAGGAACAGCGACGGCGTGAAGAAGAACGGGGCCGCCCCGCGTCGCACCATCATCACGGTCATGTAGATGCCAAGCACCACCACGACCGCCGCCCATCCCACCGCGATCCAGCCGACCCGGCGGTGCAGCGTCATCGTGCCGCGATCGACCAGCGCGCTTTGCAGGACGAACAACGCGGTCCATCCGAAGAATACCAGCGCATGGACATGCAACAGGACCGGCGCGGCGAAGGTAGACCGCCCCATCGCGACCTGCATCGAGAATCCCAGCATGATGACCACCGCCATCGCGATCGCCATTTTCAGGAAGAAGCGCCGGTCGTCGACCGCACGTCCCGGCATATGCATGGTCGCCATAATAATCTCCCCCGTTGCCCGGACGGAAGATACTATGATTTACTTGGCCGGTACAGGCTTAGCGTGTCCGCCGCCCCCGACGTGATCTACGTACCCGTGTCGCCGAACATAATGCGCAACGCGTGCTTCACGATCTTGCCGCCCGCGTTTCTGGGCAACGCGGCGTCGACGAAGCGGACCGCGACCGGCACCTTGAATCCGGCGAGCCTCGCTCGCACGAAATTCCGCAATTCGTCTTTGGTCGCGGTAAATCCGGGGCGGAGGTGAACGATCGCGACCGGCTGCTCCCCCCAGATTCGGTCCGGCATGCCGATCAGCGCGGCATCGGCGACGGCGGGATGAGCGTGCAGCACGTTCTCCACCTCGATCGAATAGATATTCTCGCCACCCCGAATGACGATATCGCGCAGGCGATCGACGATATGGCAGAAGCCGTCCGTGTCCAGCCGAGCCAGGTCGCCGGTACGGACCCACCCGTCGACAAAGGTCGCGGCGGTCGCATCGGGTCGCCGCCAATATCCCTTCACGATCATCGGCCCACGTGCCCACAACTCGCCGACCTCGCCGGAGGGCAGTTCGCGCGATCCGTCGGTCGTCATGACCTTCAGGTCGGCAACCGCGACCGGCTGGCCGCAACTGGTCGGTCGCGCCAGATAATCCGGGCCGCCATGCTGGGTCACGGTCGCCATCGTTTCGGTCATGCCCCAGCCATTGCCGGGAACCGCGCCCAGTTCCGCATCGATGCGCCGGACCAGTTCGGGCGCGGAAGGCGCGCCGCCATAGTTGATCGTATCCAGCGACGACAGGTCGTACGTGGCGCGATCGGGATGGTCGAGTAACTGCCACGCCACCGTCGGCACGCCGCCGGTGACCTGTACCCGCTCCCGTTCGATCAACCGCAACGCCTCGCCCGCGTCCCAGTGCGGCATCAGCACGATCGTACTGCCTGTCGCCATCGCGCCCATCAGGATCGCGCTGCACCCGGTGACATGGAACAGCGGCACGACCAACAGGATGACGCGCGGTTCGGATATCGGTGCCCGCCCCCGCCGCAGCATCGTCCGTGCGGCGGCATAGCCCGACGACAGGATGTTGGTGCACAGATTGCGATGCGTGCCGACCGCGCCGCGTGGCCGACCGGTGGTGCCGCTGGTGTAAAAGATCGTCGAATCGTCGTCGGGCGCAATCGGCGTTTCGGGCAGCGGTCGATCGGGCAGCGCGGCGTAATCGGCACAGCGGCCGATCACGGTCTCCAGCGCGCGGCCGATACCCGTCGGCGGTTCCGACGCGCGGGCGACGAGGATATGGCGTAGCGACGGCATCGCCGTTCCAGCGTCGGACAACCGCCGGAACCGGTCGCCATCGACCATCAGGATCGTCGCATCGGCATCCTCGATCGCGAACGCCAGTTCGGCGGCGGTCCACCGCGCATTCAACGGTACGCAAATTGCGCCGATACTGACGATGGCGAAGAACGCGACCGGCCATTCGGGCAGGTTGGACATCGCCAGCGCGACCCGGTCGCCTTTTGCCACGCCCAGTGTTCGAAAATGCCCGGCCAGCGCGGCAATCGCACGGAATTGCGCTTCATAGGATACGCGGTCCTCGCCATGGATCGCGGCCAGTCGCTCGCCATGCCCACGCGACAGGCGGGCGACGGCGGCCAGATCGGGCGGCGCATGTTTCCAGACGCGCGTTGGCACGCCGTCGACCATCGCCTGCGCCATTTCGAACCGCGCACCCGGCGCCGTCAGTTCGGCACGCACCGCGTCCAGCGAAAGCGGCCCGGCGGACGCGGCGTCCATCGCTTCGTTCGCACGCACCATGTCGCTCCGCAGAATATCGGGTTTGTCGTTCTGCCGTTCGGCCAGATCGGCTGCACTTGATTAGCGCATCGCCAGCGACGATAGAAGACACCACGTCCGGCAGTATTTTCGAATAACCGGTATGCAAAAAAATGGAGTGTGCGGCGATGACGGTGCAGATCGAACGGCATGGTGACATCCTCGTCGCGATCGCTGACAATCCACCGGTCAACACGCTGAACGCCGCTGTCCGGCTGGGACTGAAAGCAGCGATCGAACAGACCGCCGCCGACGACACCATCCGCGCGCTCGTCATCGCCTGCGCCGGGAAAACCTTCTTTGCGGGCGCTGACATCACCGAATTCGGCAAGCCACCGGTCGAACCGCTCCTGCCGCAACTGACCGACCTGATCGAGGCATCGGACAAGCCGGTCATCGCCGCGATCCACGGCACCGCACTGGGCGGCGGATGCGAGGTCGCGATCGCCAGTCACTACCGGATCGCGGTAGCCGATGCGAAACTGGGTACGCCGGAGGTCAAGCTGGGCCTGCTGCCCGGTGCCGGCGGAACGCAGCGCCTGCCACGACTGGCGGGGATCGCCACGGCACTGGAACTGGTGGCAAAGGGTGATCCGATCGGCGCGGTACGGGCAAAGGCGGCGGGGATCATCGACCGGCTGGCGGACGGAAACCGCCTGCTCGACGAAGCCATCGCCTTTGCCGGGGAAGTCGCCGACATTCGCCCCCTGCCCCGTACGTCCGAACGGCCCCTGTCCCCCGACCCGGATGCCGTCGCCGCGTTCGAACGCGCCAATGCCCGCCGGTTCCGGGGCTATGAGGCACCGGCTGCGACCATCGCATGCGTGGTGAAGGCCAGCGAAACCGCCTATCCCGAAGGGGTCCAGTTCGAACGCGAACAGTTCATGAAGCTGATCTTCGGCGTACAGTCGGCGGCGCAGCGCCATCTGTTCTTCGCCGAACGCAAGGCGGGCCGGATCGACGGCATCGCCGACAGCGTTGCACTGCGCCCGATCGCAAAGATCGGCGTCGTCGGCGCAGGGACGATGGGTGGCGGGATCGCGATGAATTTCCTGTCCGCCGGGATGCCCGTCACGATCGTCGAGACGCGGCAGGATGCATTGGATCGTGGGACCGCGACCATCCGTGGCAATTACGATGCGACCGCTGCGAAAGGCCGGATGACCGGCGATCAGGTGGCGGCTGCGATGGCGTTGCTGACGCCGACGCTCGACATTGTAGCACTGGCCGATTGCGATCTTGTGATCGAGGCGGTGTATGAGGACATGGCGGTCAAGCAGGACATTTTTCGCCGGCTGGACGCGGTCTGCAAACCCGGCGCGATCCTCGCGACGAATACCAGCTATCTCGATCTGGACGTCATCGCCGCCGCGACCGCCCGGCCACAGGACGTGGTGGGGCTGCATTTCTTCTCACCGGCGAACGTCATGAAATTGCTGGAGGTCGTGCGTGGCGCGAAGACCGCCGACGACGTGCTGGCAACCGCGATGGCGCTGGCGAAGAAGATCCGCAAGGTCGCGGTGGTGGCCGGGGTGTGCGATGGCTTCATCGGCAACCGCATGCTGATGCCGCGCCAGATCGAAGCGATGAAGCTGTTGCTCGAAGGGGCCACACCCGATCAGGTCGACCGGGTGCACGTCGATTTCGGCATGCCGATGGGACCGTTCCAGATGGCCGATCTGGCCGGTGTCGATATCGGATGGCATCGCGATCCGACCCGCATCGAAAACATCCGCGACGCGCTGGCCGCCGAGGAACGCTGGGGCCAAAAGAAAGGCGCGGGCTTCTACGATTACGATGCGAACCGCACGCCGTCGCCTTCCCCGCGCGTGGCGGAAATCATCGCCGACTTCCGCGAACGCACCGGTACGCCGCAGCACGACGTGACCGATCAGGAAATCGTCGAGCGCACCCTGTACCCGATGGTCAACGAAGGCGCGCGAATCCTTGCCGAAGGCAAGGCGCAACGGGCGTCCGACATCGATGTGGTGTGGGCCTATGGCTATGGCTGGCCGCCCTATCGCGGCGGGCCGATGTTCTGGGCGAATATCGAAGGCGCGGCCAAGATCGTCGCGGGGCTGGAAAAACACGGCTTCGCCGTCGCGCCGCTGTTGCGCGAGAAGGCCGAGACCGGCGGTCGGTTCAACTGATCCGAATGGCGAGCGCGCAAGCGGCGTATCGCGTGCGACTCGCTCTACGCAGAGCGGACGGACAAGCTTTGTCGTTCTGGGGCGTGTTGCACGCAAGGCATCGGCTAACCAACGGGCGAGCCTTGAAGCCGCAAGTCGTACCGTGCCGACCGACCCGGATGGTGGTCGGGTGAGGATGGCCGGAACCCGACCACGCCGTCCGTACGAACCGGTCGCGACGAAAGCGCTGGCGATCGATACGGCATGCGGGGAAGCAGGCATGTGCGGATGATGCCCGCTCGCCGATGCCGCGCCTGCGTCGTTCGAAACGCCGGTAATGCAGCCATGCCGTCGTTGCGCACCGTAAGGGCGACGGCGATGACCCCGGCTTGCCGGCACGGAAGGATCTGCTGGTGATGCCCGCCCCCAAATGCCGTAGCGCGTGGCGCGAAGCGTCGGCATGCAGCTACACCGTCAGCCCCGACCGAGCCGTGGTGACAGCGATGGCGATGGCGATGGCGATGGCGATCGGCGGAGGGTTCGCGGTTAGTCGATGACAATTGCCACGACGGTGCTTGTCGCCTGCACTATCATCCCTTCGAACCTATTCCGGGGTCCACGGTACGGCAATCGTCGGCGGTGGGCCCTCTTTCCGCATCGCTTCCTGTCACATGGACCCAGGAACAGGTCCAGATCACGCGAGGAGACGACTTCCAACGGAATGCCGATCCGCCATGGCAGACTTTTCCGACTATCTCCTCCAGTATCCTGCTACGCGTCGTTCCAGACCGTGGGAATGTCGCAATGCCGTCGCTACGGACCGCGCAGGCGCCCGTAAAGGCGACCGATTGCCGGTTCGGGGCGGGAACGGCTCTCCCGATGGCGCTAACCCGCCAATCCCGCCGCGCGCCGTTAAGACAGATCGGCGAACCGCGCCCATGGACAGCGGGGCGTCATCGATCGGATCGGCCCGCATGGAAACGATAGGTGCGATCGATCCGGTGGGCTTCCCTGTGGTGCGCATAGACTTTGCGTCCCGTCGGAGCCGGGAGCAGCACCATGCCCGCCGCTCAATGCTCGTTCGGCGCGATCATGGGCAGTAGCATTTGCGCGGCGGCTTCCATCCGCTTCGTCGCCTCGACTGGCACGGCCGCCCACCGGTTCGGATGCGGCATCGCTCGGGTTTCGGTCGGCTCGCACGCCGGTGAAGCCATTGCAGGTGTCGAAGCGTTCGGGGCGAACCCCGATCCCCGCAATCGCTATCAAAACCGAAGGGAGCGTCATGATCGATCCGACCGTATTGGCGGCGCAACTCACTAGCCTGCTCGACGTCGAGGAAATCGATACCGACCTGTATCGCGGCGCGCGGCAGCCCGGCGGCGAAGGACGCGTGTTCGGCGGACAGGTCATTGGGCAGGCGCTGCAAGCGGCGCAACGGTCGGTCGGGCGCGACAAGACCGCCCATTCGCTCCACGCCTATTTCATGCGGCCGGGAGACGAGGCGCACCCGATCCTCTACCGGGTCGTCCATGATTTTACGGGTCGCAGCTTCGCCAACACGCGCGTGATCGCGATCCAGAAGGGCCAACCCATTCTCAACATGGCAGCGTCCTTCCACATCGCAGAGGACGGCATGCATCATCAGGATGCGATACCCGACATACCCCCGCCCGAATCGCTGACGTCCGAACGCGAACTGCGCGAACATATGGGCGACCGGATACCGCCGGCCCTCCGCGCGATGTTGCTGCGCGCGCGGCCGATAGAGATCCGTCCGGTCGACGGGGTTGACTGGCTTGACACGACGCCGCGTCCGCCGGTGCAGCATAGCTGGTTCCGCGTGGTCGCCCCGGTCGGCGACGATCCCGACCTGCACCGCGCGATGCTGGCCTATGCCAGCGACATGCTATTGCTGGGCACCTGCATGCTGCCGCACGGTGTCCACTGGATGACCGGACAGGTGCAGACCGCCAGCCTCGACCATGCGTTGTGGCTGCATGCGCCGTTCCGGGTCGATGAATGGCTGCTCTATTCGACGGATAGTCCATGGGCTGGCCACGGTCGCGGGTTCAATCGCGGGCGGATATTCACACGCGACGGACGATTGGTGGCAAACGTCGCGCAGGAAGGGTTGATCCGGTTGCGGGAGTGAAGGGTCGTGGCGCCAGCGCGACCGACTGATCCGGGGTGGCGGGAATCTTATTCCGATCGGGTTGCGTTACTACCCGCTGGAGGAACCGGGTTCTTCTACGGAATCACGGGAAGACGCGATATTCCGCCTAGAAACCGAGGGCAACGCTAAGCCCGGCGGCAAATCCGCTCGAAAGTTGGCGCGCGCTGCGAGCCGGAACCAGCCAAACCCTCTTTTGTTCGTTGAGCGCAAACAGGAAAGCGATCATCAATCCGGCAGGAGTCGCGCAACGGGACGATATCGTCGAGCAAATACCGGGCGACCATCTAAGCCGCCCGGATCCGGTTGCAGTTATCGTGCCGTGAGTTGCTGCGTCGGCGTACCGGACAGTCGCCGCAACCCGGCGCGCGCTACGTCGTGAGCGCTGGCAATCCGGTCGGACGACAGGACCAGCGACGCATCGTCCGCTGCCAGCACCCGCGTGTACAGCGACCGTGCGGCATCGGTGCGGTCCGTCATCGCATAGACTGCCGCGAGGTTCAGCAAAACCTCGGGTTCGCGGCTGCCCGCGCGCGTTTCACGTTCCAGTGCGCGTTCCGCTCCCGGCAGATTTCCGCCGGTGATAGCGGCATGCGCATATTGCGCGTCCTGAGCCATCGCGCTGTCGGCGAAGCCACCCGCCGCCAGCGCCAGTCCAAGCAGCGTTGCGATACCTTTGGTCATCCCGTCATCTCCTGAATATTTCTTTTCGATGACAGGAATGTTTCACTTTTAAGACGTCCGTGCAAGCGGTCATTCCGGCTCGATCCGGGACGGGCAAAAAAAAGGGGTGGCCGAAGCCACCCCGATATCGTCCGAACGATCGCAACCTTCAGAAGGCGGCGCGATACTGTTCGTTTCCGACGAAGCCCAACTTCGTCACGTTTGCCCGCTTGATGATCGCGAGCACGCCGTCGACCACTTCATACCGCGCCGTGGCGTCAGGCTGGAAGTGCAGTTCGGGCTGCGGGCTAAGCCCAACCGACTGGTTGAGATAATCGGTCAGCGTTACTTCGTCGACCGTCGCACCGTTCCACGACACGACGCCCTGTGCGTTGATCGTGATCTTGTTCTTCTGCGGATCGACATTCGGCTGCGGCCGGTTGTCGGGCTGCGGAAGATCGACCTTCACCGCATGGCTCTGGATCGGAATGGTGATGATGAACATGATGAGGAGCACGAGCAACACGTCGATCAACGGCGTGGTATTCATGTCCATCATGGGTTCGTCGTCACCGCGACCACCACTGCTCATAGCCATATCAGAATACTCCTACTGGCGCACGCGCGGGGTGGTGTTGGGATCCGGTTCCGAAATGAACCCGACCTTGGTGAACCCGGCGGACTGCATCTGGTAGATCGTGCCACCGATGCAGCGATACGGCGTGTTCACGTCGCCGCGAATATGCACTTCGGGCAGTTCGAGTTTCGGGTTGCCGATGCCACCCTGACGCGCGACCTCGTCTTCCAGCTTCTTCACCGCGCGGGTGCGCAGTTCGTCCGCATTGACCCGCGTCAGGCCCCAGTACACGCCGCAATCATTGCCTTCGCCCAGCACCGAAAGCGACACATTCTCGGGCTTGGTCGTGGTCGGTTCAAACACGACCTTGGGCAGCTTGAGGCCGCTCACCTGCTGGACCACGACCGGAACCGCGATCAGGAAGATGATCAGCAGCACGAGCATGACGTCCACGAGCGGCGTGGTATTGATGTCCGAGAGGGGGGCGTCATCGCCACCGCCGCCAGTACTCATCGCCATAAGGCTATCCTATCCACTTGCACTCAGATCGATCCGCCGGGCCGATGTGGCCCGGCGGCAATGTCACGTCAGATCAGACGCGCGGTGCGGTCGGCACGCCACCGGCCTGGCCGGCGGTCGTCGTGCCGGCAACCGGCTTGGCAATGGTCGACGACGCGGCGCGAGCGACGGTCGGACGAACCGCGCCGTTCGACGCGAGGTAGCCGAGCACGTCGTTCGAGAAGGCCGACAGGTCTTCCGCGATGCTCTTGTTACGGCGCTGCAGCCAGTTGTAGGCAAGCACGGCGGGAACCGCGACGACCAGACCGATGGCGGTCATGATCAGCGCTTCACCGACCGGGCCGGCGACGTCGCCGATGGCGGCCTGACCGGCGGCACCGATCTTCACCAGTGCGCGGTAGATGCCGACCACGGTACCGAACAGACCGACGAACGGCGAGGTCGCGCCGACGGTCGCGAGGAAGGCGAGACCACCACCCAGCTTCGAGTTGATCGACGCTTCCGAACGCGCCAGCGAACCGTGCAGCCAGTCATGTGCTTCGACCGGATCGGTCAGCTTGCCATGCTGTTCCTGCGCGGCAAGGCCGTCGTCGACGATCTGGCGATAGGCCGAGTTCTTGTCGAGCTTCGCGGCGCCTTCGCGCAGCGAGTTCGACTGCCAGAACACGGCGCGGACGCGCTTCGCCTGGTTCATGATCTTCTGCTGTTCGAGCAGCTTCGTGAACAGGATGTAGAACGAGCCGACCGACATGATGACGAGGATACCGAGCGTGGTGAACGCGATCGCGCCACCCTGCTGCAGTGCCTCGAAGAAGCCGAAGTTGGGCGCCCCGGCGGGGGCACCGGCGGCGAGGATCGGGGTGAGCATTGAGTCGTTTCCTTAAAGATGGATCAAGGATGGATAATCCGACCCGCCGATAACCGGCGGGGTGGCCGATGCATGCGCAGGATACGCACGCATCACGATCAGTCTTCCGGCAGACGCCAGGTGAAGCGGAGTGTCTTCGTCCCGCCCGGTACCGGCTGTCCCGCGGCATTCAGTGCCGGCGAGTAGCGACCCCGTTGCGTGACCAGACGGCATGCCGTGCGATCGAGCAGCGCGGAACCCGAGCTGGACGACACGCGGCAATTCTCGATCCGTCCCGAAGCGTTCACTTCGAACGTGATCCCGCTGACGCCCTGATCCTGCGAATTGAGCGCAGCAGCAGGATAATCGTCGTTGGTAACCCACGAACCCGGGTTTCCGCGTACGGCCGCGGCCTTGCTGATGACCGGAGCCGGCGGAGCCGGAGGTGCAGCAGGTGCCGGTGGCGCGATCGGACCCGCGGTCGGAATCGGGTTATAGGTCGTGGGCGGGGTCGTAACCGACTGAATCACCACTGGCGGCGGCGCCTGCGTCCGCACGATCGGCGGAGGCGTGACGACCGGCGGCGGCGATTGCGGCTGCGGCTGTTCGGGTGGAGGGGGCGGAGGAGGAATCTCCTCTGGCGGGGGCGGAGGCTCGACGACGTCGAACGTCTCGGTATCCTCGACCACATTCTTTACGTATTTATAGGCGAGGCCGGTGATGAACGCATAACCGATCGCGACGTGTAAAATCGCCACGATGATCAGCGCTACGATCCGACCATTACCTGCTTTTTGGTCAGCGTAAGCCATTCAGCAACCAAACTCCTCTAGCCCGGCACATTGGGTAAGCCCGCCCGGGCGCACCGGCGCGGAAAAACCGTCTGTCCGAAGCTACGCGGCATTCCGGACCCCGATTGTCTATCGTGAGCCATTGAACGACGCAAACGCTTTGTCGGACGAAACAATCGTACAATCCTGCAATGACCGATTTAAGTCTGTTACGGCACGGGACACCACCCTATGAAAAAAGCATGAAGCGATCATCGTTTGCCCTGTCCGCCGCGTCGATCATGGCGGCATTCGCAATGATTCCCCTGCCTGTCGCCGCGCAGAATGCGCGGATGGTCATCGCAAGTGATTCGCCGGCGATACCCTATGCGCGGCTGATGCGACTGACGCTGTCGGCGGATATGGTCATCGATGCGACGGTCCGGTCGGCCGCGCGGATCGCGCCTGCCGAAGCAATCGGCCTCGCGCCCGGCATGGCTCGTTTTTACGTTACGGTCGATGTCGCCGCGCTGATTCGCGGTCCGGCGGGCTTGGCGGCGCGGGTCGGATATCTGGTCGACGTACCGCTGGACCCGCGCGGGCGGGCGCCCAATCTGAAGCGTCAACGGGTCATCGCCTTCGCACGTGCCGTGGCGGGACGGCCGGATCAGGTCCAGCTCGTCACCCCCGATGCGCAGCTTGCATGGAGCGCCGCCCTCGACCAGCAGGTGCGCGGCACCGTGCGCGAAGTGCTGGACCCCGCCGCGCCGCCCGCCGTCAAAGGTATCGGCACCGCGTTCCACGTGCCGGGCACGTTGCCGGGCGAAGGCGAGACGCAGATCTTCGTCCAGACCGCAACGGGCGCGCCGGTATCGCTCCTAATATTGCGCCGTCCGGGTGAGGATCGCCGCTGGGCGCTGGCATTGAGCGACATCATCGATGAGGCGGGCGGACCGGCGCGTCCGGGAACGCTCGCTTGGTATCGCCTCGCCTGCGGACTGCCCGCCGAATTGCCGGAAACGAGTCTCCAGTCGCAGGAGCCGGACAATGTCGCGACGGCGCGGGACGACTACCGGTTCGTGCTGAACGCGCTGGGGCCGTGCGACGACGGACGCGCAGGCTGACGGAACGGGGCCGCTCCCCCACCCCTCCCTACCGTCCCAGGTGGACGAAATCCCGATCGAAGCGGACCAGCCCCGCGCCGCCATCGACGAACACGACCTGTCCGGTACTCGCCTGCGCATGTGCCAGAAAGATCAGTGCATCGCCGATATCGTCCGGGGTCGACAACCGGCCCAATGGCATCATCGCCGCCAGCCGTTCGACCTGTCCGGCATCATAGTCGGGCGTCGGCATGGTCAGCCCCGGCGCGATGCCGTTCACCCGCACCGCCGGAGCCAAGGACAGCGCCAGCGTCCGCGTCGCTTCCGCCAGCGCCTGTTTCGACAGGGTGTAGGCCAGCTGGTCGACCGGGGGATGCGCGATACGCTGGTCGAGGATGTTGACGACCGCCGCCCCGCCCTGCGCCGCCAGTTCGGTTGCCAGCACGAACGGCGCGGCGGCATTCACCGCAAAATGCGCGGTTAGCGATTCGGGCGACGGCGTGGCGGCATCGTCGGCGCGAAAACACGAGGCATTGTTGACCAGCAACGTCACCGGTCGCCCCAACCGCGCCGCGACCGCCGGGATCAACCCGCGTACCGCCGCCGGATCGGCAAGGTCCGCCGCAAAACGGTGACAGTCCGCGCCCGCCGCCGCGATCGTCGCAAGCGCCGCCGCGTCGGGTTCGCCGTCGCGCGTCGCGTGCAACGCGATATCCCAGCCGGCCTGTGCCAGCCGCACCGCAAGGTGCGCGCCCAGCCGTCGATAGCTGCCCGTAACCAGCGCCAGCGGGCGGGTCACCGGCGGTGCCGTACCATATTGATGCCGATCGATTCGCCCGCTTCGGAAATCGCCAGTTTGACGATGCGGATCTGCACCCGCTGTACCCGGGGGTCGGACATCAGCAACGTCTGCGCGATATGATCCGCGACCCCTTCGACCAGCGAGAACTGGACGCCTTCGGGCAATGCCGTCGACGCCGCGTGTTTCAGGTCGAGATAGTTTTTCGAGGCCGACAACGGCGTGTCCGGCGCGAAATGTTCGGGACAGTCCAGATCGACCGTCACCGAAATGCGCAACGGTTGCGGCAGGTGGGTTTCCTCGGAATAAATACCGGTCAGCACCCGGACTTCGAGGTCGTGGACTTCCAGCTGAAGCGAATCGCGCAAACGGCACCTGTCATCGAATAGGAACATGGCGGCGATAGCAGATGCCGCGCGGCAGCACAGCCGGATGGCGTTCGCACTTGCGCGGGCGACGATCGGCGGTACAGGCCGCACCCATTCCACGATATCGGACGCAGATTGAACGACCCCATTCCCCTGTCGCAGGTTCCGGCCGATCAGGTCGATGCGCTCCTCGACGCCGCGTTCGGCCCCGAACGGCGCGGCCGCACCGCCTATCGCGTGCGCGCGGGCACCGATGCGATCGACGAACTGAGCTTCGCGCTGCTGGCGGACGAAAGGCTGATCGGCAGCATCCAGTGCTGGCCGGTCCAGTTGACCGGCGCCGACGGCAGCGTCGCGCCGCTGGTGATGGTCGGCCCGGTCGCGGTCGCCCCCGACCGGCAGGGTGAGGGCATCGGACGGGCGCTGATGGCGCGCGCGATCGGCGCCGCCGGGCGGGACGCGCCGCTGATGCTGATCGGCGATCCCGAATATTATGGCCGGTTCGGATTTTCCGCCGATCGTACCGGCGGTTGGCGGCTGCCCGGCCCGTATGAACAGCGTAGGCTGCTGGCGATGGGCGCAGTACCCGACCGGGCGGGAATGGTCGCGCCACGCGTTACGGTCACGGCCTGATACCACACCCCTTGTCGTCGCCCGTCGCGTCACGGTAACGGGGCGCATGCCGATGCCGCCGCTCCCCGATTTCGCCAACCTCTCGCTGGCCGAGGTCGCCCGTCTGGCGGCCGACGCGAAACTTCCGCCCGTCGACCGCTGG
The DNA here is from genome assembly GCF_014842075.1 of Sphingomonas sp. CFBP 13720. Classification (GTDB taxonomy): domain Bacteria; phylum Pseudomonadota; class Alphaproteobacteria; order Sphingomonadales; family Sphingomonadaceae; genus Sphingomonas. The sequence continues at coordinate 331,136 of NZ_JACYVA010000001.1, forward strand.
AACCCCGTGCATTGCGGCGACAGCGAGATGCGAATCGCCGCCGACGGCAGCTGGTATCATCAGGGCAGTCCGATCACCCGCCCCGAAATGATGCGGCTGTTCGCGACGATCCTGCGCCGGGAAGCCGATGGCAGCCATGTGCTGGTCACACCGGTGGAGAAACTGACGATCGCCGTCGACGATGCGCCGTTCGTGGCGGTCGAGGCAAAATTGTCGGGAGAAGGTCCGGCGGCGCGCATCGCCTTCCGGCTGAACACCGAAGAACTGGTCGTGGCCGGTCCTGACCATCCGATCCGGGTCGAGGGTCCGGCCGACGCCCCCCGCCCCTATATCCGCGTTCGCGGCGGGATGGACGCATTGATCGCCCGCAGCGTATTCTACGATCTGGTCGCTGAACTGACCCCCGGCCCGGATGGACGGCAGGGATTGTGGAGCGATGGGACGTTCTTCGCCTTCGAACCCGCATGACCCTTGCCGAACGATTGCGTGGCGGATTGCGGGCGGTAGCGGACGACCTGCTGGTGGGCGATTTGAACGGTGAACCGCCGGAGCCGCTGACGGGATGGCGACCGGCGGCGGTGCTGATCGCCGTGACCGATCGCGCCGATCCCGGCGTGTTGCTCACCCGTCGGACCGACACGATGCGCAACCATGCCGGACAGATCGCCTTTCCCGGCGGCAGCGTCGATCCCGACGACGCCGGCCCGGCCGAAGCGGCGCTGCGCGAGGCATGGGAGGAAATCGCCCTGCCACCGGCGCAGGCAGAGGTCGTCGCGACACTCGATCGCTATCGCACCGTTACCGGGTTCGAAGTCTCGCCGGTACTGGCGGTGGTCCCCGCCGGGCTGCCGCTGGTCCCGGCACCGGCCGAGGTGGAGGCGATCTTCGAAGTGCCGCTCACTTTCCTGCTCGATCGCGCGAACCATGCAACGGGCAGCGGATGGCATGATGGACGCGAACGCCAGTTCCACGAACTGATCTTCGGCGAATGGCGCATCTGGGGAGCGACCGCGGCGATGATCGTCAATCTGTCGCGGCGGCTCGCATGGCCGTGAGGACCTTGCCGCACGCCGGGTGGATGGACCGCCCCGGCCTCGACCGGCTGGCGATCGCGCTGGACGCCGATGCGGGCGGCGCGCGCTATGTCGGCGGTGCGGTGCGCGATACCTTGTTGGCACGCGACGTATCGGACATCGACATCGCGACGATCCATACGCCCGCCGAGGTCGTCCGACGGCTGGAAGCCGCCGGAATCAAGGCGGTGCCGACCGGGATCGCCCACGGCACGGTCACCGCGATCAGCGACGGCACGGTGGTCGAAGTCACCACGCTGCGCCACGACCTGACCACCGATGGCCGTCATGCGGAGGTGGCATTCACCGACGACTGGCAGGCGGATGCCGCGCGGCGCGACTTTACGATCAACGCGCTCTACGCCGACCTGCGCGGCGGCACGGTGCATGATTATTTCGGCGGGCTGGACGATCTGGCGGCGGGACGGGTGCGGTTTATCGGCGATCCGCTGCGCCGTATCGCCGAGGATCATCTGCGCATCCTGCGCTTCTTCCGCTTTCTCGCGCGATTCGGCGACGTGCCCGACGCCGACGGACTGGCGGCGTGCATCGCGCGCGCCAACGATCTGATGGCATTGTCGCGCGAACGCATCGCCGACGAACTGCTCAAGCTGCTGGCGACGCGCGGCGCGGTGGCGATCGTCCGGCTGATGGTGACGTATGGCATCCTGCGCCCGGTGCTGCCCGAGATCGATGCGGCGGCGGTCGATCGGCTGACGGCGCTGGCGGCGACCGAAGCCGCCGCCGCGCTGCCCGCCGATCCGATCCGGCGGCTCGCCGCGCTGCTGCCCCCGGCCCAAGCGGAAGCGGTGGCGGCCCGGCTGAAGTTGTCGAACGCGCAACGCAAGCGCATCGCGGTGGCGCTGGCGATCGATCCCCCGCAACCACCACTGGCACTCGGCTATCGCATCGGGATCGAAGGGGCGATCGACCGCGCGCTGCTGGCCGGCGACATTGATGCCGTCGCGGAACTGCGCGACTGGACCCGCCCCGTCCTGCCACTGTCCGGCGGCGCGCTGGTCGAGCGCGGGCTGGCAAAGGGGCCGGACGTGGCGCGGGCGCTGCGCGCGGTCGAGACCCAGTGGATCGCGGAGCGGTTTCCCGACGCTGACCGCACCGCCGCCATCGCCGACGCGGTCGTGGATCAGTGGTTGCGCGCGATCAGGAACCGATAGGCGGCATCGGCATCGATCGGCTGCGAATAGAAAAATCCCTGCCCGAACGCACAGCCCATCGCCGCCAGCGCCTGTTCCAGTTCCGGTGTTTCGATTCCCTCTGCCACCGTCCGCATGCCCAGCGCCTGCGACAGGCTGAGGATCGCGCCGACGATCGCCACCTTGTCGCGATCCGCCATCATGCCGGTGACGAAACTGCGATCGATCTTGAGCTTGTCGATCGGCAGTTTCTGAAGATAGGCGAGGTTCGAATATCCCGTGCCGAAATCGTCCATCGCGATGCTGGCACCCAGTTCCTTCAGCGTCAGCATGGTTCGCAAGGTCCGGTCGGGATCGACCACGAACGCGCTTTCCGTCAGTTCGATGTCGAAGCGCTTTCCGCACAACCCATGGCGCGACAGCACGTCGCCGACCATCGTCGCCACATCGTCGCGCTGCAACTGCACCGCCGACAGGTTGACCGCCATCTTGACGCCGCAATGCCCGCCCGATGCCGCGTCCCATGTCGCCAGCGTTCGCGCGGCCTGGTCCATCGCCAGCCGCCCGAGCGGGACGATCAATCCCGATTCCTCCGCGACCGGAATGAATTCCGTCGGCGAGATCGCGCGTCCGTCGCGCGTTCGCCATCGTGCCAGCGCCTCGAAACTGCTTACCCGCGCGGTCGACAGGTCGCAGATCGGCTGGAAAGCGAAGCTCAGTTCGCCCTGCTCGATCGCCATGCGCAATTCGGTCTCGATCGAGAACTGGTTGCGCACGATATCGAACAGGTCGGGACGATAGACCTCGGTCTGGCCGGTCCGTTTGGACCGTTTCACGGCGAATTGCGCGTGGCGGATCAGGTTTTCGGTGTCGTCCGCCGCATCTTGCCCCAACGCGATCCCGATCGAGCAATCGACCTGTATCTGAAAGTCGGACAGCCGGAATGGCTGGACCAGCGCCTGCTGAATCCGGCCCGCGACCTGCAACGCATCTTCGGACCCGTCATCGACCGTCATCAGCACTGCGAATTCGTCGCCACCGGTTCGCGCCAACGTATCACGCGCGCGCAACGCGCCTCGCAGCCGGCGAGCGACCGATATCAGCAATTCGTCGCCCGACAGCGACCCCATGCACGCGTTGATCCGGCTGAACCGGTCGAGGTTGATCGCCAGCACCGCGTAGGAAACGCGGTTGGCGTCGGTGATGCGCTCGTCGATCCGGTCGTCGAACCCCGCCCGGTTCGGCAGTCCGGTCAGCGAGTCGGTGTTCATTTCGCGCCGCAGGCTGGTTTCGGTCCGCTGTTCGGGCGTCTGGTCGACCAGCGTGACGATGCATCGCGCGATCGTCCGCAACGCCGCTCGCCGCGCCAGTGTCACGTCATATTGCCGGCAATCGATCGCGTCGCCCAGCCGCAGCGCCAGCCGCTGTCGCACATCGGTGGACCGCAGAAAGGCGGCGATCTGCTCGCCGACCGCAGCCGTCAGCGGCGACCGTATGCCATCGGTGCCGAACCCGGCCTGTTTGAACGCCTGGTTCACGCTTTCGAACACGATCGCGCCATCGGTCAGCGCCATGACGGCGGTCGGCACCGGTAACAGATCGAGCGTCATCGGGCAGATCACGTCGCTGTGGACCACCGACGCGACCTGTTCTTCCCGCACGTCGTTCGCGACGGTGGCAGGCGGTTTCGCGACCGGGAACAGGGAACGACGGAATACCATTGCCCGCAACGTAGACGCGGGAGGGTTAAGGCCGCCTAAAACAATACGTCATCGTTGCCATGCTCCGACCCACTCATCCGAAGAGACGAGGGGTAGTATGGCGTCGGGACGCGGCAGGCCAGCGCACTGCCCACGAACCGCCCCCGGCGTCAGAACCGGTTGTCGCGCGGGAATCCGATCGGCGGCATCCGTCCCGCCGCACCGCGTGCCGCGCGCCACGGCGACAGATCGGCTTCGGTCCGCGTCCGGCCTGTACCGCCGCCCATCGCCCAGTGGAGCCCGTCGGCGAACCGCAGCGTCCGTGCATCCGACAGACCCCCGTCGCGAAAGCGCTGCAACTGCACCCCCTGCCCCCGCGCCAGTTCGGCGAGTTCGGTCAGCGGGAACAGCACCAGCTTGCGGTTGTCGCCGATCGCCGCGACATAATCGTCGGTCGGCAGGATCGGCCGCACCACACGCAGCCGCGCGCCGGCACGCGGCGTCATGACCTGCTTACCCTTGCGCGTTTCCGCCAGCACGTCGGCGATCCGCACCATGAAGCCGCGCCCGTCGGTCGCCGCCAGCAGCAGTCGTTCCGACGCCGCCGCCTTGGCAAGGCTGACGATCTGCGCCTCGCCCTCCAGATCGATCATCGCGCGCACCGGCTCGCCGAACCCGCGTCCGCCCGGCAGGCGGTCGGCGCCGAGCGTGTAGAAACGCCCGCCATCGGTCGCCAGCAACAGCTTGTCGGTGGTGTGCGCGTGAAAGGCGAAGGCCGGGCCGTCGCCTTCCTTGAATTTGGCGGTATCCGCCGACGCCAGATCGACATGCCCTTTCAGCGCGCGGACCCAGCCGCGCTTCGACAGGATCACGGTCAGCGGCTCGCGCTCGATCATCGCTTCGGGCGGAATCTCGCGCGCGGGTGCCGCTTCCTCGATCGTGGTGCGCCGCCGGCCGAGCGGGGTTTCCGGGCCATACCGGTCGCGCAACTTGCCCAGGTCGCGCTTCATCCGCGTGCGCTGCCGCGCCTCGCTGGACATCAGCAGCGTCAGTTCGGCCTGTTCCTTTTCCAGCTTCGCGCGCTCGCCGCGAATCTCCATTTCCTCCAGCTTGCGCAGCGAGCGCAGCCGCATGTTCAGGATCGCTTCCGCCTGCCGATCGGTCAGCGCGAACTCCGCGATCAGTACCGGCTTCGGCTCGTCCTCGCCGCGGATGATCGCGATCACCCGATCGAGATTGAGATAGGCGGCAAGATAGCCGTCGAGCAGTTCGATCCGGTCGGCGATCTTCGCCAGCCGGTGTTCCGAACGGCGGCGCAGGACTTCGAACTGATGGTCGAGCCACGCCTTCAACGCCTCGCGCAGCGACATCACGCGCGGCGTGCGATCCTTGTCGAGCACGTTCAGGTTCAAGGGTATCCGCGTTTCCAGATCGGTCAGCCGGAACAGCCCGTCCATCAGAACCTGCGGATCGACGGTCCGGCTGCGCGGTTCGAGGACGATGCGGATCTCGGCGTCCGATTCGTCGCGTACGTCGGTCAGGATCGGCAGCTTGCGGTCGTTGATGAGCGCGGCGATCTGTTCGATCAGCTTGCCCTTCTGTACCCCGTACGGAATCTGCGAGACGACGATCTGCCATCCGCCGCCCTTCTCCCGCTCGATCGCGTGCCGCGCGCGGACGCGAAACCCGCCACGGCCGGTGGCATAGGCGTCGCGGATCGCGGCGGGCGGATCGACCACGATGCCGCCCGTCGGGAAATCCGGCCCGCGGACATGGGCCAGCACCGCCGCATCGTCCGCCTCCGGCTGATCGACCAGCACGATCGCGGCGTCGAGCAGTTCGGCGGCGTTGTGCGGCGGTACGCTGGTCGCCATGCCGACGGCGATGCCGCTGGCACCATTGGCCAGCAGGTTGGGGAACATGCCGGGGAACAGTTCCGGTTCCTGATCCTCGCCATTATAGGTCGCGCGGAAGTCGGTCGCGTCCTCGTCGAGGCCGGCCATCAGGTCGATCGCGACCTGCGTCAACCGTGCTTCGGTATAGCGATAGGCGGCGGCATTATCGCCATCGATATTGCCGAAATTGCCTTGGCCGTCGACGAGTGGATAGCGCAGCGCGAAATCCTGCGCGAGGCGGACCATCGCGTCATAGACCGACTGGTCGCCATGCGGGTGATATTTGCCGATCACGTCGCCAACAACGCGTGCGCACTTCTTGTACCCGGACGCGGGGTCGAGTTTCAGCAGCCGCATCGCCCACAGCAGACGACGATGTACGGGTTTCAGCCCGTCGCGTACGTCGGGCAACGATCGCGCGGTGATCGTCGACAGCGCATAGACGAGATAGCGCTCGGACAACGCGCTGTCGAACGGTGCGTCGAACACGCCGATCGGCGGTTCGGGAATGATCGGGGTGGTATCGGTCAGGTCGTTGGCCATCGTGGTACGCGATAGCAGGCCGACGGCATCACCGCGAGGTCCGAATTGGAACGAACCGGGATCAGGCCGCGCGTGACGTCATGGATACCGCCGCCACGGGCTCGCGGTCGATCAGGCGCAGGACGTCGGCCGCCAGTTCGTCCCATTCGTGCGGCTCCATCTCGACCAGCCCGAACAGCCGCATTAGGAACGCGCCCTCGATCGCGAACAGCGCCACCCGCAGCATCCGGCCCTCATCGGTCGTCGCGTCGATGGCGTCGACCCGGTCGCGATACCATGCCCGCGTTAGCGCGACATGCTGCGGCGAGTTCAGGATCGCGACGAGGATGCTCGGAACGCGCCGCCGCGAGCATTCGTCGAAATTCCGCGTCAGGTCGATATGTGCGCGGGTCATCGCATGACCGTCGTCGGTATCGATCTGCAACTGCGCCATCCGATCGGCATATTCCTCGCGCCAACGTTCGAACATGGCGGCGATCATCGCTTCCTTGCTGCGGAAACTATACTGCACGCCGCCGTTCGTGATGCCCATTTTCTCGGCCACCGCCGCGATCGTCAGGCCGGCGGGTCCCTTCGCCATGGTCACCGATTCCGCTGCATCCAGAATCGCGTCGCGTTCGATCGTCCGTATCCGTCCCAATGACCCAGCCCTTGCGCGACCGTCTGCACGGTCCTGATCCAACAGATCGCCCGCAACAGCAGGCATCCGTACCGTACATCATTTGTTATACGATGCCTTCGTTCTTTGGTCGTAGTGCAGGCGAACAAGCCTTCCGGTCGGGACGAGTCGCGGCAACGGACAAGTTTCGATACGGGCGTCGGTCATGACGACGAAGCCGCCCGCCGCCCAACCAGTCCCGCTGGCCTGGACCGACCTCACCAGCCGTCCGCGCCCGGCGCCCGACGTCACCGTCCGCTATGGCGAAGACCGGTTGCAGGTCGTCGACCTTTGGCTGCCCGCCGACCGGGCCAGTACGCCGCGTCCGGTCGTGTTGATGGTCCATGGAGGCTGCTGGCAGAGCAGCATCGCCGACCGGCGGCTGATGGACTGGATCGCGGACGATCTTCGGTCGGACGGCATCGCGGTCTGGAACATCGACTATCGCGGGGTCGACCGCGACGGCGGCGGCTATCCGGGCACGTTCCAAGATGTCGCCGCCGCTGCGGACCTGCTGCGCGACACGGGAGCCAAGCACGGACTGGACGCTACATGGGTAGTAGCGGTCGGCCACTCGGCGGGGGGACACCTCGCACTGTGGCTGGCGGCGCGCGCAAAGTTACCGGCAGACAGCGCGCTGCGCACACCCGACCCATTGCCCATCCGCCATATCGTCAGCATTGGCGGCCTGCCCGATCTTGCCGACGTGGAAGCCAGCCCGGAAAACGGCTGCGGCACCGACGTCATCGCACAGCTTGTCGGCGAAGGGCGCGACGACCGGTTCGCCGACACCTCGATCCCCCGCCTGCTACCGCTGGGCGTGCCGCAAACGCTGGTCAACGGCCGCGAAGACCGGATCGTGCCGTACCGGATGGCGACCGACTATGCCGCCCTCGCGCATGCTGCCGGCGACACGGTCGATCTGCACACCGTCGCCGATACCGGTCATGTCGAACTGGTCGCGCCGGAAACGCCGGCGTGGGCGGAAGCGAAGCGGCAAATCCGGCGACGATTGCAACCAAGCTGAGAGGTGCTTGACGCGTTTGCCTTATTCTTGCCACATTTTGGTCCAGATTAAGGCAGGAGCGTTCGATGCGTCTTGGACTCGGGATACTGATCGCTCTCCTCGCCTCCGGGTGCGGCTCGGTGCCCGACGATTCATCCGGGGATCAGGCTCGCGATCACGCACCCGGGATCAACGTTACCGCCGCGCCGGGTGTCGCCTTTCGCTATGCCTACACGTTCCGTGCGCCCGCCCCGCGGATCTCGGCTGTGCAGGAGGCGCATGCCGCCGCCTGCGAACGACTGGGCATCGCGCGCTGCCGTATCACGGCGATGCGGTACGCCCGCAACAGCGACAACCGGATCGATGCCTCGCTCGGCTTCCGGCTCGCGCCCGAACTTGCCCGTGCGTTCGGGCGCGACGGTATCAAGGCGATCGAGGCGGCGGAGGGTATGGTGCTGACCGCACAGATCGATGGTGACGACGCCGGCGCACGGATCGAACAGCTTGCTGGAGAACGCGAAACCGCTGCCACAGAGCGGGTGACGATCGACTCGCGCACCGTCGGAACCACGGGGGAAGCACGCGCCGAACTCGAACGCCAGCGCACGGATTTCGTAGCCGCCGCCCGCCGCGCTGACGTCGGCGTCGCGGCGCAACGTGCCGCGCTGGCCGCGACGCCCGTCACCTTCGCCTATGTGTCCGGTCAGGCGGCGCGCAGCTTCGATGCGACGTCTCCGCTGACCTATGCCGCCGACCTCGCCGTCGCATCGGCCCGCTGGACGTTCGGAACGACGCTTGCCTTGCTTGGTGTGGCCCTGCCACCGTTGATGCTCGCGCTGTTCGGCTTCTGGGCATGGTCCCGATTCGCACGGGCGTGGCACGCACGCGGAGCCCGTCCGGCCTGATTGCGTGGCGGCGGGCCTTCCGCTATGCGGCGGGCTCTGTCGGGCGGAGCGCCGCCCTCGCTACATCGTCGAAGGAATGCGTATGGCTCGCCGCCGCCAGATCTACGAAGGCAAGGCAAAGATTCTCTATGAGGGTCCGGAACCGGGTACGCTCATCCAGTATTTCAAGGATGACGCCACCGCCTTCAACGCCCAGAAAAAGGGTACGATCAACGGCAAGGGCGTGTTGAACAACCGTATTTCCGAGCATGTGTTCACGCTGCTCGGCAATATCGGGGTGCCGACGCATTTCATCCGCCGTCTGAACATGCGCGAGCAGCTGATCCGGCAGGTCGAGATCGTGCCGATCGAGGTCGTCGTGCGCAACGTCGCCGCCGGCTCTATTTCGAAGCGGCTGGGAATCGAGGAGGGGCAGCAACTGCCCCGCACGATCATCGAATATTATTACAAGGACGACGCGCTGGGCGATCCGATGGTATCGGACGAACATATCCTGTGCTTCGGCTGGGCGGCGCAGGACGAACTGCACGAGATGGCAGACATGGCGATCCGCGTGAACGATTTCCTGTCGGGCCTGTTCGCGGGTGTCGGCATCCGGCTGGTCGACTTCAAGCTGGAATTCGGCCGCATCTGGGACAACGACTTCAGCCGGATCATCCTCGCCGACGAAATCAGTCCCGATGGCTGCCGCTTGTGGGACATGACCACGAACGAGAAGCTCGACAAGGACCGGTTCCGCCGCGACATGGGCGGTGAGGTCGAAGCGTATCAGGAGGTCGCACGCCGGCTGGGCCTGATGCCCGAGGGTGCCGATTCGTCGGTGCTCGACCTCGAAGTGCATCGCAAGCTTCGCGACGGAAAGTAACGTCGCCCCGCCGCCCCCTCCGGTACGGACCGGAGGGGGCGGCACGACCTTCATGCCGCCGCGAACATCTCCGGCGTCAACGCCATGACGGCATCCGCCCCGCCCTCGATCTTGCGACGCAGCGCGCCGCTGTCGGGCAGGATGCGTTCCGCGAAGAAGCGCGCGGTGACCGATTTGGCGCGCAGGAACGCCGGATCGCCGGTGCCCGCCGCCAACATTGCTTCCGCCGCCTCCAGCATCCGCAACCACATCAGCCCGGTCGCGACGATCCCCATCAGGTGCATGTACGCATAGGCGCCTGCGCCAACATGGTTCGGGTTCTGCATGCCGTTGCCGACGAACCACATGGTTGCCGCCTGAAGATCGTTCAGACTGCGCTCCAGCCGGGTCGCGAAGTCGGCGGTGGCGTCCACGCCTTTCGCCGCTACAATCGCTTCGCCGACGATACGGAAGAAGTGCTGTACCGCGCGCCCGCCGTTCTTCGCCAGCTTGCGCCCGACCAGATCCATTGCCTGCACGCCGTTGGTGCCTTCATAGATCATCGCGATCCGCGCATCGCGGACATATTGCTCCATGCCCCATTCGGCGATGTAGCCATGACCGCCCAGCACCTGTTGCGCCGACGTCGCGACGTCATACCCCTTGTCGGTGCCATATCCCTTGATGACCGGAGTGAGCAGCCCGACCAGATCGTCGGCCAACTCGCGCGCCGCCGGATCGGAAGCGCCGTGCGCCAGATCGACCTGCAATGCGCCCCACAGGCACAGCGCGCGAAGTCCTTCGGTCAGCGCTTTGTTTTCCATCAGCATCCGCCGGACATCAGGATGCGCGAACAGCGTGTCGGCCTTCTCGTCCGGCTCCTGCGCCCCGGTCAGTCCGCGCCCCTGCCGCCGGTCGCCAGCATAGCGCACCGCATTCTGGTGCGCGGCCTCCGCCACGCCCAGTCCCTGCAGACCCACGCCCAGACGCGCTGCGTTCATCATGATGAACATCGCGGCCAGCCCCTTCGTCTCCTCGCCAACTAGCCATCCGGTCGCGCCGTCATAGTTCATGACGCAGGTCGAATTGGCGTGGATACCCATCTTGTGCTCGATCGAACCACACGACACCGCGTTGCGTTCGCCCGGCGTCCCGTCATCGCGCACCAGCAACTTCGGCACCACGAACAGTGAAATACCCTTCGAGCTATCCGGCGCGCCCGGCGTCTTGGCCAGCACCAGATGGATGATGTTGTCGGTCAGGTCGTGTTCGCCCGACGAGATGAAAATCTTCGTTCCGGTAATCGCCCACGCCCCGTCGCCCGTCGGCACGGCGCGGGTGGTGATGAGGCCCAGATCGGTGCCGCACTGTGGTTCGGTCAGGTTCATGGTGCCGCCCCATTCGCCCGACACCATCTTCGGCACATACCGCGCCTGCTGCTCGACGCTTCCCTTCGCGAGCAACGCCGCGACCGCGCCGTGCGTCAGGCCGGGATACATCGCAAATGCCATGTTGGCGGAGATCATATATTCCTGAAACGCGGTCGACACGACGTGCGGCATCCCCTGCCCTCCGAACGCCTCAGGCGCGGACAACGTCCCCCAGCCCGATTCGACGAACCGGCGATAGGCTTCCGGGAAGCCCGTCGGCGTCGTCACGCGACCATCGGCGTGGTGCGTGCATCCCTCCCGGTCGCCCGACTGGTTCAGCGGGAACAGCACGTCGGCAACGAACCGCCCGCCTTCCTCCAGCACCTGTTCGACCATGTCGGGCGTGGCGTTGACGAAACCCGGCAGATCGGCATGCTCGCCGATGCGCAGGACATGGTCGAGCACGAAGCGCGTGTCGCGCACCGGCGGCGTATATTGGGGCATCGTTCAATCCTTCTCCGTGCCGGCTTCTGTCGAACCGGTCCGATGGGTCAGCGTGTCGACGAACTGGCGCAACTCGGCGACGGCCGCGTCGATATCGCGGCGCTGTTCTTCGAGCAGCGCGATCCGATCACGGCATTTGCGTTCGGTCAATTCCCGCTGCGCGCGCCGTCCGTCGCCCATATCGTACAGGTCGATCATCTCGCGGATATCGGACAGGCTGAACCCCACCCGCTTGCCGCGCAGGATCCACGCCAGCCGCGCACGATCACGCCGCGTATAGACGCGGGTGACGCCACGCCGTTCGGGCGCGATCAGCCCTTCGTCCTCATAAAAGCGCAGCGCCCGTGGGGTCACCCCGAACGCTTGGCACAGATCGCCGATCGAAAAATGTTCGCCGTCTTGCAAAGGCGTTGTCGGTGCGAAGCTGGCGGAAGCGCCCATCTTCGGACTTTAGATTACGCTTACGTAAGCGTCAACTTTCCGCATCTTCGGCGGCAGGGGGACACTCGACCCGCCGTGCCGGTTTGCGTTTTACTGCCGTCGTCGCGAACTCTGCCGGATCGAGCGCGCCATTGCGACCGGCATCGGCCTTCACGAACTTCCCCGTCGTCTTTGCCGCCCATTCGTCGAAGCTGAGCCGACCATCATCATCGGCATCCAGCTTCGCATAGGCCTTGCGCCGCGAAACGAGATATTCGTCGCGCGTGATCTTGCCGTCGCGGTCCTTGTCGTAACGATCGAAGCGCTTCTGTTCGCGCGTACGATCGGTCGCGCGCGGCGGATCGATCGGGTCGGAACCCGTCATTGCGACGTTGGCTGGCGGAGGCGCGGCGGCGATCCGTACCGCTTCCGTCGCAGCCTGCCCACGAAACAGGAACAACCCCGCCGCCATCAGCGCAAGCGCCGATCCGACCCCTGCCAGAAACCGCCACATACTGCCCCCTGTCGCCTCGCGCCGCGTACGCTTCGTTTCGGACGCGTACCGATAATACAGACGCGAGCGTCCCGCGAACAGGGTGGAACGTCGTTACCGACCGCTGAGGCCAAACCATGCCAACCGCGCCGCACGCTTGGGCCCACCCATCGGCACCGACGCGACATCCAGCCGGGCGGACAGCGCCAGCAGTCCCAGCGGTCGCGCCACGCCCGCCAGTGGCCCGGCCAGCAGGCGGCGCGCCATCGTGCCGGTTCGCACTCGCGCATCGTCGTCTTCCAGATGCTGCATCAGATCCGCCAGCGCCCATCCCTGCCCCGCCCGATCCGCGCGCTCAACGTTGCCGCCCAGCATCGCCGCAGCCGCCGCGAACAGCCGCCCGCCGCGCCGTTCGGCGAAGCGTCCCAGCGCATCGTCGTCCAGCGTCTCTTCCTCGATCAAAACATCCCAGCCCTCGACCATCTCCGCAAGCCTCGCCCCCGGCACCCCGGCCGGAAGGACGAACGATGCCAGCGATTGCAGCGTTGGTTCGGCGGGCGGCGGCGCGTCGTCCAGCTTGCGCAGCGCGTCGTCCCACCACGCCAGCCGGATCTGCCCGATCGCGGGCTGGCTGGTCGTCCGCACCACATCGGCCAGGGTCTGGTCGAGCGCCAGCAGCGCCGCCAGCGCGTCGCGCCGCGCACCGGCATAGGTCAGCGCCAATGCGCGCTCGGGGTCGGTATCCATAGGAACGTCCATCGCCTGCCTTCGTACGGCGTCAACCCGAAACCGGGACGAGATGTCCGTACCTGGCCGCGTTACCGGCAGGAGATGCGGAAAGTCCTGCCATCGCAGGACCGATGCCGCTCGACACGACATCCCTTGGGAACCGTTGGTGCGGGGCCGGGACCGCACGGCCCCGATCATGGTCGATGCATCCGACGGTCGATGCATCGCACGACGCCGTGGCCGCACGCGACCGCGCCCCGACGCCGTCGGGACGCGGTGCGTTACCCTATCAGCGGTAGGTGACTTTCTTCACCGCCGCGACGACCTTGTCGGCGGTAATCAGTGCCAGCTTTTCGAGGTTCGCGGCGTAGGGCAACGGCACGTCCTCGTTCGTGACACGCAGCACCGGCGCGTCGAGATCGTCGAAGCCCTGCTCCATCACCACCGCCGCGATTTCGGCTGCGATCGAACAGGTCGGCCAGCCTTCCTCGACGATGACGAGACGGTTGGTCTTCTTCAGGCTCTTGAGCACCGTCGCGGTATCGAGCGGGCGCAGCGTCCGCAGATCGATGACTTCGGCGTCGACGCCTTCCTTCGACAGCGTTTCGGCGGCTTCCAGCGCAAGGCCGACGCCGATCGAATAGCTGACGATCGTCACGTCCTTGCCCGGCTTCATGATCCGCGCCTTGCCGATCGGCAGGACGAAATCGTCCAGCTTGGGCACGTCGAAGCTACGGCCGTACATCAGTTCGTTTTCAAGGAAGACGACCGGGTCGGTGCTGCGGATCGCGGCTTTCAGCATGCCCTTCGCATCGGCCGCGTCATACGGCGCGATGACGATCAGGCCGGGGACCGACGCATACCATGGCGCATAATTCTGCGAATGCTGCGCGCCGACGCGGCTGGCCGCACCGTTGGGTCCACGGAACACGATCGGGCAGCGCATCTGGCCCCCCGACATATAGTTGGTCTTCGCCGCCGAATTGATGATGTGGTCGATCGCCTGCATGGCGAAGTTGAACGTCATGAATTCGATGACCGGGCGCAATCCGCCCATCGCCGCGCCGGTGCCGATGCCGGCAAAGCCATATTCAGTGATCGGCGTATCGATGACGCGGCGCGGCCCGAATTCGGCGAGCAGCCCCTGCGTGACCTTGTAGGCACCCTGATATTCGGCGACTTCCTCGCCCATTACGAATACGCGGTCGTCCGAACGCATTTCCTCGGCCATCGCATCGCGGAGCGCGTCGCGGACGGTCGTCTTGACCATCTCGGTCCCTGCCGGGATTTCAGGGTCCGGCTCGCCTTCCTGATCGGCGGCGTCGAACAACTGACGCGCGCCGGTTTCGGCATGCTGGGGCGCGGTGCCCTCGGGCGTGTTCGGCGCCTTGTCGTCGTTCTTCGTCTCGGCCTTCGGCTGCGCAGCGGCCGAATCGCCCGCGCGAGCCTCGGTCGGCTGGGCGGATCGTGCCGCCTCGACGTCCTCGCCTTCGGCGGCCAGCACGGCGATCACCGCGCCGACCTTCACGTTATCGGTGCCCTCGGCGATCAGGATCTGCGCGATCGTGCCTTCGTCGACCGCCTCGAACTCCATCGTTGCCTTGTCGGTTTCGATCTCGGCCATGATGTCGCCCGACTTGACCGTGTCGCCTTCCTTGACGAGCCACTTGGCAAGCGTGCCCTCTTCCATCGTCGGCGACAATGCGGGCATCTTCAGTTCGATCGGCATCTTAGTAGCTCTCCACCAGCACGTCGGTGTACAGTTCTTTCGGGTTCGGCTCGGGCGCGCTTTCGGCGAAGTCGGCGGCCTCGGCCACGCGCTTGCGGATCTCGACCTCGATCGCCTTCAGCTCGGCTTCCTCGACCCCGGCGGCGGCCAGATCACGCTTCAGCCCCTCGATCGGGTCCGAATTGTCGCGCATCGCCTGCACCTCGTCGCGGCTGCGATACTTGGCCGGATCGGACATCGAATGGCCGCGATAGCGATAGGTCTTCATCTCGAGGATGACCGGACCCTTGCCCGCGCGCACCCATTCCAGTGCGGTTTCGGCCGCGCCGCGGCACGCCAGCACGTCCATGCCGTCGACCTGGATGCCCGGAATGCGGAAGCTTTCGCCACGGCGATACAACTGGTCCTCGGCCGACGAGCGGTTGACGCTGGTGCCCATCGCGTACTGGTTGTTCTCGATCACGAAGATGATCGGCAGCTTCCACAGCTCGGCCATGTTGAACGATTCATACACCTGACCCTGGTTCGACGCACCGTCGCCGAAATAGGCCATGCACACGCCGCCATCGTCGGCATATTTGTGTCCGAACGCGAGACCCGCGCCCAGCGACACCTGCGCGCCGACGATGCCGTGCCCGCCATAGAATTTATGCTCGGTCGAGAACATGTGCATCGACCCGCCCTTACCGCGGCTGATGCCCGCCTCGCGTCCGGTCAACTCGGCCATGATAAGTTTGGGATCGATGCCATAGGCCAGCATGTGGCCATGGTCGCGATACCCGGTGATGACCGAGTCCTTGCCGACTTCCAGCGCGGACTGCAGGCCGACCGCGACCGCTTCCTGACCGATATACAGGTGGCAGAAACCACCGATCAGGCCGAGACCATAGAGCTGGCCGGCCTTTTCCTCGAAACGCCGGATGAGCAGCATTTCCTTGTAAAAGGCGAGCAGTTCGTCCTTCGACGCCTGGTACCGCTGGGGTTCGGCCGGCCGCTCCCGGTTGGGGATGGTCGGTTCGCTGATGCGGCCTTGCGCCGGTGCTTTTGCCACGGTTCGGATGCCTCGTTCCTGAAAGGATGATCTGGGAGCGTCGCCTATGGCGCGAATTGGGAAGCCGTGCAACCGAGCGACCGGGAAACCGTCCCGGTTTCATTCATCCAGCTTGATTCCGCATCGCGTCCGCGCCGCCTGTTCGCCGGTGATGGGCACGATGAATTCGTCGGGATGCGCGACGTTCAGCTTCCGCCGCACCAGTTCGTCGACCATGTCCGGGTCGGCATGACGCGGGTCGAGCAGTTCGACCCGGTTGCGCAGTTCGGCACGCACGCGCTCCAGACACGCATATTGCGCCTGACGCTGCGCCAGTTTGCGCTGATAATCGCGATACGCCACGATCCCGTTCGGCCCCAGCACCGCATGATAGGCGAAGAAGCCGATCACGAGGATGACCAGCGCCGGCCAACCGGCACGGGCGAGCATCTGGCGAAGCGGAGAGGAACGCGACATCGTCGGTTCTTTCGGGGATAAGCGCCGCCGGTTCAAGCGGCCCCCGCACCAATCGGAGTACTGCCATGCACGTCCTGCACGATCCTGCCACCCCGGTCGCCGCGCAGATCGATTTCGACGCGTTCCTCGCGGTCGATATCCGCGTCGGCACGATCGTGGCCGCCGAACCCTATCCCGAGGCTCGCAAGCCCGCGATCAAGCTGCGGATCGATTTCGGCCCGGCGATCGGCGTGAAGCGATCGAGCGCCCGGATCACCGAACATTACGACTGCGCCACGCTGGTCGGGCGTCAGGTCGCAGCGGTCGTCAACTTCCCGCCGCGCCAGATCGGCAAATTCGTGTCCGAAGTGCTGACGCTGGGATTTCCCGACGCGGACGGCGCGGTCGTGCTGATCGGGCCGGGTCACCAAGTGCCGGACGGCGGACGGCTGTTCTGACGGAACGCCGGATCGGGGGTCGGGCGGCTCTATCGCGAACGCGATCGATCTTCGACACGATAAAACAACGCGTTGGCATAGGTATCGAAACTTCGTGCGAAGGTCGGTGGGATATCGATCCGCTTTCCGCGCATGTATAGACTGGGTACGGTCGCGACCTCCCCGCCAGTCCGCTCGTGCAACGCGGGCCATCATTCGCGACGATGCGGATGATCGCTGTCCTACACGCCCGGGCTTCGCGTAAGGTCGGCCGGCTTCGACGACCGAATACCGTGTCCTGCCAATCCGGAAGAATGCGCATATTCGTTGAAACGCCACGAGTGTGACTTTCGTGACCTTTGGCTGGATTTAGCAATCTTCCAAGGGACATACGCCAAAACGAAACGGGGCACCGGCTCGCACCGATGCCCCGCCTCATTCGGCGAAACGCGCGATCAGCGCAGGATCGAACGGCCCGCATAGCGTGCGGCGCCGGCCAGTTCTTCCTCGATACGGATCAGCTGGTTGTACTTGGCCAACCGGTCCGACCGCGCGAGCGACCCCGTCTTGATCTGGCCGCAGTTGGTCGCGACCGCGAGGTCGGCGATGGTCGAATCCTCGGTCTCGCCCGACCGGTGCGACATGACGGCGGTGTAGCGGTTGCGCTGCGCCATCGCGACCGCTTCCAGCGTCTCGGTCAGCGTGCCGATCTGGTTGACCTTGACCAGCAGCGAGTTGGCGAGACCCTGTTCCAGACCCATCGCAAGCCGCTTCGGGTTGGTGACGAACAGGTCGTCGCCGACCAGCTGGACCCGGTCGCCGATCTTGTCGGTCAGCGCCTTCCAGCCTTCGAAATCATCCTCGCCCATGCCGTCCTCGATCGACAGGATCGGATAGCGCGCGGCAAGGTCGGCCAGATAGTCCGCCATCTCGTGCGGCGTCAGCGATTTGCCCTCGCCGACCATCTCATAGCGACCGCCCTTGAAGAATTCGGTCGCCGCGCAATCCAGCGCCAGCATCACGTCCTCGCCCGGCTTGTAGCCCGCGCGCTCGATGCTCTGCATGATGAAGTCCAGCGCATCGGTGGTGCTGGCCAGCGCGGGGGCGAAGCCGCCCTCGTCCCCGACCGAGGTCGACAGACCCTTTTCCGACAGGCCCTTTTTCAGGGTGTGGAAAATCTCGGCACCGCAACGCACCGCTTCCGCGATGCTGTCGGCACCGACCGGCATCACCATGAATTCCTGGAAATCGATCGGGTTGTCGGCATGTTCGCCGCCGTTGATGATGTTCATCATCGGCACCGGCAGCAGATGCGCCGACACGCCACCGACATAGCGGTACAGCGGCAGGCCGCGTGCATCCGCCGCCGCCTTCGCCACCGCGAGGCTGACGCCGAGGATCGCGTTTGCGCCCAGACGGCCCTTATTCTCGGTGCCGTCGAGATCGATCATCGCCGTGTCGATATCGCTCTGGTCCTCGGCATCCATGCCCAGCACGGCTTCGGCAATATCGCCGTTGACCGCTTCGATCGCCGCCAGCACGCCCTTGCCCATATAGACCGACTTGTCGCCGTCGCGCTTTTCGACCGCTTCGTGCGCGCCGGTCGACGCGCCGGACGGGACCGCGGCGCGACCGAAGCTGCCGTCTTCCAGCAGCACGTCGACCTCGACCGTCGGATTGCCACGGCTGTCGAGGATCTGGCGGCCATGCACCTGGATGATTGCGGTCACGTAACGACTCCTTCTAGTGTCTGGCGCTTCGGGCCTGTCGCCGTCCCTCTATCCGCTCGACCGTCACACGGCAATTCATGTGAAGAAGACGGAACCCGACAGGGCGCGCAAGGTTGTGAAGGCGAAACGACAAAAGGATTCGTTATGACAGACTTCGATCGGACCCCCGGCAACACCGGCATCCCGAAGACCAACGATACGCCGGTCGCATTCGACGCCGACCTGTCGACGCCGCTGGGTGGATCGACGCCGGTTGGCGAATCCACGGCGTTCACCCCGCCCTCCACCGCCTTCGACGAGAACCTGTCAGCCTCGGACGATGCATCGACGCCCGCCACCGGCGCGAAGCAGACGCTGAAGGACGAAGCCGGCAAGCTGACCGCGAAGGCCGGCGAGAAAGCTCGCGGTATCGCCGACGAGGGCAAGCTGCGCGCGACCAGCGCACTCGACGAATTTTCGCGGCTGATGGACGATGCGGCAGGCACCGTCGATGAAAAGCTTGGCGAGCAGTACGGTCAGTATGCCCGTTCGGCGGCACAGGCGATTTCCGGCTTTTCCGACGACCTTCGCGGCAAGGAAGTCGAGGATTTGCTGGCCGACGCCCGCGAGTTCGTCCGCAAAAGCCCCGCAATCGCGATCGGCACTGCCGCCGCACTGGGCTTCGTGTTGTCGCGTATCGTCAAGGCCGGTGTCGATACGACCACCGACCCTGTCACGAAGGCCTGATCCCATCATGGACGACGAGGGACTGGTGAGCGTCGTCGGACGCGTCGTCGGAGATGCTAAGGCCTATGCCACGGCAGAGGTGACGCTGTGGAGGACGGTCGCGTCGACGCGTGGTTCGCAGGCCGGTGTTGCCGCCGGAATGGCGGTCGGCGCGTTGCTGATCGCGCTGTCGGCGCTCACCGCCCTGCTGGTGGGGGCGATCATCGCCTTGCGGCCGGTAATGGGTCCGGCATGGGCGACGTTGCTGGTGGTAGTAGTCGCGCTGCTGCTGGCTGGACTGCTGGCAAAGATGGCGCTTACTCGGTTCAAACGGGTTACCGCGCCGCTCGGAGGTGAAGCATGACCACGCCATCGCTCGCCGCCGCCCGGGCCGACGTGCTTATCAAGCGCGCCCGGTTACAGGCCAGCGTGGCGCAGGCAAAGCATCGCCTCGCCCCGTCGACGATCGCATCGCACGTCGCCGATGACCTTCGCGAAAAGGCGGTGGACGGGATCGTCGCGGTTCGCGAACGCCCGGCCGCTGCCGCCGGTATCGCGGCCGCGCTGCTCGCGATCGTGATCCGCAAGCCGATCGGCCGGCTGTTCCATCGCACCCCGACCGTCCCCGCCGCTCCCCGGACCCCGACCCCGCCGTTACAAGGAACCGATTCATGACCGATCATACCAACCAGACGATCAAGGACCACACCCTGCGCGACAAAGCTTCGAACGCCGCCCACGCGACCAGCGACGCCGCGCATGACGCTGCGAAGCGCGCTGCCGACAGCATCGAAGCCAACCCGCTCGCCGTGCTCGCCGGTGGCCTCGCGCTTGGCGCGGTCGTAGGCGCCCTGCTGCCCAAGTCGGCACAGGAAGCCAAGGTACTCGGACCGCTGGGCAAGCGCCTGTCCGCCGCCGCAACCGCCGCTGCTGCGACCGCGCGCGATGTGGGTAAGGAGCAGCTCACTTCGGCGCTGCCCAGCAAGGACGGCGCGAAGGAACAGTTGCGCTCGGCGATCGGGACTGTCGTTCAGGCCGCTACCGACAGCGGGAAGCAGGCGGCGAAGGGTCCGACGACCGTCTGACCCGGATTCGTGCTTGAAGGGTACGCTCCGTCCGCTATGCGACGGAGCGTATCTTTTTTTGCACTGCGGGAGCGATCATGAGCAAACTTCATCTGGTGTTCGGCGGCCGCGTCACCGATCCCCGCACGCTCGACTTCGCCGATCTCAAGGCGATCGACGTGGTCGGCATTTTCGGTGACTATGCCAGCGCCGAAAAGGCATGGCGCGCCGCGGCTCAGCGTACGGTCGACGACGCGGAAATGCGCTATGTGGTCGTCCACCTGCATCGCCTGCTCGAACCGGAACTGCCGGGCGCGTAATCGGCAGGCGGTTGGGTCGGCGACGTGCGTTGTCGACCCGTCCAAAGATCGTTTCCAGTTTGGGTTATCGAGTTGAGGCCGCCTGGCGGGCTTGGTACGTCTTCATCGACTGATGGCCTCACAGAACCCTGATTTTCGCCGTTGGCGGACTTCGACGTGCTACTGTCGGTTGTTCCGCGCTAGGGCGATGCAGGCATCGGCCCTTACCGCAGCAGGAAGAAGACGCGCTATCCGGCAGAACAGCGGTACGGGAAAGTATCGGCTGAACCGGCGGGTATCCTTCGTGGACCGCCGTGGGCAGGCAGCGGCCCTACCGCGTCATGCCGCCGATAGATCCCGATAGGCTCATCGAACCGACCGGGTGGACGGGCAAGCATGATGTCGAAAGCGGGTCGGAAACCGCTCCATCAGAATCAGCCGTAGACTACCGGTGCGATCGAGGCCGCACCGCCGCGAATGAAACGACGTCCGGCGCATGCCATCGACAACCCCCGCGCGGCATGCAGCACTCCGCTTTCAGCGTTCAACTAATGCGGCCGATCGCCGCCCGGCCGTCATGCGCCTTTGCGGCCCTCCACGACGATCTTCCACACCGCACTTGCTGGCGTCCGGACGTCCGGGCTTTCGGGCATGCGCGTGCGAGGCTTACCGTCGTGACCCGCAACAGCTGCCGGGCGACCACCGAATGGACCCCCGACACAGTTCCGACGCCCCCCGCCAATCCGGGGGGGTGCTCCGTAGCTGAAAGGATTATGCTGCTGCGACAGCCGGAATCTTCGAACGGCCGTCCAGCCGCGCGAATATTCCCAGCAGCGTCCGCCGCACGACGACCCGCGACGGTTCTTCCAACAGATAGAAGGATGCGGTCGATACCAGGTAGAGCACCACCATCGTGATGCCGATGGCGGACCAGTAGGAGAAATACTCGAACACGCCGTACTTTTCGAACACATACATGACGGGCGAGTGGAGCAGATAGAGCGAGAAGCTGAACTTGCCGGTCAACCGCATCAACCGGTTTGCAAAAATCAGGTTCGCCAGCTTAGTTTCGAACGTGAACGCCAGAATGACGAACGCGAAAGGCAACAGCCGGCCGAGGTCGCCGTAATAACGGTTCATCTTGATATCCGACGCTCCACCAGTCGGATAGATCAACTCGCCGGTGATCGAGGCAGGAAGCAGCAGTACCGCCAGTACGATCAGCGCGAATATCTGCGCGATGATCGCCGTTTTCGTATCGAGTCGGGCGATGATATACGGCCGGATAACGGCGACGGTGATGCCGGCCAGGAAGATATGCATCTTTGAAAACACGATGATGCCGGGAAAATTTCCGCGAAAGAAGAAGACCACGATCGCGAAGATCGCCGCCGGGATCGCGTATCGCATCCGGGTTTCCGCCGGCCGCGTGACGATCCACCACAGGACGGGAAACAGGAAATAAAACTGGATCTCCGGCGCGATCGACCAGAACGGCGGAACGCTGCCGAGGAATACGAGGTGGCGTACCAGCGTGCTGGTATCCATGGCATAGTTGAAGTTCGGATCGATATACCGCCCGATCAGATACCCGCCGAGCACGGTCGCGTAATATAGCGGCACCACGCGCGATATTCTGGCGACCAGATAGGTCGCGGTGGCCTGTTTGCTGATCGGCTTGGACAGGTATAGATGCCCCATCAGGAAGCCACTCAACGCAAAGAACAGGAAGACGCCGTACGTCCCCAACTGACGGTGCGCCGGCGCGATCGTTCCGAAGAACCCGAAATGCCCGATGACGACCATCAGTGCCGCCCAGCCGCGCAGGCCGTCCAGCGGAGCGATGTGCGTTTGCAGGCGATGCGGCATGCCGCCCTCGCCTCGCGCAACGGTCGCCGTGTCCGGCAGCGGCGCTGCCGACGTTCCAACTGTGTCCAAGATCTCGTCCCCCCGATCGAGACGGCTACCAGAGGCAACCTTATCAAGGGTTAACGCCTATATCATACGTTAGGCATTGCAACAGATTGAAGGCCCGACAACCGAATTGTTGACCGTGCGCGAGCCAAAAGATGGGAAGACGCGTAATCTCGGCGCGTCATCTTTCCGTCGGTTAGCGGCCGCTCTGTAGCCGGGTCGACCAGCGCCAGCGGAGCAAGGGTCGCACCAACAGCATGCCGACCAGAAATCCGCCGATGTGCGCGGCACCCGCGACCGGCATCCCGCTTCCCGCACTCGTCCAGGCGATGACGAGGTTCAGCGCGGCCCAGCTCGCGCCCAGCCACAAGGCATGGACGACATGCGCCGGCACTGGCCCGATCGCCTTAGCCTTACCGCTTCCGAACAATAGTGCGTAGGCGCCGATGAGCGCGGAAATCGCTCCGCTGGCACCTACCATCGGTACCGGTGATCGCGGATCGATCGCCCATTGCGCAGCGACAGCCGCATAGGCGCCAACCACGAGCAGAACGATCACACCACGCAGCCCGACCGCACGCTGCGTGGGCGTACCGACGATCAGCAGCGACAACAGGTTAAAGCCGAGGTGCAGCCAGCCGTCATGCACCAGCGCCGCAGTCAGCGGCGTCAGCCAAACGGGCACAAGGGGCGGCGCACCAACGAGCAACGCGGGGTCCAGCCCAATACGCATCGGCACGAAGCCCCCGACGATCGCGGCATAGTCGACGCGTCCGGTCAGGATCAGCACCGCACCGACCAGCACCATCAGTCCGCCGATCGCAAGGATCGCCGGCGAGGGCTTGCGCTCGAACACGGGAGTTAGATGAACTCGATCTTCGAGATCAGATAGTAACGGTCACCCGACGGCACCGTCACCTCGACCTCGTCATCCACCTTGCGCCCGATCAGCGCGCGGCCCAACGGCGAATTGTACGAAATGCGACCCGACTTCGCGTCCGCTTCAGTCTGCCCGACGATCTGGTACGTCACCGGCTTGTCGTCCTCATCGAGCATCGTGACGGTCGCGCCGAACACGATCTTGTCACCCGACAGGTCGCGCGGATCGATGACCTGCGCGCGCGTCAGCTTGTCCTCGATATCGGCGATCGACGCCTCGATCTGGCCCTGCCGTTCCTTCGCCGCATGATATTCGGCGTTTTCCGACAGATCGCCATGCGCACGCGCTTCCTCGATCGCGTCGATGACCAGCGGGCGTTCCACCTTCAGTTGCTTCAGGTGTACGGTCAGGCGATCATAGCCCTCTTGCAACATCGGCATCTTTTCGACCGTCGCCATTGCGCGCGCGTCCTTTATTCTATTGCCCCCGGTCATGGAACGGACCGGCTCCGGTCCGCCCACACCCATTTTCCGGTTCGATTGGGATCAGTTGTGCGACTGCGAATAATAGGATTGCAGCGGCCGTACTTCAAGTGACCGACTGGCAAGCGCCTCGATCGCCTGTGCTACCGCGACACTTGCCGGCGCGGTCGTGAAATACGGCACCTTCTGCGACTGCGCCGATGCACGGATCGATTCCGAATCGCGTAGCGACTGCCAGCCTTCGGTCGTGTTGAAGATCATCGCGATATCGCCATCGAAAATCCGGTCGACGATATGCGGTCGCCCCTGCGCTACCTTGTTCACCCGTTCGACCGGCACGCCGTTTTCCGCCAGATAGTCGGCAGTGCCGCTGGTCGCGACGATGCGGAACCCCATCCGCACCAACAGCTGAACGCCCGGCAGGATTACCGGTTTGTCGCCCGACTTGACCGACACGAACACCGTGCCGCTCTTGGGCAGCACGATACTGGCACCTAGCTGCGCCTTGGCGAACGCTGTGGCGAAATCGCGGTCGATCCCCATGACTTCGCCGGTCGACTTCATTTCGGGCGACAGCACCGGATCGACGCCGGGGAAGCGGCCCCACGGAAATACCGCTTCCTTGACGGCGACGTGATCGATGTTGCGATCGATCACCGGCAGGTTGGCGAGCATCTCGCCCGCCATGACCCGCGCCGCGATCTTGGCGACGGGCGTACCGATCGCCTTCGCCACGAACGGCACCGTGCGGCTGGCGCGCGGATTGACCTCGATAAGGTAGACCGATCCGTCCTTGACCGCGAACTGGATGTTCATCAGCCCCTTCACGTTCAGCGCGCGGGCCAGCGCCACCGTCTGCCGCTCGATCTCCGCGATGGTGTCGGCGGACAGCGAATGCGGCGGCATCGAACAGGCGCTGTCGCCCGAATGGACGCCCGCCTCCTCGATATGCTGCAAAACCCCCGCCACCACCACATCGGTGCCGTCGGCGATCGCATCGACATCGACCTCGATCGCGTCACGCAAATACTGGTCGATCAGGACCGGCGAATCGCCCGACACCTGCACCGCCGTCTGGATATAGTCGTCGAGCTGCCCCAGCGAATCGACGATTTCCATCGCCCGTCCGCCCAGAACATAGCTTGGCCGCATCAGCACCGGATAGCCGATCCGCTCGGCGATCCGCGCCGCCTCATCCCGACTGCGCGCCAGCCCGTTGGCAGGCTGGAGCAGGCCCAGCTTCGTCACCAGATCGGCAAAGCGCTCGCGGTCCTCCGCCAGATCGATCGAGTCCGGCGTCGTACCGAGGATCGGGATACCGGCTGCCTCCAGCGCACGCGCAAGGTTCAGCGGCGTCTGTCCGCCAAACTGCACGATCACGCCGACCAGCTCGCCCCGGCTCGCCTCGACATGCAGGATTTCCAGCACGTCCTCGGCGGTCAGCGGTTCGAAATACAGCCGGTCCGACGTGTCGTAATCGGTGCTGACCGTCTCGGGGTTACAATTGACCATGATCGTTTCATACCCGGCGTCGCTCAGCGCGAAGCAGGCGTGGCAGCAGCAATAGTCGAACTCGATACCCTGCCCGATGCGGTTCGGCCCGCCGCCGAGGATCACCACCTTGCGGCGCTCGGACGGCTGGCTCTCATCCTCCGGCTCGCCGAAGGTCGGCGCTTCGTAGGTCGAATACATGTACGGGGTCTTCGCCTCGAACTCGGCGGCACAGGTGTCGATGCGCTTGAATACCGGGCGTACGCCCAGCTTGTGGCGATGGGCGCGGACCTCGTCCTCGGTCACGCCGCCGGTCATCATCTTCACGACTTCGTGGATCAGGCCCGATCCGCGCGCGATGCCGCGTTCCATGCCGCGCAGGTTCGCCGATTGAAGCGCCAGCCATGCCAGCCGCTTGTCCGAAAAGCCCATCGACTTGAGCCGCCGCATGCCGGCCGCGTCCTGGGGCAGGCCGTTGGTGCACACTTCGGTTTCTGCGGCGACGATCTCTGCGATCCGTTCGAGGAACCAGGGATCGTATTTCGCGATCGCATGGACTTCCGCGACGGTGAATCCCTCGCGCAGCGCCTGTGCCGCGACCAGCAGCCGGTCGGGCGTCGCTACCGCCAGCGCCGCCTCGATCACGTCGCGGCGTGCATCGACCAGCCGGTCGACGTTGTTGAAGCCCGACAGGCCGGTTTCCAGCCCCCGCAACGCCTTTTGCAGCGACTCGTGGATATTGCGACCGATCGCCATCACTTCGCCGACCGACTTCATCGCGGTCGACAGCTTGGCTTCCGCGCCCTTGAACTTCTCAAAGGCGAAGCGCGGAATCTTGGTCACGACGTAATCGATCGTCGGCTCGAACGACGCTGGCGTCGCGCCGGTGATGTCGTTGGTGATCTCGTCCAGCGTGTAGCCGACCGCCAGCTTCGCCGCGACCTTCGCGATCGGAAAGCCGGTCGCCTTCGACGCCAGTGCCGACGATCGCGACACGCGCGGGTTCATCTCGATGACGATCAGACGACCGTCCTTGGGGTTCACCGCGAACTGGACGTTGGAGCCGCCTGTTTCCACACCGATTTCACGCAGAACCGCGATGCTCGCGTTCCGCATGATCTGATATTCCTTGTCGGTCAGCGTCAGCGCGGGCGCGACGGTAATCGAATCGCCGGTATGGACGCCCATCGGATCGATATTCTCGATCGAACACACGATGATGGCGTTGTCGGCGCGGTCGCGCACGACTTCCATCTCATATTCCTTCCAGCCGAGCAGCGATTCCTCGATCAGGATCTCGGTGGTGGGCGACGCGTCCAGTCCCTCGCGGACGATCTTCATGAACTCGTCGCGGTTATACGCCACGCCACCACCGGTGCCGCCCAGCGTGAAGCTGGGGCGGATGATGACCGGCAGGCCGATCTTCTCAAGCCCTTCCAGCGCTTCCGCCTCGCTGTGCGCGATATGACTGCGCGCCGACTCGAGGCCGATCCGGTCCATCGCGTCGCGGAACTTCAGCCGGTCCTCGGCCTTGTCGATCGCCTCCGCATCGGCACCGATCATCGTGACGCCGAACTTCGCCAGCGTGCCGTCGTTCGCTAGCGCCAGCGCGGTGTTCAGCGCGGTCTGTCCACCCATCGTCGGCAGCACCGCGTCCGGGCGCTCCTTCTCGATGATCTTGGCGACGATCTCCGGCGTGATCGGCTCGACATAGGTCGCGTCGGCCAGATCGGGGTCGGTCATGATCGTGGCGGGGTTGGAGTTGACGAGGACGATGCGATAGCCCTCCTCCTTCAACGCCTTGATCGCCTGCACGCCCGAATAATCGAACTCGCAGGCCTGACCGATGACGATCGGCCCCGCGCCGATGACGAGGATGGACGAGATGTCGGTGCGTTTTGGCATAATGGTCCGGTCAGCCCTTCGGGCGCTTGAAGATAAGGGTGACGACAGGGTTCGAGCCGTAAGCCGCCTTGCCACTGATTGTCGTGGCCAGTTCCCAGCGCTGGGATCCCAGATAGCTCAGCGCCCCTTGCAACGACTGGCGATGCCCCTCGCCAAGCTGCTGACGCAACTCGACGAACCCATTGCTCAGTTCCGCAACAAGATACTCCCACGTCATCGCGATTTCCCGATCATCCCCACGAACCGTTCGAACAGGTAGAAGCTGTCCTGCGGCCCCGGCGACGCTTCGGGGTGATACTGGACCGAGAAAGCCGGGCGATCGGTCAGTTCCAGTCCGGCATTCGACCCGTCGAACAGTGACACATGCGTTTCGCGGACGTTGGCCGGCAGCGAGTCCCGCTCGACCGCGAAGCCGTGGTTCATGCTGGTAATCTCGACCGCGCCGTCGGACAGGCGCTTGACCGGATGGTTCGCGCCGCGATGGCCTTGAAACATCTTGGTCGTGGTCGCGCCGACCGCGAGGCCGAGCAACTGGTGGCCAAGGCAGATGCCGAACAACGGCTTGCCGGTGTCGAGCAACTGCCGGATAACCGGCACCGCATATTCACCGGTCGCGGCGGGATCGCCGGGGCCGTTCGACAGGAAGATGCCGTCGGGGTTCGCCGCCATCACGTCGTCGAACGTCGCCGTGGCGGGAAGCACGGTCACGCGCGCGCCGGCCGCGACCAGATTGCGGAAGATGTTGCGCTTCGAGCCATAGTCGATCGCGACGACATGCGGCGCGGCAGCGGACGTAGCAACGTCCGCCCCGTTCGCACTCGCCGGGGACCGGCTGTCGTCATAGCCCTTGCCCAGATGCCACGCACCGCCCGCCCAGCCATAATGCGTCTCGCACGAGACGGTCTTGGCAAGGTCCATGCCCTCCAGACCCGGCCACGCCTGCGCCTGTGCGAGCAGCGCCGGGAT
The DNA here is from genome assembly GCF_014842075.1 of Sphingomonas sp. CFBP 13720. GTDB lineage: Bacteria > Pseudomonadota > Alphaproteobacteria > Sphingomonadales > Sphingomonadaceae > Sphingomonas. The sequence continues at coordinate 359,518 of NZ_JACYVA010000001.1, forward strand.
ATCGAACGTGCCGGTCGCCGAATGGGCGATCACGCCGTTGGGGGCACCGCCTTGGCGAATGCGACGGGTCAGCGCGCGGGTGTCGATGCCCGACAGCCCGATGCGGGAATGCCGTTTCATCCATTCGGTCAGATGCTCGTTCGAGCGGAAGCTGGACGGCGCGGTCACGTCCTCGCGCACGATCATGCCCAGCGCGTGGGGATCGTTCGCCTCGACGTCGTCCGCGTTCGTGCCGGTGTTGCCGATATGGGGGAAGGTGAAGGTGATGACCTGACCCGCAAAGGACGGATCGGTCATGATTTCCTGATAGCCGGTCATCGCGGTGTGAAAACACACCTCGCCGACCGCGGCGCCCTCGGCACCGAAACCGCGACCCCACAGCACGTCGCCGCTGGCGAGGACCAGCACTCCGGTCGCGCCGTCGGGGACTTTGGCAGGCGTGGCAAATGGCTTCGTGTCGGCCATGATGGGCGAGCACTCCTTGGGTTTTTCTGACGATGTCGCTAAGCGGTGGCGGCTAGTCCCTACCCCGGCCCCCGTCAATCCTGTGATCGCATCGCGATCGGCGCTATGGGTCGCCGCTTCATTCTTCGACGATCTGGAAATGCTCAAATGATTCGCGACACCATCAAGGACGCGCTGGTCACTGCCATGAAGGGCGGAGACAAGGAAACCACCGGCACGATCCGGCTGATCCAGTCCTCGATCAAGAACCGCGACATCGAGGCGCGAACCGGCAAGGCGCCCGACAGCGACGACGCGCTGGTGGTCGAAGTGCTCCAGAAAATGGTCAAGCAACGCCGCGAATCGATCGAGATGTATGAAAAGGGCAACCGCCCGGAACTGGCGGCGGCCGAAGCGCGCGAGGTCGGCGTGATCGAACGCTTCCTGCCCGCACAGATGGACCCGGCTGCGACCGCAGCGGCGATCGAGACGATCAAGGCCGATCTGGGCGCGTCGGGCATGAAGGACATGGGCCGGGTGATGGCGGAGCTGAAGACGCGTCACGGTTCCGAACTGGATATGAGCAAGGCGAGTGCGGCGGTGAAGGCGGCGCTGGCGTAAACACGTGCGACCGTACCCGAAACCGTTCGTCCCGATCATGATCGCGGGACGGATCGCACTTGAAGACCCCCGGCCATGAGTCTTACCCCGCAATTCCTTGACGAACTGCGTGCCCGGACCACGCTGTCCACACTGATCGCGAAGTCGGTCAAACTTCAGCGGGCCGGGAACGAGTTCAAAGCATGCTGCCCGTTCCACAACGAAAAATCGCCGAGCTTCTACGTCAACGACGACAAGGGCTTCTACCACTGCTTCGGCTGCTCGGCGCATGGCGACGCGATCAAGTGGATGACCGATCAGCGCGGGCTGCCGTTCATCGACGCGGTCAAGGAACTGGTCGCCGCCGCCGGCATGGAGATGCCGCAACAGGATCGCCGGTCGACCGAACGTGCCGAGCGGGCAAAGGGGCTGCACGAAGCGATGGCGGATGCCGATCGCTGGTTCGCCGAACAGCTGGCTGGCGCGGACGGGGCGCAGGCACGCGCCGCGCTCGACAGGCGCGGCATCCGTGCGGATACCGCGCGCAGCTTCGGATTGGGATTCGCACCCGATGCGCGCGGACGGTTGAAGGCGGCGCTGGCATCCTACGGCGATGCCATGCTGGTCGAATCGGGCATGCTGATTTCGGTCGAGGGCAAGGAACCGTATGACAGGTTTCGCGGGCGGCTAATGATCCCGATCCGAGATGTGCGCGGCCGGACGATCGCGTTCGGCGGACGTATTTTGGGCGATGGCGAACCGAAATATCTGAACTCGCCCGAAACGCCGTTGTTCGACAAGGGACGCACGCTCTACAACCTCGACCGGGCACAGGCCGCCGCGCGCAAGGCCGGCCGCGTCATCGCGGTCGAAGGCTATATGGACGTCATCGCGCTGGCGCAGGCCGGGTTTTACGAGGTCGTCGCGCCGCTCGGCACCGCGCTGACCGAACATCAACTCGAACGGCTGTGGCGATTGTCCGACGTGCCGATCCTGTGTTTCGATGGCGATGCCGCCGGACAGAAAGCGGCGATCCGCGCGGCGCAGCGCGCACTGCCGCTGCTGGGACCGGGCAAGAGCCTGCGCTTCGTGACGATCCCCGACGGGCAGGACCCCGACGATCTGGTCCGTGCAAAGGGCGCGGCGGCGTTCGAGGCGCTGCTGGACGAAGCGCAGCCGCTCGACGAGCGGCTATGGCGTCACGAGATCGCCGCCGAACCGGTCACGACGCCGGAAAGTCGCGCCGGGTTAAAGCGAAGGCTGACCGAACTCGCGCGGACGATCGGCGACCCGATGGTGCGTGACGAATATATCTTCGAGTTTCGCCAGCGGGCCGACGCGCTGTTCGCGCCCCCGCCCCGCCCCCCCCGCACCCCGTTCAAGCCGGGTGCGCCGCGCAAGCCCGGGGAACGGTGGAAGCCGCCCGAGGCGCCGCCATCGGAAACCGCCCATGCGATCGCGAAGGGGATCGACCCGTTCCTTGCAAAGGCCGTGCTGGCCGGGCTGATACGACATCCCGCAGAAATCGCCCGGCACATGGAATTGCTCGGGTCGCTGCGGCTGATCGATGGCCCGCTCGGCGCGCTGTACGAAGCGATGGTCGACGTCATGCTGGAGGATCGCTCGCTTGATAGCGGCAGTCTCATCACCATATTGGCCCGGTCAGGGTTTGAATCGATCACCGAGGAGTTGATGCGGGCAGATGCGATGCCGTTCTCGTTCACGGGATATGGCGATGCATTGCAGGCGACAGACCACCTTGGTGAGGCGATCGGCATTCTGGTGTCCGCGCCCGCGGTCAAATTGGCGCTGGGCAAGGCCACCGAGGCCTTCGTTGCGGGTGACGACCGGGCGTTCGAGCGGCAGCAAGTGCTGATTCGCGAACAGCAGCAACTGCAAGCACGGCTTGCAAATCTGGTGCTGGCGGACGAAGACGACGTGTAAAATGCGGCGCAAGCACGGCGCAATTGAAAGTTTTGAGGGTTTTTGATGGCCAAGGCGAATGGTGGCGGCGACGACACGATCGAAACGGGCGACGCTCCGCTGATCGACCTGAACGAGGGGTCGATCAAGAAGCTGGTCGCACGCGCCAAGAAGCGCGGGTACATCACGGTCGATCAGCTCAACGAGATGCTGCCGCAGGACCAGATGACGTCCGAGCAGATCGAGGACATCATGTCGGCACTGAACGACATGGGCGTCAACGTCGTCGAGAATGAGGATGCGGGCGAGGACGGCGAGTCCGAGGACCGCGCCAAGCAGGAAGACGAGGCCGACGACGAGGCCGCCGCCGAGCAGGACGATTCGTCCGCAGCGTTCGAACCGGTCAAGAAGAAGGAGATCGCGGATCGTACAGACGATCCCGTTCGCATGTACCTGCGCGAAATGGGCGCGGTCGAGCTGCTCAGCCGCGAGGGCGAGATCGCGATCGCCAAGCGGATCGAGGCAGGTCGCGACACGATGATCTTCGGGCTGTGCGAGTCGCCGATCACGTTCAACGCGATCATCGGCTGGTCGACCGCGCTGAACGAAGGCACGATGCAGCTGCGCGAAATCCTCGATCTGGACGCGATGCTGTCGAAGGACCCTGCGCCAGAATCGCTGACCGACGACGAGGAAGGCGAAGGCGACGGCGAGATTTCGGCCAAGAACGCCGGCCCGACCTTCAAGGAAGAGGAAGAGCCTGAGGAACCGTCGGCAGACGATGACGACGAAGGCGGCGAACGCCGTGCCCCTCGCCCCAGCGACGACGAGGAAGAGGACAATACCCTCAGCCTTGCGCAGATGGAGGAGCAGCTCAAGCCGCAGGCGCTGGAGAAGTTCGCCAACATTACCGCGATCTTCAAGAAATTTTCGAAGATCCAGTCGCAGCGGCTGGACGCCATGGCCAGCGGCGACGGTATGACCGCCGCCGAGGAACGCAAGTATCAGAAACTGCGCGAAGAGCTGACGGCCGAGGTCGAAAGCGTGCAGTTTCATCAGGCCAAGATCGAATATCTGGTCGACCAGCTATATTCGTACAACCGCCGTCTGACCGCGCTTGGCGGACAGATGCTGCGACTGGCGGAGCGTCACAAGGTGCCGCGCAAGGCGTTCCTCGACAGCTATGTCGATCATGAGCTGGACGAGCAGTGGCTGGCATCGGTCGCGAAGCTGGACAAGAAGTGGAAGGCGTTCGTCGAGAACGAAGGCCCGGCCGTCGATCGCATCCGTGCCGAAATCGCCGAAATCTCGCAGCAGACCGGTATGGCGCTGGGCGAGTTCCGCCGGATCGTCAACATGGTGCAGAAGGGCGAACGCGAAGCGCGGATCGCCAAGAAGGAGATGGTCGAGGCCAATCTGCGGCTCGTCATCTCGATCGCCAAGAAATACACCAATCGCGGGTTACAGTTCCTCGATCTGATTCAGGAAGGCAATATCGGGCTGATGAAGGCGGTCGATAAGTTCGAATATCGTCGCGGATATAAGTTCAGCACCTACGCCACGTGGTGGATCCGACAGGCTATTACCCGATCGATCGCGGATCAGGCGCGGACGATCCGCATCCCGGTCCACATGATCGAAACGATCAACAAGCTGGTGCGCACCAGCCGCCAGTTCCTGCACGAACAGGGCCGCGAACCGACGCCGGAGGAAATGGCCGAGCGCCTTTCCATGCCGCTGGAAAAGGTTCGCAAGGTGATGAAGATCGCCAAGGAACCGATCAGTCTCGAAACGCCGATCGGCGACGAGGAGGATTCGCATCTGGGCGATTTCATCGAGGACAAGAACGCGATCATTCCGGTCGACGCGGCGATTCAGGCGAACCTGAAAGAAACCGTGACGCGGGTACTTGCCTCGCTCACCCCGCGTGAGGAACGCGTGCTGCGCATGCGTTTCGGCATCGGGATGAATACCGACCACACGCTGGAAGAAGTCGGGCAGCAGTTCAGCGTGACCCGCGAACGCATCCGCCAGATCGAGGCGAAGGCGCTGCGCAAGCTCAAGCACCCCAGCCGCAGCCGCAAGATGCGTTCGTTCCTCGACCAGTAATGCCATATGATCGGCCGGCCTGTTGCCGGCCGATCATGGTGTAAATCGGGTTAACGTCCACGCAACCCGTACTTAACGCGACCACCGCTATAGTTCCGTACCAAAGCGACTTGTCCGCCCCGCCCGGCGAACAGGTCGAGCGTACGGGAGCGTAGACAGTCGATGGGTTGGGTAACAGGCGACACGATCGCGCGGGACGAACAGCCCGCTATCGTCAACATGGTGCGGCAGGATGGCAGCGCGTCGCAGCCCCTCCTGCGGCAACTCGTCGGCGGCGATTGCCGACCACGTGATCTGGCCGATGCGGTCCATCACCTCTGTACGTTGCACGGACGCCAGCCGGGGTTGATCGACCATGCAATGGGCGTAACCGACTGGCGCGATGCACAGGCATGGCTTGCCGAAGCTGCCGAAGGATTCGCGGCGGAACGCGCCTATCTCGTCCGCCTCGCCGCTGCAGCCGGACCTTCGCCCAGCACGCCCGGACAGGCCGCGACCGAAGCCGCACTGGTAGCACAACGCCACGCGATCGACATGCTGGCGCAATCGGTCCGTCCGGGCTGCGCGCTGGGTGCCGCGATGGCGCTGGCGCTCGATTGGCCGGCGGTACGCGTTCCGCTGGACGCGATGGCCGAACGTATCGGGCTGGACGTGCCGCCGCTCGACCTTCCGCCATCGATCGTCACCCACGACCTGATCGTCGCGTTCACCGTCGATCCCGCGATCGGCCGGGCAATGACGTTCGGCGCGCAACAGTTGCTGGCGCAGCATCGCGGGCTGTGGGATCTGATCGGTGCAAGGATCGCTGCGCGCGGGTAAGGTTTGATCCGGACAAGGCAACAGATTCTACCCGCGTCGCAAAACTTACTGTAAGGCCCGCCCTGGCACCGGAAACCGGCAGCGAGGTACTCTTGCAGTTTTTCAAACCGATATTGGCCGGCGCGACGTTGGCGGAGCGGTTGATCGCGTGCCTTGGCGCGGCGATCGCCATATCGCTGACCATCGTCGTCTGCTCCGGATTGCCGCTGGCGGCGACGGATGTACCGATCATCGTCGCGCCACTGGGCGCATCGGCGGTACTGGTATTCGCGGTGCCGTCCAGTCCGCTGGCACAGCCATGGCCAGTGTTGGGCGGAAACGTCATCTCGACGCTGGTCGGGGTTGCGGCGTTCAACGCAGTGCCGAATACGACCATCGCCGCCGGGGTCGCAGTGGGCGGCGCGATCCTCGCCATGTCGTTACTGCGTTGCCTGCATCCGCCCGGCGGCGCGGCGGCGCTGACCGCCGTGATTGGCAGTCAGGGGATCCATGCCGCCGGCTATTCCTTTGCATTCGCACCGGTCGGCATCAATTCGATCGCACTGGTGTCGATCGCGATGTTCCTGCACCGGGCGACCGCGCGAAACTACCCGCACGAGCCGGCCATCGCATCGCCGCGACCGATCGCCGGACTCCACGCCGCCGATATCGACGCGGCGCTGGCCGACATGCATGGAAGCTTCGATATCAGCCGCCAGGACCTGGACGCGCTGCTGAACCACGCCGAACGTCACGCCAAGCTTCGATCAAAGCTATAGGCGACGATCGGCCAAGATCAGCCACCGAAGGACGGATCGCCGTTACGCCGCATCGAGCTGTCATCGCAACAGGGAACAACTATCCCGGACCTGTTCCGGCTCACCCGAACGGTCCGACCTACGGACCGTCCGCGCTCCCCCTTACACCAGCCGCGACTGACGCACCGCCGCCGCGATGAAGCTGGCGAACAACGGATGTGGGTCGAACGGCTTGGACTTGAGTTCGGGATGAAACTGTACCCCGACGAACCACGGATGGTCGGGGCGCTCGACGATCTCCGGCAGCATGCCATCGGGCGACATGCCGGAAAATACCAGCCCGCCCTGCTCCAGCAACTCACGATAGCCGGTATTCACCTCGTAGCGATGACGATGGCGCTCGCTGATCGCGGTGTCGCCATAGATCGACGCGACCACCGAATTGCCGGCCAGCGTCGCGTCATACGCGCCGAGCCGCATCGTGCCACCTAGATCGCCGTCCGATTCGCGCTTCTGGATACCCTCCGGCGTCATCCACTCTGTGATCATGCCGACAACCGGCTGTTCGGTCGGGCCAAATTCGGTCGAGGACGCATCAGCGATACCGCCCAGGTTACGGACGCCTTCTACGCACGCCATCTGCATGCCGAAACAGATGCCGAAATACGGCACGTTACGCTGGCGCGCGAAGCGGACGCTGGCGATCTTGCCTTCCGCGCCGCGTTCACCGAACGCGCCGGGAACGAGGATCGCGTGGCACGGCTCCAGTTCGGCTGCGACCGCTTCCTGCTCGCCTTCGAACAATTCGGCGTCGATCCAGCGGATGTTGACCTTCACCCGATTGGCGATGCCACCGTGGATCAGCGCCTCGTTCAGCGACTTGTACGCATCCTGCAGGCCGACATATTTGCCGACCACACCAATCGTGACCTGCCCTTCCGGGTTTTGCAGCCGGTCCATGATGTCGGACCAGCGCGACAGGTCGGGGGCCTCACCCGGCTCCATGCCGAACGCGCGCAGTACTTCGGCGTCCAGCCCTTCGGCATGATATTGCTGGGGCACGGCATAGATGCTCGCCGCATCCAACGCCGGGATGACGGCAGCGGCGGGCACGTTGCAGAACAACGCGATCTTTGCGCGCTCGCTGGCCGGCAACGGGTGCTCACAACGGCAGACCAGTACGTCGGGCTGAACGCCCAACGCCGCCAGCTCACGCACCGAATGCTGCGTCGGCTTGGTCTTCAGCTCGCCTGCCGCCGCGATGTACGGCACCAGCGTGACGTGGATACTGATTGAGTGGCCCCGCCCCAGCTCGTTCTTCAGCTGACGGATCGCTTCGATGAACGGCAGTGATTCGATGTCGCCGACGGTTCCGCCGATCTCGCACAACACGAAATCCAGCCCGTCGGTATCCGCCTGTGCGAACGCCTTGATCGCGTCGGTGACGTGCGGAACGACCTGGACCGTCGCGCCGAGGTAATCCCCGCGTCGTTCGCGCTGGATGATCGTCTGGTAGATTCGCCCGGAGGTGACGTTGTCCGACTGGTGCGCCGCAACGCCGGTAAAGCGCTCGTAATGGCCTAGATCGAGGTCGGTTTCAGCGCCGTCGTCGGTCACATAGACTTCGCCGTGCTGATACGGACTCATAGTGCCCGGATCGACGTTCAGATACGGATCGAACTTGCGGATGCGGACGGTGTGTCCCCGCGCCTGCAGCAACGCCGCAAGGCTCGCCGCCATGAGTCCCTTGCCGAGCGACGAAACCACGCCGCCGGTGATGAAGATATACCGCGCCATGGGAGATATCGCCTAGCGTCGAACGCCATCGCCGCCAAGCGCAGGATTGCTCCCGCACCCGCAAAACGCGACGGACCGGTGGAAAAGGATTAGCGGGCGAGCGGAACCGAGCCGTTGTCGGCACCCGTCAGGTTGCCGATCGGGTCGGCTGCCGGCTGGGCCGGCGCGCTCGCCGCAGGGGGCGTGGTCGCGGGACGGGCCAGCGACGTATCGATCGAGCCTGCACCGCGGTTCGCGGCGATGACCGCCAGTACGATGCTCATCACGATGAACAGACCGGCCAGGACCGCCGTAGCGCGCGTCAGGAAATCTGCCGCGCCGCGCGCAGACATAAGTCCCGACGGGCTTCCGCCGGTGGTCAGGCCGCCGCCTTCCGACCGCTGCATCAGGATCACCGTCACGAGCAGCGCGGCGATGATCGCATGGACGACGAGCAGGAAGGTGAACATAAGCGTGGAACGTTTCCGGTAGAGTGGAATGCGGGATCGATCCGCGCCACATAGGCGACCCGGACCGTCCGATCAACCGACCGGGTCGACCCCATCCGTAACATTATCGTATCGAACCGGAAACCAAGCGCTTTGCTGCGACGTTCACTTTCCGACCCCGTACTTGGTCTGATCGAACGGTGAGTTCCTGCGATGTTCCCAAACATGCCATTGAAGCGATGGATGGCCGGACTGGTCGACTATGTTCGCTCCGGCGAACCCGACCTGACCAACCGGCAAATGGCGTTGATGATGATCGTTTATCTGCAACCTGGGCCGCATACGGTGCGCGGACTGGCGCGTGCGTTGAATGTATCAAAACCGGTCGTAACGCGCGCCTTGAACAGGTTGGGTACGCTCGGCTATCTCCGCCGCCAACGCGACGATGCCGACAAGCGAAATATCTTTGTCGCGCAGACGAACGAAGGGGCCAATTTTCTTGCAGAGTTCGGGCAGTTCATGGGCGGCGACGGCGTCGGCGACTTCCGGCAGCACGCCAGCGCGTAGCCGCTTCGCGCTGCGCGCGCGCTCGGTCGCACTCGACCTGCGCGTCGATGCGGTGCGTCGCGATCTGGCCGATATCCGCATGGCGGACAGGGTGTTCGCGCCACATTATGCCGTCCCGGCGCGGCGCACCGCCGGTCGCCTCGTCGTGGTCGCCGGAACGCCGGATGGCGTGCCGTTGTCGCAACTATTGCCGGGTGAACCCTTCGACGTACTGGAATTCACGTCGACCCACGCATGGGGTCGCTCCCCGGTCGACGGCGTCGTCGGATTCGTCGACTGCGATTCGCTGACAGGCGAGTTCCCGTCGAGCCATATCGTCATTGCGAAATACGCGCCGGTACATGCCGATGCGTCGTCGACGAGTCCCGTACTGGCGCAATTGCCGATGGGTGCACGGGTTGCGGCGACCCCGTCAGGTGATGACTGGGTCGAGGTCGACGGCGGCTATGTCGCAGCGAATACCGTCGTGTCGCGGGAAGACGCAGGCGGCGATGCGGTCGCGTTCGCACTCGCATTGCGGAACGTTGCGGCGGTTACCGGCGGACGGTCGGGCGACGGGGTCGACGCGGCGGGTCTGATCTTTCTGACTCACGCGCTTGCGGGCGCGCCCCCTGCCCGTTTCGCGGATCTTCAGTCTGCTACGATCGGTACGCCGCTGGCAGAGGGCGATGTGTTGCGCCGGGGCGATCTGATTTTCTTCGCGGATCATGTCGTCATGCTGGTCGATGGCGACACGGCGATCCATGTCGACGACGTGGTGAAGTGCGAGGCATTGGCGACATTGGACCGGTTCGGCCCGGTCGTGGCACGGAGGCGTCCGGCATGAGCGTGAAGCTGTTCATCGACGGCGCTGCCGGCACCACCGGACTGGAGATCGCCGACCGGCTGGCCGGGCGTTCGGATGTAACGTTCGTGACGCTTGATGAAGCGCGGCGTAAGGACGCGGCGGCGCGGCGCGAGGCGCTGAACGACGCCGACTTCGTCATCCTGTGCCTGCCCGACGAAGCCGCCCGCGAAGCGGTGGCGTTGATCGACAACGACCGCACGCGCGTGATCGACGCATCGACCGCGCACCGCACGGCCGAAGGCTGGACCTATGGCATGGCGGAGCTGGAACCGTCGCAGCCCGGCGCGATCGCATCGGCGATGCGCGTGTCCAATCCGGGATGCTACCCGACCGGGTTTCTGGCGCTGGTCCGTCCGCTGGTGCGCGCCGGACTGATCCCGCACGACTGGCCGGTGAGCGTCCATGCCGTGTCGGGCTATTCGGGCGGCGGCAAGGCGATGATCGCAGAGTTCGAGGGCGGCGGCAGCGACACGGCGTTCCGGGGCTATGCCACCGGCCTTGCGCACAAGCATGTCGGCGAGATGCAGCGGCACGCGCGGCTTGCACATCCGCCGCTCTTCACGCCTGCCGTAGTGCGCACCTATCGCGGCATGGTGGTCGAGGTGCCGTTGCCGCTGTTCGCGTTCCAGCGTCGTCCCAGCCTGACCGCGATCGAGACCGCGTTGCGCGAGGCCTATCGCGAATCACCGGTCGTGCGGGTGCTGGACAGCGAAGGCGTGTCGACCGTGGAGATCGAAGCGGATGCAGGCACCGACCGGCTGTCGCTGCGGGTGTTCGGCAATGCCGCCACCGGTCAGGCGCGGCTGGTCGCGACGCTCGACAATCTGGGCAAGGGCGCGGCGGGCGCGGCGGTGCAGAATTTCAACCTGATGGCCGGGTTCGAGCAGACCGACGGACTGACGCTCTAGCCGCATATCGTCCCCTGCCCGGGACGATAGTGGATGTCAGCCGCACGATTGAAATCGTTGCGCACCGAATACCGATGCCGGGTTCGCGTTTGCGGAATAGGCTGCTAACAGCGCGCCATATCGATGATTTGATCGGAGGGTGCATGACGAGGCAAGCGGTGGCCAAGCTGCTGTTGTTCGGAGCGACCGGGGATTTGTCGCAGCGGATGCTGCTTCCCTCGCTCTACGGATTGCATGCCGACGGGCTGCTGCCCGAAGCGCTGACGATCACCGGCACCGCACGTCACGAGCATGACGACGAAGGCTTTCGTGCATTCGCGGCGCACGCGCTCGACGAATTCCTGCCCGACGATCGCAAGGATGCCGACGCGATCGCGGGGTTCCTGAAACGGCTATCCTATCAACCGCTCGACGCGTCGAACACCGACGGGTTCGGCGCGCTGGCCGAGAAGCTGGGTGACATTTCCGGCGGTCTCGCGATCTTCCTGTCGACCGCGCCATGGCTGTTCGGGCCGACGATCACCGGATTGCGCTCGGCCGGTCTCGCCGGACCGAACGTCCGCATCAGCCTCGAAAAGCCGCTGGGCAAGGATCTGGCGTCCAGCCGTGAGATCAATGATCTTGTCGCGTCGGCGTTTCCAGAGGAACGGACCTACCGGATCGACCATTATCTGGGCAAGGAAACCGTTCAGAACATTCTCGCGCTGCGGTTCGGCAATACGATGTTCGAACCGATCTGGAACGCGCGCGGGATCGATCACGTCCAGATCACCATTTCCGAAACCGTCGGGCTGGAAGGCCGCGCGGGCTATTATGACGAAGTCGGCGCGCTGCGTGACATGGTCCAGAACCATGTGCTGCAACTGGTCGCGCTGATCGCGATGGAGCCGCCCGCGCATTTCGACGGCACGTCGGTCCGTGACGAAAAGGTCAAGGTTCTCCGTTCGCTCCGCCCGATCGGGTCCGACGACGTCGGCACCCACACCGTCACCGGCCAATATGATGCCGGCGCGGTGAAGGGGGAAATCGTACGGGGGTATGACGAAGAGCTGGGCAAGGATTCGGACACCGAGACCTTCGTCGCGGTCAAGGCGCATATCGACAACTGGCGGTGGCAGGGCGTGCCCTTCTACCTGCGCACCGGCAAGCGGATGCCCGATCGCCATTCGGAAATATCGATCCAGTTCAAGCCGGTGCCACATTCGATGTTCGCCAATCGCGGCGGCCGTCTGCAGCCCAACACGCTGGTCATCCGCCTGCAGCCCGAAGAATATATCCGGCTGCTGGTGATGGCGAAGGAACCCGGCCTCGACCGCGATGGCGTACGGCTGCGCGAAGTGCCGCTGGACCTGTCGCTGACCACCGCCTTTGCGGGCACGCGTCGTCGCATCGCGTATGAGCGGCTGCTGCTCGACCTGATCGAAGGCGACCCCACGCTGTTCGTCCGCCGCGACGAGGTGGAGGCGCAATGGCAGTGGATCGACGCCATCCGCGACGGGTGGAAAGCGAACGCGACCAGCCCGCGCGGCTATCCGTCGGGCAGTTGGGGACCGAATTCCAGCGTCGCGCTGACCGAACGCGACGGGGTGACGTGGAACGAGTGAGCGGCCTCGGTCGCTTTGACAAAACACGCCGTTAGGTTCGAGCAGCATCGCGCGAAGCCGGGATGCACCCGTCGGGAACCGGTTCTCGACATGCTCGAACGAACGGAAAACTACGGACGGAAACATGACCGAAATCGAATGGTGGGAATATGACGAGCCCGCCGAGTTCGCCGCAGCGCTTGCCGGCGATATCCAGTTCATCATCGAAAGCGCGATCGACGCACGCGGTGCGGCGGTAATCGCGCTGGCGGGCGGACGGACGCCCGCACCGATCTATGCCGAGCTGGTCAAGGCGAAGCTGGACTGGAAGCGTGTGACGATCGTGCCGACCGACGACCGGATCGTGCCGATGGGCGACGCGCTGTCGAACGTCACCGGCCTTGCCAAGATATTCCTGCCCAAGGGTGGCCGGGTGGTCCCGCTGACCGCTGAGAAGGCCCCCGATTACAAGGCCGCCGGTCGTGCCGCCGATGCCCGGTTGCAGGACCTGCACTGGCCGCTGGACCTGTGCCTGCTGGGCATGGGTGCCGACGGGCATACCGCGTCGATCTTTCCCGGCCCCGACCTTGCCGAGGCGCTGACCGGGCCCAAGGAGCGTCGCGCGCTGGGCGTGATGCCCGATCCGCTGCCGCCCGAGGCACCGGTGGCGCGCGTGACGTTGAGCCATGCCGCGATCGCGTCGGCCCGCGCGCTGATGATCGCGATCACGGGCGAGGAGAAAAAGGCGGTCCTCGAACGCGCGATCGATCAGGGGGCGTCGTCGTCCTATCCGATCGGCCGCGTGCTGGCCGAAGTCGAACTTCCCGTCGATATCCACTGGAGCGCATGATGGCCATTCACGCCGCGATCGCCGCCGTCACCGATCGCATCATCGAAGCGTCGCGCGACCGGCGTGCCGCCTATCTTGCGTTGATCGAGCGCGAACGCGACGGCGGCGTGGATCGGCCGATGCTCGGATGCGCGAATCTCGCGCATGCCTATGCCGGGACCGACGAGGATCGCGATCTGATGCGTCCGGCCAACCGGATGAACATCGGCATCGTGACCGCGTACAACGACATGCTGTCGGCCCACGCGACCTATTACCGCTATCCCGAACAGATGAAGGTATGGGCGCGCGAGGTCGGTGTCACGGCGCAGGTCGCGGGCGGCGTGCCCGCGATGTGCGACGGCGTGACGCAGGGCTATCCGGGCATGGAATTGTCGTTGTTCAGCCGCGATACGATCGCGCTGTCCACCGCGATCGCGCTGTCGCACGGCACGTTCGAGGGCGCGGCGCTGCTGGGTATCTGCGACAAGATCGTGCCGGGGCTGTTGATGGGCGCGCTGCGGTTCGGCCATCTGCCGATGGTGCTGATCCCCGGCGGACCGATGCGGACCGGCATTCCGAACAAGCAGAAGGCGGCGGTGCGCGAAGCCTATGCCGAGGGCAAGGTCGGGCGCGAGGAACTGCTGGATGCGGAGATCGCGGCCTATCACGGCAAGGGCACCTGCACCTTCTATGGCACCGCCAATTCGAACCAGATGATGATGGAGGCGATGGGGCTGCACATCCCCGACGCCGCCTTTGCCAATCCCGGGACCAAGCGGCGGCAGGAACTGACCCGCGCCGCGGTCCATCGGCTGGCGCAGATCGGCAAGGACGGCGACGATTACCGTCCGATCGGCCGGGTGGTCGATGAAAAGGCGATCGTGAACGCCGCTGTCGTGCTGCTCGCGACCGGCGGGTCGACCAATCACCTGATCCACCTGCCCGCCATCGCACGGTCGGCGGGAATTGTGATCGATTGGGAGGATTTCGACCGGTTGAGCCAGGCCGTACCGCTGCTGACGCGGGTCTATCCCAACGGATCGGCCGACGTGAACGGGTTCGAGGATGCCGGCGGCCCGTCGTTCGTGATCCGCGAACTGCTGCGCGGCGGTCTGATGCACGGCGACGTGCTGACCATCGCCGAAGGCGGCATGGCGCAATATGGCAAACAGTCGACGATCGAGGACGACAAGCTGGTTTGGAAGGATCACGCCCCCGTCAGCAGCGATCCGACGATTGTGCGCACCGTCGAAGATCCGTTTTCGCCGGAGGGCGGGTTTCGCATCCTTCAAGGCAATATCGGTCGCGCCTGTATCAAGGTGTCGGCGGTCGACCGCGACCGTTGGGTCATCGAAGCGCCGTGCCGTGTCTTCAGCGATCAGGCATCGGTACAGAATGCGTTCAAGGCGGGGGAACTCGACCGGGACGTGGTGGTCGTCGTCCGTCATCAGGGACCGCGCGCCAACGGCATGCCCGAACTGCACAAGCTGACCCCTACGCTCGGCGTGCTCCAGAACCGCGGCTTCCGCGTGGCGCTGGTCACCGATGGCCGCATGTCGGGCGCGTCGGGCAAGGTGCCAGCGGCGATCCACCTGTCGCCCGAAGCGCTGGGCGGCGGACCGATCGGCAAGCTGCGCGACGGCGACGTAGTCCGGCTGGACGCGGATGCCAACACGCTGACCGCGCTGGTCGCAGCCGACGAATGGGACGCACGCGAACTGGCACCCACGCCGCATGAATTGCAGGGCACCGGCCGCGAGATTTTCGCGATGATGCGGCAGGGCGCGAGCGAGGCGGAAGCGGGCGGATCGGCGATGCTGGCGGCCGCCGGCTTGTAAGCCTGAAAACAGGCGCACACCCGCACCGGCGGGCCGGAATAACCGGCGCCGATCTATGCGACTCCGTGCCCCATGCGGGATCGGAGAAAGGGAGAGAAAGATGGAAGTCGTTGCGGTAGATATCGGTGGCACGCATGCCCGCTTCGCGATCGCCGAGGTCGAGGGGGGGCGTGTCGTCCATCTGGGCGAACCGGTGACGCAGAAGGTGGCCGAACATGGCAGCCTGCAATTGGCGTGGCGCGCGTTCGAGCGTCACGCGGGCCGCCCCCTGCCCCGCGCCGCCAGCCTTGCCGTCGCCTCGCCGGTCAACGACACGCTGATCAAGCTGACCAACAACCCGTGGATCATCCGCCCGCCGCTGATGAACGAGCGGCTTGGGTTGGACGTGTGGACGATCATCAACGATTTCGGCGCGGTCGGCCACGCGGTGGCGCAGGTGCCGGACGAGGATTTCATACACCTGTGTGGGCCGGACGGACCGTTGCCGGACAAGGGCGTGATCGGGATCTGTGGGCCGGGCACCGGGCTTGGCGTCGCGCAGTTGCTGCGTACGTCCGAACGGTATCACGTGCTGGAGACCGAAGGCGGGCATCAGGACTTCGCGCCGCTCGACGCGATCGAGGACGCGCTGCTGCGGCGGCTGCGGAAAATTCACGGGCGCGGATCGGCCGAACGCGCCACCGCCGGTCCGTCGATCGTCGCATGGTATGAAACGCTCGCCGAAATCGAAGGCGTGTCGGTGCCGCATGCCGACGACAAGACGTTGTGGGCGGCGGCGCTCGACGGGACCGACAGCATTGCGGTGGCCGCACTGGACCGGTTCTGCCTGACGCTGGGCGCGTTCGCGGGCGACCTCGCGCTCGCGCAGGGTGCCAAGGCGATCGTGATCGCAGGCGGTCTCGGCCTCCGGCTCAAGGACAAGCTGCTCGAATCGGGCTTCGGCCAGCGTTTCACGTCGAAGGGCCGGTTCCAGACGTTGATGGCGGGCATTCCCGTCAAGCTCATCACCCATCCGCAACCCGGCCTGTTCGGGGCCGCCGCCGCATTCGCGCAGGAGCACGCACGATGACCGTTTCCCCCCACACCCCCACCATCGCCGACATCATGCAGACCAGCCCGGTCATCCCGGTGCTGGTCGTCCACGACGCCGCCGACGCGCGGCCGATGGCCGAAGCGTTGGTGAAGGGCGGGCTGCGTGTGCTGGAAGTGACGTTGCGGACCCCCGCCGCGCTCGATGCCATCCGCGAGATGCGGAAGGTCGAGGGCGCGATCGTCGGCGCGGGCACCGTCGTCAGCGCGGCGCAGTTCGCCGATGCGATGGACGCGGGATCGGAATTCATCGTTTCCCCCGGCCTGACCGAGACGATCGCGCGCCCGATCCTCGACAGCGGCGTGCCGTTCCTGCCGGGCATCGCCAATGCAGGCGACATCATGCGCGGGCTGGATCTCGGCCTGACGCATTTCAAATTCTTTCCGGCCGAAGCGTCGGGCGGACTGAAGGCGCTGAAGGCGCTGGCCGCGCCCTTCTATCAGGCAAAATTCTGCCCGACCGGCGGGATCACCGAAGCGTCTGCGCCCGAATGGCTGGCGTTCGGCCCGGTGCTGTGCGTCGGCGGAAGCTGGATCGTCGGCGCGACCCATGCCGAAACCGAAACGCGCGCGCACGCCGCAAGCGGCCTGCGGGGGTAAGCCCGGTGAACGATCGGGTCGATCATGACTGCATCGGTTGCGGCGGTCGGTTCAAGACGGGTCCCGACGCGAATGACAGCCATGCCTATATGCTGTCTTCGGCCGGTTGCTGGTCGGCCTATGGTGAAGTCCTGACGCGCGAGTATCAGGACCCCACCCTGTTCACGCAATGTCACCGTTTGACCGTCGATGCCTATGCCGTCCAGCATCGGGGCGATCCCGGCGACAGGCGCGCCGTACGGTCGGTATGGCTGCACTTCGCCGCACTCGATATCATCTTCGGCCAAGGTGGTTCTTTCGACGACGCGCTCGCCGTGCTGCGTCGTCTGGCGGAAATGCCGCTACCCGAACTGCCTGCAACGAAACCCGTCTTTTCCATGACGCTCGAACATGTCGTGGCTGCCGGTCCCGACCGTCATGTCGGTGCGGTGCGAGCATGGGCGCAGTCTGCCCATGCAGCTTGGCGTCCCCTGCTGGTCGGGCAGCTTCCCGCCCGCTAGCGATACTACATCTCGCCCCGCGCCTTGCGGATCGCGTACCATTTGCGCACATTGGCATTATGCTGTTCCAGCGTGTCGGCGAACACATGCCCGCCCGTCCCGTCCGCGACGAAATACAGCGCTTGCGTATCCGCCGGATCGAGCACCGCGTCGATCGACGCCTTGCCCGGATTGGCGATCGGCCCGACCGGCAGCCCGCGCGAGGCATAGGTGTTGTACCCGTTCTTCGCGGTCAGTTCGGATCGCAGAATGCGGCGGCCGAGCGGACGGCCCTTCGTGATCGGATAGATCACCGTCGGGTCCGCCTGTAACGGCATGCCGATCCGCAGCCGGTTGGAATATACCGCCGCGACCGTCCGGCGTTCGGCGGGCTTGCTGGTTTCCTTTTCGACGATCGAGGCGAGGATCAGCGCCTCGCGCGGGGTTTTTGCGACGGTAGTCGGCTTGCGCGCCGCCCATGCGGTCGCAAGGTAGCGGTCCATCGCCGCCTGCATCCGCGCGACGGTTTCCGCCCGGCTGTCGCCACGCTGATAGCTGTAGCTGTCGGGCAGGACGCTGCCTTCGGGGGGCAATGGTGTCGGTCCTTCGAGTTGCGGCGCATTCGTCACCGCTTCCTGCACCAGCACCGACGGCCAGCCTTCGGGCACCGCGACGAACCGCTGCACGGTGCGACCACCCTGCATCAGCTTCAGGATATCCGACTGACTGAGGCCGGCGGGAATGCGATACTCGCCCGCACGGATCGGATCGCCGTCGCCCAGGAACCGCGCGAACAGCCGGAAGCGATCGGCCGACGGGATCGCCCCCGCCTTTTCCAGCGCGACCGCCGCCGCCGACAGGCTGGCCCCTTGCGGGATCGTGACGGTCAGCGGCGTCCGCGCCGGACCGGCTCCGCCCCAGCTTTGCATCACCGCGAACAGGCCCGCGATGACGAGCAGTCCGGCGATCAGGCCAAGGCAGCCGATCCGGCGCATGCGATCAGATCGCCTTCATCACCAGCGACGCGTTGGTGCCGCCGAACCCGAAGCTGTTGTTCAGCACGGCGCGCACCTGCCGCTTCTTTGCGACATGCGGCACCAGGTCGACGCCCTCGGCACCCTCTGACGGATTGTCGAGGTTGAGCGTGGGCGGCACGATCTGGTCGCGCATCGCGAGGATGCAGAAGATGCTTTCCACCGCACCGGCACCGCCGAGCAGATGCCCGATCGCGGACTTGGTCGAACTCATCGACAGGCCGCCGATCGCGTCGCCGAACAGCCGCTTGACCGCGCCCAGCTCGATCATGTCCGCCATCGTCGACGTGCCGTGCGCGTTGATATAGTCGATGTCCGACAGCGCGAGGCCAGATTTGCGCATCGCCATTTCCATCGATCGATACGCGCCCGACCCGCTCGGTTCCGGCGCGGTCACGTGATAGGCGTCGCCCGACAGGCCGTACCCGACGACTTCGCAATAGATCTTCGCGCCGCGTGCCTTGGCCCGCTCATATTCCTCCAGCACCACGACGCCGGCCCCCTCGCCCATGACGAACCCGTCGCGGTCGCGGTCATAGGGACGGCTGGCCGCTTCCGGCCGGTCGTTGAAGCTGGTGTTGAGCGCCCGCGCGGCGGCG
This sequence comes from Sphingomonas sp. CFBP 13720, assembly GCF_014842075.1. GTDB lineage: Bacteria > Pseudomonadota > Alphaproteobacteria > Sphingomonadales > Sphingomonadaceae > Sphingomonas. Next base: position 378,751 of record NZ_JACYVA010000001.1, read on the forward strand.
AAGCCCGCGATCCCGATCGGGCAGATCGTGCTTTCCGCACCGCCCGCCAGCATCACGTCGGCATCGTCCATCGCGATCATCCGCGCCGCATCCCCGATCGAATGCGCCCCGGTCGAACACGCCGTGACGACCGCGTGGTTCGGACCCATCAGACCATACTGGATCGACACCTGACCCGAGATCAGGTTGATGAGCCGGCCGTGGACGAAATGCGGCGAAACCCGCTTCGGCCCCTTTTCGGCAAGCACCAGCGATTCGCTCTCGATGCCCGGAAGGCCGCCGATGCCCGACCCGATCGAACATCCGGCGCGGAACCGCTCCGCCTCGGTCATTTCGGTCAGGCCGGCATCTTCCAGCGCCTGTCCGGCGGCGTCGATGCCATAGACGATGAACGGATCGACCTGACGCTGGATCTTGTGATCCACTCGCCGGCCCGGATCGAAGCCATAGGGGTGGTCCGCCGGCTTCACCTCGCACGCGATGGTGCATTTCTGGTCCGACGCGTCGAAGCGCTGGATCTGTCCAGCGCCGGATTTGCCGGCAAGCAGGTTCTTCCAGGCGACTTCCACCTCGGCACCCAGCGGTGTCACGAGGCCGAGGCCGGTCACGACTACGCGGCGCATGGCATTACTCTCCGTTCAACTTCACTATGCGAACGGCCCCCCGCCCATGGCATGTGCCGGGACGGAGGGCCGCTGGTCGTCTCGGCGATCACGGGGACGGCGGACCGTCCCGGCGGGATCAGGCCTTGTGCTCGTCGATATAGGTGATCGCGTCCTTGACGGTCGTGATCTTTTCGGCGGCATCGTCGGGAATTTCGACGCCGAATTCTTCCTCGAACGCCATGACCAGCTCGACGATATCGAGGCTGTCGGCGCCCAGATCGTCGATGAAGCTCGCGTCCTCGGTCACCTTTTCAGCTTCGACGCCCAGATGCTCGACGACGATCTTCTTCACGCGCTCGGCGGTCTCGCTCATATTCATTCCCTCTTCACATTCGGGTGTCGATTACCTGAACGCCCCTAAAGCGCGCCAGTGCCGTGCGCAAGTGCGGCGGCGCGGACGGAAGATGGCTTTGCCATCCCCGGATCAACCCTGCCGCGCCGCGAACAGCCGCGCCAGCGTCGCCGCGTTGAACGCATATCCGCCCATCAGCCGCTGCACGCGGTTGTCGGACTTCTTCGCGCCGGCAAGGCCCATCATGCCGTTCATGAAGGCGTCGACCGGCGCGGTCCGCTTGCGGGCGAGGAACGCGTCGAGCACGGCGGGCGGGGTCTGGCTCAGCCGGCGGTTGACCGCGACCGGATCGACGCCGTTGGCGGCAAGACCCGATGCCAGCGCCTCGACCGCGATGCTGGTCACGACCAGCTCGCCCGCCCGCGCATCGCTTCGTCCCGTACCCGGCGCACAGGTTGCGGCGCGGGCGCGCGCCGCCTTGACCAGCGCCTCGGTCGCGGGCGAGGGCTTGCGCCCTTCGAGCACGCCGACGATCAGCCCCTGTTGCAACCGGGCCATTTCCGGCTTCGGCGTCTTTGCGACCGCGCATTTTACGACGTTCGCATCGCCGCCGGCGAACATCGCGGCGGCCATCAGCATCGTCATCATATCATCGCCATCCCGCCGTTCACATGGATCGTCTGGCCGGTGACATACCCGGCCTCGCGACTGGCGAGATAGGCGACGGCGGCCGCCACGTCACCACCGGTGCCCAGCGCCCCGGCGGGAATCCGCCCCGTCAGGGCCGATTTCTGCGCGTCGGGCAGCACATCGGTCATCGCCGACGCGATGAAGCCGGGTGCGACGCAGTTGACGGTGATGCCGCGGCTGGCGAGTTCGGTGGCCATCGCCTTCGACATGCCGACCAGCCCGGCCTTCGACGCGGCATAGTTCGCCTGTCCCGGATTGCCGGTCTGTCCGACCACCGACGTGATCGACACGATCCGCCCGAACCGCGCCTTCATCATCGGGCGCGCAGCGGCGCGGCACAGACGGAAGGCCGCTTCGAGATTGACGCGGATCACCTGATCCCATTCGTCGTCCTTCATCCGCATCATCAGATTGTCGCGTGTGACGCCGGCATTGTTGACGAGGATGTCGATCCGGCCCAGCGCTTCCACGGCCCGCGGCACCAGCGCGTCGACAGCCGCCCCGTCCGACAGATCGCACGGCAGCGCGACATGGTCCCCGTCCAGTCCGGCACGAAACGCTTCGAGCTTGGCGGCATTGGACCCCGACACGGCCAGCCGCGCGCCTTGCGCCACCAGCGCCTGCGCGATGGCGGACCCGATACCGCCGCTGGCACCGGTCACGAGCGCGGTCATTCCCGTAAGGTCGAACATTAGGTCAGTCTTCCCGAAATTGGTTCACGCGAAGGCGCGAAGGCGCGGAGGGGCGATAGTTATTGACGATCCGGCGCAGCCCCTCCTTGAGCGTTTCGCCGCCAAAATTGAGCAGCAGCCCGATGGGCTGATTCGTCAAACGCAGGTACGTGAGCAATTGCTTGCCGTGAACGGGCTTCAGCCGCTCTACCGATTTGACCTCTACCAATACAGTATGATCGATCATCAGATCGATCCGGAAGGCCGCATCGAACCGCATACCGTCGAAGACTATATCGATCGGATACTGCCGCATAATGTGGTAGCCCATTGCCGCAAGCCGGCCGGCCAAAAGCATTTCATACACGCTTTCCAGCAGGCCCGGCCCCAGATCGCGATGTAGCCGAAGCGCGACGTCGATGACGTCACGACATATATCCTCGCGATCGCTCATCTTCGCGTCTTCGCGCCTTCGCGTGAAACAATCTACCTCAAATCCGCCCGACGAGCGCCTCGATATCCGCCATCGTCACCACGCTGGTCGCGGTTGCATCGGGAGCGATGCGCTTGACCATCGTGCCCAGCACCTTGCCGCCCAGTTCGACGAAGTCGTCGACGCCGGCTGCGTGCATTGCCAGCACCGATTCGCGCCAGCGGACCATCCCCGCCACCTGTTCGACCAGCAGCCGGCGGATCGTTTCGGCGTCCGCGACCGGCGCGGCGGTGACGTTGGCGTAGAGCGGCACCAGCGGCGAGGTCAGCGCCACGCTTTCCAGCGCCTCCGCCATCGCATCGGCGGCAGGCTGCATCAGCGGGCAGTGGAACGGGGCGGACACCGGCAACACCACCGCGCGCTTGATGCCCATTTCCTTGGCCAGCGGCACCGCCCGGTCGATCGCGGCCTTCGTCCCGGATATCACGACCTGCGACGGATCATTGTCGTTGGCGACGGTGCACACGTCCCCCTGCGCCGCCGCATCGGCCAGCGCCTGCGCCTTCGACAGGTCGGCACCCAGCAGCGCCGCCATCGCCCCCTCCCCGACCGGCACCGCCGCCTGCATCGCGCGTCCACGCAGCTTGAGCAGCCGTGCGGTAGTGGCAAGGTCCAGCGCGCCCGCCGCACACAGCGCGGTATATTCGCCCAGCGAATGGCCCGCGACGAAATCGGCCTTTTCCGCCAGCCGGATGCCGCCTTCCCGCTCCAGCACGCGCAAAGTGGCGATGGCGTTGGCCATGATCGCGGGCTGCGCATTTTCAGTCAGCATCAGATCGCCTTCGGGGCCGTCTGCCATCAGCCGGAACAGGCTTTCGCCCAGTGCGTCGTCGACCTCCTGGAACACCTCACGCGCATGCGGACTGGCGGCGGCAAGCGCTGCCCCCATGCCGACCGACTGGCTGCCCTGTCCCGGAAAGATGAATGCGCGCATCGCCGACGTCTCCTGCTGTTCCAAGCCGCGCGGCCTAGTCGCTCGGCCAAGCCGTACGCAAGAGGGCGTGCTGGTACAGTTTGCGACCAACTGACCGCGATCGCGACAAACCCCCGCGACAACCGGCCCCCATTTTGACGTCAACGCCAACAACGGAGTGACCGTCATGAAGAAGCTGATCCTCACCGCACTGACCGCCGCATTGCTCGCCTCGCCAATGGCGGCGTCGGCGGCCGGACGCACGGTCGTCAAGGAACGCGCCACCGCGACGGTGGTCGTTCACAAGGACGATCGCGGCCGTCAGGTGCAGAAGACCGTCGTCAAGAAGAAGCCGGTACAGACCCGCAAGTGGCAGCGCGGCCAGAAATTCGACCGGACGCAAGCCAGCAATTATCGGCAGATCGACTATCGCACCTACAAGCAGCGCGGCCTCTACACGCCGCCCAAGGGGTCGCAGTGGGTGCAGTCGGGCAACGATGCGGTGCTGGTGGCGGTCGCCAGCGGGTTGATCGGCGCGGTGATCGGCGGCGCGCTCGCCAACTGAGCTTGCAATTCGCCCGGTTTCGGGTAGAGGCAACCGCTTCCGGGGTGGTGGGACCAGTTCCTGCCGCCCCGGACTGCATTTGAAGACGACAGCCGGAGGGGCGACCGCGATCGGCGCGGCGTCAGCGATCGGCCAACAGACGGAAAAGAATATGGCTCTGTATGAGCACGTGTTCCTTGCGCGCCAGGATCTGGCACAGGCGCAGGTGGACGCGCTGGCGGAAACCGCCACCAAGATCGTTCAGGACATGAACGGCAAGGTCGTGAAGACCGAAACCTGGGGCCTGCGCAGCCTCGCCTATCGCATCGCGAAGAACCGCAAGGCGCATTACGTCATGCTCGAAATCGACGCGCCCGGCGACGTCGTTGCCGAGCTGGAGCGCCAGACGCAGATCAACGAAGACGTGATCCGCTTCATGACCGTCAAGGTGGACGGGCATGAGGAAGGTCCGACCGTGATGATGCGCAAGAGCGAGCGTTCGGAGCGTGGCGACCGCCGTGGCGGCCGTGACCGCGATGACCGCGGCCCGCGCCGCGACCGTGAGCAGTCGGCGCCCGCCGACGCCGAAGCGTAAGGATCAGCACCCATGGCACGTCCGTTTTTCCGCCGCCGCAAGAGCTGCCCCTTCTCTGCCAAGGATGCTCCCCGGATCGACTATAAGGATGTACGCCTGCTGCAGGGCTTCGTGTCCGAACGCGGCAAGATCGTCCCGTCGCGCATCACTTCGGTGAGCGCGAAGAAGCAGCGCGAACTGGCCCAGGCCATCAAGCGCGCACGTCATCTGGGCCTGCTGCCCTACATCGTTAAGTAAGGAGCGCCCGACATGGACGTTATTCTGCTGGAACGCGTCGAGAAGCTCGGCGCCATCGGCGACGTGGTGACGGTGAAGGACGGGTTCGCCCGTAACTTCCTGCTGCCGCGCAAGAAGGCGCTGCGCGCCAATGCCGCCAACAAGAAGGTCTTCGACGCCAATCGCGAACGGATCGAGGCCGAGAACGCCACGCGCCGTACCGACGCCGAAGCCGAAGCCAAGACGCTGGAAGGCGCATCGGTCACGCTGATCCGTCAGTCGTCGAACACCGGCCAGCTGTACGGTTCGGTCGCGGTTCGCGATCTGATCGAGGCACTGGTCGCCGATGGTCACAAGGTCGACAAGTCGCAGATCGCGCTGAACCGTCCGATCAAGTCGGTCGGCCTGCACGACGTGAAGGTCGCGCTGCACCCGGAAGTGTCGGTGACCGTCAAGGTCAACGTCGCACGTTCGCCGGAAGAAGCCGAGATGCAGGCGCAGGGCGTCGACATCATGGCATCGATGTTCGAGCGTGACGAAGCCGGCTTCACCGAGGATTACGATCCCAACGCCGAGCCGGGCGAAATCGCCCGCGACGAGGCTCCCGAGGAAGCGCAGGGCTGATCCAGCCCGCATCGTCGGACAACGAAAAGGCCGTCGGGGCAACCCGGCGGCCTTTTTCGTCGTCCGTCCGAAAACGAAGCCCGCGCTATCCGGTCACGGACACGCGACGCACGCACCGATGACGGCAGCCAGCGGGATGATCGACAGAAGAAGCGGAAGGGCCTTGCTCATCATCGGTTCCTGAAACGGTTCATTCGCTTCAATTCCGCAACGGCGATAAGGTTGCGCGGCGATGAACGCATCCCGTTCACGCGCACCGCTTGACGACCCTGTGCCATCTGCCTAAAGCCTCCCCTCCGCCGACGGCCCCTTCGTCTAGCGGTTAGGACGACGCCCTCTCACGGCGTAAGCACGAGTTCGATTCTCGTAGGGGTCACCATCGTTGCTGCACATCGCCTTTGGCCGCGCGCCCGACTTCCCCGACCACAGTATTTGACAGACCGACAGCGACGTTGCGACGGGTGCCGTCCATCACCTCGGCACATTTTCGCAGGATCAGACCAACCGGTCGTGGCTTGCCGGTGAGTCCAACGATCGGCTGCGGCCCTAGAAGGGCCGATACCCGATGATCGCGGATACCGTACCGCCGAGCTGTTCGCGGAACCGCTGTCTTGTCCGCGGCCGGCCAGCCCCCATCTCGCGACCATCACCTCATGACGGAGCGCGCCTATGATCGACCTGCATTACTGGCCGACGCCGAACGGCCACAAGATCACGCTGTTCCTCGAGGAAGCCGACCTGCCCTATACGATCCATCCGGTCGATATCGGCAAGGGCGAGCAGTTCGCGCCCGAGTTCCTTGCCATCGCCCCCAACAACCGGATGCCGGCGATCGTCGATCACGAACCGCCGGGCGGCGGCGCGCCGGTCGCGATCTTCGAATCGGGTGCGATCCTGCTGTACCTTGCGGAAAAGACCGGGCGGTTCCTGCCCGCCAATATTCCGGGCAGGTACGACGCGATCCAGTGGCTGATGTGGCAAATGGGCGGCCTTGGCCCGATGGCCGGGCAGAACCATCATTTCAACATCTATGCGCCTGAAAAGCTGCCCTATGCGCAGGATCGGTACATTCGTGAAACCGCCCGTCTGTACGGCGTGCTCGACCGGCGTCTTGCGGATCGCAGCTTCGTCGCGGGCGAATATTCCATTGCGGATATGGCTGCCTATCCATGGATCGTTCCGCATGAAGCGCAGGGTCAGGATCTGGCCGACTTCCCCAATCTGCGTCGCTGGTACGACGCAATCGCCGCACGTCCCGCGACGATCACAGCCTATGCGAAGGGCAAGGCGGTCAGCGACGGCACCCCGCCGATGACGGAGGAGCGACGCAGGATCCTATTCGGGACGCCGACAAAACCGGACTGATCGCGACAAATCGCGACAATCGAATGGCCGGGCGACAAAGTCGCGCGACAGATGGCGGCGATACCCGGTTCGTCACCGGGATATCCCGCCAATCGAAAGGTCCGCCATGCGTCCGCTGCTCCTCGTCGCCTCTCTCCTCGCCACCGCCGTTTCCGGCGGCGCGATCGCCGGGCAGTTGCCCCCTGCCCCGACCGATGCGGTGTTAACGCGGGCCGATGCATTGGCCCGGGCCGATGCACGGTTCGCGGAGATCGACACCGACCGCGACGGCAAAATTTCCGCCTCAGAGCGCGACGCGATCCCTGCTCCGCGCCGTGGCCCCGCGGCCGAAGGTGCCGAGGGCCGTGGCGGACGCGCCGGCATGGGCGGTGTACGCGGCATCGAGCGAGCCGATACCGACCGCGACGGCTTCGTCACCCGTGCCGAGTTCGCCGCACAGGCCGCTGCGATGTTCGACCGGCAGGATCTGAACAAGGACGGAAAAGTCGACGCCGCCGAACGCGCGACGCTGCGCGAACAGCGGCGGGAACGTCGCGGCGACCGGGCCGACGACTGATCCGGTTCGGGGGCGTCGGGTTCGACCGGCGCCCTTCGCGTTTTCCTTTCGTCGAAGGCTCGCCTAGCATGTCCGACATGGCCGATATCCCGCACCTGCTGCTGGTCGACGACGAACGATCGATCCGCGAACCACTTGCCCAGTATCTGACGAAACAGGGATTTCGCGTGACCCAGGCGGGTGACGCGGAGGGTGCGCGGGCGCGACTGAACGCCTATGCGATCGATCTGGCGATCCTCGACATCATGATGCCGGGCGAGGACGGATTGTCGCTGTGCCGCCATATCCGCGAAACGGGCGAGACCCCGGTCATCCTGCTGACGGCGCGGGCGGAGGAAACCGACCGGATCGTCGGGCTGGAAATGGGTGCCGACGATTATGTCGTCAAACCCTTTTCCCCCCGCGAACTCGCCGCGCGGGTAAAGGTGGTGCTGCGTCGCACGGCGGCGGGTGCGGTGCGGCAGCATGCGCCCGAAGCCGGATCGTTCGCGTTTTCGGGGTGGGTGCTGAAGACCGGGGAACGCGCGCTGGTCGACCGTGAAGGCGTGTCGGTGCCGCTGTCGACCGGTGAATATAATCTGCTGCACGCACTGGTCACGCGCCCGCGACAGGTGCTGACGCGCGACCAGTTGCTCGACCTGACGCAGGGCCGAGAGGCCGCCGCGTTCGACCGCGCGATCGACAATCAGGTCAGCCGGTTGCGCAAGAAGATCGAAGTCGATGCGCGGAACCCCGATATCATCAAGACAGTGTGGGGCGGCGGATATACGCTGGCGTCCGAAGTCACGCGGCTGTGAAGCGTTTCTGGCCGACGAGCCTGCTGGGCCAGATCGCGCTGCTGGTCGCCGTCGCGCTGTTCGTAGCACAGGCGCTAAACTTCATGCTGCTGCTGCGCGAACGTCAGGCGTTCCGCTTTGCCGAAGTCACGCTGCCTGCCGTCACCCGGCTGGTCGATGCGGCCGAACGGGTGACCGCACAGCGCCCGGTCGCCACCGATCCGCCCCGGACGGACCGGCTGCGCGGGCTTCGGCTGGTCACGGGGCGGGTCGACATGCCCGAGGGCGCGGCGGAAGCGGACGTCGAACACGCGATCCGGCGCGGCTTCAGCGATGCCGGGATCGCGGTCGGACGGATCGAGGCGCGGGTACAGCCGATCGACGAGCAGGAAATTCGCGAACGGAAGCTGGACAACCGCCGGGCGGAGCGCCTGCGCCGCATGGGTGCCGTGCTGGGCGTCGCGGTGGAGCTTCCCGGTCGCGGGTGGCTGGTGTCGAACAATCCGTGGCCGATCGCCGAGCGCGGGTTGTTGTGGCAATTGCTGGCGCAGACGCTGATCCTGTATGTCGTGGTGCTGTTGCCGGTGCTGTGGATCGGCCGGCGCATCGCCAAGCCGTTGCGCGAACTGGCTGCATCTGCCCGCGCGTTTCAGCCGGGCCAGCCGCTGCCGCCGATCGAACCGTCGGGACCGCAGGACGTGCGGCTGCTGATCGTCGCCTTCACCGATCTGGGGCGACGGGTCAGCGCGATGATCGAGGAAAAGGACCGGATGCTGGGCGCGATCGGGCATGATCTGCGTACGCCGCTGGCTGCGCTGCGCGTCCGCATCGAATCGGTCGAGGACGATACCGATCGCATCCGCATGGCCGAAACCATCGACGAGATGACGGCGACGCTGGAGGATATCCTGTCGCTCGCCCGGCTGGGCCGACCTAGCGAGAAGGCGACCGACGTCGATGTCGCCGCGCTGGTCGACGCGGTGGTCGAGGATTTCCGCGATCTGGGCGACGATGTCGATTTCGTCGAGGCGGACCGCGTGCCGTTGCACCTTCGACCCAATCTGATGCGGCGTGCGGTACGCAACCTGATCGAAAACGCGATCAAATATGCCGGCGCAGCGCAGGTGCGGATCGATACGCGCGCCGACGCGGTCACGATCGTCGTCGCCGACAATGGTCCCGGCATCCCCCCCGATCGGCTGGAAGCGGTGTTCGACCCGTTCACCCGGCTGGAAACGTCGCGCAACCGGGACACCGGGGGGATCGGTCTTGGGCTGGCTCTGGCCCGCGCGATCGTGCGCGAAGCGGGTGGAGAGATCGCGCTGACCAACCGCCCCGGCGGCGGGCTGGACGCCACGATCCGGTTGCCGCGATAGATGTCGGCACTTCCTGCGGACACCGGACGTCAACTTTCGCTGTCGACGTCCCCGCGCCGCGATACCGCCGCCGGGCGAATTTCGTCGGCCGGCGGAACGCGGGCGAAACGAAAGCGCGCGCGTCCGCGTTACGCGCTTTACCTATGATAAAAGTAGCCAGCTACAACATGCGCAAGGCAATCGGCACCGACCGGCGGCGCATGCCCGAACGGACGCTGGAAGTATTGTGCGAGATCGATGCCGATATCGTCGCGTTGCAGGAATGCGACCGCCGTCTCGGTGAGCGCGCGGGCGTGATCCCGCTGCACATGCTGGAGGAACGCACGCCGTGGCGGGCCGTACCTATCGCCATGCGCGCGCAATCGATGGGATGGCACGGCAACGCGCTGCTGGTGCGCAAAACCGCCGATATCGGCGAGCATCGCCGGATCGAACTGCCTGCGCTCGAACCGCGTGGCGCCGTGACGGCGGATATCACGACCGACGGCGTCGAACTGCGCGTCGTCGGTATGCACCTCGATCTATCGGGGCTGTGGCGGCGGAAACAGGCGCATGCGATCCTGACGCATGTCGAAGGGCATGCGACCCAACTGCCCAGCGTGCTGATGGGCGACCTGAACGAATGGACGCCGCGTTCTGGGTGCCTGCGCGATTTCGGACGCAACCATCGGTTTGCGGAGACGGGGCCGAGCTTCCATGCGCGCCACCCGGTCGGACGGCTCGACCGGATCATGGTGTCCGATGCACTGCGGATCGTCGATGCGGGGGTGCACAGCAGCGCCGCCGCGCGCAAGGCGTCCGACCATCTGCCGATATGGGCGACGCTGGAACCGGCGTGAGCGAAGCACGCGGTCCGGTCGATCGCGAATTGCGGCTCGCGCTGATCTGTTACGGCGGGATCAGCCTTGCAGTCTATATGCACGGGCTGGTCAAGGAAGTGTGGCATCTTGCCCGCGCCAGCCGGGCGGCGCACGACGCCAATACCCCGCTGACCGGCAGCGCGGGGGTGTATCAGACGATGCTGACCGATCTGGCGGAGCGCAGCGGCGTCCGGCTGCGCGTGCTGGCCGATATCGTCGCAGGGGCCAGTGCCGGCGGGATCAACGGCGTGTTCCTTGCGCAGGCGATATCGACCGGGCAATCGCTCGACCCGCTGACCGACCTGTGGCTCGACAATGCCGATATCGAAGCGCTGCTCGACCCGGCGCAGGCGCCGTCCAGCGCGTTGTCGCGGCCATGGGCGCGACCGCTGGTGTGGATGGCATCCGGCCGCGACGAAGGCGATCCGGCCATCGCGGCGGAGGTGCGTGCGAAGCTCGACCGGTTCGTCCGCGCCCGCTGGTTCGAACCGCCGTTCGGTGGCCGGGTGATGGTCGACATGCTGCTGAACGCGTTCGGGGCGATGGCTGCCGGGCCGATCGGGCCGCGATTGTTGCCGCCCGGCCAGCCGCTCGACCTGTTCGTCACCGTCACCGATTTTACCGGGCATCCCGAACTGCTGCGGCTTCATTCGCCACCCGAAGTGGTCGAAACCGAACATCGCATCGTCATCGGCTTTTCCGACCATGCCGGTCCCGTGCTGGCCGATGCCGCCGAACTGGTCTTCGCCGCGCGGGCCACGTCGAGCTTTCCCGGCGCGTTTCCGCCGTTTCGCGTCGGCGAACTCGACGCGGCGCTGGCCGACCGGGACGCGGCGTGGCCGGGACGCGCCGCGTTCCTTGCCCGCGTGCTGCCGCGACAATCGGCGGTGGGCATGGCGGAAGCCGCCGCGTTGATCGACGGATCGGTCCTCGCCAATGCACCGTTCGTTCCCGCGATCGAGGCGCTGCCCGAACGTCCCGCCCGGCGGCAGATCGACCGACGCTTCGTCTATCTCGACCCCGCGCCGAACCACAAATTCGGGTTGGGATCGGCGAGCGACGGGCCGCCGGGCTTCTTCCGTACGATCCTGGGCGCGCTGTCCGAACTGCCGCGCAAACAGCCGATCCGCGACAATCTGGACGCGATCCAGCGCCGGTCCGAACGGGTCGAACGCATGCTGGCGATCGTCGAGCACATCCGGGCAGAGGTAGAAGCGCAGGTCGAGCAATTGTTCGGATATACGCTGTTCCTCGACTGGCCGACGCCGGTGCGGCTGGTCGCATGGCGACGACGGGCGCAGGTGCGTGCGGCGCAGCGGGCGGGCGTCGGCCATGCCGCCTATGGCCTGCTCAAGATCGATCAGCTGCTCGACCGTGTCGCCGCGCGCGCCGCCGCGCTGTCGGGCGATACCAGTCCCGAACAGGTCCGCCGCCTGCGCGCCGGGTTCGCCGCGACGATCGTCGCGGCGGGTGCCGACCGCTTCGACGGCGATGGCGCGTCGGCTGAAACGGTCGCGTTCCTGCGCACGCACGACCTTGCCTTCCGTATCCGGCGGCTGCGGTTGCTCGCGCGAACGCTGGCGACGATCGAGCCGGTCCATTCCGGTGCGATACTAGATCCGGTGAGTGAGGCGATCTATGCCGCGCTCGGCCTGTATCTGGCGTGCGAACGGATCGACCGGTTCGCGGCGTTGCGGGGGCTGGCCACCGAACGCGATACAGATCCGGCGGAATTGCTTGCGGCGATGGGCACCGCGATGGACCTGCCCGTACTCGACGCGCAGGCGGACGAGCGGTTGTCGACGGCATTCGCGGCGTGTCCGCGCGACGTTCGCCGGTCGCTGCTGCTCGCCTATCTCGGCTTTCCCTTCTACGACATCGCGACGCTGCCGCTGCTCGGTGGCGAGGGGCTGGACGAATTCGATCCGGTTCGGGTCGACCGCATCGCGCCCGACGACGCGCCATCGATCCGTTCGGGCGGGGCGGAGGCGACGCTGAAGGGCATCCGGTTCAACAATTTCGGCGCCTTTTTCAGCCGGGCCTATCGCGAGAACGATTATCTGTGGGGCCGGCTGCACGGTGCGGAACGGTTGATCGACATCGCGCTGTCGACGCTGCCCGCCGACGTCCACCTGCCGCCCGGATGGGCAACGGCGCACAAGCTCGCGGCGTTCCTTGCGATCCTCGACGAGGAACAGCCGCGATTGCACGCGATCGGGCCGCTGTTCGCCGAATTGCGCACCGAGATCGGGTGACGGCCCCGCTATTGGAAAATGCCGGGTGACAGGCGTAAGGAACGATGGTTCACAACGAAGGCCCGCGCCGATGCAGTTTCTGAAAACCCTGTTCTGGGCGTTGCTCGTCGGCGTGATCGTCGCGTTCGCACTGAACAACATGACGATGGTGCCGCTCAAGCTGTGGGGCACGCTCTATGCCGACGTGAACCTGCCGCTGTTGCTGTTGCTGACGTTCCTTGCCGGGTTCGTGCCGACCTTCGTCGCGCATCGGTTGACGCGGTGGCGGCTGCGCCAGCGGCTGAGCAGCAGCGAGCGGATGCTCGCCGACTTGCACCGCGCCGAACCGGTCGCGACGCTGTCCCCCGCCGACGCGTCGGTCGCACCGCTGCCCATCGCGAACGGTGGCCCGCTGTGAGCCGGTCGCCGATCTATGTTGCGATCGACACGCCCGATATCGACCGGGCGCGAGCGCTGGCCAACGCGGTGCAGCGGCATGTCGGCGGACTGAAGCTGGGCCTCGAATTCTTCATGGCGCATGGCCGTGCGGGCGTGCACGAGATCGCCGATCTGGGGCTGCCGATCTTTCTCGACCTGAAATTCCATGACATTCCCAATACGGTCGCCAAGGCGATCCAGGCGCTGGGGCCGCTCAATCCAGCGGTGCTGACGGTCCATGCGTCGGGCGGACGTGCGATGCTGGAGGACGCGAAGGCGGCGGCTCCCACGGGGACGAAGGTCGTCGCGGTGACGATGCTGACCAGCCTCGATGCGCATGATCTGACCGCGATCGGACTGGCCCCGAACCCGCACGATCAGGTAGTGCGCCTGACCGAACTCGCGCGCGAAGCGGGGATCGACGGCGTGGTGTGTTCGGGCGAGGAAGTCGCGGCGGCGAAGAAGGTGTGGCCCGGCGGGTTCTTCGTGGTGCCCGGCGTGCGGCCGGCCGACGCGGCGGCGGGCGACCAGAAGCGGGTCGTGACGCCGCGTGCCGCGCTGGATGCCGGTGCGTCGATCCTCGTGATTGGACGGCCGATCACGCGGGCGGCGGACCCCGACGCGGCGGCACGCGCGATCGAGGCGACACTGTAAGGCACGCGGAGCGCCGTCCACGCCGCGCCGTGGACGCTCGATTGCGCCCGACCCGAACCGCGCGTAACGCATCGCGATGCCCATCACTGCCAAGATCTGCGGCCTGTCGACGCCCGCAACGCTCGCCGCCGCGCTGACCGGCGGGGCGAGCCATGTCGGGTTCGTCTTCTTCCCCCCCTCCCCCCGCCATGTCGGGTTCGACGTCGCCGCCGGCCTGACCGGACAGGTGCCGCCGCACGTCGCGCGCGTCGGCGTGTTCGTCGATCCCGACGACGCGCTGCTCGACGGGGCGGTGGCGGCGGCGAAGCTGACGACGATCCAACTCCACAAGACCGCGCCACCACGCGTCGCGGCGATCCGGGCGCGGTTCGCGCTCGACCTGTGGGCCGCCGTCGCGATCAAGACGCGCGCCGACCTCGACGGTGCGCGCGCCTATGCCGGGGCGGCGGATCGCATCCTGTACGATGCCAAGACCCCCGACGGCGCGACGCTGCCCGGCGGGATGGGCGTACGGTTCGACTGGGCGTTGCTCGACGGGTTCGCGCATCCGCAGCGCTGGGCACTGTCCGGCGGACTCGATGCCGCCAATGTCGGGGAAGCGATCCGCCGGACGCGCGCGCCGCTGGTCGACGTGTCGTCGGGGGTCGAAACCGCCCCCGGCGTGAAGGACGCGACGCGGATCGCCGCGTTCCTGCGTGCCGTCGCAGCCGCCTGACCGGCTCGACACGCCGGGCGGAGCGGCGTAACGGACGCGGATGAACGCCCCCAATTCCTATCGCGCCCAGCCCGACGAACGCGGGCATTTCGGACAGTTCGGCGGCCGCTATGTCGCCGAAACGCTGATGCCGCTGATCCTCGACCTCGATCGCGAATATAAGCGCGCAAAGGCCGACCCGGCGTTCGCGGCGCAGTTCGACGATCTGATGACGCATTATGTCGGACGTCCCAGCCCGCTCTACCACGCCGAACGGTTGAGCGAGACGCTGCGGATCGGCCTCGCCCCCGGCATGGGCGCGCAGGTGTGGTTCAAGCGCGACGAGCTGAACCATACCGGCGCGCACAAGATCAACAATTGCATCGGCCAGATCCTGCTCGCGATCCGCATGGGCAAGACGCGGATCATCGCCGAAACCGGCGCGGGGCAGCATGGCGTCGCCACCGCTGCCGTCTGCGCGCGATTCGGCCTGCCGTGCGTCATCTATATGGGCGCGCGCGATATCGAGCGGCAGCAGCCCAATGTGTTCCGCATGAAATTGCTGGGCGCTGAAGTCCGTGCGGTGACGAGCGGGGCGAAGACGCTGTCGGATGCGATGAACGAAGGGCTGCGCGACTGGGTCGCGAACGTCCACGACACCTTCTACATCATCGGCACCGCCGCCGGGCCGCATCCCTACCCCGAAATGGTCCGCGACTTCCAAAGCATCATCGGTCGCGAGGCGCGCGCGCAGATGCTGGAGCGTACCGGTCGCCTTCCCGACATGCTGGTCGCGGCGATCGGCGGCGGGTCGAACGCGATCGGGCTGTTCCACCCGTTTCTGGACGATAGCGACGTAGCGATGCTGGGCGTCGAGGCAGCGGGCCACGGGCTGGACAAGGACCATGCGGCATCGCTGGCGGGCGGGTTCCCCGGCATCCTGCACGGCAACAAGACCTATCTGTTGCAGGACGAGGACGGGCAGATCGCGGAGGGTCATTCGATCTCCGCCGGGCTGGACTATCCGGGCATCGGGCCGGAACATGCATGGCTGCGCGATATCGGCCGGGTCCAATATGACAGCGCGACCGATGTCGATGCGCTCGACGCGTTCCAGCTGCTGTGCCGGACCGAAGGCATCATTCCTGCGCTGGAGCCGGCCCACGCCATCGCCGCCGTCGCCCGTCGCGCAAAGACGATGCGCGACGACCAGATCATACTCGCCAACCTGTGCGGTCGCGGCGACAAGGATATCTTCACAGTCGCCAGCGCGCTGGGAGTCGAGATATGACGACACGCCTCGCGGCGGCATTCGCCAAGGGTCATCCCGCGCTGGTATGCTTCGTGACCGCAGGTGATCCGACGCCCGACGCCACGCCCTCTATCCTCGACGCGCTCGTCGCGGGCGGGGCCGACGTGATCGAACTGGGGATGCCGTTCACCGATCCGATGGCCGATGGTCCCGCGATCCAGTCGGCCAATATCCGCAGCCTTGCCGCCGGCACGCGCACCGCCGACGTACTGCGCATCGCGACTGGCTTTCGCGAACGCCACCCGGACGTGCCGCTGGTGTTGATGGGCTATGCCAACCCGATGGTGCGGCGGGGCGCGGAGTGGTTCGCGCTCGCCTGCGCCGCCGCCGGGGTCGACGGGGTGATCTGCGTCGACATTCCGCCCGAGGAAGACGATTCGCTGGGCGAACAGCTACGCGGACGGGGTATCGCCCCGATCCGCCTCGCCACGCCGACCACCGACGCGGTACGGTTGCCGACCGTGCTCGATGGCGCCGACGGTTTCCTCTATTACGTCTCCGTCGCGGGCATCACCGGCAAGCAGCAGGCGGTACAGGCGTCGATCGACACCGCCGTCGCCCGCCTGAAGGCTGCGACCGACTTGCCGATCGCGGTCGGGTTCGGCGTCCGCACGCCCGAACAGGCCGCCGCCATCGCCCGTGTGGCGGACGGCGTCGTCGTGGGTTCGGCGATCGTCGAGATCGTCGCGCAGCATGGCGCGCACGCCGCCGAACCGGTCCGCACCTATATCCACAGTCTGTCCGCCGCGATCCGGGCGGAATCGAGGGAACCCGCATGAGCTGGCTCAACCGCGTCCGCAACGCCCTGCCCTTCGTCGCCCGCAAGGAAACGCCCGACCATCTGTGGCACAAGTGCAAGGGCTGCGGTCAGATGATCTTCTCAAAGGAATGGGAAGAAAACCTGCACGTCTGTCCGAAATGCGATCATCACGGTCGCATCGGACCGAAAGAGCGGTTCGCGTACCTGTTCGACGAAGGTTCGGTCACGTTGTTGCCGTCGCCGCGCGTCGCCGACGATCCGCTGAAGTTCCGCGACAGCAAGCGCTATGTCGACCGGCTGAAGATCGCACGGACCGACACCGGCGAACATGACGCGTTCCAGAATGCGGCGGGTACGATCGACGGCAAGGCATGCGTGATCGGCGTACAGAACTTCGCGTTCATGGGCGGATCGATGGGTCAGGCGGTGGGCGAGGCGTTCATCGCCGGCGTCGAGGCCGCGATCGCGCGTGGCGTGCCGTATATCGTCTTCACCGCATCGGGCGGCGCGCGGATGCAGGAGGGTATCCTCAGCCTGATGCAGATGCCGCGTACCACCGTGGCGATCGAAATGCTGCACGACGCCGGCCTGCCCTATCTGGTGGTGCTGACCGATCCGACGTCGGGCGGGGTCATGGCGGCCTATGCGATGCTGGGCGACGTCCAGATCGCCGAGCCGAAGGCGACACTGGCCTTTACCGGGCGGCGGGTGATCGAAAGCACGATCCGCGAAAAGCTGCCCGACGATTTCCAGACGTCGGAATATTATCGCGACCACGGGCTGATCGACATGGTCACGCATCGGCGCGAACTGCCCGCGACGCTGGCGCAGTTGATCGATTTTCTGGGGATGAAGGCCGCCGCCTGAAACTGCCTCCTTCCCGTCATGGGAAGGAGAACCAGCGAAGCCGGTGGGGCTGGACACCCCGCTCCACCGGCGCGCCGATCGCGACGCCCTTCCGCGTGCCGGGGAAGAATTTGCCATGCCCGATTTCGCCGTTTCGACCGACCCAGCGGTGCAGGCGCAGCTCGACCGGCTGACGCTGGTGTCGCCGGGGGCCGATATTCTGGGGCTCGACCGGATCACGCGTCTGCTGGCGCGTTTGGGCGATCCGCATCTGCGTCTGCCGCCGGTGTTCCACGTCGCGGGCACTAACGGCAAGGGATCGACCTGTGCCTATCTGCGGGCGGCTATCGAGGCGGCGGGAATGCGCTGCCATGTCTATGCCAGTCCGCATCTGGTACGGTTCAACGAACGCATTCGGCTGGCCGGGCGGTTGATCGACGATAGCGCGCTGGCAGCGTTGCTGGCCGAAGTGCTCGACGTGGCCGACGACATCGGCGCAAGCTTTTTCGAGATCACGACGGCAGCGGCGTTCCTCGCCTTTTCACGGACCCCGGCGGACGCTTGCGTGATCGAGGTCGGGCTGGGCGGCCGGCTGGATGCGACCAACGTGCTGCCCGCGCCGGCCGTGTGCGGGATCGCCGCGCTGGGCATCGATCACGAGGCGTTTCTGGGCGACACGCTGATCGGCATCGCCGCCGAGAAGGCAGGAATCGCCAAGCCTGGCGTGCCGGTCGTCACCCTGTTCTACCCCGCCGATATCGACCGCCGTATCGCCGAAATCGTGGCAGCGGCGGGGGCTACGCTCCATCGGCGCGGTGACGATTGGGATGTGGCCGATGGCGTCTATCGCGACGGAGCGGGGCCGCTGGACTTGCCTGCGCCCCGGTTGGGCGGCGCGTATCAGGCCGACAATTACGCGCTGGCGGTGGCGATGCTGCGGCATCAGCGCGCGTTGGCGATACCCGACTGGGCGATCCTGCGCGCGGCGGATGCGGTGCGCTGGCCCGCCCGGATGCAGCGTTTGGGCGACGGTGCGCTTACCCGGCGGATCGATGCGCCGTTTGGCGTGTGGCTGGACGGTGCGCACAATGAACAGGCGGCGCGACAGGTGGCCGCGTGGTGGCCCGACGTGGCGCAGGAACGCCCTTCGGCGATGGTGCTCGGCATGCTGGCCAACAAGGATGCCTCGGGCGTGCTGACGCATTTCGCGGGCGCGGTCGACCATGTGGTGGCGGTGCCGGTGCCCGGCCACGCGCATCATGCGCCCGAAACGCTGGCAGAACAGGCGCGGACGCTGGGCATGACGGCGCAGATCGCGACCGATCCCGGTGCCGCGCTCGACCTGCTCGCCGGACGCGGGTTCGCGTCGGTGCTGATCGCGGGATCGCTGTATCTCGCCGGAACCGTGCTGACCGCGAACGGCGAGATGCCGGAATAATCCTATCGTGCCGCTTCGGGGGCCAGTCCGTACCGGGCGACCTCCCGCCGCCACCGCACCCATTCCAGCAGCACGAACCCGATCGCGACCAGCCCCAGCGCGGCAGTGAAGCGGAACACCGGCGCATAGCCCATCTGCTCGACCGCCTCCCCCAGCCCGGCACGGCCCAGCGACCCGACCAGCAGCGTGAGCGACGATAGCAGGGCATATTGCACCGCGCTGTGCTCCTTGCTCGCGATCGACGACAGATACGCCACGAACGCCGCCCCGGCGAGGCCGCCCGCGATATTCTCGCCCGAGATCGCGACCATCAACCGCACCATCCGCGCGTCGACGCCCAGCCCGAGCAGCCCGGTCGCACCCGCCACGGCATCGATCACCGGCGCACCCGCAGCAAGGTCGGCATAGAGCAGATTGCTGGCCGCAGCGACCATTGCGCCAATCAGCAACGTCGGCATCCGCCCCAAAGTGGCGAACAGGACACCGCCCAGCGACACGCCGATGATCGTCATGCCCACGCCAAAAATCTTCGACGCGAACGCCACTTCGTCGTTCGTGTACCGCAGTTCCTCCAGATAGAACGGATAGGCGAATGGTCCCCAGATCGAATCGCACAGGCGGTAGCTGAGGATCAGCCCCAGCACGACGACGATGCCCCAGCGCAGCCGCCCTACCAGCTCCGAAAGGGGCAGGATGAGTGCACGATGACCGTGTTCCACCCAACCGGGAGAACGCGCACCCTCTCCTGCCGCTCCGCGACCGTTGAGCCATGCGGCGACCAGCGCGGGCACGACGACGGTCGCCACGACGATCCACGGTCCCGTCAGCCGGGTAAAGTCGCCAACGCTGGGCGGGGTGGCTCCCGGCGCGACGGTCAGCGCACGGGTCATGAAAGCGGCGATGGTGACGATCGCCCACGTCCAGCACAGTCCGACGATTGCGAGTCCGGTCCGCTTGTCGCGGTGCGACGGTCCTGCGACCGGATGCGCGGGATCGATCGCGGCGGGGCGCGGCGTATCGGGGGCAAGCAGCGTGACGATCAGCATCGCCGCCATCACGCCGCCCATGATCGCATAGACCATCGGCCAGCTGATCCGCGCCGCCAGCACCAGCGCCAGCGCGCCGCCGACCAGCGCGGCGGTGCGATAGCCGAGTTGATAGATCGACGACAGGATGCCCAGAGTCGCACGGTCGTCCGCCACGTCGATCCGCCATGCGTCGATCACCACGTCCTGCGTCGCCGCCGCGAAAGCGCCGATCACCGCGACCAGCGCGAACCAGCCGATACCGATCGCCGGATCGGTCGCCGACAGCGCAAGGAACGTCGCCGCCAGTGCGGCCTGACACAGCAGCAACCACGACCGCCGCCGCCCGAACCGGTCGAGCAACGGCAACCGCATCCGGTCGACCAGCGGCGACCACAGGAACTTGAACGCGTAGACCAGACCGATCCACGATAGCAGGCCGATGGTGGCAAGGTTGATCTTCGCCTCCCCGAGCCATGCGTTCAGCGTGCCGAGCAACAGCGTGTAGGGAA
Source organism: Sphingomonas sp. CFBP 13720 (assembly GCF_014842075.1). Classification (GTDB taxonomy): domain Bacteria; phylum Pseudomonadota; class Alphaproteobacteria; order Sphingomonadales; family Sphingomonadaceae; genus Sphingomonas. Next base: position 399,300 of record NZ_JACYVA010000001.1, read on the forward strand.
GCCCGGCAGCGAAGCCGAACGCCAGCATTACCCCCGTCTTGCGGTTGCCCAGCCCCATGCGGATCAGCGCCAGCCCCTTGGGCGCAGCTTGCGTCATTAAAGTCCCTTCCCGGCAGGGATGCGACCCTAGAGAGCGGCGCGCGGGCGGGCAAGGCGCGCCCGACATGGTTGATGCCGCGTCCACATTAGTGTCATCGACGCGCCTTAGGACGACGCATCGACCGCGCCGGATACCCACGGCACGGAACAGGTTCAGGAGAAAAACATGGCACTTCCCGGAGATATCGCACTGGTCGGCTTCGGTGCCGATACGGGCGTCAAGTCGTTCGCGTTCGTGCTGCTGGCCGATCTGTCGGGCGAAACGATCTTCTTCACCGACAATGGCTGGACCGCCGGGGGCGCGTTCCGCACCGGCGAAGGCGTGGTCAGCTATATCGTCCCCGCTGGAACCCCGATCGGTACGGTCGTGACCATTTCCGGGCTGACCGGATCGTTCAATCCGGCGGTCGGCGGGGATCAGATCCACGCCTATGTCGGCACTGCCGCCGACCCGACCTTCCTGTTTTCGGTCGATTTCGCCGATGGCAACACGAACTATGCCGGCGACGCCACCAATTCGAACAGCAGCGCCGTGCCGACCGGCCTGACCTTCGGCACCGACGCGATTGCCTTTGCCGAGGACAACGGTGCCTATACCGGCCCGACGACCGGGACGCGTGCACAGATCCTCGCCGCGATCGCGGACGAGGCCAACTGGACGCTGAACGATACGGCGGGCGTCGCCTATGCCGGCAGTTTCGCAGTCGAAACCGGCAATGCCGGCGCGTTCGGCGTCGCCGACGTGGCCGTGACGGAGGGCGATGCCGGGACCGTGGAGCTGGTGTTCACGGTCAACCGCATTGGCGGCAGCAGCGGGGCGGCGAGCGTCGACTATGCCACCGCGTTCGGCACCGCCGGGGCGGACGATGTCGCTGCCCTGCCCACCGGCACGCTGACCTTCGCCGATGGTGAGACCAGCCGTACCGTGACGATCGAGGTGAATGCGGATACCGCCTTCGAACCGGACGAAACCATCGTCCTGACCCTGTCCGATGCGACCGGCGGCGCGACGATCAGCACCGCGAGCGCGACGGGCACGATCCTGAACGACGACAGCCGCCCCGCGACCGTCCAGCCATGGATCAACGAGTTCCATTATGACGATGCTGGTGCCGACGAGGGTGAGTTCGTCGAGATCGCCGGACCGGCCGGGCTGGACCTGACCGGATATTCGCTGGTGCTGTACAATGGGTCGAACGGCACGGCGTATCAGACCATCACGCTGGCCGGGATCATCGCCGACCAGCAGGGTGGGTTCGGCACCATCAGCGTCGCGGCGACCGGGTTGCAGAACGGCGCACCGGATGCGCTGGCGCTGGTCGGTCCCGAGGGCGTGATCGAGTTTCTAAGCTATGAAGGCACCTTCACCGCGGTCGGTGGCCCCGCCGATGGACTGACGAGCATCGATGTCGGCGTGAGCGAGCCGGGCAATGCCGACGGCACGTCGATCGGACGTGTCGGCGCGGGCAGCGAGGCGGGCGACTTCGCCTTCGCGCTGATCGCCGACGATACGGCAGGCGCGGTGAACGTTGGGCAGAGCTTCACCCCACTCGTTCCGCAACTGTCGGTCAGCGATATCGGCTTCAGCGAAGGCGATGGCGGCACGCGCACCGTATCGTTCACCGTCATGCGCAACGGAGCCGACGGCGCGTTCTCGGTCGATTTCGCTACTGCGGACGGCACCGCGACGGCAGGCGCCGACTATGTCGCGACCAGCGGCACCCTATCGTTCGAAGCCGGCCAGGAAACCGCGACCGTCACCGTCACCGTGAACGGCGATACCGTGGCGGAGGGCGACGAAACCTTCTTCCTTAACCTGTCCAATCCGACCGGCGACGCCGAAGTACGCGATTCGCAGGGTCGGGCGACCATCCGTAACGACGACGGACTGCCGCCATCGGTTTCGATCGGCGATGCAACCGTGACCGAAGGCGACGCCGGACAGGTCTTCGCGACCTTCACCATTATCCGCACCGGCGGCGACCAGCCATTTTCGGTCGCCTATGCTACGCGCGGCGGGACCGCGACGTCGGACAGAGACTTCGATGCGACGGCGGGACAGATCGAGTTCGCCGCCGGGGAGAACAGCAAGACCGTAACCGTCGCCATCAACGGCGATACGGCAGCGGAAGCGAACGAAAGCTTCTACGTCGACCTGTCGGCGGCGACCGGCGATACCGTGATCGCGGACGCATCAGGTGAAGGCACGATCGTGTCGGACGACCTGTTCCGTATCCATGATGTGCAGGGCGCGGCGCATTTCAGCCCGATCCTGTCGGCGGACGGCGTCAACAGCTTCAACACCCGGTCGACGCTGACCGTGACGATCCAGGCGGTTGTCACCGCGCTGGACGGTGTCGGCGCGCGGCAGGGTTTCTACCTGACCGAGGAAAACGCGGACTGGGATGCGAACGCGCTGACGTCCGAAGGAATCTTCGTGATGACGCGCGACGATGCCAATGCAGGCGCGACGCTCGGGTCGGTCGCGCCTGCGCTGCAGGTCGGCGACCTGGTGACCGTGACCGCGCAGATCATGGAATATCAGTCGTTCACCAACCTGCCGCGCACGGTGCTGACCGGCATCAGCGGCATTACGGTCGACGCATCGAACCAGACGCTGCCGACGCTGCTGCTCGACGGGTCGGCCGGGCGGGCGATCCCCAGCGCGATCCTGACGGACGAGGTGCCGAACTATTTCAACACCGGCACCGCCGCCGGTTTCGACCCGCAGAACGACGCAGTGGATTTCTTCGAAACGATCGAGGGGATGCAGGTCACCGTTCCCGACATGGTCGTCGCCGACGGCTTCATCGGGACGTCGGGGGGCGATCCGTTCTTCAAGGCGTATTCGACCGTTCATGCCGATGCCGACCAGATCAACAGCCGCGGCGGCTATACCATCGCGGGAGATCCGCCGCTGTCGCCGCCCGACACGATCGACCCGCGCGATGATACGCAGTCGGGCGGACGCTACATCCACGACGGCGACGTCAACCCCGACATCCTCGAACTCGATTTCTCCGATTTCGCGGTGGCGGCACCCACCGGTCTGACGACGGCGGCGTCGATGGGCGACCGGCTGGGCGACGTGACTGGTATCGTCGAATTCGACTTCACCGACCTGAAGCTGTTCGTGACCGAAGCGGTGACGATCGTCGAGGACACGACGCCGGTCGCGGAGTCCACGACGATCGCAGCCGATGCCCGCGCGCTGACCGTCGCGACGTTCAACGTCGAAAATCTCGATCCGACCGACGGCGCTGCGCGCTTTGCCGCGCTCGCGCAGGCGATCGCGACCAACCTGAACTCGCCCGACATCCTGTCGATCGAGGAAATTCAGGACAATAACGGGGCAGCAGCGGGCGATGGTGCGTCGGCACGCGGCAGCGATGCGTCGATGACGTGGCAGATGCTGACCGACGCGGTGAACGCCGCCACCGGCCAGAACTATCAGTGGGTCGACGAACTGCCGGTCTACAATGCCGAAGGCGGCGAACAGAGCGGCAATATCCGCGTCGGGTTCCTGTACAACACCAACCGGGTTCAGCTGGGCGACCTGCCCGCCGATGCGACCATCGAACAGCGCCGTGCCTTTACCGACCGGATCGGCGACGGCGTGCGCGACGCCGGCGACCAGATCGCGTTCGACGACAGCATGATCGCCGGACAGGTCGACGCTGCCGACTGGGCCAACACCCGCAAATCGTTGCTGGGCGAATTCACGTTCAACGGCAACGCCGTCTATGTCACGGCCAACCATCTGCCCTCGAAGGGCGGGTCGGGCAGTTTCTGGCAGATCGATCAGGACATCGACAATGGCCAACCCGAAAATGCCGCGTGGGCCAAGCGCAACGCAGTCGCCGACGATATCTGGCACATGCTCGATACGATCCAGTCGGGGTCGACCGACAACCGCATCGTCGCGGGCGGTGACTGGAACGAATTTTACTTTAACCGCACCATGGAGGCCGCGACCGGCTATGTCGACGCCGACGGTGTTGCCCGCGACGGCGGCGCGCGCTTCGACAATCTGACCGTGACCGAGCTGACCGAAGCCGAACGCTATACCTATGCCTTTGACGGGCGCAGCCAGGCGATCGACCATATCGTGGTCGACCAGCAGCTAAGCGCAGTGGCGAACTATGACGTCGTGCACCTCAATACCGGATACAATAATCTGGGCGGCACCAACCCGGCGTTGTCGGATCATGATCCGGCGTTGGCGCAGTTCGACTTCCGCAGCTTTGGCGAGCTGCTGAGCGGCACGGCCGGGGCCGATACGATCGAAGGCTTCGGCGGCGACGACCGGCTGTCCGGTGGTTCCGGCAACGACACGTTGTTCGGGGGCACCGGTCGCGACCTGCTGTTCGGCGGTGCGGGTACCGATCAGTTGTCGGGCGGTGCGGGCACGGACCTGTTCTTCTACGACGCGGCGGGCGCAGGTGGGAATGACCGTATCCGCGACTTTTCCGCCGAGGACTTCCTCGTCAGCACGGTGCGGCTGCGCGATACGAACCGCAACGGCGTTATCGATTCAGGCAGCAACCGGGTGTTCGACCTGTCCGGCGGCGGCACGATTACGGTGCAGAACGCAAGCGGCGGCAGCATCCGCAAGCTGGAATATGACGGCATGCTGACGAAGGATGGAGTCGCCTATTATCTCTACAGCGCAGTCGGCTCGACGACCGACATGGCCGGAACGCTCGACCTGCTCTGACCATCCGACGGGGGGAGAGGGGGCATTCCCCCTCCCCCCGTTCCTACATGGCTGGCCGGGGGAACAAGTCGAATCCCTGCGGCAAACGCCTTGGCAGCTTCTCTCCGCCAATCACCGCGCCGATCGCATCGATCGCGCCCAGAAGATCCTTCTGCGGATAGGGTTTGGCCAGCCACCCCGCCGCAACGCCATCGGCGCCTTCCGGGCAGGCACCCGTGACCAGCAGCACAGGGATGCCGCGTGCATGCGCGATGCGCGCTACTTCAAGCCCGCTGCCGTCCGACAGGTTAACGTCGGCCAGAATCAGGTCCAGTTCGCCCTCACCCTCGATCGCCGCCAGCGCCGCCGCGACGGTATCGACCGTCCCCGCGATCTCGAAACCCGATGCGATGAGGAAGTGTTCGGTGTCGAACGCGACCAGCGGTTCGTCCTCGACCACGAGTATCCGGGTGATGTTCCGTTTCTTCCGCCCGAACAACATGACCCCACTCGCTTTCCACTGAACCGCATCCACCCTATACGAAGCGACAAACTCGCGAAGGCGACGAAGGAACCGCTTGGGCGGAAACTTTCGTCGCGTCGCCGCAAACGGACATATACATCATCGCTACGCCCCCGACCAACTCGACCGAATCGCCGCGCGAAGGCCAGCGCATCGCCAAATTGCTGGCGCGTGCCGGGGTGGCCTCGCGCCGCGATATCGAACGGATGATCGCCGCCGGACGCATCGCGATCGACGGCACCGTCGTCGAAACGCCCGCGACCGTGCTGACCAGCCTGAAGGGCGTGACCGTGGACGGAGGCCCGGTGGCCGCGCCCGAGCCGACCCGGCTGTTCCGCTTTCACAAGCCCGCCGGCACGCTGACCGCCGAACGCGACATGAGCGGCCGCCCGACGATCTACGACCGGTTGCCGGCAGGATTGCCGCGACTGATCCCGGTCGGGCGACTCGACCTGAATACCGAGGGTCTGTTGCTGATGACGACCGACGGCGAATTGAAGCGCCGGCTGGAACTGCCCGCGACGGGGGTCGAACGGACTTATCGCGCGCGCGCATATGGCGAGGTCAGCCAGCAGCAGTTGGAAGACCTGATGTTGGGCATCGAGGTCGACGGCGTGCGCTACGGCCCGATCAACGCCAATCTGGAACGGCGGACCGGCACCAATACGTGGATCGAGATGACGCTGACCGAAGGCAAGAATCGTGAGGTTCGCCGCGTGCTCGAACATCTGGGGCTGAAGGTTTCGCGTCTGATCCGCGTTCGCTATGGCCCGTTCCTGCTCGACGACCTGCCCGAGGCCGAAGTCGACGAAATCCGGCAGCATGAACTGGTCGCGTTCCGCAAGACGCTGGCCAACAAGCCGACCAGCAAGCCGATTCCCGAAGGTGCCGATCCGGCAGCGCTCAAGGCATGGAAGCGCAACGCCCCGTTGCCGCGCCCCGAACCGGTCGAACCGGCACCGCGCGCACGATTCGGCGACGACCGCCGCCCCCGGGTCGAGCGCGACGGACAACGATCGGGGTTCGCCGGCCGCCGGCCCGATCGCGATGAGGGCGAACGGTCTGGCTTCGCACCCCGTCCCCGGACCGACGAGCCGCGTACCGGGTTCGGCAACCGACCACGGCCCGACGGCGACCGGCCGGGCTTCGCACCGCGCCCCCGTGCCGACGAGCCGCGGGCCGGATTCGGCAGCCGACCACAACGCGACGGCGACCGGCCGGGCTTCACACCCCGTCCTCGGACCGACGAGCCGCGGGCCGGATTCGGCAACCGGCCACAGCGCGACGGCGACCGGCCTGGTTTCGGCCAGCGTGCCTCGCAACCCGCACGACCGACGGGGTTTCGCAGCCATGCGACCGAACGTCCGGTCGACCGGCGCGACGGGTTCGATCCGTTGGCGCAGGCGGGGCAGACTCCGGCCGAACGCAAGCAGCCGGGGCTGGGCGACCGCCGGGCCTATGGCAACGGGCCGCGCGATACCGGCAATGCGCGGACCAGACGCGCGGCGGCCTATGCCGAACGGCCGGGCTATGACGAAGCGACGCCACGCGGTCAGCGGCCGGTGCGCACGGCAGTGGCCGAGCCGGTCAGGCCCGCGCGTGGCGGGCGACCGACGCAGGCCGAGCCGGTGAAACCGGTGCGTAACGGCCCGGTCGACCGGCGCATGACGCAGGCGGAGGCTTCCGAAGCCGATCGTGCGAGCTTCGCGGATAAGCCGGGCAAACGCATCGGCTGGGCCAAGGCAGCGGCACCGACCCGTCCGCGGCGCCCCGGCAAGCCCAAGGGCAGCGGTCCCAAGCGTCCCGGTCCGGCAGGCAAGCGCTGATGCGGGTGATATCGGGCCAGTGGCGCGGTCGTCCGATCGCCGCGCCGAAGGGCGATGCGACCCGCCCCACCGCTGATCGCACGCGCGAGGCGTTGTTCTCGATGCTCGTCAGCCGCATCGGCAGTTTCGAGGGGCTGGCGGTGGCCGACCTGTTCGCCGGGTCGGGCGCGCTGGGAATCGAAGCGCTGTCGCGCGGTGCGGCAAGCTGTCTGTTCGTCGAACAGGACCGGCCGGCGCTCGACGCATTGCGCGCGAACCTTGCCAAGCTGGAAGCCACTGGCGGCGATGTCCGGGCGACGTCGGTCTTGTCGCTGGGCGCGGCGGCCAAACCGATGGACCTCGTGATGATGGACCCGCCCTATGACAGCGGCGCGGGGGCGGTAGCGGCGGACAAGCTGGCGCGGCTGGGCTGGATCGGCCCGGCGACGTGGGTCAGCATCGAAACGGCAAAGGCGGAAACGCTGGCGCTGCCGCAGTTCACGGTCGATGCCGAGCGGGTATATGGCAAGGCGAAGGTCACGCTGCTTCGGCTGACCTGATCCCGGTGCGAAGGCCGACCTGCCCCTTCGATCGAAGGGGCAGGAACCATCGACCCGGCAGATCACTGCGCGCTGGCGACTTCCCGCGCGCGCGACGACTGCAACTGCGCAACGCGAACCCGTGCGTCGTCGCGCATTTCGGTCCGGCAACGTGCCTCGTCCATCGCGCGGGGCAGGCCCGTCAGCGCCGAACGGCAGGCGTAGCGCGAGGCACGATCGATCCGGGCGTCGAGCATGGCGCGGCCCGACGCGCTGGTCAGGTCGAGGCCGGCATAGGAAACACGGATCGTCACCGGCTCGCGCACCTGCGCATGGGCGGTGGACGTCAGGCAAAGGGCAACGGCCGCGAGCGCGGCGAAACGGGTGGTCATCGGGATAGCTCCTGCAGAGGCGTGCCCGTCGCGACGTCGGTCGCCCGGGGATCGGGCGCCGTCGTTCACCGGCAACGCGGCCCCTACGCGCGGCGGATGGCGTTCGCGCGACAGTCCCGTGTCACGATGATGACGGTATCGTAACGATAACATTGCTTGTCGCGTTACGCTTCGTTCCCTACCTGTTCGACGATGTCCCTGCCCCAGACGACCGCCGAACCGCCTTATCTGCGCGGACTGAACGAACCTCAGCGCGATGCGGTGCTGACCACCGACGGCCCTGTACTGGTGCTGGCCGGCGCGGGCACCGGCAAGACGGCGGCGCTGACCGCGCGGCTGGCGCACCTGTTGTTCACGCGCAAGGCGTATCCGTCCGAGATCCTGTCGGTGACGTTCACCAACAAGGCCGCGCGTGAGATGCGCGAACGCGTCGGGCGGCTGGTCGGCGATGCGGTGGAGGGGATGCCGTGGCTGGGCACGTTCCACGCGATCGGTGCCAAGATGCTGCGGCGGCATGCCGAACTGGTCGGATTGCAGAGCAATTTCACGATCCTCGACACTGATGACCAGTTGCGGCTGCTCAAACAGTTGATCGTCGCCGCCGACCTCGACGAGAAGCGTTGGCCCGCGCGCAGTCTGGCAGGGCTGATCGACGGCTGGAAGAACAAGGGCATGGTCCCGGCGGACGTCGACGCGGGTGAAAGCGAGCGCTTTGCCAACGGGCGCGGCGGCGAACTGTACCAGCAATATCAGGACCGTTTGAAAGCCGTGAACGCCTGCGACTTCGGCGACCTGTTGCTGCATGTTTTAACCGTTCTGCGCACGGATCGCGGCGTGCTGGAACAGTATCAGCAACGGTTCCGCTACATCATGGTCGACGAATATCAGGACACCAACAGCGTCCAGTATTTATGGCTGCGACTGTTGGCGCAGGAACGCCGCAACCTGTGCTGCGTCGGCGACGACGATCAGTCGATCTATTCGTGGCGTGGCGCGCAGGTCGAGAACATCCTGCGGTTCGAGCGTGATTTTCCGGGGGCCAAGATCGTCCGGCTCGAACAGAATTACAGGTCGACTCCGCACATCCTCGGCGCGGCATCGGGCGTCATCGCCCATAATGGCGGGCGGCTGGGCAAGACGCTGTGGACCGAAACCGATGTCGGCGAAAAAGTCCGCGTCGTCGGGGTGTGGGACGGACCCGAAGAAGCCCGCCGGGTCGCCGACACGATCGAACAGGTGCAACGGCAGGGCAAGAGCCTGAACGACTGTGCCATCCTCGTCCGCGCGCAGCACCAGACGCGCGAGTTCGAGGAACGCTTCATCGGGATCGGCATGCCGTATCGCATCGTCGGCGGATTCCGCTTCTACGAACGCGCGGAAATCCGCGATGCGCTCGCTTATCTGCGCGTCGTCAACCAGCCGGCGGACGATCTGGCGTTCGAGCGTATCGTCAACGTGCCGAAGCGCGGTCTGGGCGACAAGGCGGTGCAGACGATCCACCGCTATGCCCGCGCCACGGGATCGTCGCTGATGACCGCCGCTGCGCGCATCCTCGACACCGACGAACTGGCCGGCGCGGCACGCAAGTCGCTCGGCCGACTGGTCGGCGACTTCGCGCGCTGGCGCGACATGGCGCTGACGCTGCCCCATGCCGAACTGGCGCGTCAGATGCTGGACGAAAGCGGCTATACCGCGATGTACCAGCTGGAAAAATCGGCGGAAGCGGCCGGACGGCTGGAAAACCTGACCGAGCTGGTCCGCGCGATGGAAGAATATGAATCGCTAGGCGCATTCCTCGAACATGTCAGCCTCGTCATGGACAACGAGGCGGCGGCGGAAGAACCGAAGGTCACGATCATGACGATCCATGCAGCCAAGGGGCTGGAGTTCGACACGGTCTTCTGCGTCGGATGGGAAGAAGGACTGTTCCCGTCGCAACGCTCGCTCGATGAAGGCGGCACGGCGTCGCTGGAGGAGGAACGCCGGCTCGCCTATGTCGCGATCACGCGTGCGCGGCGGCTGGCAGTCGTGTTCCATGCCGCCAACCGGCGTATCTACGGCCAGTGGAATTCGTCTCTACCCTCGCGGTTCGTCGGCGAGTTGCCCGCTGAGCATATCGAAACCGAGACGACGATGGCGGGCGGCGAAAGCCTGTGGCGCGCCAACTGGTCCGAACGCGGCGATCCGTTCGCCGATCTCGCGCGTGGCACCGGTCGCGGTCCGGGGTGGCAGCGTGCGGCGGCGCAGGGATCGACCTTCACCCCCGCCCCGTCCCGCGTCGTAGAGGCGCGGGCAAGTGCGATCAGTCTGGGCAACAAGGGGCGCGCCGACCTGACCAAGGGTCAGCGCGTGTTTCACCAGAAGTTCGGATACGGCATCATCGACGCGATCGAAGGCAACAAGCTGGAGGTCGAGTTCGACAGTGCCGGGCGCAAGCGCGTGCTCGACAGTTTCGTCAGCACCGGCGAATCGGCGCAATAACCCGCAAGTGCGCGGATGAATTTCAAATTAACGTGGGTAAGAGACTATTCGTCGGAATCGTGCGATGAAGATGGTGATACTACGTAACTCAGGAGGGATACGGTGTCATATCTGAACAACGCCGAGTATTACCGCCGTCGTGCACTCGAATGTCAGGCCCATGCCGACGATGCGATGCTGCCGGAGGTACGGCACGTCCATGCCGAAATGGCCGCGCGCTACTCCCAACTGGTAATCGAGGCGGAGCGGTCTGAGCGTCCGGCTATGCGACCGACCCTCGGCGTCGTCACCGGCGGCCGGTAGCACGCCGGACCGTGCCACTGCGGACAGGCAACCCGAACGACACTGGCTCGTTGGGCTGACGACTTCCAGAATGAGGAAATTCGTCGATGCCGTATATCAAGACCCGCGATGGAACGAGCCTGTTCGTAAAGGACTGGGGCCAGGGCCGGCCTGTCATCCTGATACACGGCTGGCCGCTGTCGGCCGATAGCTGGGATCCGCAGGCGATGGCGCTGGCGGAAGCGGGATACCGGGTGATCGCGTATGACCGTCGCGGGTTCGGTCGTTCGGATCAGCCATGGTCGGGCTACGACTATGATACGTTGTCCGACGACCTGGCCGACGTGATGGCGGAAACCGGCGTGACCGACGATGCGGCACTAGTCGGCTTTTCGATGGGCGGCGGCGAGGTCGCGCGCTATCTGTCGCGGCATCGTGGCAAGGGCGTCAGCCAGGTCGCGCTGGTCGGATCGGTCGTACCGTACATGCTGAAGACCGACGACAATCCCGACGGCGTGCCGCAGGAACAGCTTCAGGAAATCGCCGACAACATCAAGTCGGATCGCCCGAAATTCTTCCGCACCTTCTTCGACCAGTTCTATGGCGTAGGCTTCATCACGAGCCCGGTGAGCGAGGAAACGCTCGACCTGTCGTGGAACACGGCGATGCAGGCGGGGCTGAAGCCGACGCTGGCGTGCGCCGAGGCATTCGGGACGACGGACTTCCGTCCGGACCTTTCGTCGTTCACCGTACCCACGCTGGTGATCCATGGCACGGCCGACCAGACGGTGCCGATCGACGCGACAGGGCGAGCGGTGGCGAAGGCGGTGCCGAATGCGACGCTGATCGAATATGATGGTGCGCCCCATGGCCTGTTCGCGACCGAAAGCGATCGACTGACCCAGGATCTGCTGGCGTTCCTCGGCCGGCACTGATCGGCGGCGGTTTGGCGGGCATCATTCCGGTGCCCGCCAAGCTTTGGCATAATCCCCCCAAGCCGATCTGCATTGCACCCGCCCTCCTGCGGACCTAAGCCCCATCCCGATGTCCGCTTCCCCCCATCCATTCCGTATCCCGGCGTTTCGCGCCTATTTCCTTGCGCGGCTGTCGAACACGCTCGCGCAGATCGCGATGGTCGTGGTGATCGGGTGGCAGGTGTACGACATTGCGCGCGAGACGATGACAGTGAAGGAGTCGGCGTTTCAGCTAGGCTTGATCGGGATCGCGCAGTTCCTGCCGCTGCTGATCCTGTCGCTTGTCGCCGGATGGGTAGCCGACCGGATCGACCGGCGCTGGATCGCACGCGGATCGGTCGCACTGGAGTGCTGCTGCGCGCTGCTGCTCGCATGGCTGACCTATACCGATGCCATCACCTTGCCATGGTTGTTCTTCGTCGCTTCGTTGCTGGGGGTGGCGCGGGCATTCGCCGGTCCGGCGTTGCAGGCACTTGCCCCCAACCTCGTTCCCGCTGCCGTGCTGCCGACCGCGATCGCGATGAGTTCGATCGCTTGGCAGGGTGGATCGGTGCTCGGTCCCGCGATGGGCGGCTATCTTTACGCCGCCGGACATTTCCTGCCCTATGCGGTGTCCGCAGGGCTGTTCCTGTTCGGGCTGTTCGGGCTATTCCTGATCCCGCCGATCCCGCCGATCCCGCGCCCGGCCATCACTGGCGCTGCGAATCCATGGCGTCAGATGCTTGACGGACTGGCCTATGTCCGGCGTAACCGGCTGGTCTTCGGTGCTATTTCGCTCGACCTGTTCGCGGTACTGCTCGGCGGCGCGACGGCAATGCTGCCGATTTATGCCCGCGACATCCTTCAGATCGGTGCCGACGGCCTCGGCCATCTACGCGCCGCGCCCGCGCTTGGCGCGGTGGTCGTCGCAGGCGTCTTCGCCATCAAGCCGCTGTCGAAGGATGTCGGTGCCAAGATGCTGTTGTCGGTGATGGCGTTCGGCGCGGCGACCGCGTTGTTCGGCCTGTCCGCGCCGCTGCTATTGCCGGTGTTCGGTTCCGCTGCGATCGGCAGCGATTTCGCGCCGGCGGTCTTGCTGGCGCTGGGCGCGCTGTTCGTCGTCGGGGCGACCGACATGGTGTCGGTCTATGTCCGCCAGTCGCTGATCCAGTTGCACACCCCCGATGCCATGCGCGGCCGCGTGGGAGCGGTGTCGACGCTGTTCGTATCGGGATCGAACGAGCTGGGCGAGGCACGTTCCGGATTCCTCGCCGCGCTGGTCGGACCGGTCGTCGCGGTCGCCGGCGGCGGTGTGTTGGCGATCGGTGTCACCATGCTGTGGTCGCGCCTGTTCCCCGAATTACGTGCCGCACGCAGCTTCACGCCGCCTGCTACGTTAGAAGTCGTACCCAAGGAGAGCCAGCCATGAAGGCCGATACCATCCTGCAGACCATCGGCAACACGCCGCACATCCGCGTCCAGCGGCTGTTCGGCGACGCCGAGGTGTGGATCAAGTCCGAACGCTCGAACCCCGGCGGGTCGATCAAGGATCGCATCGCGTTGGCGATGATCGAGGCGGCGGAAGCGTCGGGCGATCTGAAACCCGGCGGCACGATCATCGAACCGACCAGCGGCAATACCGGCGTCGGCCTGGCAATGGTCGCGGCGGTCAAGGGCTACAAGCTGATCCTCGTGATGCCCGAAAGCATGAGCCTTGAGCGGCGGCGGCTGATGCTCGCCTATGGTGCCAGCTTCGACCTGACTCCGCGCGAGAAGGGAATGAAGGGCGCGATCGAGCGTGCGCACGAACTGGCCGCGCAGACCGCCGACGCGTGGATTCCGCAGCAGTTCGAGAACCCGGCGAACATCGACGTGCATGTCCGTACCACCGCACAGGAAATCCTGACCGACTTCGCCGATGCGCCGATCGACGTCATCATTACCGGCGTCGGCACGGGCGGACACATCACCGGCGTGGCGGAAACGTTGAAGAAGGCTTGGCCGGACCTGAAGGTCTATGCGGTCGAACCCGACCTTTCGCCGGTCATTTCGGGCGGCCAGCCGGGGCCCCATCCGATCCAGGGCATCGGTGCGGGCTTCGTGCCGGCGAACCTGCATACGCAGGCGATCGACGGCGTCATCAAGGTCGACGCCGCCGTCGCCAAGGACATGGCGCGTCGCTCCGCGTCCGAAGAGGGGATGCTGGTCGGAATTTCCTCCGGCGCAACGCTCGCGGCGATACTTCAAAAGCTGCCCGATCTGCCCGATGGCGTGCGGGTGCTGGGCTTCAACTACGATACCGGCGAGCGTTATCTGTCGGTGCCCGACTTCCTGCCCGAACAATGACGATCGACCTGCCCGTCCGCGCCGGGTCGTCCGGCCCGGAGCGGACGGACGCAGGCGACGGCATCCGCACCGGTTCGGTCGCGCTCGACGGCATACTCGTGCTGCTGGCGGTGGCCGCCGTCGCCATACCGGCGGTGGTCGTCACCACCACGCCGCCGCTGCGTATGACGGCGGAAGGTGTCGTGCGTCCGCGCCGTGTCGTACCGTCCACGATCGTCCCGGAGGTCGAGCCGATCGAATATCAGGCGCTGGCCCCCGAAGACGCGCGCACGTTCAACGCGCGCGTACCGTTCGCGACCGGTCCACGGCCGGCCGCGCGATCGTTCCGGTTCGCCGGAGGTGCCGAAGACCTGTCGCGCGCGACCGACTGCCTTGCCGCCGCCGTACTGTACGAAGCGGGCGACGACCGCACTGGACAGCGTGCGGTGGCGCAGGTCGTGCTGAACCGGTTGCGGCATCCCGCCTTTCCCAAAAGCGTCTGCGCAGTGGTGTTCCAGGGTTCGGAACGCCGAACCGGGTGCCAGTTCACCTTTACCTGCGACGGCGCGCTGACGCGCAGCTATGCCGAGACCTTCTGGCAACGCGCGCGCGCGGTGGCGACGGCGGCGCTGGGGGGATATGTGTTCGCACCAGTCGGCTATGCGACGCATTACCATACGGACTGGGTGGTCCCGTACTGGCAATCGAGCCTCGACAAGATCGCGAAGGTCGACACGCATCTGTTCTTCCGCTGGACCGGATGGTGGGGGACGCCACCCGCGTTCCGCCGTACGCCCGAAAGCGTCGAGCCGCGCATCGTCCAGCTTGCGGCACAGTCCGACGCGCATAAGCTGCCGCAGGAACTGGCGGTGGAACAGGAAATCGCAGGACTGACCGCGACGTTGACCGGTCAGGGCACGGGCGGGTCGCGCGAGGCGGCGGATTATCCGAACATGTTCCTGCTGCCGCTAAGCGGCGCGCCGGACGGATGGCCGAAAACGGCGCTGGCGACCTGCGGCGAGCGGCCATGGTGCATGGTCATGGGCTGGCGCGATGCGAAGGCGGTTCCAGCGACCGGCGCGGAGGCAACCGAGCCGGAAGCGAAGGCGACGATGACGTTCAGCTATTTCCGGGATCGTGCACAGCCGATCGAGCGGCAATTGTGGAACTGCCAGCAGGTACAGCGTCCGGCAGCGCAGTGCATGAAGCGCGCGGTGGCACCGCCCGTCGTTGCGCCGACACCGACCGCCACGCCCACGGCAGTGCTTCCCGGTGTGCGGCGGCGGGCCGAACCGGTTGCCGATCCCGCGCCGACACCGCCCCGCGGCTGATCCGAAGCGCCGAACGGGTCAGGCGGGGCGCACCAGTCCCGCCGCCAGCGCCCGCGCGTCCTCGACCGCCAGATCCACGACGTTCGGCCGCGCCATTCCCCGCGCGCCCGCCGTGCCGATGCGCACCGTCGCGATGCCGAGGAGCCGTTGCAGCGGCGTACGCGTTACGGACACCGCCTGAATGCGTGACAACGGCACGATCCACGCCTCCTTCGCCAGCACGCCGCGCATCACCTGCACCGTATCGCCGACGATCGCATATCGGTGCCGCCGTCGTGCCATGAGCGCAAGGACGACCGGAATGGGCACCAGCAACACTGCCAGCCCGGCCAGCGGCACGACCATCGCCGCGACCAACACCGCCAGCAGCGGCACGCCCCCACGCATCAACCCCGCACGCACGGCATGGCCGAACGCAACCGGACGCAGCGGCAGCGGATCGAAGTGCGGATAGCCCGCGATCGACAGCAGTCCGTCGACTTCCCCGTCGCGCGCGAACGGCGCGACGACCTGACGCCCGCCCACATCGTCGCTGCCGCCCAAGGTCTGGAACTTCAGGCTCGACCAGCCGAACCGGCCGCTGAGCATGCCACGTTCGATCAGCGCCAACTGAACCCGGCGCAGCACCACCACCACCTCGGTCCGCGTCGCCAGCCCGCGCGTGCGGCGCAGTCGGTCACCGTCGCGCTCCAGCCGAAAGCCATGTTCGACCAGCAGCGTGCGCACGATGCCGCTGACCGCTCCGATCACCAGCGCGGCGGCGAAGGCGAGCAGCGCGAAGATCGGGGTGACCAGCGCCATCGCCTGTTGCCGGGCGATGCCCGCCATGTCGCGCACCTCGCGCCAGTCGAAGTCGATGACGTCGCTCAACTGGTTGAGCGCGGCGAACAGCAGCCCGACCCACACCAGTGAAAAGCCGAACGCGCCCATCGTCAGCACGCGACGGGGCGACATGGCGAACACCGTCTCTCGGTCCTCCATCGCCGGGACGGCATCGACGGCGGGCGCGGTGCGACCCAGCAGCACCGCGCGCAACCGCTGAGCTTCCGCCAGCGACACGCTGTCCAGCGCGGCCTCGTCCGCCTCTCCGCCACCGGTCTCGATCCGCACGCGGGCAAGGCCGAACAGCCGGGCGAGCGGCTTGCGTTCGATGGACACGTCCTGAATCCGGTCGAACGGGATCGATCGCCGCGATTTATGGAGCAATCCCGACGCGATGGTCACCTCCCCCGCGCCGATCGCATAGGTGAACATCCGCCATTTGATCCAGCCGAACACCATGACGACCAGCGACAGCGCGACAACGATCCCCAGCGCGGCAAGGATATGCCCCCGCCCGGTCGCAGCAATCATCGCCGGCAGCGCGAACAGCGTCGATGGTCCTCGCGCCAGCGCGCGCAGTCCGATCGTACCGGGGTGCAGCCGACGCGGGGCCGATGGCTCGGCGGTTACCACGGCGATGCTTCGATCGCCGCGCGGATGCGGTCGCGCACCTCCTCCGCCCGTTCGCGCGACAGGCCGGGCACCGTCACTTCGCTGTGCTCGGTGCCCGCGGTATGCAGCACCAGCGTAGCGACCCCCTGCGATCGTTCGATCGGCCCTTGCGTCAGGTCGATATGCTGGACGCGGCCGACCGGCACGATGGTATGGACCCGCGTCCACCATCCGTGCGCGACGTGCAGTTCGCGATCGGTCAGCAGGAACCCCCAGTGCCGGAAGCGACGCGGCGGCGCGACGACCGTCAACCATGCCGCCACCGCCAGCGCGATCGCGACGACGAAGCCGTTGGGCAGATCGTTGAAGTACAGCCCGGTTTCCAGTCCCGCGGCAGGAAGCAACAGCAACGCGCCGGTGATCGCGCCATGCCAGCGCAGGACCGAGAGATAGCGTGGATCGAGCGGGTCGAGAGCGTCGTGCATATCGGGTGTGATAGGCAGCCAATACGCCACCGCACAAGCGAAACCGGACCGCCCCCTTGTGCCACGGCGCGTCGAAGGCCATAGCGCGCGCAACATTTCATTCCGCACTGGTCGAGGCTTCCCCATGAAACTCCGCATCGTCGTGACGCTCAAGAACGGCGTGCTCGATCCGCAGGGCAAGGCGATCGAACACGCGCTCGGCTCGCTTGGCTTCGAAGGCGTGGGCGAGGCGCGCGTCGGCAAGCTGATCGAACTCGACGTCGCCGACGGCACGACCGACGAAACGGTCGACGCGATGTGCCGCAAGCTGCTCGCCAACACCGTCATCGAAAACTATCGGGTCGAACGCGCATGAAGACCGCCGTCATCGTCTTTCCGGGGTCGAACTGCGACCGCGACATCGCGGTGGCGCTGGAAACCGTCACCGGCACCGCGCCGACGATGGTGTGGCATCGTGACAGCGACCTGCCCGACGATATCGGGCTGGTCGCCGTGCCCGGGGGCTTTTCCTATGGCGATTACCTGCGTTCGGGCGCCATCGCGGCGCGATCCCCGGTCATGCGGGCGGTGATCGACGCGGCGGGCAAGGGGTTGCCGGTGATCGGCATCTGCAACGGCTTCCAGATCCTGACCGAAGCCGGGCTTTTGCCGGGCGCGCTGATGCGCAACCGCGGGCTGAACTTCGTTTGCCGCGACGTCGCGCTGAAGGTCGGCGACACCCGGTCGAACTTTACCGCCGGATACCGCGCGGGCGACACCATTCGCGTGCCGGTGGCGCATCACGACGGCAATTTCTTCGCCGATGATGCGACGCTCGACCGGATCGAGGGCGAGGGACAGGTGGCGTTCCGCTATGCCGAACCGGTCAACGGATCGGCGCGCGACATTGCCGGGCTGGTCAACGCTAACGGCAACGTGCTGGGCATGATGCCGCATCCCGAACGCCGCATCGAAGCGGCCCATGGCGGCCGCGACGGGCGGGCGCTGTTCGAAGGGCTGCTGGCGAAGGTTGGCGCATAATCATCGCGCAAACGGCGAGAAGTCGGTCGCCTCGTCGAACAGGTCGACCCCTTCGCGCCGCTTGAGCCAGCCGACCACGGCATAGGTCGCCGGGGTCAGCACGACTTCCCACGCGACCTTCATCGCCCAGTTGGTGACCATGACCGTCACGACCTGTTCCGTCGACCACACGCCCAGAAACGCCAGCGGATAGAAGATCGCGCTGTCGACCGCCTGCCCTACGATCGTGGACCCGATGGTGCGCGACCACAGCGCCCGCCCGCCGGTCCACAGCTTCATGCGCGCCAGGACATAGGCGTTCACGAACTCGCCCGCCCAGAAAGCGGCGATCGAGGCGAAGACGATGCGTGGCACCTGACCGAACACCGCTTCGTACGCGCCCTGCCCCGCCCAGCCCGGGGCCGGCGGCATCGCGACGACGACGAAGCACATGAACGCCATGAACAGCAGCGCGACGAACCCGACCCAGATGCACCGCCGCGCGCGGGCATAGCCATAGACTTCGGTCAGCACGTCGCCCAGCACGTACGACACCGGAAAGAACAGGATGCCCGCACCGAATACGAACGGCGCACCCCCGATATCGATCGCCGCGACCTTTCCCGCACCGACTACGTTCGACAGCAGCAGGATGGTTACGAACGCGGCCATCACCGCGTCGAAATGGCGGAAGTCGGTCCGTCCACCCGCGTCGGCCCGTACCGGTTGCTCATCGTCCGCTGGTTGCATGCCGCCGTTATGATAGCGGTTCCGCTTCGCCGCAATGCGCGCTAACGAAGCGGCGGGCACCCGTAGCTCAGCTGGATAGAGCAAGGAGCTTCTACCTCCTTGGTCGGGGGTTCAAATCCCTCCGGGTGCGCCATTTTCCTGTCCTGCGCAGATCATGCCGCAGCGTGAGATCACGGACTTCCACGGCGCGTCGACCGGACGACGGTCGCGACGAATCGCCGGATCACGTCAGTTCCGCGCCGCCAGTTTCCGGGCCGAACAGCTACCCACCAGCGCATGATACTGGTCGAGCGAGTATCCCGCCGCGTTGAATGCTGCCACTTCCGACGGGGCCACCGAATAGCCGCGATGCCATGTCAGCACCGCCATCCGCCGCAGCGCTTCCAATTGCGGGTCTGCAAGTCGCGGATCACGGACCCCGCCGAACAAGGCGCCCATCGCCATCGACATGCGGCCCGGCTGTCGCAGCGTGGACAGCCGGTCGCGGCGTGCGATCGCAACCACCGACCATTCGAGCGCGGAAAACCCCGCGCGCCGCGGTTCGACCGGCGCGATCATCGCGTCGGGCAGTTGCTGGTCGGTGCCGCCGGCAAGTTCGGTAAAGGCCAGATATGCCATCGTCGTCTCCCCTGATGTCGGCCGGGCGCAGACCCGCGATCGCCGGAACCCGATGCTCCGGCGCTGACCGAACAATGTCGATCGGACGCACGCCATCGCGCGCCCGGCAGTCGTAATTTAAACTATGGTACGTTCAGGATCGGGCTATCGGCCCGACCGGTTTGCAGTCGAAGGCTCCAGAACCCGTCATCACTGGCGGAATGTCACCATCCGACCAAAGACCCCTTGTTCTATACCGTGCAGTATATAAACGCGTTGAAGGATCGTCAACGGCTTCTATACCGGTCGGTACGAATTTTTATCGACCGTTCAGCGGGTCGGCCACAGCTTCAGTGCAACCCCGGTCATCCGCTCCAGATCCTCGCGCGACGCGCCCGACCCGGCCTGTACGGCCATCCCCTGCAGGATGGCGAACAGGTAACTGACCAGCCCGTCGACATCGACGTCAGCGCCGAAATCACCGTCGTCCCGCGCCCGATAAAATCGTTCGATCAACGCCAGCCGAGATGATTCGCGGCGCGCGATCACTTCGTCCTTGATCCCCAGCGCGGCTTCCCCGCAGGCGACGGTGCTGATGACGCCCAGACACCCCTTGGCTCCGCCGTCGCCGGTCTGGTTCGCAAGGCCGCCACGCATCAGCCGTTCGACCACTCCCCGCGCGGTCGGCGCTTCGAGTGCGCAGCGGGTATAGTCCATCTTTTCCGATTCATAGAGGTCGAGCGCCTTGCGGAACAACGCCTCCTTATTGCCGAACGCGGCATACAGGCTGGGGCGCGTGATCCCCATGGCTTCGGTGAGGTCGGTCATCGACGCGCCCTCATAGCCCTTGGCCCAGAACACGCGCAGCGCCGCCGACAGCGCGGTATCGACGCAGAATTCGCGGGGGCGACCCTTGATCGCAATGCTGGTCTTGGTTTCCATAACGGGCGGTATATAAGCCGCCGGTCCGCAATGTCCAAGCAACCCGCGCCGCGGCACCGATGCCAGCGTCGTGCGAACCGCGTTGCGACCGGTTGCACGGCGCCGCAGTCGCGAACGAAGAATGCCGCCCCTTGCGGGACGGCATCCTGTCAGACCAGCAATTGCGCGATCAGTTCGCGGCGCTGGATCGGATCGTACCGTTGACGCCGTTGGGGAAAAACCCGCCCGCCGTCTTCGCCGTGCGATCGAGATAGACGATGTTGAGAACCTGTCCCGCCGTCCGGCTGTACGCGATGCCGTTGGCATCGGTCGGCACGAGGTTCGACACCAGTGCCGTCGCAGGCCCGGTCGCACGCACGCCCTGATCGAGATCGCTACTGCCATCCAGACT
Organism: Sphingomonas sp. CFBP 13720; assembly: GCF_014842075.1. Classification (GTDB taxonomy): domain Bacteria; phylum Pseudomonadota; class Alphaproteobacteria; order Sphingomonadales; family Sphingomonadaceae; genus Sphingomonas. Next base: position 420,324 of record NZ_JACYVA010000001.1, read on the forward strand.
GTCGCGTGCGGTCGAGATCGCCTCGGTCGCATCGATCAACGCCACCGCTGCCACACCCTTGCGGTACAGCACCGTGCGGACCAGACCGGCGTGATACGCCTCGGCCGCATGAATGCCTGCAGCCGCTTCGAGGAAGGTCTTGTTGGTAATCAAACCGACCGCCCCCTTGTACGCGGTGACGCCGACATCTTCGAAGATATAGGCACCGAGCAGGAAATTCTCGTCGGTGGCATAGACGTCGAACGCCGCGCCCGCGCCAATGAGCCCCGCCGCACGCGCAGCGTTCGAAAAGGCGCTGGTCGCCGTCACGCCGATATCGATCGCCGGCTGCGCCACCGCCGCCGTTCCCAGCGCCTGACGCAGAAAGTTGACGTGCGCGATCTCGTCCTGCGCGATTTCCCGCGCATAACGGGCGACCAGCGGATCGGTGAACTTCACCATCTGTCCGCCGGTCACTGCCCCCTGCGTACCGGTCCCGGTCAGGCTGGAATTAGGGAGACCAGCACCGGTCGCGGCGAAGGAATAGAACTGCGCTTCGAGATATTCGAGGTTCAGCGCGAAGTTCAGCACGTCGCCATCGGTCAGTGCCGCCGTGCCGGTCGGCGTGGGTGTCGGAGTCGGCGCGGGGATCGGCCCGCGCTCCTTGTCGCATGCCGCGAGCAGTGACGCGCCGGCGGTGGCGACTGCCGCCCCTCCGGCATAGCGCATGAATTGGCGACGGGCGTTGCGACGCTCGCCACAGGCTTCGAGAACCTGAAGGATCGGATCGTTGGTGGTCATGATATGGCTCCCTGCCCTCAGTTCGCGGCGCTGGCGCGGATGGTGCCGTTGACACCGTTCGGGAAGAACCCGCCGCCGGTTACCTGCAGACGGTTCAGGTAGACGATGTTGAGCACCTGTCCGGCAGACCGGCTGTACGCGATGCCGTTTGCGTCGAGCGGAACGATGTTGGTCAGCGTCGTGCTGGCCGGAACCGGGGTCAGCCCCTGATCAAGGTCGCTGGTGCCGTCGAGGCTGTCGCGCGCGGCGGAGATCGCATCCGTCGCTTCGATCAGCCGCGCCGAAGGCGTTTCGATACCCTTGGCATACAGCGTCGTCCGCACGATGGCGGCATGATACGCCTCGACTGCAAGAATACCCGCTGCCGCTTCGAGGAACGTCTTGTTGGTCAAGAGCGGCGAAGCGCCCTTATAGGCAGTCACGCCGACATCCTCGAAGATGAACGCGCCGAGCAGGAACGCTTCGTCACTGGCATAGGGATCGAACGACGCACCGGCACCGACCAGCCCGGCCGCACGTGCCGCCGACGAGAATGCGCCGCTTGGCGCTGCCGAAATGTCGATCGCCGGTTGCGCGACCGCCGCCGTGCCCAGCGCGGTGCGCAGGAATTCGACATGCGCACGCTCGTCCGCCGCGATTTCGCGGGCATATTGACCCACGAGCGGGTCGGAAAACGTGACCTGCCGTCCGCCGGTGACCGCACCCTGCACACCGGTGCCGCTAAGAATGCTGGTAGGCAACCCGCTGCCGAACGCCGCGAAATAATAGAACTGCGCCTCGAGATATTCGAGATTCAACGCGAAGTTCAGCACGTCCGCATCGGTTGGCGCGGACTGCGCCACCGCTACGTCCGCCCGTCCCGCCATTACGGCTGCACCGCCGATTGCGGCCGCACCGCCCAGCATTTTGAAGAAGTCGCGACGCTCCTCGCGCCGTTTGACGCGGGCGTCGAACGCCTCCGCGACAGCCATGGGTTCCGTCATATGCCTCCCTTTCGTTCTGATGGACCTGCAACCCGCAGCTACGCGCGAACGCCTCACATGGATTATTTTCCGTACGTGGCCGTACGACGTGCATCCGTCCGGCCGATTGCGACGAACCTTGCGCAGGCAAGGTTTGCGTGAGGTGGAACCGGTGAAGATAGACGGGGCGGCAGGTGGCGGAGCGCCACTACCCACGACCGACAATGGACTGATCGGTGCGATGACGGCTATCACGCGCCGCCGGCTGGCCGTGGCGGCGACGCGTATCGAACTGCGTCCCGGCGACACGCTGATGCGTAGCGGCGAACCGATCGACCGGCTGGTGTTTCCCGAAAGCGCGCCGGTGATGCTGGCCGTGACGACGGGCAGCGAGTTGCAGGACGTCGGCATGATCGGCAAGGACGGCGTAGTCGGATGGTCGCGTCTGTTGAGCGATCAGCCCGCGCCGTTCACCGCCAGCGTGCGGATTCAGTCGGGCCATGCCCTGACCGTACCGGCCGATGCGATGCTGGACGTCGTGCGCGACGATCCGACGGTGCTGACCGCACTGCTGGAGTTTTCGCAACGGTTCGCGATGCAGATGGCGCGGACGCTGGCATCGGCGTTGCGCGATGCCCCCGAACGCCGCATCGCGCGACTGTTGCTGATGATCGACGACCGGATCGACGGCGATACGATGGCGGTGACCCATGCCGCGATCGCCGATACACTCAACCTGCGTCGGGCGACGGTCACCGATTGCCTGCACATCCTCGAAGGCGAGCGGATGGTGCGGTGTACCCGTGGGCGGATAACGATGCGCGACCGGGCGGCGCTGGAGGCCTGCGCCAGCCTCGCCTATGTCGTGGCCGACGGCGTGATGGGCAGCGGCCGGTAGCTCCGATCGGTCGGCGCACGACGTGACGGCTGTTCTACGCCGCTCGTCTTAGGACGCCGGGCACCACCGGACGACGATAGACCATCGTCAAAGCGTCACCACTGCGCCCGTCGCGACTACCGGTCCGGCGGGCGCGGCGTGTGGGGCACCCTCCGGCAGTTCCATGCTGACGGCAAGCGTCGCGTCCTTGCCGAGGCTTGCGCGCAGATCATGCGGGATCGCGACGTCGATCGTACCGTCGGCGCGGATCAGCCCCAGTGAACGCGGTGTACCGCCCGACGGGATGATCCACAATTCGGGCACACGCGCCGCTGCCGGCAGGTCCTGAAGCCGCACGCTGACCTGTCCGCTGCGCCGTTCGATCCCGACCGCCAGCAGCGGCGTACCGCTCTCGTCGGAAAGCTGGGCGACGGCGAGTTGCGGTACGATGACCGGCGCCGGCCGTTCGACCACGACCGGTGGCGTCGGGATCGCAAGCAGCACCGCCAGCCCCGCCGCGACCGCCGTCGCCGCGCCGGTCGCCCATTGCCAACGCCGTACCCGACGTTGCAACACCGGGGCCGGATCGACGGGCAACCGCGCCGCGATCCGATCCCAGCTCCCGGCGGGAGCGGGCACCGGAGCGATTTCCATGAACAGCGGTGCCAAGCGTTCATTCCACCGTTCGACCCGCGCCGCAAAGGTCGGATCGCGGTCGGCACGTGCCTGCAACACGGCGCGCTCGGCCTCTGTCGGCACGCCGAGCATCAATTCGGCCGCTGCCAGATCATCCTCATCGATGGTCGCGCTATCAGGCATCGTCGAGGCATTCCCGCAGGCGGAGCAGGCCACGGCGGATCCAGCTCTTCATCGTTCCTAGCGGCACATTATGTCGATCCGCCAGTTGCACATAGGTATGACCGTCGAAAAAAGCAGCCCGTATGCAACGGGCATGGTCACCATCCAGCAGACCGATACAATCGATCATGCGCGCCTGCGCCTGACGCTGTTCCAGCACGACGTCGGCCGTCGGCGCATCGTCCGGGATAAGATCGGGCACCTCGCCATCGCCGGTCGGCACCCGTCGCGACGATCGCAACCGGTCGATCGCGGTGTTGCGCGCGATGCTGCACAGCCAAGTGATTGGGCTGGCGCGCGACGCATCGAAGCGTGCGGCGTGGTGCCACACTTTCAGATAGACGTCCTGCAACGTATCCTCTGCCGCAGCGGTGTCTTTCAGCACGCGCAGGCACACGGCGAATAATTTGTCGGCGGTCTGGTCATAGATCAGCCGCATCGCGGTCCGATCCTGTGCGGCGACGGCACCCAGCGCGCTTTTCAGACGCTGACGATCCACTTCATTGTCGTTCAAGCGACCATGTCCGTCATCGTCCACCCCGTCTGGTGCCGGTCAAGTTGCCGACTGTACGATTATCCGGCCCGATCATGCCGACACCCTGTTCAGGATGGCCAGTGCTGGTCCGCGACATGGGAATGCCCGATCGGCAAAGACGTTCCATTACCGATACGTTATGAAGGCCGTCGCACCGATTTTAGATCGATCCCCAACCGCTGGACCTTGTAATAAAATGTCTTGCGCGGGATGCCCAGCCGATCGATCGCCGTACCGATCTCGCCGCCGGCAGCCGCGATCGCTGCAAGAATGGCCTGACGCTCGAACGCGGCGATCCGGTCGGGCAGCGGTATCGCATCGCCATCGGACGTCGCGACGGGATCGGACGCGGCATCCAGTCCCAGCACGAACCGGTCGGCGAAATGCGCCAGTTCACGGACATTACCCGGCCAGTCGTGACGCGTCAGGAAATCGCGCGACGCCTGCGTCAACGCCGGTACTTCCCGCCGCAACCGCGCCGCCGACAGGTCGACCAGATGCGCGAACAGCAACGGCACGTCCTCGCGCCGTTCGCGCAACGGGGGCATGCGCACCCGGACCGCCGCCAGCCGGTACAGCAGCGCCGGGCCGATCGCATCGGGCGGTCGTTGACCTTCTTCCGCGCCGGTCGCGATGATGCGGACGTCGACGGGCACGGTATCGCGCGTCCCGCGTACCGCGCGTTCCTCGACCAACTGTGTCAGCCGCGCCTGCAACGGCCGCGACGCCTGATCGATATCGTCGAGGAACAGGGTGCCGCGATGCGCCGCGACGACCCCATGGTCGCCGGTCGCGACGAACAGGTCGCTGTCGACCAGCGTATCGGGCAACGCCGCGCACGCCACCGCCACGAACCGGTGCCGCGCCCGCTTCCCCGCACGATGGATCAGCCGGGCCAGCAATTCCTTGCCGGTGCCGGTCTCGCCTTCGACGAACAGGTCGATATCGGCGTTGGCCAGCACCGGGATCATCTCGCGCAACCGACGGATGGCGTCCGACCGTCCGACCAGTCCCGACGCATCATCCTCGACCGCCAGTGCGCGCAGCCGGCGGTTGTCCAGCGCAAGCGTGCGTGCCGCCATCGCGCGCGTGGCGGCGGCGATCAGCGCGTCGGGATCGAACGGCTTGGACAGGAAATCCCACGCCCCGCCCTTGATGGCGTCGACCGCCATTTCGACGTCGGCATGGCCGGTGACCAGCACCACCGGCAGGGTCGGATCGCGCTCCTGCAAAATGCGGAACAGTTCGATGCCCGACATGTGCGGCATGCGAACATCGGTGACGACGATCCCGTCGAACGTGGCGTCGATCGCCAGCAGCGCGGGGGGCGCCGATGCGAACGGCACGACATCGAACCCCGCCAGCGTCAGCAACTGCGCGGTCGATGCCCGCAGGTCGGCATCGTCCTCGACCAGTGCGACGCGCCCCGCCCCGCTCATGGCACGCGCCGCAGCGTCAGTTCGAACCGCGCCCCACGTTCCGACGGCACCAGCCGCAGCGAGCCGCCCAGATCGGTCATGATATCCTGCGCGATCACCAGCCCCAGCCCCAGTCCGTTCGGACGGCTGGTGACGAACGGCGTGAACATCCGGTCGGCGACCTCCGTCGCGATACCGGGACCGTTGTCGGCTACCGCGATCGTCACCAGTTCCGCTTCGATCGACAACAGGATCGCGATGCGCGGATCGGGGTGGGTCGCCAGCGCTTCGATCGCGTTCTGCAACAGGTTCACCAGCACCTGTTCCAGCCGCACCCGGCCACCGAGGACCAGCAGATCGGGACCGATCTCCGGCAATTCCAGCGTCACTTGCGACAACCGTTCCTTCAGGATCAGCCGTGCGCCCTCGACGATCCCTGCCAGGGAGACCGGACCGATGGTCCCGCTGCCCTTGCGCGCGAAGCCGCGCAGTTCGGCGGTGACCGCACCGATCCGCTCGGTCAGTCGGGCGATCGCGATCAGATTGTCATGGACCGACGCCGCATCCCCGCGGTCCAGCAACTGTCGCGCCGCCGCGGCATAGTTGCGGATCGCCGCCACCGGCTGCGCGGTCTCGTGTGCCACGCTGGCGGTGATCTGGCCCAGCGCGGCAAGCCGGTTCGCCTGTCTCAACCCCTCGCGCAGGTCGGCGGCGCGCGCCTCCGCCGCCGCCCGTTCCTCGATTTCGGCACGCAACAAGCGGGTGCGATCCGCCACCGCCGCTTCCAGTTCGCTGGTCCGTAATGCGCTGCGCCGGGCGCGTTCCCGCAGCGCCCATGCCAGCGACAGCAGCGCGAGCGTGATCAGCGCCGCCGCCGCCTGCGCAGCACGGACGACACCGCCGATCGTGCGCGGCTGCGCCATGGCCAGATGCACCCGCCACCCCGCTTCGTCCGGCGACGTCGTCACGCGTTCGCGCGGTGCCAGTTCGCCGCCTACGCGAATCACGTCGCCGCGAACCACGAACGGCGACGGCTGTAGTTTCGCCGTACCCGTGTCCGCACGCACCGCCGCCGCGCGCGCGGCCGGAATCGGACCGGTCGCGGCAAACCGCCATGCGGGGCGGCTGGAGATCAGGATAACACCCGACGCATCGGTCACGAAGGTGATGCCGCCAGCGGCTCGCCATTCGCGCTCGATCCGGTCGAACTCCAACTTCACGACCACTACGCCCCCGCCCCGCGTCCGCCGGCTGAGATACAGGCCGGGACGATGGCTGACGGTCCCCAGCGCGAATTGCGTCGCCGACCCGTTGCGCACCGCATCGCGATAATATCGACGGAAGCGGTAATCGCGCCCGACGAAACTCGCGTCGCTGCGCCAATTGCTCGCGGCGATCGACACGCCGCTGCGGTCGACGACATAGATCACCGACGCGCCGGTCGCCGACGCCAGCGCCTCCAGCTTGCGGTCCAGCGCCCCTCGTGCGCCCGCCGACCCGTCGACCGCGCCGATGACGTCGCGATCGTCGGCCAACGCCAGCGGCAACAGGCGGAAACGGGCGATCTCACTGGCGAGCAATACCTGACGCAGCCGCGCATCGGCGGTCATCGACGCGATCAGTTCCGCCCGCGCACGCCGTTCGACGATCCGTCCGGTCAGCACCGCGACGCACAGGCTCAGCACCAGCGCAGCAAGGATCCATCCGATCTGTGAAGCGCGTAGGGTCCGCATCTGCCAAGCCTTATCCCCGCGTCACACAATGTGCAACATCTTGCACACTCGCTGCCGCAGGTGGAGCAATTTCGACACAAGCTATCCAATGGCCGCGTGGTACAGTACTGATTTAACGCGATAATTTCTTACGGATGCATTTAGGACAACGAGGAGTGCAACATTCTATCCTGCTGCCAGCGCACGGACCGTCGTCAAGAGTCGGGCAGGTGCATCACAGAGGATGAAAGGCTGTCGCCATGATAATCACCGCCACCGACCACCCGGCCGTACCGCCCGCCGCCAAGCCATGGTACGCCCACCTGTATCTTCAGGTGCTGGTCGCGATCGTCGCCGGCGTGCTGGTTGGACACTTCTATCCGTCGACCGGCGAAGCGCTGAAGCCGATCGGCGATGCGTTCATCAAACTGGTGAAGATGATCATCGCACCGGTGATTTTCCTGACGATCGTCACCGGCATCGCCGGCATGCGCGACCTCGCGTCGGTCGGCCGCGTCGCGGGCAAGGCGTTCCTCTATTTCTTCACCTTCTCCACGCTCGCGCTGATCGTCGGCATGATCGTCGGCAACATCGTCCAGCCGGGTGCCGGACTGAACATTGACCCCGCCACGCTCGACGCGACGAAGGTCACCGAATATGCGGCGAAGGCGCATGACACGACGATCACCGGCTTCCTGACCGGCATCATTCCCGACACGTTCCTGTCGGCACTGACCGAAGGCAACATCCTTCAAACGCTGTTCGTCGCGATCCTGTTCGGCATCGGCCTCGCCATGATCGGTGAAAAGGGCGAACGCGTGCTCGACGCGCTGAACGACGTGTCGATCGCGTTCTTCAAGGTCGTGGCGATCGTGATGAAGGCCGCACCGGTCGGTGCATTCGGCGCGATGGCGTTCACCATCGGCAAATACGGCATTGCGACGCTGTTCAGCCTCGCCGCACTGGTCGGCACCTTCTATCTCACCGCGCTGCTGTTCGTCGTGGTCGTGCTTGGGCTGGTCGCCCGGGTGTGCGGTTTCTCGATCTTCAAGCTGATCTCGTACCTTAAGGCCGAACTGCTGCTGGTGCTGGGCACCTCGTCGTCGGAAAGCGCCCTGCCCTCGCTCATCGAAAAGATGGAGCGTGCCGGTGCGCCCAAGTCGATCGTCGGACTGGTCGTGCCGACCGGCTATTCGTTCAACCTCGACGGCACCAACATCTACATGACGCTGGCGGCGCTGTTCATCGCACAGGCATGCAATGTCGACCTGACGATCGGACAGCAGGTGCTGCTGCTGGCAGTCGCGATGCTGTCGTCGAAGGGTGCGGCGGGCGTGACCGGCGCGGGCTTCATCACGCTGGCCGCCACGCTGTCGATCGTGCCGACGGTCCCGGTGGCGGGCATGGCGCTGATCCTCGGTGTCGACCGGTTCATGAGCGAGTGCCGCAGCCTGACCAACTTCATCGGCAACGCCGTCGCCACGGTGGTCGTGGCCAAGTGGGAAGGCAAGCTCGACAAGGCGCAGTTCGATGCCGCGCTGGCAGGCCGCAGCGTGCGCGTCGACCAGATGCCCGAGGGCGCTGTCGCCGCCGAGTGATCCAATCCTGTACGGCGGTCGCCCGGTTGGATCGGCGACCGTCGTATAATGGTCCTGCAAACGCAGGAAGAAAGCCCGCCCGATGAAGAAGCTGATCCGGCTCACCGCCGCAACCCTTTCCCTCGCCCCCGTCGCAGCGCTTGCGGCACCTAGCGACCCCGCCGCCGTCGCTGCCGTTGCAGCACCCGGCGACACCACCCCCACCCCGACCGACGCGCCCGTACTGCAAACCGCGCCCGGCCCCGGCCCGATCGCGCAGCGCGGAAGCGCCCGGCCCGCAGCTCAGGAATATCCGTCCGAAGCCGGTGGCGACGGCGCTTCCGCCGGTGGCTACAACCAGTCGCGCTGGGCCGAAGACTGGACCAAGTTCCGCGATCCGAAGAAGCGCGACGACGTACTCGACCGGTTGAAGTACATTCCGATCGCGGGCGACGACGTCTATCTGACGCTGTCCGGCGAGTTCCGCATGCGCGTCAACCAGACGACCAACCCTAACCTGCGCGACCGCGAGGCGCAGCGTCAGGACATCAACCGCATCGTTGGCGGGGCCGACCTGCATCTGGGCGATCACGTCCGGCTGTTCGGCGAACTGGCGCATGGCGGGCTGTCGGGCCGCAACCTAGGCGTGAAGGCGGGACAGTTGCAGAACGACCTCGTCGTCCAGCAATCGTTCGTCGACGTGACCGGCACCGTCGGCGGTGTCGATCTGGGCGTGCGCTATGGCCGTCAGACCTTTGCCGATGGTCCCAATCTGATGGTCGTGCCGCGCGACAACAACACGATCTTCTTCGTGTACAACGGCGTGCGGGCATGGGCGAAGGGCGACACGCTGCGCGGCGACGTGTTCGACTTCAAGACGACGCGGCTGGCCACCGGCGGCACGGGCGACGATATCGTCGATGACAACCGTCGCTTTTCCGGGGTTTCGGGCGGCGTGGTGTTGCCGACGACGCTGTTCGGCGGATCGAAGCTGTATCTCGATCCCTTCGTCTGGCGGTTGCGCAACAGCGCGGCGGTGTGGGGGTCGGCGACCGCGCTCGAAACCCGCAAATTCTATGGCCTGCACCTGTATGGCGACGTCGGACCGGTCAATCTGGACTGGACCGTCAATTATCAGGGCGGCGAGTTTAACGGACGCCCGATCGAAGCATGGCTGATCCTGCTGCAGCAGACTTACAAGCTGGGCAAGTCGAAGACCGCGCCACGGATCGGACTGCATTTTGATTACGCCAGCGGCGGCGGCGCCTATGGCACCGGCACGCTGCGCAACTCGCTCGCACCGTTCGGCAACAACATCTATTACAGCTATCAGTTGTACGCCACGCCGACCAACCTGATCGCGCTGGCCCCCAGCCTGACGGTCAATGCCACGCCCAAGCTGCGCGTGACGGGCGAGTATCAGGTGTCGTGGCGCGACAGCCTGAACGACGCGGTGTATCGCGCCAACGGACAGGCGTTCGCCGGCACCCAGCTGGGCGATGCGCGCAAGGTCGCCGACACCATCCGGTTCCAGGCGACCTATCCGATCAGCCCGCGCGTCAACCTGACCACGCGCTACGAACATCTGATCGCCCGTGGTGCGCTGTCCGACGCCGGATACCGCAATTCGGACTTTCTCGCGGGCTGGATCAGCTTCCGGCTGTAAGCCCGCACCCCCTTGTCCGCCGCCCCGGTTCGATGCCGGGCGGCGGACGATTGTAAGGATTATCGCCATTTCCCCCGCCGTCCATGCCGCTGCGCGCGCCCTGCTCGCCGATCCGCTGACCAACAAGGGCACCGCCTTTACCGAAGCCGAACGCGACCGGCTGGGCCTGCATGGACTGTTGCCGCCGCATGTCGGCACGCTGGACAGTCAGGTCGAACGTCGGCGCCGCGCGCTTGCGCGGATGCCGGACGACTTCCACCGCTATTCCTTCCTGCGCGAATTGCAGGATTCGAACGAGGTGCTGTTTCACGCACTCGTCCAGCGCGACCTGCCCGCCATGCTGCCGCTGGTGTACACGCCTGCGGTCGGCGAAGGCTGCGAACGGTTCAGCGAAATATGGCGGCGGTCGCGCGGCCTGTTCCTGTCATGGCCCAATCGCCAGCGGATCGCGGAGATCTTCGGCGATCCCGCGCTCGACCGGGTCAAGGTGATCGTGGTCAGCGACGGCGAACGCATCCTCGGCCTGGGCGATCAGGGGGCCGGCGGCATGGGCATCCCGATCGGGAAGCTGGCGCTGTACACCGCCTGCGCCGGAATCCGCCCGTCCGAAGTGTTGCCGATCCTGCTCGACGTCGGCACAGACAATGCCGCGCGGCGCGACGATCCGCTGTACGTCGGCTGGCGCAACGCCCGCATTCGCGGTCCTGAATATGACGCGTTCGTCGAGGATTTCGTCGCGGCGGTCGCGGACCGCTTTCCCGGCGTGCTGTTGCAGTGGGAGGATTTCGCGGGGCACAACGCCTATCGGCTGCTCGATCGCTATCGCGACCGTATTCTCAGCTTCAACGACGATATTCAGGGCACGGCGGCGACCGCCGTCGGCACGCTGCTGTCGGCGATCGGGCGTACTGGCACGCCGCTGACCGAACAGCGTGTCGTGCTGTTCGGCGCGGGCGCGGCGGGCACGGGCATCGCGACGATGCTGGTCCAGGCATTGATGGAAGAAGGGCTGGACGAAGCCGCCGCCCGCGCTCGCATCTGGGCGGTCGATCGCGACGGCCTGATCCTGTCGGACATGGCGGCGCTGAGCGAGTCGCAGGCCTTGCTGGCGCGCGACCCGGCCGAGCTTGCGGGCTGGACGCGGACGACGTCGGGACCGGTCGACCTGTTCGACACGGTCGCCAACGTCCATCCGACCGTGCTGATCGGTGCGTCGGGCCAGCATGGTGCGTTCGGCGAAGCGGTGGCGCGGACGATGGCGCATGGCGTGGAACGGCCGGTCATCTTCCCGCTGTCGAACCCCGTTTCGCGTGCGGAGGCGCATCCGTCCGACCTGTTGCGCTGGACCGCCGGCCGGGCGCTGGTCGGTACGGGCAGCCCGTTCGGCATCGCGGGCGTGACTCAGGTCAACAACGTCTACATCTTCCCCGGCGTCGGGCTGGGCGCGCTGGCGGCGGGTGCGACTGCGATCACCGACGGCATGTTCATGGCCGCCGCACGCGCGTTGGGCGATATGGGTGGCGACGAGACGCTGTTGCCGCCGATCGAACGGCTGCGCGACGTGGCACTGGATATCGCGGTCGTCGTGGCACAGCGCGCGGTCGCCGACGGCGTGGCGACGACGCCCGACGCGATCGATCGCGACGCGATTGCCGCGCGGATGTGGTCGCCGACCTACTGACCCGGGGCCGCCCCGCCGTGTCTTGGCCCGCGACCATCGCGGGAACCTTGCACCGCGGCGCGGCTTGAACATGCAGCGCCGCATCCGTCAGCGCCGGTTCAGCCATGCGGATGCAGCATCCGCATGGAAGGATTACAGCATGAAACATTGGTTCGGCCTGATCGCAGGCGTCGGTCTTCTCTGTTCGATCGCGGGCACCGCGCCTGTCGCGCAGGCGCAATCGCGTGAATATGCGCAAGGGTATCGCGACGGACAGCGGGTCGACGACCGGCAGGTCCGCAACGATCGCCGCTACCGCGACGACCGACGCTACCGCGATGATCGGCGCGATCGGCAGGTCCGGCGCGATCGCCGCCGTGACGATCGGCGTGGCCAGCGCGTACGGATCATCCCCGGCAACTCGCGTGAGGCGGCGGCGATGGGCGTCCAGTATCGTGGACCCTGCCGCTACGTCGTGCGTAACGGACGCCGCGTCTGCGGCTGACCGGTTCTGAACGCCGTCGGTCCGAGATCGCGGACCGGCATCGTTCCGGGCCGGACCGGCCTGCACGTCGGTGATGCCGATCGTCATCCGCGCCTGTCCCGAGTTCGACCAGCGGAAATCGTCGACGATCGTGCCTTCGCAGCCACCGGCGGCGGTCGGGTAGATTCGGGACAGGTTGACGGCGATGACCAAACGCCGGCGTCTCGTTGAACGTGGTTCCCCCCCGGGGGTAGCGGCCACGCCAGCCTCGGGTAGCGGCCAGATCGTCGAAGGCGATGGACGGCGACCGGACCTGCAAACGAGGATACCCGGTTGCGCGCGCTAGGATCGGGCGGCTGCTCCCGGGCGCGTCCAGTTCGCGAAATTGCGTCCGAAAACGGAGTGTTATCCTTTTGCCCTTCCGTTCGCGGTTAATGTCCCGACAGGACAAACCGCAAACGGAGCTGTCATGAAACGCTATTGGATCGGGCTGTTACCCGCGTCGGTCGTCGCAATACTCGCCACCGCCCTGCCGGCTTCCGCCCAACAAAGCACACAGTTTCAGGTGACGTTGACCGTACAGGCGGAATGCCGGCTGACGTCCGCGTCGGACATGGCGTTCGGGAATACCGGCGTCATTCAAACCGCGATCACATCGACCAGCACGATCGGGGTACAGTGCACCAACACGACCCCATATAATATCGGGCTGAATGCCGGATCGGGTGCGGGTGCGACCGTTGCGGCGCGGCGTCTGACGTCGGGCGCAGGCGCGACGATCACCTATGAACTGTTCCGCGATGCCTCCCGTTCGCAACAATGGGGCAACACCGTCGGCACCGATACGCTGGCCGGAACCGGCACCGGCGTGGTCCAGACCTTGACCGTCTATGGCCGCGTACCGGCGCAAGGCACGCCGGCGGCGGGCAACTACACCGATACCGTTCAGGTCACGGTGACCTATTGATCCGGTGCAGGAAGTGGTCATGACCAACGCGCCGGCCCGTCGTGCGGGGATGCTCGCGCTCGCGCTTGCGCTTGCGATCGGCGGACCTGCATCCGCTTCGGATATCCGCGTCGCGCCGGTGTTGATCGACCCGCTGCCGGGCGCACGCACGACCTCGCTGACACTGGTGAACGCCGAACAGCGGCCGGTGCGCGTGCAGGTGCGGGTAATGCGATGGACCGCGCCGGACGGGGTCGATACGCTGGTGCCTGCCGATGGCGTCGTCGCCAGCCCGCCCTTCGCCACCTTGACTCCGCAACAGCAATATCTGGTCCGCGTCGTCCGCACCGCGAAGTCCCCGCCGGTGGGTGAGGAATCCTACCGCGTGCTGATCGACGAAGTGCCCGATCCTGCCGCCGCCCGGCCGGGGACGGTCAATCTGGTCGTGCGACAGTCGATTCCGGCGTTCTTCTCCGACATCCCACGCCGGACGTCCGACGTGACGTGGCACGTGGAAACCTCCGCCTATGGCACCACGCTGGTCGGGCGAAATCGCGGCACGCGTCGGCTGCGGCTGGCCGATCTGGCGATCACCGGCGGCGGACGACGGCTGTTCGACCGCGCCGGGCTGGTCGGCTATGTACTTGCCGGATCGCAATTCCGCCTGCCGCTGGGCGCAGGCGTTAACGCCGGAACGGCCGGACTGCGGATGACCGCCCTGTCGGACGGCGGTGCGCTGGACCTGCCGCTTGTCGTCCAGCCGGCGCAGTGACGTCGCATGGGGGCTGGCGGTCGCCGCAACCTGTGCCGCCGCCCCGGCCGCGGCGCAGGAAGCGCGCGCGGGCTTCGGCGTGGAGGTCGCGGTCGATCCCGCGCCGCAGGAACTCGAATATCTGCAACTCGAAGTCTATCTGAACGATCATTCCACCGGGTACGTCGCGTCCTTCACGCGGCGGGCGAACGGACGGTTCAGCTCGCCCGCCGCCGAACTGCGCACCATCGGCGTGCAATCGGTCAGCGCGGATGCGGCGGGCGAGGTCATGCTCGACCGTGTGCCCGGCCTGTTCCATCGCTATGACGACGCGCGACAGACGATGTGGCTGACGCTCGGCCCCACGGCGCAACGCCCGACGATCATCGATGCGGCCGGCGGGGATCGCGACGCGCGCCGTGTGGCGGCGGTTCGCCCGCCCCCCGGCGCGACGCTGGACTACACCTTGTTCGCCAGCGCCAGCGACACGCCCGGCGGACCGCGCTTCGGCGGGGTGTCGGGCGCGGTCGGCCTGCGCATGTTCGGGGCGTTCGGACTGGTCGAAAGCGATGCGATCGGCGTTACCGGCGACGGGTTGCGCGTCACCCGGCTGTCGACCACCTACAGCTACGAAGACCCCGAACGCCTCGTCACCGCACGCGCGGGCGATGTCGTGAACGGCGGTCTGGCATGGACGCGCCCGATCCGCATGGCGGGCATTCAGTTGCAGCGCAGTTTCGGCATCCGGCCCGATCTGGTCACGCTGCCCATCCCGCGCCTGTCGGGCAGTGCGGCGGCGCCATCGACACTCGACCTGTATATCGATCGGGTCCGTGCGTTGTCGGCCGATTTACCCGCCGGTCCCTATGCCATCGCGCATCCGCCGATGGTTCAGGGCGCGGGACAGGCGACGGTGGTCGTGCGCGATGCGCTGGGTCGCGAAACGATATCGTCGACGCCGTTCTATGCGTCGCCGCAACTGCTGGCTCGGGGGCTGACCGATTTCAGCGCCGAACTCGGCTTCCCACGGCGCGGCTTCGCCACGCGCTCGAACGACTATGACGGACGGCCGATCGGATCGGCATCGCTCCGGCGCGGCCTGTCCGACCGCTTTACCGTGCAGGGACATGTCGAAGCGGGCGCGGGCGTGACGCAGGCCGGCGCAGGCGGCGTGCTCAACCTGCGCGACGCCGCCTTGCTGTCGGTCGCGGGATCGGCAAGCTATGCCGGCGGACGGACCGGCGGGCTGATCGACGTGGCGTTCGAAACGCGACGGGCCGATCTGGTGATCCTGCTCCGCACGATGCGGGCGATCGGACCCTATCAGGATCTCGCGTCGCGCACCGCATCGTTCGGCCCGGTACAGGCGGGCGACCGGCGGGTTTTCGGCGCACCACGCGAAGTCGACCAGTTCTCGCTGTCGCTTCCCCTGCGACGGCTGGACGCTTCGCTCGGGCTGAGCCTCGTCAACTCGCGCGCCGCGACCGGCGACCGCTACCGGCTCGCCAACCTGTCGGCGACCGCCAGTGTCGGCCGACTGGCGATTATCGCCAGCGCGGTCGCCGATCTGGGTCGCGGCGGATCGTTCGGCCTGTTCCTCGGTGCCAGCGTGCCGCTGGGCGAGCGGACGTCCGCCAGCGCCGGGGTCAATGTCTCGCAGGGCCGCAGGTCGGTCTATGCCGAAGCATCGCGTCAGGGCGCATATGAACCGGGCAGTTGGGGCTGGTCGGTGCGCGTCGCCGAGGGTCGCGACCGGATCGCGCACGCCATCGTTCGCCACTCCACCCAATGGGCCGCGCTGGAGGCCACCGGACTGTACGCGGGCGGCCGATTTTCGGGCACGATGCAGGCGGAAGGCGCCGTCGCCTTGGTCGGCGGCGGGCTGCATGCCGCCCGCCGGCTCGACCAGTCATTCGCGGTGGTCGACGCCGCCGCGCCGGGCGTCCGGGTCTATCGCGAAAACCGGCTGGTCGGCACGACGGGCCGGTCGGGCATGTTGCTCGTCCCCGATCTCGCGGCCTTCGAACCAAGCGCGATCACGATCGATCCGGCATCGTTACCGGTCGATGCCCGGATCGACACGACGCATGCCGACGTAGCCGCCTTTACCCGAGTACCGGCGATGGTCCGCTTCGCTATCGCCACGACGTCCGATGCTGCGCTGGTGCGTATCGTCGACGACGCCGGACAGCCGCTGCCGGTCGGATCGATCGTCGCGCGGGCGGGGCAACCCGACGATGTCGTCGGATATGACGGGGCCGCGTATCTGGGCATGCTGGAACCGCGCAACCTGTTGCTCGTCACCGATCCCGATGGCCGACAATGCCGTGCGACGTTCGGCTTCGCCCCCCGGCGCGGCGAACAGGTGCGGTTGGTCGCGACCTGTCGTCCCGTTCCGGGCGCACCCGTATGAGGCATGCGTTTCTCGTCCTCGTGCTGCTGATCCTCGGCACCGTCGCCGCACCGGCGAATGCCAATGCGCAAATCTGTTCGGCGACCGTCTCCGCGATCGATTTCGGCAGTCCTGTCCTGCTGGACGGCAACGCCGTGGACGCGACCGGCACGATATCGGTGACCTGCACCAGCATCCCGTTGCTCAGCGTCGTCAAGATCTGCCCCGGTATCCCGGCGGGCAGCGGCGGGACCGACGGATCGGCGCGGCTCATGACCTCGCCATCGGGATCGCTGCGCTATCAACTCTATCAGGACGCCGCCCGGACGCAGCCATGGGGATCGATCGCGAACCCTGCGCTTGGGTCGGTGCCGGGAATGGTCCTTGCCGGATCGCTGGCCGGGGCGGGCACGATCACGCGACCGGTCTATGGCCGTCTGTTGGGTGCGCAGACTACCGCGCCGGCCGACCAGTATCGGTCGGACTTTCTGGGTAATGCCACCAGCTTCGTCTATGGAGCGGTGCTGCTGGGTGCCAGCACCGACTGCACCGGGTTCGTCGGTACGGGCACGTTGTACCCGACCTTCAGCGTGACCGCGACACCGGCCAGAAGCTGCACGATCGCCGCGACCGATCTGGCCTTTCCGGCGGTCGGCGTACTCGCGGTCCCCGTCGCGGCGCAAAGCCGGATCACCCTGACCTGCACCGCGCAAACGCTTTGGGCGGTGGCGCTCGACGCCGGGCGCAATCCCGATGCGGCGTCGACGCGGCGGATGAAGGGACCATCGGGCGGTCTGATCGCCTATGGCCTGTACGGCAATGCGGGACTCAGCGTGCGGTGGGGAAGCGGCGCGCAGGCCGTGTCCGGCACCGGCACGGGATCGGCGCAACGGATCACCGTGTACGGACAGGTGCCGGTACAGCGCGCGGCCAATCCCGGTGCCTATGTCGATACCGTGGTGGCGACGATCACCTACTAGGCCAGTTTCCAGCAGGCCTGCATCACCGTCGCCGCCGGTCGGTCGCGATGTGGCGGCATCGCGTCCTTTGCACGCTTTCCGTCGAATGGGCCCGCCGGGCGGGCCGACGATGCAGCCCGACGTACACCTTTCCAGACAGGGTGGATGCCCCGGCCCGGTGCACAAATGCCACACAAGTATTTGATATCGCACGACCGCTCGACCGATGGTTACAAATCGATTAATCAACGCCGCGACTGCTTACCGTAACACGTCGAGGCACGCCGCACCCGGTTCACCGGCCGTGCGACCAACCGGCGTGAAAACGACGTAGCGGCGGGGCGAAGAACAATCGAATCATGGGGAGTTTTATGGCATTTCGGGACAATAGCCTGCTGATCCGCAGCAGCAGCGTGGTTGGTATCGGCACCAACGATGCCGATGATGTGTATGTCGCAGCCGGGGCAACGACCTTCGTGTTCGCCGATGGCAATGTGGGCGATGATTCGTTTCTTGGCTTCGACAGCAACGACACGATCATCACGCGCGTGCAGATCTATGATCGCAACGGCGACAACTTTATTTCCGCTGGCCCCAATGGCATCATCGACATCGACCGCACCGGTCCCGGGTTCGACGGCAACGATCACATCCTGATCGCCGGCCGGAACGACGAGATCACCGAACTGCGCTATCTGGGCACGAAGGACGGCGGTTTCGCCTATGCCGACGGCGGAACGCTGCGGGCGTTGTGGACGCGGTTCGGGCAGGAGAATGTGGTCGAGGGAACGGTCGCGAACGACCGGCTCGACATGGCGGGCGGTGCGAAGATCCTGTTGCAGGACAATGCGCTCGGCCTGAACCTCGGCGGCGACACCATCGCGAACTTCGGCAGCGACGACCTGCTGGTCACGACCAGCGCGCTGTTTGACGGCAATGGCGACGGCACGATCGGATTCGCCCGCAACCGCGTGCTCGACATGTCGGGCGTCGGCGGCCCCGACGTCACCGACGCGGAAGCCGGATCAGGTGGCCAGCTTCGCTTCACCGGATCCAGCCTGCGCTCGATCGAATATCTCGGATCGGACGACATCGACGGCGTAACCTATTATTATTACGGCACGGCGGGTTCGACCTTCGTCCCCGGATCGGTCGACCCTACCGCCTGATCCGCGTGAACCGGGTGTCGCGCCGTACCGCGCGACACCCGGGCTTATACGTGATCGCTAATGACTCGCATTCTTGTTTGGCGTAGGGCGCGATATCAGACGCGGACGTATGGTGCGTCCGCCGCCGGAGAACCGCCGATGAAAACCTGGATGCTCGCCGCCCTGCTCGCCCTTCCCGCGACGGCACAGGCGCACGAAGTGTGGATCGAACGCGACGGCGACGGTCCGGCCCGCATCTATCTGGGCGAACCGGCCGACGCGCCGCCCGCCGGTGGCGATCCCGAATTCGCGAAGCTCAAGGCACCACGTCTGCTGACACCCGCCACCGGCGCGTCGCAGCGCCGCACCGGCTTCATCGAAGTCGCCGTTGCGCCGGGCGACGTCCGCGCATGGGACGACGATGTGTTTGCTCCGTGGGGCGAGGCAGGCTCGCGCGAAGGCGTGGTCTATTATGCCCGCGCCGGCCGCAGCGAAGCCACGGCACGGCTCCCGTTCGAAATCGCACCGGTCACTGCCGGCGGCAATCGCTTCGCCGTGACGCGCGACGGCAAGCCCATGGCCGCGACCGAGGTGACGATCGTCGCGCCCGACCGGTCGACCAGCAAGCAGACGACCGATGCCGCCGGGATGCTCGACGTGGGTACGGCAGCGAAGGGTCGTTACCTGCTGGTCGCCGCTGCCAAGGACAGCGGTAGACAGACGCTGCCGGGCGGCGCGGTCGATACCGTCCACCGGATCACGACAACCAGTTTCGTGGTCGGCTGATCCGATCGGACGGCCCCGAACCGGTCGCGTCGATCGCAACCGGTTCGGGACCTTCGATCAATCCTCTTCGGCCGCGTCGGCTTCCGCTTTCGTCCGGTGTGCGACGCCCGGCTCTTCCGCCGGCGGCGAATAGACGGTGAACAGCTTCAACGGACCGTCACCCTTGTTGATGATGTTGTGCTTCGCGCCCTTCGGGATCACGATCAGGTGGTTCTCGCTCACCTTCTGACGGCTGCCATCGACCTGCGTCTGACCTTCGCCCGATACGAAGAAGGTCGTCTGGTCGGCATCGTGCGTTTCCTCGCCGATCTCGTCGCCCGGCTCGATATGCATCATCACCACCTGGCAATTTTCGTCCAGATAGACTTCCTTCTGGAAGAATTCGTTGGCCTCGACCAACTTGATGATATCCTTGTTGAATACGGCCATTCGCTGTCTCCCGTTGCAGACGCCACAGCGCAAGGACGGGCGCGGAGTTCCACAGTTGCGGCAGGATACTGATTCGCAAAGTTTTTTTGGGCCGGCGTCGGACAAAACGGATGCTGCGGCGTTCGCACCGTTCACCATCGTTGCAGGACCATCGTGCCCCATTTCCTGATTGCCGAAAGCGAAACCCCCGACGAACGCGAAGCCCGCCGCGAAAGCGCTGGCAAGAGTTCCGGCGAAACCTATGCCGCCACGCTCGAACAGCTCAGCCCGGACTGCACCGTCACGATCGTCGCACCGGCGGACGAGGACGCGCAACGCTACGAACCGCACGAACTGACCGCCTTCGATGCAGTGTTCCTGACCGGATCGCCGCTGCACGTGTATGAGGACCGCCCCGAGGTCCACCGCCAGATCGATTTCATGCGGCAAGTCTTCGCGTCCGGTACGCCAGCGTTCGGTTCGTGCGCCGGGCTGCAAGTCGCCGTCGCGGCGGCCGGCGGCACCGTCCGTCGGATGCCGCACAGGATGGAAGCCGGCATCGGTCGCCGCATCACCGCGACCGATGCGGGCCGTGCGCACCCGTTACTCGCGGGGCGCCCGCCAACATGGGACGCGCCCGCGATCCATGGCGACGAGGTCGAGCGCCTGCCATCCGGTGCGACGCTGCTGGCCGGCAATGCCGTCACACCCGTTCAGGCCGTCGAGATTCGGCATGATCGCGGCGTGTTCTGGGGCGTACAATATCATCCCGAACTGGCGCTGGGTGAAATCGCCGTTGCCCTCGAACGGCAGGCGGAAGATCTGGTCGAGCAAGGACTGGCGGAAAGCCCGGCGGACGTGACAGCAATCGCCGACCGCTTGACTGCGCTGCACCGCGAGCCCGACCGGCCAATGCTTCACTGGATATTGGGCATCGACGCCGAATTCGCGGTGGAACACCGCCGCCGCACCGAACTGCGCAACTTCCTCGCGCACGCACCTGCGCTGAAAGCAGCCGTGCCGCCTACGGACTGACGGTCACATCGGCGTCAGCGGTTCACGCTTGCCCGCCATGATCCGGTGCCCGGCGGCGATCTGCCGGGTAAACGGCTTGGCGAGCACCGTCGACAGCGCAATATGCTCGGCGGTCGCCGCGTCGGGCGTCAGCGTCACGATCGTATAGCCCTTCGCATCCTGATCGCAGAACGCCACTTCGCGATTGGCCTTCGCCAGCACCGCGCCCAGTCCGGGCAGCAGCGATCCATAAGACGGGCTGGTGACCGCCGTCGCGCCGAATTCCGCCGCGACCAGCGTGCCGCCATCGTCATACAGATCGTTCGACCACGCCGCATGACTGTCGCCCGACAGCACGATCGGGCGCGTCCCTGCCCGACGGAACGCGGCATATAGCCGCTCGCGCGCCGCCGGATATCCGTCCCATGCATCGAGATTAAACGGCAGACCGGCGCGATAGCCCGCGATCGACTGTTCGATCCGCGTGCGCCACGGCTGTGGCAATGCGGCCACCTGCCCCGCGAACCGCCCGCCATCATCGACCGTGCGGGGATCGGGACCGGCGACGCGAGCCATCACCACCTGATTGCCCAGCAACTGCCACGGCTTGCCGGCGCGCACCGATGTGGTCAGCACGCCTTCCATCCAGCGGTGCTGCTCCGCGCCCAGCAATTCCCGGTCGCCCCGCGCGCGTTCGGCGATGGCGGCGGCGAACTGCGCCGGGTCGGGCGTCGTCCCCTTGAACGCGACCTGTTCGGATCGCGCGAGCAACCGGGTTTCGACCATCGCCAGCGTCGCCAGATCGCCGAATTCGAAACTGCGATAGATCGCCGCCCGGCCCATGGCGCGGCGCGACTCCCGGATCGGCATCCATTCGAAATAGGCCTGCATCGCCGCCGCCTTGCGCGCCGCCCAGTCGCCTTCTTTCGCCGGATCGTGATTCTCGGCACCGCCGACCCATCCGTCGTTCGCGACTTCATGGTCGTCCCACACACAGATGAACGCCGCGCGGGCATGCGCCGCCTGAAGATCGCTGTCGGTCTTCACCTGCGCATGGCGGCGTCGATAGTCCGCCAGCGTGACGATCTCGTGCGGCGGATCGGGCAGCCGGTTCAGCTTGCGCCCGATCTCCGCACCATATCCTTCGGCCCCATATTCATAGATGTAATCGCCCAGATGCACGACGGCATCCAGCTGCGGCAACGTCGCCATGTCGGCATAGGCGTTGAACAACCCGCCCGGATATAGCTGGCATGACGCGACCGCCAGCACCAGCCGCCCGACCGCACCGACCGGCAAGGTACGGAACCGGCCCGCCGGGGACCGATCGCCCGACGCGGTCGTGAACCAGTACCAATATTCGCGACCGGGCGACAGGCCGGCCACCTCGACCTTCGCGGTATGATCCGCCGTGGCGCGTGCCACGACCTGTCCCGACCGGCGCGCGGCATCGTCAGGTCCATCGGCGACATGCCATTGCAACGGCACGTCCCCCCCGCCCGCCGCCGGCGTGATCCGCGTCCACAACACCGCACCGTCGGGCGCAGGATCGCCGCTTGCCACGCCGTGCACGAAGCGGCCGGTTCCGCCGTCGCGTGCAGTCAGTGCACCGGGTACGGCCAGCGCCGTTCCGCTGCCGATCAGCGCCAGTGCGCCGCGTCGTGCGATCATCGTCATGTCGGTGCTTCCGTTCGTGCGAAGAAGGTCTGGGATCAGAACCGCGCGGTCAGTTGCGCGCCATAAAAGCGCGGTTCGCCGGGGATGAAGGTCGGAATGCTGAACGCGCCACCGGTATTGCCCGCATCCAGCAGATAGTCCTCGTCGGACGCGTTGCGCAGGAAGCCGGCCAGTTCGAACCGGTCGTTGGCGAAGCTGACCCCGGCGCGCGCGTTGACCAGCGTTACCGGCCCTTGCGACAGCGCGATCCGGTTGGGCAATTCGAAATAGATCCGGCTGCGATGCGTCACGCTGGGCGTCGCGAACACGCGCATGCCGTTGCCCAACGGGGCGTCGAGCGTAAAGCCGGCCGCCGCCTGCCATTCGGGCTGCAACCGGAACCGCGCGCCCGAAAAGGTCGGGGCGAAGCGGTTGTCCTTGTCGATACCGCCCTTGATGTATCCGACATTGCCGAACAGGTTCAGCCAGCGGGCGGCACGGAGGTTCACCTCACCCTCGACGCCCAGATTGCCCGCCGATCCCGCGCTCTGCGTGATCGACGTGCCGTTGCCCTGCTGCACGCTGACCTGGAACCCGTCATATTTTTGGTAATAGACGCCGATCGATCCCGACACCGGGCCGATGCCGCCCTTTACGCCGGCTTCGTAGTTCCACACGATCTCCTCGGGCACCAGTTGTCGGTTGGCGATCGGCACGCCACCTGTCAGCGCGGCGCTGAGCTGCACGACCGGCGAACGCCGCCCCTTCGATACCGTCGCGAACAGGTTGACGGCATCGGACACGCGGAACAGCGCGTTGAAGCGCGGCAACACGGCGGCATAGCTTTGTTGCGCGACGAAAGTCTGGCCGCCGGTATCGATCTGGCCGGGGACCAGTGAAGTCGCGGTGGGGTTGAGCAATGGGCGCGGCACCCGCGCGAAATAGCCTGACTTGCGCTGTTCGATCAGCACCCGGACGCCCGCCGTCAGTTCCAGCGCGGGGACGGGAATCCACGTCGTGTCGGCGAACATCGAATAGCTGTCATTCTCGCCGCTGTTCTCGAACACCGAGCTGTAGGGCACCTCAGTCAGCCGGCCACCGCTCAATATTCGTGTGGCGTCCACCGCCTGAACGACACCGGCGGCATCAATACAGGCCAGATCGGCGATGCGGCCTGTAGCGCACTGGATGAACGTTCCCTCTTCCGACGAAAACGGCACGCTCTGCGCATTGTCCTCAACGAACACGTTCCAGCCGAACGATGCGCGCCAGCGGGGGTCGGCATAGTTGAACCGCCCTTCATGGCTGGCCTGCCATCCCTTCGCATTCTCGGCAAATTCGAGATACCATGCCGCCGACCCGTCGGCATCGAACACTTCGCGGCTGTCGAACTGGCGATAGCCGTTGACCGTGGTGAAGTTCCATCCGTCGGCGAAGTCGTAGCTGGCAGTCACGTTGACGTCGTACACTTCGCGGTTCAGCCCAAGCTGGTCGTCGCCCAGCACCTCCGCCGACAGCGGCGATCCGTCCAGATTGGCGCGGCCGAACGGGTTGCCCGGACCATCCGAAGTCGGCAGCGCGCGCGATATGAACGGGGTGCCGCCGTTCCGCTGGCGGTCGAACGTCCCGATCAGGTCGACGGTCAGCGCGTCGTCGGGCGTGAAGCGCAGCGAGCCGCGAATGCCCAGCTGGTCCTGCGCATACAGATCCTCGTCCTGCCGCGCCGACAGGTTTTCGACATAGCCGTCGCGCGTCTTCCATTCGAACGCCACACGACCCGCGATCACGTCCGATCCGGCGTTGACGAAGCCGGACAGCAGCGTCTGGTCGAAATTGCCGTACCCGCCGGTCAGCGCGCCCGAAAATCCCTCGCGCGGGCGGGCGGAGGTAAGGCTGATTGCGCCAACCGCCGATGCGGTGCCGAACAACGTCGCTTGCGGCCCCTTGATGACCTCGACCCGTTCCAGATCATAGATCGCCTGATACGACCCGCGCGACCGCGAGATATCGACGCCGTTATAATATAGCGTGACGCGCGGCCCCTGTTGCGACGATCCCGAATCGGACGTGATGCCGCGGATGACGATGCCGGGATTGTTGGCGCTCTGTTCCTGGATGTTTAGCCCGGGGATGTAGCTCGACAATTCGTCCAAATCGCCGACGCCGAGTTCGGCGATTCGTTCGCCGGTGACCGCCGATATAGTGATCGGCACGTCCTTGGCGCGCTGCTCGATCTTCTGCGCGGTGACGAGGATCTCGTTGACGTCGCGCGCGTCTTCCTCGGCGGCACGGTCCTGCACCGATGCCTGCGCCAGCGCAGCACCCGGCGCAGCGGACGCAAGCAGCACGGCAACGAACGAAAAACGCTTCATCATCAACCCCTATCGATATGAGGGGCGCAGTGGCGGTGCGGCGTGAAGATTTCGCGACGCGGCGATGACGGCATCGTGACGACGGTCAGCGTCGGCAGTGCGACCCGCCTGTCGCCCTCAACCATCGCACCGCGCGGAAGGCCGGGCATTCCCCGCACGTCGACGGCTTCGCGTTAACCACGAACCTTTGCCGCGTGCGGGAACAGGCACGCGGCCGCACCGTTCACTGCGCGACCTTTCCAGGAAGAACGATGCTGAACCAGACCGATCAAGTGGATGCCATCTTCCTCGTCGCCCGCCACGGCCGCGCCGCCCAGACGGTCGCCGGTCACCGCGTCGCTTCCGCAACACGCAACGGCGATGTCGACGAAGCCCGGCGCTGGCGCATGATCCGCCGTCACATCCACCGCCACGTCGCCTGAAACGTGCCTGATCCTAACGGGCGTGGAAAAAGTCGTACACGCCCTGCGCCATCGCCTTCGACACGCCCGGCGCCTTTTGCAGATCCTCCAGGCTGGCATTGCGTACCGCCCGCGCGGTGCCGAAATGCATCAACAGCGCCTTCTTCCGCGCCGGACCGATACCCGGCACATCGTCCAGCGGGCTGGCCCCGATCGCCTTCGACCGTTTGTCGCGATGCGCGCCGATGACGAAACGATGCACCTCGTCGCGCAACCGTTGCAGATAGAACAATACCGGTGAATTGACCGGCAGCGTCAGTTCGCGCCCGTCCATCAGGTGGAACACCTCGCGCCCCTCGCGCCCATGGTCCGGCCCCTTCGCGACGCCGACCATGCACACGTCCTCGATCCCGAGATCCTCCAGCACCGCCTTCGCCGCATTCAGCTGTCCGCGACCGCCGTCGATCAGCACCAGATCGGGCCAACCATTGCCGTCGCGATCCGGCACCCGATCGGGGTTTTCCTCCTGCGCGCGCGCAAACCGGCGCGTCAGCACCTCACGCATCATGCCGAAATCGTCGCCCGGCATGGTGTCCTTGTCGCGGATGTTGAACTTGCGATACTGGCCTTTGCGGAACCCTTCCGGCCCCGCGACGACCATCGCGCCCAGCGCATGCGACCCCTGGATATGACTGTTGTCATAGACCTCGATCCGGTCGGCCGGTCCTTCCAGTTCGAACAAATCGGCGACCTCGCGCAACAGTTTCGCCTGCGTGGTGGATTCGGCGTTGCGCCGTTCCAGCGCTTCCTCGGCATTGCGCTTCGCCTGATCGAGCAGCCGCCGCCGTACGCCGCGCTGGGGCACCGACAGCGCGACCTTGAACCCCGCACGCTCGGCCATCGCTTCCGCCAGGATGCCGGCTTCCGTCAGTTCGCGATCGACGAACACGTTGCGCGGCGGCGGCACTTCTTCATAGAACTGCATCAGGAACGCGGCCATCACCTCGTCCTCGGGCACGTCGCTGGTATGCGCCGGAAAGAAGCTGCGATGCCCCCAATTCTGTCCGCCGCGAATGAAGAACGCCTGGATGCCGATCGTCCCCTCGCGTGCTGCCATGGCGAACACATCGGCATCGCCGACGCCATCGGCATTGATCGCCTGCGACCCCTGAATGAAGGTCAGCGCCTTCAACCGGTCACGCAGCACCGCCGCCAGCTCGAAGTCCATCGCCTCTGCCGCCGCCTGCATCTGCTGGCCAAGCTTCGCCTGCACCTTGGTCGATTTGCCGCCCAGAAAGTCCTTCGCGTCGCCGATCAGTTCCGCATAGGCCGCGACGTCGATCCGCCCGACGCACGGCGCGGAGCAGCGCTTGATCTGATACAGCAGGCACGGTCGATCGCGCGTCTTGAAGAAGCCATCGGTGCACGATCGCAACAGGAACAGTTTCTGCAACGCGTTCAGCGTCTGCGTCACGGACCCGGCCGACGCGAACGGGCCGTAATAATCCCCCTTAGCCCGCCGCGCGCCACGATGCTTCTGAATACGCGGAAAGTCGTGGTCCGCGCGCAACAGGATGAACGGAAAGCTTTTGTCGTCGCGCAACAGCACGTTGTACGGCGGACGATAGCGTTTGATCAGCTGCGCTTCGAGCAGCAACGCCTCGGCCTCGTTGTTCGTCGTCACGATCGTCATCGACCGCGTCTGCGCGACCATCCGCTGCAACCGCTTGGTCAGTCGCGACACCTGCGTATAGTTGGCGACGCGATTGCGCAGCGCCCGCGCCTTTCCGACATACAGCACGTCGCCGCGCGCATCGTGCATCCGGTACACCCCCGGACGGATCGGCAGCGTCGCCAGCACGTTGCGGATCGCCGCGACCCCGGCATCCAGATCGGGCGCGTCGCTTCCGCGCACCGTGTAACTGGCCTTGTCCTCATGGAAGCGATTGGGGGCGTTGGGCGTTTCCGACATCGTCACCGATTTAGGGACTCGCGTCCGCGCCCGCCAGAGTCGACGACCGTCCCGACGTCTATCGAGCGCGTACTGCGTCGATGATCCGCAGTCCCAGCACCGCGTCGGCCGGATCGACCGGCACCGGCGCGCCGTGCAGGATCGCATCGCGCATGCCGGCGTAGAATGCCCGCCAGTCGCCGACTTCGCTCTGAACGCGCGTTTCCTGCCCGGTGGCGTCGGTCCGCACGCCCCATGCCGATACGTCCTCGACGCCATATCCCGGATCGGTCGGCGCGCCGCCCGCGCGCAACACTGCCTCCTGCGGATCGATGCCGTATTTGACGAAGCTGCCGCGTGTGCCGTGCAAGGCAAAGCGCGGTCGGGGGGCCGCGACCAGCGACGCCGACCCGATCGTCAGCCGCCGCCGGCCATAATGCAGCACGATCTCGAAATAATCGTCCACGCCCGCGCCATCACGCTGAACCGCCACGTCGCCATCGGCGTGGTCCGGCGCTCCGAACAACCGGATCGCCTGATCGATCATATGCGGTCCCAGATCCGACAGCAGCCCGCTGCCCGGTCCTGCCTGCTCGCGCCAGCCCGGCTTGATCGCGGGCCGGAAACGATCCCAGCGAAACTCGGCAAGCATCACATCGCCCAGCGCGTCTTCACGCACCAACCGCTCGACGGTACGGAAATCGCTGTCCCAGCGCCGGTTGTGGAACACGCTGAGCAACCGCCCCGCCGCCGCCGCTTCCGCGATCAGCGCATCCCCTTCCCCCGCATCCGGGACGATCGGCTTGTCGATGACGACGTGCCGGCCCGCGGCGATTGCCGCACGTGCCAGCGGGGCATGGCTGTCGTTCGGGGTTGCGATCACGATCAGGTCGATAGTCGCGTCCGCGATCAGCGCCGCCGGATCGGCGACGCGCCGTGCGTCGGGGAACGCATCGGTCGCACGCGACGTCGCGATCGCCGTCAGCGTCATGCCGTCGACGGCTGCGATCAACGGCGCGTGAAAGGACGCGCCGGCAAGGCCGAAGCCGATCAGGCCGACGCGCACCATCGGCTTACAGCTTGCCCAGTTCGGCCGCGACCTTCGCCACATCGGCGTCGGTGATCCGGCCATTGGCATAGGGTTGCACCTGCTTCAGGCTCATCCCCTTGAACATGGCATACGACTCATGCGCCATCATGCCGGGAAACTGCGCTTCCAGCACGGCCTTGCCCTTCGGGTTGGCGGCGATCGTCTCGATCGTGCTGTCGACCGTCAATTTGGCGGGTGCGGCAGGCGCGGCTGCCGGAGCCGGTGCGGGCGCATGGCCGCTGTGATCCTGCGCCATTGCGGGTGCGGCGATCAGCGCGGCGGCAGCGAATAGCAACTTCATCACGAAATTCTCCTGTGGACGCGACATCCATGCGCCACGGTAACGCACGTTCCGCGCCGCGCAAGTGCGCCACCCGGACGATCCGCGTCGGGGCGGATCGACGTTTAGCGGGAACCCGGCTTTCCGTCGGATTGCCATTCCGTGCAACATTGGCCTGATGCCGGCGTCCCGGACCGGTTTCAGGCTCACCAGTCCGCAAGCGGCAAGCGGCAAGCGGCAAGCGGCTGGACCACCTAAGATCGCCGCCCAGCACACTCGCGCGGATCGACATTCCGCGCGATGGTGCTTCTACTGCCTTCAGGACTGTCACCCCGGACCTGCTCCCCGGGTCTACCGCGAGGTATTCGTTGGCGGTCCAGCCCCTATCCGCATCGCTGATGGTCAGGCAGCCCCCGTACGTGGGCCGGTGACGAAAGGAAGCCATCTGCGCTGAATGCTGATCCGAGCAAGGAACCGGTCCGGGGTGACGGTCGTGCGGGCCTCTGGCGACCCGTTCACGCTGACGGGGGACCCGGCTTGAAGTCGTCTCTCCTGCGGGACAGGCTGGGGTACGGCGATGCAAGGTGTCAGACACCCACCGCGCCAAACGTCGGTCGGCCCTACGCCTGCGCGAACAGCTTCGTCCCCACGACGCCGATCACGATCAGCACCATAAAGCCGGCCTGTAGCGGGGCAATACGTTCGCCAAACAGGATCGCGCCGCCGATGATGACCCCGACCGCGCCCAACCCGGTCCATACGGCATAGGCCGTACCCGCCGGAATGCCGCGCATCGCCAGCGCCAACAGACCCATATTCACGAACGACAGCGTGATCGGCACCGCCGACGCCGCCAGCGTCCCCTGACCCGCTGCCCATTTCAGGCTCAGCGCCCAGATGATCTCGCATACGACCGCAACGGCCAGAATTGCCCACGCCATGTCATTCTCCTCGCGCGGGCTCGAAACCATTCCGCGCGCCGGAAACCCGGAAGAGACGCCACGGAACGCGAAACGCCGCCCGGCCGGTCGGCGGGACGGCGTCTTCGCAAACAGGAGAAACGATCAGTTCAGGCGGCTGCCGCCCAATCCGGCGATGGTCCGGTCGACCAGTGCGCGGTCGGCATCGCCCGACATGCGCTGGGCGATCAGCGCGGTTGCTGCCTTTGCGGCCGCATCGGCTGCGGTCGCGCGGACCTCCGCGATGACAGAACGTTCGGCGGCGGCGATCTTGTCGGTTGCCATCCGTGCGCGACGCTGGGTCAGGTCGGCGGCATCGGCCTCCGCCTTGGCCAGCAATCCCTGTGCTTCCGCTTCGGCATGCGCGACCATCTGCGCGGCCTGCGCCTCGATGCCGGCGATCTTCGACGCATATTCATCGCGCAGCGCCTCGGCCTCGGCACGCAGCGTGCGTGCTTCGTCCAGTCGGCTGCGGATCGCCGCGATCTGTCCGTCGAGCAGACGACCGATCACCGCAGGCACGCCCTTGACCACCAGCACGATCAGGAACAGCAGCATTGCCGCGCTGACCCATCCGGTGCCGTCGAGGCCCAGCGCGGACGGATCGGGGTGGTTCGCCCCGACCGTGCTGCCATGCTCGCTTTCGATGGCATCGACCCCGGTCTTCGGAAGACCTTCGTCGTGGATCGTCTGATTGAGCGTCTGTTCGCCCGCGCCGCGATTTGCCGGATTAGCCATGGAGCACCGCCTTCACCGCGCCGTGCGCGTCCTGTTCGCTGACGCTCAGCCCGGCAACGCGGGCAACGATGTCCTGCGTGGCCTGGGCGGCGACGATCTCGATCTCGCCCAATGCGGTGCGCTTCTGCGCGGTGATGTCGGCTTCCGCCGCATCGACGCGCGCCTGCACCTCGGCATTGGCGGCGGCAAGGCGTTCGGCGGTGGCCGCCGCACCCTTGGCGCGAGCTTCGGCCAGCAGCTTCTGCGCCGCCTCCCGGCTCGCGTTTTCGCGGACGCGCCATGCCTCTTCGGTCGCGTCGGCTTCGGCGCGCGCCTGTCCGGCGGCGGCGAGATCGGCGGCGATCCCGTCGTCCCGCTTGTCGACCGTGCCCTGTACCTTCGGCACCATGCCAAGGCCCACGACAAGGAAGACGATGCCGAAGGTCAGCACCAGCCAGAAGACCTGCGACCCCCAGGTCGCGGCGAGCTGCTCGATTTGCGGCATGAAACGTCCCGTGTTGTTCTGGTCGACCGGACACATGCCCGGCCGAAACCGGTTCCGTCAGGAACCGGAAACCGGGGCAGGTCGCCGATGCCGGCGCCCCGCCCCGAACGTCGCGTTCAGGCGACGAAGATCAGCAGCACGGCGACGACGAACGCCAGCAGGCCGAGAAGCTCGGCTGCGGCGAAGCCGATGAACATGTTGCCCTGCTGGCTGGCAGCGGCCGACGGATTGCGCAGCGCGCCCTGAAGGAACGCGGCGAACACGTTGCCCACGCCCAGTGCGGCGAGGCCCGCACCGATCGCTGCCAGACCGGCGCCGAGCAGCTTGATCGAGTCTGCTTCCATGTCGAAAACTCCCTTGGAAAAATTGGTAGGTTGGGTTGGATCAGTGATGGTCGTGCAGGTGCACGGCATCGTTGATGTACAGCGAGGTCAGCAGCGCGAAGACATATGCCTGCACGCCGGCAACCAGCATTTCGAGGGCGGACACGCCGACCATCAGCGCGAAGCTAGGCAGGCTGACCAACAGGCCGACGCCGACGCCCGTGTTCGTCGAATTGATGATGAAGCCCGCCAGCACCTTCAGCAGGATGTGCCCGGCGGTCATCGCGACGAACAACCGCAGCGCAAGGCTGAACGGGCGCACCATGAACGACACGAACTCGATCGGCGCGACCAGCAGCAGCACCGGGATCGGCGTGCCCTTCGGCGCGAACAGGCTGAAGAAACGCAGGCCGTGCTTGAACAGCCCGACGATCAGCACGATCGAAAAGCTTGCGATCGCCAGCACGCCGGTAACAGTGAAGTGGCTGGTCACGGTGAACGGATGCAGCCCGACCACGCCGAACGGCAGCAGACCGACGACGTTGGCGAACAGGATGAACATGAACAGCGAGAAGACGTACGGCAGGTAGGCGCGGCCTTCCTTGCCGATGTTCGCGTACAGGAGCTTGTCGATGAAGCCGGTGAAGCCCTCGACCGCCATCTGCCAGCGACCCGGAACGACCTGCTGGCGAAGGCCGCCGATCATGAACGCGAACAGCGCGATCGCCGCAACGATCATCCACAATGCCGAATTGGTGAACGGCACGACGTGGTCGCCCAGCGGAATGTTGAAGATCGTCTGCACCTCGAACTGGTGCATCGGATCGATCTTGCCTGCCTGCGCCACGTCGCTTCGCCCCGATATGCCAAGGCGCCCGGGATGTTAGCCCGAACGCCGGTTCGAAATCCTGATGATGTTCCTGAACGCACTGACGATCCCGAGGGCCAGCAGCACGAGCAGGAGCCATGGCGAGGTGCCGAGCAGATAATCGAGCGTACCGCCGATCACCGCTCCCCCGACCATCCCCCCGATCAGTTCGGCCAGCACGCGATTGCCGAGGCGGTAATTCCGTTCCCCGTCGTCCTCGCGCGCCGTGCCGTTCCGTATCGCCTCGTCCGTCTGCGCCTGCTTCAACCGTGCGTCGAGCGCGGCGATGCGGGCATCTTCTGGCAAGGGGTCCAGTCCGGGCTCGTTCTCCGCCATTCTCTCCCCCCACGACCATTCGGTCGGGCCAAAGAACACGCCGGATGGCGAGCCCGCCAAGGCAGGCGCGCTTTAGGAAGGTGACGGTTTCGAGTCAACCATAGCGTTCGCGCGACAAGCTTTCGGAACGGTGAACGGGACGACGGTGACCGCCCGCGGGCGGCCGTCCGTGAGGCAGATGCCGCAACCGGAAACGCACTAAAGCCGTCCCCGCAGATGCCGACAGAGCCGCTATCCTACCATCGTCAAACGCAGCGCGGGTCGCGCTGCGCCGGGCCGCTGCCGCGCGTTTCCCATGATCCGCCGGGCGTCTTGTACTTCTCGCCCGGCTTTGTCTGCGCGACCAGATTGCATCCGCTGACGAACGCGAACTGTTCCACGGTCGCGCCGGCCTGCGCGCCGCGAGTATAAGCCGCCTTGCGCTGGATGTTGATGTTGGCGACCAGCGCGCGCAGCTCGGGCGTACCGCCGCCGACGACGCCCAGATAGCCGTCGGGCTGTTCGCCGACCTGCCCCGCGGCGCGTGCCGCCTGATAGGCCGGGTCGCGCTGCGCCCACGCCGTTCCCGCGATCCCGCCGACTGAGACGAGGACGGCGGCGGCGATACCGAACTTCACGAAACCATGCATGGTCAGAATATCCCCGGATTGTCCTGGATCAGCGTCTTCGCTTCTCCATCAAGACGATACACCACTTCCTGCGTGATGTTGATGTTCAGATTGATGACGATGGGCTTGTCGGGCGCGGATACGTTGACGCACCCCCCCGCCGCCAGCGCGACGGCTCCGGTCATCAAGGCTCGCATCGTCGTCACCGTTTCGCTCATGGCACAGTCTCGCTTTCGGGTGGCTGAATGACGGGGTCTTTCGTCGTCGGCAATGGCGCCGGGGGCAGTCCCTGTTCGCGGCGCTTCTGCTCGGCCTGCAACGCGGTCAGGTTGCGCTCGATCAACCGGCCGGGATCGTAATAGCTCTGCACCGAATCGATCAGCTGACGAAACGGCGCCTTTACCCGCACGTTGAACACGAACGGCAGTTTCGCCAGCCGCCGGATCAGGAAATTGCTGCTGGTCCCCTCGCCCTGGCTGACCCCGGCGAAGCGGATCGCGGTCACCATCTCGCCCGCCAGCGGCCCGTCCATCTCGATGTTGAGCCGGCGATAATCGATCGATTTCAGCGCCTGAAACGCCAGATTGCCCCAGAAACCGACATCCTCCTTCGTCACTTCGCCGACATAGGACAAATTGCCGCCGCCGCGCGATTCCAGCTTGCCGCCCTCGATCCGTCCGCCATTCGCGTCGAAGATCATCGGCAGCACGCCGTCGAACACGCCCGACGCGTTCAGATTGTCGAATTCGAACTGTTGCAGGAACAGCCCGCCATCGACTCCGGCGACATGGAACGTCATCCGCCGTTCCCGGTCAGTGCCGAAATCCAGCACGGTCGGATCAAGCGTCATCTCGCCGCCGCCCAGCGGCCAGCGTCCGCCCTCGATCCGTACCCGCTGACCTTCGATCAACTGGTATCGCACCACCCCGTCGGGGACCGGGATACCCGGATTGACCTCGGCGATCGTCGCCACTTGTCCCGGCGCGGTGACGAAGCCCAGCAGGTCGGTGAACCGCATCTCGCCCGACAGTCCGGTGACCGGTCCGAACGCCGCCGCCAGGTCGGTGCCCGCCGTGCGGAACACGCCGGTGCTGGTCACCCCGCCGGGCGTCCACGCGATATCACCACAACCCGACACGCTGCCCTTCACTTCGGCCACCACGCCGAACGTCAATCGCGTCAGTTCGTTCGGCTGGAACCCGTCGCTGAACGCGATGCCGGGTACGGCCAGCATGGCATCGCCGGTCCCCTTGCCCAGATCATGAGCGATGGCGACGTCGGCGACCTTCACCCCCTTGGCCGGGTGTTTCAGCGACCCGCCCGCCCGAATATCGTTGCCGTTCAGCGTCAGGCGGAAATCGTCGCTGCGCAGCGGTTCGAAACGCGGGGCGGCATCGGCATCGCGCACACCCAACCCGCCGTCAAGCGACAGCACGCCGCCCGCCAGCCGCCACGCGCCCGCCGCCTCGCGGATCAACAGCGGCACGTTGCCGATCTGCCCCTCGCCGCCCTCGAACCGTCCCGCGACGGTCCCGGTGGCGATCCGCCCGGTCAGCGTGGCGATATCCAGTACGCTCAACCGCTCCGTAGTTCCCAGCCGGGTCTTCACGCCCGACAGCGCGAAATCGCGTCCGCTGAACCCGAAGCGAGCGCGCGCCGCCGCCAGCGCGATCGGCGTCACGCCCAGCCGTCCCTGCAATGCCACCTCGCCGGTCGTCACGCCGCCTGCGATCCGTCCGTCGGTCACCCGCACCATCGCACCATCGACCGGGCACAACCGCAACCGTGCGGGGTCGAGGATCAGTCCCGACACCTGCAACCGATCGAACCCGACCGCCGAACAATCGGCATTGACCGCCAGCCGCCCCGCCCCGTCCCATCGTGCCGCAACCGGCATCCGCAGCCCATTGATCCGTCCGTCGCCCAGCGGACCGGACAGCGTCGCCACCGTATCGATGCGCGTCGTTCCATCCGCCGACCGCTCGAACCGCACCGGGGTCAGCGCCAGCCGCGCACCCCCGGCCGCATAGGGCCGCACCACCGCCTCCCCGGTCACCGCCGCCCCCGGCCCCGCCTGCGCCAGACGCACGCGGGCCTCCGGCATCCCGCCGCCGCCCAGCGAAAGCGCGCCGTTCAGCGTCGCCCCTTTTCCCGACACCCACCGCACCGGCCCGCCATCGAGCGTAGCACGAACGCCGCTGTCGCTCGCGAACGCCAGCCGGTCGATTCGCGCTGCAAGGGGACGTGCCGCCACCTGCGCCGACACATCGAACCGCCGCGCCGCGCGCACCGCCGCCGCCGCCATCGCCCGCACCAGCGGATCGACCGGCGTGCCCGCCGCCGCGTCGCTCAGCCGCGCGACCTGCGCCGCATCGATCTGCGCACCGTCCGCCGCGATCCGCCCTTCGAACGCCGGCACGCCGCCGATCGAATAGCGGCCCGCCACCGCCAGCCGCCGGGCGGACAGTTGTGGCACTGCGAACGCGCCCGACGCCAGGTCGATCGTACCGCGTGTCGCGTCGCGTCCGCCGTCGAAGCCGATCCGCCCCGTGACATCCGCCACCCGCGTCGTCGGCGCGGTGATGGCTGCCAGCGTCACCGCCGCCTGTCCACGCCACCGGTCGAACCGGTCGCCCAGCATCAGGTCGAGCGTCGTGGCGGGCCGCGCGACCTGCACCGCGCCGCAACCCGCGCGCTGCGCCCGCACCGGCCCGGTCACGCTTGCCTGTCCCCGAACGATCCGAACCGACAGTGCCGCCATCGTCCCATCGACTGCACAGCCGTTCCACGCCAGCCGCGGGGCTACCGCCGCCAGTTGGCCGGTGAACCCGTCCGACAGCTTTCCGCGCCCAGCCAGCTTCATGCCCACCACGCCGTACGGGGTCGTCAGCCGGATACGTCCGTCGTTCACTGCGACGTTCAGATCGGGTAATGTGAAAGGCTTGCCCGACGGTGGCGGCAGCAGTTTGTCGATCTGTCCGAACGATACCGTCCCGTCGGGACGCAACGTCGCGTTCAACCGGACCTGCCCCGCGCGTGCGCCGGTCACGCTGGCACCGTTCAGCCCGATATCAGTATCGACGTCGATCCAGTCGGCAACCAGGTCGGGCGCTCGCGGATCACCCAGCACCACGTCGACCAGCCGCTGCCGTCCCAGCCCGATCTGCGCGACACGGTAGCGCGCCTGCACCCCGCGCCGCTCCAGCTCCCGCCGCACGAACCCGTCGGCGATCGTCCGCCGCTGCGTCCACAGCAACGCGGCCAGCGCCAGCACGATCAGCACGACCACCAATAGGACACGCGCGAACGTGCGTCGCCGGCCCCCGGCGGGGCGTGCGGGCGTCTCCGGCACTCCTTCGTCGCTGCTCAGACCCCGCACTCCACACCCATCGCCGCCGTTCGTCGGCGCAACGCCGGCCAGGGTCAAGCGCGGCGCGCGCGAACCGGTTCCGCCAGCGCAACGAAAATCGGGCTCCCGGCACCTTCAATCCGTCCCGCCGATCCGCTACGCCACCGTCATGACCGCGCCAGACACCGACGGCACCGGCCACCGTGCCCGCCTGCGCGGACGCCTGCTCATGCACGGCGGCGAAACGTTGCTGGACCACGAACTGATCGAATATCTGCTGACGCTCGCCATCCCGCGCCGGGACACGAAGCCGCTGGCCAAGACACTGCTGCACGAATTCGGCGGCATCGGCGGCCTGCTGTCCGCCGATTCGGTCGCGCTGGGCAAGGTGAGCGGCATGGGCGATTCCCCCGTCGCCGCGATCCGCATCGTACAGGCCGCCGCCATCCGCATGCTGCATGCACAGGTCGCCCCTCGTCCGGTCCTGTCGAACTGGCAGGCGCTGCTCGACTATCTTCACGCCGACATGGCGCATCACGTCGTGGAACGCATCCGCGTGCTCCATTTGAACAGCCGCAACCTGCTGATCCGCGACGAACTGGTGGCGGAAGGGACGGTGGACGAAGCGCCGCTCTACACCCGCGAAGTCATCCGCCGGGCGCTCGATCTCGGTTCCGCCGCCTTGATCCTCGTCCACAACCATCCTAGCGGGGACCACAGCCCCAGCCGCGCGGACATCGATTTGACCCGCACCATTGCCGCCGCCGGCAAGCCGCTGGGCATCGCGGTGCACGACCATCTCATCATCGGCGCACGCGGCCATACCAGCCTGCGCGCACAGGGAATGCTATGACCGAAAAGGAGAAGATGATTGCGGGTGAACTGTACGACGCCAGCGATCCCGAACTCGTCGCCGACGTGCTCGCCGCCTGTCGCTGGATGGATCGGTACGACGTTTCCCGCTCGCTCGGCATGGCGGAACGGCTTTCGTTGCTGCGCGAACAACTCGGATCGGTCGGCGACGGGGTGACGATCCGCCCGCCGTTCCGCATCGATTACGGGTACAACATCACTGTCGGCGATGACGTCTTCATCAATTTCGGCTGTATCATTCTCGATGTCTGTGCCGTCACGATCGGCGCGAAGACCCAGATCGGTCCGGGGGTGCAGATCCTTGCCGCCGACCATCCCCGCGATCCTGCCGTCCGCGCGCAAATGGTCGAATATGGTCGGCCGGTGACGATCGGCGCGAACGTCTGGATCGGTGGCGGCGCGATTCTACTGCCCGGCGTGACCATCGGCGACGACGCCCTGATCGGCGCGGGTGCGGTCGTCGCCCGCGATGTCGCGCCGGGCGCGACTGTCGTCGGTAATCCGGCAAGAATGCTGAATCCGACCGGAACTGCCCGGTCCGACACGGACCGCTGACGCGAAACGGCCGCCGGGATCGCTCCCGGCGGCCATGCTCGTTCGGTGATCTCAGGCGGTTACGCGCTCCGGCTCAGGAACTGCGTCAACTCTGCCTTTGACACCGCCTTCGACTTGTCTGCATCGGCCGATGCGAACGCCTGCTTCACCCACGCCTTCACCTCAGGCTTGTCGGCGGTCACCTCCGGCTCGCTCGCCGATCGCAATGCGACCATCCATTCGCCGAACTGTCGCTCGGTCAGCTGGCCCTTCCCGTCCTTGTCGTACTTCGGGAATTCCGCCTCGACGATCTGCGCGATCTGCGTTCCAGTGGCGGGCTGGCCCGCTTCGGCGGTGGTCTGCGCGGTCTGCGTTGCCGGATCGGGCTGCGTAGCGGGGGCGGCCGGTGTCGCGCCGATCACGTCCGATGCTTCCTCGGGTGCAGTCGTGGCGGGTGCACCGGGCACCGTCTGTGCGGGGGCAACAGTGGTCTGCGCCGGTGCGGCATCCTGCGCAAATGCAGGGGTCGACATCAGGACGGCACTGGCGAGAAGAATACGCTTCATCATCGAATTACTCCTTTACGGATTGGTTCGTGTACTTATCGCATAATCCGACGATGCATCGGAACGACTATGCGACGACCCAACCAATCTAGGTCGTTTCGGTCTCGTTTGAACCCCTTTTTTAGCTTCTTCTATCGCACGACAGGCTCGATTCGCCCGCAACCTGTTGCTATGGCGCGGCCAAGCGTTCGCCCCTTTCCGAAAGGCATCCGATGATTCCGCGCTATTCCCGCCCCGCCATGGTCGCGCTGTGGCAACCCCAGACCCGATTCCGCATCTGGTTCGAGATTGAGGCGCACGCCACCGACGCGCTCGCCGATCTGGGCGTGGTCCCGCGCGAGGCGGCGGCAAAGATCTGGGCATCGAACGACGCCGACTTCGACGTCGACCGGATCGATGCGATCGAAGCGGAAACGAAGCACGACGTCATCGCCTTCCTGACGCACGTGTCCGAACGCACCGGCCCCGAAGCGCGCTTCCTGCATCAGGGGATGACCAGCTCCGACGTGCTCGACACCGCGCTGGCGGTGCAGCTTGCCCGGGCGTCTGACATCCTGCTCGCCGATCTCGACGCGCTGCTGGTGGTGATCGAACGCCGCGCACGCGAACACAAGCTGACCCCGACCATCGGGCGCAGCCACGGCATCCATGCCGAACCGGTGACGTTCGGCCTGAAGCTGGCACAGGCCTATGCCGAATTCGACCGCTGCCGCACCCGCCTCGTCAACGCGCGCGCCGAAGTCGCGACCTGCGCCATCTCGGGCGCGGTCGGCACCTTCGCCAATATCGACCCCGCGGTCGAGGCGCATGTCGCGGCAAAGATGGGCCTGACGGTCGAACCGGTGTCGACACAGGTCATTCCGCGCGATCGGCATGCGATGTATTTCGCGACGCTGGGCGTGATCGCCGGCTCGATCGAGCGGCTCGCCACCGAGATTCGTCACCTGCAACGCACCGAAGTGCTGGAGGCGGAGGAATATTTCTCGCCGGGGCAAAAGGGGTCGTCGGCGATGCCGCACAAGCGCAATCCGGTGCTGACCGAAAACCTGACCGGCCTTGCCCGCATGGTGCGCGGCTATGTCACACCCGCGCTGGAAAACGTCGCGCTGTGGCATGAACGCGACATCAGCCATTCGTCGGTCGAACGCTATATCGGTCCCGACGCCACCATCACGCTCGACTTCGCGCTCGCCCGCTTGACCGGTGTGATCGACAAGCTGGTCGTCTATCCTGCGCGCATGGCCAAGAACCTGCACAAGATGGGCGGTCTCGTCCATTCGCAGCGTGTGCTGCTGGCGCTGACCCAGGCCGGCGTCAGCCGCGAGGACGCGTACCGCTATGTCCAGCGCAACGCGATGCAGGTGTGGGAATCGGACGGCGAACTGTCGCTGCTCGAACTGCTGAAGGCGGATGCCGACGTCGCGGCCGCGCTGTCTGTCGAGGAGATCGAGAGCCGCTTCGACCTCGATTACCACTACAAGCACGTCGACACGATCTTCGCGCGGGTGTTCGGGGCGGCGTAAGCGATGGCCCGGCTACCAGCCCCGCCCCGGACAACGGGTAACGACGACAGATGACGATGGAGACGGTGCAGGACCGCGGACGCCTTCGGCGCTGGTGGTCGCTATGGGCGGTCGGCGGTGTCGATCACGACGCGATCCTGCGCCAGATCGCGGAGGATTCGGGTTGGAGCGGGCGGTACGCGTTCCTGATCGTCATCTCCGCCGCCATCTCGCTGCTCGGCCTGTTGATGCCGTCGGTCGCGGTGCTGATCGGCGCGATGCTGCTGTCGCCGCTGATGATGCCGATCATCGGCCTCGGATTCGGCATCGCGACCGTCGATACCCGCGAGATTCGCCGGGCGGCGACCGCGTTGCTGGTCGGCGCACTGCTCGCGGTCGCGCTGTCGGTCGTCTGCGTTGCGCTGTCGCCGATCCAGACGATCACCAGCGAGATCGCGGGCAGGACGCGGCCGACGCTGTTCGACCTGCTCGTCGCGCTGCTGTCGGCGGTCGCCGGCGCCTATGCCCTGATCCGGGGCCGTGGCGGCACGGTGGTCGGCGTCGCGATCGCCATCGCGCTGATGCCGCCGCTGGTGGTGGTCGGGTTCGGCATCGCGACGCTCAACTGGACCGTGTTCGCCGGATCGCTGCTACTGTTCCTGACCAACGCCATCACCATCGCGCTG
Source organism: Sphingomonas sp. CFBP 13720 (assembly GCF_014842075.1). GTDB lineage: Bacteria > Pseudomonadota > Alphaproteobacteria > Sphingomonadales > Sphingomonadaceae > Sphingomonas. The sequence goes on from NZ_JACYVA010000001.1 coordinate 460,833, forward strand.
ACCGCCGCTTTGGTGGCGCGGGTCTATGGCTTCGGCAGCCACCTGTCGCCGCAGCATACCGGCTGGCAGCTAATCCTGTTCGTCGTCGCGCTGGGCCTGTTGTCGGTGCCGCTGGGCACCGCGCTGCGCCAGATCGCGTTCGAAGCGGTGGCGCAGCGACAGGTCCGCGAAACCATCAGCGAACGCTTCCCCGACGCGTCGCGGCTGGGCCAGCTCGACATCGACTTCACGGCCCGGCCGATCCGTATCCGCGCGGTCATCCTGACTCCGCGCATCGATCCCGACGCCGACCGCGTGCTGGCGGCGGCCCTGCGCCGACGGCTGTCGCAGCCGATCGACATGCACGTCGATCAGCTCAACGTCATGCCCGACGATGCCAGCGTCGAAGCCGCACAGATCGCCCGAGCCGGCAGCGCGGCGGGCGCGGGCGAGGCGCAGCGACGGCAACGCGCCGTCAGCGACCTAGCACTGATCGCCGGAGTCGCACCCGAAACGGTCCGGTCGGACACTGCGTCACGATTGCTGGCGGCAACGGCGGGCGCGTTGCCCGGCCTGCCCATGGCCGGCTATCGCGCGCTGGAAGCCCGCGCCGCGCAGGCACTGCCCGACTGGCAGGTATTGCTCGCACCGCCGGTCGACGTGGAACTGCCCCCGGTTCCGGTGACGGCCGGGGTCGTCGACGACACCGCGTTGAGCGTCGCGGCATGGGCATCGACCCGGCGCGACCTTCCGCTTGCCGTCGATGGAGGAACCTTGGCGCAACGTCGTGCGATCGCAACGGGGATCACGGATCGCGGCGGGCGTGCCGACCCCGGCATGGCCGGCGGTCCGATACGACTGCGATGGAATGAACCGGAAGGCCCGTCGCGACCGACTGCGCCGAACGACGGACCGGAACCTCCGACGGTGCGATAGCGACGCGAACCCACCGGATCACCCTTTGACGGCGCGCTCCATATAAACCGCATCGTCCCCGAACCCCGCCGCGCCACCGGGGACCGCGACGAAACCCTGTCGCGCCCAATAACCATCGGCACCACCGACCGCGATCAGGGCCAGCGTCGCAATACTTTGATCGGCGGCATTGGCGGCAAGGGTCGGCAGCAGGCGCTCGACCGCCTGTTCCCCCCGCCCCTCCGGCGCGACGACCACGTCATGAAGATACCAGCAGTCCGCCGCCGCCGGGATCGCGCCCAGCGTGGTGTGCATCGCGGGCGGCGCGAACCGCATCCATGGATGACTGATGCAATGGCCGAGGATCGCGTCGCCGTCGGTCAGGACAAAACACCCGTCCGGGGCCAGCGCGATGCGTTCGGCATACAGCTCGGCCGCCTCGCCATACGCGCCCAGTCCGGCGCGGGCGAGCGTGGCGATGGCCGGCGCATCCGCCGCCATCGCCCTACGCCAATCAGCCACCAAGCGCCGTTTTCAGCCGCCCGAAAAAGCCGCTCGATTCCGGGCATTCCTCGCCGGTTTCGGTTTCGCGGAACGCTTCGAGCAGTTCCTTCTGCCGCGACGACAGGCGGGTCGGCGTCTCGACCTCGATATGGATAACCATGTCGCCATGACCCCGCCCCTGCAGCACCGGCATGCCCGCGCCGCGCTGGCGCAGTTCCTTGCCCGACTGGATGCCGGCCGGAATACGGACGGTATGCTTGGCCCCGTCCAGTCCGGGGATGTCGATCACCCCACCCAATGCAGCGGTCGTGAAGCTGATCGGTGCGCGCGCATGCAACGTCGTGCCTTCCCGTTCGAACAGCGCATGCCGCTTGATGTGCAGGAAGATATACAGGTCGCCGGACGGTGCGCCGCGCGCGCCCGCCTCGCCATTGCCGGTCAGCCGGATGCGCGTGCCCTCGTCCACGCCGGGCGGCACGTTGACTTCCAGCGTCTTGGTCTGTTCGACCCGGCCCTCGCCATGGCAGACCGGACACGGATCAGTGATGACCTGCCCCGCGCCGTGACACGTCGGGCACGCCCGTTCGACCACGAAGAATCCCTGCTGCGCCCGGACCTTGCCGTGTCCGGCACAGGTCTGGCACATCCTCGCCGCCGTACCCGGCGCGGCACCACCGCCGCCGCACGGACCACACTGCGTCGACACGTCGACCGTGATTTCGGTCCGCTTGCCGTGATACGCCTCGTCCAGCGAGATTTCCATGTCGTAGCGCAGATCGGCCCCGCGACGCGGCCCGGCACGACCCTGTCGCCCGCCGCCGCCGCCCATGAATTCGCCGAACACGCTTTCGAAAATATCGGAAAAGCCGTTGAAGTCCTGACCGCCGCCGCCGCCGGCCCCGCCCTGCCGGAACGCCGCATGGCCCATCCGGTCGTACGCCGCGCGCTTTTGCGGGTCCTTCAGACAGTCATAGGCTTCGCTGACCGCCTTGAATTTCGCTTCGCTGTCCTTGCACCCGGCATTCTTGTCGGGGTGGAACTTCATCGCCAGACGACGGTACGACGTCTTGATCGTCGCCGCGTCGGCGGTGCGCTCGCATTCGAGCAGCTCGTAATAATCGACTTCGGTGCTCATCGAACAGCCCTCAAAGCCCTCTTCCCGTCCGCGAAGAGGCATGGAGGCGGACGCGCAGCCGACGGATGCCGACCGGCGCTACCGCTTCCCGGTCCGCTCCCCGCGATGGCGGGGAGAGGATAACAGGTTACGCCTTGCGGCTGTCGTCGACTTCGGAGAATTCGGCGTCGACGACATCGTCATCGGCCTTGTCCCCGGCAGCATCGGCGGCGGGCGACGCCTCCGCCTGCTGCTGCTTCTCATAGATCGCCTGACCCAGCTTCATCGCGACCTGCGCCAGCGCGGCGCTCTTTTCGGTCATGCGATCGCTGTCGTCGCTTTCGACCGCAGCCTTCGTCTCGGCGATCGCCGCCTCGATCTCGGCCTTCAGCGACGCGTCAACCTTGTCGCCGTTATCGACCAGCTGACGCTCGGTCGTGTGGATCAGCGATTCGGCGTTGTTCTTCGCTTCGGCTCCGGCACGACGCTTCTTGTCTTCCTCGGCGAACTGCTCGGCATCGCGCACCATCTGGTCGATGTCGGCGTCCGACAGGCCGCCCGACGCCTGGATGCGGATCTGCTGTTCCTTGCCGGTGCCCTTGTCCTTCGCACTGACGTTGACGATGCCGTTGGCGTCGATGTCGAACGTGACCTCGATCTGCGGCACGCCACGCGGCGCGGGGGGAATACCGACCAGATCGAACTGACCAAGGACCTTGTTGTCCTGCGCCATCTCGCGCTCGCCCTGGAACACGCGGATCGTCACCGCCTGCTGGTTGTCGTCGGCGGTCGAATAGACCTGCGACTTCTTCGTCGGGATCGTCGTGTTGCGGTCGATCATCTTGGTCATGATCCCGCCCAGCGTCTCGATGCCCAGCGATAGCGGCGTCACGTCGAGCAGCAGCACGTCCTTGACGTCGCCCTGCAACACGCCCGCCTGGATCGCCGCGCCGATCGCCACGACCTCGTCGGGGTTCACGCCGGTATGCGGTTCCTTGCCGAAGAAGTTCTTCACCACTTCACGGACGCGCGGCATGCGCGTCATGCCGCCGACCAGAACGACCTCGTCGATCGCGCTCGCCTGCACGCCGGCATCGGCCAGCGCCTTCTTGCACGGCTCCAGCGTCCGCTTGATGAGGTCTTCGACCAGCCGTTCCAGATCGGCACGGGTGATCGACTTGACCAGATGCTTCGGACCCGTCGCATCGGCGGTGATGAACGGCAGGTTCACGTCGGTCGTCTGCGTCGACGACAGCTCGATCTTCGCCTTTTCGGCCGCTTCCTTCAGACGCTGGAGTGCCAGCTTGTCCTTGGTCAGGTCGATGCCCTCGGCCTTCTTGAACTCGTCGGCCAGGAACTGCACGATCTTGGCGTCGAAATCCTCGCCGCCGAGGAACGTGTCGCCGTTGGTCGACTTCACCTCGAACACGCCGTCGCCGATTTCCAGCACGGAGATATCGAACGTACCGCCGCCAAGGTCATAGACCGCGATGGTCTTGTTGTTGTCCTTATCGAGACCGTACGCCAGCGCCGCCGCCGTCGGCTCGTTGATGATGCGCAGCACTTCCAGACCGGCGATCTTGCCCGCGTCCTTGGTCGCCTGACGCTGTGCGTCGTTGAAATATGCCGGGACGGTGATGACCGCCTGCGTCACCGTTTCACCCAAATAGGATTCGGCGGTTTCCTTCATCTTCTGAAGGATGAACGCGCTGATCTGCGACGGCGAATATTCCTCGCCGCCCGCCTTGACCCACGCGTCGCCGTTCGGCCCGCGTGCGATCGAATACGGGACCAGTTCGGTATCCTTCTTGGTGATCGGATCGTCGAATCGCCGGCCGATCAGGCGCTTTACCGCGAAGATCGTGTTGTCGCCGTTCGTGACCGCCTGCCGCTTGGCGGGCTGTCCGATCAGCCGCTCGCCATCCTTGGCGAACGCGACGATCGACGGCGTGGTGCGGGCCCCTTCCGCATTTTCGATGACCTTGGGGCTTCCGCCCTCCATCACCGCGACGCAGCTGTTGGTCGTGCCCAGATCGATGCCGATAACTTTAGCCATGGTCCCTCATTGGCCCCCAAGTTGAACGAATTGCGAAACCCACGGCCCAGGGGAGGGCGCGGCGGGTCGTTACGAGGGCGGATATAGGCAGGGTTCGCCTTGCCGCAAGATTATGCGGGGCATAGGGAACCAATCGTATCGGAACGGGAGTGTACACGATGCGGATGCGGTGGACGGCATGGACGGCGGCGCTGGCGATCGGTGCCTGTCAGCAGGCGCCACGGGTGGACGACGCATGGGTCCGCCTGCCCGCCCTGCCCGGCCACCCCGCCGCCGGCTATGCCACGCTGACGCCGGGTTCGGCGGATCGCGTGCTGCTGTCGATCGAAACGCCCGCCGCCGGGCGGGTCGAACTGCATCGCAGCATGACCGGCCATGGCGGCATGGCGACGATGCAGCCGCTCGACCGGCTCGACGTCCCGCGCGGGGCCATCGTCCGCCTCGCCCCCGGCGGCAACCATGCCATGCTGTTCGACGTGCGCGGCGACCTGAAACCCGGCGGCACCGTCCCCATTACCTTCCGCTTCGCCGATGGCCCGCCGGTCACGACGACCGCCCGCCTGATCGCGGCGGGCGATCCCGCCCCCGAATAACCAAGGACACGCTGCACCTGCGATGGTCAGCGCGTCCGGTGCAACAGCGCGATCAACTCGCCCTGTCGCCGCGCGCCGGTCTTGTCGAACAGCGCCTTGACCTGCGTCCGCACCGTTTCGACCGAACATCCGCGCGCGGTCGCGATCGTCTTCAGATCCGCGCCGGTCGCCAGCGACGCCGCGACCGCCGCCTCTCCAGCGGTCAGCGGGTACAACTCGCCCAGCAACGCCGCCGTCCGCGCATGGGGCGCGGACCGGACCGACAGCATCGCACGCGCCTGCGAAAACGGTCCCGACGGCCGGTCGGGCAGCGGACCGCACTCGACCACCATCGGCAGGTCGCCGCCGGTGCCGCGCAGTATGATTCGCCCCACCGTCCTGCGCTGCCGCCGCGGGTCCGTCGCCTGTGCGAACGCACGTGACAGCGCGACGTCTTCGGCCGGATCAGCGGCGACGATCCGCCCGCGCCGGACCTTCAGATAGCCACCGTCCATCAGCAACGCTTCGGCGTCGCACGACATCCGCACGACCCGCCTCCCCTCGCCCAGCAGGATGACGGTCGCCGCCAGCGCTTCCACCGCCGTCAGCATCGCGCCGTCGATGGCGCTGCCCAGCGTGACCGCCTGCGCACAGATGTCCGCGATCGCCGGCACGATCGTGGCGGCCAGCCGGCGCTCATCCTCGTCATAGGGGGCGCGGCTGCGCATCGCGGTGAAACTGCCGCGCGCGCCGGCGCACGCGATCGGAACCATCGCCGAATGGTCCGCATCGCTGCGGCGGAACAACTGGTACATCGGACTGCGCGCCCGCTGCTGCGCGTCGATCACGTCGTCGTCGACGAAACAGCGGTTCGTCGCATGGGTCAACGCGACATGCGTTCGCGGGTTGATCGCCGGATTCAGCCCCCCGATCGCCAGATACTCCGCGATCATGTCGTCGGTCGCACCAACGATATGGTTGAATGCCGGCGCACCATCCTCCCCCAAAGCCACCAGATGCACCATTTTTGCCGACATTGCCGTTGCGGCAGTCGCCAAGGCTTCGTTCCAGTCGCACGCGCCAAACGCGGCCTGTCGGAACCGTTCGATGATCGCTTGTGGATCACGCATCGCATCCCCTTCCCCCGGAATTCCTTCGATTCGATCGATAATTCCCCCATTCGGGGGATGTCGCAGCGTAACGACCAAGGCAAGTCACGCGCGGCGCGCGGATAAGTCCGTCGCCGTACATGCAAGGTATTCAAACGGAAAAACCGTGGGATATCAACAAGGGGGTTCAGTAATGCGCAAGATCATCCTCGCCGCACTAGCGGGCACCATCATGGCGACTCCGGCACTGGCGCAGACGCAACCGCAGCCGGTGGCCGACGCCGAACCGAAATCGACGATCGCAGCCGGCGTCACTGCCGGATCGCTCGGCATCGGGCCTGAGTTCGGGTGGCGTATCAACGATACCGTCGCGATCCGCGGCAATGCGACGTTCTTCGGGATCAACGGATCGTTCGATTCCGACGATCTGGAATATGACGGCGAACTCAAGCTTCGCTCGTTCGGGGCGATGGTCGACATCTATCCCTTCGGCGGCAATTTCCGCTTGTCCGGCGGTGCGCGCATCAACCGGAACGAGATCGAGATCCTTGCGACCCCGACCGGCACGTTCGAGATCGGTGGTGAGGTATACACGCAGCAACAGGTCGGAACGCTCAGCGGTCGCGCCGACGCCCGCAAGGTCGCACCGACCTTGACGCTGGGCTGGGCCGGGCAGAATCGCCGCGGCTTCATGGTCGGCTTCGAAGCGGGCGCGATGTTCCAGGGGGCGATGCGCATCGACGAATTCCGCGCCACCGGCACTGCCGCGAACGACGCGACCTTCCGCGCGAGCCTTGAGGAAGAGCGCCGCTCGCTTCAGGACGACGTCGACAAGGTCAAGGTGTACCCGATCCTGCAACTCTCCATCGGCTATCGGTTCTGACGGGCCCGCCGGGGAACGGCATGCGTGACGTTTCCCGGCGCCGGCTGCTGTTGCGCCGACTTGGCAAAACCCGAGGGCCGGTGAACGGAACGATCCGCTCCCGCCCTTTACCCCGACCGGCGAACCGGCCAGAAGTCCGCATGGCCACCCGCCCGCTGACCAGTTCAGAAGTCACGCTCGCCCGCACCATGTTCGGGGATACGATCCGGTATGACGAAGCGCGTATCGCCAACCGCAAATGGGCGTTCTTCCAGCCGAAACAGGTCGCGATGGCGCCCACCGGCTGCATCCATTTCCATCCGGGCGGCACGCTCTACCGCGACGATTTCGCGCAGGCCGGACGCGATCTCGCCGCGCTGTTCCTCCACGAAATGACGCATATCCACCAGACGCAGCATCGCGGCCGCTTCTGGTTGCCACTGATGCGCCACCCGTTCTGCACCTATCGCTACACGATCGTTCCCGGCAAACCGTTCGACGCATATGGCATCGAACAGCAGGCGGAGATCGTCCGTCATGCCTTTCTGTTGCGGCAGGGGATTGCGGTGAAGGACAAGCCGCCGGTCGACGTGTACGAAGCGTTGCTGCCGTTCGAGCGGCAAGGCGCTTGAGTCAACGCGGCAGCCTCCAGTCGAAGTTCAGCGCCTGGTAGGATTCGACCGGCTGCCCGTCCGCATCCAGTCCGGGCTGAAAACGACCGCGTTCGGACAGGATGAGGCACGTGGCCTGATCGAGGGACGGCACGCCGGACGATCGCAGTATCCGACAGTCGGACAACCGGCCGTTGGCCGCGATGGTCATCCCGACGAAGGTTGGCCCTTGCACCTTCGCCTTCCCTGCAGCTTCGGGATAATCGCGGTCTGTCATGAACGTGCCGGGGTTGCCACGCGGCGGCTTGGCAACGCGGGCAACCTTCGTCGCGTCATAGCCGAATTTCCGAAGGAGATCGGCTTCGCAGCGCCGTAAACTCGCTATCGCCGATTTGCCGAGCGAGAGCGCGACGACGACCGATGGGCCGTTCGGCGCATCAATCGTGATCGCGGGCGCGTCTACCAGCGATTCGAGTTCGTTGCTTGCCAGAACATATCGCAGGACGGCGCTGTCGCCGGTCGGCAGGTGGAACCGCGTGCCGGCCGTCTTGATCGGCGCCTCGCGCCCCGGAACCGTCAGCGTCACGTTCGTCGAACCTTGCCTGCCCAGTTGCTTGCGTGTGCCGGTGACGAGCGTCGTTACCGTACCGCCGAAGAAGCCGGGTTCGAACACCAGCGTGACCGGCGCTGCGGTATCGCCGTAGGTTCGGGTCAGCGAACAACGGCTGTCGCCATAGTCGAGATTCCATGGTGCGGCAGGTTGGAGCGCCGGCGGGTCCCCACCCGACGCCCACGCCACCAGCGCCGCCAGCATGATCGTCCGCATCATTGTCCCCCTATGCCGCTTTCCGGCACGGAGGATGCCACCCGACCATACCCTTCGCAATCACCGGAACCGCAAGTCGGCTCAAACTGTTGAGGCGGCGAAACGATTTTGAAAGTCCTGCCTCATGACCACCCGCACCGGCGCTACCGCGCTCGCCCGCCTCGGCTTTGCTGCGCGGGGCGTCGTTTATGTCATCGTCGGATGGTTCGCGATCGACGCGGCGTTTCGCGGCGGCAAGGTCGGTGACAATCAGGGTGCGATTGCCAGCCTTGTGGACGAACCGTTCGGCGAAATCCTGCTCGGCGTCATGGCGGCCGGACTTGCCGGCTATGCACTTTGGCGACTGACAGAAGCGGTGACCGATCCGGAGGCACGGGGAGGCACCGCAAAGGGGGCGTTCCGCCGGGCAGGCCACGCCGTCAGCGGCATCGCCCACGTCATCCTTGCCTGGACCGCCGCACGTCTCGCGCTGCACGCAGGCAAGGCTGCCGGCGGGCGTGCCGGTGGAGAGGATAGCGCGCAGGACTGGACCGCATGGCTGCTTGGCCAGCCGTTGGGCCAGATATTGGTCGGTCTCGTCGCATGCGCACTGCTGGCGGCGGCGGTGCAGCAGGCAACCAAGGCATGGACCGGCAAATTCGTTCGCGATCTGTCGCCCGGTACGCCGGTGCCCGATCATGTCTGCACCATCGGTCGCATCGGTTACGGCGCACGCGCGCTCGTCTTCACCCTGATCGCGCTGTTCTTCGCGGCGGCCGCATATGCGTCCGATGCGGACGAGGCGGGCGGTATGGCGCAGGCGTTGGGCACGTTGCAGCGTCAGTCGGGCGGACAGTTGCTGCTCGGCCTGACTGGCTTGGGGCTGATCGCCTTCGGGGCATACAGCTTCGTCGAAGCCCGCTGGCGGCGGATCTCGGTCGATCTACCGGGCTGAGCGATGGACGCGGACGACGCGCTACGCAGGCGCTGGCTTGACCTGACCCGCCGCACGCTGCCCGCGCTGGCAGAGTCGCGCAACTGGCCGGTATCGGCGGATCACTGCTTCCAGCGCATCCTGCTCGACAACGCATGCGGCGGGTGCTGGTACGATCACATCACCGGACGTCCCGCCTATGTCCATGCCGATCCCGCCACGCTTGCTCGTGCGGTCGCGCTGGCCGACGCGGTGCAGGCTGGAACGGCCGATCTGGCCGTATTGAACCGTCGGTCGCTCGACTGGCGCCGGACCCGCCGCCCCTCGTAACCGCCGGATCGCGACCCCATCTGCCCGACTGGCATTACCCGAAGAACGAAGATAGAACGGACCCCATGAGCCTGACCCATATCTCCGTCCGCGGCGCGCGGGAACACAACCTCAAGGGCGTGGATATCGACATCCCGCGCGATACGCTGACGGTCATCACGGGGTTGTCGGGATCGGGCAAGTCCAGCCTCGCCTTCGACACCATCTATGCCGAGGGGCAGCGGCGGTACGTCGAATCATTGTCCGCTTATGCGCGCCAGTTCCTTGAACTGATGCAGAAGCCGAATGTCGAGCATATCGAAGGGCTCAGCCCCGCCATCTCGATCGAGCAGAAAACGACGTCCCGCAACCCGCGCTCGACGGTCGCGACCGTGACCGAGATCTACGACTATATGCGCCTGTTGTGGGCGCGTGTCGGCATTCCCTATTCGCCCGCCACCGGCCTTCCGATCAGTGCGCAGACCGTCAGCCAGATGGTCGACCGCGTCATGGCGCTGCCCGAAGGTACGCGACTGCTGTTGCTGGCACCCGTCGTGCGCGGTCGCAAGGGCGAGTATCGCAAGGAACTGGCCGAATGGGAAAAGGCCGGCTTCCAGCGCGTCCGCGTCAATGGCGAGGTCGTTCTGATCGAGGACGCACCCGCGCTCGACAAGAAGTTCAAGCACGATATCGAGGTCGTGGTCGATCGTCTGGTCGTGAACGCGGACATTGCGACGCGACTGGCGGAAAGCTTCGAAACGGCGCTTAAACTGGCGGACGGCCTCGCCTATGTCGACCTGATCGACACGACCGTCGCGGATGTTCAGGCGGGCACCACGCCATCCATTCCCAGCGAGATCGAAGGACGCGCGACCGAAGCAGCGCCGCAGACCGGCAAGCTGAAAGGCGCCGGCATCCCCGAAAACCGTATCGTCTTTTCCGAACGCTTTGCCTGCCCCGTCTCCGGTTTCACCATCGCGGAAATCGAGCCGCGGCTGTTCAGCTTCAACGCGCCGCAGGGAGCCTGTCCGTCGTGCGACGGCCTTGGCGAGCGGCTGGAGTTCGACGAGGACTTGATCGTCCCCAACCACGAACTGTCGATCAAGAAGGGTGCGGTCGTCCCGTGGGCGAAATCCAACCCGCCCTCGCCCTATTACATGCAGGTGCTGGGGAGCCTCGCCCGCGCCTACAGCTTCGACCTCGACACCGCGTGGAAGGATCTGCCCGACGACATCCAGCGCGTCGTCCTGCACGGCACCGCCGGCAAGCCGGTCACGCTGACCTTCATCGACGGCAAGAAGTCGTACGACGTGAAGAAGCCGTTCGAAGGCGTGCTGGGCAACCTCAACCGCCGCATGCTGTCGACCGAAAGCGCATGGATGCGCGAGGAACTGTCGAAATATCAGGCATCGCACCCGTGCGAGACTTGCCACGGCGCACGGCTCAAGCCGGAAGCGCTGGCGGTCAAGATCGCGATGAAGGACATCGCCTATGCCACGCATCTGTCGGTGGTCGACGCGCTGGCGTTCTTCACCGACATGCCGGCGCATTTCAATGACCAGCAGCGCGCGATCGCTGCGTCGATCCTGAAGGAGATCGTCGAACGGCTGGGCTTCCTGAACAATGTCGGTCTCGATTATCTCAATCTGGACCGAACCAGCGGCACGCTGTCGGGTGGCGAAAGCCAGCGCATCCGCCTCGCCTCGCAGATCGGCAGCGGGCTGTCGGGCGTGCTCTACGTGCTGGACGAACCGTCGATCGGCCTGCACCAGCGCGACAACGACATGCTGCTCAAGACGCTGCGCCGGCTGCGCGATCTAGGCAACACCGTACTGGTCGTCGAACATGATGAGGATGCGATCCGCACCGCCGACTATGTGATCGACATGGGGCCGGGCGCGGGCGTCCATGGCGGCGAGGTCGTGGCGAAGGGCACGCTCAAACAGATATTGAAGGCCAAGGGGTCGGTCACCGCCGATTACCTGAACGGCACCCGCAGCGTTCCGCTGCCGGCGAAACGCCGCAAGGGCAATGGCAAGAAGCTGACCGTCCACAACGCCACGGCCAACAACCTGACCGGCGTCACCGCGTCGCTTCCGCTCGGCACCTTTACCTGCATCACCGGCGTGTCGGGATCGGGCAAGTCCAGCTTTACGATCGATACGCTCTATGCCGCCGCCGCGCGCACACTCAACGGCGCGCGAATTCCGCAGGGAAAGCACGACAAGATCACCGGCCTGCAATATCTCGACAAGGTCATCGATATCGACCAGTCGCCGATCGGCCGCACCCCCCGGTCCAATCCCGCCACCTATACCGGTGCGTTCACGCAGATCCGCGACTGGTTCGCCGGACTGCCGGAAAGCCAGGCGCGCGGCTACAAGCCCGGCCGGTTCAGCTTCAACGTCAAGGGCGGCCGGTGTGAGGCGTGCCAGGGCGACGGCGTGCTCAAGATCGAAATGCACTTCCTTCCCGACGTCTATGTCGAATGCGATGTGTGCCACGGCGCACGCTACAATCGCGAAACGCTGGAGGTGAAGTTCAAGGGCCACAGCATCGCCGATGTGCTGGACCTGACCGTCGAGGACGCGGTCGAGTTCTTCAAGGCGGTGCCGCCGATCCGCGACAAGATGGCGATGCTGGCGGAAGTCGGGCTCGGCTACGTCAAGGTCGGGCAGCAGGCGACGACCCTGTCGGGCGGCGAAGCGCAGCGGGTGAAGCTCGCCAAGGAACTCGCGCGAAGAGCGACCGGTAACACGCTGTATATCCTCGACGAACCGACCACCGGTCTGCATTTCGAGGATGTTCGCAAACTGCTTGAAGTACTCCACCAACTGGTCGAGCAGGGCAACACCGTCGTCGTGATCGAACATAATCTCGACGTCATCAAGACCGCCGACTGGATTTTGGACATGGGACCCGAAGGCGGCGTCAAGGGCGGTCGCGTGGTCGCGGAAGGCGTGCCGGAAGTGGTCGCGGAGGTAGAGGGAAGCTTTACCGGCCGATATCTGAAACCGTTGCTGACGCAGCGCGTGGCGGCGGAATAAGCGATCGGCGGCGGCGCGGGCGGGCGGGATCGGCTGCTGGTTGCCGGTTGCCGGTTGCCGCCGTTGTCCGGGCGGAAGCAGCCGACGGGCACCTGCTTTTGCCGTGCCGATCGGACGAGGCAGGCGATCGAACCCATGGTCCGGTCCCGGCCCGACGGAATTTCCAACACCCAGGCTGGCCCTTCGTACGGGGCCGCCGGATACGCCTACGTCCATGGAACCTATACGCGCGATCGGCATTCGATCTTGATCCAGATAAAGGAGAGGATTGCCATGCGCGCACTCACCCTCGGCGTCGTCGCCGCAGCTACGCTCGTTTCGGGTTGTTCCGATTTGGGCATGGGCGGCCGGCCCGGTTATGCCGATGCCGGCTATAGCCGCTATGACTATGACCGGCCCGACCCAGCCTATAACGGGTACGATGCCGCACGATATTATCGTGACGATCGCCGCTATCGCGAACGCCGGCTGTCGAACAACGACCGCGTCTATGTCGGCAATGACGGTCGCTATTACTGCCGCCGCAACGACGGAACGACCGGTCTGATCGTCGGCGGAATCGCAGGCGGCGTGCTCGGCACCGCGCTTCGTCCGGGCGGATCCGGACTGCTCGGGGCGTTGCTGGGCGGCGTCGGCGGTGCGGCGGCAGGTCAGGCGGTCGATCGCAGCAGCGGCAATCGCAACGTCCGCTGCCGGTAACGGACCGAAGACGGCGGCGGAGTGCACCAACTCCGCCGCTGACCTCTGTAACCGTTCAGGTCGGCGCGCGGCACTTGCAAAAATCGCGCGACCGGTCCATATGAGGTTCTGCTAAAGTCGCAAATCGACGGTTCCCTGCTTTGCGGCACGTTCCTTCTTTCCCTGCAGCCCAACGCGACGGGCCTCGGGCGTTTCCGTGGTCCGGATACCAAAGAAGGAAATACCATGGCCATTCTCGGCACCGTCAAGTTCTTCAACGTCGATAAGGGCTACGGCTTCATCGCTCCCGATAACGGTGGCGGCGACGCATTCGTCCACATTTCGGCAGTCGAACGTGCCGGCATGGTTACGCTGAACCAGAATCAGCGCGTCGGCTATGAGCTGGAGCAGGACCGTCGCGGCAAGACCAGCGCAGTCAATCTGACCGCTGCCGACTGATGATCCGGCGCGGGTGGCGGATCGTCCGCCACCCGCGCCAGTCTTTTTGAAAGGGGCACTGCATGGCCGATAATCCCGAAGCCTATCGCAGCCGCGCCGCCGTAGAGCGCGCCAATGCCGACGCCGCGACGCTGGACAATGTCCGCGATCGTTGCCGTCGTGCCGAACAGGCATGGACCGCCATGGCCGATCGTGCAGAGCGCACGACCGAGCAGCGCCTGATCCGCGAAGCCGCCACTGCACGCCGTGTGGACGTGACGCTCGCCGATTGAACCACGAACGATCCCGGTCGTTGGTATGAACAACGAAAGGGAAGTCCATGGCAAAACACAAGAAATTCAAACAGAAGCCGCCGGTGCGCCGTGATGTCGGAGTTTCGACCATCCGCACGGTGGCTATCGCCGCGACCGGTGTCGTAATTGGTCTGGCGGGGATTTTACTCGCCCGTCGCAACCGTACTGCCACCAGTGACACGGGACATCCAGCGCCGGATCTGGCGCTCGATCGGCCGCATCCCGGCTCGAACGATCGGGCGCCGGACGCATTCCGACCCGATCCTACCGCCGCAGTTCCGGCGTCGGAACGTGACGCACTCCGGCCTGCGACCGGGCCTGCGCCTTCGATGGTGGAACCGCGCGGCAGCATGGCATCACAAACCGCCGGCAACAGTGGCTGAACCGTCAGTCGTCTGACGGCTCGGCTTTCCCGACATCGTTCGTCGGATCGAAATCGCGTGCTGGATGTACCTTATCGGCCGGGCGATCCAGCGTATCGCTCGGCTGTTTGGCGTCGCCCTTGTTCTGATGTTCGGTCGAAAGATTACCGTCGGCCATGATCGTTCTCCTCCACCGATCAACCACCGGACCGGGCCTTCGTTGCATCAACCCCCGAACCGCGCCGCGATCCAGATCGTGCGTGGAACCGCGCGCTCGACGACACCGTCCGCGCCGATAGCGGCTTCGACCCGGACATCGGTGAGATTTTCGGCGCGTGCCTCGATCCGCAGCCCGGGCGTCACTGGCAGCGTTATCACCCCGTCGAACGTCAACGCATCGTCCAGCGAACGCGTATTGCCGTCATCCTCGAACTGCCGCCCGATATAGCGTGCGGTCGCCGACACCCCTGCCCGTTCACGCCGCCAACCGATCGTCGCGGCGGCGCTGTGTGCTGGCGTCTGCGCAGGGCGCAACCCGTCCAGCGTCGGATCGCGGACGACCGCGTCGGTATAGGCATAGGATAAGCGCGCTTCGACCGGACCCGACTGCGCCTGCGCGTCCAGTTCGACGCCGCGCACCCGAATACGGTCCAGATTGGCCCGCCGCCGGAACACGCCGGCAGCCGATACAAAGCCGACGCCGGGGAACGTCCCCGGCCCGTTGGCGACCGTGACGTTGGCGATACCGTCGTGCAGGTCGTTGACGAACGCCGTCGCGGCCATCCGAACCTGACGCGCCGGGCGTAGCCCCAGTCCGACTTCACCACCCCACATCGTCTCGGGACGAAGTGCGGCGTTTGCGGCGGTGGCGTCAGCTCCCACACGAAACGGTCGATATAGTTCGTTCAATGTCGGCAGCCGCCAGCCGCGATAGCCTGCCGATCGCAGCGTAATCGCGCCTTTGGTCCACGCTACCCCTGCCCGGCCGGTCGGCTGCCACCCCGACCGGTCGGCAAAGCTGCTGTCGGTCAGCACCCCGCCCACCAGCGGCGTTTCGAGCAACCGGCCATTGGCCACGCTCCATCGATCGATCCGCCCACCGAGGCTGAAGGTCAGCGACTCCCGTCCGGCGCTCAGGTCGACGAACGCCCCGGCGGTAACGTTCCGTCCGCCCGCCGCCCGGCGACGGGTCGGGTTTCCCGCGACATAGCTGTAAAGTTCCTGCGTCTGCCCTTCGACCACGCGCAGATCGCCGCCGGCCCGCACGGCCACCGCACCGAACGTCGGCGCGATCTCCGCGCGCCCGCCCCATCCGGTGGCGGGAACATTATATTGATCGAGGGTCATCGTCGTGCTCGCCCGTCCGGCTCCTACGCTTGCGAAACGGCTGGCGAACGCGCGCGTCTGGAGATAGCCGAGCAGCGACCAGCCGACGGCGCCGCGCCCGACCAGACGCAGGCTGGCATCGGCCCCTTCGCTACTGTTCTCGGTAAAATCCAGTCCGCGGTCGCGACGGTCGGTGAAGGCGGAAACATTCGCCTGTAATTCGGTCGCATTGTCGAGCGACAGCACCGCGCGTACCGCGCCGCTCGCCTGTTCGAACGGCGCGGGCCGGTCCGCCGCACCGCGATCCCCCGCCACCACCGGCACGAACCCGTCACCACGCACATAGGCACCCGAAACGGTCGCGAAGCCGCCGTCGCGGACCAGCGACGCCGCGGCCCGGCCATCGATCGATCCGCGGCTGCCTGCCGCCACGCTGCCCGACAGAGGCGCGAGTTCCCCGGGCGTCATGCTTTCCAGTTCGATCGTGCCCGCCAGCGCGCCGGGGCCGGCGATACCGCTACCCCCGCCACGGGTCACGCGGATGCGACCCAGACGATCGGTTGCATAGGCCGGAAACGCAACCCAGCCGCCGAACGGGTCCGCCTGCGGAACGCCGTCGAGCAACAGCAATGCGCGACTGGACGCGTTTCCGCCAAGACCGCGCAGGGTGATCCCCTGACTGGTCGGGTTGGCGGTGCGCGAGTCCGATCGGCGGAACTGCTGCAGGCCCGCGACGTCACGCAGAACGTCCTCCAGCCGCCCGCTCGCGGCGTCGAGGATACGTGCGCGGTCGAGGGTGACGATATCGTACACGCGGTCGCCTGGAGCATCATCCAGCCCGCGTCCGGTGACGACGATCTCCGGTTCGTCGACGCTCTGCGCCATCGCCGACGTCGGAAGAACCGCCAGCAAGCCCATGATTTTCTTCAACAAATACTCCGAACGGCCGATGGTCAGACCGTGAAGCTTTCCCCGCACCCGCATGCGCCCTTGGCATTGGGGTTGGCGAAGACGAACCCCGCAGTGAAGTCGTCCTCCACCCAGTCCATCGTCGAACCGATTAGATACAGGATCGATCCGCCATCGACGAAGAAGGTGCCGCCGGGGGTCTCGATCCGTTCGTCCATCGGATCGGCGACCGTCACATAGTCGACCGAATACGCCAGGCCGGAACAGCCGCGACGCGGCGTCGACAGCTTGACGCCGATGGCATCCGCCGGCGCGCGTGCCATCAGGTCGGCGATGCGACGATGTGCGCCGGATGTCAGGTTGATCGCCGCCGGGCGAACGCGCGTGGCCATTACAGCATCCCCAGTTCGAGCTTGGCTTCGTCCGACATTTTCTGCGGATCCCACGGCGGGTCCCAGACGAGATTGACGTCGGCGGTCGACACGCCGGCGACCGCGCCGACGCGCAGTTCGACTTCGGCCGGCATCGATTCCGCCACCGGGCAATTGGGCGTCGTCAGCGTCATCGACACGACGACATGGCCGTTGTCCGCCACCTCGACGCCGTAGATCAGCCCGAGGTCATAGATATTGACCGGGATTTCCGGGTCATAGATTTCCTTGAGCGACGCGACGACCGCTTCGTAGATATCGCCGCCGGGTTCGCCCGACCCGACCGGTTCGGGCTTCTGCGCAAGAAAACCGTCGAGATAGTCGCGACGACGCGGTTCGGGCGTCACGTCCTCGACCCGTGCCTTGGGTGGCGGGGCGACCGCGTCGACTTCCTCGACGCTGAAACTGCGTTCGTCGTTCATCCGAAAATCCTGCTCACTCGTTCCAGTCCGCGTACCAGCGCATCGACGTCGCCCGCTCCGTTATACACGCCAAAGCTGGCCCGGGCGGTCGCGGGGACACCCAGCACGTCCATCAACGGTTGCGCGCAGTGATGGCCGGCACGGATCGCCACGCGTTCCTCGTCCAAGATGGTGCCGACATCGTGCGGATGCACCCCCTCCACCTCGAAACTGACGATTCCGGCGCTGTCGTCCGGTCCCAGCAGACGGACCGAATTGATCCGGCCAAGCGCCTCGCGCGTCATGCGTACCAACGCGGTTTCGTGGGCATGGATCGCCCCCAGCCCGATCGTCTCGACATAGTCGATCGCGGCATGCAGGCCCAGCGCGCCGACGATATGCGGTGTCCCCGCCTCGAACCGTGCAGGCGGTGGGGCATAGGTGGTGCGGGCGAAGGTGACGCGATCGATCATCGCGCCGCCACCCTGCACCGGGTCCATCGCGTCGAGCAGCTCGGCGCGGCCCCACAGCACGCCGATGCCGGTCGGGCCGTACAGCTTGTGCGCGGAAAAGACGTAGAAATCACAGTCGAGTGCCGCGACGTCGACTGCGATCCGCGGCACCGCCTGACATCCGTCGAGCAGCAGCTTTGCCCCGACCGAATGCGCGATATCTGCGGCGCGGCGCCCGTCGAGGACCGATCCGAGCACGTTCGACACCTGTGCCAGTGCGACCAGCCGGTGTTCGGGACGGATCATCGCCGCCATGGCATCCAGATCGATCCGGCCATCGGCAGTCAGCGGCACCACGTCGATCGCCGCTCCGACCCGTTCGGCGACCAGTTGCCACGGCACGATATTGGAATGATGTTCGAGCATCGACAGCAGGATACGGTCCCCCGCCTTCAGATGCCGTGCCGCCCAACCCTGTGCGACTAGGTTGATCCCCTCCGTCGCGCCACGCACGAAAACACATTCCTCCGGCGCGGCGGCACCGATGAAGCCCGCAACCCGGCGGCGTGCCGCTTCATAGGCGAGCGTCATGTCGGCGGATCGCTGGTACACGCCGCGATGGACCGTCGCATAGCTGGTGTCGTAGCCGCGCGTGATCGCGTCGATCACCACCTGCGGCTTCTGCGCGGTCGCAGCCGTATCCAGATACGCCCAGCCCGAGGGGATCGCGGGAAAATCGGCAACGTAATCGAGCGGGCGGGTGTCGGCGAGAAGGGTCATGCGGCCGCGCTCCTACAGGTAAACTCAACGCGATCGGTGCTGCGATCGTCGAAACGGGTACGGCATCCGCCGACGATCGCAGCCGGGCGATCGCCCGCCCCCGGCACGCATCGCGCGACAAAGGCGGGCGGACGGATCACAGCGCGACGTCGAGCCAGCGCTCGGCATCGGCCGAAAAAGCATCACGGACAGTGTTGTCGCCGATGCGGTCGAGTGCGTCCGCTACGAACGCACGGGTCAGCAGCGCCCGCGCCCGTGCTTCCGGCAAACCGCGGCTGCGCAGATAGAACAGCGCTCGGCGATCTAGTTCACCGACGGTCGCACCATGCGCGCACTTCACATCGTCTGCGAAGATCTCAAGCTCGGGCTTCAGGTTCACCGTCGCGGTACGATCGAGCAACAGCCCGCGCAGCGACTGTTCGCCATCGGTCTTCTGTGCGCCGCGCGCGACCTCTACGCGTGCGGCGAGGCTCGCCTGGCTCCGACCGGCGGCCACGGCGCGCCACGTCTGGCGGCTCGATCCGTTCAGCGCCTGATGCCGGACGGTAACCGCGCATTCCTGCCGCTGTTCGGCACGGGTCAGCAACGCGCCGCCATAATCGACGAACGCGCCATCGCCATCGAGTGTCAGCGTGGCATCGATGCGGGTGCCCATCGCGCCCGCGCCGAGATACTGCGTGACGAGACTCGCTGCCTCACCGACCACCGCTTCGTCGCGGATCGACACGAAACCGCCGTCCTGCATCAGCCGCACGGCGCGCATCAGCCGCGCACCGCGCTCCAGATCGATCTGGGTCAGGCGATTGGTCCAGCCGGTCCCGATATGGGTTTCGACGACCTGTGCGACGGCATCCTCGTCCAGCGCGATCTGCGCCGGGAGGTGATTTTCCGCACCGGTGGCGATGTGGACGATCTGCACCGGCGACGCGATCTCGCTGGCGGACAGGTCGATCGACCAGCCCGTCGCGCCCGACGCCTGCACGCCCAAGGCATGCGCGGTGTCGAGCGTCAGCGACGACAGCACGACATGCTGCGGATCGCTCGCCTGCGGCTGATAGACGCCGTCGATGAACACGATCCGCGCGCCCGGAATGTCGAGCCAGTGCGCGTCGGCGACCTGCGCCGGACCCCGAACGGTGGCGGCAGCAGCGGAGAGCGTGGCGAGATCGGCCCAGCGCCAGGCCTCGTCACGCGGCGACGGAAGAACGGGTCCGGTCATCGAACGATTCCCGCCGCCTGCCGCCAAGCCGCGGCTACGGCATCCAGCCGCCCTTGCGAACGCTCTTCCACGCAACGCGCCAGCAGCTTCCGGCTCGCCGGGGCATCGGCGATGCACTCATGCGCGACGCCGCACGGGATCGCATCCAATTCCGCATGACCGCTTGGCTTCGTTACCCGGCATCGTGCAATCGTCAGCACGCCGTTGCGTCTCGGAGCCTTCATATCGACCTCGATCCATTGCATCTTGCGCGCAGTTACGATGATCTCTTCCTCCGTAACGGGAGCAGGCAGACCACCGGCTTGCGCCGCGGCCAGCAGGGCAATGGCGATCATGCCGCGATCGCTCCATATCCTTCGCGTTCCAGTTCGTGCGCCAGTTCCGGGCCGCCCGACCGCACGATACGGCCATCGGCCAGCACGTGGACATTGTCGGGCCGGACATAGTCGAGCAGCCGCTGGTAATGTGTGATGAGGATCACCGCCTTGGTCGGCTGGCGCATGATGCGGTTGATACCGTCGCCGACGATCCGAAGTGCATCGATGTCGAGACCGCTGTCGGTTTCGTCAAGGATCGCAAGCGCGGGGTCGAGGATGCCCATCTGCACCATCTCGTTGCGCTTCTTTTCGCCGCCCGAAAAGCCGACATTGACCGGCCGCTTGAGCATGTCGAGGTCCATCCCGAGACCATCGGCCTGTGCCCGAGCGAGTTTCAGGAACTCGCCACCCGACAACGGCGTCTCGCCACGTGCGCGACGCTGGCTGTTGAGCGCCTCGCGCAGGAACTGGACGTTCGATACGCCGGGAATCTCGACCGGATACTGAAAGCCGAGGAACAGGCCGGCGGCGGCGCGCGCGTCGGGGTCCTGTTCCAGCAGGTCCTCGCCCGCGAAGGTCACCGAGCCTTGCGTGACCTCATAGCCGGGACGACCGCCCAGCACATAGCCTAGCGTGGATTTGCCCGCGCCGTTCGGGCCCATGATGGCATGGACCTCACCGGCGTTCACGGTCAGGGACAGCCCCTTGAGAATTTCCTTGCCGTCGATTTCGGCGTGAAGGTTTTCGATTTTCAGCATCGTCGGTCCTGTTCGTGCGGCGTCGGCCGCGAATATCTCAAGGCGTTTCACGTTCCAGCGGGTCGGTGCCGAATTCGGCCTCCGCCGCCTGCGGATTGGCGAGCACCTGTTTCAGCGAGGCATCGATCCGGTCGAGCAACGCCGTCTGCGTCTTCGGCACCTTCGCCCGAGCGGTGGCGCACGTCTTTGCCGCATCGTCGAAGATCGCGAGGCGACCCGCTTCATCGGCGGGCGGCTTCACCATGCGTGCGTCGGCGTTGATGTGCCCCGACAGGCAATCGGCATAGACCGCCGTCGCCGGGGCCTGCACCGCCAGCAACAACGGAATGATCACCCCACCGACCCTTCGAGGCTGATGCCGAGCAGCTTCTGCGCCTCGACGGCGAATTCCATCGGCAGTTGTTGCAGCACCTCACGCGCGAAGCCGTTGACGATCAGCGCGACCGCCGCCTCGCTGTCGAGACCGCGCTGCATCGCGTAGAACATCTGGTCCTCGCTGATCTTCGACGTGGTCGCCTCATGCTCGATCTGCGCCGACGGATTGCGGACCTCGATGTACGGCACGGTATGCGCGCCGCACTGGTCGCCCAGCAACAGGCTGTCGCACTGGGTGAAGTTGCGCACGCCCTCCGCCATTGGACCGACGCGCACGAGGCCACGATAGGTATTGTCGCTGCGGCCCGCCGAAATCCCCTTCGACACGATGGTCGACCGCGACCCCTTGCCCAGATGGATCATCTTGGTGCCGGTATCGGCCTGTTGCCGGTTGTTGGTGACCGCGACCGAGTAGAATTCGCCGACGCTGTTTTCGCCGGCCAGGACGCAGGACGGGTATTTCCACGTGATCGCGCTTCCAGTCTCGACCTGCGTCCACGATACCTTGCTGTTCTTTCCCTGACACAGCGCACGCTTGGTCACGAAATTGTAGATTCCGCCCTTGCCGTTCTCGTCGCCGGGATACCAGTTCTGGACGGTGCTGTACTTGATCTCCGCATCGTCGAGCGCGACGAGTTCGACGACGGCGGCATGCAACTGGTTCTCGTCGCGCATCGGGGCGGTGCAGCCTTCGAGATACGAGACGTACGACCCCTTGTCGGCGACGATCAGCGTCCGTTCGAACTGGCCGGTATTTTCCGCGTTGATACGGAAATAGGTCGACAGCTCCATCGGGCAGCGCACGCCTTCGGGAATGTACACGAACGTGCCGTCGCTGAAGACCGCACTGTTGAGCGTCGCGAAGAAATTGTCACGCTGCGGCACGACCTTGCCCAGCCATTTGCGGACGAGATCGGGATATTCGCGGATCGCCTCGCTGATCGACCGGAAGATGACGCCCGCCGCCTCCAGCTCCTTGCGGAACGTGGTCGCGACCGACACGCTGTCGAACACCGCGTCCACCGCGACCCGACGCGGCGGCACCGCGCCCTCGACGCCCGCCAGAACCTTCTGCTCTTCGATCGGGATGCCCAGCTTGGCATAGACCCGCAGGATCTCGGGATCGACCTCGTCCAGCGAACCCAGCTTCGGCTTCGCCTTCGGCTCGGCGTAATAATAGGCGTCCTGATAATCGATCGGATCGATGTTCAGCTTCGACCAATCGGGCGCTTCCATCGTCTGCCACAGGCGGAACGCCTTCAGCCGCCAGTCGAGCATCCATTGCGGCTCGTTCTTCTTGGCGCTGATATAGCGGACCGTGTCCTCGCTCAGCCCCTTCGGCGCGAAGTCCTGTTCGATATCGGACGAAAAGCCCCATTCGTACTTCTTGTTCGCGGCGGCATACGCTTCGGCATTCTTCGTGGCCATCACAGTACCTCTTGGGGACGCGCCCCGGTGTTCGCTAAAGTCGCCAGACTGACACCCGCCAGCGCGCCGCGGACGACGCCGTTGACGGTGCTGGCATGCGGACGAATCGCACAGGCCGCTTCCACCGCGCAGTCGTGGCGCGTGGTGTCGACGCAGGTGGTCAGCGCGATCGGTCCTTCGATCGCCTCGATGATATCCGCCAGACTGATCGCATCGGCGACGCGGGCGAGACGGAAGCCGCCCCCGGTGCCGCGTCCGGTTTCGATCAGGCCGGCGGCGGACAAGCGGCTGACCAGCTTTTGCACGGTCGGCAGCGGCAGGCCGGTTTCCTCTGCCAGCGCCGTCGCCGTGATACGCGCGTCCCCGCCCCGCCGCGCGGTGGCGGCGAGCAGGACGACGGCATAGTCGGCAAGGCTGGAAAGACGCATATGCTCCAATCGGATCGATCCGGTCGGATTGGCATGTGGTGCGGAAGGGGGGCGTGGTCAACCGGCTTTGTTTCGATCGGTGTGATCGGTTTGCGACTTCGATGCGGTTCCCGCGATGCGCTGCAGTCACGAAGCGGAACGCCGGTTCGCGCGGAGTGGCGATGCTCGCGATGCCGCCTCCGGGACGGCCAACTGTCTCTGCGCCTCCGCATGAACGGAACCTCCATCCTCTTCGTGCCTCCGCGTGAACCAAGCATCTTCCTTCGCCGACACACGCCCGATACAGCACCGCGCATGGCCTGGTATCACCCCCTGCTCTTCGCGCTCGACGCCGAACGCGCGCATTCGCTGACCATCGCGATGCTAGAGGCGTGGGGCCGGTCCGGTACGCCCCTCGCGCCCAAAACCGATGCGCGGCATGCGGTGACGGTGGCGGGCGTGCGCTTTCCCAATCCCGTCGGGCTGGCGGCGGGCGTCGACAAGGATGCCCGCGCCGTACGTGGATTTCTCGGTCTGGGATTCGGGTTCGTCGAGGTCGGTACGCTGACCCCGTTGGCCCAGCCGGGCAATCCGAAACCGCGGATATTCCGCCTGCCCGACGATCGGGGGGTGGTGAACCGGTTGGGGTTCAACAATGGCGGGATCGATGCGGCGCTGTCGCGGATCGCGGCACTGACGCCCCGGCCAGGCGTGATCGGCATCAACGTCGGCGCGAACAAGGATTCGGTCGACCGCATCGCCGACTATGCGACCGGCGTAGGCAAGGCCGCGCCGCTGGCCGATTATGTCACGATCAACATTTCCAGCCCGAACACGCCGGGCCTCCGCGACCTGCAATCGCAGCCCGAACTGGGCGAATTGATCGCCGCCAGCGACGGTGCGCGCCATGTCGGCGGCAGGCGGGTGCCGCTGTTCCTGAAGGTCGCGCCCGATTTGTCGCGGGCGGGAATGGAAGCCGCGGTGCGGGCGGCGATCGATGGCGGGATCGACGCGCTGATCGTGTCGAACACGACCATTTCCCGACCGGCGACGTTGCGGTCGGCGCATGCTTCGGAGACGGGCGGACTGTCGGGCGCTCCGCTCGCCCCGCTGGCGCTGGCGAAGCTGATCGAGGCGGGGGAGATTTCGGGCGGTGCCATCCCGCTGGTATCGGCGGGCGGGATCGGATCGGCGGACGAGGCGCGGCGGCGGATCGATGCCGGGGCCAGTCTGGTGCAGCTGTACAGCGCACTTGTGTATGAGGGGCCGGGACTGGCTGGGCGGATCGTTGCCGGGTTGTAGGTTTCGGGAAGAAGTGGGTTCACGCGAAGGCGCGGAGACGCGAAGGTAGAAGTAGGTTTTGCGTCAGCCTGCGCAGCAAGCCCTCACGCCGCGCTCAGGCAAGAGGGCCGCTGGCGCAGCGAGGCACCCTCCCAGCCTCTGCGCGAACCCTGTTTTCCTGCTTCGCGCCTTCGCGCCTTCGCGTGAACCAGTTCTGCCGACCCCGACAAAACGGTGCCCGATGAAGCGACCGTTACTCAACGATCACCTTGCCCTCACGTCGGGGATCGTAGCCGCCGTCGATCCGGCCATCGCGGACGATCACGCCGTGCAACCCCGAATCTTCCCCCTGCCCCGGCTTCAGCGCCACACCCTTCGCCGCCAGTGCAGACAACATTCCGGGCGTGAACTTCGTCATTTCGCCCTGAAAGCTGTCACCGCGCGCGACGAGGTTGGGCAGCGCCAGCGCGTTCTGCATCGGCAGGCCCCATTCCACCGAGGCGACCATCGATTTGGCGACATAGGCGAGGATCGAATTACCGCCCGCCGATCCCAGCGCACCGGCGAAGCGACCCTGACGGTCGATCATGACCAGCGGCGTCATTGAGGACCGCGGACGCTTGCCCGCCGCGACCGCGTTGGCGGCGGGGCGACCATCGGCGTCGACCGGCGAGAAGGCGAAATCGGTCATCTGGTTGTTGAGGAAGAAGCCGTCGACCATCCGGCCGGTGCCGAAGATCGATTCGACCGTGGTGGTCATCGACACCACGTTGCCGCGCGCGTCGCCCACGATGAAGTGCGACGTGCCGACCGGTTCGACCGTGGTATCCGCCCCCGCGACCACCGCGCCGGCCGGTACGCCCGCGACCGGCGCAGGCCCGGCGAGCGGCGCGATCAGCTTCACGCGATCGGCGATGTACGACGGGGCGAGCAGCCCGGCGACCGGCACGCGCACGAACGCCGGATCGCCGACATAACGGTCGCGATCCGCGTACATCAGCCGGCTGGCCTCCGCGAACAGATACCATGCCTGCGGATCGGCTGGACCGCGCTTCTCGATATCAGTCCGCCCCAGCAACGCCAGCAGTTCGAGCAGCCCGACCCCGCTGGACGGTGGCGGCGGCACGCAGACGACATAGACGTGCCAGTTGCCGCACAGCGGATCGCGCTTCACTGCGCGATAGCCCGCCAGATCGGCCAGCGTCAGCGTGCCTGGCAGCGCGCCGGTGTTCGTACGCGCGACGATGCGCTTCGCGGTTTCGCCGGTGTAGAGCGCGTCGGGGCCGCGCTTCGCCAGCCGGCGCAGGAATTCCGCATAATCCTTGTTCCGCAGCACGTCACCGGGATCGACCAGCGTCCCGTCCTTCTCGGTAAAGTACCGCCGCGTATCCTCGACCGCCAGTTGCGGGAAGCTGCCGTTCAGGAACCGGCCCAGACGGGGCGAAACGGTAAAGCCCTTGCGCGCGGTGCGTTCGGCATCCTCGAACAGTGTCTTCCACGCCAGCGCGCCGTGATCGTCATGCGCCTGCGCCAGCATCCGCACCGCGCCGGGCACGCCGGTCGCGCGCCCGCCGACCACCGCTTCGCCGAACGGCAGCGGCTTGCCGTCCGCGCCCATGAACATCGTCGGTGTCGCACCGGCCGGGGCGATCTCGCGCCCGTCATAGATTTCGACCTTGCGCGTGGCGGCGTTGTAATAGGTCAGGAACGCACCGCCACCGACGCCCGAACTTTGCGGTTCGACCAGCGACAGCATCGCCTGCACCGCGATCGCCGCATCGACCGCGCTGCCGCCGCGCCGCAGCACCGCCATGCCGGCCTCGCTCGCCAGCGGATTGGCGGTGACGACGAACTTCTGCGCGGTAGCGGCGGAAGCCGGAGCGACGGGCGGTGGCGTTTCGGGCCGGGTGCGCGGGGCACAGGCCGTGACGGTCAGGGCGACGAGCGCGGTCAGCGCGGGGGCGAGCTTCCTCATGGCCCGGGTCTAGCGGGGCGCGGGCGTGGCGTCACGGTCCGATGGACGTTGCTGCCGCCAAAATCCGGCGGTGTCATTGCGTCCTGAGCGCCCGGCATGATCCGATTGCCTCGACCATTGCCGCTGCCTACACCGTCCAGCGGAGAAGGATGACGCATGGCACGACAGCTGGAACATTTCCCCAATCTCGTCGCGATGTTCTTTGCGCGGGCGGGCGAGCGGGGCGATGCGCCGTTCCTGTGGGACAAGGCGGACGGGGCGTGGCGATCGACGAGCTGGGCGGAGGCGGCGCAACAGGTGGCGGCGCTGGCGACCGCGCTGACCGCGATCGGACTGAAGCGCGGCGACCGCGTGATGCTGGTCAGCGAGAATCGGCCCGAATGGTGCATTTCCGACCTGGCGATCATGGCGGCGGGCTGCGTCACCGTGCCGACCTATGTCACCAATACCGAACTCGATCATCAGCATGTGATCGAGAATTCGGGCGCGTGCGCGATCATCGTGTCGACCGAAAAGCTGGCCCGCACGTTGTTGCCGGCCGCCCTGCGCGTCAGCCAGTCGCAGAAGATCATCGCGATCGAACCGATCCGCGCGGCGCAGCAGGGCGCGCTGGAGTTTCACGACTGGCACGATCTGATCGCGCGGCATCCCGCCGATCCGGGTGAGGTGGCAGCGCGCGCCGGCTTTGCACGCACCGATCTGGCCTGCATCATCTATACGTCGGGCACGGGCGGCTCCCCGCGCGGGGTGATGCAGCATCACGGCGCGATCCTGCACAACGTCAACGGTTGCTGCACGGTGATCTCGGAGGATTTCGGCTGGGGCGACGAGGTGTTCCTGTCGTTCCTGCCGCTGTCCCACGCGTATGAGCATACGGGGGGACAGCATTTCCCGATCGGCCTGGGCGCGCAAATCTATTACAGCGAGGGCCTCGACAAGCTGGCGAGCAATATCGAGGAAGTGCGCCCGACGATCATGGTCGTCGTGCCGCGTCTGTTCGAAGTGCTGCGGACGCGGATCGCCAAGGGGATCGAGAAACAGGGGCGGTTCGCGGCATGGCTGCTCGACCGCGCGGTCGCGATCGGCGCGAAGGACGCGGCGGATGGCGTAGGACTACTCGACCGGCCGGCGCAGTTGCTGGTGAACCGGCTGCTCAAGCCCAAGATCGCGCAGCGTTTCGGCGGCCGGATGAAGGCGATGGTGTCTGGCGGTGCGCCGCTGAACCCGGAGGTGGGCATCTTCTTCCAGTCGCTGGGGCTGACGTTCCTGCAAGGCTATGGCCAGACCGAGGCCGCGCCGGTCATTTCATGCAACCGCCCGGCGGCGGGGCTGAAGATGGATACGGTCGGCCCGCCGCTGGCCGCGACCGAGGTGCGGATCGCACCCGATGGCGAGATACTGGTGCGCGGCGAACTGGTTATGCACGGATATTGGCGCAACGAGGCGGAAACGGCGCGGGTGCTGAAGGACGGGTGGCTACACACCGGCGATATCGGCGAGATCGACGATCGCGGGCGCATCCGCATCACCGATCGCAAGAAGGATATCATCGTCAACGACAAGGGCGACAATGTCGCGCCGCAGAAGGTCGAGGGGATGCTGACGCTGCAGGACGAGATCGCGCAGGCGATGATCGCGGGCGACCGGCGGCCCTATATGGTCGCGGTGCTGGTGCCCGATGCCGAATGGACGCAGCGTTTCTGCGCTCGGGGCGGCGCACGGTGCGACTTTGCGTGGCTGCGCGAGGATTCGGCGTATCGCACCGCGCTGGGCGCGGCGGTGGAACGGGTCAATCGCGACCTGTCGGTGACCGAGCGTATCCGGCGGTTCATCATCGCCGATGCGCCGTTCACGATCGAGAATCAGCAGCTTACCCCCAGCCTGAAGATCCGGCGGCACGTCCTGCGCGACGTGTATGGCGAGCGGCTGGACGCACTGTACCACGGGTGAAGCAATGGTTGTTCGTGTGCAGCCGCAACCGGCTGCGCAGCCCCACTGCGGAAGCGATGTTCGGCAACCTTCCCGATGTCGAGACCGCATCGGCGGGAACCGCGGACGACGCCGACAGTCCATTGACCGGGGAACTGGTCGAATGGGCCGACACGATCTTCGTCATGGAGCGCGTACATCGCACGCGCATTCAACGGCGCTTCCGTCGGCATCTGAACGGCAAACGGGTCGTGTGCCTTGATATTGCTGACGATTATGCCTTCATGGACCCGGCATTGATGGCCCTGCTGACCAAGCGGATGGCGCGGTTTTTATAGGACCACGCGGCCAAAGGTCACAAAAGTCACACTCGCACCGCTTTTGCGCGAAACGCGGGCGGCGTGGGCGGACCGGACGGCAACGTGCGCATATCGACAGGGTGAAAGAGCGGGCTGTCGGTATCGCATGACGGCGGCGTTGTAGGAAAGCGGATCGGCCGATCGCCATGCGCGAACGTCCTTCACCGCAGTGCCGGGCATCCTTTTTCATGGTTGAACCCACCCTGCCCGCCCCCATATGGCCCGCTCGAAATGCTGCGTTGCAGCAAGGAGCGTCCGATGTCCCAAGCCCGCAGCCCTGCCCTCGTCCACCTCGCACTCGCGCTGGGCGGGTTCGCGATCGGTACGACCGAGTTCGCGACGATGAGCCTCGTCCCGTTCTTTGCGCCCGGCCTTGGCATCGACGAACCGACGGCGGGGCATGTCATCAGCGCCTATGCGCTGGGTGTGGTGGTCGGCGCGCCGTTGCTGGCAGTGGTGTCGGCACGGATGGCGCGGCGGACCGTGCTGATCGCGCTGATGGCCTGTTTCGGCATCGCCAACGCCGCCAGCGCGCTGGCGTCCAGCTATGACGCGATGCTGGTCGCCCGGTTCTTCAGCGGGTTGCCGCACGGCGCCTATTTCGGGATCGCCGCACTGGTCGCGGCGTCGCTGGTCCCGGCCGAACAGCGGACGCAGGCGATCGGCCGCGTCATGCTGGGCCTCACGACCGCGACGATCGTCGGCGTGCCGTTCGCCAACTGGCTGGGACAGGCGTTGGGCTGGCGCTGGGGCTTTGGCGTGGTCGCGGTGCTGGCCGCCGCGACGATGGCGATGATCGCATGGGTCGCGCCGCGCGACGTCCCCGATCGTACCGCCAGTCCGCTGGCCGAACTGCGTGTGCTGCGGGTCCCCCAATTGTGGCTGACGCTGGGGATCGGCGCGATCGGGTTCGGGGGAATGTTCGCGGTCTATACCTATCTCGCCTCCACCCTGATCGAGGTTACCGGCACCGGGCCGGCGATGGTCCCGGTAGTGCTGGCGGTGTTCGGCATCGGCATGACGATCGGCAACATCGTCGTGCCGCGCTTCGCCGACCGCGCGCTGATGCCGACGGCAGGCGCGCTGCTATTGTGGAGCGCGGGGGCGCTGGCGCTATATCCGCTGGCGGCAGGGCAATTATGGTCGATGCTGGCGATCGTGTTCGTGATCGGCATCGGCGGCGCGCTGGGCACCGTGTTGCAGACGCGGTTGATGGACGTCGCGCGCGACGGACAGAGCCTTGCCGCATCGCTCAACCATTCGGCGTTCAATACCGCCAACGCCATCGGGCCGTGGGCCGGCGGACTGGCGATCGCGGGCGGCTATGGCTGGACCTCGACCGGGATCGTCGGGGCCGGGCTGGCGCTGGGCGGGCTGGCGATCTGGGGGCTGGCGGTGCTGGCCGGCGCACCGATGCGGGTACGCGCGGCGGCGTGAGCTTGATCCGGGCGGGATGACAGCCGACGGGACCTCCGGCGATCGAGGGTAGGCGCGCGATGCTTCGATCCCGACGTAGCGAACCCTGCCCCGCCTGCGTGCAGGGTTCCACGGAGCAACGTTCGGCAGGAGATCGACTTGCCGTTGTTCCGTGGCATCGGTCCGCCGGTACAATGCGACGCATCGGAGAGGCAGCGGCGCGATCCAGCCAAACCTGTAGCATGATGCGTTCAGGCACGCCCGTTCGTGCCGGGTCGCGACGGCGCGACGTCGAAACATGATCGGGTCGGATCGTCCCCCGGACGACCCTGAACCACGCTTGTCGAGGTTGACCCGGTGATGAGCAAAGCATCCTTGGCCGTCGTTCGATACGCCGTTTCGACACGATCGATGGCACGCAGGATGCGCGGCCGGATCTTCCATCATCCTGCTGTAGGTCCGGCCCAACCAGCCGTTCGGATCGAACGGGCCGATCGGATCGCACCCTGCCCCGCCAGTGGATGCGCCGTGCCCATCCACTGTCCCCCGGGCCGTCCCCGGGTCAGGGGACGATCCTACTTCTTCTCCGGCAGCACGACCATCGACCAGTCCTTGTCGGGGGTCAGGTACTTCGCCGCCAGCGCCTGCATCTCTGCGGGGGTCGTGTTGCGGATGTCGTTGATGATCGACGGGATCGCCGCCAGCCGGACCGGATCGCGCGTGCCGCCCGCCGTCTGGTTCATCCAGAACATGTTGCCGCTCGACATGCGTACCACCATCTGCGCGACCGGCAGCTTGGCACGGTCGAGTTCGTCGGCCGGGATCGGGGTCTTGACCAGATCGGCGGCAATCCCGCGCACCAGTTCGAAGAACAGCGGGGTCCGATCGGGCGGGACCATGCCGATGGCGAGGATGCGACCGCCGCCGGGCAACCCGACCGGCCAGCCATTGTCGACATTGGGGGAATAGCTGACCCCCGCCTGACTGCGCAGCCGGTCGAGCAACCGGTCCCGGAACACCGCCGACAGCACCTCCAGCTTGCGGCTTTCGGCCAGCCCGGCGCTACCGGCACCGGTCGGCCATGCGATCGCGGCAGCGGCCTGGTTCGGCTGGCCGCTATGCGTGCGGACGACCGGCTGCGCGACGTGCGCGGGGAAGCGGACCGGTGGCGGCGGACCGGCAGCGGCCTTGCGCGGGGGCAGAGCACCGAGCGTCGCGGCTACGGCATCGACGGCGGCCGGTTGCGGCACGTCGCCGAACACCTGCACCTCGATCGGGCCGGTGGCGAGCAGCGGCGCCCACAACGCCTTGAACGACTTCGCGTCCAGCGCCTCGATCGCGGCGCGGTCGGGCGTGACCCAGCGCGGATCGCCCGCGTGGAGCAGCCCGTCCAGATCGCGCGCCATTACGCCGTCGGGCGACGAATTGGCCCCGTCATAGCTGGCCAGCATCACCGCACGCGCACGCGTGACCGGGCGCGAATCCCATGCCGGCGATTGCAGCTTGGCCGCGATCAGCCGCAACTGGTCCTTCAGATCCGCAGCGGTGGTGACGCCCGACAGGATGAACGCATCGTCGTCGATCCCGAACGACAGGCCGATCTGCCGCCCACCGATCATGCGATCCAGTTCCTCCTGCCCGAGCACGCCCTTGGGCGTGGCGATGCCCGACGCGACCAGCGCGAGGTCGGCGGCGAAGGCCGGCGTGCGGCGATCGGCGGGCAACGCGTTCAGCCCGCCGCCGAAGCGGACGCGGACATAGACCTTGTTCGTCTCCGAATCGTTCGGGAACAGCAACAGCGACGCGCCATTCGAAAAGTCGACGCGCTCGACCGGCGGCTGCGCCAGCGCGGTGGCACGGGTGACGACCGTGCCCGGCTTCCCCGGCGCGGGCAGCCGATCGAAGCTGATCGCCGCCTGCCCCCGCCGTGTCGCGGTGCTGCCCGCGACCGTCGTGGCGAGCGCAGTGGTCAGCTTTGCCTGCACCGTCGGGTCAGGGGTGCGGGTGTTGACGAGCGCGCGGGTCGCAGTGCCGTCGAACACCTTCTTGGCGGCGGCCTGTACCCGGGCCGGGGTGAAGAACCGCTTGGTCACCGCGCCTTCGAAGATGCGCAGCGAGGTTTCGGACCCGGCCACCGTTTCGCGGATGTCGGTCGCGGACACCAGATTGTCGGCAAGCAGCGCGCCGGGCGCGACCGGGGCGGTGCGAACCTCGTTCTCCATGCCCGCGC
Source organism: Sphingomonas sp. CFBP 13720 (assembly GCF_014842075.1). Taxonomy (GTDB): domain Bacteria; phylum Pseudomonadota; class Alphaproteobacteria; order Sphingomonadales; family Sphingomonadaceae; genus Sphingomonas. The sequence goes on from NZ_JACYVA010000001.1 coordinate 493,435, forward strand.
GGATTTCCTCGACCTCGCGGTCGATTTCCGCCTGGCTGGGGGCGACCCGGATCAGGTCGGCGATGCTGCCGCGCACGTCGCGCAGCGCCGCCGCCCAGTCGTCACCGACCGGCAGGATCGACACCTGCGTGATGTTCGCCGATCGCGACACGTCGTCCAGATTGGCGCCGGCGGAAATGAAGCTCCCGCCCGACCGCGCCCGGCTTTCCAGCCGGCGGTTGAGAATCCGCAGCGCGATCTGGTCGATCATCCGTTCCTGATTGAACAGGATCGTGTCGTCGCCGACGGTCCATGGGCGCAGCACCGCCATCTGGACCAGCGTCGGCACCGCCGGCTCACTGGTCGCGGCGGCGGTCGGCTCACCCGCCTTGGGCGATCCGAACTTCGGCTCGGACGGGTTCGGTCCCGCACCCTGCCAAGCGGAGAAATGCTTGACGATCGCGGCCTGCAGGATCGCCGGATCGGCATCGCCCGCGATGACGATGATCGCGCGGTCGGGCCGATACCAGCGGTCGTGGAACGCCTTCACCCCCGTCGCGGTCGCCGCCTGCAACGTATCGACATTTCCGATCGGCGAGCGGTCGGCCAGCGGCTGACCGGCAAAGAACAACGCGCGGGTGGCATCACCCAGCCGCACCTGCGGCCCCGGCTGTTCGCGCTGTTCGGACAGGACGACCGGACGCTCCGCGTCCAGCGCTGGCTGCGTGAGGGTCGGTTCGGTCATCATCCCCGACAGGATCTTCATGCTTTCGTCCAGCCCGGCGGGCGTGGCCGATGGCAGGTCGAGCTTGTAGACCGTCTGGGTAAAGCTGGTCGATGCGTTGCTGTCCGACCCGAAGGTGACGCCCAGCCGCTGCCACACGCGTTTCGATTCGCCGTCGGGGACATGGACCGATCCGCGGAAGGTGAGATGTTCGATCAGGTGCGCGAAGCCGCGCTCGCTGTCGGTTTCCATCAGCGATCCGGTGCCGATCGCGACGCGGATCGAAATCTGTTCGGGCGGTACTCCGTTGCGGCGCACGGCGTATTTCAGGCCGTTGGGCAGCACGCCATAGGTCCACGACCGGTCGGGCGGAATGTCGCTGCCCTTGAACAGCCACGGCGTGTCGGGTCCCTGCGCCACCGGTTCGAGCGGCGGCAGCGGCGCGCGCGCCGGAGCGGCAGGCGGGGTCTGCGGAGCGGTCTGCGCGACGAGCGGCGCGGCGATCAGGGCGAGGGTCGAAAACAGACCCGTCGCCAAGCGTACGGTAAATGCCATGACCGCAGGGTGTAGCGGGATTGTCACGGTTCGGCCAGTATCGGCGGTCGCGACGAAAGATAAAGGCGGGACGTTCGGCGCGTTCAGCCAAGGGTCAGATTCGTCGACGTCCGTCCGCTACGAACGGACGCCGCGATCAGCGTTCCTCGCGGCGCAGGTACAGATAGTCCTCGTCGAATTCCGCCAATGCCTTCAGCCCGGCAAGATCGTGGATCACCACCCGCTTGCCCTTGAAATCCATCAATCCGCGTTCGCGCAGTTCGCGCAGCGTCCGGTTGACGTGGACCGGCGTCAGCCCCGTGCAGTCCGACAGGTCCGATTGCTTGATCGCAAGGTCGAACCCGCTGTCGTCCGCCTGCCCGATCAGACCCAAGCGCACGCGCAGCTCGCACATCAGATGCGCGATCCGCTCGATCGCGGAGCGTCGTCCCAGCGACAACACCCATTCGCGGTGGATCGCGGCGTCGAGCGCGGTCAGGAACCAGTAGACCCGTGCCAGATGCGGATGCTGCTCGGTAATAGCGGTCAGCTTCACATGGGGCACGAGGATGACGCGGCACGGCGTCAGCGCCATGACGTTATGGTCGAGTTGCTTGAGCGAGAAACTGTGCAGATCGACGAAGTCACCTGCGACGTGCAATTCGGTGATCTGCCGCTCGCCGCCGGGCAAGTCCTTGTATCGACACATTAATCCGTCGGTCAGCAACGTACTGACGAGCAGCCGCTCGCCTGCGCGGATACAGGTGGTCTGCGCCGGAATGTCGCGTACGGTACCCAGCGAATCGCGGATCACCCGTTCCTCTTCTGCCGAAATAGTGTCGCGCGCGCGCAACTTCGCCAGATGTGCTTCGATCACCTGCTTCCCCCACTTATGTACCAGCCTGATAGGTTGCGCGGAACGTCGTGGCAACGGCGGCGCGACGATGCGTTTCGGTTCCGTACCCTTGATCCCGCCGCCCCTGCGCGCCAAATGACAGGCATGTTGATCGAAACCGAATCCACCCCCAATCCCGCGACGCTCAAGTTCCTTCCGGGACGTGCCGTCATGGACGCGGGCACCCGCGACTTCGCCAGCCCCGAGGAAGCGGAAGCTTCCCCGCTGGCCGACGCACTGTTCGGGCTGGGCGACGTGGTCGGCGTGTTCTTCGGTCGCGACTTCGTGTCGGTGACGAAGGCGCCGGGCAGCGAATGGTCGGACCTGAAGCCCGACGTTCTCGGCCTGCTGCTCGATCACTTCGCGGGCAACATGCCGCTGTTCCGTCCGACCGGCGCGGCGGGGTTCGCGGTGCCCGCCGTCGATAGCGGTTTCACCGACGATCCGGCCGATGCCGACATCGTCGAACAGATCAAGGAACTGATCGAAACGCGCGTCCGCCCCGCGGTCGCGAACGATGGCGGCGATATCATCTATCGCGGGTTCGAACAGGGTAAGGTGTATCTGCAGTTGCAGGGCGCATGTTCGGGCTGTCCATCATCCAGCGCGACGTTGAAGAACGGGATCGAACAACTGCTGAAATACTATGTTCCCGAAGTGACCGAGGTTCGCGCGGTCTGATGCCGATGCTGACCGACGACGCTCTCGACGCGCTGTTCCGCACTGCGCGTACCTTCAACCACTATACCGACCGTCCCGTCGCCGAGGCCGATCTGCGCGCGATCTGGGATCTGCTGAAATGGGGTCCGACCAGCGCGAACCAGCTTCCGGCACGGATCGTGTGGTGCACGACGCAGGATGCGAAGGACCGGCTGGCGGAACAGTGCACCGGGGCCAATCCAGCCAAGGTGCGCGCCGCGCCGGTGACCGCGATCATCGGCATGGACACCGAGTTTCACGAATATCTGCCCGAACTCTATCCGCATGCGAATGCCAAGGCGTGGTTCGATGGCAATGCCGAATTGCGGCAGGCATCGGCGTTCCGCAATTCGACATTGCAGGGCGCGTACCTGATCCTCGCCGCCCGGGCGCTGGGTCTGGATTGCGGACCGATGTCGGGTTTCGACGCGGGCGGCGTCGACAAGGCGTTCTTCACCGACACGCCGTCGGTCCACGCCAATTTCATCACGACGATCGGCTATGGTGACACCGCTTCGCTGCATCCGCGATCGCCGCGCCCGGATTTTGACAAGTTCAACCGGATCGCCTGATCCCGTGCGCACGCTCGTCATCGAAACCGCCACTGCCGCCTGCTCGGTCGCATTGATAGAGGACGGCGTGGTGATCGCACGCGATCATGTCGAGGTCGGACGCGGTCATGCCGAACGATTGCTGCCGATGATCGCCGCGTTGCCGGACGGCGGACGAGCGGATTCGATACTGGTCGACTGCGGACCGGGCAGCTTTACCGGCGTCCGTGTCGGGCTGGCCGCCGCGCGCGGCCTCGGCATTGGATGGGGCGTGCCGGTACGCGGCTATTCGTCGCTGGCGATCGTCGCGGCCGCCGCGATGGCCGATACCGACGATGACGTGGTGGTCGCGGTGCTCGACGGCGGGCATGGCGAAGTGTTTCAACAGGCGTTCGCGGCATCGCTGACCCCGGTCGATGCGATGGCGTCGCGCGCGCCGACCGATGCCGTCGCGGTGCTGGCGGGACGACGCGCGGTGGGACAAGGCGTCGCGCGGCTGCGCACCGCCGATTCGTCGATCGCGGCGGACGATCGGTTGCCAGATGCCGCGAACGCCGTGTTGCTGCCGTCGGCGATGACGGCGCTGCCCCCCGCCCCGCTCTATGGCCGCGCACCCGATGCGGTGCCGAAGGCGGCCGCATGAGCAGCCTTGCGCCGGTCGCCGTGCTGGTCCGGGGCAGTGCCAAGGATATCGATGCGGTCGACGGCGTGATGCGCGCGGCGTTCGATCCAGCCTATGGCGAGGCATGGACGCCTGCACAGACGCTGGGGATGCTGTCGCTGCCCGGCGTGTGGCTGACGATCGCGAAAGTCGATGCCGGGGCGGTCGGGTTCACGCTCACCCGCGCGATCGGTGGCGATGCCGAGCTGTTGTTGCTTGCGGTAAAGCCCGAACACCGGGGCAAGGGTATCGGCCGCGCACTGCTTCGCGCCGCCATGGCGGAAGCGGTGGCGCGTGGATCGCCGAGGCTGTGCCTCGAAATGCGCGCGAACAATCCTGCGACCCGGCTGTATCTGGGCGAAGGCTTCGTCAAGCGTGGCGAACGACGCGATTATTACGTCGGACGTGCGGGCGAACGCCATGACGCACACACCTACATATGGTCGGGCGACGCGTAGAAATTCTAAAAAAACCGTATGCAGCGTTGCGCAATGGGCGGGTTCGGGCAATAGCAGTGACAGTAACCGGCATCGTCCATGCCACCGCGTATCAAGGGAATATCATGGAACTCCAAGCGGAGCGCGACGACACGCTCATCGCCCTGACCGCCGACATCGTCGCGGCCCATGTAAGCAACAACAACGTCGATGTGGCCGATATACCGGTCCTGATCCGCCGCGTTCATGAAGCATTGAACGATCTGGGCAGCCCCGAACCCGAAACGGCCCCGCGCGCCGAACCCGCCGTGCCGGTCCGATCGTCGATCCGACCCGATTTCATCGTGTGTCTCGAAGACGGTCGCAAGCTGAAGATGCTCAAGCGGCATCTGATGACGCACTATAATCTGACGCCGGACCAGTATCGCGCGAAGTGGAACCTGCCCGCGGATTATCCAATGGTCGCGCCCAATTACGCCGAACAGCGCCGCACGCTGGCGAAGAAGATCGGTCTGGGCACGCAGCACCGCACGCGCTGACCGGCGTTTAGCGGCTTTCGCTCGATCGACGGGCGCGTTACAAGGCCGCGACCCGACAGGACATTCAGGAACGCATGGCCCGCAAGATCGACCTAGAAGCGCTTTGCCACCAGAAGGGGCTGCGGATCACCGAGCAGCGTCGCGTTATCGCGCGCGTGCTGTCGGAGGCGGAGGATCATCCCGACGTCGAGAAGGTATATGAGCGGTCGTCGGCGATCGATCCGGGCATTTCGATCGCGACAGTGTACCGCACCGTCCGGCTGTTCGAAGAGGCCGGCATTCTCGACCGCCACGATTTCGGCGACGGTCGCGCGCGGTACGAACCCGCGCCCGAAGCGCATCACGACCACCTGATCGACGTGGAAAGCGGGCGCGTGATCGAATTCGTCGATCCTGAACTGGAACTGCTGCAAAAGCAGATCGCCGAGCGGCTGGGCTTCCGCCTCGTCGACCACCGCATGGAATTGTACGGCGTCAGCCTCGACCGCAAGGCCTGATCGCTTGCCGGCAACCGCACGCCTGCGCCTGATCGGGCGCGCGGCGGCGATGCTGGCGACGCTGTTGATCTATCTGATATTGCATGGATCGTGGCGGCTGATCGGTGCACGGTCGCCATGGCCGCCACGGTTCCTCGGTGCGATCGCGCGGGTCGTCGGTGTGCGGGTGACGATCGTCGGCACGCCGGTGGCGCGCGACGTATTGTACCTTGCCAATCATCAGAGCTGGATCGACATTCTCGCCATCGCGGGGGCCAGCGGTAGCGCGTTCGTCGCAAAGGGCGAACTGCGCGACGCGCCGCTGGTCGGGTGGCTGTGTACGCTCAATCACACCTTGTTCGTGGATCGTGGCGACCGGCTGGGCGTGGCGCGACAGATCGATACGCTGCGTCAGGCGCTGGCGGCCGATCATCCCGTGACGGTCTTTCCCGAAGGCACGACCAGCGACGGCACCACGTTGTTGCCGTTCAAGGCGGCGTTGTTGGGCGCGATCGATCCGCCGCCGTCGGGATTGCAGGTCCAGCCACTCTGGCTCGATTACGGTGCGGTACGCGATGTGCTGTGGGTCGGCGATGAACCCGGCACCGCCAATGCGGCACGGGTGCTGGCGCGTGCCGGCACCATCAAGCTGACGATCCATTTTCTCGAAGCGTTCGATCCCGCCGGGTTGGGTCGCAAGGCGGTAGCGAACCGGGCGCGGACGGCGATCGAGGCTGCGATGGCATCGCGGGATTGATTCACGCGAAGGCGCGATGACGCGAAGAAGATGTTTTCGCGCGGAGGCGCGGAGGTGCAGAGGGGGTTCGCCCGGCCTCACCCGATCGCGCCAGCGATCCGGCATTCCCGACCGAACTTAAGCTGGAAGGTTCCGAATGCGCGAAACTGTCGGGGACTACAGAGCCCCCCTGCTCCTCCGCGCCTTCGCGCCTTCGCGCAAAAACATTCTTCTGATACGCTTCGCGTCTTCGCGCCCTTCGCGTGAACCGACCCGCCTGACTATTCGCTGAAGTCGCCCACCGTCACACGCCGTCCCAGCAGGAACGCGTCGTTGACATGCACGAACGGCGACAGGTCGACATCGCTCGTCCGATCACGGAGACATTCGGCGAACCGCCGGTAGAGCCGCGCATATTCGGCCTCGTCGCCGACATCCACCGCGACCCCATCGACCGCCATTTGCGACGCGCCCATCGACAGTTTCAGCGTACCGTCGTCGGTCTCGACGTCGATATCCCATGTCTGCGGCCCGGTCTGGTCGAAATCGAACTCGACGCGCACCGGCACGCCTGCCGTATCGGTGAAGTCCAGATCGGCCGCGATCGGCGCATCGCGATTGGCGGGAAAACGCAACTCCGCCGCATCGAGCAGCAGCGGGCGCGGCAGGATGCGGGTGATGACCGACAGCGCATTGATCCCCGGATCGAAGACGCCGATGCCCGGTTCCCATATCCATGCCTGTCCGGGATGCCAGACGCGTACGTCTTCCTTCCAGTTGACGGCGACCCGGCGGATCGTGCGCGTCGCCAGCCATGCGCGCGCCGGTTCGACCGCCGCCGCCTCACGCGAATGCCATGTCGCGAACAGCACCTTGCCCGCACGCTCCGCCGCTGTCGCGAACGCCTGCGCCTCCGTCAGCGTCGCGGCGGGTGGCTTTTCGATCATGACGTCCAGCCCGTGCGCCAACGCTTCCTCGACCAGCGGTAGCCTCCCGCGCGGCGGGGTGCAGATCGATATCGCCTGTACGTCGGGGACCGCCGCCATCATGTCGGCGATCGTGCGGAAACCGGGGACGCCATCGGGCGGGGTATGGCCGGTCACCGCCGCGACCAGATCGAAATCCGGGCTGGCGGCGATGTGCGGGATATGCTGGTCGCGGGCGATCTTCCCGATACCGGCCAGCGCGATGCGCGTCATGTCGCTCTCCTGTACGTTATTACTCGGACATATCGGTGCCAACGAACGGTGGCAAGCGCCGTCATGCAGGCAGGGTGACGCGCGTGTCCTGAAACGCCATATCGACCAGATCGGTCATCGCGGCATAGGCCGCCGCCGGATCGCCCGCCGCGACCGCTTCGAACACGCGGACGTGGTCGGGTTGCGGATCGCGGCGTAGCGGGCTGTTGCGCTGTTTGAACACCGTCGTCCACGCCACGGCCGCGCCGACGCCGCTGGTCAGCGTAACGAGGAACGGGTTGCCCGATGCGTCGAGCAGCGCCGCGTGGAACCGCTGGTCCGCGTCGCGTCCGGCGTCGGTTGCCAGCGTATGGTCGGCCATGTCGGTCAGCGCATTGCGCATCGCGTCGACATGCGCGGTGCTGCGGCGTTGCGCCGCCAGTTGCGCGGCGGCCGGCTCGACGATCTTGCGCAGTTCGAACAGCGCGCCGATCAGCCGTTCGTCGGGTTCGGTGTGGAACACCCACGACAGCACGTCGGGATCGAGCAACTGCCACTGGTCGCGGCTGGACACACGCGTGCCGGTCTTGGGTCGCGATTCGACCAGCCCCTTGGCCGCCAGCATGCGCAGCGCTTCCCGATAGGCGGTGCGCGATACGTTCAGACTGCCGCTGGCCGCGATCTCACCGTCCAGCAGGTCGCCGGGCGCCACTGCGCCCGATACGATGCGGATGCCCAGATCGCGGGCGATCGTGCCGTGGATGCGCAGCGGTTTCGGGATGATCGCCATGCCGTATCAGATCCCCCCGTTGACCGGTTCGCGGCCCCCCGCCGACAGTTGCCCGGCCAGATCGGCGACGCACGCATCGACCACCGCCCGGTCGGTCGCACGGACGACGAAATTGGCGCCGGTGCGGCCGTCGCGAAAGAACGGATAGCTGCCGATCGCGACGCCGTCATGCGCGCGCTCGACATTGCGTAACAGGTCGGCGACCTCGCTCTCCCCGACCCAGCAGCCCAGCGTCGCCGACACGACGGGCAATCCGCCCTCCAGCGTGCCCGTCAGGCTGTCGAGCATCGCGGCGGCGATGTGCGGCACGCCCGCCATGATGAAGATGTTTGCGATATGGATACCCGGCGCGCCCGACATGCGGTTTTCGATCAGCCCGCTGCCTTCCGGTACGCGCGCCATGCGCAACCGTGCCTCGGTCAATCCGCCGCGCGTCGCATAATGTTCTTCGAGAATGGCCCGCGCCTGCGGATGAACGACCACCGGCACGCCCAGCGCCGCCGCGATCGAATCGACTGTGATGTCGTCATGCGTCGGCCCGATGCCGCCGGTGGTGAACAGGTAATCGTTGCGTGCGCGCAGGATGTTGACCGCCTCGACGATCGCCGCTTCGCGGTCGGCGACGACGCGTACTTCGGACAGTCGGATACCCTGGACGTTCAGCCATGTCGCCAGTTGGGCGATGTTCCGGTCCTGCGTCCGGCCCGACAGGATCTCGTCCCCGATTACGAGCAGCGCGGCAGTCCAGGTGCGGTTCGTCATGGCCGACGCATAGCGCGGGGTCGCGCCCTCGCATAGCACGACATTTTTGCCTATATGACCCCGATGACCGATTATCATACCGTCACCATCGATACGCCGATGGTCCGTACCGGCGCGATCAAACTGTACGACGCCGCCGGGTTCGAAGGCATGCGCCGCGCCGGGCGGCTCGCCGCGCATATTCTAGACGAAATCACGCCGCACGTCGTTCCCGGCGTGACCACCGGCGAACTCGACGCGATCATTCTTCGACTGACACGCGAAGGCGGCGGAGTACCCGCGACACTTGGCTATCGCGGCTATACCCATTCGACCTGCATCTCGATCAACCATGTCGTGTGTCACGGCATCCCGTCGGACCGGACGCTGAAGGACGGCGACATCGCCAATATCGACGTCACTCCGTTGCTGGACGGTTGGCACGGCGACAGCAGCCGCACCTATCTGGTCGAAGACGTGCCGATCAAGGCGCGGCGGCTCGTCGACGTGACCTACGAATGTCTGATGCTGGGCATCGAACAGGCGAAACCGGGCAACCGGATGGGCGACGTGGCCCATGCGATCCAGCGTCATGCCGAAGCACATCGGTATGGCGTGGTCCGCGATTTTTGCGGCCATGGTCTGGGTCGGCTGTTCCACGATGCGCCCGACGTCGTGCATGCGGGGCGCGCCGGCACCGGGCCGGAGCTTCGGCCCGGCATGTTCTTCACGATCGAACCGATGATCAACATCGGCCGTCCCGACGTGAAGCTGCTGGACGACGGATGGACGGCGGTGACGCGCGACCGGTCGCTGTCGGCGCAGTTCGAACATTCGATCGGCATCACTGAAGACGGGTGCGAGATCTTCACGCTCAGTCCGCGCGGCTTCACCAAACCGCCCTACGCATGAACGCGGGGCGCGTCGTTCGCCTTCGCCGGGCGACGCGCAAATCCCTAATATTGCCTTAAAAACGGGCACCCTGCCCCTTCGCCGGGCAATATCGACATCCGTGTGCCGATGCCCGATGTTGACCGCAGGGCGACTCGCCTGTTGGCACGGAAATTGTTTGGCAAGACGCATGGCCCGCGGTGCGGGACCACGCCCGGGGGGATCGGCAAGTCCATGAAAAAGATCGAAGCCATCATCAAGCCGTTCAAGCTGGATGAGGTGAAGGAAGCGCTGCACGAAGTCGGCGTCAGCGGCATCACCGTGACCGAAGCCAAGGGGTTCGGCCGCCAGAAGGGCCATACCGAACTGTATCGCGGCGCGGAATATGTCGTCGATTTCCTGCCCAAGGTGAAGCTGGAAGTCGTGGTCGAGGACAGTCTGGCCGAACGCGTGGTCGAAGCGATTGCAAGTGCGGCACAGACCGGGCGGATCGGCGACGGCAAGATTTTCGTGATCCCGGTCGAGACCGCCTTGCGCATCCGTACCGGAGAGCGCAACGACGACGCGATCTGACGCGACGCAGCATAATATCGAATTAGAGGGCGTTTCCGTTCGCATCGTTGCGCGGAACGCGGGGTTTCATCCAGAAAGGGCAGTCTCCGATGGCCACTACCGCCAGCACCATCCTGAAGCGCATCAAGGACGAGGAGATCGAGTGGGTCGATCTTCGCTTCACCGATCCCAAGGGCAAGTGGCAGCACCTGACCATGGTCGCCTCGCTTCTGGGCGAGGATGAGTTCACCGACGGCCTGATGTTCGACGGCAGCTCGATCGAAGGCTGGAAGGCGATCAACGAGTCGGACATGACGCTCATGCCCGATCTGGAAGCCGTCTATACCGACCCGTTCTCGGCCACCCCGATGCTGGTCGTGTTCTGCGACGTGGTCGATCCGGTCACCGGCGAACTCTATGCCCGCGACCCGCGCTCGACCGCGAAACGCGCCGAGGCGTATCTGAAGACCACCGGTATCGGCGACACCGTCTATGTCGGGCCGGAAGCCGAATTCTTCATGTTCGACGACGTGCGGTTCGAGAACACCTATTCGTCGAGCTATTACAAGATCGACGACATCGAACTGCCGGGCAATTCGGGTCGCGAATATGAAGCCGGCAACATGGGCCACCGCCCGCGCGCCAAGGGCGGTTACTTTCCGGTCGCGCCGGTCGACAGCGCCGTCGACATCCGTGGCGAGATGGTGTCGACCATGATCGAAATGGGTCTGCCGTGCGACAAGCATCACCATGAAGTCGCCGCCGCGCAGCACGAGCTGGGCCTGACCTATGGCACGCTGACCACCACCGCCGATCGCATGCAGATCTACAAGTACGTCGTACATCAGGTCGCGCATGCCTATGGCAAGACCGCGACGTTCATGCCGAAGCCGATCAAGGAAGATAACGGTTCGGGCATGCACACGCATTTCTCGATCTGGAACGGCGGCAACCCGCTGTTCGCCGGCGACGGCTATGCCGGCCTGTCGGACATGTGCCTGTATTTCATCGGCGGCGTCATCAAGCATGCCAAGGCGGTCAACGCCTTCACCAACCCGTCGACCAACAGCTACAAGCGACTGGTTCCGGGCTATGAGGCACCCGTGTTGCTCGCATATTCCGCGCGCAACCGGTCGGCATCGTGCCGCATTCCGTACGGCACCGGCCCCAAGGCGAAGCGCGTCGAGATCCGCTTCCCCGACGCGATGGCCAACCCGTATCTCGCCTATGCGGCGCTGATGATGGCCGGCCTCGACGGCATCCAGAACAAGATCCATCCAGGCGAAGCGATGGACAAGAACCTGTACGATCTGCCGCCGGCCGAACTCGCCGCCGTGCCGACCGTCTGCGCCTCGCTCCGCGAAGCGCTGGAGTCGCTCGAAGCCGATCACGACTTCCTTCTCAAGGGCGATGTGTTCTCGAAGGACCAGATCGAAGCCTATATCGAGATCAAGTATGGCGAAGTCGCGCGCTGGGAAATGACCCCCAGCCCGGTCGAGTATGATATGTACTACAGCGCCTGAGGTCGCCGTGCCGGCGACCAGTGGCGTGCGCGCACGCCACTGGTGCTGTCGGCCGGCCTTGCCGGCGGCAAGGACCGACGACGTGGCTTTGCCACGGCGCTACGCGATAAGGGAAAGGGGCGTCCGGTATCGAACCGGGCGCCCCTTTTCACGTTCCGTCACTTCGGATCAACGATCCGATCGCACGACAGACCCGGCATTCCCGCAGCATGATGATATAGGTGCGACCGCGTATCCAGAGTGCCATTGAGCTTGTCGAAATGGCGTATCGAAGGACTGCCACGGATGCTTCGATACGCGGCTTCGACTTCGCTCGGTCGCTACTCAGCACGAACGGGTGGGCTGTACTGTTCATGCAATGAAAGAAACGGGCATGCAGGGACGCCGACCGACGCGATCCGTCCGCGGCATATTGCTGCCCGAAACAAACGCGCCGCCATGACGCGAGCGGGTTGCCTCGGCGGCAGTCCTTCGAAGATCGCCCGACGTTTCGTACAGCCGTCATCGCACCGACAGCAGCCAAATACGCCCCGCATCACAGCGCAGGATCAATAATCCCGCGACACCCGTACGTTAGTGCTCTGCCGCCCGATCGTGGAGATCGACGCCAGCAGCGACAGCCAGCGCGTTACCTGGAACTCGACCCGCGTCGCGGAATAGCCCTGCCCGTCGGTCACGATCTCCGCATAGAAACGCCGCGTCAGATACTTGCCGGCCGCGACCGACGTGCCCTGTCCGGTCTGCGGATCGGCCGGCAGGATGCGGAGACGGTCCAGCCCCGCCGCCCGGCGGACCGCGTTGATCGGGTTCAGCCCACCCTCCCCATTCTGCAACGCCGCCACAGCCGCCGCCAGCTGCAACGCCTCCGGCGCAGACAGGTTGGTGATCGACGTGCCGAACAACAGACGCGACAGCAGCTCGTCCTCGGGCAAGGCAGGCACGCTCTGGAACGTGATTTCGGGCCGTGTCGCAGTGCCGGCGACACGGATGGTGGCGTTCAGCCCCTGCGTATCGGCATTGGCCACGATATCGAGCGCGGGGTCGGCAGGCACTTCGCCGTTGAAGCGCAGCGCGCCGCGATCGAGCTGGAACTCGCGGCCGGCAAACTCGAAATCGCCGCGCACCAGATCGGCGCGCCCGTTGATGACCGGGTTGGTCGGCTCGCCCCTGATCGACAGGTCGGCCGACCATTCGCTGGTCAGGCCCAGCCCGGTAACGACCAGCCCGCCGGGCGCGCGTGCCTTCAGGTCGAGCCGCCATGGTTGCACCGGCGCGCCGCCCTCATCCTCGCCGTCCGGGCGGTTGATCTCGCGGATGTTCAGGCGCGGCAGGGGGGCCGTCGCGGTCGCACGGCCCAACCGATAGCGGCTGCCGTCGAGCCGCACCTCGCCCGCGATCGTGCCGCCCGCGCCGTCGCTGCGGATCGTGATCGGCCCGGTCACCGTCGCACCGATCGAATCGGTGTTGATGAGCCGCGCGCGATCGGCCTGCATGCGCAGATCGATGCCGAAACCGCGCACGGCCGCAAACTCGAACGCGCCGGCACCGCTGACCCGCCCCTGTCGCCCGTCGCCCGCCGCGAAGCGATCGATCACCAGCCGCGATCCGTCGAAACGTCCCTGCGCCTCGACCCCGGTCAGCACCGTACCGGTCACCGAACTTTCGATGCGCGCGCCGCTGGAACGCACCACGCCGCGAATGCGCGGATCGTTCAGCCGACCGGTGATATCCGCGCCGACCGCGACCGGCCCCGACAGGTCGAACAGCTCGATCCCAGTCAGCCGCCACAGCGTATCCGCCGGTCCGCCGTAGCGCAGTTGCGCGAACAGCGGCGCGTTGGCGACCCGCGTTGCCAGATCGCCAGTGCCGAGCGGTGCCAGCCGCGCCTGTGCCCGTCCGATCGTCCGCCCGCCGCTGGCCATCACTGCGCGCAGTCCGGCACGGTTGGCATCCAGTACCGCCGCGATGCCGACATCGATCGGCGTCGACGATAGCACCAGCCCCGACCGGGTAAGGCCGCGAATGGTCAGATCGGCCCGCCCCGACGGCACGCCGCCGGTGGTGGAATAGGCGACCTTGCCCGACGCGGTGCCGCCCAGACCCAGCCCCGGATAGCCGATATCCAGCACCGCCAGCGGCATCCGCGCCACGTCCAGCGCTACTTCGGTCGTGGTGTCGTTCAACGCCCCGCCGATCGTCGCGGTGCCGCCGGCAAAGCTGAACCGGGTCGGGGCCAGCCGCCATCCTGCACCCTCGCGCCGAAGCACGGCAGGGGTTTCAAGTTTCAGGGGTCGGCGGTCGAGCGTCCCTTCGGCAGTGATGCGATATTCGTCGGCCGTGATCTGGATCACGCTCTGGATCGCGAAGGCACGCCCGCGCGATCCGGCGATCGATGCGCGCGCTTCGCCCACGCCGTCGACCAACCGGACGTTGCCGCCGAGCCGCGCGATCGACAGTTGACCGCGCCGGAACCCCTGCGCAGTGACGGTCGCGTCCAGCGTGGTGCCGCCATCGGCCAGCACGATCCCGGCCTCCAGCCGCCCGCGCCGCACCGATCCCAACGTGCCCAGCGTCGCGCGCTGCGCATTCAGCGCGATGTCGATCCGCTGGTCGCCGCCCTGCGGCCGGAAGTCGATCGAACCGTCGATCCCGCCGCCGCCGATCGACAGCCGCCCCAGAAAGCCGTTTTCGACGATATCGATGCCGCCGGTCGCCCGCGTCCCGCTGACCTCCAGCGCCTCGACCACGATCCGCGCGACGCCGCCGGGGGGAAGCAGGATGCGGCCCTGCGCGGTGAACGGCCCCAGGCGCGATCCGCCCGCCGCGCGATAGGCGAACCCTTCCGCCACGGGATCGAGATGCGCGCGCACGTCGGCCAGCCCCAGCGTCGCGTTCGGCGCGGCGAAGCGCAGGTCGAGCGTCGGTTTCGAAATATTGCCGTCGAGGACGATCTGCACCGGACCATAGGTGGCCTGTCGCCCGCTTCCTTCGAAATGGAACGTTCCGTCGCGGCGACGATAGCCATTGCCCGACAGTGTCAGCCCCGGCGACGTCAGTCGCAGGCCGCGGAGATAGAGGATGCCGTCGCGTCCGCGTTCCAGCCCGGTTTCGATCCGTGGCAACCCCTGCGTCAGCGATCGGAAGAAACCGTTGTCCAGCCGCCGCATCTGCGCCACGCCGCGCCCGACGATACGCGTGCCACCGCCCGCGATCGGCATCGCCGTCAGCCGCGTCTGCACGTCGACCAGACCCAGCCCGGGGATCAGATAGCGTTGCAGCGCGCCGCTGATGCCGACTTCGTAGCGCCCGGTCGTCATGTCGAGCGTCAGCATGATGCGCCCGTTCAGCTTGTCCGACCGGACGATCAGATCATTGCCGACCAGCGTCTTCGCATCGACCCGCAGCGCGCCGGTCACCGACAGGTTGCGCAGGATGCCGCCGGCCACGTCGCCGACGCCCGTCACCTGCGCCGCGCTTAGCCGGATCGGCACGGTGACGGGAGCCGGCGACAGCCGCCCCTGCCCCGCCGCGACGACGCGGTCGAAGCCGGTCTGGTCGAACGCGATGCGCTGTGCCCGCAACCGATAGTCGAAGCGTGCGGTGGCGAAGGCCCCGTCGAGGATCGCGCGAAGCTCGATATCGCGTCCGGTCATGTTCGGGAACGGCGCGGCCGGGCGCAGCAGTCGTGCACGCAGGCGCAGGTCGCGGAACATCGATTTGCCGAGATCGACGACGCCTTCGGCCTCCAGCGCCAGTGCCGGACTGCGCAGCGCCAGCACACCGTCGAACCGCCGATCGGCGAAGGTCGTCGTGCCGCTTACCCGGATCGCAGGCGCGCTCAATCGTTGCATCTTGCCGGTCAGCAAGCTGGCGGGCGCGATCGTTCCACCCAGCGTGTAGCGTCCGGCCTGTGCGCCCAGCCGCAGGTCGGCCACGCGTACCGTCCCCGCCTGCGCCACCGCACGCCCGTTCCATGCCGACCAGCGACCGTCGCCGGTCACTTCGATCGCCAGCGGCCGGCGCAGTCCGCTCGCCCTCGCCAGCAGCCCGTCCGCCGTGCCGCGCGCGCGGAGGTCGATATCGAACCGGTCGCGATCGGGTTCGGCATCGAGCGTCAGCCGCAACCGGTCGCTGCCCGCCACGTCCAGCGCCAGTTCGACCAGCGCGCGGCCCGACCGGATATCGGCCTGCCCCGCCAGCCGCCCAACCCGCGCCGTCCCCGTCACGCCCTTGCCCAGTTCCAGCCGGTCGATGCCCAGCCGCCCGATGCGGATATCGAACGCCGGCAGGATCGGCCCCGTCCGCCCGGTCGCGCGCGGTTGCGGCAGCTTGTTCAGGACCGCGCGGGGCATGTGCAGGCTGGTGATCGTCAACCGGTTCGACAAATAGTCCCATGGCCGCCAGTCGAGCGTCGCCAGCGGTGCCCGCAGCACCAGCCCCTTGGGATCATAGATCCGCACGTCGACCAGGCGGGCGCGGTTGTAGATCGATCCTTCGATCCGCCCGATGCGATACCGCATGCCGTTGGCGGGTTTCAGCGTCGCGATGCGATTGGCGATCAGCCGGTGCCCCGGCCCGGTATCGATCGCGAACAGCAGCGCGGCGGCCAGCAGGATGACCGCCGCCAACAGCTGTACGATCCGCCGCCCCCATCCGGCGCGGCGGCGTGGTGGCGGCAGCGGCGCAGTCGGTGCGTCGTCGCCTTCGGTCAAAACGCCTGCCCCAGCGAGACATAGACCGCGATGCGCGGATCGCCGCGCTGCGGGTTGATCGGCGTGCCGACATCGACGCGGATCGGCCCGAAATTGCTGTAGTAGCGCATGCCGATGCCGGCGCCGTAGCGCATGCCGGTGAAGCGCGGCAGCACCGAGGTATAGATGTTACCCGCGTCGAGAAACGGCACCACGCCGAAATTGCCGAACGCACGCACCCGCGCCTCCAGCGAGAATTCGGCAAGGCTGCGCCCGCCGATCGGATCGTTGTTCGGATCGCGCGGACCGATATTCTGGAAGCCATAGCCGCGCACCGATGCGCCGCCACCGGCATAGAAGCGCCGCGACGGCGCCACCGCATCGCGCGGTGCCCCGAGGATCGATCCGATCCGCGTCCGTGCCGCCAGCACCACCCGCGACGTGACCGGCCGGTACACGCTGGCGTCGATCTGGGCGCGGGTATAGCCGAACACATCGCCCTGCAGCGATACTTCGGGGCTGATCCGCCCGCCCAGCCGGAACCCGCGCGTCGGGTTCAACAGGTCGTCGGACCCGTCATAGGTCAGGCTGCTGGGCAGCGCGCCGATGAAATAGGTCCGCTGCCGCGGTTCGCCGGTCGCCACGATCACGTCGCGCTCGTCGGTCGCGACCAGTTCGGCCCCCAGCGACCATGTCCAAGTCTTTTGAAAGAAGATGTTGGTCTGCCGCTCCAGACTGGCCGACAGCGATACCGTATCGGCAACGAAGGCGTCGCGTTCCAGATGCGTCGCGGCGACCTGTCCGGTCAGCACCCGGTCGCGTCCATGGAAATTGTTGCGCCGGAACGTCACCGCCGCCACCTGTTCGCGCGTGCCGAGCACGCCGCGCAGCGTCAGCGCCCCTTCAGGCGGGAACAGGTTGCGGTGCGTCCAGCTCACTTCCGCACGCGCACCTTCGCCGGTGCCATACCCCAGTTCGCCCGCGATCGTGCGCGGCGGTGCCGGCTCCATCGCCAGATCGAGATCGACGGTGCCCGGTGCCTGCCCCTCGACCGGGGTCAGCCGCACCTGCGACACAAGGCTGGTCTGCACGATCGCCCGACGCAGATCGTCCACCAGCGTCGAATCATATAGTTCGCCCGGTTCGAACCGGGCGATATCCTGTGCGTGATCGCCGTCGAAGATGCGGTTGGGCCGTGCGACGATCCGCCCGAACCGGCGCTCGCCGCCCGGCGTGACGGCCACGTCGATCGATGCGGTGCGGGTGGCGTGATCGACCACGATCGCCGGATCGTCGACCTTCGCGAACGGGAACCCCTCGCGCCCGATCGTCTGCGTCAACCGCTCCTGCGCCGCGACCACCGTGTCGCCCTGTACCGGCGCTTCGGGCGCGATCGGGAATGCCTCGCGCAGTTCCTCGGCCTTGCTGCCCGCTGCCGCGATGCCCGGGGTGCGTACCTGTGCGAAGCGGTAGAGTTGACCCGGCTCCACCTCCAGCATCACGACCAGCTTGCCGCCTTCCGGCCGGACGCTGGTCGCGATGCGCGCGTCGAAATAACCCTCGTTGCGCAGCAGTTCGTCCAGCGTCCGAGCGTCCTCGCGCGCGCGGCGGTCGATCTGCGCGGCGTTGGCCGGCTCCCCCTCGTTCGCACGCAGCACCGACAGATCGTTGAAGCGCTGCCAGAACAGGTCGCCGCCGATCCCGTCGATCCCCACGATGCGGTAATTGTACCGGAGTTCGCCCGCCGCCTGGGTCTGCGGCCCGGCGGCGGTGGCGGTCTCGCCGGGGGCGGGCGACAGGTCGGGCCATGCCACGCCGATATCCGGCATGTCTGCCAGCGGCGTGTCGGGATCGAGCGGCACGTCCTGCGCGAACGCGGCGGGACCGGCGAGCGCGAGCCAAGCGGCGCTGAAAAGCAAGACAGGCCGGTAGCTCGACATTCGGTCGTCCTAGCGCGGTGAGCGGCTCCGCGCCAACCACTTAACCCCGGTTCGCGTCAGTGAATCGTACCGCGCACGCCCGGACGCGCCATCATCGAGACCAGCCGGGCCACCCGCCGCCATTGGCGAAAGCACACGGCATTGCCCAGATCGCGGGCATATTCGGCCCGCCCGGCTGCTTCTTCCAGTGCGGGAATGCCGCCCAGCCCGGCGATCAGATCGTTCGCGAGGATGATGTCGGCAGGGTCGCTGAGGCAGGGTGCGGGATAGGTCATGGCCCATTCCGTTCACGAACCATGCCCGTTCGGGCCGCCCCGCCCCCACGGCGGGACATGGTGGTTAACCCGTTCGCCGCGCCTGCCCGCCGGTCCCGTTACGGCACGATCGCCGTCCCGCGACGGCACGCGCGGGATGCGGTGGCGCGCCCCGCGCGGCTGTGGCAGGACGGCGCGATGACCACGCCCCCCCATAACCCGCGCGCCGGCGGCCTTCCGATCGCGGCCGGCACGTTGTTCGGCGCGATCCTTGGAGCCCTTGCCGGCGAAGCGACGATCGGGTTGCTGGTCGGGCTGGCGCTCGGTATCGCGGTTGCGGTCCTGATCTGGCGATCCGACCGGCGTTAGGCCGGTCGCGGCCGCTTATAATCGTCGCGACAGCCACACGACCCGACCGACGATGTCGGGTGTCCCGGTGACGGCGATCGGCGGATAGGCGCTGTTGTCGCTGACCAGTTCGACCCCACCCGGCACCCGCGCCAGCCGTTTGACCAGCAGCGCGCCGTCGTACCGCACGACATAGATTACCCCCGAAACACCGCGCCGGTCGCCGCGATCGACGAGGATCGTGTCGCCGTGGCCCAGCACCGGTTCCATCGAATCGCCCGTAACCTCGATCATCGACGCGTTGTCGGGCCGGACGCGCAACTGCCGTAGCAGCGCCGCATCGATCCGCAGCACGCCGTCTGCGCGATCGTCCTCGACCAGTCCGCCCGGCCCCGCCGCCGCCGCTGCGTCAATCCGCAGGACGGCAACCAGTTCGTCGCGCACCGGCCCGCCCAGTGCCGATTCGCGTACGCCCAGATATCGCGCCAGCGTCGCCCGGTCAGCCTCCGCCAGCCGGCGCGGCGTCCCACGATCGATATATTGCTGCATATACGCGGGGTTACGCCCCAGCACGCGCGACAGTTCGGCAAGGCTCACCCCCCGCTCCCGCGCCAGCACAGCAATCGTCCCCCGCGGGTCGGTATCATCCATAGGTGCGGTCATAGGCGAAGGAAAAATCCTAGACAAGTTGGATTTGAGAGAACATTTCAGGAACTACAATGAGTCGCCGGACGGAATTAGGAGGTGCGCGTGAACACCATATTGCAACGGATCAACCAGCATCTGCATGATACGGGAATGCCCGAAACGCTGTTCGGACGACGCGCGGCGGGGGACCCACGGCTGGTCGGCGACCTGCGCAACGGACGCGAGCCGCGCCCCGAAATGGTCGCCAAGATCGAGGCGTTCATCGCCCGGCAGGAACAGGCACGATGAGCCGCGGTCCCGATGCCGGCACGCTGCTCGACCGGCGGTTGCGGATCGCGGCGGAAGCGGCGGGCGTGACGATCGCCATCACCGATTCGGACTGGGTCCGCTGGTCCAGCGCCACCTTTTCCGGCGCGCGCCACCGCGTGACGGTGATGAGCGACGACGCCGGACTGGCCCCATGGCTCGCCACGCTGCCCGACGCCGATCTGCCGATGCGCGGTCATCTGGTCGCCGAACTGGTCGTGACGGGACGGCGACCGGGGGCCGCCGATCTGGACGTACTGACCGTCGAGGAACGGTAGAGACGAGGGAGTTGACCGGGAACCGCCAAGCCCATCCGCCATCGCGGTGGCCCCGGTCAGTCCTGCACTGCCATGCGTCGCAGCGCGCCCAGCGTGGATTCCAGCCCGCGTTCCCCGACGATCGGCCGGGGCCTCGGTCGGCGACGTGCCAGCCCCTCGTCCAACCGCGCGAGCAGCGCCGCGAGCGACGGCACAGGAACGGCCCCGCCCGGCGACTCCACCGTGACCGGTCGCTCCTTGGCGAACGACAGTTCTTCAATGGCAGGCCGTTCTTCGGCGACCGGGGGCTGCATCGCAACCGGCGGCTCCTCCGCGATCGGCAGCGCGACCGCACGGTCCGGCGTCGACTCCGGGTCGCCGGATACCGGAACGATCATCGGTTCGGGCCGATACAATGCCCGCAACGTCGGCGCGGGTGCGGCGGGTTGGGCCGGCACCGCCGCCGGATCGAACGCCGCCATCGGGACGTCCAGATCACGCGGCAATGCCAGTTCCTCAGGCGGCGCCTGCTTCGGTTCGTCGGCGATCACCGCTTCGAGGAACGGCGTTCCCAGATCGCGCCCCGCGCGAACCGGTGCGCGCGGCGCGGCGTCCGGGTGCGCATCGGCCCGGCGTACCACCGGCGGCATGTCGTCCGCATCGTGCGTGTCCGTTGCACCGCCCATCAGCAAGGTGAGTGCGGTCCAGAGCAGGGCAGCGATGCCGCCGCCCGCCCCCAGCATCAGCGCGATCCGCGCCGACAGACCCAGCGGCGGGGCGGCAGCGGGCAGCAGGGCGGGCAGACCGCTGGCCAGCACCGCCGATTCGATCCGCCATGTCGGCACCAGCGCGATCGCGATCGCCACCGTCAGCCCCGCCACGGCCGCTGCGACCGGAGCGACCATCCGGCCAGTCGTCGCGCTGCGTTCGGTCGTCCCCCCGATCATGTCCGTCCCCCCTTCGCTGCAACCAGCCGCTCGTACATCGGCTGATACCGCGCCACATTCGTCGCCCAGTCGCGCTCCGCCCCGACAAAGGCCCGCCCCCGGTCGCGCATCGCATCCCATCCGCCACGATCCGCCAGCATCGCCGCGACCCGTGCCGCCAGCGCCGCCGGATCGTCCGGCGCGAACAGGATGCCCGTATCGCCGTCGCGGATCAACTCTCGGTGTCCGCCAACGTCCGACGCGGCGACCAGCCGCCGCTGCGCCATCGCCTCCAGCGGCTTGAGCGGGGTGACCAGTTCGGTCAGCCGCATCGCCTTGCGTGGATAGACCAGCAGGTCGACCAGCCCGTAATAGCGTTCGACCTGTTGATGCGGCACGCGGCCGACGAACCGGATTGCATGCGCCGCGCCCGATGCCTCCGCCCGTGCCCGCAGCGTCGCCTCCATCGGGCCGCCGCCGACCAGCACCAGCCGCACCGCCGGTCGCGCCGCGACCAGCGCGGGCATCGCATCGATCAGCGTGTCCAGCCCTTCGTAATCGTAGAAGCTGCCGATGAACCCCAGCACGTCCTTGCCGACAAGCCCCAATTTCTCGGCCAGCGCCCGGTCGGGCGGCGGCGGGTCGCCGAACAGGGTCAGGTCGACGCCGTTGGGCGATACCATCACCTTGCCACCGTCGATCCCGCGCGCCAGCAGATCGCGGCGCAGGCCGTCGCAGATCACCGCCACCCCGTCGGCGCGGCGCACCGCCCATGTCTCCAGCGCCCGCGTCGCCCGGTAGCGCAACGACCCCTCGCGACCCGTCCCGTTGCCGACCGAAGCGTCTTCCCAGAATGCGCGGATCTCATAGACCAGCGGCAACCGCAGCCGCCGCGCGATGCGCAACGCCGCCAGCGCGTCCAGCACCGGCGAATGCGCATGGAGGATATCGGGCCGAAATGCCGCCGCGACCCGTTCGATCGACGCGGCGAAGGCACGCACCTCGCGCAATTCGCCCAGCGGCGCGGGTGCCGTCCGGGGCGGCACGGTGCGATGGAAATCAATGCCGTCGATCGTTTCCGCCGTCCGCTCGCACCGCCCCTGTCGCGGCCCGGTGACGGCGGCGACCTGCCACCCGCGTGCCATCTGCGCGGTCAGGATCGCGCGCGTGCGGAAACTATAGCCGCTGTGCAGCGGCAATCCGTGATCGAGGATGTGGAGGATACGCATCGCAATCCTGCCTGCCACGGCAGGGTTAACGACGCGTAACCTTTTCGCGCACGACCATTCGCCAACAACCATCCATTCGTACTAACGCTGTTGCGAGTCATTATC
Organism: Sphingomonas sp. CFBP 13720; assembly: GCF_014842075.1. Taxonomy (GTDB): domain Bacteria; phylum Pseudomonadota; class Alphaproteobacteria; order Sphingomonadales; family Sphingomonadaceae; genus Sphingomonas. The sequence goes on from NZ_JACYVA010000001.1 coordinate 516,045, forward strand.
GTCACGGCTAGGGGCGGGGCGCGTTTTGGGGGAGGCGTCATTCCACATGAGGAAGTCATGCCAGCCATCCCCCTTGCGCGTCGTCGCGCGGTCATTCTGCGCCTGTTCGCTACCGTCGCTGTCTTCGGCGTTACCACCTTCCCGGCCGCCGCCCAGAGCACCGCCCAAAGCCCGGCCGAGCCGTCGGGCGCCGACGAAATCGTCGTCACCGCCACCGGCTATGCCCAGAAACAGGAGGATGCGCCGGCATCGGTGACCGTCGTCGACGGCGACGACCTGCGGCGTCGGTCGATCCAGAGCCTTGCCGATGCGGTGCGCGACGTCGAAGGAATCGTCGTCAACGGTGCCGCGAACGAAAGCGACATCCAGATGCGCGGCATGCCGGGCGACTACACGCTGATCCTCGTCGACGGAAAGCGTCAGAGCGGGCGGGAATCCCGCGTCAACGGCAATCGCGGATACGAACAGAGCTTCACGCCCCCCGCCGCCGCGATCGAACGGATCGAGGTCGTGCGCGGCCCCATGTCGTCGCTGTACGGGTCGGATGCGATCGGCGGCGTCATCAACATCATCACGCGCAAGACCGGCACGAAGTGGAACGGCAGCCTGTCCTATGACTATTCGCTGCGCGGTTCGGACGATCAGGGTGATGCACAGAATGCGCAGGCGTTCATCGGCGGCCCGCTGGTCCCCGGTCTGATCGGGGTACAGGCATGGGGCGGCTGGCTCGCCCGCACCGCCGATGAAGATCCGGTCGTCGACAACAGCTTCACCCGCGCCCGGAACCGCAACTTCACCGGCCGCGTGCTGGTGACGCCGTCGGAGGATCATGACGTCACGCTGGAGGGCGGCATTTCCCGGCTGCGCAGCGGCGAGGGCGTCAGCCCCAACTGGGCGACCCGTCAGCAGGACAATTCACGCGATTACTGGTCGATCACCCACGAAGGCCGGTGGAGCGGCGTCGCATCGACGACCCTCTCCTATCTGGACGAACGGACCAGCCGCGAAGCGCTGGCGACTCCCGACCAGACCGATGTGTTCGGTCGCAAGCCGGAAATCCATAACCGGGTGTTCGACGGAAAGCTGGTTATCCCCACCGGGTCGAACACCAGTTCGCTGGGCGTCCAGTGGCTCAAATCGACGCTGACCGACTGGAACCAGTCCAATCGGGGCACTCCGGCCGAATTCGACTATGAACGATATTCGGTGGTGCAGAAGGCCGTGTTCGCCGAAAATGAATGGCGCGCGCTGCGCGACTTGACGCTGACCGGCGGCGTCCGGCTCGACCATCACGACCGTTATGGCAGCCATGTGAACCCGCGCGTCTATGCCGTGTGGCGAGTGACGCCGCAATGGACCGTCAAGGGCGGCGTCGCGCGTGGGTTCAAGGCGCCAGAGCTTCGGGCGGTCATTCCCGAATACGCGGTCATCCGGCGTAACCGGCTGGTCCAGTTCGGCAATCCTGATCTGAAACCCGAAACCAGCACCAATTTCGAAGGGACGGTGATGTGGTCGAACCGCGCCGGCGCTTCGCTTGGCGCGACCGTGTTCTTCAACGATTTCCGCGACCGGCTGTCGACCGTGACCACCACCCGAATCTGGCAGGGACTACAGGTCCTCGACCGCGTGAACATCGACAAGGCGACGATCCTTGGCGTGGAAGTCAGCGGGCGTTGGCGGATCGCGCCCGCCGTCGCCGTGCGCGGCAACGTGACGTGGCTCGATTCCGAACAGAAAAGCGGCCCCGACGCAGGCGCTCCGCTGGCGCTCACCCCGAAATGGAAAGGCAATCTTCGCGCAGATTGGGACGTAACGGCCAAGGCGCGGGTGTGGACCTCACTCAACTATTACGGAAAGGAATATGAAGCGACCGCGACCGGATCGACCGCCCCGGCCTATGCGACCGCCGACGTGCTGGGGTCGTATGAGCTTTCCCCCGCGCTGACGCTGAAGGCAGGCCTGTACAATGTGAACGACAAGCGTCTCGACGACGCGACCTATGGCACGGTCAATTACGGCCGTACCTACTGGTTCGGCGTGGGCGCGAACTTCTAGGACGGATCGACGTTCAGTCCTGACGGCCTGCAAACGGTGGTTTTGCGCGCTTCCGGTGCTCACGTACCATTAGTACACTGCGCTCCGGGTCACGCCAAACCACCGTTTTCGGCACGTCATTATCTGAACGTCGATCCGCCCTGGTCGGCCCAGACACGGCGTCGCCCCCCCGCCGCGNAGCTCGTTCGCGGTGCTCGTCATAGGTGCGATCTGCACCGGCTTTTCCATGCCGATCAGCATCGGACCGATCACGGCGTCCCCGCCCAACTCGCGCAGCAGCTTGGCGGAGATATTGGCCGATTGCAGCCCCGGCATGATGAGCACGTTGGCCGGACCCGACAGGCGCGCGAATGGGAAATTGGCCATCTGTTTCGGGTTCAGCGCGACGTCGGGCGCCATCTCCCCTTCATATTCGAACCCGACCTGACGCTTGTCGAGCGCTGCCACGCCGTCGCGGACATTGTCGATCCACTGGCCCGACGGGTTGCCGAACGTCGAATAGCTGAGGAACGCCACCCGTGGTTCGTGCCCCATCCGCCGCGCGACGGCGGCGGTGCGTTCCGCGATATCGGCAAGTTCTTCAGCCGCCGGGCGTTCGTTGATCGTGGTGTCGGCCATGAACACCGTGTGGCTCTGCCCGACCAGCAGGTGGATGCCGAACGGCACCTTGCCGTCGACCGGGTCGATCACGCGCCGCACGTCGCGGAACGTCTGCGCATAGGTGCGGGTAATACCGGTAATCATCGCGTCGGCGACGCCAAGCTGTAGCAGCACCGCGCCGAACGTGTTGCGATCCTGGTTGATCATCCGCTCCGCATCGCGACGCAGGAACCCGCGCCGTTGCAGCCGGGCATAGAGGAAGTCGACCATCTGCGGCACCATCTCGCTGGTGCGGCTGTTATGGACTTCATATTCCTCGGGATTGACCACGCCAAGCGCGCGCAGCCGGTCATGCACGTCGTCGCGCCCGACCAGCACGGGGACGCCATAGCCGCCTTCCTTGAACGCGATCGCCGCGCGCAGCACGACTTCCTCTTCGCCTTCCGCGAACAGCACGCGCTTGGGATGCGCGCGCGCGCCTTCATATGCCATGGTCAGCACCGACGTGGTCGGGTTGAGCCGCGCGCGCAGCTTCTGGCGATAGGCATCCATGTCGAGGATCGGCCGCGTCGCCACGCCCGAATCCATCGCCGCCTTCGCCACCGCCGACGGCACCAATTCCATCAGCCGCGGATCGAACGGCGCCGGGATGATATATTCCGGGCCGAAGCTGTGCTGCGTACCGTATGCCAGCGCCACTTCCTCCGGCACGCGCTGCCGTGCGAGTTCGGCGATGGCGTTGGCAGCGGCGATCTTCATCGCATCGTTGATGCCGGTCGCCCGTACGTCGAGCGCGCCACGGAAGATGAACGGGAAACCGATGACGTTGTTGACCTGGTTCGGATAATCCGACCGGCCGGTCGCCACGATCGCGTCCGGCCGCGCCGCTTTCGCCAGTTCGGGGCGTATTTCCGGCTCCGGGTTCGCCATCGCGAAGATGATCGGCGACGGCGCCATGTCCTTGACCATTTCGGGTTTCAGCGCGCCCGCCGCCGACAGGCCGAGGAACACGTCGGCTCCGTGCAGCGCCTCGGTCAGCGTCCGCCGATCGGTCGCGGCGGCATGCGCCGACTGCCACTGGTTCACGTCGTCGCGACCCTGATAGATGACGCCGGTACGGTCGCACAGGATCACGTTGTCAGCGGCAACGCCCATCGCCTTCATCAGTTCGGTGCACGCGATCGCCGCCGCGCCCGCGCCGTTCACGACGACCCTGACCTCGCCCAGCTTCCGGTTGGTCAGCAGGCATGCGTTGATCAGCCCAGCGGCACAGATGATCGCGGTGCCGTGCTGATCGTCGTGAAAGACCGGAATGTTCATCCGTTCGCGCAACGTCTGTTCGATGATGAAGCATTCGGGCGCCTTGATATCCTCAAGGTTGATGCCGCCGAAGGTCGGTTCCATCAATTCGACGGCGTCGATGAAGCGGTCGACGTCCTCGGTCTTCAATTCGATATCGATCGAATCGACGTCGGCGAACCGTTTGAACAGCACCGCCTTGCCTTCCATCACCGGCTTGGACGCCAGCGCGCCCAGATTGCCCATGCCAAGGATCGCGGTGCCGTTGGAAATGACGGCGACCAGATTGCCCTTCGCCGTATAGTCATAGGCGGTGGCGGGATCGTCGGCGATCGCCTGTACCGGCACGGCGACGCCCGGCGAATATGCAAGTGCAAGATCGCGCTGCGTCGCCATCGGCTTCGATGCGATGATCTCGATCTTGCCCGGACGCCCTTCCGAATGGAACAGCAGCGCCTCGCGCTCGGAGAACTGGACGGTGGTTTCCTCGGACACTGGCAATCTCCCGTTTGGGCGGCTGTACCCGGCTGGTCGCAGGCGGGGCAAGGCTCTTGTCCCGAAATGCGGGATGGGCGGCGATGACCATGCCCTGTTCGACATGCCGGGGATTGGCTCCCCCACGACCCCGCCGTCGTGCGCATTTGCCCATCCGCGCCTCGCCCGGTATCGCGCCGTCATGGCGATGAAGGCTCCGGCGGGCGATACCCCTGCCCCCACCCCGATGATGGTGCAGTATCTGGCGTTGAAGGCGGAGGCGCAGGATTGCCTGCTCTTCTATCGCATGGGCGACTTCTTCGAACTGTTCCACGACGACGCGAAGGTCGCGGCCGCCGTGCTCGACATCGCGTTGACCTCGCGCGGCGAACATGAAGGCGCACGGATTCCGATGTGCGGCGTGCCGGTCCATGCGGCGGAAGCCTATCTGGCGCGGCTCATCAAGGCGGGACATCGCGTCGCCATCGCCGAACAGGTCGAAAGCCCAGAAGAAGCCAAACGCGCACGCGGATCGAAGGCGCTGGTGGCGCGTGCGATCGTCCGCGTGGTCACCGCCGGCACGCTGACCGAGGAAGCGTTGCTCGACGCGCGTGCGGCCAACTGGTGCGCCTGTATCGGCGAAGCGGGCGGCGCCGTCGCCATCGCTGCCGCCGACGTATCGACTGGCCGGTTCGAGGTGATCGAAACCGATGCCGCCGGGCTGACCGCCGCGCTAGCCCGGCTGCACGCGGTCGAAGTGGTCGCCGCCGAATCCTCCGCCTTCGCCGACATCGCCACGCTGTTGCGTCCGAAGGGCGACTTCGACAGCGCCGCCGGGGAAGCGCGACTTAAGACGCTGCACGGCGTCGCCACACTCGATGGATATGGTCAGTTCAGCCGTGCCGCGCTGGCGGCGGCGGGCGGGCTCGTCGCCTATCTCGATCATACCGCGCGGGGACAGTTGCCGTTCCTGCGCCCGCCGGTCTGCGCCGCCGATGGCGCGTGCATGGCGATCGACGCGGCGACGCGCGAAAGCCTCGAACTGACCCGCACCGCTGCCGGGCAGCGCGCCGGCAGCCTGCTGGCCGAAGTCGACCGGACCGTCACCGGTGCGGGCGCACGGCTGCTCGCCGCCGATATCGGCGCGCCGTTGATGGACCGGATGGCGATCGAGGCGCGGCTGGCGGCGGTCGCGTGGTTCCATGACGATCCCGGCCTGCGCGACACGGTGCGTCATGCGTTGCGCGCACTACCCGACATCGGCCGTGCGATCGGACGGATCGCCGCCGGGCGCGGATCGCCGCGCGATCTGGGCCAGTTGCGCGACGGGCTGGATGCCGCATGGACGCTGGGCCAGCAACTGGGCGGCATGGCCGACGTGCCGCCGCTGGTCGCCGGGCTGGCCCCGCAACTGCGCGGTCATGGTGAGTTGATCGACCTGCTGCGCCGCGCGCTGGTGCCGATGCCGCCGATCGACGCGGCGGCGGGCGGCTATGTCGCCGAAGGGTTCGACGCCGCGCTGGATGCGCTGCGCGACACCGGCGCGGGCGGCCGCCGCGCCATCGCTGCATTGGAAGCGCAATATCGCACCGCCACCGGCATCGCCGCGCTCAAGATCCGCCATAACGGCGTGCTGGGCTATCATGTCGAGGTGCCGGCGCGCGTCGCCGACAAATTGATGGCGGCCGACAGCGGCTTTACCCATCGCCAGACGCTGGCCGGCGTCGTCCGCTTCAACGCCCCCGACCTGCATGACGCCGCGATCAAGGTGACGCAGGCCGGCGCGCACGCACTGGCCGCCGAGGCCGCGCATCTGGAAGCCTTGACCGACGCCGCGCTGTCGCGTCGCGAGGCCATCGCCGCCACCGCCGATGCGCTGGCCCGGATCGACGTTGCGGCGGCGCTGGCCGAACGCGCGGCGGAAGGCGGCTGGGCGCGTCCGACACTGGTCGACCATCCGTGCCTCGACATCGCGGGCGGCCGTCATCCCGTGGTCGAAAGCGCGGTCGCGCGCGGCGGCGGGCGCTTCGTTGCCAATGACTGTCATCTGTCCGAACGATCGCGGCTATGGCTGGTCACCGGTCCCAATATGGGCGGCAAGTCGACGTTCCTGCGGCAGAACGCGCTGATCGTCGTGCTGGCGCAGGCGGGCGGCTATGTTCCCGCGACCAGCGCGACGCTCGGGCTGGTCGACCGGTTGTTCAGCCGGGTCGGCGCGTCCGACAACCTCGCGCGCGGCCGGTCGACCTTCATGGTGGAGATGGTCGAAACCGCCGCGATTCTCGCCCAGGCGACACCGCGCTCGTTCGTCATCCTCGACGAGGTCGGTCGCGGCACCTCGACCTATGACGGCCTAGCCATCGCATGGGCGGTGGTCGAGGCGATTCACGAGGACAATCGCTGCCGCTGCCTGTTCGCCACACATTATCACGAACTGACCCGCCTATCGGAACGCTGCGACGCGCTGTCGCTGCATCACGTCCGCGCGCGCGAATGGAAGGGCGATCTGGTCCTGCTGCACGAACTGTCCGACGGGCCGGCCGATCGCAGCTACGGCATCGCCGTCGCGCGGCTGGCGGGCCTACCGCCGACGACGCTGGCGCGGGCGAAAGCAGTGCTGTCGAAACTCGAAGCAGGGCGCGCGAAGACCGGGGGCATCGCGGCGGGGTTGGACGACCTGCCGCTGTTCGCCGCCGTGCAGGCGGTCGAGGCTGCGCCGGTCGACACCCTGCGCGAGGCGTTGGGCGCGCTGGACATCGACGCCATGACCCCGCGCGAAGCACTCGAATCGCTGTACCGGCTCAAGGCACTGACCTGATTTCAGGCGAACTTCGGCAACTCGTCCTTCGTCACGTAGCGTTCCGAATTATAGGCCGCGTTCAGCGTGGCGGCGGTGTTCTGCACCCCGTCCTCCAGCCACCTTGTATGCCAAGTCAGGAACCACAGCCAGTCCGCCTGCGGTCCCAGCCCGGCGGGATCGGGGATCGGACCGTTTTCGTGCAGACAGATCGGCACGCTGTCCCCGACGATCGCCTTCACCCCGGCGAACATCGCCGACAGGTTGCCATGATGATCGACATAGGTGTCGGCCCCCGCGATATCGACCATATCGCGTCCGGGGTAATAGGCCACATCGGGCACGTCGGCATAGCCCAGCACCCAGATCAGATTGGTCAGTTTCCGGTCGTCGACGAAGTAACGGTACATCGTCCGCCACAATGCCTTGAACCCTTCCGCCCCCCATTGTCCCCACCAGAACCATGTGCCGGTGAATTCATGAAACGGGCGCCACAGGACCGGCACGCGCGCGTCGCGCAATTCGGTCAGCAGATCGCCGATCTGCGCCATGTCGCGCATCATCGCAGCATGTTGCGGCGTGCCGGCGGTCAGCGCCGCCTTCACGTCGAACGGCTGCTTCGAATTCTCGTATCCCGTCCCCTTGTCGGGTGCGCCCCAATGCCAGCAAATGCTGGGCAACCCGCCTTCGTCGCGCCACCACCGGATCGCGCGGGCGTTGACGTTCGCATTGTCCTTCGGATCGATGTAATCGAGACCAAGGATCGCGGGCAGCTTGCCCGTCGTCTTCCTCAGGAAGTCCAGTTCGGCGCGCGGGCCGCGCGGGGTCCAGCTCGATTCCTGCTGACCGGTCAGCGTCCGTTTGCCGTACACGCTCCATAGATAGCGATAGACCGCCCGTGCCTCGCGCGATGCCTTCGGGTTGCTCAGCGTCCGGGCCGGGGTCGTCGCCCCTGCCGGTAGCGCGGCGCTCAGCCCCAGTGCTGCCAGCCCGCCCAATCCTTCGCGCCGCGTGATCCGCATCGCCCTCTCCCGTATCGTTGTCGGGATCAGGCTGGCCGGACTAATACTGAAAATCAACATTCTATTTCGCCGACCGTCCGGTCGTCATAGAATGGACCATGCCCGACCTGTCGACCATCGTCTCCGATATCGCCGCCGAAATGGCCGCCGCCCCCGATCGCGGTATCCCGGCCGATTACATCCCGCCGCTGGCGGCGGTCGATCCGGGCCGCTTCGGGATCGCCGTGATCGAACGCGACGGGACGTGCCATCTCGCGGGGGATGCCGACGAAAGCTTCTCGATCCAGTCGGTGTCGAAGGTGTTCGCCCTCACCCTCGCTTTGGGTGCGGTGGGCGATCAGCTCTGGCGGCGCGTCGGTCGCGAACCGTCGGGCAGCGCGTTCAACTCGATCGTCCAGCTCGAAACCGAACATGGCGTGCCGCGCAATCCGTTCATCAACGCCGGTGCGATCGTCGTCGCCGACGTGCTGCTCGGCCGCAACCAGCCGCGCGAGGTACTGGGCGAATTGCTCCGGTTCGTCCGGGCGGCGGCGGGCGAGGACGGCATCTTCATCGACGAAGCCGTCGCGCGCGCCGAACAGGATACCGGCCACCGCAACATGGCGCTGGCGAACTACATGCGGGCGTTCGGCAATCTGCATCATCCGCCCGAAGCGACGCTGGGCGTCTATTTCCATCAATGCGCGCTGGCGATGAGTTGTCGCCAGCTTGCGCTGACCGGACGCTATCTGATGGCCGGCGGGATCAATCCGACGACCGGGCACAGTATCGTGTCGGCGCAACGGGCGCGCCGTATCAATGCGTTGATGCTGACCTGCGGCCATTATGACGGATCGGGCGAATTCGCCTATCGCGTCGGCCTGCCGGGCAAGAGCGGCGTGGGCGGCGGCATCCTCGCCATCGCGCCGGGCATCGCGTCGATCGCGGTATGGTCGCCCGGTCTGAACGAACGCGGCAATTCGCAACTCGGCACGCTGGCGCTCGAACGACTGGTGCAACGCACCGGCTGGTCGATATTCGAACCGCGCGGCTGACCGGTCAGAACCGCCGGGAAACCCCGCCATAGACGCGCAGCGATGGCGTCGCGTGATTGAGGCCCGCCGCCCCGCCCGCATCAAGGATCAGATCGCCCGACACCTGCCATGCGACCGCCAGTGCCGCGCGCGTCTCCGCCGCCTCGGTCGCGCCGATCCATTGCGCCTCTGCCGTCAGGTCGATCGCCTCGCCCAGCGCGATGCCCAACCCCAGCGTTGCGCCCGGCACGACATGATGCCCGTCCCCGCCATCGTCGGCCGCATAGGCGACTTCGGGCGAGAATTGCAGGTTGAGCGTATCGTTCAGGTCATAGGTGATGGGCGCAATCATCGACGCCGACCAGTCGCCATCACCGATCGGATCGCGTCCGACCGGCAGTGTTACCGACGGTTGCAGGCCATAGGACAGGCCGCTGCCATCGGGGTTGCGCAACGCGATCCGCCCGCCGATCGACAGATCACCGGTCCGCATCGTGCGGCTGCCGTCGCTGCGGTCGCGCGCCACGCCGATCGGCGTCCACGCGATCTGCGCCTCGATCCGGTCGGTCAGCCCGACGCGAAACAACGTGTCGGCGAACAACACCGTGTCGCTGTCGTCGTCGCGCTCCCAATCGGACAGCGCGGTCTCGACCGCCGTCCGGCCGGGGTCGAGGACGCAGGCCGACTGGCCAAGGCTGGGGCGGGTCGAGCAATAGTCGCGCGCCAGTGCCGGCCCCGCCATCGACAGACCCGCGACGCACAGCCCCGCCGCCGCGATCCGCCTCAACGCAACGTCACCCATGTCGGGGCGTGATCGCTGGCTTTTTCGCGTCCACGATATTCCTTGTCCACGCCGGCATCGACCATGCGGTCGGCGGCGATCGGACTGAGCAACAGGTGATCGATGCGGAACCCCGCGTCACGCTGCCACGCGCCGGCCTGATAATCCCAGAAGGTCCACACGCCGCCGTTCGGAAACCGGGTCCGCAACGCGTCGGTCCACCCCTGCGCCAGCAACGTGCGATACCCCGCGCGCGATTCCGGCTGCATCAGCGCGTCTTCCTGCATCGCCCGCACCGAATAGACGTCGTCGTCGTTCGCGATGACATTATAGTCGCCGGCCAGCACCACCGGCTGCTCCGCTTCGAGCAGTGCCAGCGCGCGCGTGCGCAGCCGATCGATCCAGCGCAGCTTGTAGTCGAACTTGGGTCCGGGTTGCGGGTTGCCGTTGGGCAGATAGATCGACGCGATCACCACGCCGCCGACCTCGGTTTCCAGATAGCGGCTATGCTCGTCCTCCGGCTCACCCGCCAGTCCGCGCTGGCGTTCGATCGGGTCGGCGCCCCGCGCCAGCACTGCGACACCGTTGAAGCCCTTCTGTCCATGCCACAGCGCACCATAGCCCGCCGCGCGAATATCCGCCTCCGGGAACGTCTCGTCGCTCGACTTGAGTTCCTGAAGGCACACCACATCGGGCTGTTGCTCGCCCAGATACTCCAGCAATCGTGGCAGGCGGGCCTTGATGCCGTTGACGTTATAGCTGACGATCTTCACGTCAGATCGCGAAGCTGGTGCCGCAGCCGCAACCCGATGCCGCCTGGGGATTGGTGACGCGGAACGCCGCTCCGCCAAGCGACTCGACGAAATCGACTTCTGCGCCGCGCACCAGATCGATGCTGACCGGATCGACCACCAGCCGCACGCCATCGGTTTCCGCGATTAGATCATCGCCGTCGGGGGCGTCGGCAAGACCGAAGCGATACTGAAATCCCGAACATCCCCCGCCTTCGACCGACAGCCGCAGGATCGCGGGCTTGGCCTGTTTGGCGGCGATCGCCGCGACACGCGCGGCGGCGGCGGCGGACAGGGAAATGTCGGTGGAAAGGGTGGCGGTCATGACGGTGGAGATAGGCCCACCGCAGTCGATCGGCAACCTTGCCTGATCAGTTGGCGGGGCCACCCATTGCCAGCCGTTGCCGCTGCGCACGATCGGCGGCCAGCGCCAGTTCGCCTGCCTGAAGATACGGCGCGGGATTGACCGCCGCACCGTCGATGCGGACTTCGTAATGCAGGTGGCTGCCGGTCGAACGCCCGGTCGATCCCATCAGCCCGATCAACTGGCCACGCCGCACCCGCGCATGGTCGGCCACGAGGATTTTCGACAGATGGCCATAACGGGTCGCGATGCCCTTGCCATGGTTCACTTCGATCAGGTTGCCGTACCCGCCGGCACGTTCGGCGCGGGCGATGATGCCATCAGCCGACGCATAGACCGGGGTGCCGAGCGGACCGGGGATATCGACCCCGGCATGCATTGCGGCGGTGCCGCGGAACGGGTCCGAACGGACGCCGAAATTGCTGGTGAACGATAGATGCGCGACCGGCTGGAACGACGGGATCGAAATCGCCGCCTGCTCGATCGTGTCGAGCTTTTTCCAACTCAGGAACAGCGCGCGGAACTGCGCGTCGGCGGCGGCATCGGCAGTTGCTGCACCGGCGGTCGCCGCAGCGGCCACGGCGGCATCCACCGGCTCATATGGTCCGCCCATCGCGGCTACGGCGCGGCGCGGGTTGATGCCCAGCCGCTTCATCGAACGGGCGGTATCGGCATAGCGCGCATCGGCGATCGCACGGGCCTGCGCTGCCATCGTCGCCTGACGCCGCACCACGCGGTCGAACGGCTGGGTCACGATGCGGGCATCGCCGGAAACATCATGCGGCTCCAGCGCAGCCAGCGCCAGTCCGTCTGCATCGTCCGACCCGGTCAGGACCGCGGCCAGCGCGGCCTGACGGCGGTCGACCCGGGCGGCGTGTTCGCGGGCGTTGTTGCGAAGCCGGGCTACGTCGGCGCGCATCGATGCGACCTGCTGCTGCATCGTGGCCAACTTGTCCGCCGACGTCTCGACATCGACGATGCCGCCCGCGACGGCCGTATCGATCGCGGCCTGCCCCATGCCATAGGCCGAGAACGCCACGGTCAGCGTCGCCAGCCCGGCGGCGACGGCCTGGGTCCGGCCGGAAATCGAGCAGCGGCGAAGCCGGCTGCCGTCATGAAACAGGATGTTGCGAGTCTGAAAGATCGAACGGAACCGCGTGGCGATCGTGGCGTTGACTTGCAATACGGACGGTATCGTCATCAGTTTTCGCGACCCAGAATTGCGATCGCAACAACGGCGCGATCGATGAACCCTTTGTCCAGACAGCAGCCCCCGCGCCTTGACCCCCTGAACGTGCCGTAATCGCTACGCCGGTGGCAAGCGCATCGGGCGTTCGGCGCGTCAGAACGGCATCGACGTACGGCGAGCCGTTGGGTTGCCGTTAATCATGATCCGAACCGGCACCGCGACCGGTGTCCGCAATCGATTCGAACACTGCCGCCGCATGGCCCGGCACCTTCACTTTCTGCCACGATCGTACCAGCGTGCCGCCCGCGTCGAACCGGAACGTCGCGCGTTCAACGCCCATGTAGCGGCGACCATACATCTGCTTTTCGACCCATGTCCCGAACATGGCAGACGCGGTGCCGTCCTCGTCGCTCGCCAGCCTGACCGTCAGCGCGTGTTTCGCCGCGAACTTCGCCAGGCGGGCCGGTGCATCGCGCGAAACGCCGACCACATCGACGCCGGCCCGATCGAACGCATCCGACAGTTGAGAGAACTCCTGCGCCTCGCGGGTACAGCCGGTCGTGTCTGCCTTGGGATAGAAGTACAGGACCAGCCCCCGCCCGTGCCTGTCGGCCAGATCGATCGGCGCGCCGTCTGCCAGAACCAGCGTCAGCGGCGGCAACATGTCACCGGTTTCCATCGTAGCGTCCCTCCATCACATCGGCCCATGCCGTGCGTACATCGTGCCGGGTCGTGTCCAGCGTCGCCATCACCTCTGCCCAGTCACCGCACCCCACCGCCGCCGCTAGTATCGGCTGCGTCGTGTCGGGCGGCAATTGCGCGCCCGGCGCGATCAGCCGCACCGCGACGATCAGCCGGGTCAGGAAATCATGCGCGTCGCGCATCGCTTCGGGCAACAGGCCGCACGCGATCAATAGATCAACCGCTTCACCCAGATGCGGCGAAAAGGCGGTGCGTTCCCGCAATTGCAGCACATGCACCGCGAATTCGAGGTCGACGAGACCGCCCTCCCCCAGCTTCGCGTCCAGCGGCCCGGCCGATGGCTTGTGCCGCGCCATCTCCGCGCGCATCGCGACCGCTTCGGTAGTCACGTCGCGCACCGGCCGGTCCCCCGCCAGCACGCGCGCGATGATCGCCGCCGCCCGCTCGCGCGCCGCTGCCGACCCGACGATCGGACGCGCGCGGGCCAGCGCCATATGCTCCCACGTCCACGCATCCTCGCGCTGATAGCGTTCGAACCCGGTCAGCGAGACGACCAGCGGCCCCTGCGCCCCCGATGGCCGCAACCGGGTGTCGACTTCGTACAACGGTCCCGACGCGGTCTGGACCGACAGGGCGGCGGTCAGCCGCTGCGCCAGCCGATTGTAATAGAGGACTGCCCCCAACGGTTTGTCGCCATCCGATTCCGCCGCGAAATCGCCGGTGAAGCAATAGATCAGGTCGAGGTCGGACGCATGCGTCAGCGCGCCGCCGCCCAGCCGCCCGAGGGCCAGCACGACCAGTTCGCTGTCCGGCACCCGGCCGTGCCGTTCGGCAAAGGCATCGGCCGTCGCGCGCGCAAGGACTTCGACCGCCGCTTCCGCCAGCCGGGCATAGCCGGCCGCCACCGCCAGCGGATCGCCGGTTCCGGCCACCACTTGCACGCCCAGCATGAACCGTTTTTCGTTCACCACATCACGGACATGGTCGAGCAGCCGTTCATAGCCTTCGCCGGACCGCATCCGCATTTCCGCCGCCAGTTCGGCGACCGATCCGACCGGTTCCAGCGCGCGGGCGTCGATCAGCGCATCCAGCAACGATGCACGGCGCGCCAGCGCGTCCGCCAGCGTTGGCGCATGGCACAGGATCGTACTGAGCAGTTTCGCCAGCGCCGGCTGCGCTTCGAGCAGGCGGAACAGGTTGATCGCGCTGGGCAACTTCGCGAGCATCGCATCGAGGCGCAGCAGCGCGGCGTCGTGATCGGACGCGGCGGCCAGTCCAGCGATCACGCCCGGCAGGCTGTCCTCCAGCGCACTACGCGCTGCCGGACTGCGCAACGCCGGATAGGCACCGCCGCGCCAGTCGGCGATCCGGCGCACCGCCGCATCGGGCGGATCGAACCCCAGCGCGGCCAGACGTCCGGCCAGCAGCCGGGGATCGGCGGGCAGCCGCGGTGTCGCCGCACCGTCCAGCCGATCATACACGCCCGCCACCGCCGCGACGTGCGGCGCGAGCAACGCCAGCAACGCATCGCCATCGGCGACGCCGTGCAACCGCGCCACGCGGTCGATCGCCTCGCCCTTCGCCGGCAGGCTGTGGGTCTGGCGATCATCGACCATCTGCAACCGGTGTTCGATCGTGCGGAACAGCGTGTAGCCCGACGCCATCGTCGTCGCTTCGTCCGCCGCGATCCGCCCGGCCGCCGCCAGCGCTTCCAGGGCGTCCAGCGTCGCCGGTACGCGCAATCGCGGATCGCGGCCGCCATGGACCAGCTGGTGGACCTGCGCGAAGAACTCCGCCTCGCGGATGCCGCCGCGCCCGCGTTTCAGGTCGTATCCCGGACCGAATGCCTGCCCCTGCGCATAATGGTCGCGAATGCGGCGCGTGATGTCGCGTATCTCGCCGATCGCACCGAAATCCAGCGCCCGTCGCCACACGAACGGTCGGATTGCGTCGAGAAAGCGTTCACCCAGCGCGGTATCGCCGGCGGCGGCGCGCGCGCGAATAAATGCCGCACGTTCCCACGGCAGCGCCGCCGATTCATAATAGCCGATCGCCGCATCCACCGGCAACGCGATCGGCGTCACCTCGGACGAAGGCCGCAGGCGAAGGTCGACGCGCAGGACATAGCCATCGCCATCGCGCGCCTGCAACAATTCGGTCGCCCGCCGGGCGATGCGCACCGCCGCCTCCGCCGGATCGTCGCGCTCCCGCCGGGGAAGAATTGCGGGATCGTACAACAGGATCGGGTCGATATCGGACGAATAGTTGAGTTCGCGGCTGCCCTGTTTTCCCAGCGCGATCGCGGTGAAGCCGATCGGTGCGGCACCCGGTGTCCGCTCCTCGATCGCGGCGGCGATGGCCCGGTCGAGCGCGTGATCGGCAAAATCGCTCAACGTCCGCGTCACGCGGCGCAGGTCGTAGGCGCCGCCGAGATCACCAAGTGCCACCAGCAATGCCAGTCGCCGCCGCTCGATCCGCAATCGCCGGGCCAGCGGCACGTCAGGATCCTCCAGCGCGATCACGGCGAGCGCATCGACATCGAACCCGGTCAGACGGTCCAGAAAATCGCCTTCGCGATCGACCAGCGTCGACAGGAACGGCGATCCGTCCCGCACGCGGGCCAGCAGTTCGGAATCGAGACGCATCGTATGGCTACCCCCTATCGTCGAACCTTATCATCGTCGGTCCAGATGCGTGCGATGAACGAATTGGCTGGCGGCACGTTGAAACCGCATGACGCTTCCCCCGTCCCTTCCCCATCACGCGCCGTTCGCCACATACGCGGTACGATGTCCGTCGTCGATCGACGGCATCGGGCATGCGTTACGGCAAAGCTATGGCCGGGGCACCGGACTGACAGCGGACATGCTCGAAAGCATCCGGCGGCTGGACGCTATCCGGCACTGACGGAACCGTTCGCGCGCCCGAAACTCCGGCACAGTCAAGATATCAGAAGCGACGCCTGAGCGGCAAGCCAGCAGCGCGATCGCCGATCAGACGAGACCTACGATTGCAGCCGTCAGTATGTTCGATACCGCTGCGTGGCATCGAAGAATACGAATGACGCGGTACTCTAACATCATCGGCGCCGTCTTGCGGCAAAACCGGCCGTTTGTTCGCGCGGAGGTGTACCGTCGGACACTCCTCGGAATCGACACTGGAGCGGACCGGACGCCGGCTCAACGCAACCGACGCTCCTCGCTACTTTCAGCGATCCTTGCTCAGATCGTCGACCTCGCCCATGATCGTATCGAGCACGGTCTGGCCATTATTATCCGGCTGCGACGCCCGCGACGGCAACTGGCCGTCGGTCATCAACGCTTCCAGCGCAACGCGACCGCGCGCGACGCGGCTCTTGATCGTTCCGACCGCGACGTTGCAGATCTCGGCCGCTTCCTCGTACGCGAACCCGCCCGCGCCGACGAGGATCAGCGCCTCGCGTTGCGGTTGCGGCAGGTGCAGCAGCGCGCGCTGCATGTCCGCCAGTTCGACATGACGATCCTGACTGGCAGGCGCGGCAAGGATACGGTCGGCGACCAGATCGTCCCACTCGCCCTTGAACCGTGCGCGGCGCATCTGCGAAAGATACAGGTTGCGCAGAATGATGAAGGTCCAAGCCCGCATGTTCGTGCCGGCCTGAAACCGCTGCCGCGCGGCCCAAGCCTTCAACAGCGTTTCCTGTACCAGATCGTCGGCAAGATCGCGGCTGCCCGACAATGACCGGCCGAACGCGCGCAGGTGCGGTATGACCTGCGCCAGCTGTTTCTTGAACTCCGGGTCGGACAGGGCGACATGCTCCTGAACTTCGACGTCCGCGTTTTCAGTAGTTTCGGGGTCGGTCATTCTTATCCGTTCGATACGCGGGCGGCCATGGGCCAGCTCCAGACATAGGCGTTGGCATCGCTGAATGCCAGCGATGCCCCTGACGATGCCGGTCCGTTCAGGACAGAAGAATGTACGCCATTACAACGATCACCGCCACCAGCGAGATCGCGAGAATGTAACGGGTAATGCCGGGGGTCGAACCGGCTCGGGCGCGCGTGGCGCTGACCCGGATGCGTTCTTGATCGTCAGCCATGCCAGCTTAACCCCCGACTATCGTTTTGGGTCCGTATCGTTTCAGACTTCCGCCGGAACCGTCGCATCGTCGAAGAACAACGCCTGGCTGATCGCGGCCTTCACCGTCGAACGCTGGAACGGCTTCGTGATCAGGAACGTCGGTTCGGGACGCTCGCCGGTCAGCAACCGCTCGGGGAACGCGGTGATGAAGATCACCGGCACGTTGAATTCGGACAGGATGTCCTTCACCGCATCGATGCCCGAGCTGTCGTCCGCCAACTGGATATCGGCGAGCACCAGGCCCGGCCGGTCCTGCATCGCCAGCGCTACTGCCTCGTCGCGCGTCACGGCGACGCCGGTCACCTCATGGCCCAGATCGCGGACGATCTGTTCAAGGTCCATCGCAATCAGCGGCTCGTCCTCAATGATCATCACGCGCGAACGGGTCTGCTGCTCGATCTCGCGCATCGCCTCTGCGACCAGTTCCTCGACTTCCTCGGGGGTCGAATCGATCAGGTATGCAGTGTCTTCGGTCGTGAAGCCTTCCATCGCCGTCAGCAACAACGCCTGTCGCGACAAGGGGGCGATACGCGACAACCGGGCACGGGCGATGGCCTCGTTGTCCGATCCCGCATCGCTGCCCTCGCCGAAGACTTCGGGCTGCGACGACGCCCAAATCGCCTGGAACGTGCGATACAGGCCAAGCCGGGGATCGACCTCGCGCGGAAATTCTTCCGGTGCCGCGACGATCGCCTCCAGCGTGGCGCGGACATACTGGTCGCCCTCGCTCTGGCTGCCGGTAAGGGCACGGCCATAGCGCCGCAGGAAGGGAAGATGCGGGGCAAGCTGTTGTCCGAGCGACATAGTCTGATAAAACTCCTTCGACGCGCGGCAGTCCCGGGGGACGGACGTGCGGACATTCAACACGGGTCGATACGGCACGGAGAAGACGCCTCCCCCGAGTTCGCGTCAGGCCATGGAACCAACGAGCGCGTCTTTTGTTTCCTGCCTGCCCGACGTACCGTATCGCACGTGTCCGAATGCTGTTCGACGGGCGCATTTCGTACGGGCGAACTGGTCCGGATATCGGGGGAAGGCATACATTCGTGAAGAATGGTGAACAGGAGGCGAAGCTGTCCAGTGCGACGCCTCGGGCTGCGATGCAGGCCAATAGAAAAGATTCGTCCAATTTGGGCAATGCGTTGCGTGCCGTGTATCAGGATGCGATCGGTGAATCGGTGCCCGATGAGATGCTCGATTTGCTCAGCAAGCTGAAATAGTCGTCGTCCACGTGACGACATCCCCTTCCGACCGTTGGCGATCGTCCCACCCGGCGACCGCATTTCGACGTATGCCTACCGGCGCGAAGGTCGTGCTGATCCTCAGTGCGGCATTGCTTCCGCTCGCGCTGATCGCGTTGTTCGCGACGCTTCAGACATCACGTACCGCCGATCTGGACACGCGTGCCCGGTTGCGGGTCGCTGCGATCGAGGCCTCACGTTCCATCGCGATCGAACTTGTCGGCGATATGAGAGCGTTGCGCACAGCGATGAACGCGCTATCCGAGGATCCCGACAATGCGCCGGGCTGCGCTCGGATCGAAGGGGTCTTCGCACAGCAATCGGCGGCAGGCGCGCGCTTCGGCATTTTCGCGCGCGACGGGAGACTTGTGTGCGGCACCGCGGTCCCCCGCCCTTCGCGCGGCACGGCGGATGCTGGCGGACTGCGGGCGCAGATTCTGCCGGACCAGGGACTGGTGCTCGATATCGACGGTCCGGGCAAACGCGCGCACGCCACCGCGTTCTTCCCGACCGACATGCTGCGCGATCTGGCCCAGCCCAGCGGCTATGCCACGTCGTTCGCCGCATCGCTCGAACATGACGACGAACAGGATATCCTGTTGAGGGCGCTGCCCGAAGAACGCGGTTTGGAGCGGCTCGAACGGGTCCGCATTCCGCTGAGCGTCGACGACCTGAATTTCAGCATGGCGGTGCGGAAGGCACCGATCACCTCGCCCTTCCTCGTCGCCATGGTCCTGCCGCTGGTGATGTGGATCGCGGCGACCGGAATCGGTTGGTTCGTGGTCGACCGTCTGCTGATCCGTCCCTTGCGCCGGCTGCGCAGCGATATCGGGAAATACCAGCCGGGACAGCCGTTCACCGACGTCGATTTCGGTGCGATCCCTGCGCAGGAGATCGCCGATCTGGGCGAGACGTTCCAGGACCTGACATTGACTGTCGAACGCCACGAACAGTCGATGGCCGAAGGTCTGGTCCGCCAGACCAAGCTGACCCGCGAAGTGCATCACCGGGTAAAGAACAACCTTCAGGTCATTGCCAGCCTTATCAATTTCCATGCCCGCAGCGCCCATGGCGCGGCGGCGTCGGATGCCTATGCCACCATCCAGCGCCGCGTCGATGCGCTCGCGGTCGTCCATCGCAACCATTATGCGGAAATGGAGGAAAATCGCGGGCTGGAGCTGAAATCGGTGATCGGCGAACTGGCGTCGAACATCCGCGCCACCGCGCCGGAATCATCGGCCCGCCTGGGCATCGCGCTGAACGTCGATCAGGTGCTCGTGACGCAGGACGTCGCGGTCGCGGTGTCGTTCCTTCTCACCGAATTGATCGAGCTGGCGACATCGGTCAATCCGCAGGCTCAGATCGGCATATCGCTCCGTCACATCGGCAACACCGATACCGCCGTATTGCGCGCGAGCTCTCCCTCGCTGGTCGAAGGGGCGGAGTTCGATACGCTGGTTGCGACTCGCTATGGCCGCATCATTCTCGGCCTGTCGCGCCAGTTGCGCGCGCCGCTGCACCATGATCCGTTGACCGGCGCCTATGAGATCACGATTGCCGCCAAGGCGGCCTGAACGGGCGTTACCGCAGCCCTAGCATCTTGTGGGTCTGTAACGACAATCGCCATTCGGGACGGGCCATGGCAAACGCCACGGCGGCATCGCGGTTCACCGCCTCCAGCCCGATCGCGTCCATCGGCTGGACTAGCCGGTGTGCGAAGTCCCAGTCGGCGAAGGCATCGGGATCGATCCCGTCCTGCGGCCATACGAGTTTCAGCTCGTCACCCTGTCGCTGGACGACCTCACTACCCGCCTTGGGGCTGATGCAGATCCAGTCGATGCCGAGATGCGCGGCGATCGTGCCGTTGCTTTCGATCGCGATGGTGAACCCCGCGCCGTGCAGCGCCTCGACCAACGCGTCGTCGATCTGCAGCATCGGCTCCCCGCCGGTGAGCACCACGAAGCGGCGTTCGCTGCCCGGTCCCCAATGTCCGGCCACGGCGGCGGCCAACATCGCAGCATCGGCGAACTTGCCACCGCCCAGACCGTCGGTTCCCACGAAATCGGTATCGCAGAAGCGGCAGATCGCCCGCGCGCGGTCGACCTCTCGCCCGGTCCACAGGTTACAGCCGGCGAAGCGCACGAACACCGCGCGACGGCCGGCATGTACCCCTTCCCCCTGCAGGGTCAGGAACATTTCCTTGACCGAATACGACATCAGTCGGCCAGCGGCGCTTCGGCATAGCGGGTCGGGTCGGGCAGGCCCGCTTCGGCAAAGCCCTTGGCACGCAGGCGGCAACTGTCGCAGCGTCCGCAGTGGAGATCGCCGGCCGGATCGTAACACGACCAGCTGATGCCGGCATCCAGCCCCAGCCGCGCCGCTTCGCGCGCGATATCCGCCTTCGTCATATGCTGCAGCGGGGCATGGATACGGAAACGATCGCCTTCGACGCCGGCCCGCGTCGCCAGTTCGGCCAGCGTCTCGAACCCGGCGATGAATTCCGGCCGGCAATCCGGATATCCCGAATAATCAAGGGCATTGACCCCGATCCACAGGTCGCGCGCCCCCGCTGCTTCGGCCCAGCCCAGCGCGAGGCTGAGAAAGATCGTATTGCGTGCCGGGACGTAGGTAACCGGAATATCGTCGCCCACGCCATCCTTCGGCACCGCCAGCGTATCGTCGGTCAGCGCCGATCCGCCGAACGCACGCAGATCGAGCGGCAGCACGACGTGGCGCTCCGCCCCCAGCAGCGTCGCAATCCGTCGCGCCGCCGCCAGTTCGATCTGATGCCGCTGGTTATAATCGATCGACAGCGCAAGCAGCCGGTATCCTGCCTCCCGCGCAAGCGCGGCAGATACCATCGAATCCAGCCCGCCGGACACGAGCACCACACTGATCGGAGAAGTCGACATGACGCGCTCGCTAGGCGTTCCGCCGGATGTAGGCAACCCGGGCAAAGAACGGGCCGCTCGCAAGCGGCCCGAAGGAAGTCTTCTTTCAGGGAGACTTTGCATCCGTCAGGACGCAGTCATACGGTAGTGCCCAACTGGTAAACACAGGATTAACGGGCTGGCGATCCGCAATTGCCGACGCGGCGCGCAATGATCGCGTCGGAAAAGGGCGCGCCGTCGGCAAAGCCTTCACTCTCGATCCGCAATGATCGCGGCGTATCGACGCGGATCACGGTGCGGACATGGCCCGTGCCAGGACAGGTGTAGTGCACCGTCGCACTGTCGGTGCCGTCATCGATGACGAACCGGCTGCATTCCGCCCCGCGATGACGCAACCGCAGGAACACCGCTGGGTCGGCGACGCAACTGTCGCGGGGCGGCGTAACCTGTCCCACCGGACGTAGCAGCCAGCGTCCCGCCACGACCCCGCGCATCGCCTTCAGCGTCGGCGCATGCGCCGGCTGCGCACCAGCCGCTACTGACGCGACCATCAGCCCGACCGCGATCCCCCACCGCATGCCAAGTCCCCCCATCTTCAATCCCTTTCAGCGCCGGTCAGGCGACTACATCGTCCAGCGGCAGCGGAAACTTCGTCGCGCAGAAGGCGCAGTCGACGGTGATGATGCCTGCATCGTCTGCCATCGCCCGCTGCTCCTCCGGCGGAAACCGCGCGATCACCCCGGCGATATATTCGCGGTCACAGCGACAGCCACGGATAAGGTCGGTGGTGCCCAACACCCGCACTTCGCGTTCCTCGTTGAACAGACGCCACACGATCGTTTCCAGCGGGATCATCGGATCGGCGAGTTCATCCGCGCCCATCGTCCGGCCCAATGCCTCGACATGCTCCCATTCGGGATGGTCGAGCCGCGTATGCAACCGCTCGCGGCCATCCTCGCCTTCGGGAAGATGCTGGAGGAACATGCCACCGACGATCCGGCCGCCTGCCTCGTCGAAGCCGAGGCCCAGCCGCACCAGCGACGGGATTTGTTCGGATTGCAGGAAATAGCTTTCAGCTGCCGCCGCGATCGAATCACCGTCCAGCGGCACGATCCCCTGATAGCGTTCGCCCGACGTCACCTGATCGAAGGTGATGGCCAGATATCCCTGCCCGAACAGCGCGAACAGCGACGGCGTTTCGCCCAGTTCGGCCAGCCGCTCGCGATCGAAGTCGACATAACCGCGCAACTCGCCGTTCTTGTAATCGCACACCATCAGCCGGACGATGCCACCCTGCGTCTGCGCCTGGAGCGTCAGTTGCCCGGCGGCATCCTTCAACGTCGATCCCAGCAGCGCGGTGAGCGCGAGCGCTTCGGCCAGCAACTGTTCGATCGGGCGGGGATAGGCATGCGCGGCAAGGATCGACTGCGCCACCGAACCCAGCCGGACCACGCGTCCGCGCGCGTGCCGATCGGGAATGGTGAAGCCGATCGCACGGTCGAGATCGGGCAGGCGTACGGTATCAGTCAAGCAACGGCTCCCACGTCCGGCAAACCGGACGAAATGTGATCGATCGCTCACATGGGAGCCGCCGCATCGTTTCGCAAGCGGTTTGCGGCAGGTTAGCGTACCGATTGCCGGTCAGCGTCGCGAACCCGCCTGTGTCGGGCAACGCTATCGCGTTCCGCCAACGCGGGTGGGAGTGCGTAACGCCCGGGTCGGTTACCCGACCAGCCCGAAGCACCAGCGCAGGATCGCCTTCTGCGCATGCAGCCGGTTCTCGGCTTCCGGCCAGATCAGCGATTGCGGTCCGTCGATCACCTCCGTCGTTACTTCCTCGCCACGATGCGCGGGCAGACAGTGCAGGAACACTGCGTCCGACTTCGCGTGCGCCATCAGGTCGCGCGTCACCTGATAGGGAGCCATCGCGGCCAGCTTGGCATCGGCCTGCGCCTGTCCCATCGATATCCACGTATCTGTGACTACGACGTCCGCATCGCGCACTGCCTCTACCGGATCGCGGGTAATGCGGGCACGGGTGCCCGCTGCCTCGATCACGTCGGCGGCGGGATCATAGCCTTCGGGGCATGCCGCGATCACGTCGAAACCCAGCAACGCCCCCGCCTCGACGATCGAATGCAGCACGTTGTTGCCGTCGCCCAGCCATGCCCATTTCAGGCCCGGCAACGTCTTGCCCGATTCGATCACGGTCAGCAGATCGGCGACGATCTGGCACGGATGCGATCCGTCCGTCAGTCCGTTGACGACGGGCACGCTGGCATAATGCGCCATCTCGTCCAGCTTCGCCGGATCGTCGGTGCGCACCATGATGGCATCGCAATATCCTGACAGGATGCGCGCGGTATCCGCTACCGTCTCGCCGCGCCCAAGCTGGGTCGTGCCCGCGTCTAGCACCAGCGCGCTGCCGCCCAACTGACGCATCGCCATGTCGAACGACACACGCGTGCGGGTCGATGATTTTTCGAAGACGCAGGCGAGCGTGTGACCGGCAAGCGACGCGTCGCCATCGGCCCGTCCCCTGGGCCAGCCCTTGCGCGCCGCCTTCGCGTCGAGTGCGTCGTTGAGGATGGCGGCGATGCCGTCGGCACCGGCCGAGGCGAGATCTAGAAAATGGCGCATGTCGGAATTCTCCCGGCACGGGGAAAGACCTTTTCCGCGACGCGGTGGTGGGAACGTCCCTCCTACCGCGCCATCGACCGGGCGCTCCCCATGCGTGGCATGGTCCCTCCCCCGTTCGGGGAGGACGTAACATCAGTCGTCGGCTACCGGCACATAGACGCGGGCGGCAGCGGACAGCTTTTCGATCGCCTGCGCGATATGGCGCTCGTCGATCACCAGCGGCGGCAGGACGCGAACGACATTCTCGCCCGCCGCGACCGTCAGCAATTGATGCTGATCGCGCAGATGCGCGACGAAACGTCGGCTGTCCGACTTCAGCTTGATCCCGAGCATCAGGCCCATGCCGCGCACTTCCTGAAACAGGTGATCGTGGTTCGGGATCATCTGTTCCAGCCCCTGTCGCAGCCGGTCGCCCATTGCCTTCACATGCGCGAAGAATTCGGGTTCCAGCATCACGTCGAGCACCGCCTGCCCCGCCGCCATGGCCAGCGGATTGCCACCATAGGTCGATCCGTGCGTACCGAACACCATGCCCTTCGCCGCGTTTTCGGTGGCAAGGCACGCGCCGAACGGAAAGCCGCCGCCGATCCCCTTCGCCGCCGACACGATGTCGGGGACCACGCCATATTGCTCGTGCGCGAACAGCGTGCCGGTCCGGCCATAGCCGCACTGCACCTCGTCCAGCACCAGCAACAGGCCATGCTCGTCGCACGCCTTGCGAAGGCCCGTCAGGAATTCGGGTGTCGCGGTACGCAGACCGCCCTCACCCTGCACCGGCTCGACGAGGAAGCCGGCAGTCTGATCGTCGATCAGCGCCAGCGCGCCTTCGAGATCGTTGAATTCCGCGTATTTGAAGCCGGGCAGCAACGGTTCGAACCCGTCGCGCATCTTCGCCTGATTGGTGGCGGAAATGGTCCCGAGCGTCCGGCCATGGAACGCCTGGTTGAAGGTGATGAGCGTATGCCGCTGCGGATTGCCGTTGGCATAGTGATAACGGCGCGCGGTCTTGATCGCGCATTCGACCGCTTCGGCCCCCGAATTGGTGAAGAACACCGTGTCGGCGAAACTGTGGTCGACGATCCGCTGCGCCAGCGCCTCGCCCTGCGGCGATCCGTACAGGTTGCTGACGTGCATCAGCTTCGCGGCCTGTTCCTGAATCGCCTTCGTCAGGTGTGGATGGCCGTGGCCCAGCGCGTTGACCGCGATCCCCGCCGCGAAGTCGAGATATTCGGTCCCGTCCTCGCCATAGAGATAGCAGCCTTCCCCTCGGACCGGACGCACGCCGCACCGTGGGTAAACGGGCATCAGTGCGGGGGTCGTCATCGAACTGCCTCCTCGGCGTTGGGGATTTCCAGCGGTAGAAACGCAAAAGGGCGGCCAACCGGGCCGCCCGGAGCGACGCTTTACCGCCGCCCTGCCCCGTCCGTCAATTCTTGAGCTTCCACCCCGATCGCAGCAGCGCATAACACAGCATCGCCAGTACGATATCGATCACGAGAATGATCGCGCCGCCCAGCAGCACCGGCGAATCAGCACGTTCGAGAAAGCCGTAGCGGAAGCCGGAGATGATATAGAAAAACGGATTGAGGTGGCTGATCGCGCGGAACGTCGGGGTCAGCGCGTCGACCGAATAGAAGGTGCCGGACAACAGCGTCAGCGGGCCGATCACGAAATTGGTGACGGCGGCGGCATGGTCGAACTTCTCTGCCCAGATCGACGTCAGCACGCCGGCCAGCGCGAGGAAGATCGACCCGAACAGCCCGAACCACAGCACCGCGCCGGGATGTCGCGGCATGACGTGGACACCGGGATAGAGCAGCATCGCCCCCCACAGCACGATTCCGACGAGAAACGCCCGCGTGACCGCCCCGCCGACCAGCGCCGCCAGCAGCTCGCCGGTCGACAGCGGCGGCATCAGATAATCGACGATCGTCCCCTGAATCTTGCCGACCAGCAGCGCGAAGCTGGAATTGGCGAAGGCGTTGTTGAGCATCGCCATCGCGATCAGCCCCGGCGCGACGAAATCGGGGAACGGCACGCCCAGCACATTGCGCGCAGCACCGCCCATCGCCACCGAAAAGATGACGAGAAACAGCAGCGTCGTGATCGCCGGTGCCCAGATCGTCTGGAGTTGCACCTTGAAGAACCGGCGCACCTCCTTGATATAGAGCGTGCGCACGCCACCCCAGTTGACGTTTCGGATGACCGGCACGCCGGGGTCGGCGATGATGAATGTCTCGCGCGACGGGGATTGTTCCTGCATGGCTGTGTCGCCTAATCGCTGGCGGCATGTCAGGCAAGGCGCGCTGATATCGAAGGACGAATGACGAGCATGAGCTGGACCGAAGAACGCATCGCGACCCTGGCCAAGATGTGGGAATCGGGCATGACCGCGAGCCAGATCGCGGAGGAACTTGGCGGGATCAGCCGCAACGCGGTGATCGGCAAGGCCCATCGCCTCGGCCTCCAGTCGCGCCCTTCGCCGGTCAAGTCGAACGATGCCGGCAAGGCCGCAGCGGCGGCCCCCGCGCCCGAACCGGCAACCGTCGCGCCGGAACCGGTTGCCGAACCCGCGCCCGTCGTGCCCGAACCGGCCGTCGTGGCCGCGCCCCCTGCGCCGGAACCGGTTGCAGCCGCGCCGGTCGACGACGATCCGTTCACGCCGCTGGCGGTCGATGCCGAAGACGTGGCGGACGACGAGGAGGAGGAAGCGGACGAGGCAGAAGAGGCACCGGTCGTCGCCCCGCCGAAGCCCGATGCTCCCGTCCTGCGTTCGGTCGGCCCCGGCGGGTTCCTGCGGCAGAATCCGGGCGAACAGTCGGCTCCGCTGACGCCGGCGCCGCCGCGACGTCTGGTCCCCGCACGGCCCAGCGATGCGATCGCAGGCAAGACGACGCTGCTCGATCTGAACGACCGCATCTGCAAATGGCCGATCGGCCATCCGGGCGAACCCGACTTCCATTTTTGTGGCGACAAGGTGAACCCGGGCTTCCCGTATTGCGTCGCGCATTGCGGCCATGCCTATCAGGCGCAGTTGCCGCGTCGCGATCGCCGCCCGCCGCCGCCGCTGCCCTATGGCGGTCCACGCGTCCGCTGACGTCGACCGTCCGCGCCCGGGCAACCGCCCGGCCGCGACCAGCGGTCGACCGGCCGGCGCGACCCAACGCCGCGACCGACGTTAGGGGCGTTGCCCGTGACCGCCCGACCGGCACGTCCCAGTACCACTCTTGCCCCCGCCGCGTTTGATCTACATACGTTCCGACATGGCCGACAATCTGTTCGACGCGAACCTGCCCTCCACGCCCAGCTATGACGCATCGTCGATCGAGGTGCTGGAGGGCTTGGAACCGGTACGCCGCCGGCCCGGCATGTATATCGGCGGCACCGACGAACGCGCGCTGCACCATCTTGCCGCCGAAGTGCTCGACAATGCGATGGACGAGGCGGTCGCGGGCCACGCGACGCGGATCGAGGTGCTGCTGGAACCCGGCAACCGCCTGACGATCACCGACAATGGACGCGGCATCCCGGTCGATCCGCATCCGAAATTCCCCGACAAGTCGGCGCTGGAAGTCATCCTGTCGACGCTCCATTCGGGCGGGAAGTTCGCAGGCAAGGCCTATGCGACCTCGGGCGGACTGCACGGCGTCGGTATTTCGGTCGTCAACGCATTGTCGAGCGATACGGTGGTAGAGGTCGCGCGCGACCGGCAACTTTATCGCCAGCGATTCGCGCGCGGGGAGACGCTGGGTCCGCTCGATCATGTCGGCGCGGCCCCCAACCGGCGCGGCACGCTGGTCGCCTTTACCCCCGACACAGAAATTTTCGGACCCGAACTCAGCTTCAAGCCTGCCCGGCTGCACAAGCTCGTCCGGTCGAAAGCGTATCTGTTCGCGGGTGTGGAAATCCGCTGGAAATGCACGCCCGAGTTGGTCGCGGGAACCGACATCCCGGCGGAAGCGGTGTTCCAGTTTCCCGGCGGCCTTGCCGACCATCTGCGCGAACAGGTCGGCGGACGCGAATGTGCGACGGCCGACTTCTTCGCGGGGCGACAGGATTTTCCGGGCGAGCAGGGCCGGGTCGAATGGGCGGTCGCGTGGCCGCTATGGAGCGACGGCAGCTACAGCTATTACTGCAACACGATCCCGACCCCGGATGGCGGGACGCACGAACAAGGACTGCGACAGGCGCTGGTCCGTGGGTTGCGCGGGTTCGCCGACCTGATCGGGCAGAAAAAGGCCAAGGACATGACCGCCGACGACGTGACCGTCGGCTGCGAATTGATGCTGTCGGTGTTCGTCCGCGATCCGCAGTTCCAGAGCCAGACGAAGGATCGACTGACCAGTGTCGAGGCGGCGGGGCTGGTCGAGAAGGCGGTGCGGGACCATTTCGACCATTTCCTGAGCGACAATATGGAGCGGGGCAAGGCGTTGCTCGGCCTCGTGCTCGACCGGATGGACGAACGCCTGCGCCGCAAGGCGGAGCGTGAGGTCAAGCGCAAGACCGCGACGTCGTCGCGCAAGCTGCGGCTGCCGGGCAAGCTGACCGATTGTGCGTCGGACGATCCCAAGGGCACCGAATTGTTCATCGTCGAAGGCGATTCGGCGGGCGGTTCGGCCAAGCAGGCGCGCGACCGCAAGACGCAGGCGATCCTGCCGATTCGTGGAAAGATCCTGAACGTCGCGTCGGCGACCAGCGCCAAGATCTTTGCCAATCAGGAGATCGCCGACCTGATCCTCGCCATGGGGTGCGGTACGCGCAAGGACTGCCTTCCCGATGCGCTGCGCTACGAACGGATCGTCATCATGACTGATGCCGACGTCGATGGCGCCCATATCGCCACGCTGCTGATGACGTTCTTCTTTCAGGAGATGCCCGACATCGTCCGCCGGGGGCATCTGTATCTGGCGCAGCCGCCGCTCTATCGCCTGACCGTCGGCGCGAAGTCGCTCTATGCCCGCGACGATGCGCATCGCGCACAACTGGAACGCACCGCGTTCCGGGGAAAGAAGGTCGAGGTATCGCGCTTCAAGGGGCTGGGCGAGATGAACCCGTCGCAGTTGCGCGAAACGACGATGGACCCTGCGTCGCGCAGCATGATCCGCATCACGCTGCCGCAGGAATATGAGGAACGCGCGGCGGTAAAGGATCTGGTCGATCGCCTGATGGGCACCAACCCGGCGCATCGCTTCGCGTTCATTCAGGAGAATGCGGCACGGCTGGACGACGAAGTGATCGACGCCTGAGCTTTCCGCTCGACCGATATCGATCGCGCGGCCTACACTCCCCGAACATACCGGGGGAAATCATGAAGTCGCTGCTCGCCTTCGCCGTGCTGACCGCAACGCCCGTCATGGCGCAGACCGCGCCGCCCGCGCCTCAACCCCAGCCGACCCGGACCGCGCCGGTCGCCTCGCCCGAACTGCAACAGCGCGTGCGCGAGGTCGTGACGCTGCTGGGCGGCAGCGGCGATTATGACGCGACCTTCTCGACCGGCTTTCGGACCGCGCTGCTAAAGGCGACGTTCGACGGGATGACGGCGCAGATCGTCGCACAACTGGGCAAGCCGACCGGCGTCGAATCGATCACAGCCGACGGGCCATGGGCGGCAAGGCTGAAGATCGGTTTCGAACACGGTATTCTGGACGCGCAGATCGCGATCGATAGTTCCGCGCCGCACCCGGTCACCATGCTTCGCGCGACCGGCAGCGAACCGCGCGCGGCCGCCGAAACCACGATCGACGCGATCGTCGCCACGCTGGCCACCCTGCCCGGCCGGACCAACTTCACGCTGGCACGGCTGGGTGCCGGCGCTCCGGTACGCATCGCCGGTCGCGAGTCGGCGACGCCGCTGGCGATCGGATCGGCGTTCAAGCTGGTGATCCTGTCCGAACTCGTCCGGTCGATCGCGGCCGGTGAGCGCAAATGGACCGATACGGTGACCCTCAATGGCCGCCCGCTTCCCAGCGGGTTCTATACGCAGGCGGCCAAGGGAACGGCGGTGCCGATCCGCGACCTTGCCGAACGGATGATCTCGGTCAGCGACAATAGCGCGACCGACATCCTGCTGTTCCATCTGGGACGGCAAAAGGTGGAGGCGATGTTGCCGGTCGTCGGCATGACCGATGGCGCGCGCCGCAACGTGCCGTTCCTAGGCACGCTGGAGATGTTCAAGCTGAAGGGGATCGATCAGGGGGCATTGGGCACGCGTTTCCTCGCGACGCCGCCCGGTGCGCGGCGGGCGTTCCTCGACGGGCCGGTCGCTGCGGCACCGATCGCGGCCATTCCCGCCACGCTGTTCCAGGACGGCAAACCGATCCACATCGCCGACATCGAATGGTTCGCCAGCGCCGACGATCTGGTGCGTACGATGGACTGGCTGCGACGCGCCGGCGACGGCCCCGGCGGTACGGAGCTACGCGCGATCCTGTCAAAGAACCCCGGCCTTCCGGCACCCGCCGCAAAATGGGACTATGCCGGATACAAGGGCGGGTCGGAGCCGGGCGTGCTCAACATGACCTTCGTCCTGCGCGCAAAGGACAGTCAGTGGTATGCGCTGTCGGCTGGATGGAACGATCCCGACCGGTCGGTCGATACGCTGCGCTTCACCGGACTGATGACCCGCACGCTGGAACTGGCCGCGCCACGGTAACAGCGGTGGGAGCCGGACGACCCGCTGCGAAATCGTTGCGGCTGCTTCCTTCCGGACCTGACCGGGTTGGCGACGGCATCGTCCGCCCGACTCCCGCGCGCCATATGGGCGAAGCGCCGCGCCGATGCAAGCGTGTCAGGAGCGCGTGCGCGGCAGTCGCGAATAGGGCACGAAATCGCCGAGCGACAGCGACCCGCTGGGCATGCGCGACCCGCGATCGATCAGGTTGACGATATCGATCCGGCATAGCCGCGTCCCGATCGTCCGCGTGACGAGGATATCGTCGCGATCGAGGATCGAGCCCGACCCCGGACGATTCACGAACAGCGTGCCGTTGTTCATGCGATAGACGATCGCGGTATCGTCGACGATCTCGGTCGAACGGATATCGCGCAGGTTGATGCAATTGACCGGGGAACCGACGGTGCGACCCGCCACGATCTTGTCCAGCGACGCCTCACCCCGCGCGTCCTGCGCGGCGGCAGGCATGGTGGCGAGGGCGACGGCTGCCAGCACGGCGGCGAACAGGGAACGACGCATGGGCTTTCTCCGAAGAACGCAGCCGGCGTAGCGGCAACCGGCTGAACCGAAGCTTACAACGTGCCCGCCCCCTTGGTGATCCCCTCCGCCGCGATCAGTTTGCGGCCGCCGCTGCCGCCGCTTCGATGATCGGCACGAACTTCGCGGCGGTCAGGCTGGCACCGCCGACCAGCGCGCCGTCGACGTCGTCGATCGCGAGGATCGCCGTCACATTGGCTCCGGTCACCGATCCGCCATAGAGGATGCGGATACCGTCCGCCGCGTCGCCGACCATCTGGCGCAGCTTGGCGCGGGCGATGGCATGGACCTGTGCGATCTCCTCCTCCGACGGCGTACGACCGGTCCCGATCGCCCAGCGCGGTTCGTAGGCGAGCGTGAACCAGTCGCCGCTCGCCCCTTCGGGCACCGACTTTTCGATCTGCGCCTGCACCACGCGTTCGGCCCGGCCGGCGTCGCGCTCCGCCTCCGTCTCGCCGCAGCACAGGATGACGTCCAGCCCGTGGCGACGCGCGGCCGCCGCCTTCGCCCATGCGTCGTGGCTGGTCTCGTTCTGGTCGGCGCGGCGTTCGGAATGGCCGACGATCACCACGCTCGCCCCCGCCTCGTGCAGCATTTCGGCGGACAGGCAACCGGTATGCGCCCCGCGATCGTTCGCGTGGACGTCCTGTCCACCGATCCGCACCGCCTTCACGACTTCGGCCGCGTGATGGACCAGCGTGGCGGGCACGCACAGCGCCACGTCGACGCCGGGCGCCGCCACCGCCGCCGCATCGATCGCCGCGATCTCCGCCATCTGCCCGCGCAGCCCGTGCATCTTCCAGTTTCCGGCGACCAGCTTGCGACGAATCATCCGTGCCTCCAGGCATGTTTTACATGTTCTACAGCCGATAGCGCTTCCGGCGGCGCACGCAACCTTGAAGCATCGCGAACCGCCTTCTAAAGCGACCCGGTTCATTTCCTTACGATCGGTTGCACGGATGCTGGGTTTCTTCAGGCGCATGACCAAGTCGAAGGTTGGCGTGTTCGTCGGCCTGCTGCTCCTCGCGGTCATCGCCATCGGCTTTGCGGTCGCCGATCTCAACGGCCTTCGCCCCGCGTCGATGGGGGGCACCGGTGCCGCCGTCGCGACGGTCGGCGGTGAGTCGATCAGCGATACCGCGCTGACCGACCGTGTCCGCGACGACGTTCAGACGGCGCAGCAGCGTCAGCCCGGCATAGACATGGCGCAGTACATCGCCGCGGGCGGCTTCGACGGGTCGCTCGAACGGATGATCACTGACGAGGCGCTCAAACAGTTCGCGCGCGACCACGGGCTGGTCGTGTCCGACCGCTATGTCGACGGACAGATCGCCAGCATCCCGGCGTTTCAGGGGCTGAACGGCAAGTTCGATCAGCGGACCTTCGAACAGGCACTGGCCCGTGCGCGGGTCACCCCGGCCCAGTTGCGCGACGATATCCGCCGCGCGACGTTCACCCGGCTGATGCTGGCCCGCACGATCGAGGCAAGCTTTGCGCCGTCGCAGCTGGCACTGCCCTACGCATCGCTGTCGAAGGAGGCACGATCGGGTCAGGTCGCGCTGGTGCCGATCGCCGCATTGCCGCCTACGCCCGCACCGACCGACCAGCAGCTTCAGGCCTATTACACCGCCAATCGTGGGCGCTACACCATCCCCGAACGGCGCGTGATCCGCTATGCGATCGTGACCCCGGCGACCGTCGCGGCGCAGTCCGCACCGACCGACGCCGAACTGCAACAGGCATATCGCGCCAACCCCGCACGCTTCGCAGCCACCCAGACGCGCAACGTCAGCCAGGTCGTCGTGGCCGATCAGGCGGGAGCGACGCGCATCGCGCAGGCAGTGCGCGGCGGCCAGTCGCTGTCCGCCGCCGCGACCGCCGCCGGGCTGGAAGCGACCGTGCTGACCGGCCAGACCAAGGCGCAGCTTGCCGGGCGCACTGCCCCCGCCGTCGCCGACGCGGCCTTTGCCGGACAGCAGGGCGCGGTCATCGGCCCCGTCCGGGCACCGCTGGGCTTCGTCGTCCTGCGCATCGATGCGATCACCCCGGTCGCGGGCAAGACGTTCGAGCAGGCGAAGCCCGAACTCACGGCTGAACTGGCGCGGACGAAGGGCGCGACCGCGCTGGGTGCGATTCAGGAGAAGATCGACGGCGGTATCACCGATGGCGCGACGTTCGACGAGATCGTCGCCGATGCGAAACTGTCGGCACAGGCGACCGCACCAGTAACCGCACAGGGCATCGATCCGCTGAAGCCCGCCCAGCCCGATCCCACGCTCGCGCCGATCGTACAGGCCGGGTTCGCTGCAGAGACGGGCGACGCACCGCAGCTGGTGCAGACCGGCGCGGACGGCACCTTCGCGCTGGTCGCGACCGGTGACGTCACAGTGGCGGCACCGCGGCCGCTGGCCGAGATCCGTGAGCAGGTGATCGGCCAGTACCGACAGGATCAGGCGATGAAGGCGGCGCGGACCGTTGCGCAGGCGATCGTGACGAAGGTCAATGGCGGCACGCCGATGGACGCCGCCATCACCCAGTCCGGCGCGCGCATCCCCGGCCCGCGTCCGATCACCGCGTCGCGCGCCGATCTCGCCCGGATGGGCGGACAGGTGCCGCCCGCGCTGTCGCTGCTGTTCTCGATGGCACCGAAAAAGGCGAAGCTGACCGCTGCACCCGACGGGTCGGGCTGGATCATCGTCTATCTGGGCGACATCCAGCGTGGCAGCGCCGCCAACGACAAGGCGGCGGTCGCGGGCGTCGGGCGCGAGCTGGGGCAGTTGATCGGCAACGAACATGCCGAACAGTTCGTCGAGGCGGTGCGTCGGCAGATCGGCGTGACGAAGAACGCCGCCACGATTGCGCGCGTCCGCAGCGAACTGGCGGGCGGTGCCGCCCCCGCCGCACAGTGAGCGGCGGTATCGAGGGGATCGACGCCGCCCGCGCCGCGCTGGCCGAGGGGCGGCCGGCGCTGGTATGGACGACGCGCGTCGCGGATACCGAGACGCCGGTCGCCGCCGCGCTCAAGCTGATCGAGCCGGAGCGCGGCG
Organism: Sphingomonas sp. CFBP 13720; assembly: GCF_014842075.1. GTDB lineage: Bacteria > Pseudomonadota > Alphaproteobacteria > Sphingomonadales > Sphingomonadaceae > Sphingomonas. The sequence goes on from NZ_JACYVA010000001.1 coordinate 550,280, forward strand.
ACTTCCTGCTCGAATCGGTCGAGGGCGGTTCGGTGCGCGGTCGCTACAGCCTGCTCGGCCTCGCCCCCGATCTCGTCTTTCGGGCGCAGGGGCATGACGCCGCGATCAACGCCGAATGGCTGACCGATCGCGACGCCTTCGTACCCTGCGACGAACCGACGCTGGCGGCGCTGCGCACGCTGGTCGGCCAGTGCCGGATGGACGTGCCCGCTGCGCTGCCGCGCGCGCTGGCGTGTCTGGTCGGCTATTTCGGCTATGAGACGGTCGGGCTGGTCGAACGCCTGCCCGCCGCCGCGAACGATCCGCTGGAACTGCCCGACATGATGTTCGTGCGGCCGACGGTGCTACTGGTGTTCGACCGCCTGTCGGACACGTTGTTCGTCGTCGCGCCGGTGTGGCCCGGTGCCGGCGTGGAACGCGCGGTCGAGCGGATCGAGGCGACCGCCGCCTCGCTCGACGCCGCACGGCTGCCCGCGCCTGCGCGGCTGGACACGGTGCCCGACCTGTCGCTCACCCCCACGCTTCCGGCCGGACGCTATGGCGAGATGGTGGCGGCGGCGAAGGATTATATCGCGGCGGGTGACATCTTTCAGGTAGTGCTGGCGCAGCGGTTCACCGCCCCCTTCCCGCTCGCGCCGTTCGAACTGTACCGCGCGCTGCGGCGGATCAATCCGTCGCCGTTCCTCTATCACCTCGATCTGCCGGGCTTTGCGCTGACCGGGTCCAGCCCCGAAATCCTCGTGCGACTGCGCGATGGCGAGGTGACGATCCGGCCGATTGCGGGCACGCGGCCACGCGGCGCGACTGCCGTCGAGGACGAAGCGAACCGTACCAGCCTGCTGGCCGATCCCAAGGAACGCGCCGAACATCTGATGCTGCTCGATCTGGGCCGCAACGACGTCGGGCGCGTGGCGGCGGCGGGCAGCGTGCGCGTCACCGACAGCTATACCGTCGAACTGTACAGCCACGTCATGCACATCGTGTCGAACGTGGTCGGCCGGTTGCGCGATGATGCCGACGCGCTCGACGCGCTGTTCGCGGGCTTTCCCGCCGGCACGGTATCGGGTGCGCCCAAGGTCCGGGCCTGTCAGGTCATCGCCGAACTCGAAGCCGACAAGCGCGGTGCCTATGCCGGCGGCGTCGGCTATTTCAGCCCCGACGGGTCGATGGATTCGTGCATCGTGCTGCGCACCGCCGTGGTCAAGGACGGCATGATGCACGTCCAGTCCGGCGCGGGCATCGTCGCCGACAGCGACCCCGCATCCGAACAGCGCGAATGCGAGGCGAAGGCCGGTGCGCTGCTGGCGGCGGCGCGTGAGGCGGTGCGGCAGGCAGGAAACGCACGCTTCGGGCAATAACCAAAGGTCACAAAAGTCACACTCGCGCAACGTTGCGAAGGGTTGCCGCCGGGGACCGGCAGGTTCTGGCAAGCGACTGACTGGAAAGGACTTTGTCCAGCGTGCGCAAGGGAGCGGTCTGTCGCGGTAACGTCAGCCGCAGCAGCCGCCCTGCGTGACCGTTCGGATGGACGCCGTCCCGCGCATCGTCGAACTACGATTTCAGGCGCGGCGCGCCGCGAACTATCGAGAGCGGATCGCTAGCCCGGCACGGAAGACCGACGGCGTCATCCCCACGGATCAGGTCCGTGGCGGCGGGGAGGCGGGAAACGGACCTGTCAAAAAGCCGACCCGCCCTGCCCGAACCGCGCCATGTAGGAAAGCCGAACCTCAGCGGCGCACCGCGATCCACCCCAGCCACAGCCAGCCGACGATCATCGCCAGTCCGCCGAGCGGCGTGACCGGCCCCAGCACGCCGCGCGGTCCGCCCAGCGCCATGCCGTAGAGCGACCCGGCGAAGAGCAGCCCGCCCACGACGAACAGCCAGCCCGGCCCGCGCGCATCCAGTTGCAGCGCGATCAGCGCGGCGACGGCGTGGACCAGTTGATACTGGCCACCGATCCGGAGCCATTCGGCGGCGTCGCCCTTCGCACCATGCGCGCCGAACGCCCCCGCCGCGACCGCCATCGCCCCGGACAGCGCCGCCGCGAGCATCAATCCGTTCATGCCAGCCACTCCATCGTATCGATCACCATCGCCGCCGCGACGACCAGCGCGGCCATCAGCACCGCGCCTGCCAGCATGTCCTTCACCGCGCCGATTTCCGGGTGCAGGCCGGGGTGGAGCAGGTCGATCACCCCCTCCAGCGCGGAATTGAGCAGTTCAAGCGCGAGAACGATCGCGACCGTCACCGCGACCAACGCCCACCAGACCGGCACGGGTCGCAGGATCAACAACGCGACCGCCGCCCCCGATGCGAAGCCGATGTTGCTGCGGAAACTGGCCTCGCGCCGCCATCCGGTACGCAGGCCCGCCAGCGCGAAGCCAATCCGTTCGGACAGCGGCCGGCCCTTCACTTCCCCGGATCGCGCACGGTGCCCGGCGCCGACGCGATCCGCGCGTGGGTGAAGATCATCTCGCGCCCCTGCCGCAGGTCGCCGGTTTCCGATTGCTGGACCAGCCGTTTGGCGTCGGTCTTGCGGTACAGATCCTCGGTCCGGTCGATCTCGCCATCGTCGACGCCGACGCAGGTCATCGCCGCGCGTGCCATCGTCACTGCCGAATCGAGCACTTCGCGGAACACGCCTTCGACCGGAGCGCCCGCCAGCTTGACGACCGCACGGCGATCGAACGCACGCACGAAGATGCCCGGCACAGGGAAGGCCTGATGGATCGCCTCGATCGCTTCGACCTCCAGCTGGTCGCCATCGACGCAGAACAGCAGCAGCGCGGCGTCCTGCGCGCCCGCCAGCCGCAACAGGTCGATGCGCAGGCCGTCGCCATAATAGACCTTGGCCCCGAACGAACCAGCGATCTCGATCATCTCGACGTCGCGGTCGATCACGGTGACGCTGATCCCCTGTGCCAGCAGCATCTGCGCCACCGTCTGGCCGAACCGGCCATAGCCGACGACGACCGCGCTGGCCCCGTCATGGCGCGGACCTTCGGGGGTGTCGCCCGCCACCTTCTTGGGATCGGCGCGGAAGCGGCGGGTGGCCATCATCAGGAACGGCGTGGTCGCCATCGACACGGTCACGATCGCGCCGAAGACGCTTGCCGCTTCCGGTGCGATCAACAGCGCGTTCTGTGCCTGCGTGAACAGGACGAAGCCGAATTCGCCGCCCTGGCTGAGCAACAGACCCAGCGCCAGCGCGCCGCGCCACGGCATGCCGAACATGCGGCCCAGACCGAAGATCACCAGCCCCTTGGTCGCGATCAGCGCCAGCGCCATGCCCAGCACGAACACCGGTTGCGCCGCGATCGCGCCCAGATCGAGCATCATGCCGACCGCGAGAAAGAACAGCCCCAGCAGGATCGAACGGAACGGTTCGACATCCGCTTCCAGTTCATGGCGATACGGGCTGTCAGCCAGCATCACGCCCGCGACGAACGCGCCGAGCGCGGTCGACAGGCCGAGCGACTCCATCACCGCCGCGCTGGCGATCACGGTGAACAGTCCGGCGAACACGAACATCTCGCGTTCGCCCATATTGCCGATCAGGCGGAACATCGGGCGCAGCAGGAACCGGCCGGCAAGGATCAGGCCCGCGACCGCGCCCAGCGTCCACAACCCCAATTGCCATCCCGGCGGGCCGCCGGCATCGGCCGGATTGCGCGACATCGCGGCGATGATGGTGATCAGCGGGACGATCGACAGATCCTGAAACAGCAGGATCGCAAAGGCGCGTTCGCCGAACGGCGTCTTCATGCGCCCGGCGGATTGCAGCATCGGCAACACCTGCGCCGTCGACGACAATGCCAGCGGCAGGCCGAGCGCCAGCGCCGCCGCCCAGCTGAAATCCTTCGCCAGCCACACCACGCCGGTGACCGCGAGGCCGCACAGCACGACCTGCGCCAGCCCGAGGCCGAAGATATCCTGCTTCATCCGCCACAACCGCGTCGGGCTGAGTTCCAGCCCGACGAGGAACAGCAGCAGCGTGATGCCGAGTTCGGCGATGCCCAGCTTGGCCTCCGCATCGCCGACCAGCCCCAGCACCTGTGGCCCGACCACCGACCCGGCGACGAGATAGCCGAGCGTGGCACCCAGCCCCAGTTTGCGGAAGATCAGCACGAACACCAGCGCCGCGCCCAGCAACGGCGCGAAATCGTGGAGCAGCGAGGCGGAGCCGTGCTCCTCCATTATGCCGCGCGCCGGTGCGATGCGGCGGTCGCGGCGGCTTCGGCGGCTGCTTCGAAGGCGAGCCGGATCGACGCGTGGCGGGCGCTGTGCGGGCGCGCCGGTTCGAACAGCGTCAGCCCGGGCCAGTCGGGCGCGTCGCCCTCGCCCGCCAGCCAGCGTCCCAGCGTATCGCTGGCCAGCGCCAGTTCGTGAGGGGTTTGCCCGACGATCCGCGCTGCCATCAGCGCGGCCGATGCCTGTCCCAACGCGCAGGCCCGCACCAGCATGCCGACGGAAGCAACGCGGCCATCGGGATCGAGATCGATGTCGACCGTCACGCGGCTGCCGCAGACCGGCGATCGTTTCTCGACCGACGCCTGCGGATCGGTGAGGCGCACCGCGCGCGCGGTGTCGGCGGCGAGGCGGAGGATTTCGGTGTTGTAGAGTTTCTCGGTCACGTCACGCGATGTAGGCGGCGTTCGTGACGGTTGCCATCGCTATTCGCCGAACACCGGTTCGCCGCGACGGCGGCGGTCGATGAAGTCGACCGCGCTGGCGCTGGTGGCGTTAAGCAGCGGATAGGTGCGCGCCTGCTTGATCCATGCCGGACGCCCGGTCGGCCCGCCCCCGATGAAGTCCGCGGCCAACAGCAACAGCAGGAAACCGAGACTGGCGAGGATCAGCCCTTTCAACGCCCCGAATCCGAACCCCAGCGCGCGGTCGACCGGCCCCAGCACCGACGCGCGCGTGCGCCGTCCGATCGCATTGGCGACCAGCCGCCCGCCGAAATAGCCGATGCCCACGATCAGCGCGAAGGCCAGCGTCGCGGCCCCGCCCGCCGTGCCGGTCGGCCCGACCAGCGCGGCGGCGACCGGCGTGTGGAACAGCTTGAGCGCGACCACGACCAGCACCCATGCGCCGAGCGACAGGGTTTCAGTCACGAATCCGCGCAGGAAGCCCAGCACGGCCGCACCGCCGACGGTGCACAATACCGCGATATCGAGTGAGGTCAGTCCCATGGGCAAGGCTATGCCGCGCAGGGCGATGCTTGTCGAGGCGGGTGGGACCGGTGCGTGCCGGGGGCGGTCGTCAGCGACCGAGCATGTGATCGACGAACGACGGCAGGTTCTTGAACGTCGACAGTTTCAGCGCGGCGTTGTCCGACTGGCTGGTCGGCACCATCGCACGGGCGAACCCCAGCTTGCCGGCTTCCTTCATGCGCAGCGCGCCGTGCGCCACTGGACGGATTTCGCCCGACAGCGCGATTTCGCCGAACACGATCGCGTCGCTGGGCACGGGCCGCTCCGACAGCGCCGATACCAGCGCCGCCGCGACCGCAAGGTCGGCCGCCGGATCGGTGACGCGGTAGCCGCCGGCGATGTTCAGATAGACTTCCGCCGTCGCGAACGCGAGGCCGCACCGCGCCTCCAGCACCGCGAGGATCATTGCCAGCCGTCCCGAATCCCATCCGACCACCGCCCGCCGGGGCGTCGCGCCCGATGCCAGCCGCACCGTCAGCGCCTGCACCTCGACCAGCACCGGCCGCGTGCCTTCCAGCGCGGGAAAGACGACGGTGCCGGTCACGTTTTCGTCACGGCTGGTGAGGAACAGCGACGAAGGGTTTGCGATTTCGGACAATCCCTCGCTTTCCATCGCGAACACGCCGATCTCGTCGGTGCCGCCGAAGCGGTTCTTGACCGCGCGCAGGATGCGATACTGATGGCTGCGTTCGCCTTCGAACGCCAGCACGGTGTCGACCATGTGTTCCAGCACGCGCGGGCCGGCGATCGATCCGTCCTTGGTAACGTGTCCGACCAGCACGACGGCCGTCCCGCGTTCCTTGGCGAAGCGGATCAGTTCACCCGACGATGCCCGCACCTGGCTGACGGTGCCCGGCGCGCCCTCGATCAGGTCGCTGTGCATCGTCTGGATCGAATCGATGATGAGCAGGTCGGGGGCCGCGCCGCCGCCGAAGGTCGTGAGGATATCGCGCACCGACGTCGCCGCCGCCAGTTGCACCGGTGCATTGCCCAGCCCCAGCCGACGCGCGCGTAACCGGACCTGATCCGCCGCTTCCTCCCCCGACACATAGGCGACGTTGCGACCGGCCAGCGCCTGCTTCGCCGCCGCCTGTAGCAACAGCGTCGACTTGCCGATGCCCGGATCGCCGCCGATCAGGATCGCCGATCCTTCGACGAAGCCGCCGCCCAGCGCGCGGTCGAGTTCGGCGATGCCGGTCGTCAGCCGTTCGGGCAGCGCGACATCGCTGTCCAGCCCGGACAACAGGATCGCGCGCCCGCCCGACTGAAGATTATGCTTCGCCGAAAACGGGGTGGCGACGTTCGCCGCATCCTCGACCAGCGTGTTCCAATCGCCGCAATCGACGCATTGCCCCGCCCATTTGGACGAAACCGACCCGCATTGCTGACAGACATAGCGCTTCTGGGGTTTTGCCATGTCCGCCGGTTAGCAGGTGCGGAACGAAAGGGGAATATCCCGCTTGGGGCTACTTGCTCAGTTCGCTTCCGCGCTTGAGCACCTTTCCACCATCGTCCTGTTCGACCAGATAGGCGGGGTTGTCCGCCGTGCCGTTCTTGACGATCTTCGACCCTTTGATGGTGCGTTGCACGCGGCGGTCGAACCGCTCCGCGATCTTGCCCTTTGCCGTACCCTGACCCCAATGCCATTCGACGGTATCGCCCTTGCGGAAGCCGTTCGCCATCCTGTCTCTCCTGCCCGTGTCCGGCGCGATCAACCGTTCGGATGGTGTCCGCGTTCCGACCGGTGGCGTCGCGCGTCATGTCCCGCTATGGGCGACCTGCATGAAGCCCTCCCAACTTCGCGTCGCCATGTTCAGCGGAAACTACAACTATGTGCGCGACGGCGCGAACCAGGCGCTGAACCTGCTGGCCGGGCATCTGCTCGATCGCGGCGTCACGCTGCGCGTCTATTCGCCGACCGTGCCGACACCGGCGTTCGAGCCGACCGGCGATCTGGTCAGCGTGCCCGCGTTCGGCATGCCGGGCGGGCGCGGCGAATATAAGCTGGCGCGCGGGCTGCCGGCGAAGACCCGTGCCGATCTGGCCGCGTTCGCCCCGAACATCGTCCATGTCTCCGCCCCCGATATCATGTGCCATCGCGCGCTGAGCTGGGCGCGCGAGCGCGAGGTGGCGACGCTCGCATCGCTGCACACGCGGTTCGAAACCTATCCCCAATATTACGGGATCGGCTTTATGGAGCGCGCCGCGGTTGCGGTGTCGAAGCGGTTCTACAATCGCGCCGATCAGGTGATGGTGCCCGGACGCGGCATGGCCGACCTGTTGCACGAATGGGGTGTCACCTCCCCGGTCGGCATTTGGTCGCGCGGGGTCGACCACCGGCGGTTCAGTCCGGGGATGCGCGATCTCGACTGGCGCCGATCGCTGGGCATCGGCGACGACGAGGTGGCGGTCAGCTTTCTCGGGCGGCTGGTGCTGGAAAAGGGGCTGGATATCTTTTCGGACGTCGCCGCCGAATTGCAGCGGCGCGGCGTCCGGCACCGCATTCTGGTGATCGGCGAAGGTCCGGCGCGCGACTGGTTCGCCGAACGCGTACCGCATGCGGTGTTCGCGGGGTTTCAGTCAGGCGACGATCTGGGCCGTGCGGTCGCGTCGATGGACGTGTTCTTCAATCCGTCGATCACCGAAACGTTCGGCAACGTCACGCTGGAGGCAATGGCGGCGGGCGTGCCGGTGGTCGCCGCGCGCGCCAGCGGCGCGGTGGGGCTGGTCGACGACCGTCGCACCGGGTTCCTCGTGCCGCCGCGCGACGTACCCGCCTATGCCGACGCAATCGCCCGGCTGTGCGAGGATTCGGCGATGCGATGGGAAATGGGGATCGCCGGACACGAGGATGCGCGCGGCTATAAGTGGGACAGCGCCAATCAGGCGGTGCTCGACGCCTATCTGAAGATCGTGCACGAACCGGTTTAACGCCGCCTCAACCCCGATCGCAGACAAGGGTCGCGAATGATCGACAATTTCTCGCTGGGCCTGACGCACCTGTTGATGCTGCTGGCGGCGTGGCGATTGTTGCGGCGGCCCGATCTGGACCGCGAGGAACGCCCCGGACCGGAGAAAGACCGCTCCGGTGCGTGAACTTGCCTTCATCGCGTTCCTGATGGCGATGATCGGGTTCGGGCTGCGTCGGCCGTTCCTGTTCGTGCTGACCTATATCTACATCGATATCGTGTCGCCACAGCGGCTGACCTATCTATTGCTCAATTCGGTGCCGATCTCGCTGATGGCGGCGGGCCTGTCGGTCGGGGCGTGGCTGGTGCTGGACGACAAGCGCGACACGCGCGTCGCGCCGCGTCAGGGGCTGATGCTGGCGCTACTGCTCTATTGCCTGTGGACGACGAAGGGCGCGGACTTTCCCGTCGATGCGCAGTTCAAATGGGAATGGGTGTGGAAGGCGCTGGCCTTCGCCATCTTCCTACCGCTGACGCTGCGTACGCGGTTGCGGATCGAATCGCTGCTGCTGTTCATGCTGTTGTCCGCCGCGTCGATCATCATCGTCGGCGGGATCAAGACGCTGGGGTCAGGCGGCGGCTATGGCGAGCTGAACCTGATGGTGTCGAACAATGCCGGGCTGTACGAAGGGTCGATCATCTCGACCGTTTCGATCGCCATCGTGCCGCTGATCCTGTGGTTCACCCGGCACGGCACGGTGTTTCGGCCCGACTGGCGGGTGCGGACCTTCTGTTACGCGCTGGTCTTTTCCTGCCTGCTGATCCCGATCGGCACGTCGGCGCGGACGGGGTTGCTGTGTATCGGACTGCTGGGCGTGCTGGCGCTGCGCGACGTGAAGCGGCGGCTGACCTATCTGGCGCTGGCGGGCGCGGCGGCGGCGATGGCGGTGCCGTTTCTGCCATCGGCTTTTACCCAGCGGATGGAGACGATCGGCACATACAAGGCCGACGCATCGGCATCGACCCGCATCGCGGTGTGGCAATGGACGCTCGACTATGTGCAGGATCATCCGTTCGGCGGCGGGTTCGAGGCGTATCGCCAGAACCGCATCCGCTACGACAAGATCGCGGTGGTCGGCGAAGGCAACAACCAGACGATCGAGCGCATTCCCGAGATCGATGCTGCGCGCGCCTATCACTCGGCCTATTTCGAGATGCTGGGGGAACAGGGCTGGCCGGGGTTGTTCCTGTGGCTCGCAATCAATCTGGGCGGACTGGTGCGGATGGAAATGTTACGGCGGCGCTACGCCAAGTCCGCCGACGGCGAGGCGTGGATCGCGCCGCTGGCCGGGGCGCTGCAACATGCGCATCTGATCTATCTGTTCGGAGCCGCGTTCGTCGCGATCGCGTTCCAGCCGTTCGTGTTTCTGCTGATCGGCGCACAGATCGGGCTGGATACCTACGCGTCGCGCCTGCGCCGCGAACAGGCATGGCGACCGCTGCGCCGGGACCGGTCGCAACCGGATGCGGGGGCGACGATCGCCACCCCCGCCCCCGACGTCACGCTTCGGCCAGTTCGCTTTCCAGCGCCGCGATGATCGCGCGCGAGAAGGCCGGGATATCGTCGGGCTTGCGGCTGGTGATGAGGTTTTCGTCGATCACCACTTCTTCGTCCACCACGTCCGCGCCGGCATTTTCCAGATCGGTCCGCACCGATGGCCAGCTCGTCACGCGACGCCCGTCGACCACGTCGGCCTCGACCAGCAGCCACGGCGCGTGGCAGATGGCGGCGACGATCTTGTCGTCGTCCATGAATTCGCTGACTATCTCGACCGCGCGGTCCTGCATGCGCAGCTTGTCGGGGTTGCCGACGCCGCCGGGCAGCAGCAGCATGTCGTATTCCTCAGTGTCTACCTGATCGAGCGTCAGGTCGGGCGTGATCGTCCGCCCCTTTTCATCGTCGCTGACGACGCCCTGAATCGGATCGGTCGCGATCGATGCCAGCGTCACCTGCGCACCGGCATCCAGCAGCGCCTGACGCGGATCGAACAGTTCGGATTCCTCGAACCCGTCGGTCGCCAGTATCAGCACGCGAGCGTTGGCGAGATCGGCCATGGATAGTCTCCTGTAAGGCAAGGTCGTGTCCTCAACCGGTCGCGGGCGGGGCGGTTCCGGAACGAAGCGACGATCCGGGCATTGGTCGGGACATCGTCAGGAAACCGTGCATGGAACCATCGCCCGTCCGTTCGGCCTGTCCGCCGCTCTGCGTTTTTTCCGAATGCGACGGTCCGGGGATCACCCGCCGCAAACTGCGGAACGGATGGGCCTATTACGAGGTCGGCGGCGACCGCATCACCGATCGCGACACGATCGAGCGGCTGAACGCCGTGGGGTTGCCGCCCGCCTATCGCGACGCATGGTTCTGCCCCGATGCGCAGGGACACATTCAGGCGATCGGTTGGGACGACAAGGGTCGCAAGCAATATCGCTATCACACCGCGTTCCGCGAAGCGCAGGAGGCGGCGAAATACGACCGGTGCGCGGCATTCGGCGATGCCCTGCCCCGGCTGCGCGCGCGGGTGGAGACCGATCTGGCGGCGCGGGCGATGACGCGCGACCGGGCGGTGGCGGCGGTGGTGCGGCTGCTCGACCTGGGTCGCGTCCGGGTCGGCAACGAAGGCTATGCCCGCGACAACAAGAGTTTCGGCGCGACGACGCTGCGCAAGCGCCACGCCGAACTGCGCGGATCGAAGCTGAAACTGCAATATCGCGCCAAGTCGGGCAAACAGCGCGTGTTGACGATCACTGACCATTCGCTCGCGCGGTTCGTGCGGAAATGTCAGGATCTGCCGGGGCAGCATTTGTTTCGCTGGGTCGATGGCGCGGGTGATACGCACCCCGTGACCTCGGGCGACGTCAACGCCTATATCCGCGACGCGATGGGCGCGGACTTCACCGCCAAGCATTTCCGCACTTGGGGGGCGAGCGTGCTGGCCTTCACCGCGCTGGCCGATGCGACCGAGGATCTCAGCCTGAAGACCATGCTCGCGCCGGTGGTCGATGCGCTAGGCAATACCCCGGCGATCGCGCGCAAATCCTATGTCCACCCCCGGCTGATCGATCTGGTCAAGGACGGACAGCAAGCATTTCGCGACGCGCTTCGGTTGCCGCGATCGACGCGCTGGTTGTCGCGGCACGAACGGGGTCTGATCGTATTTCTCGAAGCCGACCTACCGGTCGCAGCGGCGGCGTAGTTTTCGAACGATCGGTCTGGTTACTTCACCAGCAGCATTGCCGCTGTTTCGGAAGTCGGGTGCGCCGCGTCTTGCATGGCCGACGCCAGTGCCGTTATGACTGGCGGTCCGTCTTTCAAAGGATCTGCCATGCGCTCCGCCGTCATCGTCTCGACCGCCCGCACCCCGATCGGTCGCGCCTATCGCGGGGCGTTCAATGCGTTGCCGGCGCAGACGCTCGCCAGCCATGCGATCCGGGCCGCCGTCGAACGCGCAGGGATCGATGGGGCGGAGGTCGACGACGTGGTGTTCGGGGCGGCGTTGCAGCAGGGGCATCAGGCGGGGAATATCGCGAGACAGGCGCTGCTGCGCGCCGGTCTTCCCTCCAGCGTCGCGGGCATGTCGATCGACCGGCAATGTGCCAGCGGACTGATGGCGATCGCCACCGCCGCCAAACAGATCGTCGATGACCAGATGGATATCTGTATCGCGGGCGGCGTGGAATCGGTCAGCATGGTCCAGACGCCGCAGATGCGGATCGGCTTCGACCCCGAACTGGTCGCGATGCACCCCGACATCTATATGCCGATGCTCCAGACGGCGGAGGTCGTGGCGCAACGCTATGCGATCCCACGCGAAAGGCAGGACGAATATGCGTTGCGGTCACAGCAGCGCACCGCCGCCGCACAGGCCGCCGGACGCTTCGATGCGGAAATCGTCCCCGTCACCGCCACGATGCAGGTGACCGACAAGGCGACGAAGCAGGTGTCGCAGCACGAAGTGACGCTGACGCAGGACGAAGGCAATCGCGCCGACACCACGCTCGACGGATTGCGCGCGCTCAAGCCCGTGCTGGGCGATACGGCGTGCATCACCGCCGGCAATGCCAGCCAGTTGTCCGACGGATCGTCCGCCTGCGCGTTGATGGAGGAAAGGATCGCCGTCGCGCGCGGACGGACGCCGCTCGGCCGCTATGTCGGCATGGCGGTGGCGGGGACGAAGCCCGACGAGATGGGCATCGGACCGGTATTCGCCGTGCCGAAGTTGCTCGAACGCTTCGGGCTGAAGACCGACGATATCGGCCTGTGGGAACTGAACGAGGCATTCGCGGTGCAGGTGCTATATTGTCAGGACCGGCTGGGGATTCCCGACGAGCGGCTGAACGTGAATGGCGGCGCGATCGCGATCGGGCATCCCTATGGCATGTCGGGCGCGCGGATGTTCGGCCACGCCCTGATCGAAGGAAAGCGGCGCGGCGTGCGCCATGTCGTGGTGACGATGTGCGTCGGCGGCGGCATGGGCGCGGCGGGGCTGTTCGAAGTGCTGTGACGATTGCCCGTCAGGAATCGGTTGACGATCGCACGTCAATGAAGGATTGACGTTTCGTCAGCCTTTCATTGACGGAGAACAGCATGAACATTGCCGAGGAAACCGCGCTACGGCAACGCGCGACCAAGATCGTCCTCGACTGGGCGGCCGAGCGTCAGCCGCCGTTCGTCGGCGAGGATCGCGCGGGCTATGCCGACGCGATCGTTGCCGCGCATATCGTTGCGGATGAAGCGCGGCTGTCGCTGCACCGCTGGATCGACGCCGCGCGGCGGGCGGAAATGAGCTGGACCGAGATCGGCGACGCGCTGGGCATCAGCAAACAAGCGGCACAGCAGCGGTTCCGCAGCCTGACGGCCGGGGACGACGATCGCCAGCCGTCCGAAATCATCAGGGGCGGCGCGACCGCGTTCAACGAGATGCGCATTCTCGCCGAAGAGGGACGCGACGGAAACGAACTGGTCGGCATCGGTGTGCTGACGCTGATCTTTCGACCGTCCGACCGTAAATGGGAATATTGCCGCCGCATCGGCACCGGCAGCGACGCCGACCGCCTGCACGCGGCAGGATGGACGCATGTCGCAAGCTATTTGCCGTTCCATTACTACAAGCGCCCGCTCGACTGACCGGACGCCCGCCGCGTTATGCGATCCGCTGGACCCAGCCGTGCGGATCGTCGCTGCGCGCGCGCTGAATATCGGTCAGCCGCTTCGACAGTTGCGACGTGCGTGCGCCCGGCTGGCCGTCGCCGATCTGGAACGCGAAGTCCGCCGACGACACCTTGCCGATCGGTGTGACCACCGCCGCCGTGCCGCAGGCGAACGCCTCGACCAACCGGCCGCTGGCGGCATCGGCCTGCCACTGGTCGATCGAATAGCGTTCCTCCGCGACAGTGATCCCCTGATCGCGCGCCAGCGTCAGGATCGAATCGCGGGTCACGCCCGGCAGGATGGTTCCGGTCAGTGGCGGGGTCAGCATCGTGCCGTCGTCGAACACGAAGAAGATGTTCATGCCGCCCAGTTCCTCGACCCAGCGGCGTTCGACCGCATCGAGGAACACGACCTGATCGCAGCCCTGCCGGATCGCTTCGGACTGGGCCAGCAGGCTGGCGGCATAGTTGCCGCCGCACTTCGCATCGCCGGTGCCGCCCGGCGCGGCGCGGGTGAATTCGCGCGACACCCAGAGCGACACGCTTTTCGCGCCGCCGGGCCAGTAATTGCCGACCGCCGACGCGATGACGCAGTACAGATATTCGGCCGACGGCTTGACGCCGAGGAACGTCTCGCTCGCGATCATGAACGGACGCAGGTACAGCGCGCTGCCCTCTCCGCCCGGAATCCAGTCGCGCTCGGCCAGCGTCAGTTCGCGGCAGGAATCGAGGAAATATCGTTCGGGCAGTTCGGCCATCGCCAGCCGGTGCGCCGACCGCTGGAACCGTGCCGCATTGGCTTCGGGCCGGAACAGCGCGATGCCGCCATCGTCGAGTGAATAGGCTTTCAGCCCCTCGAAAATCTCCTGCGCATAGTGCAGCACCGCCGATGCCGGGTCCATCACGATCGGCGCGCGCGCGGTGATCTGCGGATCGTGCCAGCCCTTGCCTTCCGACCAGCGCATCGTCGCCATGTGATCGGTGAACACCCGTCCGAAGCCCGGATTGACGATCCGCCCCGCGCGCTCGCTCGCCTCGACCGGGGTCGCATGTGGGCTGAAAGCGAAGGTCGGCTGGGTCATGGCGTCTCTCTGTATCCGTGCTTGCGGCGGGGTAGGACGGATGGCAGAACAGGTCAACATGACTGCCCCAACCCAGTCCCCGCCCCAGGCCGCATCCGCCCTGTTCCTGCGCGAAGCCGAAGTCCGGCGCGGCATCGAACTGCTGTACTTCGGCTACAGCCACCTGACGCGTACGATCGACGAGGAACTGGACCGGCATAAACTGGGCCGGGCGCATCACCGCGCGCTGTACTTCATCGCGCGACGCCCCGACCTGTCGGTCAGCGACCTGTTGCGATTGCTGGCGATCACCAAGCAATCGCTCGGCCGGGTGCTGACCGACCTGACGACGCGCGGATTGGTCGAAAGCCGCGCGGGCGACCGTGACGCCCGCCGCCGGCTGTTGCGCCTCACGACCGAAGGGAAAGCGCTGGAAGCGCGGCTGTACGACATGCTGAGCGCGAAACTGTCGCGCGCCTATTCGGGGGCGGGGCAGGATGCGGTCAGCGGCTTCTGGGCGGTGCTGGAAGGGCTGATCCCGCCGGGCGACAAGGCGGCGGTAGCCCGGCTGGGGCGGTAGCGGTGGGCCGGATGCTCCGCCTGCTGCCCGCGCTTGCGCTGATCGCGTCCGGCGCGGCAGCCAAGGAACCGGACTATCAAAGCGCCCCGCCGCGCAAGACCATCGCCGAACGCGATTGGGGGCCATGGCTGGGTCCGTTCCGGCAGGCGCTGATCCCCAGCCTGATGACCGATTTCGGCGAACAATATCTGTACGCCGACGCCAACCGCGCGCTTGGCCTGCCACGAGCGGGCGAACGGCGGGTGGTCTTCATCGGCGACTCGATCACCGACCGATGGGATCTTGCGCGATATTTTCCCGGACGCCCCTATGTGAACCGCGGGATCGGCAGTCAGGTGACGGCGCAGATGGTGTTGCGCTTTCAGCAGGATGTCGTCGCACTGCACCCCGAAGCGGTCGTGATCCTTGCCGGGATCAACGATGTCCACGGCGTGCTGCAACGCCCGACGCGCGAGCAGATCGAGCGCAACTGGACGGCGATGGCCGACCTTGCCGAGCGGCACCACATTCGAGTGGTGTTCGGATCGATCCTTCCGGTCCACGACTATACCGACGCCGCGCGCGGGGTGCTGAGCGACCGCAACCCGGCGGAACTGATCGCGCTCAACGACTGGCTGCGCGCGTTCTGCCGCGATCGGGGCTATGGCTATGCCGATTACTGGTCCGTGCTGGTCGACGATCGCGGCCGGCTGGCACGATCATGGTCGGACGACGGCGTCCATCCGATCGCGGCGGGCTATGCCCGGATGGCACCAGTCGTCGCCGCCACGCTGGAGAAGGTGCTGCAGCGGTAGCGCCGTGCCCTACCCGCGCGCCGCAGCCGCCATCGCCGCATTGCGCCGTTCGGACGCTGCCAGCGTATCGGCCAACAAACGCTTCAGCGCGTCGCCATCGTCCAGCACGTTCAGCCCTTCGCGCGTCGATCCGCCGGGGCTGGCTACGCGGTCGGCGAGCGTCGCTGGCGGCACGTCCGCGCCAGCTGCCATCGTCGCCGACCCTTGTACGGTGGCAATCGCCAGCCGCTGCGCCTGATCCGCCGGCAATCCCAACGCCGCGCCCGCCGCGGCCAGCGCGTCGATGAAGCGGAACACGAAGCCCGGACCGCAGCCCGACAACGCCGTCACCGCATCGAACAGCGCGGCATCGTCTATCCACTCGACCAGCCCCAGCGGGCGCATCAGCGCCTCCGCCGTCGTCCGCGCCGACGCATCGCCCGAATGCGAATGCAGCGCCACCACCCCCTGTCCGATCGCGACCGGCAGGTTGGGCATTGCCCGGACGATCGCGCCGACATTAAAACGGCGGCGCAGCGCCTGCTCCTCGACCCCGGCGAGGATCGAGACCAGCAACGGCGCGCCCGCGATCGACGGCGCCAGCATTGCCGCGATATCGTCGATCTGTTGAGGCTTGATCGCCAGTACCACGATCGCAGGCGCCGGCCCGTCGGGCAGCGTCGTGACGTGCGTGACCCCGGCGGGCACCGAACGGGCGCCGCGCGTGACGACGGTGATCCGCGTCGGATCGATCCCGTCGGCAATCCACCGGTCGAGCATCGCGCCGCCCATATTCCCGCAACCGATCAGCCACAGCGCGCCGTCGCCGGTCATGCTTCGCCCTGCGTCTCGATCATCGATGCGGCAATCGCCTCCGCCGGGGTCTTGCCGCCCCACAGCACGAACTGGAACACCGGGTAGAAGCGTTCGCATTCGTCGATCGCGGCGTCGATCATCGCTTCGGTCTGGTCGATCGTCAGCACCGGTTCCTCGCCGAGCATCGCGGCGTGGCGGTACAACAGGATGCCGCTGGACGACCACAGCTCGAAATGGCCGACCCATAATTGTTCGTTGATCAGGCCGATCGTCTCGTAGATCGCCTGCCGCCGTTCGTCCGCGACGCGAATATCGGGCAGCGCGAGGAACTGCAGCACGCCGTCCTCGGCCCGCCAGATCGCGCGCAGCTCGAACTCGGTCCAACTGCCCTTTACGTGGCCGACGATCTCGTCGCCATCACGCTCGTGCTTCCATCCATGCGCCGAAAAGAACCGTTCCAGCGTATCGATCGGCGCGGCGTCGTCGCCATCGTCTTCCGTTTCGTCCAACATCATTTCCCTGTTCTAGCCGCCCGCGCACGCGTCGTCACGCGTCGCGACACGGGCGGAAGAACGGAAAAGCGTGGATAACTTCAGAGCGCGCCTTCGCCAGCGCCTGGGCTGTCGGCCGGTTCGCCGGCAAACGGAGCGGGCGACGGGCGGTCCTTCGCCTCAAGCGCGTCGAGACGGGCACGCAGCGTATCCGCCTCGTCACGCGCCGCGACCGCCATCGCCTTGACCACTTCGAACTCGTCGCGGCTGACAAAGTCCATGCCGCCGAGGAACGTCTTGGCCCGCTCACGCGCCGCCGCCTCGCCTTCGCGTGCCATGCCGGCGATGGTGCCGGCCGCGCCGTTCACGAACTTGGCGAAATCGTCGAACAGACGGTTGTCGGACTGCATGAAACTATCCTTTTCAGCGGGTGCGGCGTCGCGCCGGCCTCAAAGCTCGATTTGGGTGGAGGCGGGCGGCGACGCAAGGGTTTCCGCATCGGGATTGAGCCGGTCGATCTGCCAGTTCAGCGCGGTCGCGATCACCAGCCATGCCAGATATGGCACCAGCAGCCACGCCGCCAGCGGCCGGATGCGGCCGAACGCGAACGTCGTCGCCAGCACCAGCACGAACAGCACCTCGATCAGCACCAGCGCCGACGACACCTGATGCGCGCCGAAGAACAACGGCGTCCACGCCAGATTGAGCGCCAGTTGCACGACGAACAGCGCGACGGCGATCCCCCGCCCCCGCGCGCCGCGCGCGTTCAGGATGATCGCGACCGCGAAGCCCAGCAGGATATAGATGATCGTCCATGCGACCCCGAACGCCCAGTCGGGCGGACGCACCGCCGGCAGCGTCAGCATCTGATACCAGCGGTTTTCGCTGCCCACCGGGACCAATCGTCCCGACGCGAACCCCAGCAACAGGATCAACGGCACCATGACGACCGCCCAGCGCAAGAAGCCCGACCGTAACTGACCCTTCGATGCAAGCTCGCTCATGCCGTCTCCCAAGCGTCGGTCCCGTCGTCCGGGCGCGTGCTTGCTGGCTGCGACGGTTCTTTGCAAGTCAAAGCGTGGTCCACCGGCGACGAAGCGGCGATCAGGAACTCGATATTGCCTTCGGGTCCGGTAATCGGGCTGGGATCGACGCCGACGACTTCCCAGCCAAGGCCCGTCAACCATTCGGCGACTTCGCGACACACCCGGTCATGCACCGCCGGGTCGCGCACCACCCCGCCCTTGCCGACTTCGCCGCGGCCCGCCTCGAACTGTGGCTTGATGAGTGCCAGCAGCCGCCCGCCCGGCCGTACGAAACCCAGCGGCACTGCCAGCACTTTCGCCAAACCGATGAAACTGGCGTCGCACACGACCAGATCGACCGGTTCGGGAATGTGCGCATCGGTCAGCAGCCGCGCGCTCAACTGTTCGTGGACGATCACGCGCGGGTCCTGCCGCAGCTTCCATGCAAGCTGGTTCGTGCCGCTGTCGACCGCGTACACCCGTGCCGCACCGCGCGTCAGCAGCACGTCGGTGAAGCCGCCGGTGGACGACCCGACATCGATCGCGACCGCGCCGTCGACGGTCCAGCCGAAATGATCCAGCCCGTGCGCCAGCTTGATCCCACCGCGCGATACCCATGGATGATCGCGCCCGCGTACGTCGAGCACCGCATCGTCGGCGACCTGTTGCCCCGGCTTGTCGATCTTGCGGGTGCCGACGAACACCAGTCCGGCCATCACCAGCGCCTGCGCCCGCGACCGGCTTTCCGCCATGCCGCGATCGACGAGAAGCTGGTCTGCACGCACCTTTGCCATGGCGCGTGCATGGCGCGGCTTTCCGCCCGCCGCAAGCGGCGTTCGATTCGGCGAACGCCCTATTGCCTATCCGCGCGGTAGGAATATCTTCGGTGTCAGGAAACCGGACCCGGCCCAATCCGTTCCCTAAGCCGGACGGGGCGGTTTCCACCGTTTCGATGGAGCATGACGATGGCGCAGTTTTCGTCCGATCCGACCGGTATGCCGACGGTACTCACCGTGCCCGGCCTCAACGGCTCCGGCCCCTCGCACTGGCAGACGCTGTGGGAACAGTCGCGGCCCGACACCGGCCGCGTCGAACTGGGCATGTGGTCGCGCCCGCATCGCAATGCATGGGTGACGAAACTGGATCAGGCGATCCGGCAAGCACAGGCCCCGGTGGTGCTGGCGGCGCATTCGCTGGGATGTCTGGCGGTCGCATGGTGGGCGCAACTTTCGGGACAGCCCTATGGCTGGCCGGTCGCGGGTGCGTTGCTCGTCGCCCCCGCCGATGTCGACCGGGCCGGTGCGCCGCAGGAATTGCAGGGCTTTGCTCCGTCCCCCCGCCTCGCCCTGCCGTTCCCGTCGATCGTCGTGGCATCCAGCGACGACCCATGGGTGTCGATCGAACGCGCGCATTCGATGGCGGTCGACTGGGGCAGCCACTTCGTCGATGCCGGCGCACAGGGTCATCTGAACGCCGCCAGCGGTATCGGATGGTGGGAAGAGGGGCAGGAACTGCTCGACCGGGTCGTCGCGGCATCCGGCGATGGTCGCGGTCACGTGCGGTCACCCTCCGAAGCCCGGTCTGTACTGGCGGTCAGCGCGACCGACGCGGCGCAGGGGCATTATCTGGGGCGGTAGCGCTCAGCCGAACGGGTTGGCGACGGTCAGTCGTTCGTCGATGCGGAGGCCGTCCTGCAGGTCTTCGCTCCACAGCCGGGTACAACCGCCCTGTAGCGCCGCCGAGACGATCATGCTGTCGTAGATCGAAAGGCGATAGCGTTGCGCGATGCGTAGCCCGTCGCGATGGATTGGGTCGGTCAGTGGGATGATCGTCGGGCAGAGGACGCGGATCGCCGCCAGACCCTGTTGGATCGTCGGCCAGTCGAGTTTCAGCTTGCGCAGGGCGACCACGGTAAATTCGTTGAGCGACTGCACGCCGACGACACCGCCGGCCGACAGCACCTGTTGTGCGCGTGCGGATTTTTCCGTCGTTCCGAATGCGTAGATGAGAATGTTGGTGTCGAAAAAAGCATGGCTCACCGGGCGTTCGCTTCATCCCGGTCGAACCGATAATCGGCCGGCAGCGGCCGCGCCAATCGTCGTATCACATCGATCGCGGCAGCGCGGTCGGTCTGGCCCGCCACATCGTCCGCCGCCCGGACCTCCACCACGTCGCCTTCGTGCAGCCCCAGTTGCGCCGCCACGTCGGCGGGGATCATCACCGCCAGTTGCTCGCCGATCCGTTCGATCTTCATGCGCCGGCCTCCTTCGTCGGGCGCGATGCTACGTCGCCGGCTGCCGCCTGACAACCGAATCGAGATACTCCGCCAGATCGCGGACGTCCTTCATCACCGGCAGGCGTTCGGGATCGGCAGTGGTCGGCATCGGCAGGCCGAGGCGGCGAAAGGCGTCGGCCACCATGTCCTCCACCTCTTCGACGTCGACCGCCAGAAACCGGGCGAAGTCGTCGTCGGGATGCGGCGATATGTCCGCGCCATAGGCAGGCGCGACCACCGCACGGACGACCGGCGGGATCGTCGGCGAGACACCGCCCGCCACCAGCATCGCGTCGAAGTCTGCATCGGTCCACCCGATGCGCTGCGTCTGCGCCGCCTTCAGCCGCCGCCACAGCGACCAGTTGAACGCCGCCATCGCGATCACCACCAGCGCGATGATCGCGGCGGCCTTCTGCCCGCCGGTCACGCGCGGACTTCGGTCGCCCCGGCCTCGTTCCAGCGCAGCGCGGCCAGCACGGTATCGACGATCTGCGGGGCGTTCAGCCCGGCTTCGTCATATTGCTTTGCCGGGCCGTTCTGGTCCTGGAACACATCGGGCAGGCGCATGGTGCGCAGCTTCAGCCCGCCGTCGATCAGTCCCGAGTCGCTGGCATAGGTCAGCACGTGTGCGCCCAGCCCGCCGATCGCGCCCTCCTCGACCGTCACGGCGACCTCGTGGCTGGTCAGCAGGCGGCGGATCAACGCTTCGTCCAACGGCTTGGCGAACCGCAAGTCGGCGACCGTCGTCGACAGCCCCTTCGCCTCCAGCACCTCGGCCGCCTTCATCGCTTCTTCCAGCCGGGTGCCGAGCGACAGGATCGCGACCTTATGCCCTTCGCGTACCAGCCGCCCCTTGCCGATCTCCAGCCGCTGGGGAACATCGGGCAGTGCGATGCCGACGCCGTTGCCGCGCGGATAGCGCACCGCGATCGGGCCGCTGTCGTAGCAAGCGGCAGTGTAAGTCATGTGGACCAGTTCGGCCTCGTCCGCCGCCGCCATCACCACCATGTTGGGAAGGGTCGCAAGATAGGTCACGTCGAAGCTGCCCGCATGCGTCGCGCCGTCGGCACCGACCAGCCCGGCGCGATCGATCGCGAAGCGCACCGGCAGGTTCTGGATACACACGTCGTGGACGACCTGGTCGTATGCGCGTTGCAGGAACGTCGAATAGATCGCGCAGAACGGCCGCATCCCCTGTGCGGCCAGCCCGGCGGCAAAGGTCACCGCATGCTGTTCGGCGATGCCCACGTCGAAGAACCGGTCGGGATGCGCCTTCGCGAACCGGTCCAGCCCGGTGCCCGACGGCATCGCCGCCGTGATCGCGCACAGCCGATCGTCGGTCTCAGCCAGCTTCGCCAGCGTGTGGCCGAACACGTTCTGATATTGCGGCGGGCCGGCGGGCGCCTTGACCTGCGTGCCGGTGATCACGTCGAACTTCTGGACGCCGTGATATTTGTCCGCCGCCGCCTCTGCCGGGCCATATCCCTTGCCCTTCTTCGTGACGACATGGATCAGGATCGGGCCTTCCTCCGCGTCGCGCACATTTTCCAGCACCGGGATCAGATGGTCGAGATTGTGACCGTCGATCGGACCGACATAGTAAAAGCCCAGTTCCTCGAACAACGTACCGCCGGTCGCCATGCCGCGCGCGAATTCGTCGGTCTTGCGCGCGGCGGTGTGCAGCGGACGCGGCAGCTTGCGCACGATCTTCTTCAACGTTTCGCGGATGCCGAGAAACTCGCGGCTCGACACGATGCGCGACAGATAGGCCGACAGCCCGCCGACCGGCGGCGCGATCGACATGTCGTTGTCGTTCAGGATCACGATCAGCCGGTTGCCCGCCTGTTCGGCGTTGTTCATCGCTTCATACGCCATGCCCGCCGACATTGCGCCGTCGCCGATCACGGCGATACCCTTGCCCGACGTGCCCGCGATCTTGTTTGCGATCGCAAAGCCAAGCGCGGCCGAAATCGACGTCGAACTGTGCGCTGCGCCGAACGGGTCGTATTCGCTTTCGGACCGTTTGGTGAAACCCGACAGCCCGCCGCCCTGCCGCAGCGTGCGGATACGGTCGCGCCGTCCGGTCAGGATCTTGTGCGGATAGCATTGATGCCCGACGTCCCACACCAAACGGTCGGCGGGCGTGTCGAACACATAATGGATCGCCACGGTCAGCTCGACCACGCCGAGTCCCGATCCGAGGTGCCCGCCGGTCGTTCCGACCGCGCTGATGGTTTCCTGTCGCAACTCGTCCGCGAGTTGTCGCAAGTCGCCGGGGGCGAGCTTCCGAAGGTCGGCGGGGGTCTGTACGGTATCGAGCAGCGGCGTGCTAAGTGGATCGGCCATCGACCGTGCTTATCGCAGCCGTTCGTTCCTGTCGATTGCCGGCGACCTACCGGGTACTAAACCGCACACCCGTCGCGGGAATTTCAAGAAACCTGCACCGGCGCTGCATCGCATTCCGCACAGGTGCCGCGCACTTCGATGACCGGCCGCGCGGTCCGGAAGCCCGCACCCGATGCCGCATCGCGCACGCTGCGCGTGATCGGATCGTTGTCCAGATGCGTCGTCTGTCCACACTGGTCGCACACGAGGAAGATGCAGTCGTGGATGCAATCGGGATGAGTATTGGCCAGATACGCGTTGGCGCTCTCCACCCGACGCGCAAGGTTGGCGTTCACGAACAGGTCGAGGATGCGATAGACGCTGTTGGGTGCCACGCGCCGCCCCTGCGCCTTCGATACGGCATCGGCGATGTCATAGGCGGAGGCGGGCTTGTCGAACCCGGCCAGCACGTCGAAGATGCTGGCGCGCATCGCGGTCCATTGCTCGCCGGCGCGGGTCAGCGCGGTTTCGGCCGCCTTGTTCCAGGCAGGACCGTTGGTATCGTGATGTTCGTGCGCCATACGGCGAAGATAAGCGTGCCGCCCCCCGGCGGCAACCCGGTCAGGCGGCGGCGCGCCGGTTCAGATCGTGCCCCAGCGCCAGCAGCGCGACGCCCGTCAGCGTCCACACCGTTTCCATATCGCCATGCGGGATGCTTGCGGCACCGGCCATTACGCCCAGCCCCAGCCCACCGATCGCGGCCGGCAGCATATAGCCGTGGCGGATGATGCCCATGCCCAGCGCGGCGGCACCGAGGATGATCGCCAGTACCAGCCCGACTTCGTGGATCGCGGGATGCAACAGCGCACCACCGACCGACGCGACCAGCGTCATCAGGATCACGCTCATCACGCAATGCACCGCGCACAGCCCCGACAGCGCAATGCCCAGCCGGTCGAGTCGACCGTCGTGCAGCATCGAGAAACGGGCGGTCGAACCTTGCATCCCGCCGTTATGGCATCGGTAAGGCGAAGTTACAACATATCGTCGGCGAATTTTCGGGCGTTGCGTCGTGCGTTCTACGCAGAAGACCGAGCGACAAACCAACCAAACCGTTCATGCCGAGTAGCCATTCCGACAGGCTTCACGGCGACTCAGCAAGAACGGGATGTATCGACGCATCGGGTTTGAATGCGTCGAACGCCCTCACTCCCGTCAGTCCAGATTCGGTCGCAGCCACCGCTCCGCCTGTTCGTGGCTCACGCCGCGCCGCGCCGCATAGTCCTCCAACTGGTCGCGGCCGATCCGGGCCACGCCGAAATAGGCGCTGTCGGGATGGCCGAAATAGAAGCCCGACACCGCCGCCGTCGGTAGCATCGCGAAACTGTCGGTCAGCGTGATCCCGGTCGCCTCGGTAGCGCCCAGCATCTCGAACAGGATCGGTTTCTGGCTATGTTCGGGGCACGCCGGATAGCCGGGCGCGGGGCGGATGCCGCGATATTGCTCGCGGATCATCGCCTCGTTGGTCAATTGCTCGTCGGGGGCATAGCCCCACAGCACGGTACGGACATGATGGTGCAGCCGTTCGGCGAACGCCTCCGCCAGCCGGTCGGCCAGCGCTTTCAGCAGGATGTCCTGATAATCATCGTTCTCGGCCTTGAATCGCGCGATGTGCGGATCGATGCCGTGGATGCCGACCGCGAACCCGCCCATCCAGTCGCCCGCCGGATCGATGAAGTCGGACAGGCACATGTTCGGCCGCCCTTCCCGCTTCTGCACCTGTTGCCGCAGGAACGGCATGCGGATGGCGTGGGTCGCGTGATCGATCTGGAGCGGCGTCGAAAAGCCGTGCGGCACGCCCGACAATGGCGACACCCGCCCCGCCTCGATCGCCGGTTCGATCTGTTCGGCGGGCACGTCGATCACCACGTCGTCGCCGACCGCGCGGCAATGCCACAGCGCCGCGACCCCGCGCGCCGTCAGCCATTTCTCCGCGATCACCCGGTCGAGCATCGCCTGCGCATCCTCGAACAGCGACGTGGCGCTTTCGCCGACGACCTTGTCGGTCAGGATCGCGGGATAGTTGCCCGCCAGTTCCCATGCGCGAAAGAACGGCGTCCAGTCGATATACTGGCGCAGGTCGGCAAGGTCCCAATCGTCGAACACGTGCCGGCCGGGCATCGCGGGGGCGGCGGGCTTCTGCGAGAAATCGGCGGCGAAGCGATTGGCGCGCGCGGCGGCGATCGGGGTCAGCTCGCTCTGCCCCTTGCCCGCGCGGGCGACCCGCACCGCTTCGTAATCGGCCGCGATCTGATCGACATAGGCGTCGCGCCCGGTATCGCTGACCAGCGTGGTCGCCACGCCCACCGCCCGGGACGCGTCGAGGACGTGGACGATCGGTCCGTCATAGGCGGGCGAGATGCGCAGCGCGGTATGCACTTTCGACGTGGTCGCGCCGCCGATCAGCAGCGGCATCGTCATCCCCGCGCGCTTCATCTCCTCGGCCACCGTCACCATCTCGTCCAGCGACGGGGTAATGAGGCCCGACAGGCCGATCATGTCAGCGTCGTTCTCGTTCGCTGCCTCAAGAATACGCGTCCACGGCACCATGACGCCCAGGTCGACCACGTCGAACCCGTTGCACTGCAACACCACGCCGACGATGTTCTTGCCGATGTCATGCACGTCGCCTTTCACGGTCGCCATGATGATCTTGCCCTTGCCCTTGGCGCCGGGTTCCTTCGCCGCTTCGATGAAGGGCAGCAGATGGGCGACGGCCTTTTTCATCACGCGCGCCGATTTGACGACCTGTGGCAGGAACATCTTGCCCGATCCGAACAGGTCGCCGACGACGTTCATCCCGTCCATCAACGGCCCCTCGATCACCTCGATCGGCCGGGCGAACTGCTGGCGGCATTCCTCGGTATCGTCGACGACATGCGCGTCGATCCCCTTGACCAAGGCATATTCGAGCCGCTTCGTCACAGGCAGGCTGCGCCATTCGGCGGCGGCCTTTTCGGCGACCGCGTCGGTGCCCTTGTACTTTTCCGCCAGCGCGATCAGCCGGTCGGTCGATCCCGGATCGCGGTTGAGGATGACGTCCTCGCACGCGGTGCGCAGTTCGGGGTCGATCGTGTCGTACACGTCCAGCTGCCCGGCGTTGACGATCCCCATGTCCATCCCCGCCGGAATGGCGTGATAGAGGAAGATCGAATGCATCGCCCGGCGCACCGGCTCGTTCCCGCGAAAGCTGAACGACAGGTTCGATAGCCCGCCCGAGATGTGGCAATGCGGGCAGCGCGCCTTGATCTCGCGGCATGCCTCGATGAAGTCGACGCCGTAATTGTTATGCTCCTCGATCCCCGTCGCCACCGCGAACACGTTGGGATCGAAGATGATATCTTCGGGCGGAAAGCCGATCGTCATCAACAGGTCGTACGCGCGGGCGCAGATTTCGACCTTGCGGTCCTTGGTATCCGCCTGCCCCACCTCGTCGAACGCCATCACGACGACCGCCGCGCCGTAATTCATGCATTTGCGGGCATGGTCGAGGAACTGTGCCTCGCCTTCCTTCATGCTGATCGAATTGACGATCGGCTTGCCGCTGACGCATTTCAGCCCCGCCTCGATCACGTCCCATTTCGAACTGTCGACCATCACCGGAATCCGCGCGATGTCGGGTTCGGCCTGGATCAGTTTCAGGAAGGTCGTCATGGCGTGGTGCGCGTCGAGCAGCCCTTCGTCCATGTTGACGTCGAGCACCTGCGCACCCGACTCCACCTGCTGCAACGCGACCTCGACCGCGGCGGCATAATCGCCGGCCATCACCAGCTTCTTGAAACGGGCGGAGCCGGTGACGTTGGTGCGTTCGCCGATATTGACGAAGTTGGTCGAAGCGTTGGTCATTCGGTGTTCCAATCCCCCCGCACGGCGGAGCGGGGACCAGCCTTCTGCTGGTGGAGGGGGGTCTCCCACGAACGAAACGGTAGCGATGGCGAAGACCCCCCTTCGCCATCGTGCGGATGGCTCCTGCTCCGTGCCGGGGAAGATCTTGGCGTCTTCTCCCGGAAGCGGCCCTTACGCCGCCATCGTGAACGGCTCCAGCCCGGCCAGCCGGGTCTTCACCGCGACCTGCGGCACCCGGCGCGGCGTCACGCCCCGTACCCGCTCCGCCATCGCCTTGATATGCGCGGGCGTCGATCCGCAGCATCCGCCGAGGATGTTGACCTGCCCATGGTCCGCCCAGTCGCCGACCAACGCGGCGGTTGTCGCCGGTTCCTCGTCATACGCGCCCAGTTCGTTGGGCAGGCCGGCATTGGGATAGACCATGATGAGCGTGTCGCAGATTTCCGACAGCACCTTGACGTGCGGGCGCAACTGCTCCGCGCCGAACGAACAGTTCAGCCCGATCGTCACCGGCCGGGCATGGCGCACCGCGTGCCAGAACGCCTCGACCGTATGCCCCGACAGGTTACGCCCCGACAGGTCGGTCAGCGTCATCGACAACATGATCGGCAGATCGCGGCCCAGCGCATCGCCGGCTTCCAGCGCCGCCATCACCCCGGCCTTCGCGTTCAGCGTATCGAACACCGTTTCGATCAGGATGAAATCGACGCCGCCCGCGACCAGCGCGTCGGCCTGTTCGCGGTACACGGCCTTCAGGTAATCGAAGTCGATCTCACGGAAGCCGGGATCGTTGACGTCGGGCGACAGCGACAGCGTCTTGTTGGTCGGCCCGATCGCCCCGGCGACGAAGCGCGGCCGCCCGTCGCGATCCTGATATTCGTCGGCCAGCCGGCGGGCGATCCGCGCGCTCTGGATGTTGATGTCCGCAACCAGCGCCTCCGCGCCGTAATCGGCCTGGCTGATGACGTTCGCGCTGAACGTGTTGGTCGACACGATATCCGACCCGGCATCCAGATAGGCACGGGTGATCGTCTCCGGCACCGTCGGCATCGTCAGCGCGAGGATATCGTTATTGCCCTTCTGATCGTGGGTCAGCCCCAGCGATCCGGCATAATCCGCTTCGGACAGTTTCCAGTTCTGGATTTCTGTCCCGAACGCACCATCGGTGATGAGCACGCGCTGGGCGGCTTCGGCGTTCAGTCGTTGGCGGACGGTGGTCATGGTTCGGTTCCAGATGGTTTAAGCCACCCCGTTCGTCCTGAGTAGCCACTGCGCCTGTCGGAGGGGCGTATCGAAGGACTGCTACAGTGCTTCGATACGGGCCTTCGTCTGCGCTTAGTCGCTACCCAGCATGAACGGCGTTGCTGGAATTATAGGTCAGGCCGCGACGGCGACCGGCTTCGCCTTTGGCCGCAACCCCATCAGGTGACAGATCGCATAGGACAGTTCGGCGCGGTTGAGCGTGTAGAAATGGAAATCGCGCACCCCGCCGGCATATAGCTTGCGGCACATTTCCGCTGCGACGGTCGCCGCGACCAGTTGCCGCGCGCCGGGATGATCGTCCAGCCCCTCGAACAGCCGGTCCATCCAGTCGGGGATCGCCGCGCCGCACAGCCCGGCGAACTTGCGGACCTGCGCCACGTTCGACACCGGCAGGATGCCCGGCACGATATCGGCCGAGATACCCGCGGCGGCGGCGGCGTCGCGGAAGCGGAAGAACGCTTCGGGCGTGAAGAAGAATTGCGTGATCGCCCGCGTCGCCCCGGCGTCCAGCTTGGCGCGCAGATTGTCGAGGTCCGCCGCCTGATGCGCCGAATCGGGATGGCATTCGGGATAGGCCGCGACCGAAATCTCGAACGGGTGCAGCCGCTTCAGTCCCGCGACCAGCGCCGCCGCATTGGCATAGCCGTCGGGGTGTGCCGCGAATGCCGCGCCGGCCGTGGGCGGATCGCCGCGCAGTGCGACGATGTGGCGCACGCCCGCCGCCCAATATTCCTGCGCGACCTGATCGATCTCCGCTTTCGTCGCCTCGACGCAGGTCAGGTGCGCGGCGGCGGGCATCGCGGTTTCGCGCGCGATACGGGCGACCGTGGCATGCGTCCGCTCGCGCGTCGATCCGCCGGCACCGTAGGTGACTGAGACGAAACGCGGTTCCAGCGGTTCCAGCGCACGCACCGTTTCCCACAGCGCCGATTCCATCCGGTCGTTCTTGGGCGGAAAGAATTCGAAACTGACCGCGCAGTCGCCCGCCAGATCGGCGAACAGTGGCGCGTCGAGCGCGCGACGCGCCTCTTCGAGTTGCGGAACCGAGAACGTCATGCCGCCTTCACCTTTCGTACGCCGTCGCTGCGGCGTCCCATCCATAGTTTCACGGTCAACTCCGCCCCCTCCAGCGTCTCGATCGAGACGGGAGCGAGGCCGGCATCGGCGAACCAGCCGAGCATCTGCTCGTCCGAAAATCCCAGCCGCGCATGCGCGTCGCGCAGCCGCAGTTCCTCACGCTCGTGCGGCGCGAAATCGCAGATCAACAACCGTCCGCCCGGACCCAGCACTCGTGCCGCCTCCGCGATCGCCGCGCCGGGATGCTGCGCGAAATGCAGTACGTGGTGCAGCACCGCCGCATCGGCGACCCCCGCCGCCAGCGGCAGCGCGTACAGATCGGCCTGTCGCAACTCGACCTGGTCCAGCGTCGACAGCTTGGCCCGCGCCAGCCGCAGCATTTCGGACGAGCGGTCGATCCCGATCGCCTGCCGCGCCTGTGTTCCGAACAGTTCGATCATCCGCCCGGTGCCGGTGCCGATATCGACCAGCAGGTCGATCGCCCCCGGTCCCAGCGCGCGGACCATCGCGGCTTCCACCGCTTCCTCCGCGACATGGAGCGAACGGATCGCGTCCCATTCGTCGGCATGTGCCTCGAACCACTGCGCCGCCGCCGCCGCCCGGTCGGCGCGCACCGCCGCCAGCCGCGCGGTATCGGCCAGCCGCCAGTGATCCCCCTCCGGCAGCCACGCGTCGATCGCCTCGATCAACGGCGTGACGATCGCGGGCGATCCCAACGCGACGAACACCCAGCTGCCTTCCTTGCGCCGGATCGCAAGACCCGCGTCGCACAGGATCTTGACGTGACGGCTGACACGCGGCTGGCTCTGCCCCAGCACCTGTGCCAGTTCCCCCACCGACAGCTCCATCGTGCGCAACAGCGCCAGTACCCGCAACCGGGTCGCGTCGCTCGCCGCGCGCAGGATATCGAGGGCCGGAACCATGGCAACCGATATAAAGAAATCTTTATATGGCGTCAATCGTCCCGTCTTCGTACGGTGCCTTCGTTCCGTTCATGAAACTAGCGGCGGATTTGCGCGTTTGCCGGCCCATCATTCTGTTACGAAGGGATCGTCCATGAAGAAGCTTCTCCTCCTGCCGCTGGCGGCCGCAGCGTTCACCATGACCGCATGCACCGAAAAGGCGCAGAACGAGACGGGCGAAGCGGCCGATGCCGTGGCATCGGACGTGAACGCCACGATGGGCGCCGCCGTCGATGACGTACAGGCCGCGGGCGACCGTGCGTTCGGCGCGGCCGAAAACGCCGCCGACACGGCAGGCGCGAAGATCGAGAACGCCACCGACCGTGCGGGTGCTGCGATCGATCGCGGCGCGGCGCGTGCCGATGCCGCCGCCGACAACGCCCAGCGCGAAACCGGCCAGGAGCTGGAAGAGGCCGGACGCGACCTTCAGCGTTGATCCAAGCTTGAAGTAAGGGAAAGGCCGCGCCCGTCGCAACGGGACGCGGCCTTTTTCGTTGGGAGAACTCCATGCGCGCACTGTCCCTTGCCCTGCCCCTGCTGCTGGTCGCCTGTTCGGGGACCGATGGCGATACCGCGCCGGGCGGCGTGACGCAGGGCGAGGCGGACGCGCTCAACGATGCGGCGGCGATGCTCGACGCCGATGCGGTGTCGCCCAACGCGATCGACGCCGAACCGAAGGACCGACGATGACCGACATTGCACTGCGCACGCTGGGCGCGACCGACCTTGCCACCCCGCCAATGATCCTTGGCGGCAACGTGTTCGGCTGGACCATCGACCGTGCGCAAAGCTTTCGCGTGCTGGACGCGTTCGTCGATATGGGCGGGACGATGATCGACACCGCCGATGTCTATTCGGCATGGGTCGACGGCCATCGCGGCGGTGAATCCGAAACGATCCTCGGCGAATGGCTGCGATCGTCGGGCAAGCGCGACCGCGTGCTGATCGCGACGAAGGTCGGCATGCTGCCGGGCGAAGGCGGGGAGAAGCTGGCCCCGGCGCGGATCGCGGCGGCGGCGGACGCATCGCTCGCCCGGCTCGGCATCGACCGGATCGACCTGTACTACGCGCATCAGGACGATAGCGACGTCGCACAGGCGGACTATCTGGCGGCGTTCGGGCGGCTGATCGATGCGGGCAAGATCGGCTGGCTGGGCGCATCCAATTTCGGCGCGATGCGGCTGAAATCGGCGATCGACGTCGCGACGGCGCAAGGGCTGCCGCATTTCCACGCCCTACAGCCGGAATATAATCTGGTCAGCCGCAAGCGATACGAAGGCGAACTGCAAAATCTGTGCGTCGAGCATAATATCGGGGTTTCCCCCTATTATGGCCTCGCATCAGGTTTCCTGACCGGCAAATATCGCTCGACCGCCGATCTGGCGAAAAGCGTACGCGGCGGCGGCATGGCCGACTTGCTGGCCGGCAAAGGCGCGGCGGTGCTGGCAGCGATGGATGCGGTCGCGGCGGAAACCGGCGCGACGTTGCCCCAACTCGCGCTGGCATGGCTGGCGCAGCAAGAGGGCGTTACCGCCCCGATCGCGAGCGCGACCAGCGTGGAGCAGTTGGAGGAACTGGTCGGATCGTGGCGGGTGACGCTGAGCGTCGACCAGTTGGAGCGGCTGACCAACGCCGGGGTCTGACGCCCTACATTAAGAGGGCGCCCCGTCCCCGCTACCGCTTGCGCCCGACCATCAGGTCGGGTTTTGGCGGTGGCGTCCATCCCTCGGGCGGTTCGACGCGCTGGCGGCTGGTGCCCAGCCCCATCCGCCCCGGCTGTTGCCGCGTCAGTCCACTGGTATCGGCCGACGCCGCCTCGCCCGCGCTGGCCCCGTCGCGCAACAGCGCGATGCGGTCGCGCAGGCGGGATGCCGTCTCGAAATCCATCGCGGCGGCGGCGGCTTTCATCTGCTGATGCAGGGTGTCGATGCTTTCGGTCATCGACGTGCAACGCACGGAACGCCCGGACGGATCACCGCCAGTCGAACGCCAGCGGCGCTTCGCGGAACGCGAACCGGTCGAGATGGCGTGCGACCGCGCCCTGCAACCCGGCCAGTTGTTCGACCGATGTCGCATCGATCCGTACGTCCAGCGCGGCATCCCCCGCATCGAACGTCACCAGCGCATCGCCCGGATGATCCGCGCCACGCGCGTCACGGGGAAAGACGACCGTTCCGTGATCGGGGGTGAATTCGACCGTCAGATTATGCTGCCAGTGCTTGCACAGCTGTTGCAGATAGCGGCTGGCCTGTCCGGTAGGCACCCGCGCGGTGGTGGTGAAGCCGCTCACAGCCGTTCGACCTTCTGTGCCGCATCGTCGAGGATCGCCGCGACGGCGTGTAGCGTATCGCTGTCGACGTTCGCACCCGACATACGGTGGTGGATCGCGGCGCGCAGATTGGCGCGCGCACGGTGAATCGGTCCGGCATCGGTGCGCGCATGCCGATCGGCCAGTGCCGCCAGCCGCGCGAACAGATCGGCGACCTGTTCGCTGTCCGCCGCCAGTTGCGCCGTCCCCGCTTCGGTCACCGCGAACCGCTTGCGCGTGCCCTCGGTCGCCTGCTCCTCGATCAGTCCCATGTCGGTCAACAGCGTCAGCGTGGGGTAGATCACGCCGGGACTTGGCGCATAGCTGCCTCCCGCGCGGCTCTCGATCTCGCGGATCAGGTCGTATCCATGGCGCGGTGCCTGCGCGATCAGCGCCAGCAGCACCAGCTTCAGTTCGCCGCCGTCGAACACCCGTCCGCGCGGTCCGCCGCGATGCCTGCCGCGTCCACCCATGCCCGGACCGCCGGTCCATGACTCATAGTCCATTCCAAACTGCATTCTTATTCTCCGATATATCTTGATAGCGAAGATATATCTTGGACGGATCGCTTTTCAACCATGGCTTCCGCGATTTTTACACGCACCCTATATGCCGCGGATGGCCGACCTTTTTGCCGAACCCGAATCCATCGCTGCTCCCGCCCCCGCCGGCCCGTTGGCCGACCGGTTGCGTCCGACCACGCTGGCGGAGGTAGTCGGACAGGCGCATCTGACCGGTCCCGACGGTGCGATCGGGCGAATGGTGGCGG
This sequence comes from Sphingomonas sp. CFBP 13720, assembly GCF_014842075.1. GTDB lineage: Bacteria > Pseudomonadota > Alphaproteobacteria > Sphingomonadales > Sphingomonadaceae > Sphingomonas. The sequence goes on from NZ_JACYVA010000001.1 coordinate 583,244, forward strand.
CGGGAAAGCTGTCGTCGATGATCCTGTGGGGACCGCCCGGCACCGGCAAGACGACGATCGCGCGCCTGCTCGCCGCTGCGGTCGGGTTGCGCTACGCCCAGATATCAGCGGTGTTCTCCGGCGTCGCGGACCTGAAAAAGGTGTTCGCTGAAGCACGCGACCATGTCCGGCTGGGCAAACGCACGCTGTTGTTCGTGGACGAGATCCACCGCTTCAACCGCGCGCAACAGGACGGTTTCCTGCCCTATGTCGAGGACGGCACCGTGACGCTGGTCGGCGCGACCACCGAAAATCCGTCGTTCGAACTCAACGCCGCGTTGATGAGCCGCGCACAGGTGCTGATCCTGCACCGGCTCGATGCCGCTGCGCTGGAGGAACTGCTCGCGCGCGGCGAAGCGGTCGAGGGGCGCGCATTGCCGCTGGATGCTGCCGCGCGCGCGGCGCTGGTCGCGAGTGCCGATGGCGATGGCCGGTTCCTGCTCAATCAGGCGGAGACACTGTTTTCGATCGAGCTGCCCGCCCCGCTCGACCCCGCCGGACTGTCGGCGCTGCTGCAACGTCGGGTCGCGGTGTACGACAAGGACCGCGAAGGCCATTACAACCTCATCTCCGCGCTGCATAAATCGCTGCGCGGATCGGACCCGCAGGCCGCGCTCTACTATATGGCGCGGATGCTGACGGCGGGAGAGGAACCGCTCTACGTGCTGCGGCGGCTGACGCGCTTCGCCAGCGAAGATATCGGGCTGGCCGATCCGCAGGCGCTGGTCCAGTGCCTTGCCGCCAAGGACGCATACGAGTTTCTCGGCAGCCCCGAAGGCGAACTGGCGATCGTTCAGGCGTGTCTCTATCTCGCCACCGCGCCCAAATCGAACGCTGCGTACAAGGCGCAGAAGGCAGCGTTCAAGGCCGCGCGGGAAACCGGGTCGCTGATGCCGCCGCCGTCGATCCTGAACGCGCCGACCCGGCTGATGAAGGACATCGGCTATGGCAAGGACTACGCCTATGACCATGACCGGGCCGACGGGTTTTCGGGCGCGGATTACTGGCCGGAGGAAATGGGCGCGCGTCGCTTCTACGAACCGACCGAACGCGGGTTCGAGAAACGGATAGCGGAGCGAATGGCATGGTGGGACGAACGGCGGCAGACATCCTGACCGGCTGGGCGGACGTGGTCGCGATCGGGCTGACCCTGCCCGGCGTCGAAACCGGCACCAGCTATGGCGAGCCGGCGTTGCGCTTTCGCCACCGGGTGCTGGCGGGCACCACCGCCCCCGATCCGGGCAGTTTCGTGCTGCACCTGACCGACGATGCGAAGGACATGCTGATCGAAACCGATCCCGCGACTTTTTGGCAGACCGATCATTATCGCGGCTGGCCCGCCGTGCTGGTCCGATACGGAACGCGGGCGGGCGATCGGATCGTGACGCTGCTCCACCGGACATGGTGGGACCGCGCGACACGGGCGCAGCGGCGGGCATGGGGCGACCGGCCCTGATGCGCGCTTTCACCCGCTTCGTCGCGATCGACTGGTCGGGACAGGCGGTGCCCCGCCCGAAGGGGCTGGCGGTCGCCGAGGCGCTGGAGGGCACGACGCCCCCCGGGCCGGTGATGCGGCCGGGCGGCTGGTCGCGCGGCGATCTGCTCGACTGGCTGACGGAACTGGCGGATACGCAGGCGGATGTCGTGATCGGCCTCGACCTGTCGCCCGCGCTGCCCTTTGCCGATCGCGGGGGCTATTTTCCCGGATGGCCGTCGTCGCCCGCCGATGCCAGGTCGCTATGGGCGATGGTCGATGCGATGTGCGCGGACGACCCGCATCTCGCCGCGACGACGCTGGTCGCGCATGACGAATTGTCGCGCCATTTCCGCCGCCAACGCGCATGCGGCGACCGGTTCGAACCCGGTCGCGGCCGGCTGCGCCTGTGCGAGCACGCGCAACGCGCGACGGGGCTGTCGCCGACCAGTTGCTTCAACCTCGTCGGCGCGGCGCAGGTCGGCAAATCCAGCCTGACCGGCATGCGCGTCCTGCACCGGCTGGCGGGGCGGATACCGGTCTGGCCGTTCGATCCGGTGCCCGACACCGGCCCGCTGATCGTCGAAATCTATACCACCATCGCCGCACGCGCGGCTGGGATACGTGCGGGCCGCAGCAAATTGCGCGACGCCGTCAGCCTCGACGCCGCCCTCGCGTTTCTGGGCAGCGAACCCCATGCGGCGCTGTCTCACGGCTATGACGACCACATCACCGACGCGCTGCTCACCGCCGCGTGGCTGCGCACCGCCACGGCCCTGCCCGATCTATGGCACCCGGCGGGACTGACCGACGCCCTCGCCCGGACGGAGGGATGGACGTTCGGCGTGACCGGATCGGGCGCGCCGGGCTGACGGCTGCGGGCGGGGGATAGGCCCGGCGCGTCCGCGGCCGGACGCGGCACGGGAAGGGCGATGGCCACATGCCGATCGGTCCTACAGAAAGAATACGTCCGACAACCCGCCTTCCAGCGTGTACGCCCACTTCACGAACCGGACGGCAAAGACCGCAAAGATCGCCAGCCCGGCAGCGGCCCAGATCCAGTCCGACATGCCCATGATCCAATAGAAGATCCCGTACCCGCCCGCCGCCGCGACCATAGTCGCCGCCGTCGCGCGGACCGGCGCGAACCGCAACAGCCACGCGATGACGAAGAAGACGGCAGCAACGATCGCCGCGAACAGCACGAGGATGAAGACCGGGTGGATGTCGTGACTGCGCAGGATCGCCCAGACCGGCGTCGCCACTTTTATGATGGTCGAAACGATGATGAACCCGATACCAAGGGTCAGGCATCCCGCCAGATCGATACCGCCACCGCCGACCGAGCCGACACGGTTGCCCGAGCTATCGTACAGATCCATCGTCCCCCCTTCCCCAACGTCCGTTGTGCGTTAGCGAACGATTCCCAGTAGCGAAAGCCGGTCTGGCAAGGGTAATGCGGCGTGGTGGTGAAACGCTTCGGCCCGCGCCCTGAATACCGGACGCGACACCATAGGAAGTGTTCTATCAGCGTTGGAGTGGTGCCGGTTGCAGGAATCGAACCCGCGACCTTCGGTTTACAAAACCGCTGCTCTACCAGCTGAGCTAAACCGGCACGTCGGCGTTCCCTATGATCGCGGGGCGGGGCGGTCAACCGTGGCGGTGACCGCTTTCTTCGCCGACGGGGCGACGCCGCGTGCGTCCGATGGTCGCGCCCGTCACCCCGCCGCCCGCCGCGTCATCCCTGCCGGTCGTAGCGGGCGATCACGCGCGCGGGCTGGGTCACCCACCAGTTATAGCCGTTGCGACGCCCGATCGAAATGTCGTTCACGTCGTCATGGATCCGCTGGTCCTTGTCGCCGAAGATCGGCTTCTGCGTCACCAGATCGTAGTTACGCGACCACAACGGCCCGGCCCCGGCGCGCGGGAACAGCTTGCGGCCTTCGGCGGGCGAAACCTTCGCCCATGCATAGCCGGTGACGGCCCGCGCCTTCAGCCACGCGACCCCCGCATCGATCGCGCGACGGACGGCGGGCGACGGGTTGGGCTGGTCCATCAGGAACATCAGCACGTCGGTCGTCTCGCCGCTGGCGATCGATCGCGGTTCGTAATTGCGTGCGGAAATCGGCGCGAGGGTCAGCGCGTCGACCTGTTGCGGCCAACCGGTCGGCACGCCGTCGATGCGGTATTGCGCGGCGAGGATGACGTCGATCGCCTTCGTCACCGCCTTCGCCGCTTGTTGGCGCAGCGGTCCCGGCACGAAGCGATAGACCGGCTGCGCATGGACGTCGCGCAGCATCATCGCGGCATGGGCGACAGCATTGTCGTTGAAGGTGATGCCGTCATGGAATCCTCCTTCCAGCGGCCATATCTGCGGCCATCCGCCATTGGGATATTGCGCGTTCAGCAGATATTGCACGCCCTTGACGAAGCTGGCGCGATACCGGTCGCCTTCGCGGCCGGGAAATTGTTCGATGACCTTGGTCAGGAACCGCATTTCCTGAATGGTCGCATCGTTGTCCAGCGTGCCGACGAACGTCCAGAACCGGTCGGCGGGCGCGTCGAAGTTCCAGCGATTGGGATCCATCGTCTCCGCATCGTTGGCGTAACGCTGTCCGGGCAGGCGCGGCGGACGCGACCGGTCCTGGTTCTTGCTCCACCCGCCGGCCGGGGTCTGGAAACTGACGATCCCCTCGGCGATCGTGCGTGCTTCCGGGCCGGCATACCATGCGGCGGGCTTGTCGAGCGGCATGTTGTAGTCGCCCCCGCCAACGGCGGTCGGGGGTGGCGGCGGAGTCTGGCCGGGCTTGAGTTCGGCGACCAGCGATGCGCGATCCGCCCGCATCTGCTTTTCCGACCGGTCGAGATAGGCGAGCCACGCCGCTTGTTGCGCGCGCGGCAGCACGGCGCGCACCCGGTCGGGGGTCAGCGACGGTGCGGGGACGTTCATCCCGATGACCCGTGCGGCGATCGGCGGCGCGGCGGCGGCAGTCGCCAGCAACAGCGCCAGTCCGGCATGGATGGCCTTCATCATACTCTCCCGTTCGTTTCTTGAATGTCAGCGGCGCGGAAAATCGAACCGGTTGCCGGCGACGAACCGGTCCCACGCATCGGGGCTGTCGAAATCCAGCCCCCGATCCCATGCCGCGCCCGAATAATAGGTGAAGGGACGGCCCGGCTGGACGCGCAACAGCAGCAGGTAATTGTTCGCGTCTTCGGCAAATCCCTGCACCATCGCCGGGTCGGCGGCGATCGTCAGCGACAGCGTACCGTGATCGGCATCGCCCGGTTCGTGGAACGTCAGCACGCCGCGCGCGGCATCGCGCACCACCCGGCCGCGATCATTGCCCTTCGCCCGCTTGCCGATGCCGATCGCGACGACCAGCGGTTCGGCGGTGTCAGAATGCAGCGTCGACGTCATCCGCGTGAAGTTCGACCCCATCGGCAGTTCGAAGCGGCGATCCTCCCACACCTTGCGCCCGACATCGACCGGGAACGGCTTGTACGTCACCTCGAACGACGCGGTATCGCCGCCGGTCTTCAGGATGCGATGCGTCGCCCAGTTGCGCGACGTCCACAGCTTGTTGTCGTGCCAGATGCCCAGACCGCCGCCACCGCGCCCGCTGCCGACGTCGTAAAAGTCCAATCCCTCGCCCCGATCGACATGATAATTGGGAAAGCGCAACTGGCGCTGCATGAACGGCCAGCGGACGCGCTTCGCCCATACGTCGATGCCCGATCCCGATGGCGGCTCCTTCGCCTCCAGCGCGGGTCCATAGATGCGGAATGCCACCCGATCATTCTCCCACAGGATATCGTCGAGCCGCTCGACGGCGCGATAGGCGATCGCGCGCGGACGACGCGCATCGCCGGTCGGCGGCGTCAGCGGCTCGATCGTCGATGGCCGTCCCGACGCGGCGGGATCATAGGCCAGCGCCTGCGTCGCCTGCATCTCGGCGGCGCGACGCGCGCGTTCTTCGGGGGTGTTGACGGTGACCGGCGCGGGCGGTTGCGGGGTCGTCGCAAGGATGACGGCATCGGCATCGCGCGTCGGCTCGGCCTCGGGTAGCGACCGCGTCTTTCCGCCCAGCCGCGCGACCTCGCTTCCAGCCAGCAGATAGCCGCCGGTCGCGTACAGCCCGACCTCGTCCGCGCGCGTCGCTACCGGCTGGTCCCCGGTCTTCTGCGCCGCGCCGATCAGGCCGTTCGGCAGGACATGGCGGTTGAGCGCCGCCCAGCCGCGCGTCACCGCCGCCTGATACCGCGCGCGTGGCAGCAATCCGTGGTTGACGCCCCATGCCAGCCCATAGGTCAACAGCGCGCTGCCCGACGTTTCTGCCTCCGGGAACGCCTGGGGGTCGAGCAGGCTGGCGCGCCACAGCCCGTCCGCCTGTTGCAGTTCGACGATCCGCGCCGCCAGTTCGCGGAAGCGCGTGACATAGAAGTCGCGTCCCTCGAACGTCGCCGGCATCGCCTCGATCGTGCGGGCCAGACCGGCCAGCACCCATCCGTTGCCGCGCGACCACATCATCGGCTGGCCATTGGCGGCACGGCGGTCCTTGAAGCGTGCGTCGCGGTAATAAAGCCGGTGTTCGGGCGACCAGAGCAGCGCATCGGTCCGCCGCCATTCGGCGTCCATCGCGCGCAGATATTTCGGATCGCCGGTCAGCGCCGATGCGCGTGCCAGCACCGGTGGCGCCATGAACAGCGCGTCGCACCACCACCACACCAGCGGATCGGTCGCCGCCGCCTTGCGCGCCAGATGCGGGACGCTGTAATCCAGCCGCTGTTGCAGCGGCATCAGCACGCCTTCCTGCCGTCGCCGTGCGTATAGTTCGGCGTAGAGGTCGCCGATCGCGACATCGTCGGCGTTCAGCAGCGTCCGCCCCGATCGCGCGCCGCGCATCGAATAGTTATAATGTTCGGCGGTGGCGGTCAGGAACCGCAGCGTGAGCGGCTGGTCCGATATCCGCGCGAGCCGGGCGGCACCGACGTAAAAAGTCGCCGCCACCCAGTTCGACCCGATTTCGTGCAACGCGCTGCCCGTCGCCAGCGCGATCGGGCGGCGGCTCATGTCCGCGATCTGTGCCGCCGCGACATAGTCCATTGCGCGCACCACCGCGCGGCTGTCGGGTAGGCGGTCGGCGGCGAAGCGCAGATCGGGCCGTGCGGGCGCGGTCAGCCATGCCGGGTCGACGCCCAATACCGGCGGTTGCGGCTGCGCGATGGCCGGCCCGACCGGCAGGGCCGCACCGGCCAGCGCCAGCGCGGCGATCGACAGGCGCACGGGCATCCGGCGGCGAACGGTCATCGGCACTTCTCCATGTTGCCGCTTCTGGGGAGCGGCTTCCACGACTGGCTATCCAGCCGTGGTAACCGGTGACATAACAGCTGCAAAGTTGACAGACAACTTTGTAGAACACGTAAAAGCGCGTCGGGAAAGTATGATGCAGCGCCGAACCCTGATCCAGTCCGCCCTGATCGCGGCGACCTTTCCCACCATCCTGCCCGCGCGACAGCCGAACCGGGGGCGCGTGATCGACGTTGCCGACCATGGCGCGACCGGGGACGGCGTCACGATCGAAACCCGCGCGATCCAGGCGGCGATCGACGCGGCGCATCGTGCGGGCGGCGGGGTCGTGCGGCTGGGACCGGGGCTGTACCGGTCGGGCGCGCTGTTCGTGAAGTCGGGCTGCACGCTGGAGGTCGCGCGCGGCGCGACGCTGCGCGGGGTGCAGGACATCGCCGCCTATCCGGTCCAGCGTACCCGCATCGCGGGGATCGAGATGGAATGGCCCGCCGCACTGGTGAACATCGTACGCGAACGCGATGCGGCGATCATCGGCGATGGCGTGATCGACGGCGACGGCAAGCCCTTCTGGGACCGGTACTGGGCGATGCGCCGCGACTATGACCCGCGCGGGCTGCGATGGGCGGCGGATTATGACTGCCAACGTCCCCGGCTGATCCAGCTGTACGAGGCGCGCAATGCCCGCGTCGCCGGACTGACGCTGACGCGATCGGGCTTCTGGACCGTCCATGTCTGCTATTCGCGGGGGGTCGAGGTGTCGGACCTGCTGATCCGCAACAACATTGGCGGGCGCGGACCGTCGACCGACGGGATCGACATCGATTCATCGGAAGATGTGCGGATCGCGCGCTGCGACCTGTCGGTCAACGACGACGCCATCTGTATCAAGGCTGGTCGCGACTGGGACGGGCTGCGCGTCGCGCGTCCGACGCGCAACGTCACGATCCGCGACTGCGTGGTCCGCGACGCGCTGGCCGGCATGACCTTCGGCAGCGAAACGTCGGGCGGGTTCGACGGGATCGACGTCGCCGGGTTGCGCATCGACTATCCGGTCCCGCTGGGCATCTTTTTCAAGAGCGGGTCGACGCGCGGCGGCACGATCCGCAACATCCGCCTGTCGCGCATCCATCTTCAGGATGTCGCGACGCTGTTCCGCGTGAACCTCAACTGGTATCCGAATTACAGCTATGCCCGCATTCCCGCCGGACTGACCGACGTACCACCGCATTATCGCGCGCTGGCGACCCCCGTCCCCCGCGAACGCGGCATCCCGCGCATTCAGGGGGTCGAGGTCAGCGACGTGCGCGCCATCGGGGGCAAGATCGCGTTCGAGGCAGCGGCATACCCGGAGGCGCCGCTGCGCGACTTTCGCTTTCGCGGCCTGCGCTGGGACGTGCGCGAAGGCGGCACCATCGCCAATGCGCGGGACTGGCGGTTCGACGATTGCGTGATCGACACGCTGGACGGCACCGGACCCAAGGTGACCGACAGCACGAACATGGTCGGAGTGACGAAAAAAGACCCGCGACCATAAGGTCGCGGGCCAGCCGCTGGCGCGGGAAAGGGGTCAGTATCGCCAGCGAAACCCAAGAAGAATTTCACGTCCGAAGTGCCGGTAGTTCGACACGCGATTGGTCGTGTCGACATAGGCGTCGGTAAACTGGTCGGTCAGGTTGACGCCTTCCAGCGTCACCGAAACCTTGTCGGTCAAGTCGTAGCGGATCGACGCGTCGATGTTGGTCGTGCCGTTCTGACCGGCTTCGTCATTGCCGTTGCCGCCCGGAAACGCGGTCAGATACCGGTCGCGATAGGCAGCCGAGACACGCGCGCTAAAGCCCTTGCCCTCGTAATACAGGGTCGTGTTGAAGATGTTCGACGACTGGCCGGTCAGCCGGTTGAACGTCGGCGCCTGCGGCGTGCCGTAATTCACCCGCGACTGGACATAGGTATAGTTGCCGAGGAAACCGAAATCGTCGAACGGCGCGGGCAGGAACGAAAAGGGCTGCTGATACTGGACCTCGATGCCCTTCAGCGTGCCGCCGGTGCCGTTGACGTTGCGCGTCACCTGGAAATCCTGATCGGGTGACGACGGCGTACCGACCAGCAGCGAGTCCGGCAGCCCCAGTTCGCGCCACGGCACCACCGAGATATCGGTCGAGATGAACGAATCGATCTTCTTGTAGAACCCGGCCACCGCCAGCAGCGCTTCCGGCGCGAAATACCATTCGGCCGAAAGGTCGACGTTCTTGGCTCGGAACGGGTTCAGCAACGGGTTGCCGTAATTGATCGTCTGCCCCGACGTATTCAGCGATCCTCCGGGCGTCAGGTTGCCCAGCGGCGGCCGCGCCATCACCTTGGCCGTGCCGAACCGGACGACCAGCGTGTCGGTGACGTCGAGTGCGAGGTTCGCCGACGGAAGGTAATCCTCATAGGAATTGTTCGCCGTGACGTAGCTGGCGTTCAGGAAGCCCGACGATGCGGTTTCGGTGCGCGCATAGCGGAACCCGAAATTGCCGCGCGCGGTCATTCCCATGAACGGCATCGTGAAATCGAGCTGCGCGTACAGCCCGGTATCCTTTTCCGTCACTTCGCGATCGCTGCTCAGATTCGGGTTGATCGGATAATTCTCGAACAATCCCAGCGCGTCGGTCAGCTTGCCGATGTCGGGCGTGTAATAGTTCAGGTCGGACCCGGCCGGGATCTTCAGCCCGCCGTCGATCGATTCGACCTTGCCCAGCCCGTCGACGCCGCGAATCTGTTCGGCGGGCGACAGCACGCGGTTGCGGTTGCGGCCGAACGTGCTGAAATCGTAATTGCGCCGCTCGCCGCCGATCTTCACCGTCAGCCGGTCGTCCAGATCATAGGCTAGCGCACCCGCGATCGCGTCCAGTACGTAATCGGCCCCGGACTCGCTCGACCGGAATTCGGTCAGCGTGTAATTCGCCGGATCGGCGACATCGAACCCGTATTTGATGAGCGGCGTGCGGTCATTGTCGCGGAAGTCATAGGTATAGCCGTTCACGTTGTTCGCATCGAACTGATATGAAATCGACGTCGGCGTCCGTGCCTGCGACCGCGACCGGCCGATCTTCAACTGTCCGCGAAACCGGTCGGTGAAGGCGTGCTTTGCGTTCAGCGACACCTGCGTGAATTCGGTTTCGTTGCGATCGAACCCATTTTCGGACCGCACATCGACATTGTCGAACACGCCGTACACCAGCATGTTGCGATCATTTACCTCGAAGTCGCGGACGATCGTTTCGCGCACGCCGGTCGCGGTGCCCCGGCTGAACGAGATCACGCCGACATTGGGGCTTTCGAATTCCTGGTTGAACCGCGAATGCAGCGCGTCGATCACGACCTCGCTCGTATCGGTCGGCTTCCACTGCAACGACGCGGTCAGGCCCAGCCGGTCCTCGTCGAACTGGCCATAGGTATAGCGCGGGATGCGCGGATAGAATGCGTTCAGCAGCGACGCGCGCGATTCCGGCGTGGTGCACGCGGTGCAGCCGCCGAAATTCTGGTTCGCGCCATAAGGCTGCGCGGCATTGCCGCTCTGCCAGCGCGTGGTGTTGAAGCTTTCGCTGGTCGGCTTGCGTTCCGAATAGGCGACCGAGATCAGGCCACCCCATGTCCGGTCCTCGTTCGACCAGCTGAACAGCGTGGCAATGCGCGGCAGCACCTGCTTCGACAGGTCGTTATACGATGCCTGCGCCGACACCGCCGAATCGAACCCTGCCTTGAAATCGAGCGGCCGGCCGGTCTGAAGATCGACCGTCGCGCCCAGCGACCCTTCCTCGATCTCCGCCGACTGCGTCTTGCGCACCGTGATGCTGTTGAACAGTTCGGATGCGAACACCGAAAAGTCGAAGCCACGCCCGCGATTGCCGCCGGCCGCCGCCTGCGCTTCGATCCCGTTGATGCGGACGCGGGTGAAATCGGCACCCAGCCCGCGCACGCTGATCGACCGGCCCTGCCCCGCCTCGCGCTCGATCGTCACACCCGGCAGGCGCTGGATCGATTCGGCAAGGTTCAGGTCGGGGAAATCGGCCATGTCCTCGGCAAGGATCGCGTCGACCGCACCCGCTTCGGTCTTCTTGATGTTCAGCGCCTTTTGCAGGCTGGAGCGAAAACCGGTGACGACGATCTCCTGCACCGCCTCCTCGCCCCCGGCCGCGGAAGCCGGGCCGGCGGTTTCCTGCGCCGTGCTGTCGGGCGCGATCTGATCGGTGGCGGGGCTGGCTGGCACCGTGCTGGTCCGTGCGGCATCCGAAGGGGCGGCCGGAGCGGCCGGCTGATCCTGCACCGTGGCGGCTGCCGCGTGTCCGGCGATCAGCATCGCCGGGGCGGACACCGTCGCCATGAGATGCCGAACGCGGCGAACGAACTGGGCCTGCATATCCACTCCAACCATAACGCTATGTTACCGGTGTCATCACGGCAGCGATCTTGGCGTCGCCGCTCCCCAATGCACCGGCAGAGTTGTAGGACAACCTTTGGAGTGGTGCAAGCCGTTTCGTTAATTGAATATTCGTACCGGCAAATGGGACGATGGCGCGGCTATCGTTTCGCCACCTCCACCATGTACACGTGATTCGCGCCGTGCATGTTCGACCCGAACACGATCCAGCGATTGTCCGGCGTGAAGGTCAGGTTCGGTTCCAGCCGGTAATCATGCGCGCTCATATCGACCAGCCGTTCGCCGCGCAGAACTTCGGGCGTGACGAACTTCGGGTCATAGACCTCGACATCGCCGTCGACGACCGGTTCTGGACGGAGCAGCACGATCCATTTCCCGTCGGGCGCATGTGCCACCATGTCGCGGTCGCCGCCGTCGCCCGCGAACAACGTCTGGTCGGGCGACACATTGAAATGCACCGACCAGTCATTCTGTTCGACCCGCCGCCACAGCCGCCGTCCGGTCGCCAGCTCGATCCCCGCAACCCAGAATACCTGTCCGCGCGGGGTCTGAAGGTCGTACCACACCCATTTCCCGTCGGGGCTGAAGAACTCGTGGCCCCATATCTCCATGTTCATCGTCCGCTCGTGCAGCGCTTCGGGCGCGCCGCCATCCGCGCGGATGCGCCACATCCGCGTCACCCGGTGCCACGGTCCTTCGTGCGAGAAGATGATCTGCCCCGGATCGGTCGGGGAGAATTGGGCATGGTTCAGCCAGTCGGTCGACTTGTGCAGCACCCGCCGCGCGCCGGTGCGCAGGTCGATGACGAACAATTCCATCGGCACCCGCGCGGCCCAGCGTTGCAGCATGCGGACGCCCTTCGCCTTGGCGAAGTTCAGCGGACGGCCATCGGGACCGTTTGCGGCATATTCCGCCTGTCCGAACCGGCGATTGCGCGGATCGGGCACGTCGGGCTGCAGCGGCGTGTCGCCATAGGCTACGGTGCAGACGACCAGCGTCTCATCGGCGTTGATCGACCAGCATTGCCCCTGTTCCATCCGCGCCAGCCGCCGCACCTTCCGGCTGTCCAGATCGACGGCGTACAGCGTGCGCGGCCGATCGCTCGGCTGCGCGTCGCCGGGATCGGAAATGAAGTAGAAAGCGGTGCGGGTCTTGCGGCCGGTGCTGATTAGTTCGGCACGCGGATCGGCGACCAGCATCCGCCGCGCCCCCGTCTTCATGTCGACCGTCACAATGCCCTTCGGCGTCGACATCACCATCACGTCGCCCTGCGGCGAGAAGGTGGGGCGATAGAAATATGCCTTGCCTGCCCCTTCGTCGCCAGACAGCCGGACGATACGATGGCCGGTGCGCGGATCGACCCAGTCGGTCGGTACCCGAGTCGTCGCCGCGCCCGTTCCCGGCGTGGCCGGCGCACCCTGCCCCGCCCGCGCCAGCACCGGCGCGGCGATCGCCGCCGCCGAAGTCGCGACCGTGCCGCGCATCCATTCGCGGCGTGTCCAATTTGCCATCGTTCGATCCTTCACGCTTACAAAGCGGGGGTCAGCCCCTCCGCACGCACCGTCCATCCGCGTTCGGGAAAGCCCGGCGCATGGCCGCGCGATCCGTCCCATCCGCCCGCCATCATTCCCACCGCCAGCAGCAGCGCGCCGTTCGACGGGAAATAGGTTTCGGCGGCCCGACGATATCCCGGCCCATCGGGGTTCTGCGCCATCGCGACGCCCCCCGCACCGCCGACCGTCGGCACCAGATCATTGGCATGTTCGTCCAGATGGACGCGCGGCGTCATGCCGGTCGGGCCCCACTGGTTGTTCTTCAGCGGCGCGAACAGCCAGTCGACCGCCTTGTCGCGTTCGCCCAAACGCGCCGCCGTCATCGCGATCATCGGGAAATCCCAGCCCCATGTCTGGCGGCGGTCCCATGTCGCTTCCATCGCATCGAACGTCCGCCGCATGGTCGCGGCATCGATCCGCGCGCCGGGGATGAAACCATATGCCATCAGGAACGACGGATGATCGCGGTTCTTGCACTCGGGCGCGCTGGCCGTCCCCTTGCACGCCGCCGACGCCGCCGTCCGCCAGAACCCGGTCGCCGATTCGGTCGGCAGATACAGTCCGGCTTCGATTGCAGGCGGTGCGATACGGGCCAGCGCACGGTCCCATTCGGGCTTGCGCGGCTGTCCCTGCCGCTCGCGCCATGCCTGCGCCGTCTGCAATCCCCAGCGGAAATATTCGACTTCGAACGTCGGGTTGCGCGTGGTCAGCGGGTCGTAATTCTCCTGCGCCGGGATCAGCGGCGGCCCGAGGTCCAGCCGCCCGCCCGCGTCCAGCGGCCAGCTTGCCAGCAGGTCGGCGGTCGCCTCCACCACCTCGCCATAGCGTGCGAGCAGGGCAGGATCGCGCCGCGCCCGCCACAGCATCTCGCCCAGCAGGATCGGATGCGGCTGTTGCCACATCAGGAACGGGGAGACGAGGCTGGGGCTGTTGCGCCCTTCCGGGCCGACCATCTTGGGCCACCATGCGCCCCGGACCTTGTGGCGCGCCGCTTCCGCCCGCGCCTTCGGCAGATGCGCGACATACCATGGCATGCTCCGCTCCAGCAGCGCGGGCCGCCCCCACATCGCCTGCCACGCGGCGTGCCACGGATGCATCTCAAGGTGGAACTTGCCGTACCAGCTGTTGGAGAACAGCCCTTCCTCCTGCGGGGGCAGCGATCCCGCGCCGTTGATCGCGGAGAGATATTGCGACAGGACCACCCGGCGCTCCAGCTCGCGTGCGCGCGGATCGGTGCTGCCGGTAAAATCCACCGCCGCGCCATCGGTCCAGAAATGCTGCCAGTGCGCCGCCGCCGCCGCGATCGTCTTGGGTACGTCCGGGTCCGCCCCGCGCGGCGCGTTCGCATCGAACCGCACCGTGAAGCGCAGCCGGTCGCCATTGCCGCCGCCGGCGATGCGCAGCGCCGCGCCGTCGCCCGGCGTCACCCGCCCGTCGCTGACCACCCGCGATCGATAGCGGGTCGCGTCCAGCGTCCGTTCGACCTGCACCGACCGGGCATCGCGCGCCACGACGCGCATCGTTTCCGACGCGCGCGGACGCCAGCCCGACGGATCGGGATTGATCGCCGGATCGACACCGGGATAGCGCACCGACGCGCCCAGCCCGCCCGACGCGACCAGCGGCGAGCGGATCTCGACCGCGATCAGATCGGCGGTCGGATGCACCGCCGTCGTCACCGTCACCGGTTGTCCGTTCAGGCGGAAACTGCTGGTCAGCTGCCCCCGCCACAGGTCCAGCGACTGCCGGGTATCGGTGACCTGCGCGAAGTCGGGTGCCATGCCGTTCAGCGTCAGCGCGATACGGCCCAGCGAGATGCGATGCGGATTGGCGCGCAGCCACGTATAGGCCGGATTGGCGTCACCATCGGCCCAACTGCGCATCCATGCATAGGGCTGCTCCCCCCGCCCGCGCACCGGCACTATCCGCAACCCGTCGCGCTCGACATGGCCCTTGGGGTTGGGAAAGCTGTGCCACGACCATTGCGCCATGGTCAGCAGCGGGGCGAGTTCGGAATATTGCTGCGGAAACGTCTGCAACCCGGTGATGTCGGCGGTGAAGCCCAACTGTCCGTTCCCGATCATCGCCGGTGCATGGCGGTCGATCCGCGACTGCACCACCGCATGCCGCGCGACCAGCGCCTTCCGGTCGATCTTCTTCGGCGTGGCCAGCGCACTTTGGCCCGGAACGGCTGGAAACAGCACGATCCCGCCCGCGATTATCGTGCGAATCCAGTGGCCTGACGCCATCCTCTGCCTGCCGCGTTGCATCTGCGTCTCCGTCTGGTCGGGCGCCATTCGGGTAATCGGGCTTGCTACCGGTGTCAAACTCAACCATGAATCTGTCATACAACAATCGGATCGAAGCAGTACGGTCGGCCTTGCGCGCACCCCCTGCAATCGGTTTGATGACGGCCCGTCGCGGGCGTCGGGGGGAGTACGGAACGTGAGCTTGCTGAAAGAAACCAAGGCCGAGTCGCTGGCCGACGCACTGGTCCAACGCTTCGAACGCCAGATCCTGAACGGCGACCTGAAACCCGGCGCACGCTTCCCGACCGAAAAGACTATCACGGAGGATTTCGCCGTCAGCCGCACCGTGGTGCGCGAAGCGTTCGCGCGGCTGGCGGCACGCGGGTTGCTGACGTCCCGGCGCGGATCAGGCGCCTATGTCGCCGAAACCGCCCGTTATCGCGCGTTCCAGATCACCGCTGACGAGATGCGCGAGATCGACGACGTGCTCAAGCTGCTGGAAATGCGGATCGCGCTGGAGGGGGAAATGGCGACGCTGGCCGCCGAACGCCGTACCGCCGCCGATCTGGCAGCGATGCGCGACGCGCTAGCCGCGATGTCGGAAAGCGAGGATATGGACGCATCGGTCGCCGCCGACGCCCGGTTCCACGGGGCGATCGCGCACGCCACGCGCAACAGCTATTACGTACGGATTACCGAGTTTCTCGGCGTCCGCTTCGTCCCCTCGCGCAAACTATATCTGGGGACGAACGACGAGGACGCGCATCGCGCCTATGCCGCGATGATCAACCGCGACCACGAAGCGATCCTCGACGCGATCGCCGCGCAGGACGCGCAAGGCGCGCGTGAGGCGGCACGGCGGCATATGGAAAAAAGCTATCAGCGGTACGAGGCACTGCGCCACGCGCCATGACGACGCGCGCGCAGAGTCTCGATTTGCTTACCGCAACGGACCGTTCGCCACCGGCGGATCGAATTGCGGCACCCCGGCGGCATTGTACCGGATCGGCTGGACCCGCGTGTGGCGGTTGGGGTCGAGCAGCGGATCGCCGTTGATCTTCTCATAGTCGCGCGCGTGGAACACCAGCATGTCGCGCCCGCGCTCGTCGACCGTGAAGCTGTTGTGGCCCGGTCCGAAGATCTTGTGTTCGGCCGACGTCTTCATCACGGGCACCGGCGATTTGGTCCACGCCGCCGGGTCCATGATATCGGCGTCGTCGCGCGCGATCAGCATGCCGAGGCAATAGCGCGCGTCGGTCGCGCTGGCCGAATAGGTCAGGAACAGCCGGCCGTTGCGCGCCAGCAGCGCGGGCGCTTCCGCCACCTTGTATCCCCGGATTTCCCACGGCAACGTCGGGACGGTCAGCCGCGTCGGTTTCGCCGCCAGCGTCAGCGGGGTGGCGAGCGGAGCCAGATACAGGTTCGAATTGGTCTCGATTCCCGGTTCGCGCTGCGCCCACGACAGATAGCGCGTGCCGCGATGCACGAAGCTGGTCGAATCGAGGTTGAAGCTGTCCCATGGCAACTGCAACTGCCCCAGCACCGACCATGTGCCGGTCATCGGATCGGGGCCGTCGCACGTGATCGCATAGGTGCGGATGCGGAACACGTCCTCCCCGCCGCCGCTGGGTCCGGCGGCGAAATACATGATCCACTTGCCGTCGATCCAGTGAAGTTCGGGTGCCCACAGGAACCCCGACATCGGCCCCGACGCCGGATGCCGCCACAACACCGCCTCGCGTGCGGTCGACAGCCCGGCGATGGTCCGTGAACGACGCAGCACCAGCCGGTCATATTCGGGCACCGACCCGGTCAGATAATACCAGCCGTCGGTATGGCGGAACACCTGCGCATCGGCGCGCTGCCGGACCAGCGGATTGACGATGGCCGCGCTCGAGCCGCGCCGCCGCTGCGCCAACGCAGGGGTGGCGGCGACGGCGGCGGCACCGGCAATGAACAGGCGGCGAGAGAGGATATCGGTCATGTTTTCAATCCTTACTGTGGCACCGGCCAGCCGTCGGCATCCCATGTCAGCCGCTGGATCTGAAGGGTCGGCGCGCCGTTCCGCTGCGTGTCATAGGCGTGATAGACGATATGATCGCCGGCGGTATCCTGAAGGATCGCGACATGCCCGCGCCCGACATAGCGCGCGCCGGTTCCCTGCGCCGATGCCAGCACCGCCGATCCGCCGCCGTCGAGCATCGATCGGCCGGCCTTGTCCAGATACGGCCCGGTCACGGTGCGCGACCGGCCGACGACGGTGTTGTACGTGCTGTTCGCACCCTGACAGCAACTGTCGAACGATGCGAACAGGTAATAATAGTCGCCGTGCCGCACCACGAACGGTGCCTCGACCGCGCCCGGCGCGGGACGCGTCGCCAGCGAATGGATCGTCGGTTCGCTGGCCAGCCGCAGACCGGTGGCAGGGTCCAGCCGGATCAGCTTGATCCCTGCGAAGAAGCTGCCGAACGCCATCCATTCGCGGCCCTCTGCATCGGTGAACACCGCCGGATCGATCGCGTTGAACGTGTCGGCGCTGGTCGACTGGATCACCGCGCCCTTGTCGGTCCAGCCCGCAGCAGGCGAATTGAGGCTGAGCGCGCTGTTGGTGGTCAGCCCGATCGCCGACCGGTTGCTGCCGAACGTCGATACCGAATAATAGAGGCGGTATTCGCTGCCGCGCTTGACGATATCGGGCGCCCAGATGCCGCTGGTGCCGGGGACGGCGGTCGTCGCCCATGCCGGCAGCGCGGTATAGGCTGGCCCACGGAACGTCCACGCGGTCAGATCGGTCGAGGTGCGCGTGGCGAGCAGCCCTTCGCGATCCGCGACCGCGCCGGTCGCGAACAGGTAATAGGTATTGCCGTCCTTCAGGATCGCGGGATCGTGCACCGGCGACGTATCGCCGGTCAGCGCAAGGCCCACCGGGGCGGGTGCGGCCGTCGCGGTGGCGGTCGGCGTGGGGGTCGGCGTCGGCACGGGTGCGGCGGGCGTCTGGATGTTGCCGCTGGCATCGGCACCCGAAATGCCTTCGCAACCGGTCAGGAGCAGGACGAGGGCGGCAAGCGGAAGCGTGGACCGGATCATGGGGTCTCTCCGAAGAAATGGGGGTTCGCGAGCGGCGCGTCGATCAGTCGAGCGAGAAGCGCAGGCCGACCGCGAAGGTCCGCGACAGCAGCGTGGTGCCGAGGTTGAACTGGTCGGCGTTGCCCGCATCCTCGAACCGGTAGTAATTCTGCTGCGTCCGGTTGGTCAGGTTCACCGCGTCCAGCGTCAGCCCCAGCCGGTCGGTGATGCCGTAGGTCAGCTGGAAATCGAGGCTGCTTTCGGGCCGACGCCACACGCCGATCGGATTGGCGAACAGCCGCGCCTCGTTATTGGCAAGGAACTCCTTGCGCCACACATAGGACAGCCGGGCACCCAGCCCGCCGCGCTCATAGGCCAGCGTGGCGTTGTACGACAGGTCGGACACGCCGAAGAACGCCGATTCGGTCTCGCCCGTCACGACGCCGGCGGCATCGGTCAACGGAATGTTCTGCTTGGAATCGAGCAGCGTCAGGCTGCCCTGCACGCCCAGCCCGTCGAGGAACGACGGCAGATAGGTCGGGAAGTAGGTCAGCCCCAGTTCGATGCCCTTCAGCACGCCGTTCGACGCGTTTTCGGGGCGGGTGACGGCAAAGACGTTCGTGTTCTGTCCGGTGTTCGGGATCGTCAGCACCGATGTCAGCGGCACGACCAGCCCGTCGATCTCGCGCCGGAAGACCGTGCCATAGATCGCGCTGTTGCGGTCGAAATACCATTCGGCCGACAGGTCGTAATTCTTGGCGACGGTCGGCCGCAGGCCGGGGTTGCCCGCGCTGCCCGTGCCACGCCCGATTCCGGTCAGATCGCCCGCAAGGTTGAAATTGGGGTTCAGATCGGCAAATCCCGGCCGACGCAGCGTTTCGCCGTAATTGAACCGCACCCGGAAATCGCTCGTCACGTCGTACCGCAGCGTGACGCTGGGCAGAAAACGCTCGGTGCCTTGCGACGCGCCGGTGACCGCGCCGGTCAGCCGGTCGGTAAAGACCAGATCGGTGTCGACATCGACATAGCGCACGCCCGCCTGCACATGGAACGCGCGGCCGAACATGTCGAACTGCCCATCCGCCATCGCATAGGCGGTCATCGATATCTCGTTGATGTCGAACACGTCGATCATCGACAACTGATCGGACAGCAGGATGCCGGGGTCGACCGATCCGCGGTACAGCTGCCGGATCGCATCGGCGTTTTCGTAAATATACTGACCGCTGGGGACCAGCCACGAGGTCGGCACGCTGGCGCGCCCGTCGAAGAAGTCGCTGTTGGTCAGTTGCAGCCCGGGGTCGAGCGTCGAGAATTTGCGGCCCAGACCGGGGGCGTCCTGCGTCCGAACCGAATCCATCGCGTTGCGATTGTCGACGCGGATACCGGCCTTCACCTTGCGCAGGAACCCGTCCTCCCACGCCTTTTCACCGTCCAGATGCAGCGTCAGCGCATCGCCCTTCGACCGGTTGGCGTTGTCGTAGAATTCGCCGACGTCCCACTGCGCCGGGTCGACCAGCAGCGCATTATCGTCGAAATTATAGGCCGGGATGCCGTCGCGGGTGTTGAAATCCACGTCGATCCGCCGCGCGACCCGGCTGATCCGCATCGCGAGGAACTGCGTGTCGAACTGGCTGGTCTGGTACGACAGGTCGGCGACGATCCGGGCACCCTCGCCCACTTCCCAGTTGCCGTTCAGCGCATAGACGAAGCTGTCGGTCTTCGACCGGGTATAATCGCCGCTGTTGAAGCCGAACACGTCGCCGACCGACCGCGCCTTGATGATGTTGGTGTCGGGAAACAGCTCGATCGTCGATCCGGGATTGGTGCCCAGCCCGCCCCACCAGTCGACGAAGCTGAAGAACAGGCTGTTCTGCGTCGTCGACTTGAACTGGTTCCAGAAGAATTCGGCGGTGTAGGTCGAACTGCTGTTCGGCGACCATTGCACCGCCGCGTTCACCGCCGGGCGCTCGCGCGTGCCGGTCACGTCGGGGCTGAACACCGCGTCGCGCGACAGGTAATAGGGCACCTGACGCCCGCCGAGCAGGAAGGTCGATCCGGCGGCGGTCGGCAGACCGCGTTCGGTGCCGGGCTGCCATGCACCGGTTTCGGGGAAGACGCGCTGCAACGGGGTGAAGCCCGGCGGCGGATTTTCAGTCACGAACGGCACCATCGCGCCCGACGTGACGCTCATGTCGCGATACTTCGTCTTGGCGTAGCTGCCGCTGACGAGGATGCCGATATCGCCGATCCCGGTTTCCCACCGGTTGCTGATCAGGCCCGACAGGTTGGGATTAAACGTATCCGCCTGTTCGTTATAGATTCCGCGCGCGACGCCCGACATCGCGAAGCCGTCGAAATCGAACGGACGCCGGGTGAACACGTCGATCTGTCCCGCAATGCCGGTTTCGATCTGGTCGGCGGCGCGCGTCTTGTACACGTCGATCCGCTTGACGAGGTTCGCCGGAATGTCGGCCAGCGCGAACGCCTGACCCGACGCGGTGAAGATGTTGCGCCCGTTCATCGTGGTCAGCGCATCGGGCAGGCCGCGGATCGAAATGCCCGCCGCTTCGCCGCCCGCGCGGTTGGTCACCTGGATGCCGCTCAGCCGCTGCAACGCCTCGATCACATTGTTGTCGGGCAGCTTGCCGACATCCTCGGCGACGATCGAGTCGACCACCTGCGTCGCGTTGCGCTTGACGTTCAGCGCGCCGACAATCGACGCCCGCACGCCAGTGACGATGATTTCTTCCGCATCGTCCGCCTGCGCCTCGCGCGCCGGGGTGCCGTCCGACGCCTGTTCCGGCGCATCGGTGGGCGTGCCGAGCGGCGCGCCGATTCCGTCGGGCGTGTTTGCCGGCGGTGCGACCTGCGCGATGGCGGGCGCGCAGCACAACAGCGCGACCGACGATACCGATGCAAGAATAACGGTCCTGGCGACCATATGCCCTCTCCCTGGACGAACCCTTTGTGGATTTCGATATACTCCCACAAATACACACGGATTGGTGCGAGTACAGCGAAAAGTACGAGTATTCGATCGCCGGACGACCACGCACGCGATTGCACCCCGATCGTCGCCTTGTGCGTTGCGGCATCGTTCCCCTCAAAATACCGCCGCGGAGTCGTGCCATGTTCAAGCCCACCGTCGCCGACCTGTTCGCCGAAACGCTCGCGCTTGCCGGAGTCGAGCGGATCTACGGCGTCGTCGGCGACAGCCTGAACGGACTGACCGACAGCCTGCGGCGACAGGGCAGGATCGAATGGGTCCATGTCCGCAACGAGGAAGCAGCCGCCTTCGCCGCCGGGGCGGAGGCGCAGTTGACCGGCCGGCTGGCGGTGTGTGCCGGGTCGTGCGGGCCGGGCAACCTGCACCTCATCAACGGCCTGTATGATTGCCACCGCACCCGCGTACCGGTGCTCGCGATCGCCGCGCAGATTCCCAGCGCCGAGATCGGGTCGAACTATTTTCAGGAAACGCGCCCCGAAGCGCTGTTCCGCGAATGCAGCGTCTATTGCGAAACCGTTTCCGACGCGGATCAGATGCCGCGCACGCTGGAAACCGCGATCCGTGCGGCCGTCGGGCATCGCGGCGTGTCGGTGATCGCGATGCCGGGCGACGTCGCGTTGCGGTCCGCGATGGCCGGGGCGGCGCGATCCGCCGACGCGCTGTTGCCGCCCGCCGCCGTGACCGTTCCGGCGGATGCCGATCTGGATCGGCTGGCGGCGATGCTCAACGGAGCGGGCAAGGTGACGATCCTCGCCGGACGCGGATGCCGCACGGCACATGCCGAACTGGTGCAACTCGCCGCGACGCTTCAGGCGCCCGTGGTCCATGCGCTGGGCGGCAAGGAATTCGTCGAATACGACAATCCCTATGACGTCGGCATGACCGGACTGATCGGCTTTTCCAGCGGCTACGACGCGATGATGGCATGCGACGTGCTGTTGATGCTCGGCACCGATTTTCCCTATCGCCAATTCTATCCGACCGAGGCGAAGGTCGCACAGATCGACCTGCGTCCCGAAAATCTGGGCCGGCGCACCGCGATCGATATCGGCCTGACCGGCGACGTCGGCGCGACGCTGGCCCGGTTGCTGCCGCGCCTGACCGGCGGGCGCGACGGCGACTTCCTGCAATCGGCGCTGGAGAACTATGCCGAAGCGCGGCGCGGACTGGACGATCTGGCGCACGGCACCCCCGGCAGCGGCATCCTCCACCCCCAGCATGTCGCGCGCGTCGTCAGCGACCTTGCCGCCGACGATGCCGTCTTCGCCTGCGATGTCGGCACACCGACGGTATGGGCCGCGCGCTATCTGGCGATGAACGGGCGTCGTCGACTGATCGGATCGTTCAACCACGGATCGATGGCGAACGCCCTGCCGCAGGCGATCGGCGTGCAGGCCGCGCTGCCCGACCGACAGGTCGTGACGCTATCGGGCGACGGCGGGCTGGCGATGCTGATGGGCGAGTTGCTGACCGTTCGCCAGCTTGGATTGCCGGTCAAGATCGTGGTGTTCAACAACGGCACGCTGGGCTTCGTCGAAATGGAGATGAAGGCGGCGGGCCTGATCGAAACCGGCGTCGCGCTCGACAATCCGGATTTCGCGGCGATGGCGCGCGCCATGGGGCTGCACGGCGTCCGCGTCACCGATCCCGGCGATATCGAGGCCGGCGTGCGCGAGGTGCTGGCCCATCCCGGCCCCGCGCTGCTCGACGCCGTGACCGCACGCACCGAATTGTCCATGCCGCCCAGGATCACGCTCGAACAGATGAGGGGATTTTCGCTCTATATGGCGAAAGCGATCCTGAGCGGTCGCGGCGACGAGGTGATCGAACTGGGCAAGACCAACGCCGGTCTGTTGAAACGCTTGTTCTAACTTACCGTCGGGAAACAGGCCGACGCCTCCAGCGAGGTCGGACCGGCGGGCAGCAGGCCGCTGGCGACACGGTACGGCAGCGCGATCGACACGCGGTTCATGCCGCTGACCGCGTTGCACGTCTGGTTGGCGGCGGTGGTGACGGTCGCCTTGCCCAGTGAAACCCCCCGGTCGATCGCGAGCGACCGGGCATAGGCCTGTACCGCGCTGTCGGAATTGCAACTCGCGGTGCCCAGCGCCATGCAGCGCGCGCTGTTCACGGCGATTTCCTGTATCGTCTGCCGGGTCCATTGCATGCGGCCGCCCTCGACCAGCAACAGGATGAAGACCAGCAGCACCGGCGCGACCAGTGCGAACTCGACCGCGCTCGCGCCCGACCGGTTCGAGGGGAGGGATCGCAGGCGCATCATTGCAGCCGTACCGTCGTGGTGCCTTCGATAATCTGCCCGTTCAGCCAGCGGTTCGGCACGATCGTCCGATAGGGCCGCGTCCCCGCGACCGTCAGATAGAAGCCCGATGTCGCCCCGCCGGCGCACGTCGCGCCGCAGACGCCGGTCGGGACGAACGTGACCGGTTTGCCCGGACCGACACAGGCGCAGGCGCGGTCCGACGGCGGCGTCGCGCAGCTTTGCTGGTTGCCGTTGCACGACACGGTGGCGCTGACCGCCAGCCCCGACCCGGCGCTGGCGGCGACATATTGCGACAGCTGTCGCGTGTCCACCGCCCCGCCGCGCATGTTGTAGGCAAGGATCGACGCCTGCCTGACCGCGCCGTTCAGCCGGTCGGACTGGAGCAGATAGTTGGCGAAATCCAGACAGGGGACTAGCGCGCCGAGGATCAGCACCG
Organism: Sphingomonas sp. CFBP 13720; assembly: GCF_014842075.1. Taxonomy (GTDB): domain Bacteria; phylum Pseudomonadota; class Alphaproteobacteria; order Sphingomonadales; family Sphingomonadaceae; genus Sphingomonas. The sequence continues at coordinate 607,083 of NZ_JACYVA010000001.1, forward strand.
ACCACAGCGCGAACTCGACGGCGGCGACCCCGCGCCGGTCGTGTACGAAGCGCCGGAAACGGCGGATCATCGAACCAGACTCACATTGCCGCTCCCGCCGCCATTGCCCATGCTGGGACACGCCGTAGCCGCGCTCGGGCCGCTGGTCAGCGTCACCGTGCTGGCGATGATCGAGAAACACGGACCGGTCGCGGTCGCCCCCCCGCTCATCTGGAAATCCGAATTGGGGACATAGATGACGCCCGAATACCGGTCATGCGTTCCGCCGCCCAATATGGTCGCCGCCGTCGACTTGGTCGCGAACAGAATTTCCGCGACGCCGACCGACGATCCGGCGGCGGGTGCCGCAAGGTCGATCGACGTGCCGCCCGACGCGTTGAGCGTCCCTGCCAGAATGAAGCTGACATTGCTTCCCGCCATCGTGCCCCCCGTGTTGTTCGTGAAGCTGCCGTTGATCGTGTAGATGCCGGCACCGAAGGTCGAACTGCCGTTCAGGTTCAGGTTGCCGTTGATCAGGTGATTGACGGTCGATCCGAACACCAGCGTACTGCCGCCCGACGTGGTGACCGCGCCGTTCGCGCTGAACGCCCCGTCGCCGAACGTCAGCGTGCTGCCCCCCGACAGGTTGATCGCGGTACCCGAACCGTTGTTGCCGATCGCGTATTTCCCTGCCCCGATCGACACGCTGCTCCCCCCGCCATCGACGAGGATCGCCCCGGTGACATCCAGATCCCCCGCCCCGATCGTCGCGACGGCACCGCCGCTGATCGATATCTGACCGAAATAATGGCGTCCGGCCCCGATCGTCATCGACGTACCCCCGCCGAGCGAGATCGGCCCCGCGATCGTCACCGGCCCGTCGCCCAGAATGAGACCGCCGCCGCCGCCCACGTTCACGCTGCCGCTGACCGTCACGGTGGAGGGGCCGGGGATCTTCAGCTTCAGGCCGGCGGTATTCAGGTTACGGATGTTGTACGTGCCCGCTGGGAACGTCCAGATATTGTCCGCCAGCGTTCCGGTGCGCCCTTCGAACGTCATCGTCGTTGGATAATAGCCGAGCGACAGGTCGCTGCCCGCCGGCACGGTCGGCATCGTCGGCGCGGTGAAGCTGCCCAGCTTGCCGAACGCCGTCGCCAATGCGGCGCTCGACGCAAGCGGGTCGGCGGTCCTGTTGGAACGCTTGACCTGCTTGCCCTGAAGGCTGCTGCCGCCTTCCGCGCTGGCGCTGGTTCCGTACGTGATCGACCCGCTCGCCTTGATCGTGCTGCCGCCCGCCGTACTGGTCGCGCCGGACGACTGAGTCGCCTTCGCGGTGATCGACGATCCCCCTGTGGCACTGATAGAACTGTTCGAAATGACGGCGCAGTCGGGCGCGCTGATTTTCGTCCCGCCCGACAGCGACACGCCGGTGCCCGCCGACAGCGCGAGGATGCAGGGCACGGCGGACGCGCTGGAAAGCGACGCCACGGCGGTGATGGTGACGTCGTACGACGCGCTGGTCGTGAAGATCCGCGCGAAATACAGCGGCACTGGCTGTCGGATCGTCACCTGTACGGCATCGGCCACCGTCGCGCTGAAATTGGTCAGGTGGCTGACCGTCACGTCGCCCGAAGCGATGCCGTTGGCCCGCGCCACGTCCTGCGCCGCCGTCGTCAGCGTCGCGTCGACCGGGTTGGTGACATAGGCGTTGGCGGCGGCCAGCGCGGCGGCGTCGGCCGCGCCCTGGAACCGGATCTTCTTCTGGTGCCCCTGCCCCAGCTCGATCGAAAATGCCGCGATGCCGATCATCGAGACCAGCGAGAAGACGCCGATGATGCTCACCCCGCCCTTGCGATCCTTCGCCAGACGCGCGATCCCGGCGGCCGATCCCGCCGCGAGGGATTCCAGACCAAGGAATCCGGGAAGACGAATAATCGGTTTCCTATCCGTATCTTCCGGGCGCCTGTCCATACGTCAAGTTAACCGCCAGTCGTAAATAAACCGAAAACGGATCTATCCAGTTGCCGCTGCCGTCAGCGCGCCGCCAAACCCGGTCTAACCTGCGGGTTTATTCACCGAGTCGCGAATTTCATGCCGGAGCAGACGATATGCCGGAATGGTCGCGATACATCATTCGATAACAACGGAAATACTACGCTGTTGCTTGATCGTCGCGATCGATCCGGTGACGCGCCCGCTCGACCGGAAAGCGTCCGACGGGTAGCGGACACCCCGCCCCGCCCTTGCGCCCGCGCGTCCTTCGCGGTAGCGGGCGATCATTCGTATGGACCCGGTGCAATTCCGGGTGGCTATTCCGGCCGCCGATCCGCCGGACAACGCACACCGCCCTGAACGACGCGCCCCGCCCATCGGCGGCGTCCGTCCGTGCGGCTCATGCGGACCTAATTTCGATGACCAGTTTTTCCCTTTCCACCTATCGCCGCGAATGGTTCGACGGCGCGGCGGGCGCCCGGCGCGACGTGCTGGCCGGCATGGTCGGCACCTTCGCGCTGATCCCCGAAGTCATCGCATTCTCGTTCGTCGCGGGCATCGATCCCGAAGTCGGCCTGTTCGCGTCGTTCGTGATCGGCATCGTTATCGCCGTGGCGGGCGGTCGACCCGCGATGATCTCCGGCGCGGCGGGTTCGGTCGCGCTGGTCGCCGCCGCGCTGGTCCATGCGCACGGCCTGCCCTATCTGTTGGCCGCGACGGTCCTTGCCGGACTGTTCCAGATCGTGTTCGGGCTGATCGGCCTCGACGTGGTGATGCGCTTCGTGTCGCGATCGGTCCGTACCGGGTTCGTCAACGCGCTGGCGATCCTGATCTTTTCGGCACAGGTGCCGCAGATGCTGGGCGTGACGTGGCACAGCTATGCGATGATCGCGCTGGGCCTCGCGATCATCTATCTGCTGCCTCGGCTGACCACCGCGATCCCGTCGCCGCTGATCTGCATCGTCGTGCTGACCGCGATCGCCACCGCGTTTCCCATGTCGCTGCCGACCATCGCCGATCTCGGCCGGCTGCCGTCATCGCTGCCCGCGTTCGCGCTGCCGTCCGTGCCCGCCGCATGGGACACGCTGGTGATCGTCGCGCCCTATGCGCTGGCGATGGCGGCGGTCGGGCTGCTCGAATCGATGATGACCGCCAGCGTCGTCGACGACCTGACCGAAACCACCAGTTCCAAGGCGCGCGAATGCAGCGGCCTCGGCCTCGCCAACGTCGCCGCCGGGCTGTTTGGCGGCATCGCGGGGTGCGGCATGATCGGCCAGACGGTCGGCAATATCCGCTATGGCGGACGCGGAAGGCTGTCGACGCTGGTCGCCGGAGTTTTCCTGCTGGTGGTCATGGTGCCGCTGCGCCCATGGGTGGCGCAGGTGCCGGTCGCGGCGCTGGTCGCGATCATGATCATGGTGTCGATCAGCACCTTTTCATGGACGTCGCTGCGCGATCTGGTCCGCCACCCGCGCGTGTCGGGCGTGGTGATGCTGGCGACGGTGGCGGTGACGGTCGCAACGCACGACCTGTCGGCGGGCGTCGCGGTCGGCGTGCTGCTCAGCGGCGTCTTCTTCGCGTTCAAGGTCACGCGGCTGATGGACGTCGCGGTCGACTATGACGCCACCGCCGACCGCCGGACCTACCGCGTCACCGGCCAGATCTTCTTCGCCAGCGCCGATATCTTCGCCGACCGCTTCGACCTGCGCGACACGGCGGCACACGTCCGCATCGACCTGACGCACGCGCATCTGTGGGACGTCACGGCGGTCGGCGCGCTGGAGGATATCGTCGCGCGCATGCGCCGACACGGCATCGCGGTGGAGGTCATCGGCCTGAACGCCGCCAGCGCGATCCTCGTCGACCGTCATGCGCCACTGGTGCGCGATCCCGCCATCTGAACCGCGCCGGCCGCGCGGCGGGAAGCGCCGTCGCGGTCAGCGTGCCGGGCGCAGGATGAACCGGGTCATTTCGGACGGCTTGCCAAGGCGCAACGCAAAGCCCGGCCACAATGCGGTGCCGTTGCTGACGTACAGCGTCATGCCGCCGACCTGATATCGCCCGGATACGAACCCGCCATTGGCGCGCGCGACGATCCGGTCGAGCCCGACGATCATCCCGCCATGGGTATGGCCCGACATCTGAAGCGCGACACCGCGTGCCGCCGCACGCGGAGACTCGCGCGGCTGGTGGTCCATCAGGACGATCGGCACCCCCGCCGGCGCACCGGCCAGCGCCGCGTTCAGGTCCGGCCCGGCCTCTCCGACCGACGGCGCTGACAGGTCGGTCACACCCGCCAGCGTCAACTGACCCTCATCCCGCCGCAGCACGACATGCCGGTTGGGCAGCATCCGAAAGCCAAGGCCGGTCAGGTGCCGCATCCATGCGCCGTAATCGAAGAAATATTCATGATTGCCCGGAATGGCATAGATGCCGTCCGTGGCACGCAGCGCGCGCAGCGGCGCCACCTCGTCGCGCCGCATCGCGACCGATCCGTCGATGAAGTCGCCGGTAACGACGATCAGGTCGGCCCCCGCCCCGTTCGCGCGCTCGACCATCCGCGTCGCCCAGTCGGCGGTGAACAGCCGGCTGAGGTGCAGGTCGGTCAGTTGCAGCACGCGATATCCGTCGAACGCGGGCGACAGGCCGCGCACCTCGACCACCACGTCGCGGACCGGCGGCACGCGCAACGCATTGGCGACACCGATCGCGGCCAGCGTCCCCGCGACGCCCGCAATGGTATAACGGACCGCATCGGGCACGCCCGCTCCGCCGCGCAGCACCAGCGTTCCGACGTCCAGAACCAGCTGCAACACCGCCAGCAGCACCATCGTGCCGAATGCCCAGTTGAACGCGATCACGACCTCGCGCGGAAACTCCGGCGCGAACACCGATCCCGACGAAAGGCGGCTCCAGAAATGATATTGCGATGCCGCCAGCAGTAGGATCGCGATCGCGACCTTCGCCGAACCCAGCATCGTCAGCGGCAACAGCCATCGCACGATGACGAGCAGGCAGGGCACGGCGAAAACAAGGTGAAAGATCGGTCGTCTCCGGTCGGCTGGCGGCGGGTCGGCCGCACTATGCTGCGGGGCCACCACGATGGCGAGCAATAGGCCGGATCGCCATTCGGCGCGAGGGTGCTTCTGCCGCCCGTACGAGCGTTGCCCCGCACCTGTTCAGGAGTCCACCGTGCAACCATAGTAGGCGGTCGACCCACTGTCAGCATCGCTTGCGGTCGGGTGGACCCCGGAACTCCTGAGAGGTGATGAAAGGAGGCCGATCCCTCGTCGAATGTCAGTCCGGCCTCGACGCCGCCCACCTTCGCCATCGAAGTCGCGAACCCATAAACGCCTCCGCCGTTATTTGGACGGGCGGACGCTTGTGAGCTTCTCGACGAGGACGGTTCTGGTGGCATCGCCAAGATAGCGTTTTTCGTGGGTGTTGAGACTTACGCGCCCGACCAGCACCACCTTGAACGTTCCCCATGGTGGCTCAGGCTTTTTCCACCGCGCTGACTTGCGGGCCGCTGCGTCCAATTGTTCGCATACACCTCGGGCACACTTGATAGATGCGTGATCGCCATCTTGCAGCAGTTTTCCCGTGGTGTCCTGACATTGCTCGAACCGACTGTTCTCAAAGTTGGTGAACCAAGTGCAGGTAAGAGCGCGGCGCGCTCCGAAGGCTTCGCCGTCGAAGGTCAGATTGTGTTGTCCGGAAGGGACCATGGACGCCAAAGAAAGGACAGCGAGTCTCCACATACGTGCACCATACCCTCCCGTTCACTGTCCGCAATCGCGTCAGCGGACCTTTCGCAGTGCGCTGACTTCTGCTTCAGCGTCGGTATGAGCCGATAGGATCTGACCGACTTCGGGTGGCGCGTGGTCGAGCCGCTGCTGCCCGACAAGCCGCGAGGCGTGCCGCTCGTCGATGATCGCCGCCTGCTGAACGGCATCTTCTGGGTGCTACGCTCCGGTGCGCCGTGGCGCGACCTTTCGGAGCGGTATGGTCCACCCACCACCTGCTACAACCGCTTCAACCGATGGCGGCGGGCAGTTGTGTGGGACCGGCTAATGAACGCGATCATCGCAACGCACGACGGCCAATTGAAATGATCGACAGCACCTTCATCCGAGCGGGTCAGCAGAACGGGACGGCAAAAAAAGGGGGGCCAGATCATTGTCTCGGCAGCAGCTGACGCGGGCTCGCGACCGACATCCACGCCGACCGCATTCGCGAGTTGATCCAGGATCAGGGCGCTACGCAAATGAAAGCCGTGCTTCAACAAGCGGCTCTACCGCGACCGCAACCTGGTCGAACGGTTCTCCTCTAAGCTGAAGCGCTTCCGATACCTAGCCACTCGCTACGACAAGCTTGCTGCCAACTTCCTCGTTATGGTCCAACTTGCCTCGATACGCCTTTGGCTGCGCGCTTATGAGACTACAGCCTAACGCGGCGGCGTCACCGATCTGGCACCCGGCGCGCACGTTGCTATATCGGGGGCAATGCGCCCTGCCCCCTTCGCGACCGCTGCCGATCCGGCGCCCGATTTCGTCGTCATCGACGTTGAAACCGCCTGTTCGCGCGTCAGCAGCATCTGTCAGGTCGGGATCGTCGGCTTTCGCGACGGTCGCGAAACCTTTGCCTATGAAACGCTCGTCGACCCTTGCGACGAATTTCACGCCGCCAATATCCGCATCCATGGCATCGCTGCCGAACGGGTGATCGGCCAGCCGACCTTCGCGCAACTCCATGCGGCGATCGACGGGCATCTGACCGGGCGCATCACCGTGGCGCATTCGCATTTCGACAAGGGCGCGCTCGCCGCCGCATGCCGCATCCATGATCGCCCGACGATCGAGACGCGCTGGCTGGACAGCGTGCGCGTGGCGAAGCGGGCATGGCCCGACCTTCCCAACCACCGCCTTGGCGGACTGGCGCGTTATCTGGGGATCGCGCACCGCCACCATGACGCGCTGAGCGATGCCCGCGCCGCCGGTTGGGTGATCGTCAAGGCGATCGACCATACCGGCCTGTCGCTGGCCGACTGGATGGCCCCGCCGCGCCCGCCGGGACCGGCACCCCGCCCCGCCGCCGATGGCCCGCTGCGCGGCGAACGCATCGCGATCCTCGGCGAACCGCGCGACGGCGCAGTGGCGCGGACCGTTGCGGCGATGGGCGGCACCGTGATGACCGCGCCGGGATCGACCACGACGATGCTGGTCGTCGCCGCCGCCGAACCCTATCCGCTGTCGATCCGACGCAGCCCGTTATGGCAACGCGTGCAACAGCTTACCGCCGCCGGCCGTCCGATCCGCGTCGTGACCGCCGCCACGATCGCGGCGCTGGGCCAGTCCGTGAGCGCCTGACCCGGAACCGTCGCACCGGGGACGTTCGACGTCAGAACGCGTAGCGAACGCGCCCCAGCACCCGATCGCCGTCATGTCGGGCGTCGTAGCGTCCGGGTAGAATCGCGTCGTCATTCGTGTCCGTCCCGACATATTCGACGGTCAGCACCAGCGGACGTCGAACATAGTCGACACCCAGCCGCCAATCCGAATAGTCCCCGCCGGGCCGTACTCTGTTCGATCGCCCGCTGCCGTCGTCGCTACCCGACGAACGGCCGAGCGCCGCCACGACGGTAAACGGCGTCGACGGTATCCCGGCAATCGCTTCCGCCCTCAGGTACAGGTTGTCGCCGCCGATCGCCGACTGTTCCGGCGCATATGCGGCGACAAGCTCGAACTGTACCGGTCCATAGGTGTAGCCAGCACTTCCCAAAACCTCGGCATAGTTCAGCGGACCACGGCCGCCGGCAAACACATACCCTGTCGCCTTCAACCCAAGTGTCAGCGCCGACACGTCGAACCGGGTGCCCAGACTCAGATCGGCGACGGCATCGCTATCGCCGTGCCGCGCTGCCTCGCGCAGCGCGGCAACCCTTGCCGATGCTTCGACGGGGCCGATCCGGGTGGAAATGTCACCCGACACCGAAGCCTTGCCGCCGCTCCAACTCAAACCACGGCGCGTTTCGTCGGTCGTTGCCTCGACGGCAACGACCGTCGCCGACTGGGCGTAGGCTTGGCTGCCGGCCTGCATCGCCAACACGGCGCTCGCAGCCCCGAACCAGATCCGGTCGATCATCCCGCCTCCGCCGATCCGTGCAGGCGATCGATCTCGGCGGTCAGTACGGGATGGTCGTCCTCTGCCGCCGCCATCAGGTAGCGTTTGATATCGGCGGTCCGCTGCGCGACTTCCTGCGCGATGCGATCGCGGTTCGCGGTGCACCAACCCGGCCGGCTGCCCTGCATGACATATGGCGTTGCGAAGGAACGCGCCATCCGCGTGCCCGACGCGTGCCGCGCGTCGCGTTCGACGGTGACGTTCGCTTTCCAGCTGCACCGCAGGCTTGATGGCGCACCACCGGGTGCGACCGCGCCGGACTGTTTGTGCTGGATGTCGACGCTTCCTCGATACTGGACGTCGGTTGCGCCCGTTGCATGCTGGATCTGCGTGCGATGTTCGGCGGCATATCCGCTGGTCGCGGCCAACATGCTCATCGCGAACCCTGTGGCGATAACGTTCATTTTCTTCTCCTTGCGGTGCCTCGACCTATGTTGGCCGATGACGAAGCCGACCGGGTCGACGCCTCCATAAATGTACGAAACGGACGGTTGTTGCGTCAGGCTGCGGTTCCCCTGGCTTGGAAAAATTGCTGCCTTGGCGCTGTCGGTTCGACGTACCGAGCTGCAACCTTGTCAGGCGGCGTGCTCGCCCGCGATCGGATCGTCGCGGTCGGGATCGCGGCCCTGCATCCGGTCGAGCGAGCGCATGATCGGCGTCACGGTCAACCCGTGCAACACGACCGACAGCAGCACGACCATGCCGACCAGCCCCCACAGTCGTTCGGCGCCGGCCACCTCCATATGGTTCAATCCATAGGCAAGGTAATAGATCGAACCGACCCCGCGAATGCCGAAGAACGCCAGCGTCAGCTTCTCGGACCAGTCCGCACGAAGCCCCGTCAGCCCGATCAGTCCCGTCAACGGGCGCACCACCAGCAGGATGGCGATCGCCACGACGACGTCGGTCCATCCCACCGCCGCGAACAGTCCGCTGACGATCGCACCGCCGAACAGCAGCAGCAGGACCATCATCGCCAGCCGTTCGATCTGTTCGGTCACGTCGTGCATGTCGTGATGGAAATCATGGTCGCGGTGCGTGCTGCGAAACGTCAGCGCGGTGACGAAGACCGCGAGGAAGCCATAGCAATGGATGATCTCGGTCAGGCCATAGGAGATGCAGGTCGCCGCCAGTGCGATCAGCCCGTCACCGGTCTGCGCCAGTTTCGATTCGGCGGACACATGGAAGGTCAGCCATCCGAACATCCGTCCGATCAGCCAGCCTCCGCCGACGCCCGCACCGATTTCCCACAGCACGCGGTAGCTCAGCCATTCGCCGAACCATGGTTCGCCGGTCGTGGCAACGGCGGCCAGTGCGATCGCCAGATGGACGAACGGGAAGGCGAAACCGTCGTTCAGCCCGGCTTCGGACGTCAGCCCGAACCGCACTTCGTCCTCTTCGCCGGTCTTGGGCGGGCCGACCTGGATGTCGGCGGCCAGCACCGGATCGGTCGGGGCCAGGCTGGCCGCCAGCAGCAGCGCGATCGCCCATGGCATCCCCAGACCCCACCCGACGATCGCGGTGATGGCCAGGATTCCCAGCGGCATGGTGATCGCCAATAGTCGCCACGTCACTCGCCAGCGCCGCCAATCGAACACGCGGTCGATCTTCAGCCCCGCACCCATCAACGCGATGATGACGACGAACTCGCTGAAACGCTCTGTAATCTCTGGATAAAGATACGGCAGCGGCTGCAACGTCACCTGCGGCAACGAGAATATCGCCGCACCAAGCCCAACACAAACAACAGGCAACGATAACGGCAACTTACGCAGGACTAGGGGCAGCCAGACGACCAACGCGGTCAGTGCGCCGAAGCCAGTGAGAATAAGAATGTAGGGATCGGGGCTTAACGGCGGAATGGGCATGGGGAGCGAAACGACCGGCGAGCGGGATCGGACCCGGACCATCGTTCCGGCGGGCCAGCGATGTTGCCACCAGTCGCTTGGTCCAGATCGAACACATACCAGGCATCCCATTGTAACCTAGAGCAAAGTCAGCAAGGGCTGCGCGCAACGATGGAGCTGCCACTGCCCGCAATCGCGATATGTGTTCCGGTACGGAACGAAGAAGAGTTGCTGCCGCACTTGCTCCGCGCCTGCGGTGCGCTCGACGTTGCCGGTACGTCGGCCGCGCTGTGCCTGTATTTCGACGGATGCACCGACGGCAGCCGGTTGCTGGCCGAGGAAAGCGCGGAGAGGTTGTCCTTGCCGGTCGTCTGCCGGTCGGGTGATCGTCATTCAGAGGCGAATGCCGGGCGGGCGCGGGCGGCGGCGATGGCGCTGGGGCTGGACCTGTTGGACGACGATGCCGGCGTGTTGCTGTCGACCGACGCCGACAGCCAGCCCGAACCCGACTGGGTACAAGCTGCGCTCGTAGCACTGTCGCTGGCGGATGTTGCCGCCGGACGGGTGATACGGTCTGATGGCGCGGCGGATCTGAGCCAGACGCGGGTCGAACGCTATTACGATCGCCTGCACGCGCATCGCCGGGCGACCGACCCCGTGGCGTGGGAGATGGGAGGGTGCCATTTCGGCGGCGGGGCGAACATGGCGATCCGCGCATCCACCTATCGCTCACTGGGCGGGTTCCGCCCGGTACCGTCAGGCGAGGATGCCTTGCTACTCGACGATGCCGCGCGTGCTGGCTGGCGCGTCCGCCACGACTCGGCGATGCGGGTCCACACCTCTTCCCGGCGGACGGGTCGCGCGATGGGCGGCCTCGCGACCGCGCTGAACGACATCGATGCGAACGGGCTTCCGCTGGTGGAACACCCCATGGCGGCCGATTGGCAGTATCGGATGCAGGCGTTGGCTCGCCGGACCTTCGCAACCATCGGCGACCGGGAAACGCGCGAACGGCTGGGCCAGGTGATCGGATCGAACGGCGACCATGTGCTGGGCGTCGCGCGCGATTGCCCGAACGCGGAGGCATTCTGCATGAGGGTGGTCCCCGCCGCGCCCGATGCCGGGGTCCGCGTGCAGTTGGCGGATGCGGAGGTCGCGCTGACCCGGATCGAAGCGGCGCGCTGCGTGCTGGCGGCATGACGGTGCCGATCGGGCAAGCTCTGCGCGACGCGATCCGCGATGCCGAATGGGACGTTCAGCCCGTCGCCGACCCGGTGGATTCCTTCGAGTGGCTGACGCTGTTGCGTACGCTCTATGCCACCGGGCGGCGCGACCTTCCGCTCGGCCGCTTGCTGGAAGGACATGTCGATGCCGTGCAGATCGTGCAGCGCTATGGCAGCGACGTGCAGGTTGCGGCGTTGCTGGCGGCGCTGGCCGGCGGCGCGACGTTGGGCGTGTGGAACGCCGGTCTGCCCGGTGCAGGACTTCGGATGGAAGATCGCCGGCTGACCGGCGGGAAAAGTCACGCGTCGGGTGCCGGCACGCTCAGCCATGCGCTGGCGACGACCGACACCCCGGACGGTCCGCAATTGCTGCTCCTCGATCTTGCGCGCGTCCCACCGACGATCGATCGCGACTGGTGGAAGACGACCGGCATGCAGCGATCCGAAACGCATCTGGTCCGGTGGCAGGATGCACCGCTACGCGAGAACGATCCGATCGGTCGCCCGGGCGACTATCCGCGCGAGCCGTTTTTCAGCGGCGGTGCGCTGCGCTTCGTTGCAGTCCATGCCGGTGGCGTGGCGGCATTGTGCGACCGGACGTGCGACCATCTGGTGGCGACGGACCGGGCCGGCGATCCGTTCCAGTCGGTTAGGTTGGCGGAGCTGTTTGCGCTTGCCGATACTGCGGCGGCGGCGGTGCGGCACGTTGCGTCACGGTGGTTCGAGGAGGACGGGGAGGCGCGTCTGGCTCGGGTCGCCGCCGCACGATTGACGGTGACGGCCGCCGCCGAACGGGCGATCGTCGTTGCGCGGGAAGCGGTCGGACTGGCGGGAATGTTCGTCGGCCATCCGCTGGCCGCGACCATCGCCGACCTTTCGGTCTATCTGCGTCAGCCGGCCCCCGATGCACAGCGGCTGCGCGTCGGCGGTGCGGTCGCCGCGCGGCTGCTGTCGCCCGCGCTGTGACCTTTGGGGTCGGCCGGCCACGGGTCGCGATGATCGTGGCACCGCACCCGGATGACGAAGTGATCGGCGCCGCCGCGCTGATCCGCGCCCTGACGCGGCGGGGCACGACGGTCCGCGTCGTCGTGGTGACCGACGGTGCGGCGTCGCATCCCGGCAGCGTGCGCTGGCCACGGCGGCGGCTGGTCGCAGCCCGACGGCGCGAAAGCCGGCTGGCGCTACGGCGGCTGGGCATCAGGGCGGATGACGTGACGTTTCTGTCGCTGACCGACGGACGGGTCGACCAAATGGCATGCGACCGCGCGCTTCATCGCGAAGTGCGGCGGACCGGGCGGCTCGACCTGATCGCGGGGCCAGCGGCGGCGGACGGGCATCCCGATCACCGCGCGGTTGCCGCCGCGCTGCGGACCTGCAGGCATCCCGCCCGGCGCCTGAGCCATCAGGTATGGCCGCCCGCCACGCGGATGGCGGGGCCGATACTGGCGCTGCCGATCGCGGTGGCCACCAAACGATCGCTGATCCGGGTGCACCGGACGCAGTTGGGGGCGATCGGCGACGATCCAACGGGCTTCACGATCGCGCGGCACGAACTGGACGCCTTCGCCCGGTCGCCCGAACGTCACGGCTTCCACCGATGAGCGCGATCACGCTGGATGGCTTCGAGCGGAAGTTCGCGGAGGCGGACGATCCGTGGCGGACGTTCACCGACCGTGACGAGGCGACCAAGCGCGCGGCGATACTGCACGCGCTGGGACCGGGACCGGTGGGCCGGGTGCTGGAACTGGCGTCGGGCAACGGATCGAACAGCGTCGCGATCGCCCGACGCGCACTGCGGCTGGATGCGACCGAAGGAACCATCGAGGGTACACGGCTGACCGTTCGCGCGCTGGACGGCCAGCCGCGCGCGCGGGCGATCCGCCTCGCCCTACCCGCGCACCTGCCGCGCCGCCGATACGATGCCATCGTAGTGGCCGAGCTGCTCTATTACCTGTCACCCCGCGCGATGGCACGGGTCGCGCGCGACTGTGCGGCGGCACTTGCCCCCGGCGGACGGCTGGTCCTTGCGCATCATCAAATCGACTTTTACGACTTCGTCCAGCGATCGCGGCATATCCAGCACCGGTTCCTGCACGAGACCGGTCGCGAATGGCTGGTTCGCGAAGTGGCGCATAACACCCGTTGGCAGGTGCTGTCCGCAACACGGGTGTAGATCGCATCATTATGCCAACGTTGGGCCGGCCTTCGACGCCAGCGCGGCGGAATACAGGCGCGACCCGGTCGGAAGCCTCGACACCGAACGGGATATGTCGGGTGCCGATCGTCGACAGCAGCATCGCACGGCCGCGCTGACCCACCGGCCCGTGCAGGGTGATCAGTCGGCAGTATTCCGATCTGTTCGGGAAGGCGTTCGATCTGGTCGTGGTCCACCATCACTCGCTGGCGGCGCGTGAAAGCCCGGTAAGTGGATTCCGCTGGACGTGCTCGGGCAGGAGGAATCGTTTCGAGGGTTGCGGCGATGATGGGTTCGCCTCGAACCGGACACAGGCGCCGGGATGCCGCTGCCCTCGGGACCGGCGATCAATCCTCCCCCGTGCCGCGGCCGATCCGGTACGGGCCAACGCGCGATCGCAACGCCTGCCCCTTCCAGCTCAAACGGACCGTGCCCTCCAACACCAGTCGATCGACTGCCGCGTGCACGGTGGGCATCATCATACGCCAGTCCGTGCCGCCACCGGCGGCAGTGGCCAATACCCGCGCAGCCTCGCTGGGACAGATCGTAGCCTTCGGTGCGCGGGCGGAGAGTAACGTCCGTATGGCAGTTTGCGCATCCATCGCCGCAGTCATACCGGACTGGTTCCGCGCTTCAATGGACGGGCAGCCCCGTTCGGGGGTTCAGGGCGCAACGAAACGCCCCCCGCACGAACCCGCCTCAAAGCTCGTAGCTAAGCGACGCCCGCACCGTCCGTGGCGCACCGGGATAGATCCACAGCGCGCTGTAGGAGCTCGCGGCATAGCGGGCGTCGAACAGGTTGTCGGCCTCGATCCGCGCCCGTAGCCCATTGACAAGCGGGGCTTCTATGGCCGCTTTCGCTTTCGCATATTCGGGCAGGACCAGTGGCGTCGCCGTCAGCGATCCGGCGCGGTCGCCGACATAGGCCACGCCGCCGCTCAACCGCCAGTCGCCGATCGCCGTCGGTATCCGATGCACGACCAGCAACGTGGCCGCATGCTCGGCCACGCCGAGGACGTCGGGCGCTGGGAAGGCGGTGTCGTCCGCCCGCGCATCGATCCACGCATAGTTCGCCACGACCTGCCACCGGTCCCCGACCCGCACCGAAGCGTCGAGTTCGATCCCACGACTGGCCAGACTGCCCACCGGTGCGAGGAAGTTGGCGTCCACCGGATCGGTCGTGAGGATATCCTGCTTTCGGATATCGAACCATGTCAGCGCCACGTCGATGCCGGGCAGGCTGGCGGCGACGCCAGCTTCATACCCGCTGCCGGTTTCCGGGCCGAAGCCGATGCCGTTGCGGTCGGTGCCGGTGTTCAACGAGAAGTTCTGACCCCAGTTTGCATGCACCGCGATCACGTCGGTCACGCGATACCGACCGCCAAGGCGGAAGTTCACCGGTTCGGCAACCCCGCGCCCTTTACTGCCGGTGTTGTTGTTCACGATCTGCTGCCGGTACGGGTCGATCCGCGCGCCGCCGACCAGCGTCAGCCGGTCGGTGACGTCCCACATGTCCTGCACATAGACGGTGCCCGCAACGCGATCCTCGTCGTTATTCGTGAACGGGCGAAGCGGTGCGGCGACCGATCCATAGACCGGATCGAACAAATCGATCGCATAGGGCGCGTCGACCGACGGATTGATCCGCATCCAGCGTTCGCCATAGCGGAAACGATAGCCTTTCACGCCGACGCTGACGCGATGCCGACCGAGCTGGCCGGCAAGCTCCAGCCGTGCCGACAGATCGTCGACGCGGAAATCGCGCGACCGGCGCTGTCGCCACAGTGCCGTACCGACGATCCGCGACTGGTCCGCCGACAGCCCCTTCAGCGTTCCCGTGCGCCAGACGACCCCGCCGTTCAGCGTCCATCCGCCACCGAGTTCCCCCAACCCGGTGAGCTGATGCTGGTCGTTGCTCGACCGGGTGATCCCGTTCGACGGTTCGCCGTAGTAATTCGATCGCGGCAGCGCGTTCGCGTCGCCATCGATCGCCGGAATGCCGCGATCGAACGGCGTATCGAACCGGCTGAATTCGCCGGTGTAGGTGATCCGCACCGCGTCGGACGGCTGCCACGTCAGCGACGGCGAAACGACGCGCCGCCGGATCGAAACGGTGTCGCGCCACCCGTCGCTGTCCTCCCCGGCCACCACGATCCGCGCCGCCAGCGTTCGGGTCAGCGGCCCGGTGGCATCCAGTTCGATCCGGCGGGTATCGAACGATCCGTACCGGACGACGGCGGCGGCATGCGGCGTGAAACGCGGCACCTTGGTCACGATGTTTACCCGGCCGCCGGGGTCGATATCCCCGAACAGCGCGCCTGCCGGCCCTTTCAGAACTTCGATCCGTTCGGTGGTAGCGGGATCGCGCGGCGGTGCCATGCCGCGGTTGGCGAGGAAGCCGTTCACATAATATTCCGCGCCGCCGTCCGGCGTGCCCAGAAACCCGCGAACCGCGAAATTATCGATCACCCCGCCGCGATTATTCTGCTGGCTGAAGCCGCTGACCAGTTCCAGCGCATCGCTGAGCCGATACGTTCCGGCTGCATCGAGGATGTCCCGCTCGATCGATCGGCTCGACTGCGACATGCGTTCGGTCACGCGATCGGACGAAAGGGTGCGATCCACCGTGTTGCGCGTACCGAGCACGACGATCTCATCGTCCGCCGTCAATTCCGGCCCGGCGATTTCCTGCGCGGAAGCCGACCCATACGGGACGGCGATCGCACACAACGCGATGCGCATGGCACTTGCAACCGACGAATAGCGTGCCTGCCCTGATTTCCGCGCAATACTGAACACTGGCACGATTACCCTTTTCTTGATTTTCTGGAAGACGCAGGACGCTCCGCCTCGCGATATGTTACATTATCTCATAGTCAGCTGCTTCACGTACGCAAGGTCAAAATGCCGCCGGTACGATGGCAGGCACGTGGCGCGACCGCCGCATCCTGCCGGCGGCGGCGGATTGCGGACCGCCGCTCGCGGCACCATGATAGGTGCAGCCCCATGTCGATCCGCCGAGAGACCCGAACCCGTGCCCGCCCCCGCATCGCCACCGCACCGTGATTTCCGCGCCGACGCGCGAGCGTTGCTGCGGCAATGGCTGGCGATGCCGGATGCCGACATGCTGCCCGCGATCGATGCGGTCGGACGTCGCGCGATCGCATCGGCGGCAGACGCCAGCGCGCGGCTGGGCCGGGGCGTCGCGCTGTTGCAGGCGTCGGAACAGGGGCTACGCAATCTGGAGGCGCTGGCCCGCGATATCGACGCGCCCCCGCCCCGGCCACGATCGTTTTTCGGACGCGCTCCCGATCCGGTCGCATCACCCGGCCCGACGATCGAAGCGCTGGTCGGCCAGCTTGAGCGTGAGCGTGACAACGTCGCACGCGCGCTGCTGGGGATCGAGACGGATCGGACGCGGTTACGCGCAGCCGCCGACGCGCTGGCCGAAGCGCTGGCGCTGGTCCGCGCCTGCGCCGCCGCCGTGGAAGCGGCGGCGCGCGAGATCGTCCGCGATCGCCCGGCGCGGGCGGACTTTCTGCGCGACGTGGCGACAGCGCGCCTGCTTGCGCGCGAGCAGGACATCGTCACTCAGGCAGCGGTCACCGAACAGGGGGTCCTGACACTGGGCCTGCTGGTCGAAAGTCATGATGCACTGTTGCAGGCTCTTGGCCGTGCCCGCGATACGAGCATCGCGGCGTTGCGTACCGCGATCGCCGCGCGCGGTGCGATCACGGGCAGCGCCTCGCTCGCCGCACAGGCGGCGGCACTCGACCAGACTGCCGCGGCGGCGGAGCGTGAGGGGCATGTGCGCCCAGCGTTGCATCGTGCGCTGGACGACGCGATCGCGCAGGCACGACGCGCCATCGCTGCGCAGGATCCCGCTCCGTAAATTTACCGGGGCGTCATCGCATGCTGTCCGGCACTGCTTGCCGATGACGCGACCTGATTCAAAAGCGCTCTAGCGCCGCCCCGATGCGATGCTTTATCGTGTCCGGGCAAGGCGCTGGTACAGGACGTCGGATTGGCCGGATTTCTCGACAGATTGGTAACATGGCTCGGCGGACCGCCACCGCCGCCGTCGGGCCTGCCCGAACCGGTATCGGCGGCTGCGGTGCCGTCACGTCCGTCCATCCTGCCCGACGACGCACGCCTGCCCGAAGCGTCGCGCCCGCTGGTCGCCCGGTTGCTGTCGCTGATTGCCGATATCGAGGCCCGCACGCAGGACGACGCGGTGCTGGTGTCCGCGCTGACCGAAGTGCGCCAGATGCGCGACGATCATCTCCCCCGGCTGGTGACGAGCTATGCCGAAATTCCCGCCGCGCACCGTGCGGAGATTTTCCGCAGGACGGGCCGGTCGGCAAGCTACAACCTGAATCAGGGGTTCGAGCGGATGATCGAACGGCTCGAAACGCTGTCGCGGTCGCTCGCGCAAGACGATATCGACAGCTTCGCCGACAATCTGCGCTTCATCGAGCACCGGTACGGCAACGACGATCCGTCGCGGTAAGCCCTAGCCCAGCCGCTTCGTCGGCGTCAGCCACACCGTCCCACGACCGTTGAAGACATAGACCAGCCCTTCGCCGGTGCGCATCGCGTTGCGCAGGCCGCGCACCAGCGGTCGCAGTTCGACCTGCAGTCCGGCCGAGAACATCAGCATCAGGTCGCCATCGACGATCAGTTCCTTCTGCCCATCGAGTTCGATGACCTCGATCTCGTCGACCGGCACCGGCGATTCGACCACGAACGCGCCCGCCCCGGTCAGTTTGGGCTGCATCAGGCCGTTGCCCGACAGCATGCCTTGCACCGACCGGTGGACGTGGGTCGATACCGCGACATTGGCGTCGCAGGCATAGAATGCACCGTCATCGAGGATCAACGAGTCCTGCGGGCCGTCCATTGCCGCGAGGATGAAATGCTTGGTCGTGACATCGGTCCAGACTTCGCCATGCCCGGCATAGCGCGTCGCGAAGGCGCTTTCGCCCGACCCGGCAGAGGTCATCGCACGCGAGAAGAAACCGCCCGCGCCCGCATTCTTCTGCACATCCACCTGCAGCTTGCCATGCGCATATTGCAGCGCGCCGGGTTCGAGCAGCGCCGCGCCGCCCTCCAGCACGATCCGCACCTGACGCGCCGTCGTGGGATGCGGAGGATGCAGGTGGATCGACGGCGTCGTCGCGCCGGCGGACGCGGTTGCACTGGTGGTCGCGGGGCTGGCCAGCACATGGCTCTGGCGAACGAACTGATAGACTTCGAAGCGGACGCCGCCGCTTCCCTGTCCGTCGATCATCGTGCGGTATGCTGTCATCGTTCGGCTCCTGAAATGAGGCGTAAGGCGGCGGGGTCGGGATCGGCGATCCCGTACAGCGCGACACGATCGAGCAGTCGTCGTGCCCACAGGCGATGCGTTGCAGGTTCGCACATCACGCCGTTGCGGGCGAACACCGCCGGGGCATCGTCGGCGAGCATCAGCCGCGCCTCCTCCGCCTGTGCGGCAGGCACCGCGAGCGCACCCTGAATGATCGCGATCTGACCGGGGTGGATCGCGGTCTTGGTCAGCAACCCATGTTCGATGTCCAGCGCGACCTCCGCGCGCAGCAGGCCCGGATCGTCGAACCGTTCCAGCACCGGCGCGCTGAGTGCGAACCCCCATGGCGCAAAGCTGGCGACAAGATTGCCGATGATCCCGCCCAGCGGTCCGGCATAGGCGGTGCGCCCCGCCGCGCGACGCAGCCCCATCGATTGCAGCAGGTCGTTGCCGCCGATGCGCAGCGCGAGGATGCGATCCTGCACCGCCAGCAACTGATCGCGCAGCCGGCGGATCTCGTGCGGGTCGCACGCCTCGCGGGTTTCCAGCGTCGGCATCAACCGGTGACGGTCGTGCAGCGGCAGCGCCAGATAGGCCGGCATGCTGTCGGCATGCGCCTTCGGAATCACGAACCCCGCCAGCCGGTCGGCACCGGGCATGCACAGCACATGATCCAGCATCGCGGCGTCGCGCGGACGGACGAACAGCAGCGGATCGGCCGAACTGGCATCGCGTGCGGCGAGCGTCCGCAGGAACGCCGCAAGCCGGGTGAGCGCCGCCGGCAGATCGCGTTCGAGCACCGCATCCTCCAGGCACAGCACCGCCGAGCGCAGGCCGGCGATCCGATGCGGCCCGAGCAGCGATCCGGCAAGGTCGTCGCGGGTACAGGGCATGTAGAGCGTCGCGCCGAGCGCCAGTGCCGAAGGTGCCGTCATGGTCATGCGTCGTGCCCGAGGCTGCGAATGATCGCGACGGCGCGGTAGTGCGACGCATCGCTGAGCGGTTCCACCGGAATGTCGTGGGTGGCGGCAAGGTGAAGCAGATGCGCGACGTCGGCATCCGATGGATCGCGCACCAGCAGCCGTTCGGGCATCCGGCGCAGCAGCGCGCGCGTCGCTTCCGCAATACCCGGCTTGATACGGTTGCGGTCCCGGGTCGCGGCGCGGGCGAGCAGGCTGCCCATCATCGTCTCGCAGCCCGCTTTCAAGGCCGGACGGCGCGCGGCGTGACCGGCAATCGACAGCGGCACTGCCACCGCAGCGCGCGGCGCGATGGCGTCGACAAACGCCTGCGACAGATCGGCATGGGCAAATTGCGGATAGGTGACGCAGGCGTGGAAATTACCCTCCCCGACGACATTCGCGTTGAGGATCGACCGGCTGACCAGCCCGGAGACGACGCCGTTGAGCAGCCCCGATGCGATGAGATAGTCGTCGTCGGTGGCGGCGATGTCCGCCTGTCCGGCGGGATCGGCGATGACCGCGAGGCGCGCGACAAAGCCGAACGGCCGGTCGGCAAGCGCGTCGCGCAGCTCACCGGCGATCGCGCCCTTGCCGGTCCATCCGTCGACGAACACCGCATCGGCCGGATCATGCCGGGCGGCGATATGCGCCAGCGCGACGCGATCGATGCCGCGATCCCGAATGATGCTGATCGAATAATGATGCGCGCGATGGCCATGCGCGCGCAAGGTCCGGGCGAGCAGCACCCCGATCGGCGTACCGGCACGCGCGAGCGATACGATCACGATCTCGCGGCCCGGCCGGGAAGCCGCGAGGTGCGCGGCAAGGCTCGCAACGTCCAGCGCCAGCCGATCGCCATTGCGCGCCAGTGCGGCGTGGTAGAGTGCCAGATACGCGTCGTCGGGCAGCGTTTCGGGGGCGATCATCTCCGAATAATGCCGCCGGCCGGACTGGATCGCCGCCTCCTTCTCCACGACCGAGGTCGCCGCCATCGTCACCGGCCTGAGCAGGAAGGTGACGTCGGCGGGATCGTAGCTGCCCGAAAAGGGAATGGCGACGCTGGCGCGGGCCTCAGCGGGCATCGAACATTCCGCCCGCCAGTTGCGACCGCGTCGGCATCATCGCGAAATCGCACAGCCCCATGAACGGCGCGTCGGTCAGGCTGTCGCCGATCCCGATCACCGGCGCATCGGGAAAGCGCGCGCGAAGTTCGGGCAGGATGTGCGCCACCGCATGCGCCTTCCCCAGATAGGGCGGCATCAGCGCGACATTGTTACCGTTGCGGTGATCGGTCCAGCCGGTGGGGAGCGACGGCACCGCCGCGTCGACCACCGCGAACAGCGCGTCGGCATCGGCATCGGCGTGCTTGGCCAGCGTGTAGAGCGAAAGATCGCCTTCCTTCAGGACGCGCGCGTTGATGGCGACGCCCTGTCCGCGCGCTTCGGTGGCGATCGCGGCGACCAGATCGGAAAGCATTTCGACGTGTTCGGCGGCTCGCGTGGCGATTATGGTCGCCCAGCCGTCGTCCACTTCACCGGCATCGTCGAGGATCACCCCGCCATGCGCACAGATCGCGGCGGTGAACGGAATCCGCGCACGGCGCAACGCGTCGAGACTGCGCGCGGTGACGGGCACCAGATGCGTCGTCTCCGCCAGCCAGTCCAGAAACTGCATCTGTCGCGGCGTCGCATAGCTGAGCGGCGATCCGTCCGCCGCAAAGCCCAGCGCGGTCAGCCGTTCGACCGGCACGTCGGGCGGGCATTTGCGCAACGTCTGGAACAGCGTGTCGTCGAGATCGACGAGCGCGATCGCGCGGATCATGCCGCCCATCCGATCAGCGTCGCGCCCAGCGCGGCGACCAGCGCGGGATCGATGCTCCCCGCCCCCGTTTCGTGCGCGATCCAGTTGGTCCGCCCGTCGGCGGGATCGGCGTTGTAGAGGTAATTGGGCACGCCGGTTCCATAATTGTCCGCAAAGCAGAGCTTGCTCGCCATCGCTCCGCCAAGTCGTGCCGGGCTGCGGCTGGTCGCCTGCACCACCACGTCGGCGCCGGCATCGGCAAGCTGTTCGGCAAGGCGGAAGGGGAGATAGGTGAATTCGCCGGTGCCGACGATGCGCAACGGGCCGGCGACCGGCGGCACGACCGTTACCGGCGGCGGCGCGACGGGTGCGTCGATACCCAACCGGCCGACGTTGCGATGCGTCGCCATCCGGCCGAGCGACGCGGCGGCCATGTCGAACGCGGCGTCCGCCGCGACCACAGCCCCTTGCGTCCAGTCGAGCCGACCGTGGAGCAGCGCGGCGATCCGCGTCGGGCGAGGCATGCGCGTCAGCCAGTCGCGCCCGACCGACCAGTCGGTCAGCGTCGCGACGACGATCGCCGCGATCCCCGGCCACGCATCGGCCAGCGCGCTGGCGAGGTTGGACAGGGTGGTGCCGGTCGAGACCTCGTCGTCGACGATCACCAGCGATCGTGGTTCGGGCAGGTCGGGGCGGTAGATCAAATGCGCCGACGCATGGCTGTGCGGTTCTTCGAAACGGCACAGCAAGGGATGGTCGAGCAGTTGCCGCGTCGAATGAAGGAAGTGGATATCGTCGCGGCCACTTGCCCGTCGAAGTTCCTCGTGGACCGTCTGGCCGAGGCAGATCGCGGTTTCGGCCAGTCCGATCACCATCACCGGTCCCGGCAGGTCGTCGGGAATACGCGCCGCCAGATCGCGCACGCTGCGGCGCATCGTCTGCGGCGTCGTGGGCAAATGGCGACCGAGGACGCGCGACACGACCAGAAACCCGCGCCGTGGATTTTCCCGCGCGGCAAAGGCACACAGGTCGTCGAGCGGCCAACAGGATTCCTCGACCACGATGTCGAGCCGACCGGTTGGCAGTTCGACGGCCCGCGATTTCGTCGTGGTCGTCAGCACGTGCAGGTGATCCGTACGATCGCTTCACGGGCCTGCCGCACCACGGCGGCGCGGCCGATCGCGGCGGTGTCGCGCGCCATCTGCGGCTCTATGCCGAACGCATCGAGGAAACTGAGAATCATCGTACCCTTGATGCCGAAATTGATGTTTTCCGCGCTTCCGCCCGACCGCCGGATGTGATCGAGGTTGAGCGACGAACAGACCAGACCGATCAGATGGCCGCTCATGTCGAGGATCGGCCCCCCGCTGTTACCACTCGCGATCGGTGCGGTGAACTGGAACAGGCTGCTGTCGTTGCCGATGCCGCACAGCGCCGCGATGTTGCCCGCGCTCGCCTGCGGACCGGTGCCGAGCAGTCCTTGCAGCGGAAAGCCCAGCGCGACGACATCCTCCCCCAGATGCAGTCCGATCTCGCCGCGAAACTGCGCGATGCCGGGCAACGGCGTGTCGATGCGCAGCAGCGCAAGATCGTTGCGCGCGTCCGCAAAAACGGTTTCCGCCGACAGCGACCGACCGCCGCCGGCCTGAATCTGCACCGATTGCGCACCGTCCACGACATGCGCGTTGGTCAGGATGTGGTTGCGTTCGATCGCGACGCCGCTGCCGCTGGATGCGCCGCTACGTGACGGACGGTCGCCGCCGTGATCGGTCCGGTCGTCGCGGCCGGGTTCCAGTCGCGGGTTCAGCCGTTCCGCCCATGCGCGATCGATGCCGTGCGCCGCCGCGATCGCGACCAGCCCGATCGCGAACCCCTGCCCGTTGGCCGCGATCCGCCACGCGCCCTGATGCCGATAGCATTCGATCAGGATCACCGCCGCGTCGGCCCTATCCGCCAGATCGACCGAGAAGCGCAGAGCGCCGGTTTCGATCGTCACGCGCCGCCCGATCGGTCGACCGCCACGATCGAACGCGACCAGCAGCAGCCGTTCGACCACCGCCGGCATATCCGCCGTATCAATCCGCAATCGTCCCGCATCCTCGAACTGCGCAGCCGGACGCAATTCGCGGGTCATCGAATCAATCGGCGGAAACGACGGCGACGCCCGGCGATCCGCCTCCAGCGCGATCAGCGCGAGGGTCGGCGGATCGCCCCCGCCGGCGGCGAGCACGAACAGCGCCGTGCCGGCGATGGGCGCACGTTCACCCGCGACGAGATCGCGCATCGCGGGTGCTATCGTACGGTCAGACGTTGACGCCGAGCGACCGCGCCAGCGGTCCCAGCCCGCCGGCAAAGCCCTGCCCGATCGCCTTGAACTTCCATTCGCCATTATGTCGATACAGGTCGCCGAAGATCATCGCCGTTTCGGTCGATGCGTCCTCCGACAGGTCGTACCGCGCGATCTCCGTCCCGCCATCGGCGTTGAGCACGCGGATATAGGCGTTCGACACCATGCCGAAATTCTGCTTGCGCCCGTCCGCATCGTGGATCGTCACGGCGAAGCTCATCTTGGCGATGTCGGTCGGCACCTGATCGAGCGAAACCGCGACCACTTCGTCGTCGCCGCTACCTTCGCCGGTCGTGTTGTCGCCCTGATGGACGACCGAGCCGCTGCCGCCTTCCTTGTTGTTATAGAAGACGAAGTCGGCGTCCGAGCGGACCTTGCCGCCTTCGTTCAGCAGAAAGACGCTGGCGTCGAGGTCGAAGCCGCTGCCGTCGGTGACGCGCGTGTCCCAGCCGAGACCGACACGTACGGCCTTGAGGCCCGGTGCCTCCTTGCTGAGGCTGACGTTGCCGCCCTTGGAAAGTGAAACTGCCATGATCCGTTCCTTCTCGATTGGTTCAGCCGATATTGACGCCGAAATTCTTCGCCAGCGGGGCCAGCCCGCCCTTGTACCCCTGCCCCACGGCACGGAATTTCCATTCGCCGTTGTGGCGATAGACTTCGCCGAAGATCATCGCGGTTTCGGTCGAAGCATCCTCGGCAAGGTCGTAACGCGACAGCTCGCGGCCCGTCTCGTCGTTGACGATGCGGATGAAGGCGTTGGAGACCATGCCGAAGCTCTGCCGCCGGGCCTCGCCCTCGTGGATCGTCACGGCCACCGCGATCTTCTGCACGTCGGCGGGAACGCGGGCAAGCTCCACCTTCAGCGCCTCGTCGTCGCCATCGCCCTCTCCGGTGCGGTTGTCGCCGGTGTGTTCGAGCGAGCCGTCGCTGGATTTAAGGTTGTTGTAGAAGATGAAATCGCTGTCGCCGCGCACCCGGTCCCCCGCCGCAAGCAGGAACGCGCTGGCGTCGAGGTCGAAGTCCGCGCCGTCGGTGGTACGGGTGTCCCAGCCCAGCCCGATCAGGATCCGGGTCAGGTTGGGTTCTTCCTTGGAAAGGCTGACATTGCCACCCTTGGAAAGACTGACCGACATATATTCTCTCCTGCTTACGAAAGATGGTGCCGTTGGCCGGTCGACGCGGGACGCGCCGCCATTGTCGGCAATCTGGTGACGGTTGTCCTGGCCCGGTTGCTGCTCAATCCTTGCGGCCGGCGACCCATCGCAGGCCCCAGCCGAGTTGCTCGTCGAGCACCTGCTGATCGCGGACGTAATCGACGATGCGCGTCACTTTCAGCCGACCGGCGTCGTTTTCGATCAATACGATCCCGCACAGGCGGCGATCGTTGCGTCCTTCGGTCATACGCACCTCGATCGGTGGCTGATCGGGCATCGTGACCAGCACCACGCCATCGGTCTGCTGCCAGTTGGGCACGCCGTCATAGATGTTGGCGAATATCGCGATGCGCCGGATCGCCGACCATTGCGCACCATTGATCCGCATCGTTTCCCCCTGCGACACGTCGCCGGTGCGGTCGTCGCCCGACAGCGCGATGAACGGCGCCTGCGCGAAGGCGCCGAACGCCCGGCCCAGCGCCTGCACGACGCCCTTGCGCCCGTCCGCCAGTTCGAACAGGCAGCCGAGGTCGAGATCGATCGCGGTGCCGCCGCCGAAGATACCCTTGCGTCCCCGCGACCAGTTGAGGTTGACCGTTATCTCGCCGAAGCTGTTGCCACGCTTTTCGAGACTGACCGTCTGGCCCGGCTTTTCCAGCGTCACCTTGCTCAGGCTGACCCTCGGCGGCGGTGTTGGCGGTGGCGGAGGAGCAGCCGGCGCCGGAGCCGGAGCCAAAGGGGCCGTCGGTGCATCCGCCGCGACGTCGATGCCGAACGATTGCGCGAGCGGGGCGAGGCCGCCGTTGAAACCCTGCCCCACCGCGCGGAACTTCCACTGGCCGTTGCGGCGGTACAATTCGCCGAACGTCATTGCCGCTTCGGTCGCGCCGCCCAGCGACGGCCGGAAGTGCAAATCGGGCGACCCGCCGCGCGGGGCGACGGTGATCCGCGCGCCGTCGAGCAGCGCCAGCGTCTGTCGCTTCGCCTGTGCTTCATGGATCGTCACGCAGAACACGATCCGTTCGACATCGCCGGGCAGGCGCGGCAGATCGACCTCGAACATGCCCTTGCCGCTGCCCGACACGAAGCGGATGCCGCCGGACCCGCCCTCGGGCTGGTTATAGAACACCATGTCGGCGTCGCCGCGCACCTTGCCCGCCGCCGTCAGCAGATAGGCCGACGCATCCGCCTCCACATCGCGTCCCGTCGCCGTCCAATCGAAGGCGATCGTCAGCGTCTCGCCCGGCACAGGCGCATTTCCACCCTGTTGCAGATCGGTCATTTCAGGTTCCGTATCGTTCAGAGTGCGCCGAGGATCGCGCCCATCATTTCCTGAAACGTGCGTCCGGTGGTGCGATCGCCCAGCGCCTTCATCTCCCACCCGTCGCCGACGCGGACCAGCTTGGCCATCACCTGCCCGGTGTGCGGGCCGGACCCGGACAGGTCGTAGCGTGCCAGTTCCTTGCCGTTGGTCGAATCGACCAGCCGGCAATAGGCATTCTCGATCCGGTCGAAACTGTCGCCGGTGAAGCTGTTGACGGTGAACACCAGCGTGCGGACGTTGGCCGGCAGTCGCGTGAGGTCGACGTTGATCGTCTCGTCGTCGCCATCACCCGCGCCGGTGCGGTTGTCGCCGCTGTGCACGATGCTGTTGTCGGCGCTGGCCAGCTTGCGGAACCAGACTTCCTCCAGTTGTCGGCGATCGGCATCGAACGTCAGGCACGACGCGTCCAGATCGACGTCGCCGCCACCACCGCCGCCGAACATCCCCAGCAGCCCCTTCGCCTTGCGCACGTCCCAGCCAAGGCCCATCGCCACGCGGGTCAACGAACCGCCGCCCGATTTTTCGAGCCGAACGGTCTGACCCTTCTGAAGACTGACCAAGCGAATTACTCCTGTTACGAGCCGACGTTCGACGCACTATCGCCGGCGATTATGACCGGCTGACGTAATCCCGCAAGGGGCGGGACAGGATCGGCGAAATTCGGAAGGACCGGGGACGACGTCGTGTCGCGACGCGATCCGTTCGCGTGAGGGGCTGGTCCTGCCGACGGTTCGGCCGCGCGGAGGTGGATCCCGAAGCCTATTCCCGCCCTGTGGCGGCCAACCCGTTGCGATGGCGCGGCTCGGCATGGACCACCGCGACGATCTCCCGGTCGATCACCGCGTCGAACGGGCGAGCGTTACCGGTGATGACGTCGATCCACGTGCCGAGGAACGGGATGCCGACAGCGTCGCAATAGGGCGATCCGCCCGCGGGGCGCGTGTTGATCTCCAGAATACGCCAGTTGCCGTCGCGATCCTGCTTGTACTGAACATTGATCGCGCCGTGGAGCAGATGCCGCGCGACGAGCGTGGCGGCGTGTGCGATCAGCGGATGGCGGGTCTCGATCCGCTGACGGGTGGCGTCGAGCTTGGTGCGGACACCGGCGACGATCACCGCGCCGCGATCTGCGACGATGTCGACCGATGCCTCCAGCCCCGGCAGATGCTCCATCACGAGGAGCGCGAACGCCTCGCCGCTTCGCTTTGCCGCGCGCAGGGCGGCGACATAGGCGGTGGGCGTGATCCGCCGCGCGTCGGGATCGGCGAGATGCGCGAGCGGGCCGTCGGCGTCGAGCGTCCAGTATCCCGCCCCATAGATTCCGCGCACCGGCTTCACGCACGCGGCGGCTCCCCCGGTGGCGAGTGCCTCCACCGCCGCTTCGAAGCCTGCGACGGTCGTGACCGGGATCGACGGACACAGATACGGATCGTCGACGAGCGATGCGGCGAACGCAGCCTTGTCGTCGAGCAGTTCGAGCGTGGCGGGATCGGCGGCAAGGTGCAACGCGATGCCCGCCGCAGCGAAACGGTCGGCGGCCTGCGCGATGCCCCGCCTGCCCCGCTGCGGCACGAGGGTCGTCACGCCGCGCGCCATCGCGGTCGCCAGCGCCCAGTCGGTATAGTCCGCGGCACCCCGTGCCGGCT
Source organism: Sphingomonas sp. CFBP 13720 (assembly GCF_014842075.1). Taxonomy (GTDB): domain Bacteria; phylum Pseudomonadota; class Alphaproteobacteria; order Sphingomonadales; family Sphingomonadaceae; genus Sphingomonas. Next base: position 635,042 of record NZ_JACYVA010000001.1, read on the forward strand.
CGATCCAGAATTCGGGCGCAACGTCACGCACCGGTGCCGCCGGATCGATCGCACTGACGCACAGCGACGCATCCGGGCGCGCACGCCGCATGCCCGCAACGAGCGTACGCAGCGAGAACGACTGATTGAACCAGATCTTCACGGCAGTTCCCTTATAGCCCGGCACGGAACGCCGTGACCGCCACGACACCGGCGGCGGTCGCCACCCGCATGGCACTATCCCGGCATGAAATCACGTTCCGCAAAGCGCGCGGCTGGATGAGAAGGGGCAGTGGGACGGGGGGCCGCACCCGACGATGATGCGCGCACGACGTCTACGCCATGGCCATCGAACGCCGGACGGTGCCGGCTCAAGTTCCTGAGGCGCGCGACTTCAGGGGAAACGGGTGGCGATGGTTGCCATGCTTCGGGTCGGCGTAGCGGCGGCTGGCCGCTTGGGCGATGGCGTTTGAACATCGATGAGCAGCGCGCAACGATCCGGCTGCCATCCTTCCCGCAGCGATCGTCTTATGGGTATGACAGGTGTCGATATCGTCCACACTCAACAGCCCGATACCATCGCGTCCCGCATCACGAACTTCTGGACCTTGCCGGTCACCGTCATCGGGAACGCGTCGACAAGGCGGATCTGTGCCGGGACCTTGTGATGGGCGATCCTGCCACGGCACCAGTCGCGGACTGCTTCCCCATCGATGTCGCCGCGCACGCGGATCCACGCGCAGACCTGTTCGCCGAACCGAGCGTCGGGAATGCCGAACACGGCCGCGTCGACGATATCGGGATGCGTCAATAGAAACAACTCGACTTCGGCAGGATAGACGTTCTCCCCGCCGCGGATGATCATGTCCTTGATCCGTCCCACGATCCGAAGGCGGCCGTCGCCGTCCATCGTCGCCAGGTCGCCCGAATGCATCCAGCCATCGCGGATCGCCGCCGCCGTCGCTTCCGGCTGGTTCCAGTAGCCCAGCATCACCCCCGGCCCGCGCGAGCAATATTCGCCGACCTGCCCCAGCGGGACGATGTCGCCGGAATCGTCGATCACCCGCCCCTCGAAATGTGGCAACATCTGCCCGACGGTCTCGGTGCGCGTCTCGATATCCGCCGTCGCCTGCGTCTGCGTGCTCAGCGGGCTGGTCTCGGTCATGCCATAGCCGATCGTGATATCGCGCAGGTGCATGTCATCGATCATCCGCCGCATCATCGGCGGCGGACATGGCGCGCCTGCCGCGATGCCGGTCCTGAGGCTAATCAGGTCGAACCGTGCGAAATCCGGGTGGTCGAGCATGCCGAGGAACATGGTCGGCACCCCGTGCAACGCGGTGCACCGCTCCCGTTCGACGGCGGCAAGTACCATCGCGGGGTCGAACGCCGCGCCCGGGAAGACCATGGTCGCGCGCGTGACGAGGCAGACCAGCACGCCCAGCACCATGCCGAAACAATGATAGAGCGGCACCGGGATGCACAGCGAGTCGCGTTCGGTCAGCATCATGCCCGCCGCCGCACTGACGGCGTTGTGCAACAGGTTGCGATGGCTGAGCGTCGCTCCTTTGGGCGCGCCGGTGGTGCCGCTGGTGAACTGGATATTGATCGGCGCGTCCGCGTCGCACCGTTGCGGCGGAAGGACGGCGTTCGCGCCGGCTGCCACCATGGCATCGAAGCCGATCCGGGCGTCCGCCACGGTGCCGCCGATCTCGATGACATATCGCAGGTCGGGCAACGCCATGTCAAACAGCGGCGGCAGCGACGGTCCCGTCATTGCCGGCATCAGTTCGGCGAGCATCGCGATATAGTCGGTGGTCTTGAAGCGCGAGGCGGTGACCAGCACACGGATACCGGACAGGCGCAGCGCATGCCCCAGTTCATGCGAGCGATAGGCGGGGTTGATCGATACCAGCACCAGCCCCAGCCGCGCCGTCGCCAGTTGAACCAGCACCCATTCGACACAATTGGGCGCACAGATGCCGACGCGGTCGCCCGGCCGAAGCCCCAGCGTCAGCAGTCCTTTCGCAACCGCCTCTACCCGGTCGCGCAGTTCGCGCCAGCTCCACCGGACCTCCTGCCACGGGACGACGATCGCCGGACCGTCGGAAGCCTGTTCGGCCGCTGCGTCCAGCCGTGCCCCGATCGTTCCTTCGGGAATGGCAGGCGACAGCGGACCGGCTGCAAAGGACAGCCCCGTCATCGTCCGCATTTCCGTCCAGCCGCACCGCGCACCCGCGCGACCGACGTTCCCGCGGCGACCTGCCGCAACGCTTGCCCCTGTGGCGATGCCCGAAATCGTGTCATCATCATATCCTGTGCAGGAACATCGACGGCCGGTCGCACGCTATGCCGTCATCCGGCCATGGTCATCATCGCGCGCAACCGCGCGCTAACCTGCGCGGTCGCGGCGGCCGCGGCGGGCACGAGCGCGGACAGATGAACGAAGCCGTGCGTCATGTTGTCGAACTCCATCAGCTCGACCCGCACCCCTGCTTCCCGCAGGCGATCAGCATAGGCCACTGCCTCGTCCCGCAGCGGATCGACCGACTGAACGACGATGAGCGCGGGCGGCACGTTCGCGACGCTGTCCGCCGCCAGCGGCGAGATGCGCGGATCGGACAGGTCCGAACCGCCCGCATAATCGTCGATATAGGTGCCCAGCTGATCCGCATTCAGCGTGGGATCGGCGTTCCGGCTCCGCGACGGGTAGGTCGCGCCTTCGCGCAGATCGACCGCCGGATACAACAGCGCCTGGACGTCGAAGGTCGCGCCTCCGGCATCGCGCATCGCCAGTGCGATCGCCGCCGCCAGATTGCCGCCCGCACTGTCGCCGGCGATCGCGGTGGGCAGCCCTTCCCCACCCAGTTCGGCGCGGTGCGCCAGCACCCAGCGGGCGGCGAGCAGGCTGTCGTCGAACCCGGCGGGAAACGGATTTTCCGGGGCCAGTCGATAGGTGCTGGTGACGACCACCATCGACAGTTCGTGACAGAACCGCCGCGCGGTATGATCCACCGATGGCAGGTCGCCCAGCGCCCAGCCGCCGCCATGCATGTAATGGACGATGCCCACGGCCTCACCCACCGGACGATAGATGCGCAGCGGGACCGGTCCGCCCGCGCCGTCGATGGTCCGTTCCTCCATGCTCCCGATCGGGGACAGGCTTTCCGGGGGTGCGAGCATCGGGATGAAGGCGGCGGACATCTGGCGCAATGCCGGATAGTCCACCGGACCGGGCGGAGCGGTCGGGATCTGGTCCAGCAGGTGCTGCAATACGGGGTCGAGCGACATGATCGGGGCCTTTCAGAATTGGGGACGCTGGATGCCGATTGCTTCGGCAAGACGGTCGACGACGCGATAGACCATCGGATCGATCACACCGGGTCGGCCGGCGCGATTGCGGATATAGGCGAAGCTGATGCCCGACGGCGCGTGCGCGAAGGCGAGCGATCCGCCCATGCCGTCATGGCCATAGGACCCGTCGCCCAGCATCGGCTGCACCCCGCCCGGCAGCATCAGCCCGGCACCCCAGCTCGGGCCGGGCATGCCGCCCCATTGGTCGCCGGTCGACAGGATGGTGCACGCATCGGCGATCGTCGCGGCGGACAGCAGCCGGTCGCCGTCGACGGGGGCGAGCGTCGCCGCATAGAGGCGGGCGAGCGAGGTCGCATCGACCATCGCATTCGCGCCGGCAAGTTCGGCGCGCTGGATGTCCGGGTCGTTCACCAACGCCGCTACCCCGCTGATGCGCGGTACGATCAGGCCGTTCAGGCTGATCGGTCGCGCCATCGGATCGTTCGGGTCGATGTCGGGCGTGTCGTGTTCGGGCGGCACGTCGACGGTGGCGACGGGGCCGGTGTCTGCGTCGGTCCGCCCGATCGCGATGTTGAGCGATCGCGGCCCGGTGACGTGCTGGCGGAGCCACGCGCCGATCGACTGGCCGGTCACGCGACGGGTGAGTTCGGACGTGATCCAGCCGATGGTGATTGCGTGATAGGCGTGGGCCGATCCCGGCGCAAACAACGGCGTTCCCGCCGCGAGGCGGGCCGCCATACCGATCGGATCGACCAGTTGCGCGCGATCGACCGGTCCTTCGATCACCGGCACCCCGGCGCGATGGGCCAGCGCCTCCCGCACTGTGACGCGATCCTTGCCCTCGGCGGCGAACTCCGGCCAGTAAGCGGCGACGGGCCGGTCGAGATCGATCAGTCCGCGTTCGACCAGCATCAGCACGCAGAGCGCTGCAATCCCCTTGGTAACCGAAAACACGGGCACGGCGGTGTCGCGCGTCCAAGGCGTACCGGTCCGCCGATCCGCGATGCCGCCCCACGCATCGAGTACGGGTTCGCCGTGCCGGTAGATGGCGCACGCCGCCCCCAATTCGCCGCCGCGGCCGAAATTGTCCGTAAATACATCGAGGCAGCCTGAGAATGCAGGGTCCGCCCAGCCATGTACCTTGTATCCCATCGTCATTCCCCGATGCCTTTCGCCGTGGCACAACCGCGAAGCGAGGCGCGGTGGCCGTCAAGATGCAGGTGAAGGAACGGCGCGAACGTACCGCCGAAGCGGCGCGCCGCGCCATCGCCCCAGTCGTCGACGAAGCTGGTCACCGACAGATCGGGAAACACGAACCAGCTATACGCCTGCGCCGGTGCCGTATCCGGGTTGGCGAAGACGAGGCCCGATCCGTTGATCGGTTGCCAATCCCCGGCCATGCTGTCCGCCACCATGCCGTACAGACCGGTCGGACCGCTCGGCCCCGCCGGATCGAAGACGTGACGCTGCGTCACCCAGAACAGATAATATAGCCCGCCATGGTGGATGACGTGTGGCCGTTCCAGTTCGTTGTTCAGGCCATCGGCGGTGATGATCGGCGGCAGGGTCCGCCACGCTCCGTCGACTTCGCGGGCGATGCCGATCACGCCATTATGATCGGATCGCGCGGCGGCATCCGACGCGGTGAACAGCAGGTATCGCGATCCGTCCGCCGGATCGCGGAAGAACGCCGGATCGCGAAAGCCCTTGATCTTGCCGATCCGACCGGTCGCGGTGTCGGTCGGCAGGTAAAAGTCAGGATCGCGCTGCACGACCTCGCGCAGGTTGCGCCAGTCGGTCAGCACCGGTGCACCCGCGTCGCCCGTCACCGACGCTTCGGCCGCGAAAAGCCTCTGTTCGAACGACACGACGGTCTCGCCCCGACGTCCGGCAGCGGTGAAATACAGCGTCACGTCGCGTTCCGCCGCGTCGATCACGGCGGACCCGGACCATTCGCGACTGCCGGGCGAAAATCCGTCGGGCATCGCCGGGCCGACATGCTGCCACGCATCCGCCGATCGACGGAACAGGTGGATGCGGGCATGATCGTGACGGTCGTCCGGGTTGTCGAACCGTGGCGTGGCCAGCGCCAGCCACAATTCGGTCCCGTCGACGGCGCGATGGATCGCGCCGTCGATCGTCTGCACCGGCCATGCGTCCCACACCCCGATCCCGTCCGCGACGGGAACGATATCGGCCGCCGCGATCACCGGTGCCGTCGGATACGGCCGTGTGGCGATGGCGTCGACATGGGTCGGGCTCCAACGGGTCGCTTCGTTCATGACTATCCCGATATCCGGCAGGCGGCGAAAAGGCTGGGCGGTCGAGCGGAGATCGGTCCGGTCATTCGTAATTGACCCGCAAACGGAGGCCGACGGTGCGCGGGAACGGACCGGCCAGCAGCAGGCTGTTGCGGACGAAGCTCGGCCCGCGTTCGTCGGCCAGATTCTCGCCGAACAGCGACAACTCCATCGGCCCCCGGCGTACGCCGATGCTGGCATTGTACAGCGAATATGCCGGAACATCGTACCCGTCGTACATCAACCGGCTGCCGGTACGCGCCGCCGACGCATTGCCGATCAGGCGAAGGCCGTTGCCGACCTCCCGGTCGTACGTCGCGTCGATGCGGTAATTATAGTCGGCGGTGTTGCTCAGGCGACGTCCATCGGCGACGTTCGGCAGGCTTGCGGTCACGATCGGCAGGATGTCCTGAAACTTGCTGTCGTTGACGTTCGCGACCGCACCCAGCGTCAGCCCGCGAACGGGCGTGCGCCAGCGGACCTCCGCATCGATTCCCGTCGTCCGCGCCTCGCCGACATTGGCGAACGCCGCGATGCCGAACGGCGTCAGGCCGAATTGCAGATCCTTGAAATCGATCCGGTACAGGTTCAGCCCGAGTTGAAGCGCGCCGTCGAACAGCCGGGCCTTCATCCCGACCTCGTAATTGGTCAGCGTATCGGGGGCCAACGCCGTCGTGCCGGGAATGCCGGACAGCTGAAGCACGCCGGCCTGGAACTGCGTCTGAGTGATACCGCTGCGGAACCCGCTGCTCACCGTCGCGAACGCGGTCAGATCGTCGTTAGGGAAGTAGGAAATGTTGGCGCGGTAGGTGACCTTGTCTGGCCGCGTCCGCCCGAAACCACTGCCGGTCAGCGCCGATGCGGCCTCAAGCGTCCGGTTGTCCTTGAAGTATCGCAGGCCGAACAGCGGCACGACCTTGCCGCCGAACAGATCGTAGCTGACTTCGCCGAACGCCGAATAATTGCGGCTGTGGGTGGTGTTGAAACCGTCGAGCGTCAGTTGCGTCAGCTTCGCATCGAAGCTGAACGTCGATTTCGCGTTCTGGAAAAAGCCGCCGGCCAGCCAGTGGAACGGCCCCGTCCCCGACGAGCGGAGCTGAATCTCCTGCGTCAGGCTTTCGGCGGTCGTGCCGTTGAACAGCGATCCGAAGCCCAGCGGCCCGAAATCCTGCCCGCTCAGATAGCTGAAATCGGCATTCAGATAACTGGTCGACGACGACAGGTTGGCGAACCCGGTCTTATATTCGACCGACAGGCTGTAGATATCGAAATTGCCCTGCTCAGACCCCTTCACGCCACCGCTGAACCATTGCTGCGGCGGATTGAGCGAATTGATGCTCTGGGTATAGTCCTGCCGGGGTTCGTAATGCGCCGCCTGTGCGCGGATCGTCAGTTCGTCGACCGGCTTGAACAGGACGACGGCGCGGACGTCGCGGCTGGTGATGACGTTGGCGTCCTTCGCCACTCGCGGGCCGGTCGCGGGCGTGCCGCTGTAAATATCGACATAGCCCGGGCGCTTGTCGTACCCGCCGCTGATACGGATCGCCAGCTTGTCTTCGATCAACGGGACCGACACCGCCGCCGACGCCGAATAGCCGGGCTTGTCCGCCTCGCTCATCGTCGAGATCGATGCCTCGCCCCGCGCTTCCATCCGCTTCAGATTGGGGTCGCGGGTGTGGAAGATGATCGTACCGCCGGCAGATCCCTGACCATAGAGCGTGCCCTGCGGGCCACGCAGCACCTCGACGCGATCGAGATCGACGAACCGTATCGGCGGCGCGATCGGCGTGTTGGGAATCGCGAAGGGAACGTTGTCGATGTAATAGCCGATGGGCGAATCGCCCACGCCGCCGGCTGCCCCGACGCCGCGCAGGCTGAAGGTCTTGATGACCGATCCGACCTGCTCGCCTTGCGACGCACCGGGCACGGCGCTGACCAGATCGGTGACTTCGCGGATGCCGCCATTGACCAGTTGGTCGCCGCTGAACGCCTGGATCGCCAACGGCACGCGCTGCAACACCTGCGCACCCTGCCGTGATCCGGTTACGACGATTTCCGCCTCCGCGTCGCTTCCGGTCGTTGCTGATGGAGAATCGACCGGAACCGGGGTCGCAACCTGCGCATGGGCGGCGGAGCTTACGACGAATGCGTGCATGGCGACGCCAGCGAGCACGACTTTATGGGTGCGAAGCATCTTCTATCCCTCTCCTTGCGGCCGATGACAGCCAAAAGTTACGCTTGTATGCGCAATCGATTTCTCGGTAATAGGCAATCGATTGCGCATCTGTCAAGCGACTTGCTGCAATTCGGCCGGCATGATCCGGCACTGCCAGGGAGAGGCATATGAAGACCAAGATACCGCCGCCAGCGGACCGATCCGCTCCGATGACGCTCAAGCTGTTCTACGGCAGCGGTCAGGCGATCAACGCCATCGTCGACGGCGCGATCAACACGTTCCTGCTGTTCTACCTTACCGCCGTCTGCGGCATGTCCGGTTCGGCCGCCGGGATGATTTTTCTCCTGTCGCTTGCGATCGACGGCATACTCGATCCCTACATCGGCCGGCTTTCCGATCGTTGGCAGTCGCGCTGGGGTCGACGCCTGCCGTTCATGGCGGCCGCGCTGCCGCCGATGATGATCGCCGCAATTCTCCTGTTCTCACTGCCGCGCGGCATCGGTCCAGCCTTTCTGTTCGGATACGTGCTGATATTGAACCTGATGCTGCGGATCGGCCTTTCGATCTTCGCGCTCCCGCATTCCGCACTGAATGCGGAATTGACCGACGACTATCGCGAGCGGTCGGTTCTCAGCACGTTTCGCGCGCTGTTCATCGTCGTCGGCTTCGCCGCCATTCTGGTGCCGGCGTTCAGCCTGATCTTCGCCGGAGAGAACGGATTGCAGGATCATGCCCGCTATCCATCGCTCGGCCTGCTGGTCGCCATTCTGCTGGGCGTGTTCGGCATGACCTGCCTGACCGGCATCGCGAAGACGGTTCTGGCGCTGCCCCGTCCCGTCGCACCCGACCACGACGTTGGCCCGAGCCTGTTCGCCGAGATCGCGCAACTGTTCAGGAATTCGTCCTTCGTGCTGCTGTTCGCCGGCGCGGTGCTGGCGCTGGTCGGACAGGGCATGGCCAGCGCGATCGGGCTTCACGTGCTGCGCTATTTCTGGAAGCTGCCTGCCAGCATGATCCAGCTTCCGCTGCTGATCCAGCCCGTCGGCATGCTGATCGGAACGGTTGCGGCGGGGCTGTTGCTCGGCCGGATCGAAAAGCGCGATGGCGTCGTCGGCGCACTGCTGGTGATCGGGCTTTATCCCGCCTTGATCGTCCTGCTCGCCGCGATCGGTCTCATCGTGCCGGGGTCGTTCGTCAGCACGGTATTGGTGATCGGCAACGGTGCGATCTTCGGCGCATGCGGCGCGATGTGCTTCGTCTGCTTCTATTCGATGATTGCCGACGCGGTGGACGAACACGACCTGCGGTTCGGCGTTCGTCGCGAAGCGCTGTACGCCGCCGCATTGATGATCGGATCGAAGGCCGCCACCGGGCTGGGCGCATTCGTCGCGGGCGTCGGCCTGCAGATGATCGGTTTTTCGGCGAGTGCCGGCGACACAGCCCCGGCGACGCTGGCTCTCGGCATGGGGCTGCTCTGGGGACCGGGGTCGGCAATGCTGTGCCTTGGCGCGATCCCCCTGCTGCGGCGATACAGGCTGACCCGCGCCCGACACGCGGAAGTATTGGCCGGGCTGTCCGAACGCCATACGCCCGTGGCGGCCGGATGACGGGCATGTCGAACCCCGGTGCCGCGCATTGCGCCCGGGGTTTACGGGGGCGCGCGCGAAGCGCATGGCGGACGAAAATCTGGATACTATGCGCAAGAACCCTTTAAAGATGGCGGACATTGCCCGGTTGGCGGGAGTATCTGCCTCCACCGTGTCGCGGGCGCTGGCCGGCAACGCACGGATTCCGGAACAGACGCGCGAGGCGATCGAAGCGATCGCGAACGAGCATGGCTATGTCATCAACCGATCCGCCCGCAATCTGCGGCAGAGCCTTACCAGAACCGTGTGCGTCGCGGTGCCGCTCGGTCACGAAAGCGACCAGCTCGTGACCGATCCGTTCTTCCTGCGGCTGTTCGGTCATATGGCCGACGCCATCGGATCGCGTCGCCACGACACCCTGCTGGTCCGGGAACCATCGCCCGATCCGCTGTGGCTGCAACGGTTGATACGATCGCAGCGGGCGGACGGATACATCATCGTGGGACAGAGCGACCAGCACGATGCCCTGAACCTCGCCGCGTCGAACTTCCTGCCGATGGTCGTGGGCGGCAGCGAACTGGCGGACCAGCTGTACTGCTCTGTCGGGTCCGACAATTATGCCGGGGGCCGTCTCGCGACCGAACACCTGCTGCGAACCGGTCGACGGCGGATCCTCTTCGTCGGCCCCGCCACCCTGCCACAGGTCGATCGACGCTTCATCGGCTACACCGACACACTCGCCCACCACGGAATCGAGTACGATCCCGCATGTCTGCTCGACGTTCATTTCAACGGAGACGAGGCGTATGACCGCGTCACGGCGGCGATCGCTTCCGGACTGGTGTTCGATGCCGTGTTCGCAGCGTCCGACGGAATCGCGTGGGCCGCGATCCGCGCGATCGAAGCGGCGGGACTAATGTGTCCGTCGGATGTGGCGGTCGTCGGGTTCGACGACACCGAGGTCGCGCTACAGGCTCGTCCCTCGCTGACGACCGTGCGCCAGAACGTCGCTGCGGTTGGTGCAAGACTGGTCGATCTGCTGTTTCAGCGGATGGAGGGCATCGATACACCCTCGGCGGCCCTGCCCGTAGCGTTGGTGATCCGGGATTCCGCGCCGGCCTGACAATGGGAACCTTCCGCCGCTCTGGCGAAGTATCAGGATCACCGCGGTGACTGTGCCATCAGGTCGCTACATACGAAGCTTGCCCCGCATATCGTCGTCACAGGCCCCGCTTCGGCGGGCCGGACGGAGTTCGCCGAGCCGCGAAGGCAATGCCTCTCGAATCGATCGAACCGGCGACGGTAGCGTCGTGGCCGCTGCGAGATATATCGGACAGCGCGTGCCCGGCCAAATTTGTCCCGGATCGCCGATCAGGACGGCAGAAAACGAATCGCCGAAACGATACGAACGACGGCTCGACGATCCGATCCAATGATGACCGAAGCGGGCGCTTGCTGCCTCCCGTCCTCGCTTACGATTGGCCCGTATGGCTGCGCCGCTATCGGCCGCCCCCGCGTAGCAAGCTCGCAATGTCGGACCATGGCGCGCAAACGACGCCTTGGCGGAGAGGGTGGGATTCGAACCCACGGTACCTTGCGGCACAACGGTTTTCGAGACCGTCCCAATCGACCACTCTGGCACCTCTCCGCGAGGCGTTCTGGCGCTTTCATGCTGCGTTCGATAGCAGCGCGCCGGTCAGCGAGGCGGTCGGTTAGCCGAAGGTTTCATCGGTTGCAAGCGCCTCCTTGCTGCAATCGTGCTTCGCTCCTAGATTACCGGGTATGAAGGCAGCGTCGTCCCATCCCCTCGCCGCCGGCACGCCGTTGCCGCCGGTCGCCCATGCTCGCTTCTCGATCGGCGACGTGGTCCGCCACCGGCTGTTCGATTTTCGCGGCGTCGTGTTCGATATCGATCCGGTCTTCGCGAACAGCGACGAATGGTATGAATCGATCCCGTCGGAGGCACGTCCGCGCAAGGACCAGCCCTTCTACCACCTGCTCGCGGAAAATGCGGAGGCGTCGTACATCGCCTATGTCAGCCAGCAGAATCTGGTAGTCGACGATAGCGAGGAGCCGGTCGATCATCCCGCAATCACCGGGCTGTTCGACGAATATACCGATGGGCGCTACCGCCTGCGCCGCGAACATCGCCACTAGGAGCCGATCGGCATTCAGCCCTGATGGCCTGCAAACGGCAGTTTCGCGTGCTTCCAGCGCTGACGTACCGATAGTACGCTGCGCTCAGGGTCTCGCAAAACCACCGTTTTCGGCACGTCATCTTTTGAATGCGGATCAGCCCGACGTCTTCGTTCGCAGCCCGAACGGGCGAAGGCACCGCCACCGCCCGCCCGTCGCATCAGAACTTCACGCCGGCGCGCGCATACAGATAGCGACCGTTGAACCCGAACGGCGAAAAGCTGCTGTACGGGATGAAGTAGTTGTTGATTGCCGCCGCGCCGAGGATCGGATTGCGCGTCGGATATACGTCGAACAGGTTGTTCGCACCGATCGCCAGTTCGAACTGTCCGGGGGTCGCGCGGATTTCAAGGTCGGTCAGCCATTTCGGCTCCAGCACCACGTCGGTCGCCGCCGCCGCGCCGGGTGACAGCGTGTTGCCGAACCGGTTGGTCCGCGCGGTCAGGCCGAAAATGCCCTGCGACCAGTCCGCGCCGATATTCACCTTGCTGCGCGGCTGACCCTGCGTCAGGCGCAGCGTCTCCTGCCGGCCGAACAGCGTGACGCCGGGAATCGGCGACAGCGTCGAACGGTCGGTGATGTCGGTCTGGTTGTAATTATACCCCGCCGACAACGTCACGCTGCCGATGCCCAGATCGGGCACGCGATAGGTGCCGACGACTTCGACCCCCTGCGTCCGCGTATCGACGCCGTTGATGAAGAAGCGTGCCGAGGTGATGTCCTGGATGCCTGCTGCACGCAGCACCGCGACGACCGCCGCCCCCTGAAGGTTTTCCGACAGGATGACCCGATCGTTGATCTTGATATTGTAGTAATCGGCGGTCAGCGTCAGCCCGCGGATCGGGGTCAGCGTGATGCCGCCGCCGATGTTGACCGACTTTTCCGCCTCAAGCTGGCGCGATCCCAGCGCCTGCGCCACCGGATCGCCGACGCGGAACGTGCCCACCTCGACCAGCGTGCCGTTGATGTTCTGCGTCGCGAAGGACGAGAAATATTGCTGCGCCAGCCCGGGCGCGCGGAAGCCGGTGGAGATCGACCCGCGGATCGCGGCGAAGTCGACCGGTGCGAATCGTGCCGCAAGCTTGCCGTTTACCGTGTCGCCGAAATCGCTGAAATGCTCGTAGCGTCCGGCGGCCACGACGTTGAACGCGTCGCTGATCTTACCGTCCAGCTCGACATAGCCGGCGAAGCTGTCGCGCGACACGTCGGTCGCGGTGCTGGGTGAAAAGCCCGGGAACCCCTGCGCGCCCGCCGCTGCACCGTTGGTGAAGGCGAACGGACCGGCGGCATAGCTTTGCAGCTCGCCCGCCACGATCTTGTAGTTCTCGTTCCGGTATTCGCCGCCCAGCGCCAACGACAGCTGCGACAGGAAGCCGACCGTGATGTCGCGCTGGAGATCGAGATTGACGGTCTGCTGTCCGAAGCGCGTGCCGCCCGCGTCGAAATTGCGCTGCGATTGCAGGCCGAACGACGTGTTGTAGCTGTTCTCGATCCTGAAATCGAACGCGTTGCTGCCATAGACGTAAGACAGGTCATAGTTGAACCCGCCCAGTTCGCCCTTCATGCCGACTGCTGCCGACAGGTCCTCCATCTGGCTGGTGATGAGCGGGAGGAAGCCGTCGGCGTAGAAAGGGGTACAGGTCGCGGTCGTGCCGGTGCCGGTCCAGACGCAGTTGCGCAGATCCTGGATGTTGCCGATCGCGTCGCGGCCCGATGCGCGGCGTGCGAACGCAGCGCTCTCGCCGTCGCGGATGCCGTAGCTGCCGAAGACATAGAGTTCGGAAGATGCGCCGATATCGACGCCGCCGTTCAGGAAGAAGTTGAGATCGCTGGTCTTCGGATCGCCATAGCGATGATTGATCCGGTCGAAGCCCAGTTCGCGCGAATCGACGGTGCCGCCGGCCTGCAACGGATAGTTGCGTCGCGGATCGAACCCGGCCCGGTTGGTGGGATCACGATCGCGATATTCGCCGGTGACGTTCAGATAGGCCGTTTCACCCAGCGGCAGGCCCATGTTCGCGGCGAAGGTAACGGTGCGTCCGTCGTTGACGTCGCGATCCTCGCCGGTCTCGTTCAGCACATAGGTGCCGTCGGCGCGCACCTGCGGCTGGCCATTGGCCTGCGTCGCCACGCCGGACACCTGCCCGACGTCCTCCATCGACGAGATATACTTGCCATAGGTCAGCGTCGCCCGGCCGCCCTCGCGGCGCTTAAGCTGGACGTTGATGACGCCCGCGATCGCATCCGATCCATATTGCGACGACGCGCCGTCCCGCAACACGTCGATCCGTTCGATCGCAAGGCTGGGAATGGTATTCATGTCGACCGCCGCCGATCCACGTCCGACCGATCCGTTCAGGTTGAGCAGCGCGGTCGTATGCCGCCGTTTGCCGTTGACCAGCACCAGTGTCTGGTCGGGCGACAGACCGCGCAGCGTCGCCGGGCGGACCACGTCGGTGCCGTCGGTGATGGCGGGCTGAGGGAAATTGAACGACGGGACCAGCTGGTTCAGCAGCTTGTTGGTTTCAGTATAGCCGGCGTTGACCAGCGCATCGCCGGTGATGACGTCGACGGGCACCGGGCTTTCAGCGACGGTGCGCCCCTGTGCGCGGGTGCCGACGACGAGAATTTCCTCGCCCGCCGCGACTTCGTCGGCCGGCGGCGGCGCATCGGCTACCTGCGCGGCGGCAGGTACGGCAACCATCGCCGTCGTCAGGACCAGTGCAGCAAAAAAAGCGTTTCGCATCAAAATCTCCCCCGGACGGGCTTCCCTTCCCGCCGTTACGTGGCAGCCTCCGTCGCGCCGGTGCCGAACTCAAGCGGCTTCGGACGGGTGTAACCGGTTTGTCATCATGCTGTTGCCGCGCCGCAACATGGCTTTCGTATCGCGAATCGCCGTTCGGCATTGACAGCCCGGACCGGTTTGCCTAGTCGAAACCAACTTGCCGCGTGGGGTATCTCCGCGCGGACATATGTATTTGGGAAAGAAGCAAGGGCCATGTTCGCAATCGTGCGCACGGGCGGCAAGCAGTATCGCGTTGCCGCAGGAGACAAGATCGTCGTCGAGAAGCTCGACGGTGAAGCTGGCAGCAGCGTGACGCTCGGCGACGTGCTCCTTGCCGGAACCGGTGGCGACTTTCAGTCGGTCGAAGGACTGACCGTGTCGGCAGAGATCATCGCGCAGGCGAAGGCCGAAAAGGTCATCGTATTCAAGAAGCGTCGCCGCCATAACTATCGCCGCAAGAACGGCCATCGGCAGCAGCACACGATCCTTAAGATCACCGCGATCGGCGACACGCGCGCCGACGACAGCGCCGCCGCCTGAGCGCACGAGCGAATACGAGGAGTTTGATCCATGGCACATAAAAAAGCAGGCGGTTCGTCGCGCAACGGTCGTGACTCGGCCGGTCGTCGTCTTGGCGTGAAGAAGTTCGGTGGCCAGGAAGTGGTCGCGGGCAACATCATCGTGCGTCAGCGCGGCACCAAATTCTATCCCGGCACGAACGTCGGCATGGGCAAGGACCATACGCTGTTCGCGCTGGTCGATGGCCGCGTGGCGTTCAAGGAAGGCAAGCTCGGCCGCAAATTTGCGATGGTCGAACTGCCGGCGCTGGCCGCCGAATAACGGGCAACCAACCGGGTCGCCCACCAGGGAGACCCGGGTTCCGGTAGCGGAACCAGCCAACAGAGGGAGGCGGGTCACCCCGGCTCCCCTTTTTTTTATTGCTCTCTCCCGATGAGGCAGCGCCGCACGCACGTCGTGCCGCGCATGGAGGAGAGAGCCGATGTTCGTCCGTACCGAACGCCTGACGCTGCGTCCCGGCTGGATCGAGGACGCGCCGGAAATGGCGGCTGCGATCGGTCATGAATCGGTCGTGCGCAATCTTGCACGCTCGCCATGGCCCTATACCCTGTCCGATGCGCAAGCCGCGATCGAACGTGGCTTCGCCGGGCAACCGGGTCCGGGCTTCCTGATCTTTGCGCATGACGTCGGCTACCGCCTGGTCGGCGGGATCGGCATCGGGCCGTTCGGTGAGGAGCCGCACGAACTGGGCTATTGGCTGACTCCGGCGGCTTGGGGACGCGGCTATGCGACCGAAGCCGCGCAGGCGGTGCTGGCGCTGGCCGAAACGCTTGGTATCCGACGGGTGACGGCGGGGCATTTCATCGACAACCCCGCATCGGGTGCGGTGCTGCGGCGGCTGGGCTTCGTCTCGACCGGCGCAGTCGTCGCCACCTTTTCGGCGGGTCGTGGCTGTGCGACGGATTCGGTCGAATATGTCCGGGACCGGCGAGCGCTGGCGGGCGAAGCGCCGTTGACGTTCGACGTGCTGGATGCGCCCCCCGCCGTCGTCGCACCAACCGCCAACCCGTTGGAACGCCTCGCCATCACCGATGGTTGAAGCGCTTCACCCTCAAGGCGAAAGGCGACTGCCATGACCGATCCCGACATCCCCGACGAAGCCGAGGAAATGGAAGAAGTACAGGAGGAAGCCGCCGAGGAACGTGAGGCAGAAGGCGGATATCAGTGACCCGGCCGGCCGGCGCGCGTTTGCGGGCCGGCCGCTACCCCTCGATCATGTCCAGATAGGCCACGACGTCGTTGTCGGTCTGGAGAAACAGGCCGGCCTGCACATCCTCCGGCTCGTCCGCTGCCGTCGCCAGCGCCTGCGACAAGGTGCCGTACAGGATCGTCGTGGCGATCCCGCCGTCGCTGTCGAGATGATAGAGCCGCACCGCGACATCGTCAGAAACCGTACGCATCCCGGTCGAATGGGCTGTCGGTGGCGCCGTGGCAAGCCGCGCGGAACGCTTTGCGTTCGCCGCCGATATCCGCCAACTGCCCCGATGCGCATCCCGCCCTGCCACCGTCCGTGTCGCTGACCCCCCGCCGCCTGTCGCCCGAGGCATCGCGCGATGCCGCACTGGACGCCGCACGCGACCTGTTGATCGAGGCGGGACCGCTGGCGGTGACGCTGAAGGCGGTGGCGGCGCGGATCGGCCGGACGCATGCCAATCTGCTGCATCATTTCGGCTCGGCATCGGGGCTGCAACGCGCGCTGGCGGCACGAATGGCACAAACGATCACGGCGACCATCGGCGCGGCGGTGCTGCGCGCCCGTGACGGCGATCACGATCCACGTGAGATCGTCGACCTGACCTTCGATGCATTCGACCGCGAAGGCGCGGGCGCGCTGGCAAGCTGGATGATATTGTCGGGCAACGAGGACGCGCTCGACCCGATCCTCGATGCGATCCATGCGCTGGTCGACCGGCTGCGATCGGAAGCGTCGCTGAGCGAGCTGCCGCTGGCCGACGCGACGCTGCAACTGGTGCTGGCCGCGCTGGGCGATGCGCTGCTCGGTGGTCCGATGGCGAAAGCGCTTGGCCTGCCGCGCGGGACGGCCCGCGACCTGGCCGCGCGGGCACTGGTCGCCGGACGGACCTGACGCGGCGTTCCGGCGTGCGTCGGGAGCGAAAGCGGCGGAACTACGCCCTTCCCCCGTGGCGCGACTCCGACTAAGCGAAATCCATGCATTTTCTCGATCAAGCCAAGATCTTCGTCCGTTCGGGCGGGGGCGGCCCCGGCGCCGTCAGTTTCCGCCGTGAAAAATACATGGAATATGGCGGCCCCGATGGCGGCCATGGCGGCAAGGGCGGCGATATCATCTTCGAAGCCGTGCCGGGGCTGAACACCCTGATCGACTTTCGCTATACCCAGCATTTCCGCGCCCCGCGCGGTGCCGGCGGCGCGGGCCAGAACCGGACCGGTCCGGGCGGACGCGATCTGGTCATCCGCGTGCCCGTGGGAACGCAGGTGTTGTCGGAGGACAAGGAAACCGTCCTCGCCGACTTCACCAAGGCGGGCCAGCGCGAGGTATTCCTGCGCGGCGGCGATGGCGGACGCGGCAACGCGAGCTACAAGACGTCGACGAACCGTGCGCCGCGCCAGCATGGCACCGGATGGCCGGGGGACGAGGCGTGGGTGTGGCTGCGGCTGAAACTGCTGGCCGATGCCGGGCTGGTCGGATTGCCGAATGCCGGCAAATCGACCTTCATCAACGCGGTGACCAATGCGAACGCCAAGGTCGGTGCCTATGCCTTCACCACCACCCGGCCGCAGCTGGGCGTGGTCAGTCACAAGCATCGGGAATTCGTGGTCGCCGACATTCCCGGCCTGATCGAAGGGGCGGCCGAAGGCGCGGGGATCGGCGACCGGTTCCTCGGCCACATCGAACGGTGCCGGGTGCTGCTCCACCTGATCGACAGCCATGCCGACGATCCGGTCGCAGCGTACCGCATCGTGCGCGGCGAACTTGAAAATTACGGTGCGGACCTTGCCGAAAAGCCGGAGGTCATCGCGCTGAACAAGGCCGACCTGCTCGACGAGGAACTGACTGCGGCGCTGATCGCGGAACTGGAGGAAGCGAGCGGCGCGCTGGTCCTGCCATTGTCGGGCGCGACCGGTCAGGGGCTGGAAAAGGTACTCGACCGCCTGATCGAGGCGATCGGGCCGAGCGAGATGCATGCCGTGGACACCGGGGACGACGAACCCGAACCATGGTCGCCGGTGTGACGATCGGGGGGGACGGCACGTTGGGCGTCTTTCCCGATACCGACAAGGGAACCGGCGGAGCACCCGGAGGGGAACTGCCGGGCGCAACCGCCGACCCTGCCCCTCGCGGCGACGATCTTTTCGCGCCGGCCGCCTGCCCGCGCCTTGTGGTCAAGGTCGGCTCCGCGCTGCTCGTCGCGCCGGACGGCACCGTCCGCCGCGACTGGCTGGCCAGACTCGCCGCCGATATCGCCGTGCGGATTGCCGCCGGACAGCAGGTCATCGTCGTATCGTCCGGCGCGATCGCGCTCGGCGCCCGCCGGCTGGGCCTCGCGAAGGGCGGCCGCGCCAGCCTTGAGGATGCGCAGGCCGCCGCCGCGACCGGACAGATCGCGCTGTCGAGCATCTGGGCCGAACTGCTGGGCGATCACGGCCTCACCGCCGCGCAACTGCTCGTCACGCTCGACGATCTCGAAGACCGCCGGCGGTATCTGAACGTCGCGGCGACGCTGGGGCGGTTGCTCAAGCTGGGCGTTGTACCGGTCGTCAACGAAAACGACAGCGTCGCGACCGAGGAAATCCGGTTCGGCGACAACGACCGGCTGGCGGCGCGGGTCGGTGCGGCGGCGCGTGCGAACGGCGTCGTCCTGCTGTCGGATATCGACGGGCTGTACGATGCCAACCCGCATAGCGACCCGACCGCCCGGCTGATCCCGCATGTCGCGCGGATCGATGCACGGATCGCCGCCATGGCCGACGCGAAATCCTCGTCCGGCATGGGATCGGGCGGGATGGTGTCGAAGGTCGAAGCGGCACGGATCGCGACCGGCGCGGGCGCGCATCTGGCCATCGCCAGCGGACGGATCGACCACCCCCTATCCGCGTTCGCGTCGACCGGCCACGGCACCGTCTTCGCCGCCGCCGGATCGGCGCCAGCACGAAAGGCATGGCTGTCCGGCGGGCTGACCGATCGCGGCACGATCCGGGTCGATGCCGGTGCGGCGGCGGCACTGGCGCGCGGTCGCAGCCTGCTGCCCGCCGGTGCCGTCGCGGTCGACGGCGATTTCGCGCGCGGCGATCTGGTCCGTGTGATCGATACCGACGGCCGGACGCTCGCACGCGGCCTGGCGGAATATGACGCCGCCGATGCGCAAAGGATCATCGGGCGGCGCAGCGACGAACTGGCGGATCTGCTCGGCTATGCACCGCGCACGACGCTGGTCCACCGCAACCACATGGCATTGCTGTGACGACGCTCGCGATCACCGGCGGGACCGGCTTCGTCGGTCGGCGGCTGATCGCGCATGCCGTGTCCAACGGGCATCAGGTCCGCGCGTTGACCCGCCGGGCGCAGCCGTCTGAACCCAATGTCCGCTGGATCGCGGGCGCGCTCGACAAGCCCGACGCGCTGGCGGAACTGGTGCGCGGGGCGGATGTCGTGGTGCATGTCGCCGGCATCGTCAGCGCGATCGACCCTGCCGCGTTCACCGCCGGTAACGTCGACGGCACGCGCGCGATCGTCGCCGCGACGCTACAGGAAGGTATTGCCCGCTTCGTCCACGTCTCGTCGCTCTCGGCGCGCGAACCGCAGCTGTCGGCCTATGGCGCATCGAAGCTGGGCGGCGAACAAGTCGTCGCCGACAGTCCGCTGGACTGGAGCATCGTGCGACCGTCCGGCGTCTATGGTCCGGGCGACATGGAGATGCGCGACATGTTCCGCATGGCGCAGCGGGGAGTGGCACTGCTGCCACCACCCGGCCGGGTGTCGCTGATCGCGGTCGACGATCTGGCGCGGCTGTTGCTGATCCTTGCCGATCGGGCGGTTGATCGCGAGATGTTCGAGGTGGACGACGGTCAGGTGCTGACGCATGCCGATCTGGCGCGGCTGATCGGCCGGGCGGTGGGACAGCGGGTGATGCCGCTGCACCTGCCCGCCGCGCTGCTCGCGCTGGGCGCACGGATCGACCGGCGGCTGCGCGGGGCCGGTGCCAAGCTGACGCCGGACCGCGCCCGCTATCTGGTGCATCCCGACTGGACCGCCGACCCGGCGCGCCGCCCGCCGGCGGAATTATGGACCCCATCGATCGATCTGGCGAAGGGGCTGTCCGACACCGCGGCATGGTATCGCGCGCATGGTCTGCTATAGCGCGGTCCGAACCCGTATTGGAAAGACCCGTATGAGCGACCGCGCGGACACCCTCGCCACCATCACCGGCCTGATCGAACCGTTCAACAAAAAGGGCGTTGCCGTGGCCGAAGGCACGACCTTTGCCGGCGACCTCGAATGGGACAGTCTGACCGTTATGGATTTTGTCGCGGCGGTCGAGGACGAATTCGACATCGTCATCACGATGAACATGCAAGCCGAGATCGAGACCGTGGGCCAGTTGGCCGATGCGGTCGGGAAACTGAACAACCAGACGGCTTGAGGACGCGAAGATCATGACCGAAGCCGCCGCCACCGCCCACGCCCTTCCCGCCGATTCCGAACCGGTCGCGCCCGAACGCGACCTGATGAGCAAATTCGACCCGCTGATCGCGGAGCGCGAGGCGTTGTTGGCCACCGGCGTACGCGATCCGTTCGCGATCGTGATGGACGAGGTGACGTCGCCGACTCGGGCGGTAATCCGCGGACAGGACACGATCCTGCTCGGCACGTACAATTACATGGGCATGACCTTCGACCCCGACGTGATCGCTGCGGGCAAGAAGGCGCTGGACCAGTTCGGATCGGGCACGACCGGCAGCCGCGTGCTCAACGGCACCTATGATCCGCACAAGGATTGCGAAGCGGCGCTGCGCGAATTCTATGGCACCGATCACGCGATGGTGTTCTCGACCGGCTATCAGGCAAATCTGGGCATCATCTCGACGCTGGTCGGCAAGGGCGAATACATCATCCTCGACGCCGACAGCCATGCGTCGATCTATGACGGCTGTGCGCTGGGCAATGCCGAAGTCGTGCGCTTCCGGCACAACTCGGTCGAGGATCTCGATCGCCGGCTCGGCCGCCTGCCGAAGGAACCGGGCAAGCTGGTCGTGCTCGAAGGCGTCTATTCGATGCTGGGCGATATCGCCCCGCTGCCGGAAATGGTCGCGGTCGCGAAGAAGCACGGCGCGATGGTGCTGGTCGATGAAGCGCACGGCATGGGCTTTTTCGGTCCGAACGGACGTGGCGTGTACGAGGAACAGGGCGTTTCGGACGATGTCGACTTCGTCGTCGGCACCTTTTCCAAATCAGTGGGCACGGTCGGCGGGTTTTGCGTGTCGAACCATCCGAAGTTCGACGTGATGCGGCTGGTATGCCGCCCCTATGTCTTTACCGCGTCGCTGCCGCCATCGGTGGTCGCGACCGCTGCGGCGTCGATCCGCAAGCTGATGCATGCGGGCGAAAAGCGCGCGCATCTTTGGCGCAACTCGCGGCGCTTGCATGGCGGTCTGAAGAATCTGGGCTTCACGCTCGGCACCGATACGCCGCAATCCGCGATCATCGCGGTCATCCTGAAGGATCAGACCCAAGCGGTGGCGATGTGGCAGGCGCTGCTCGACGGCGGTCTGTACGTCAACATGGCCCGCCCGCCCGCGACCCCTGCGGGAACGTTCCTGCTGCGCTGTTCGCTCTGCGCGGAACATACATCCGAACAGGTCGAGACGATCCTTGGCATGTTCGAGGCGGCCGGCAAGGCAGTAGGCGTATTGTAAGGCTGTGTTCCCGCGCTGGCCGGGGGCGGGTCGATGCCCCCGCCCGGTAGCGTGGGCATGGTCCGACCGCGTGCACCCCGGAACTGCGCACTTTCCTAGAGGACGCCAGACCGCTAACACGCTTAGCCGTTGCAATCGCCACCCGTCGCGCGAACTGCGTCCGACCTTTCGACGTCGCCTTCCTCCAGCCCGCGAGCCGACCACCGTCCATGCCATCGATCGATCGCTACATGGCCCGGCTCATCGCGGTGCCGCTGTTCTCGACGCTGCTCATCTCGGCGATGCTGCTGGTTCTCGACCGGATGCTGCGGCTGTTCGATTTCGTCGCGGCGGAGGGTGGCCCGGTCAGTGTCGTGTGGCGGATGCTCGCCAACCTGCTGCCCGAATATCTGGGGCTGGGCATTCCGATCGGGTTGATGCTGGGCATCCTGCTCGCCTTTCGCAAGCTGGCCACTTCGTCCGAGCTGGACGTCATGCTGGGTGTGGGCATGAGCTACTGGCGACTGCTGCGCGTCCCCTTCTACTACGCCACCGTGTTGGCCGCCGCGAACCTGTTGATCGTCGGCTATGTCCAGCCGCTGGCACGGTATAATTACGAAGCGCTCCGCTTCGAATTGCGCACCGGCGCGCTCGGCGCGTCGATCAAGGTCGGTGAATTCACCAAACTGGGCGACCGCATGACGTTGCGGATCGAAGAGAGCCGCAAATCCGGCGCCGACCTGCGCGGCATTTTCGTACAGGCCAGCCAGCGCAACGGACAGGCGCTGGCGGTCAGCGCCGAACGCGGCCAGTTCCTGCGGACCGACGATCCCAACGTCATCATCTTTCGCCTGACCAACGGCACGCTGATCCACGACGCGCCCGGTTTTCGGGTGCCGCGTACGCTGACCTTCACCGCGCACGACCTGCCGATCGATCTGCCGAAATTCGGCAATTTCCGGCCACGCGGTGGTCGCGATCTCGAACAGACGTTGCCGCAACTGGCGATCACCGGCCATGATCCGGGCGTGAGCGAATCGGATCGCGACGGCGCGCGTGCCAATTTTCATTTCCGGCTGGCGGAAGTCGCGACGATGTTCCTACTGCCGCTGCTCGCGCTGGCGCTGGGCGTACCGCCCAAACGGTCTTCCTCCGCGCTCGGCGTGTTCCTGTCGATCGTGATCCTTGTGACCTATCACAAGGTCAATGAATATGGCGAGGCCGTGGGCGGCCTGGGGCGGATCGACCCGATCATCGCACTCTGGGTGCCGTTCCTGTTGTTCGCGGCGCTGGTGCTGCGACTCTATTGGGTCATCGCGCATGTTCCGGGCGGCGAACCGATCGGCGGGCTGGAGCGTGGCGCGGCCCGGGTCGGCAAGTTGATCGGCCGCTATCTGCCCGGCCGTCGGCGGAAGGCCGCATGATGCGTCGTCTGTTTCCCTCCAACACCGTCGCGATCTACATGGCGCGGTTGTTCCTCGTGCGCACCTTCGCGATCCTGTTCGCGCTGGTGCTGGTGTTGCAGGCGCTCGACCTGCTCAGCGAAAGCGGCAAGATCCTTGCGCAGCCCGGTAACGGGCAGGCACAGGTGCTGCAATATGTCTCGCTGCGCACGCCGCAGATCATCGCCCGTTTCCTCCCGTTTTCGGTGCTGCTCGGCACGATCCTGACGCTGACCCAGCTCAATCAGAACAGCGAGATCATCAGCCTGAAGGCCGGCGGACTGTCGGCGCATCAGGTGCTGGCACCGCTCATCCTCGCCAGCTTCGGCGTGGCGGCGGTATCGTTTGCGTTCAACGAACGCGTCGTCGCCCGCGCCACTGCGACGCTGGACGCATGGCAGCATGTGGACTTCGGCCCGATGCCGGTCGACCGCGGCAACCGCACCAACGTGTGGGTACGCGACGGCGAGAACCTGATCCAGGCTCGCGAGGTATCCGGCCGGGGCGAGGCGACGCAATTGCGCGGTATCACGGTGTATACCCGCGACGGCGCGACGTTGCGCACGCTGGCGACCGCGCAGACCGGACGACGCGACGGTGGTGCGTGGCGGGTGGATGGCGTCGACGAATTCACCGTCGCCACGGGAAAACGGCAGCATCTGGGTGCGATCCGTGTCGCGGGCGGGGTTCGCCCGGACCAGTTCACGCTGCAGAACGTCAGTGCCGACGGCCTGTCTTTTGCGCAGTTATCGACCGCCATTGCCGATTTGAAAGAAGCTGGCCGCCCGACCAAGGCGCTGGAAGGTTCGCTGTGGCACAAGCTGTCGGGACCGTTGTCGGCGGTGCTGATGCCCCTGCTGGCGGCGGTCGCGGCGTTCGGTGTCGCGCGGTCGGGGAAATTGTTCGTGCGCGCAGTCATTGGAATGGCGCTGGGCTTTACCTACTTTGTTGCAGACAATTTTGCGTTGGCGATGGGCAACCTTGGCGCCTATCCGCCGTTCCTTGCTGCATGGGCACCGTTCCTGCTGTTCTTTCTGATCGGCGAAGCGGTGTTGATCCGTACCGAGGAATAGCACGACCGGAATTGGCACGGAATCGTCGCACTTTGGCCGCAAACCGCGGCCAGTGGGATCAGGATGGGCGTGTTAGCCCAAATCGGGATTTGAAGTAAGGAAGTTGGGCCGATGACCGCAATCACCGAGAAGCAGGGCTTCTGGAAGAAGGCGCACCATCTCGACAAGATGACGTTCCGCGAACTCGTTGTCGCGTTTTTCCAGTATCCCGCGATCATCGCCTATCTGGCGCTGTCGGTCGTGGCGATGGGGCTGTTCGCGTGGAATCCCGCGCCGCTGGTCCCGACGCTTGCCGCCGTTGCGGTCGCCGTGTTCGCATACCCGCTGGTATGGTACGTGCTGCATCGCTGGGTGCTGCATTCCAACTGGATGTTCAAGTTCGCGCCGCTGGCCGCAACTTGGAAGCGTATCCATTACGACCATCATCAGGACCCCAACCACCTGGAAGTGCTGTTTGGCGCGCTCCACACCACCCTGCCCGCGATCGCCGTTGCGACCGCACCGGTGGGATATGCGATCGGCGGGTTCGGCGGCGCGATGGCGGCATTGGCGACCGGGCTGCTGACCACCTGCTTCTATGAGTTTTGCCATTGCATCCAGCATCTCGCCTATAAGCCCAAGAACAAGTTGCTGGTGGCATGGAAGCGGAAGCACATGGCGCATCATTTCCATGACGAACATGGCAATTTCGGCATCACCAACTTCTTCTGGGACAAGATTTTCGGCACGCACTACGAACGGTCGGAACGCCCCGAAAAGAGCCCGACCGTCTTCAACCTCGGCTATACCGAGGATGTCGCGAAGCGTTATCCGAAGGTAGCCGAACTGTCCGGCGGCGTAGCGAAGGGGCATCCGCGCTATCGCGGCTGATCCAGACGGCATTTGAAATTTCCGACGGGGCGGCGCATTGCCGCCCCGTCTTTCGTTTCGGGGGTAGTCATGTCGCTCAAGGTCCGTCCCGTCCTCACCGCCGCCGATCGCAAGGCATTCATCGCGCTTCCCTATCGGCTGTATGCCAAGGATCCGCATTGGGTGCCGCCGCTAAAATCGGAAGTCGCGGGACAGATCGATCCGAAAAAGAATGCGTGGTTCAGCCACGCCGAGGCACAATTGTTCCTTGTGGAACGTGGCGGTGTGGTCACTGGTCGCGTGTCCGCCCATCTCGATACGCTTGCGCTGACCATGCCGGCCGACAAGGGCTTCGGTCCCGGCACCGGATTTTGGGGGATGTTCGAGGCGGAGGATGCGGCGACCGCTGCGCTGCTGATCGACACGGCGGAGCAATGGCTGCGCGACAAGGGCATGGCCCGCGCGATCGGTCCGTGCAGCCTGTCGATCTGGGAAGAACCGGGTCTGCTCATTAAGGGCTATGACCATAGCCCGACCGTGATGATGGGCCACCACCTTCCCGCCTATCGCGGCTGGATCGAGGGTGCTGGCTATGCGCCGGTCAAGCAGCTGCTGACCTACGACCTTGATATCGTGAAGGATTTTCCGCCGATTGTTCAGCGGATCGTCGCGGCGGGTGAAAAGAACCCGCGGATCCGCATCCGTCGCGTGAACAAGGCGAAGTTCGCGGACGAGGCCGCGATCATCCTTTCCATCCTCAACGACGCATGGTCCGACAACTGGGGGTTCGTACCCCTTACCCCACCCGAAGTCGCGGACGTGGGCAAGAAGCTGAAACCGATCGTGTTCGAGGATCTGATCCGCATCGCGGAACTGGACGGCGAACCGGTGGCGTTCATGATAACCCTGCCCGACCTCAACGAACCGTTGAAGCCGATGGGCGGATCGCTGCTGCCGTTCAATTGGGCGAAGCTGTTGCTATGGCTGCGCAAGCCGAAGGCGCGGACGATGCGGGTGCCGCTGATGGGCGTGGTCCAGAAGCTGCAATCGTCGCGGATGGCGAGCCAGCTTGCCTTCATGATGATCGAATATATCCGCCGCGACGCGGTGGCGAAGTTCGGGGCGACGCGTGGCGAAATCGGCTGGGTGCTCGACGACAATCAGGGCATGAACGCCATCGCCACGACGATCGACAGCAAGGTGAACCGGATCTACCAGCTCTACGAACGCTCGCTGTAAGTCCGCGACGTTCCGGGCCGGTCCGGCCTGAAGCGTCGCGGAGTATTCCGTGCGGCGATCAACGTCCGCGCGACGTTTCGAGCGGGTCGGTACCGCGTGCCAGCCATTCGGCGCGGGTGTGGCAGATCTTGCGGCGCAGATGCGAACCGGTCGTTTCAACCTTGTAGCAGTAGCGGGTGTTGGGGCTGACGGCGACTTTCGTGGTTGCGGTATCGGCTGCAGGCCTCGCCGGGTCGGCATTGGCGAAGGCAGGCGTTGCGGTGGCGATCACGGCGGCGGCGATAACGATCGAACGGAACATCGGGTACACTCCTGTTGGCTTGGCGGTGATGGGCGGGATCAGCGGCGGGCAAGCGCGGCGTCGATGTCGTAGCCCTTTGCGGTCAGATTCTTGCGGGTGTCGCAGATCCTCTTCTTCAGGCGCGATGCCGGCTGATTCATCACGAGGCAGTAGCGGGTTTCGGCCGAAGCCTGACGGGCACCGAGGTTGACGACGATCCCGGTGGAGTTGTCGCTCGGCGGCGAAACGGTGGGTTCGGCGGCGTAGGCCGACGTGGTGGCGACGAAACCGAGGACGATCGAAGCGGCGAAACGGATGGTCATGGTGCTTTCTCCCTGCGCTGTCCGGCGTCGAACCGGACTTGCAGAGAGTATTGCAGCGACCGTGCCAGTTTCTCACGTC
The DNA here is from genome assembly GCF_014842075.1 of Sphingomonas sp. CFBP 13720. Classification (GTDB taxonomy): domain Bacteria; phylum Pseudomonadota; class Alphaproteobacteria; order Sphingomonadales; family Sphingomonadaceae; genus Sphingomonas. The sequence goes on from NZ_JACYVA010000001.1 coordinate 662,116, forward strand.
TAGCAATTTCAACGACTTAGCGGATGACTACATCTGTAGCTGTGGTAATTCCCACTAATGTGGCGCGCATGATGCTATAGGTTGGGAAGCTTTTTCCGATGAAATCGGTTAAGCGTGCCGTTGATGGGTTCGTAACGACACAGCAGCCAACACACCCCATAACGGTGAGCCGGTGATGGGCCGTCCGACGTAGTCTGCGGGTTGAACGGAGTTCGGGCAGCCAAGCCGATCGATTCCGTTGCGACGGTGCAGATTGGGACCCGGCCAGCCACTGCGGTTGCGCAACAGCGCGCAGCCGGTGCGGCGGATCGTATCGAGCCGGATCACACGCGCTGAAAGCATGCGATATCCGGTCGTCGGCGACCCGGTGGATCGCACCCGCGTGCGATCAGCCCGGCAATTGCCAGGCTTACTCTCCGGTTTCGAATCGTTTGAGTTCATGGCCTACGTCGTCAGCGATCGACGACGGTCATCCAACGGGCTCTATCGTTGGGGCGTAAAACTCGTGACGTTGGCCATGCCGTTCGCCCCGAACGTGATGATATGACGCGACCCTTCCTGACAGGTGGCGACCCAGCTTCCCGGCTTTTCGCCCGGCTCCGAACCGGTCACGCCCTGACAGGGCAGGCCCGCATCGCGGATGGCGCGAATGAACACGCCTTCGCGCTGGCCCGGTGACAGCGCGGCAACCTTCGTCGCCATTTCCTGCGCCTGTCGCTGGTTGGCGACCGCCGTTTCGTTTGCGGCGGCCTGCTCCTGCGCGCTGGGGCCGCAGGCCGCGAGCATCAGCGATCCCAGCATCGTCAACGGCAAGCCACGCATCATTCCGTCTCCTGTTGCATCGCGCCGGACGCAGTCGATAGGACAATCATCGACTGCGCCCGGCGGTTCCTGAATCAGCGTTGATACGCCTTGGGCAGTTCCTTCTCGGCCGCGTCGAGATACCGGTCGCGCAGGCGAAGCTGGCGATTGCCCAGCGGTTGCTCGACGCCATCGATGAACACCTGCGTCGGCATCGATCCGATCTCCAGCGGGTCGCCGTCCCACAACACGACGTCGCCACGGCGACCGGCTGCCAGCGACCCGATTTCGCCGCCCATGCCGATCGCCTGCGCCGGAAGCGACGCGATCGTCGCGAATGCCGCGTTCCAGTCCAGCCCGGCCGCGCCGGGAATCTTCGACAACGCCACCAGATTGCCCGCGAACTGGCGCACCAGCCGGGCTTGTCGCGCCTCGTCCTCGTTGATCATTCCGATCGCAACGGTAACGCCCGCCGCTTTCATCCGCCCGATATTCGATTGCGTAGCGGCAAGCTGTTCAAAACTGGCCGGCAGATCGGCGAGCGCGGTCGCGATGACTGGCACTCCCGCCGCCGCGATTTCGCGCGCGACGGTCCAGCCTTCGGTCGCGCCGACCAGCACCGGACGCAGCCCCGCGAACTCGCGCCGCAGCGCCAGCACGCCCAGAATGTCGGACGCCCGCTCGACATGGATCAGCAGCGGCACCTGTCCCGACAGCACGGCCTGCAAAGCCTGCGCATCGGCGCGGGTGAGCAGCGAATCCTTCCCACGATCGGTGAAACTTGCGGGGTTCCGGCCGTAAGCCTGCGCCTCGAACAGGATGTTGCGGAACATCGCCAGCGCCGCCGGGCGGCTGCCGCCCGCGAGTTGCCCGCCGGTTTCGCCCCATTCCATGAACTGGAAGGCGCGCGGGCGGGTGATCGGGTCCATGTCGCTGGCAAGGTCGATGACGGCACCCTGCCCGGCGAAGACCGAACCTGCCGCCTGCGGTGCGACGACTGCACGGGTCACCCCGTCGCTGCGGTTGATGGCGAGCGGCGTCGCGCGTGGATTGACCGCAGAGGCGATGTCGATCGCAGCGCTGAATACCGACGATCCGGCGCGGGCATCGTTGGTTTCGGACACGCCGTCGACCTCGACCACGCCCAGCCGGGTGAAGCCTGCGACGATCCCCGGCGTGACGAACCGTCCGCCGGCATCGACGCTGCGAACACCGGTGGGCACCGCGACGCCGCGCCCGGCGGCAACCACACGACCGGCGCGGATGACGACCGTGCCGCCTTCGACCGGGGCCGATCCGTCGCCGATCACCAGTTTGGCGTTCGTGACCACGACGTCCTGCGCGGCGGCGGGGAAAACGGCACCGGCCAGAAGCAGGGCGGAAAGGATCAGGCGCTTCACTTCACATCCCCTTCGCCGGGCTGGCCCAGCTCGAAATCGGATACCGGACGCAATCGTGGATCGTTCGCGTCGTACAGCAGCGCGCCGTCGATCCACACCTTTTCCGGTCGGGTATAGACGCTGAATGGATCTCCGTTCCACAATACCACGTCGGCCATCTTGCCGGCCTTCAGCGAACCTGTGACGCGATCGATGCCCAGCGCGCGGGCCGGATTGATGGCCAGCCACGTCCACGCATGCTCCTTGGTCACCGGAATGCCGGCACGACGCGCGGAACCGATGACCTTGGCCACTTCCTGATTGAGCCGCTGAATACCGTTGGCATCGTCCGAATGAATCATCGCGCACGCGCCCTGCCGGTCGAGCAGCGCGAGATTCTCGCCGATCCCGTCATAGCTTTCCATCTTGAAGCCCCACCAGTCGGCCCAGACCGCCGAACAGACGCCACGCGCCTTCAGCAGATCGGCGATCTTGTAGCTTTCGACGGCGTGGTGGAACGCCGTGACCTTGTACCCCATCTCGTTGGCCATATCCATGACGACGGCCATTTCGTCGGCACGATAGCAGTGGTTGTGCACCAGTATTTCGCCGTCGAGCACGCCGCGCAGCGTGTCCATCCCGATGTCACGCGCCGGGGCTTCGCCGCCGTCCGCCTCGTATTTGTCCCACTTACGGTCATATTCCTTCGCGCGGAGCCACGTCGTGCGGTCTACCGCGACATTGCCCATCCGGGTCGACGGCATGCGCCCCTTCGATCCATAGACGCGCTTCGGATTCTCGCCGCATGCCATCTTGAAGCCATAGGGCGCGCCGGGAAATTTCATCGCCTGCATCGTCCGGCCATAGACGTTCTTGAGCGTGACCGACCGCCCGCCCATCAGATTGGCCGAACCGGGCAGGATCTGCAGCGTCGTCACGCCGCCATTCGCCAGCGCGCGCCCGAAACCGGGGTCCTGCGGCCAGACGCTGTGTTCGGCCCATACTTCCGCCGTCACCGGGCCGGTCATCTCGTTGCCGTCCGAATTGGCTTCCACGCCCGGGCTGGGGTAATCGCCCAGATGGCTGTGGACGTCGATGATGCCAGGGGTGACCCATTTGCCCCGTCCGTCGATCACGCTCGCGCCGTCGGGTGCGGCGATCGTCTGCGCGACCTCAACGATCTTGCCGTCGCGGAACAGCACCGATCCGCCCTCGATCCGGCCCCCTTCGCCATCGAGAACCGTGACGTTGGTCACCAGCGTGGGCCGCCCCGGATAGGCCCGGTAGGTCGACGGGAACGGATCGTGGTCATAACCCTTGCCCGCGCCCGGCCCCTTCCCCGGACCGGCCGGTTCGGACGATGCGGAGCGCACGTCCTTGCCGCCCGCTTCGCTGCACGCCGCCAGTCCGCCGGCCAGTGCCAGCATCGTCAATGTTCGGATCACACCATACCCCTTCGAAACCTTGAACAATTCTACGCGAAGACCGCTTCCAGATCGCGGGTGCCGATGCCCCCCTTGGCGGTTCGCACTTCGTGATAGACAGCGGCCAACAGCGCGGGCGGAATCGTGCCGAGCAGCGTGGCCGAAACCAGATTCGCCGCCGCCATCCCCAACAGACCGGTGCCGCGCATCGCGACCGTGAGCACGCCCGCCAGCACGCTGACCACCATCCAGAGGATGCCGATCAGGAGCAGCAGCACGAGCAGCCGCCACCGCATGCCGCGCATCAATTCGCTGCTGCGCCCGAAACTGCCCAATATCGTCGCGTCCTCGACCGCGACGGCGGGCAGCGCGACGAACCATGTCAGTAACAGAAGAAGGCCGGGTACGATCAGCACCGAAAGCCCGAGCAACATGCCCAACGCGAACAGGATCGTGACGACGATCGCGATCGGGGTGCGGCGCAACGCATGGATCGCCACGTCGCGCGGCACGACCGACCGGCCGTCGAGCGTCGTGACCGCCGCCGCGATTAGGATCATCTGGCAAAGCGGCCAGGCGAGAACGCCGAACAGTGCCTGAACCACCATCAGGTTGCCGGATCGATACTGCATCATTTGCACTTCGAGCATGTTCATTCCGCCGGCCAAGCTCGACATTCCAAGCTGCGGCAAGGCGTTCAGGACGAAACTGGTGACCAGAAACAGCAGCGGCGCACCGCCGATCCCGGCGAAGGTGTTCGACACGACCTGCCCGACGCCGAACGGCCATTCGGACCGCCGCCCTTCCAGCCACGCGCCGATCGGTGCGACGACCAACAGCCCGACCGGCAGCATCAGCATCAGAATTGCGAACGCGATCATCCGGTCCCCCGCCGCGGCCCCCCGCGTCTCCATCGAAGGTAGGAGCGAAAAGCGTTGCATGTAAATCGGTGATTTGCTCCAAGAGCGCCGCAAAGGGGCTGATGTGGCGCGGGGGACGATCGCAACGACAGGGGCGGAAACGCCGGGCGCGGCCCCGCCGCCGCTCGACCCTGATCGCGTCGCCGCCGCATGGGGTCAGATCCGCGCTGATCGCTCGATCCAGTTCGATCTGCCGGTGAAGCCGGTCGAGACGCCCGACCCGCCTCCCGCATGGCTCGAACCGCTGTTCCGGGGGATCGGGCACTTTGTCGAATGGGTCGGCGGCGGGTGGCGGGTGCTGTTGTGGGGGTTGGGCTTTACCGTCGCCATGGTGTTGCTGGTGACGTTCTTTCCAGCCCTGCGCGACTGGCTGCGCGAGCGTTTCGGACGCAGCGGCGCCGCGACGGAACCGGACTGGGTGCCCGGCGAGACGGCGGCCCGGGCGCTGTTGGAAGACGCGGACGCGCTGGCGGCGGGGGAGCGGTTCGACGAAGCGGTCCATCTGCTGCTGTTCCGCAGCATCGATGACATCGCGGCATGGCGCGGCGATCTGGTCCGGCCTGCGCTGACCAGTCGCGACATCGCACGCGCCGATGCACTGCCGCCCGCCGCGCGGGGCGTGTTCGCCGGGATCGTCGCGGCGGTCGAACGCAGCCTGTTCGGAGGCGCACGACTGGACGCCGCCGACTGGCACCGGGCGCGTGCCGACTATGCCGGTTTCGCGCTGGGCGCGCGGTGAACGAATCCTCACCCTTTGCGGTACGGACGGTCGTGATTCTCGTGATCGGCGGCGCATTGCTGCTGCTCGGCGCGATCCTGTTGTCGGGGTTCGGTGGCGACGTGGCGCGGATCGTTGGCGATGCCCCGGCGGCGGATCGCAAGGACGGCGCCGGCTATCACGCGTTCCGGCGGCTGGTCGATACGGTTCAACCCGCCGCCGCCGCCGATGGCGACCCGGCAGGCGCTGCGCCGATCCTGATCCTGACACCGTCCGAAACCACCCGACCACAGGACGTGAAGGCGATCGTAGACCGTCGGATCGCGATGGCCGAAGCGGCAGCGGAAGACGATGACGGCGAGGACAGCGAAGGCCCCCCGCCCCGCTACGCCACGCTGATCATCCTGCCCAAATGGCAGGTCGCGAAACTGCCGTTGCAGGGCGCGCGGGTTCAGCGCACGGGATCGGCCGACACGTTCAAGGTGATGCAGTTCATTCCGACCAATGCCGAATGGCACGGCGAGCAGGTCCGCGACACTGGGCCGATGGCGGACACCGTATTCACCGGACTGCGCCCGTTCGCGGTCGTCGGCCCGGTACAGGCGGTGAAGGGAAAGGCGATCACCCCGCTGATCGGCGCACGGGACGGCGCGGCGGTGCTGGGCCAGATCGACGGCAGCGATACGTTCGTGCTGGCCGATGCCGATCTGGTCAACAACCGCGCGATGGCGGACGAACGCAACGCGTTGGCCGCGCTGGCGATGTTGCGGGCGATCGACCCCGAACATGGCGGCGCGGCGACGTTCGACCGTTCACTGCATTTCGGCGCGGGCGACCGCAATCTGGTGAAGCTATTGTTCCTGCCGCCGTTCCTCGGCGTCACGCTCGCGCTGATCGCGGCCGCGATCCTGGCGGGGATCGCCGCCGCCAACCGGTTCGGCCCGATCGTACGGGAACACCGGGCGCTCGCGGCAGGCAAGCGCGCCCTGATCGACAATATCGTATCGCTGACCCGGCTGGCCGGACGGACCCGCAACGCCGGCGCGCGCTATGCTGACACGATGCTGGAGACGATCGGACGTCGGGTGGGGTTGGGCGCGGGCGCCGCGATCGACCGGCTCGACGCGATCCATCCGGGCTATTCCGACATCGACCGCAGCTTGCGCGACGCCCGTACCGAGGGGGAAGCACTGGCGGCGGCGACGCGACTGCATGCATGGAAAAAGGAAACGGGCGCATGACGCTGGATGAGGTACGGTCGCTGGGATCGGCGATCGACCGGGAAATCGCGAAGGCGGTGGTGGGGCAGCAGGATGCCGTCCGCCTGCTGACCATCGCGCTGTTTTCCGCCGGGCACGTGCTGCTCGAAGGACCACCGGGCACCGCCAAGACCTTGCTTGCGCAAAGTTTCGCCCGGACGCTGGGGCTGCAATTCGGACGTATTCAGTTCACGCCCGATCTGATGCCGGGCGATATCATCGGGTCCAACCTGTTCAATTTCCAGACATCGCAGTTCGCGCTGACCCGCGGGCCGGTGTTCTGCGAATTGCTGCTGGCCGACGAGATCAACCGCACCCCTCCCAAGACGCAGGCCGCGTTGCTGGAAGCGATGCAGGAACGTCGCATCACGATCGACGGGCGTACCGAGACGCTGTCCGACCGCTTTACCGTCGTCGCGACGCAGAACCCGATTGAGCAGCAGGGCGTGTATCCACTGCCCGAAGCACAACTCGACCGATTCCTGTTCAAGATCGCGATCCCGTGGCCGACACTGGAAGCTGAACGCGCGATCGTCGCGCAATATGGCACGCGCACCGGCAGCCCCGCCCCGCAGGATTCGGGTGTGGCGCAGGTAGCCGACGCCGGTGCAATCGCCGCCGCGCTGGACGCGGTCGGCCGGGTGCGGCTGGTCGACGAGGTGATCGACTATATCGTCCGGCTGGTCCGTGCGACGCGTGAACATGGCGATCTGTCCAGCGGGGCATCGCCGCGCGCGGCATCGGCACTGGCGGCGGCGGCACGGGCCGGCGCGGCGCTCGACGGGCGCGACTATGTCATCCCGGATGATGTGAAGGCGCTGGCCCCCGCAATGTTGCGGCACCGCCTGATCCTGTCTCCCTCGGCCGAAATCGACGGGCGTCGCGTCGACGACGTGGTCCGCGCGTTGATCGATTCGGTCGAGGCGCCCCGGTGATCTATCCCACGCCCCGCGCGATCCAGCTGACCGCGCTTGCCGCGCCGGTCGCGCTGGCGCTGGGCGTGCTGGCGCCGGCCGGGTGGATCGCCGCGCCGGTGTGGATCGCCGCGATCGCGTTGCTGGTCGTCGCGGACGGCGCGCTGGCCCGCCGGCCGGCGGCGACCGAGATCGAACTGCCGGTCACGTTGAATGTAGGGGAGACGTTCCGCGTCGTCGGCGATGACCGCGTCGTCGCGATCGACGGCCCGATCGAACGGATCGCGCCCGGGGAGTATCGTGCGGTTCGACGCGGCAAGGCACGGCTGCGTCGTTTGTGGCAGCGGCACGCCGGGCCGCTGGGGCTTGCGTGGCGGCAGCGCAGCGTCGCAGCCGATCGCGCCATCGCCGTCCTGCCCGATATCCGCCCGGTGCGCGATCAGGGCATGCGCCAGTATCTGGACAGCGTGAACACCGGAGCACGCCTGCGTCGCGACAATGGCGACGGGCAGGATTTTCAGGTGCTGACCGATTTCCAGCCGGGCATGGAACGCCGCACGATCGACTGGAAGGCGTCCGCCCGCCACGCATCGCTACTGGCCCGCGAGTTTCACACCGAACGCGACAACACGATCGTGTTCGCGATCGATGCCGGGCGGTCGATGAGTGACCCGTTGGGCGACATGCCCCGCGTCGATCGCGCTGTTTCCGCAGCACTTTTGGCGGGGTTTGTGGCGTTGCGGTCGGGGGATCGGGTGCGGATATTCTCATTCGCAGCGCGCCCGCAGGTCGACAGCGGCAGCATTACGGGATCGCGCGGCTTTGCCCGGCTGCACCATGCCGCCGCCGACATCGAGTACGGGACCGAAGAAACCAACTATACGCTGGGGCTGGTCACGCTGGACAGCAAGCTCGACCGCCGCAGCCTGGTCGTGCTGTTCACCGAGTTCACCGATCCGACCAGCGCCGAGTTGATGCTGGCGGCGGCGGGACGGATGCTCAAGCGCCACCGGGTGCTGTTCGTGCTGTTCCGCGATGGCGAACTGGAGGAACTGCGCGATGCCGAGCCGGTCACCGCCGACGATCTGGTCCGCGCCAACGTCGCGCATTCGTTGCTGCGCGACCGTGCGATCGTGATCGAGCGGTTGCGCCGCATGGGCATCGACGTCATCGAGACGACCGCCGACGCGATGCCGCTGACGCTGGTCGAACGCTATGTATCGCACCGGGAGCGCGCACGATGACGATCGCCTTCGCCACCCGCCATTTCCGCGCCGAACGCGAAAGCGACTGGGCACAGCTCGAAACGCTGCTCGACCGGATCGAAAGCAAATCCCCGCGCAAGCTGACCGACGACGATCTGGCCGACCTGCCCCGGCTGTACCGTGCCACGCTGTCGGCGCTGTCGGTCGCCCGCGCGACGTCGCTCGACGCCAGCCTGGTCGGCTATCTCGAAGCATTGTCGACCCGCGCCTATTTCGTGCTGTACGGCTGTCGCGAACCGTGGGGGCAGCAGATCCGCGCCTTCTCTACCACGACATGGCCACGATCGGTCCGCGCGCTGTGGCCCGAACTGCTGCTGTCCGCCGCATTGCTGATCCTGAGCGCGGTCGCCGCATACCACCTCGTCCGCACCGAACCGGCATGGTATGCCGCGATGCTGTCGCCCGAACTGGCCAATGGCCGCGACATGTCCGCAAGTGCGGCGACGCTGCGCGAAAGCCTGTACGGCGAACCACGCGAGGGCGGACTGGAAATCTTCGCGACCGCGCTGTTCACGCATAATTCGCAGGTCAGCATCCTCGCCTTCGCGCTGGGGTTCGCGTTCGGCATCCCGACGATGATCCTTGCCGTCCAGAACGGCGCGATGGGCGGTGCGATGTTCGCCGCGTTCGTCCCCCACGGGCTGGGCTGGGGTTTCTTCGCGTGGCTGATGATCCATGGCACGACCGAATTGTCGGCGATCGCGATCGCATCGGCGGCGGGCATCCATATCGGCCGCAGCGTGGCGTTTCCGGGCGAGCGCGGTCGGCTGGCCGCCGCGGCCGAAGCCGGACGCCGCGGCGCGATCGTGATGATCGGCGTCATCCTGATGCTGTTGATCGCGGGCCTGCTGGAAGGATTCGCACGGCAACTGGTCCGGGACGATACGGCACGGCTGGCGATCGGCGGGGCGATGCTGACGCTGTGGATCGTCTATTTCACGCTGGGGGGTCGCCATCGTGGATAGCGAGGCGGAGGGCTGAATGGCGATGCTGCGCCGCAAACCGCGACCGGCCCGGGTCGCACGGACGCCCCGCACGCTGGAGCGCGATCTGGTCACGCCCGAAGGCGTGACGCTGCGCCTGCGGCTGGGATCGGGCGGTGCGCGCGCGGCGGCGTTCCTGATCGATGCGATCATCATGCTGGCGGTGCTGATCGGCGCCACGTTGCTGATCTTCTTCGCCGCGATCGGCGGGCCGACGGGCGGAGAGTCGCTGTACGCGATCGTCTGGCTGCTGGGCGCGTTTGTCCTGCGCAACTTCTATTTCGTGCTGTTCGAGGCGGGGCGGCGCGCGGCCACACCGGGCAAGCGCCTGCTGAAGCTGCGCGTCGTGTCGCGCGACGGCGGGCGGCTGACCGGGTCGGCGGTGCTGGCTCGCAACCTGATGCGCGAGGTCGAGATCGTCCTGCCGCTGATGTTCCTCGCCTTTGCTACGGCGGAGGGGATGGTGTCGCGCTGGACCGCGATCCTCGGCTTCGGATGGGCGGCGCTGTTCCTGTTCCTGCCGCTGTTCAATCGCGACCGGATGCGCGCGGGCGATCTGATGGCCGGCACGTGGGTGGTCGAACGCGCCGTCCGCAAGCTGGGCGACGACCTGTTGATCCAGACGGCGCATGCGAACCAGCAGCGCCGGATCGCACCGTTCACGCCGGCCGAACTCGACGCCTATGGTGCATTCGAATTGCAACGGCTCGAAGACGTGCTACGCCGCAACGATCGCGCGGACATGTATGCAGTCGCCACGGCGATCCGTCGCAAGATCGGCCGCGGTGACGATGAAGCGGATCTGGCGTTTCTTGAAGCCTATTATGCCGCGTTGCGGGGTCATCTTGAACGCAAGATGCTGTTCGGGCATCGCAAGCGCGATAAACACGATGTGACGACATGATTGCCGGGCGGGACGCAACCGCCGATTAACCCGATGACGCTATAGTCCGGCCATGGCGAATATGCGCAATACCCGTTTTATGATCGGCACCGTCGCCGGTCTGGCGTATTTCGCGATCGCGATGCTATCCATCCTGACGCAACCAGATCACGTACCGGCAGGGCCGTGGCCCGCCACCGGATGGCTGGTCGCGCTGTTGACGATCCGTGACCGGACGCAACGGCCCTTCATCATGGCATGCAGCGCGATCGGCAGCATCGCGGCAACGTGGCTGTTCGGCCATGGTATTGCCGCCGCCGTGCCGATGGCCGTCGCCAACATCGCCGAAGCATATGTCGCCGTGGTGCTGTTCGACCGGTTCGGCGGGCGAAAGGTCGCGCTCGATTCCTTCGTTCGGCTGGGGTGGTTCGTGCTGGCGGTCGGGATTGTCGGCCCCGCCATGGGCGCGACGATCGCGGCGACCGCTGCGGTCTGGTTGCCCGGCGTGCCGGGCGGCAATCTGTGGCTGCACTGGTATATCAGCCATGCGCTCAGCGCGCTGGCGTTCACGCCGGTATTGTCGCTGATCGTATCGGGCGGGGCGCGGCGCTGGGCAGCGCGTGCTTCGCGCCGGCAGATCGTCGAATTCGCCCTGCTGCTGGCGGCGACGGCCGGCATGACGATCGGCGTCTTTGCGCAGGATAATCTTCCGCTCCTGTTCCTGCCGATCCTGCCGATGATCCTGACCACGTTCCGCGCCGGTCATGTCGGAGCGGCGGCGACCATCTTGATCATCGCGGTGATCGGCGGCCATGCCACGCTGAACGGATCGGGACCGGCGATGATGGCGTTGAGCACCGGCGACGTACCGATCCAGTTGTTCGAACTATATCTGGCGTCCGCCGCGCTGACCGCGTTTCCCGTCGCGGCCGATCTGGACCGTCGCCGCACCATCTACGGCCGGCTGCGCGACAGCGAGGCGACGTATCGGCTGCTGGCGGACAATTCGACCGACATCGTGCTGCGTCTCGATCCGGCCGGACGCATTGCCTATATCTCGCCATCGGTGCGGCAGTTGCTGGGCTATGCCCCATCGGCCCTCATCGGGACCAAGGCCTTGCGACTGGCGACCGACACCGATCGTGATCTGGTGCTACAGGCGCATCGCGACATGCTGACCGATCCGCGGGGTACGCAGATCGTCGAACATCGCGCGCGCAACGCGGGTGGCAAGCTGCGCTGGCTGGAGGCGCATGCACGCGCGGTGATGGACGGGGACGATGTGACGGGCATCGTGGCGGTCGTCCGGGACGTGTCCCACCGCAAAATGCTGGAAGCGAAGCTGGAACGCGCCGCCGCGACCGATTCGCTGACGGGGCTTGCCAACCGGCGCGCGTTCGATTCGGCGCTGGACGCGATGATCGAAGGCGCATCGTCCGGCGGGTTCGCGGGGTGCGTGGCGCTGTTCGACCTCGACCATTTCAAACGGGTCAACGACCGGCACGGCCATCAGATCGGCGACAAGGCATTGCGCGTGTTCAGCCGGATTGCGACCGGAGCGGTGCGCGACGACGATCTGGTCGCGCGGCTGGGCGGGGAGGAATTCGGCATCCTGCTGCCCGGCGCGGATATCGAACAGGCGATCGTCATCTGCGAACGCATCCGCGCGACGCTGTCCGAAACGCAACTGTGCGCGGGCGACCGGACGGTCGAACTGACCGTCAGCGCGGGTATCGCGGCGATCGACCCGGCGTCGGGATCGGCAGCCGCGATGCACGCCGCCGACCTTGCGCTATATCGTGCCAAGGCCGACGGCCGCGACCGGTTGCGGCGCGCGGCATGAACGACGTGACGTACGCAAGACGATTGGCGACAGGTACGCGCCGTGCGATACCACGCGCCCCCGATCATGCCGGCAGGCGGCGGGACCAACCATCGGGAAGGACGAGATGATGCGCGACGGATGGTATCGCGACCCGCGGATCGCGGTCGCGCTGGCGACCGTCGCGGCGGCGATCGCCGGATCGGCTGCGGCGATGGACGGGCAGCCGGTATGGCGCATCGTGTTGCTGACGCTGGCGGCATTCGCGCTGGTCGTGTGGAGCTGGTTCGCGCTGCAGGGGCTGGCGTGGCTGTGGCAGCGGCCGGGCCGGACGGAGGTGTTGCGCGCGCTGGCGTTGCAGCACAGCCAGCACGGCTTCAACCAGGCGGCATGGAGCCGGTTCGAGCGCGACGCGGCGATGCTGCGCATGCTGCTGGTCGAACGGGCGCTGATCCCGATCGAAGCCGAGCTGGTGCGCCATGCCGCAACGGTCGAACGGTATGACGCGCCCGCCGCCGCGCTGCCCGCCTTTTCACGCGCGGCGGCGCATTGGTACGACATCGCGTCGCAGGCGCATGCCGGGCTGCCCAAGGCGACGCCGACGCCAACGCCCGCCGCGCTGGAGGAAGCCGCCGATCTGGTGCCGATGCGGCTGATGGCCGAAGAGGATTATCGCGCCGCGCTGCATTACATGGCGGTCAACAAGCGGCTGGGCGTCGACCGCGCCGCCGTCGAGCGCGAACGCGCGGTGGCGCTGCGCAAGCTGGCCGCGCCGCCGCCCGCGCTACCCGCCGAATGACAGGATGCGCCGCGCCTGTTTGAGGTGCGGTGCGTCGACCATGCGTCCGTCGACCCGCAGCGCCCCCGCCCCCGGATTGGCGGCGAAGGCGGCGACGATCGCGCGGGCCCGTTCGACCGCATCCGCATCGGGCGTGAAGGCAGCGTTGATCGGTGCGACCTGTGACGGATGCAGCGCCATCATGCCGGTGAACCCGTCCCGCGCCGCGCGCGCGGCATAGGCGGCAAGCCCCGCGGCATCGTTCAGCGCCGGAAAGACGGTATCGATCGCCGCCACCCCCGCCGCGCCCGCGCCGAACAGCGTCAGCGATCGGGCGAGTTCGTAGGGCGCGGTATAGCTGCCGTCGTCGTTACGCGAGGTCGCGGCCCCGATCGCGGCAGGCAAATCTTCCGCCCCCCATGTCAGGCCGGTCAGCCGGTCGGCGACGGCGGCATAGCTGCCGAGCTGAAACATCGCCGCCGGGGTTTCAGTGGCGATCGGCAGCAGCTTTACGTTTGCCAGTCCGCGTTCGTGCAGCATCGCGTCGAGGAGGGTGATCGTCGCCGCCCCCTCCGCCTTCGGCACCATGATCGCATCGGGCAGCACGCCCACCAGTGCATCAAGATCGTCGGCGACGAACGGTGTTTCGATCGGATTGATCCGTACGAAGCGCGCGACCCCAGCCGGGGTGCCCAGCCAGTCGCGCACCGCCGCCCGCGCGGCCGGCTTCGCATCGGCGGTGACGGCGTCCTCCAGATCGAGGATCACGGCGTCGGCACCGCTGGCCGCCGCCTTTCCAAAGCGTTCCGGCCGGTCGCCGGGGACGAACAGCAGCGACCGCAGCCTCATGGCCGACGCTTCAGCAACGCGGTGCGCAGGCAGGTGCAGACCAGTTCGTCGCGCTGGTTGCGCATGCCGTGTTCGAACGTCACGATGCCGGCATCGGGGCGCGATCGGCTGTCCTTCAGCGCCACGACCGCGGTTTCGGCGCGCAACGTGTCGCCGATGAACACCGGCTTCGGGCTGAGCAGCTTGTCGTAGCCGAGATTGGCGACGAGCGTGCCGAGCGTCGTTTCGCCGACCGACAGCCCGACCATCAACGCGAAGGTGAAGGTGCCGTTGACGAGAATCTGGCCGAATTCGGACGCGCGCGCTGCCTCCGCATCGATGTGCAGCGGCTGCGGGTTATGCGTCATGGTCGAGAACAGCAGATTGTCGGTTTCGGTCACCGTCCGGCGGATCGGATGGTCGATCCGGTCGCCGATCTGCCATTCGTCGTAATAGCGTCCGGTCATGCGGCGTCCTTTGCGATACGGGCGAGGACGACGCCTTCGGCCACCTGATCTCCCGTGGCGATGGTCAGCGCCTCCACGGTCCCGTCGAACGGGGCGAGCAGCGCCTGTTCCATCTTCATCGCTTCCAGCACCAGCAGACGCTGACCGGCAGTCACGACGTCGCCCATGGCGATATCGACCGCGATGACGCGGCCCGGCATCGGCGACAGGATCGCGCCGTCCGACGCGGCCGCCCCGCCTCCGCCGCCCGCGACCGGCGGGGCGAAGGCCCAGCCCTCGCCATCGGCGAAGATCACGCGGTCCTCGCCGATCGCGACCGGCGGCGGTCCGGCTTCGGCGACGGCGACGTGGGTCTTCCCGCCGATCGCGACCGCCACGCGCAGGTCGGCGGTGGCGTTGGTGCGGAAGCCGGTAAGCGCACCCCATGGCCCGCCGGCCGGGTCGGTCGGGACCAGCGCCGCCGCCGCCGCTGCGATCACCGCTTCCGACGGCTGCGGTTCGGGAACGAGGACGTCCAGATGCCGTTCGATGAAGCCGGTATCGATCCGCGCCGCCCTGAAATCGGGATGCCCGGCACAGGCGGCAAGGAAGGCGGCGTTGGTGCGGACCGGCCAGACCTCCACCGACGATGCCGCCTGCGCCAGCGCACCCGCCGCCGCGTCGCGGGTTGGACGATGGACGATCAGCTTGGCGATCATCGGATCGTAATGCGGCGTGACCTCGTCGCCCTCGCCGACCCCGGCGTCGACGCGGATATCGGTCGGCAGGCGCAGATGCGTCAGCGGCCCGGTGGACGGCAGGAAGCCGGTCGCGGGATTTTCCGCATAGAGCCGCGCTTCCATCGCCCAGCCGGTGATCGACAACTGGTCCTGCCGCAACGGCAACGGTTCGCCCGACGCGACGCGCAACTGCCATTCGACCAGATCGGTGCCGGTGATCGCTTCGGTCACCGGGTGTTCGACCTGCAACCGCGTGTTCATTTCCATGAACCAGATACGGTCGGGGCGAAGGCCGTCCGACCCGTCGGCGATGAATTCGATCGTTCCCGCCCCGACATAGCCGACCGCATGCGCCGCGCGGACCGCCGCGTCGCAGACGAAGGCGCGGGTCGCGGCATCCATGCCGGGGGCAGGTGCTTCCTCGATCACCTTCTGATGGCGGCGTTGCAACGAACAGTCGCGTTCGAACAGGTGGACGACCGACCCGTGCGTATCGCCGAACACCTGCACTTCGATATGGCGGGGCGACAGGATGTATTTTTCGATCAGCACCCGGTCGTCGCCGAACGCCGCCGCCGCTTCCCGCCGGCAACTGCCCAGCGCGTCGGCAAAGGCGTCGCCGGCATCGACGCGCCGCATCCCCTTCCCGCCACCGCCCGCCACCGCCTTGATGAGCACCGGATAGCCGATCGCATCGGCTTCCGCGCGCAGCCGTTCGGGCGACTGGTTCTCACCCAGATAGCCGGGGGTCACCGGCACGCCTGCAGCGATCATCCGCGCCTTCGCCGCGTCCTTCAGCCCCATCGCGCGGATCGCGGCGGGCGGCGCACCGACCCAGACGAGCCCGGCGGCGGCGACCGCTTCGGCGAACCCGGCATTTTCGGACAGGAAGCCATAGCCGGGATGGATCGCGGCTGCGCCGGTCGCGTGCGCCGCCGCGAGGATACGGTCGGCGACCAGATAGCTGTCGCGTGCGGGCGCGGGGCCGATACACACGGCCTGATCCGCTTCCCGCACGAAGG
This sequence comes from Sphingomonas sp. CFBP 13720, assembly GCF_014842075.1. Classification (GTDB taxonomy): domain Bacteria; phylum Pseudomonadota; class Alphaproteobacteria; order Sphingomonadales; family Sphingomonadaceae; genus Sphingomonas. The sequence goes on from NZ_JACYVA010000001.1 coordinate 678,298, forward strand.
GCAGTCCGGCATCCACGTCCGAATGGACGGCGATCGTCCGAACACCCAGCGCGCGCGCGGTGCGGATGATGCGGCGCGCGATTTCGCCCCGGTTGGCGATGAGCAGCGATTCGATCATGCGGGAAGTCCAAAGGTCACGAGAGTCACACCCGTGCGCCACTGCGCGTCCGCAGCCCCGCGATCGTCGAGCCGCAGCGCGCGACCGGGAGATGCCATGGCGAGGATGCTGTAGGAAAGCGGCATCATGGATGCGCCTCCGGGAAGTCGTGCCGGATGTGAAGCGCGTACAGCAAGCGCTTCAGATCGCTGACGAAATACTGCCCGCCATGCGTTCCGTCCGCCAGTGTGGGATCGGCGTCGTCCCCCAGCAGCAGCACCGGCAGATTCTGGTTCTCCGCACCGATCGCATCGATCACCGCCGTACGCGGACGGGGATAATCGATGCGGATCACGTCCAGCCCAGCCGCGCGTTCGGGGAACAGCGCCAGCAACCCGTCGATCGTGATGCAGTCACGACAATAAAAGTCGCGACCGGGCAGCGCCGGATCGGCGAAGGTCGCGGGCAGAAGGTAAAGGCGGTCGCGGGTCATGCAGGGTCCTGTCCGAATGGTGCGGCCCGTCCCGGTGGGGATGCGGGGCCAAACGATATGACTACATCCGAAATACGCCGAACTGCGCCCGATCGGGGATCGGCGCGTTCAACGTGACCGACAGCGCGAGGCCCAGCACGTCGCGGGTCTGCGCCGGTTCGATGATGCCATCATCCCACAGCCGCGCGGTCGCGTAATAGGGATTGCCCTCCGCCTCGTACTTCGCGCGGACCGGGGCCTTGAACGCTTCCGCTTCCTCCGGCGTCCAGCGTTCGGCGTCGCGATGCACGGTGGCAAGCACGCTGGCCGCCTGTTCACCGCCCATGACCCCGATCCGGCTGTTCGGCCATGTGAACAGAAAACGGGGCGAATAGCCACGACCGCACATGCCGTAATTGCCCGCGCCAAAGCTGCCGCCGATCAGCAATGTCAGCTTCGGCACCTGCGCCGTCGCGACCGCCATCACCAGCTTTGCGCCATGTTTTGCAATGCCTTCCGCCTCATACTTACCGCCGACCATGAAGCCGGAGATATTCTGGAGGAACAGCAGCGGGACGCGGCGCTGACATGCCAGTTCGATGAAGTGCGCGCCCTTCTGCGCGCTTTCGGAGAACAGCACACCGTTATTGGCGAGGATCGCGACCGGCATGCCCCAAATGCGGGCAAACCCGCAGACGAGGGTCGTGCCGTAGAGCGGCTTGAATTCGTGCAGTTCCGATCCGTCGACGATCCGCGCGATCACTTCGCGCACGTCATAGGGTGCGCGGACGTCGACCGGCACGATCCCTGCCAGATCGGCAGGGTCGTGGCGCGGCGGGCGCGGATCGGCGATGCCGATATCGGCGCGGCGCGGCGGCGGCAGCGTGGCGACGATATCGCGCACGATCAGCAACGCGTGTTCATCGTCGTCGGCGACATGATCGACCACGCCGGATTTGCGGCCATGGGTATCGGCCCCGCCCAGTTCCTCGGCAGAGATGACCTCACCCGTCGCGGCCTTGACCAGCGGCGGTCCAGCAAGGAAGATCGTCCCCTGCCCCCGCACGATCACGGTTTCATCGGACATGGCGGGGACATAGGCGCCGCCGGCGGTGCAACTGCCCATGACGCATGCGATCTGCGCGATGCCCTTCGCCGACAGTTGCGCCTGGTTGAAAAAGATGCGGCCGAAATGGTCGCGGTCGGGAAACACCTCCGCCTGATGCGGCAGGTTGGCTCCGCCGCTGTCGACGAGATAGACGCACGGCAGATGATTTTCGGTCGCGATTTCCTGTGCGCGCAGGTGTTTCTTGACGGTCATCGGGAAGTACGCGCCGCCCTTTACCGTGGGATCATTGGCGACGACCATGACTTCCCGGCCATGCACCCGCCCGATCCCGGCGATGACGCCCGCCGCCGGTGCGGCATCGTCGTACATGCCGCCCGCCGCCAGCGCCCCGATTTCGAGAAACGGCGAACCGGGATCGAGCAGCCGGTGGATGCGGTCACGCGGCAGCAACTTGCCGCGCGCGACATGGCGATCGCGGCTGGCATCCGATCCGCCGCGCGCGGTCACGGCGACCTTCGCATGGAGTTCGGCGACCAGCGCGTCGTTGTGCGCGGCATTGGCGGCGAAGGCGGCGGTGCCGCGATCGATCAGGGTCGGCAGGATCGTCACTGTGCCCCCGGTGCCTCGCCGCCGATGAGTTCGCGGCCGATCAGCATCCGCCGGACTTCGTTGGTGCCCGCGCCGATATCGAGCAGCTTGGCATCGCGGTAATAGCGTTCGACCGGCCAGTCCTTCGTATAGCCCGCCCCGCCCAGCGCCTGCACGGCATCGTTCGCCACGCGCACGGCGCTTTCCGACGCCAGCAGGATCGCGCCCGCCGCGTCGTGCCGGGTCGTGCGGCCGGTGTCGCACGCCCGTGCGACCGCATAGACATAGGCGCGGGCCGAATTGAGCGCGACGCTCATGTCGGCGACCTTGCCCTGCATCAGCTGGAACGCGCCGATCGGCCGGCCGAACTGGCGACGTTCGCGCACATACGGCAATACCGTGTCGAGGCACGCCTGCATGATGCCAAGCTGAATGCCCGACAGCACGACCCGTTCGTAATCCAGCCCGCTCATCAACACACGGACCCCGCCGTTCAGCGGCCCCATGACGTTTTCGGTGGGCACGAAACAATCATCGAACACCAGTTCGGCGGTCGGCGATCCGCGCATGCCCATCTTGTCGATCTTCTGCCCGATCGAAAAACCGGCGAAGTCCTTTTCGACGAGGAAGGCGGTGATCCCGCGCGATCCGGCCGTCGCGTCGGTCTTTGCATAGACGACCAGCGTCGCGGCATAGGGTGCGTTGGTGATCCAGAATTTCGTGCCGTTCAGCCGGTATCCGCCCGCGACCGGATCGGCGCGCAGCCCCATCGATACCACGTCCGATCCAGCGGCAACTTCGGACATGGCCAGCGCGCCGACATGTTCGCCAGCGATCAGCGGTGGCAGATACTTCGCCTTCTGCTCCGCATTGCCCCACCGTGCGATCTGGTTGATGCACAGGTTGGAATGCGCGCCGTAGGACAGGCCGACCGACGCGGACGCCCGCGCCACTTCCTCACACGCCACGACATGGTCGAGATAGCCGAGGCCCAGACCGCCGTCCGCCTCCGCCACGGTAATGCCATGCAGTCCCAGCGCACCCATTTCAGGCCATAGCTCGACGGGGAAACGGTCTTCCGCATCGATCGCGGCGGCGATCGGCGCGATCCGATCGGCGGCGAAGCGCTGCGTGGTGTCGCGGATGGTATCGGCCATCTCGCCCAGCCCGAAATCGAGCATCATATTCAACTCTCCTGTGCCCGGTCGTTGCCGGATCAAATCGATTGCGCAACCCTTAAACCGTTACCTTGGCTCCGCGCAAGCGTCGCTCTTGTGTTGCCGTAATACCACACCATATCGCGGACAACAGTATAGGGGACACGAATGAACCTCGATAAATTCACCGACCGCGCCAAAGGTTTCCTGCAGGCCGCGCAGACCGTGGCGATCCGTAACAGCCATCAGCGGATCACCCCCGACCATATCCTAAAAGCGTTGCTCGACGACGATCAGGGGATGGCGTCGGGCCTGATTACCGCCGCCGGCGGCGATCCGCGCCGCGCGAATGCGGAAGCCGATGCCGCGCTGGCAAAACTGCCGAGCGTATCGGGATCGGGCGCGCAATCGGCACCGGGTCTCGACAACGATGCCGTGCGCTTGCTCGACCAAGCCGAACAGATCGCGACGAAGGCGGGCGACAGCTATGTCACCGTCGAGCGCATGCTGCTGGCGCTGACCCTGTCGAACGGGGCTTCGGGCAAGGCGCTGGCCGCCGCCGGTGTCACCGCACAGGGACTGAACGCCGCGATCGAGACGCTGCGCGGCGGGCGCAATGCCGATACCGCCGGCGCGGAGGACCGGTATGACGCGTTGCGCAAGTTCGCGCGCGACCTGACCGCCGCCGCGCGCGACGGCAAGCTGGACCCCGTGATCGGGCGCGACGAGGAAATCCGCCGCACGATCCAGATCCTCGCGCGGCGCACCAAGAACAATCCCGTCCTGATCGGCGAACCCGGCGTCGGCAAGACCGCGATCGCCGAGGGGCTGGCGCTGCGCATCGCCAATGGCGACGTTCCCGACGGGTTGAAGGACCGCGCGCTCATGTCGCTCGACATGGGATCGTTGATCGCGGGCGCGAAATATCGCGGCGAGTTCGAGGAACGGTTGAAGGGCGTGCTGGACGAGGTGAAGGGTGCCGATGGCCAGATCATCCTGTTCATCGACGAGATGCACACGTTGATCGGCGCGGGAAAATCCGAAGGCGCGATGGACGCCGGCAACCTGCTCAAGCCCGCGCTGGCGCGCGGCGAACTCCACTGCATTGGCGCCACGACGCTCGACGAATATCGCAAGCATGTCGAAAAGGACCCCGCGCTCCAGCGGCGGTTCCAGCCAGTGTTCGTCGGCGAACCGACCGTCGAGGATACGATCAGCATACTGCGCGGCCTGAAGGAAAAATACGAACTGCATCACGGCGTTCGGATCACCGACGGTGCATTGGTGTCGGCGGCGACGCTGTCGAACCGGTATATCACCGACCGGTTCCTGCCCGACAAGGCGATCGACCTGATGGACGAGGCCGCCAGCCGGTTGCGCATGGAGGTGGAGAGCAAGCCCGAGGAGATCGAGAGCCTCGACCGCCGCATCCTGCGCATGAAGATCGAGCGCGAGGCGCTTCGCCGCGAAAGCGATGCCGCGAGCGCCGACCGGCTGGAAACGATCGAAGGCGAACTGGCCAATGCCGAACAGCAATTGGGCGAGTTGTCGAGCCGCTGGCACGCGGAACGCGACAAGATCGCGTCAGAGGCAAAGCTGAAGGAACAGATCGACGCGGCGCGCATGGCGCTGGAACAGGCACAGCGTTCGGGCGACCTCGCGAAGATGTCCGAGCTGACCTATGGCACGCTGCCGACGCTCGAAAAGCAGCTGGCGGCGGCGCAGGGCGCATCGACCGGCGCGATGCTGCGCGAGGAAGTGACCGGCGACGATATCGCGGGCGTAGTCAGCCGGTGGACCGGGATTCCGGTCGACCGGATGCTGGAGGGCGAGCGCGAAAAGCTGCTCCAGATGGAAGAGGCGCTGGGCAAGCGCGTGATCGGACAGGCGGAAGCGGTCCGGGCCGTCGCCACCGCCGTGCGTCGCAGCCGCGCGGGGTTGCAGGACCCGAACCGGCCGCTGGGGTCGTTCCTGTTCCTTGGGCCGACCGGCGTCGGCAAGACCGAGCTGACCAAGTCGCTGGCCGAATTCCTGTTCGACGATCCCAATGCGATGGTGCGGATCGACATGAGCGAGTTCATGGAAAAGCACGCCGTCGCCCGGCTGATCGGTGCGCCCCCGGGCTATGTCGGCTATGAGGAAGGCGGCGTGCTGACCGAAGCCGTCCGACGCCGGCCGTATCAGGTGATCCTGTTCGACGAGGTGGAGAAGGCGCATTCGGACGTGTTCAACATCCTGTTGCAGGTGCTGGACGACGGCCGCCTGACCGACGGACAGGGTCGCACGGTCGATTTTTCGAACACGATCGTGATCCTGACGTCGAACCTCGGCTCCGCCTATCTGACCAACCTTGCCGACGGACAGCCGGCAGAAGCGGTCGAGCCGCAGGTGATGGACGTAGTGCGTGCCCATTTCCGGCCGGAATTCCTGAACCGGCTGGACGAGATCATCCTGTTCCACCGGCTGGCGGCGGATCACATGGCCCCGATCGTCGACATCCAGATCGGGCGCGTCCGCCGGCTGCTGGCGGATCGCAAGGTGAAGATCGAACTGAGCGACGCGGCCCGGACGTGGCTGGGCCGTGTCGGCTACGACCCGGTCTACGGCGCCCGCCCGCTGAAACGCGCCGTGCAGCGCTATCTGCAGGACCCGCTGGCCGACCTGATCCTGCGCGGACAGGTCAAGGACGGATCGACAGTGTCGGTGGATGAGGGCGACGGGCGGTTGGTGTTGCGCGTGGCGTGAAACGCAAAGGGGGAGCGGGACGACCGTCCCACTCCCCCCCCCGATGACCGTCCGATCGAAGCGCTCAGAAGCGGAAACGCGCACCCGCCGTGAAGCGGCGACCGAACAGGTCGAAATCGGCCGACGTTTCGAGACCGGTCGGCGTGCCGTACGGCGTGCCGGGCAGATATTGCGGCTGCGTATCGAATAGATTGTCAACGTTGAAGAAGAAGGTGAAGTTCTTCGCCACTTCCTGGCTGACCTGAACGTTATGCAGCCAGTAATCGTCGACGCTGTTCAGCGCCTGAATGGCAGGATCGTTACTGATGAACCCGTTGCGGATGAAATCACCGCCGCTCAGGAAGTTGGTCTGCCAGCTCAGACTGGTCCCTTCGACCGTATAGGTCGCACGGGCGTTCAGATTGTGCGTCGAATAGGCGCTACGCAGCGTGGCGCCACGACCGAAACCGCCAGCATCCTCCTCCTCGGGCGTGGCAGGATCGTCCTGCCGCTTGTTGTCGAGCAGATAGGTATAGTTGGCGGTCACGGTCAGACGATCGTCGGTGGCGATGCCCAGGGTCCGCCCGTAGCGCATCGTCACGTCGATCCCGCGCACCTTGTACGCGGCGATGTTGATGAGCTGCGCATTGACGGTCTGGAGAATGCCGGTCGCGGCGGAACGGATCACGTTGTTGCAGAACACGGCATCGCCGGTCAGCAGACATTTTTCGATCGTATCGCTACGGTCGAGCGTGTCGATCGCACCATCGATCTTGATGTCGAAATAGTCGGCGGTGAGCTGGAACCCTGGCAGGAACGTCGGCGTGAAGACGAAACCGGCGGTGATCGTCTTCGCCTTTTCCTCGTTCAGCGCATCGTTACCGCCAACGAAGCCGTTCACATTCTGCGTGTCGGCCAGCGTGTAGGCGAACGTGCCGCCGGGATTGGCGGCGAAGAACGCTGCGATGCCGGGCACGGCGCGGCAAGCCGCATCGGCAGCACCGGTCGAGGTACGCGTGATGCCGTCGCATGGATCGGTCACTGCCGCGAAGGTTTCCGACGGTGCGCTGAACAGCTCGCTATTGTTCGGTGCACGGTTGGCGACGGCATAGCGACCGCGGAAGCGCAGGCCCTTTACCGGCTCCCACTCCGCACCCGCGTTCCAGCTGAACACGCTGCCGACGGTCGAATAGTCCGAGTAGCGGACCGCGCCGTTGACGCCGAGATACTCGAAGAACGGGCGATCGGCCAGCAGTGGCACGTTCACTTCGCCGAACACTTCCTTGACATCCTGCGAGCCGGTAAGATCGGGGATCTGATTGCCCGAATTGCCGCCGGTGTTGGTCAGGATGTCGAGATCGTCGAAGACCGACTCATACCGGTATTCGACACCCGCCGAGATGCCGACGCCGCCAGCCCCCAGATCGAACAGCGAGGAATTCGTCACCACTGCGGTCACGACATGCTGTTCGTTCGTGATTTCCTCCGACTTGGGAACGACCGCCTGGACATAGGCGGATGCGCGCGGATCGGCGGTGCCCAGCCCGAACAGGTTGATCGGGACGCAGCCGGCCGCGCGTGCCGCTACGTCGCGGCAGACGATATCGGTGCCGACGACATTGCCCGTGCCGACGCGGATCGAGTCAAGCGACTGGCGATAGCGCGCGGTATCGATATCCTGGCTGGCGTTGAAGTCGTTCAGATGACCGTAGACATAGCTGAGGTCGAAGTCGAAATTAGCCCCCAGATCGCCGCGCAGGCCGGCGACGGCGCGCCACGTATTGCGCTCTGCACGGTTGCTGCGGTCGAACACCTCGTTCTGCCGGCGGCGGAAACCGATGCCCGTCACGTCGTTGGTGGTGATGCCGTCCGAATTGGCGGCGGCGATCGCGGCGGCGATCGACGTCGGGATGAAAGCGTTGGTGATCGGAATGCCGTCGCCCAGGTCGGCGGTCTGCAATGCGAACGCTTCAAGCGACGCGTTCGAGCTGGTGCGGGCGTAAGTCACTTCCGCATAGGCCTGGATCGAGTCGTTGATCTCGTAGTTGAAGATACCGTTGGCGAGATACCGTTCCAGCGGCACGGCGATACGGCGGACGCCGTTGCGGTTGAAGCCGTAGATTCCGGTCTGGTAGCCCGGCAACAACGCCAGCGAACCGTCCGGACGGTACGAGAAGTTCGAATTGTTACCCGGCAAGACCGCCTTGATGCCAGAGTCGGTAGCGCTGGTCGGCACACCGGTCAGCTGGAACTGGCCCTGCGGTGCGAACGAGCTGTAGGCGCCCGGTCCGCAGATCAATCCGGCGCAATCCTGTGCCGAAATAGCGCGGTCGGCCGACAGCAGCCCCTCGTCGCGGTCGTACGAGAAGTTGACCATCGCGTTGCCGCGATCATCCGCACCCCATTTGGTACCGCCGGTGACGCTGACCAGATAACGGCCATTGTCGCCACGTTCGGTGGTTCCAGCCTGCGCACGGACCTGAAGCCCTTCGAAGCTGGTCTTCATTATGAAGTTCACGACGCCCGCGACTGCATCCGAACCATATACCGCCGACGATCCACCGGTAATGTTGTCAACGCGGTCGAGCAGGTCGACCGGGATGTTATTGATGTCGACGGCCGTGTCGCCGCCGAAGCCACCGACGAACCGGCGACCGTTGACCAGCACCAGCGTGCGGTTCGATCCGAGACCGCGCAGGTTCACGGTAGAAACACCAGTGCCCGACGTCAGGAAGTTCGTGTTGGTCCGGGTCGAGCCGATCGCAACCTGCGGCAACTCGTTCAGAATATCCGAAACGTTGGCCGCTGCATCCTGCAACAACTGTGTGCTGGTGATCGTGGTGACCGGAACCGGGGAGTCGATTTCCACTCGCGCAATGCGCGAACCCGTAACCAGAATCTCTTCGCTGCCTTCCTCGGACGCGCCCTCGACTTCAGGAGTCGGTGCGACCTGCGCGAATGCGGGCGAAGCGACGCCCATCAGCAACGTAGACGTCAGAAGCAGGTTACGGAACTCGGTTTTCATGCACGACCCTCATTTGGCTGAAGCCACAAGCGGACTTTCTGACGGCAAGCCTAACTAGAGCCGAAGTCCGAGGGCAACCGGCGTTCGTCAAAAGTCCATGAATATGAAACCTTGTTGTAAAACTACGACAGTTTTTGGGGGAATCTGCCCCAATTTTAAGCATTTTCTCTTGGAATGCCTAAATATCGAGCATATTTTTGACTACATGCGTATTGATTTGGACCGTTCCCACCGGGGTTTAGTACGCGGTCCATCCTGTTCCGAAAATCGCGGGATACCATGCCGGCTGCAGCGATCGATGCTGGATCCCATACCAACGGCAACTGCGTACCCAAGGCCTGTCCTTGGAAGCTAAATCACAAAAAAAGGGCCGCTTCCCCGTGAGGAAGCGGCCCAATCATACTGCGCTGGCTAGGACTAGAAGCCGAACTTCGCGCCTGCGCGGAAGCTGCGGCCGAAGATACCGTTGCCGCCCTGCACCGCGTTGTACAGATGCGCACCGTAGGTGACCGGATCGATCGGAGGCAGGCGATCGAACAGGTTCAATGCGTTGACATAGACGCTGACCCGGTCGTTCACGTTGAAGCTGACGTTCAGATCGGCGGTCAGGTAGCTCTTTACCCGGCAATCGACATAGCCCGGGTTCTGACCGCAATCGCTATAGTCGTCGCCCTGGTCCTGTGCCGACAGATCGTAACCCGACACGTAGTTCACGGTCCCGGTCACGTCGACCTTGTCGAACGCGAACGTGTTGCTCCAGTTGCCGCGCCACCGGAACGTGCCGTTGCCTGCGGTCAAGTTGAAGTTGCCGAGCGTGTCGACATAGGTTTCCTTGCTGCCGTCCGGGAACGTCGTGCTCAGCTCGATCAGAAGGCTGGCATTGAGGTTCGTGCGCCACTGGAACGCGCCGAAATCAACCCGGCCGCTTGCGCCGAAATCGATGCCTTCGGAGAAGATCGTATCCGAGTTGATGAGCTGCGATTCGACGAAGCCGATGCGCGGACGGCCGGTTGGCAGGTTGACGTCGGGCGCGTCGGGAATGACGTTGTAGCCTGCCGGGATTGCCTGACCGGCATAATAGGCCGCGATGGCCGGAGCGTTCGACGGCGAGGTGATCGCCCCGGTCTTCTTGATGTTGAAATAGTCGACCGTCAGCGTGAAGTTCGAAATCGGCGTGACCTGGATACCCGCAGTGAAGCTGCGCGACTTCTCCGGCTTCAGGTCCGGCGAGGCGAGCGTGGTCGACCCGATCGAATAAGCCGTCAGATAGGTCGGGCAGGCGGTCGCCGCCGTCGCATCGTTGGCGCAGGCCGCGCCATATTGCGCACGGAAGCTGGCCGGAACCGCCGTGATCGACTGCGACACGTAGCCGGTGGTCGGCAGCGCGTTCGCTTCGGCGAAGCTCGGAATGCGGAAACCGCGCGACCACGTTCCGCGGATCGTCAGCTGGCGGAACGGCGTGAACCGTGCGCCTGCCTTTGGCGAGAAGTTGCTCTGGCCGCTCGAATAGCGATCATAGCGTCCCGACAGGTTGACGTCGAGCTGGTCGAGTACCGGTGCCTGGATTTCGCCGAACGCGGAAGTGACGGTACGGTTACCTTCGGTGCCGAAGGCGTTGATGGTGAAGTAGCGCTGCGACGGACCGTTGGTGTCCGGGTTGGCACTGGGCGCATTGACCGCTTCGTAGAAGATCGAGCCGCCGACGCCGACCTGCAACGGGCCGCCGGGCAGTTCGAACAGTTCCTTGCTGACGGTCAACTGCGCCTGATACAGATCCGACGATGCATCGGTGATGTTCACCGGCGTGACATAGTCGCGCACCGCCTGCGAATTCTGGCTGGGGTTGTTGAAATTGTACGTACCGTCGGCGATCACGTTCAGCAGGTTCTGGATATAGACATATCCGTCCTGCTTGCGCTGCAGATCAGTGTGCATTGCGGTAGCGTTGAAGTTGTAGTCGAAATCGTTGAGGAACGTGCCGGAAATCCCGAACGCCGCACGATACACGCGGCTGCGCGTTTCGTTGTAGACCAGTTCCTGGTTACGACCGAGAACCTGCGCCGTTTGGCCTGCCGCCGCAAACGGATTGTTCGGGTTCAGCGTGCCGTTCGTCGCCGAGCAGTTTACACGCGCGGCGCAAACATAGACCGGAAGGGTAAGCGGGGCCGAACCCGGTGCGAAGTTCGCTGCGGACGATGCGGTCGAGAACTGCGGGAACAGGATGCCGGTCGGCGCGCTGCCACGGATGACGCCCGTCGCGCCCTGGTAGCTCGACGTCGTCTGCTGGAAGTTAACGGCCAGATAGGCTTCCGACGTGTCGCCGATCTTCGCGGTAAACCGCGCCGATCCGCCGAAACGCTCGATGTCGGGCGTTACGTTACCATAGTTGTAGGTGAGATCTTCCTGACAGACGTTGGACAGCGGCAGCGCGCCATTCACCAACCCGCCATTTGCGTTAAGCCGGGCCAGATCGGCCGCCGTCGGCGTCACCGACGGACCGGCGAAGCAGCCTGCCGCGGGGTTCAGGATCTGATACCGCCCGGTCGTGCCCGGCCGGACGTAGAAGGTGCTGCCGACGGAGAACCCGTTCAGTTCGCCGGCTGCGTTCTGGCCGTTCAGGATGCCGTTCGGGGCACCCTCGCCAAGGCTGCGCTGATCGTCGGTAGCGAACACGCCCGGCAGGTCGCGGTTCTTGACGCCTTCGCTGCGGAAGAAGAAGCCGCTGATGTAGGCGTTGTAACCCTTTTCATCGAGGTCGCCGGTGCCGGCGGTCAGCGTGAGACGCTGGTTGGCAGCAACGCCGTCCTCGGAGATGCCGGCCTCGACACGGCCGCTCACGCCGTTGAACGCGCGCTTCGTGATGATGTTGACCACGCCGGCAATCGCGTCGGCGCCGTAGCTCGACGATGCGCCGTCGCGCAGCACTTCGATCCGGTCGACGATGTCGTCCGGGATCGTGTTCAGATCGACGAAGTTGCGCGAACCGTCGTCCGCCAGCGGGTAATAGCTGGCGCGCAGACCGTCGAACAATACCAGCGTCGAGCTGGTCGACAGGCCGCGGAGCGAAACGGCCGAAGCGCCGCCGGCAAACGCGCCGTTCGCGGTGAACGAGTTGGTCAGCGCCGGCCCGTTGTTGGACGACAGCAGCTGGATCGCGTCCTGCACCGTATTGATGCCGCGCGCGTCGAGGTTCTCGGCCGTGATGGTCGTGACCGGCGAAATGCCGCTGTCGGCACCGCGCAGGATCGATCCGGTGACGACGATGTCCTGCGAGTCACCCTCTTCGGCGGCCGGGGCGACCGGAACGGTCTGCCCTGCCTGCGGGACTTCCTGTGCGGACACCGGCACGGCGAACAGGCCGGCGATCATCGCGGACACAGCGGCACCTTGGCGCAACGACGTGCGCATCGAGAGAGCAATCATGGAAGCAGCAATCCCCTTTAGCCCGCGATGGGGCACTCAAGTCGACGGACCGCGCGTTGGCTGGTCCGAACACCCGGAGTATCGTGCGACTTTCGACTGATTGTAAATACGGTTAGCCGTATTTCACAACTTTTGTATCCGCTGTCACCAAACTGCCACAGCACGTCCGGTTGGAACAGCGGTTTGATGTCAACGGCTTGCCGTGCGGCGCTTGCGGCCGCCGGTCGCCAGTGACCCGGGGGTTGGCAGAGTTCCGCCCCGGGCAGGTCGAGCCTTGTCGCTTTACAGAAAGCTCGCCCGCAGGCCGTCGATGACGAACTGCGCCGCCAGCGCAGCCAGCAGCACTCCCAACAGGCGGGTGATGACCGCTTCGATCCGCACACCCAGCCGGCGCATGATTGGTCCTGCCGCAAGCAATGCGGCCAGCGTCAACGCAAGGATCGCAGCCAATGCGCCGAGCACGACCAGACGCGACGACCAATCACCGACCTGGCTCATCAGCAGCATCACCGACGCGATCGATCCCGGTCCCGCGATCATCGGCATCGCCATGGGAAAGGTCGACACGTCCTCGACCTCGGGCGTCTCGATGATCTTCTGCGCCCGGTCCTCGCGCCGCTGGGTGCGTTTCTCGAACACCATTTCCAGCGCGATCAGGAACAGCATGATGCCGCCCGCGATGCGGAAACTGTCGAGGCTGATGCCCAGTGCCTTGAGCAACGCCTGCCCGAACAGCGCGAAGGCCAGCAGGATCAGGGTGGCGATGCCGACGGCGCGGATCGCCATCGCGCGCCGCTGGGCGTTCGACGCGCCGGTGGTCAGCCCGGCATAGATCGGCGCGCAACCCGGCGGATCGATCACCACGAAGAAGGTGATGAGCGACGAGACGAACAGTTCGATCATGCCCGACCCTCGTCGAACGCCAGTCCGGCGCGACGGTGGGCGGCGACCAGCGTGTTGCGCAGCAGGCAGGCGATCGTCATCGGCCCGACGCCCCCCGGCACTGGGGTGATCGCCGCCGCAACCGGCAGCGCGGCGGCGAAGTCGACATCGCCGACCAGCCCGGAATCGATACGGTTGATGCCGACATCGATGACGACAGCGCCGGGTTTCAGCCATGCCCCCTGCACAAAGTTCGCGCGACCGACCGCCGCGACGACGATATCCGCGCGGCCGATGACGCCCGGCAGGTCGCGCGTACGCGAATGGGCGATCGTCACGGTGCAACTGGCGGCGGTCAGCAACGCCGCCATCGGCTTGCCGACGATATTCGACCGCCCGACGACGACCGCGTCCAGTCCCGACAGGTCGCCCAGTTCGTCCTGCAACAGCAACAGGCAGCCATAGGGCGTGCACGGCACCATGCCGGGCAGGCCGGTCGCCAGCCGCCCGGCATTGACCGGGTGAAAGCCGTCGACATCCTTGTCAGGATCGATCGTCAGCAACACGGCATCGGCATCGAGATGCGCCGGCAGCGGCAACTGGACGAGGATGCCGTCCACCGCCGGATCGGCATTCAGCCGTTCGACCAGCGCGACCAATTCGTCCTGTCGCACGTCGGCCGACAGGCGGTGTTCGAACCCCGCCATGCCCGCCTCGCGCGTCGCCTTGCCCTTCGACCGGACATAGACCGATGACGCCGCGTCTTCCCCGACCAGTACGACCGCGAGGCCGGCGGGACGTCCCGCTGCCTCCGCGAACGCAGCGGCTTGGGTGGCGACGCGCGCGCGCAGGCGGGCGGCAAAGGCTTTTCCGTCGATGATCCGGGCTGTCATGCCGGATCGCATACCGGGTGCGCGTGCGGTTCGCCAGTCCGGTTCGATGACAGCGTGGTACGTATCCGTTCGCCCCCGTTCGTCGCATTCCCGCTCCGCCTTGAACCAACCGGGCGTCGGCGCCGGAGCAAACAATAGTTCGCATATGCGAAACGATTTCCCGCGACGCAGCGTTCACCCTGACGATGGCGCATTCCGATCTCCCTCCCCCGCCCGCCGGCCTGCTCGCCGAGGCGGGCCTTTTCCTCGATTTCGACGGCACCCTGGTCGAACTGGCCGAACGACCCGACGCGGTCGTGGTCGGGCAGGAATTGACGGGGTTGCTCGCCCGGCTCGGCCAACGGCTCGACGGGCGGGTGGCGATCGTGAGCGGCCGATCGATCGCGCAGCTCGATGCGTTCCTAGGCGACGCGATCGTACCGTTCGCGGTGGTCGGCAGCCATGGCGCGGAGATTCGCCGCGCTGGCGCCGAGGCGATGCTGCCCGACCGTCCAGCCGCGCTGGTCGCTGCCGAGCGGGCCTTTGCCGGGCGGTTCGGCGAGGACGACCGCATCGTGATCGAGGTCAAGACGCTCGGCGTCGCGATCCATTATCGCGGCGCACCCGAAGTCGCGCAGGAAGCGCATGCGATGGTCGAGGCGTTCGCCGCCCGCGACGGGCTGGCGGTACAGGCGGGCAAAATGATGATCGAACTGCGCATGGACGGCCATGACAAGGGAACGGCGATCGCGACGCTGTGCGAGGCCGCGCCGTTCGCGGGACACGCGCCCGTTTTCGTCGGCGACGACCTGACCGACGAACCCGGCATGGTCGTGGCCGCGCATCATGGCGGCGCGGGCATATTGATCGGAGCGATGCGCGACAGCGCCGCACGCTACCGCCTGCCCGACGTCGCTTCCTTTCTGAGCTGGCTGGAGAACGAACTGTGACCGCGACGATGGACCTGTGGCCGATCGGAAATTGCCAGGTATCGGCGCTGGTCGACCGCAACGGGCGGTTCGTGTGGGGATGCCTGCCGCGCGTCGACGGCGATCCGGCGTTCTCCTCGCTGCTCGACGACCGCCGCCGTGCGTCGGATGGCGCGTACGGATTCTGGGAAATCGATCTGGACGGCGTGGTTGAAACGACGCAGTCCTATATCCGCAATACGCCGGTGCTGGTGACCCGGCACGAGGATGCGGCGGGCAATGCGATCGAGGTCATCGATTTCTGCCCCCGCTTCAAACGCCACGACCGGATGTATCGCCCGGTGGCATTCTGTCGGATCGTCCGTCCGCTGAAGGGGAGTCCACGCGTCCGCGTGCGGCTGCGCCCGTCGATCGACTGGGGCGCGGCCCCCGCCCCGCGCACACGGGGATCGAACCACGTCCGCTATCTGCTGGACGCGGAGGCGATCCGGCTGACGACCAGCGCGCCGGTCGGCTGGGTCGAGGAGGAACGGCTGTTCCGCGTCGAACGGACGCTGCATTTCTTCCTTGGCCCGGATGAGAGTTTTTCGGACGAGATTCCGGCGTCGATCGAGCGCATGCTGAAGAACACGATCGACGAATGGCGTCACTGGGTCCGTGGCCTCGCCACCCCGGTAGAATGGCAGGAAGCGGTGATCCGCAGCGCGATCACGTTGAAGCTGTGCCAGCATGAGGAAACCGGCGCGATCGTCGCCGCGCTGACCACGTCGATCCCCGAACACGCCAATTCCGGGCGTAACTGGGACTATCGCTACTGCTGGATCCGCGACGCCTATTATACGGTGCAGGCGCTCAACCGGCTCGGTGCGCTCGACGTGCTCGAAGGATATCTCGAATATCTGCGCAACATCGTCGACAATGCCGCCGACGGTCAGATCCAGCCGCTGTACGGCGTCGGCGGCGAAGCGACGCTGGTCGAGCGCGAGGCCAGCGGCCTCGACGGCTATCGCGGCATGGGTCCGGTGCGGGTCGGCAACCAGGCGTACGAACAGGTCCAGCACGACGCATACGGCCAGATCATCCTGTCGAACGCGCAGGGGTTTTTCGACCAGCGGCTCTTCCGCGTCGGCAAGCGCGCCGATTTCGAGGCGCTGGAGCCGATCGGCGAACGTGCATGGGAAGCGTATGACAAGCCCGACGCCGGACTGTGGGAATTGCGGACGAAAAGCCACGTCCACACCTATAGCGCGGCGATGTGCTGGGCGGCATGCGACCGGCTGGCCAACGTCGCCGCGACGCTCGGGCTGGACGACCGTGTGGTGTTCTGGCGCGACCGGGCGGATACGATGCGCGCCACGATCGAGCGCGAGGCATGGCGACCCGACACCAACCGGCTGTCGGCGACGTTCGGCGGCGACGATCTGGACGCCAGCCTGATCCAGTTGCTCGACCTGCGTTTCTTGGAGCCGAGCGATCCGCGGTTCCTGGGTACGCTGGAAGCGGTCGAGACCGGGCTGCGACGCGGCAGCCATATGCTGCGCTATGCCATCGCGGACGATTTCGGCCTGCCCGAAACCGCGTTCAATGTATGCACGTTCTGGCTGATCGAGGCGCTGCACGCGACCGGCCGGATCGACGATGCGCGCGAATTGCTGGAGGAGATGCTCGACCGCCGTACCCCCGCCGGGCTGTTGTCGGAGGATATCGATCCCGAGACCGGCGAGCTTTGGGGCAATTATCCACAAACCTATTCGTTGGTCGGCATGATCAATTCGGCCGTCCTGCTGAGCAAGTCATGGAACGTTATCCGATGAGTCGCCTGATCGTCATTTCCAACCGGGTCCAGGCACCCTCCCCCGACGTCGGCAGCGGTGCGCAGGGTGGCCTAGCCGTCGCGCTCAACGCCGCGCTGGCGGAGGAAGACGGCATCTGGTTCGGATGGTCGGGCGAAACCAGCGACGACCGCGAATTGCGGTTCCAGACCTATGCCGGCGTCACCTCCGCCGTGATGGACCTGTCCGAACAGGATGTGGAGGAATATTACGACGGCTATGCCAACCGGACGCTGTGGCCGCTGTTCCACTATCGGCTCGACCTGACCGAATTCGAACGCGATTTCCAGGGTGGCTATGAACGCGTCAACCGCGTGTTCGGCGAACGGATCGGCCCGCACATCCGCCCCGACGATCTGGTGTGGGTGCATGATTATCACATGATCCCGCTGGGCTGGGTGCTGCGGCAACAGGGGGTGACGAACCGGATCGGGTTCTTTCTCCACATCCCGTGGCCGCCGCGCCGGTTGCTGACCGCGCTGCCCGATCACCGGCGGATGGTCGAGGCACTGTTCGCGTACGACGTCGTCGGGTTCCAGAACGACGAATGGCTCGACAGCTTCTGCAATTACGTGACCGAGGAAATGGGCGGCTCGATCGGCGAGAATGGCGCGGTGACGGTCGGCGGACGCACGATCCGCGCGATCAGCTGCCCGATCGGGATCGAGGCGAAGGACTTCATCGCCGAAGCCGGCGGCCCGGTGGCACGCGCCGCGCAGTTGCAGCAGCTCGAAAGCGGCGTCGGGCGCAGCCTGATCGTCGGTGTCGACCGGCTGGATTATTCGAAGGGATTGCCGGAGCGCTTTTCGGGGTACGAACGCTTCCTTCAGAACCATCCAGACCGACGGGCGCTGGTGTATCTGCTGCAGATCGCACCGCCGTCGCGCACGGCGGTGCAGACCTATCGCGATATCCGCAACACGCTGGAACAGATGTCGGGCCGGATCAACGGCGCGTTCGCCGATACCGACTGGGTGCCGATCCGCTATGTGAACAAGGGCTATGCCCGCGACGTACTGGCCGGCATCTATCGCGCGGCGCGGATCGGGCTGGTGACGCCGTTGCGCGACGGCATGAACTTGGTGGCGAAGGAATATGTCGCCGCGCAGGACCCGCGCGATCCGGGGGTGCTGGTACTGTCGCGCTTCGCGGGTGCCGCGCCGCAGCTCGGCGTCGGTGCACTGCTCGTCAATCCGTACAGTGCCGAGGATGTGGCGGATGCGATCGACAAGGCGCTGCGCATGCCGCGCGCCGAGCGGATCGAACGGTGGCAGGCGATGATCGACAATGTCGTGACCGAGGATGTCATCTGGTGGCGTCGCCGGTTCATCGACGCGTTGCTGGCGCAACCGGTGGCGGGCGACGTGCTGACCGTGTGAACGACGTCGCGTCCCGTGGGAATGCCGGACGGACATAGCCACGGGACGCAGCGACGGCTGCACGACGCGCTTCCTCTTGCCCTCCCCCGCAAAAATTCGGATAGCCGGGGAATAAGCAAAACAAGTTGGGAGAAGCCGCCGTGATCGACCGCCGTTCCATTCTGGCAGGGACCGCCGCGCTGGCGGGTTGCGCTGTCGCTCCCGGTATTACCCCGCCGACCCCGGCTTCGGGCAGCGCGACTTTCCTGCGCCGCGACGGCAAGCGGTTCGTGCGCGACGGTCGGCCCTATCGCTTCGCAGGTGCGAACCTATGGTATGCCGCATGGCTGGGCGCCGACGCCGCGTTCGGCAACCGTGCGCGGTTGCTGCGCGAACTGGACGCGCTGAAGGCGGCGGGCATCACCAACCTGCGGATCATGGCGTCGGCCGAGGAAGGTCCGCTCAACAACTCGATCAAGCCCGGCTTTCGCGATGCCAGCTCGACCTATAGCCGCACGATGCTCGAGGGGCTCGACTTCGCGATGGCGGAGATTGCGAAGCGCGGGATGACCGCCGTGCTGTGCCTGACCAACTTCTGGGAATGGTCGGGCGGAATGATGACCTATCTCTATTATGTCGAGGGGCGCTATATCGACATGAACGACCCGGCCCATCCGTGGCCGGCGTTCGCCAACGCCAATGCCCGCTTCTACGGCAATGCCAAGGCCGTGGGACTGTATCACGATTACGTCCGCGCGGTCGTGTCGCGCACCAATACGGTCACCGGCGCGCGCTATGCCGACGATCCGTCGATCCTGTCGTGGCAGTTGTGCAACGAACCGCGCCCGGCGGGCGACATGGCGCATGCCGACCTTCCCGCCTTTTACGGGTGGGTCGACGGCACGGCGCGGCTCATCAAGTCGATCGACCCCAACCACATGGTGTCGACCGGCAGCGAGGGGCTGAAAGGCAGCCTTGAGCAGGCGTCGATCGCGCTGGCCGAACACCAGTTTCCGTCGATCGATTATCTGACCGTCCATGTCTGGCCGAACAACTGGGGCTGGGTGCAGCAGACCGACCTGACCGGCACCTATGCGCGCGGCGAACAACTGGTCGAGCAATATGTCCGTCAGCATATCGCGATCGCCAACCAGCTGAACAAGCCGATGGTGATCGAGGAATTCGGCTATCCGCGCGACGGCGGCAGCAACGATCCCAAGGCGACGATCGTCTACAAGGACCGTTTCTACCAACTGCTCCATCGCATCGCGCTGACCGACGCACAGGCGGGTGGGCCGACCGCTGGCACCAATTTCTGGGCATGGAACGGCGAGGCGCGGACGAAGAACGCCGACTGGAAGTTCAAGGACGGCGACCTGAACTACATGGGCGATCCGCCGCACGAACCGCAGGGATGGTACGGGGTGTTCGACAGCGACGCATCGACGCTGGCGATCGTCGCGGAACAGGCGCGGGCGATGGAAGCCATCGGGTAGTTTGCGGGGGGCGGGTCCAGGCTGCGTACCGCGTGTTCCGCCCCTGCCGTCCTCGTAGCGGACGCAGGAAGCCATCGGATCGGACGAGCGTCCGAATACGGCCTTCGCCGGATGTCCGCGAACTTGCCGAGCCTAAACAATCCCTACCGCCGCCCCAAGCAAGCGTCGGTTGCGCGCATCCCGCCCCGCCCGCATCTATGTTCCATGGCAAGTCTACTCGATCCGACCGCGCGCGGGCGCGTCATCCTCGTGGGGGCAGGTCCGGGCGATCCGGGCTTGCTGACCGTGCGTGCCGTGGCGGCGCTGCAATCGGCGGACGTCGTCGTGCATGACGGGCTGATCGACCCGCGCGTGCTCAATCATGCCCCGGCGACCGCACAGCGCATCTCGGTCGCGAAGCAGCGCGCGCGCCACACGCTGCCGCAGGAAGCGATCAACGCGCTGATCGTCGCGCATGTAAAGACCGGCGCGATCGTCGTGCGGCTGAAGGGCGGCGATCCGTTCATCTTCGGGCGCGGCGGCGAAGAGGTCGAGGCGGTCCGCGCCGCCGGACTGCCGGTCGAGGTCATTCCGGGCGTGTCGGCGGCGCTGGGCTGCGCGGCGGGCGCGATGTTGCCGCTGACGCACCGCGACTGGTCGTCGGCGGTCAGCTTCGTCGCAGGCCAGTGCAAAGGTCTGTCCGAACAGGACTGGTCGGGCCTTGCGGGACAGGGACGGACGCTGGTGATCTATATGGGCGTCGCGACCGCCGACGCGATTGCCGACAAGCTGATGGCCGACGGCGTCGCACCCGACATGCCCGTCGCGGTGCTGGAGCGTGGCACCTATGCCGACGCCCGTGCGCTGCGCACGCTGCTGGCCGATCTGGGACCGATGGTCGCGCGCGAAGCGGTCGCCAGTCCCGCGGTGATCGTGGTGGGCGAAGTGGTGCAGCTGGCCGATGCCGAGGACAAGCTGGGCAGCTGGGCGATCGCGGCGGAGGCACTGGCATGAAGCTGCTGACCGGCAACGACCTGCCCAGCGGCGACGTGACGTGGTGGACCGGCCGCGACTGGTCCCGCCATGTGGAGGACGCGGTGGATGTCGGCGAGGACGGCGAACGCATCGCGCAGGCGGAGGAAGCGGCGCGACGGGTCAACGTCCCCTATGTCATCGACGCGGTGGCGACGCCGGACGGCCCCCGCCCGGCGCATATCAAGGATCGGATTCGCGCGCTGGGACCGACGGTGCGCAGCGACCTGACGCTCAAGCCCGCCGATCCCTCGGCAGGCGGATGGGTGATCTAGCCCGCGCAAACGGGCACGACATGGTGCAGGAAAGCGTCCGCCGCCTGCACCGCTGGATTGCGCGGCGATCCCCCTCCGCCATGCGGTGCATGGTCCCCCTCCCCGCCCAGCGGTGAGGAATTAGGAAGAAGCATGTACAAGTACGACACTTTCGACCAGTCGATCGTCGATGCCCGGGTCGCGGAGTTCCGCGATCAGGTGGAACGTCGCCTGTCGGGCCACCTGACCGAGGACCAGTTCAAGCCGCTCAGGCTGATGAACGGACTGTATTTGCAACTGCATGCGTACATGCTGCGCGTCGCCATCCCCTATGGCACGCTGGATAGCCGACAGATGCGGACACTGGCGGACATCGCGCGGCGGTACGATCGCGGTTACGCGCATTTCACGACGCGGCAGAACCTGCAGTTCAACTGGATCAAGCTGGCCGACACGCCTGAAATTCTTGAGCAATTGGCGAAGGTCGAGATGCATGCCATCCAGACCAGCGGCAACTGCATCCGCAACATCAGTTCGGACCAGTTCGCCGGTGCCGCCGCCGACGAGCTGACCGATCCGCGGCCATGGGCGGAGCTGTTGCGGCAGTGGAGCAGCTTCCACCCCGAATTCAGCTATCTGCCGCGCAAGTTCAAGATCGCGGTGATCGCGGCGGAGGAAGATCGCGCGGCGATGCGGCTGCACGACATCGGCCTGCGCATCCTCGAACGCGACGGCGTGGCTGGCGCAGCGGTCTATGTCGGCGGGGGCATGGGCCGCACGCCGATGATCGCGCCGCTGGTCGCCGATTTCGTGCCGCTGCCCGACCTGATGAGCTATCTGGAAGCGTGCCTGCGCGTCTACAATCGCTATGGCCGGCGGGACAATATGTACAAGGCGCGGATCAAGATCCTGATCCACGAGATCGGCGTCGAGAGATACCGCGCGGAGGTCGCCGACGAATTCGTCGCGGTCAAGGCGCTGGGCATCGATCCGCCGGTGGCGGAATTCGACCGCATCGCCGCGCATTTCGCCGATCCGGCCTTTGCCGACACCGCCGGCGATCCGCCGGTCGACCGCAGCGACCCCGCATTTGCCCGGTGGCTGGAACAGAATACCCATGCCCATAAGCGCGCGGGGCATACGATCGTCACGATCAGCCTGAAGCCCGCCGGTGGCATCCCCGGCGACGCGTCGGCCGACCAGATCGACGCGATGGCCGACCTGGCGGAACGCTACAGCTTCGACGAACTGCGCGTCACCCACGCGCAGAACATCGTCCTGCCGCACGTCCGCGATACCGACCTGAAGGCGGTGTGGGACCGGCTGGTCGCGATCGGGCTGGCCGAGGCCAATCTGGACCTCATCACCGATATCATCGCGTGCCCCGGTCTGGATTATTGCAGCCTCGCCAACGCCCGTTCGATCCCGCTGGCACAGAAGATCGCCGATCGCTTCGCCGATCCGTTGCGTCAGCGCGATCTGGGCGAACTCAAGCTCAAGATCAGCGGCTGCATCAACGCCTGCGGCCACCATCATGCTGGTCACATCGGCATCCTCGGCGTCGACCGGAAGGGGACCGAGAACTACCAGCTATTGCTGGGCGGATCGGGAGCGGAGGACGTGTCGCTGGGCAAGATCACCGGGCCGGGCTTTTCCGAAGACGGCGTGGTCGATGCGATCGAGCGCGTGACCGACCGGTATCTGGTCGAACGCGAAGCCGGCGAACGCTTCGTCGACACCTATCGCCGGGTCGGCATGGAACCGTTCAAGGAGGCGATCTATGGGTGATCCGCTGCGCTTTCGCACCGACGCCGCGCATGACGAACCCGCCGTCACGCTCGACGCGTTCCTCGGCCAGTCTAACGCCACCGCCGTGCGGATCGAGGCGGGCGACGATGCCCGCCTGTTGCTCCCGCATCTTGACCGGATCGCGCTGATCGAGGTCAGCTTTCCCAAATTCCGCGACGGGCGCGGCTATTCGTCGGGGCGTATCCTGCGCGAGGCGGGATATACCGGCGAACTACGCGCGGAGGGCGACGTGCTGGTCGATCAGGTGCCGTTGATGCGTCGCTGCGGGTTCGACAGCTTCGCCCCGTCGGCGCCGATCGACGCGCAGGTGCTCGCCCGCTCACTCGAACGCTACGACCATGTGTATCAGGCGGCGGCGGACCCCGCCGTGCCGGTCTGGAAACTGCGGCATGGCTGATGTCGACTTCCGGCTGCGCGATCGGATCGACACCGGTCCGCGCTTCGTAGCCGCCGATGCGCAACGGCTGAACGACCGGTTCCGCGATGCAACGACGCAGGACATGCTCGCCGCCGTGCTACGCGAACGGTTGCTCGGCGATGTCGCGGCGGTGTCGTCGTTCGGTGCGGAATCGGCGGTGTTGCTTCACCTCATCGCGACGATCGACCCGTCGGTGCCGGTGCTGTTCCTGGAGACGGGCAAGCATTTCCCGGAAACACTCGCCTATCGCGACCTGCTGGTCGATCGGCTGGGCCTGCGCGATTTCCGCAACCTGACGCCCGATCCCGAGCGGCTGGCGGCGCGCGACGGCACCGGGCTGCGCTGGTCCTACGATCCCGACGGGTGCTGCGACCTGCGCAAGGTCGAGCCGCTGGCGCGCGCGCTGACCGGATTCGACGCCAGCTTTACGGGGCGAAAGGCGTTCCAGTCGGCGACGCGCACTGCATTGCCACGGTTCGAACTCGATACGTCGGACGCGGCGGGGCGGTTGAAGGTCAATCCGCTCATCACGTGGGGGCCGGCGGAGATCGATGCGTATTTCGCGCGGCACGACCTGCCCCGGCATCCGCTGGTCGAACAGGGTTTTCCCTCGATCGGATGCCAGCCGTGCACCAACCGGGTAAAGCCGGGCGAAGACCCCCGTTCGGGCCGCTGGGCCGGATGGGAAAAGGTCGAATGCGGCATCCACACGCCGTTGCCCGACGGCGATCCGAACCTGCCCGCCTTCTGATCGTGCGGGCGGTTCAGTCGGCCGCGAAATTGCGATAGACGCGCGGTCATGACCCGATCCGCCATCGCCTATTTCACCAACAACCGCCTGATCGTCGCGCCCGTGTCGCGCAGCGTCGGCGGCGACGCGCTAGCCGGAGCGCCACGCTGGTTCGGTCGTTCGGCAAAGAAGGCGATCGTGGCGCAGGCGATCGCCGAGGCGCTGGCGCAGTCGGCGGACGGCCTGCCCGACCCGGACGAAGCATATTGGAAAGGCCGCTTCATTCCGTTTCAGGACGCGGCCGACGTCAAGAATTTCAAGACGTTCATGCGCGACGCCCGATGCGTCGATATCGATGCTTCGGACGACGGCGTCACGCTGACCCCGTCGACCAATCTGGGGCCGAACAACGGCTTCGAACCGGTCGTGGAAGCGGCGGTGACCGTCTCCGCCAACGACATGGACGCCGTTACCGGGACGCTGCTGCACCTGTTCGGCCTCCGCCCCGCGGCGGGGTAGCGCCGCCCCGTCCGGTCGGCAGGCAGCCGGTCGGCCTATTCGTCCAGCCCGCTGAACCCGCCGCCGGCATAATCGCTGAACTTGGTGATCGACGGCTCGAACTTCAGCGTCACCTTGCCCGTAGCGCCGTGGCGCTGCTTGGCAATGATCAGTTCGGCAAGGCCATAGACGCGTTCCATGTCCATTGCCCATTTGGCGTGATCCTCGAACGCGCGGGCGTCGTCGCCGTCGCGCGGGCGTTTCGGCTCCTTCGCGGCGACGTAATAATCCTCGCGGTACACGAACCACACCATGTCGGCGTCCTGCTCGATCGATCCCGATTCGCGCAGATCGGACAGTTGCGGACGCTTGTCCTCGCGCTGCTCCACGGCGCGCGACAGCTGCGACAACGCGACGACCGGCACGCCGATATCCTTTGCCAGCGTCTTTAACCCGCGCGAAATCTCCGAAATTTCCTGCACGCGGTTGTCGGATCCCTTGCCCGACCCCTGCAACAGCTGAAGGTAATCGACCACCACCAGCCCCAGTTCGCCGTCCAGCTTGCGGTGCAGCCGCCGTACGCGGGTATGCAGGCCGGAAATGGTCAGGCCGGCGGTATCGTCGATGAACAGCGGCAACTGCTCCAGATCGGCGGCGGCGTTGGCAAGGCGGGTAAAATCCTCCTTGCGGATCTTGCCCATGCGCAGCGATTCGGAACTGATCGCGGCCTGTTCGGCAAGGATACGCGTCGCAAGCTGGTCGGCGGACATTTCGAGCGAGAAGAACGCGACCTTCGCGCCGACCGACTTGCCCTTTTCCATGCCCGCGCGCTGGTCGTCCATGTAGCGTTGCGCCGCGTTGAACGCGATGTTGGTCGCCAGCGACGTCTTGCCCATGCCGGGACGTCCGGCAAGGATGATGAGATCGCTGTGGTGCATGCCGCCGATCCGGCCGTTGACCGAATCCAGCCCGGTGGTCACGCCAGACAGGCCGCCGCCGCTGTTCATCGCACGCTCGGCCATGCGCACCGCCATCGTCGTCGCCTGGGCGAACGATTTGATCGCGTTGGTCGAATTGCCTTCCGCCGCGACCTTGAACAGCGCTTCTTCCGCTGCCTCGATCTGTTTCTTCGGATCGACTTCGGTCGAGGTATCGGTGGCATTTTCCACCAGCGTGCGGCCGACCGTGATGAGCGCGCGCAGCTGTGCCAGATCGTAGATCTGTTGCGCGAACTGCTTCGCGCCGATCAGTCCCGCGCCCGATCCGGTCAGCTGCGCCAGATATCCGGCACCGCCCAGCGGTTCGAGCGCGGCGTCGCCCTCGAACATCGGGCGCAGCGTCACCGGATTGGCGAGCATGCCGGTGCGGCGCACGTCGCGGATGCGTTCGAAGATGCGGCCATGGACGGGTTCGAAGAAATGCTCCGCCTGCAGCCGTTCGACCATGTCGTCGGCCAGCCGGTTGTCGATCATCATCGCGCCGAGCAGCGCGGCCTCCGCCTCGATATTTTGCGGCAGGCGCGGGGGTGCGGGGGGAGTTCCCCCGTTGATGCTCAGGATGTTGGTTGCCATCCCCCCTTCTCCCACCCCCGTCGCCGCACCTCAAGCCGCTTGCGTTGAATTGGGCTGTGGAAAAGGGTGACAAGCCGCTAGACGACGGCGATGCCCGATCCCCGGATCATCGATGTAACCCTCGACGAACGCACCATCCTTTGGCGCAGCGCGGATATCGAGCAGGAACGGCGGATCGCGATCTTCGATCTGCTGGAGGCGAATCGCTTCGCGCCGGCAAGGATGCCGGAGGACGGCTATGCCGGGCCGTACCGCATCGCGCTGTCGGTGCCGGAAGGCAGGCTGGCGATCGAGATCCGGCGCGAGGATGATTCGCCGATCGAAACGCTGGTGCTGGGCATGGCGCGGCTGCGGCGTCCGATCCGCGATTATTTCGCGATCTGCGACAGTTACTACAAGGCGATCCGCGCCGCGACCCCGCACGAAATCGAGACGATCGACATGGCGCGGCGCGGCATCCACAACGACGCCGCCGAAGCGTTGCAGGAACGGTTGCAGGGGAAGGTCGAGATCGACTTCGCCACCGCGCGGCGGCTGTTCACCCTGATCTGCGTGCTGCATATCAAGGGATGATTCGCATACGATGGATACTGATTGCGCTGGCGGTGCTGGCGCTGTTCGCGATGGGCGCGTGGCGCTGGTCGATCGGCTGGCATCCGGCGTCCGACCGGTTCGCGGTACAGGGGCTGAGCGTGTCCGCCGCCGATGGCACGATCGACTGGCCGATGGTGCGGGCGCAGGGCGCGGACTTCGCCTATGTCGCCGCATCGTCCGGTGCGACGCGCGATCCGGCGTTCGAAACGAACTGGAACGGCGCGCACGATGCCGGGCTGCGCCACGGCGCGCTGCACGTGTTTTCGCTGTGCGATCCCACGTCGGCGCAGGTTACCGCATGGCTGACCACGGTGCCGCGCGAACCGGACGCGTTGCCAGCCGCGCTGGGGCTGGACTTCGCGCCCGGTTGCGCGGTGCGGCCGACGCGCGCGCAGGTGCTCACCGCGATCCGCGGTTTCCTCGGCCCCGTCGAATATCATGACGGGCAACCGATGATCCTGCGCATCTCCGCCGCGTTCGAGGACGAATATCGCATCAGCGATGCGATCGTGCGCCCGCTATGGGCGCAGCGCGACTTCTTCGAACCGGACTATCTGGCGCGGCCGTGGCGGCTGTGGCAGGCGACGACGCGTCGCCGCATCGATGGCGTCGACGGTCCCGTCGCATGGAGTGCAGCCGCCCGATGACCCCCGATCCCGCCGCCCTGATCACCGCCGCGCGCACCGCCGCCGTCCACGCCCACGCCCCCTATTCGCGCTTCGCGGTCGGCGCGGCGCTATTGCTGGACGACGGCACCATGGTGACCGGCGCGAATTTCGAAAACGCCAGCTATGGCCTGTCGCTGTGCGCCGAAACCGTCGCCACCGCGACCGCCAGCGCATCGGGCCGGCTGGCCCACATCGTCGCGGTCGGCATCGTCGGCGGGCGCATCGATTCGGCGGACAGTGTGCCGATCCTGCCATGCGGCCGGTGCCGGCAGGTGTTGAACGAAGCGGCGCAGATCGGCGGGCGCGACCTTGCGGTCTATTGTTCGGGGCTGGCGGGCGGCGCGGTGGAGACCTATCGCCTGTCGGACCTGTTACCGCACGCGTTCGGCCCGGCGAATCTGGGAATTGGGGGAAATTGATGTCGATCCTGTCGGACCACTGGATACGCGAAACCGCGCTGGCGACGGGGATGATCGAACCGTTCGTCGAATCGCAGCGGCGCGAGGGCTGCATCAGCTATGGCCTGTCGTCCTACGGCTATGATGCGCGCGTGTCGGACGAGTTCAAGATCTTCACCAACGTCGATTCGGCGGTCGTCGATCCAAAGGATTTCGCGCAGAACAGCTTCGTCGATCGCAAGACCGACGTGTGCATCATCCCGCCCAACAGCTTCGCGCTGGCCCGGACCGTCGAATATTTTCGCGTGCCGCGCGACGTTCTGGTGATCTGTCTCGGCAAATCGACCTATGCCCGCTGCGGCATCATCGTGAACGTGACCCCGCTGGAACCCGAATGGGAAGGTCATGTGACGCTGGAGTTTTCCAACACCACGCCGCTGCCCGCGAAAATCTATGCGAACGAGGGCGCGTGCCAGTTCCTGTTCCTGAAGGGCGACCAGCCATGCGGCACCAGCTATGCCGACCGCGCGGGCAAATATATGGGCCAGCGCGGGGTGACGCTGCCGCGTCTGTGACGGCAAGGACGGGCATGATCGGACGCAACTGGACCGGGCGGAGCGCCGTCGTCCGCCTTTCCGCAATGTTACCGGTGCTGGCGCTGGTCGCGCCAAAGCTGCCGCTGCCAGTGGCGTTTGCGATCGGCGCGGTCTGGATCCTGTGGATGGGGTTCGTCTGTGCCCGGGTGGCGATCAACGATCACCGGGCCGCGTCGGAAACCCCGCCGTTCCGCCCGACCCGACGCTCGCGATAGGGCGGTCGCGGCGGCGCGATCGTCTCCGGCACTTCCCATGGATGCCGCCCGCCCCGCTTCGCCGTTACCACCCGTCCGCTGCGAAGCGACACCGCCACCCCGCCGGTCGTCGCCAGCATCGCCCGATCGAGCTTCAGCCAGCGTGGCCGGCATCCATCGGGTAGCCGCCGGTCGCTGACGACGATATCTGCCTTCGCGCACGCCGCCACCAGTTCGTTCCATGGCACGGGGTAGCCGCTGCGCGTCGCGACGATCGTGCGCCCGTCGCGGCGCGCCACGCACAGGTCGGGGCTGCACGCGACGCCCGGCTGATCCTCCAGCGGCGGCAGTTCCCCTTCCACCCCGCCACCTTCGCCAAGCACCGACCGGACATAGTCCCCCGCCCGGTCGCGCAGGATCGCCATCCCGCCATCCACCGTGCGCAGCGCCAGATGCCGGCCGTCGCCCGTTACGAGCAGGTCGGGTGCGGGCGTCATCAGCGCCCACACCGCCCCCGCGATCAGCGGCAGTGCCCCCCATCGCCGCATCGGCGTGCGCCACAACGCGATCCACAATCCGCCCGCGACCATAGCGGCGAACGCACCGTCCGGCATCGCCGGCAGCGCCGCGACCGATCCCGGTGCCGCCGCCACGCTACGCGCCAGCCACAACAGCAGCGACAGCGACCGTTCGACCGCCCACCATGCCGGTGCGCCCAGTCCAACCGCATCGAGCGTCAGCGCCAATCCCTCCAGCGGCATCGTCACGAACGTCGTCAGCGGGATCGCGACGATATTGGCGAGCGCGCCGTACAGCCCCGCCTTGTGGAAATGATACAGGCCGATCGGCATCAACGCCGCCTCGACCACCGCACCGGTCAGCAGCAGCGACATCAGCCCGCGCGCCATGCGTCGCGCGGTGCCTTCGTCGCGTTTCAGGAACCAGCCGCGCACGCGGGGATGTTCGTGCAGCGCCACGATCGCGGTGACGGCGGCGAAGCTCAGTTGGAAACTCGGCCCCGCCAGCGATTCGGGCAGCACGAGCAGGACGAGGAACGCGCCGGTCGCGATCATCCGCAACGTGATCGCCTCGCGCCCGATAGACAGCGCGGCCAATACCAGCAGCGCCGCGATGCACGACCGCACGGTCGGTACGTCCGCCCCCGACAGCCATGTGTACCCGACGGCGGCGCACGCCCCCGCGCCTGCCGCCACCACCGGCAACCGCACGCGCAGCGCGAGCGGCGGGAACATCGCCAGCAGCTTCAGCACCACCGTCATCGTCGCCACGACCACGGCGGTGACGTGCAGCCCGCTGATCGACAACAGGTGCGCGAGGCCCGATCGCCGCATCGCCTCCGCATCGTCCTCCGCAATCGATCCGCGATCCCCGGTGACGAAGGCGGCGGCGATGCCCGCCTCGCTACCCGACAGTCGCGACACGATATGACCCGTCAGCCGCGTGCGCAGTCCTGCGTTGCCCGGATCGCCGGGCGCGACGACCTCGACCGGCGCAAATCCGCGTCCGGTCGCACCGATCCGCTGGAACCACGCCACCCGTGCAAAGTCGTACGCACCCGGCACCGCCGCCGATGCGGGCGGCATCAGCCGCGCCTGCAACGCGATCCGGGCACTGGTGGCGAGACCGGCGGGCAGGTCGGGCACAGCAAGGTTCACCCGCACGCGCGGCGGTAGCGCCGCAGCCTGCCTGTTCTGGCGAGGATCGGAGTCCAGCCGGGAAACGTCGCCTGTTGCCGACCCGCCTTCCCGACCGGACCCCGGACTCCGTCGCGGAAGGGAAGCAACCGGGTCGGTCATGATCGTCAGCCGCACCAGTTCGCGCGCCGGCAGCGGCTCGATCCGCTCGACCCGCCCCGTCACGCGCACTACCGCCGGCCGCGCCAGCACCGGTGCGGCAACGCGCTCGGCCCGCCACCAGATCAGCATGCACCCCAGCATCGCCAGCAGCGCACCGACGCCCACCGCGCGTCCGATCCGGGTATGTCCCGGCAACACCATGCCGGCCAGCGCGACCGCCAGCGCGGCGCACAGGAACGCCGCCCACCCGCGCGCATCGGGCAGCGCGAACCACGCCGCGATCCCCCCGCCCAGCGCGACCGGCATCCACAGCGGCAACTGCGCCCGCTCCGCCTCCAGCCGATGTTCGATGCGAATCAGCCACCGCCCGCCGGGACCGGCGGTTTGAAGCCTGCCGGACGGCATGCTAGAGGCGCTGGCGGCTGTACTGGCCATGTGTATCCACCCCATCTCTGGGAGCATCGGCGCTTGGGCGCAACTTCTTCCGCGACACCCGTCGTCACCCGTTTCGCGCCGTCGCCGACCGGCTTCCTCCATATCGGGGGTGCGCGCACCGCGTTGTTCAACTGGCTTTACGCCCGGCATCATGGCGGCAAGTTCCTGCTGCGGATCGAGGATACCGACCGGGCGCGATCGACGCAGCCCGCGATCGACGCGATCCTCGACGGCATGCGCTGGCTCGGTCTCGACTGGGATGGCGATGCCGTGTTCCAGTTCGCACGCGCGGATCGCCATGCGGCGGTCGCGCGGCAACTGCTCGACGCCGGCCACGCCTATCGCTGCTATGCGACGCCGGAGGAGCTGACCGCGCTGCGCGAAGAACAGCGCGCGGCAGGCAAGCCGATCCGCTACGACGGCCGCTGGCGCGACCGTGCGCCCGAAGACGCCCCGGCGGGCGCTCCGTTCGTCGTCCGGCTCAAGGCACCGAAGGACGGCAGCGTCACCATTTCCGATCAGGTGCAGGGCGATGTGACCGTCGCCAATGCCGAAATCGACGATTTCGTGCTGCTGCGCTCCGACGGTACGCCCACCTACATGCTCGCCGTCGTCGTCGACGATCACGACATGGGGGTGACGCACGTCATCCGTGGCGACGATCACCTCAACAACGCGTTTCGCCAGATCGCGCTGATCCGCGCGATGGACGCGGTCGAGGGCGGCTGGCCCGATCCCGTCTATGCCCATGTGCCGTTGATCCACGGCGCGGACGGGGCGAAGCTGTCGAAGCGTCACGGCGCGCTGGGCGTAGAGGCGTATCGCGACGATCTGGGCGTGTTGCCCGAAGCGCTGAACAACTATCTGCTGCGGCTCGGTTGGGGCCATGGCGACGAGGAAATCATCGACCGCGACCGTGCGATCGACATTTTCGGGCTGGGTGGCGTCGGGCGTTCTCCTTCGCGGTTCGACACGAAAAAGCTGCTGCATCTCAACGGCCATTACATCCGCGAGGCCGACGATGCCCGTCTGACCGATCTGGTAGCCGCACGGATGACGGGGCCGGTCGACCGCGACCTGCTGCACCGCGCCATGCCGGTACTGAAGGTTCGCGCCGCCGATCTCAACGAACTGGCCGCCAACGCCGCGTTCCTGTTCCGCCAGCGCCCGCTGGCGATGGACGACGGCGCGACGACGTTGCTGACCCCCGAAGCACGGGCGACGCTGGCGCGGCTCCATGCCGCACTTGACGCACTCGCAGCATGGGATACGGAGGCGATCGAAGCTGCGGTTCGCGAAGTAGCGGAGGCGGCGGGGTTGAAGCTGGGTGCCGCTGCGCAACCGCTTCGCGCCGCGCTGACGGGTTCGCGGACCTCACCGGGGATTTTCGACGTTCTGGTCCTGTTGGGCCGGGACGAAAGCCTCGGCCGCATTCGGGACCAAATGGCCGATCCGGCCGCATGAGACAGGAGAACGACGTCATGGCCGAACAGGCGAAACTGCAGGTAGCAGGCAAGGACGTCCAATATCTGGTGCGATCGGGAACGATCGGTCCGGACGTCATCGACATCCGCAAGCATTATGCCCAGACCGGCACCTTCACCTACGATCCGGGCTTCACGTCGACCGCAAGCTGCGATTCGGCGCTGACCTATATCGACGGCGACGAAGGCGTGCTGCTGCATCGCGGCTATCCGATCGGACAGCTCGCCGAACAGTCGAGCTTCATGGAAGTGGCGTATCTACTGCTCAACGGCGAGCTGCCGTCGGGCGGCGAACTGGACAAGTTCAGCCACACCATCACGCGCCACACCATGCTGCACGAACAGCTGGCGGGCTTCTATCGCGGTTTCCGTCGCGACGCGCACCCCATGGCGGTGATGTGCGGCGTGGTCGGCGCGCTATCGGCCTTCTACCACGACTCGACCGACATCACCGATCCGCACCAGCGGATGATCGCGTCGCACCGGCTGATCGCGAAGATGCCGACGATCGCGGCGATGGCGTACAAGTACAGCGTCGGACAGCCGTTCGTGTATCCGCAGAACGATCTCAGCTACACCGGCAACTTCCTGCGCATGACCTTCGGCGTCCCCGCGGAGGAATATGAAGTGAACCCGGTCGTCGAAAAGGCGCTGGACCGCATTTTCATCCTGCATGCCGATCACGAACAGAACGCATCGACCTCGACCGTCCGTCTGGCCGGTTCGTCGGGCGCCAACCCGTTCGCCTGCATCGCGGCGGGCATCGCCTGTCTGTGGGGTCCGGCGCATGGCGGCGCGAACGAGGCCGCGCTCAACATGCTGCGCGAGATCGGCACGCCCGAGCGTATCCCGGAATATATCGCCCGCGCGAAGAACAAGGACGATCCGTTCCGCCTGATGGGCTTCGGTCACCGCGTGTACAAGAATTACGATCCGCGCGCGACCGTGATGCAGAAGACGGTGCGCGAAGTGTTCGAATCGCTGGGCGTCAGCGATCCGGTGTTCGAAACCGCGCTGCGGCTGGAGGAAATCGCACTCAACGACGATTATTTCGTCGAAAAGAAGCTGTTCCCGAACGTCGACTTCTATTCGGGCGTCATCCTGTCGGCGATCGGCTTCCCGACGACGATGTTCACCGCGCTGTTCGCGCTGGCGCGCACTGTCGGCTGGGTCGCGCAGTGGAACGAAATGATCTCCGATCCCGAGCAGAAGATCGGTCGTCCGCGCCAGTTGTACACCGGC
Source organism: Sphingomonas sp. CFBP 13720 (assembly GCF_014842075.1). GTDB lineage: Bacteria > Pseudomonadota > Alphaproteobacteria > Sphingomonadales > Sphingomonadaceae > Sphingomonas. The sequence continues at coordinate 711,941 of NZ_JACYVA010000001.1, forward strand.
CCGGCACAGCGCGACTATCTGCCGGTCGGTCAGCGCTGATGCGCATCGTCCGGCGAGTGCTGTCGATCGTTGGCGCGATCCTGGCGTTCGTCGGACTGTTCTGGCTGGGTCAGGGGATGGGCATCATCCGCTGGCCCGCCAGTTCGTTCATGGTCGATCAGTATCTGTGGGTCGTGACCGGCTCGGTCGTCGGTGCACTCGGCCTGTTGCTCGTCCTGATCGCGCGGCGGTTGCCGCGACGGTAAGGTTGGGATGCCCGGCGGCCGTTAGGCGGCGGGCAGCATCAGTACGAACCGTGCCCCTTGGCCCGGTGCGCTGTCGACCATGATATCGCCACCCATCGCCCGCGCCAGCCGTCGCGCGATGTACAGGCCCAGCCCGCTTCCGCCGGCTTCACCCGGATCGACCCGGCCGAACTTGGTGAAGATAAGCTCCTGATTTTCGGGCAAAATCCCCTTGCCCTGATCGGCGACGATGACGCAGGCGTGCTCGCCTTCGCGCTCCAGCCGGATCCACACCATGCCGCCCGGCGGCGAATAGCGGACCGCATTTCCGATCAGATTCACCAGAATCTGCAGCACGCGGCGGAATTCCCCGGTCGCGATCATCGAGTCGTCGAACGAGGGCCGGTCGATCCGCACGTTGCCCTGCGTCGCGCGCACCGCCAGCAGCCCCGCCGCGCGTCGCGCCACGTCGGCCAGATCGAGCGTTTCCGCCGCCACCACGAAGTCCGTCCGCTCGATCGCCGACAGGTCTTCCAGATCGTCGACCAGCGCCAGCAGATGCCGCCCCGCACTGGCGATATCGGCGGCATAGGCAGCGTAGTCTTCGCGCAACGGCCCCTCCGTCTGCGCGGAAATGCTGTCGGCGTTGGCGATGATCCGGCCCAGCGGATCGCGCAGCGCACGGCCCACCCGCCGGCTGAAATTGTCCGAAAGATCGTCGGACGCCGCAACCGGCGCGTCGGCGGTCAGCATATAGGCCGCGCCATCGAACCCCGCGAAGCGCCCGGCCGCGTCGGCGCGTGGTACGGCGGCCAGCCGCACGCGGTGGCCGCTGCCCCGCACCCCCGCCTCCTGCCCGTCGAACCGCGCCTGCGACGCCACCGCGCCGAGGATCGGAAAGCCACCTTCGCCGTCGTCGCTCAGCACGAACAGCCGCGTGATCGGCAGGCCCAATACCCCCTGCGCGTCGATGCCCAGCATCGTCGCCGCATGATCCGACAGCGACCTCAGATGCAGCGCGGTGTCGGTCGACCATAGCCAGTCGGCGTCGCTGCGCAGGAAATCGACGTCGCGCGATGCCTCGTCCGCCGCCGCCTGCCACGGGGCGCCCGCCCGCCAGCCACCGACTTCGATGCGGATGCCCAGCTCGTCCGGTTCGGCCCGCACCGTCAGTTCAAGATCGTCGTCGGCATCGGCCGCGACGATCGTGCGGGTCAGCGCGATGCCCAATCGCTGGACCAGCCGGACCAGCGCCGCGATCTGCGGCACCGCCACCGGCCGGCCGGGCGCGCCACCGGCGCGGCGATTCAGGTCGGCCAGTCGCGGTTCGGCATCCAGCAGCAAGCCATCGGCCGATACCCGTCCGATCGCGGGCGGAAGCAGTTGGTCGAACGCGTTCATGCTCGACCGCCCAACGCCAGCATCGCCGCATGATAGTCGGGGTCGAGCGCCAGCGGGGCGAGCGCCGCGCGCGCATCCGCCGGTTCGACCGCCATGATCGTATCGATCCGGTCGGCGAAGGATTCGATATCGCGCGCCGGTTCGGCCTCGGCCAGCGCGAAGCCGATCCGCGCGATCGTCGGCCGGTCCAGCCCCAGCGCCCGCAGCACGACCCACAGCCGCGCGCCATCGGTATCGATCACCAGATCGCGCACGCGGTCGAACGCCAGTCCGCCGGCACGCGCGACCAGCGCGACGAACAGCACCAGCCGCCCGTCGCCGATCGCTTCGCCGAGCAGCGGGGCCAGTTCGTCGGGCTGGGCGTCGATCGCCTGCGCCAGCCGCATCGCAGCGACTTCCAGCGGGACCAGTTGGCCGCCCGGATCGATCGCGCGCCGCACCGATTCGGTCAGCGCGGCATCGACGGTCGTCATCCGGTCGCCGGCCGTCGCGCCCGCCGTTTCGCGAAGGGTCGCCGCGACCCACCATGCGATCCGCGCGTGAAGTGGACGGACCAGGTCGACCGCCGCGCCGACATCGCCCGCCGCGCTGCGCCGCGCCTGCGCCACCAGCATCGCGGCGGCGGCGGCGGCGACCAGCCGGTCGCTCGCCTGCGCCATCCGCGCGACCATGGTCGGGCGCTCCGGCCCTTCGGCCAGTTGCACCGGCAGTGCCCGCGCGATCGATTCGAGCCGGACCCGCGCGAACAATTCCCCGAACAGCGCCGGATCACGGAACAGGCCGGCGGCATGGACCCGGTCGAAACAGCCGCGCGCCCCGCGCATCACGTTCGCCAGCGCCGGTTCGCCGCGCGCCGCCAGCAGCCGCGCGGCATGATCGCGCACGCCCGTTTCGACCGACGCGACCGTCATGCGCATCATGCCGTCCAGCCCGGCGGCGGTACGATCGTCGATCCGGGCATCGTCGGTACGATAGAATTGGTCGGCCGCAATACGCAGCCGCCGATGGCCCGCACGTTCCGCCGCAGCGACATGGTCGAGCAGCGTCACGGCGGAAGCATCGGCTTCGCGAGGGTCGACCGGATGGTGCCACATGGATTCAGACCTAGACCGGCTGCGGTTAACGCGATGCTACGCCTTTGGCCGCATCGCCTCAACCGCCATGGAAAGCGATACGACGCCGTGGAGCGCGATCACCGCCAGTCCGGCCGTGACCTGCCCCGCCAACGCGAACGGCATCAGCGCGACGATGGCGCTGGCGGGCGTAGCGAACCATGGACGCGGACGCAACGGCACCCGCCGCGCGACGACGGTCGCGACCACCGCCGCCGCCGCAAGCGTCGCGGCGGTCCCGGTCTGGACGACCAGCGAGTGGATCGTGCCGATGCCCAGCACGCCCGCGACCCCCAGCGCGGCCAGCCCGCGTTCCTGCCATGCGGCATGGCCGTCCTCCCCCCGCAGCCAGCTTAGCAACGATCCGGCCGACAACAACACCATCGCGCCGAACAACAGCACGGCGGCTCCGCCCGCGCTCCACATCGGGATCGCGGCGAGTCCGCCCAGCCCCACCAGCCCGCCGACGGTCGCCACCGCCAGATCGGGTACCTTGCGCCGTACCAGCAGCGGCAGGATGACGCGGGTCATCGGCGTGAACACGAACCGGTCGATCCATCCGGTCCGCTGATCCGCGAGCGACGCCAGCACGTCCTTGCCGCGCACCTCCAGCGTCCCGGCGTCGCGTTCGACGCCATGTCCCGATCGCACCGCCTTTGCCGGCAGCGTCACGTGCCGCGCGCGCGCCTGGGTCGCGACGCGCAGCAGCGTCGACTGGAAATCATATTCGGGCGGAAGGCGCGCGGCGTCGTTCAACCGTTCGATCGACAGCGTCGCGACGCCGGCCCAGCAATGATCGGCGTCGACCCGTTCGACCGACGTGCCGTCGGCGCGCGGCGTCACCAGCAGGGTATCGACCGGTTCCAGCGCCATGCCGGCGACCACCGCGTCGGTCGTGACGAGGCCGTCGGCCAGCACCACGATCGTCGCCAGCGGATGCGCCTTCGCCTTCGCATCCTCCGCCGATCGCACGAGGTCGACCGTCGTGCCACGCCGCCCGATCCGGCTGACCGCGCCGGCCAGTTCGGGCGTCACGCGCCCTGCGGCGACCAGTATCTGGCTGACGCCGGCGCCGATCAGCAGGCGCGCCTGATATTCGATCAGCGTCATGCCCCCGAACGGCAGCGTCGCGGCCAGTACGCCGGGCTGTCGTTCGGCTTCCTCTGTCGCGAAGATCAGGCCGGTCTGCATCGCGTGCGGTTAGGCGCTGATCGCGCCGAGCGCCAGCCCCGCACGGGGCGCACGGTACAGCGTACCGCCGGTCAGCGGCACCGGCACGCCGGTCGTGCCCGGAAAGCTGATCGGCAGGCCGTTCAGCGATCGCACCGCCAGATAAGCGAAACCTTCCGCCTCGAGCGCGTCGCCGTTCCACCCCAGTGCGTCGGTCGGTTCGGACGTCAGGCCGGTCCGTGCCGCGATCATCGACAGCATCACCGGATTGCGCCGCCCGCCGCCCGCGACCAGCAGGCGCAGCGGGCGCGCGGGCAGCCGGTCGATCGCCTCCGCCACGCTGGCGGCAGTAAATGCCGTCAGCGTCGCGGCACCGTCCGCCGCCGACAGTCCGCGTGCCGGCTGGATCGTGAAGTCGTGCCGGTCGAGCGATTTGGGTGGCGGCAGGTCGAACCACGGATGGTCGAGCATTGCCGCCAGCACCGCTTCGTCCACCGCGCCGGTCGCCGCCAGCGCGCCGTCCGCGTCGAACCGCGCGCCGCGTTCCGCCTCGACCCAGCTATCGACCAGACCGTTGGCCGGGCCGGTATCGAACGCGATCAGATCGCCATTCGCCCCGATATAGGTGATGTTGCCGACCCCGCCCAGATTGAGCACCGCGACCGGCAACGCCATCCCCGCCGCGCGCGCGGCATGATACACGGGCAGCAGCGGCGCACCCTGACCGCCCGCGCGCACATCGGCGGTTCGCAGGTCGGCGACGACGTCGATCCCCGTGGCCCGCGCCAGCGCCGCGCCGTCCCCCAACTGCCACGTCCACCCCTTGTCCGGGCGGTGCGCGACCGTCTGTCCGTGAAAGCCGATCACGTCGACCGCGCGCGCGCCGACGCCCGCCCGGTCGAGCAGCGCCGCGACGGCGGCGGCGTGGGTGCGGGTCAACAGCGCCTCCGCCCGTTCGATCAGCGGATGGTCGTCCGGATCGTCGAACAGTAGCGCCAGTTCGGTCGCCGCCGCCAGCACGGCACGATCGTCGTCGGTATAGTCGGTTCCAACAAACGCGACCGGCTCCACCGCGCCTTCGCCATCGGTTTCGATCAGCGCGGCATCGATCCCGTCGAGCGAGGTCCCGGACATCAGACCGATTGCGAGCATGCGTGTTTCCCCTGCGACGAACCGCCACCCTATCGTCACGGCGGGCGCAAAGTCGAGATGCGTGGACTTCGGGACGATCGCGGCGCTAAAGGACAGCGCCATGAGCGCCTATTCGTCCGACCTGCTGCGCCTGCTTGCCGAGCGGGGCTATATCCACCAGTTGACCGACGCCGCCGGGCTCGACGCGCTGGCCGCGAAACAGGTCGTGCCGGGCTATATCGGGTTCGATCCGACCGCGCCGTCGCTGCACGTAGGCAGTCTGGTCCAGATCATGCTGCTGCGAAGGCTGCAACAATCGGGGCACAAACCGATCGTGCTGATGGGCGGCGGGACCGGCAAGATCGGCGACCCAAGCTTCAAGGACGAGGCGCGGCGGTTGCTGACCGACGATGTGATCGCGGACAATGTCGCATCGATCAAGACCGTGTTCGAACGCTTCCTGACGTTCGGCGACGGTCCGACCGACGCGGTGATGCTCGACAACGCGACGTGGCTCGACAAGCTGGAATACATCCCGTTCCTGCGCGACGTGGGGCAGCATTTCTCAGTCAACCGGATGCTCGGCTTCGATTCGGTCAAGCTGCGGCTCGATCGCGAACAGTCGCTCTCGTTCCTCGAATTCAACTATATGATCCTGCAGGCGTACGACTTCATGGAACTGTCGCGCCGCGCCGGGTGCCGGTTGCAGATGGGCGGATCGGACCAGTGGGGCAATATCGTCAACGGGATCGAACTGGCCCGCCGCATGGACGGGACCGAGGTGTTCGGGATCACGACGCCGCTCATCACGACCGCTGATGGCGGCAAGATGGGCAAGACCATGTCGGGCGCGGTGTGGCTGAACGCCGACCAGCTTTCGGCATATGAATATTGGCAGTTCTGGCGCAACACCGACGATCGCGATGTCGGCCGGTTCCTGCGCCTGTTTACCGACCTGCCGCTGGACGAGATCGCCCGGCTGGAAGCGTTGCAGGGTGCCGAGATCAACGATGCGAAGAAGGTGCTGGCCGATGCCGCGACCGCGTTGTGCCGGGGCGAAGCCGCCGCTGCCGACGCGGCTGAAACCGCGCGCCGCACCTTTGAAGAAGGCGCGGCGGGTGACGACCTGCCGACGCATGCCGTGACCGGGACGATCGCGGTGGTCGACGCGTTGGTCGCGCTGGGCCTCGCGGCGTCGAAGGGCGAAGCGCGGCGGCTCATCAAGGGCGGCGGCGCGCGGATCGATGGCGAGCGTGTGGCCGACGAGGGCGCAACGATCGCGGTATCGGCACCGGTGCGCGTATCGGCCGGAAAGAAGCATCACGGTCTGCTGACGCCAGGCTGAGATCGTACCGGGGATTCGTCACCCCGGCGAAAGCTAGGGTCTCCTGCCACGATGGGGAGGCTCTTGGATCGAGCCGACCGGGGTGCCAGCCTATGCTGACATAGCGATCGTCGGCCGCTCCAGCGCGGACTTGCCCCATCTACCCCCGCCGCACCAGCACGACGCCCGCCAGCACCAGCGCGACGCCCGCGATGCGCATGCCGCTGACGGGTGTGCGCGGCAGGCCGATCAGTCCGTAGCGATCGATGACCAGCGCGGCGACCAGTTGCGTCGCGATCATGATCGTCAGCATCGCCGCCAGCCCCAGCCGGGGTGCCGCAAACGCCGCCGCCGACACGAAGAACGCGCCATATGCACCGCCGAGGAACATCCACGGCCGCGCATCGCGGATGTTGGACAGCGGCGTGCGGTCGGCGATCAGCCATGCCGCGAACAGCACGACCGTCCCGACCGCGAACGACACCAAAGCGGCCACCAGCACCGACCCGATGCTCCGGCCGAGCGCGGCATTGGTCGGCGGCTGTACCGCAAGGCCGATCCCGGCGAGCAGTGCGGCGATAAAAGGGGCCAGCGCGTTCATGCGGTCCGCGCTATCGCGAGCGTCGCGTGCAGGCAAGCCGCGCCGCGGCAACCGTCCGCCGCGTTCAGCCCGACCGGAGCCGCCCGACCCCGGCATCGCGTTCGAACAGGTATAGCGCGGTCCGCGCCGCCTGTCCGCGCGGTCCGGTCAGCCCGCCGTCGCGATCGATCAGCAGCCGCGCGTCTGCGTTGGCGGCGGGCAACAGCTCCGACAGCATCTCGGGCGTCGCCAGCCGGAACCCCGCCTCGCCCGACTGGCGCGTGCCCAGCAGTTCGCCGCCGCCGCGCAGCCGCAAATCCTCCTCGGCGATGCGGAAGCCGTCGTTGCTCTCCCGCATCAGCGCCAGCCGGGCGCGCGACGTTTCCGACAACGCGTTGCCACGCAGGAGCAGGCACACCGACTTGCCGCCGCCGCGCCCGACCCGCCCGCGCAACTGGTGCAACTGGGCAAGACCGAAGCGGTCCGCCGCCTCGATGACGATCAGCGTCGCGTTGGGTACGTCGACGCCGACCTCGATCACCGTCGTCGCCACCAGCACGCCGGTACGCGCGGCGGAGAATTCCGCCATCACCGCGTCCTTTTCCAGCGGCTTCATCCGGCCGTGGACCAATGCGACGCGCTCCCCGAAGCGCAGCCGCAGCGCCTCCGCCCGCGCCTCGGCGGCGGCGAGATCCGATTTCTCGCTCTCCTCGACCAGCGGACAGACCCAATAGGCCTGTTTTCCCGCCGACAAATGCCGGGCCAGCGCGTCGACCACCTCGTCCAGTCGGTCTTCGGACAATACCCGCGTCTCGATCGGCTCGCGCCCCGGTGGCATTTCGTCCAGCCGGCTGACGTCCATTTCGCCATATTGCGCCAGCGTCAGCGTGCGCGGGATCGGCGTCGCGGTCATGACCAGCAGGTGCGGCGGCACCTTCGCCTTGGCCTGCAACATCATCCGCTGCGCCACGCCGAAGCGATGCTGTTCGTCGACCACGACGAGGCCCAGATCGCGATAGCCGACCGCTTCCTGAAAGATTGCGTGCGTCCCGATCAGGATGTCAATCGATCCGTCGGCGATGCCCATCAGCACGCCTTCGCGCACCCGCCCCTTGTCGCGCCCGGTCAGCGCGGCGACGGTGACGCCGGTGCCGGCAAGCTGCCGCTGCAACGTCGCGTAATGTTGCCGCGCGAGGATTTCGGTGGGGGCCAGCAGCGCGCCCTGCGCCCCGCCCTCCACCGCGATCAGCAACGCCATCAGCGCCACCAGCGTCTTGCCCGACCCCACATCGCCCTGCAGCAGCCGCAGCATCGGCTGCACCTGTTGCAGATCCCCCTCGATCTCGCCGATCGTCCGCGTCTGGGCACCGGTGGGGCTGTAGGGCAGGTCGAGTTTCGCGCGCAGCCGCCCGTCGCCTTTGAGGGCCCTCCCGCGTTTCGCCCGCGCTTCGCCGCGCACCAGCAGCAGTGCGAGCTGGTTGGCGAACATCTCGTCATAGGCCAGTCGTTTGCGTGCGCCGATGTCGGCCGGATCGGCATGCACTCGCGCCAGCGCGGCACGCCATGCCGGCCATTCGTGCTTCGCCAGCAGGCTCGGTTCGATCCATTCGGGCAGGTCGGGCGCGCGCTCCACCGCCTGCGCCGCCAATTGTCCCACCCGGCGCGACGTCAGCCCTTCGGACAGCGGGTACACCGCCTCGCGCTCGGGAACGGAATCGCCTTCCTCGACCGGCAGCACATGGTCGGGATGGACCATCTGGAGTTCCTGGCCATAGGTTTCGAGCTTGCCCGACACCAGCCGGGTCTCGCCCAGCGGGAACAGCTTCTTCGCCCAGCCCGACGATCCGCCGAAATAGACGAGGCTGACGATGTTGCCATGAACGTCGGCGGCACGGACCCGCGTCGGCCCCCGCCCCGCACTCGCCCGGTAATCGGTGGCGGTCAGCGGGATCGCGATCACGCGTCCGGCATCCTGCGTCATCAGTTCGGTACGCTTCAGCCGGTCGACCCACCCGGTCGGCAGGTGGAACGCCATGTCGACCACGCGCGACAGTTTCAGCCGTTCGAGCGGCCGGGCAAGCGCCGGCCCCACGCCCTTGAGCGCGGTGACTTCGGCGAACAGCGGGTTGAGGACTTCGGGACGCATGACTATGTCGCCTCTATACCCCAGCCGGCTTTCGCTTCCAGCGTTAGTCGGCCAATCGCCGTTGGAGCCCCATGGACCGCGATACCCGCCTCAAACGCCTGAAATTCCGCAGCTGGCATCGCGGAACGAAGGAAGCCGACCTGATGATCGGCGGCTATTTCGACGCGCATTCGCACCGCTGGTCGGATGCGGAGATCGACTGGTACGAAGAATTCATCGAGGAACAGGACGTCGATATCATGGCGTGGGCGCTGCAGGTCCAGCCGGTGCCGCCGCAGTTCGACCATCCCGTGCTGCACGCGATGCGCGCAATGGATTTCGTGCCCGTCGCCCCGCGCTGATCCGTCGATCCACCCACGCGTTACCCCGTTCGTATTCAGGACGAACGGTCACCTACACCGGACTGCCCGGCCCTGTTCAGGAACCCCATGCCCGACCTGTCGAAGATCCTGACCGCCCCCCGATCGCTGACGCTGGCCGGCGTCCCCGCCGGGTTCCTGCCGTCGCTGCTCGCGGACCTTGCGCGTGGGACCAAGGGCGACCTGGTCTATCTTGCCCCCGACGAGGCGGCGATGCGGGCGGTCGCGGCGACGGCACCCTTCTTCGCCCCCGATCTGGCGATCGTCCAGTTTCCGGCATGGGACTGCCTGCCCTATGACCGTGCCAGTCCGACGCTGCGGTCGATGGCCGAACGTCTGGCGGCGCTGCACCTGCTCCAGACCCCCGCCAAGGGTCCGCGCCTGATCGTCACCACGGTCAACGCGGCGTCGCAGCGGACGCTGACCCCGTTCCGCATCCGGCAACTGGTCGCGCGGCTGGCCCCCGGCGAGCGCATCTCGCTGCCACGGCTGTCGACGCTGTTGCAGGCCAACGGGTATAACCGCGTCGATACCGTCCATGATGCCGGTGAATTCGCGGTGCGCGGCGGGCTGGTCGATCTTTGGCCGTCGGGTTCCGATGTCGGCCTGCGTCTCGACTTCTTCGGCGACGAGATCGAAACCGTCCGCACCTTTGCACCCGAAGATCAGCGCACCACCGGCCGCGTCGATGGTTTCACGCTGCTGCCCGCGTCCGAAGCGTTGCTGGACGAGGAATCGATCAAACGCTTCCGCACGCGATATCGCGAGAAGTTCGGCGCGACCGCGACCGGCGATCCGATCTATCAGGCGATCAGCGACGGTCGCCGGCTGTCGGGCATGGAGCATTGGCTGCCGTTCTTCGAAGACCGGCTGGAGACGTTTTTCGACCATCTTGGCCCCGATACGGTGCTGGTCCGCGACGCCGGGGTTCCCGCCGCCGCCGAGCAGCGGTTCGAATCGATCACCGACTATCATACCAACCGCGTCCGCGCGCAGTCGGCCGATCCCGGCAGTTACCGCCCGCTGTTGCCGGGCGCGCTGTATCTGTCGGCCGACGAATGGACCAACCGCCTGTCGGACATGGCCGCGCATCAGGTTACGCCGTTTCACGAACCAGACAGCGCGACGGTGGTGGATTTCGACGTCGACGGCCCGCGCGACTTCACGCCCGAACGCACGCAGCAGGTCAATGTGTACGAAGCGGTGGTCGATCATATCGAACGGCTGCGCAAGGAGAAGCGCAAGCCGATCCTCGCCAGCTATTCCGAAGGGGCGCGCGAACGACTGATCGGGCTGCTGACCGACCATGAACTGCGCGGCATCACCACCGCCGATACGTGGCAGCAGGCGCTGGGCGGCGCGGCGTCGACCGTGGCGTTCGTCGTCCTGCCGCTCGACCATGGTTTCACCGCGCCGAACGTCGCGGTCCTGACCGAACAGGACATGCTGGGCGACCGGCTGGTCCGGCGCGCCAAACGGCGCAAGAACACCGACGCGTTCCTTCAGGAACTGGCGACGCTGTCGCCGGGCGATCTGGTCGTCCATGCCGACCACGGCATCGGGCGGTATGAGGGGCTGACGCAGATTCCGGTGGCGAAGGCGCCGCACGACTGTGTCGCGCTCAGCTATGCCGGCGGCGACAAGCTGTACGTGCCGGTCGAGAATCTCGAAGTCCTCTCCCGCTATGGATCGGGCGAGGAAGGCGCGTCGCTCGACCGGCTGGGCGGCGAGGCGTGGCAGCGGCGCAAGGCGAAGATGAAGGATCGCATCCGCGAGATCGCGGGCGAACTGATCGTCACCGCCGCCAAGCGCGCGATGCGCCCCGCCGATATCGCCGAACCCGACAGTGGCGGATACCCCGCCTTCGTCGATCGCTTTCCCTATCAGGAGACCGAGGATCAGGAGCGCGCGATCGGCGACGTGCTCGAAGACCTTGCCGCCGGCCGTCCGATGGACCGGCTGGTCGTCGGCGATGTCGGCTTCGGCAAGACCGAGGTCGCGTTGCGCGCCGCGTTCGTCGCGGCGATGGCGGGCATGCAGGTTGCGATCGTGTGTCCCACCACGCTGCTCGCCCGCCAGCATTACAATAATTTCAAGGCGCGGTTCGAAGGATTCCCGATGGAGATCGGTCGCCTGTCGCGGCTGGTCACCGCGGCCGAGGCGAAGACCGTCCGCGAAGGGCTGGCCGCCGGGACGATCGACGTCGTGGTCGGCACCCATGCAGTGCTGTCCAAGCAGGTCGATTTCAAGCGTCTTGGCCTCGTCATCGTCGATGAGGAACAGCGGTTCGGCGTCACGCACAAGGAACGGTTGAAGGCGATGAAGGCCGACGTCCACGTCCTGACGCTGACCGCCACCCCGATTCCGCGCACGTTGCAGATGGCGATGTCGGGCTTGCGCGAGCTGTCGGTGATCCAGACTCCGCCGGTCGACCGGCTTGCGGTGCGCACCTACATCATGCCGTGGGACCCGGTGGTGCTGCGCGAGGCGCTGCTGCGCGAACATTATCGCGGCGGGCAGGCCTATTTCGTCACGCCGCGCGTCGCCGACCTGCCCGATATCGAGAAATTCCTGACCGAGGAAATTCCCGAAATCCGCTACGTCGTCGCGCATGGCCAGATGGCACCGAGCGAGGTCGAGGAACGCATGTCGGCCTTTTACGACAAGCGCTACGACCTGCTGGTATCCACCACGATCGTCGAAAGCGGGCTGGACATTCCGTCCGCCAACACGCTCATCATCAACCGCGCCGACAAGTTCGGCCTTGCCCAGCTATACCAGCTGCGCGGGCGGGTCGGCCGGTCGAAGACGCGCGCCTATGCCTATATGACCACCCCGCCCGAACGGATGGTCAGCGACGCGGCGGAAAAGCGGCTAAAGGTGCTGTCCGATCTCGAATCGCTGGGCGCCGGGTTCCAGCTGGCCAGTCACGATCTGGACATTCGGGGGGCCGGCAACATGCTGGGCGACGAACAGTCGGGGCATATCAAGGAAGTCGGCTTCGAACTCTACCAGTCGATGCTGGAAGAGGCGATCATGGACGCCAAGGCCGGCGGCCTGCGCGCCGACCGTCCCAAGGACTTCTCGCCCGCGATCACCGTCGATGCGCCGATCCTGATCCCGGAGGATTTCGTCCCCGATCTCGACCTGCGCATGGGGCTGTACCGCCGCCTGAACGACGTCGAGGACCGTAGCGGCATCGATGCGTTCGCCGCCGAGCTGATCGACCGGTTCGGCAAGCTGCCGCTGCCGACGCAGAACCTGTTGCAACTGATCGAGGCGAAGCTGAACGCCAAGAAGGCGTGCATCGCCAAGATCGACGTCGGCGCAAAGGGCGCGATCGTCAGCTTTCACGAGGACAGGTTTCCGAACGTCGACGGGCTGCTCGCCTATGTCGAAAAGCTCAACGGCACGGCCAAGCTGCGTCCCGACATGAAGCTGGTCGTCAGCCGCTCGTTCGGCGATCCACAGGCCCGACTGAACGCCGCGCTACAGATTTCGCGCGGGCTGGCGAAGGCGGCGGGGTAGGATTCGGACGGGGCGAATCGCCCGGTTCAGCCGCCGCCGATCAGCGCCACGAGGGCGGGTACTTCCAGCGGCTCCGCGCACAGAAACCCCTGATACAGTTCGCATCCTTCCGCCGCGAGCGCATCGCGCTGATCGACGGTTTCGACGCCCTCGGCAATTACCGCCAGCCCCAGCGAGCGCGCCATGTCGATCACGCCGCGCACCACCACCCGGTCGCGCGGCGATCCGACGATGTCCTGCGCCAGCCGCCGGTCAATCTTGAGATAGTCGAGCGGCAATGCCTTCAGATAAGCGAGGCTGGAATAGCCGGTCCCGAAATCGTCGATGGCAACGCGACATTTCGCTGCGCGCAACCGCGCCAGCAATCCCGCGGCCTCGCCCAGTTCGGCGATCAGCCCGTTTTCGGTAATCTCGACGGTCAGCCGGTCGCGCGGGAATCCAGTAGCGTCGGCGCGCGCCAGCAATTGGTCGGCGAAGTCGATCTGTGCCACGTCCTCCGCCGTGACGTTCACCGACAGGCGCAGATGAGAGAGCGCATCCGGCCAGCCCGCCGCGATCCGCAGCGCTTCGGCCTGGACATGCGCCGACAACCGCCCGGCCAGCCCGGCGCGGGTCGCGGCGTCGAACAGCAGTTCGGCCCCCAGTTCGCCGTCGCGGCCATGCCGCCAGCGGGCCAGCGCCTCGACACCGACGATGCGCCCGTCGTGCATGCCGACCTGCGGCTGGAACAGGATCGCGATTTCGCCCTGTTCGATCGCGCGCGCGATGTCGGCGGCCAGACGCTGCGCATCGTCGGGCGCGACCGGACGGTCGGGGTCGCCCGCCCGTGCGCCGGGCAACAGCGCCTGTACGCGCCGGATCAGCGCGCCGCCGCCCTCGCCCGATTGCGCGGTCGCGCTCGCCTGACGCAGCGTCAGCGCGACCATCGCGGTTCCGGCCACGAACGGCCGGGCCAGCGCCTCCGACAGCGCGTCGGCCGGATCGCGGTCCGCCGCGCGCGGGATCAGCACGGCAAATTCAGTGCCGCCCAGCCGCGCCACCGCCGCCCGGGCGATGCCGGTTTCGCGCATCGTGCGTTCGAACCGGCGTTCGACCGCGCGGAGCAGCGCGTCGCCGACCGCCCGCCCCTGTTGCCGGTTGACCGGATCGACCCCGCCGACCGCCAGCACCCGCACCACCGGGGCATCGCCCGCCGCGATCCGGCGGTCGAGCCAACGTATCGCGCCGGGCAGGTCGCGGACCGAGCCCAGCGCATCCCGCACCACCGCGCCGATATCGCCGATCCGCGCCAGCGGTTCGACCAGCGCGTGCAGCCGACCGCTATGCGCATCGCGCGCGACATGCTGCACCACCCGGCCCAGCCCGGCCAGATCATGCGCGAACGCGGTGGCGGGCGTGGCGGTTTCGAGCCGGCGGATCGCCGCCAGCGCGGTCCGCCGCCCGTCGCGCCCGACATGCCGCAACAGCGCGCGTGGCGGCAGTGATTCGGGCAGCCCGGTCGCCTCCGCCAGCGCCGGGGTCAACTGCACCACGTCGCGCCGGGCATCGTGCCGCCAGCCGAGCAGCGCGCCGCCACCGGTCAACGGATCGTGCCAGCCGCCGCCCATCCGCGTGACATGGCGCTCGGCGAACCGGATGGCGTGGATCAGTTCGTCCTCGGCGATCGGGCTGACGAGGAAATGGGTCGCGCCGGCATCGAACACCGCGCCCAGCCGCCCCGCATCCCCCTTCGACACCAGCACCAGCAGCGCGTCGCCATGGCTGGCCACTCGCGCCAGTTCGGCCGTCGCGGCAATCCCCTCCTCGATCGATCCACGCGCGTCGACCACGGCGATCGCCGAACCGCTGGCCGCGACGCGCTGACGGATGCCGTCGGCGCGGCGTGCGGACACGACCCGCCAGCCGGCCCGCGACAACAGGCTGCCCAGTTCGTCGCATTGCCGGAACGACAATACGAACAATGCGCGCTCCCGCGTGGTGTCGTGGCCGCGCCACCCGGTTTGCCCCCCGTCCATCACGGACGATGGTAGGGCGCGACGCGGCGAGCGGCAATGGACACCTTGTACGGCTTCGCAACGCACCCTAGCTTTGCGGTTCATGACGTGCGCCCCCTCCCTCGTCGACGCGCATGGTCGCACCATCCGCTATCTACGGATATCCGTCACCGATCGCTGCGATCTGCGCTGTCGGTATTGCATGGCCGAATCGATGACGTTCCTGCCGCGCGACCGGCTGCTCGGACTCGAAGAGATCGCGGTCATCGCCGAACGATTCGTCGCGCGCGGGATCGACCGTATCCGCCTGTCGGGCGGCGAGCCGCTGGTGCGGCGCGACGTCGGCGATCTGGTCCGCCGGCTGGGCCGGATGGTCGGGCACGGGCTGGACGAACTGACCATGACGACCAACGCCACGCGGCTGCGCCTGCATGCGCCCGCGCTGGCGGATGCGGGCATCCGCCGCATCAACGTCAGCCTCGACAGCCTCGATCCCGGCGTGTTCCGCCACATCACCCGCCACGGCGACGTGGCACAGGTGCTGGACGGTATTGCCGCCGCGCGCGAGGCGGGGCTGACGGTCAAGATCAACATGGTCGTGCTCAAGGGGCTGAACGAAGACCATGTCGGCGACATGCTCGACTGGTGCGGGCGCGAGGGGCACGACCTGTCGCTGATCGAAACGATGCCGATGGGCGCGATCGACGAGGATCGCACCGACCGGTTCGTGCCGTTGACGCACGTGTTCGAAACGCTTTCCGCCCGCTTCGCGCTGTCCCGCGACACGCATCGTACCGGCGGCCCCGCGCGTTACTGGCGCGTGGGGGAACATGGCAATCGCCTTGGCCTCATTTCCCCGCTGACCGAGAATTTCTGCGGCGGGTGCAACCGCGTGCGGCTGACGACGGAGGGCAAGCTGTATCTCTGTCTCGGCCATGACGATCATGTCGACTTGAAGGAAGCGCTGCGCACCGGCGGGATCGCCGCGCTCGACGATGCGCTCGACCGTGCATTGCCGATGAAGCCCGCCGCGCATGATTTCCGTATCGAAGCCGGCAGCGCCCCCGCCGTCGCCCGCCACATGAGCGTGACCGGCGGATGACGACGCGTCGCGCGTTGCTGGCGTCGCCCACCGCACCCGCGCGCGCGGCCGAAACGGCGTTGCGCGAACGCTATGACTGGGTCGGGATCGAGGACGCCGATATCATCGTCGCGCTGGGCGGCGACGGGTTCCTGTTACAGGTGCTGCACGTCCTGCTCGAACGGCGCCGGACCGTGCCGGTGTTCGGCATGAACCTTGGCACCGTCGGGTTTCTGATGAACGAATGGCGGATCGAGGATATCGAACACCGCCTTGGCCGCGCGAAACCGTTCCGCGTGTCGCCGCTGTCGATGACGGCCACGACCATGGACGGCGAGGTCCGCGTGCTGCCCGCGATCAACGAGGTGTCGCTGCTGCGCGAAACGCGCCAGACCGCCAAGCTGGAAGTATCGGTCAACGACCGGGTGGTGATGCCCGAACTGGTGTGCGACGGCATCCTTGCCGCGACGCCCGCCGGATCGACCGCGTACAACCTGTCCGCGAACGGCCCGATCCTGCCGATGGGATCGGCCATGCTGGCGCTGACCCCGATCAGCCCGTTCCGCCCCCGGCGGTGGCGCGGCGCGATCCTGCCCGACAAGGCGCGGATTTCGTTGCGCGTGCTCGAACCCCACAAGCGTCCGGTATCGGCGGTCGCCGACCAGCGCGAGGTACGCGACGTGGCGCGGGTCGACGTGGCGATCGACCATGTCCGCGACCTGACGCTGCTGTTCGATCCCGAACACGCGCTGGACGACCGGATCACGATGGAACAGTTCGCCGGCTGAACCACGGTTATACGGTTTAAGTGCACGAAACGGGTTGCAATACCGCGAACCGCTGGTAAAGACCCGGCCTCGCAGTTGTTCCCTGATAGCTCAGCGGTAGAGCATTCGACTGTTAATCGAATGGCCGTAGGTTCGAATCCTACTCAGGGAGCCAGCGACCCTCCGCGATGCGGACCCGCACTCGACAATCCGTATGACCCGCCATGGCAATGCCGTTTACCCGGCGTTCAGCCTCGGCTAATCTTCGCTGTGGCACCTTTCGTCGTGCCGCGCCACGGACCCGTTCGGCGACCTCGATCGTTTCATCGCGACAGATCGTCGCCGATATCGGGCAATCCGTGGCGGCATTGGAGAATCCGGATGTTGCTGCACTTTGCCTCGCGTGCCCGCCTTCGCGTGATCGGCACGACCATCGTCGGGGGACTGGCGCTCGCCGCCTGCGCCACGCCGACCCCCTATCAGCCCGCCAGCGGTCAGGGTTTCTACCGCAACGGGTATAGCGACCAACAGATCGAACCGAACCGCTATCAGGTCAGCTTTTCGGGCAACAGCCTGACATCGCGTGAAACGGTCGAACGCTATCTGCTCTATCGCGCGGCCCAGCTCACGCTGGAACATGGTTATGACCATTTCGTGCTCGCCGATCGCGACACCAACCTGCGCAGCCGCACCTATTCGACGCCCGGATGGGGCGGCGCAGGGTTCGGCGGCGGATTCGGATGGGGCGGCGGTGGCTGGGGTCCGGCATGGCGCTATCGCAGCGCGGGCTTCGGCTGGCGTCGGTGGGACCCGTTCTGGGGCGATCCCTTCTTCGACCGGTCGGTCGATATCCGCACCGTCGACAAATATGAAGCGATGGCGGAAATCGTGCTGGGTCGCGGTGCAAAGCCGCGCGACAATATCCGCGCCTTCGATGCGCGCTCGGTGCTCCAGAGCCTCGGGCCGAGCGTGACGGCGCCGGACTCGCGTCCCGCCACGCGCTGAACGGACGCATACCGACAGCAAAAAGGCCGTCGTCCGGGTCCGGGCGGCGGCCTTTTCTTCGTTCGCGCTTCGGCGCGGGGCGGCGTTAGAGCGGTTTCCGATCAGGCTGGATCACCGGCACGGCGGTGATTTCGGTTCGGGGCAAGGCGCGAGGAGGGAGCGACGCTGAAGCATCGTGACCGACGAGCAACGCC
Organism: Sphingomonas sp. CFBP 13720; assembly: GCF_014842075.1. Classification (GTDB taxonomy): domain Bacteria; phylum Pseudomonadota; class Alphaproteobacteria; order Sphingomonadales; family Sphingomonadaceae; genus Sphingomonas. The sequence continues at coordinate 729,957 of NZ_JACYVA010000001.1, forward strand.
GGCCCGGATCGAAATTGCCCCGCTGCCAAGCAGGCGCCAGAAGGGCGATGACGGCGGTTCAAACTGGTCGGAAAACGCTCTAGCCCAGTGCGCCGTGGCAATGCTTGTACTTGCGCCCCGACCCGCATGGGCAAGGCGAGTTGCGGCTGACCACGCCTTCCCAGCTTGCCGGGTCCTCGCCCATCGCCTGCGGATCGCCCTGCGGCATCTGCAGCATCGGCATGCGCGTCGTCACCAGCCCCTGCGTGCCGGCATCGATATCCCATGTGTCGTCTTCCCCCGACAGCGGGTCGATATGCATCGTCAGAAAGTCCGGCAGTTCGGGCAGGTCGGTCGGCATCTGGAAATTGAAGTTGGCGTGCGCCATCGTCCGGGTCACATCCTCGCGGATGCTCGATAGCATCCGTTCGAACAGCGCGAACGCTTCCTGCTTATATTCGTTGATCGGCGTCTTCTGGGCATAGGCGCGCAGGTGGATGACCGCCCGCAGCGCGTCGAGCATCGCCAGATGTTCTTTCCAGTGATGGTCGAGCGTCTGGAGCAGGATCGACTTCTCGATCTGCGTCCAGCCTTCGGGGTCGAGTTCGGCCGCCTTGCCGTCGACCAGCCTGTCGGCATCGGTGCGGATACGCTCTTCCAGCGTTTCGGCGTCCAGCCCATCCTCGTTCGCCACCCAGTCGGCGACCGGCGCGTCGACCCCCAGGATTTCCTGCGCGCGCTCCTGCAACCCCGCGACGTTCCACTGTTCGGGATAGCTGTCGGGCGGCACCGCATCGCCGACGATCGAATTGACCGTCGCATGGCGCATGTCGATCACGACGTCGCCGACCGTGTCGGCATCCATCACGTCGGCGCGCTGTTCATAGATGACCTTGCGCTGATCGTTCATCACGTCGTCATATTCGACGACCTGCTTGCGGACGTCGTAATTGCGCGCCTCGACCTTCTTCTGCGCGGTTTCGATCGCACGGCTCAGCCACTTACTGCCGATCGCCTCGCCATCCTCGATATTGTTGCGCATCATCTTGGCGAACAGCGTGTCCGGCCCGAAGATGCGCAACAGGTCGTCGTCGAGGCACAGATAGAAGCGCGACAGGCCCGGATCGCCCTGCCGCCCCGAACGACCACGCAACTGGTTGTCGATGCGGCGGCTCTCATGCCGTTCGGTGCCCAGCACGAACAGCCCGCCCGCGGCCAGCACGGCCTGCTTCTCCTCGATGATCTCCGCCCGGATGCGCGCGGCGACCGCGTCATACTCGCCCGTCCCCTCGACCAGGTCGGGATGCTCGTCGAGCATGCGGAATTCCAGATTGCCGCCCAACTGGATGTCAGTGCCGCGTCCGGCCATGTTGGTCGCGATCGTGACCGCGCCCAGCCGGCCGGCCTGCGCCACGATATGCGCCTCCATCTCGTGGTAGCGCGCGTTCAGCACCTTGTGTGGCACCTGTTCCTGCGTCAGGAATTCGGACAGCAGCTCCGACTTCTCGATCGACACCGTGCCGACCAGCACCGGCTGACCCTTGCCGGCATGCTCGCGGATCTTCTTGGCGATCGCGCGGAACTTGTCCTCCAGCGTCTTGTAGAACTCGTCTTCCTCGTCGACGCGGCGGACCTGAACGTTGGTCGGAATCGACACGACGTTCATCTTGTAGATGTCGAAGAATTCGGGCGCTTCGGTCGCCGCCGTGCCGGTCATGCCCGACAGCTTCGGGTACATGCGGAAATAATTCTGGAAGGTGATCGATGCCAACGTCTGGTTTTCCGGCTCGATCGTCACGCCTTCCTTCGCCTCGGTCGCCTGATGCAGGCCGTCGGACCAGCGGCGACCGTCCATCATGCGCCCGGTGAACTCGTCGATGATGACGACCTTGCCGTCCTTCACGATGTAATCGGTATCGCGCTTGAACATCATGTTCGCGCGCAGCGCCTGGTTCACGTGATGCACGACCTGCGTATTTTCGAAATCGTACAGGTTCGCGCCGATCAGCAGCCCGGCATCCTCCAGCATCCGCTCGACCTTCTCCGTCCCGTCCTCGGTCAGGATGATCGACTTCTGCTTTTCGTCCTTTTCGTAATCGTCGGCGGACAGCCGCTGCACGACCTCGTTCACCGACCGGTACAGGTCCGACTTGTCGTCGGTCGGGCCGGAGATGATGAGCGGGGTCCGCGCTTCGTCGATCAGGATCGAATCGACCTCGTCGACGATCGCGAAATTGAATGCCCGCTGCGTCATCGACGCGCGATCGTACTTCATGTTGTCGCGCAGGTAATCGAAGCCGAACTCGTTGTTCGTGCCATAGGTGATGTCGGAGCCATAGGCCTCGCGACGCTGGTGATCGGCCAGATTCGGCACGATCACACCGGTCGTCATGCCTAGGAAACCATAGATGCGCCCCATCTGCTCGGCGTCGCGCCGCGCCAGATAGTCGTTGACGGTCACCACATGCACGCCTTCGCCCGGCAGGGCGTTGAGGTAACAGGCCAGCGTCGCCACCAGCGTCTTGCCCTCGCCGGTGCGCATCTCGGCAATCTCACCGCGATGAAGGACGATCCCGCCGACCATCTGCACGTCGAAATGGCGCATGCCCAGCACGCGCCGCGACGCTTCGCGCACCGTGGCGAACGCTTCGGGCAGCAGCGAATCGAGCTTCGCGCCGTTGGCCAGCCGCTCGCGGAACTTGATGGTCTGCGCGGCGAGCGCGGTGTCGTCCAGCGCGGTCAGCGCGGACTCGAAACCGTTGATCTTGTCGACGATCGATCCGAGCGATTTGACGTACCGGTCGTTGGACGACCCGAAAAGCGATTTGGCGAGGCCACCGAACATGCGTGGTTCCTTGGATGCGATTGAAAAGGACGCGGCGCGTGGAGTCGCTGGCCGCGTCGGAAAGTGTCGAAGGGGAAGGCCGGCGGCGCGCTATTCGCGTGCGCTGTCGATCCGTGCGCGCACGTCGACATGCGGCGCGTCCGCGCGAAAGCGGTGCGGCGGCGTTTCGGCCAGCGGCTGCCCAGGGATTACCCGCACCGCCGTTGCGCGTTCGGCCACGGCGACGGCGATCGCGCCCGCCACGGCCTGGGCCTGTGCAACCTGCCGCGCGCCGACCGGCCCCGTGCCGGGCAACAACCCGGTCAGACCCGTCAACAGTGCGGAGAGAAACAGCAACAGGCGCAAGCGATACGTCCAGACGACAGGGTTCGGCGGCAGAACGAGCCACCGTTCGCCCGCAGGACATAGGGCGGCGGCGGCGCGGCGTCCAGTCGTGGCGGACCGGCGCGCATTCCCGCCCGATCGCGGGTCGTCACAACATCGCGGGTCGTCGCAACAAAGCGTTGCAACCGGGCGTACCGGGGGTAGGAACCGTCCCAGCGTTCTTTCCCTGCCCCTCGCCCGGCCGGGCCAATTCGGACACCGCCCCCATGTCGACCATTTCCCCCCTCGCCACACCGTTCCCCGCGCTGCCGCCGATCGGGGGCGTCACGCTTCGCGTCGCGCGCGCGCGCTACAAGGACTGGGACCGCTTCGACCTGACCTTCGCGACGCTGGCGGAGGGTACGGCGGTGGCGGGCGTGCTGACCAACAGCAAATGTCCCTCGCCCGAAGTCGAATGGTGCCGCCGCGCGCTGGTGCTCGGCCGGGCGCGGGCGCTGGTGGTCAATGCGGGCAACAGCAACGCGTTCACCGGCGATCGCGGCCGCGCGGCGGTCGAAGCGATCGCGGCGCGCACGGCGCAGGCGGTCGGGTGCCAGCCGTCCGACGTGTTCGTCGCGTCGACCGGCGTCATCGGCGTACCGCTGCCGATCGATCGCGCCGAAGCGGGGCTGGACGCCGCGTTCGTCGCCGAACCTTGCGACTGGCAGGCGGCGGCCGACACGATCGGCACCACCGACACGTTTGCCAAGGGCGCGTTCGTCACCGCCAAGATCGGCGCGCATACGGTCAAGCTGGCCGGCATCATCAAGGGGTCGGGCATGATCGCGCCGGACATGGCGACGATGCTCGGCTTCGTCTTCACCGACGCGGCGGTCGATCCGGCGTTCCTGCAATCGGCGCTGGAGGCGGCCAATCGCCGCACCTTTTCCTGCATCACCGTCGACGGCGACACGTCGACCAGCGATACGGTTCTCGCCTTCGCCACCGGTGCGGCGGGCAACGATCCGATCGCGTCATTCGACGACGATGGCGCGGATTCGTTCGCGGCGGCGTTGCACGACCTGTGCCGCCAACTCGCGCATCTGGTGGTGCGCGACGGCGAAGGTGCCAGCAAATTCATCACGATACAGGTCGAAGGCGCGGAATCGGACGCCAGCGCCCACCGCATCGCGATGAGCATCGCGAACTCGCCCTTGGTCAAGACCGCCATCGCGGGACAGGATGCCAATTGGGGCCGCGTGGTCATGGCGGTCGGCAAGGCCGGCGAACCCGCCGAGCGCGACCGGCTGTCGATCCGCTTCGGCACGACGCAGGTAGCGGAAGCGGGGCTGGCGGTCGCGGGCTATGACGAAGCGCCGGTCGCGGCGCATCTGACGGGGCAGGAAGTCGAGGTCGGCGTCGACCTGCATCTGGGCGAAGGCCGGGCGACGGTGTGGACGTGCGACCTGACGCACGGCTACATCTCGATCAACGCCGATTACCGGAGTTGATGGTCAGCGAATATCGCCTAGCGGTTCCATCGCTGTAATCCGAGTGGCGACGATCGTTGCGGTAGACATGCCCATATGGCCGAACCCGCACCGGCTTCCGGGCGGAGCATCGATACTGCGACGCCCGATAAAGCGGATGCGATAGGCTTTGCCAAAGGGGCCGGGCACGAACTCGGTGCCGTCGAACGCGGCACGATCGCGGTCATCGAACCACGCCCGGGCAACATTCCGCCGAAGGCCGGCGAGCGACGTCGCACCTTCGATGAATTCCGACCCTTCGAAATCGTTGATCCAGACCCCGTCCCATTCGCGCTCGTCGGTGTAGCGGATGGCGTTTCGATCGCATCCCGCATCGTCACCAGGTGCCGGAAACGAACGGGGTGGCGGTGCCGCCGCCTGAAGCAACAGCACCGCCAGAAACATCAGCCCAGTTCGCCTTCGATCCACGCCTTCAACTGGCTCTTCGGCCGCGCGCCTAGCAGATCGGCAACCGCCTGGCCGTTCTTGAACAGCTTGAGCAGCGGGATCGACTGGACGCCCATCTGCCCAGCGATCTCGGGATTGGCCATGATATCGACCTTGGCGATCGTCAGCCGGTCACCCAGTTCTTCCGAAATCTCCTCCAGCGCGGGGGCGATCATCTTGCACGGACCGCACCAGTCGGCCCAGAAGTCGACCAGCACCGGCTTGTCGGACTGCAGGACGTCGGCGGAAAAGCTGGTATCGGTGACGGTCTTGGTCGGCATGATAATCTCCTTGATACTGGCGTATCTATGATCGCGGTCGTGGCTGCTCAAGCATCGCTGGCCAAGCTTTGTTCCGTCGCGCCCAAGCCCGGCTTGTACCGTAGCATCACGTCGTCCGGCAGCACGAACATCGTCGGTCCGGCGGTATAGAGCAGCGCGGCTTCGACCGGACGATCGGGAAAAACCACGCGCAACGCCGCGACATAGGCGGCCATCTGGCGCAGGTGATAGGCCGGTATCTCGTCGACCGAACGCGGCACGCGCCGCCCCGTCTTGAAATCGACCACCCGGACACGCGTCTCGCCGACGCACAGCCGGTCGACCGTTCCCGCGATCACTTCGCCGCCGACGACCGCCGCGATCGGCGCTTCGGCCAACGCATCGGGGCCGAACAGGTCGGCGAACGCCGGATCGTCGAGGATCGCCATCGCATCGCGCGTCACCCGCGCGCGCAGCGCCGGATCGGCTACCCCCGCCGCACCCGACAGCCACCGCTCCGCTGCCATCGCCCGTGCGTCGCGCGGCAGATCGGGCAGCCGTTCGAACAGCTGGTGCAACCAGCGCCCGCGTTCGGCGGCGGCGCGCATCGCGGCCGTCGGCGGCGGATCGGACACCTCGTCCTCCCCGATCGCGGACGGGGCGAGCGGTCGTGGCGGACGCGCCTCGGCCGGTGCGGATCGGCGGAGCCAGTCGGGCGTCGCGGCCACCGACACGGCAGACGCGGCCCGCCGCCCCCTCGCGGCGACCGGCGTTGCGGGCTGATGTCCGGTGAACACCCGCTCGCCCTCCCCCGTCGGCACGCCCAGCGCGTCCAGCGCCGCCGATGCCGCCATGTACCAGCTCAATTGCGGCGGCACGCCCTGGCATCTGGGCGATGGTGCGCCCGCGATCACCAGCCGTTCTTCCGCGCGCGTCGCCGCGACGTAGAACAGCCGCCAATGTTCCTCCAGTTCACGCCGGTCGACCGCCGCGATCGCATCATCGACCGGCGTCCCCTTTTCCGCCGCACCCGGCCGGAACACCGGAAACGCTTCGCCGCCATGCCCTTCGGGTGCCCAGTCGACGATATCGCGGCGGCTGTTGGCCGGATCGATCGCGGCATCGGCCAGCAGCACCAGCGGCGCCTGCAACCCCTTCGATCCGTGGGCGGTCATCACGCGCACCGCGCCGCCCGCCGCGCCCGCATCGCGCTTGATCTCCACCTCGCCGCGGTCGAACCATTCGACGAAGCGTTGCAGCGACGGCGTCGCCACATTCTCGAACGACAGCGCCGCGCCCAGCAGTTCGTCGATCGGATCGCGCGCTTCCTCGCCCAATCGCGCGATCAGCCTGCGCCGCCCGTCGAGTTCGCCCGACAGGATTTCCTCGAGGAAGCGGTATGGCGTTGCGAAGTCCGCGCGGCGCAGGATCGTGGCCAGCGGGGCGACCGCGTCGCTGTTCGTCTGGCGCAGATGCCGCCACAGGCTTCCGCCCTCACGCAGCGCACCGGCCAGCAACCGTTCCTGCGTCCACCCGATCAGCGGCGATACCAGCAAATTGGCGAGCGACAGGTCGTCGTCGGGTTGCAGCGCGAACCGGATCGCGGCTAGCAGATCCTGCACCGCCAGCGGCGCGTCGAGCCGCAACCGGTCGACGCCGGCGACCGGCACCCCTTCGGCATAGAGCCGCGCGACGACCAGCGACGCCAGGTCGCCGCGCCGCTTGACCAGCACCATGATATCGCCCGCTGCAAGCATCCGCCCCTTGGATTCCAGCGGCAGCGTGCCGATCCAGCCCTTGATGGCGCGGGCGATATCGCGCGCGATCATCCGGGTGGCATCGTCGACCCAGCCTTCCTCGTCCTCGCCCGCCGCCTCGACCACGGTCGGCGCCCACAGCGTGACGGTGCCGGGACCGGGCACCTCGCTGTCATGCGTTTCGGGGGCTTCGATGCCCATGCCGTCGCCCGGCAGCGCGGCGATGGCGGCATCGACGAATTCCAGCACCGGGCGCGTGGTGCGAAAGCTGTGCGTCAGCGACAGCGTATCCAGCTCGCGCGCCGGTCCGCGATATTCGGGCGGCAGCGCCGCGCGGCGGGTGAAATTGATATGCGCGGCCCGGAAATAGATCGGATCGGTCTTTTGAAACCCAAAGATGGCCTGCTTGTAATCGCCGACGACGAACAGCGTCCGCACCCCCGCCGCGCGTACTGCGTCGCCGGCGAAGAATTCTTCGACCAGCGACTGGACGATTTTCCATTGCTGCGGATTGGTGTCCTGCGCCTCGTCGATCAGGACATGTTCGGTCGACTGGTCCAGCTTGAACCGTACCCAGTCGCCGATACCCGGTTGCGCCAGCAGCCGCAGCGTCTCGCGGATCAGATCGTCGAAATCGACCGCGCCTGCACGCCGTTTGGCCCGCGCATAGGCATCGGCATAGGCCCGCCCCGCCTCCAGCGCCCCGGCCAGCGCATCGGCGTATCCGGCGTGCGCGCGGATGGCCATCAGTTCGGCGGCGCGCGTGCCGACCGCGTCGGCCAGTTCGTCATAGTCCGGTTCGGCGGCGACCAGCTTGGCCGACGCCTTCTTGAGCGTATCCTTCTGCGTGAAGAACATCGCGCGCAATTCGTCCAGCCGCCGCGCCCGGTCGCCGGGGATCGCCGCCAGCCAGCCCATGATGGCGTCGTGCAGCTTCTGCCCCGTCGCCGTGCCCCATGCGCGGTTCGCCGCCGCCAGCCGTTCCAGCGCATCGCAATCGAACGAATCGTCGCCGCATTCGTCGGCGATGCGCGCCTCGATATCGCCCGACGGCAGGTCGAATGCGCGGCGCAGGAACGGCTGCACCCCGGCGGGCAACTCCGTCATCGCCTGCGGACTGCGCGCACATTCGCGCAGGAACGCCTCCGCCGCGCCTTCGCCCATGCGCAGGCTGAGCGCGGCGATGGCGTCGCCGATGCGGGTCGATCCGTTGCGCTGTTCCTCGACCAGCAGTTCGGCCAGCGCCTCGCGCGCGGTGCCGGCTTCCTCGCGCGCCTCCAGCGGACGGAAGCCGGGGACCAGCCCTGCCTCGACCGGGAACCCGGCGAGCAGGCTTTGGCAGAAACCGTGGATCGTCTGAATACGCACGCCGCCGCCCGGCGCGTCGAGCACGCGGGCGAACAGGGTGCGCGCGCGTGCCAGCAGCGCCTCGTCGTTCACATCCTCGCCCAGCGCGAACAGGTCCAGTTTCAGGTCGTCGCGCGGCAACCGCACCCATCGCGCCAGCCGCGATGCGGTGCGTTCGGCCATTTCGGCCGCTCCCGCCTTGGTAAAGGTCAGGCACAGGATCGCCGCCGGATCGACGCCGCGCAGCAACAGCCGGAACACCCGCGCCGACAATACGTGCGTCTTGCCGGTCCCCGCCGACGCCGACAGCCACACATGCCGCGCGGGGTCGCTGGCAAGCGCCTGATCGTTCTTCAACCGCTGGAGCGGGCGGACCTCACTCACGGCCATACCATTCGTCGCGGCGCATCAACTGGTCATACTCGGCATAGGGGGCGTATTCGGGCACCAGCTTGGCGGTAAAGGCTTCGTCCCCGGTCAGGAACCGCGCGACCGCATCCTCGAAATGCGCCTTGGCGCGCGCGACGAATTCGGCGGTCGGCACCCGGCCGCGCGACCCGTCGGGCGATACCGGCGTCGTCATCTTGCCGAAACTGTCGCCATCCTTGGTCAGCGACCAATATTCGAACGCCCCCGCAATACCCGCGATCGCCGGGAACCCGCCGCGCTCCGCGATCAGGCCCAGCAGCCCCAGTTGCAGGCTGTACCCGGCCGCCACCGCCTTGGCGCTCGGTGCCTTGCCGGTCTTGTAATCGATGATCGCCAGCGTCCCGTCGGCAGCGCGATCGATCCGGTCGGCCTTGCCGCGCAGTTCGACCCCGGCGATCTGCAACACGCCGTCGCTCTCCACGCCGATGACGCTGCGCCCTTCCCCCAGCTTTTCCTGCGTGAAACCGGCGACCCAGTCGATCGCCTCGCGCAGGCGCGGCACCCACAGCGCGCGCAGCAACGGATGCGTGCGTGGATCGTCGCGCAATGCATCCAGCCGCCGCTGCAACTTCACCGGGTCCAGCCCATCCTCGACCGCCCAGCGTTCCAGCACGCCATGCACCGCCGTCCCGCGCCACGCGGCGGTCGGATCGGCATCGACCGCATCCATCGGCGACAGCCGCAACATGCGCCGTGCATAAAAAGCATAGGGATCGGCCTTCAGCCGGTCGACCTCGGTCACGGAGATGCGACGCGGGCGCAACGCCACCGGCGGTTTCGGCGCGGGCCGCGACGCCGCACGGTAGGCCTCCGGCGTATCGATCGCCCGCGCCCAGTCGCGCAGGCTGCCGACCCGTTCCAGCCCGTCGTCCAGCGCCTGCAACCGCAACCACAGCCGCGATGCGATCGTCGGTGCGGTCGCGTCGCGCGCCGCACGCGTCAGCACGACCTCCCGCCCGCCCAGCGCGCTGGCGAAATCATGCGCCGACAGCCCGATGCGCCGCTCCAGCCCCGGCAGGCCCAGTTCCTGCCGGATGCGCGGGGCGAGCCACGGATCAGGCGCGGGCAATGCCGGCCACACGCCTTCGTTCAGCCCGCCCAGAATCATCAGGTCGGCGGTCTGCAACCGTGCTTCCAGCAGGCCGAGGATCGCAAGGCGCGGATGCTCGCCCTGCGGCGGACGCACCGCGACCTCGTCCAGCAGCGTGCGCAGCATCGCGGGCAGGTTCTGCGGATCGACGCTCGGCGGACCCGCCGGGGACTCGGCCTCCAGCGTCGCGATCAATTCGGCTGCCGCGCGCCCTTCCGGCCGGCTCCATGCGGCATCGCCCGCCAGCGCGGTCGCCGTCTCCCGCACCAGCGCCAGCAGGGCGGCGGGGGGCTGCGATCCCGCAGCAAAGCCTGCCGCCAGCGGTTCGAGCAGCGCGCGCGCTTCCTCCCAGAACGGCCGCGCCTGTTCCCGCACCGCCGCGTCGCGCATCTCGCCTTCGCGCAGATGCCGGTCGATCCCGGCCAGCCCCGGCGCGGGCCGCGGGCCGCGCAACGCCCGGTCCAGCCGCCGCACGCCGTCGAGCCATGCGACGCGGGCGTCGCCGCTGCGGACCAGCGGATGCTTGAGCAGCGCCAGCAGCGCGACCGGCGCGAACCCCTGTGCCGCCGCCTCGACCAGCGCGAGCAACAGCGTGCCGGGCGCCAGCACCGACAGCGCCTGCCCCGCCGAATCGTCGACCCGAATGTCCCACCGCGCACAATGCGCCGCGACCCGGCGGGCCAGCGCACGGTCGGGCGTGACCAGCGCGGCGGTACGGCCCGGCGTTTCCAGCGCCTCGCGCAGCGCGATGGCGATCGCCTGTGCTTCCTCCGCCGGGGTCGCCAGCTCGACCATCCGCACGCCGGACAGGCGGCGGTCGGCGGCGGGCACGTCGATCCAGTGATGCGTGCGATCGGCCGGGGCCAGTGCGGTGGCGATGGCGCGGCTGCGCGTCGGCGTCGCGTCATGCTCGCTCGCCGCCTGCCACCGGACGAACTCGGCGCGGTTTACGCCCATCCGGTCCAGCAGCACCTTCATATGGAATTGCGGATGCGTCTCGATCGACCGCCTGCGCCGCCCCGTCACCGGGTCGGGATCGTGCGGCCCCAGCATCGCCCATTCCTCGTCCGCCATCGCGGTGTCGAGTCCGGGCAGCACGATCATCCCGCGCTCCATGCCCGCGATACAGCGCAACAGCCCCGCGACCGCCGGGGCGGTGGTGGTGATGCCCGCCGAACACACGAACCCGCGCGGCGGATGCGACGACCACCGCGCGCACAGCCGCCGCAGCAGCCGCGTCCGCCGGTCGGCCAGATCGATCCGGCCCAGCGCCGCCAGTTCGCCCGGCCAGCGATCCAGCACCACGCGGAACAGTTCGAGCGAGCGTTCCCAATGCGCCGACAGCGTTTCGTCCAGCACGATGTCGCGCAACCGGTGCGGCGGCACTTCCTCGACCAGCAACTGGTCGAGCGTCCGCGCAAGGTCGCCCGCCAGCCGCACCGCCTCGCCACCGTCGATCGGTCGTCCGGCGCGCTGGCGTTCCTCCGCCACCAGTCGGGCAAGGATCATCCGGCGGGCCAACGGCTCGATCGCGGGCGGGATCGGCGCGTCGTCCGCCGGATCGGCGAAGGCGCCCGCCGCCTCCTCGACCTCCGGGTCGCCGATCGCAACCAGCCGCGGCAGCAACAGCCCGCCGCCGCTGGCGCGTACGAACGCGTCCTGGATCGTCCGCTTGGCCCGGTTGGTCGGCACCAGCACCACGCCCTGCGCCAGCCGCATCCGGTCGCCACCGAACCGGCGGACCAGCCCGACTGCCAGCGCGTCGGCGAACGCGCGGTGGATTGGGATCGTGTAGAGGCCAAGGCGTTTCGCCGCCACGCGGGGCGGGCCGGAACCGCCGTCGGCCCGGGCGTCCTGCGCGGTCGCCGACGGCGCGTCAGCCATCCGCCAGCACCGCCTCCGTCATCGGGATCGCGGCGGGCGTGCCCACATCGAACCACAATCCCTGATGCACCGCGCCGAACGCGCGTCCCGCCTCGATCGCGCGGGTCCAGAACAGATTGGTCGAAAACGCGCCTTCGGGCCAATCGGCGATGATGCGCGGCGACAGGATCTGGACCCCGGTGAAGACGTACGGGGCCAGCCGCCCCGGCTTGCGCCGCCCGGTGATCCGCCCGTGCGCGTCCAGATGGAAGTCGCCCTGCCCGCGATGGCTCTGCGCCTGCGACAACGGCACCAGCAGCAACAGCGCGTCCATCCGCGCATCGTCCCACAACGCCGCCAGCAACCGGATCGAATCGACCGGCCCGTCGACCCACAGATTGTCGCTGTTGACGCAGACGAACGGATCGTTGCCGATCAGGTCGCGCGCCTTGACCAGTCCGCCGCCGGTTTCCAGCAGCTTCGCGCGTTCGTCCGATACCGCGATCTCGATACCCTTCACCCGGTGCTTCAGATGCGCTTCCATCGCATCGGCCAGATAATGGACGTTGACCACCGCGCGCTGGACCCCCGCGGCGCGAAGCCGGTCGAACACATGGTCGATCAACGGCTTGCCCGCGACCTCGACCAACGGTTTGGGCCGCATCGCGGTCAGCGGGCGCATCCGCTTGCCCAGCCCCGCCGCCATCACCATCGCGGTTTCGGGCACGCGGGCGTCCGGGTTCGGACGGATCGAGCGAAGGCGGGTCATGCGAGTTCCTGCGGGTCGCCGCGCTTGTCGGCAGGGATGTTGTCGTCGAACCAGCCCGCCAGTCCGGCCAGCGCGGGATGCGCCAGATCGCGTTCCAGATAACGCCAGACGCGCGGGCACAGCGCGCCATAGCGCGGCTTGCCGTCACGCCGCCACAGCCGCGTGAAGATGCCGAGGATCTTGGCGTTCCGCTGCGCGCCGAATAGGTGATAGGCGGCATCGAACCCCGACCCGACCCCGGTCGATTCGCGATATCGCGCCAGCATCGATGCTTCGATCATCGCGGGCACGTCGCGCCGCGCATCCTGCAACAACGACACCAGATCATAGGCCGGATGCCCCGCCAGCGCGTCCTGGAAATCGAGCAGTCCCAGCCGCGTATCGTCGAGCAGCATCAGGTTTTCGGCATGATAGTCGCGCAGCACGGTGACGACCGGCATGTCGTCCAGCGCATCGAATGCCGCGTTCCACGCCGCCGCATACCCCGCCGCATCGACCGACAGGCCCAGCGCATCGCAATACCATTCGATCAGCAACGCGGCTTCGCGCAGGATGAACGCGCGATCGTATGGGGGGACCGGTGCCGCCTCATGCCGCTGCAGCCTTAGCAACTGGTCGACCGCCGACGCATACAACCGGGCCTCGCTTTCCGGCGCGGCATCCACCGTCTCGCGCATCCGCATGTCTCCGAAATCCTGCAACAGCATGAAGCCGGCAGACGCGTCGTCGGCAAGGATCGCGGGCGCGGAAAAGCCGCGATCGGTCAGCCATTGCGCCATATGTGCGAACTTGCGCGTATCCTCCGGCGGCGGTGCATCCATCAGCACCGCGCTGCGCCCCTCGTCGATCACCCGGTAATAACGGCGGAAGGATGCGTCGACCGCCAGCGGCAGAATCTGCGCCCCGCCCCATCCGGCGGCGTGCAGGAAATCGGGTGCCGCTTCGCGCGGATTCAAATCAGCGGCCATCGCGCTTCCCAAGCGGTCGGCACCCGCGCTGTCAAGTCGCGCCCGCCATCGTCGGCGAACGTCAGCGTCAGCCACAGCGCATCGTCCCACGCATCGTCGCCCAGCCGTTCGGGCCATTCGACCAGCAGCACCTCATCGTCGCGCGCATCGTCCAGTCCCAGTTCGTCCGCCTCGTCGGGATGCTCGATCCGGTACAGGTCGACGTGCAGCACCGGCAACCGCACTTCGGGCGGATCATAGGGCTGGACGATCGCGAAACTGGGCGACGGCGCTTCTCCCGTAAGACCCAGCGCAGCCAGCACGCCGCGTGCGATGCTGGTCTTGCCCGCCCCCAGCGGACCGGACAGCGCGACGACGTCGCCCCGCCGCAGCACCCGCGCCAGCGCCATGCCGAACGCATGCTGCGCGGCTTCGTCGGGCAGGTGGATCATGGTTCGCGCGGCAGGTCGATCGTGACCAGCGTGCCCATGCCCCGTTCGGACTCCAGCGCGATCGTGCCACCATGCGCCTCGACCGCCTGACGTGCGAGCGGCAGATCGAGGCTGAGCGCGCGCTCTCCGACCCGCGCGACTCCCGCCTGCGCGAACCGGTCGAATGCGCGGGCTACGGCGTCGGCGGACAGACCGGGACCGTCGTCGGACACAACGATCCGCACCTGCTGCACATCCCCGTCGACATGCAACAGCACGCGGCCGCCGCTCCGCAACCCGCCGATCGCATGGTCCAGCAGATGCCCGACCGCCTGCCGCAACCGCCGAGCGTCGCCCAGCATGACGCCCGCCGACGGTGCGATCTCGACCGCCAGTTCGACGCCGCGTGCGCGTGCCGCCGGTTGCGCCGCTTCCGCCGCTTCCGCCGCGATCAGGCGCAACGGCACCGTAGCCCTTGCGACCGGCGTCGTCTCGTTCGCCGTCAGGTCCAGCGTATCGTCGATCAGCCCGCTCAACCGCTCGACCGAAACGAGGATCGCGTCGATATACTGCGCGCCGTCCTCGCTCAGCGTGCCGGCATAACCGCCATGCAGCATCTCCGCGAACCCCTTGATCGACGTCAGCGGCGTGCGAAGTTCATAGCTCATCGACGCGACGAACGCGGTCTTGACCCGGTCCGCCGCCTCCAGCGCCTCGTTCCGGTCGCGCAGCGCCTGTTCGACACGACGGCTGTCCGAAATGTCGAGCATCGTCAGCAGCGCATTGCCGTCGGGCAATGGCACCGCGCCGAATTCGTAATGCCGCCCGTCCGCCATCGCGAACCGGCCCGACCGCTGCATCCGCTGTTGCGTGGCGAACCGGACCAGTTCGGGGATCAGCGTCGCCCGACCCGGATTGGCAAGGCTGGGTGCGACCTGTTCGGCCAATGCGTCGACGCGCGGATGCGTGTCGAGAAACGCATCGTCCAGCCCCCACACCTGCCGGAATTTGGAATTCCATATCTGCAACCGGCCATCGGCGGCGAAGACGCCCAGCGCCTCGAACAGATTGTCGAACGTGGCGGTACGCACGCGCAGCAGCGTGTCGCGCGCGCTGGCCAACTGTACCTGTTCGGTGCGATCCTCGAAGATCAGCAGCAATCCGCCTTCGGGCAAGGGCTGCGCCACGACGCGGAGATGCGTGCCGCCCGGCAGATGCCACTGCTCCTCGATCGCGTCCTCGGGGGCATGGAACCAGTCGCGCCGCTCCGCCTTCCAGCCCGGAAAATCACGGACTTCCGGCAGACGCTTGGCCTCGCGCATCCGCTCCAGCACGCGGTCGAATTCAGGACGGTCCGCCAACCATTCGGGCTTCATCGCAAACACCCGCCGGAACGGCTGGTTGCAGAATACCAGCGTGCGATCGTCGGCGAACTGCGCGACTCCCGCCGACAGCCGGTCGAGCATGTCGCGCTGCGCTTCCCCGGCGCGTTTCAGCTTGCCGCGCGCTTCCTCGATCTCGTGAACGTCGATGACGAAGCCGCCGGTGCCGCCGTCGCGCAGCGGCATGTCGTGGACACGCAGCATCCGGCGTGCGCCGTTGATCGTTGCCGGCATTGCCGCCGCCTGTGGCTGTCCGGTGTCGCGCGCGATCGAAGCGCTGGCCAGCGGCCCGCCCATGCCAGTGCCTTCGACCAGTTCGACCTGCCGCGCGATCACCTCCGCCGCGTCCGCCGCATCGACCGCGCGGACATAGGCGGTGTTGACCATCGCCAGCCGCAACGTGTCGTCGCGATACCACATCGGCATCGGCGCCGCCTCGATCAGGCTCGACAGCGCCTCGAACGCCGCACGATATTCTTCCGCCTCCTCGCCCAGCGTCGCGATCTCGTCGTGAAACTCGGTCGCGTCGAAGAACCAGATCAGCACCCCGCCGGGCGCATTCAGCGCGTCGGGCGCACGATCGCCGATCGCGAACAGCGACCGCGCCGATCCGGTCGCGCGAATGACGGTACGAAACGGCTTGCCACCGCGTTGCGTGGCGGTGATCGCTTCGACCAGCCGCTCCGCGCTTGCCGGCTCCAGCCCGCTATCCTCTTCCGCCAGTTCGCCCAGCGTCGTAGGCACGTCGACCCGCCCCAGCCGATCGGCCAGCGCCCTGCCGAGATAGAGCCGGCCATCGGCGCGTACGATCATCGACTGCGCGGGCGACGCCGCCAGCGTCGAGGCCAGCGCGGCGAACGCGTCGCCGCGCGCGTCCGCCTCCCGCCGCGCGGTCAGCCCGGCGTGCAGCGCCCAGCCTCCGAACCCGAGCACAAGTGCCAGCAACACGCCGCACAGCACCGCGGCCAAGGTCGAAATCGCGATCAACAGGCCCCTCCACCGGGCAGCGACAGGAATGGCAGATACGCACCCTGTCCCTGCCTAGTCGCTATGCGCGCCATAAAAAAGGGGGCAGCACCGGATGGTGCCGCCCCCGCATGTCGACCTGCAAGCCGGGATTACAACAGCTTCACGCGCGCGCCGGCGAACATGTAGCGGCCGATCGACGGCACCGGGAAGGTATCTGTCCCCAGTTCGGGCTTCTGGCCGAACACGTTGTTCACGCCGCCATAGAATTGGAACCGGTCGGTGGCGTCGACGCTGATATAAATGTCGTGCTGCCACAGTTCCTTCAGATACTTGTACTCCGGGGCCACCACGTCGGGATTGCTCTGATCCACCTGGTTGGTGTTGCGAAGCGTGCGATCGAACCACGTCAGGCCGTAGTTGATCGTGATCTTGTCCATCGACCAGCCGAGATCGCCGTTGACGGTATATTTCGGCGCACGCGCCTCTCCCCGGCTGTTGGTGACGTCCGCACCCGGCGTGCCGATGAATTCCAGCTTGTCGAGATAATTGCCCACGACGCGCAGGTTGAACCGACCGAACGAACCAGTGTCGATCGTGTAGTTGGCGTTCAGGTCGAGCCCGGCGGTGCTGAAACGCGCGACGTTCTGCGGCGCGACGACGAAGCCGGTGATGTTGCCCTGTTCCGCCGTTCCGGACGCAACGTTGGTCCGGGTGATGGAGCGGCAGAACACGTTGTCCAGCGTCGCCTGATCAACGCAGAGCTCGGCGACCTGGTTCGCGGCGACGGTGTTGATCGCCCCGCTGAGGTTGATGTCATACCAGTCGGCGCGCAGCGACAGTCCGGGGATGAAACGCGGCTGCACCACCACGCCTGCCGTCCACGTCGTCGCCTCTTCCTCACGCAGCGCAGGGTTGCCACCCGACAGGCCGGAAATGTTCGTCGTGCGCGCGTCGGTATAGGTGGCGGGGTTGGCGATGCCGAGACCGCTGAGCAATGCGGCACAGTTGGCGGCGCGGAACTGCGTGCCGTTCTGCAATTCGCCCGTATCGCAGGGATCGGTAATGAAGGCGAAGGTCTGCGACTGTCCCGCGAACAGCTCCCCGATGTTCGGCGCACGCACCGCCTTCGAATAGGTGCCGTTGAACGTGATGTCGCGCACCGGGGCATAGGTGCCGTCGACCTTCCACGTCGTGGTGTTGCCGATCGTCGAATAGTCGGAGAAGCGGACCGCCGCGCCAAGGCTGAGGCGATGCGCGAACGGCTGGTTGCGGAACAGCGGCACGCTCAGTTCGGCGAACTGCTCGTTCACGTCGAACTCGCCCTCTTCCCGGCCCAGCGCGTTGCCAAAGGTCAGCCCCTGCGCCGCGATCGGATCGGGGACGAAGCGGCTTTCCTCCTTGCGATACTCGGCACCGACGGCAAAGCCGATGGGTCCGCCGGGAAGCTCGAACAACTGCCCGAAATCGCCCGACAGGACACCGGACACGACCTGCTGACGCAGACGCGACCGGTCGGTGGTGTTGGCGCGGACGAAATCGAGCGCGGCCTGGCTGGGCGCCCCGTCGCCGAACAGGTTGATCGGCGAGCATTCACCGGGACGGAAGCTGGTCGGATCGAACGACGCGCGGCTGGCATAGGGCTGGTTGGGCGACCAATTCGGGTCGAGGTTGACGCGGCACGTCACCTGTCCGGTCGCCGGATCACGCACCGCGTCGATCGCGGCGAACAGGCGGTCGTTATAGGTGTCGTTGACGTAGTTGTTGGTGATGTTCGATTCGCCAAAGGTGTACGACACCTCGTAATTGGCGTGCGGGTTGATATCGCCGCGCAGCCCGCCGACCGCACGATAGGTTTCGCGCGTGACCGTCTCCCCGCGCTGGCCGATATCGAAATTGTCGCGCGTCACCAGGACGCCGCCATTGCCCAGGTCGGGCAGGCCGGCGGGCAGGTACGGATTGCCGTCCTCGACGAACAGGTAATAGTCGAACGACGGCTGACCCAGCGTGAACGCCTTGTTCCGCGCATATTTGCCTTCGGCAAAGAAGGTCAGGCCGGGCGCGATGTCGAAATGCCCGAGGGCGTTGACGATATGCCGCTGGATATCGGGCAACAGGTCGTTGGCGTAATCGGCGACCCGCGTACCGCTGCCCCCCTGCGAAAAGCCGGGACGCAGCACGGTGCCCAGCGAGAACGGCACCAGCCGTCCGGTGGCATCGACGACATAATCGGGCTGGCCGTCGAAATCGACGTCGATCCCGCCTTCGCGTGCGGTGTCGTTGTAGCGGACGTCGCGCGTCGGCACGTTGTCGGGGATGCCGTTGTCGGCACCGCCGGTGTATCCAGCCTGAAATTCCGGATCGTTCGGATTGCGATAGAAGCCGGTCAGGTTGGCCCCGCGCAGGCGGCTGCGGTCGCGCGCCTCCAGCCGGCTTTCGTCACCATATTCATACGCGATGGCGACGTTGCCACGGCCATCGGCGAAGTTCTTTCCTGCCGTTACCGCGATCAGGCGCTTGCCCGCATCGCCATATTCCGACGTGCCGGCCTGCGCCCGCGCCGTCAGCCCTTCGAAATCCTTCTTCAGCACGAAATTGACGACGCCGGTCACCGCATCCGCGCCATAGATGGCCGAGACGCCACCGGTCAGCACGTCGACCCGCTCGACCAGATCGGTCGGGATCGTGTTGATGTCGATCGCCTGGCTGCCCGGCACCGACGCAACATGCCGCCGTCCGTCGACCAGCACCAGCGTCCGCTCGGTCCCGAGGTTGCGCAGGTCGAGCAGGTTGAGTCCCGTATAGCCGATCCCCGCGCCGCTGCCCGAATTGTCGGCGGAGGTCGACGATCCCTGCAACGCCGGAAAACCGGTCAGGAAATCGGTCAGGTTGGTCGAACCCGACTGCTGAATCGTCGCGGCGCTCAGCGTGATGACCGGACTGGGCGAATCGAAATCGGGGCGGCGGATGCGCGTGCCGGTGACGACGATCTCTTCGCCGTTGCTCGCGTCTTCCGCCGTCTGGGCATCGGGGTCGGCGGGGATCGGCAGGTTGTCCGTGCTGCCCGGCGCGGCGGTCTGCGCCATCGCCGATCCGGCGGCGACCAGCGCCGCTATCGCAATGGCACTACGCGCGACGCCGGCACGAAGACGCGATTGAAACAAAGCCATGAGATACCCCTTTTACGCATACATACGACTGTATGTGCTGGGATACCTTCACGCCGCCCGGCGCAAGCCCGGGACCGTCCCGGCAAAGTATATTGCGGCTAAGGTGTTGCAGGGCGGCAACAAAACGGGCGGACCATCGCGATCGATGGCCCGCCCGTTTCACGATTACGATCGTCCCGCCGCCCTTCCGGCATCGCCGGCTCAGGCCACGGTCCGCCCGCGATCAATAGCGATAATGATCCGGCTTGAACGGTCCTTCGACCGGCACGCCGATGTAACCGGCCTGCTTCGGGGTCAGCTTCGACAGCTTCACGCCCAGCTTTTCGAGGTGCAGCGCCGCGACCTTTTCGTCGAGATGCTTCGGCAGGACATAGACCTGGTTCTGGTAGTTCTCGCCCTTGGTCCACAGTTCGATCTGGGCCAGCACCTGGTTGGTGAACGACGACGACATGACGAACGACGGATGGCCGGTCGCGCAGCCGAGGTTCACCAGACGGCCCTTGGCCAGCACGATGATCTGCTTGCCGTCGGGGAACTTGACCAGATCGGTGCCCGGCTTCACTTCGTCCCACTCATAGTTGCTGAGTGCGGCGATCTGGATCTCGCTGTCGAAGTGACCGATGTTGCACACGATGCTCATCGGCTTCATCGCCGCCATATGCTCGGCGGTAATGACGTCGGCATTGCCGGTCGCGGTGCAGAAGATGTCGGCGCGGGTCACCGCTTCCTCCATCGTCACGACCTCGAATCCTTCCATCGCGGCCTGCAGTGCGCAGATCGGATCGACCTCGGTCACCATCACGCGCGCGCCGCCGTTACGCAGCGACTGGGCGCTGCCCTTGCCGACGTCGCCGAAGCCCGCGACGCAGGCGACCTTGCCCGCCAGCATCACGTCGGTCGCGCGACGGATCGCGTCGACCAGCGATTCCTTACAGCCGTACAGATTGTCGAACTTCGACTTGGTGACGCTGTCGTTCACGTTGATCGCAGGGAACGGCAGTTCGCCCTTCTTGGCGATTTCATACAGGCGATGCACGCCCGTGGTCGTCTCTTCCGAAACGCCCTTCAGGTTCTTGACCGTCTCGGTCAGATAGCCCGGACGCTTGGCGATATATGCCTTGAGCGCACGCTGGAACTCGACCTCTTCCTCGTTTTCCGGCTCGCCCAGCGTCGCGCCGGCTTCGAGCTTGGCGCCCCACAGCGCGAACATCGTGGCGTCGCCGCCATCGTCGAGAATGATGTTGGCGGTTTCATCGCCCCAATTGAAGATATCGCCGACATAGTCCCAGTAATCCGCGAGGCTTTCGCCCTTGATCGCGAACACCGGAATGCCCTTGGCCGCGATCGCTGCGGCAGCGTGGTCCTGCGTCGAGAAGATGTTGCACGTCGCCCAGCGGACGTCGGCGCCCAGCGCGGTCAGCGTCTCGATCAGCACGGCGGTCTGGATCGTCATGTGCAGCGAACCGGTGATCCGCGCGCCCTTCAGCGGCTGCGACGCGCCGAATTCCTCGCGCAGCGCCATCAGGCCCGGCATTTCGGTTTCGGCGATCTCGATTTCCTTGCGGCCGAACGCGGCAAGCGAAATGTCCTTGATGACATAGTCGGTCGGCTGGGTAGCGATGGCGGTAGCCATGAAAACTCCTGAAGCTGGGCCATGGACGCAGCCATGGCGGATGCATGCGCCCTACTAAGCGCAGGCCTAAAACGCAAATGCTATATAAAGCTTTCTTTATATGCCGCTCTCGCCCGTCAGGCGGTTCCGCCTGCCGGTGCCAGCATCCGCGGGTCGATCCCGACGCGTCCGAAGCCTGTACGCCAGCGCGCGTCGGTCGGCACCGCGAACAGCAGTTCGGCATCGCCCGCGACGTTCATCCACCCGTGGCGTGACATTTCCATTTCAAGCTGTCCCTCGCTCCATCCGGCATAGCCCAGCGCGATCAGGAAGCGTTCGGGGCCGGTTCCGGCGGCGATGGCGCGCAGGATATCGATCGATCCCGACAATGCCCATCGGCCGGCGACATCGACCGTATCCTGCCCGCCCCATCCGGCATCGTGCAGCACGAATCCACGCCGCGTCTCCACCGGTCCGCCCAGATGAATCGCGACGTCAGGTGCGCTGCCCGGTTCGATATCGAGCTGCTTGAGCAGCATGTGCAGCGTCAGTCCGTCGATCGTCTCACCGATGCCCACGCCCATCGCACCGGATTCGTCATGGGTGCAGATCGCAATGGCGGCGTGATCGAAACGGGCATCGCCGATGCCGGGCATCGCCAGCAGGATTTGGCCGGAAAGGAATCGGGTTTCATCCATCATCCCTTCGACGCTAATCGCCCCGACGACGTTCCGCCATGCTTGAAAATAGTACGATCACGCCCCACGCTTTGCCGGACATATCGTGCATCATGCACTTTCCCCGGAGATCCTCATGACCCTGCAAGTCGGCGACCGCCTGCCCCCCGCCACCCTCGTCAAGGTGACGCCCGACGGGCCGGATCAGATCGCGACCGAGGATTATTTCGCCGGGCGCAAGATCGCGCTGTTCAGCGTCCCGGGCGCGTTCACCCCGACGTGTTCCGCGCGCCACTTGCCCGGCTTCGTCGATCAGGCCGAAGCGTTCGCGGCGAAGGGCGTGGACGAAGTCGCGTGCACCGCGGTCAACGACGCCTTCGTCCTTGCCGCATGGGCAAAGGCCGGCGACGCGACCGACAAGGTGACGATGCTGGCCGACGGCAATGCCGACTTCGCCAGCGCGATCGGGTTGACCATGGATGGCTCCGCCTACGGCATGGGCACGCGGTCGCAGCGTTACGCCATGCTGGTCAACGACGGCGTAGTTGAGGCGCTGCACGTCGAACAGCCGGGCGAGTTCCGCGTCAGCTCGGCCGAACACCTGTTGTCGACCATCTGATCCCGCCGGTGGCGTCGGGTACGGAACCCGCCCGGTTCATTCGAGTTACGGAATGGTTACGCAACCATATCGAATAGAAAGGGCAGTGCCATGAACGCCACCACCACCCCGGCGACCCCCAATCATCTGCCGAAGGACGAAACCTTCGCGGACAAGGCTACGGCGACCTATGCCACGGCAAAGGAAACCGTGGCCGACGCCGCTGCCAAGTCGAAGGATGCCGTCGCCGGTGCCGCCCGTTCGACGGCGGAAACGGTGAAGGCGCACCCGGCCGCCACCGCCGCGATCGTCGCCGGTGCCGCCGCAGCCATCGCCGGTGCCGCGTTCGGCGCGTCCAAGCTGATCGAAAAGAACAAGGAAGCGCCGAAGGTTCCGGCAACGCCCAAGAACTGACCGGCAGGCCCGGCGTGCGATGCGCGCCGGGCCTTGCTCCCGCGTTCGGAACACCTTAGCCGCAGACGATGACACAGGCTTCCGATATCGTCGCCGAACTCGATCGGCTCTACACCGCCTCCGTCGCCCGACTGCGCGATGCGCTGATCCGCTATCTGTCGGACGCGACCCCGCCGCCCTCCTCCGCCCGCGTCGACGGCTCGTTCGCCTATCCCGAAATCCGGCTGACCTATCGCGGCGGCGTCGACCGCCCCGTGCCGCTGCGCGCCTATGGCCGGCTCAACACGCCGGGCGAATATCGCATCAGCGTCACCAAGCCCGCGATGTTCGCCGCCTATCTGACCGAACAGCTCGACCTGCTGATCGCGAACCACGACGTCACGGTCGAAGCGGTGGCGGGACGACAGGAAATACCGTTCCCCTATGTGCTCGATGCCGGCCATGCGCTGGCACTCGACGAAGTGTCGGCGACCGAACTCGCGCGCTTCTTTCCGGCGACCGAACTGGCGCATATCGGTGACGAGATCGCCGACGGATTGTGGAGCGCCAGCGATCACAGCCGCCCGCTGGCACTGTTCGACGGGCTGCGCACCGATTTCTCGCTTGCGCGGCTGCGGCATTACACCGGCACCCCGCCCGAACATATCCAGCGCTATGTACTGTTCACCAACTATCACCGCTATGTCGACGAATTCGTCCGCTGGGCGGGTGAACAGCTCAAACCCGCCGCCGATGGCACGCCCAGCCGCTATACCGCGCTGTCGGGGGCGGGCGGCGTACTCGTGTCGGCGGACGACGATGCGGAGCGGATGGTCAGCGACAGCGCGTGGCGGCGGCACCAGATGCCCGCCTATCACCTCGTCGCGCCCGACGGCACCGGCATCACGTTGGTCAACATCGGCGTCGGCCCGTCGAACGCCAAGACGATCTGCGACCATCTGGCGGTGATGCGGCCGGAGGCATGGCTGATGATCGGCCATTGCGGCGGTCTGCGCCCCAGCCAGCGCATCGGCGACTATGTCCTCGCCCACGCTTATTTGCGCGACGACCATGTGCTGGACGACGTGCTGCCGCCCGAGATTCCGGTCCCCGCCATCGCGGAGGTTCAGGTCGCGATGGCGCGTGCGGCGGAAATCGTGTCGGGCCAGTCGAGCGACGAGCTGAAGCGGCGGCTGCGTACCGGCACGATCGTCACTACCGACGATCGCAACTGGGAATTGCGGTTCAGCAAATCGGCGCTGCGCTTCTCGCTCAGCCGCGCGGTCGGCATCGATATGGAATCGGCGACGATCGCTGCGCAGGGATATCGCTTCCGCGTTCCCTACGGCACGTTGCTGTGCGTGTCGGACAAGCCGCTGCACGGCGAATTGAAGCTGCCCGGACAGGCCAACCGTTTCTACGAACGCGCCATCAACGAACATATGCGCATCGGCATCGAAGCGTGCGAACAATTGCGGCAGGAAGGCGCACGGCTGCACAGCCGCAAGTTGCGGGCGTTCAACGAACCGCCGTTCCGGTGATGCTCGGGTTCAGTAGTTCAGCTGCAACTGCGTGCGGAACACATCACCCTCCGCCCGGCCTGACCGCCGCTCGTCCGCTTCCGTCCGGTGCATCCGCGCATAGGCGATCGTCAGCTCCAGCGGCTCGACCGGCTGGAATTCGATGCCAATTTCGAACTCGTCGGTTTCCAGCCGGGGCGCATTGACCGCCGCCTTCCACCCACCGCGATAATGTTGCCAGCGGGCATAGGGCATGAACGGACCGAGCGGCGACCGCACGATCCGACCCATGGCCTGAAAATAGCCGCCGTTGAGCGGCTTGGTGGTGATGCCGCGCAGGTCGCGATCATATTCCGGCCCCCGTCCCCAGTTCCATTCGGCCTGGAACCCGATCGGCTGCGGATACAGCATCGCGTGGACGCCGATCCGGTCGTCGGCGAACAACGTCGGACTGACCCCGCCGGTGCGGATTTCCGGCTGGATGCGGTTGCGCACTGCCGCCCCGCCAATCTCCAGCACCTGCCCCGCCATCCCGTTCCCCAGCGCGTCCAGTTCGAACGGCCATGTCGCCATCGCCACGGTCATGACGTTGTCGTTGGTTTCGCCCCGCGCGAAACCCTGTCCGTTGAAGACGCCGACGCCGAACGCCCCGTAATTGCCGAACAGCTTCTGGCCATCCTTGGCCAGCCGCGCCCACACTGCGTCGACCCGATCGGGGGTGTAATAGGCGACCACGCCGATATCGCGTTCACTCGGCACCGCGCTGTTGATTCCGTCGCTGCGGTCCAGCGTCAGGCGGTTCGACGACGACTGCATGTTCTCCCATCCGAACGGCACCTTCGACTGACCGAAGCGCAGGCGGAAGCGTTTGTCGGGATCGAGGAACGCATCGACATAGGCGTCGCGCAGTTGCAGAAACCCCTCCCGCCGTTCGCCGACCGACTGGCCCGACACGGCGGTCGCAAAATCGGGTTGCAGGTAGAACGAGATGCGGTCGCCGACGTCACCCTGTAACACCAGCCGGATACGGCGAAAGGTGAAGCCGGTATCGTCGCCGATCCCGCTATCATGCACCGATCGCAGCCGCGATATTCCATCGGGCGCGGCGCGATCCCCCGCGATGATCTCGTTCAGCCGCAACTGGGTATAGCCGCGCACCTTGATCCGATCGTACCAGCGTTCGGCGCGGGCCGGCGCAGCGGCGACCTGTACCGGCGCGGCGGGTGTCCCATCCACCGCCGGGGCGGACGGCGGCGCGACCGGCGTGATAGCGACCTGTGCCGGCACGGCGGGGGGCGTCCGAACCGAAACCGGCGCGGTCGCCGTCGTAGCGGGCGACGACGCGGCGGGTACAGCCCCCGTCTGCGCCGCCTTCATTTCGGCGATCGTCGCCTTCAGATCATCGATCTGGCGCTGCAACTCCTGCACCGTCTGCCCCATGGCGGGGGCGGGCAGCAGCAGCATCGCGCCGATACCCGCGAACAAGACGGTGGGATTGGTCAAGAGACACCCTGTCG
The DNA here is from genome assembly GCF_014842075.1 of Sphingomonas sp. CFBP 13720. Lineage (GTDB taxonomy): Bacteria > Pseudomonadota > Alphaproteobacteria > Sphingomonadales > Sphingomonadaceae > Sphingomonas. The sequence continues at coordinate 755,788 of NZ_JACYVA010000001.1, forward strand.
TAACGCCGGGCGGCACCGATCGAACGGCGCCGCCCGCGCGGATCACATGTGCAGCGTCCGGCCGTACGCGCCCAGTACCGATTCGTGCATCGATTCGGAAATGGTCGGATGCGCGAACACCGTTTCGGTCAGTTCCTTCTCGGTCGTCTCGAGCTGACGCGCGATGACATAGCCCTGGATCATCTCGGTCACTTCCGCGCCGACCATGTGCGCGCCGAGCAATTCGCCGGTCTTCGCGTCGAACACCGTCTTCACGAAGCCCTCCGCCTCGCCCAGCGCGATCGCCTTGCCGTTGCCGATGAACGGGAATTTCCCGACCTTGACCTCATGCCCGGCTTCCTTCGCCTTGGCTTCGGTATAGCCGACGCTGGCGACCTGCGGACGGGCATAGGTGCAACCGGGAATGTTGTTCTTGTCCATCGCATGCGGATGGACGTCCTTGTTGCCCAGCGCCTGTGCGATCGATTCGGCGGCGATCACGCCTTCATGGCTCGCCTTGTGCGCCAGCCACGGTGCGCCGGTCACGTCGCCGATCGCCCAGATGCCGTCCACCCCGGTCCGGCCATAGCCGTCGGTCTTGATGTGGCCGCGATCGGTTTCGATGCCCAGCGCCTCGATCCCGATATTTTCGGTATTCGGCACGATGCCGATCGCGACGATCGCATGGCTGAACTCGACGGTCTCGACCTTGCCGTCCGGCCCCTTGATCGCGGCCTTCACGCCCGATCCGGCGACTTCCAGCTTTTCGAGGCCGGACTTGGTGCGGATCGTCATGCCCTGCTTCGTCAACGCCTTGAGCATGAAGTCGCTGACCTCGACATCCTCGACCGGCATGATCCGGTCGAGCATCTCGACGATCGTCACTTCGGCGCCCATGTCGCGATAGAAGCTGGCGAATTCGACCCCGATCGCACCCGAACCGATGACCAGCAGCTTGGTCGGCATTTCGGGCGGCACCATCGCATGGCGATAGGTCCAAATCTTGGCACCATCGGCCTTGGCGAACGGCAGGTCGCGGGCACGCGCGCCGGTCGCGATGATGATGTGCTTGGCTTCCAGTTCGACCGTCTTGTCGCCCTGCTTGACCGACAGCTTGCCCTTCGCGGTGATCGTGCCGATGCCTTCATGCACCGCGACCTTGTTCTTCTTCATCAGACCCTTGACGCCAGCATTCAGCTGGCCTGCCACCTTGCGGCTGCGATCGACCACCTTCGACAGGTCGAATGCGGGCTTTTCGTTCGACAGGCCGTACTGCGCGGCATGGGTCATGTAGTGATAGACTTCGGCCGAACGAAGCAGCGCCTTGGTCGGAATACAGCCCCAGTTGAGGCAGATGCCTCCCAGCCGCTCGCGCTCGACGATCGCGACCTTCAGGCCAAGCTGGCTCGCGCGGATCGCCGCGACATAGCCGCCGGGGCCGGAGCCGAGCACGATGAGGTCGTAGGTATCAGCCATGCGTTGAAACTTTCTTCTTGCGAACCAGACGATGCCACAGACCGGCGCTGACGCCACCGGCAACCGCGGCAGGGATAACGAACGAACCCGTCACGACAAACAGGTGACCAAAAATCATGGTCTCCGCAGCGTATCCGGCCATTGCGGCAACCAATATGGATAGCGTCAGGTAAACCGGCAACGACGTGCCGGACAACACGAAGTGATGCAGTGGCATTGCGACGAACAGGCCGGCCAGTACTACGACCGGTGCGGCCAACAACATGGTCGCCCCGATCCCCAGTAGCATACTGCCAAGGTCGTAAGTCCATGAACCGGAAATGGTCAGGAGGGTAAGGCCGGCAACGAACGATGCCGCCAGCGCGCAGATCGCGAATGCTCCCGCCTGAACGGAAAACGATCCGTACCTCCTCACCCCCCGATGACCCGCGGCTTGCGCTGCTCATCGATCGCCACGAACACGAACTTCGCCTGCGTCACCCGGCACGTCGCCTCGCCGAAGCGGTCGCGGCGCCATGCCTCGACCTCGATCGTCATCGACGTGCGACCGACCTTCACGATTTCGGTATAGACCGACACTTCGTCACCGACCGCGACCGGCGCGTGGAACTGCATCGCATCGACCGCGATCGTGACCGCCCGCCCCTTCGCATGACGCGCAGCGACGAGGCCGGCGGCCATGTCCATCTGGCTCATGATCCACCCGCCGAAGATATCGCCATACGGATTGGTGTCCGCCGGCATCGCCGTGACGCGCAGCGCGGGCTGGCCGGGTGGCGGGGAAATTGCGTCCTCAACGATCATCCACCGCCCCTTTTGCACGTTCATCGGCCATCGCGCGCTGGATCTGACGCCCCCCCAGCACCGCGACGACCACCATCGAAACCCACGTCACCAGCCAGATGTCGCGCCGCCCCAGCGGATAGGACCATGCCGACAGCGTTCCGATCGTCCATGCCGCCAGCAGTCCCGCGACGACATAGACGATTTCGGTCAGCAGCCGCGCACGCATTTACGCGACGAGGCCGAGCGGCGACTCCACCAGCGCCTTGAACAGTTTCAGCATCTGCGCGCCATCCGCGCCGTCGATCGCGCGGTGATCAAAGCTGCCGGTCGCGGTCATCACCGTAGCGACGCCCAACGCGTCATCGACGATGTAGGGCCGCTTCTCACCGGCACCAACGGCAAGGATCATGCCCTGCGGCGGATTGATGACGGCTTCGAACTGCTTGATGCCGAACATGCCCATGTTGGACAGCGACGCCGTACCGCCCTGATATTGTTCGGGCTTCAGCTTGTTCTCCTTGGCCAGTCCGGCCAGTTCCTTCATCTCGGTGCTGATCTTCGCGACGCCCTTGTTCGCCGCATCGCGCACGATCGGGGTGATCAGGCCGGTCGGCGTCGACACCGCGACCGACACGTCGGCACGCGAATACTGGACCATATCGTTGCCGAGGAAGGTGACGTTGCACTTCGGCGTACCTTCCAGCGCGACGCCCAGCGCCTTGATGAGCAGGTCGTTGACCGACACCTTGATGCCGCGCGCATCCAGCGACTTGTTCAGGTCGGCACGCAGCTTGAGCAGCGAGTCCAGCCGGACGTCGACCGTCAGGTAGATGTGCGGCACCTGCTGCTTCGATTCGGTCAGGCGACGCGCGATCGTCTTGCGGATGTTCGACAGCTTTTCGACCGTGTGCGGAATCGAATCGTCGAACCACGGTGCGGCGGCCTTCGGCGCTTCGGCGGCGGGCGCCGGTGCGGCGGCGACCGGCGCGGGCGCGGCTTCGGCCTTGGGCGCAGGCTTCTCGCCCGGCTTGGCGCTTTCGACGTCTGCCTTGACGATGCGCCCGTTGGGGCCGCTGCCCGACAACGCGGACAGGTCCAGTCCCTTGTCGGCGGCGATACGGCGCGCCAGCGGGCTTGCCTTCACGCGATCGCCCGAAGCGGGGGCCGGTGCAGCATTGGCGGCGGCAGGTGCCGGCGAAGCGGCGGGCGCAGGTGCTGCCGCTTCGGCCTTGGGCGCTTCGGCGGCGGGCTTTTCGGCCGGTGCGGCACCGATCGCCGATGCATCCTCGCCCTCTTCGAGCAGGATCGCGATGACCGCGCCGACCTTCACATTGTCGGAACCCTCGGCGACCAGCACCTTGCCGATCATTCCTTCGTCCACGGCTTCGAATTCCATCGTCGCCTTGTCGGTTTCGATCTCTGCCATGATGTCACCGGACTTGACGGTATCGCCTTCCTTGACCAGCCATTTGGCCAGCGTCCCCTCTTCCATGGTGGGGGACAGGGCGGGCATTTTGATCTCGATCGGCATGGGGCAAATTGGTCCTCTCAGGCTCCTCGCCTCTTCGCCGCCGGGCGCGTCCGGGTCAACCCCCGCGCACCCGACTTGCACGACGCCGGTACAACGGCGCATGACCACGATCGAAGGGGATGACGATGCGGACATATCTGGTGGTGGTCGACGAGAACCCGGAAAGCGCGGTCGCGTTGCGCTTCGCGGCACGCCGCGCGGTCAAGACGCATGGCGGCGTGGAAGTGCTCGCGCTGGTCGAACCGCAGGAATTCGCGCCATGGGGCGGCGTACAGGCGACGATCGAGGAAGAGGCGATGGAACGTGCCGAGGCGCTGGTCGAGGCTGCGGCGGGTACGCTGATCGCCGAGTCGGGGCTGCAACCGCATGTCACGGTCCGGGTCGGCGACGGCCCGCGCATCGTGCGCGAGATGATCGCCGCCAATCCCGCTATTGCCGCACTCGTGCTGGGTGCCGCCGCGACCGGCGCGCCGGGTCCGCTGGTCAGCCATTTCGCCGGGACCGATGCCGGTGCGGTGCCGGTCCCGGTCATGATCGTCCCCGGCAGTCTCGACAGCGCAGCGATCGATCGGTTGAGCTGAACGGTTCGCATACCCCCGCAGTCGGGGGCGGCACGCATGTCATCGCTGGATCGAAGGTGCCGTGCGGGGGAGAGCGGCGGATCATACGCGCTCATCCCCCCGCGGCTGCTGCTGTTCGCCGGGTTCCCGGCAGCGTCCTCTTTATCATCAGCGCAGCGCTGGCTGGATTGCCGTTAGCGCGGTCGCCGGACAAAAAAAAGGGCCGGCAGCGCCGACCCCGAAAAGTTTTAGGAGAGGATGCCTGAAAGGCACAGTCGTTGTGCACTGCACCCGGATGGTTAGCAATTGCAAAAAACGAAACCAAACATTCTATTTCTGCAATAAACCTATCGGACGAGTGGGTTTTGCGTTGGAATGCGTTCCGTAGGAAAGCGGTTGAGAAACCGTGGCTTGGCGATCATGCTGCCGGGATGCGCTATCTTTTCCTGCTCCCCCTCCTCGCCGTCGCCCTTCCCGCAACCGCGCGCGAGACGCCCAGACCGGAGCGCTTGCGCGCCGATGTGGAGCGGTTGGTCGGCTTCGGCACGCGCCATACGGCGTCCGATCCGGACCATCCGACGCGCGGCATCGGCGCTGCCCGCCGCTGGTTCGCGGCGGAACTGACGCGAATCGGCAATGGGTGCGGCGACTGCATCACCGTGGCCAACATCGCGCGGGGCTTCACCGGCCCCCGCGCGCCGGGCGGCGTGAACATCGTCGACGTGCTGGGGTTCCAGCAGGGGCGCGATCCGAAACGCGTCGTGATCGTGATGGGCCATATCGACAGCCGCGTCAGCGACGTGATGAACGCTACCGCCGACGCCCCCGGCGCGAATGACGACGCATCAGGCGTCGCACTGGTGCTGGAGGCCGCGCGTATCCTGTCGAAACAGCGCTTCGATGCGACGATCGTCTATGCCGCACTGTCGGGCGAGGAACAGGGGTTGTGGGGGGCGCAGCTGCTCGCCGAAACCGCGCGCGAACGCGGCTGGACGGTGACCGCCGTGCTGAACAACGACATCGTCGGCAATACGATCGGGCAGGACGGACGCCGCGTCGCCGATCGGGTGCGCGTCTTTTCCGAAGGTATCCGTGCATCGGAAACGATCGAACAGCAGGTGGCGCGACGCGCGGCGGGCGGTGAGGACGACGGGCCGTCGCGGGCGCTGGCGAAAGCAGTCGATTCGATCGCAGCGACGATCCCCGGCGGGCTGGACGCGTTCCTCGATCGCCGGCCCGACCGATTCGGGCGCGGCGGCGATCACGAACCGTTTCTGAAGCTCGGCTATCCCGCGATCCGCTTTTCGGTCGGGGTCGAGAATTACGATGCACAGCATCAGGATCTGCGCACCGTTGGCGGACGTGTCCTTGGCGACACGATCGACCGGATGGACTTCCCCTATCTGGCGAAGGTGACCGCGCTGAACGTCGCGACGATCGCCCGGCTTGCTGCCGCGCCGGCCGCGCCCGACGGGGTATCGATCGACGGTGCGCTGGCGACCGATACGACGGTGCGTTGGTCAGCGGTGCCGGGCGCGGCGGGCTATCGCATCCGGTGGCGGCGCAACGACGCGCAGGACTGGACCGCGCATCGCGACGTGACGGGGACGCAGGCGCTATTGCCCGGCATCATCGTCGACGACCATTTCGTCGGCGTATCCGCGCTGTCGGCTGGCGGCGCGGAAAGCATCACGACCTTCGCCGGACGACCCCCGCGATAATCAGCAGCGACACAGCGTCTTCGACCGGACCGGCGCGCGTCGCCGGACGGTGCGCGGCGTCGAATAGGTCACGACTTCCTCGGTCGTCGTCGTCGTGACGACCGGCGAACCCACCGTTACCGTCGTGACCGTCGCGGGCGGATAATAGTAGCCGTCCGCGACATACCCGCCGCCGCTATGCGTGGTGGTGGTCGAATATCCCGGCGAACGAACGGTTTCGACATAGCCGCCCCGCACCGGTCCGGCGGCACGCCCGGTCGGCTGCACCTGTTCGCGATAGGGCGCATAGACGATATCCGGCCCGCGCCGATCATAGGGGTCACCGTCGTCCGGCGCGACCGGCACGTCGTAATCCGGAACCGGATAGGACGCACCATAGCCGTCATACCCGTCATCATATCGCTGCGGCACGTCGCGCCCGCGATCTTCCGCGCGATCGATCGCCGTCCCGGCCAGCGCTCCGACGCCCGCGCCCGGCGCGGTGCCGCCCAGCCGGTTGCCGCGTTCGGCGATGACATTGCCCGCGACCGCCCCGGCCACGCCGCCGATCACCGCGCCGCCTACCCCGTCGTCCCGCCGCGCGACCGGACCATCGTCCTGATAGCGCACGTCATCGGCATCGTCGTCGCGGACATAGCGCCCGTCGTCGCGCGCATCCCAGTCGATGTCGCTGCGATGATCGAAAACCCGCCCCGACCGGTCGGCGAGGACGGCGTCGTCATAATAGCGATACCAGTCATATCCCGGCATTGGCCGAACAAGGCCATAGATCGACCAGTCGGGAATATGGAAGCTGGGAGCGATCCAGTAGCGCGGCAGGACTCCGCCCCGGATCGGCACGCGATACGCCGCCCAGCCGCCCGGCGCATATTGGCCGCCAACCCAGCGTCCCTGCACCCGCCCTCCCCAGCGAGGGCCAGGCAGGTTCACGCGCCGCTGACCGGGCCGGACGAGCGGACGCCCCGATCGCGGTGCCTGAACGAACGATTCGGCGGGTGCGGCGAACGCCGCTTCGGGGGTGACGAGGGTCGCCAACGCCATCGCGACGGATGGGAACGGGAAGGGCATCGGCCGGGCTGCTCCGTTTCGGGTCAACGCATGGATCGCGCCGACCGTATCACCGCCCGTCGTTCCGCGCCAACGGACGATACGGGGCACATGCTGTCCCGCACCGAGTCAGGCGATCCGCGGACCCAGCACCGCCATCAGCGCCTCGCATTCCGCGCGATCGTCCTCGTCGAACCGTCCCTGCACCGGACTGTCCAGATCGAGTACTCCGACCAGCCGGTCGCCGACCACGATCGGCACGACCAGTTCGGCGCGGCTGTCCGCGTCGCATGCGATATGACCGGGAAAGGCGTGGACGTCGGCCACGAGTTGCGTAGTGCGCGTTGCGGCGGCGGTGCCGCACACGCCCTTGCCCATCGCGATGCGGATGCACGCGGCCTTGCCCTGAAACGGCCCCAGCACCAGCACGTCATCGACTGCGCGATAGAATCCCGCCCAGTTCAGATCGGGGAGGTACTGCATCAACAGCGCCGACGCGTTCGCCATGTTGGCGGTCGCATCCGGTTCGTCGGCGGTCAGCGCGTCGAGCGCGGACGACAGGTCGCGGTACAGGTCGCGCTTCGCGCCGGCGGAAATATCGAACTGGTACATGCGCGGCTATGTAGGGGTTCGCGCGCCGCTGACCATCCCTGCCTGCTATCGACAGGCGCCGCCCGTGCCCCGGCTCGCCTGATCCAGATGAAAATGGTCGCGATGGGCGGCGTTATAGTCCGGCGACAACACCGTGGAGAACACACTGCACGCCCCATCGCGCACCTCGCGCAGGAACGCCGCCTTGTCCGCATCGCCCCGTCCCGACCCCGCCGTCCAGTCGCCGACGACGCTTATCCGGCGTCCGTCCGCCAGCACGAACGCGGCGATATCCAGCGCGTTGGCGGTGGCATGTTCGCTGAACGCCCCCGAATCGCGGCCGTACATCCGCCGACAATTGTAACTGCCGAAATGTTCGATCCGGTCGACTTCGCTGCCGAATCTCGCCTGTGCGGCAGGCTGCACCACCTGCCACTCCCACAGCGCCAGCGCGGTCGCGACCCGGCACGTCACGCCGACATCGGCGGGGGCGTAGGCGATGCTGCGCGCGCCGCCACCACGCAGCCGGACAGCGTCGTCATAGCCGCACTGCCCCGCCGCATCGCGCACCGGCAGCGCGGTGTACCGCACCCCGGCGCGGTCCAGCAGCGCCCGGCATCCGGCGAAATCGCCGCGCAGGTCGCCGATCTTGCCGCGCGTGAACATCCCCACCGGCTGCGACAGGTCGAGCGGCGTCCACGGCACGTCCTGCGGCCGGCTGCGAGCAAAGGCGTAGAGTGCGAAGCCGATCGCGGCGAGGACGGCGAGCCAGACCAGCGTGCGCAGACCCGCCGACAGCGCTCTCACCCGCGCACGACCCGCGCGACCGGTTCGGCGGTGACCGGATAGCCCATGTCGTCGGGGATGCAGAGCCAGTCGCAGCCCTCGCGCGTTTCGGTCCACGGCGTGATCTTGCGCACCGGCCATGCGGCGGCGGCGGCGAACGCGGCGGCGCTGTCGCTATGCGTCGCCAGCCGTTCCAGCACCCGGCGCGTCGGAAAGACCAATGACGCCTCACCGCGATCGGCGGCATCGATCGCGTCCTGCGCCGTGGTCCAGAAGACGCGGACATTCTCGGTCGCGTCGACCACCGGATCGGCGGCCCCGTCGGGCCAGCGCGCCAGATAGAACCATGTGTCGAACACCCGCGCGTGTGCCCGGTCGGGTTGCCATCGGGCATAGGGGACGAGCGCCGACGCATCGACCGGTCCGATCGCGCCCAGCGTCGCGCCATCGGCAAGTTTCCCGCGCATCGCGGCGACGTCGCCGGATACGCCGATCGCGACGCCCGCTTCCTCGATCGTCTCGCGGATCGCCGCCAGTCGCGGTGCAAGGTCGGAATCGCCCATCGTCACCGCCAACGCATGGTCGCCGGGGTCGATCCGCCCACCCGGGAACACCAGCGCCCCGCCCGCGAATGCCATCGCCTGCGCGCGTTCGACCATCAATATGGCCGGTGGCCCATCGGCTCTATCCCGCAGGACGATCAACGTGGCGGCGGGAATGGCAGGCGGGGCGGCGGTGTCGGGAAGGCTCATCCGGCCCAGTTGGGCACCGTCCGCACCGATGTGAAGCCCGGTACGGAACCATCGTCCCCAACGATGCTTGGGAAGGGCGTGCCCCGTCGCGACCCCGCCCTTCCCGGACAAACCAGCGTCTGGGACTTTCCACGTCCGGCGATCGCGCAGCCGTTTGCGGGTCATATCAGGATCGAACTCGGTGGACGGGTGATCGCGGAAACGCGCGACGCGGTCCGTACGCTGGAAACCAGCCATCCGCCGACCTATTATCTGCCGCCCGATGCCATCGCACCCGACGTGTTGCGCCGCGCAGGCGGTGGATCGTTCTGCGAATGGAAAGGGTCGGCGGTCTATTGGGACGTCGCCGTCGCCGACATCGTCCGTCCGCGCGCCGCATGGTCCTATCCCTCCCCTACCCCGAGCTTTGCAATACTGCGCGACCATGTCGCCTTCTACGCCCGCGCGATGGACGGATGCTTCGTCGACGGCGTACGCGTCACGCCACAGCCCGGCGAATTCTACGGCGGCTGGATCGCGCCCGACCTTGCCGGACCGTTCAAGGGCGGTCCGGGGTCGATGGGCTGGTGAGCGTCGCCATCGTCATCGGGGCGTCCGGCGGCATCGGCACGGCGTTGGTCGACGCCTTGGCGGCTCGCGCCGATCACGTCCACGCGCTGTCCCGTGGCAGTAACCCGTCGGTCGACGTCACCGACGAAGCCAGCCTCGCCGCCGCCGCCGGCACGATCAGCCAGCCGGTCGACACCGTGATCTGCGCCACCGGCATGCTGCACGAAGGCGACGCCATGCCGGAACGCGCGCTGAAGGAACTTGACGGCGCGACGCTCGCACGCCTGTTCGCGGTCAACACGATCGGACCCGCGCTAGTGCTCAAACACTTCGCGCCGTTGCTGGCGCGCGACCGGCCTGCGACGATCGCCGTGCTGTCGGCGCGAGTCGGCAGCATCGGCGATAATCGCACCGGCGGCTGGTACGGCTATCGTGCGTCGAAAGCCGCGCTCAACATGATCGTACGCTGCGCCGCGATCGAACTGGCGCGCAGCCGTCCGGAGGCACGGTGCGTCGGGCTGCATCCCGGTACGGTCGACACCGGCCTCAGCCGTCCGTTTAAGGCGCGGGTGCCAGCCGATCGCCTGTTCACACCCGCCGACAGCGCGGCGAAATTGCTGGCGGTCCTCGACGGGTTGGGCACGGGCGACAGCGGCGGCTGCTTCGCGTGGGACGGTCAGCGCATCGTCCCCTGAAAGCCTACCCCGTCCGTTCGCGCAACAGCGTCCAGCCGTCGGGCAGATAGTCGAGCGACATGTAATAATAGAATGCGCATGATTCGTCGGCGCGGTAGCTTCCGCCCTTCAGGATGCCGATCGCCGTCGTGCCCATGAACACCGGCCCGCCGCTGTCGCCGCCCTTGCATCCGGGGCCTGCCACCGTCACCCATGTCGGCAGGCACGCCCCGCCGCACAGATCGCCGCCGGGCGCGAAGTCGACCAGTTCGACCTCGGCACAGCTATATCCGGTGCGCTCGCCACGATGGCACACCATGTCGCCCGCGCGGGTCGACGCCCGGCTGCGTTGTCCGGTCACCGGGCGCAACACCGTGCGCGCGGTGTCCGAATAGAAGACGGGACGCAGCGGCTGGGCACTCGCATTCACCTGTACGTCGTGAAAGCCCCAGCCCCATTGCCCGACGAAGTCGAGCGGCGTCGCACGTCGATCGCCGTCGATATAGGACAGCGCATCGGGACAATGCGCGGCGGTGACGATTCCGGTACGGATGCCGGCGGCCACGACGAACCCGGTGGTGCAGGCATAGCGGCGGCCATCGACCGGGTGCGTGCCGACCACCCGACCGCCCCCTGCAACCTCGTCGATCAGATCGATGTCGGGCTGGTCGGATGTGGCGATACGCACCGGCACGCCGGTCAACGCCGCGATCCTACGACGCAACGCAGCGACGTCGCCGCGCGCATCGACCGCTCCGATCAGCACGACCAGCGCGCCGTGCCGCTGATCGACCCCCATCGCGGGCGGGCGGCGCACCATCGCGCGGATCGTCGCCTGATGCTGTGTGATCGCCGCCAGCATCGCTACGCGGGTTGCGCCAGCACCGGTACGGAACTCGACCGGCACCGTCGCATCGCCGACGCGCACTGCCGCATCGGCGACAGGCTTGTCGCCGGTCAGACGGACGACGATACGGAAGCCCGATGTTCGGTCGATCGCGATCCCGGCCAGCCGGTCGCGATACCGTCCCTCGATCCATTCGGTCAGCCCGGTGGTCGCCTCTTCCGCATGCAGGTCCGCCAACGCCTGTTCGGGACTGATGCCACGGATGCGGGCAACTTCGGTCGCGTCCTGCGCCAATGCCGCGTCGGGCGACAGCACCGCCGTCGCGACCGGGTCGGCCAGCATCGGCTGCGCCGCCGCCGGCGCGATGGCGACGACGGCGGCGGCAAGCGCTAGGATCGGCGACCGCACCGCGATCAATCGTTGCGGCGCGCCAGTTCCTTGTTCAGCAGCAGCGCGAGCAGCGTGACGATCGCGCCCGACGCCAGATACAGCCCAGCGGCGAACAGGCCCAGCTTGCCCGCCAGCGCCAGCGCGGCGAGCGGCGCGAAACCGGCCCCGAACAGCCATGCCAGATCCGACGTCAGCGCCGCGCCGGTGTAGCGCGAATCCTTGGCGAAGTTCGACGCCACGGTCCCCGACGACTGGCCGAACGACAGGCCCAACAGGATGAAACCGGTGATCATGAACGCGATCTCGCCCGCATCTCCGCCGTTGAGCAACAGCGGCGCAAGGCCGGAGAACAATGCGATCGCGACCGCGCCGATGCCCAGCAGCGTCCGCCGTCCGACATGGTCGGCCAGCACGCCCGAAATGATGATCGCGAAGATGAAGAAGACGGCGCAGGCGGTCTCGATCCACAGGAACCGTGCAACCGTCTGTTCGGTGAACAGGAAGATCCACGACAGCGGGAACACGGTGACCATGTGGAACAGCGCGAAGCTGGCCAACGGCACCAGCGCGCCGATCAGGATCGTCTTCCATTCGCGCTTCACGGTCGGCAGCACTGCCGATGCCTTCAGTTCGCGATTCTCGAACAGCGCGGTGTATTCGGGCGTCACCACGATGCGCAGACGTGCGAACAGCGCGACGACGTTCAGCGCGAACGCGACGAAGAACGGATAGCGCCAGCCCCATGCGATGAAGTCTTCGGCGCTCATATACGCGGTGAAGAACGCGAACAGCGCGCTGGCGACCATCAGGCCCAACGGTGCGCCCAGCTGCGGGATCATCGCGTACCAGCCGCGACGTTCCTGCGGCACGTTCAACGCCAGCAGCGATGCCAGCCCGTCCCATGCGCCGCCCAGCGCCAGCCCCTGCAGGATCCGCAACCCCGCCAGCAGGATCGCCGACCACGCGCCGACCTGCGCATAGCCCGGCAGGAAGCCCATCGCCACGGTCGAGGTGCCCAGCAGGAACAGCGCGATCGTCAGCTTGGTGCCGCGCCCGTGCCGCCGATCGACCCACATGAACAGCAGCGTGCCGAACGGACGGGCAAAGAACGCCAGCGGGAACAGCGCGAAGGAATAGAGCGTGCCCGTCAGCCGGTCGACATAGGGAAACATCAACTGCGGGAACACGATCACCGATGCGATCGCGTACACGAAAAAGTCGAAGAACTCGGACGTACGGCCGATGATGACCCCGATCGCGATCTCCTCCGACTGGACGTTGATGTCACCGCTTGTGTTGACGGCCCGGGCATCGGCCTCGACTTCACGGGAATGGACGACGGCCTCGGCCATACGGAACTCCAGGGTACGGCGCGGGACACGCGCGGGATAAGATGATGAAACCCGTTATCGCACTGCACCAAACTTCGGGATAGGACAAAATGTCCTATCGCAGTGCAGCATCGACAGGCATAGGTCGCCGTCATGATCCAGCCTCGCTCGCTTCCGTGGCACCGGCCACTGCGTTCGCTCCTGCCGCTCGGCATCCTGCCGCTTCTGGCGGGGTGCGACATGGTCGTGCTGAACCCCGCCGGCGACGTCGCCCGTCAACAGGCGGACGTGCTCCTTATCTCCGTTGGCCTGATGCTGCTCATCATCGTTCCGGTGATGTTGCTGACCGTGTGGTTCGCGTGGAAATACCGGGCGAGCAACGAAAAGGCGAAATACGATCCCGAATTCGACCATTCGACCGGTCTTGAACTGGTCATCTGGTCGGGTCCGCTGCTGATCGTCATTGCACTCGGCGCGTTGACGTGGATCAGCACGCATCTGCTCGACCCCTATCGCCCGATCGGCCAGATCTCGGACGGCAAGCCGGTGCCCAAGGGGCAGCAGCCGCTTGAGATACAGGTCGTCTCGCTCGACTGGAAATGGCTGTTCATCTACCCCGAACAGGGGATCGCGACGGTCAACCAGCTCGTGCTACCGGTCGATCGGCAGGTGCGCTTCCGCTTGTCGTCGTCGTCGGTGATGAACACCTTCTACGTACCGACCATGGCCGGCATGATCTACACGATGCCGGGGATGGAGACCAAGCTGCACGCCGTCCTGAACAAGGCCGGCGACTATCGCGGCATGTCGGCGCATTATAGCGGCGCGGGTTTTTCGGGAATGAACTTCCCGGTCACCGCGACCGACGATGCGGGCTTTGGCCGCTGGGTCGCGCAGATGCGGGCCGCGCCGGCCCGGCTGACGACCGCAAGCTACCTGCAACTCGAAAAGCCCAGCGAGAACGTGAAGCCGATCGCGATCGGCGGCATCGAACGCGGCATCTTCGACCGCATCGTCCAGATGTGCGTCCGCCCCGGCACGCCGTGCATGACCGAAAGCATGCATCACGGCGGCAAGGACGGTGCGCTTGGGGGACCAACCAACAACCGACTGCCGCAATCGCAGGACCGCACCAAAGGCGCACTGGAAAAAAATGCCGACGAAATCGGCACCAGTCCGCACAGCAGCGCTCCCGAAGGTTCGGCAGGCGCGCCGGGCAAGGAAGATCCCGGCAACGACGCCAATCGCAACATGACCCGCATCGCGCCGCCCGCGCTGCCGGGCCGCCCCGCTCCGGCGCAAGGCTGAGACCGACATCATGTCCGACACCCTCATCAAGACTATTTTCGGGCGACTTACGCTCGAAAGCTTCCCGATCCACGAACCCATCATCGTGATGACCTTCATCGCGGTCGCCATCGGCGGCGCTGCGGTGCTGGCGGCGCTGACCTATTTCAAACTGTGGGGCTATCTCTGGAAGGAATGGTTCACCACGGTCGATCACAAGCGCATCGGGATCATGTACATGATCCTCGGCATCGTCATGCTGCTGCGCGGCTTCGCCGACGCGATCATGATGCGTGCGCAACAATCGCTGGCGTTCGGCCAGAACGAAGGCTTCCTCAACGCGCATCACTATGACCAGGTGTTCACCGCGCACGGGGTCATCATGATCTTCTTCGTGGCGATGCCGCTGGTGACCGGGCTGATGAACTACATCGTCCCGCTCCAGATTGGTGCGCGCGACGTGTCGTTTCCGTTCCTGAACAATTTCAGCTTCTGGATGACCACGTCGGGCGTGGTGATCGTCATGTCGAGCCTGTTCGTCGGCGAATTCGCCCGTACCGGCTGGCTGGCATTCACGCCATTGTCGGGACTGGATTATTCGCCCGATGTCGGGGTCGACTATTATATCTGGGCCTTGCAGTTGGCCGGTGTCGGCACGTTGTTGTCCGGCGTCAACCTGATCGCGACTATCGTCAAGATGCGCGCGCCCGGCATGGGCCTGATGAAGATGCCGATCTTCACCTGGTCGGCGCTCGTCACCAACGTCCTGATCGTCGCCGCCTTCCCGGTGCTGACCGCCGTGCTGGCGATGCTGTCGCTCGACCGCTATGTCGGGACCAATTTCTTCACCAACACATTGGGTGGAAACCCGATGATGTACGTCAACATGATCTGGATCTGGGGTCACCCGGAAGTCTACATCCTGATCCTGCCGGCGTTCGGCGTGTTCTCCGAAATCGTATCGACCTTCTCGGGCAAGCGCCTGTTCGGCTATACATCGATGGTCTACGCGCTGCTGGTCATCACGATCCTGTCGTACCTTGTGTGGCTGCACCACTTCTTCACGATGGGTTCGGGTGCGAGCGTCAACAGCTTCTTCGGCATCACCACGATGATCATCTCGATCCCCACGGGGGCCAAGATCTTCAACTGGCTGTTCACGATGTACAAGGGCCGCATCCGCTACGAACTGCCGATGATGTGGGCGATCGCGTTCATGCTGACCTTCACGATCGGCGGCATGACCGGCGTGCTGCTCGCGGTGCCTCCTGCCGACTTCGTGCTGCACAACTCGCTGTTCCTCGTCGCACATTTCCACAACGTCATCATCGGCGGCGTCGTGTTCGGGATGTTCGCGGGCATCAACTACTGGTTCCCCAAGGCGTTCGGGTTCAAGCTCGACCGCAAATGGGGGCTGGTCAGCTTCTGGTGCTGGTTCGTCGGTTTCTGGGTCGCGTTCACGCCGCTTTATGTCCTCGGACTGATGGGCATCACGCGTCGCCTGCGCCACTTCGACGATCCGTCGTTGCGGATCTGGTTCATCATCGCCGCCGTCGGTGCCGCGATCATCGCGGTCGGCATTGCTGCCTTCCTTGTGCAGATCGCCGTCAGCATCATGAACCGCGAGAAGCTGCGCGACTTCACCGGCGATCCATGGGGCGGACGTACGCTCGAATGGGCCACCTCGTCGCCGCCGCCGGACTACAACTTCGCGTTCACCCCGGTAGTGCACGATCTGGACGCGTGGTACGACATGAAGAGCCACAAATACGCGCGGCCTGAGAAGGGCTTCACCGCGATCCATATGCCCAGCAACACATGGGCAGGCATCGCGCTGGCCGGGCTGTCGACCGTCTTTGGTCTGGCGATGGTGTGGTACATCTGGTGGCTTGCCGCGCTCAGCTTCGTGGCGGTGATCGGCGTCGCGATCTACCACACGTTCAACTATCACCGCGACTTCCACATTCCGGTCGAGGAAGTCGTCGAAACAGAGCGGCGGCGTAGCGCCGATCTCCAGGCGGCGGGGGCATAACGATGGGTTCGTCACAGGTTCCCGCCGGCGCGGAAGGCCGCGTCTGGCATCTTGAGGAAGAGCATGAGCATGCGGAGGGGTCGAGCACCATGCTCGGCTTCTGGCTCTATCTCATGAGCGACTGTCTCATCTTCGCGATGCTGTTCGCGTCCTACGGCGTCTATTCGGGCAGCACCGCCGGTGGCCCCGACGCCAAGGAATTGTTCGACCTGCCGCTGGTCGCGATCAACACCGCGATGCTGCTGTTCTCGTCGATCACCTACGGCTTCGCGATGATCGCGGCGGAGGAAGGCAAGAAGTCGTCGACGCTCGGCTGGCTGGCGATCACCGGACTGTTCGGTTTGGCGTTCCTCGGCATCGAACTGTACGAATTCAGCCACCTGATCCACGAAGGCGCCGGGCCGCAGCGCAGCGCGTTCCTGTCGGCGTTCTTCACGCTGGTCGGCACGCACGGACTGCACGTCACCTTCGGTATCGTCTGGCTCGTCACGCTGATGGTGCAGGTCGCACGCCACGGTCTGAAGCCCGCGAATATGCGCCGGCTGATGTGCCTGTCGCTGTTCTGGCACTTCCTCGACGTCATCTGGATCGGCGTCTTCACCTTCGTCTATCTGCTGGGAGTGCTGTAATGGCCGGCCACGCATCGCATCACGCCGACGGCCCGGCGCACGGGTCGCGCAAGCAATATGTCATCGGCTTCCTGCTGTCGGTGCTGCTGACGGCGGTCCCGTTCGGGCTGGTCATGACCGGCGTGCTCGCCGATCCGCGACTGACCGCCGGGCTGGTGATGGTCTGCGCCGTCGTTCAGATCGTCGTCCACATGATCTACTTCCTGCACATGAACACGAAGTCGGAGAATGGCTGGACGCTGATGGCGTTGATCTTCACCCTGATCCTTGTCGTGATCGTCCTCGCCGGGTCGTTGTGGGTCATGTATCATATGAACCTCAACATGATGCCCCAGATGGGCGGAGACATGAGCGCGATGTGACCACCCGGCGCGTCCTGATCGGCGGGCTGATCGGCCTCGTCATCGCCGGACTGGTCGCGCTGGGCGTCTGGCAGTTGCAGCGGCGGACGTGGAAGCTGGACCTGATCGCCCGGACCGAGGCGATGCTGCGCCAGCCGCCCGTCCCCGCCCCGCCCCCTGCGGCGTGGCCGGCGATCGGTGCGAACGACGTCTATCGCCCGGTGATCGCCACCGGGCGCTACCGCCCCGCCGCCGATACCTATGTCCAGGCGGCGACCGCGCTGGGTGGCGGCTTCTGGGTACTGACCCCGCTCGATACCGGCGGCTTCACCGTGCTGGTCAATCGCGGGTTCGTACCGCCCGACCGGCGTGGCCGGGTCGACCCGCCCCCCGTCATGGTGACCGTTCGCGGACTGCTGCGTGTCAGTGAACCGGGCGGCGGCTTCCTTCGATCGAACGACCCGGCGGGCGGCCGCTGGTATTCGCGCGACGTCGCCGCGATCGCTGGGTCGCAGCGGTTGGGCACCGTCGCCCCATATTTCATCGACGCCGCCGCCGCCCCCGGGTTAGAATGGCCGCGCGGCGGGCTGACCGTCGTCACCTTCCGCAACAGCCACCTCGTCTATGCCCTGACATGGTTCGGCCTCGCCGCGCTGCTTGCCGGCATGACATGGATGGTGTCGCGGCGGCGCGCGGAGGCGTAGCATGCGCCCGATGCAGCTTTCCCCAGCCCCACCGCCCCGGCCTTTGCCGTCCGAAGGTGCGGGCCGCAACATGCGGCTGCTGGTGCAACTGCGCTGGTTGGCTGTCGGCGGACAGCTGGCGACGATCCTCGTCGTCGACGGTCTGCTCGGCATCCGCCTGCCGCTGGTGCCGATGGCGAGCGTGCTGGCCGCGCTGGTGCTCCTCAACCTCGCCACGCTCGCGCGACGTTCGCGATGGAGCGACACCAACCTGCCGCTGTTCCTCGCCCTCGTCCTCGACGTGGCGGCACTGACCGCGCAACTCTATCTGTCGGGCGGGGCGGGCAATCCGTTCGTGTCGCTGTACCTGCTTCAGGTCGTGATCGGCGCGATCCTGCTCGACATCTGGTCCAGCTGGGCACTGGTTGCGATTACCGGCGCGGCGTTCGCACTTCTTGGACCGTTCCATCGCCCGCTGACGCTGCCGCCGGGCTATGCCAGCAGCCTGTCCGACGCGTTCCTGATTGGCAACTGGATCAACTTCGTGTTGGCGGCGACCTTGCTCGTCGCCTTCGTCACGCGGATCGCGGCCAACCTGCGCGATCGCGATGCGAAGGTCGCGCATCTGCATCAGCGTGCGGTGGAAGAGGAGCATATCGTCCGCATGGGCCTGCTCGCCAGTGGCGCGGCGCACGAACTCGGCACCCCGTTGTCGTCGATCTCGGTCCTGCTAGGCGACTGGAAGAACGAGCCGGCGATCCGCCGCAATCCGCGCTTCGCAGCGGAGGTCGACGACATGCGGGCGGAGGTCGCGCGCTGCAAGGATATCGTCTCGGGCATCCTGTTCGCGGCGGGCGAAGTGACGGGTGAGGCGCCGACCCGGACGACGCTGCGTACCTTCCTGACCCACACGCTCGATCGCTGGCGCGGCAGCGACCCGGGCCGCGCGACGTTCGAGGATCGGCTGGGTCCCGATATTCCGATCGTCGCCGACCGCGCACTGGCGCAGGCACTGACCAACCTGCTCGACAATGCGCTGGAGGCAGGCGCGCGATCGATCGCGTTGATCGCGCTGCGCGACGGGCCGATGCTGCGACTGACGGTGCGCGACGACGGCAACGGCTTCGCCGACCGCATCTTGTCGAGCCTCGGCAAGCCATACAATACCAGCAAGGATCGGCAGGGTGCGGGTCTTGGCCTGTATCTCGTCACCAACGTGCTGCGTCCGCTGGGCGGCACGATCGAGGCGCTGAACCGCGACGGCGGCGGCGCGGAAACCAGCCTCGTCCTGCCGGTCGAGTCGCTGGCGCTGGAGAAGACGCGATGACCGCCCCTGCCCCCCGCCTGCTGATCGTCGAGGACGATGCCACCTTTGCCCGCACGCTGTGCCGGTCGTTCGAACGGCGCGGCTATGCCGTCGAGGTGATCGGCCGCCCCGATCGGCTGGACGATGTCGCGCGGGGGTTCGCACCGGGCTTCGCGGTCGTCGACCTGCGGCTGGGCGGCGCATCGGGGCTGGCATGTGTATCGGCGCTGTCGGCGATCGATCCGACGATGCGGATCGTGGTGCTGACCGGGTTCGCCAGCATCGCGACGGCGGTCGAGGCGATCAAGCTGGGCGCGACCAACTACCTGACCAAACCCGCCAACACCGACGAGATCGAGGCCGCCTTCGCAAAGGTCGAAGGAAATACGCAGGCCGATCTGACGGCCGCGCCGACATCGATCAAGACGCTGGAATGGGAACATATTCACCAGACGTTGGCCGATACCGGATTCAATATCTCCGAAGCGGCACGGCGGCTGGGCATGCACCGCCGCACGCTGGCGCGAAAACTGGACAAGCGGCACCTGTCGTGAATGGGGGTGCGAATCTGCCCCCACCCTGTGCTAGGATGCCGGCAACGGGGGAACGGTTCATCGTGGAGCAGGTTGATTCCGTATAGGTATGACCCCCACCGGATCTTTGTGAGGATGACAGCGATTTTCGATACCCGCCACCGCTTCGCCATCGCCCTGCGCGCCACGTTGCTGTCCGGCATCGTGCTGACCGCCGCAGGGACCGGATCGGCACAGGTGCTGCCGCCGCCGGTCGTACCAACGATCACGCCGAACACGCCGATGGTACAGCCCGTCCCGGCGGCTCAGCCGCTGCCTGTGCTGACCGCGACGCAGGAAAGCGAACTCATCCGCCTGCTGGCGCGCGACGCCGTCGCGCAGGGGTTGAAGGACCGCGAAGCCATCGCGACGCTGACCGGCCCGGCGCTGGTGCAGGCCGCGCTCGACCACGCCCATGCGGTCCGCTCCGGGCGGCTCGATACCGCCGATTTCCAGACCGACTGGGCGATGCGCCCGCAACCGTTCGATCCGCTGCCCTCGTTCCGCGACGCCGTGGCGCGGGGACGGCTGGCGGCATGGGTCGCGTCACTGCCGCCGCCCTATGCCGGCTATGACACGCTGGTCGCCGGACTGGCCCGCTATCGAAAGATCGCGGCGGCAGGGGGGTGGCAACCCGTCGGCCTCGGCTCCGAACTGCGGCTGGGCGGTCGTGGCGCGCAGGTCGCGGCGCTGCGACGCCGGCTCGCGGTCGAGGATACGGCAGTCACGGCGACGGGCGACATGTTCGACCAATCACTGCTCGACGCCGTACGCCGGGCGCAACGCCGCTATGGGCTGAACCCCGCCGGACAGGTGGGTGCACAGACGTTGGCATCGCTCAACGTGCCGGTGGGCGAGCGGATCAAGCAGATCAAGGCGAACATGGAACGGTGGCGCTGGCTGCCGACCCAGCTCGAAAAGGACCGTATTCAGGTCAATATCGCCGCCGCCGTGCTGACGGTGTTCGACGGCGATTCGCCGGTCACGTCGATGAAGGCGGTGACGGGCCGTCCGGGCGACGAGACGCCGATGCTGACCTCGACGATCCACAGCATCGTTCTCAATCCGCCATGGAACGTGCCCTCGTCGATCGCCGAGAAGGAATTGTGGCCCAAGGAGCGCGCCAATCCTGGCTATCTGCGGCGCAACGGTTTCCGCGTGATCGATACCGGCAACGGCGGCAAGCGACTGCAACAGGCGTCTGAACAGAGCGCGCTCGGCCGGTTCAAGTTCGATTTCGACAACCCGTTCGCGGTATATTTGCACGATACGCCGGCACAGGCGGGGTTCGGACGGTTCGACCGGCTCGCCAGTCATGGCTGCGTCCGGCTGGAAAAGCCGGAGGATCTGGCCCGGCTGCTGTTGAAGACCACGCCCGAATGGCCCGATACGCAGATCGATACCGTGCTGGCGTCGGGCAAGACGGTGCGGGCGCAGGTCGCGACCCCGGTCAAGGTGTATCTGCTGTACTGGACCGCGTTCGCGACGCCCAACGGGACGATGAGCTTCCGCGAGGACCCGTATAAATGGGACGGCGTGCTGGCGAACAAGATCGCGGCACGCTCCGCGCGCAGCGAACTGGCCGCGAAATGAGGGGGATGACGATGACCGACCGGATGCGGACGATGATGCTGGCGGGCGGCGCACTGCTGCTGGCGACCGGACTTGGCGCGTGCTCCGATCCCGAACCGGAAAGCGCCCCGATCGAGAACAGCGCGTTCGACGAGGAAGCACCGCCGCCCTCGCCCGAACCGACGTTCGAGCCTGCGCCGCCGCCGGTCGTGGAAAACTTGTCGGCGGTGGCCCCCGCCGACGACCTTCCCCCACCGCCGCCGATCGCGCCGGACGAACAGGTGCTCGACGATGCCTCGGCGACCGGCATGACGTCGCGCTCGACCCGCGGCGAACAGACGCAGGACACCGGCACCGAAGACGCCAGCGATCAGACGCAGCAGGAACAGGAACAGTAGGAAACGGACGTCGCGCCTTCGACCGAAGGCGCGACGTCACGATCAATCGAATACGTTCAGCGGACCTTGCGGATTCTTCGGATCGGGTCCGAAGCGGTTGTCCCCTTCGGTACCCGGCAGGAACGCCAGCACCAGCAGCGCGATCGACGCGAAGAACCCGACCACCGGGATCAGGCTGAGGACATAAAACAGCAACAGCCACCAGCCGCTCATGTCGCGATCATGCAGCCGCCGGACCTGCACCGCCAGCGACGGTATCAAGATCGCTACATAGTATAGGCCGAACGGCGCAAGGACGATCAGACCCGCCCCGGCGCCGCGCTCCATCTGCCCTATCGCGCTCAGACCGCCGCCGACCAATATGGCCACCATGACAAAGGCGAACGCCACCAGAATATTCAGCAGCGCGAACATCCAGTATTCCATGCGCCGCGACCGCCCGGAAAAATCGGCGAACCGCCTAAACGGCAAGAACATCCATTCCATCTTCATGCTCCTATCGTTGCACTACCGAAACTGTCGTTAAATCGGGACGGTTGCAACCGTTCAACTCACCGGCGGACGCCGCCGATAGCTCAGTGCCTCCGCGATCTGCATCCGCCCGACGCGCTCGATGCCATCCAGATCGGCGATCGTCCGCGCCACGCGCAGCACCCGCGTATAGCCGCGCGCCGACATCCGCATCGTCTCCGCCGCCTGCGCCAGCAGCGCGCGTCCCGCATCGTCAGGCGTGGCATGCGTATCGAGCAGTGGCCCGTCCGCCTCGGCATTGGTGCGGGTGGCGGTGTTGGCATAGCGCGACCGTTGCACCATCCGCGCCGCCCCTACGCGTGCGGCCACCTCCGCCGATCCTTCGGCGGGCGGCGGCAGGACCAGATCGGCGGCGCTGACCGCCTGCATCTCGATATGCAGATCGATCCGGTCGAGCAGCGGACCGGACACTTTCGCCTGATAATCGGCAGCGCAACGCGGCGCGCGGGCGCAGGCGAGCGCCGGATCGCCTAGATGCCCGCAACGGCACGGGTTCATCGCCGCGACCAGTTGGACCCGCGCCGGAAAGGTGACGTGCGCATTGGCCCGCGCCACGCTGACCTGCCCCGTCTCCAGCGGCTGGCGCAGCGAATCGAGCACGGCCCGCTGAAACTCCGGCAGCTCGTCGAGGAACAGCACGCCCAGATGCGCCATGCTGACCTCGCCCGGCTTGACCTTTAATCCGCCGCCGGTCAGCGCCGCCATCGACGCCGAATGATGCGGAGTACGGAACGGCCGGACGCGGGTCATCCGTCCACCGGTCAGCGTCCCGGCCACCGACTGGACCATCGACACTTCCAGTGCCTCGGCGGCGTCGAGCGGCGGCAGGATGCCGGGCAGGCACGACGCGAGCAACGACTTGCCCGCCCCTGGCGGCCCGACCATCAACACTTAGAGGACTTCGGGGACCGCAATTAGCCCCCACCATCGACAGATGGAAACCCGAAGGACCCGCTATGTACCTCCAGCCGATCAATCCCGCTCCCCGCACACCCGCGTCACAACCGAAGGTCTACAGCTATTCCCGCTGGTCAACGCCGGAGCAATCCAAGGGCGATAGCAGCCGTCGGCAGGCGGACGCGGCCGACCGCTGGGCAGCCCGGCATGGCTACCAACTGGACCTAAGCCTTAGCATCACCGACGAAGGCGTCTCGGCGTTCAGGGGGACCAATGCGGTCGACGGTGGATTGAGCCGGTTCCTGGAAGCGTGCCGACGCGGATTGATCGAGGACGGTTCCTTTCTCCTGGTAGAAAGTCTGGATCGTATTAGCCGCATGGCACCCCGCAAGGCGCAGCGGCTCATCGACGACATCGTCGACAATGGTGTCACGATTGTCACCCTCTCGGACGACCAACACTACACCGCCGAGCGCCTGGACACCGACCCCACGGCGTTACTGATTGCCCTTATGGTGTCCTGGAGGGCTCATGAGGAGAGTAAGACAAAGGGACGGCGGGTGGCGGAAGCATGGGACGCCAAGCGGCAAAGGGTTCGCGCCAACCCCGCCGAACGGCTCACTAAGCGGGGCCCGTCATGGTTGATCCCAACCGATGACGGGAGGTGGGCCGTCGACGCACCGAAAGCTGCCGTTGTCCGCCGCATCTTCGCCATGGCCCTGAAGGGAATAGGGGAACATGGCATTGCCGCCACGTTGCAGCTGGAAGGCGTGCCCATGCTGGGCAGGGGCAAGCACTGGCACCGATCCACCGTGTCCAAAGTCCTGCGGAACCCGGCCGTTATCGGAACCCTGATCCCCGGCCAAATTCGGTTCATGGATGGACAGCGCGTGCGCGTTCACGAACAGGCCGTGCCTGGAGCCTTCCCGGCTGTGGTGACGGAAGCCGATTGGCTGGCGGTACGGGCGTTGAAGGACGGCAACGCCCACGCGCCCCGTGGCCGCAACGCAGGCCGCACGATTGCCCATGTGTTCGCTGGATTGGCTCGCTGCCCCCTCTGCGGCTCGGCCATGGGTCGAGTGAACAAGGGCGCACCGGGCAAAGCTGGGGTTCCCAAGCTCGTCTGTAGCTCCGCGAAGGCGAAGGCCGGTTGCCGCTATGTTTCCGTCCCGGCTGAACAGGTGGAAGCCGCGTTCCTTCAGGGCTGGGCGGCGCTCCTGGACGGATACCCTACCGCGAACGGCGGGCATGACTGTGACGAACAGCGGCGGAACCTAGAAGCGGCAATCTGGGGAACGGAGGACCACTTAGAGAACCTGTCCGACGCCTTGAAACGCGAGCCGTTGCAAGCGACCATGCGTAAAATGGGAAGGGTGCAGGCGGAGCTTCGTTCTATGCGAACGGAGCTTGAAGCCTTGGAACAACAGCGCGCGATGGCCGACCGGGGCCTAATAGAAACTCGGCTGGGCAACCTTCAGGACCTTATAGAGCATGAGGACGGTCCCGACCGCGCCGCTATTAATGCCGCGCTGAAGGTCTTGCTAACCGGTGTCGTGGTCGACTTTGGTACGGGTCGCCTGCGGTTTCAGTGGCGGCAGGGAGGAGAGACAGCGTTGCTGTACGCTTGGGTCGACTAGCAAAGCGAGGTGGGGAAAGCGCCTAGCGCGTGCCCCATCCGCAATTAACACCCACCCTCGGAGGTGGGAAACTATTAGGTGTAACTGAAGGACACCTTCAGGCCCGCCCACCTCCACCATTCCCTCTTCCCCAGACAGGTGACCTCCCGGCTGACGTAGCGGGTCGAGGTCCCTTGTGGTGCGCCTTGCTTCCGGGAGGGGCGTAGCGAGGCGCACCACCGCCACCCTCCCAATTCAGTTTTGGTCAGAGTGACCAAAAGCCCCGTCGTGCCCCTCCATGGTCCGACGGTCGACCGCTGGCGTCCTGCCAGCATCCTTGCGCCCCTCCAGCGCCCCTAACGAAAGAACAGTGATGCCCGACCTCATGACCCCACCGACTCCGCTGGTTGCGGACACGACCGGCAGTTCGGAGACCTTCCACAAGCTCCGGTCCTACGACATCGATCCCGAAGACCAAGAACTGGCCACTTCGATCAGCCACTTCGACCCGCACGCGACGCCAAGCCCTATCGAAATCGAAGGTGACTTCCGCGCCCCTGCCCGGCTTACGGCTCGTGCCCTTCCCGACGCTATGCGTCGCGAGGTAGAGCTGAAGATTGTCGGGATGCCCGCTGGGGAAAGCCGCGACCAGAAGGAACATGAGTTCACCGTCGCAGCTCTCCGACAGAACTCGCTCGGCGTGCGTGTGCGCCTCGGCCTCGGTGCCGGTGCAAATCAGTACCAACGAGAAACCTTTGCACTCCAGCGCGACCTGGAAAAGGTCGAAGCGGATGCGGCGGAGATCATGAACTCGTTGAACGAAGTCGTCCGCCTCGACGTGACCGGCGTTGATCCGGTGACCGGTGAGCAGCTGACGAAGACCGTCTATCGTGTCGAAGGCGATAACCGGCGCGGCCTTGAGCTGCGCCATGCCGACCTGATGCGGAAGCTCGCGGCACTCGAAGGCATTGAAGGCGAACGCCGCCTCAAGCGTGCTTTGTTCGAGGCAGTCGAGAGCGCAAAGCAGTCCCAGGCGCAGGTTGCTCGAATGTCGAAGGCTCGCGCCATGGCTGATGAAATCCTCGAACGCGAGGAAGTCGAGCATCTGGCCGCAGCCTTCGCTGCCAACCGCCGTCACCATATCGGCTAATGGCGCGGTACTCCGTTAGCGGAAGACGCTGGCACGGGGTGCGGTATGAACGAGCGTCCGGTCCTGACCCGTATGGACCGGACGCTCCCGGTTATTCCGACCGGAACCGTGAGACCACCACGGTCCTGCGGAGCGGCATAGTCCAGGTCGACATCGGGGCACCCGTGGTCCGCCTGCCGGGTGAGGGAAAGCGGCAGCTGGAGAAGGCTCCCGCCCCTCGCCCCACTACAACTCGCACCGAACCCCTCGATGCCCCCGAAGAACCTATGCCGGTTCCGCCGAAACCAGCGCGAGCCGCTTCGGGCAAAGAGCCTTGGGGCCTCAATCGCGACGGACGATGACACCCCAGCCCTGCACAATCCCGATTATGAGGAAACCATCATGACGACTTTGACGCATGTCGAAGCTTGGGCTGCGATCCCCCGCGACCTTGAAGCTGACGACTTCTCCCGTTTCCGTGGAGAACTTCCGCCTGACGATGCCATCGAGACTGACTTGGGGGGCGGATTGACGCAGGTCACTTACGTCGACACCCCCGCCGCGTCCTTCAACCAGGTGAGCTGACCATGGGACGGCCTCGCAAACAACCGCCCCTGATCGTGCCCGAGGGCTCGCAATACTGCTTTGATTGCGAAGCCGTCCTACCGGCTGCGTCCTTCGCGGTTGATCGGAACCGCCACGATGGCAAGCGTATCATCTGCCGCACCTGCGATCACGCTGCGCGCCTCGTCCGCACTAAACAGCGGCGGGCGCGTCTGAAGCGTCAACTGGCGGCGTGACCGTGAGAACGTCTCTCCGCTCGCTCATAGATGCGAAGTGCCGTGAATGTATCCATGATCCGGGTGCACCGGGAACGTGGCGCGAGCAGGTCGCCCGGTGCAGTGGGGTGAACTGTCCCCTGTACCCTGCCCGCCCGGTCCCCCGGAGCCATGCAGCGTAAAGGCTACAAAGCGGCCTGAAAATCGGTGTCGAGGGGCCAAGGTAGGTGAGACTACCTCACCACAGCCCTTCGACTCCCTACATGCCGCTTTGGGCCCCTTACGCCCGCATCCTGACCATGCCACGCCGCAATGTCCCTGCCCCGGTTCCATCGGGGTCCAAGTGGTGCTTTCAATGCGCCGCCGCGCTGCCAGTTCAGAGCTTCCCAGTGGACCGTAGGACCGCCGACGGTCGCAGCTACGCCTGCCGCCCTTGCACCGCAGCGAAACAACGACAGCGCCGCGCCATCAAGACCATCCTGGCGGAGACCTATGCCCGCCTGAACCCCTAGCGAGAGCAACACAATGCCCCGCCGCTTCCTTACCAGTCCAGTCCCGTAACGTGTGCGATCCTATTTCTGCCGCAGTAGTAGTTGGCGTCATGTCGACGGCTACCGCAGCCGCCAATGTGTCGGCGCAGATCAAAAGCGCAAACGCGCAGACGAAAGCAATCAACGCGCAACGCACCGTCGTGCGCGAGGAAACGCGCCAGAAAGCATCAGCGGAACTGTTCGACAGCATGCGCGAAGGTCGACGAGAGCAGGCCAAGATACGCGCAGCATCCGGCGAGGCCGGGCTGTCACTGTCCTCTGGCGGGTCCATCGAAAGCCTATTGCTGGATAGTGCGATGCAAACAGAACTCGCCAACGACCGAACCATCGCCAACATGGAAAGCCGTCACCGCGCGAACGAGGCGGACGCGGACTCTATGCTGTCGCGTATCCAGAAACCAACAGCCCTCGGTGCAGGCCTTCAGATCGCTTCAGCGGCCGCTAGCGGCTGGGCTGGCGTTGAGAACGCTAAAATCCGCACCCGCCCGAGTAACGTCGACCTAGGGTTCACCACCATGGACGACGTTAACGATTGGCTGAAGACACTGCCAAAGCGCCGCAAGGCGAAATAGAGCTTTAGTCTAGCTGCAAAAATCCGAAGCGGGATAACGCATCGCGCAATTCCGCCCTACCCCCCATGGGGGTGCCCTACCGCCGTTCCATTGGCCTGATCTTCACGGTAATGGATGTTTGTTTTCAGTGACTTAGCCCGTAGTTCGCACTAAGGAGGGACTCCACAGAAGGGGGGTCTCATGACCAGTAACGAGTACAACACAACGGCGGAGATGCTTGCCGACCATCCTGGCCTGCGGGTCACTGCGGTTCGCTTCCGGGTCCGTCGACTGCTCGCGAGCGAAGCTATTGCGAGTGCTGAAGCGGGTCCAGATGCTCTCCCGCTCATTTCGCGCTGGCACGAACTACAAGCATCCGAGGCAAAACCTAAGCGGGTGACCGAACGACATGCCGACCGTCGCCCGTCGGTCCATCGCACGGCAATGCGGGCAGCGCGACGCCGGGAGGCAGCCGCCTACCCCGCGCCGGTCTGGACGTCCTCCTAACCCGTCACGGGCTGTATCTAAATCGTTCGGTTTAGGTACAGCCCGTTCAGCTGTATCGGAATGTAGCTTGACAGCCATTCCGATCCACTCCTAATAACGAGCCACGGTTTCGTTACAGGAGTTCAATCCATGGCTCGCACCTTCGCTTACTGCCGCGTCTCCACTGCCGATCAGACCACGGACAACCAAGTCCGTGAGATTGCCGCAGCCGGGTTCGCCGTCGAGCCCAAGCGGGTTGTGGAAGAGACTGTCTCCGGTTCGGTGGCAGCTATGGAACGCGGCGCGTTCGCCCGTCTTGTTGATCGCCTGGAGGCAGGAGACGTCCTAATCGTCACCAAGCTGGACCGGCTGGGCCGCAACGCGATGGACGTGCGCGCCACCGTCGAACGGCTGGCAGCGGACGGGGTTCGGGTTCACTGCCTCGCCCTGGGAGGCGTCGACCTCACCAGCGCAGCCGGGAAGATGACTATGGGCGTCCTATCGGCCGTTGCAGAGTTCGAGCGGGACTTGTTGATCGAGCGGACCCAGGCAGGACTGGCCCGCGCAAAGGCAGAGGGCAAGGCCCTGGGGCGTCCCTCGGTCCTCACGGTGGACCAGCAGGAGACCGTGAGGGCTCGGCGGGCCGCTGGGACGTCCCTGGGGGTCCTAGCAAAGGAGTTCGGGGTCAGCCGCGCCGCGATCCAACGCATAGAGAAGCGGGCCTGATAGGCCCTGCTTTTTTCATTTAAGCGGGTACTTACGGATTACGTTTGCGAAAAGGTCCTCTACGAAGGCAACCACCTTCGCCCTGCTAAAGACGACACCCGACGGATGCGCTGCACTGTTGCGGGTTCCAAGCTTCTCATCAAGTATCTTCCGAACATCGTTCGAGACGACGCCCGCAGAGCGGCAGAACTCTATGAACTTATTTTCTGGCATCTCCCCGAAGTCATCGCGAACAGCGACTTCCGTCACCTTGACCCGCTTGTCAGTATTTGCCGCCAGAGCCTTGTTAAAGGCGTCTTGATGCTTGATTAGGATCAACTCGAAAAGGTGGTCTAGGGTCAACAGCCACGCCATGATGATGGTCGCACGGTAGGCGTGGACCCCGAAGCAGGCGAGTGCCTCTCTCAAGAACTCCTTCCGAGCACCTTCGGGCAGTTCGTCGACCAACCGCTGTAAGTCGGCGGGGATGTCCAGCACGGCCGTTTCTAAGCCGATCAACCCGGCAAGCCGCTCCCTGGCATGGCGTTCCAGCCGGTAACCGCCCGTGCCAACCTTGACGTACTTCGGCGGCTTCCCCTTCAGCCCTTTCGAGAGATACTGGGAGATCGATGCAGGCACCGCCAGGTCGCAATCGCGAAAGCAGTTGCTAATCTTGGCCGCAGTCGCACTAGCCGCCCCTGCAATCTCCGTGAGGTAGTAGGCAAACGCGTCTATACGCTCTCCGGCTGCAAGGTTGCTGGCCCCCTGAAGGGAACTGTAGAAGCCGCTCGCGCTACCCAAATCCTATCAGTCCTTCTTCTTCAAATCGTGTTCATAATGTGTGTCGCCAATATGCGTTATGGAAATAGCATCCAGTTTCTCGAACTTGATGAAGTGCCGCTTGGCTCGCGTGTCGTACAGGGCCTGCGCAAATGCTTTCGGCGGCTTAACCTTCACGATACGATAGCAAGTAAATATTTGGTCGGCCGTAAACGGATTAATACCTGCATCGTGGGCTAGGTAATGACCAAAGAACAAGACCGTTTCCTGATGCCCCTTCAACGCATACAGGTCGAACGCTTCAACCAGGCCAGGCAGCTTCAGGTCAGGGTCGACGCGGGGTTCATACTTCGCCTTCTTTGAAGCAGCCCCCTCTATCGGATTGGCTGCGCGACGGCGGCGAGGCGGGGAGCGGCGCCCTTTACTAAGCTGATCGTCGGCCTCTTGCGGTTCCGCGTCGACCTCTGCGTCGTTGGACGAAGTCTCGTCCTGTGCCGCAGCGAGCGGCGGCGCAGCGGGGCGCGCATCGGCCGAACTTGAAACCGCCCCGCCGAAGAACTTGCCTACGTACTCCCGGAACTCCGAGTGCATTTCTTTGATGAAGGCGTCGTCGCCCTCGGCTTCAAACATACCCTCCGATAGGCTCACTCGCAGTTTAGCAACCATAGCTCCCCCATTCCAATCTTACGCGAAGCGCGCCCCCCTCCAGTAGGTTAGCGGTACTCTTGCGCTGCGCAAGGTGATTGGTCCTTTACGTCCCGCAAGGGAACAGATTGTGCCCGCCCGCCGCCGCGATCTCCAGCGCGCGCCGCGCGGTTTCCTGCCCCTTCACCTGGCGCAGATCGGTGCCGTGGACGAAATCCTCCGCGCCGCCGGGCGCCGGCGATCCCAAAATCTGCTCGCCCTTCAGATGATTGAGCAGCGCCAGCAGGTCGGGCGCCGCGACCACCGGTGTGCCGGCCCATGCGGCCTCTGCCCCCTGCGCCGCCGGACAGATCAGCGCGACGCCATCCTGCGCCGCCAGCATCGCGGCCAGCAGCACGCCGGGCGACGCAGCGATGCGCCCGTCGAGGCTGAGTTCGCCGACCACCAGATGATCGGCCAGCCCCTCCGCATCGACCACCCCCATCGCCGCGAGCAGCCCCAGCGCGATCGGCAGGTCGTAATGCGATCCTTCCTTGGGCAGGTCGGCGGGCGACAGGTTCACCGTGATCCGCTTGGGCGGCAGCGCAAGGCCGATCGCGGCGATCGCGGCACGCACCCGTTCGAGGCTCTCGCCCACCGCCTTGTCGGGCAGCCCGACCAGCACGAACGCGGGCAGCCCCGGTGCCAGTTGCACCTGCACCTCGACCCGCCGCGCCTCCAGCCCGAGATACGCCGCCGTCGATACGATCGCGACCATGTCCGCCCCTGTTGCCCGTCCCCGCCTGCGTGCATAGCGGGTTTGACGGCGGAGGGAATGCCGCCCGCGTGTCTTGCAACCGCAATACACGGCTGGCATGACCCGTGGATGCGGATCATCCTTCTCGTCCTCGGCGCGTTACTGATCCTCGTCACGCCGGTCGCGGCGTTGCTGCCGGGACCCGGTGGGATCTTCACGTTCGCCGCCGGACTGGCGCTGGTACTGCGCAACTCGCGTCGGGCGCGCCACCGCTTCGCACGGACGATGCGGCGCTATCCACGGATCGGCGGGCTGGCGGATCGCGCCCTGCGCCGGCCCAGTGCGAAGCGGCGTCGGGTGCGCGCGGCGCGTTGACTTCGCGGCGGTCCCCCCGTAAAGGCGCACGGCACGCGGCCGCCGTCACTGGCGGCTTTTTACGTTTTACAGCAGTTCGAATACCCGGGGAATGAGTGATGAAGCGGACTTTTCAGCCGAGCAACCTGGTACGCGCCCGTCGCCACGGTTTCCGCTCGCGGATGGCGACTCCGGGCGGTCGCAACGTGATCCGGAAGCGCCGCGCGCAGGGTCGCAAGAAGCTGTCGGCCTGATCCAGATGGTTCGCCGCCGGGATTATCTGGCGGCGAATGCAGGACGACGGGCACCGATGCCCGGTTTCGTCCTGCTGGTGCGCAAACGCGCAGCCGGCGAACTCGCTTCCGCCGATCAGGCGATGCGAATCGGCATCACGGTATCGAAGAAGGTCGGGAACGCCGTCGTCCGCAACCGGATGAAACGGCGTTTTCGCGCGCTCGCCGCCGAAATGCTGCCGGAGATCGGCATCGCGGGTGCCGACCATGTCCTGATCGGTCGCGCCAGCGGCATCGAACGGCCGTTCGACGATCTGCGTTCGGATATGGCCAAGGCGCTGCGCAAGGTCGCGCGCTGACCGTGACGAAGGGTGCGAACCCCCGTCCCGGTCCCCGCGCCGGCCCGCCCCCCGGCATCGCCGCGCGCGCGCTGATGCTGATCGCGCGCGGCTGGCAATTGGGGCCTTCGCTGGTCCTGCCGCCCTCGTGCCGGTATCAGCCTTCCTGTTCGGCCTATGCAATCACTGCCATTGCCCGCTATGGCGCGGCGAAGGGCGGGTGGCTGGCGGCGAAACGTATCGCGCGATGCCATCCGTGGGGCGGGCACGGCCACGATCCGGTGCCATGATTCAGACGCAGGGGTTTGCGTGAAGGACGATCAGAAGAACTTCCTGCTGTTCGCAGTGCTTGCCGCACTGCTGCTGTTCGGCTGGCCGTATATCGCGAACCATTTCTTCCCGACGGCGAACCCGCCGGTGACGAAGGTCGAGGATGGCAAGAGCAAGGTCGTGCCGAATCCGGCCGCCGATCCTGCCGCCGACGACGCCAATGCCATCCGCGACCGCATGGTCGTCCTGCGCGAAACGCCGCGCGTGGCGATCGAAACCCCCGCCGTGCGTGGGTCGATCAACCTGCGCGGTGGGCGGATCGACGATCTGGTACTGGTCCGGCATCGCGAAACCATCGCCAAGGATTCGCCGCCGATCCGCCTGCTGTCGCCGTCCGGTACGGCTGACGCCTATTTCGCGCAGTTCGGCTGGAGCGGAACCGGCGTCGCCACGCCCCCTGCCGACGCGCTGTGGACCGCCAGTGGCGGCAAGCTGACTCCGCAGACCCCCGTCACGCTGACGACACAGGCCGGCAGCCAGCGCTACCAAATCCAGATCTCGGTCGACGACGGGTACATGTTCACCGTCCGCCAGAGCGTGTTGAACACCGCGTCACAGCCGGTGCAGGTCGCGACCTACGGCTTGCTCAGCCGCCGCGGCGCGCCGGTCGACAAGGATACGATGACGATCCAGGTCGGCCCGATCTACGAAGCCGGCAACGGCGTAAAGTTCGGCGTCAACTATACCGATATCGACGAAAAGCCCGAAAGCTTCTCGACCGAGGGCGGCTGGGTCGGGTTCACCGACCATTACTGGCTCGCCACGCTGATCCCCGATCCCCGGACGCAGCACACGCTGAAGCTGCACGGCCGCGACCAGCGGCATCAGGCCGACTATAGCTCGCCCACGCCGACCGCGGTCGCGCCCGGGCAGACGATGACGCAGACCGCGCGCTTCTTCGCCGGCGCGAAGGAAACCGACCGGCTCGACGCCTATGAGGAACAGGGCGTCGCGCACTTCGGCAACGCGATCGATTGGGGCTGGTTCAGCATCGTCGAGAAGCCGATTTTCGTCTATCTCGACTGGCTGTTCCGTCTCGTCGGCAATTTCGGCGTCGCGATCATCCTGCTGACCTTCACCATCCGCCTGCTGATGTTCCCGATCGCGCAGCGTCAGTTCGCGTCGATGGCGGCGATGCGCGCCGTCCAGCCCAAGCTGAAGGCGCTGCAGGAGCGGTACAAGAACGACAAGCCGCGTCTCCAGCAGGAGATGATGAAGCTGTACAAGGAGGAGAAGGTCAATCCGGTCGCCGGATGCCTGCCCACCCTGCTCCAGATTCCGGTGTTCTATGCGCTGTACAAGGTGCTGTTGCTGACGATCGAGATGCGGCACCAGCCGTTCGTCGGGTGGATCAAGGATCTGTCCGCGCCCGATCCGGCAACCATCCTGAACCTGTTCGGCTATCTCGACTTCACCCCGCCGCATTTCCTCGCGATCGGCATCGTGCCGGTGCTGCTGGGCATTTCGATGTTCTTCCAGTTCCGCCTGAACCCGGCGCCGATGGACGACATGCAGAAGCAGGTGTTCGGGATCATGCCGTGGGTGCTGATGTTCATCATGGCCCCGTTCGCGGTCGGATTGCAGGTCTACTGGATCACGTCGAACATCCTGACGATCGCGCAGCAGCAATTGCTCTATTCGCGCCACCCGGCCCTGCGGCAGGCGGCAGCCAAGTGAGCGACCTTCCGCCCCCGCCGCCCGGTGACGAAGACCGCTTCGATCCCGAACTGATCGAAGCGGCGCGCAAGATCTTCGCCGGGCCGATCAATTTCCTGAAATCGGCCCCCGCGCTCGAATATCTGCCCGATCCGGCGGTGCCCGAAATCGCGTTCGCCGGTCGGTCGAACGTCGGCAAGTCGTCGCTGCTCAACGCGCTGACCGGACGGACCAGCCTGGCGCGGACCTCGGTCACGCCGGGCCGGACGCAGGAGCTGAACTTCTTCGACGTGGGCGAACCGCTGCGGCTGCGGCTGGTCGACATGCCGGGCTATGGCTTTGCCAAGGCGCCCAAGGACATGGTTCGCAAGTGGCGCTATCTGGTCAACGACTTCCTGCGCGGGCGGCAGGTACTCAAGCGCACGCTGGTGCTGATCGATTCGCGCCACGGCATCAAGGACGTCGATCGCGACGTGTTCGAAATGCTGGACAAGGCGGCGACCAGCTATCGCATCGTGCTGACCAAGACCGACAAGATCAAGGCGACCGAACTCGACGCGGTCTATCACGCCGTGTCGGACGAGGTCCGCAAGCGTCCCGCCGCACATCCCGACGTCATTTCGACGTCGAGCGAAAAGGGCATGGGCATCGCCGAATTGCGCGCGGCGGTAATCGAATCGATCGGGTGAGGCCGGACGCGGCGCTTACCCGCGCGCCGCGAACAGTCCCGCGCCCACCGCGACCGCGCCGATCGCCAGCGCGCATGCGAACAGCATCAATACGCCGTCGCGCACCAGCAGGGCGATGCCGAATGCCATGATCGCCGCCATCGGCGCGGTACTGGCAAGCGGCAGCAGCTCCAGTGGCGGCACCGTCAGGCACAGCAGCATCACCGCGATCCCTGCCACCTTGACCATCGGCCCACGCGTCAGCATCGGCAGCCGGCCGTGAAACCACCGGTCCATCCGGTCCGCGATCGGGCGGGTCTTGTCCGCGACCTTGACCAGCCGGTCGCCTTTCAGCCCACGACGGCGCAGGAAGCCGGGTAGCCAGAGATGCTCGCGGCCCAGCACAAGCTGGATCGCCAGCAGGATCATCACTACCGCCATCGCCGTCGGCAATCCGGGAATGCTGCCCACCGGGGATATGTCCACCAACGGAAGTATGATGAAGAACGGGCCATAGGCACGACTGCCCAGTGCTTCCAGCATGTCGCCCAATTCCGCCTTGTCGTCCCCGGCCTTGCAGCCGAGTTCCCGAAGACGGTCCAGCACGTCGCCGACGCTGTGCGGGTCATCGCCCGTGTCGATTCCAGCCATCGGGATCGAACGGATTGCCCCCCGCCCGGTTCCGAAACGGTCGACACGCCGCCCGGGCCGTGGCACCACCGCGCCCATGCTGAAGCTTATCCTCGGAAACAAAGCCTATTCCTCATGGTCGCTGCGCGGCTGGCTTGCGGCCAAGCTTGCCGGGCTGCCGTTCGAGGAAGTGGTCGTCCCGCTCTACGATGCGGACTGGGACCGGCGGCGTGAGGGCGACGAGTTCGCGCCATCGTCGGGCAAGGTGCCGATCCTGTGGGATGGCGACGATATCGTCGTGTGGGACAGTCTGGCGATCGTCGAATATCTGAACGAGAAATCGGGCGGGGATCGCTTCTGGCCCGCCGATTCCGCCGCGCGTGCGATGGCGCGGTCGATGGCGGCGGAAATGCATTCGGGCTTCGCCGCGCTGCGCCGCAAACACAGCATGAACGTACGGCAGGTCTATGAGCCCACGCCGCCCGACGCCGACGTGGCAGCCGATCTGACCCGGATCTACGAGCTATGGGCGCAGGCACGGGCGCGGTTCGGGCATGGCGGCGACTTCCTGTTCGGCGAGTTCGGCGCGGCGGACATCATGTTCGCGCCGGTCGCGACGCGGATCGTCACCTACTCGCTGCCCTGCCCGCGCTTCGCGATGGGGTACATCATCACGCTCATCAATCATCCGTGGATGCAGGACTGGATCGCCGGCGCACAGGAAGAGGAATGGGTGCTGGAACAATATGAACAGCCGGCGGCATAGCCTGCGCGCCGGGTCGAGCCGGTAGCGGCGACGCGGACGGGGCGGCAATTGCCGTTCGCATCGCGATCTCGACGGAACACCGGCGCGGCAGCGCGCCGCAAACCACGCCTATCCGCGCAAGAAGTCCGCGATCGCCTGCCCCAGTTCGGGCTTTACCACCGCGCTCATATGCCCGCCGGGCGTTTCCACCAGTCGCGCATCGGGCAGCAGGTCGGCCAGCGCCTGATGGCTGCCATTGTCGTCGTCATCGCGCCCGGCCAGCACCAGTGCCGGCTGCGTGATCGCCGCGATGTCGGCACGCGGCGTGTCGACGAACGTGTCCAGAATGCCCAGCAACGCGACGGGATCGCCGCCGGTCGTCTTCAGGAACGCTTCGGCGCTCCATTCGGGCGTTCCGCGTTCGAAACTGCCGAGGTTGGTCAGGATGTTGCGGAAATGCGCGGCGCGATGACCGGTGTCGAGCAGGCCTTCCAGCCCCATCCCCGCGACGATGATCCGCGTCGGCGTCGCCCCCATCGTCAGCATCCGCACCACGGTACGTCCGCCCAGCGAATATCCGCCAAGGTCATAGTCGGTCAGCCCGAGATGCGCGACCAGCGCCAGCCCGTCGCGTGCCAGCGCATCGGGTGGATAGGCCGCCGCGCCATGCGGCCGGTCGCTCTGCCCATGCGCGCGCAGGTCGGGCATGATGACCCGGTATCCGTTCGCCGCGATCCGTGCGGCATGACCGTACCGGATCCAGTTCGTCGCGGCGTCGCTGAAATAGCCGTGAATCAGCACGACCGGGCGGCCCTCGCCCAGTTCGTGCCATGCCAGTCCGGTGCCGTCGAACCCGGCGAAGCGATGCGTTGCGGTCGGGAAATCGGTCACGATATCTGCCTTGTCGCGGGTGTCTGCCGCCCCCCTATGCGGGGTGACCGCGCGTGTCGAGCGCCGGCCTCTTCCAGCCTGCGCAATCCAATGCTACGGCCACGCAACAAACATACGATGATGGGGGAGAGGATGCCGGTCGACCGGAGATTCATGCCATCGCCCCCGCCGTCCCCCACAGCCGTTCCGAAGACGTTTATGCCATCGCCGTCGGCTGCGTGATGATCGCGCTCGGCCTCGCGCTGCTGCGCGCGGCCGGGCTGGTGACCGGCGGCATCGCCGGGGTGGCGCTGCTGGTATCCTATCTGGTGCCGCTGCCGACCGGGGTGCTGTTCACGATCATCAACATCCCGTTCTTTTTCTTTGCGAAAAAGGCGATGGGCAGCCGGTTCATGTGGCGCACGATCGCGGTCAACGCGGGCATCGCCCTGTTCTCCAGCATCGCGCGCTATGGCATGCGCGTCGTCGACGTCCATCCGGCGTTCGCCGCGATCGCGGGCGGCACGGTGATTGGCATGGGCATCCTCGCGCTCGCGCGGCACGATGCCGGGGTCGGCGGAACCGGCGTGGTCACATTGTGGCTGCAACGCACGCGCGGCTGGAACGCCGGGCGGACGCAGATCGCGATCGATATCGGCATCCTGCTGATATCGTTCTCGGTCGTCGCCCCGACGCAGGTGGCATGGTCGGCGCTGAGCGCGGCGGCGATCAGCGGCATCCTGATCGCATGGCATCGTCCGGGGCGATATACGGGATATTGAACGCGGGTCGGGCGCGATACGCCCGGGCAAAAGTCACAAAGGTCACACTCGCCACATTTGTTGCGATGCGGTCGTCCGATGGCCGTAAACGGCCGGAAACAGGGTCGTAAAAGCACTTTGTGGAGGATGGCAGCGTCGCCGCATGTAGGACAGGGCTTTCGTCACACGATCGATCACCCTGCCGTCAACAGCCACATCCCGGCTTGCGGCCATGCCGCTGGCATGGGGGGCAGTTCCGAGGAGACGGCAACGCTGGCGTCGCACGAGGCTGGCGTGATGCGAACCCGCCTATAGGGTCTGCACCATATCCCGGTGATCGCGCAACATGGTCGTCGCGTGTTCTGTCGCCCGGCGTGTGTCGTCGGCCAGTTTCTTGACCTCCCCCGCGACGACCGCGAAGCCACGACCGGCGTCGCCCGCGCGTGCGGCCTCGATCGTGGCGTTGAGCGCGACGAGGCGGGTCTGCGCCGCGATGTCGCCGATCGACGCGACGATGCCCGACAGCTGCTTCATCGCGACCTGTAGCGTGTCCTTTTGTTGTTCGAGCAGGGTCTGGAACTGCCGCCCTTCGTCCAGCCGCCGCTTGACCTCGCGTTCCAGCACGACCTGACGGGTGCTGTCGGTCGCGATCTTGACGACCTTGTGCGGCCGCCCCGTGCCGTCGAGGATCGGGTTGTACGTCGCCTGCAACCACACTTCGCGGCCGTCGCAACCGATGCGACGGTACAGCCCACCATCATAGGCACCCGCCGCCAGTTGAAGCCAGAACGCGGCATAGGCTGGCGCCGTCGCGTCCGCGACCGTGCAGAACATCCGGTGGTGCCGACCACGGACCTGTTCGATGCGATACCCCATCGCATCGAGGAACCGGTCGTTCGCCCACAGCACGACCCCGGACAGGTCGAATTCGATGACGAGCTGCGATCGGCAGATCGCATCCCATGTGCCATGCTCACCAACGTTGCGCGCCATCACCCTGCCTTCCGATACGGCCGTATGCGGAGAAGGTTAATGATTCGGGCAGCTTGGCTTCACGGTACGGTCACGGCCGCCGCCCGTTCAATCCTTTTTCAGATGACGGCGACCCAGCAGTTCGGCGATCTGCACCGCGTTCAGCGCCGCACCCTTGCGCAGATTGTCCGACACGCACCACAGCGCCAGTCCGTTTTCGACCGTCGGGTCTTCACGCACGCGGCTGACATAGGTCGCGAATTCGCCGACGCATTCGATCGGGGTGACGTATCCGCCGTCCTCCCGCTTGTCGACCAGCATGATGCCCGGCGCCTCGCGCAGGATTTTCTGCGCGTCAGCGGCGGACAATTCGTCCTTCAGTTCGATATGGATCGCTTCGGAATGGCCGACGAACACCGGCACGCGCACGCAGGTCGCGGTAACCTTGATCTTCGGATCGAGGATCTTCTTTGTTTCGACCACCATCTTCCATTCTTCCTTGGTCGACCCGTCGTCGAGGAAGCTGTCGATGTGCGGGATCACGTTGAACGCGATCTGCTTCGTGAACTTGCGCGGTTCGGCCGAATCGCCGACGAAGATGTTGCGACTCTGTTCGAACAGCTCGTCCATCCCTGCCTTGCCCGCGCCCGACACCGATTGATAGGTCGCGACGACAACCCGCGTGATGGTGGCGGCGTCGTGCAGCGGCTTCAGCGCGACGACCATCTGCGCAGTCGAGCAATTCGGGTTCGCGATGATGTTGCGGACCTTGTACCCGTCGATCGCTTCGGGGTTCACTTCGGGCACGATCAGCGGGACGTCGGGGTCCATGCGGTACAGCGACGAATTGTCGATCACGGTACACCCGGCGGCGGCGAATTTGGGCGCATAGACGGCGGTCGCGTCGCTGCCGATCGCGAACAGCGCCATGTCCCAGCCGGCGGGATCGAAATGTTCGATATTCTGGATCTTGTACTGACGGCCGGTTTCGCCGAAATCGGCCATCTCGCCCGCCGAACGCGACGATGCCAGCACCGCCAGATCGTCGATCGGAAATTCGCGTTCGGCGAGGATATTCAGCATCTCGCGCCCGACATTGCCCGTCGCGCCCGCGACTACTACCCGATATCCCATACCCAACTCCGCGAACCAATCTTGCGTGGCGCATAGCCGTTTCGCACGATTTGTCCAGCCGGGCGGTCAGGCGCTGGCGAGGGTGGGTCCCGGCAGCACCTCCGCCGGGGCGGCGACGGGCCGCTTGCGGAACGGCTGCCATTCCCAATAGGCCAGGCTGCGCCACGCCCATTCCATCGGGCCGTTGGCGAACGCGCGCAGCCACAGATTGGCAACGATCGTGCACACCACGATCACCCCCGTGCCGATCGCGAACTGCACCGCATGGCCATAGCGGTCCCATAGGTTCAGGCCGTACGGCGCGAACAACAGGTGCAACCCGATGATCTGTTCGAGGAAGTAGACCGAGAACGCCGTGCGTCCCACCGCCCTGAACGGCGACAGCACGCGCATCCCCGCGACCGACTTCATCGCCAGATTGACCAGCGCGACATGCCCGATCGACACCGCCAGCCGCGCCGCTTCCTCCGTGATCCAGATCGTCTTCGGAATGGGGGCGAACGCGAGTATTTCCGACACGCCGACCGCCCGCGCGGTCAGTCCGAAGCCATAGGCGGCGATCGTCAGCACCACATAGAAGCGCGCGCTGCGCCCGCCCTGGATGATGCGCCATTTCCACAGCGCCACGCCGATCAGCATCGCGCAGAACGCTTCGATGATGACCATGCCCAGCATGCCCTTGCCGACCATGAACTTCAGCCACGCTTCCCACATGAAGCTGGCATAGGGGAACCAGCCGCCGGCATGCGCCTTGCGCTCCTTCACCAGATCCCTCGCGATCTTCTCGTCCGGCACGAACCGCGCCTGCCGCTTCTGCCAGTCGGCCAGCAGCTTCGCGTCCTGCGCGCCCGGCTTGCCGCCCGCCCCCTGTCGCGCCTGCGCCGCCTCGACCTTCGCGACCAGATCGACGCGGCTGACATATTCGACGCTGCCCATCACCGCCGTGGCCAGCGCGAACAGGCTGCCGATCGCAACCAGCGCCTTCGGCCCCAGCTTGCGGAACGGGAACAGGAACAGCGACGCCAGCGCATAGACGGTCAGGATATCGCCGACCCACAGCACGACGAACACGTTGACCAGCCCGAACGCCAGCAGCCACAGCGTGCGGCGCATGAACAGGTCGGCGACCGCGACCGGCCCGTCGGGATGCATCGCCCGCGCGGTCAGCACCATGAAGCCCGCACCGAACAGCAGTTCGAGCACGCCGCGCTGCGTTCCCTCAAGAACGATATCGACCGCGGTCCAGACGAACTTGTCGATCGGGGTCCATCCGATCAGGCGGAAGTCGAAGAACAGCTTGGTCACCGACGACGCCTGTGTCGGCACGTTCATGTAGAAGATGCCCAGGATCGCCAGTCCGCGCAGTACATCGAGCACGTCGATCCGCGCCCGCCCCGTTACCGGCGCTATCCGCCCGCCTTGTTCCGTCATGCCCCCGACTCCCCCAAGCCCACCGGTGACGGTGCGCCCGGGAAAGTCGAACGTCAACTATAAGTTAACCGATTACTTGGCGGGTACTTGGCGATCGAGGAAGTCCAGAATGGTCTTCCACAGATGTTCGCTGACGCCGGGGCCGCCGACGCGGTGCGTCTGTCCCGGATACAGCATCAGTTCGAACGGCGTGGCGGACTTCTGCATCGCCGCCATCATCGCGGTCGAATGTTCCAACACCACATTGTCGTCGGCCATGCCGTGGATCAGCAGCAACGGATCGGCGATCTTCGCC
This sequence comes from Sphingomonas sp. CFBP 13720, assembly GCF_014842075.1. Classification (GTDB taxonomy): domain Bacteria; phylum Pseudomonadota; class Alphaproteobacteria; order Sphingomonadales; family Sphingomonadaceae; genus Sphingomonas. The sequence goes on from NZ_JACYVA010000001.1 coordinate 797,451, forward strand.
GCGTCCGCCACCGTCGCCGATGCGGCATAGGCGTCGGGCACGATGCTGGGGTCGCCCATATAGCGTTCGGTATAATGGGTATCGTACAGTTCCCAACGCGATACCGGCGCCCCGGCGATCCCCGCCGCGAACACGCCCGGCGCCTTTTCAAGCAGCTTGAGCGTCATATAGCCGCCATAGGACCAGCCATAGGTCGCGATCCGCGCGGGATCGACGAACGACTGTGTCTTCAGGAAGGCGGCCCCCGCCAGTTGATCCTCGACCTCCACGCTGCCCATCGCGTGATAGATCTGGTCCTCGAACGCCTTGCCGCGATCGGGCGATCCGCGATTGTCGATTTCGAACCAGATCCAGCCTCGATCGACCAGATACTGGCGCAACGCCCCGCCCCACGCCCGGCGCACGACTTGGTTGTGCGGACCGCCATAGTGCGAGAAGAACACGGGATAGCGCTTGCCCGGTTCGATCGCCGGGGTGATCATGTTCCAGTGCAGCGTCGATCCGTCCTGCGCCTTGATCGTGCCGAATTTGGTCGGGCGATGGCTGGCGACGAACGGCGCATAGGGATGATCCCCAGTCAGCGCATTCTGGTTGATCCACGCAATACGCTTGCCCGCCGTATCGGCAAGGAAGGTCTGCGGCGGCTGGTCGGGACTCGACCGGCTGACGATCAGCCGCGTCGCCTTTGCGTCCATCGACGCGCCGTACGACCAGCCCGCCTCGGTCAGTCGCGTGACCGCCCCCGGCTTTGCCAGGTCGACGCGGTACAGCTGGCGCTCCAGTGGATCGTCCTTGTTGCCGAGGAAATAGACGCGGCCCTTCCCCTCATCCACTCCGGCCAGATCGCCGACCGCCCATGGTCCCTTGGTAAGCTGCGTCCATTTGCCCGCTTTCCAGTGGTACAGATGGCCTTGGCCGTCGCGTTCGGACCACCAGATCAGGCTGCCGTCCTTCATCGCATGATAGGCGTCGGACAGGTTGACCCAGCTTTTCTCGCCCGATCGTTCGCTGAACAGCACCGTCGACCGCCCCGTCGCGGGATCGACGCGCAGCATGTCCAGCTGCGTCTGCGCCCGGTTCTGTCGCTGGACCAGCAGCGCCGATCCGTCCGGCAGCCAGTCGACCCGCGCCAGATAGATGTCGGAATTGCTGCCCAGATCGACCTTCACCCGCCCCGACCCGTCGGCGCGCATGACGTACAGGTCGACCAGCACGTTGGCGGTCCCCGCCTTGGGGTAGCGTTGCTGATAGACGGTCGTGCCTTCCGCCCCGATCGCGGAGCGGGTGACGATGCCGACCGGCGCTTCGTCGAACCGTTCGACCGCGACCATGCGGTCGCCGGGCGACCACCAATATCCGGTGCGGCGCGACATTTCCTCCTGCGCGACGAACTCCGCTTCCCCGAAATGCACGGTGTCGCGGCCTTCGGTCGTCAGCGCGGTCTCGCGGCCCGACTTCAGGTCCAGCGCGATCAAATTCTGGTCGCGCACAAAGCTGACATAGCCGCCTGCCGGGGACACGACGGGGTTCAGCTCGCCGCTTTCGCTCTGCGTCAGGCGGCGGACGCTGCCGTCGATCGTGGCGAGGTACAGGTCGCCGTCGAGCGGCACGAGGATCGATTTGCCGTCGGGCGACCAGTCGTAATTCAGGATGCCGCGCTTGCCGGTCAGCGACCGGTCGCGTTCGCGCTGCATCTTTTCCGCTTCGGACAATGCCGCGCCGGTGCCGACCTTCTTCGAATCGACCAGCATCCGCCATTCGCCCGACGTGGTATCCATCGCCCACAGGTCGAACCGCTCGCGTTCGTCGGCGCGGTTGCGCAGCAGCGTGACGAAGCGCCCGTCGGGGGAAAGCCGCAGGCTTTGCGGCTGCGTACCGTTCAGGTCGGGACTGGCGAAGACCCGCTCCAGCGTGAGATCGCCCGGTTTGGCGGGTTCAGCGGCCATGCCCGCCTGCCCCAATGCCAGCAACGCCACGCCCATCCACCATTTCACCATCGATTTCCCGTTCCCAAAACCCGCATCCGATCACAACGTCTCGCCCGGATCGACGCCCCACAGCCGCGACTGTTCGATATAGCCGCCGCGTCCGTTCACGTCGAAATAGCACCAGCCGGCGGTACAGCGCGACAATCGCCCGACTACCCCCGGCGCGGCGCGCCACGCCACGCCCGCCGCCGATCGCGGCGATATGCGCAGCTCGACGATCTCGCGTCCGATATAGGCGGTGCGGCGATCGCTCAGCAGCCCGACCTGCAACCATCCGGTCGTGCCGTCGGGGTCCTCGACCCGGCGCCAGTCCTGATAGATGTCGATCACCCGGATCGGGAGGTCGGCACGGCGATACACCCACTGCGTCGGGTAATTCTTGCCCGGCCCGCTGCGCATCCGCGCCTCGCCCGCTGCGATCGACGCATAATAGGGCGGCTTGCGGCGCTGCGCATCGGCAGCCGTCGTCGCCAGCGTCAGGATCGCCGCCGTCACAAGGGCGTTTCGTGCGAACCGCATGTGTCTGTCCCCGTAAGATTCGTCCTACGTCCCTATCGGCAAGACCGGCAATGCCGCAAGCCGTTGACGCATGCGGGCCAAGCCGCCAAGCCATGGCACATGCCCGCCATCGCCCCGCCGGTCCGCAATCCCCGAGTCCAGGTGACGCGGCGGCTGCCGTCGGCGGTCGCCACGCGGATGGCGACCTTGTTCGACGTGGTCGCCAACCCCGACGACCATGCTTGGAGTCGCGACGAACTTGCGGCGGCAATGGCCGATTGCGACGTGCTCGTGCCCGCCGTCACCGACACGATCGACGCCGCGCTGATCGACGCCGCGCCGGACCGGTTGCGGATGATCGCCAATTACGGCGCGGGCGTGAACCATATCGACCTGACGGCGGCGCGCGCGCGGCGCATCCTCGTCACCAATACGCCCGGCGTGTTGACCGAAGATACCGCCGACATGGTCATGGCGCTGATCCTGATGGTGCCGCGCCGGCTGGCGGAAGGCGAAAAGCTGGTCCGGTCGGGCGAATGGAAGGGGTGGAGCCCCGGCGGAATGCTGGGTCACCGCATCGGCGGCAAGGCGCTGGGCATCGTCGGCATGGGCCGTATCGGACAGGCGGTGGCACGCCGGGCGCGCGCGTTCGGCCTGTCGATCCATTATCACAACCGCCACCGCCTTCCCGCAGTGGTGGAAGCGGAACTGGGTGCGACATGGCACGACGATCTGGACGCGATGCTGGGTGCGATCGACCTGCTGACCATCCATACCCCGCGCAACGCCGACAGTGAAAACCTGATCGACGCGCGCCGGATCGCGCTGTTGCGCCGCCACGTCTATCTCATCAACGCATCGCGCGGCGGCATCGTCGACGAAGAGGCGCTGGTCGACGCCCTCGAAGGCGGGCGGCTGGCCGGTGCCGGTCTCGACGTATGGGCGCACGAACCGGCGATCGACCCGCGCCTGCTGGCGCTGCCCAATGTCGTCATGACGCCGCACATGGGGTCAGCGACGCTCGAAGGCCGCATCGCGATGGGCGAAAAGGTCATCACCAATATCCGGGTGTGGGCCGATGGTCACCGTCCGCCCGATCAGGTGCTCGACGGCCTGCGATGAGGGCGCGACGGATCGGTTCGGCGTCCCCTGCTCTCCCGGACGCCCGACCGCCCGCCAAAGCGCGTACCGCACACGATTTGGCGATGCGCGGCAGGTCGACATTCGGCCATCGATCAGCCGTATGTGGTCACCCCGGCCTTGTTCGAGGTGCGGCAAGCGGCTTGATCCGATGATCCTTGCACGCCGGCCCTCGAACCGATCCGGGGGACAAGGTCGTGGAGGCCGCCGGGGTACTGTTCCGACACATATCGATCCGGCCCGACCGATCGACGCGCGTTTCCGGTTCGCAGTTTCCGACCCGGTCCGCGCAAGGACGTGCCGTCCAGACGGATCGATCCGTCAGCGTCAACTACGCGCGAACGGCATCAAGCACTTCGTCGGGCGTTGAGGATGGCGGGCATGCTCGTCTCGATCCAGTCTGCCAGCGCGGCGACCTTCTCCGCAGCTTCGCGCCCCAGCGGGGTAAGGCTGTATTCGACATGCGGCGGCACGACCTTGAACGCGACGCGATCCACCAGCCCGTCAGCCTCAAGCCATTGCAGCGTCTGCGACAGCATCCGCTCGCTGACACCCCCGACCTTGCGCCGAAGCGCGCTGAAGCGCAGCGTCCCCGTCTGAAGCGCGATGAGAACCAGCACGCCCCATTGGCTTGTCACATGTTTCAACACGGTGCGGGAAGGACAAGCGCTCACCATCACGTCGCCCCGCGCAAATCGGACCGACAGCGATTCTGGTTCGGGAGGTTCGCTTATTTCCATACTTACTCCGATGTAGGTACTTACTATCGGTAAGCAAGGCCGTATCTCGGTGGCGGATCAACCATCGGAGACGGACATCATGACTATCGCTGTTACGGGCGCAACCGGCCAGTTGGGCCGGCTCGTCGTCGCCAAACTGAAGGAACGCACCGCCGCCGAACAGATCGTGGCGCTTGCCCGATCGCCGGAAAAGGCGGGCGATCTTGGCGTGGAGGTTCGCCCGTTCGATTATGCCAAAACAGACAGCCTTGTCCCGGGGCTGGCCCGTGTCGAGACGCTACTGTTGATCTCGTCCAGCGAGGTTGGCCAGCGTTCGGCCCAGCATCGTGACGTGGTCGCGGCGGCAACAGCGGCCGGGGTACGCCGCATCGTCTATACCAGCCTGTTGCACGCCGACACTTCGCCACTCAACCTTGCCGCCGAGCATCTCGATACCGAAGCCGCGCTGGCGCAAGCCGACATTCCGGTGACGATCCTGCGCCACGGCTGGTACACCGAGAACTACACCGGTTCGATTTCGGGGGCGTTGGCCGGAGGCGTGTTCCTCGGCAGTGCGGGCGATGCCCGCATCGCATCGGCGGCGCGCGCCGACTATGCGGAGGCGGCGGCGGTCGTGCTGACCACGACGGGCCACGATGGCAAAGTCTACGAACTTGCCGGCGATACCGCATGGACGCTGTCCGATCTGGCAGGCGAGGTTTCGCGCCAGACCGGACGCGACATTCCCTACAAGGATCTTCCGGCGACCGAATATGCCGCAATACTGGTCAGCTTTGGCCTTCCCGACGCGCTCGCTGGCGCCATCGCCGGCTGGGACGTGGCCGCGTCCAGGGGCGCGTTGTTCGACGATGGTCGTCAGCTTTCGACGCTGATCGGTCGTTCGACCACGCCGCTGGCTGCGGTGGTCGAGGCAGCGCTTTCCTGATCCTCAAGGCGGATCGATATCGAGCGCAACGGTGCCCCGGCGGCCTGCATCACCGTCACCTCGGACAACGTCCGGGCGATGGACATGCAGACCGGGACACGATCGAGATACATGTCGATCCGGCCCGGATATCATCGTGGCAGCAGTGACCGCGTTCAGGTTTCGTGCCCCTGCGACGGCAGGTTCGGGCACGCGGAACCAGGCGTGCCTGCGTCCGGCCTTCCCGCATCGTTGTAGATCGATCGCGCCGCAGACCGTGCGGCACCCGATCGCAAAGCGCTACGCTTCCAGCCCGGCCAGCCACTGTTCGATCATCGCCTGCCCGGCCCGTACTGCCGCCGGTCCCAGCCGCCGATACTGGTCGGTCAGCGTTTCGCGCCGCATCGGACAGTCGAGATAGTCGAGCCACGCCTCGAACCGCGCATCCTCGCCCATCTCGGCGTGGAATTGCAGCGCCAGCAGGTTCGCCCCGCGCCGAAAACCCTGCCGGTACGCCGGGGTGGTCGCCAGCAATTCGGTGCCGGGCGGCAGGTCGAACGTGTCGCCATGCCAGTGCAGCACCTGCGTCCCCGCCAGATGCGACAGCGGCGACGCAGCGTGTGCGACCAGATCGACCGGACCGAACCCGATCTCATATTCCGGTCCCTTGTACACCGCCGCGCCCAGCGCCGCCGCCATCATCTGCGCGCCCAGACAGATGCCCAATGTCGGCCGGTCGGCGTCCAGTCGCCGCGCGATCGCTGCGATCTCGCCGGGGATCCATGCATGTTCGGCGGTGTCGTACACGCCCATCGGCCCGCCCATGACGATCAGCAGGTCCGGCGCGGTCAGATCGGCGGTCGCGAACGCCGGGTCGGCGACGTCGATCCGGTCGAGCGCATATCCCGCCGCCTCGATCGGGGCGCGATATCCGGCGCAGCCTTCATAGGGAACGTGACGGACGATCAGGGCAGACTTCATGGGCACAGCCTATCGTGAAGAAGCTGAACCATGCCTGCAATGTTTCTTTACGTTACCCGCAGCGGCGCTTCGGAACCTGTTGCAGCGCAGCGTATTTCTATATCCGTATTCAATATGGGATTCACGTCATGAAGAAGATCGCAACCATCCTCCTCGCCGTTGCGGCAGGCACCTCGCTCACCGCCTGTTCGACGCTGCGCGGCGCGGGCATCGGTGCCGTCGGTGGCGCGGGCGTTGCGGCGGCGACCGGCGGCAGCGTCGAAAAGGGCGCAGCCGTCGGCGGCGCGGGTGGCGCAGTGGTCGGCACCGTCGTCGACGACTGATACCAGCGGACCGGTGCGGGGCGGCGCAGTTGCCGCCCCGTTATCCTTCTCGATCAGTCGCCGGTCAGGATGCGGTCGACCAACTGCTTCACGCTCGGCACGAACCCGTTTGAATAGAATGGGTCGCGCTTGAAGTTATATGCGGCATGACCCGCGAACATCAGGTTGCGGTCGGTCGGGCCGCCATGCGCGATGTCCTGCAACGTCTTCTGGATACAGAAGCTGCGCGGATCGGCCAGCCGGCCGGTCGAATTGGTCTCGCTGTCGGCCCAGCTCGAAAAGCTGCACTGGCTGAGACAGCCCATGCAGTCGGCCTGATCCTTGCGAATATCGGCCTTTTCCGTGGGATCGACGAACACCAGCGTGTTGTCCGGCGTCTTGAGCGCGTCGGTGAAGCCATGGCCATACCATTCGCGCGCGCGCAGCAGGTCGCCCTGCGTCACCCAGAAATTCTTGCCCTTCACGCCGACGTCGAGCTGGAAGACGTGGTCGCCCGCCTCCTGCTTCGAAAATGCGATCTGGCGTTCCGAACGCCCTTCGAGCTGGCGCAGGAACGGGTTGCGCACTGCCGAGGAATAGAAGCCGGTCGGGGAAAAGCGGTGCAGCAGCACGTCGCCTTCCTCGATGTCCATCAGCTTCGATTTCCATTCCTCGGGAATCGGGCTTTCGCGGGTCAGCAGCGGACGGGTGCCGAACTGGAATGCGATCTTGCCCAGTTCGGGATTGTCGATCCAGTGGTTCCAGTCGCGCAGATACCAGACGCCACCCGCCATCACGATCGGCACGTCGTCCGAAATGCCGCCTTCGCGCATCGTGTCGCGCAGCGCCTTCACGCGGGGATAGGGGTCCTGCGGCTGCAACGGGTCCTCGGCATTGGACAGGCCGTTATGCCCGCCTGCAAGCCACGGGTCCTCGTACACCACCGCCGCCAGCCACTCCGACGCCTTCGAATAGGCGCGCTTCCACAGTGCCCGGAACGCGCGGCCCGACGACACGATCGGCAGATAGCTGACGCCGTAGGACGCTGTGATCTCCGACAGCTTGTACGGCATGCCCGCGCCGCAGGTCACGCCCGATACCAGCCCGCGCGTGCGTTCCAGCACGCCATGCAGGATGCGCTGCGCCCCGCCCATTTCCCACAGCACGTTGATGTTGATCGCGCCGTTGCCGCCCGCGATGTCCCACGCGCGCCGCACCTGCTGCACCGCACCCTCGATCGCGTATTCGATCAGTTCTTCGTGACGTTCGCGGCGGGTCAGCGCGGTATAGACCTGCGGAATGATCTTGCCGTCGGGATCGTAGCTGTCGGCATTGACCGCCGACACCGTGCCGACACCGCCCGCCGCCGCCCATGCGCCGGCCGACGCGTGGTTGGTCGCGGCCACGCCCTTGCCCCCTTCGATCAGCGGCCAGACTTCGCGGCCGTTATAGACGATGGGCGACAGACCTTTGAACAACACGACCTCCGGTGGAACGACGCCAGTCGGCGGCAACCATGCCGACCGTATCGGGCGTTCATTAGTGGCACGATACCCCGAACGCGAGCAAATTGCGTGGCGGTGATGTCCCGCCCGTATCTACGCGCGATCGGGCCGATTGGATGCGTGATCAGCCCAGTGCGCCGGGCCGCCCCAGCGCCGTTTCGTACAATGCCTTGTACCGCGCGATCATCGACGCCTCGTCGAACTGGGCGCGCGCCTTTGCCTGGTTCGCGGCGCCGACGCGGCGGCGTGCAGGCGCGTCGGTCGCCAGCGCCTGCAACCGGTCGCGCAGGTGAACTTCGTGCCGGTCGATCCCCATGTACAGCGCATTCTCCTCCGCCAGCATCGAGGCGATATCGCCCAGCGGCGGCGCCACCACCGGCAGGCCGGTGGCCATCGCCTCCATCACCGAAATCGGCTGCTGCTCGCTGCGCGACGACAGCGCGAAGATATCGAACAGCCCCATATACGTCCATGGCTGCGGCAGGAATCCGGGCAGATGCACCCGGTCGTCGATCCCCATCGCCTCCGCCGCGTCGAGGATCGCTTGACGCTCGGGCCCTTCGCCGACGATCACCAGCCGCACCTTCACCGCGATGCCCCCGACGGCGCGAACCAGCAGCGGCAGATCCTTCACCTCGCGCAGTCCGGCGACCGATCCGATCACGATTTCACCCGGTTTGCGGCGGAAACCGGGGATCGCGTCGACCCGCACGTCCTTCGCATAGCGGTCGACCGCCACGCCATTGCCGATCAGGTGCAGCCGCGCCTCCGGCTGTTTCCACGCATCGCGGGCCACCGCGTGCAGCTTGTGCGACGGCACCACCAGCGCGTCGGCAGCGCCCAGCGCGATGCGGCGATACATGTTGCGCACCGGGTTCAGCCGGCGCGCCTCGTCTTCGTTGAAGCCGTCCTCGTGATGGATCACCGGCGGCGTGCCCTTGGCGAACACCCGCTTCGCCATGACCCCGTCGATCGCACCCCAGTTATAGGTCAGCACCAGATCGAACCGGCGCATATAGGCGGCGATCGCTTCGTACCGCGCGACCGAGGGCTTGCCGGTCAGCGGCGGCGGGTTCTGCGCGATCTCGTACCGGATATGCTTGCCGATCGCCGCCTGCGCCTCGACCCGGTCAGGGACGCCCGACACGATGCTGTGCACCGCGCGGTCGCCCCATGCGTGCATCAGCCGCACCGCCCGCGCCTCCTTGCCGCCATAGGCGAAGGACGAATGCAGATGCAGGATGCGGACCGGCGCGCTCATGCCGCGACCACGCGCGCGAGCAGCCGGTCGATCGCGGCGACTCCTTCGGGTTCGGACAGGGTCGGCGCATGGCCGACGCCGGGCACGACCGACAGTTCCGCTCCCTGCCCCTGCGCGACCATCGCATCGGCAACGCGCGCGGACAGGATATCCGACAGGTCGCCGCGCACGATCCCGACCGGTTTGCCCGCCAGCGCGGCATAGGCGCTCCACATGTCCAGTCCCGCCTCGTTCCCCGGTACGCGGAACGGCTCCGCGATCTTCATGTCGTAATCGAGCAGGATGCGCCCCGCCGAATTGAGCCGGTGCACCCGTTTCGCCATGTGCAGCCAGTCCTCGACCGCATAGCCTGGATAGGCGGGGCCGTTGCCTTCCGCCATGCACCGCGCCGCATGCATCCATGTCGGGTGCGATACCTGCCGCCCGACATAGCCGCGAATGCGCCCCAGCCCGACTGGATCGAGTTCGGGACCGATATCGTTGAGCAGCGCCGCCGCGATCCGATCGCGGTCGGTCGCCGCCAGCAGCATCGTCAATATACCACCCAGCGAGGTTCCGAACGCGACCACACGCGGCAGGTCAAGCTGGTTCAGCAGCGCCTCGACGTCCTGCATGTAGACCAGCGGGACATAGGTCATGGGATCGCGGGCATAGGCGCTTTCCCCGCGCCCGCGCATTTCGGGCACGATCAGCCGCCATTCGCCCGCCAGCCGCATCGCGACATCGTGCCAGTCGCGCGCGTTGCGGGTCAGCCCGTGCAGGCACAGGATGGCGGGGCGGTCGGCCCGTCCGGCATAGTCGCGATAATGCAGCCGGAGGCCGTCGTTCGACCACCAGTAGCCATCGGTGAAACGTTGCTTGTCCTCGGCGGTCATCGCCCCACATATCGCCCATGACCGACCAGCCGCAACCCGCCCGCTATCGTCCGCGCACCGATATTCTTGCTTTGGGCGACGGCTTTTATGATTCGGTGACGGCGGCGGCGTTTCCGGCGCACGTCCTGCGCTTTCGCAACGATCGCGCGGCGACGCAGATCGGGATCGTACCAATAGATTCCGCTATTACTTCGTCATCCCGGCGAACGCCGGGATCGCCCGGTGACGAGCGCGACACGCCTACAGCAAGCGATCCCGGCTTGCACCGGGATGACGAAGTGGGGAAGCAGCTCCTGCTTCTGGACGATGCCGGTTGGCTCGATCATTTCGGCCGGTTCTCGCCTCTGCCCGGCAACCTCCCCCATCCGCTCGCGCTGCGTTATCACGGGCATCAGTTCGGCAGCTACAATCCCGACATCGGTGACGGTCGCGGGTTCCTGTTCGCGCAGGCGACCGATGCCGCCGGACGGTTGATGGACCTTGGGACCAAGGGGTCGGGCCAGACGCCGTACAGCCGGTTCGGCGACGGGCGGCTGACGCTGAAGGGCGGCGTGCGCGAGATACTGGCGACCGAGATGCTGGAGGCGCTGGGCGTGCCTACCTCGCGCACCCTGTCGCTCATCGAAACGGGCGAGGCACTGGAGCGGGGCGACGAACCGTCCCCGACGCGGTCGGCGGTGCTGGTGCGGCTGAATCACAGCCACGTACGGATCGGCACGTTCCAGCGGCTGGCCTATCTGCGCGACGACGACGCGATGCGCGCGCTGGTCGAGTACACGCTGACCCGGCTGCATGGACGTGTCCCGGACGCGCAACCGGCGGCGGAACTGCTGGACGAGGTCGTCGGGCGCAGCGCGGCGCTGGCCGGGTGGTTCATGGCGGCGGGGTTCGTCCACGGCGTGCTCAACACCGACAACATCAACGTGACCGGCGAGAGTTTCGATTACGGCCCGTGGCGGTTCGCACCGACATGGGACGCCGATTTCACCGCCGCCTATTTCGATCATCAGGGGCGATACGCGTTTGGCCGACAGCCCGATGCGATGCACTGGAACGTCATGCAACTGGCCGTGGCGCTGCGGACCGTCAGCGACGCCGCACCGCTGATCGCCGCGCTGGAGACGTTTCCCGAACGTTACGCGCAGGGCGTGGCCCGCGCGATGCTGTGGCGGCTGGGCGTCCTGCCGCGCGAGGATGCCGCCGACCGCGCACTGGTCACGGCGATCCAGGCGGCGCTGGCCGCGTCGCGCATGCCGATCGATGCGTTCTACCATGACGCGTTCGGCGGCTGGCTGCCCGAAGGCGACGCATGGCACGCGTTCGAGGAAGTACGCGCGCTGATCGCCGACTACCGCCCGCGCAAGGACCGCAGCCACCCCTATTGGCAAGATCCCGCTCCGTGTTCGATGCTGATCGACGAGGTGGAGGCGATCTGGGCCGCGATCGCCGACCGCGACGACTGGCAACCGCTGTCCGACAAGATCGCGGCGATCCGGCGGATGGGCGAGGCGCTGGCGCCATGACTGGATTTGGTACAAGACCATGCGGTTCCACGAAGGATGACGCACACGACCATGGCCGAACTCGTCTCGACTGAACCTGCGACCGGCGCGATCCTGTGGCGCGGCGCGATCGGCGATGCCGATACCGAAGTCGCCGCCGCGCGCGGCGCATGGGCCGGATGGGCGTCACGCCCGCTGACGTTCCGTATCGAGGCGCTGCGCCGCTTCGCCAACGTCGTCCGCGCACGGTCCGAAGCCTTTGCCGACCTCATCGCGCGCGAAACGGGCAAGCCGTTGTGGGAAGCACGGACCGAGGTCGATACCGTCATCGCGAAGGTCGAGATATCGATCACCGCCTATGGCGAACGGACCAGCCAGCGGCGGCTCGATTCACCCGGCAATTCGCGTATGGCGCTGCGCCACAAGCCACATGGGGTGCTGGCGGTCCTCGGGCCGTACAACTTCCCCGCGCATCTGCCCAACGGCCATATCGTTCCCGCGTTGATCGCGGGGAACGCCGTCGTGTTCAAACCGTCCGAGAAGACGCCGGCCAGCGGCGCGTTCCTGATCGACTGCTATCGCGCGGCGGGCATTCCCGACGGCTGCGTCAGGCTGCTGATCGGTGGCGCGGACGAAGGGCGCGCCCTGGCCGGGCATTCCGATATCGACGGGCTGCTGTTCACCGGATCGGCGCGCACGGGCATCGCGCTCAACCGTCAGTTCGCGGAGACGCCGGACAAGATCCTTGCGCTCGAAATGGGCGGGAACAACCCGATCGTGGTGTGGGATTCGCCCGATATCTATTCGGCCGCAGTGCTGGTGGTGCAATCGGCCTTCACCTCCGCCGGTCAGCGCTGCACCGCCGCCCGCCGGCTGATCGTCGACCGGCGGCTGGCCGATCCGTTGCTGCGCGCGATCGACGAGTTGTGCGGCCGGCTGGTGATCGGCGAACCGCATGCCAGCCCCGCGCCGTTCATGGGACCGGTGATCGACAACGACGCCGCCGACGTGCTGACCGAAAGTTTCCTGACGCTGTCCGCCCGCGGCGGACGCCCGCTGCGGCACATGGAACGACTGGTCGAGGGACGTCCGTTCCTGACGCCCGGAATCATCGACATGTCCGACACCACCGACCGCGTCGACGTGGAACTGTTCGGCCCGTTGTTGCAACTGTTCCGTGCCGACACGTTCGAGGACGCGATCGCCGAAGCGAACAATACGCGCTACGGCCTGTCGGCGTCGCTCATCAGTCAGGACCCCAAATTGTACGACGGTTTCTGGGCGAACATCCGGGCGGGCATCGTCAACTGGAACCGGCCGACCAACGGCGCATCGTCAGCGGCCCCGTTCGGCGGCATCGGCTGGTCGGGAAACCATCGCCCCTCGGCCTATTACGCGGCGGATTATTGCGCCTATCCGGTGGTTTCGGCCGAAGCCGATCAGGCGCGGGCGTCGATCGGTATCGGACTGCGCGACGGGTAAAGAGGCACCGGCCCGGCTTCCGCCGGACTGTGGGAGGCGTCCTGTCATCCCACCAGCAAGCAGCCGAGCGTCACTCGGGACCTGTTCCGGGGTCACCTGACCACAAGCGATGCGGAAAAAGCTTGATCACCAACGAAGGCGGCACCGTGGACGCTGGAACGGGTCCGGGGTGACTACGCGGTGATCGCGGGAGTCGGGACGATCCCCCCGCGTCGTCCGGCCATGTACGGCGGGCCGGCAAGCCGGCCGACCGTCTTCCGAACCCTCAAGCGCCCTCCAGCAGACGCTCCTTCGCGATCCGGTCGCGCCAGACGAGGGGGGCGAGGTGGTGGACATTCTGTCCTTCGCTGTCGACCGCGACGGTGACCGGGAAGTCCTGCACGTCGAATTCGTAGATCGCTTCCATGCCCAGATCGGCGAAACCGACGACCTTCGACCCCTTGATCGCGCGTGCGACGAGGTACGCGGCGCCGCCCACCGCCATCAGATAGGCGGATTTGCGCTCGGCGATCGCGCTGGTCGCATCGGCACCGCGTTCGGCCTTGCCGACCATCGCCAGCAGCCCCTGATCCAGCATCATCCGCGTGAACTTGTCCATGCGCGTCGCGGTGGTGGGGCCGGCGGGGCCGACGACTTCCTCGCCCACCGGATCGACCGGGCCGACATAATAGATCACCCGGCCCCGGAAATCGACCGGCAGCGGCTCCCGCTTCGCCAGCATGTCGGCGATCCGCTTGTGCGCCGCGTCGCGCCCGGTCAGCATCTTGCCCGACAGCAGCAACCGGTCGCCATGCTTCCACGTCGCGACGATTTCCGGGGTCAGCGTGTCCAGATCGACGCGGATCGCCGCCTTGTCCGGCGTCCAGTTCACATCGGGCCAGTCCGCAAGGTTGGGCGTTTCGAGATAGGCCGGCCCCGACCCGTCCAGCGTGAAATGCGCATGGCGGGTCGCGGCGCAATTGGGGATCATCGCCACCGGCTTCGATGCGGCATGCGTCGGCCAGTCGAGAATCTTGACGTCCAGCACGGTCGACAGCCCGCCCAGTCCCTGTGCCCCGACGCCCAGCGCGTTGACCTTGTCCATCAACTCGATCCGCAGTGCCTCGATGTCGTTCGTCGGCCCGCGCCGTTTCAGTTGGGCCATGTCGATCGGCCCCATCAGCGATTCCTTGGCCAGCAGCATCGCCTTTTCGGCGGTGCCGCCGATGCCGATGCCGATCATGCCGGGCGGGCACCAGCCCGCGCCCATCTGCGGAATCATTTCCAACACCCAGTCGACGATCGAATCGCTGGGGTTCATCATCTTGAACTTCGACTTGTTCTCCGATCCGCCGCCCTTGGCCGCGACGTCGATCGATACCGTCGATCCCGGCACCATCTCGACGTGCAACACGCTGGGCGTATTGTCCTTCGTGTTGCGACGCGTGAAGGCGGGATCGGCGAGGATCGACGCGCGCAGCTTGTTCTCCGGGTGCAGGTACGCGCGGCGCACACCCTCGTCGACGACCTCCTGCAACGACCGGTCGGACGCGAGGCGGCAATCCTGTCCCCATTTGACGAAGACGGTGACGATGCCGGTATCCTGACAGATCGGCCGATGCCCTTCCGCACACATGCGGCTGTTGGTCAGAATCTGCGCGATCGCGTCCTTGGCGGCGGGCGACTGTTCGGCAGCATAGGCATCGCCCAGCGCGCGGATATAGTCCATCGGGTGGTAATAGCTGATGTATTGAAGCGCGTCGGCGACGCTGTCGATCAGGTCGGCTTCGGTGATGGTCACGGTCATCGGCGGTCCATTCGCGGTCTGTTTCCCCGGCCCTATCGCGTCCGGGCGACCGCATGCAAAGAATTCGTTCACGTTGGGGCGCTATGACGGCCCTGATGGCACGGGGGACGGGCGTTGCAGGGCGGTGGGTTGAAGGCGACGTTACGGTCATGGGTCCAACGCCCCACCGAGCCGATGTCCACGGATTCCGATCTGCACGCACGCCTGATCCACGAGGCGGAGAGTCACGGCCATAGCTGGTTCTGGCAGACCGACCGGCAGGGCCGGATCGACTATCTGAGCGCCAAGATCGCGACGATCTTCACCGACGCCGGCATCGACCCGTTCGGCATGCCGCTCAGCGACCTGCTGCGGATCGCGGGCGATCCGGCGGATGCGCAGGACGGCGGCGAACGCACGATCGCATTCCATATGACGGCACGCACGCCGTTCACCGATTACGCCGTCAGTCCCGTCGGCGGACCCGACGCGCATAGCTGGACCGTATCGGGCAGCCCGTTCTGCGATCGGTTCGGACGGTTCGAAGGATTCGTCGGCAGCGGCAGCGACGAAGCCGCGATCCGCAGTTCGGATGCGGCGATCACGCGCCTTGCGCTGTTCGACAGCCTGACCGGCCTTGCCAACCGCCAGCGGCTGCGACGGTCGCTCGACCAGGCGCTGGCGCAGGGTGGCTATGCCGGGACCGGGCTGTTGCTGCTCGACCTCGACCGGTTCAAGGCCGTCAACGACACGCTGGGCCATCCGACCGGCGACGCGCTGCTGCAACAGGTGGCGCGGCGGCTGTTGCAGGTGGTCGGCGATGCCGGGCTGGTCGGGCGGTTGGGCGGCGACGAGTTTCAGATCGTGTTGCCGCGCACGGCGGACCATGGCGAACTGGCGACACTGGCGCAGGCGGTTATCTCCACGCTATCGCAGCCCTATTTCCTGAATGGCGCGTCGGTATCGATCGGCTGTTCGATCGGGATCGCGGTGTCGCCCGACCATGGCACCTGCCCCGACACTTTGGTCGCGAGTGCCGATCTGGCGCTGTATGACGCAAAGGACGCGGGGCGCGGCGTCCATCGTTTTTTCCGGGACGCGCTGCGCGATCATTCGCGGTCCCGTTCGCGTCTGGAACAGGAACTGCGCGGCGCGATCGCGGGCGATCAGATGCGGATCATGTACCAGCCGGTCGTGGCGACCCGCGATGGATCGATCACCGGTTTCGAAGCGCTGGTCCGTTGGCAGCACCCGGTGCACGGGACGCTGCAACCCGCCGATTTCGTCGGCGTCGCGGAAGAATGCGGGCTGATCGAAGCGATCGGCGAATGGGTGTTGCGCACCGCCTGTGCCGATGCCGCGACATGGCCGGGCGAACCCCGCCTGTCGGTCAACATCGCGGCGGCGCAGCTGGGCAGTCCCGCGCTGCCTGCGATCGTCACCAACGCACTGGCCCGCGCCAGGCTGCAACCCGACCGGCTGGAACTGGACGTCGCCGAAGCGGCGGTGCTGCGCGACATGACGGCGGCGGCAGCGCGATGCGCCGCGTTGAAGGCGATCGGGGTCCGCATCGCGCTCAACGATTTCGGCGCGGGACAGGCGTCGCTGAACGGTCTGCGCCGGCTGCCCTTCGACCGGATCAAGATCGACCGGTCGTATGTGCGCGGCGTCGCCGATGTCGACGGACTGAATGCCGCCGCGATCCGCGCGATCACGACGCTGGCCAACGCGCTGGGCATCGATACGACGGCCAAGGGCGTGGAGTATCACGACGAAGCGGACGCGATCCGCGCGCTGGGCTGCACCGATATCCAGGGCTTCGTCTACGGCGCGCCCGTCGCGACGGCGGCGGCGGGGCGGCTGCTGGCGACCGGCGCGGCGGAAGTCGGCCTGAAAAGCAGCCGCGCGCAACGCACGCGCATGCTGCGGGCGGCGGCGATCGAGATCGACGGACAGCGGCGACAGACCCGCATCCGCGACCTGTCCACCACCGGCGCACAGATCGACACCATCGATTTCGGCGAGGACCGGATCGGTTCGGCGGTGCGGATCGACGTCGGCGATGGCGAATGGGTTTCGTCGACGATTCGCTGGGCCGGAGACGGACGGGCCGGGTTGCAGTTTCTAAGCCCGATCGTGGTCGATCGCCGTACGACCGCGCGCCGGAAACCTTGATCGGATCGTAGCGCCACGCCGGTCGCTTGATCGGCGGTGGCGGGAGCGGTAGCGACGGGGAATGACGACGCCTCCCCTGCCCGCGACCGATGACGATGCCCGCGCCGCGCTGGCCGATCTGGCCGAACGCATCGCGCGCGCCGACCGCCAATATCACGATGCCGACGCACCCGAACTGAGCGACGCGGAATATGACGCGCTGGTACGGCAGAACCGTGCGATCGAGGCGGCGTTTCCACAACTCGTCCGGCCCGATTCGCCTTCTTTACGGGTCGGGACGGTGCCGACGGGGCATCTGGCCAAGGTGGCGCACGCCCGTCCTATGCTGAGCCTGAACAACGGCTTTTCGGACGACGACATCGTCGAATTCGTCACCAGCGTCCGCCGTTTCCTGCGTCTGTCCGACGATGCCGTGGTAGCGCTGACCGCCGAGCCGAAGATCGACGGCCTGTCCTGTTCGCTGCGTTACGAGGACCGGCGGCTGGTCCGCGCGCTGACGCGGGGGGACGGCACGATCGGCGAGGATGTGACGGCGAACGTGGCGCATGTCGCGGACGTGCCACAGGAATTGCCGGCCTCTGCACCCGATGTTTTCGAGGTGCGCGGCGAGATCTACATGGCCAAGGCGGATTTCGCCGCACTGAACGCACGCCTGCTGGCGGACGCGGTCGATCCGGCCAAGGCGCGGCAGTTCGCCAACCCGCGCAACGCCGCCGCCGGTTCGCTGCGCCAGAAGGATGCCGCCGTCACCGCCACCCGTCCGCTCCGGTTCCTCGCGCATGGCTGGGGCGAAACCAGCGGCTTGCCGTCGGATACGCAGGCGGGCGTGGTCGCGGCATTGCGCGACTGGGGCTTCCCGATCGCGGAAGCGTTCCGCCGCTGCGATAGCGTGGACGAGGCGCTGGCGGTCTATCGCGCGATCGAAGCGGCGCGGGCCGACCTGCCGTTCGATATCGACGGCGTGGTCTACAAGCTCGACCGGCTCGACTGGCAGGAGCGGCTGGGCTTTGTCGGACGCGCGCCCCGCTGGGCGATCGCCCATAAATTCCCTGCCGAGCGCGCGCAGACGACGCTGCGCGAGATCGATATCCAGGTCGGGCGGACCGGGGCGCTGACTCCGGTCGCGCGGCTGGAGCCGGTGACGGTCGGCGGCGTGGTCGTCACCAACGCGACGCTGCACAATGCCGACGAGATCGAGCGGCTGGGCGTGCGTCCCGGCGACCGCGTGGTCGTACAGCGCGCGGGCGATGTGATCCCGCAGATCGTCGACAACCTGACGCGCGACGTCGTGCGCGACGCATGGGCGTTCCCCACCGCCTGCCCCGAATGCGGCTCGCTGGCCGAACGCGGCGAAGGCGAGGTCGTCGTTCGCTGTACCGGCGGGCTGGTATGTCCGGCGCAACGCGTCGAACGGCTGATCCATTTCGTGTCGCGCCATGCGTTCGACATTGCCGGGCTGGGGCTGGTGCGGGTCGAGGAGTTCTTTCGCGACGGGTTGATCGCGTCGCCCGCCGACATCTTCCGTCTGCACGCCCATCGCGACGTGCTGATCGCCCGCGAACGCATGTCGGAACTGGTCGTCGGCAAGCTGCTCGACGCGATCGACGCGCGGCGGGATATCGCGCTCGACCGCTTCCTGTTCGCGCTGGGCATCCGCCATGTGGGCGAGGTCACCGCCCGCGATCTGGCACGGCGCCACGGCTCGGTCCGGGGTCTCGCAGCGATGATCCGCCATGGCCTGCGCGTGCGCCGCGCGACCGTCGCGGTACTGGGCGAAAGCGAGCGCAAATTCGTGTTGCGGCGCGGCCGCGCGCTGGTCGCGGCGATCGAGACGCCCGGCATCGGCCCCGAAGTCGCCGACGCGCTACTCGCCTTCTTCGCCGAACAGCATAACCGCGATGTCGTGGCCGATCTGTTGCGCGAGGTTCGTCCGCTCGATGTGGTGCACAAGGCTGTCGCATCCGAACTGACCGGCCAGACCGTTGTATTCACCGGAAAACTCGAAACGCTCAGCCGCGATGAGGCGAAGGCGCAGGCCGACGCCCTTGGCGCGCGGGTGGCCGGTTCGGTATCGAAAAAGACCGATCTGGTCGTCGTCGGCAGCGATGCCGGGTCGAAGCGCGCCAAGGCCGAGGAACTGGGCATCCGCGTGGTCGACGAAGCCGGATGGGCCGCGATCGTCGCCGCCAGCCGCGCGACCGGATCGTGATCTTTTTGCAACGCACCAAAACTGACTGAGCCGCCCCCTTCCCGTTGTCTTAAATTGGAAATAAGCCAGCCCCATTGGCGCCGGGACGGTGATCGCACCGCCTGACCAACTGACGAGTCGCGCCACACCAGCGATTCAAAGGGGACTTATGAACACGAAGCTTTTTGCCGGCGTGGCCTTTGCCGCGCTCCTGCTGCCTGCCGCGGCCTTCGCACAGTCGACCGCATCGAGCGAGATCGACAACGACGAAATCGTCGTTACCGGCACTGCCAACCGCGAAGTCGGCGGGATTGAAGTTCCCGATCAGCCTAAGGCAAAAGTGACGGTCGGCGCGGAACTCATCCAGCGCCAGCGCCCCGGTCAGACGGTGAACGAAATCATCAATCTAGTGCCCGGCGTCAGCAACCAGTCGAACGACCCCTACGGGTCGGGCGGCGGCGGTTTCCGCATTCGTGGTTTTGACTCGTCGCGTATCTCGCAGACGCAGGACGGCATTCCGCTCAACGACACCGGCAACTACGCCATTTACACCAACCAGCAGCAAGATTCGGAAACGCTGGAATCCGTGACGGTCAATCTGGGCGCGACCGATGTCGACAGCCCGACCGCATCGGCCGTAGGTGGAACGATCAACATTCGCACCCGTGTTCCAGGCGACGAACTGGGGGCGCTGTTCTCCGGATCATACGGTGATTACGGCTACCACCGCGTGTTCGGTATGCTCGATTCGGGCGATATCACCGGAATAGGAACGAAGGCGTTCGTTTCGGGATCGTGGACAACCTATCAGAACCCGTTCAATAATTACGGCAAGATCCGCAAACAGCAATTCAATGCCCGCCTGTACCAGGAGCTGGGCGCGAACGGCGACTTCCTGTCGATCGCAGGGAACTATAACGAAAACCGCAACAACTTCTTCGGCTCGGCTCCGCTGCGTGACGATGGCACGCGCGTCCCCGGCACCGGTTCGGGCAACCGTTTCCCGCGCAACTTCGATGAAGCGACGTACACGGTCAACACGACCTGCACGACAACGACGCCGATCGCTGGCGTCGCCAACGTAGCAAATACGTGCGGCACTGAATTCGATCGTCGTTACAACCCGTCCAACACCGGCAACATCCGCGGCAACTCGCGCTTCACGCTAACCGACGGCCTTGTGCTGACGATCGACCCTAGCTTTCAATATGTAAAAGCCAACGGTGGCGGCACGATCACTGGCCGCGAAACGATCCGCACGATCGGAACGCAAAATTATACCGGATTTTCAGGCAACAACTATTATTTCGGCACCGACTTGAACGGGGACGGTGACGTACTTGATACCGTATCGCTGCTTTCGCCGAGCCAGACCTCGACGCGTCGTTATATCGTCATCGCCAACCTGATCTACGATCTTACCGACGACCAGACGGTTCGCCTTGCGTACACTTACGATCGCGGTCGCCATCGCCAGACCGGCGAAGTCGGCAAGCTATTCTCGAATGGCGAACCGACGGACGTCTTCTCGGTCAACGATCCGGTCGTCGACGCCAATGGCAACGTGATCCAAAAGCGCGACCGCAAGTCGTTCGCTACGCTGAATCAGGTTTCCGGTCAGTATCGCGGCGAATTTCTGTCGAACAACCTCACCCTCGACCTTGGCGTACGTGTACCGTTCTTCAAGCGCGAGCTCGATCAGAACTGCTTCACGACCTCAGCCGGCGGTTTCGTCGACTGCGTGCCGTCCCTTCGTCAGGCTGATTATGCGGCTCAGAACCCGACCTTCGCCCGTCCGCAGCGTCGTGAATACAAGTACGATGCAGTACTGCCGAACGTCGGCTTCACCTTCAACCTGACGCCGCAGGCCAGCGTCTTCGCCAGCTATGCCAAGGGTCTGTCGGTGCCAGGCACCGACGTGCTGTACAACGCCTTCTTCTACGCACCCGGCACCGATGGCGCAGAGCCGCAGCCGGAACGCACCGACAGCTTCGACCTCGGCGTCCGCTATCGGTCGGGCAAGATGCAGGCGCAGGTCAGCGGCTTCTACACTACGTTCGAGAACCGTATCGCGACCGCGTTCGACGCAGAACTGGGTGAAAGCGTTTCGCGTAACATCGGCGAAGTTACCCGCTGGGGTGTCGATGCAAGCGTGTCGTACAACCCCATCCCGGAAGTGACCGCCTATATCTTCGGTTCGTACCTGAACTCGGAAATCAAGGACGACTTGCTTGGCGGCAACTGTTCGACGGCGCTCGTCAGCCAGCAAGCCTATGGATGCACCGCGACCACGCAGCAGTATTTCTTCCCTACCGCCGGCAAGCAGGAATCGGGCGTGTCGGAGTATATGTTCGGCGGCCGCATTCAGGGAACGCTGGGTCCGGTCGAGGTCGGCGCGCAGTATAAGCGTACAGGCCCGCGCTATATAAATGACTCCAATCTGCCGCTGGTCGCACGGACCGTTGCTGGCTCCACTGTTACGACGACCGAGTTGTATCCGGCCCGGACCGATGCCTATGATATCGTCGACCTCGACGCGCGGTTCTCGATGGCGCAGTTCGGCTTGAGGAATACCCACTTCCAGCTGAACGTGTCGAACCTGCTCGACAGCTTCTTCATCGGGTACGTCAGCGGCCAGACCAACGATACGTCGGTGCCGTTCGTTCAGATCGGCGTGCCGCGCACCGTCAGCGGATCGATCGTTATCGGCTTCTAAGCCCGACGCGACACCGTTCACGCGAAGGCCGCCGTCCCAGCAATGGGGCGGCGGTTTTCGTTTTGGGGCCGGTTCGGCTAAGGCCTCTTTCCCAACCCGCCCCGATCGCGGTACATGCCGTACCGGGGCCGAACCACGCGACGGAGCGCATGACCGCCAAGCCCGCCATTCTCTCGCGCCCGTTCTTCGAACAGAAGAACCGCGCCTTCTGGCTGTTGCAGGCGGCGGGGTGGACCGGTTACCTGATCCTGCGGTCGGTATCGACGCTGTCGAACGCGGCGTCGCTCAAGAACGTGCTGGGCAATATCGTCGAGGTCATCGTCGGCTATTGCCTGACGCTGTTGATGAGCGTGCTTTACGGCTATTACCGGTCGCTGCCGCGCCTGCCGGCGATGTTCCTGACGCTGTGCACCCTGTCGGCGGCGACGTTCGCCTATTCGCTGATCGATGCGTTCGTCTTCACCTTCATCCGCAACATATCGCCGGATATCAGCTTTTCGCTGGTGCTGGGCACGCTGTTCATCAATTTCACCGTGCTGGCCGGGTGGTCCGCGTTGTATTTCGGGATCAATTTCTACCTCGTGGTCGAACAGCAGGTGGACGAGATGCAGCTGCTGGAGATGCAGGCATCGTCGGCGCAACTGGCGATGCTGCGCTATCAGCTGAACCCACATTTCCTGTTCAACACGCTCAATTCGATCTCGACGCTGGTGCTGCTGAAACAGACCGAGAAGGCGAACGTGATGCTCAGCCGCCTCGCGTCGTTCCTGCGCTACACGCTGGCGAACGAGCCGACCGCGCACGTCACGCTGGAGCAGGAAGTTGAAACCTTGAAGCTCTATCTCGATATCGAGAAGATGAGGTTCGAGGATCGCCTGCGCACCAGCTTCGATATCGACAACCGCGTGATGCACGCGCGGCTGCCGTCGCTGCTGCTGCAACCGCTCGTCGAAAACGCGATCAAATATGCCGTCACGCCGCGCGAGGACGGGGCGGATATCGCCCTCACCGCTCGACTGAACGGGGACCGGGTGCAGATCGCCGTTTCGGACACCGGCCCCGGGTTGATCGACGGGCCGAAGCGTCCGACGCTGTCTACCGGTGTCGGACTTCAGAATATCCGCGACCGGCTGGCGCAGGCTTACGGCCCCGACCACCGGTTCGACACCCGGTCGGGCACGGGCGGCGGCTTCGTGGTCGAGATCGAACTGCCATTCCAGACGCAAGACGTTACCAAAGAGGCTGCATGACCATCCGTACCATCCTTGTCGACGACGAGCCGCTGGCGATCCAGGGACTCGAATTGCGGCTTCAGGCGCATGACGACGTCGAGATCATCGAAAAGTGCATGAACGGTCGCGAGGCGATCCGCGCGATCAAGACCCACAAGCCCGACCTCGTCTTCCTCGATATCCAAATGCCGGGATTCGATGGCTTTTCCGTGGTTCAGGGGTTGATGGAGGTGGAGCCGCCGTTGGTGGTGTTCGTGACCGCCTATAGCGATCATGCGATCCGGGCGTTCCAGGCGGATGCACTGGATTACCTGATGAAACCGGTCGAGGAATCGCGGTTGGCCGACACGCTGGACCGCGTGCGCCAGCGCCTGTCCGAAAAGCGCGGACAGGCCGAAGTCGAAAAGCTGAAGGAAGTGCTGGCGGAGGTCGCCCCCGACACCGCGGCGGAGATGGAAGCGGACGAGAGCAGCGATCCGCTGGGCGCCAACCGCTTCGAAAAGCTCATCAACATCAAGGATCGCGGGCAGATTTTCCGGGTCGACGTCGATACGATCGAAATGATCGAGGCGGCGGGCGATTATATGGTCATCAACACCGGCGATAATTCGCTGGTACTGCGCGAAACGATGAAGGATCTGGAAAAGCGGCTCGACCCGCGCCGGTTCCAGCGGGTGCACCGGTCGACCATCGTCAACCTCGATCTGGTCAAGCAGGTAAAGCCGCATACCAACGGCGAATGCTTCCTCGTGCTCGAATCGGGCGCGCAGGTGAAGGTCAGCCGGTCGTATCGCGACGTGGTGGCGCGCTTCGTTCACTGATGGCGGAGGTGGTTCGGGTAGCGGCGCTGTACCGGTTCGTGGCCGTCGCGGACCCGCAGGCGGTACGCGATCGTCTGGAGACGGTGCTGGCGTGCGCCGGCGTGCGTGGCACGCTGCTGGTGGCGGGCGAAGGGCTGAACGGCACGATCGCGGGCAGCACGGACGGGATCGACGCCGCGCTGGCGGCGATCCGCGCGCTGCCGGGCTGCGACGATCTGATGCCGAAGTTCGCCGAGAGCGATACGATGCCGTTCCACCGGTTGAAGGTGCGGGTGAAGGCTGAGATCGTGACGATGGGCGTGCCCGGCACCGATCCCAACCGGATCGTCGGCACCTATGTCGCGCCGGCCGACTGGAACGCGCTGATCGCCGACCCGCAGACGGTCGTGATCGACACCCGCAACGCGTATGAGGTGAAGGTCGGCACCTTCGCCGGCGCGATCGATCCGGGCACCGACAGCTTTCGCGACTTCCCCGACTGGTTCCGCGCCAACCGCGACACGCTGCTGGCGGGCAAACGCAAGGTCGCGATGTTCTGCACCGGCGGCATCCGCTGCGAAAAATCGACTGCGTTTCTAAAGGCCGAAGGAGTGGCAGACGTCTTCCACCTCGAAGGCGGCATCCTGAAATATCTGGAAATGGTGCAGGAGACCGAGAGCGCGTGGAACGGCGAGTGTTTCGTGTTCGACGAACGGGTCGCGGTCGGCCATGGGCTGGCGGTTGGCAGCCACGCGCTGTGCCGGGGATGTCGGATGCCGGTCAGCGCGGCGGACCGCGCATCTCCGTTGTTCGAGGATGGGGTACAGTGCCCTGCCTGTGCCGGCACGCGCGATGCCGCGACGCTGGCGGGCAAGGCCGAACGGCACCGGCAGGTCGCGCTGGCCGCCGCACGTGGCGAGCAGCATGTCGGGGCGCGGGTCGCGCCCCCGGGTCAGTCGTCCGAACCGCCCTCTGCAGCATCGTCGCCATCGACCGCATCGGCCGGCGGGTTCTGGAAATAGGCCTCGACCGGGCCGGCCAGTTTGATCGTCAGCGGCTGGCCCTTGCGATCGACCTTCTTGCCGAGACCGACACGGACCCAGCCTTCGGAGATCGAATATTCCTCGACATCGGTGCGCTCAGCACCCTTGAAGCGGATGCCGATGCCGCGCTCGAGCGTCGGCTGGTCGAAGAACGGGCTGCGTGGATTGATCGAAAGGCGATCGGGGGGCGTGTCGGTCATGGTTCGCGCCCATGCCGCAAAGCGCGGCGCTCGCCAAGTGGAAACGGGCGAGGGATCGCGCCCCCGCCCGCCCGGCATCAGTTGCAGACGCGCACGCGCACCGTCTGATCGTAATAGGGATCGTAGCGGCGCTCGACCCAGCACCGCTGATAGTCGCGGTAGCGATCGGCATAATAGCCGTCGTTCGGGTAATAGCCGCGCTGGCGATAATAACGGTCGTCATATCCGCGCGGATAGCCGTGATCGGCGTAGTAGCGATCCCGATAGCGGTCGCGCCCATTCGAGGCGAGCGCCGCGCCGATCGCAATGCCCGCGATACCCGCCACGACCGCCGTGCCGCCATTGCTGCCGCGATCGCGATGATAGCCACGACGCCATTGCGCATCGGCCGGGGCGGCGGCGGTCAACGCGGTCGCCGCCAGCGTCATGCCCAGACCGGCCTTGGTCAGCAGGGTCCTCATCACCTTGTCTCCTGTCCATCCGGGACACCCCCGGTACGGTCGACGCGGGTGCGCCGATGATGCGACCTGTGCCACGGAGCGACTGAACGGGTGCGGAACCGCATGTTAAGCGGGGGTTTATCGGACGGGCGATGCAATCCGGCTATGTCGCAACGCGGCCTTGGCCAAAGGCAACAGGTCGTAGCAACGGGGAAGCGCAACGTAGTGCGGCCAGCAAACGCAGAAACGGCCCCGGATCGCTCCGGGGCCGTTCTGTTGTCGATGGCGCGCAACGGGGCGGCGGAGCCGCGTCGTCGATGCCACACATGGGCGACAGAGGCAGCGCAGACCCTGTCGGGGGAAGCGTAGCGGGTGCTACGCCTTCCCCGCTGCTTAGGCCGCCTGCTTGGCGCGGCTGGCCTTCTTGCGCTCGTTCGCGTCGAGGTGACGCTTGCGGAGGCGGATCGACTTCGGCGTGACTTCGACCATCTCGTCGTCGTCGATGTACGCGATCGCCTGTTCCAGCGTCGCGCGCTTCGGCGGGGTCAGGCGAACCTGATCGTCCTTGCCGCCGCTGGCGCGGAAGTTGGTCAGCGCCTTGGTCTTCATCGGGTTGACTTCGAGGTCGTCCGGCTTCGCGTTCTCGCCGACGATCATGCCTTCGTACAGTGCTTCACCATGTCCGACGAACAGGATGCCGCGCTCTTCGAGCGGACCCAGCGCGTAGCTGTTCGCTTCGCCTGCACCGTTCGAGATCAGCACGCCGTTCTTGCGGCCTTCGATCTGGCCCTTGTGGGGACCGTATTTCTCGAACAGCCGGTTCATGATGCCGGTGCCACGGGTGTCCGACAGGAATTCACCGTGATAGCCGATCATCCCACGCGACGGTGCGGAGAAGGTGATGCGCGTCTTGCCACCGCCCGAAGGACGCATGTCGGTCATCTCGGCCTTGCGTAGGTTCATCTTCTCGACGACCGTGCCCGAATATTCCTCGTCCACGTCGATGATGACGGTTTCGTACGGCTCAGTCTTGCCGCCATTCTCGTCGGTCCCGAACAGCACGCGCGGACGCGAGATGCCCAGTTCGAAGCCTTCGCGACGCATCGTTTCGATCAGCACGCCCAGCTGCAATTCGCCCCGACCTGCGACTTCGTAGCTGTCGCGATCGGCGGCCTCGGTCACCTTCACGGCGACGTTGGATTCGGCTTCGCGGAACAGGCGGTCGCGGATCATGCGCGACGTGACCTTCGTGCCTTCACGCCCCGCCATCGGCGAGTCGTTGACCGAAAAACGCATCGACAGCGTGGGCGGATCGATCGGCTGCGCATGCAGCGGCTCGCTGACCGACGGATCGCAGATCGTGTTGGCGACGGTCGCGATGGCAAGACCGGCCAGCGAGATGATGTCGCCCGCCTTGGCTTCTTCCACCGGCACGCGGTCGAGACCGCGGAACGACATGATCTTCGACGCGCGACCGGTTTCGACGATCCTGCCATCGTTATCCAGCGCGTGGATCGGCTGGTTCAGCTTGATCGTGCCCGAATTGACGCGACCGGTCAGCACGCGGCCGAGGAAATTGTCGCGGTCGAGCAGCGTGACGAGGAAGGTGAACGGAACGTCCTCCACTTCCACCTTCGGCGCGGGGACGTGCGAAACGATCGTTTCGAACATCGGGATCAGCGTGCCTTCGCGCGCATCCATGTCGGTCGAGGCATAGCCGTTGCGGCCCGAGGCGTAGAGCACCGGGAAATCGAGCTGTTCGTCGTTGGCGTCCAACGACACGAACAGATCGAACACTTCGTCCAGCACTTCCTGGATACGCGCATCGCTGCGGTCGACCTTGTTGACGACGACGATCGGCTTGAGGCCCAGCGCCAGCGCCTTGCCCGTCACGAACTTCGTCTGCGGCATCGCGCCTTCGGACGAATCGACCAGCAGGACGACGCCGTCGACCATGCTGAGGATGCGTTCGACCTCACCGCCGAAATCGGCGTGGCCGGGGGTGTCGACGATGTTGATGCGGATCGATTCGTCGCTGCCCGGCGGAGTCCAGTCGACCGAGGTCGGCTTGGCGAGAATGGTGATCCCGCGTTCCTTTTCGAGATCGTTCGAATCCATGGCGCGCTCTTCGACGCGCTGGTTGTCGCGGAAGGTGCCGGACTGGCGGAACAGCTGGTCGACGAGGGTCGTCTTGCCGTGATCGACGTGGGCGATGATCGCCACGTTGCGGAGGCTCATGGGATTTCCTGGATCGTGCGGGAGTGCAGTTGGCCGCGCCCTTAGCGTAATTCGCGCGAAATCGGAAGAGGGCGTGTTTGTGCGGTGCGGCATTCTCTTACGAACGGCTTTGGTTCACGCGAAGGCGCGAAGGCACGAAGAATGTTTCCGCATATGGAGGCGCGGGGTCGTAGAGGTCTAACGGGAGTTCGACGGCAGCAGCCGGGTGTCTTCGACAGCCCCTGCCCCATCGATTTGCGAGCGTAGCAGCCGGTACGGCTGGAAGCGCCCTTGCTTCTCCCCTCCGCGTGTCTGCGTGAACAACGGCTTCTGCCGCCATACAAACCTTGCCCGGCCAACGTGTATTACCTAAATGCTACACTTGAACGGAACGGCGTTCGCCGTCATCAAGGAACGGTGCGTGCCGTGGAGGATATATGGCGACCCAGACGAACGACGAACCCGCGCTGGTGCTGACCCCGCCCGATCCGGTGCCAACGCTGGCCCCGGCGAAGGCAGTCGGCCTCGTGCCAGTGGACGACGTCAAGAAAAGCGAATTGCGGACCCGGGTCGGCGACTTCGTCGACCAACTGGTGGCGCAGGACGTCAACTCGCCCGAATTCGGCAAGCGGGTCGACGCGATCGGCAATCTGGGTGCGCGCGAAATACGAGAGGCGGCGGGCCAGTCGAACCGCTTTCTCGACCGGCCGGTACGGGCGATGGATCAGGAATCGGGCGTCGGCGCCGATCTGGCCCAGTTGCGCCGGACCATCGAGGATCTCGATCCGGGCAAGCAGGGAAATCTGCTGGAGCCGAAGAAGCTGTTCGGCATGATCCCGTTCGGCAGCAAGGTCCGCGACTATTTCGACGGATACAAATCCGCGCAGAGCCACATCGCTTCGATCCTGAAGCGGCTGGCGTCGGGCAAGGACGAGCTGTTGATGGACAACGCCGCCATCGACACCGAACGCGCCAATCTGTGGACCGCGATGGGGCGGCTGGAACAGATGATATACCTGTCGAAGGAGATGGACGCGACGCTGGAAAACAAGGCCAACGAACTGGATCATAGCGATCCGGCGAAGGCCCGGGCGATCCGCGAGACGGCGCTGTTCTATGTCCGGCAGCGCAGCCAGGATTTGCTGACGCAGATGGCGGTGACGGTGCAAGGCTATCTGGCGCTTGATCTGGTCAAGAAGAACAATGTCGAGCTGGTGAAGGGCGTCGACCGCGCATCGACCACCACGGTCGGCGCGCTGCGTACGGCGGTGACGGTGGCGCAGGCGCTGACCAACCAGAAGCTGGTGCTGGAACAGATCACCGCGCTGAACACCACCACTGCCAACATCATCGATTCGACCGGCAAGCTGCTGCGCAGCCAGACCGCGACGATCCACGAACAGGCGGCGGCATCGACCATCCCGGTCGAAGTGCTGCAACGCGCGTTCCAGAATGTGTACGACACGATGGACGCGATCGACACGTTCAAGCTGAAGGCGCTCGATTCGATGAAGACGACGGTGAACACGCTGTCGAACGAGGTCGAGAAGTCGCGCGGCTATATCGCGCGGGCCGAGGGCGCGTCGCAGAACCGCGAGAGCGGCGGCGAGACGTTCAAGCTGGAGGCGATGTAACCCATGTCGCGCAGCGACGAGGTGCTGGAACGCGCCAGCATGACGCTGGAACGGGCGCGCGAGCGGCACGGGGCGGTCGCGCCGCGCGCGCGGCGGCGCCGTGAGGCGGAGGTGCTGCGCCGCGTCGGGCGGATCGCGGCGGCCGATCTGGCGATCATCGTCGCGGCGCTGGTCGTTGGATGGTTCGTGCCGCTGGGTCTGGGCGGGGCGATGGTCGTGATGGCGCTGCTGATCGCCGCGACGCTGTTGTTCGGGTTGATGCCTGTGACGCGCGAGGTCGCGGTCGAGCAACTGGTGCAGGCGCCGCTGAAGTCGCTGCCGTCGCAGACCGAGCGGTGGCTGGCGACCCAGCGCCCCGCCCTGCCCGCACCCGCGATCGGTCTCGCCGATTCGATCGGGGTACGGTTGGACACGCTGTCGACGCAACTCGCCGGACTGAACGAGCTGGAGCCGGCGGCAGCGGAAGTGCGCAAGCTGGTCGGCGAACAGCTTCCCGAACTGATTCGTGGCTACCAGCGCGTTCCCGAACCGCTGCGCCGCGTCGAGCGCAACGGACGGACGCCGGACCAGCAACTGGTCGACGGGCTGAAGGTCATCGACGGCGAGATCGCGGCGATGACGGAGCAACTGGCGCAAGGCGACCTCGACAGCCTCGCGACGCGCGAACGGTTCCTGCAGATCAAGTATCAGGGCGAGGAATGACGTCCTGGCCGAACGGGGGTTCGCGAAACGGGCCGGGCTGCGCATGATGTCGACGCTCGCACTGGTCGCACTGACGGTTCCGGCCGCGGCGCAGGACGCGCGTACGTTCCCGATCCTGCGGGCGGGGCAACCGGCGGTCTGTGCCGACCTGACCGACGCACCGGCGGAGTTTCAGGAAGGGTTGCGCCAATGGGTCATCGGCTTCTGGAGCGGAATGAACGTCGCCGAGCGCGCGAAGACGGGTATCGTCGGGCATAGCACCTCTGCGACGGGTATTTTCGGCGAAGTCGCCCTGTTCTGCCGGTCGCATCCGGCGATGGCGATCGATCAGGCGACGTTCGCGGTGCGCGAACAGATGAAGCGCGCCGGGAAATAGCGCCAACGGGCATCGCCCGCCCCTACTCCCGCACCCGATCGACCACCCATTCGTGCCGCTGCACCATGACCGAGGGCACTGGTCGTCCGCGACCGTCGAGCGACGGGCGGAACCGGAAGCGGCGTTCGATCTGGCGACAGGTAGCGATGTCGATCGCGCGGCTGCCGCTGGAGCGCATGATCTGGCATTCGGTGGCACGGCCGTCGGTCTCTACGATATAGCGGACCTCGACGGTACCTTCGAACCCGCGTTCCTCCAGTTCGGGCGGCAGCGCCGCGCCCTGGATCGATCCGCCGATCTGGCGCGGGGGCGTGTCGCCGCCGCCACCGCCGTCGCCATCCCCCTGCCCGCCGCTGCCCAGACCGTCGCCGATCCCGCCAGCGCCGGTGCCGGGGCCGACCATGTCCGTCGCGCCGGACGACGCGTCGTTGCCGGGACCGGCAACAGGCGCGGTGACGACCGGCGGGGGTACGGGCAGCGGCACGACCGGCGGGGTCGCGACCACCTCCGTCGCCTTGGAGCGAATGTTCGGCGGCGCGGCGCGGCCTTCGGGGCGGCCCTGTCGCACGACTTGCGGGACCGGCGGCGGCGGCGGGGGCTCCGGCGCTTCAGGCAGGATGTCGAACGTCGCCAGCGCGCCCTGCGCCACACGCGGCACGTCGACGCCCAGCCCGACGACCAGCGCCCAGCCGAGCAGGACGTGCAGGCCGATCGTCACCAGCAACGCGCCGGTGCGGGTGCGGTCGGGAGGGGCCAGCGTCATCGCCATGGTGATGGCAGAACGCGGCTGAGTGGCGGGTGATCCGGCCGTGCCGTGTGCCTGGCTGCGATGGTGGTTCAAGAAGAAAAATGGGGTTCACGCGGAGGCGCGGAGACGCGGAGGGGTTACGTATCGGGCGAGGCTCGTGCGAACGGGCGACGTTCGTCCAGTTGAAGCGGATGTAAGGCTGCTGGCGCGGGCGCCGTCGTAACGAGGGCAACCCCCTCCGCGCCTCCGCGTGAACCCCTTATCGACCATGACACGATCGCGCCGCCGATGATCGCCGGAACGCCAACCCCGGCGGCAGAAGCTACCGCTTGCCCAGCGCGACGATCGCGCGGCTGCGCACCCGCTCCACCGCCGCCGCGTGGATGCCGGGCGCGGCGGCCATGACCCCGAAGAATTGCGGGCGCGGCTGGTTGAAGCGGAGCTTGCGACCGATCGCGTCGGTGACGACTGCCCCAGCTTCGCGCGCGATCAGGATGCTGGCGGCGACGTCCCATTCATTGCCCCAGCGCAGCGTGGCGAGGAAGTCGGCATCGCCGCTGGCCACCATCGCCATGCGCAGCGCGATCGAGTTGGGTTTGGCGACCGCCAGGAGATCGCGGTCCCGCGCGGGCAGGACGTCGACCGGCGTACGGCTGCCGACGAAATTGGTGCGGTCGCTGGTGGTGAGGCGTCGGTCGCCGCGCCATGCGCCGCCGCCCGCCGACGCGCTCCAAACCTCGCGGCGGACGGGGGCGTCGAGGACGCCGAGCACCGGGTGTCCGTCCTCGACCAGCGCGATCGATACCGCCCAGCCGTCGCGTCCGCGAATGAAGTCGCGGGTGCCGTCGATCGGATCGACGATCCATACCCGCCGCCGCGCCAGCCGGATCGCATCGTCGGCGGTTTCCTCCGACAGCCAGCCGGCATCGGGCAGCAACGCTTCCAGCCGTTCGCGCAGCAACCGATCGACCGCTAGGTCGATTTCGCACACCGGGTTGCCGGGGGCTTTTTCCCACGTCGCATAGCTGCCGCCGAACCGGGCATAGGCCATCGCGGCGGCTTCGGCCGCGATGTGCCGGACCCGGTCGAGCAACGCGGTGTCAGCCACCCGCCACCGTCATCCCCTCTACCCGCAGCGTCGGGACGTTCACGCCCTGCCGGAACGCCAGATCGTCGGCGGCGACCAGCGTGGCGAACATCGCCCGAAGGTTGCCGGCGATGGTGATCCCGGCGACGGCATGGGTGACGACGCCGCGTTCGATCAGGAAGCCCGACGCCCCCCGGCTGTAATCGCCGGTGACGCCGTTCACCCCCTGCCCGATCAGTTCGGTGATCAGCACGCCGCGTTCGATATCGGCGATCAGCGCGTCGCGGGTGACGGCACCCGCCGCCAGATGAACGTTGCCGGTGGTCACGCCGGGCGGACCGCCCAGCCCGCGCGACGCATGGCCGGTCGGCTCCAACCCCAGTTGCCGCGCCGACGCGCTGTCGAGCAGCCATGTCTGAAGCACGCCGCCTTCGACCAGCGCCATTGGCGATACCGGCAGTCCTTCGCCATCGAACGGACGCGACCGCAACCCGTGCGGGCGGTGCGGATCGTCATGGATCGCGATGCCGGTCGGAAATACCGCCGTGCCCAGCGCATCGCGCAAGAAACTCGTGCCCCGCGCGATCGACGGACCGGCGATCGCACCGAGCAGATGCCCGACCAGACTGCCGCCGACGCGCGGATCGAACGCCACCGGCATCGCGCCGCCATCGATGCGACGCGGGTTCATCCGCGCCACCGCCCGCTCGCCCGCGCGGGTGCCGACGGTCTGCGGGTCCTCCAGCATCCCATGGTGGCGGGCGGAATGATGCGCATAGTCGCGCTGCATGTCGCCGCCGCTTCCCGCCAGCACGCTGGCCGACAGCGAATGGCTGGTGACGGCATAGCCGTGCGCAAAGCCGTGGCTGGTGGCGAAGGCGACGATCGCCCGATGACTGGAGGCCGATCCGCCTTCGGAATTGGTGACCCCGGCGACGGCGCGGGCCGCGTCCTCGACCGCCATCGCCTGTTCGCGGAGCACTTCAGGCGCGACATCGGCCCCGTCGTCGAGGTCGAGCAGCGGCGGCGCGCCGCGCATCAGCCGGTCGGCGGGGGCAAGGCCGGCCCAGCGATCGGCCGGCGCGGCACGCGCCATCGCGACGACGCGTTCGGCCAGTGCGTCCAGCCCGGCGTCGGACAGGTCGGAGGTGGCGACGCTGGCCGATCGGTCGCCGACGAACGCGCGCAGGCCCAGCTCGCTGCCTTCCGACCGACCGACATCCTCCAGCGCGCCGAGGCGCATCGAAACGGACAGGGCGGTATCGGCGACGAGGATCGCGTCGGCGGCATCGGCGCCGTGCGTGCGGACACGGGCGATGGCGGCCTGCGCGCGATCGGTGGCGGTATCGGGGGTCAGCATGGTGGCGACATGGGAAGCGCGACCCCCGACGGCAATGTTCAAGCCGCCTGCCCGACGACCAGCAGCCCCAGAAACAGCAGCGCGCCGGTATCGCGGTTGGACCGGAACCGGCGCAGCGTGTTAGCACCATCGGCGGGGACCAGCGTCGCGACCTGCCACAGCAGGTGCAGCGCGGCGGGCAGCAGCGCGGCCAGCGCCAGCGGCGTCGGAAATACCCGCCACACCGCCCCGGCCCAGCACGCGATGGCGATCAGGTAGAGCAGCGTCACGCCCGGACGGACCCGCGCGCCCATCGCCCGCGCCGACGATCGTACGCCGACCATCGCGTCATCCTCGATATCCTGACACGCATAGATGGTGTCGTACCCGACCACCCATGCGATCGACCCGGCATAAAGCCAGACCAGCGGCCACAGATCGTCGCCACCCGTCTGCGCCCATGCGACGGGCGCGGCCCATGAAAAGACCATGCCCAGCCACGCCTGCGGCCACCACGTGATGCGCTTCATGAAGGGATAGGCGGCGACCAGCACGAGGCTGCCCAACGCCACCACGGCGGCGGTGAAGTTGAGTTGGACCAGCACGACCAGCCCGATCAGGCTGAGCATCGTCAGCCAGATCCATGCCGCCCGTACCGACACCGCACCGCTGGCGAGCGGACGGCCGGCGGTGCGCGCGACCTGCCGGTCCAGATCGCGGTCGACGATGTCGTTATAGACGCAGCCCGCGCCGCGCATCGCGATGCTGCCGACCAGGAACCACAATAGCATGTCCCACCGGTCGATCGCCCGGCCGGACAGCGCGATCGCCCATGCGCCGGGCCAGAACAACAGCCACCATCCGATCGGACGGTCGAACCGCGCGAGCAGCGCGAACGGACGCAGCGTCGGCGGCAGGATAGCGAGCAGCCCGCGATATTCGGTGTCGGCCACGCTCATGACCGCGCGTCCGCATGACAGGGGCAGCCGGGACGACGGACGGCGAAGGACGGAACGGTGACGGGCATGCGCCCTGCTGCCACGGGCGGGGCGTTCGGGACAAGCGTTTCGGGGGGCGGTGACGCTTGGGCGGCGACGCTATACCGCCACCGATCGGTCCACCCGGCCACCATCGCCGAAGATACGCAGATACCGCGCCACCTCCGCCGGGTCGCCGGTCGCCTTCGACGGATTGTCCGACAGCTTCACCGCCGGGCGGCCATCGGCCTCGATCACCTTGCAGACCAGCGAGATCGGTTCGAGCGCGGTGCCGCCCAGCGGATCGCAGTCGCGGAAATCGTTGGTCAGGTTGGTGCCCCAGCCAAAGCTCATCCGTACGCGGCCATGGAAATGGCGATAGGTGCGGGTGATGCTGTCGACGTCCATCCCGTCCGAAAAGATCAGCAACTTCGTCCGTGGATCGCGGCCCCGCGCCTGCCACCACGCGATGATCTGTTCGCCGCCTTCGATCGCGGGCATGCTGTCGGGGCGAAAGCCGGTCCAGTCGGCGACCCAGTCGGGGGCGTCGGCAAGGAAGCGGGTGGTCCCGAACGCATCGGGCAGCACGACCAGCAGGTTGCCGCCATAATGCCGCCGCCATTCCTCCAGCACGCGGTACGGCGCGGCCGCCACCCCGGCATCATCGGGGGCCAGCGCGGCTTCGACCATCGGCAGTTCGTGCGCGTTGGTGCCGATCGCCTCCAGCCCCGCCTGCATCGCCAGCAGCACGTTCGACGTCCCGATGAAGCGGTCGCCCAGCCCTTCCTGCAATGCCTCGACGCACCAGCGCTGCCACAGAAAGCCATGCCGCCGCCGCGTACCGAAGTCCGACAGGACCAGATCGGGCAGGTCGCGCAGCCGTTCGACCTTGTCCCACAGCCGCGCCTTCGCCCGCGCATAGGTGACGTCGAGCGCGAAGCGACCATGTCCTTTCAGCGCGGCGCGGGCGCGCAGTTCGTTGAGGATGGCGAGCGCCGGTATCTCCCACATCGACGTTTCCGCCCATGGCCCCTCGAACCGCAGTTCATATTGCCCGTCGCGCACCGTCAGTTCGTACTCCGGCAACCGGAACGCGGCGAGCCAGTCGACGAACGCGGGCGAGAACATGCGGTCGACGCCGTAGAAGCTGTTGCCCGCCAGCCAGATCAGTTCCTGTTTCGCGAACGATACCGTGCGGGCGTGATCGAGTTGTGCGCGCAATTCGCCTTCGTCGATCACGTCGGCCAACCGGACGGTGCGCGTACGGTTGATGACGGCGAAGGTCGCGCGCACGTCCGGTCGGGTCTCGCGGATCATCTGGACCATCAGCAGCTTGTAGAAATCGGTGTCCAGCAGGCTGCGCACGACGGGGTCGAGCCGCCAGCCATGGTTCCACACCCGCGTTGCGATATCGGTCATCACCATCGATTGTGCCTTTTTGAAGATACGGCATCCTGCCCTTCCCTGCACAACGATGCACGTCCGCATCCGGCACGCCACCTGCGACCGAGGCGGTAGCGGGTGCGGCAAAGACCCGCGCGGCACGCCGCGCGGGCATGGTGCGGAGGGATCGTCAGGGCGGAGCACGGTTTTCGAACGATCGACGCCGTTGATATCCGCGGCTTTCGAACGATCGACGCAGCCAGTATTTACGCGGGAACCCCGGACCAGTTGCAATCAGTCTAACAAATATTCGGTCGGATAAATCGCGGAATGTCGAACGGATGTGGTCAACCGTTCGTATTATGCTTACGGTTACGGAGCCGGTTTATTCGCATGAGCCAGCGTGTTCCAAGGGCGAAAGATCGACCATGCCGCTCATTCTCGTTGCCGACGACCATCCGATGTGTGCCGCCGCGTTGGCAATGGCCGCAAGAGTGGTCGATCCCGCGATGGCGATCGACAGCGCCACGACGCTGGCCGAAGCGGTGACGCTCGCGCGCGGCGTGGCGCATGACCTGATCCTGCTCGACCTGATGCTGCCCGATGTGCAGGGGTTCGGCGGGCTGGCGCTGATGCGGTCCGCGCGGCCCGAAGCGACGATCGCGATCGTATCCGGGCGCGACGAACCGACCATCGTCGCACAGGCCGTGGCACTGGGTGCGCAGGGGTTCCTGTCCAAATCGACGCCGATCGACCAGATGGTCACGGCGATCCGGACCCTGCTGGCGGGCGAACCATGGCTTCCCGAAGGCAGCGCGATGCCCACACCGGACGAACCGCGCGCCGAAATCGCTACGCGGATGGGAACGCTGTCGGTCGCGCAGATGCGCGTGCTGCGCGCGATCGCCAACGGGCATCAGAACAAACGGATCGCCTATGACCTCCAACTCGCCGAACCCACGGTGAAGTCGCATCTGTCGGCAATCTTCCGCAAACTGGGCGTCAGCAACCGGACGCAGGCCGTGCTGGCGCTTCAGGCGTTCGACATCGACTGACGCCGCGTCACGCTTCCGCGACCTCGTCTGACGCCGCCATCACCGATCGCACGGCGTCGATCACGTCCTGCGCGAACCGGTCCAGTTCGTCGAGCAGGTCCGGATCGATCGGCGTTCCCCGATCCCCGGTTTCGATGGCGTTCAGCACCGTCATCAGGCCGATCGCACCGACGCTGGCGGCAGCACCGCGCAGTCCGTGCGCTTCGTATCGGGCAAGGTCGGTTCGACGCTCCGCCACCAGTTCGCGCAACCGGGTCGGGACACGCCGCGCATCCTCGATCAACAGCGATAACAGCGTGTCCCGCCCGGCGCCGCCCAGCGTATCACCCAATGCCCGTACCCGCGCCCGATCGATCGCCGGAACGGGTGCGATAGGCGGCATGCGGGCATCGTCGGCGGACTGAATCCCGTCGAGCAATTCGCGCAGCCGCGTCAATTCGACCGGTTTGGCCAATACCCCATCGATCCCGGCATCGGCGATCTCCGTCCGTCGCTTGACCGATACATAGGCGGTCAGCGCATGGATCGGCACGATGGCGGCCCCCCCGCCCGATGCGCGGATCGAACGGGCGGCCGCGATCCCGTCCATCACCGGCATCTGTACGTCCATCAGCACGAGGTCCAGCGGATGCCCTGCCGGATCGGTCACATACTCGACCGCGCGGGCGCCGTTCTCCACCTCGACCACATGATGCCCCAGTTGCCGCACCAGTTCCGAGATCAGGTAGCGATTGGTGGCATTGTCCTCTGCGACAAGAACGGTGAGCGACCGGCCGACCGGGGTCGCTTGCCGCCTGACCGGGACCGCCGTGGTCGCCGGGACGGGCGGCAACGACAGGACGAACCGGAACCGCGACCCTTCGCCCGGGCGGCTCTTGACCTCGATCATGCCGCCCATCGCGTCTACCAGCATGCGGCAGATACTGAGACCGAGGCCCGTACCGCCGTATCGGCGCGTGGTCGAAACGTCCGCCTGAACGAATGGTTCGAAGACCGCGGACAGCCGATCGGGCCTGATCCCCACGCCCCTGTCACAGACATCGAACTGCCAACGGTCGTCGCCGATGTCCTCGGCCCGGATCTGCACCCGACCGTCGCGGGTGAACCTGACCGCGTTGCTGACCAGATTGGTCAGCACACGCTGGATCGCGACCGGATCGCCGACGCGCCGCGCCGCCGGTACGTCGATTTCGATCGTCACGCCATGCGCCGTGGCTTCGGCAGCGAACATCTCCGCCACGGTCGTCGCGATGGCGCGCAGATCGAATGCGACCGCCTCGCGTTCCGCATGGCCTCCCTCCAGTTTCGAAAAGGTCAGCACGTCGTCGACGATCGTTGCCAGCGTGCGCCCGGCCTGTTCGAGCGTGTCGAGATGCCGCATCCGTTCGGCATAGTCCGGCGTCCGGCGCAGCAGCGTGGCGGTGGCGAGGATCGAGGTCAGCGGGGTGCGTATCTCGTGGCTGATGGTCGCGGTGAACACCGCCTTCGCGTCCAGCGCACGCTCCGCCGCCTCGCGCGCAGCACGCGACTCGGCGATCGCGGACATTTGTTCGGTCACGTCCTGCAACACGCCGAACACACCTTCGACCATTGCGCCGGGCATCCATTCGATCTGTCCACGCGACATGACCCAGCGGATCTCACCATCGGGCCGCAGGACACGCGCGTGAAAGTGATAGCCGGTCCGGTTGTCGATGGCCGATTGCACGCAGTGCGCGACCGCAGCGCGATCGTCGGGGTGATAGCACTTCATCGCGTCTTCAAGCGTGACGTTGGCACGCGGTTCGATGCCGTGGATACGGAACAGTTCGGGGGACCAGAACACCGTGTTGTCGGCCACGTTGATGCGCCAATGGCCGATATGCGCCACCGATTCGGCCATCGACAGCAGCATTCGCTCGTCTTCCAGCCGGGAATGGGCGAGCGCCGCCGCATGTTCCGCCGCCTGCCGGGCACCGACGTCGCGCACCGTTCCAACGACTTCGGCCACGCCGCACATATCGGTTGCGAGGCGGAACGCCCCTTCCATCCAGACATAATGGCCGACGCGATGTTGCAGGCGATAGGACAGGACCAGTTCGCCGCCGTGATGGGTCAACCGGCGCGCGCCTCGGATCACCCGGAAGCGGTCATCGGGATGCACGCGCAGAAACGCGCTTTCCCCGATGAGCGCGTCTACGGAATAGCCCAGCAGCCGTTCAGCGGCAGGCGACGCATAGCGATACACGCCGTCCAGATCGATGCGCACGATCATGTCGGTCGAATGATCGGTCAGCAGACGAAGCTGCCGTTCGGCCGATCGGATCGTCGCCAGCGTCTTCAATCGCTGATGGAGCAGAGTGGCGACGGGAAACACCGTCAGCGTGATCGCAGTCAGGAACGCCTGGAGGAACAGGAGCCTGCCTTCGAGGTCTTCGGCGGCGACCGCGATAGGCCCCGTACCCCGGATCGTGAACACCGTCGCGACGATCGCGATCGTCAACGTCGATATGCCTGCGCCGGCGAACCGAAACCGGAACGCGGCGAATACGCCGCACGGCATCAACAGGAACAGCACGGGATAATCGCCGAACACGAAGACCCCTGTCGATATCAGTGCGATAGGAACCGGTAGGAGCAGGATGCAGGGCAGCATCCGCCCAACGCGATCAGGACGATCGCGTCGAACCGCAGTCAGTGCGGGGACGAGCAGGATCAGGCCCATCACGCTGGCTGCGAACCAGTAGAGGGCGGTTTCGGCGGACAGCGACCCCGTCGCCGACCACAGGACCAGTGCCGCGACCGGCGTACTGATGGAAGCACCGGCGAACGCGATCGCGATCATCACGAAATAGCCCGGCAACGTACGCGGATCCGCGCCCGATCGCCGGATCATGAACGCGACGAGCGTGATTTCGACCAGATCGACGCCGGTCAGGCTTACCGCAAGCCACGGGGTATTCGCGACGAACAGGTTCGCCAGCAGCAAAGCCGCCGCGGTCAGGGTCAGCCAGATCGGCCACAGCCGTGGTGGCTGGCGTTTCAGCACTACGACCGCGATCGCGTTGACCGGCCAGATCAGCGCGTTGCCCGATGGACCGCGCAGATAGGCGAGGACGAGCGTCGTCAGCGCAAGCATCCCCAAGAGATACACGATCATCGTCAGTTGGGTGCGGACGGAACGGAAGGCGATAGACATGTTCGCGACCCATATTGGATTGGAACCGCGGTCGATACTCGCCGGCCGACGCCATGCGGATCGACCGGTTCCGATGGTCGTCCGCGCTTTACAACCTCATCGCGCCAAGATGTGCGCGCGCGCCGGAAGCCTCTCAATAGTCCAAAAGATGGAATGGCGGTTCAGATTTCACAGTAAACCAGTAGCTTGCCGAAACCCAATCGGCGGCGGACCGGACTATCGCACGGGCAGGACGCGTTTTCCGGCCGCGCGCATGACGCACATGGGGGGCGGTGTCGCGACGGGTGCCCGCACGGACCGTACGATGCGGACCGGACGCGCATTGTCATGGAACGTTGGCGCCGGACTTCGCATCGCCTGCAAACGCTCACTGCCGTCGCTGGCGCGTACCGCTTGCCGCCGGGAGCCGGGAACGGCATAGCCGGGCGATGGAATTCGCCCCCGTCCTGTCGACCGTCGCCAAGACGATCCAGACCGCGATCGCGCCGGTGTTCCTGCTCGCCGGGATCGGTGCGATTCTGAACGTGATGGTCGGGCGGCTGGCACGGATCGTCGATCGCGCGCGCGATCTCGAAAAGCTGCATCCCGCCTCGATCGGGCCGGAGCATGAGCGGCACGTGTTCGAACTGCGCCTGCTCGACCGCCGCATCCACGTCATCAATACCGCCGTGTTTCTGGTAGTGCTCGCCGCCGTCGCCAATTGCTGCGTCGTCGCGATGCTGTTCACCGCCGAACTGCTCGACCTGCGGCTGGGCAAGGCGGTGGCGATTGCGTTCATCCTGTCGATGGTGCTGCTGATCGGCGGACTGATGTGGTTCCTGGTCGAGGTGCGCATGTCGGTACGCGCCATCCGCGTGCGTGCCGAACTGCTGGAGAGGACGCGACAGTGACGCTGCGACGCGAACGCACGTTGTTGCAGCTTGCTGTCGCACTGGCCTGTATCGTGCCGCTGACCGCGTCGATCACCGGCATCGCATTGGGCGCGCGCTGGCTGCAACCCGCTCCGGCGGTCGATATGGACAGCCATTTCCGGTATCTTTCCGGGCTGTTCCTAGTGATGGGGCTGGGCTTCGCCAGTTGCGTGCCGGCGATCGAGCGCAAGAGCGGGCGGTTGCGCCTGCTGGGCGCGATGGTCGTTGTGGGCGGGCTGGCGCGGCTGGTGTCGCTGTCGCAGATCGGTACGCCGTCGATCGGGCATGTGACCGGGCTGGCGATCGAACTGGGCGTGGTCCCCGCAATTCTCGGCTGGCAGACGCGCGTGGCGCACCTGTACCGCATGCGCGGGGAATGACGTACGCCGCAGCCGCCGGGCGCAGCGATCAGCGCGTGCCGTTCAGCGCCGGCCCGGCATCGACCGTGGCGCGATACGTCGGCGCGACCCGCGCCCGCGCCGCCTGTTCAAACGCATAGCCGGCTCCCAGCAACCGCGCCTCGCTGAACTCGGGGCCGATGAACGACAGGCCGGCAGGCAGCCCACGCGCCAGTCCCATCGGCACGGTCAGATGCGGATAGCCCGACACCGCCGGTAGTTCGCTGGCCGACGGGCCGGAAAAGTGATCGCCCTGCACCGGATCGGACAGCCACGGCGTGCCATAGGTCGGCGCGACCAGCAGCGTCGCTCCGGCCGTGGCCAGCATCGCGTCGATCGCCCCTGCCGCCTGGGCCTTCGAATTCGCGCGCGCCGCGCGATAGGCAGGGTCGTCCAGCTCCGGCATCGCCTGCGCCGCAACGAACGTTTCCTGTCCGAAGAACGGCATTTCGGTGGTGGCGTTACGGGTGTTGAACGCGATCACATCGGCCAGCGTCCGCGTCTTCACCGTGCGCGGCGTGGTGGCTAGATAAGAGTTCAGATCGGCCTTCAACTCCGCCTTCAGCACGGTAAACTCCGCCTCGCCCAGCCCCGGCAGGTCGGGCTGCTTCACGTCGATCAGGATCGCGCCCGCTGCTTTCAGCCGGTCGAGTGCGCGAGCGTACACGACGGCCAGCGCATCGGGCATGTCGGGCCGCAGCACCGCGATCCGTGCGCCCTTCAGCGCGTTCGCCGACAGTCCGGCGGCATAGTCGCGCCGGCGGGAATCGGCGCCCGCTGTGGTCGGATCGGCCGGATCGCTGCCGACCATCGCCGCGAACAGCAGCGCGGCGTCGCGCACGTCGCGCGCCATCGGTCCGGCGGTATCCTGACTATGGCTGATCGGCACGATCCGCGCACGGCTGACCATGCCGATCGTCGGTTTCAGCCCGACCAGACCGTTCATCGCCGCCGGACAGACGACCGACCCGTCGGTTTCGGTGCCGACCCCGATCGCGGCAAGGCTGGCGGCGATCGCGGCCCCGGTTCCCGAAGACGACCCGCATGCACTGCGATCCAATGCATAGGGATTGCGCACCAGTCCGCCGACCGCGCTCCAGCCGCTCATCGAACTGCTCGAACGGATGTTTGCCCATTCCGACAGGTTGGTCTTGCCGAGAATCACCGCGCCCGCCGCGCGCAACCGGGCGACGACTGGCGCATCGCGACCGGTGCGATTGTCCCGTAGCGCGAGGCTGCCCG
The DNA here is from genome assembly GCF_014842075.1 of Sphingomonas sp. CFBP 13720. Taxonomy (GTDB): domain Bacteria; phylum Pseudomonadota; class Alphaproteobacteria; order Sphingomonadales; family Sphingomonadaceae; genus Sphingomonas. The sequence goes on from NZ_JACYVA010000001.1 coordinate 840,435, forward strand.
CCGTGGTCGCGTTCTCACGGGTTTCGATATTGTCCTTCACCAGCACCGGCAGCCCGTGGAGCGGGCCGCGAATCCGTCCGGCGCGGCGTTCGGCGTCCAGCGCGCGGGCCTGCGCCAGCGCGTCGGGATTGATCGCGATCACACTGCGCAGCGTCGGCCCCCGCCGGTCGATCGCGGCGATCCGCGCGAGATAGGCGGCGGTCAGCGCCTCTGCCGTGGTGTGCCCGGCGGCCATGTCGGACAGCGATTGCGCCGCGCCGCGTTCCTCGACCACCGGCCCGGATTGCGCCGCCGCCGGAACCGCCACCGGGGCAGCCACCGTCACGGCCATCGCCGCCATCCACCCCGTTTGCCGCATCGATTGCAATCCTGTTCCACCGGTCCGATCCGGTTGGAGCGCAGTCGGGCGACGGATGCAATATGTCGATATCGACTCATCGCAGCACCGTCCGATGCGAAAAAAATAATTCCGGACTTGCGCGGATCGGAAAGCGTGGAAGTCCCACGCGTCGCGTCCGTTTGCGGCATCCGATACCGATATCGGGGCATAGCGGACCGCTTGCATCCGTACCCGTTCGGCAACTAAGTCTTGTGGGTAACGTTCTCGATCAGCCGCTACATGGTGTATCCATGACGTGCGGCTGGACCGGACATCGTACGGGTTTTGGCGTTTTATCGACCGGGGACAGCAGGATGCTGGCGGCCGGCATGACAAGAACGTATGAAGAACAGGGAATCGGGATGGACTTCAGGGATTTAGACATGAACGAAACCAGCGCCCCCACCCTCGACCTGCCGGTCGAAGCCCCCGCCGCCGCACCGGCCGCGCCGCGCGACAGCAAGACGGTCGACGTCCAGCTCTATGCCGTCGACGTCGATCATTCGCGCGACGCGCTGCTGACCGACTTCGGCAAGGATACGCTGAAGGACCGGTATCTGCTGCCAGGCGAATCCTATCAGGATCTGTTCGTGCGCGTCGCATCGGCCTATGCCGATGATCAGGCCCATGCCCAGCGGCTGTACGACTATATCTCGAAACTGTGGTTCATGCCCGCCACCCCCGTGCTGTCGAACGGCGGCACCGGACGCGGCCTGCCGATCAGCTGCTATCTCAACTCGGTTCCCGACAGCCTCGAAGGCATCGTCGAGACGTGGAACGAGAATGTGTGGCTGGCATCGCGCGGCGGCGGCATAGGCACCTATTGGGGCAGCGTGCGCGGCATCGGCGAACCGGTCGGGCTGAACGGCAAGACCAGCGGTATCATCCCGTTCGTCCGGGTGATGGATTCGCTGACGCTCGCCATTTCGCAGGGGTCGCTGCGTCGCGGGTCGGCGGCATGCTATCTCGACGTCAGCCACCCGGAGATCGAGGAGTTCCTCGAAATCCGCAAACCCTCGGGCGATTTCAACCGCAAGGCGCTGAACCTGCACCATGGCGTGCTGATCCCCGACGCGTTCATGGAAGCGGTGCGCGACGGTGCCGAATGGGTGCTTCGCAGCCCCAAGGACGGATCGCAGCGCGCGGTCGTCGATGCCCGGTCGCTGTTCCAGAAGCTGGTCGAAACCCGCCTCGCCACCGGCGAACCGTACATCGTGTTCAGCGATCATGTGAACAACGCGATGCCCAAGCATCACCGCGATCTGGGTCTCAAGGTATCCACTTCGAACCTGTGCAGCGAGATCACGCTGCCGACTGGCACCGATCATCTCGGCAACGACCGCACGGCGGTATGCTGCCTGTCGTCGCTGAACCTCGAAACCTGGGACGAATGGAACGGCGACAAGCGCTTCATCGAGGACGTGATGCGTTTCCTCGACAACGTGCTGACCGACTATATCGACCGCGCACCCGATGAAATGGCGCGCGCGCGTTATTCGGCATCGCGGGAGCGTTCGGTCGGTCTTGGCGTCATGGGCTTCCATTCGTTCCTGCAGGCACGCAGCCTGCCGTTCGAAGGCGCGATGGCGAAGGCGTGGAACCTGCGCATCTTCCGTCACGTCAGCGCACAGGTGAACGAGGCGTCGATGCACCTCGCCAACGAACGTGGCCCGTGCCCCGACGCGGCCGATATGGGCGTGATGGAACGGTTTTCGTGCAAGATGGCGATCGCGCCGACCGCATCGATCAGCATCATCTGCGGCGGCACCAGCGCGTGCATCGAACCGATCCCGGCGAACATCTATACCCACAAGACGCTGTCGGGATCGTGGTCGGTCAAGAATCCGTATCTCGAAAAGCTGTTGATCGCGAAGTCGAAGAACAGCGATGCGGTGTGGAACACGATCCTCGAACGCGGCGGATCGGTCCAGCATCTCGATTTCCTGACGGTCGAGGAAAAGGACACGTTCAAGACCTCGTTCGAAATCGACCAGCGCTGGCTGCTTGAACTGGCGGGCGACCGCACGCCGTTCATCGATCAGGCGCAGTCGCTCAACCTGTTCATCCCGGCGGACGTCGAGAAGTGGGATCTGCTGATGCTCCATTTCCGTGCATGGGAACTGGGCATCAAGTCGCTCTATTACCTACGGTCGAAGTCGGTGCAGCGCGCCGGTTTCGCCGGCGGGGTGGAAGCGGACAACACGTCCGAACTGGCGAAGTTCGATCTGGGCGAGACGACCGACTATGACGAATGTCTGGCCTGTCAGTAAGCGGACCGACGCCCGTTGCGGAAGCAACGGGCGGACAGCGGGGTCGCGTAGCGATCCCGTCTGACGGCTTGGCCGCAGTTGCCTTTTCGCCGCGCTCGTCATGCCAGCGCAGGCTGGCATCGCTCGCGGCAGGGCGCTCGCCTCGCGACGGAAGGACCCCAGCCTTCGCTGGGGTGACGGATGGGGAGACGAACCGGAGCGACGGCAACCGCCGCCACTCCGGTCCTTTCCCGACTTTAGACGTCCGAACCGCCTTCCTCGGTTTCGAACGTCACTGCGACATCGGCATTGGCGCTCAGGCGGACGGTGTCGCCCTCGACCTCGGCGACGAGGCCGCCGTCGATATAATGGTGATGACCGGCATGTGCGCTTTCGGCTCCTTCGACTTCCGCGCCGCTGTCCTTCTTGGTCAGCTTGATGCGGTCGCCCTCGACGCGGTCGACGGTGCCGACATGGACGCCGTCGGCGCCGATGACTTCGGCATGTTCGTTGATGTTGCTCAGATCGGCCATGGTGGTTCTCCTGTGGGTACGGCGATGGAACGCGCAGTGCCGGAGTTGGTCGCATGACGATGAATGTCGCGATCATGCTGTTCGTCGCGCTGGTTGCGGCGGGCGGTGGCGTGTGGCTGCTCGCGCGGTTGCGGTCGCGACCCACGCCGCAGTCGCGCTATGCCCATGGCATGGTCGGGATGATGGGGCTGGCCCTTGGGCTGATCCTCGCCATATTCGGCGTCGCGCAATGGTCGTGGGGGTCGGCGTGAGGCACCACCCCTGCCGTACTCCGGCGAAGACCGGGGTCCACCGCCACAGGCGACGACGACCGCAATTCCACATTCCCGTCCGCACGGTAGCACCACCAGTTTACATTTTTTCAGTTTTCCCGGAGTAATCCTCATGTCGCTCACCGAAGCCCGCAAGCAGTACAAGCCGTTCGAATACCCCTGGGCGTTCGATTTCTGGAAGCGTCAGCAGCAGATCCACTGGATGCCCGAAGAGGTGCCGTTGGGTGAGGATTGCCGCGACTGGGCGCAGAAGCTGACCCCGCACGAACGCAACCTGCTGACGCAGATCTTCCGCTTCTTCACCCAGGCGGATGTCGAGGTACAGGACTGCTATCACGAGAAATATGGCCGGATCTTCAAGCCGACCGAGGTCAAGATGATGCTTGCCGCCTTCTCCAACATGGAGACGGTGCATATCGCCGCGTACAGCCACCTGCTCGACACGATCGGCATGCCCGAGAGCGAATATGGCGCCTTCCTCGAATATAGCGAGATGAAGGACAAGCACGACTATCTTCAGAATTTCGGCGTCGATACCGACGAGGATATCGCCAAGACGCTGGCCATGTTCGGCGGCTTCACCGAAGGGCTGCAGCTGTTCGCGTCGTTCGCGATGCTGATGAACTTCCCGCGCTTCAACAAGATGAAGGGCATGGGGCAGATCGTGTCGTGGTCGGTCCGTGACGAAAGCCTGCACTGCGAAGGCATCATCAAGCTGTTCCACGCTTTCTGCAAGGAACGCGATTGCATGACGCGGTCGGTGCGCGACGACATCGCCGACATGTGTCAGACGACGGTCCGGCTGGAGGACAACTTCATCGATCTGGCGTTCGAAATGGGGCCGGTCCACGGCATGACTGCCAAGGAGATCAAGAAGTATATCCGCTACATCGCCGACTGGCGGCTGGGCCAGCTGGGGATGAAGCCGATCTATCTGATCGAGGAGCATCCGCTGCCGTGGCTTGCCCCGCTGCTCAACGGGGTCGAGCACGCCAACTTCTTCGAACAGCGCGCGACCGAATATTCGAAAGCGGCGACCCGCGGCAACTGGAACGAGGTCTGGGACGGCTTCGACAAGCGCCAGAAGGCGAAGATCATCGCCCCGGCGAACGAGGAAGCCAGCGGCATGGGCGACATGTTCGGGGGCGTGGCAGCGGAGTAAGCCGCACCGGCGAGGGCCCGCCTAAGCTGGCCCTCGCACTTGACGCCAAGCAATAACTATCGGTCTTTCAGGAATGGAAACTCGCATGCCGGTTATTATGCATTTTTCAACGTTCCTGAAATTTTTGACGCTTGATACCGGCGATAAGATTCGTCAGCTAGAGGGATATGCAACGCCCGGCGGATTTGACTTCTACCGATCCTCCCGAGATGGCATATTCTAGTACGCAGCGCATGGATTAGATCGGATACGCGTTGCTTCCGATATTGCTAAGATTGCTCCACCGAACGCTATTGCACATAATGTCGATATCTTCGAGAATGCCGCGAACTGGCTTGATAAGCAAAAGGGCGCTCGCTTTGCGCCATCAAGAGGAGTTTGGCGATCTCCACTCGGAAAATTTTCGGTACATATTGAACCGGAAATCGGTTTGGAAACTGGCTCCGAGAGGAAAGTTATCGCCGTTTACCCGCGGAAGGATCCACGACTGAATCGTGACAAGGCGGGAGCCGGTATTATACTTCTACGTCGAGCATATCGGGGCAATAGTACGGAAGGTTTCGGCATATTAGATGCGCACGGAGCAAAGGCATTCTGGAGCCCGACCAACGTTTCCGACGCGTTGTTGGACCGTGAGATTGAGACCATAGACGGAGAATTAGCCCGCATCATGGGCTAGTTGCGCTTTCGAACCGGCACCCGAAAGTCGGCAGGCTTGCCCGCCACCCATGTCAGAAACCGCGCTACGCCCGGCACCTGCCGCAACGTGTCCAGATCGGCGAGCGGCCCCGCCAGTTCGGCGTTGCTGGCGTTCGCATGAATCGTGCGGTGGCATACCGGATGCAGCGGTACGGTTTCGCGTCCGCCTTCGCTCTTGGGCACGCGATGGTGCCATTCGGTCCGGTTGCCGAGCGGACGACCGCACAGCGCGCAGACACTGGATGGCACCGGTCGATCGGCCAACGCCTGTGCTGTCGCCAGTCCTGCCTTTCGCCGCACCCGTCCTGTCACCGTCCGCTCCGCATCCTGCCAGTATAACGTGGCACATCGCGCAGTTGTTTCATCGACCGTTCACCTGAACTGCGGTTGAAGGAACGCCGTTCGCAATCGTCGGTTGATACGACCGACATTATTCAACGGAGTATGCGCGCCATGACTATCAGGACCTTGTTGATCGCCGCTGCCGCGATTGCCGCCACCACCACGCCGTCGATGGCGCGTCCGCGTTCGGTGCCGGTCTATTCGGACGCCAACCCCTATTATCTCGACTACAAGACCGACCTGTCCGAGGCGAAGCGCGAGCTGCGCAAGGATTTGGCGCGGGCCGACGACGCAGCGTCGCGCGAGGATGCGTGGCACGAATATCGTCGCGAGGTCGCCGATGCGCGCCACGACTTCCGCAAGGAAATGGCCGAGCGCGGCATGGTCATTCGCCGCGGCCGGGTAACGGTGGAGGAATAATTCCTCCCCGCACCGTGGCGTAACGAAAAAGGCTCCGGGCGTCGCCGCCCGGAGCCTTTTTGCTACGCAGATACAGGGGCGGGTCCGGTTACGCTGGACCCGCCCGGTCACGCCTTTAGAAGTGGGTGGTGAGACCCAGCATCGGACGGAAGCTGTGTGCCGAACCGAAGGTCGACACTTCACCGCGCAGACGCACGCCCGAGTTGCCGGTGATGCCGCCCAGACCGATGTCCTTCGGACCGACTTCGAAGCCGAGGCCGTAGGTCATTTCGTGGTAGTCGCGGCTGTCGTTGCCCAGCACCGCGAAGTTGGTCCACTGATACCCGACCTTACCGTACAGCAGGCCCGAGTCACCGGCGCGCACGCCGAAACGGCCCGCTGCGCCATACTGCCAATCGATGTCGCCCGAGATACCCTTCGACACCGAACCTTCGGCACCGACGAACACCGGACCCAGCGGTACGTTGAAGCCGACGATGCCTTCGACGAGGCTGCCGTTCAGCTTGTTGGTGCGCGGGGCGAGCGGAATGCCGGCGTCGGTGACTTCGGAATCGAACTGTTCCCAGCCGCCCAGAACCGCGACGTACGGCTCGAAACCGATGCCGCTGGTGCCATCGGGCGCCTCGACGACGGGAGCGGCGTCCTGCGCGAATGCGGGAGCGGCGGTGAGAGCGGCGACTGCAACGGCAGCGGCGAAAAGCGTACGCATAAAAGACCTCATCAGCGTTTACGGGCCCGACATCGAAAGCGCGTCGGTTCGTCCGTGGACCCTCTGAACCACTTTCGGCCCGGGTTGTTGCAATGATTCAGTCATTTTGCATACGAAATAGCCGAGTGTTGCAACGCAGCAACGGTATCTTGCCTCGACATGAACGAAGCAGGGCGGATTTGCCATGATTACGGTCGAACCATGGCGGAAACCCGCGCAGTTACGGCCGGACGGGACAGTCAATCACGCCCGACCGAAACGTCACATATGTTGCCGTCATGCAGCATATCGGGTGCAGGTCCACGCGGCGTACGGCGTTGTCGGCAGGATGCGTCGCCAAATGCGCATCTTCGCCGGACCGGAACAGGCGGACGAGCACGCCCGCTGTAATGGCAAAGGGAGGGTACGACGCCGCACGGCGACATACCCTCCCCCGGTATCGTCAGCCGACGCGCGATCCGGCCATCGGGAAGCTGCCGAACGCACCCGCGCCGACGGTTCCGCTGATCGTGTCGCCCTCGACCGTCGCTTCGCAATCGAGCGTCATCGGCATCGGCACCACGATCGACACCTTCCAGCTAAGCGTATCGCCCTCGACCTTGCCATCGGTGATTGCGGTCGATCCCAGCGCGCCGGAATAGGTCCCGGTCAAGCTGTTACCGTCGCTCTTGACGGTCAGAGTCGCCTTCTGGTCGCCCATCGGCGATTTGGTCACCGTATCCCAGCTTCCGTCCACATTCGCCATGATCGCTCTCCTTACTTGCCGCCTGCCGTCGTCGCGGCGGGGGTCGCCGATACCACCTCCACCGGCAGACCCAGCGCGTCAAGCTGCGGACGGACGGTGGCAGCGTTGCCGACCACGACATAGACGAAGCGGTTGGGGTCGATCGCCGCGCGTGCCGCCGCGTCCAGCTGTGCGGCGGTCAGCGCACGGTACTTCTGCGGCAACGTCGCCTGATAATCGTCGGGGCGACCGAGGAAGTCGTTGCTGCGCATCGCCGACAGCACCGCGCCGGCGGTTTCGAACGTACCGGCAAGCTGCCGGGTTTCGCCGTCGATCGTCCGACGGAATTCGACCGGGGTCGTGCCGTTTTTACCAAGATAGCCGCTGATCTGTTCGCGAAGCGACGCGATGGCCGGGCCCGTCTTGTCGGCCTGTACCGGTGCGTTGATGATATAGGGGACCGCGCCCTGCATCAGCTGATACCCGCCACGCGCGCCATAGGACCAGTGCTTCGCTTCGCGCAAATCCATGTTGATCCGGCTGAGGAATCCCGACCCCAGCACGGTGTTGGCGGTGGTGACCGCCAGCGTGTCCGACTTCGCCTTGATCGGCGTCAACTGTGCGGCGACGATCAGCGATTGCGGCGAATCGGGCCGATCGACCAGCACGATGCGCGGGCTGGCGGTGGTCACGGCGGCCGGGAACGTCTTGGTTCCCGCCGGACCGGTCGCGGTCCAGTTGCCCAGTGCTGCGTTCATCGCGGCCTGCACCTCGGCCAGCGGGCGATCGGACACGACGAACAGCTTCGCCTTGTCCGGCCGCAACCACGCGTTGCGCCATGCGATCAGGTCGTCGCGGGTCAGTGCGGCGACCGCCGCCGGGTCGCCCGCGCCCGCCGCCAGCTTCGCATAAGGCGACTGCGGTCCGTACAACAGCGGCGGCAGCGTCATGTCGGCGAGCCCCTGCGGGTTGGTGCGCTGCTGTGCGATGGCCGCCAGCACCTGTCCGCGCACCCGCTCGATTTCGGCGGGATCGAACGCGGGGTTGCGCAACACGTCGCTGAACAGGATCGCCGCGCTGTTCAGATTGGCGCTGGGCACGGTGAAACCCAGCGTCGTTTGATCAGGCGAATTACCGCCGCCGAACGACATGCCCAGCCGTTCCTTCGCCTCGCTCAACGCGATCGAATCGCGGGTGGTGGTTCCCTCGTCGATCAGCGTCAGCGTCATGCCGGCGGTGCCCAACTTGCCGGTCACGTCCGCCGCGACGCCCGCATCGAACGCCAGCGACACCTGCGTCACCGGTACGGCGGTCCGCTGTGCATAGACCAGCTCGATCCCGTTCGACAGGCGCGAACGAGTCACCTTGGGAAACTGCAGCGCGCTGACGTCGGCGACCGTCGGCATCGTGCCGCGCGTGCCGGCGACCGGTGCCTGCGCCGCTGCAGGTGCAGCGGGCGCCGCCGCGACCTTCGGGACGGCCTTGGCCTCCTCATATCCTTCGCGTGCGCCGGGTTCGACGATCAGCGTGTAACCGGGTCGCGACATCCACTTCACCGCCGCCGCCTGGGCGCGTGCGGGCGTCATCGTCGCCAGCTCGTTCAGCTCCTTTTTGTAGAAGCCCGGATCGCCCGCGAACAATTCGCCCGATGCCAGCGTTACGGCCTTGCCGCCGAATCCGCCGACCGATTCCAGACCCGAAATCGTGCCCGACGCGCTGGTCGCAGCAACGCGGGCGACCTCGTCGGCGGTCGGACCAGTGCGGAGATACTCGGCTATCAACTGGTCCAGCCGCGCCTCGACCTTCGCGGCGTCCACACCCGGCCGCACGATCGCACGCACGACCAGCAGGCCAGCCTGCGTCAGCGACTGAACGCCCGCCGATACCTGCACTGCCAGCTTCTCGCGCTTCACCAGCACGTTTTCCAGCCGTGACGACGCCAGCCCGCCGAACGCCGACATCGCGACGTCGAGCGCGGGTGCGTCCGGGTCGTTCAGCCCGGGCACCGCCCACGTCTTCATGACCATCGTCGCGGCGACGCGATCCTTCATCACCTCGCGCACCGGCGCGGCCAGCGTCGGCACGGCGATCGTCGGCAGGACCGATTCGGGCCCCTTCGCGATCGACCCGAAATATTTCTCGACCAGCGGCCGCGCTTCCTTCGCGTCGATGTCGCCCGCCAGCACGAGGATCGCGTTGTTCGGCCCGTAATGGCTGCGGAACCAGTTCTTGACGTCGTCGAGGCTGGCTGCGTCCAGATCGGCCATCGAACCGATCACCGAATGGCGGTACGGATGGCCGACCGGGAACAGCCCTTCGGTCATCTTGTATTTGACGAGGCCGTAGGGCTGGTTGTCGCCCTGCCGCTTTTCGTTCTGCACCACGCCGCGCTGTTCATCGAGCACGTCCTGCGTCACCGCGCCGAGCAGATAGCCCATGCGGTCGCTTTCGAGGAACAGCGCGCGGTCGAGCGCCGGACGCGGCACCGTTTCGAAATAATTGGTGCGATCATAGCTGGTCGTACCGTTCAGGTCGGTCGCGCCGATCGAACGCAGCGGATCGAAAAAGTCGCCCGGCGCATTCTCCGAACCGTTGAACATCAGATGTTCGAACAGATGCGCGAAACCCGTCTTGCCTTCCGGTTCGTGCTTCGACCCGACATCGTACCATACCGACACCGCGACGATCGGCGCCTTGCGGTCGGTGTGGGTGATGACGGTCAGCCCGTTCGGCAGCGTGAACTTCTCGTACGGAATGTTCACCGGTGCGACGAGCGCCGACAGCGGAGCGGCCTTCAGCGGCGCGGGAGCAGCGGGCTTTTGCTGCGCCAGCGCAGGGGCGCTCGCGAGCGCGGTGGAGGCCAGCAGAACGGATGCCACGGTACGAAACATGCAGACCCCTATGTATCGATAAACGGAATGGCGAAGGTCTATGGTTTCGGTGGATACCATGCAAGCGGCGAATGCAGGCGCTTTGACCCGAGAACGGGCTGTCGGCGAGGAATTGACAGTGCGGCCAACGGCTTCGCCGATACGACGAAAAACGGTTCCTTTTCGAAGCCAAGTGGCTATGCTGCACCGCATCATGATGACCCCGATCGAAAGCCTACGCTCGCTGGTGCGAACCGACCGCTTCGAACGCCTGTTGGCGATCGGATGGGAAGAAACCGGCGCTATTATCCTTGCCGCAATGGCGATCGGCGTCATCGGCGCGGTGCAACTGATCCGGTCCCGCTGACCCTTATCATGGATCGCATCGCGGTCGCGATCGTTCCGTGTCGCAGCATTTAGATCAAACAGCTGCGAGGAATGCCGATGCGCCCCATTTTTGCGACCATGATGTGTGCCCTTCTGGCAGCATGCGGCAATGCCGGATCGACGGACGCGGTCGCGGAGGGCGAAGGCAATCGGGTCGACCTGCGCCATCTGGTCGAAACCGACGTGGCGGGGGATGGTAACGAACGGCTGAAGCTGGAAGGAACGGTGATACCGACACCGTCCGATCCGAAGTCCCGATACGAACTGCTGCGGCAGCGCCGGACCGTCGCCGGCACCACCATCGCCATCCTGCGCCAGCAGCGCGGCGAACGTGTCGCCTATGCCCGCACCGAACTCGATTGCGACCGGCAGTTGTTCCATGTCGTCGGGGTCGCCGATACGCGCGTCCGTGTCGAAACCGATACCGCGCATGACGGCCCGCTACGCTCGACCGAAGGGCTTCCCCTGCGACAGGAACTCTCGCGCTTCATCTGCGCGCGGCAGAGTGCCTGACGATCGCTAGATAGCGGGCGGTACGGCCGGCGTCGCGACGACATCTTCGAACGCGGCGTCGGGTTCGGCCACCGGCACGCCGCTGCGCCGCCGTTCGAAACTGGTCAGGACGAAGAACAACAGGTTGCTCCCCTGCGTCAGCGCGCCGCCCGCGAGCAGCAGTGCCGCCATCGCGGCGCGCGGCCCATCGACGATATGGCTCATCTCCAGCGCGGCCGACAGGAACAACAGGTCGCGATTGGGAACCAGCGGCAGGCGGCTGATGACCATCTGAACGGTCAGGAAGGTGATCCACACCGTCCATGGTTCGGCGGGCAGCACCACTGCCCACTGCGTCGCCTGCAACAGCACGACGATCAGGATGCGCGCGACATGGATGCCAAGGACGGTCGCCGCCGTCTGCCACCGCACCGACAATATCTGGCTGCGCAACCGTAGCAGCAACGGCGTCAGGAACGCCGCCACCAGCAGCGCCGCGATCATGACACCGCCGGACGACTGCAGCCAGTCAGCGATCCATTTCGCGCGTCCGCTGGCCATGAACACGCACAGTAACGCCGACGTGATCGACGCCGATGCCAGCGCCGACAGGATCGCATTGTCCTTGATCGCCAGCAGCAGCGTCTTCGCCGGCATCCCCAGCCGCTGCCGCGCCCAAACGAACAGGTACAGTTCACCCGAATACCCGACGAACGCCGAATTGAAGACGCGCTTGCGGATGAACACCGGCAACGCACCCGGCACGCGGCGACCGAGCAGCAATCGGAATATCCAGACTTCCGAAACCGGCAGCGCCAGGAACATCATGATGAACAACAGGTAGAACCATGGCGTCCGTGGCAGCGCGGCGGCGACGTTCCCCCATCCGATCGCACGGACCTTCAGCACCAGCCACAACAGGATGCCGACGAAAAACAGCATGCGGAGCGCTTTGCCCAGACGCTTGGCGGCCGGGGTGTCGGACCAGCGCTGCAACGCATCGATACGGTCGGCCATGGTCATACAGGGAACACGCCCGCGTCACGCGAATCGGCGACAAACCGATCGAACGCAGCGCGCGTCTCCGTGTCCAGCCGGAAACGCGAATGTCGCCAGATCCCGCCCGGCAGCACCGCGCGCAGCCAATATTCGATCGCGGCGGCGGGGTTGTTACGTACCCGGCGCTCGAAATGGGTCCGTTCCCACGTATTGGCCCCGTGAAAGGCACGAACGAACAGCCCCGGCGCGTCGAGCACGCCGATGCGGTCGCGCGACCAGTGGTGCAGGAAGTCGGTATCCTCGCCCCGCCGCTTTTCGGGATAGCGCACCGCCGGGTCGGCACGGTGGACGATGCTGCCCGGCACGCCGGGCTCCAGTGTCCCGACATAGGGGTGATCGAACCAACGCGGCGCATCCAGATGCATCAGCGTACCGCGCAGCACACACGCATCCCTGCCCACGTCGAGCATGGCGATCTGTCGCGTCAGCCGGTCGGGATGATACCAATCGTCATCGTCCCACTGCGCGACGATCGATCCGCGCGCGAGGTCCAGCGTGCGGTTGCGCAGCGCGCCCAGCGTCACGTCCGGGGTCTTGGGAACCCGTTCGTAGCGAATACGATCCGCCGGGATATCGACGAACAGTGCGCCATAATCCTGATCGCCGTCGTCCACGACCACCAGTTCGCGATTGGACCATCGCTGGCGCAGGAAACAATCGACCGCACGCCGCGCCAGAGCAGCGCGATTCGCCGTCACCATCAGGCAGCTGACACGCGCGCCATTGTCGGACCAGTTCATCGCAATTGCATTAGCGGGGGACGCGCGCGGCGACAACTCGGGCCGCGTGCGACAACCGGGTAGCGTCCGGTCGCCGCCGCTGGTAGCCCGGCTTCGCGATGCGCATCCGGTTCGTCCTCACCTATCCCACACATCATGGCGTCGCCGATCTGGCGGAATGGCTGCGTTGGGACAATCGCGACCGGCGGATGCCCGGCATCCTCGCCGAACGCGGCGTCGATGTCGAATTATGGGGGCTGGCACGGACGCCGATCGACACCGTCTCGGCACTTCCGGGGATCGCGCCCTATCCAATCCGTCTGTTCGCACCCACTGATCCAGCGATACCTACGCGTCGGCAGACCAGCGAGACGATGATCGCCGCCGCGCGGGCCGACCCGACCGATCTGTTCGTGCTGGTCGGCAGCAACGGCGGCGCGGGGTATGACCTATTCGACCGGGTGTTGCGTCCCGACAGGCGGCGGTTCGCGGTCATCATCGGTGGCGATTACTGGAGCCGGATCGTATCCCACGCGGCCTTCGTCTTCCCTGAAACGACCGTGCAGGAACAGGCGCTTGCCCACCCGTTTCCGCGGTTCTGGCGGCGGCCGGTTCCAGCGGCGCGGATGCAGCGACTGCCCAAGACGATTGATACCGATCGCTTCGCCCCCCGCCCCGCCCCGCCCCGGTGGGACGTGATCGCGACCAGCCGCCTTACGCCGTACAAGCGCTTCGTCGAGATTGCGGCCCTCGCGGATCGGCACCGGGTGGCGGTAATCGGTGACGGACCGCAGGCGGCGGAACTGCGACGACGCTATCCGCAGGTCGACTGGCTGGGCCATGTCCCCAATGCGGAGGTTCCGGCGATGCTGACGCAGGCGCGGATGTTCCTGCATGCCGGCCGCCGCGATTATTTCCCGCGTGCCATTCCCGAAGCGATGGCGTGCGGACTGCCGGTCGCGGCGTTCGACGACCGGATCGGGACCGATGTGATTCCACCCGATTGCGGCCTGTTGCTGCGCGATCGCGATTATCGCGCGCGCGTCGCCGATCTGCTGAACCAACCCCCGCGGCTGGCGGCGATGGGCGTGGCTGCGCGCGCGCATGCGGTCGCGACGCACGGGCCGCGCTCGTCGGCGGTGGCGTGCGATTTGTTGATGGCGCTTGCCCAATGAACCGTTGGACGTTCGTCATCGCCTATTACAACGAGGCTGATTTCCTGCCCGCGACGCTGGCAGCGCTGGCGGCGCAGCGTGAGCCGATGCGGTTGATCCTGATCGACAACGGATCGACCGACGCTTCGCCCGATATCGCCGCCGCCTTTGCCGCGCCCGGTATCGAAACCGTGCTGCTGCACGAAGCGCGTCCGGGCAAGATCCATGCGCTGGAGACGGCGATGGCACATCTGACCACCGAGCTGGTCGCGTTCGGCGACGCCGACACCTTCTATCCGCCGCATTACATGACCGAAGCAACGCATGCGTTCGATGCTGATCCCGGCATCGTCGCGGTCATGGCGCTGGGCGTGGACCAATCGACTCAACCACTGCGACGGCGGCTCTATTCGGACGGCGTGACGCGACTGCTATCGAAACAGACGCATACCGGCGGCTATGGCCAGACGTTCCGCACGGCGGCGCTGGTCGCGGCAGGCGGCTTTTCGGAGGCGCACTGGCCCTATGTCCTGCTCGACCATGAGATCATCCAACGCGTCGCGAAGCTGGGACGGGTCGTCTATCCGCGTAATTTCTGGGCGATCCCGTCGCCTCGGCGGACCGACCGACGGCGAGTGCGGTGGACGCTGGCCGAACGGCTGCTGTACCACGCGACGCCGTTCGCGCTGAAGGACTGGTATTTCTACCGTTTCCTCGGCCCCCGGCTGAAAGCGCGGGGCATCACGCATCTCAACCTGCGCGATCAACCTTGGGAAACGAAGGGCTAGCCGGCTACCGATCGACGCGGAACAGCCCGTCGCTCACGACCTGCAACCCCGCGCCGATCGCCGCTGCCGCGCTGGCCAGTTCGGCCGGCGCGCGTGGATCGTCCGCCGCGATCTCGACCGGCCCGGCATGATCGCGCAGCGCGCGCGCGAGACGAATGGCGGGCCATGGGCACCGCATCCCGCGCGCGTCGATGCGGATCACTTGGTGTGGAAAGGGTTCTTGGGCGCGCGCATGTTGATCCGCACCGGCACCGCACCGAACCCGAATTCCTTGCGCAGGCCGTTGACCAGATAGCGCTTGTAGCTTTCGGGCAGGTCGTCGACGCGCGTGCCGAACAGGACGAAGCTGGGCGGACGGGTCTTGTTCTGCGTGATGTAGCGCATCTTGACGCGCTTGCCGCCGGGCGCGGGCGGCGGATTGGCTTCCAGCGCGCGTTCGAACCACCGGTTGAGCTGGCCGGTCGACACGCGACGGCTCCATGCCTCGCGCGATTCGAACGCCGCCTGGATCAGCACGTCCAGCCCCTTGCCGGTCGCGCCCGACACGGTGAGCAGCGGCACACCCTTGGCCTGTGCCAGCCCTTCGTCCAGCGCGCCCTTGACCCCGTTGAACAGCGACGACGCATGTTCGGCGATGTCCCATTTGTTCAGCGCGATCACCAGCGCGCGGCCTTCCTGCAACACGCGGTCGGCGATCTTGATGTCCTGAAGCTCCAGCCCGCGCGTTCCGTCCAGAAGGAGCACGACGACCTCAGCGAAATCGATCGCGTGCAGCGCGTCGGCGACCGACAGCTTTTCCAGCTTTTCCTGCACCCGCGCCTTTTTGCGCATGCCGGCGGTGTCGATCAGCCGGACGTCGCGAACGCGGCCCTCTGCATCGGTCCATTGCCAGTCGACCGCGATCGAATCGCGCGTGATACCCGCTTCCGGCCCGGTGATGAGCCGGTCCTGCCCGAGGAAGCGATTGATGAGCGTCGATTTGCCCGCGTTCGGTCGGCCGACGATCGCCAGCTTGAGGACCGCGTTCTCGGGGTCGTACTCCTCTTCGTCCTCGACCGGCTCCGGTTCGCGTTCCACGAACGGACGCAGCGCGTCGAACAGGTCGGCGACGCCTTCGCCATGTTCGGCGGACATCTGCACCGGATCGCCGAAGCCCAGCGCGAGCGATTCGAGCACGCCGTTTTCGCCAGCGCGACCTTCCGCCTTGTTGGCGACGAGGATGACGGTGCCGTCGGCCGAGCGCAGCCAGCGGGCGATTTCCTCGTCCAGCGGCGTGATGCCCGCGCGTGCATCGATCATGAACAGCGCGACATCGGCCATTTCGACCGCTGCCTGCGTCTGCATCCGCATCCGGCCGGGCAGCGTGGCGGCGTCGTCTTCCTCGAACCCGGCGGTGTCGACGATGGTGAAGTCGAGTCCGAGCAGATGCGCGTCGCCCTCGCGCCGGTCACGCGTCACGCCGGGCTGGTCGTCGACCAACGCCAGCCGCTTGCCGACAAGGCGGTTGAACAGCGTCGACTTGCCGACATTGGGGCGGCCGATGATCGCGACGACGGGGAGAGGCATGTAATTTCCTGGGGAACGGTGGTTGCCCGTCCTGTACGGGTAAATGGGCGTCCGGTCGAGTTTTGGCGCAAACCGGAATTTGTGACATTACTGGCCTGTTATCGACCCGATCGCGCATCGTCGTGGCCGACGCGGATACTCGCTATTACGACTCCGGCGAAGATGACCGGAAGCAGTTTCGACAGGCGCGCAAGATGCGCTGGTTGGAAAAACGCAACAGGCGATGGACATCGCGTGCGGCGACGCTCCTCTATAGCATGATGAGTTCAGGTGCACCCGTTCGTGCTGAGTAGCGACTGAGCGAAGTCGAAGGATGATCGGGTCGGATCGTCCCCCGGACGATCCTGAACCATGCGGGGCATGGTTCACCCGGTCATTATCGAAGCATCCGCGGCAGTCCTTCGATACGCCATTTCGACAAGCTCAATGGCACTCAGGATAAGCGGTCACACCTTACATAATCACGCTTCGAAGCGACCGGGAAAGAACCGGGAGCGGCATGGATCGCCGCCCCCGCCCCGTCACTTCCAGGCGGTCAGCGTTCCGGCATCGTCGAGCAGGTACAGCATCCCGTTCGCGACGACCGGCGAGAGGGTGTAGCCGCCCTTCGACCGGGTATCGACGGTCGAGGTGATGCTGCCGTCGGTGGTGGATGCGGAAACCAGTTCGCCGAGCGAGTTAGCGAGCAGCAGGCGGTTGCCCGCAAGCACCGGACCGACCCAGCCGATCGGGTTGCGCTTCTTCTTCATGTTGCGGAAACCGGGCAGTTGCTGAACCCAGCGCAGCTTGCCGCTGCCGCGCGAAATGCACAGCAGGCGCGCGTCGTCGGTGACGACGAAGATCCATTCGCCCGCGACCCATGGCGTGGTGATGCCCGCCAGATTCTGTTCCCACAGCCGCTGGCCCGAAGTCAGTTCGAGCGCAACCATGCGTCCACCCTGCCCCACGGCATAGACGCGGCCATTGTCGATCACCGGTTCGGCATCGATATCAGCCAGCGCGGACACCGACGTGGATGCCGACGTGCGTGACAGGCTGTCGGCCCACACCGAACGGCCGTTTTCATACCGATAGGCGTTGAGTTCGCCCGAGGAGAAACCGGCGACGACCGTCCCCTGTGCCAGCGCGGGCGCGGCGACGCCGAACACGCCCTGCGATTCGAGACTGCCCGACTGGGTCCACACCACGCGGCCATCGGCCTGGCTGAGCGCGAACATCTGGTTGTCCTGGCTCACGACGTACAACTGGCCTTCCTCGACGGTCGGCGCACCGCGCAGCGGACCGCCCGGCTTCACCCGCCAGATTTCGGTGCCGTCAGCCACGTTGAACGCGACGACATCGCCCAGCCCGTTGGTGGCGAACGCGCGCGCTCCATCGACGCTGACCCCGCCACCGAAGCGTGCCGGCTGGTTCTCTTTCCCCTTGACGGTCGGCGCGGTCCACACGGTCGCACCGGTATCGGCCGCCATCGCGGTGACGACGCCGTCGACGTCGATAACATACAACCGCCCGCCCGCCACGACCGGCGCCGCGGCAAGCCGCGTGCGCGTGTTGCCGCCCGCGATCCGTACCGACCATGCCTGGGTCAGCGTATCGCCGATCGCCAGATGCCCCATGGATTTGGATGCGTTGCCGCCCGGCTGGTTCCAGTCGCCGTTGGTCGTCGCGATCGGCAGCACCACCTGCACTTCGGCCAGCGTGGGATCGGCGATCGCCAGATCTTCGGACGCGAGGATCGACACGCGCTGTCCGACCACCGGCGTCTTCGACGGGCCACCGCCCTTGAAGATGCCGCAGCCGCTCAACAGCGCCATCGCAGCGAATGCCGCCGAAAGTTTCAGATGCGTCTTCATGGGAACGATACTTCCGGTAGCGAGAGTTACTGGGCCGCGGTCTGGTTGGCCGGGCCGGACTGGTCGACGGCGTCGACGCCCAGCGATCCGGCCATCTGCACCGCCCGCCCGCGCAGGCTTTGGGGCACGCCTTCGGTCTGTGCGATCAGGCCATAAAGGCGTCCGGCCTCCGGCAGCTTGTTCTGGCGGATATAGGCGACCGCGACCATCTCGCCCGCGCTGCCCAGCCACGGGCTGCCCTTGTCCGCCAGACCGCGCAGCCGGTCGATGACCTGTTGCGGCTGCAGCGAATCATATTCGACCGACGTCTGCCGGACCAGTGCGAGATCGCGGAACGGCTGCGCCAGCGATTCGTCGGCGGCGACCTTTGCGAATGCGGCGGCCGCACCCTTCAGATCCTTGCGCGACAACAGCATGTCGGCCTGCGTCAACAAAGCGGTGGCCCGCACCGCGTCGCGATCCGACGTCGTCAATTTCGCCACGGCGGCATCGGCCTGCGCCGCACGGCCGGCGGCGATATCGTCGAGCGCGGTGGCAAGCTGCTCGCCCTGTTCGCCCGCCTGTTGCGTCTGGCGGTGTTGCCAGAACGTCCATGCGCCGAACGCGACCAGCGCGGCGATGACCGCGCCGATGATCCACAGGCCATAGCGGCGGCCGATATCGCTCACCTTCTCACGACGGAGTTCGTCGTCCACTTCGCGCAGGAAGGCGTCGTTATTCTGCGGGGTCAGCGCCAAGGGGTCGGCTCCACGGGGTTGGGCAAGCGCGCTCCTTTAGCCGGATGGCGCGCGAAACGGAAGCGAATGGTACGGCCGGTCAGGGCCGTGGCGGATAGAGCTGTTCCGCGCCGGGAAAGGCGCGCGACCGCACATCGTCGGCATAGGTCGCCACCGCGCCGGAAATATGGCCGGACAGGTCGTCGAACCGCTTCACGAAGCGCGCGGTGCGTTCGAACATGCCCAGCATGTCTTCCGCCACCAGCACCTGTCCGTCGCATTGCGCCGACGCGCCGATCCCGATCGTGGGACAGGCGACGGCGCGGGTGATGTCGATCGCGATCGGTTCGACCACGCCTTCGATCACGATCGAAAACGCGCCCGCATCGGCGATGGCGGTGGCATCCGCCACGATCTTCGCCGCTTCCTCCGGCGTCCGTCCCCGCGCGCCATAGCCGCCAAGCTGGTTCACCGCCTGTGGCGTCAGACCGACATGGCCCATCACGGGAATACCGCGCGCCGACAGGAATGCGACCGTTTCCGCCATCGCGGTGCCGCCTTCCAGCTTTACCGCCGCCGCGCCGGTCGCCTTCATCAGCATCGCCGCGCTTTCGAACGCTTGTGCCGGGCTCGCTTCATAGCTGCCGAACGGCATGTCGATCACCACTACCGCATGGTAGCTGCCCCGCACCACCGCCGCACCGTGGGCGGCCATCATGTCGAGCGTGACCGGCACGGTCGACGGCAGGCCATAGATCACCTGGCCCAGGCTGTCTCCGACCAGCAGCATGTCGCAATGCGGGTCGAGCAGTTGCGCCATCCGCACGGTATAGGCGGTGAGCATGACCAGCGGCGTCCCGCCCTTCGCCGCACGGATCGCGGGAATGGTCAGGCGCTTCATGGGTGCCGGGGTCGGCGTCGCGCGGCTGGTGGCGGTGTCGATCGTGAAGGTCGTGGACATGCGCGACGGTTTAGGCCGGGGCCACGCGAACGGCAACGCCGGGGTTCAGCGCAGCCAGTGACGCCCAACGCCGCGCCGAGCGATCGCCAGTTGCAGCAGCGCGATAATGAAGATCACCAGCGGGAACGGCACGGTCGCCAACGCCCCCTTTGCCGCGATCAGATCGGTCGCGGCGAACACCCAGCCGAACTGCACCGCCACCGCCATCAACGACACGCCGAACAGGACCGCGCTCCACCGTCGTCCGGCAAGCATCAGCGCCGAGCCGAGCAATCCGCCCCATGTTGCGGCGGCATAGACCCAGTCGAACCAGCCGGGACGCGCCAGCCAGAAACGGCGATCATAGTCCGGCAACGCCGCGAGCCCGGCCGGTCCCAGCGTGGCATGCGAATAGAACGCATAGACCCCGGCCATCCCCCACACCAGAAACAGCACGCCGATCGCCCGGAACCATGGCGGCGGGGTTCGGGTGCGGGCAAAGGTTGGTGGCATGCGGCTCCCCGGGGTCGACTCGTTACTGGAGCGTAATGGCGGACGGGATCGGCTGGCAATCGTTTCTTATATCCATATTAACCGAAACGCGCAGTGTAGCGTTCGGTTTTGAATCCGATTTCGAACCCGTCGGCATCGACCAGTACCGGGCGGCGGATCATCGACGGCTGGGCGAGCATCAATGCGGCGGCACGATCCCGGTCAAGGTCCGCGCGCTGATCGTCGGGCAGTGTACGAAAGGTCGTTCCGCTGCGGTTGAGCAGCGCTTCCCAACCCAGCGCATCGATCCAGCCGTTCAGCGTCACCGCGTCGATGCCGGCAGTCTTGTAGTCGTGGAAACGATAGGCGACGCCATGCGCGTCGAGCCACGCCCGCGCCTTGCGCACCGTGTCGCAATTGCGGATGCCGTACAGGGTCGTCATGCGGATCGGTCCTTCGTCGCGTCGCGGGGACGGGATCGTTAGCTCGGCGCGACGCTGCCGTCATCCGTGGCGAGCGGCGTAGTTTGCACGTCGCGGAAGTCGGATACCTGTCGCGAACGGGACGGCTGGAACGGCCGATCCGACGACGGTCGAAGGGCGTTCGATGGCGTTGGTGCTCCTGCGCGTTCCGTAGACGTCGTTCCAAGCCTTCAGAGTCGATCTGGCCGCTCCCGGAGGCGCGTGTCGTCGGGAACCTTCAATGCAGACGGCGGCTTCGCAGTGCCCGTGCATGTCGAACCGACGGTCCAGCGTCGGTCCGCACTCGTCGGCAGGGTCGCGGCCGCATCTATCGGCGAACGAACCGGAAAGTCGGTTCACCGGCGTCGGTCCAACCGTGTCGCGATATCGACCGAACGCCATTGACGCTCCCAAAACCTCACGATAGAACTTGAGAATGAGTTTCAATAGCGAGGCTTTCCGATGTACGATCTGATCGACCGGCCGCTTGATGCGCTCGGCCCCGGCGACCGATTTCTGGTCGATGCGATCCGGCTATGGGTCGCAGCGCGGACGGCATGCCAATGCCCTGCCAGCCTGCTGGCGGCACGCTTCGCACAAGCGGGCGCGCTCGACGCGCTCGACGATTTCGACCTGTGGATGGAGCACCTATCGAACCATGCGCGCGTACCGATCCAGATCAATTGTAAATGCGGGCTTGTGACCGACGATGAATCGGTTCTCTTGACCTTGGCCCGCGATCTCGTAACGGGACGCGATGCAAAGGCGCGGACCACGCTTTCGCTGCTGGTCGCCGATGCGGCGATCGCACCCACTTTCTGCGCGCTGGCCCGGACGGCGGCGATGCTCGGCCATGTCGGGCTGCCACCGGGCACCAGCGTCAAGACGTAAGGATATCGAATGAGCGATCGCACCGCCGTCGTCCACGGCCTCGAACCCACCAACGCCCTGACCGTAGAGCGTGTGCGTTCGGTGCGTCACTGGAACGAACATCTGTTCAGCTTCACCATCACCCGTCCGCCCAGCTTCCGGTTCCGGTCGGGCGAATTCGTGATGATCGGCCTGCCCGGCGAAAACGGCAAACCGCTGTTGCGCGCCTATTCGATCGCCAGCCCGGCCTATGCCGAGGAACTGGAATTTCTGTCGATCAAGGTGCCCGACGGGCCGCTGACGTCGAAGCTGCAACAGATCGTGCCGGGCGACGAGCTGTTCCTCGGCAAGAAGCCGACCGGCACGCTGGTCACCGATGCGCTGAAGCCCGGCACGCGGCTGTTCATGCTGTCGACCGGCACCGGCCTTGCGCCGTTCCTCAGCCTGATCCGCGATCCCGACGTGTACGAGATGTATTCGGCGATCGTCGTGGTCCATTCGGTACGTCGCGTCAGCGACCTCGCGTTCCGCACCACGCTGGAGGCCAACCTTGCCGGCGATCCGCTGGTCGAGGATCAGGCGGCAGCGCAGTTCACCTATGTCCCCACCGTGACGCGCGAGCCGTTCCACACCACCGGCCGCATCGACGCGCTGGTCGACAACGGCACGCTCTTTTCGTCGCGCATCGGCGGCGCACAGGCGTTCGACCCCGAAACCGACCGCATCATGCTGTGCGGATCGACCGAGATGATCCGCGACTTCTCCGCCATGCTGGAAGCGCAGGGGTTCGAGGAAGGTTCGAACGCCAAGCCGGGCGATTACGTGATCGAACGCGCTTTCGTGGGATGACGCCGAACCCCGGCCCCTTTGCCGGAGCCGGGGTTCGGGACTGCCGGGCGTTGTACCCGGTCGTCGACGCAGAGCCGGAGCGGCAGGGAATGGCAGTGGATGATCCGCCAGCTACCGAGCGGGCGAAGGTTCGTGTAACGCTGTTCGCCGCCGCGACGACCGTCCGGGCGTTCCTGCTTCCTCATTGGCAATGCTGGCATCAGGCATGGGGTCCGCCCGATCCGGTCACGCCATCCCAATGGACCTGCGTGCGATCGAGCATGCTGCTTGCCCGGGCGTTCGATCGTGACGGCATTCCCGCGACGCTGCGCAGCGGACGACCGCGCCATGCGCGGATGGGCAACGCCCACGCTTGCCATGGCCTGCTGACCGTCGATGGCCGGGTCAGCCATGCATGGGTCGAAGCGGAAAACTTCGTAATCGACGTTACCGCCGACCAGTTCGGCCACGCGCCGGTGGTCGTGACGCCCGCAGATGACCCGGCGTATCGGAGCGCGAAAGAACAGGCATATCAGCTTGTCGCGACTCCGGCCGGCCTTGCCGCCGTGGAAGCGATCTGGCCGCTCTGGTGTGCGTATGCGGATCGGAAAAGACTCATTCCACCCGACCGGACGCTGGACCACGAGCCGAGGGACTCATCGTCGCAACCGGTTCGGGACCTGATCCCCAAAACGGCAACCGCATGACGGTTCCGAACAGCCGATTATCCGTCCGACCCCCGTCCGACGTATATCGACGGTCATGATCCTCCCGTCGGCATCGCCTATGCTTCACTACCCTGCCCGCCGCCACACCTGCGTCTGGCAGAACACGGCGATGCACCCCTGCACCTTCAGTGTGCCGTCGGGCTGGCGGCTGACGATCGACTTGTAGGTCTTGCCACGACGCGGATCGTAGATGCGGCCGCGCCAGTCGCTGCCCTGGTCAGTGAACGCGGTGAGAATCGGTAGCCCCGCGATCGGACGCTGGCGCAGCGACGCATCGGGATTGGAGATGTCGGTGGTCGGCGTGCCAGGCTTGGCGATCAGCACGCGTGCGATCCGGCCGCACAGCGCCGGTCCGCAACGTGCGATCTCGATCACCGCCGCACGATCCTGCGTGATCCAGCGTCCGGTGATCGGTTCCGCACTCCATGCAGGGGAAGCCGCGAGCAACGTCAGCGCAAACGCCGCAACTATCTTCATCGGTGAGGTTCCGCCTGTGATCGTCGTGACATGCTACAGGACGCAGGACCGGGCGCGATAGCGGTTCGATGCGACGCAGGCGTACCGTCGCAGGTCAATGACCGTAACCCGGTGCCGCCTGCTCCCCAGCGTCATCCGGTGTCTCGTCCGGCTGCTCGCCATCGGCATAGGCTTTGTCGAGATACAGGTTCGCCAGTTCGTAGTGCGCGTGGACGACCTGTTCATGGTCGGCCTGTTGCGCCAGTTCGAGCTGCTGTTCAGCACGGCGTACGAAATAGGACTGTTCGTCCGGCAGGTTCGAGGACACGTCAACCCCTAAAGGGCGCTACCGCCCGCTGTGATGCCACCCGGTAAAACCGGACAGAGCATGAACGCGCGATGCGCGCCAGGGATGCCTGTGGCCGATAATTCCGACGCTATGATGACACCACCGGACGTGTCCGCGCGGCACCGATGCCGACGCGGACAGACCGGTCAGACCCGCCGATGCTTCCCGCCGTAGCGCGTCCCGATATAGCTGCCGATCCGGTCCATTTCGGACTTGGCGGCAAGCGCGGCATTGTTCGGGCACGGCATCGGATCATGCGCCTGATCCGCCGCGCGGGCGGCGACCTTGTCCGCTAGATCTTCGATATCGGCACGCGACAGCAGGTTCTTTTCGCGCAGCAGGCACAGCAGGCTTTGCAGGATGACGAGGCTCTTCTCGTTGCCCGTCAGGTCGAGCGGTTCCATGTTACCCATCGGTCCTCTCCATTATGCTTATACGGAGAGGATATCCCTTTGCGCAATCGATGCAAGCCGCACGGCGGTCAGTTCAGCCCCCCGCCCAGCGTACGATACAGCGTGACGAGGTTCGTCGCCCGCGTCAGCCGCGTCTGGACCAGCGTCTGCCGCGCGGCATAGCTGGTCCGCTGGGCATCCAGCGTGGTCAGGAACGAGTCGACTCCGGCGCGATACCGTGCGTCGGACAGGCGCGCGGCCGTTTCCGCGGCACGGGCACGCGCCGTCTGCGCCGCAAGCTGTTCGCCGATCGTGCCGCGCGTCGCCAACGCGTCGGCGACCTCGCGGAACGCGGTCTGGAGCGTATCCTCATAGGTCGCGACCGCCGCCAGTTGCTGCGCACGGGCAACCTCGACATTCGCCTGCCGGCGTCCGCCGTCGAACAGCGGCAGCGCGACGGCCGGGCCGATCGAGAAATTGTCGGTCCCCGCCCCGAACAGTCCGCCCAGCGCGGTGCTGATCGTTCCCAGCGTCGCGGTCAGCGAGATGGTCGGGAACATCGCCGCGCGCGCCGCGCCGATATTGGCGTTGGCGGCGAACAGCCGACGTTCGGACTGCAACACGTCGGGACGGCGCAGCAGCACGGTCGACTGGACCCCGGTCGGCAGGTCCGACAGCACCGGATCGGCGGTGCCCAGTCCCGTCGTCGGCAGTTGCTCGATCGGCACGGTGGTGCCGGCCAGCAGATTGACCGCATTCTGATCCTGCGCGATCTGCGCCGTCAGCGCGGCAATGTCGTTGCGCGCCTGCTGATAGTTCGTCTCCGCCTGCTGCACTTCCAGTTCGGAGATCACGCCGACACGGAATTGCGCGCGGGTCAGTTCGAGCGAGCGCCCGAAGCTGCCCAACGTATCGCGCGAAATGCGCAGCAGGTCCTGATCCGCCGCCAGCGTCAGCCACGCCGTCGCGATTTCACCGACCAGCGCGATCCGCGCGGCGCGTTGGGCCTCTTCGGTCGCGAAATATTGCTGGAGCGCCGCCTGCGACAGGTTGCGGACCCGACCGAACAGATCGAGTTCGAACGCCGAGAAGCCGACCGATGCCTGATAGATTTCCAGATTGCCCGCGGATGTCGTGGCTGCGGCGCCGCCGCCGACACCACCGGCCCCGGCACCGCCGCCGGTGCCGCCGGTCGCACCACCTGCGCCCCCCGCCGCGCCGCCGGCCGCACCGCCCGCCGCGCCGAACGGGTTGTTGGTATAGATCAGGCCGCCATTGACCGACGTCGTCGGCACCCGGTCGGCGCGCGTCACCCGGTACTGCGCCCGCGCCTCGAGGACGTTGGCGGCGGTGACGCGCAGGTCGCGGTTGTTTTCCAGCGCGGTCGATATCACCGCCTGCAACCGGGGATCGACGAAGAAATCGCGATACCCGATGCGGGTAACATCGACCTGTTCCGGCCCGAGCGGCGGATAGGCACCGCCCTGCGGCAGGGTCAGCGGGATCGCGCCTTCGGGGCGAACGTTGGCGGGCGCGAGGTTGCATCCCGCCAGCGCCGTCGTCGCGGCGAGGAGGAGGATGGTACGCACGGTCATCGGATTCCTGCTCATGGTCATGCCCCCTGCGGCGCGGTGCCGCCATCGGAGGACCGGTTGCCGCCATCGGGTTCGATATCGCGATTGGCGGTCGGCTTGTCCTCGCCGTGATGGCCGAACAGGCGCAGGACGACGACGAAGAACATCGGCACGAAGAAGATCGCCAGCACGGTGGCCGACAACATGCCGCCCACGACCGCGCGACCGATCGCGTTCTGTCCGCCCGCACCGGCCCCGGTGGTCAATGCCAGCGGCATCACGCCGAAGATGAACGCAAGACTGGTCATCAGGATCGGACGAAGCCGCAGCTTCGCTGCCTCCACCGCCGCATCGAACGCGTTCATGCCGTCACCCATCCGTTCCTCGGCGAACTCCACGATCAGGATCGCGTTCTTCGCCGACACGCCGATCGTGGTGATCAGACCGACCTGGAGATAGATGTCGTTGTTCAGCTTCGTCAGCAGCGCGGCAAGCAGTGCGCCGACGATACCGAGCGGCACGACCAGCATGACCGAGATCGGCACCGACCAGCTTTCGTACAGTGCGGCAAGACACAGGAACACGATCAACAGCGACAGGCCGTACAGCGCGGGCGCCTGCCCCCCGGACAACCGCTCCTCATAGCTGAGGCCGGTCCATTCGAGTGACGTGCCCGGTGGCAGCTTGGCATGGATCGCCTCCATCGCCTTCATCGCCGCACCCGTGCTTACGCCCGGCTTCGGCGCCCCCTGAAGCTGCATCGCGGGCTGTCCGTTATAGCGGGTGAGCTGCGCGGGTGCCTGCGTCCAGGTCAGCGTCGAGAAGGCGGTATAGGGGGCCATCTGTCCGCTATCGCCGCGGATGAAGAAGTCGCCGATATCCTCCGGCCGCTGACGATAGGGTTCGTCGGCCTGGACATAGACGCGCTTCACGCGACCGCGATCGATGAAGTCGTTGACATAGGCACCACCCCACGCCGTCGCGATGGTCGAGTTGACCTGCGCAAGATCGAGACCCAACGCGCGTGCCTTGTCCTGATCGATATCGACCCGAAGCTGCGGTGCGTCGTCGAGGCTCAGCGGACGGACCTGCGCGACGCTGGCATCCTGCATCGACATGCCCAGCATCATGTTACGCGCGGCGAGCAGCCGTTCGTGACCGATGCCACCGGTATCGACCAGCTGAAGGTCGAACCCGGTCGCGTTGCCCAGTTCCTGCACGGCGGGCGGCACGATCGCAAAGATCATCGCGTCCTTGAAGCCCGACAGCGCGCCCATTGCGCGACCGGCGATCGACTGCGCGCTGTTCTCGGCGCCGGGCCGTTCTTCCCAGTCCTTCAACCGGACGAACGCCAGACCGGCATTCTGCCCCTGTCCCGCGAACGAGAAGCCATTGATCGTGAACACGCCGGTGACGTTCGCCGCCTCGTTCTTCAGGATATGCTCGCGCACCCGGGTCAGTGCCAGTTCGGTCCGCGCCGACGTGGCACCCGACGGCCCCTGGACCAGCACGACCACGCCGCCCTGATCCTCGTCCGGCAGGAAGCCCGAAGGCAACCGGACGAACAGCAGCACCATCAGCGCGACGATGCCGGCATAGATCAGCAGCGACCATTTCCATCCGCGCGCGGTGCGCTTCACGCCGCGTTCGTACTTCTGCGTGCCGCGATCGAACTTGTCGTTGAACCAGCGGAAGAAGCGCGCGAGCAACCCGTTACCCTGACCGTGCTTTTCGGGGTCGTGCGGCTTCAGGATCGTGGCGCACAACGCGGGCGTCAGCACCAGTGCGACGATGACCGACAACACCATCGCCGACACGATCGTGATCGAGAACTGGCGATAGATCACGCCGGTCGATCCGCCAAAAAACGCCATCGGCAGGAACACCGCCGACAGGACAAGGCCGATGCCGACCAGCGCGCCGGTGATCTCGTCCATCGACTTGCGTGCGGCTTCGCGCGGGGACAGCCCCTCGGTCTGGATCAGGCGTTCGACGTTCTCGACCACCACGATCGCGTCATCGACCAATAGACCGATCGCCAGCACCATGCCGAACAACGTCAGCGTGTTGATGGTGAACCCGGCCAGCGCCATGATGCCGAACGTTCCGAGCAGCACGACCGGAACCGCGATCGTCGGGATCAACGTGGCGCGCCAGTTCTGAAGGAACAGGAACATCACGAGGAAGACGAGTACGACGGCCTCGACAAGCGTTTCGATCACCTGCTTGATCGACAGGCGCACGAACGGCGTGGTGTCGAGCGGATAGATGATGTCGATGCCCGCCGGGAACCCCTTGGCGATTTCGGTCATCTGTTCCTTGACGGCATCGACCGTGCCGAGCGCGTTGGCACCCGGCGCCAGCCGGACGCCGAAGCCCGCCGCCGGCTTGCCGTTCCACAAGGTCGAGAAGCCGTAATTCTCGGCACCCAGCTCGACGCGCGCGACGTCGGACAGGCGCACGACCGCGCCGCCCGCATTGGTCTTCAACCGGATCGCGGCGAACTGCTCGGGCGTCTGGAGCCGCGACTGCACCGAAACGGTGGCATTGAGCATCTGGTCCTTGGGCGCGGGCTGCGCACCCAATTGTCCGGCGGAAACCTGTGCGTTCTGCGCCTGCAACGCCTGCGTCACGTCGGCGACGGTCAGCGCATAGTTGTTCAGCTTGAGCGGATCGAGCCAGATGCGCATCGCATATTGCGATCCGAACACCTGAAGTTCACCGACGCCCGACACACGGCTGATCGGGTCCTGGATCTGCGACGAGATGATGTCGGCAAGGTCGGACGCGCTCTTCGAACCGTCCTGCGACACCATGCCGACGACCAGCAGGAAGCTGGCGGACGATTTCGCGACGCGGATACCCTGTTGCTGGACTTCCTGCGGCAACAGCGGCGTCGCGGCCTGCAGCTTGTTCTGGACCTGCACCTGCGCGATGTCGGGATCGGTGCCCTGTTCGAACGTCAGGGTGATGGTCACCGTGCCCGCCGACGAGGACGAGGACGAAAAATAGCGAAGGTTGTCGATGCCCTTCAGCTGCTGTTCGATGATCTGCGTCGTCGTGTTTTCAAGCGTGGTCGCATCCGCACCCGGATAGGTCGCGGAAATGGACACCGCAGGCGGCGCGATTTCGGGGAACTGCGCGATCGGCAGCGAACGGATGGCGAGGATGCCGAACAGCATCAGCCCGACCGCGATGACCCATGCGAAGATGGGACGGTCGATGAAATAGCGTGACATGCTGGCTTACTTCGCCTGTGCCTGGGGCGCGCCGGCCGGGGCGGCACCCTGTGGTCCCTGCCCCGCCGTCTGCGGCGTCCATTGATAGCCCTTGACCGGGGTCCCGGGCTGGAGGTTCTGCGCGCCTTCGACCACGATCCGGTCGCCGGCCTTCAGCCCGCCGGTCACCAGCCATGCGTCGCCGATCGTACGGCTGGTCTGGATCGGACGCGG
Source organism: Sphingomonas sp. CFBP 13720 (assembly GCF_014842075.1). Classification (GTDB taxonomy): domain Bacteria; phylum Pseudomonadota; class Alphaproteobacteria; order Sphingomonadales; family Sphingomonadaceae; genus Sphingomonas. Next base: position 870,070 of record NZ_JACYVA010000001.1, read on the forward strand.
CGTCAGCTTGCCGTCGGCGCCGATCACCATGACCGTCGCGTTCCCCTTGGGATCGCGCGTCACGCCGCGCTGGGGTGCGAGGATCGCGGCGGACTGCGTTCCTTCGACCAGTTCGGCGCGGACATACATGCCCGGCAGCAACAATCCGCGCGGATTGGCGAACACGGCGCGGATCGCCTGCGTCCCCGTCGCCGGATCGACCGTGACGTCGGTGAACTTCAGCGTCCCCTCGATCGGATAGGTGCTGCCATCCTCCAGCTTCAGCCGGACACGGGCCGCGCCCGCACCGCGCGAAACGCCGCCGCCCATGATCTGCTGACGCAGCTTGAGAAGATCGGCGCTCGACTGCTGGATATCCACAAACACCGGATCGATTCGCGAGATGGTCGTCAGCGGGTCGGCCTGGGCAGCCGATACCAGTGCGCCGGTGGTGAACACCGAACGTCCGATCCGACCCGAAATGGGTGCGGTGATCGTGGTACGCGCCAGATCGATCTGCGCCTGATTCAGCGCGGCACGCTGTGCGGCGATATCCGCCTCGGCCTGCTGCGCGCCGGTCGTCGCATTCTCGTATTCCTGTTTCGAGATCGCGTTGATCCGCACCAGTTCGCCGTATCGCCGTGCGAGGTTGCGGGTCGAGGCGATCGCCGCCTGCGCCCGGGACAGCGCGGCGCGCGCACTGGCGACCGACGCCTGATACGGCGACGGGTCGATGCGATAGAGCGGCTGGCCCTTGCGGACGAAGTCGCCTTCCTGGAACAGCCGGGCGAGGACGAGGCCGTTGACCTGCGGCCGGACGTCGGACGTCTCGAACGCGGACGTCCGCCCGGGCAGTTCGGTGGTCAGCGTGACGGCTTGCGGCTGGACGGTCACGAAACCGACCTGCGGCGGACCCTGCGGCGCCGCCTGTTGCGGCTGGCCGCCGCCACAGGCCGACAGAAGGAGCGCCACGGCCAGAGGTGCAACGCGATTTTTCATGAACGTCCCCGAAGGATGTGCTAACACCGTGAGTGATCGATCACTCACACATTGGCGGCGCGTACGCCGTCCGATATAAAGTGGCAAGGGCTTACGGGTGAATCTAACGTGAATTTGTTGCATTGCGGCGACGCATGCCGGGCCAGCCGCGCGGTGGCCCGGCGTGAAAAGCTGGTATCGGTCGCGCGGAAACTGTTTGCGGATCATGGGTTTCAAGGCACCGGCGTGGCGCAGTTGGCCGCCGTGTCGGGGATCAAGGTCGGGCAGATTTATCGCGACTTCGACGACAAGGAAGCGATCGTCGCCGAGATCGTCGAAAGCGACCTGTCGACGTTCCTGCACGAAGCCGAACTGTCCGCTGCGGTCGAGTCGGGCGACGTGCCGGCGATCCGTAAGTGGATCCAGTTGTTCGTCCAGTGCGAGGGAAGCCGCGATGCGCGCACCCTGATGCCCGAAATCATCGCCGAATCGGCGCGCAACGCGCGGATCGCGTGTATCTCCCATGCGATCCATCATCGGGTGAAGACCGCGCTGAACATCGCGATCGAGGCGCTGGCCCCCCGCCCCGAACAGGCAGAGCGCAGGGCGCAGCTTGCCGACCTGATCCTGACCGTAGGCGCCGGTATGATGCACCGTCGCATCGCAGATCCCGATTTCGACGAGGATGCGACCCGCATCCGCATGCTGACCCTGATCGATCGCCTGATCGACGATCTGCTGATCGCGTCAGAATAGGACTCTGTCCGCAAGAGACTATTGAAATCCAGCTACTTGAGCGTATTTGAAAGAGGCGCTCCCTTGCGTCGTATCGGTCAAGGTTTGACGGACTCGATCTCCGGCGAGCCTTGACCGGTAAGCGCCCGTTCCAGAACGATAAAATCAAGGTCGAGCGTTTTCGGTACGCCGAATCGCCGGTCGTCGAGTGGGAACGCCCGTTCTTCTCCGGTGCGGCGATAGCCACGCCGTTCGTACCATGCGATCAATTCGGCGCGCCGACGGATGACCGTCATCTCCATTGTCTTTGACGCGTAATCATCGCGTGCAACCCGTTCCGCCGCTGCGATCAATCGCCGGCCCAGCCCCAGCGCCTGTCCGTCGGGCCGTACCGCCAGCAATCCCAGCGCACAACGCCCGCCGTCGACCCGCGTGACCTGCACGCATCCGGCCCCGTCGCCGGCGATCAGGATGCGGCAGGCGGGATCGGACAGGACGGCGGACAGCAGTTCCGCGTCGGTTCGCTGTCCGCCCAGCAGATCGGCTTCGTGCGTCCAGCCGCCCCGCGCCGAGTCTCCGCGATAGGCGCTTTCGACCAGCGCATGCAGGGACGGTACGTCGGCAATCGTGGCCGGGCGGATCAGGGGCGGCTCCATCCCCCGCCCATAGCCTGATACAGGGCGACACGCGCGGTCAATTGGTCGGCACGCACCTGTTCGAGCGCCAGTTCGGCGTTGAACAGCGCGCGTTGCGCATCGAGTTGTTCGAGATAGGGGCTGTATCCGGCGCGGTAACGGTTGGTGGCATGGCGCAGGGTTTCCGCCAGCGCGGCGCGTTGATCCTCCAGTGCGCGGCGTTGTTCGGCAAGCCGGTCGATCGCGGCCAGCGCGTCCTCGACCTCGCGGAACGCGGTCAGTGCGGTACGCTGGTACGCGAACGCCGCCTGGTCGCGCCGCGCGGCGGCGGTGTCCAGTCCGGCACGCAATTGGCCACCCCGGAACAGGGGCGCGAGAATGCTGGCCCCGACCGACCAGATGCCGACCGGGTTAGGCAAGGAACTCGACAGGACTTCGCCGGTCGATCCGGTCAGGCGCAGCGACGGCAGGAATTGCGAGCGTGCCGCCGCCAGCGTCGCGTCGCTCGCCGCCAAAGTCGACTCGGCTTGCGCGATGTCGGGCCGGCGGCGCAACAATTCCGACGGCAACCCGGCGGGGATCGGCGGCGGGACCAGCCGATCGATCGACGCCCCCCGATCGATATCGCGCGGCGCGGTGCCGGTCAGCAGCGCGATCGCGTTCTCCTGTCGCCGGGCCAGCAGTTCCAATTGTGGAAGCGTCTGAGTCACGCCGGCATATTCGGCCTGCGCCTGTCGCAATTCGAGTTGCGAGGTATAGCCGGCCTCGGCGCGCGACCGGGCGATGCGCAGTGCCTCGGCACGCGACGCGATCGTGCGGCGGACGGTGTCGATTCGCGCGTCCAGACCGCGCAGCGTGATATAGCCGCTGGCGGTGGCGGCGGCGACCGACAGGCGGGTCGCATCGGCGGCAGCGACGGCGGCATCGCCCGACAGGCGCGCGGCGGCGATCTGGCTGGAGACGCGACCGAACAGGTCGACTTCATAGGCCGACTGGAACACGGGTTGCAGCGACGTACCGGTGCTCGCGCTGCCGAACGCATTGAGCGCGCGCTGTTCGATCAATCCGGCCCCGGCATCGAGCGTTGGATAGCGCGCGGCGCGAACCAGCGATTCCTGCGCGCGCGCCTCCGCGATCCGCGCGGCGGCGATCGCGATGTCGGGATTGTTGGCCAGCGCCGCCGTCACCAGCCGCGACAGTTCGGGGTCGCCGAACCGGTCCCACCATCCGGCGTCGATCGCAGCGGTGCCGGGAATCGTCGTGCGCCACGACGGCGGCGCCACCACGGCGGCGGCCTGTGGACGGGGACGGTCGGGCGGCGTGCAGCCGGCGAGGGTCACGAGCGCGAGCAGGACGCCCGCCTTTGCCCCCCTGCCACCGGTCCGACGCGCCGATCCGATCCGCCGAGCGAAGTGCTTCATCGCCGTGCCGCCGGCGATACGCCGCCGCGCGTATCGACCCTTGCCTCCACCGACATTCCGGGGCGCAGCCGTGAGAACAGCGGGTCTTTGGGATCGATCGCGATCCGCACCGGAATACGCTGCGCCACCTTCACGAAATTGCCGGTGGCATTGTCCGCGCGGATCACCGCGAATTCGTTCGCTGCGGCGGGCGCGATGCGTTCCACGCGACCGCGCAGTTCGGCGCGGTCGAGCGCGTCGACGCGAATCGTCGCCGGCTGCCCCGCCGCCATGCGCGCGGTCTGAGCTTCCTTGAAGTTCGCCGTCACCCATACGCTCGCGGGAACGAGGAACATCAACTGCGTCCCCGCCGTCACATACTGACCCAGCCGTACCCCGACCTCGCCCAGCCGCCCGTCCTGCGGTGCGCGGATGACGGTGTTGGCAAGATCGATCTGCGCAAGGCGAACCGCCGCGCGGGCGTTGGCCACGCCGGCCTCCAGCCCGCCGCGACCGACCTCGACCGTGCGGACCTGTTCCTGTGCCACGCTGCGTTGCGCCTGCGCCTGTGCGACACCTGCCTCTGCCGCGCGCAGGGCCGCCAGCGTCTGGTCGCGTTCGCGAAACGATACCGATCCTTCGCGTACCAGATCGTCGACGCGCGCCATGTCGGCCTGCGCCCGCACCAGCTGTGCACGGGCATTCGCGACCGCCGCCGCCTGTCCGCCCAGCGTCGCCTCGCTCGATCGGCTGCTCTGGCGCGAATTGGCGAGATTCGCCTGCTGCGCCGACAATTGCGCCAGCGCCTGTTCGACGCGCTGGCGATAGATGCGGTCGTCGATCCGCGCCAGCACCTGACCCGCGCGCACGGTTTCGAAATCGCGCACCAGCACCTGTGTCACATACCCGTTGACCTGCGGCGCGATCACCGTGGTCTGACCGCGGACATAAGCGTTGTCGGTCGCCTGCACCACGCTGCCGAACGGCCACAGCCCCCATGCATAGAGCGACAGGAATACGCCGCCCAGCAACAGCGCGACGAAGCCGATCGTGGATTTCAGGCTGCCGCGCGGCGGTGCCCAGCCACGCGCGCGGGCCGGCTCGACGGGAGTCTCGACCGGATCGGCGAGTCGTTCGGGGGGGGATGCGTCGGTCATGATTGCTGTTGCCGCATCCGCTGCACCGCCGCCAGATCGGCGGCCAGCGGATTGACGCCCCGGATGCGAAATCGCAGCCACAATGCGCCCAGCCACAGCAGGACGAAGCCCGACAGGATGGCCACGCCCAGAAACACATCGTTATAGGCGAGGATATTCGCTTCCCGTGTCACCTGTTGCCCCAGCAGCCCCGCACCCGACGCCTGCCGCAGCACCGCATCGCCCTGTACGCGGGCATAGGCGCCGCCGAGTTGCTGGATGCGCTGCACCACCTGCGGGTCGGTGGCGGTCAGGCTCTGTACCAGTTCGAAGCCGTGATATTTCTCGCGCACGATCTGGAACGATCCGAGCAGCGCGGTGCCGGCCAGTCCACCCAGCGTCTGGGTGATGCCGAAGATCGCGGAGAAGCTGACGATGTGGTTCGGTCCGCGCGCCAGCGCGCGAAAGATGCCGATCATGACCATCGGACCGAGGAAATAAAGCGCGGCGAAGGCGATGATCCCCTGACTGACATACAGGCTGGACGGACGCGTCAGGTTGGTCGAATCCGAATCGAGCCACGCGCCGATGCCGATCAGCGCGACGGCGATCAGGACCGGCTTGTACAAATCCTTCATGTCGAGCGTCATCAGGCTGACGATCAGCCCCGCCACCGACGCCAGCGTCATGACGAGGTTGAGCGTCACCAGCTGGTCGTTGCCCATGCCGACGACGGTCAGCAATCCGATCGTGCCATAGGTCTGTTCGGACAACAGGATACGCAGCGACGCGGCGACGACCGCGAACCGCACGATATTGCGCCCCAGCATCCATCGCGTGTTCAGCAGCGGATTGGCGCGGTTATGTTCGATCAGCAGCGCGACACCGATCAGCGGGATCGCGGCGGCGGTGGCGTATCCCAGCCACGGGGTCGACCACCACTGGATGCGTCCCTGCACCAGCACCGCGCACAACAGCGCGACACCCGGCGCGAACAGCGCGAAGGTCAGGAAGTCGATCCGCTCGAACGCCTGCGTCCGTTCCGACGGCGGCAGCCGCAACAGCGCGACCGACCCGAGGCACATCAGCGTCAGCCCCAGTTCGAACACGAACAGCGCCTCGATCCGGCCGTCCGCCAGCAGCAGCGGCGACAGCGTACGCGCCAGCGGCAGCGCGATCTGCGACGCGCCGAAACCGATGATCATGCCCGACAGCCGTGCGGCGGCGGGCAGCGCCTGCATGATGTACATGAAGCACAGCGTCGTCAGCGCACTGGCCACGATCCCCGCCGCGCCGCGCACCACCAACTGCACGCCATAGGAATGGACGAACAGTTGCAGCACGTTGAGGATCAGGAACGCGACGAGGAAGACGCGGGTAAAGCGCTGCAACCCGAATTGCTGGCGGAACTTGATGAGCAACATGCTCATGCACACGCTGGTCATCGACGAAATCGCGGTCAGCCATCCGCCCTCGACCGGCGTCAGCCCCAGCGATCCCTGTATCTGTGGCAGGTTGGCGAGCAGCAGCGAATTGCTGAACCCCCCGGTCAGCCCCAACAGGATACCGATCATGAAATAGCCGACGCGCCGCCCGAACGGATGATCGGGCGTGGCGGCAGATCCGGGCAGGAACGGCCGCTCGTGCGGCTTGAATTGATAGGCCGTGGCGATGGCCCGGGCTCCACTGACGCTGTTGCAATGGCAACAATGCTTGCCGACGAACGATCGTTCCGAATACCATCCTGCCCGGTTGCCGTCTGGCTGGTCTTGGTATCGGACGAGAGTCCTTCCCGCCCAACGCTGCGGATTTGACCATCGGCCTGCGGAAGCCTAGCGCGACGCGATGCACGGAACCCTGCCATGACCGCGCCTTCGATCATCGTCGTGGAAGATGACCCCGCCCTGCGCACGCTGACCGCGCGCGCGTTGCAGGAAAACGGGTATATCGTCCGCACCTGTTCCGCCGCGCCCGAAATGTGGCTGGCGCTCGACCAGGGACCGGTCGACCTGATCCTGCTCGACATCATGCTGCCGGGCACCAGCGGCATCGACCTGTGCCGCCAGATCCGCCAGACCAATCCGGTCCCGATCATCTTCATCAGTGCGAAGGGCAGCGAGGTCGACCGCGTCATCGGGCTGGAACTGGGCGCGGACGATTACCTGCCCAAACCGTTCGGGACGCGCGAACTGATCGCGCGGGTCCGCGCGGTGTTGCGCCGGGGCGAACTGAACGCGCAAACGGCGCAGCGCGAACAGGGCATCTATCGCTTCGAAGGGTGGACCGCCAACCTGCCGCGGCGCGAACTGACGTCGCCGACCGGTGCATCGATCGACCTGACGGGAGCCGAATTCGACCTGCTGGTCGTATTGCTCGACCATGCGCAACGGGTGATCGCGCGCGAACGGCTGATCGAACTGTCGCGAACGCGGCTGGGCGATTCGTCGGATCGCAGCATCGACGTGCTCATCAGCCGGCTGCGGCGCAAGCTGTCGACAGCGGGCGGGACGCCGCCGATCGTGACCATCCGCGGCGTCGGATACATGCTGAACGTGCCGGTCGACCGCCAGTGAACCGACTTCCGTCGTTTCCGACCGGGTTGATCGGGCGGATCGTCGCGATCCTGTTGCTGACCATCGTCATCGAATTCGGCGTGTCGGTACTGCTGTACGAACGGGCCAGCGAATTTTCGGTGCGCGACGACGAAGCGCGGCGGCTGGCCGAACATCTGGTCATCGCGCGCCGCATCGTCGACGAACGGCCACGCGACGAACGGGCGGTAACGGCGGCCGAGCTGACCACCGATCGCTATGCCGTCCAATGGCGTCCCGCCCGGCCCGACCTGCCCCGGCGCGCGGCCGGTCTGCGTGAGATGGAACAGCAGGTGCTGGCGTGGGAGCCGTCGCTGGCGCGGTCCGACGTGCATCTGGCGCTGGCGTCGCCGGGACAGCGATCGGTGGTGCTCGGCATCTTGCGACTCGACGACGGCAGCTGGCTGTACTTCCGCACGCTGGAGCCGTTGCGCGCGTTCGACCTTGCGCTGGGGCGCATCCTGCTCGCGCTGATCCCCGCCATCGCGCTGATGGTCGCGGGCGGGCTGCTGATCCGGCGGACGCTGCGTCCGATGCGGCAACTGGCCGACGCGGTCGACCGGTTCGGTCCCGGCAGCGACCCCGCGCTGCCCCCGGTCGAGGAAGCGGGACCGGGCGAGGTGCGGCGGCTGGTGGTGGCGTTCAACGGGTTGCAGGCGCGCATCCATCGGCTGATCGACGAGCGCACCCGTGCGCTGGCCGCCGTCGGACACGATCTGCGCACCCCGCTGGCACGGTTGCGGCTGCGCACCGACGCCATCGCCGATCGCGACGTGCGGACCAGCGTGCAGAACGATCTGGCCGAAATGGAGGCGATGGTGCTGTCGCTGCTGGCGTTCCTCGGCGGCGAGGGGGAGCCGGAACGCGCGACGCTGGTCGATCTGGCGGTGTTGTGCGCCAGCGTGATCGACGACGCGAACGACCATGGCCATAGCGCGACCTATACCGGCCCCGATCATTTCGAGCGCGCGGTACGGCGATCCAGTTTCAAGCGCGCATTGGTCAACCTCGTCGAAAACGCGATCCATTATGGCGGGGGCGCAACGCTGACGCTGGCGATCGAGGACGGCGATACCGTCGTGCGGGTCGAGGACGACGGACCAGGCATTCCCGAGGAATCGCTGGCGCTGGTGCTCGAACCCTTCGTCCGGCTCGACAGCGCGCGCAAGCGCGACACGGTCGGCTTCGGACTGGGGCTGTCGATCGTCGCGCGCGCGGTGGAGGCGGAGGCCGGGCGGCTGGAACTGCGCAACCGCGCGGGCGGCGGGTTGTGCGCCGCCATCGTGCTGCCGGCACGGCTCGGCGCCCGGCAATAAATCGTTACACACCCGTCGAACGCAGCAAGGAACGGCCGGCTATATCCTGATCCATCAACGGCGCCCCGGCGTCGCCCCGAATGGCAGGAGCAGCAACATGAACGACGTAGTCGGACGCGTATTCGGTTTCGAAAAGAGCGTCTTCGCCAACGAAGCCGATCTTTATTCGAAGCTGGCTACCGACGGGCAAAGCCCGAAGGCGCTGATGATCTCGTGCTCCGATTCGCGCGTCGTGCCCGAACATATCGTGCAGGCACGCCCCGGCGACCTGTTCGTATGCCGCAACGCGGGCAACATCGTACCGCCGTTCACGCAGCAGAACGGTGGCACCACCTCCACGGTCGAATATGCCGTCGCGGTGCTGGGCGTCACCGATATCATCATCTGCGGCCATTCGGGCTGCGGCGCGATGGGCGCGCTGATGAACCAGGATTCGCTGGACGGCCTGCCCAGCGTCAAGGCGTGGCTCCGCCACAGCCATGCCGCACATTCGGTGGTCAAGCACAGCTATCCCGACATGGAGGATACGGCCGCCATCCGTGCCGTCAGCCTTGAGAACGTGGTGGTCCAGATCGCGCATCTGCGCACGCATCCGGCCGTCGCGTCGCGCATCGCGAAGGGCGAACTGACGCTGCACGGCTGGTTCGTCGACATTCACGCCGGATCGATCCTCGCGCTGGACGGCAAAACCGGCCGGTTCGCGCCGATCCGTGAGAACAGCCCGTTGCCGGTCGCGCTGATGCCCGAACAGCGGCGCGCCGCCGATTTCGATTTCGTCGAGGCCGTCGCCGCCGAATAGCCGTTCCCGCGCGCCGGCGGGGGCGACCTCCCCTCCCCCGTCTCCGTCTGCCGCGGGCACCGCGCCGGGCGCTCTTCCCCCCGAAGAGCGTCCGGCGCATCCCGTTTTCCCCGTTTCATCGGAAAGCAACCACACGCCCATGACCAAACCATCGCTGATCGCCAACCTGCGGGCCGACATACCGGCCTCGATCGTGGTGGCGCTGGTCGCCCTGCCGCTGTGCCTCGGCGTCGCGCTGGCATCGGGTGCGCCGCTGTTCGCCGGGGTCATCGCCGGCATCGTCGGCGGAATCGTCGTCGGGTCGCTCAGCAAATCGCCCCTGTCGGTCAGCGGCCCCGCCGCCGGGCTGACCGTGATCGTGTTCGACGCGATCGCGAAGCTGCCCAGCTTCGAAGCGTTCCTGCTGGCGGTGATGCTGGCGGGGTTCCTGCAGGTCGCGCTGTCCTTTTCGCGATCGGGCGTGCTGGGCGAATTCGTGCCGTCGTCGGTCATCACCGGCATGCTGGCCGCGATCGGGCTGATCCTGATCCTGAAACAGGTGCCGCACGCGGTCGGCTATGACGGCGCACCCGAAGGCAGCTTCTCGTTCTGGCAGGAAGACGGCCGGAACACGTTCAACACCATCCTGCTGGTGTTGCAGAACCAGATCGTGTGGGGCGCCGCGATCATCGCCGCGATCAGCCTCGCCTTCCTGTTCTGGTGGGACAAGGCCAAGCCCAAGGACGGTCCGCTGCGCTTCGTGCCGGGTCCGCTGGTCGTCGTGTTCGGATCGGTGGCGATGAACGCGCTGTTCGGCATGTTCGCGCCGAACATCGAAGTCCAGTCGACGCATCTGGTCAGCGTGCCGATCGCCGACGGCATCGGCGGGTTCGTCAAGCTGTTCAGCCTTCCCGACTTCGGTCAGATCGGCAATGCCGCGGTGTGGACGACGGCACTGACGCTGGCGATCGTCGCCAGCCTCGAATCGCTGCTGTCGGTCAAGGCGGTGGACGAGATCGATCCCAAGCGCCGCGTCACCGACAAGAACCATGAATTGCTGGCACAGGGCGGCGGCAACATCATTTCAGGGCTGATCGGCGGCCTGCCGGTCACGTCGGTGATCGTGCGTTCGTCGGCCAATGTCGACGCCAATGCCGCGTCGAAGGTGTCGACCATCCTGCACGGCACGTGGCTGTTGCTCAGCGTGCTGCTGATCCCGGCGCTGCTCAACCTGATCCCGCTGTCGGCGCTGGCCGCCGTGCTGATCGCGACGGGGTACAAGCTGACCAAGCCCGACCTGTTCCGCAAGCGGTGGAAACAGGGCTATACCCAGTTCGTGCCGTTCGTCGTCACGATCGCCGCCATCCTGTTTACCGATCTGCTGATCGGCATCGTCATCGGGCTGGTCGTCGGCTTCGTGTTCGTCATCGCGCGCAATTTCCGCCCGGCGGTGACGTTCGTGCAGGACGGCAACGATTGCATGGTCCGCGCCAAGCGCAACCTGTACTTCATCCACAAGGTGGAGTTGCAGAAGGAGCTGGACCGCGTGCCCGACGACACCAACGTCGTGATCGATCTGTCGGCGACGACCTATGTCGACCTCGACAACATCGACATCATCAACGGCTTCATCAAGAACGCGGGCTATCGCGGCGTCAACGTGGTCATTCGCGGAGACATCGGTGAAAAGACCGCGCCGCTGATCAAGGCACCGACCAAAGGGGTCGCATACGCATGAGGGACTATAAGCACCTCCTCCTCGCCAACAAGGCATGGGCCGCCGAGCGGCTGGAGGAAAGCGACGCCTATTTCTCGCGGCAGGTTTTGGGGCAGAAGCCCGAATTCCTGTGGATCGGATGTTCGGACAGCCGGGTCGCGCCCGATCAGCTGACGAATACCGAACCCGGCGGGATGTTCATCCATCGCAACATCGCCAATCTGGTCAATCCGAACGACCAGAACCTGATGTCGGTCGTGCAGTTCGCCGTAGAAGTGCTGAAGGTCCGGCACATCATCGTCTGCGGTCATTATGCCTGTGGCGGGATCGACGCAGCGCTGGGCGGCGGGGTGCATGGCCATGTCCACGACTGGCTGGCGATCGCACGCGACGTGGTGAAGGCGCATGCCGACGAACTGGACGCCTTGCCGGAGGAACAGCGCGCCAACCGCTTGGTCGAACTGAACGTCCGCGATCAGCTGGTGCAGCTTGCCCGGACCGATGTGGTGCAGGCGGCGTTCGCGGCGGGCCATCCGCTCGAACTCCATGGTTGGGTGTATGACCTGCGCGACGGGCTGCTCAAGCCGCTGATGGAAATCGACGCCGCCACACCGCTGGGCGACGTGCCGACGCCGGAGAAGGTGCTGCTGTAGCGGCCCGTATGCGTGGGAGCGCATTTCGCGGCACCGGCCCGTGCTCCCGCCCGACCGCGCGACGCGTGTACCGAGTGGGGAAGCGGGCTGGTGCCGCCCACGACTTGCTCGTTCGCGGGTGTTCCAACAGCCGCGAGCAGCGTCCCCCGGTCCGGGCGCACGGCAAAGGCCCACGCGAAATCTGACGATGGACGGAGATACCGGGGCGAACGCGCGTTGCGCTTCCTTCCTAATATCACCGGAGTATCGCCGTATGAGCATCGCGTCCGCCCTCGGCCTGACGAAGAAGGTCCGCTACGCCGTCATCGGTGCCGGCGACATCACCCAGCGGGCGATGCTGCCCGGCATCAAGCATACCGGCAATTCCAAACTGGTCGCGATCGTGACCGGCGATCCCGAAAAGGCCAGGGCACTCGCCGAGTTGTACGGCGTCGACGCGACCTATTCGTACGACCGGTTCCACGAATTGCTGGCATCGGGCACGATCGACGCGATTTACATCGGCACACCCAACTGGCGGCATGCCGAATTCGCCGTTCCGGCATTGGCGGCGGGCATTCACGTGCTGTGCGAAAAGCCGCTGGAGATATCGAGCGAACAGGGTCGCGCGATCGAAGCGGCGCAGCGGGCGTCGTCGGCGAAGTTCATGACCGCCTATCGACTGCATTTCGAACCCGGCACGCTGTCGGCGATCGACCGGGTACGCGACGGGAAGCTGGGCGATCTGGTCACCTTCACCGCGTGTTTCAGCCAGTCGCTCGACCCCGACAACCATCGCGCCAAGCACGGTATCGAGGCGGGTCCGCTGTTCGACATGGGGCCGTATCCGATCAACGCGATCCGGTATCTGTTCGGCGACGAGCCGGTCGCGGTCGAATCGGCGGTGGCGACGCGGCAGGCGAAGGCTGGTCTGGGCGACATCGACGATACCGTCGCCGTCGTGCTGCGCATGCCGGGCGACCGGCTGGCCAGCTTCACGGTCAGCTATTACGCCGGCAACGTCGATCACATGACGATCTGCGGCAGCAAGGGCAGCATCCATATCGACCCCGCCTTCGGCTATGGCGACACGATGCAGCAGACGATCACCACCGGGACGGACAAGACCGTCGAACGCTTCAAGCCGACCGACCAGTTCGGCGGCGAGATGAAGTATTTTTCGGATTGCATCCTGAACGGCGAAGACCCCGAACCCGACGCGCAGGAGGGGCTGGCCGACCTTCGCGTCATCGAAGGGATCGTCGAGGCACTCCGCACCGGTCGGCGCGTCGACCTGCCGCCGTTCGATCGGGCTCGGCGGATCAACACCGCGACGCAGAAGCAGACGCTGTCCACAGTGACGCCGCCCGAAACGGTGAAGGCGAAAAGCCCGGCGGGGAACTGACCGGCGGGATCAGCGACCGGAGGTCGGGACTGGTCCCTGCGCCAGTCCCTCGGCCACCCGGCGCGGCACGCGGATCAACGAGCCGTGCCGCGCGCCCGTCGGCATCGACAGCCGGTCGCCGACGTCGCGCCACGTGCGGAAATCGCGCGTGGCGGCGGCACCCCAGCGGCCGTCGCGATAGACGTCCCAGTAGCAGATCGTTTCGCCGTCCACCTGCGCCGTCATCGGTCCTTCGACCCATGGCGGCGTGAACGGTGCCGACAGCATGCCGAACGGACCGGTAGGCGCCACCGCCGATGCGGTCTGGAGATATTTGCGTGGCGGCTGCACCGTTTCGTCCTTGACGATCAGGTGCAGGCTGCCGTCGGGGGCCGGTGCGAAGGTGCCGTCGATCACGCTGAACCCCGGATCGTACAGCACGGCCGGCGGGTCGAACGTCACGAAGTCGCGCGTCGTGACGTACCAGAGCCGGTGATTATAGCCTGATTCCGATGTGCCCGCCGTCTCGGCGAAACGACCGGCAACCGTACTGGACCAGAACAGGACGAACCGGCGGCGGCGGGCATCCCAGATCGCTTCGGGCGCCCAGCAATTGCGCGTTCCCGCCACGCCCGCCATGACCGGCAATGCGCGCTGCGGCGACCAGTGGCGCAGGTCATGGCTGGTCGCGTGACCGATCGTCACCCCCTCCCACGCCGTCGTCCACAGCATATGCCACGGGGCGTCGCGTCCCTGCCCCCGGAACAGGAAGGGATCGCGCATCAGCCGCGACTCCCCGACCTGCGGTTGCAGGAAGCTGTGTCCACCGGCCTGTTCGCGAAAGGTGAAGCCGTCGTCGCTAATCGCGAGTTTCAGCCCCGCCGCCTCGCCCTTGCCCGTACCGAAATACGCGAAGACGAGCGGATCGAGAGCGCGCGTCACCGCCAGCGCGCGCGGCGTCAGCAGCGGCAGGGTCAGGGCGGCGATCGCGGTGCGGCGGGTGAAGGTCATCGCGTGGTGATGGAAGCTGCGCGGCGGTACGGCAAGACGTCCGGCGATGGTCCTGCATCATCGCATCTGGTATCGTCGGCAACTATCGCGCATCATCGCGTCGTTCCGTTCCGAAAGGTCGCCCGCCTTGTCCGCCGTTTCCCGCCTCGTCCTTGCTGCCCTTTTGCTCGCCCCCCTGCCCGCGCTGGCCGATCCGATCCGGCAGAAGGGCGACTGGCAGGACAAGTTCCGCCAGCTTGAGGGCGAGGACTGGCCGACGCCCACCGACTATCGGAATGCGTCGGGGGCGCCGGGCCATCGCTACTGGCAGCAGAAGGTCGATTACGACGTCAAGGTCGCGCTGGACGAAACGACCAAGGTCGTGCGCGGGACCGAGACGATCCGCTATCGCAACAATTCCCCCGACGCGCTGCCGTATCTGTGGCTGCTGCTCGACCAGAACGAATATAAACGGTCGTCGATCGCGCAGTTGAGCCAGACGGTTCCCGACAGCGGTTCGATCAGCATCGCCGAAATCCGCCGCGCGACGGCGATGCGCGAATGGGAAGGCGGCTTCACCATCGCCGCCGTGCGTGGCGCGGACGGGCAGCCGCTGGCGCACCGCGTCACCGATACGCTGATGCGGATCGAGCTGCCCGCCCCGGTCGCGGGCAACGGCGGCGAAGTCGTGCTGTCGATCGACTGGTCGTTCCCGATGGCGGAGCAGAAGGTAGTCGATGGCCGGTCGGGCTATGAATGCTTCACCGCGCCCGGAGAGGACGGCAACTGCATCTTCGAAGGCGCGCAATGGTTTCCGCGGCTTGCGGTCTATTCCGATTATGAGGGCTGGCATAACAAGGCGTTTCTGAGCTCGGGCGAGTTCACGCTGGAGTTCGGCGACTATCGCGTCGCGCTGACCGTGCCCGCCGACCATGTCGTCTCGGCGACCGGCGTGCTCCAGAACCCCGGTGAGGTGCTGACCGCGGCGCAGCGCCAGCGGCTGGAACAGGCGAAGGGCGCTGCGGCACCGGTCTATATCGTCACGCCCGACGAAGCCGTCGCGGCGGAGCGCGGGCGCGCATCGGGCACGCGCACCTGGACCTTCGCGGCGCAGAACGTCCGCGATTTCGGCTGGGCATCGTCGCGTAAGTTCGCGTGGGACGCGATGGGCGTGCGGCAGGACTATGCCGCCGCGCCGCTGGTGATGGCGATGTCCTTCTATCCGAAGGAAGCCCGTCCGCTCTGGGACGCCTATTCGACCAAGGCGATCGCGCACACCATCGACGTCTATGGCAAGTTCGCCTTTCCCTATCCCTATCCGGTGGCGCAGTCGGTCAACGGGCCGGTCGGCGGCATGGAATATCCCATGATCACCTTCAACGGCCCCCGCCCTGTCAAGGACGCGAAGACCGGCCAGCTGACCTACACCGAACGCGCCAAGACCGGGCTGATCGGCGTGGTGATCCACGAGGTCGGGCACGACTGGTTCCCGATGATCGTCAACAGCGACGAACGGCAATGGACGTGGATGGACGAAGGGCTGAACACCTTCCTCCAGTTCCAGGCGGAAAAGCTGTGGGACAAGGACTTCCCGTCACGTCGCGGTGAGCCGAAGGACATTGCGGAGTACATGCTCTCCGACAATCAGGTGCCGCTGATGACGCAGTCGGATTCGGTGCTGCAATTCGGCGCGAACGGATATGGCAAGCCGGCCACCGCACTGACGATCCTGCGCGAAACGGTGCTGGGTCGCGACCTGTTCGACCGGGCGTTCCGCGAATATGCCACGCGCTGGCGGTTCAAGCGGCCGACGCCGTACGATTTCTTCCGCACGATGGAGGAAAGCTCGGGCGTCGATCTCGACTGGTTCTGGCGCGGCTGGTTCTATTCGACTGACCATGTCGACATCGCGCTCGACAAGGTCGTGGAGGGCCGCATCGCCGGAGCCGATCTGGAGGCCGCGTCGCGCGACCGCCGTGCGATCCGCGATGCGGAAAGCACGTCGCTTACCGTGCGCAACAATGCCGGACAGCGCACCGTAGTCGAACGCGACCCCGCGACGCGCGACTTCTACGACACGCAGGACCGGCTGGCGGTATCGCCGCAGGACCGCCGCGACCTTGCCGAAACGCTCGAAAAACTGTCGCCCGACGATCGCAAGGCGTTCCGCGTGACCGACAAATTCTATCGGTTCACGTTCCGCAACGTCGGCGGGCTGGTGATGCCGGTGCCGCTGCGACTGACGTTCGCCGACGGGTCGAACGAGATGGTCCGTATTCCGGCCGAAGTCTGGCGCTACGATCCGAAGGTCGCAGTGTGGCAATATGTCACGGACAAGACGATCACCGGCGCGGAAGTCGATCCGTTGCTGGAAATCGCCGATGCCGATCGTTCGAACAACATCGTTCGCGGCACGATCCGTCCGGCCGTGCTGGAAATCGAGGATATCGACGATCTGGAAGACCGGATGAAGGACTTCGACGTACAGGTGAAGCCTGGGTCGCTGCGTACCTATCCCGCGCCGGTCGCGAAATGAGGGTCGGCATGCTCGCGCTGGCGGCGGCGATGGTCGTTGCCGTCCCCGCCGGGGCGCATCGCGGCCATGACTCGCTGAGCGTCGTCACGCTGAACGGCGGGGTGGTCACCGTGTCGCACCGGTTCGAGGCGCATGACATCGAACCCGCGCTGGCGAAGATCGCGCCTGCCGCACAAGCCAGCCTAGACGACCCCGCCGCGCTGGCCGCGCTGGAAGCCTATGTCGCGCGGCGCTTCGTGCTGACGGTCGACGGCAGGCCGGTGGCGCTGCGCCACGTCAGGACCGACCTGTCGCATGCCGAAGTGCGGATCGACTATACCGGACGCACGTCGCGCCGGGCAAAGACGGTCGCGGTGCGATCGACGGTGCTGACCGACGTGTATCGCGGACAGGTCAATCAGGTGAACGTCCGCACGGGCAACCGCGTCCAGTCGCTGACATTGCGCGGGGCGGCGCAGGGGAGCGTGACGCTCGGCTGAAGCCCGCGCGAGGGCATCGATCCGACGACCCGTCCGCCTGCCCTACTCGCAGCCAGCCACCATCGCCGCCGCCCGCGCCGGACCCAGCCCGCCATGGGTCGCGGCGCAACGTCGCCCATCGCGGCCGATCGCCACGCTGAACGGCAATCCGGCGGTATCGCCGAACAGGTCGGCACGGATCTCCGCTATCCGTACTGCGCCCGGTGTCCATCGCTGGCCGACCGGAACGCGGCGCATCATCGCATCGGTCGCGCGACCGGCGTCGATCGGCACGACCATCACGCGATACGGTGCCGCCGCCGTGGCGATCGCATCGATCCGTCCGATCTCCGCATGGCAGGGCGCGCACCATGATGCGACGAACAACAGCACGCTGCGCGGCGGATACCGCTCTCCCGCTGGAGCGGGCGCGGCGGCGATCAGCAGCGATGCGACCGCCGCGCAAGCCCATGGTCGGATCGCTGCTTTTTCCAACTCGACCACGCTCCCCAGCCATGCTTTGATCGTCACGATACCGGGGGGACCACATGATCGCGACCTTTTTATACGCAATGGCTGGCATGGCGCAGGCAGCCGCGCCGGCCCCCGCGCAGACGCTGCAAGCCAGATTCGACGCCGCGAACGCCGCGTTCGGCGCCAGCGACTGCACCGCCGCGATCCCGCTGTACGAAGCGCTTGAGCGCAACCCTGCCGCCAGCCGCAACAGGCTGTTCGCTGGTGCGATCGCGGTGCGCAAGGGAATATGCCTGACACGAACCGGTAAGCCGGACGACGGGGTGATCGCCATGCGACGCGGCGTGCCGATGCTGACGACGAAGCGCGACGAATTCGCGACCGATCTGCGCGAGGCGTATCTGGCGATGGGCAATTCCGCTTCGTTGCGGTTCGATTATGATCCGGCGGCGGCTGCTTATGCCGACGCACTGGCCGTGTCGAAGGGACAGGACCGGCTGTCCCCGCTGCTCGGTCTTTCCCGCGTGCTGGCATTCGACCGCGATGGAAAGGCGCTGGCCTATGCCGCCGAAGCGCGGACGCTGGCACTTGCCGATCCGACGCTGGTCAAGGCCAACGTAGCGCTGGTCCAGACGCGATATGCCCGGGTGCTGTTGAACGAAGGGCGTCACAAGGAAGCCTATGCCGAGTTGAAGGACTCGCTGCGCAAGCAGGGCGGACTCGACCTGAGCGTATCAGCGTCCGACGTGGCGACGCGCAGCGATCTGGCGCTGGCCGCCCTGCTGACCGGCGACCGCGATCAGGCCCGGACCTATCTTGCCTATACCGGCGCGGGCCGGATGAAGGACTCGCCCTTCGCCCGCGCAAGCGACATGGCTCCGCCGGTCTGCGGCGCGACCAGCGGCCTGAAGCGTGAGGATGTGGCGGTCGTGGAATTCGCCCTTGGCGAGGACGGTGTGGTCGCCAACCCGACCCCGATCTACACCACCGGGGGGCGCGAGGTCGCGTTGGCGTTCGCCCGCGCGGTCGCCGACTGGTCGTGGACGCCAGCCAGTGCGGCAGCGATCCCGGCGTTCAGCCGACAGGCGGTGCGGGTCGAACTGCGTTGCACCGTCGCCGGGGAGCGTCCGTCGATCACCGCACCGATCGAGGAAGCGGTGGCGGCATGGCTGGCGTCGCTGCAGGGAGCCACGCCATCGTGGGCGAACGAAGCGTCCGCCCGCGCGCTGCCGCTGGTTCAGGCGGAGGTCGTGCGGGCACGCACGGCGGGGGATCGTCCGGCGCTGATCGCTGCGCTGATCTGGCTCGGCCGGTCCAGTCTGATTACCGGACCGGAACGCGCGGCGGCGCTGGTCGAAGCGCGGCAATTGGCGGTCGCAGCCGGTGCACCGGTCTCGGTGCAGACCTGGTTCGCGTTCGAAAGTACCGGCACCGACTGGGACCGGCGCGACAGGTGGGATCGCGACCGGGAATCGCTGCTAGCGATGCCCGCCGTAGCCGCCGATCCCCTGTCCGCCGCGACCCTACGGATGATGATCGTCGCCAACGCGCCCTTGGACAAGCCCGCTGAAACCGAAGCGCTGCTGACGAAAGTGATCGATTCCCCGCTGCCCGACCGGCACCCGCTGAAAATCGCTGCACTGTTGCGGCGTGCCGACCTGCTTGCGGCGCAGGGACAGGTCGATGCGGCACGTGCCAGTTTCGATCGTACGGGGCTGACCGGCGATCAATGCGCGCTGATCGCACCGAAGCCGGTGGTGAAGCGGCTCGGCGCGTCGTCCAGCGACTTTCCGCAGGAAGCGTTGCAGATGGGCTTCGAAGGCTGGGCACAGACCGAGTTCGACATCGCGCCCGATGGTCGGACGGTAGCGCCGCGGACGATCGCCGCCTACCCGCCGTTCGTGTTCGGCGATGCTGCCAGCCGCATGGCGAAGGACGTCCGGTTCCAGAGCAGCTATCGCCCCGACGGCAACGTCGCGTGCATCGCCAACAAATTGACGATCGCGTTCCAGCTACCCTGACGCGGCGACCGGCAGCGTGACGCTGGCGAGCAGTCCGCCACCGGGGGCTTCGTCCAGCGTCAGCGCGCTGCCGTACAGCGCAGCCAGATCGCGGGCGATGGAAAGCCCGAAGCCGTGGCCGTCGCCGCGTTCGTCCAGCCGGACGCCCGGCGCGGTCGCACGCGCGCGATCGACCAGCGGAATACCGGGGCCGTCGTCGGAGATCGACAGCGTGACGGTTCCGTCGGCCCGCTCCGCCGAAACGCGTACGATCGAACGCGCGTGGCGCGCGGCGTTGTCGATCAGATTGCCGGCAAGCTCGGTCAGGTCCGCCGCGTCGATCGCCACGGCCATATCGGGCAGGTCGGCGGCGACGATCGCGATTCCCGATCCGCGATGCAGTGCCCCGACCGTCGCGACGAGATCGTCGATCGCGGGGCGCAGCGGCGTGAAACTGCGCCGGTCGACCGTCGCATTGCGGGCACGCGACAGGTGATGCCGGATCGTCGCGTCGATCCGTGCCACCTGTCGCGCACGCGGATCGCCCGCAAGATCCAGCGCCAGCGTCGCCACCGGCGTCTTGAGCGCATGCGCCAGATTGGCCGCCGATGCGCGCGCAGTCGCCAGCGCTGCGTTATTGTCCCGAACCAGCGCGTTGAGTTCGATCGCCAGCGGACGCAGTTCGTCGGGCTGGCCCTCGGGCACGTCGCGCGCCCGGCCGGTGCGGATGTCCGCCGTCCGGTCGCGCAGCGCGCGCAACGGGCGCAGGCCGATCCGCAACTGGACCAGCGTCGCCGTCGTGAGAAGCGCGGCAACGGCGGCCAGCATCGCGATCAACGGCCACATCGCACCGCGCAGCGGCGCATCGATCTGCCATCGCGGCACCGCGACCGCGATCCGCACCGGTCCGGCCTCGCTTCGGATCGTTTCGCTGAGACCATGGACGCGGGTGCCATCGCGCAACTGCGCCTCGAACGGTGTCGGCCCGTCCCGTAACGCCGGACCCCGCCGGTGCCGCGATCGCCCGATCGGGCCAAACGGCAGGTTCGCGCGCCCGTCGCCCCGGACGGCTAGTCCAGGCAACGCCGCGCCCTCGATCGAACCACCCGGCGCATCGATCCGCCACGCGGCATCGGCGGCGAACGCGGTTTCCACGTTCGGCCGGTCGAGCAGCGCGCGATCGATCGTCCCGTCGGTGCGGACCAGCGCGCCCATCAGCCGCAACCGGTCGTTCAGTCGCCGGTCGACATTATCGGTGGCGAACCGGCCCAGTACCCCGCCCAACACCATGAACGCGACGATCAGCGCGACCAGGGTCGTCACCGCCGACAGCGCCAGCATCCGCCCATGGATCGATCGCGGCATCCTCATGCGCCGGTCAGCCGGTATCCCCGCCCGCGCACGGTTTCGATCAGCGTCGCGCCGACTTTTTTGCGCAACCGGCCGATGATGACTTCGAGACTGTTCGAATCGACGTCGGCGTCCCCTTCATAGACACGTTCCATCAGGTCGAGCCGCTCGATCACGACCTCCTTCGCCAGCATCAGCGCCGACAGCACCCGCCATTCCAGCGCGGTCAGTCGCAACGGCAGTCCGTCGAGTTCGAACACGCCGGTCTGGCTTTCGAACGCCAGCGGACCACAGGTCAGCCGCGTCGCGCCATGGCCGGCGGCGCGACGGACCAGCGCGCGCAACCGCATCGTCAGTTCCTCGATACGGAACGGCTTGGTCAGGAAATCGTCCGCGCCCGCCTTGAACCCCGCCACCTTGTCCGACCATCCGTCGCGTGCGGTCAGGATCAGTACGGGCAACGTACGGCCGGCATCGCGCCATCCGCGCAGGACCGCCGCGCCTTCGCGATCGGGCAGCCCTAGGTCGAGCACGGCGGCATCATAGCGTTCGGTGTCGCCCAGATGCTGCGCGTCGATCCCGCTGGCGATCAAGTCGACCGCGCAATGTTCTGCACGCAGCGCGCGGGCAATGGCGGGGCCGAGGTCGGGATCGTCCTCGACGAGCAGGATACGCATGAACCCTCCGCTATCGCCCGCGCCTAAACCGAAACTGAACCGGCGGGTTCAGCGGGCAGCGGGCCGGCCCGGTCTAAAGCCTCGTCATCGAACCAAGAAGGAGCAACTACCATGGCGAAATTCGGATTTTCGGGAATGGGCAAGGTCGGCCTCGGCACCGCGCTGGGTCTGGCGCTGGGCGCAGCAGGCGGCGCGGGCGCGGTGTCGCTGACGCGGCCGGCGGTCGAACTGGCCCCGACGGTGGCGACCCCGGTCGCGCGGCTGGCAGCGGGCGACGGCGTGGTCACGGTGAAGGGCCGCGTCGCCGAAGTCTATGGCGACCGCTTCGTGTTGCAGGATGCCAGCGGGCGGACGATGGTCGACGCAGGGCGCGATGCCGTGCCGACCAAGGGCGCGACACTGGCCGTACAGGGCCGCTTCGACGACGGGCAGTTGCGCGCGTCGTATCTGATCGATCCGGCGGGCAAGGTAACGCCGGTCGGCCGTGGGCCGCGCCATGACAAGCGCGGACCGGGCGGCCCCGGCCGCGAAGGACCGGACGGTCCGCGCGGGCCACGTGCGGGCGCACCGTGCGCGCCGGCGCCGGTCCCCGGTGCAGCGCCGGCTCCGGCAGCGGTTCCGGCCGCCGCCCCGGCGCGGTGAAACGGTCCCGCCCCCTTCCTTGTCGGGAAGGGGGCGGGACGCTTCATTCGGCGGGCACCAATTCGACCACGTCCAGCAGCGATTCGAAACGGGGCCAAGGCAGCACCAGCCGCCATCGGCGGTCGCCGACCCGCTCCATCATGCCCACCATGTCGCGTTCGCCGTCCTGCCCGTATTGCAACGCCGTGCGCTCGTCGCCCAGCGTGAGCGTGCCTAGGAATACCTCGCGCTCGCCATCGGGGAACAACAGGCCCACCGGACGCTGCGATCCGGTCAGCTTGTAGAAGCTGCGCACCCGTCCCTCGTCGTCGATACGGCAATCGAACGCAGGATAGGACGTGAACTCGCCTGTCGCCGTGCCTTTGGCCCCCAGTTTGAACACTCGACAGCGATAGCGGCCCGATGGCGGCGCGCCGGGCAGCGTGCGATCGGAATCGAACAACGCACCCTCTGCCGCCACCCCGGCCGGGTCGGCCGCGCGCGCACGCGGCAAGGCGGCGACCCAAGCGTCGCGCCAACGCCGCAACCGGTCGCGATCCGCCGGGGTCGCCACCCGGCGCCAGTCGTCCGCCGCGCGGGGCGCCGCCGATGCGAACGATGTGGCCGACGGCGTTCCGGCGCACCCGGCCATGGCCATCGCGACGATCGCTGCCCCGATCTTCATCTTGCTGCCACGCCGGTCATCGCGATCTGATGTGTCACGCCGCAGTCCAGCCGCCATCGATCGAAAGGTTCGCACCGGTAATCGCCTTCGCCTCGTCCCGGCACAGATACAGCGCCAGCGATGCGACCTGTTCGGCGGTCACGAATTCCTTGGTCGGCTGCGCATCCAGCAGCACGTCGTTGATGACCTGATCGCGGGTCAGGCCGCGCGACGCCATCGTATCGGGGATCTGGCTTTCGACCAGCGGCGTCCAGACATAGCCGGGCGAGATGCAGTTGGCGGTGATGCCGAACGTCGCGGTTTCCAGCGCGACGGTCTTGGTCAGCCCGGCCAGCCCGTGCTTGGCGGTAACATAGGCCGATTTGTTGGGACTGGCGACCAGACTGTGCGCCGAAGCGGTGTTGATGATCCGGCCCCAGTTCGCGCGCTTCATATGCGGGACGGCGGCACGGATCATGTGAAATGCCGACGACAGGTTGATCGCGATGATGGCATCCCACTTTTCGATCGGGAATTCCTCGATCTTCGCGACATGCTGGATACCCGCATTGTTGACGATGATGTCGACCGATCCGAACTCCGCCGCCGTCCGATCGACCATCGCCGCGATCTGGTCGGGCTTCGTCATGTCGGCGGCATCGTAGCGTGCCTCGGCGCCGCTGGTCGCGGCCAGCGCGGCACGTTCGGTTTCGATCGCATCCCGGTCGCCGAAACCGTTGATGACTACGGTCGCGCCCTCGGCGGCGAACGCCTTGGCATAGGCGAGGCCGATGCCGGAGGTGGAGCCGGTGACGATCGCGGTCTTGCCCTTCAGGAACATCGCTTATCCTTCGCGTTTACGGGGGTGCGGGGTCAGATCGAACGCGGCGGAACGACCGTCGATGATGTTGGCGGCAACGACCTGCGCGTTCGCCATCGTCTCCGCGATCGCGGTGCGCCCGGCGTGCCAATGTTCGGCCATCGTCCGCGCGGAGAATTCGTAATCGCGCGCGCCGCCTTCCCACGCATTGGCGCGGTAGATCAGGTGGACCACGCTCAACGGATATTCGTCGGCCAGCACCTCCAGCGCACGGACGTCGGCATCGTCGCGCAATTCTTCGGGAAGACGCGCCACCAGCCGCCGGATCAGTTCGCGCTCCTGCCGCAGCCGCAACCGCTCCGCCGTCACTTGCCGCGTACGGCTGGAGAAGCGGATTTCCTTTTCGCGCGCCACCACGTCGCCGATGGTACGCGGCATCGTCGCTTCCGCCGGGAACAGATCGACCTGGAACACCAGCATCGGGCAGCGCTGATGATCGAGGATGTGCGTCAGCGGGGTGTTCGACACCAGCCCGCCGTCCCAATACCAGCGCCCGTCGATCTCGACCGGCGGCAGGCCCGGCGGCAAGGCACCCGATGCCATGATATGCCGCGCGTCGATCCGTTCGCGTGCGGTGTCGAAATAGACGAAATTGCCGCTTTCGATATCGACCGCGCCGACCGAAAGCCGCACCGGTCCGTCATTGACCAGATCCCAGTCGACCAGCGCGTCCAGCGTCTCGCGCAACGGAGTCGTATCGTAATAGCTAAGTGCTGCGGCGCTGCCCGGGGTGGCGAATTGCGGCGGCGTGAAACGCGGACGGAAGAAACCGGGTACGCCGGTCGCCAACACGACACTGGCGGACCATTCATGCACCCATTCGCGAATCTGGTCGTCGGGCAGGATCGGGAACCACGGCAACCCGGCCGCCGCCGATTCCCAGAACGTCCGCAACCGTTCCACGCGGCGTTCGGGCGGGTTGCCGGCGAAGATTGCGGCATTGATCGCACCGATCGAGATACCCGCTACCCAGTCGACCTCGATACCCGATTCGGCCAGTCGCTCGACCACCCCGGCCTGATAACTGCCCAGCGCACCACCGCCCTGCAGGACCAGCGCGACACAATCGGGAAGGGGCAGTCCGGGCGGGGACATACGGGGCGGACGGGGGTCGGCTTCGGCCATCGTCGGCACCTTGCGCGTTCTCGGGATCGGGTTCAACGGCCGTACAACCGATTTCATGCAGTTGGGTTGCAACGGACCGCTTAGCTCGCGCATTTCAATACGCATCTCTAACGAACGGACCGCCGCCCATGCGCCTCGACGATCTCGATCCATCCAGCAACGTGCGCGACCTTGGTTCGGGCGGCGGCGGTGGCGGCGGCCTGAACCTGCTGGGGTTCCTGCCATTGCTTCTCGGGCGCGGGCTGGGCTGCGGGACCATCGGCATCCTTGCGATCGTCGCGGTAGCGTTCCTGATGTTCTCGGGCGGTGGCGGCATGTTCGGCGGCGGCAGTCAGGCACCGACCAGCCAGCAGGGATCGGCAAAGGGCAACGTACCCTGCGATACGGCGGAGGAACTGTTCTCGTGCCGCGTGCTGGCGTCCACCGAACAGACATGGGGCACGATCTTCCGCGAACAGGGACAGACCTATCCCGCGCCGACGCTCAGCTTCTATCAGGGCGGCGCGCAGTCGGGCTGCGGCGCGGCGCAGTCGGCGATGGGGCCGTTCTATTGCCCGTCGGATCAGGGCGTGTATCTCGACACCACCTTCTTCCGTGAACTGTCGCAGCGTTTCGGCGCGGCTGGCGATTTCGCGCAGGCCTATGTCATCGCTCATGAAGTGGGTCATCATATCCAGAAGCTGACCGGTGCGACCGACCGCGTCAGCCGCGCGCAGCAGACGGGATCGAAGGCCGAAGGCAATGCGCAGTCGGTCCGTCTGGAATTGCAGGCCGATTGCTATGCCGGCGTCTGGGCGGCACGCAATCGCAACCGGCTCGAACCCGGCGATCTGGAAGAAGGTCTGCGCGCAGCGGAAGCGATCGGCGACGACACGTTGCAGGGCAACAATGCCTCGCCCGAAAGCTTTACCCACGGCACGTCGGCCCAGCGCATGGCGTGGCTGCGGCGCGGGCTGGAGTCGGGCAATCCGACCGCTTGCGACACGTTTTCGGGCGCGATCTGATGAGCGTCGCCTTCCGTCGCGAGGATGACGACGAACACAAGGAGCCCCGGTTCGAACTGCCGCTGCCGCCCGGCCCCAATCTGGTGACACACCGCGGGCTGGCGGCGATGGCGGCCGAAGTCGAACGGCTGGAAGCCGAACTGGCGGCGGAGCGCGATGCCGAACGTCAGGTCGCGCTGAAACGCGACCTGCGCTATTGGCGGACTCGGCATTCCACCGCCGAGATCGCGCCGGTGCCGACCGACGAGGTCGCGTTCGGATCGCGCGTTACCTATCGTCTCAACGGACAGGAACGGACGATCGAACTGGTCGGCAGCGACGAGGCTGATCCGGCCGCGGGGCGCGTAGCCTTCACCGCGCCGCTCGCCGTCGCCCTGACCGGATTGATGGCGGGCGAAACCGGCGATTTCGCGAGCAAGCGCGACGCGATCGAGGTGATCGACACCCGCGCGATCGAAGCATGATCCGTGTCCTCGTCGACGCCGATGCCTGCCCGGTAAAGGATGAGGTTTACCGCGTCGCCGAACGCCATGGAGCGTCGGTCGCAATCGTCAGCAACAGTCACCTGCGCGTACCGCCGCTGGCATGGATCGAACGGATCGTCGTGTCGGACGGGTTCGACGCCGCCGACGATTGGATCGCGGAAGCCGCCGATGCACGCAGCGTCGTCGTGACCGCCGATATCCTGCTGGCCGATCGCTGCATCAAATCGGGGGCGAGCGTGATCGCGCCGACCGGCAAGCTGTTTACCGGTGCCTCGATCGGCGGCGCGATCGCCACACGGGCGATCATGGCCGATCTGCGCGCAGGTGGCGAACAGCTTGGCGGCCCTGCCCCGTTCACGAAGGCCGATCGATCGCGCTTCCTCCAGTCGCTCGACGCGGCGCTGGTACGGCTGAAACGTACCGCGTAAGGAGTTCATCATGGCCGAAAAATTCGAACGTCATCGCCAGCCGTGGCGACAGGACGAAATCCAGAAGCTGCATCAGCTCGCCGCCAAGGGCATGGCGTTGAAGGCGTTGGCGAAAGCGCTGACCCGCAGCGAGGAATCGATCAAGGACCGCGCCAAGGAAGACGGACTGAAAATCGCCAAGTTGCGGTAGCAGCGCTTCGGGTCCGTCAAGATTCCGTCGTAATACGGCAGCGCTTGCTTGGTCCGAATAGCAGAAAGGCCCGGGAAACCCGG
Organism: Sphingomonas sp. CFBP 13720; assembly: GCF_014842075.1. GTDB lineage: Bacteria > Pseudomonadota > Alphaproteobacteria > Sphingomonadales > Sphingomonadaceae > Sphingomonas. The sequence continues at coordinate 897,316 of NZ_JACYVA010000001.1, forward strand.
GCCTTTCGCATTACGATCATCAGAACCGATCAATAGGTTCCCGGAAAGCTCCGGTTGAGGTTCGTGCTGTTCTCGCCAGTGCCGCTCACGCCGGTTCCGGCCGTGGTCGACGTGCCGGCATTCAGTGCCTGACCGGTCGTGGTCGACGAACCCTGCGACGTGCGGTCCTGCTGGCCGAACCGGTCCTGACCATATTGGTTCTGGCGGTTGCCCTGCTGGTTGCCGAACATCGCCTGACCCTGATCCTCGTCGCGCCATGCCTGCTGCGCTTCGGCGGCAGTCTTGCGCAGCTTGACCTTGTCATCGACCGAATCGACCCAGCGTGACGGGATCGAATGATGGTGGCCACCGGCATCGACGTCGTTCTTGGTCAGGATGATGCGATCACCACGCACCTTGTCGACCGTACCGACATGCTCGCCGTCCGAACCCAAGACTTCCATATGTTCGGATACGCGGGTCAGGCTGTCGCGCTGCCCCTGCCGCTCGGTACGAAAGGCTGCGAACTCGTTCTGGAACTTGCTCGCATTTTCCTGCCGGTACTCGTCATAATCGCGGTCGAACGCGCCGACCTGCGTATCGCGCCACGACCGATAGGCATGATCGCTAGACCGTTCGTCATAGCGTGCCATCTGCTCGTCATAGCGCTGATCGCGTTCGCGACGACGCTCTGCCTCATCGTCGCCGAACCACGACCGGACCTCGTCGCCCGCACGGGCAAGGAAGCCACGATCATCGGCGTCGTACCGCTCGTCCGATCGCGTATCGCGCCGCTGTTCACGGTCGTTATGTTCGGTAAAGCGGTGACCGTCGCTGGCATAGCTGCCGCGATACGGTGCGCCGCGCCCATAGCTGCCTTCATCGCGACCAAAGCGGTTCTCTTCCCGCCCATAGCCGCGACCACCGCGATCGTTCCGGTCGCCATAATCGGACCGGTTGCGATCCGCGCCATATTCCGACCGGTCGTTACCGTACCCGCCGCGCGCACCGCCATAATATTCACGTCCGCCGCGATCGTCGTCACGCGAAGAATTTACACCGTAACGCCGCGACTCGCCACTTCCACTGCTGTTGCCATAGTCGCGGTCGGAACGATAGTCATTGGTCCGGCTGCGATCCCGGTCGCGATACTCGGTATCGCGCGAGGATTGGTCGGGCCGTCCGTAGCGATCATACCCCATCGGAGTCTCCTGCATTTCAACATCATGGTTGCGGCGCAGCAATTTACTTGCGACGTCGTACCACTGAAAACGATGCAGGGGCGGTTGGTTCCAGCGGGGTGACCGACTTGCGATAAACTGCATCAAGCCGGGGACAGGCAGCGGCGCCGATTTTTCACGAACGGAGGGTAATGGACCCCGTTGCATCCGTGTTTGAGGGTCGCTACAGCGACGGCCCCGGCCGTGCCGGGACGAGGGGCGGGGCTGTAGCTCAGATGGGAGAGCGCTGCAATCGCACTGCAGAGGTCAGGGGTTCGATTCCCCTCAGCTCCACCACCCCGCCACTTTCCCGGACGCAACCTTCGATCCGGCCGCGCGCGTTCCTCCCGCTTGATCGACCGCACCGGAACGGATCGTACGTCGTCAGCGGCACCGCGAGACGCATGCTGTGCGATGCCGGATCGTCACACCGGCGTCAGAACAGACCGTCGTCATCTTCTTCCTCTTCCACGACGGCTGTCATCGCTGCAGCAGCAATCATGGACGGAAGCAGGAACCGGGCATGGACAGTGCGCTCCTGCGCCATCGTATAAAGGCTGGCGATCCGGGCCAGCAGTACGATGAGCGATTCCGTCGCGGCGTCATCGGGCTCCGCCTCGGGAAGGCGATGTTCCAACGTTTCCGCCATGGCCCGCAGGACGGCGACGATCGCGAGTTCGGCCTGCAACTGGTTCCCCGTCTGGATCAGCATATCGGCGAGGTTCCGTACATCGTCGCCACCCTCCACGTTGACCTGTTCGGTCCGCTGGCACGCCTGACGGATGATGGTCAGCGCTCCGGCCAGGGTTTCGCCCATGTCGCGGCGGCCCTCGTCGTCGCCGGTCGCGTTCCCGCGCAACTCGGTTTCGATACCGGTAAGGTCGCCGATGGTTTCCGCCACGCTGCCGGTGATGGCAGCCAGCCGCGATGCACAGCCGTCGACTTCCGCCGCGATCACCGACACCGCTTTGCCCTGCGGCCCCATCCGCCATGACAGCACGCCGGTGTTGGTCGCGATGACCTGTACGTTGGCGCGGATCTTACGGATGTTGACCAACCGTGCGGACAACGCCGCCGCCGTGTCGGCGATGACCCCGACCATGGCTTCCGAACGGCGGTTCGCGTCGCGCAGCGTCCCTGTGACACGCTCGATATCGCTGACCCCCTGATCCAGCCGGGTCAGGAACACGCCGCCCCCGCCATCGTCCTGCTCGACGATCAGTTCGCGAAGCATGTCGATATCGGGCGTAAGGTCCGAAAGCGACTTCAGCATCGCGCCGGCTTCACGCCCGAAATCATCGGCGGTCGCGGCGAGCTGCGCCGCCAGAAGCCGGTCGATGTGACCGCACACCGCGGGGTCGGGCACGCCGTCTTCAAAATGGGCGTCGACCAGATCCAGTGCGGTGACGACATGTTCCAGCCGCTGCCGGGTGCTGTCCCCCACCTGCAGCGCGCCGAGTACCACGGCGACCTTACCCTGCACGCTCCGCGCGATGGCGGCCACCTTGCCGGCGAGCGTGGCGACCTTCGCGAGATAGCCGGACAGTTCGCCGGCATCCTTCGCCAGTTGGGCGGGAACGACCGAAACCACCTTCGCACCTTCGGCGGCCAGCGACCGGTCGGCCTGCCGCACTTCGGCGACCGACGCGGTCAACGTCTTCAACTGGGCAAGGAAGCCGTTCAGCTGCTGCTCGGCGGAATTCAGCTTGATCGTCATGTCCTCGACGAACCCGACGAACTGATCCTCGCCGGGGGCCGCGATCTTGATGTTCATGCTGTAGATGTTGAGAAAGCGCAGCGCCCGATACATCTGCATGACATGTTCGTTCAGCGCCTGGGCGATCGAAACGACGCTCGCCATGCGTTCGGCGCGTTCGGATTGCCGGATCGGCAGGGCCATCAATTCCTGCGCAACGTGGCGAAGATCGGCCACCGCGACCCCGGCGGTCTTCTCGTCCAGTGCCGCCGCGACCCCGTCCAGCCCGCCGATGACCCGGCCGATCATCTCCACCGCGCTTGCCAGCGTGGTGCCGGCGCGCAGGAAACGGGCATCCAGGCTGGAAGCGAGCGGCGCGAGTTCCCCGCGAACCGGACATTCGGTCGCGACGGTCGCGTTGGTCGTGTCGACTTTTTCTAAAAACATCGGTCCGTCCCGTCTGTTCTGATTATCTGGCCGCCGCGTGGAGCAGTTCGCGTGCGATGGCGTCGAGCGGCGCGATGCGATCCGCCGCACCACGGGCGATGGCTTCCTTGGGCATGCCGAAGACCACCGACGTGGCTTCGTCCTGGGCAATCGTCCGCGCGCCGGCCTGCTTCATCTCCAGCAGCCCCCGGGCGCCGTCATCCCCCATGCCGGTCATGATGATACCGACCGCGTTGGCACCGGCGTTGCGCGCCGCCGACCGGAACAGCACGTCGACCGACGGGCGATGGCGCGACACCAGCGGCCCCTCCTTCACCGCGACGACATAGCGTGCGCCCTGCCGCTCCAGCATCGTGTGGCGCAGCCCGCCGGGGGCGATCAGGACGTGGCCGCGCATCACGGTGTCGCCGTCCTCCGCTTCCTTCACGTCGACCTCGCACAACGTGTTCAGCCGCTTGGCGAACGCCTTGGTGAAGCTTTCCGGCATGTGCTGGACGATGACGATCCCCGGCGAATTGGCGGGCAGCGCCACCAGCACCTCGCGCAATGCCTCGGTCCCGCCGGTCGACGCGCCGATGCACACCACCATTTCGGTGGTGCGGCTCATTGCCCTGCCGGTGGGCGGGGGCAGTACTGCATCGGCCGTCAGCTTTTTGGGCGGGTCGTTCGCCGCCGATCGCCGCGCGCCCAGCCGGGCCTGCGCCGCACCCTTCACCGTTTCACAGATGTGCAGATGCGCGTCGGCCAGATGGCTCGCGACACCCATCTTCGGTTTCAGGATGATGTCGACGGCACCGGCTTCCAGCGCCTGGAGCAGGGTTTCCGATCCGTCCTCGACCAGCGAGGAACACATCACGACCGGCACCGGGCACTGGACCATCAGCCGGCGCAGGAATGTGATGCCGTCCATCCGGGGCATTTCCACATCCAGCGTGATGACGTCGGGCAATTCGTTCTGGATATAGCGGGCGGCGGCGAACGGGTCCGCCGCGGCGGCGATGACCTCGATCCCCGGATCGGCGGACAGGATGGCGGTCATCGCCTGCCGCACGCTGGCGCTGTCGTCGATGATGAGAACGCGGACTTTCTTCATGGGCACTATGTCCGCTGGAACACGGTGTTGGCCACCGATGTGAGAGGAAGATCGATACCGGCGATCGATTCCGAATGGCCGAGGAACAGGTATCCGCCGGGCTGCAGGCAATCGACCAGCCGGCGAACGACCTGTTCCTGTGTCGGCCGGTCGAAATAGATCAGCACGTTACGGCAGAAGATCAGGTCCATCGGTTCCCCGATGTCATAGCGGTCGTCGATCAGGTTATGCCGGGCAAAGCTGACCGCCGCCTGCAACGCCGGTACGATGCGAACGTCGTTGCGTTTCGCCGCCTTCGCCGCCAGCACATAACGCTGGCGTATCACGGGCGGTACGGGTGCGACCATTTCGGCGGGATAGATGCCACGCTGCGCCACCTCCAGCACTTCGGTGTCCAGATCGGTGGCAAGGATCGTATAGTCCGGCCCGCCATGTTGCGCGGCGAAGCCGTCGATGACCATCGCCATCGTATAGGGTTCGGCACCGGTCGAACACGCCGCGCTCTATGCGCGGATCTTGCGTCGTCCCCCGTCGCGCACGGTCGGCAGGACAGCGTCCCGCAGATAGTCGAAATGGCGCGGTTCGCGAAAGAAATCGGTCTTGTTCGTGGTTACCGCGTTCAACAGGTGGACCAGTTCACCGTCCCGATGACCGTCTTCGAAAAACCATTCGCAATACTCCGCGATCGTCCCCGTACCCGTCGCGCGGACACGACGGCGCAACCGGCCCTCCAGCATCGTGCGCTTGCCGTCGGGCATCTTGATGCCGGCGATGTCGTAGATGAACGCGGCAAGGCGGACGAAATCACCCTTGCCCAGTCGGTCCGGTTCTTCGGACAGGCGCGATACGGGGGCGATCATGGCATTTCCCAGTTGATAATAGCGCGCAACCCCATGACGACGACACCCTTCGCATCCCGCAGCCCCGACGGTCGGGCGACGTACTGGATATCCGGTTGCAGGGTCAGGAACGGGAGCACCCGGTCATTATAGGTCAATTCCAGGACGTTTTCCGACGCAGCCAACACAGGCGCGCCCACCGGGTTCGCGCGGCGATACCGGCGACTGAGGCCCGCCATCGCGTAGCCGATCGATATCCCGCTGTCGGGACGCGACGGGATGATGCCCCGACCAGAGATTCCCAGCTGCACGCCGTTCCCGAACGGGGTGGTCGCACCGTCCGACACCCCGGCCCGCACGAACGCCCGCCAGTAACCTGGGCGATCGGGTGCGCCGGACAGATCCCGTTCCATCAGCACATAGGCACCGCGCGACACGGCCTCGCCGGTTCCGGCAGAAACGCCTGGCGGAACGATTTCAGGCTGGTGGCGTGAATAGGCCCATGCGCCGATCGACACGGTGGTCGGCCCCCGGCGCCCCGCTTCGGCGATGAACAGCGCGGTACGCCTGCCGCCTTGGTCGACCGTTCCGCGCGGCGCGCGTACGACGGCGAATTGGCCATAGTTGCGGGTCCCGGCATAGCGCACCCGCACCGCAAGCTCGGTACGGGGAAAGATCGACGGCCCGTTCGGACCGGTCGACGCAAGCTCCGAACCCATGCCGAACGCCGGACCGATCAGTTGCCCGGCGGCCGGGTTGGAATAGAATTCGCTGTTGATATCGTAGCGTCCGGCCAGCACCGTCAGTCGTCCATCGGCAAAGCCTTGCTGGACCCATGCCTGATACAGATAGAGGTTCGGTGCCCCGACCTCGATATTGTTCACGCCCTGCAACGTCCCGGCCGTATCATTGGGGCGACCGCCGAAATTGTTCAGCAGATCGACAAACGCCGTCGCCCCGCCCCAGCCGATGGCTTGTTCCATATCCGCCGCGACAGTCAGGTCGACATTGTCGAGATAGGTGACATCGCGGCCGCCCCGCCCCGCATCGACGCCCATGACATCGCCTTTATAGACGATGCCGACTTCGAACGGTCGCGACCGGACTTCGTCCGTCGATTGCGCAACGGCAGCAGTCGCCGAACCCATCGCGGTGGTGCAGGCCGCAAGCGTGATCGCCTGTTGCAATTTCATGGGAACGCCCTTCGGAAATGGGTGGGAGGGCGAGCGTCTCGCCCTCCCCGGGACGGCATGATCTATGCCGCGCGCCCGAATTCGGCGTCTTCGGCATCCGGCCCGCCCTGCGTCAGGTCCATGGCGAAGCCACGCGCCCGCGACTGCTGGTCGGCAACCGAACCGGCCTTCGCCTTCGGTCTGGGTGCCTTGGCCACCGCCTTCTTCGCCGGTGCCGGCTTGCGCGCGACCGGTGCTGCCGGACGTGCGGCCGGTTTCACCCGCGCTTCGCTCGCCTCGATCTGAAAGAAGGCGATGTTTTCCTGCAGTTCCTCCGCCTGCCCCGCCAGTTCCTCGGACGTCGAGGAGATCTGTTCGGAGGCCGATGCGTTCTGCTGCGTCACCTTGTCGAGCTGCTGGATCGCCTCATTGATCTGGCTCGACCCGATATCCTGCTCGCGGCACGCGGCGCTGATCTCGCTGACCAGTTCCGCCGTGCGGCGAATGTCGGGCACCAGCTTGGACAGCATCTCGCCCGCCTCGGTCGCGGCCGTCACGGTGTCGGACGACACCGCGCTGATCTCGGCGGCTGCCGTCTGGCTGCGTTCGGCCAGCTTGCGCACTTCGGATGCGACCACCGCAAAGCCCTTGCCATGCTCGCCGGCCCGTGCCGCCTCGACCGCCGCGTTCAGCGCGAGCAGATCGGTCTGGCGGGCGATTTCCTGCACGATGCCGATCTTCTGCGCGATGGTGCGCATCGCGCCCACGGCCCGGTCGACCGCGATGCCGCTGGCCTCGGCGTCCTTCGACGACTGGCGCGCGATCTTTTCGGTCTGCGCCGCGTTGTCGGCATTCTGTTTGATGTTGGCGGTCATCTGTTCCATCGACGCCGATGCTTCCTCGGCGGCTGCGGCCTGCTCGGTTGCGCCCTGTGCCATCTGGTCGGCGGTCGACGACAGCTGCTGTGTGCCCGCCGCGACATTCTGTGCCGCGACACCGGCATCGCCCAGCACGCCGCGCAGGCGGCTGACCATCGAGACGAACGAGTGGCCCAGCTTGTCCCTGTCCGACAGCGGCTTGTAGTCGACGGTCAGGTCGCCCTGCGCGATCGTGTCGGCCAGCGCCGCCGATTTGCGCAGGTTGACGGTCATCCGGTTGACGGTATCGACCAGATCCTTGATCTCGTCGTTGCTGGTGACCGTGATCTCGTTGTCGAGATCGCCGATCGCGACGGCATCGATCGCGGTGCCGACCCGGCGCAGGCCGAGCGAGACGATCCGCGAAACCCAGATCGCACCGCCCACGGCGATCAGCAGCGCCAGACCGGCCGTGACGAGAAGCGTCATGCGCGCTTCGGCGTACAGCGCGTCGCCGGCCTGATCGCCCTTCTTCAGTTCGCCCTGCTGCTTGGTGATGATCTTGTCGAGCAGGTCGCCTACCTTCTGGTTGGCCTGCCGTGCTGCGCCCAGCGAGATGACGCCGGCCTCTTCGGTCTTGTTCTGCAACCCCAACGCCACGGCACGATCGCTGACGACCTTATAGTCTTCCCAATATTGCTTTGCCGTCTCGTACGACGTCCGATCCTCGGGGTCCGTCGTGTTCTTGATCGCCTCGTCGATCGTCGCGTCTCCGCGCGCGCGCTGGCTTTTCATCTCCGCGAGTATCTGGTCCATCTGCTGTCGGTCGTTCGTGATCGCGAGATTCTTCTCGCCGACGATCGCCGAGGTCACCGCATCATTGAACGTGGTCGCTCGGGCAATATCGGTAACGGGACCATCGATCAGGTCGCTCATCGCACCGTTCAACGTTGCAAGGCGAGTCACGCCTATGCCGACGACGACTGCGAGAAGGAGCAGGACGACTGCAAACGTCGCCCCGAGTTTCATTTTGATCGTTGCACGCATCGGATAAAGGCTCTCTAGACTTAGAAAATCAGCAGATAAGGTGACGACGGTGCCCATGCGCGTGGCGCGGACAGGTTGATCGCAACGTCGGGCGCGCGCTGATATCGCGGGCACGCCGCCCGTCAGGCGGCGGCCGTGAGCGCGGAGAAATCGATCGCCCCGTCTTCGGCTTCGAAGATGCGGGCGGGGGAGAGCAGGACGACGAAGCCGCCGCCGCTGCGCACGATCCCGTCGATGTAATCCGATCGCCAGCGCACCCCGATGTCGGGTGTCGTCTCGATCGCATCGGCTGTGAAGGTCGCGACATCCAGCACGCGGTCGACGATCACGCCCAGCGTCAGCAGGCGCTCGTCGCACTGGACGCTCACCACCAGAATACGGGTCATGGGACCGACGGTCGCGGCAGGCAGACCGAGGCGGACGCGCAGGTCGATCATCGGAATGGCATCGCCACGCACGTCGATCAGACCGGCGAGCCAGCGCGGCCCCTGCGGCATCTGGAAAGCTTCGCGATAGTCGAGGATTTCCCGGACCGTGCCCACCGGGAGGGCGAAGGTCTCGCCCCCCAGGTTGAACACGACCGCTTCGATATTGGCCGCCGGGGTCATGCCGCGCGCCCGAATTCGGCGTCTTCGGCGTCCGGGCCGCCCTGCGTCAGGTCCATGGCGAAACCACGCGCCCGCGACTGCTGGTCGGCGACCGAACCGGCCTTCGCCTTCGGCTTGGCTGCCTTGGTCACCGCCTTCTTCGCCGGTGCCGGCTTGCGCGCGACCGGTGCGGCCGGACGTGCGGCGGGTTTGGCACGGGTGTCGGTCGCCTCGATCTGGAAGAAGGCGATGTTTTCCTGCAGTTCCTCCGCCTGCCCCGCCAGTTCCTCGGACGTCGAGGAAATCTGTTCGGAGGCCGATGCGTTCTGCTGCGTCACCTTGTCGAGCTGCTGGATCGCCTCGTTGATCTGGCTCGACCCGATGTCCTGCTCGCGGCACGCAGAGCTGATCTCGCTGACCAGTTCCGCCGTGCGGCGAATGTCGGGCACCAGCTTGGACAGCATCTCGCCCGCCTCGGTCGCGGCGGTCACCGTATCCGACGACACCGCGCTGATCTCGGCGGCTGCCGTCTGGCTGCGTTCGGCCAGCTTGCGCACTTCGGATGCGACCACCGCAAAGCCCTTGCCATGCTCGCCGGCCCGTGCCGCCTCGACCGCCGCGTTCAGCGCGAGCAGATCGGTCTGGCGGGCGATTTCCTGCACGATGCCGATCTTCTGCGCGATGGTGCGCATCGCGCCCACGGCCCGGTCGACCGCGATGCCGCTGGCCTCGGCGTCCTTCGACGACTGGCGCGCGATCTTTTCGGTCTGTGCCGCATTGTCGGCATTCTGTTTGATGTTGGCGGTCATCTGTTCCATCGACGCCGACGCTTCCTCGGCGGCGGCGGCCTGTTCGGTCGCGCCCTGCGACATCTGGTCCGCCGTCGACGACAGTTGCTGCGTGCCCGACGCGACATTCTGTGCGGCCTGGGTGGCGTCGCCGATCACGCTGCGCAGGCGATTGGTCATGCTGACCAGCGCGTGGCCCAATGAGTCCTTGTCCGACAACGGCTGGTAATCGACGCTCAGGTCACCCCGCGCGATCGTCTCCGCCAGCGCTGCCGACTTGCGCAGGTTCACCGTCATGCGGTTGACCGTGTCGACCAGATCCTTGATCTCGTCGTTGCTGGTGACCATCACCTGATTGTCGAGATCGCCGATCGACACCGCGTCGATCGCGGCACCGACCCGCCGAAGACCGCCCGAGACGACCCGCGAAACCCACGTCGCACCGGCAACGGCAAGTAGCATTGCGATGCCAGCGACGACCAGCAGCAGCGTCCGGGCCATATCGTACGTCTCAGTTGCCTCGGCCGAAGCGATCGCCATCTGCTCCTGAGAGAAGGTAATGAGCTTTTCGATCGTGGCGCTGAGCATCATCACCTTGTCCCGGGCCTCGCCGGTCGACAGCGCGACGCCCTCCGCATTCTTGTTCTGCTCGCCGAGCGCTACGACCCGTTCGTTCAGAACCTTGTACGCGTTCCAGTTCGCCTGAGCGTCGACCCACAACTGCTTGTCTTCGGGAGATACGGCCAGCTTCGCACCTTCGGCCAGCTTGGCATCCACGTTGGCGCGCTGCTTGCTCATCCGCGCCTTGAACTCGGCATTCTGGACGGGATCGTCTGTCATCAGGATGTTCTTTTCGTTGCGAACCACACGGCCCGCATCGCCATCGAGTGTCTGGGCGATGTTAAGCCGCCTAGCCGGACCCTCGACGACGCCGGTCAGCGCCGCGTTCAGGCTGCCCATCCGGCTGACGCTAAGGCCGACGACGGCGACCAGCATCAATACGAGGATCGCGAACGTCGCGCCCAGTTTCATCTTGATCGTTGCACGCATTGAAAAGCCCCCCTGGCTTCGGAAATCAGTGAATGGTGGAAACGCCGGCCCGTGCGGCCAGCATTTGGAACAAGGCATGCAGGTCGGGCAGCACGACGATGCCGTTGTCCCGCTTGAAAAGGCCGCGGACATGTTCGCGTGGCCAGCGCATTCCGATCGCCGGCGGCGCTTCGCAGGTGGCGGTGTCGAACGTCGCGACTTCCTCGACGCTGTCGGTGGTCAGGCCGATCAGCGTCGGCTCGTCGTCGATCGTCAGTTCGACCACGATGATACGGCTGTCCGGCGTCGCGTCCTGTCGCTCCATCCCGAACGCCGGGCGCAGATCGGCCAGCGGGATGACGCGTCCGCGAAAGTTGATGACATGGCCGACCAGCGCGTCGGCGCCGGGAACCGGGGTGCGCGGCACCATGTCGAGGATCTCGCGGACCAGCACGGCATCGAGCGCGAAGGTTTCGCCGCCCATGCCGAAGGTCAGGACTTCCAGCGCGGTATCGGCCGGGGGGAGTGACGGGTTGGGATCGGTCATATCATGCAGCGGCACGGGGCCGCTCCTCCCGGGGTTGGGCCGCCGCGACGAGCTGGCCGATGTCGAGGATCAGGGCGACGCTGCCGTCGCCGAGAATGGTCGCGCCCGCAAAGGACGTGACGCTCCGGTGCAGGGCGGTCAGCGACTTGATGACCGTCTGGTGATTGCCGATGATCTGGTCGACGACGAGGCCGACCCGTTCCTGCCCGACCGAGATGACGACGATCTTCTGGTACGGATCGGGCGGGGTGCCGGTCGCGAACATCTCACGCAACCGCACGAACGGAATCAGCCGGTCGCGCAGCGTGATGAGGTTCTGCCCGCGCGATCGCTGGTCGTCCTCGGTCGTCAGTTCGAGACATTCCTCGACCGCCGTCAGCGGCAGGACGTAGCTTTCCTCGCCGACCCGGACCAGCAGCCCCTCGATGATCGCCAGCGTCAGCGGAATACGCAGCGTGATCGTCGATCCCGCGCCTTCGACGCTGGCGATGTCGATCGTGCCGCGCAGGCTTTCGATCGTACGCTTGACCACGTCCATGCCGACGCCGCGCCCGGACAGGTTGGTCACCGCCGAAGCGGTCGAGAAACCCGGCGCGAAGATCAACTGGAGCAGTTCGCCATCGGCAAGCGGCTGCCCCGGCTCGATCAGTCCGCTGGCCTCCGCCTTGGCGCCCACCCGCGCCCGATCGATGCCCCGGCCGTCGTCGCGGATGGTGATGACCACTTCGCCCCCGGCCTGATGCGCGGACAGGAGCACCGTGCCGGCCTCGGGCTTGCCGCCGGCCAGCCGTTGCTCGCCCGGCTCCAGACCATGATCGCAACTGTTGCGGATCAGGTGGACCAGCGGATCGAACAGCCGTTCGATCACGGTCTTGTCCAGTTCGGTATGCTCGCCTTCGGTGACCAGTTCGATCGCCTTGCCAGTGTCGCGCGACAGATCGTGGATCAGCCGGCGGAACCGACCGAACAACTGGGATACGGGCACCATGCGCAGCACCATCATCGTATCGCGCAGTTCGCCCGCAAGCCGTTCGATCTCTTCGGAAATGGAGCGCATCGCCACGCCGCCATCCTGCTGCGCCAATTGCGACAGGCGACTCTGCGCGATGACCAGTTCGCCGACCCGGTCCATCAGCGCATCGAGCCGCTCGGCGGGCACGCGGACGCTTTCGCCCGCCGGCTTCGTCGCACCGCGGGCAACGACCGGATCGTCGACCGCCGCGGCGGGCGCCTCCGCTACGGGAGCAGGCGCGTCGGCGACCGCGTCGGCGCCGGCCGCATCGATCGGCTCGATCGACAGCGTCATATCGTCCATGACGAAGATGAAGACGTCCTCGATATCCCCGCGCGAAATGTCGCCGATCAGCGTCACATCCCAGCCAAGGTGGATTTCGGCGACGGCAAGGTCGTCGAGCGGCGGCACCGTGTCGGTCCGCGCGACGATCGTGCAATCGCCCAACTCACGCAGTTCGTCGAGCAGCATCAACGGGTTGGTGCCGTTGACCATCGCGTCGGCGGGCAGGCGGAACGACAGCTGCCATCCTCGCGCGCTGCCCGTTGGGGCGGCTTGTCCGACCGGCCCGCCACGGGCCGCATCGACTGCCCGTGCCAGCCGCACGAGGATCTCGTCGCCGACCGCTGCGGGGGCATCGCCCGCGACCAGCGCGCGCATGTGATCGCCCGCCGACAGGATGACGGCCACCATTTCCTCGGTCGCGGGGACGGTGCCCTTGCGGACCTGGTCGAAGGCGCTTTCGCAATGATGGGTGAAGCCGGCCAGCGCGTCGAAGCCGAACATCGCGCCCGAGCCTTTCAGCGTGTGCAGCCCCCGGAACACCGCGTTGACGACGTCCATGTCGTCCAGCCGATGCCCCAGATCGAGCAGCCCCTGCTCCACCTGGTCGAGCAGTTCGTCCGCTTCGACGCGGAAGGCTGCGATCGGATCGTTCGCGGTCATCGGCCCAGCACCTTGCGTGCGACCTTGACCAGCTGGTCGGGCACGAACGGCTTGACCAGCCATCCGGTCGCGCCCGCCGCCTTGGCCTGCGCCTTCATGTCGGCGTCGGATTCGGTGGTCAGGAAGATGATCGGGATACCCGCCTGCGCGGGCTGGCTGCGCAGTTCGCGGATCATCGTCAGCCCGTCCATGTTGGGCATGTTGAGATCGGTGACGATCATGTCGAACCGGGTCGCGGCCGCCTTGGCCAGCCCTTCGACGCCGTCGCCGGCCTCGGTCACGGCATAGCCCGCGCCGGTCAGCGCGATGCGGATCGCCATGCGCAGACTGGCACTGTCGTCGACGGTAAGAATGGATGCGGTCATTGGATGGTGGCTCCCTGCGACCAGAATGGATGCGCGCCGGTCATGAATCCGGCGCGTTCGAGAAGCCGTGCGAAGCCCGCATCGATCGGGCCGGCCAGTGCGATGTCGGCACCGGTCGCGGCCGCATGGATGCGCGCGGCTTCGATGATCTGCACGAAGCGGATGTCCGGATCGCGTACTTCTGAAAGATCAATCGCGACGGATGGGTATTGTGACAACGAAGTGTTCAGCGCATCGCGGAACCGGGACAGCCGTTCGAGCGGTCCTTCGTCGACACCATCGTCGATGCGTACTATAGGGTCGGTCATCATGGAGACGCACACCTTGTGTTTCCGGTGGCTCGTTTCCTAAACGAAACATCCTAATAACCCGGTCAACCCGACGTATACGTTTTGGAAACCCGACGTCTTTCCGTACTCTTCGCAGTCGTGCCGATCGAATCTAACTCGGAACCAACAGCTTGACTTGCGATGGCACTGACAGGCGCGATCGTTGGCCAAGGTGAATCCCACTGCGGCGCGCCCCCTTCCCGACGCGCGCCGATCGACAGGCCGCGTGAACCGCAACCCGAGTGAACCGGTTGCGTTCTACGCAGGACGACCCGGCACCGCTTCGTTGCAGAACCCCGGATCACCATATCGAGGACCGCCATGTTCAAAAGCGTCAACCCGGCAACGGGACAACAAATCGCGACCTATCCCGAACTGACGAAGGCACAGGTCGACGCGCGACTGGACGCGGCGGTCGGCGCGTTCGGCCATTGGCGCACGACGGACATCGCGGATCGTACCGCATTGCTGGACCGGATCGCCGATCGCTATGCCGCGAACCGCGATCGGCTGGCCCGCGTCGCGACCGAGGAAATGGGCAAGACCTATGCTTCCTCGATTGCGGAGGTCGACAAATGCATCGCTGCGTTCCGTCACTATGCCGAACACGGACCGGCGATGCTGGAACCGCAGTCGCAGACGCTTGGCGGCGGGGGCACGGCGGAGGTGCACTGGTTGCCGCTGGGCCCGGTGCTGGCGATCATGCCGTGGAACTTCCCCTATTGGCAGGCGGTGCGGTTCCTCGCCCCGGCGATCCTTGCCGGCAACGTCGCGCTGCTGAAACATGCCAGCATCGTGCAGGGCGTGGCCGGCCTGATGGAGGACATGGTGCTGGAAGCGGGCGGACCGGCGGGCCTGTTCCAGAACCTTGCGATCAAATCGGACGCGGTGGCGGACATCATCGCCGACGACCGCGTCGTCGCGGTCACGCTGACGGGCAGCGAAGGTGCCGGCATCGCGGTCGCGGAACAGGCCGGTCGCCACCTGAAGAAGGTCGTGCTGGAACTCGGCGGCTCCGACCCGTTCATCGTGATGCCGTCGGCCGATCTGGACGCCGCGGTGAAGGCCGCCGTTCAGGCGCGTATCCAGAATAGCGGGCAATCGTGCATCTGTGCGAAGCGGATGATCGTCCATGCCGACATCCACGACGCCTTCCTGACGAAATTCTCGGCAGCGATGAAGGCGGTGAAGGCAGGCGACCCGATGGACCCGGACACCGACATGGGACCGTTGTCCAGCTTCGCGCAGCGCGACACCGTGCTCGACCAGATCGATCAAGCACGGCATCAGGGCGCGACGTTGCTGTTCGGCGGGGAGAAGCCCGACCTGCCCGGCGCGTATCTTACCGCCGGCATCCTGACCGATGTGCCACTCGACAGCCCGTTGATGCACGAGGAGATTTTCGGACCGATCGCGATGCTGTTCCGGGCCGCCGACATCGACGACGCGATACGCATCGCCAACGACATCCCGTTCGGGCTGGGGTCGTCGGTGTGGACCGATGATGCGCAGGAACAGCGCCGTTTCATCCGCGACATCGCCGCCGGCATGACCGCGATCAACCAGATGCTCGCATCATCGCCCGAAGCGCCGTTCGGCGGCATCAAACGCTCCGGCCATGGGCGCGAACTGGGACCGTTCGGCCTTCACGAATTCATGAACCTGAAGACGGTCCTGCGGAAGGAAACGGCGAACGCAGGGAGCGAACCGGTGGAGTAGCGTCGCCACGCCGCGATCGCGAAGTCGACCGCGCCCGCCCGCCCACCCGCGATGCGGATGACTATGACGGAATGCCGATCAGTTGCGCTTCCGCCAGCACCTGGTTGCCGCCCTGCCGCTGTGCCTTGCGCGACAGCCGCGCGGCGGCCTTCGTCACATCCTTCGCCGATCGCCCGCGCGTGGTCGCCACGCCGACCGACAGCGTGATCCGCCCGAGCGGCAGGTCGTTTTCGCGCAGCCTGAGCTGCCGTGCCGCCATGTCGGCGCGGGCCAGTTCGAGTTTGGCGACTCCCGTCGCAAAATCGGGTTCGTCGATCAGCGTCATGAACGAAGCCTCGCCCCACCGCCCGACCTGATAGGGGGAGCACGCGTCCTTGAGCGTCAGCGCCGCCGCCTTCAGCACACGGTCGCCGATCGCCCGTCCGTGCATAGCGACGAACCCGTCGAGCTGATCGAGTTCGATGATCGCGATCGAGCAGTTGCCGACCGCCCTGAAGCTCGCCTCCAGTCGCTGCGCCATCGACTCGGTTCCCGGCAGACCCGTCAGCGGATCGCGGCCGATTTCTTCCCGCACGCCGTTCAGCGTATCGCGAAACGTCTGCGCCTGTTGCAGTGCCGCCGACAGCGACGTTTCGGCCTCGGCGGTGCGCCGGATCATGAACAGGACCAGCTTGCGCACCTCTTGCGGCTCTCCCGATACCAGCGCGGCGGCGGTTCGCGTCAGATCCTTGTTCAACCCGCCTGTCGCCAGTGTGACTTTCGTCAGCAGGTCGAGCAACTGCGTCGTCAACCGGTCGAACGTGCCATCGACGACCGGCGATGTGGTCTGCGGCATCAACGCCTGCACCACCGCCTGACGCAGTCGTACGCCACCTTCGATCTCGCGATCGACCGCATCCGAAAATGCCCGGTCGCTGCCCGAAAGATATTGATGGGCGAACGCATAATGTTCGGGACTATGGTCCAGCTTTTGCGCGTCGAGGAACCGGATGGCCCGAACGCCGATACTATCTTCGTTGGTCATTGGCCGTACTCACCCATGTTCGGGCAAGGTCTAGCATCCACCCCTTAACAGCCGGCTACCACGATACCCTGCGCATTCATGCGCGCGCGGCACCGTCCGGTCTGCAAACCCGTACCGTCGTCGGGCGGCGTCCGTCAGGGACGACGCATCGCACAGCGGACGCAGACTTTGGGCGAAGACGTACGATCGCAAGGCGTTAGGCAGTCGTTAGCATACGGCGTGCATGACGGGAGCCTTGCTGGAACGATACGGGAAGCCGATGTTCGGAAATCTGTTCAGGGAACGTCGCCGCACGCTGGCGATCCGTCAGATGACGTCCCCCGGCCCGTCGGTCGCACCGTTCCTCGAACGCTTCGTCGATACCGCCGCCGCCGCGTTCGTCGCGCCGATGGCGGCAGCGTCGCTGATTCATGCGCGCGAACAGACGGTGAAGGCCGGTCACGGGCTTCCCACCGGCTGTCTTCCCCGCGACGAGGGCTTCTGCCGGTTCGCGCTCGATCGTCCCGGCGTTCTCGAATGCTGCGATCCGCAGAACGATCCGCGCTTCGCCGCGCTGCCCGGCGTCGTCGGAGAACCGCACATCCGCTATTACATCGGTGCGCCGCTGCGCCTGTCGAACGGGATCGACGTCGGCGCGCTCTGCGTGGCCGATACGGTCCTGCGACAGCCTGCCTCGCACGACCAGAAGGCGTATCTGCTGGGCCTTGCCCGTCAGGCGGCGATGGCACTGGAACACCGTCTCGATCTGTGGGGACACGCCGCATGATGCGCGTGGCGATGTGCATCACGCAGGAACACGACCTGCGCCTCGTCGCGCTGGCGCTGCTGGTGTGCCTCATCGGATCGTCGGCGACGATCCAGCTGTTCGGGCGCATCCGCTCCGCCAGCGGCCAGATCCGCCTCGGCTGGATCATGCTGGCGGCGGTCGCGACCGGCACGACGGTGTGGGCGACGCATTTCGTGGCGATGATGGCGTTCCGTACCCAGGCGCCGGTCGTGCTCGATCCGCTGATGACGCTGTTGTCGCTGATGATCGCCATCGCGCTGGCGGCACCCGGTCTCGCCATCGCGGCGCACCGGCGGACCGGTTGCGGCCTTGCGGGTGGTGCCATCGTCGGCGTGGCGATCGCGCTGATGCATTATTTCGGCATGTCCGCCTATCGGGTCGACGGCATCGTCACCTGGGCATGGGGATATGTCGCGGCGTCCGTATTGCTTTCGGTCACGCTCGGCGGCGTCGCCTTCTATCTGCTGACCACCCCCCGCGCGTGGCGCAGGACGCAGGCGGTGTCGGTACTCAGCCTCGCCGTCGCCGCGCTGCATTTCACCGGCATGACCGCCATGGATATCGCCGTGGTCAAGCTGGGCGACGGACTGTCGGACCTCACGATGGCGGGACTTGCCATCGCGACCGCCATGGCGTCGCTCATCATCGTCGGCTGTGCCGCGATCAGCGCGCTGATCGACGGCCATACGCAGGGCGAATCCTATCGCCGCTTGCGCCGTATGGCGCTGCACGACGGGTTGACCGACCTGCCGAACCGGATGAGCTTCCACGAAGAACTGGAACGGCGTTTCCTGATGAAGGACGGTCGCGCCTGCATGGCGGTCGTCATGATGGACCTGTCGAGGTTCAAGGTCGTCAACGACACCTATGGCCATCATGCCGGCGACCAGTTGCTGATCGCGCTCGCCACCCGGCTGGCGGCAATCGTGAAACCGGCGGAGTGCGTGGCGCGGCTGGGCGGCGACGAATTCGCCGCAGTAGTCTCCTACGACCGGCCAGAGGAACTTACCGACTTCCTTGACCGGCTGCGCGCGGTGTTCGCCACCCCGTTCGTGTTCGACCGCTTCACCGCCGCGATCGGCGCCAACACGGGCGTCGCGCTGGCGGTGCATGACGGGTTCGATGCCGACGCCCTGCTCGCCAAGGCCGACCTTGCGATGTACCGGGCGAAATCGGTGCATTCGCCCGAGCCGTGCTTCTACGATGCGCAGATGGACGATGCCGCCCGCGACCGCCGCGAGCTCGTCGCCGAACTGCGCGATGCGATCGAGACCGAGGCGTTCGAACTTCATTTTCAGGTACAGGCGGCAGTCGCGACCGGCGAGATCACCGGCTACGAAGCGCTGGTCCGCTGGAAACACCCGACCAAGGGAATGATCCCGCCCACCGCCTTCATCCCGCTGGCGGAAGAAAGCGGCGAGATCGTCCCGCTCAGCCGCTGGATCCTGCAACAGGCGTGTTTCGAAGCCGCACTGTGGCCGAACCGGCACGTTATCTCGGTCAACCTGTCGCCGAAACATCTGGGTGACCCCGGACTGGTCGATACCGTCCGGACGGCGCTGGAGAATAGCGGGCTGTCCCCCGAACGCCTGACGCTGGAACTGACCGAAAGCGCGATCATCCACGATCGCCGCTTCGCGCTGGAACAACTGCAGGCGCTGAAGGCAATGGGCATCGGCATCGCCCTCGACGATTTCGGTGTCGGCTATTCCTCGCTCGACGTCCTGCGATCCGTGCCGTTCGACTGCATCAAGCTGGATGCGTCGTTCGTCGCGGAGATCGAACATGACGAACAGGCGGTTTCCATCCTGCGGTCGGTGGCCGCGCTGGGGCGCACGCTGAACATGCGCGTGCTGGCGGAGGGGGTCGAGGAACCGGGACAGCTGGCGATCGCCGCACGCGAAGGATGCGCCGCCATCCAGGGATATCTGATCGGGCGCCCCTCGCGCACGCTGATGGACCCGGAACGCGTACGGCGGACCATGATGCCGAAGCCACGTTCGGTCCCGGCAATCACCTCGGCCGCCTGACCGGCGTTCCCGCCGCGTCCGGCGCAGCGAAGCCGTGTCCGGCGGCGGCGATGCGCCCGCGACGAACCGGCATCGCCGGCATCCGCTCCACCGCAAAGCCCTGCCCAGCCGGTCCGCAACCGGCTAGGTCGATCGCGTCTATCGCGCGAAGGGGCTGGCAATGCGTTTGGAACATGTCGTGATCGTCGGCGGGGGCTTTTCGGGAAGCCTGCTGGCGATCAACCTCGTCCGCCACGATGCCGTGCGCGTGACGCTGATCGAGCGGGTCCCCGAACGGCTGGCACGGGGCGTTGCCTATTCGGCGGCCGGTCAATGCCACCTGCTGAACGTCCGCGCCGCCAATATGAGCGCGCTGCCGGACGATCCGCAGCATTTCGTCCGGTGGCTGACGGCGCGCGATCTGGGCGATGGTGGCAGTTTCGTCGCACGGGCGGTCTATGGCCGCTACCTCGGCGACCTGCTGGACGACGCGCGCGAGACGGCGGGGGCGCGGCTGGCGATCCGTACGGGCGACGTGGTCGCCGTCCGGCCTGGTCCCAGTGCCGTTACGATCAAACTCGCCGGTGGGTCGATCGATGCCGATCGCGTGGTGCTGGCGCTTGGTAACCTGCCCCCGCATGCGCCACCCGGGATCGATGCCGCCGCCCTGTCGCAGGAGCAATATGTTGCCGATCCGTGGTCGGGCGATTGGACCACGGGCCTTGCCGCCGACGCGCCGGTCGTGCTGCTCGGCACCGGACTGACCGCGATCGACGTTGCGCTGACGCTGGACCAGACCGGGCATCGCGGGCCGATCGTCGCGTTGTCGCGACGCGGCCTGTCGCCCCGCGCGCATGCCGATGGACAGCCCCCTGCCCATCCGCGCGACGAAAAACCGGCACGCGCTTTGTCGGCGATGGTGCGCGCGGTACGCAACACGGCGGCGGACGGCGGGTGGCGCGGTGCGGTCGACGGATTGCGGCCGGTCACGCAATTGCTGTGGTCGGGTGCGGATGCCGCGACCCGCGCACGCTTTCTGCGCCATCTGCGCCCATGGTGGGACGTGCACCGCCACCGGCTGTCGCCGCAGGTCGCCGGACGTATCGCGACGATGGTGGATCGCGGGCAATTGCGCTTCGCGGCGGGCAAGCTGGTCGCTATCGATCCCGAAGGCACGGTCGCGTGGCGCGCACGCGGCATCGACCGGATCGATCGCCCCCCTGCCTCGCGCATCGTCAACTGCACCGGACCGCAGGGCGACCTGTTGCGCAGCAACGAACCGCTGCTGCGCGATCTGGTGGCGCGCGGCCTCGCCCGGCCCGATCCTCTGCGCCTCGGACTGGACGTCGATGCCGCGACGCAATTGATCGGGCGTGACGGAACCGCGCAGCCGCGCATCCACGCGATCGGTCCGATGACGCGTGGCGCATGGTGGGAAGTCGTCGCGGTCCCCGACCTGCGCGTACAGGCATGGCGCCTCGCCCGCGCCCTCACCAACGCGCACTGGGTCGGCGGCGAAGGGCTGTAGTAAAGCAGAACGATACCCCACTAAAGTAATGGGAATATACTGCCGCCCGTCGCTCTGCGTAGGATCGACCTCACCCGCCAATCGGGGCGGATCGGGCGGGCCTGTAGCTCCCGCATCGTTTTTTTGGGGAGACCGGGTTTGAAGAAGATCATGCTATTACCGCTGGTGGCCGTCGCGACGCTGGGTCTCGCCGCATGCTCGGGCACCACGCCGACCGAGAATGTCACCGCGAACGACAGCCTTGCCGCCGAATCGAACCTGACCGCGATCGACGACAGCTATCTGGCGAACGACGCGCTGCTCGCCAACGATGCCGCGCTGCTGAATGACGCCGGTCTGAACGACGCCGGTCTGAACGCCGCCGATCCGGCGCTGAACGCCAGCGACAACGCCTCGGCGCTTTGAGTTTTCGCTGCGGGCGACGCGCCCGTGGCATCCGTGACGCTTTGGTAGCTCCCTAAGCGTAGCCTCGGCCGGGCGGCATCCGTGTCGTCCGGCCCTTTTGTTCCGGTGGAGCCGTACGATGTCCGTGCCCGACGAGGATCGCCGCCGCGCGATCGACCATGCCACGCGTGCGCTGGCGACCGCACGACTGGCTTGGCGGCAGGCGCAGCCGAATCGCCGCCCGCCCGTCGCCTTTCCGTCGCGCGACGATCTGGCGCAGGCCGTCACCTTGCTGGCGCAGGCGCTGTTCCCCGGCCGGATCGGATCGTTCCGCGGCGATGCAGCGGCAGAGGATGCGTTCGTGTCCGAACGCCTTTCGGCTGCGCTGGCGCTGCTGGAGGGCGCGATTGCCGACGAATTCGCCTATTGGCAGGACGTATCGGCGATCGGGTTTCCCGCCGGTCGCGTCGCGGAAATCGTGCGCCTGTTCGCCGGCACGCTGTCGCGCGTCCGGTCGCTGGTCGATACCGACGTGGCCGCGATCTTTCGCGGCGATCCGGCGGCCCGCAGCGTGGACGAGATCCTGATCTGCTATCCCGGCGCGACAGCGATCCTGCACCACCGACTGGCGCACGAACTCGACGCGCTGGGTGCGCCGATCGTGGCGCGCATCCTGTCGGAGATCGCCAATGAGCGCACGGGGATCGACATCCATCCCGGCGCGACGATCGGGCCGGGATTCTTCATCGATCATGGCACCGGCGTGGTGATCGGCGAGACCGCCGTGATCGGTGCCCGCGTGCGGCTGTACCAGCATGTCACGCTCGGCGCACGCACCCCGCGTCGCTCGCAACCGCGCGGCGACGCCGGCCCCTTCGCAGAACGGGTGGCCCGCCATCCGATCCTCGGCGACGATGTGGTCGTCTATGCCGGGGCGACGATCCTCGGCCGGGTAACGATCGGCGACCGCAGCGTGATCGGCGGCAACGTGTGGTTACTGAAGGACGTGCCAGCGCGCAGCATCGTCCTGCAACCCGAAGCGGTGCTCGCCGCCGACTGACGGTGGCACCGCCACCGGTGCTAGCGTCAGACGGCAGCGGTCGGTCGGAACGTCGTTGTCGAACCGGTGCGAAGACCTCGACGGTACGACGGCGGATGGCAGCCCGGCTCCGTCCAACCAGCGCGTTGCCCGATCAGACCAGCCGCACCGTCGTCGCCCGCTCCGCCGCCACGATCCGCTCGATTAGTCCCGGCGACGGTGGCACCAGCGCCTCGATGCCCAGCACGTCGCGCACGGCCGTCAGCCCCGGATCCGCCATCGCCGCCTCCAGCGCGATGCGCAGCGCCGCGACCTCCGCGATCGGAACGCCTTGCCCGGCGACGAACGCGGGGGTCGCGACGGGTGTGCTCCACGCGATCGTGCGCAGCGTCGCCAGCGATCCCGGCTCGAACCGCTCGAACGCCGCCGCGCTCACCTCGTCCAGCGCGGCCACGTCAGCCTGCCCCGCCGCGACCGCGCGCGCACTGTCGCGGTGCGATCCGGTCGCGATCACCTCGCCGAAGAATCCGGTTCCGCCGACGGCATCCCGCAACAGCGCCATGCCGGTGTTCGAACCGGCATCGTTGATCGCCGCACGCCGTCCGCGCAGATCGGCCAGCGTTGCCGCCGGATCATCGGCACGCACCACGATCCGGCTACGGTGAAGCCCCGGCGCGGTCGCTCCGCGATAGGCGGGGTGCGCCAGCACGCGCAACCCGGCATGGTGCAGCGCCAGCGGCCGGGTGCAGATCTGGGCGAACAGCAGCCCCGGATGCGACCATGCCTGATCGGGCGTCAGATGCCGTGCCAAAAGCGTCGGTGCGCGAATGCCGTGCGCGCGTAGCCCTTCGGCGATCGCCAGCCACCAGCGGTCGTTCGCCGCGCGCTGCCCCGGATGGTCGTACATACCCAGCCATGCGGTCCGCTCAGCCATGCGGATGGTCCGGCCGGTCGTGCGCGCGAAACGCGAAGCGGGCGGCCACGTCGCGATATCCGGCATAGCGCGGCTCGCCCCCCGCCCCGCGTTGCCGTTCGACCTCGGGCAGGGTGTACCACGCCGCCCCCGGCGCGGCATGGTGCGCGGCGTGAAGGTTGTTGTTCAGGAACAGCAGCGCCAGCGGCCCGCGCGACACCACCGTCGCCGCGCGCGACGGCCCGGCGGCATCGGCCCGATGTTCGGCGAAGCTGCGCACCAGCGACAATGCCTGTCCCGGCAGCACGAAGCACAGCGCATAGCGCAGCAGCGACAGGTCGACCGCGCGCAGCCATGCGACGACCAGCACGATGCCGATCAGATGCGGCCACCATTCCTGCGCCGCCGCCCGGGGATCGCGCACCCAGCGCCGAGCCTCGGCATACAGGAACGCGACGATCGCGACCGGCGGGCCGATCAGTATCTGTCCGGCGAGCGTCTGCCGCGCGCGGGCGATCATGCCGCGCAGTCCGTGCGCGGCGGCGACATAGCGCGATTCGGGATCATGCGCCGGATGCGTCGGCGCATGCGATCGATGATGCGCGATATGGGTCCGGCGATAGCTGCGATACGGCAGCCACAGCGACAGCGGCACCGATCCGACCAGCGCATTGACCCATGGCCACCGCGTCGGATGACCGTGGATCGTCTCATGCTGCAACGATCCGTGCCACGCGACGAACCATCCGCCCAGCAGCACCAGCAACGGCGTCGGCACCAGCGCATGCCATGCGGTCAGCATCAGCCAGCCGCCATGGATGGCGACCGCCAATATCGTCGTCGGCGCTTCGATCGCACGTTTCATTCGAACCTCCGGCGCTATTCCTACTCATCCAGTATGAATAAGGTCAACCAAGCGGGGCTTGTCGGTGCTGGCGCTCCTGCTTCCTGCCACCGGACTTGCGCGGACGGGTCGGGCACCGCACCATGCCCGCAACTTCACCTTCGGGAGACGACGATGCGTTTCACCCTGCTGCTCGCGCTCTCGACCGCGCTCGCCCTTCCCGCCGCCGCCGAACCGGTGCGCGACGCTACGACCGCCGCGTTGCCGACGCTGCTGACGCTGTACCGCGACCTGCATGCCCGCCCGGAACTGAGCCTTCAGGAGACGAAGACCGCCGCGACCCTTGCCGGCGCGGCGCGGGCGGCGGGCTTCACCGTTACCGAACGCGTCGGCGGGACTGGCGTAGTCGCGGTGCTGAAGAACGGCGCGGGGCCGGTGCTGCTGATCCGTACCGACATGGACGGGCTGCCGGTGACTGAGGCGACCGGCCTGCCCTATGCCTCCACCGTCCGCGCCACGACGGCGGAAGGGATCGAAAGCGGCGTGATGCACGCGTGCGGCCACGACCTGCACATGGCCAGCTGGGTCGGCACCTTGCGCAACCTGTCGGCGATGAAGCGCGACTGGTCGGGTACGCTGGTGATGATCGCGCAACCGGCCGAGGAGGTCGGCAAGGGCGCGAAAGCGATGCTGGCCGACGGCCTCTACACGCGCTTTCCCAAACCGACCCACGCCATCGCGTTCCACGACAGCGCGGCGCTGCCCGCCGGCACGATCGCGACGCATGACGGGTTCACCTTCGCCAATGTCGATTCGGTCGATATCGTGGTGAAGGGCGTCGGCGGGCACGGCGCCTATCCCGCCAGCGTGAAGGACCCGATCGTGCTGGCGTCGCGCATCGTCGGGGCGCTTCAGACGCTGGTGTCGCGCGAACTCGATCCGCAGACGCCGGGCGTGGTCACGGTCGGCAGCTTCCGCGCTGGGACCAAGCACAATATCGTCCCCGACGAGGCCGTCCTGCTGCTGACCGTCCGCAGCTATACCGATGCCAGTCGCAAGCTGCTGCTCGACGGGATCGCCCGGATCGCACGGGGCGAGGCGATCGCGGCGGGCGTACCCGAAACGCGGATGCCGACCGTGACGGTGAAGGACGAATATACGCCCGCCACGTTCAACACCGCGCCGCTGACCGGCCGGCTGGGCACGCTGTTCACCGAACGGTTCGGCAAGGACCGGGTACGCGACCTGCCCGCCACGATGGGTGGCGAGGATTTCGGACGCTACTACCTCGCCGACCGATCGATTCAGAGCGCGATCTTCTGGGTCGGCGGCGTCCGGCAGGCGAAATGGGACGTCGGCCAGTCGGGTGGCGCGCCGCTGCCGTCGTTGCACAGCCCGACATGGGCACCCGACCCCGGCCCGACGATCGCGACCGCTACCGAGGCGCTGACGGCAGCGGCGCTGGATATCCTGAAACGGTAGCAGGTGCGGCCTCGACCGGCGGCGGTGGCGGTTGCGTCATCGTCGCCAGATACGCCTTGGCCGGCAGCTCGATCACCGTTACCCGCCCGACATTCGCCTGCGCCATCGATCGGGTAAACGACCGGGGCTTCTTCATCAGGCGCTTCGGTTCGGTCACCGTCAGCCCCGATCGCCGCCCGGCCTCGGCGACGAAATGAACGCAGTTGCGCCGATTGAGATTATAGTGGGAATCGCCCACCGGCCCCCATTCGCCGACCAGGGCCAGCACATGAGCATATTGCGCATCGGTCAGCACGACCGAAAAATGCGCGTTGCTGCGCGCGATATAGCCGGGTTTGGGCCGGTCGATCATTCCGGGCACCGAACCGGCCAGCAACGCTGGGGTCACGGCCTTTGCAGTAAAGCCATAGCTGGCCGACACCGCCGGTCCGCCGGCATCGGGCGTGCCCGCCAGCGTGAAGAAAGCGTGGGGAAAGCTTTGGCCTAGTTCCTGTGACCAAAAGGTGATCGTGACGGCGGCGTGCGCCGGCACGATACTGCCGATGGCAAGCAACAGGGCCGCTAGCCCCCGCCCCATCGTTCGCATCCATCGATCGGTCGTCATCCGCCCGATTTAACGGAAACGACGCGCCGGAACCAGCCGGCGCGTCGTACGATCGTCACTCGCCCTGCGTACGCCGCGCTTCGGCATCGGCATCGAAGCCCGACGACGGCGCAGGATCGGTGCTGCGGTCCGGCTGCGTCACCGAGGGCGGATCGGATGCGTCCATCGATTCGTCGAGCCCGCGATCGAGCCGTGCATCCACGTCGTCCGCATCGCCGAGCCGATCGGTGATCCCGCCATCGCGGCCGGCATCACCGCGTCCGGGATGACCGTCGCTTTCCTTGCCGTCGGGTGCGACCGAAAGCGAATCCAGCGCGGTGTCGTCGATACCGTTCGTGTCGTTGGTCATGTGCGTAACTCCTTCGCTGGCCTCAACGAAAGGTGCCACGCCCGCGTTCCCCCCAACGGAAAAGGCCCGACGGTTTCCCGCCGGGCCTTCGCCGTCATCGATTGAACGATCGATCAGTCGCGGTTGCCGAGGAACGACAGCAGGAACTGGAACATGTTCACGAAATCGAGGTACAGCGACAGCGCGCCGAGGATCACGGCCTTGCCGACGAAATCGGTGCCCGCGACCTGATAGTACATGCCCTTGATGCGCTGCGTATCATAGGCGGTGAGGCCCGCGAACAGCAGCACGCCGATCGCGCTGATGACCATGCTCATCACGCTCGACTGGAAGAACAGGTTCAGCACCGACGCCACGATCAGCCCGACCAGACCCATGATCAGGAACGTACCGAACCCGGTCAGATCCTTCTTGGTCGTGTAGCCATACAGGCTGAGCGACAGGAACGCCGCCGTGGTCGCAAAGAACGTCAGCGCGATCGACGGACCGGTATAGGTCAGGAAAATCGTCGACATCGACAGACCCATCACTGCCGCGAACGCCCAGAACAGGCCCTGCGCCGCCGCGGTCGACAGCCGGTTGATTCCGAAGCTCATCACCATCACGAAGATCAGCGGCGAGAACATGATTGCGAATTTAAGCAATCCGGGCTGGTAGAATACCGTGGCGGCAGGCGAGCTGTCGCCGCCCCACGAGAACAGCAGCGCGACGATGCCCGTCAGCATCACGCCCGATGCCATGTAGTTGTAGACAGACAGCATGTAGGACCGCAGCCCCGCATCACGCGCCATGTCACGGGTGGGCGTCCGGGTAATCGGTGCGGCCGTCGTCCGGGGGTCGGACCAGTTCGCCATTGGAAACTCCTCTCGCCGGCAGGTACGCCGGATGATGGAAATATCGTCCGCGACCATGGCAATTTCAAGCCAAACGCGGGCAGCAACACTTTGTTACGGTGGTAGGGAGAATAGCGCGATGCATCGTCTGTTCATAGGGCTGCGTCCGCCGGTCGCGATGCGCCGCCAACTGCTTGCGATCATGGACGGAGTAGAGGCCGCGCGTTGGCAGGACGACGATCAGCTGCACGTGACACTGCGCTATGTCGGCGAAGTCGAGCGTCCCGTCGCCGAAGATATCGCGACGATCCTGCGATCGGTCCATGCCCCCGCACTCGACCTGTCGCTGGCCGGGATCGGCATGTTCGACCGGCGCGGCCGACCGACCGCGCTGTGGGCCGGGGTCGCGCCGGTCGAACCACTGACGGCACTGCACCGCAAGATCGACCATGCGCTCGTGCGGATCGGCCTGCCCGCCGAAGGGCGCGCGTATCGACCGCATATCACGCTCGCGCGGCTGAATGCCGCGGCGGGACCGGTCGGCGGCTTCCTTGCCGCGCATGGCGGGCTGACATCGCCACCCACGCGGATCGACGGGTTCCTGTTGTACGAAAGCCATCTGGGCCAAGATGGCGCCTGGTACGAAGCGGTGGCGCGCTACGCGCTCGACTGAGCCATGATGGGACGCCGGCCCGGTCCTGTCGTTTCGTTCATGAAACCGTCAGGCGAAGGCTGCGTTTATCAGGTTAGAATTGATCGAACACGAAGGAACTTTCCATGCGCAATATCATGCTGGCGCTTGCCGCCGCATCGTTGATGGCCCCGATGGGCGCGGTCGTGACCAAGGACGGATGGTCGGTCGGCAAAACGACGGCAGAGGCACAGCGTCGCCACAAATACCGCGAATGGCGCGGCAAGGATGGCCGTCGGTATTGCCGCAAGCCCAATGGCACGACCGGTCTGGTCGTCGGCGGCGTGGCGGGCGCACTGGTCGGGCGGACGATCGATACGCGCGGCGACCGCACGGTCGGTACGCTGCTGGGCGCGGCGGCGGGTGCCGTTGCCGGTCGCGAAGTCGAGCGTAGCGGCAAGAGCTGCCGTTGAACGATTGACGTTGCAAAGCATTTC
This sequence comes from Sphingomonas sp. CFBP 13720, assembly GCF_014842075.1. Taxonomy (GTDB): domain Bacteria; phylum Pseudomonadota; class Alphaproteobacteria; order Sphingomonadales; family Sphingomonadaceae; genus Sphingomonas. The sequence goes on from NZ_JACYVA010000001.1 coordinate 925,911, forward strand.
AATGGGCGGGTCCGGCAACGGGCCGGCCTAATCTCGTATCAAGGATATTCGTATGATCCGCAGCGCATCGGCACGCTATGAAGGTCTGGGCAAGGACGGCAAGGGCCATGTTTCGACGCAGTCGGGCGTACTGTCCGACCAGCAATACGGGTTCAACACCCGGTTCGAGGACGGCAAGGGCACCAATCCCGAAGAGTTGATCGCGGCGGCCCATGCCAGCTGTTTTACCATGGCGTTGAGCTTTGCGCTGGCCGGTGCCGGCTATTCCGACGGCACGCTGGAAACCACCGCGAAGGTCACGCTCGACAAGGACGGCGACGGGTTCAAGGTCAGCAAGTCGGCGCTGACGCTGACCGCGACCGTACCGGGCATCGACGAGGCGAAGTTCGCCGAGATCGCAGCGGGCGCGAAGGCGGGTTGCCCCATCTCGAAGCTGCTGAACGCCGACATCACGCTCGACCACACGCTCAACGGCTGACAACTCCGACGACGATCGTCTGCGACCGCGCCGCCCCGGACCAGATCCGGTACGGCGCGGGGTGGACGGTCGTCGCCCGGGTGCGGCGTCGTTGCGACGCCGATGACGCTCCGGTTCGTCCCGACCGGATGAACATCAGGCTAACGCTGGCGGCACGGCGTCACCCGGACTTGTGCCAGAGTCGACTGACCATAGCCGATGCGGAATGAGGCTCGGCCGCCAACGATGGCCGAACGACGGACGCTGGAACCAGTCCGTGATTACGGTCGGTCAGTCCGCAGGAATACCATCGAGTGCATGTCGATCCGACCCAACGATGCGCCGGTTCCCGCGCTCGACGCTTCCGAACCGAAAAGCGCGCGACGAAGCCTTCACCTTTCGCCAGTATCGCAGCGGCATGCTCCGCGTCCTGACCCTGTCCACGCTGTTTCCAGACGGTACGCGACCCGATTTCGGCGGGTTCGTCGCGCGTCAGACGCGGGGGCTGGCCGCGCTGCCTGATACGCTGGTGCAGGTGGTGGCGCCGATCGGCCTGCCCCCCGCTCCGCTATCGCTGTTGTCGCGCTACCGCCGCTTTGCCGCCGTGCCGCGTTTCGAACACTGGCAAGGGTGCGACGTTCACCGCCCCCGCTTTCTCAACCTGCCCGCGACGCAGGGGCGATGGCACGCTTCGCTGCTAGCACGTCGCCTGCGGCCCCTGCTGGCCGAACTGCGGGTCGACTTTCCGTTCGACGTGATCGATGCCGAATTCTTCTTTCCCGACGGACCGGCCGCCATCGATCTCGGACGGCATTTCGGCGTGCCGGTGTCGATCAAGGCGCGCGGCGCGGATATCCACCATTGGGGGCACGCCCCCGCCACCGCCGCGCAGGTTCGCGCGGCGGGTGACGCGGCGGACGGTGTACTGGCGGTATCGCAATCGATGGCCGACGATATCGCCGCCGCCGGCATCGCTCGCCCGGTCCGGGTCCATCGCACCGGCATCGACCGCGACCGGTTCGGCGCGATCGACCGCGCATCGGCGCGCGCCGCACTGGGTGTGAACGGGCCGCTGGTCGTGTCGCTTGGCACGCTGATCCCACGCAAGGGCCACCGGATCGTTCTCGATGCCGTCGCGGCATTGCCCGGCGTCGCTTTATGGATCGTGGGTTCCGGTCCCGATCGAGACGCACTGAATGCGCGCGTCACTGAACTGGGCATCGCCGATCGCGTCCGCCTGACCGGCGCGATGCCGCATCGCGAATTGCCGACGCTGCTCGCCGCCGCCGACGTGATGGCGCTCGCGTCAGCGTCCGAAGGTCTCGCCAATGCATGGGTCGAGGCGCTCGCCAGCGGCACGCCGGTCGTCACCACCGATGCCGGTGCCGCGCGGGAAGTGGTCGATCGCCGCGCCGCCGGCCGCATCGCCGCACGCGACCCCACCGCATTTGCGCAGGCGATCGCCACGATCCTATCGCGCCCTCCCGATCCGGCTGCGACCATGGCGGCAGCAGAACCGTTCAGCTGGGATCGCAACGCGCGCGAATTGCGGGCGCATCTCGCCGGGCTGGTCGCGGATTACAAAGGGTAGAAAGCGCCGACGATCCAGCGGCCTTCGTCCACGGGGTGACGTTAGCGTCTACAGCCGAAGGCGTCGCCAATGCGTGGGTCGGAGCGTCGGCGAGAGCACCTCCGTCCCAACTCCTGATGCCGGTGGTGCGCCGAACGTGATCGATCGTGCCGATGCTGCCGCATTGCATGGCGGGAGCTGATCGATCGCCCGCCGAACGCCACATTGCCGCGCGCGATCCGCCCGCCTTGATGCAGGCGATCGTCACGATCCTGTCGGGTCCTCCCGAACCAGTAGCAACCGTGGCGGCGGTGGAACCGTTCAGCGGGGGTCGCTAGGCACGTAAACTGCGCGCGCATCTCGCCAGTTTGGTCGCGGATTACAGCGGGTAGAAGGCGCCGACGATCCAGCGGCCTTCGTCGCGCAACACGCCCCACGCTCGTGCTGCGGCGCGGCTGTCCATCGCCTCGATCCCCAGCCCGCGTGCGTCGAGCGCCCGGACCAGCGCCCGCGCCGGCTGACGCAGCGATGCGCCCGTGCCCAGCAGCAGGAACTCCGGCCCCGGCTCGATATCCAGAATGTCGGTCAGTGCCGCCACGTCGAGCGTTTCGAACGCGGGCGGCGACCAGCCATCGGCACGCTTCGGCGTCAGCAGCAGCGCGGGGTAGATGCCGTCGTCGACCCGGAACCCGCTGGCGCTCAGACCCGATACGATCGGCCCGTCACCCTTGCGCGTCCGGTCGAGTTTCATCGTCCCTTGCCGGTGCGTGCGGCGGGCGGCAGGTCCTTGACGGTCCCCTCACCCACCGGCGCACCGGGCTTCAGTCCCAGCGTGATGAGCAGCGACGACGAAACATAGATCGACGAATAGGTGCCGACGATTACGCCCAGAATCATCGCCGCCGTGAAACCACGCAGCACATGTCCGCCGAACACGATCAGCGCGGTCAGCGCCAACAGGATCGTCAACGACGTCATGACGGTGCGAGGCAGCGTCTCGTTGACCGACAGATCGATCAGCTCGCGCATCTCCATCTTACGGAATTTGCGCATGTTTTCGCGGATTCGATCATCGATCACCATCTTGTCGTTGATGGAATATCCGATGATGGTCAGCACCGCCGCCACGATCGTCAAATCAAACGCCATGCCGGTCAGCGCAAAAAATCCTAAAGTCATCAGCACGTCGTGAATGATCGCGACCGCTGTAGACACACCGAACTGCCATTCGTAGCGGAACCACGAAAACACGGCAATTCCGACGATCGCCAAGACAACAGCAAGGATGCCGTTCGTCACCAGTTCGTCCGACACCTTGCCTGACACGGTAGAATAGTTGGAGAAAGTAGCGCCGGGAAACTCAGTCGCGAGCGACGTCTTCACCCGTTCGACAAGACGGTCGGTCGCACCGTCGTCGCTACTTTCGGGGGCGGGCAGCCGGATCGACACTAGTCTCGGATCACCGAATTGCTGGATCGCCGGTTCGCCGACGCCCAGCCGCTCGATAGTGGCCCTCACCCGGTCAATCTCCGGGGGCGATGCGAATTTCTCTTCGATCGCGACTCCGCCCATGAAATCAACGCCGAAGTTCAGACCCCGTGCGGCGACCAACGCGACCGACAACAGGCTGAGCACGATCGTGATCGCGAACGCGACCTTGCGGACCGCGACGAACCGGATGTTGGTATTGTCCGGGACAAGTTTGATGAGACGCATGTCGATCGGCCTAGATATGAATGTCGGTCGGACGGTTGCGACGCATCCATCCGGCGACCAGCATGCGGGTGAAGGTAACGGCGGTGAAGACCGAGCTGGCGATGCCGATCAGCAGCACGACCGCGAAACCACGGATCGGCCCCGACCCGAGGATCAGCATGATCCCGCCCGCGATCGCATGCGTCACGTTCGCTTCGAAGATCGTCCGGCTCGCTTCCTTATAACCCAATTCGAGCGATTGCAGCACGCTGCGCCCGCGTCGCCGTTCCTCGCGGATGCGTTCGTTGATGAGCACGTTGGCGTCGACCGCCGTACCGATCGTCAGCACGAAGCCGGCGATCCCGGGCAAGGTCAGCGTCGCGTTCAGCATCGCCATCACCGCGAGGATGACGAGGACGTTGATGATGACTGCCAGCGTCGAATAGATCCCGAACCGGCCATAGGTCATAATCATGAACAGGATCACCGCGACCGCCGCGATGATCGCCGCCGTCACGCCTGCCTTGATCGAATCGGCACCGAGTTCGGGGCTGACGGTGCTTTCCTGGACCACCGCCAGATCAACCGGCAATTTGCCAGACCGCAACGCAATCGCGAGCTGGTTCGCGCTGTCCACGGTGAAGCCGCCGTTGATGACGCCAGAACCGCCAAGAATTGCCGTCTGAATATTGGGTGCGGAAATAACCTGGTTGTCGACGATGATCGCGAACGGCTTGCCGATATTTTCCTGGGTCACGCGCGCAAAGCGTCGTCCGCCCTCGGAATTAAAACTGAACGACACCGCTGGTGCCTGATTCTCGTCATAGCTCTGACGCGCGTCGGTCAACTGATCGCCGGAAATGATGGTCGCGCGCTTCACCGCGATCGGTCCCTGCCCCGGATAGGGAAGGATCTGGCTTCCCGCCGGGGCACGCCCCTGCGCTACCGCAGCCGGATCGGCGGTGGTGTCGACCAGTTTGAATTCGAGCTTCGCGGTACGGCCGAGCAGGTTCTTCAGCGCCTTCGGATCGGAAAGACCGGGCACCTGCACGACGATGCGGTTGCTGCCCTGACGGATGATCGTCGGTTCGCGCGTGCCGAGTTCGTCGATGCGGCGGCGGACGACCTCGGTCGCGTCGTTCATCGCGTTCTCGACGGCGAGGTTCAGCCCGGCGCTGGTCGGCGTCAGGACGAAGCGCGTGGTATCCCGCACCTCGACGTCCCATTCGCGTTGCCCGGTCATGCCGGCGCCACCGCCGGTAAGACCCAACAGCTTTTCACGTGCGGCATCGACCTGCGTCGCGTCGCGCACCATGAAGCTGATCTGTTGTCCGCGCGTCGAGATATCGCCGATCGCCACGCGTGGCGTCCGACGCATTTCGGTAGCGATCATCTCGCGCATCGCTTCGATCCGGGTCGCGGCGACGTCTTCGGTCTTCGCTTCTAGCAGGATATAACTGCCACCGGCCAGATCGAGACCCAGATTGATCGCGGGCGTCGGCAGCCATGCCGGCAGCTTCGCCCGGGTGGCTTCGGGCATCATGCTGGGAATGGCGAACAACGCCATCAGGGCGACGAAGCCCCAGATCGCGATCTGCTTCCAGCGCGGAAAGTCCAGCATCAGTCGTTCGCGGGCTTGGTGCCGGTGGGCGACGTCACTTCGGCGATCGTCGCCTTGACCACGCGCACGCGGGTGTTGGCGGCGATCTCGACCTCGACGAACGCGTCCTCGACCTTGGTCACGCGACCGATGATCCCGCCAGCGGTAACGACGCTGTCACCGCGCTTCACCGCAGCGATCGTGGCCTGCAACGTCTTCATCCGCTTCGATTGCGGACGGATCAGCAGGAAATAGAACGCCACGAAGATCAGCAGCAGCGGTGCGACGCCGATGATGGTTCCCGTGATACCGCCCGATCCGGCGGCGGTGGTGGCGGATTGGGCAAAGGCAGAGGATACGAGCATCGCGAGCCTGAAATTCCGGTATGAAAGCGGGCGCGCGGAACCGGCACCCTGTCAGGTGCGGGCAGCTATCACCTGCCCGCGCCCGGCGCAACCATATGCCCCGTCGACGACGCCGGATCGGTTCGTGCTTGCATGCCGCGCCAACCGGGCCTAAAGGCACGCGCTCTCTGATCGGGGCGTAGCGCAGCCTGGTAGCGCATCACACTGGGGGTGTGGGGGTCGCAGGTTCGAATCCTGTCGCCCCGACCAGAGAATTTTCCCCAACCAATGGCCGAATCGATCGCTGCGCCTGCCGCGGGTCGGATCGGGCCGGTACGGGGTCGCCGGTTCAGCGACCGGTCAGCGCCGCATCGCGCAGTCCGCGCCATACCCGGATCGCCTGCACCGTTTCCGCGACGTCATGCACCCGGACGATCTGCGCGCCGCGATCGACGCCGGCCAGCGCCAGCGCGACCGATCCGCCCAGCCGGCGGTCCGCCGCCGCTTCGTTCGACAGCGCGCCGATGATCCGTTTGCGGCTTGCCCCCAGCAGCACCGCGCACCCCAGTCCATGGAACAGCGCCAGTCCGTTGATCAGCGCCAGATTGTCGCCCAGCGACTTGCCGAACCCGATCCCCGGATCGACTAGTATCCGCGTGCGGTCGACGCCGCCCGCGACCACCGCTTCGATCCGCCGCTCCAGCCAGTCGAAGACGTCCAGCAGCGGGTCGGCATAGCCGTCGCCGCCATGCGGTCCCTGCGCAGGCGCGGGCGAATGCATCAGCACGACCGGGCACCCGGCGGCGGCTACGACCGACAGCGCGCGTGGGTCGAACGCCAGTGCTGCAACGTCGTTGACGATGTGTGCGCCCGCCGCCAGCGCGGCCTCCATCACCGCCGCCTTGCGCGTGTCGATCGATATCGCAGCACCTGCCGCCGCCAGCCGCGCCACCACCGGCACGACGCGCGCAATCTCGTCGCCTTCCCACACCGTCGCCGCACCGGGCCGGGTCGATTCGCCGCCCAGATCGATCAGCGCAGCCCCGGCGGCCGCCATGTCGATCCCCGCCGCCGCCGCGCCCGCCGGATCGTCCAGATACGCCGCGCCGTCGGAAAAACTGTCGGGGGTGACGTTCAAAATGCCCATCACCTGCGGCTGATCGAACCGCAGCACCCGTTCGCCCAGCGTCAGCGGCGCGCGCGGTGCAGTGATCCGCCGGTGCAGCGTCCATGCACGCTCCGCATCGGCAGGGGACAGCATCGCGACCCATGCGTCGAACCGTACCACGTCCACGACCTCGCGCGGGCCATCCCTGCGCCGCGCCTCATAGGCGGGGAACCACAGCATTCCGCCCGCCAGCCGCGCCACCGATCCATCCGGCAGACCGACCGGCGTATCGACGAAACGGACCGGCCGCAGGTACAGCGTCATGGCTGGGTGGCGAGCAGCCATTGCTGGCGAAGGCTATCGACTGGTCGCAACCCGTCCGGCGTCTCGACATGCCAAAACGTCCAGCCATTGCAGGTCGGCGCACCCTGTACGATCGACCCCAGCTTGTGGATCGATCCCGCCGCGCCACACGCGGACAACAGCGAACCATCGGCCATCACCGTCGCACGGAAGCGTCGCTTCGCGTCGGTCACGACGCTGCCCGGCGGGAGCAGCCCGTTTTCGACCAGCACGCCGAACGCCACGCGCGGCGGCTTGACCGGTGCGCGCATCGCCCGGATCGCGGATTCGTCCAGCGGCAACGCCGCCTCGATCCGCGCGGTCGCCGCCTCGACATAGGATGCGTCGCGCTCGATCCCGATGAACCGCCGCCCCAGCCGCCGGGCGACCGCGCCGGTGGTGCCGGTGCCGAAGAACGGGTCCAGCACGACGTCGCCGGGTTTGGTCGATGCCAGCAGCACGCGGTACAGCAATGCTTCGGGCTTCTGCGTCGGATGCACCTTCACCCCGTCGCGACGCAGCCGTTCGGGGCCGCCGCAGATCGGAAATTCCCAGTCCGACCGCATCTGGAGTTCGTCGTTCAACGTCTTCATCTGACGATAATTGAAGGTGTAGCGCGCCTTTTCACCGGTCGATGCCCAAATCATCGTTTCATGCGCGTTGGTGAATCGCGTGCCCTTGAAATTGGGCATCGGGTTCGATTTGCGCCACACGATGTCGTTGAGAATCCAGAAGCCCAGATCCTGCACCGCCGCACCGACGCGGAAGATGTTGTGATAGCTGCCGATCACCCACAGCGATCCTTCGGGCTTCAGGATGCGGCGCGCTTCGGTCAGCCATGCGCGGGTGAACCGGTCATAGGTCGCGAAGCTGTCGAATTTGTCCCAATCGTCGTCGACCGCGTCGACCTGGCTGCCATCGGGCCGCAACAGGTCGCCGCCGAGCTGAAGGTTGTAGGGCGGATCGGCGAAGATACAGTCGATCGACGCGGTCGGCAGCGACTGCATCGCCGCGACGCAATCGTCCATCAGAATGCGATCGAGCGGCAGGCTGACCGTCATGGGCGCCGCCGCCCGGATTTTCGTCGCGACCATCGTATTTCTTCCCCTTGCGCCCGCCATTTCGGCGAATCCACGAGTCCTGGTCAAGGGGCGGGGATTGACTCCCGGCGACATCTCGATTCCCGATCACGACGAATCGAGTCTGGGCGAACCAGATATGGAGTCCGGTACGGCGACGGACCTACTACCGATGGTAGCGACTCAACTCGTCGCAAAGCTGCCGTCCGCGCGATGGCGACATGGGATTACAGCGAAAGACACGCCTGTCGCACCGGGGCGAAGCTCCGGCGATGCATTGGCGTCGGCCCTAGCGTCCGCAGCGCCTCCAGGTGCACCTTCGCGCCATATCCCTTGTTCGATGCCCAGCCATAGCCGGGGTGCAGTGCGTCGGCCTCGATCATCATCGCGTCGCGTGTCTGTTTCGCCACGATCGACGCCGCCGCGATCGACAGCGATGCCGCGTCGCCGCCGACGATCGCGACGCTGGGATGGGTCCAGTCGGGACAGCGATTGCCGTCGACCAGCACCATGCCGCACGCCACGCCCAGCGCATCGACCGCGCGGTGCATCGCCAGCATCGTCGCCCACAGGATGTTGAGCCGGTCGATCTCCTCGACCGTCGCGATGCCGACGCCGACCGTCGCGCATTCGATCAGCCGCGCGTGGAGCACCGCGCGTCTGGCCGCGCTCAACTGTTTCGAATCGTTCAGCCCGTCGGGAATGCAATCGCGGTCGAGCACGACGGCGGCGGCGACCACCGGCCCCGCCAGCGGCCCGCGACCGGCCTCGTCCACCCCCGCCACCGGCCCGACATGGCGTGCCTCGTGCGCGTAATCAGGCATCGGCGATGCGCCATGGCGGAAACCGCCGCATCTCGCCCGCCTGATACAGACAGACCTCGTTCCCCGCCGGGTCAAGCAGCCGTGCCTCGCGCCAACCCCATGCCCGGTCGACCGGTTCCTGCGCGAACGCCACCCCCTGCCCCTTCAGATACGGGACGACGATATCGAGGTCGCCGACCTCGAAATACACCGCCGGACGCTGACGATCGCCGGTCATCTCGATCGAGAAGGTCGCGCCGCCCTCGCTCTCGAACCGGGCATAGCGGCGGCTGGACCGCACGATCTGTTTCAGTCCGAGCAGGCGATAAAAATGCTCGCTTGCGGCGATGTCGGTCGCGGGCACCGTCACCTGGTTCAGCATCGGCGACCAGCGCGACTGGTTCAGGTCCAGCCGCACACCTTGTTGCGCCATCGGTCCGGCGCCGCGACCCAGTTCGCCCGCCCCCGCCATCGCGATGCGGACGAAGGTGCGGGCGCGCGCGCAGGCTTCGCCCAGCGTCCATTCCTTGGCCAGTTCGCACGCGATCGCGGTCGACAGCGTACAACCGGTGCCGTGCGTCGCCATGCCGTCGATGCGCGGATCGGACCATTCGACCATCGGCGGCAGGCCCGCGTCACGCTGGTGCAGCCGGTCGATCACCACCTCACCCTCACCATGCCCGCCCTTTTCGAGCACCGCGCCACCATGTTTCAGCATCGCCTCGACGCCGCCCAGCGCTTCCGTTTCGGGCAGGTTGGGGGTGGTGACGGTCGCCACCGCCATCAGCCGGTCGAACGCGGCGACGGTCGCATCGTCCGCCAGCCGCGATCCGCTGGTCGAAATCATGACCGGATCGAACACGACCGGAACGCCGGGCAGGTCACGCAACCGGTCGGCCAGCGCCATCGCGGTGCGCGGCGATCCGATCATCCCGATCTTGATCGCATCGACGCCGATATCGCGCACGACCGCATCGATCTGCGCCAGCACCATGTCGACCGGCACGGGGTGGACCGCATCCACGCCCAGCGTGTTCTGTGCGGTGATCGCGGTGATCGCGGTCATCGCGTGACAGCCGAGCATCGTCGCGGTCTTGATATCCGCCTGGATACCGGCCCCGCCACCTGAATCGGAACCGGCGACGATAAGGATGCGGGGTATGGTCATGCGGGCGACCTAGCAGGGAGTAGATGGCGGTGCCAGTTCCGCCCTTACCGGCGGGTCGGACGGTCGACCAGTTCACCGCGACAGGTCGGGCAGACCTCGTCCAGTTCGTCCGCGCAGTCGGCGCAGAACGTATCCTCGCGCGAACAGATGAACGCGCCGTGCGCGGCGGCGGGCAGGTCGGCGGCGCAACGCTCGCACGCGGGCTTCATCGCCAGCATCAGCCCGCCGCCTGCCGCACGGCGTCGCAGATCCGGTCGACCACCGCCTCGACCTGTCCCCGGTCGTCGCCCTCGGCCATTACCCGGATCACCGGTTCGGTGCCCGACGGCCGGATGACCAGCCGTCCGCGTCCGGCCAGTTCGGCCTCCGCCGCCGCGATCACGTCCTGCACGCGCAGATCGTCCAGCGGCTTTCCACCGGCGAAGCGCACGTTTTTCAGCAACTGCGGCAACGGATCGAACCGGTGCAGCACTTCGCTGGCCGGCGCGCCCGCCCGCTTCACCTCGGCCAGCACCTGCAACGCCGCGACCAGACCGTCGCCGGTCGTCGCATAGTCGGACAGGATGATGTGCCCCGACTGTTCGCCGCCGACATTGTAGCCGGACGACCGCATCTTTTCGAGTACGTGCCGGTCGCCCACCGCCGTGCGGACCAGCCCCAGCCCCTGCGCCGACAGATGCCGTTCGAGGCCGAGGTTCGACATGACCGTCGCGACCAGCCCGCCGCCCTTCAGCCGCCCGGCGCGCGCCCAACTGGCGGCGATCACCGCCATCAACTGGTCGCCGTCGATGACCTTGCCCGTTTCGTCCACCACGATCAGCCGGTCGGCGTCGCCGTCCAGCGCGATGCCGATATGCGCGCCCGATGCCACCACGGTTTCGGAAAGGGTCTGCGGCGCGGTCGATCCGACGCGGTCGTTGATATTCTTGCCGTCGGGGCTGACGCCGATCGCGATCACCTCCGCGCCCAGTTCCCACAGCGCGGACGGCGCGACGTTATAGGCCGCGCCGTTTGCGCAATCGATCACCAGCTTCATCCCGTCGAGGCGCAATTCTTCGGGAAAGGTCGACTTGGCGAAGTGGATGTAGCGCCCGCGCGCATCCTCGATCCGCTTGGCCCGGCCGATATCGGCGGGGGACGACAGTTCGATCTCCTGCTCGATCAGCGCCTCGATCGCCAGTTCGGCGGCGTCGGACAGTTTGAACCCGTCGGGCCCGAACAGCTTGATGCCGTTGTCGTAATAGGGATTGTGGCTGGCGGAGATCATCACGCCCATGTCGGCGCGCATCGACTGCGTCAGCATCGCCACCGCCGGCGTCGGCATCGGTCCCACCAGCACGACGTCCATGCCGACCGAGGTGAAGCCCGCGACCAGCGCGTTCTCAAGCATGTAGCCCGACAGCCGCGTATCCTTGCCGATCACCACCCGGTGGCGATGGTCGCCGCGCCGGAAGTGCGCGCCCGCCGCCATGCCGATCCGCATCGCCATCGCCGCGGTCATCGGGCTGGTGTTGGTCAGCCCGCGAATGCCGTCCGTACCGAAATATTTTCTTGCCATCGTGACCGCTGCCTTCAGGGTAAGTCTTTGCGTGGCGACGCTGATACCGCCACTTTGTTAAAAGGGCGAGCATGTCGCAGGCGACACGGATTTTGATCGGGCTGGGCGCGGGGCTGGCGCTGGGAATCGCGTTGGCGGCGCAGGCACCGGACGCGGCGGTTTCGGGGATCGCCGTCGCCGAACCGGTCGGCACCGCATGGCTCAACGGGCTGCGGATGACGATCGTGCCGCTGGTCGTGGCGCTGCTGGTCACCGGCGTGGCGCAGACGGCGGAGGCGGCCCGCGCCGGGCGCATCGCCACACGGTCGCTGTTGCTGTTCATCGTCATCCTGTGGACGTCGTCGGCGATTGGCGCGCTGGTCACGCTGTCGCTGCTCGACCTGTTCCCGCTCGGCGACACCGCCGCACAGGCGCTGCGCGCCACGTTCGGCACCGCCGCGCCGGTCGACAAGGTGCCGCCGTTCACCGACTTCCTCGTCGCGATCGTCCCGACCAACCCGGTATCGGCGGCGGCCAACGACCAGTTCCTGCCGCTGATCCTGTTCACGCTGGTCTTTGCCTTCGCCCTCACCCGCCTGCCCGCCGATCCGCGATCCTTCCTCGTCCGCCTGTTCCAGGCGATCGCGGACACGATGCTGATCGTCATCGGATGGGTATTGTGGCTGGGGCCGATCGGCGTGTTCGCGCTGGGCTATGTCGTCGGCGCGCGCGCGGGCACGGCGGCGCTGGGCGCGCTGATCCATTACGTGCTGGTGCTGATGGCGGTCGGGCTGGTGATCTGGCTGCTCGCCTATCCACTGGCACGCTTCGGCGGGCGCGTGCCGATCGGGCGGTTCCTGAAGGCCACCGCCCCGGCACAGGCGGTCGCGATCTCGACCCAGTCGTCGCTGGCGTCGCTGCCCGCGATGCTGAAGGGGTCGGCCGATCTGGGCGTGCCGGTCGCCACGTCGGGCGTCGCGCTGCCGATGGCGGTGGCGCTGTTCCGCGCGACCGGCCCAGCGATGAACATCGGCGTGGCGCTGTATGTCGCGCATGTCTTCGGCATGCAGCTTGGCGCGGGGCAGATCGCGGCGGGGATCGCGGCGGGCGCGATCACCACCATGGGCGCGGCCAGCCTGCCCGGCCAGATCAGTTTCGTATCCTCGATCGCGCCGATCGCGGTGGCGATGGGCGTGCCGATCGAACCGCTGGCGCTGCTGGTCGCGGTCGAGACGCTGCCCGACATCGTCCGTACGCTGGGCAACGTCACGATGAACGTCGCGGTGACCGCGACCGTCGGCGAACGGGTCGGCGGGGATGCGATGGGCGAGGCGGACGCTATTCTGGCGGAGCAGTGATCTTCGCCGCCGGCGCAGACGGTGACGGTTCAAGCGATGACCCTTCATCGTGAGTGCTGTTGCGCTCGCCGGGAAGGTGCATCGAAGGACAGCTACCGGTGCTTCGATACGCGCCTTCGACTTCGCTCAGTCGCTACTCTGCACGAACGGGTGTACTCAAATTCATCAAGCCCCACGCGTCACCCCGGCGAAGGCCGGGGTCTCCCGCGGCTGACGTGCCGCCCTGTTACCGGGAGATCCCGGCCTTCGCCGGGATGACGTAGTGATCGTCGGGTCGGCCCCTACTTCATCAGCACCAGTTCCTCGGCCATCGTCGGGTGCAGCGCGACGGTCTGGTCGAACTGGTCCTTGGTCAGCCCGGCCTTCACCGCGATCGCCGCCGCCTGCAAGATCTCCGGCGCGTCCGGCCCGATCATGTGCAGCCCGACGATCCGCCCCGTCACGTCGTCGCAGATCATCTTGTACAGCGCGCGTTCGTTGCGCCCGGCCAGCACGTTCTTCATCGGGCGGAAGTCGGACAAATACACCTTGACCGACCCCAGCTTGCCCTTGGCCTCGCCCTCGGTCATGCCGACGCCCGCCATCGGCGGATGGCTGAACACCGCCGCCGGAATATTCTCGTAATCCAGCATCACGTCCTTCCCGCCATAGGTCCGGTCGGCGAACGCCTGTCCCTCGCGGATCGCGACCGGGGTAAGCTGCACGCGGTTGGTGACGTCGCCGACGGCATAGATCGACGGACAGGACGACTGCGCCTGATCGTTGACCTGTACCGCGCCCTTGGCGTCGAGCGTGACGCCTGCGCTGTCGAGGCCCAGTCCGGCGGTGTTGGGCACGCGGCCGGTGGCGAACAGCACCATGTCGACCGTCAGCGGTTCGTGGTTCGACATCTTGACGGTCAGGCAGCCGTCGTCGCCCTTCTCGATCCCCTCGAACTCTGCATGGAAGCGGAACTCGATCCCCTTGGTCATCGAAATCTGGAGCAGCCGGTCGCGGATCGATTCGTCATAGCCGCGCAGGATCACGTCGGTGCGATTGATGAGCGTGACGTGCGCGCCGAACTGGTGGAACACCCCGGCGAATTCGTTGGCGATATAGCCCGCGCCTGCGATCAGCACGCGCTTCGGGATCGCGTCGATGTGGAACACCTCGTTCGACGTGATGCCATGCTCCGCACCCGAGCAGGACGGCACCGCCGGCGTCGCCCCGACCGCGATCAGGATGCGTTCGGCGGTCACCTCGCGTCCCGATGCCAGCCGCACCGAATGCGGGCCGGTCACGACCGCGCGTTCGCCGATGATCTCGACGCCGTGGTTGGTCAGCGTGCTGGTATACGCCGCGTTGATCCGGTCGACCTCCGCCAGCACATTGTCGCGTAGCCGGACCCAGCTGAAATCGCATTGCGGCGGCACGTCCCATCCGAACGCCGCCGCATCGCGCAGATCCTCGGCGAAATGCGCGCCATAGACCAACAGCTTCTTGGGCACGCAGCCGCGGATGACGCAGGTGCCGCCGACGCGATATTCCTCCGCCACCGCGACTTTGGCGCCATAGGCGGCCGATACCCGCGCCGCGCGCGTGCCGCCCGATCCGGCACCGATGACGAAAAGGTCGTAGTCGTAATCGCTCATGCAAGCCCTGCCCGTGTCAGAAGATCGTTGGTCGACGCATCGAACGTCTGACCGCCCGCATCGGCTGCCTTCGCCATTTCCTTGCCCAGCTCGACGCCGAACTGGTCGAACGGGTTGATGCCGATCAGCACCGCGTTCACGAACGTCCGCTGTTCGTAGAACGCGATCAGCGCGCCCAGCGTCCGGGCGTCCAGATCGTTCAGCAACAGCGTCGACGACGGCCGGTCGCCGGCATAGGCACGCGCCGGATCGGCATTCGCCTTGCCCGCCATCAAGGCAGCGCCCTGTGCGAAGGCGTTCAGCAGCAGCTGACGATGATGACCGGGGTCGAGCGTATCGCCCGCTTCGATCACGGCGACGAATTCCAGCGGCACGATGCGCGTGCCCTGATGCAGCAGCTGGAACACCGCGTGCTGCGCGTCGGTGCCGACACCGCCCCAGGTGATCGGGGCCGAGTTGCGCGACAGCGGTTCGCCCGCCGCCGTCACCGACTTGCCGTTCGATTCCATCTCAAGCTGTTGCAGGTACGACGGCAGCAGCCGCAGCCGTTCGTCATAGGCGAAGGTCGCGCGTGTCTCGCACCCGACGACCTGCGAATAATACAGGTCGGCGAACGCGGCCAGCACCGGCGCATTGGCGGCCGGCTCCGCGTCGCGGAAATGGCGGTCCATGATCGCCGCGCCTTCGAGCAGTTCGGCATAGGCATCGAAGCCCAGCGCCAGCGCGAAGGGAAATCCGATCGACGACCATAGCGAATAGCGCCCACCGACCGAATCGCTGAACGGCAGCACGCGCGTTTCGTCCACGCCCCATTCCACCGCCTTGTCGGGCGCGGCGGTCAGCGCGATCACGCGGCCATAGGGATCTTCGACCCCGCCCTCCGCCATCCACGCCATCGCCGACGCGGCGTTCAGCATCGTTTCGGTCGTCGTGAAGGTCTTCGATGCGACGACCAGCAGCGTCGCCTGCGGATCGAAGCGCTTCACTGCTTCCTCCATCGCTACGCCGTCGACGTTCGACACGATCGCGACGTCGTACCGGTCCTCGTCACGGCCCAGCGCGTCGAAGATCAGGTCGGGGCCGAGCGCGGACCCGCCGATGCCGACGTGCAGGATGTGCCGCACCGGGCCGAACGCATCCGCCTCGATCGCGTCGATCACCGCGCGCATCCGCGCCTGGAACCCGCGCGCGCGGGCGACATCGTCCTCATTGCCGACGCCGCGCTCGGCGGTATGCGTCGCGGCGCGGCCCTCGGTCGTGTTGATTGCCGCGCCGTCGAACAGCGCCTCGCGCTTCGCGGCCAGTTCCATCGTCGTGCACAGCCCGGTGAACGCCGTGATCGCGGCATCGTCCAGATGCGTCTTGGCCCAGTCGAAATGAATGCCGCCCACGTCGAGCGTCAGCTTGCCCAGCCGGTCGGGATCGTTCGCGAACAATTCGGTGAGCGTCGTACGCTCCAGCCCCTCGATCGCGGACCAGTCCTGCATCGCCATATCGTGCCTCGTTTCGTCTGGAATCTCGGGTCTGCCCTAGGGCGGATGACGGGGGCAGGTCCAGTGGCGATGCGGGGTGGACGAACGCAGTGTCGGACCGACGGGTGCAGCAGCCCCGTCGTTCGTCACCCCGGACCTGTTCCGGGGTCCACGGTTCGGGCAGATACCGTCGTCGATGATCGACCGCCAGCCCTGCGTCTATATTCTGTCGACCGCCTATAACGGCACACTCTATGTCGGTGTGACCGCCGATCTGCTCCGCCGCGTGGCACAGCACCGCGCCGAAACATTGGGCGGATTCACCGCACGACAACAGATAAAGCGGCTCGTCTACTGGGAATTGTTCGAAACGATGGAAGCCGCCATCCTGCGCGAAAAGCAGCTGAAACGGTAGCGCAGGGACTGGAAGCGCAACCTGATCGAACGGACGAACCCCGCGTGGAACGACCTTGCGGTCGGCTTCGGCCTTCCGCCACTTCCGCCAATGCTACGTGGCGCGGTGGACCCCGGAACAGGTCCGGGGTGACGGCACGGCGGGCGGTCGGTCAGGATCGAAGGGCGGGCGTCCGGGCGCTACTTCCCCCATCCCGCTTGACGCCCCGGCCTGCGCCAAGCAATGCAAAACCATGGTTCCCGATCCCGTCCCCGCGACTGCCGCGCCCGCCGCAACGCCCGCCAAGCCGAAACGGTCGGAGGCGGCGGATCTGCTGGTCTTCCTGCTGAAGCTGGCGATCGCGGTGTTCGTGATCCGGTCGTTCCTGTTCTCGCCCTTCTCGATCCCGTCGGGGTCGATGCAGCCGCGGCTGCTGATCGGCGACTATCTGTTCATCACCAAATGGAATTACGGCTATTCCCGGCACTCGCTGCCGTGGAGCATGCCGCTGATCCCCGGCCGCATCCTGCCCCGCACCCCGGCGCGCGGCGATGTGGTGGTGTTCAAAGCGCCGCCGGCCGCGCGACAGGATTATATCAAGCGCGTAATCGGCATCCCCGGCGACAATATCCAGATGCGCGCCGGACAATTGTTCCTGAACGGCACCGCGATCGCGAAGCAGCGCGTGCCCGACCTGATCGTACCGGTGTCACCCAACAGCGGCTGTGCGTACGAATTTCAGGATACGGTCGCGGGAGCCGTCGTCTGCCGCTATCCGCAGTTCCGCGAGACGCTGCCGAACGGTAAATCGTACAACGTCCTCGACCTAGGCCCGACCGAGGCCGACGATACCGGGGTGTTCACCGTGCCGGCAGGCCATGCGTTCCTGATGGGCGACAATCGCGACGACAGCGCCGACAGCCGTTTCCCCGCGCGCGAAGGCGGCGGGATCGGCATCGTGCCCTTGGAGAATATCGAGGGCAAGGCGGTCGTCACCTTCTGGTCGACCGACGGATCGGCGCAATGGCTGCTGCCGTGGACATGGTTCAGCGCCGCGCGGTGGAGCCGGATTGGGGAAGGCTTCTGAACGACGCGATCGCCCGCTGGGTCGCGGACGCGCTGGGCCGCGCGCCGATCCGCCCCGACGATTATGCCCGCGCGCTGACGCATGGCAGCACGGCGCACGCGACCTACGAACGGCTCGAATTTCTCGGGGACCGGGTGCTCGGGCTGGCGATGGCCGAATGGCTGTACGAGCGCTTCCCGGCCGAAAGCGAAGGCGCGCTGTCGAAACGGTTCAACGCGCTGGTGACCGGCGCGGTATGCGCCGACGTCGCGCGCGCGATCGGCGTGGTACCGCATCTCAGGCTCGGCAAACAGGCGCGCGACGACGGCGCGGGCGACAGCGACAATGTGCTGGGCGACGTGATGGAGGCGCTGATCGGTGCCTTCTATCTCGATCACGGCCACGACGCCGCGCGCGACCTTGTCCGCCGGCTGTGGGGTACGCGGATCGACGCGCAGGTGCGGGTGCCGCGCCACCCCAAATCCGCGTTGCAGGAATGGGCCGCCGCCAACAACCGCCGCCCGCCCGAATACAGCATCGTCGACAAATCCGGTCCCGGCCACGCCCCCCGCTTCACGGTGCGCGCGACGATCGGCCGGCTCGCCAGCGCGGAAGCGACCGGCACGTCGAAGCAGGAAGCCGAAACGGCGGCGGCATTGGCGCTGCTGGCGCAACTCGGCGGCTAGCGCCTGCGAGATCGGTGCGGCGCGGATTTTCAATCCGCTGCTAGGCGGCGGAACCCACGCTGCGCCGCGCCGAAAACACCCTGCCGTGTGTGCGGTCGCAGGACGTTTGATGAAGCTGGTGCAGGCGGGTCGCAAACCGCTCCGGCGTATCTTGCCGTCCCGTCATGCGGGCTGTCGGTCCCATGGGCCGGGCAAGGTTGCACCGGGCGGGCTGATGGGCGCGCCACTGGAACCACCAAATGCCGTGGTCCAGAACCGTTCAGATAGCCGCAGAACGGATTCGGGACATCACTGAACGGTACGACCTGACGCGTCCGCCGGATCATCCCGCCCCGACCGCCCCTTCGATCGAGACGCAAAAGCCGATCGCGGTCGCAGCATCCGCAACTCGACCTGCCAGCTCCCCAGCGCCCACAGCGTCCCGAACAGCCACCCCGCCAGCACGTCGCTCGGCCAGTGGACGCCCATATACACCCGGCTCGCCCCGATCGCCGCGACCAGCAGCGTCGCCGCGCCGACGATCGTACCGCGAACCGCCCGCCCCCGCACCATCGGCAGCACCAGCGTCGCCAGTGTCAGATACACGATGGCCGAATTGGCGGCATGCCCGCTGGGAAAGCTGCGCGACGTTTCGTCCATCAGATGCGGCACCAGATCGGGGCGCGCGCGCGACACGACGTCCTTGATGACGGTGTTGGTCCATCCGCCCAGCGCGGTCGCCGCAGCGACCAGCGCCCCTGTGCGCCACCGGCCGCTTGCCGTCAGCAACAGCGCGGCGATCACGACGATCAGCGTCAGCACCGTCGTGCTGCCCAACGCCGTCACGTCGCGCACGGCGGACGCCAGCCGCGCCGACCCGACGGGCACCGCGACATCGTCGGCCTGACGCAGCATCAACAGGATACGTGCATCGAACGCGAACGCATCGCCGCCCACCACTCGCGACGCAAGAAACAGCAGCACCATGACCGCCGCCAACGCCATGGCGATCCATGCGACGCTCCACGGAAAACGCCGCGCAGCACGGGATTCGATCAGGGGAGCAGCATCGTCCATCGTCATCGTTTCCCACCCGCCAAATGCGCTGCGGCCGGTTTCCGTCGTCAGAACCGATCGATGCGCGGACAACGTCAACAAACGCCCTAACGGACCAGCACGCAAAATTCGAACGCTACCGTCGCGACGCGCGGGCGCCGGACGGCAGCCTGATCCCTGATCGCCTACAACGCGTAAGGGATATCGATGATGCACCCAATGACAGCGTCGGCTGGCATCGGCGCGCGCCGGACGGTCGCTGGTCCCGTCGCGGACATACCGCCATAGCTGGCACAGGCGGGCGTCGACCGTCTGGCATCCGGTCCGCACACCGCGCTACGCGCCTCGCCTGCTGGACGGTCGTCAGGACGGTCGCAATGAGATTGCCCGGTCGTACAACGAAACCAGGCATGCGGCATGGACGGACCACGGCAATCGCAACGTTGCCCGGACAGGACCCGAACCCGAAGAAACCTGCAAAATGTAGCGAAATCATTGTGAACTGGTGCACCCGACTGGATTCGAACCAGTGGCCTCTGCCTTCGGAGGGCAGCGCTCTATCCAGCTGAGCTACGGGTGCCTGTTGCCGTTCAGGCCGTGCGCCTAGCAAAGGTTTTTGCGCGACGCCAGCCGATTCACGCGTCCGTTGCGATCTTCGCGGGCGGAGCCGGGGTTTTCGGGCGGAATGCGCACAGATCGGCGACGGGACAGCGCCAGCATTCGGGTCGCCGCGCCTTGCAGACATAGCGGCCGTGCAGGATCAACCAGTGATGCGCGTGCAGCCGGAACGGTGCGGGCACCACGCGTTCCAGCACCGCCTCCACCGCATTCGGGGTCTTGCCGCGCGCAAGGCCGGTGCGGTTGCCGACGCGGAAGATATGCGTGTCGACCGCAAAGGTCTCCGCGCCGAACGCGACGTTCATCACGACGTTGGCGGTCTTGCGCCCGACCCCCGGCAACGCTTCGAGCGCGGCACGGTCCGGCGGCACCGCGCCGCCGTGATTCGCGACCAGCGCCTCGCTGAGCGCGATCACGTTCTTCGCCTTGGTGTTGAACAGCCCGATCGTGCGGATATGCTGTTTGAGCGCGTCCAGCCCCAGCGCGACCATCTTTTCGGGCGTATCGACCTGCGCGAACAGCGAGCGCGTCGCCTTGTTCACGCCGGCATCGGTCGCCTGTGCCGACAGCACCACCGCGACCAGCAGCGTATAATCGTTGACCGATTCGAGTTCGGTTTCGGGATGCGGATTATCCTCCGCCAGCCGTCGAAAGAAATCGAAGACGTCGGCCCGCTTCAAGCGTCGAGCACCGCATCCATCGTATACCGGCCCGGTGCCGCCATCGCCAGCCACAGCGCCGCGCGTACCGCACCGCGCGCGAACAGCGCGCGATCGTCGGCGCGGTGGCCCAGTTCGATCCGCTCGCCCTCGCCCGCGAACACGACCTGATGATCGCCGATCACGCTGCCGCCGCGCAGCGAGGCGAAGCCGATCGTGCCCCCCGCCCGCGCGCCGACCAGCCCGGCGCGGCCGATCACGCCGCTTTCCTCGAGCGTGGTGCCAAGCCCACGCGCCGCCGCATCGCCCAGCATCAACGCGGTGCCCGACGGGGCATCGACCTTCAGCCGGTGATGCGTCTCGACGATCTCGATATCCCAGTCCGCGCCCAGCCGCGCCGCCGCGTCGCGCACCAGCCGGCCGAGCAGCGCGATGCCGAGCGAGGTATTGCCCGTCTGCAACACCGCAATCTCCGCCGCCGCCGCGTCGATGATCCCCTGATGCGTTTCGTCCAGACCGGTGGTGCCGATCACGATCGGCGTACGCGCCGCCCGCGCGGCGGCGACGTTGCCTTCCAGCGCCAGCGGCGACGAAAAGTCGACCAGAACGTCGGCGCGTTCGGCCAGCGCCAGCGCGTCCCCGCCCTGATCGGTGCCGCCCGCGCAGGCACCGCCGATCCGGTCGATTTCCTGTTCGATCGCGCGGCCCATGCGCCCCTGCCGTCCGAAGATGCCGATGCTGGTCACTGCTTCTCGCCCGCTATGCCCGGACCGTCCGTCGACCCGGGCGTCGCGGTTCCATGGCCGCAAGCCGGGCAAGGTGCAAGCGATTGCGGCGGGGTCGGCGCGGCGGTACGCACTCCGTCGTCCGGCACGCCCCGGTCGCTCCGGCCGACGCCCGAACGCCACGCGCCGCACGGACGGTCCCGGACGCAGCGGCGGTCACGATCGGCGACCGGCGGAAATGGGAAAAGCACCGGGCCGGGGCGGTTCGCCACCCCCGCCTGTGCTATCGCGCGACCGATCCGATCGGCGCTTCGGCATATTTCGGGTCGGAAGGGTTGAAGTCGGGCTGCGGCACGAAGGTACGTGACGTCAGTGCGACATTGCCCAGACCCGCCAGCTTGAACGTGCCGATCTTGAAAACCTTCGGCGCGCTGCCCGCGCGTTCGACCGTCACCGCATCGACGTGCAGGTCGCCGTGCCGGGTCCACAACATGTGCGGTGCCAGCACCATGTCCATGTTGTTGTAGCGTACCGACAGGCAGATCCGCTGCATCAACGCGAAACGGATGATGTCGCTGATCGTCGCCCGCGCTTCTTCAGCGGCGGCGGCAGCACCATCTTGGGCGGGGGCGGTCATATTGTGCATCGCAACATAATATAGCGAATGGCAGTTTTTCCGGCAAGGGGTAGGCGTTCATCCAAAAGCCCATATCGCCATCACCCGCCCCGGTGCGAAGGCGAACAGCCCGGGAATGACCATTGCGCCCAAGAACATGCTGGCCAATCGGCGACGATGCTGCGCGATCCGCCCTGCCCGTGCCGATTCGATCGCCTTCCACGCCATGATCAGCGTCGCGGGCACGAAGATATGGATCCACGAAAAGCCGCCATGGTTGATCTGCCGGATGAACAGCGCGGTGATCGCGGTCGACCCCATCAGCGCCATCCAGATCCGCCCCAATATCCGGTGCCGGCCCCCGCCCTTGCGGGTCAGCAGGACATAGATGCCCAACGGGATCGCGGGCAGGACGCTCACCAGATGCAGCGTCACGGCGATTTCGCCCACGCCCGGCGCGGTAGGGGCCACCCCGATCGCCGCCCGCGACAAGGCGAGCAGGCTCAACAGGCCCAGTACGACGGCGCTGCCGATCATCGCGATGCGCAGCGGCGGGGTGAGATCGTTGGCAGTGGCGGTGGCATTGGCTGGCGCAGTCATCATCGGCTCCCCGGTGGTCGGTCGCCTTGTGCTTGCCGCACCGCCACGACCCGGCAAGCATCGCTGCGCGGATCGTGCCGCAGCGTGCGCGATTTGGCGCGAACGCCCCTTCACGAAGCGTCAACGGGCACGCTATTCGGGTTGCGCGCCCCGCGATGGAGACGATGCCACCGATGCCGAATGCCCGCTGCCTGTTGATCGACGTGGCGATCCTGTGCGGGATCGGCATGCTGTTGGCGGTGCTCGGCCCGTTCGGCAGCTTCGCCGCACCGTTCGCGCGACGAATGGTGTTCTGGGTCGGCGTCGTGGTCGCGGGCTATGCCTGCTACATGCCCGCGACGGTCGCCGCGTCGCGACTGGCCGATCGGCTCAACCTGCCGCGTATCGCGCTATGGGCCGGTGCCTGCCTGGTCGCGACCGTGCCGCTGACCGTGATCGTCTGGGCGGCGGAGGCCGTGTTCCGGCCGATCGCATTGCCCGACATGGCGGATGCGCTGGCTGCCTATGGCAATATCCTCGTCCTCGGGTCGGCGGTCACCACCGTCTTCTGGTTCCGACGTGGTGGCCCCGTCCGCGGTTCGCCCGACGACGATATTCCCGCAGACACTCCGTCCACCGACACCGCACCCGTCGCCCCCGCGCCGTTCCTCGACCGGCTGCCGCTGCATCTGGGCCGCGATCTGGTCGCGCTGGCGATGGAGGATCACTATGTACGCGCGCATACCGCCGCCGGATCGACGCTGATCCTGATGCGGATGCGCGACGCCGTGGCGGAGCTGGAGGGGATCGACGGACGGCTGGTGCATCGCAGCTGGTGGGTCGCGCGGGATCATGTGACGGGGGTGCTGCGCGACGGTCGCAACCTGCGCCTTTCCCTGTCCAACGGCATCACGGCACCGGTCGCGCGGGGACAGGCGGAACCGCTGCACGACGCCGGATGGCTGCAACGCAACGCGACGGTTCCTAAACGCGCCGCGATCGGGTAACGGCGGGGCGATCATGAAGCATCTTTTTCTAGTAATGGCCGGCGGCGCTATCGGCTCCGGCCTGCGCCACCTGTTCGGCCGTGCGGCACTGACCGTGTTCGGCCCCGGATTTCCATGGGGGACGCTGGGCGTCAACCTGATCGGGGGGCTGGCGATGGGACTGCTGGCCGGTGTCCTCGCGCGCGGTGGCGGGGGTGAGGCGACGCGCCTGCTGCTCGGCGTCGGGGTACTGGGCGGCTTTACCACCTTCTCGGCATTCTCGCTCGATACGGTGACGCTGATCGAACGCGGCCAGATGGTCGCGGCGCTCGGCTATGTCGCAGTGTCGATCGCCGGCGCGTTCGCCGCGCTGGCGATCGGCCTTCAACTGACACGGGGCACGGCATGAGCGACAACGACGTCCGCCAGTTCACCGTCGGCCCCGACGACGACGGCATCCGCCTCGACCGCTGGTTCAAACGCCATCTGCCCGACGCCAGCTTCAACGTCGTGTCGCGCTGGGCGCGCACCGGCCAGTTGCGGGTCGATGGCGCGCGGGTCCAGCCCGGCGACCGCCTGGCCGCCGGTCAGACGCTGCGTGTGCCGCCGCCCGAATCGGCGGTGGTCGCGGCCCCCAAGCCAAAGGCCGAACGCGTGCCGCTGTCCCCAGACCAGATCGAACTGGCGCAGGAAATGGTGATCCACCGCGATGCGCAGGCGATCGTGCTGAACAAGCCGCCCGGCCTTGCGACGCAGGGCGGGACCAAGACGCACGACCATGTCGACGGGCTGCTCGACGCGCTGCAATTCGACGGCGAAAGCCGGCCCAAGCTGGTCCACCGGCTCGACAAGGACACGTCGGGCGCGCTGCTGATCGCGCGCACGTCGCGTGCGGCGGCATTCTTCGCGAAGTCCTTTTCGGGGCGTACCGCGAAGAAAGTGTACTGGGCGCTGGTCGTCGGCGTGCCCGACATCACCGACGGCATGGTCGACCTGCCGCTGGCCAAGCAACCGGGCACCGGCGGCGAAAAGATGCATGTGGACGAGGAAGAGGGTCAGCCCGCCCGCTCGCGCTACCGCGTGATCGAACGCGCCGGCAACCGCGCGGCGTGGGTCGAACTGCAACCCTTTACCGGCCGCACGCACCAGTTGCGCGTGCACATGGCGGCGATCGGCCATCCGATCGTCGGCGACGGCAAATATGGCGGACAGGCCGCGTTCCTGACCGGCGGGGTTAGCCGCAAGATGCACCTGCACGCCCGCCGTATCCAGATCGATCATCCCGACGGCGGCAAGATCGACGTCACCGCCGACCTGCCGCCGCATTTCGCCGAAAGCATCAAGCTGATGGGCTTTGACCTGTCGCTGGGCAATGCGATGATCGAGGACGGCCCGCCGCCGGTCACCCGTGCCGACCTGAAGGCCAAGGCGAAGGCGCATGCCAAGTCGGTGCGCAAGGAACGCCGTGGCGAACGGCGGTCGCGCGGGAGCCGCGACTGATGCATCCCGACCCGGCCTTTCGCTGGGACGAGGCGCAGGCGCGGGCATTCGTGGCGGCCGAGGGGTTCGGCGCGCTGTTCGCCACCACGCCCGACGGCCCGCGCGTCGCGCATGTCCCGGTAGTGGCCAGCGCGTACGGGGGTCTGCGCTTTCACATCGCGCGCGCAAATGCGCTGACCGCGCATCTGGTGGGTGCGACCGCGCTGTTCGTCGTGCAAGGGCCGCACGCCTATATCAGCCCGCAATGGTATGCCGACGGGCCGGATCAGGTGCCGACGTGGAATTACGTCGCGGTCGAGGTGGAAGGTATCGTCCACCCGATCGATCGCGCCGCCTTGCGCGAACAGATCGACTCGCTGGCACTGGCCTATGAACCCGAACCGCAATGGTCGGTCGACGCGATGGACCCCATCAAGGCGGAAGCGATGTTCGACGCCATCGTCGGCTTCGAACTGGTGCCCACCGCGTGGCGCGGCACCGCGAAACTGGGCCAGAACAAGTCGCCGGCGATCCGCGAGCGTGTCGCGGCGGCGTTGGGCGATCATCCGCTCCTACGATCCGGCATCGGCGCCACGCCCCCCGCCCCGGCGCAACCGTCGCGGCCGCCGGCATGATCCGGCTTGCCGTGTTCGATTGCGACGGGACGCTGGCCGATGGGCAGGCGAATATCTGTCAGGCGATGGCGCTGGCATTCGCCGACGCCGCCCTGCCCGCGCCCGATCCGCGCGCGGTGCGCCGGATCGTCGGGCTGAGCCTGCCGCAGGCGGTGGCGCGGCTGGTGCCGGACAGCGACCTCGCGCTGCACGATGCGGTCGCGGATGGTTACAAACGTCACTTCCGCGCGATGCGCACCAATGGCGGGCTGGTCGACGAACCGCTGTTTCCCGGTATCGCCGACACGTTGACGGCATTGCTGGATCGCGGCTGGCGGCTCGGCGTCGCCACCGGCAAGTCCGATCGCGGCCTCGCGCTGCTGCTGGCGCATCACGACATCGCCCGTCATTTCGTCACGCTCCAGACCGCCGACCGCCACCCGTCCAAACCGCACCCGGCGATGCTGCATGCGGCGATGGCGGAGGCCGGCGCGGAGGCGCAGGCGACGGTGATGATCGGCGACACCAGTTTCGACATGGTGATGGCGACCGCCGCCGGGGTGCGCGCGATCGGGGTGGCATGGGGCTATCATCCGCCCGCCGAACTAGCCGCCGCCGGGGCCGATGCGCTGTGCGACGATGCCGCCGACCTTCCCGCCCTGCTGGACCTGCCATGACCCCTGACGACACCGTCCGCCTGCGCTGGTTCGCGCTCGTCGCGATCCGCATCGTCACCGCGTTCGGCGCGGTGTTCGGTCTGGTGCTGATGGCACGCGCCACCGCGACGCCGATGCGCGTTCTGGGCGCGGCGATCATCCTGTCCGCTCTCTATGTCATGGCGGTCGTGCCACGATCGCTGGCGCATCGCTGGCGCAGTCGATGAAGCGTTTTTGGACCGATGTCGCGGTGACGGCGGACGGCGGCATCGCGCTGGACGGTCGCCCGGTGCGGACGCCAGGACGCCTGCCGCTGGTCGTTCCGTTCGCGCCGCTGGCCGACGCGATCGCCGACGAATGGCGCGCGGTCGGCGATACGATCGACCCGCGGACGATGCCGCTCACCGGCCTCGCCAATGCCGCGATCGAACGGGTCGCCGCCGATCCCGCCGCTTTCGCCGCCGGACTGGCGGTCTATGGCGGCAGCGATCTGCTCTGCTACCGCGCCGACAGCGACCCGCTGGCAGCGTTGCAGGCGACCCGCTGGGACCCCGTTCTCGACTGGGCACGCACGCGCTACGATACCGACTTCGTCCTGACCTCCGGGGTCATGCCGGTCGAACAGCCGCCGCGTACGCTCGCCCGGCTGCGCGAGGCAGTGATGGCGCTATCGCCTTGGGATTTCGCCCCATTGTCGCCGATCGTCGGTATTACCGGATCACTGATCCTCGGTCTGGCACTGGTCGAACGCGCGATCGATGCCGACACGGCGTGGACGGCGGCGCATGTCGACGAGGACTGGCAGATCGAACAATGGGGCGAGGACGAACTGGCGATCGAGACGCGCCAGGCACGCGAGGCAGACTATCGCGCCGCCATCCGCTTCCTGACCCTTCGATAGAACCGTTAGCCTAAGACAAGCGTGATGCTGTAAGGCTTGACCGCTTATCCTGAGTGCCATCGAGCTTGTCGAAATGGCGTATCGAAGGACCGCCACGACGCTTCGATACTCACCGGATGACTCATGCGCCGTATGGGTCAGGATCGTACGCGGGACGACGCGACTCGATCATCCTTCTGCTTCGCTCAGTCGCTGCCCAGCGCAAACGGCGATTCCTGAACGCATCATGCCATCAACCTGTCGGAAAAACTTACACTGCGCGGACGGCGCCGATACCGTTAACCATCGTCCGGCAGCGAAACCGCCGATCCGGCACATTGGCACATGCCCTGCATCCTGTTACCACGTACTCCGATGCGTTCGCGCTTCAACGGGCGGACCGGTTTCGATCGGTCCGCCCACCCGGCGTTTCCACCGCCGCCACCATGCAAAAGCCCGACGGCGCTGTCGCACCGCCGGGCTTCCGGTTCGTCAGAATAGTGAACGATCAGGCGGCTGCGGGCTTGCCCAGCAACTCGGCCAACTCGCCGCTCTCGTACATTTCCATCATGATGTCCGATCCGCCGACGAACTCGCCGCCGACATAGAGCTGCGGAATGGTCGGCCAGTCCGAATAGGCCTTGATGCCCTGTCGGATGCCTTGATCCTGCAACACGTCGACGCTTTCGAATTCGGTGTTCAGGTGGTTCAGGATCGCCACCGCCCGGCTGGAAAAGCCGCACTGCGGGAACAGCGGGCTGCCCTTCATGAACAGCACCACCGCATTGTTCTTCACCACCGCGTCGATGCGGGCATTGCTATCGTCGGTCATCATATCGTCCTCTTGCCCGGCCATGCCGGTCATCCGTTTCCCGCCACCGGCACTCCGGTGGTCAGTTGCAGTGCGTGGAGCACGCCACCCATCCGGTCGCCCAACGCGGCATAGACCGCGCGTTGCTGCGCGATGCGCGGCTTGCCCCGAAAACTTTCCGACACGACCCGTGCCGCATAATGGTCCCCGTCCCCGGCCAGGTCGGTGATCTCGACCGTCGCATCGGGAATGGCGGCGACGATCAACGCTTCGATTTCGGTTGCGGCCATCGGCATGGGTTACATGCTTTCCAGCAACTGACGACGTGCCTCGACCCCGGCATCCTTCATCGCGACGCGAACCTCCGCTTCGTCGAACGTCACGTTGGCGGCCGTCAGGTCGGACACCAGCTTGCGGATCACGTCCTCGTCGCCATGCTCCTCGAACTCGGCCTGCACGACGGCGGTGGCATAGGAGTCGGTTTCCGCCGGGGTCAGGCGCATGCGCTCCGCCGCCCAGTGGCCCAGCAACTTGTTGCGGCGCGCCACGATGCGGAACGCCATTTCCCCATCGAGCGCGAATTTCGCCTCGAATGCTCGCTCCCGGTCGTCGAACGTCGTCATAGAGTCCCCTTCCTGCTCATCGGCAGAGATAGGCACCCCCGCCTGCCCCTGCAACGGTGCCGCGTCAGCCGCGCGCCGCGTTCAGCCACGGCCGTGCCGCCGCCACGCCCGATTCATACGTCCCGATCGCGGCGTCCTGCGCCAGCGTCATGCCGATTTCGTCCAGCCCTTCCATCAGGCACCGGCGGCGGAACGGGTCCAGTTCGAACGCGAACCGGTCCTGAAACGGCGTGGTGACCGTCATCGTTTCCAGATCGATCGTCACCGGATGATCGCGCGCCACCTCGACCAGCCGGTCGACCGCCGCCTGCGGCAGCACGACGGTGACGATGCCGTTCTTGATCGCGTTGCCCGAAAAGATGTCGGAGAAACTCGGCGCGATCACCGCCTTCACGCCCATGTCGCCCAGCGCCCATGCGGCATGTTCGCGGCTCGACCCGCATCCGAAATTCTCGCCTGCGATCAGCACCGGGCTGCCGGCATAGCGCGGATCGTCGAAGATATTGCCGGGTTCCGCGCGCACGCTTTCGAACGCGCCCTTGCCCAGCCCTTCGCGCGTCGTGGTCTTCAGCCAGTGCGCCGGGATGATGATATCGGTATCGATATTCTTGGCGCCCCAAGGATAGGCGCGTCCTTCGACATGGACGACGGGTTCCATCAGCGCGCCGATGCCGGGAATGCCGGCAGCTTCGCGACGTCGGCGGCCTCGTGTTGCAGGATCACGGTCGCCTTCGCATTGCCCGCCAACGCCTTGAACCGCGCGAGCGACGCCAGCGACTGCGCACGATCGACGTTGAACGGGGGCACGCCGTTGCTGTCGTAATTCTCGCGGAAATGCGCGGTGTCACCCGACAGCAGCACCGGCCCACGACCTTTCAGCCGCACCAGCAACGCATGGTGTCCCGGCGTATGGCCGGGCATGGTCAGCATCGTCACGCTGCCGTCGCCGAACACGTCCTTGTCGCCTTCGACCGGCTCGCTCTTCCCCGCGCCGCCGAACCATGGCCGCAACGGTTCGGTGCTGGTGCCCGGTTTACCGGCCTTCAGCGCGTCGAAATCCCCCTTGCCGATCAGCAGCGTAGCGCCCGGAAAGCCTGTTGCCTGTCCGGTGTGGTCGAAATGATAATGGCTGATGCCGATGCGCCCGATCTTTTCGGGGGCAACGCCGATCTGCGCCAACTGCCGCTTGATCGTCGTGGTCAGCACCGGCGACATCGCATCGGTCTTGCTGACCGGCGCGCCAATCGTCGCTTCGGGCAGTCCGGCATCCCACAGCATGTAATCGCCGCCGTGCCGGATCAGATAGCAGCTCGCGACCAGCCGCTTCGTCCGCCCGGTATAGGCCAGCGTGTCGGAAAAGGCGTTGAGATCGTTGACCTGCACCCCGCCGCAATCCAGCCGCCACAGCTCGACATCCGCCGGGCCGGGGGCCGGGGCGGTCTGCGCCGCGACGGGCGCCGCCAGCGCCAGCGCGGCGATGGCGGCAATCCGCAACGACATCATGCGGCCCGGTCCATCGTCGCGCGTGGCTTCAACGGCTTGACGCTCGACGCATAGGCCGCCGCCACGCCGCTCAGCACCGCACCGGCGATCAGCATCATCAATACCCGTTTCATCGGTCCTGCTCCGTCACCAGTTCGCGCACATCGGCCAGCCGCCCCGTCACCGCCGCCGCCGCCGCCATGGCAGGCGACAGCAGGTGGGTACGCGCACCCGGTCCCTGCCGCCCTACGAAATTGCGGTTGCTGGTGGAAGCACAGCGTTCGCCCGGCGGCACCTTGTCCGGGTTCATGGCGAGGCACATCGAACAGCCCGGTTCGCGCCATTCGAACCCGGCTTCGGTGAAGATGCGGTCCAGCCCTTCGGACTCGGCCTGCAATTTGACCAGCCCCGATCCGGGCACGACCAGCGCCTGCTTGACCCCGCCCGCGATCCGGCGGCCCTTCACCACGGCGGCGGCGGCGCGCAGATCCTCGATCCGGCTGTTGGTGCAGCTGCCGATGAAGATATAGCTCACGGGCACGTCCTGCATCCGCGTGCCGGGGGTCAACCCCATGTAATCGAGCGACTTCTGTGCCGCGACCCGCTTCGACGGATCGGCGAAGCTGTCGGGCGACGGCACCACGCCGGTGATCGACACCACGTCTTCCGGGCTGGTGCCCCATGTCAGCGACGGCGCGATATCGGTCGCGTCCAGCTTCACCACCCGGTCGTACGTCGCCTGCGCATCGGTCGGCAGCGTCCGCCAATAGTCGACCGCCCGCGCCCAGTCGTCGCCCGACGGCGCCATCGGCCGCCCTTTCAGATAGGCGAAGGTCGTGTCGTCGGGCGCGATCAGCCCGGCGCGTGCGCCGCCCTCGATCGACATGTTGCTGACCGTCAGGCGTCCTTCGACCGACAGGCCGCGAATCACCTCGCCGGTATATTCGACGACATATCCGGTGCCGCCCGCCGCGCCGATGCGACCGATGATCGCCAGCACCACGTCCTTGGCCGACACGCCATAGCCAAGCGTTCCGTCGACGCGGATCTCCATCGTCTTCGACTGTTGCAGCAGCAGCGTCTGCGTCGCCAGCACATGCTCGACCTCGCTGGTGCCGATTCCGAACGCCAGCGCGCCCAGGGCACCATGGGCGCTGGTATGGCTGTCGCCGCACACCAGCGTCGTCCCCGGCAGCGTAAAGCCCTGCTCCGGCCCCACGACATGGACGATGCCCTGCTGCGCCGCCGTCGCATCGATATAGCGGATGCCGAAGTCCGGTGCGTTCTTTTCCAGCGCGGCCAGCTGTTGCGCGCTGGCCGGATCGGCGATCGGCAACCGGTTGCCCGCCGCGTCGCGCCGCGCCGTGGTGGGCAGATTATGGTCAGGCACCGCCAGCGTCAGATCGGGGCGACGCACCCCGCGCCCGGCGGCACGCAGCCCGGCGAAAGCCTGCGGACTGGTGACTTCGTGAACCAGATGGCGGTCGATATAGATCAGGCAGGTGCCGTCGTCGCGACGTTCGACGACATGGTCGGCCCAGATTTTCTCGTATAACGTTTGCGGGCGGGTGGTCATCGTCGCGATCTAGCCCTTTCTTGCGCGAAGACAAGCCGCCGAGACACGATCGGTCGCGGCGGACGGGCAGCCGATCAGCGTTGCGCGCCCTCTTTTGCGCCCGCGACGATCGCGTCGATCACGCCGGAATGGGCGCGGGTCGCGGTCGCGCGATCGAACAGCCCCGACCCGTGATTGGCGGTGACGCCGTTGTCCCAATACATCGGGACCATGCCATGTTTCACTGCCGATGCCGTAATATAGCGGTCCCATCGCGTGCGATACGTCCCGGCCGGGTCGTATTCGGTCTTCGCGATCGCCGAATATTCGCCCAGCAGCACCGGCACGCCCTTGTCGACGAACGCGACCTTCATCTTCTGGAACTGCGCGTCGGTATAGGCTTCGTTGGCCCATGCCTGTGTCCGCGCCGGATCGGTCGCGGTAGCGCCCCATTGCCAGATGTCGCTCTTTTCATTCAGCGCGAAGTCGTAGGGGTCGTAATAATGGACCTCCATCATCATCCGGCCCGTCGCCGGATCGCGCGGCATGGTCGCGTTGCACGACACGGCATGGTCGATATTCGTGTTGTACGCCTGCACCACGAGGAACCGGGTGGCGTTGCGGCCCCCGGTCGCACGGACGGTATCGACGAATTTCTGGTTGAACCCGTTCTGGACCGCGCAGTTTTCCGGTGTCGGCGCGCTATAGACGTCGGTCACCATCACTTCGTTGGTGCCCGCGAACAGCAGCGTGTCGTCCTGATCGCGGAACGTCGTCGCGATCTGCGTCCAGAATTTGGCCAGCCGCGCATTGGCCATCGCCTGCGCGGCATAGGTCGGCTGTTGCCAGCCGCCGTCCCAATGCACGTTGATGACGACTTTCAGCCCGGCATTGCGGGCATAGCCGACGACTTCGACGACCCGCGCCATCCATGCCGCACCGATCGTGTCGTCGGCGGCGGCATATTGATTCCATGCGATCGGAATCCGCACGCTCCTGAATCCGGCGGCGGCCACCGCGGTCAGCATCGCCTGCGTCACCCGCGCATTGCCCCATGCCGTCTCCTGCGACGTCGCGGTCGGTTTGGCGGCGCTGCCGATCGCTTCCAGCGAATTGCCCAGATTCCATCCCGGCGCTATCGTCACGGCAAAGGTCATGGCGGTATCGGCGGCGGGCGATGCGGTGGCGGTCGGCGTCGGCGTGGGTGTCGGAACCGGCGTCGGTGCCGGACCGGCGACCGCCCCGCTGCCGCCCGCCCCGCACCCGGTCAGTGCGACCGCCATCACCGCGCGCCACGAACCCGACACCGCTGTCATCTTCCGCATGTCACTCTCCCACGGGATGCCGGGTCGATGCCCGCATCCGTCTGTCTCGCGCCGCTCGATGCAGGAGGACGCGGTACGGCGCAATGCCCGTCGCCGGACACCGCACCGCCAGCGCCGGGTCAGCCCGCCGTTTCGTACCGCGCCGTCGTCTTCGCCGCGACTTCCGCCGCGTCGACGCCGGGTGCACATTCGATCAGCCGGAATGCACTGTCGTGGTCGGGACGTGCGAACACCGCCAGATCGGTGACGATCATGTCGACCACGTTCTTGCCGGTGATCGGCAGCGTGCATTCGGGAATGAACTTCGCGTCGCCGTTCTTGGACACATGCTCCATCACGACGATGATCTTCTTCACCCCCGCGACCAGATCCATCGCCCCGCCCATCCCCTTGATCATCTTGCCGGGGATCATCCAGTTGGCGATGTCGCCGTTCTCCGCGACCTCCATCGCCCCCAATACGGTCAGGTCGATATGCCCGCCGCGGATCATCGCGAAACTGTCGGCGGACGAGAAATAGGCCGATTGCGGCAGCTCGCTGATCGTCTGCTTGCCGGCGTTGATCAGGTCGGGATCGACCTGATCGTCATAGGGGAACGGCCCGATGCCCAGCATCCCGTTTTCCGACTGCAACGTCACCTCGACGCCCGCCGGAATATGGTTCGCCACCAGCGTGGGTATGCCGATGCCCAGATTGACGTAGAAACCGTCCTTCAATTCGCGCGCGGCGCGTGCCGCCATCTCGTCGCGGGTCCATGCCATCGCGATTACTCCTTGCGCGCGCCGGGATCGCTCCAGCGCAGGTCGTTGGGAAACACCTCGTCGAAGCCACCGGCCAGCGCGGTGCCGTAAACGGGGTTCGGCAATACGAACCAGCCATTGCCCCACATCGTCGCGAACGCATCCGAATCGGCGGCGGCGCGGCGTTGGGCGGGGGTCAGGCCAGCATTGAACAGGTCGGTAAAGTCGCCCAGCTGATCGCCGACCAGCGCGACGACGCAATGGCGCGATGCGATGATCGCACGGCGCGCATCCTTCGCCGATCCGCCCGGCGCATCGCCTTTTAGGAACAGCGTGTCGCCATGCACCGCCGGCCCCAACCCCGCCGCTTCCAGCGTCCGCTGGGTATACAGCGCGTTGGTGGACGACCGGTTGCTGTTGAACACGATCTTCACGCCCGCCGCGCGCAGTTCGTTCAGCGCCTCGCGGGCGCCGGGCACCGCCCGGGTGGCGCGTCCGTCCGACTGTTCCCACCGTTCCCAGCGCGCGCTGTCATAGGTCAGGTTGCCGCGCGCGTCGGAATATTCATATCCGGTGTTCAGCAGCGCGGTTTCGTCCACGTCCAGCACCACCGCCGGCTGTCCCGTGCAGGGCAACTGCCCCGGCGACGCCAGCGTCGCGCCGGGCGTCAGCACCGCCTGCAACGGCATCCGCCGCAACGTCGTACGGTCGCGCAGATATTGTTTCGTATAGCGGACCAGCCCGGCATAGGCCTGCCGGCTCGCCGCCGCCGCCTCGCCCGACCCGTACAGATACTGCATCCCCGTCGGCACGCCGCCGACGGTCGCCGGAGCCGCCGTCGGCGCCTGCGTATTGCCGACCGCCACCACGCAACCCGACAGGGCGAAGGCCGCGCCGCCTGCCAGCGCGACGCGGATCAGACCCCGGTTCATGCCCCAATTCATGCTGACGCCCGTTCGCGGACCGTGCGGAACTCGATCTTCTTGTCGTACGGGCTGCCGACGATCATCCGTTTCACATAAATGCCGGGCAGATGGACGTGATCGGGGTCGATGCTGCCCACCGGCACCACTTCCTCGACCTCGGCGACGCAGATGCGGCCCGCCGTCGCCATCGGCTGGTTGAAGTTGCGCGCGGTCTTGCGAAAGATCAGGTTTCCCGCCTCGTCCGCCTTCCACCCCTTGATGATCGACACGTCGGCGCGGATGCCGCGTTCGAGGATATAGTCCTCGCCGTCGAACGACTTCACTTCCTTGCCATCGGCCACCAGCGTGCCGACGCCGGTCTTGGTATAGAAGCCGGGGATGCCCGCGCCGCCTGCGCGGCAGCGTTCGGCCAGCGTACCCTGCGGACAGAATTCGACCTCAAGCTCGCCCGACAGATATTGGCGCTCGAACTCCTTGTTCTCGCCGACATAGCTTGAGATCATCTTCTTCACCTGACGCGACCGCAGCAGCTTGCCCAGCCCCTGCCCGTCGATCCCGGCATTGTTCGACGCGATGGTCAGCCCGCGCACGCCCGACGCCTCGATCGCGTCGATCAGCCGTTCGGGAATGCCGCACAGTCCGAACCCGCCGGCACAGATCGTCATATCGTCGTGCAGCAGCCCCTCCAGCGCGGCGGCGGCATCCGGGTACAGCTTCTTCATCGCATCTCTCCCTGCTCGCACGGCGATTACGCGGGTCGGCGACCCGTGGTCAATCGGCGGTTCGCGCCTCTGGTGTCGTCCGGCGTTGCCGGATAGCGTGGACGCCATGACAGAACCACGTACCGGCGGGCGCATCCTCGTCGACGCCCTTCGCACCCATGGCTGCGACCGTATCTTCCACGTCCCGGGCGAAAGTTTCCTTGCCGTGCTGGATGCGCTGCACGATACGCCCGCGATCGATCTGGTCACCTGCCGGCAGGAAGGCGGCGTCGGTTTCATGGCGTGTGCCGACGGCGTGCTGACCGGCCGCCCCGGCGTGGCGTTCGTGACGCGTGGTCCGGGGGCGACCAACGCGTCGATCGGCGTCCATGTCGCGATGCAGGATTCGATCCCGATGCTGCTGTTCATCGGCGACGTCGATCGCGGCATGCGCGACCGCGAAGGCTTTCAGGAAGTCGATTTCGTCGCGATGTTCACCCCGCTGGCCAAGCTGGCGCTGCGCATCGACGATCCGGCGCGCATCCCCGAATATGTCGCGCGCGCGTGGCGCACGGCCACGTCTGGTCGCCCAGGCCCGGTGGTGATCGCATTGCCCGAAGACATGCTGGTCGAAACCGCCGTTGCGATCGATCGTCCGCCGCTGGCCCCGGTCGAACCGGTGCTGCACCCGGCGGACTTCGCGGACGTGCTCGACCGGCTGCGCACCGCCGAGCGTCCGGTCGCGATCGTCGGCGGTGCCGGCTGGGACAAGGCGGCGGGCGCAGCCTTCTCCGCCTTTGTCACGGCATGGGGCATCCCGGTGGCGGGCGCGTTCCGCCGACAGGACGCGATCGCCAACGATACGCCCGCATGGGCCGGCAATCTCGGCTATGGTCCCTCGCCCGCACTCGTCGCGCGGATCAAGGCGGCGGACGTGCTGCTGGTCGTCGGTCCCCGACTGGGCGAAGCGACCACCGACGGCTATACGCTGGTGACGCCCGATCATCCCGGCCAGACGCTGATCCACGTCCATCCCGACCCGACCGAACTCGATCGCGTCCACCGCGCCGATTTGGCGATCGCGGCACCGCCCCTTGCCTTCGCGGCGATGCTGGCGCGGGCCGAACCGCCCGCCGAACCGCGCGCCGACGCGGCAGAGGCGCATGCCGACTGGCTGCGCTGGTCGACCCCGACACCGCGCGACGTGGCGCTCGATCTCGGCCCCTGCGTCGCGGCGATGCGCGACCGGCTGTCGGGGCACGACGCGATCATCTGCAACGGCGCGGGAAATTTTTCGGGTTGGTGGCATCGCTACTGGCATTACGGCTGGTCGGGTACGCAGCTTGCCCCGACCTGTGGCGCGATGGGCTATGGCCCGCCCGCCGCCGTTGCCGCCGCGCTGCGTTGCTCCGACCGGCTGGCGGTCGCGCTGGCCGGCGATGGCGATTTCCTGATGAACGGACAGGAACTGGCGACCGCCGTCCAGCATGGCGCGAACCTGCTGGTGATCGTCGTGGACAATGGCGGATACGGCACGATCCGTATGCATCAGGAACGCGAATATCCCGCGCGGATCAGCGGTACGGCGCTGACCAATCCCGATTTCGCCGCCCTCGGTCGCGCCTATGGCGCATGGGCCGAAACCGTCGAGACGACGGCGGACTTCGCGCCCGCACTCGGCCGTGCGCTGGGCCGCGACGGGGTCCGCCTGCTGCATCTGCGGACGGATATCGAAATCATTACCAACAGCACGACCATCGGCGCGATCCGGGCGCGCTGACTCCACGCAAAAGGGCCGCTCCGGTTTCCCGAAGCGGCCCTTGTCAGCCACCCGCCCTACACCGGCGGGTCGCGGCGGTCAGATCAGATCTTGTCGCCGAGCGCGCCCTTGACGCTGCCCTTGACGTCCTGACCGGTACCCTTGGCCTGCTGGGCCTCGCCCTCGGCTGCCAGACGCTCGTTATCCGTCGCATCGCCGATCGCTTCCTTGACGTTGCCGGCGATCTTGTTGCCGGCTGCGGCCAGCTTGTCGGTGAACTCACCCATGCCAAATCTCCTGCGTTATGCGGGCGTTGCCACCCGCTGGATTGCAGGGATAGAACCGTTTGCAGCCCACCCGGTTCCAAAAAAATAAACTCAGATCAAACCTGCCAGCGGGCTGGACGGATCGGCATAGCGCCGCCGGCCCATCCGCCCGGCCAGATATCCCATCCGCCCCGCCTCGACCGCCGCCTTCATCGCGGCGGCCATCAAAACGGGGTCCTTCGCCTCGGCGATGGCGGTGTTCATCAGCACGCCGTCGCAGCCCAACTCCATCGCGACGGCGGCGTCCGACGCCTGTCCGACGCCGGCATCGACCAGCACCGGCACGTTCGCACCCTCGACGATCAGCCGGATCGTCACCTGATTCTGGATGCCCAGCCCGGACCCGATCGGCGCGCCCAGCGGCATGATCGCGACCGCACCGGCATTTTCCAGCCGCTTGGCCGCGATCGGATCGTCGACGCAGTACACCATCGGCTTGAAGCCCTCGTTCGCCAGCACCTCGGTCGCGCGCAGCGTCTCGACCATGTCGGGGTACAGCGTCCGCGCCTCGCCCAGCACTTCCAGCTTCACCAGATCCCAGCCGCCCGCCTCGCGCGCCAGCCGCAACGTGCGGATCGCGCTTTCGGCGTCGAAACACCCGGCGGTGTTGGGCAGGTACGTGACCTTCTTCGGATCGATATAGTCGGTCAGCATCGGCGCGTTCGGATCGCTGACGTTCACCCGTCGCACCGCCACGGTCACGATCTCCGCGCCCGATGCGGCGACGGCGGCGGCATTCTGCGCGAAATCCTTGTACTTGCCGGTTCCGACGATCAGCCGCGACGTGAACGTATGCCCCGCGACGGTCCACTGGTCGCCCGCCACCGCCCCGACATGATCGCCCCCGCCGACGAAATGGACGATTTCCAGCTCGTCGCCATCCTCCACCTTCACGTCGGCCAGCGTGGAGCGCGGCACGACTTCCAGATTGCGTTCGACCGCGACCTTTTCGGGCACCAGCCCGATCTGCGCGGCCAGTTCAGCCAGCGTGATTCCGTCGCGGATCCGCTTGTGTTCGCCGTTGACCACGATGCTGATGGTGCCGTCGGTGTGCATGCAATCTCCTGTCGGCGCGCCAGCGTCTCGACTTGGCGTGCCCGGTCCGGGTATGGTGCACCGCATATAGGGGGCCGTGCCGTGCCGCCGCAACTGAAAGCCCGTCCGCTGACCGATACAGTCTTCGTCCTGAACGGCCCGAACCTCAACCTGCTCGGCCTGCGCGAACCCGAAATCTATGGCTCGGCCACGCTCGACGATATCGCGGGCATGCTGGAGGATCGCGCACGCGACCTGAACTTGTCGATCGACATGCGGCAGTCGAATCACGAAGGGCATTTGGTCGACTGGCTGCACGAAGCGCAGGCGGTGGGGGCAAGGGCCGTGCTGCTCAACGCCGGCGGGTTCACCCACACCTCGATCGCGATCCACGACGCGATCAAGGCGGTGAAGACCCCGGTCATCGAAGTCCATCTGTCGAACCCGCATGCGCGGGAGGAATTTCGCCACACCAGCTTCGTGGCACGCGCCGCGCGCGGCACCGTTGCCGGCTTCGGCGCGGTCTCGTATCTGGTCGCGCTTGAAGCGGCCGCGCGCATCTGACAGAGGCGCGGTTTTTTTCGATCGAGTCCGGTTCGATCCGGTCCAACAAGTCTAAGGGGTAGCATGGCAGACGACAACCAGGGCGAAGGGACACCGTTCACCAGCCACGCGATGCGGGTCGACATCGACCTCGTCCGCGCGCTGGCACAGGTGCTCGACGAGACCCAGCTGACCGAGGTCGAGGTCGAGGACGGCGCGCGCAAGGTCCGCGTGGCGCGCAAGGCACCGCCCGCCGCCGCCACCTATGCCCCCGCGCCCGCCTATGCCCCGACAGCGCTCGCGCCGCAGCTTGCCGCGCCCGTCGCCGAAGCCGGTGCGATGGCCCCGGCCGCCGGCGTCCCCCCGGTGACGTCGCCGATGGTCGGCACCGTCTATCTCGCCGCCAATCCCGAAGCCAAACCGTTCATCACGGTGGGACACAAGGTCGCGGCCGGCGATACGCTGGTGATCGTGGAGGCGATGAAGGTCATGAACCCGATCGTCGCGCCCGCCGCCGGCACCGTCACGTCGATCCTGGTATCGAACGGCCAGCCGGTCGAATTCGACCAGCCGCTGGTGGTCGTGGAATAACATGCCCGACATCAAGAAGCTGCTGATCGCCAATCGCGGCGAGATCGCGTTGCGCATCCATCGCGCGTGCCACGAAATGGGGATTCGGACCGTCGCGGTGCATTCCACTGCCGATGCCGATGCGATGCATGTGCGGCTGGCGGACGAGGCGATCTGCATCGGGCCGCCGGCCGCGACCGACAGCTATCTCAACATCCCGAACATCATTTCCGCTGCCGAGATCAGCGGCGCGGACGCGATCCATCCGGGCTATGGCTTCCTGTCGGAAAACGCCAAGTTCGCCGAGATCGTCGAGCTGCACAATCTGATCTTCGTCGGGCCGAAACCCGAACATATCCGCACCATGGGCGACAAGGTGGAGGCCAAGCGCACTGCCGGCCGGCTCGGCCTGCCGCTGGTGCCCGGTTCCGACGGCCCGATCGCCGACGTGGACGAGGCGAAGGCGATCGCGGCGTCGATCGGCTATCCGGTCATCATCAAGGCGGCGTCGGGTGGCGGCGGGCGCGGGATGAAGGTCTGCACCGGCGAAGACAGCCTCGAAACGCTGATGCAACAGGCGGGCAGCGAGGCGAAGGCCGCGTTCGGCGACGCCACCGTCTACATGGAAAAATATCTCGGCAACCCGCGCCACATCGAATTTCAGGTGTTCGGCGACGGCAACGGGAATGCCATCCATCTGGGCGAACGCGACTGTTCGCTGCAACGTCGCCATCAAAAGGTGTTGGAGGAAGCGCCCTCCCCCGTGCTGGGCGCGGCGGATCGCGAACGGATGGGCAGCATCTGTGCGAAGGCGATGGCCGATATGGGCTATCGCGGCGCGGGGACGATCGAGTTCCTGTGGGAAGACGGCGAGTTCTATTTCATCGAAATGAACACGCGGCTTCAGGTCGAACATCCGGTGACCGAGATGATCACCGGCATCGACCTCGTCCGCGAACAGATCCGCGTCGCGGAGGGTCACGGCCTCAGCTGTCCGCAGGACCAGATCCGTTTTCAGGGCCACGCGATCGAATGTCGGATCAATGCCGAAGACCCGCGCACCTTCGCGCCGTCGCCCGGCACGGTGAAGCAGTTCCACGCCCCCGGCGGAATGCACGTCCGCGTCGACAGCGGCCTGTACGCCGGATACCGCGTGCCGCCCTATTACGACAGCATGATCGCCAAGCTGATCGTCTATGGCTCGACCCGCGAACGCTGCCTGATGCGCCTGCGCCGCGCGTTGGAGGAATTCGTGATCGAGGGGATGAAGACCACCATCCCGCTGCATCAGGCGCTGCTCGACGATCCCGAGTTCCAGGCGGGCGACTATACGATCAAATGGCTGGAGGAGTGGCTGGCCAGCAACGACTGACCGGCAACCGGCGGGGCGGTGGAAAGGCGGGTCGTCTTTTCCGCCGCTCCTGCCGGACCAACTCTCTATCCGTCCATGCGGAGTAGCGACCGAGCGGAGCCGAAGGCGCGTATCGAAGCATCGCCAACCGGCCTCCGATCCGTCGTTCCGGCAACGCCACGGGGTGTCCCGGATGAACGGCATGTATCCGGGCATCGGGCTCCGAAAGACACTTGAAGACACACCATGCAGGCCACGATCTACCACAACCCGCGCTGCTCCAAGTCCCGCGCCGCGCTCGCCCTGCTCCGGGCGGCAGACGCCGACGTCACCATCGTCGAATATCTCAAGACCCCGCCCGACCGTACAACGCTCGCAGCGCTGCTCGCACGGGGCGGCCTCGGCCCCCGCGACGTCCTGCGCCGCACCGAACCCGGCGCGGCGGCGCTGACCGGGGCCGACGATGCCGCGATCCTCGATGCGATGCTTGCCGACCCCATCCTGATGGAACGTCCGCTGGTCGCGACCGCACGCGGCGTCGTGCTGGCGCGCCCGCCCGAACGGGTCGCCGACATTCTCTGACGCGTCGATCGAGCGAACCGCTGTCCTACACGCGCCGGATCGATCATGGTCGCCGCCGCTCTTTCTCAGGCCGCATCGGCACTCTGCAAAAATCGGCGACCTGTCGTCACCCCGGACCTGTTCCAAGGTCCACCAGACCGCGAGTGATTCGAAAACAGGCCCGACGGCCAACGATTGTCACGCGGCGGACCCACGGACGTGCTGGCCGCCGGGGCACGCTCGCTGCGAATGCCGATCCCGCCCGGGCTCGACGCTTCCCGACGCTGAACGCGACTCCATCGCGACCCCCGTTCGACCATGCGCCGGAAACCGCCGCGAGTGTGACTTTCGTGACCTTTGGCCGCTACCCGCTGAAATCACGTGTCGAACCGGGCGGATAACGTCCGGCTTGGAACCGTAACGATTGCCTGCCATTGGCGGATGTAATGGCAAAGCACACTCCCCCGCTCGAACCCGGTCGCAATTGCTGGCGGATGGAGCGTGCCACGCGCGCCACCGTGCTGGTCGATGCCGATAATTATTTCACCGCCGCGCGTTCCGCGATGCTGAAAGCGCGCAAACAGATCATGCTGATCGGCTGGGACTTCGACGCGCGCATCCGCTTCAAGACCGATCCCGCGTCCGAAGGGCCGGAAAAGGTGGGCGAATTCATCACGTGGCTGGTGCGCCGCACGCCGGGGTTGCAGGTGCATATCCTGCGCTGGGATACCGGCGCGATCAAGACGCTGTTCCACGGTCGCACGCTGCTGCGCCTCGCCAAATGGATCAAGGACCCGCAGGTCCATCTGCGGCTCGACGGCCATCATCCGATCGCGGGGTCGCATCACCAGAAGGTCGTGGTGATCGACGACGCCGTGGCGTTCTGCGGCGGGATCGACATGACCGTCGATCGCTGGGACACGCGCGAGCATCTGGATGCCGATCCCCGCCGGATCGAACCCGACGGCACCCCGTACCAGCCGTGGCACGACGTCACCACCGCGCTGGAGGGACCGGTCGCCGCCGCGCTCGGTGACATGTGCCGTCACCGCTGGCAGGTGTCC
Source organism: Sphingomonas sp. CFBP 13720 (assembly GCF_014842075.1). Classification (GTDB taxonomy): domain Bacteria; phylum Pseudomonadota; class Alphaproteobacteria; order Sphingomonadales; family Sphingomonadaceae; genus Sphingomonas. The sequence goes on from NZ_JACYVA010000001.1 coordinate 968,440, forward strand.
GGCGGCGATGCCCTGCCCGCGCCGACCGATGGCGCGGACTGCTGGCCCGACGGGCTGGACGCCGATTTCAACGACATCAACGTCGCCATCGCGCGCACTATTCCCGAAATGGCCGATCAGGAACCGACGCACGAGATTGAGACGCTGTATCTCGACCTCGTCGCCCGCGCCGAACGGTTCATCTATGCGGAAAGCCAGTATTTCGCGTCGCGCAAGGTGGCGGAAGCGATCGCGAAGCGGCTCGACGAACCTGACGGCCCGGAGATCGTAATCGTCAACCCGACCACGGCGGAGGGCTGGCTGGAACCGATCGCGATGGATTCGGCCCGTGCGCGACTGTTCCAGGCGCTGAAGGAACGCGACCGCCACGACCGGCTGCGGCTCTACCATCCCTTCACCACCGGCGGCACGGCGATCTATGTCCATGCCAAGGTCACGGTGATCGACGACCAGATCCTGCGCGTGGGATCGTCCAACTTCAACAACCGTTCGCTGCGGCTCGACACCGAATGCGACGTGACGATCGACGCCACCCGCCACGCCAATGCCGACGAACGCCGCACCATCGCGGGCATCCGCGATTCGCTGCTCGCCGAGCATCTCGATGTTTCGTGCGAAGTAGTTCAGGCGACGCTGACCCGCACCGGATCGCTGATCGCGACGGTCGAGGAACTGCGCGGCCCCGGCCGCTCGCTGCGCCCGTATGAGATCCCCGATCTGAACGGCGTCACCGAATGGCTGGCCGACAACAAGGTGCTCGACCCCGAAGGTCCGGGCGAGATGTTCGAAGGCTTCGCCGCCCGCACCCCGCTGCTCAAACGACTGGCGAAGCACCGCCCCCACCTCCACCGCGCCGACAATACGCTGTCGCCGGTGGTGACGGCGGTCGCGGTGGGCGGCGCGGTGGCAGGCGGCACGCTGGTCGGCATGATGCTGTGGCGGGCGTGGAAGCAGCGGGGGCAATGAAGTAGGTTGCCTCTCTCTCGGGGGGAACGATGACGACGATATTATGGATCATGGCGGCGATCGCGTGGTTGAGCGTACCGCTTTCCCTGCCTGTCGTACAACGCCGGGTGGGTCCACACCTGCGCCGTGTCTTCGGTGTCTTCGCGTTGGTGGCGGTCATCGCGTTGCTGTTCGACGGCGACCCGTTCGTCACCGGCAGCGTCGCATGGTATGTATGGATGGGCGGCATGTTCGTTCAAAGCGTCGTCATTGCCTGGGCGACTTGGCCGGCGCGCGACGTCACCGCGACCTGACATCTGTGCCACAATCCGGCTGGCACCCGTCGCGCGCGCCCGCTAAAGGCGGCCCCATGACCCAGATCACGCCCGAGATCGTAGCCGAACACGGCCTGTCCCCCGAGGAATATGAGCGCGTCCTGCACGCGATGGGTCGCGAACCGAACCTCACCGAACTCGGCATCTTCTCGGTCATGTGGTCGGAACATTGCAGCTACAAGTCCAGCCGCCTCCACCTCAAGAAACTGCCGACGACCGGTCGGCAGGTGATCTGCGGTCCGGGCGAGAATGCCGGCGTGATCGATATAGGCGACGGACAGGCGGCGATCTTCAAGATGGAGAGCCACAACCATCCGTCGTACATCGAACCTTATCAGGGGGCGGCGACCGGCGTCGGCGGCATCCTGCGCGACGTGTTCACGATGGGTGCGCGGCCGATCGCCAACCTGAACGCGCTGCGCTTCGGCCGGCCCGATCATCCGAAGATGCGCCATCTGATCGCGGGCGTGATCCATGGCATCGGCGGCTACGGCAACTGCGTCGGCGTGCCGACCGTGGGCGGCGAGGTCAATTTCCACCCCGCCTATGACGGCAACATCCTCGTCAACGCGATGACCGTCGGCATCGCCGATACCGACAAGATCTTCTATTCCGCCGCGTCCGGCATCGGCAACCCGATCGTCTATGTCGGGTCGAAGACGGGCCGCGACGGCATCCACGGCGCGACCATGGCGTCGGCCGATTTCGGCGACGATGCCGATGCAAAGCGCCCGACGGTGCAGGTCGGCGATCCATTCACCGAAAAGCTGCTGATCGAAGCGTGCCTCGAACTGATGGCGTCGGACGCGATCGTCGCGATCCAGGACATGGGTGCCGCCGGCCTGACTTCGTCCAGCGTCGAAATGGCGTCGAAGGGCGGCGTCGGCATCGAACTGGTCATGGACGACGTGCCACAGCGCGAAACGGGCATGACCCCGTACGAAATGATGCTGTCGGAAAGCCAGGAGCGGATGCTCATGGTGCTCAAGCCCGGCCGCGAAGACTTCGCTCGCGCGATCTTTGAGAAGTGGGAACTGGACTTCGCCGTGATCGGTCATGTTACCGACACCGGCCGGATGGTGCTGAAATGGCAGGGGGAGACGGTCGCCGACATCCCGCTGGGACCGCTCGCCGACGACGCCCCGCTGTATGATCGGCCGCACGTCCCCACGCCGAAGCCGGCCGAGCTGACCGACGTGCCGGTCTGCACCGATCCCGCCGCCGATCTGCTGGCGCTGATGGGATCGCCCGACATCGCCTCGCGCCGGTGGATCTGGGAACAATATGACCACATGGTCGGCGCGGACACGGTGCAGCGCCCCGGCGGCGACGCGGCGGTGGTGCGGGTCCACGGTACGCGCAAGGCGCTGGCCATGACCACCGATTGCACCCCGCGCTATTGCTTCGCCGACCCGGTCGAAGGCGGGAAACAGGCGATTGCCGAAGCGTACCGCAACCTGACCGCAGTGGGGGCCACGCCGCTGGCAGTGACCAACTGCCTGAACTTTGCCAACCCGCAACGCCCGGAAATCATGGGCCAGATCGTCGGTTGCCTGGACGGGATGAGCGAAGCGTGTCGCGCGCTCGACTTCCCGATCGTGTCGGGCAACGTGTCGCTGTACAATGAATCCAAGGCGACCGGCGGTGGCTCCGCGATCCTGCCGACCCCGGCGATCGGTGGCGTCGGACTGCTGGCCGACTGGGAAAAGTCCGCGACGATCGCGTTCAAGCAGACCGGCGACATCATCCTGCGCGTCGGCGACCGCACCGGGCCGCTCGGCCAGTCGCTTTGGCTGCGCGAACTGCATGGACGCGAGGAAGGCCCGCCGCCGCCGGTCGATCTGGACGGCGAACGGCGCACCGGCGGCTATGTCCGCCGCGCGATCCTGTCGGGACAGGTCACCGCCTGCCACGACGTGTCCGACGGCGGCGTCGCGGTGACGGTGGCGGAGATGGCGCTGGCGGGCAAGGTCGGCGCGATCCTCGACCGCAAGCTGCCGTTCGACGACATCGCCCGCTCGCTGTTCGCCGAGGATCAGGGCGTGTACATCGTCACGGTCCACGACCATGCGCTGCTGGCGTTCCTGCAAGGCGCGGAGAAGGCCGGGGTCGATGCCGAACCGATCGGCCGCACCATTGGCAGCCGGATCATCTTCGAGCTGACCGACGGCGACTTCGCGGTGTCGCTCGACGACCTGCGGCGGGCGCATGAAGGGTTCTTCCCGGCACTGATGGGTGCGGACGCCGCGCTGGCCTGAGTTGCTTTCCTACCGTCCGGCGATCGGGTATCGACAGGCCGGTTGGGGGAAACGACGATGGCGACAGCTTCGACCGGCCGGATCGGCACGCTCGATTTCGTGCGGGGGGTTGCCGTGATGGGCATCCTGCTGCTTAACATCGTTTCGTTCGGCATGCCGATCGCGGCCTATGTCAATCCGCTGGCCTATGGCGGGGCGGACGGGATCGATCTCGCGGTCTATCTGACGAATTTCGTGCTGTTCGACGGCAAGATGCGCGGGCTGTTCTCATTCCTGTTCGGCGCGTCGATGCTGCTGGTGCTCGATCGTGCAGCGGCGGCGGGTCTCGACCCGGTGGCGATCCATACGCGGCGGATGCTGGTCCTGTTCTGCGTCGGCATCGCCCATCTGTTGCTGATCTGGCGCGGCGACATCCTGCATCATTATGCCATCGTCGGCATGATCGCGGTCCTGTTCCGCCGGGCGTCGGTCGCCCGGCTGGTAGGATGGGGCATCGCGCTGATCGTGCTCCAGACGCTGAACATCGGCTCGCTGGTGCTCGTGATCGCCAGCGCGACGCACGATGTGGCAGGCAACGATCCGAAGGCGGCTGCGTCGGGCGCGCAATTCCTCGCCGAAATGGCGCATGGCTTCGGCACCCCTTCGCCCGCCGCCGAACTGGCGCTGTACCGAGGGGGCTATGCGGACGTCGTCGCGGGCCGGTTCGCTACATCCTGGTCCACCCCGATGTGGAGCCTGTTACAGGTCGGGCTGGAAACATTGGGATATATGCTGTTCGGCATGGCGGCCTTCCGTTCGGGGCTGCTGACCGGCGACTGGCTGCGCGTGCGCTATGTCCGATGGCTCGCGATCAGCCTCACGATCGGGCTGACCGGCTATACGCTGCTGGCGATCGACATGGTGCGCCACGGTTTCGCATTGCAGACGATGGTACGCGACTGGCTGATGCTGACCACGCCGCTTCGACCATTCATGGTCGTCGGATGGGCATGCCTGCTCAACCTCACGATGCGGCCCGGCGGATGGCTGACCGGCCGGATCGCCGCGGCGGGGCGGATGGCATTCACCAACTATCTGATGACCAGCATCCTGTGTTCGACGTTCTTCAACGGCTATGGGCTGGGAATGTTCGGGCACCTGTCGCGCGCCGGCCTATATTTCGTGGTCGCGGCGATGTGGGCGTTGATCCTGTTTTGGTCGCGCCCGTGGCTCGAACGATTCCGCTTCGGCCCGTTCGAATGGGCGTGGCGGTCGCTCGCGCGATGGGAATGGCAGCCGATGCGCGTCGAGCCGACCGCTACGACACGATGAAATATTGCGAGTGACACGCAATACGCATTGCGAACGATTTGCACTAGCGCTACACGAGCCATGTCGAAACGAAGGGTCGAACATGGTCGTTTGTGTTTGCAATGCCATACGGGAACGGGACGTGCGACAGGCCGCACGGTGCGGGGCGAACACCACCTGCCAGGCCTATCGCCAGCTTGGATGCCAGGCGAAATGCGGCCAGTGCGTAGCGTTCGCGCGAGCCATTATCGAGGACGAGCGCGCGGCTGCGTAGCGTTCGCAACTGCAACAAACCGCAGTTTTCCGCCATTTTCGGGCTGTCCCAACGCCGATGATCCGCGTACAAGCGCGGTCATCGACTATACAGGGAACGGACACGTGAAGGGCGACGCCAAAGTCATCGAATATCTGAACCAGGCGCTCGAAAACGAGCTGACTGCGGTCAATCAATACTGGCTGCATTACCGCCTGCTCGACCATTGGGGCGTCTACAAGCTGGCGCAGTTCGAACGGCACGAATCGATCGACGAGATGAAGCACGCCGACCGTCTGGCCGAGCGTATCCTGTTCCTCGACGGGCTGCCCAATTTCCAGAAGCTGGGTAGACTGCGAGTCGGTGAGACGGTCGAGGAAGTGCTGAAGTCCGATCTGGCGATCGAGATCGAAGCGGTGGCGCAGCTGCGTGAAGCGGTCGCCTATTGCGAAACCGTACGCGACTTCGTCAGCCGCGACCTGTTCGCTGAAATCCTCATGAACGAGGAAGAGCATGTCGACACGCTGGAAACCCAGTTCGAGATGATCGAACGGATGGGCATCCACAACTACATCCAGCTCAACTCGAAGTCGCAATACGACATCGTGGAGGGATGAAGACCGCCGCGTCCGCTGCCCCTAATTGGGGGTAGCGGACGTAGCAGCATCTACTCACCCGATCGTCAGCCCAGCGCGCGCCGCCCGAACCCGGCCGGCCGCCGCGTCACCAGCGGGTTGGCCTCGCGATCGAGGATCGCCAGCGTCGCGTCGAATACCGGGCGCAGCCGGGCGACATGCTCGATCGCCTCGGTCGGGACGTCGTGGCGTTCGATACAGTCGCGCGCGATCGCTTCGATCCCCTCCGCGATATCGGACAGCGGCTCCGCACCGAACTGGCGCGCTTCGCCTTTCAGCGTATGCGCGGGCAGTACCATCGCCGCCGCATTCTGGTCGCGCATCGCCCGTTCGATCCCGGCTACCGACTTGATGCCGTCTTCGCGGAAATAGCCGAGGATGCGGACGAAATTCGCACCCAGTTCGGCGCGCGCACGCGAAAGCGCCAGCGGATCAATCAGTTGGTCGTCGGTCGCCATGTTCGCCTCCCCGGCCCCCGCGCGAGGGTCCGTACCGCACCGATAGCGCGAATGGGGTAAACGAGACGTTTCGGCGACACGCGAAACCCGCGTCAGGCGATCAGCAATCCTGCCAGCGCCGCCGACATCAGATTGGCGAGGCTGCCCGCCACCAGCGCACGGATGCCCAGCTTCGCGATCATCGGGCGCTGGTTGGGAGCAAGGCTGCCGGTCACCGCCATCTGGATCGCGATCGACGAAAAATTGGCGAAGCCGCACAGGGCGAAGGTGATGACCGCGATCGTCCGCGCCGACAGCGCCGTCCCCGCTTCGCCCAGCGAGATATAGGCGACGAATTCGTTCAGCACGACTTTCTGCCCGAACAGTCCGCCGGCGATCCCCGCCTCGTTCCACGGCACGTTCAGCAGCACCATCACCGGGGCGAACACATATCCCAGCAACCGCTGGAAGCTGAGATCCGCGATCCCGAACCAGTTGCCCACACCGCCCAAAAGGCCGTTCGCCAATGCGACCAGCGCAACGAACGCCAGCACCATCGCACCAACCGCCACGGCCAGCTTCACGCCGGTCTGCGCACCCTGCGCCGCCGCCATGATCAGGTTCGCCGGGCGTTCCTCGTCGTGCGTCGCCTCGGCCAGCGCGATCGCTTCGGCCTCGCGATCGTCGCCCAGCGGTAGTTCACCGGCAGCCGGTTCGGGTGTGTCGGGCATGATGATCTTCGCCATCAGGATGCCGCCCGGCGCCGCCATGAAGCTGGCCGCTAATAGGAAATCGATGCGAATGCCCATCGATGCATAGGCCGCGAGGATCGTTCCCGCCACACCCGCCATCCCGCTGGTCATCACCGTGAACAACTGCGCGGGGGTAAGGCCGGCCAGATAGGGGCGGATGACCAGCGGTGATTCGCTTTGTCCGACGAAGATGTTGGCGGCGGCGCACAGGGATTCGACCTTGCTGACGCCGATCACCCGTTCGATGCCGCCGCCGATCCAGCGGACCACCAGTTGCATGATGCCAAGGTAATAGAGGATCGACACCAGCGACGCGAAAAAGATGATGACCGGCAGCGCGGCGATGGCGAAGCTGTTGCCGCCGATCTCGGGCCGGGCGAGCGGCCCGAACAGGAACGACGTGCCCGCATTGGCATAGCCCAGCAGGTTGGCGACCCCGCCCGACAGGAACCCCAACACGCCCTTGCCCCATGGCGTGTACAGCACCAGCACGGCGATGCCCGCCTGCAACGCGAATGCCGCCGCGACCACGCGCAGGCGGATCGCCCGGCGGTTGGTCGACAATGCCACTGCGATTGCAAGGATCACGACGATCCCGGCAATGCCGATGAGAAACTGAGTCATAAACGCATTCGCCCAACCCGCCGCCCGCCCCGGACGGCCCAAACCCCTGCGACATGCCACGCGGATCGGTGCGACGCCAGCGGCACAAACGCTTTTGCCACCACGTGTATTGGACGTTAGCTAGGGGCGATGACCAACCTCGCTCCCCCTTCGGCCGCGCCGCCGATCCCCCGCGCGCTGTTCGTGCTGTCGATCTTCTATGGCGGCATGGTCTGCATCGCGGGCGTGCTGGGCAACAAGCAGGTCGCGCTCGGCCCGCTGGCGGTGGAGGCGGGGATCTTCGCCTTCCTGCTATTGGTGGTGGTGTCCAGCGCGGTCGCCGAACTTTATGGTCCGCGTCTGGCCAAACAACTGGTGTGGTTCGGTTTCCTGCCACTGCTCGCATCGATCGCGCTGGTCGCGATCGTGCTGGAACTGCCCGCCGCCGACAGCATGGAGGCGGAACGGCTGACGGCATTCGACCTGATCATGCGGTCCAACCTGCGCATCTGGATGGCAGGGATCATCGCATATGGCGTGTCGCAAACGCTGAACGTAACGATCTTCGGCTGGCTGAAACGCGGCGAAGGCAAGCTGTTGTGGCTGCGCGCGGCCATTGCGAGCGTGTTGTCGCAGGTGGTCGACACGCTGATCTTCATCTCGGTCGCGTTCTACGGCGTGTTCCCGATCGGCCAGTTGGTCGTGGGGCAGATGCTGACCAAGGTGATCCTGTCGATCGTGCTGGTTCCGCCGCTGATCTATGCGTTCGTCGGACTGGGACGGCGGCTGGATCGGGGGGCGATGTAGAAGAAGGCTGGTTCACGCGAAGGCGCGGAGGCGCGAAGGGGTTGCGTCTGCGGCACAGGCTTGCCGCGTCAGCGGCTGTATCGCCATTCGTACCCGCCGTAAGAACGGCCCGCAAGGAACGCGACGCCTCCGCGCCTTCGCGCCTTCGCGTGAACCCAATTCTTTCCTCTTGCCCCCTACCCGGCTAAAGGCCCGCGCATGACCCATGCTCCCGATCCCCGGATGCTCGCCAAGGCGGAAACGCTGACCGAGGCGCTGCCGTATCTGCAACGCTATGCCGGGCGCACCTTCGTCGTGAAATATGGCGGCCATGCGATGGGCGACCCCGAACTCGCGCGCGACTTTGCCGAGGACGTGGTGCTGCTCAAGGCGGTCGGGATCAACCCCGTCGTCGTCCATGGCGGCGGACCGCAGATTGGCGCGATGCTCAAGCGGCTGGGCGTCGAATCGCGCTTCGTCGATGGGCTGCGCGTGACCGACGCACAGACGGCGGAAGTCGCGGAAATGGTGCTGGCGGGCAAGATCAACAAGGAAATCGTCGCGTGGATCGCGCAGGCGGGCGGCAAGGCGGTCGGCATCTCCGGCAAGGACGCGCGGCTCGTCATCGCCGAAAAGGTCAGCCGCAGCGAACCCGACCGGACGCAGGGGATCGAGCGTCACGTCGATCTGGGCTTCGTCGGCGAACCGGTGGCAGTCGATCCGACGATCCTGCACAGCCTTGCCCGCGACGGGTTCATCCCGGTGGTCGCGCCGGTCGCGCTGGGCGCCGATGGCCACACCTACAACATCAATGCCGACACCATGGCCGGCGCGATCGCCGGGGCGATGGGCGCGTCGCGCTTCTTCCTGCTGACCGACGTCGCTGGCGTGCTGGACAAAACCGGCGAACTGCTGACCGATCTCGATCCGGCGCGCATCGCCGAACTGAAGGCCGACGGCACGATCAAGGGCGGCATGATTCCAAAGGTCGAGACCTGCGTCAATGCGGTGGCGCAGGGGGTCGATGCGGCGGTGATCCTCGACGGCCGGGTGCCACATGGCATGCTGCTGGAAATCTTCACCGAACAAGGTGCGGGCACGCTCGTTCGCGCCTGAGCCTTTCACCGGACGCTTCCGGTTCCTATAATCATATCCTGTCCGTAACGGAGGCCCATGCCTTGAACGTCCTGCTCGATATCATCCAGGTGCTGCTGAACGTTCTATGGTGGATCATCATCATTCAGGCGATCCTGTCGATCCTCATTTCGTTCAACGTCATCAACACCCAGAATGATCTGGTCCGTCAGCTCTACAGCGGGCTGTTGACCGTGACCGAACCGATCTATCGGCCGGTGCGCCGCGTCCTGCCCGACTTCGGCGCGCTCGACTTCGCGCCGTTCGTGGTGCTGATCGGCATCCAGATCCTCGAACGGATCATCATTCCCGCCATCGAACGCAACACCACCGCAACGTTCATTTGAGGAACCGGTCGACCGCCGCCGCAAAGGCGGCGGGCTGGTCCAGCATGATGAAGTGATAGCTGTCGGCGACGGGTTCCAGCGTCGCCGGGCTGCCCGCATACGCCTTGCCCCAGATCGTGGTAGCGATCGGCCCCGCCCCCGTCGCATAGAGCACCGTAAACGGCCTTGCGCGGATGCTGGTCAGATCGGGCGTCGCATCGGTCGTCATGTCGTCGTACATCGCGCGCGCCACGACGCGCTGATCGGCGGCGTTGCTCCAGTTGGCGACCCGTATCCGTCCCGCCGGGTGGTTCGACCAGATGCCGCCGGGATCGGTGGTCACCGGCGGACGCGGGGTGCCGTGCGTCGCCGCGATCGCGTCGCGCATCGTCGCCGCCTGCGGGCCGATCTCCGCTGCCGTCCGGCCCGGCGCGATGATCGCACCGATGAAGGGCAGCGCATCGACCACCATCAGTCGCCCGACGGCGTCGGGATGGCGTGCGGCGAGCAGCATCCCCGCCAGCCCACCCAGCGAGTGGCCGATCACCGCTGGCCGTTCCAGCTTCTGCGTAACGATAAAGTCGTTCAGGTCGCCGACGATCCCGTCGAGCACGCCGTCGGACAGGTTCGCGCGCGGATCGTCACCGCCGAAGCCGTTGACCTGCACCAGATACACGCGATGCGTTTTCGCCAGCGCCGGGGCAATCCCGTCCCACACCGCACGCGGCGTGGCGAGGCCGGGGATCAGGATCACGGGCGGCCCCGCCCCGATCGCGGTGACCGACACATGCGGAAGCTGAACCATCGGCGCGGCGACAACCGGTGTCGGCGCGGTCTGGGCCATGGCAGCGGGCGCGGCGGCGATCAGGGTGGATATGGCAAGGAACGTGCGGATCATAACGCTTTCTCCTGCGAAGGGCTGACGAACACCTGTTCGATCGCTAGATCGAACAGTTCGGCGATACGGAAGGCGAGCGGAAGCGAAGGGTCGTAGCGGCCGGTCTCGATGGCGTTCACGCTCTGGCGCGATACGTCGAGCCGTTCGGCCAGATGCTGTTGCGACCAGCCACGCTCGGCACGCAGGGCACGCAGATGATTGTTCATGCGAATCTTTCGCGCATGCGCAGCGCGGCGCGAACCATGGCGGCCACCCCCTGTGCCCCGAACCACAGCATGGCGACGTGATAGCCCTTCATCCCCTGCGTCAGCCCGAATCCTTCGAGGAAGCCCCAGGCGGTCGTAATCGACAGCGTCGCTCCGGTGGCGACCAGCAGATCATGGACCATCTGGGCGCGCAGATATTCGTCGCGCATTTCGACCAGCAGCCGCCCGATCACGACGAACACGAACGCGATCGGCAATGCCGGCAATATCGCGGCGACATAGGCCAGCGCACCCGATGGCGGTGCATGACGGAACCACAGGTTCACGCCGACCAGCGTGATCGCGTACACCGTCATCGTACTGAACAGGCGTATCGTGTAGCGTTTCATCTCTGGCGGTATGGGCATGGTGGCGTCCTCCACGATTGTGAAGGACGCTTTACATGACAAGGTCGCTTTACGTCAAGCGTCCTTTACCGGGTCGGCACCGGCTCCGCGCCCGAATAGTCATAGAAGCCGCGCTTGACCTTCCGACCGTACCAGCCCGCCTCGACATATTTGACCAGCAGCGGCGCGGGACGGAATTTGGGATCGCCCGTCCCTTCGAACAGCACGCGAGTGATTTCGAGGCAGGTGTCCAGCCCGATGAAATCCGCCAGCGTGAACGGTCCCATCGGATGGTTCAGCCCCAACTGGCACGCCGCATCGATATCCGCGATCGTCGCCACGCCTTCGCCCAGCGCGAAACAGGCTTCGTTGAGCATCGGCATCAGCACGCGGTTGACGATGAAGCCCGGCGCATCGTTGGCATGGACGATCCGCTTGTTCAGGCTCTGCCCGAACGCCTCGACCGCCGCGACCGTCGCGTCGCTGGTCGCCAGCCCGCGGATCAGTTCGATCAGCCCCATCACCGGCACCGGGTTGAAGAAATGCACCCCCATGAACCGTGCGGGATCATGCGCCGCCTGCGCCAGCCGCGTGATCGGGATCGACGAGGTGTTGCTGGCAAGGATCGCGCTGTCCGACAGTCCCTTGGCAACCGTCTCGAAGATCTGGCGCTTCACGCTTTCGCGCTCGGTCGCCGCTTCGATCACCAGATCGCACGGCGTCATTGCGGCAAGGTCGCCGACGGGTTCGATCGCGTCGAGCGCGGCCTTCGCGGCATCGGCGGTGATCTTTTCCTTCTCGACCGCGCGGGCAAGCTGTCGTGCGATACCGTCCTTGCCGGACTGCGCGCGTTCGACCGACATGTCGGACAACAGCACACGATACCCCGCCTTTGCCGATACCTGCGCGATGCCTGCGCCCATCTGGCCCGCGCCGATCACTCCGATGACGTTCATGCTCTACTCCTCTGGTCGGCCGCCGTCCGGCGAAACATTTCCGCGCTGTCGATAGCGGGTTTCGGCAATCGGTGCAGCGCGGTAATCGCGCTCAATGACCCGTATCCTGCTGCTTGCCCCCGCCCTTGCCCTCGCCGCGTGCGGTTCGTCGGACGAAGTGCCGTCGAACGACACCGCCGTCGCTACCCCGGCGGCGTCGACCCCCGAACCGGCAGCGGATACGAACACGAAACCTGCCCCTGCGAGCCTGAAGACGTTCGGCAACTGGACTGCGGGCTGCGACAACGCCGCATCGTGTCAGGCCGGCGCGTTGCTGGACGAGGATGCGGACGCTCCACCAGTCCTGATGGCAATCCAACGTGCCGCCGGCCCGGCGGGCGCAATGACGGTCCGGTTCCAGATCGACAGCGATCCCCCCGTCGCGCTGCCACTGACTGTCGGCATTGATGACCGCCCGGTCGTACGGGTCAGCGGCCGGACCGGGGACAGCATCGGACTGACCGGAGCGGCGGCGGCCACACTGGTCGCGGCGCTGGTCGATGGCCGGACGTTGCGGATCGACGGCGCGGCGGGGCAGCCGGTGGGCACGATCTCGCTGACCGGCGCGTCGGCGGCGTTGCGCTGGATGGACGTGCAGCAAGGACGGGCCGGCACGACCGGTGCGATCGTCGCCCGCGGCAACGGTCCCGATACCCGCCCTGCCCCCGCGTTGCCGGCCGTACGATCGGTTGCGATCGGTGCCGCGACGACGGTCGACCCCGCATTGACGGCGACGATGCGCCGGACGGCGGGTTGCGAAGCGGACGGCGAACTGCCCGATACGATCGGGCGGTCGCTGGGCGGCGGACGCACGCTGGCGCTCGTCCCCTGTCTGATGGGCGCCTATAATCTGGTGTCGGCGGCGTTCGTGATCGACGGCGGCAACGCGACGCCCGCCGCGTTCGATGCTTCGACCGGCATGGAGAGCGAGGTGCCGGGCATCGCGCAGGTCGTCAACGCGGAGGTCGCGGACGGCATGCTGGTCGCCGACGCCAAGGGGCGCGGGCTGGGCGACTGCGGCATTCATCAGCGTTTCGCGTGGGACGGCACCCGGTTCCGGCTGGTCCGACAGGACGAGATGACGGAGTGCCGTGGCAGCATTGATTACATCCGCACCTGGACCGCACGAACGGTGCGATAGACCGGCGTCGGCTACTCGCGGCGCAACCGCGCGACGACGGGAAAGTGATCGGACGGATAGACCTTTCCCCGATGCGTCGTGATCGTCTCCGCCAGGGTGGCCGCGAACCCGCGCGCGAAAATCCAGTCGATCCGGCGGTCGGGCGTGCCGGTGAACCCGTGGAACGTCGCCGCTGGCCCATGACGGGTGTTCGCGGCCAGCCACATGTCGCGCAGCCCGTCGGCCATCCGGCGATGGGTCGGGCTGTCGGGCACGGTGTTGAAATCGCCGGTCACGACGACCGGCAGGTCACCTGCGATGCCCGGTATCCGTTCCGACAACAGCCTCGCGCCGCGTTCGCGCGCTGCTTCGTCCTCCGCCCGATACGGCAGGTGCGTGTTGAACAGCGCGAACCGGCGACCGTCCCGTTCGCGAAAGATCGCCCATGTCACCATGCGGGGATATGGGTGTCCCCAACTGATGCTGCCCGGCACCTCGGGCGTGTCCGACAGCCAGAAATTGCCATGGCGTTCGACGCGCAACCGGTCGGTGCGATAGAACACGCCCATATGCTCGTCGCCGCTGCCGCCGCGCCGGTCGATCCCGATCCAGCGATAGCGTGGCAGTCGCGCGACCAGATCGTCGCCCTGTCGCCGGAACAGTTCCTGCGTTCCGATCACGTCGGGCGCAGCGCTGCGGATTACCGCCGCCGCCAGATCGGCTCGCGCTTCCCAGCGGTTCGCGCCATCGCCGTCGATCGGCAGGCGAATGTTGAAGCTCATCACGCGCAGGTCGCGCGCCGCCAGCGGCCCTGCGCCCGCCAGCAGGATCAGCGCCAGCAGCCAGCGGATCACGGCGCGATTGGCAACGGCCTCGCTTCGGCCAGAATTACGCAGAAATCACCGTTGCCGCTCCATTCGTGGACGGGAGTCCAGCCCCCTCCGCGCAGTAGCAGCCGTGCGTCGCGCTCGCCATATTTATGGCTGTTCTCGGTATGGATCGTCTCGTCCGCGCGCATCGTGAAATCGCGATCCTCCACCGCGAACGCGATATCCCGCGTCGCGCGCAGATGCATCTCGATCCGTGCGGCGTCGTCGTTCCACCGTGCTTCGTGCGCGAACGCGTCGATCGGGATCGTGCCCGCCAGCTCGCGATTGATCCGCGTCAGCAGGTTCAGATTGAACGCCGCCGTCACCCCCGCCGCATCGTCATAAGCGGCGACCAGTGTCTCCCGGTCCTTGATCCGGTCGATCCCGATCAGTAGCATCGCACCGTCGCCCAGCCAGTCGCGCATCGCCCGCAACAACGTGCCCGCCGCCAACGGCTCCATGTTGCCGATCGTCGATCCGGGGAAAAATCCCAGTTTGGGCATGTCGGCGACCTGCGCCGGCAACGGCACCGGGTACATGAAATCCGCCTCAACCGGCAGCACCGGCAATCCGGGAAACCGCGCGGCCAGCGTTGCCGCCGAACTGCGCAGGAAATCGCCCGAGATGTCGATCGGGACATAGGCGGCGGGCTCGATACAGTTGAGCACGATCGGCGTCTTGATCGACGAGCCCGATCCGAACTCGACCAACGCCACCCCTTCCCCCGTCATGCCCGCCAATTCGGGACAGATCGTGCGCAGGATCGCGGTTTCCGCGCGGGTCGGATAATATTCGGGCAGCGCCGTGATCGCTTCGAACAGTTCCGATCCGCGCCGGTCATAGAACCACCGCGCCGGGATCGCCTTGTGCCGCAGCGACAGGCCCGCCATTACATCGGCGCGAAACGCGGGATCGGTGTGCGTCGCCGCTGCCGGCAAGTCGTCGTCGGTACGCAGCATCAGAGATCCTTGGCCAGCCGGACGCCCGTGAACTGCCAGCGTTGATGAGGGTAGAAAAAATTGCGGTACGTCGCGCGCGAATGCCCGCGTGGTGTCGCGCAGGAACCGCCGCGCAGCACGAACTGACCGCTCATGAACTTGCCGTTATATTCGCCGACCGCGCCTTCGATCGCGCGAAAACCGGGATAGGGGCGGTACGCGCTGCCGGTCCATTGCCATACGTCGCCGAAGAAGGCGGGACCGTCGTTCGACGGGCGCGGTTCGACCGGACCGGCGCGATCGAGCTGATTGCCACCGGCCGGATCATACGCGGCGGCCGCCGCCTCCCATTCGAACTCGGTCGGCAGCCGTGCACCGGCCCATGCGGCATAGGCGTCCGCCTCGAACAGGCTGACATGGGTTACCGGCGCGGCAGGATCGATCGCGCGCCGCCCGTCGAGGCCGAACCGCGTCCAGACGCCGTCGCGGCGCTCCCAATAGAGTGGCGCGTCGATCGCGTTCGCCTGAACCCACGTCCACCCATCGGCCAGCCACAGCCGGGACTGGCGATACCCGCCATCATCGATGAACGCCGCCCACTCGCCATTGGTGACGGTCCGATCCGCGATGGCGTGCGGGTGCAGCAGCGCGTCGTGGCGCGGTCCTTCGCAATCGAACGCGAATTCGGCACCGCCATGTCCGATCCGTACGATTCCGCCCGGATGTTCGATCCAGCCGATCGGGGCGGGCATTGCCACCGGCACCTTGGCGGCAGGCGCGAACATCGCCGGTTCGATCGGATTTTCGCTGAAATGATGCAGAATGTCAGTCAGCAGTAATTCCTGATGCTGCTCTTCGTGATTGCAGCCCAGCGCCACCAGCGTCCGCGCATCGTCGCCCAGCTCCGGCAGGGCAGCGAGCAGCGCATCATCCACCGCCGCGCGATACGCGCGTACTTCGTCAAGGCTGGGACGCGTCACCATGCCACGCCGTCCCCGCGCGTGCCGCCTGCCTTCGGCTTCGTAGTAACTGTTGAACAGGAACGGGAACCGCGCGTCGTGCAGCGTGTAGTCCGCGACATGGTCGCGCAGCACGAAGGTTTCGAAAAACCATGTCGTGTGCGCCAGATGCCACTTGGCGGGCGACGCATCGTCGATCGACTGTACGGTCGCGTCGGCATCGGACAATGGCGCGGTCAGGGAGTCGGTCAGCGCCCGAACCGAGCGGAACCGCGCATCCAGCCGATCGGCGGATGAAGTGGCCGTATTCACCCGCATAAACCCGTTCCTTTACGGTATCGGGCGTTCGCCTCCCGGAACCCACAGAACGTCATCACGCCCATTTTGGTTCATCGCGCGGGCAAGGACGAACAGAAAATCGGACAATCGGTTCAAATAGGACAGTAAATGTGGGTTAAGCCCCGCTGCGTGCGACGCAGCGACGCTGGAACGCTCCGCGCGACGCACGATCGCACGCGCCAGATGCAGCGCCGCCGCCGCGCCGCTGCCGCCCGGCAGTACGAAACTGGTCAGCGGCGACAGGCCATCATTGACCCGATCGATCGCCGCCTCGATCCGCGCAACCTGTTCGGGAACGATCCGCAACGCGCCGTCGATCGATTCAGGCGTGGCGAGGTCCGCCCCGACGTCGAACAAGTCGTTCTGGATCGTCCGCAACGTCGCGGCATCGGCCCCGTCGCCCAGTGCCACGATCGCGACGCCCAGCGCTGAATTCGCCTCGTCGACGTCGCCCATCGCCTGCACGATCGCGGCATCCTTTGCCACGCGCGATCCGTCGACAAGCCCGGTCGTTCCCGCATCGCCGGTGCGGGTGTAGATTTTCGTCAGCTTGACCATGGCGTCAGGTGCGTCCCGCGACGAACAGCAGCACGACGACGATGAGGATCGCGATCGCCTGGAACAGCACGCGCGCCTGCATCATCTTGTTCGACCGGACCGCATGCTCGCTCGGCCCCTCGCCGCGCACGTCGGCGGTTCCCTGCGCAAGGAACGACACGATGCCGCGCACCAGCGCGACGACGACCGCGATCATCGCCGCGATCAGCAACAGGACCAGAAAAGTGTTCATATCCCGAAGCTAGGCGCTCGCTACCCCGAATCCAAGCGGTAGCCGCCCGCTGCGCAGATCGTAGGCGAACGCGCGCCCGTCGACTCCCTCGTCGCGCAACGCCGCCAGCGTCGGCGCACCATGCCGCTTGGCCAGCCGCGTACCATCCGGCCCGGTCAGCAGCGCGTGGTGCCGCCATGTCGGCACCGGCAGGTCGAGCAGCGCCTGCAGCAACCGGTGAACATGCGTTGCCGCGAACAGATCGACGCCGCGTACCACATGGCTGACCCCCTGCGCCGCGTCGTCGACCGTCACCGCGAGGTGATAGCTGGTTCCGGCATCCTTGCGCGCCAGTACCACGTCGCCATGCGTCAAAGGATCGGCCACGACCGTGCCGGTGATCTCGTCGATCCAGTCCAGCGGCCCGGCAAGCGCGGCGGCGCGTGCCGCATCCATCCGCCAGGCATGCGGTTCGCCCAGCCTTCCCGCCGCGCGATCCGCCGGGATCGCGCGGCAGGTGCCCGGATAGAGCGGCCCGTCGCTGCCATGCGGGGCAGACGCGCTGGCCGCCAGTTCGCGCGCGATATCTGCGCGGGTGCAGAAACACGGATAGACCAGCCCGCGCGACTTCAGCGATTCGAGCGCGGCGGCATAACGCGCCATCCGCTGCGACTGGAACACCACCTCGCCGTCCCATGTCAGCCCCAGCCAGCGCAGATCGTCCATGATTCCCGCGACATGCTCGGGCCGGCTGCGCCCGGTATCGATATCTTCGATCCGCAGCAGGAAACGCCCGTCCGCCGCCAGCGCGCGATCGTGCGCCTGGATCGCGGAAAACGCATGGCCGGGGTGCAGCCGCCCGGTCGGGCTGGGCGCGAAGCGCGTGACGACGTCCCGCCCGGCTTGACCCCCGATAGTCCGTCGTGCTGTCATGTGCGCGTCACGCATGCCGATCATATCGGCGACGTCGTTTACGCGAGGGGGACTTCATGTACCATCCCGATCGCCTCCGCCATCCCGATGGCTGCCCCGCGCTGGTGCTCAACGCGGACTATACGCCGTTGAGCTATTACCCGCTCAGCGTATGGCCGTGGCAGACGGCGGTAAAGGCCGTGTTTCTGGACCGGGTCGACATCGTCGCCCAATATGACCGCGAAGTGCGCAGCGCGTCGGCGCGAATCAAGCTGCCGTCGGTGATCGCGCTGAAGCAATATGTCCGTCCTTCCGCCTTTCCGGCCTTTACCCGATTCAACCTGTTCCTGCGCGACCGGTTCAGTTGCCAATATTGCGGCGCGACCCACGACCTGACCTTCGATCACGTCGTTCCGCGTGCGCAGGGCGGGCGGACGACGTGGGAAAACGTCGCCACCGCGTGCGCACCATGCAATCTGCGCAAGGGTGGGCGTACCCCGCAACAGGCCGCGATGCCGCTGCACCTGATCCCGATCCGGCCGACCAGCTGGCAATTGCAGGAACAGGGCCGCCGGTTTCCGCCGGGGCACCTGCACGAAACATGGCACGACTGGCTATACTGGGACGTCGAACTCGAAGCGTAACACGACGCCGGTCAGCGGACGATTCGCAGCGCGCCCATCAACCGCCCGCCGACCGGCGACACGCCCAGCGCGAACGCAGCATCGTCGCCGGTCTTTTCCCATAGCGGCACGCCGCGCAGCCGCGCACGCAGCGGCCGATCCACATCGGGTACTACCGTCGCCGCACCGGACAGCCGATGGGACCGGTTCCGCCGCATCTGCGGCAACAGTCGCTGCACTCGAAGGTCGGGCAACCGCCGCGGCGCGACCGCCACCCGCTCCACCCGCGAGTCGATCGCGGGCGGAGCGGAACCGAGGTCATTCGCAAGAGCAGGTGCGGACAGCAGCACCGGGCATGCCATCATGGCCGCCGCGCCGATCCGCACCCTGATCATTCGCCCTTCGACGTCAGCGGCGGCGTCTGCTGATGCTGGACCACCGTCCACACGCCATGTTCGATCCAGCGATAGGTCGACGTGCAATAGGCCAGATATGCTTCGCCGCCCTTATGCGCTTCCGCCTTGTACGCTACGACGATCAGCCCTTCCTGCGGGCGGGCGACCTGCCGGTCGGACAGCGTGACCCGATCCCAGCGCGGCGTGTCCTTGACCGCTTCGATCGCCTGCTGCCCCGTAAACACGAATGGCGGCGTCGGCAGGACCATCAGGCATTCGTCGTCGACCGATTCTTCGTAATGCGCGGCATCGGCGGTCCACAGGCTTTCCTCGAAGCTCCAGATACGATCGTCGTCCACCATCATTCTCCCAATCATGTCGCGCCCCAGCGTTCGGGGGGCGATGTGGGTTCCCGTCCGCTGCGTATTCCCGTGAGGCGCTTGCACCTGCTGTTCTACGCCGGTAATACACGGCGGATATCATGGCCAACGACTCCCCGTTCCCGTCCGCCGGACCCGTCGACCCCAGCCGGATCGGACGGCTGTCCACGCCGCTGAGCGGAGAGGCGCTGGAACGCCGCCGCCGCCTTGCGCAGTTCGACGAGGCACTGGCGGAGTACGACCGCTCGGTGCCCGGCGGTTCCGGCGACAGTGGCGACGGCCCGCCCCCCACGCCCCGCCGGCGAAAGCCGTTCCGGTGGTGGCTGCGCTGGGCGTTGCGCGGGCTGGCAGCGCTGATCGTGCTGCTGGTGATCGCCATCGCATGGCTGGCGTTCACCGCGCCGCTGTCGAAATCGCTCGAACCGCCCGCGCCGCCATCGATCACCCTGTTGTCGGCGGAAGGCAAGCCGATCGCCGAACGCGGCGCGAATATCGGCAAGCCGGTCGACGCGACCAAATTGCCCGCGCATGTCGCCGAAGCGTTCATGGCGATCGAGGACCGGCGGTTCCGCACCCATTGGGGCATCGATCCGCGCGGCATAGCCCGCGCGATGTGGACCAACACGGCGGCGGGCGGCGTGCGGCAGGGGGCCAGCACGATCACGCAGCAGCTCGCCAAGAACGCGTTCCTCGATTCGGATCGGACCGCGACGCGCAAGCTGCGCGAGATGATGATCGCGTTCTGGCTCGAAGCGTGGCTGACCAAGGACGAGATCCTGTCGCGCTATCTGTCCAACGCCTATTTCGGCGACAACGCCTATGGACTGGACGCAGCGGCGCATCATTATTTCAGCCGTGCGCCAAAGGATCTGACGGTCGGGCAGGCGGCGATGCTGGCCGGACTGGTCAAGGCACCCTCACGCCTCGCGCCCACCGGCAACCTGAAGGGTGCGCGCGCGCGGCAGCAGGTCGTCGTCGGCGCGATGGAGGCGGCAGGGTATCTGACGTCGCGGGAAGCCGATCGCGTCAAGCCCGCCGTGCTGCGCGTGAAGGACAATGGCACGCTACCCTCGGGCACCTATTTCGCCGATTGGGTCCTGCCGCAGGCGCGCGACCGCGCGGGCGGCATCGGCGCGGACCGCAAGGTCACGACGACACTGGAAGTGCGCATGCAGCGCGCCGCCGAACGGGCCGTACGCGGCGCTGGACTGCGTCAAACCCAGGTCGCGATCGTCGCGATGCGTCCCGACGGCCGGGTGATCGCGATGGTCGGCGGCAAGGATTATCGCACCAGCCCGTTCAACCGCGCGGTACAGGCGCGGCGCCAGCCCGGTTCGACGTTCAAACTGTTCGTCTATCTGGCCGCGCTGCGCTCCGGTCTCGACCCCGATAGCCAGGTGCTCGACGAACCGGTGACGATCGGCGAATGGAGCCCGAAGAACAGCGACGGCCGCTATGCCGGCGCGATCAGCCTGACCCGCGCCTTCCAGAAATCGAGCAACGTCGCCGCCGCGCGTCTGACCAAGGAAGTCGGCGTCAAGAACGTCATCCGTGCCGCACGCGATCTGGGCATTTCGACCCCGATCGCGAACGAGGCATCGATCGCGCTCGGCACCTCCACCGTATCGTTGCTCGAACTGACCAGCGCCTATGCCGCGATCGCCGCCGGGGAAACGCCGGTCGTGCCGCGCGGGCTGGCCGAACAGGACGAACCCAGCTGGCTCGACCGGCTGCGGTCCAACCGTCATCCGCTGTCGCGCCATGATCTGGAAGGGATGCGTACGCTGCTGGCGGCATCGATCCGGCAGGGAACGGGCATCGCCGCCAATCTGCCGGTCGATGCGTTCGGCAAGACCGGCACGACGCAGGACAATCGCGACGCATTGTTCATCGGCTATGCCGGCGGGATCGTGACCGGCGTGTGGCTGGGCAATGACGACAACACGCCCAATCCGGGGCTGGCGGGCGGTGGCCTGCCCGCGCGGATCTGGCGCGATTTCATGCGCAACGCGCTCGACCTGCGCGCACCTGAACCGGTCGCCGCCCCGCCCGAACCGATCGACAATGCGATCGATGCGGTACAGGAGGTGCTGGGCATCCCCGACGAAGGACCGCTGACGGTTGAGGGTCCGGGCTTCGACGTCTCGCTCGACCGCAACGGCGAAGTGCGCCTCGCCCCGCGCGAAGGTCGCCGGCGCGAGGATGAACCCCCGCCGCCCGAAGACCGCCGCCCGCCCGAAGAGGAGCAATAGCCTCCGGTCCGAACGCGGCGGGGAAGTTGTCGCTCGCGCGCCCGGTTGACCGCCTTCGCGCGTGCGCCCAATGCACCGCCATGCGCTTCTTTTCCGACAACGCCGCCCCCGCCTGCCCCGCCGTGCTCGACGCGATCGTCGCCGCCAATGCGCAGGATACCGCCTATGGCGGCGACCGGCTGAGCGCCCGGCTCGACGCGCGCTTCGGTGAATTGTTCGGCTGCGAGGTCGCGGTGCTGTGGATGCCGTCTGGCACCGCCGCCAACTGTATCGCGCTCGCCGCGATGTGCCCGCCGCATGGCGGGATCGTGTGCCACCGCGATGCGCACATCCAGAACGACGAAGGCGGCGCGCCCGAATTCTATACCCATGGTGCCAAGCTGATGCTGATCGACGGCGAAGGCGCGAAACTGTCGCCCGACACGATCGATGCGTTCCTCGGAACCCTTCGCGACGACGTGCATCAGGTGCAGCCGCACGCGATATCTATCACGCAGGCGACCGAAGCCGGACGCGTCTATACCCCGGATCAGGTCGCCGCGATCGGTGCTGTCGCTAGGACACGCAGCCTTGGCCTGCACATGGACGGGGCGCGGTTCGCCAACGCCGTCGCGCATTTGGGCTGCACCCCGGCGGAGGTGACGTGGCGTGCCGGGGTCGATGCGCTCAGCTTCGGCTTCATCAAGAATGGCGGCATGTCGGCGGAGGCACTGGTGTTCTTTCGCCCCGATCTGGCGAAGGTCGCGCGGTATCGCCGCAAGCGCGCCGGGCTGCTCGCGTCGAAGGGGAGGTTTCTTGCCGCGCAACTGCTGGCGATGCTGGACGACGATGTATGGCTGGCCAACGCCCGTACCGCCAATGCCGGGGCGCAACTGCTGGCGCAGGCGGCAGGCGCGCGGCTGGTCCATCCGGTCGAGGCGAACGAGGTGTTCCTCCGCGTCACCGCGACCGAGGCCGCGACGCTACGGGCGCAGGGGTTCGACTTCTACGACTGGGGGGCCGGACAGGCGCGGCTGGTGGTCGCATGGGATCAACATGCCGACGTCGTGCAGCCGCTGGCGCAGGCGATCGCCGCACTGTGAGCGACCTGCCGCCGCCACGTTCCGCCACGCTGGCGGTATTGATTCCGTTCGGGATCGTCACGCTGATCTGGGGATCGACGTGGATCGTGATCCGCGATCAACTCGGCATCGTCCCGCCGTCATGGTCGGTGACCTATCGCTTCCTGATCGGCGGCGTCGCGATGCTTGCATGGGGGGCGTGGCGCGGCGACCGACTTTGGCTGGACGCACGCGGGATGGCCTTCGCCGCTGCGCTGGGGTTCGCGCAATTCTGCCTCAACTTCAACTTCGTGTACCGGGCCGAGGAACATGTCACCTCTGGGCTGGTCGCGTTGATGTATGCGTTGCTGGTCGTGCCCAACGCCGTCCTTGCGCGCGTCTTCCTTGGCCAGCGGATGGGCCGGCAACTGCTGGTCGGATCGGCCATCGCGCTGGCGGGCGTCGCGCTCCTGTTCGTGCACGAGGCGCGCGTCCATCCCGAAGCCGGACCGGCGGTGCTAATCGGCCTCGCCCTCGCGCTGGCGGGCGTACTGTCCGCATCGGTCGCCAACGTGATGCAGGCGACCCCTATCGCCAAACGCTATCCGATGGTGCCGGTGCTCGGCACCGCGATGCTGATCGGCGCGGCGATCGACGCGGGCTATGCGCTGGCGACGACCGGCGCGCCGGTGTTCGACTGGCGCATCGGCTATGTCGCCGGGCTGCTCTATCTGGGCATCGTCGCGTCGGCGGTGGCGTTCACCCTGTATTTCGGCCTGATCCGCACGATCGGCCCGGCCAAGGCGGCGTATAACGGCGTGCTGGTGCCGGTGATCGCGATGCTGCTGTCGACCCTGTTCGAAGGCTATCGCTGGTCGTTGCTGGCCGGGGCCGGCGCCGCACTGGCGCTGGCCGGACTGGCGGTGGCATTGAGGGCGCGCAGGCCCAACCGGTAATCGGGATAGGCGGGTCGCCACCCCAGCACCCGCTTCGCCCGCCCGTTCGCCACGCGACGGTTCTCGGCCCAGAATGCCCGTGCCATCGGGCTGAGCGTTTCCAGCGCGACGAACGGCGGCGGCGGCATCCCCAGCAGTTCGGCGGCATAGGCGACGACGTCGTTCTGCGGCGCGGGCAGATCGTCGGACAGGTTGTACGCGCCGCCCGGTGCGTTCAACCCGCGTGCGACCCCATCGGCGATGTCGTCGACATGCACCCGACTGAACACCTGTCCCGGCCGATCCACCTGATGCGCGTCACCCGCCGCCACCTTGTCCAGCGCCGACCGCCCCGGGCCGTAGATGCCCGGCAACCGGAACACCCGCGCACCGAGCGCCAGCCATTCCAGATCCGCCGCGTTGCGCGTTTCACGTCGTCCCAGCAGCGGCGCGGATTCGTCGACCCATCCACCGCCGGCATCGCCATACACGCCCGTGGACGACAGATAGCCTAGCGTCGCACGGTCCAGCACGTCGCGATAGGTCGTGAGCACCGGATCGCCGTCCGCGCCGGGCGGCACGCTCGACACGATCGCCGTCGCCTGCCGCGCTTCGAACCGCACGCGATCGGCATCGTCGAAGCACAGCGTATCGTCGCGCCCGTCGCGCGTCGTACCCATTACGCGCCAGCCATGCGGCACCAGCCGCCGCTCGATCGCGCGCGCAGCATAGCCCATGCCGAACACCAGCAACCGCATCAGCGCGTGGCCGCCCCGCCATAGGCCAGCCCGAAAAAATCGCCCGAATTCCACCGTGGCCGCTCCGCCGCATCCGCCAGTTCGCGCACGATATCGGTATTGATCGCCACGAAGCGCACCGCCGACGTCCAGTCGATCAGTTCGGGCTGGTCCGATGGCTGGTGATAATGATCCTTCAGAAACGCCTTCGTTGCCGCCAGCCCCGGTCCGCCCGGCCCCAGTTCCAGCGATACCGCCGGTATCCCCTGTCGGACGAAGCTGTAATTGTCCGACCGGACGAAATTATGCTCCTCGGGCATCGGGTCGGGCACCATCGCCACGCCATGCGCCTTCGCCACCCGCGCCACGACCGGGCCGACGCTCGATCGCTCCGCGCCGATCGCAACGACGTCCTCGAACCGATAGGTCAGGATCGGCATGTCGAGATTGACGTCGGCCACGATCGATCCGCGCGGCACCGTGGGGTTGCGCGCGAAATAGTCCGATCCGATCAGCCCGACCTCTTCCGCGCCGACGACGACGAACAGGATCGACCGTTTGGGACGCGGCCCGGCGTTCAGCCGCCGTGCGACCTCCATCATCGCGGCGACACCCACGGCATTGTCCATCGCGCCGTTATAGATCGCATCGCCCTTCACCGCGCCGCCGTCCGCGATGTGGTCCAGATGCGCGGTCAGCACGACATGCTCGGCCTTCAACGTCGGGTCGCTGCCGTCCAGCCGACCGACGACGTTCACCGTCGGCAGTTCGATCGCCTTGTTGCGCAGGCCGACCGCCAGCGTTGCGCCCAGCGCCCCGCCGGGAATCGCGCCGCCCGCCCGATCGGCTGCCAGCACCTTGTTCCATTGGACCGGCGATCCGGCGAACAGCCGCGCCGCGCCGCGCCGGCTGAGAAATCCCAGATACGGCGCACCTTCGATCGACCAAACCGATCGGTCGGGCGTACGCCAGCCGATTGCCAGCCCGTCGGCACGTTTTGCCGCCCGCGCGAACGACGGTCGCCCTTCGCCGGCCGCACCTTCGACGACGATCAGGCCGACCGCGCCCCGCGCCTCTGCCATGCGCGCACGGTAATCGCGGTCGCGCAGGAAATCGGCGCGCGATGGGTCCAGCGCCGCCGGCCCACCGGCCAACACGGCGACGATCGCGCCGCGCACGTCCAGTCCGGCGAAATCGTCTCGCCCGCTGACGGGATCGACGATCCCGAACCCGGCAAAGACGACCGGTGCCGACACGGTCGTCGCGTCCGGGCGTGTCTGCGCACTGTGCGTCCAGTCCCGACCGAAGGCCAGCGACGACGTGCGCGCGCCACGGGTCAGTCGCATCGTCTGCCCCGCCGTCGATTGCGTCAGCACGACGCCGACCGGCTGGGTCCAGCCGCCGCCCTCGCCCGCCGGGCGCAGCCCCGCCGCCGCCATTGCGCGTTCGACATGCGTCGCGGCGGCGGCATATTGCTCGGAACCGAGTTGACGCCCCTTCATCGCGTCGGACGCGAGGAAGACGACATCTGCCTTCAGCCGTTCGGCCGCCCCGTCAACCGATTGCGCGGCCGACGGGACCGCGATCGTCAGCAGCATCGGCAGCGGCAGCCATGCCCGGCGAAAGGCGCTCACCGTGCGCCATATCCCTTGTACAGCGTGCCGAAGAAATCGCCCTTGTTCCATGCCGGCCGCTGCGCCGCGTCGGCGATTTCCCGCGCGATACGGTAGTTGACGTCGATGAAGCGTTCGCCCGATTCCCAATCGATCGGCGGTCCCTGCACCACCTCGTCCGATGGCTTGTGATAGTTGTTGGCGAAGAACGCATCGACCGCCGCCTTGCCCGGCCCCGCCGTGCCCGGCCACAGGAACACCGACGGCACGCCCTGCTGGACGAACCGGTAATGATCCGATCGCACGAACAGCGCCATGTCGGGCATCGGATCGGGCGAGAAGCTGGCACCCGCCTCCCCCGCCGCGCGCTTGACGATATCGCCCAGCGTCGACCGCGCCGCGCCGAACGCGATCACGTCGGTGAACTTGTACGTGATAATCGGCATGTCGAGATTGACGTCGGCGACCATGTTCGCCTTTTCGATCGTCGGATGGTTCGCGAAGTAATCGGACCCGACCAGCCCCTTTTCCTCCGCCGTCACCGCCAGGAACAGGATCGAACGGCGCGGTGCCTTGCCCGACGCCTTGAACTTCTTCGCTTCCTCGATCAGCGATGCGATGCCGACCGCATTGTCCATCGCGCCGTTATAGATCGTGTCGCCCTTCGCATTCGGGCTGCCGACGCCGACATGGTCGAGATGCGCCGACAGGACGACGGTTTCCGCCGCGACGGTCGGGTCGCTGCCCGGCAGGATGCCGGCGACGTTGAAGCTCGGCAGCGGCTTGATCGCGGTCTTCAGGGTCACCGACATGTCGGGCTTCAACGCGACCGCGCGGAACCGCCCCTTGCCTGACAACGCGGTCGCCGCCTTGGCCCAGCTTGTGCTCGATCCGGCGAACAGTTTCTCCGCGCCCGCCGCGCCGATCGTCGCCACTACCGGCACGCCGCCGCCCATCACATGCCCGGTTCCGTCCGGTTCGGCCCAGCTCACGCTGGCGCTGTCATAGTTCCTGGCCATTTGCGACAGCGGCAACCGCGCCGCGCCTTCCGGAGTCTGCAGCGCGATCACGCCGATCGCACCGCGCGCCTTCGCGATCGCCGCCTTGGTCGCAAGCCCGCCGAAATGGGCCGCTTCCTCGCTGTCCAGCCCGGACGGCGCGCCGCGCACGACCGCGACGATCTTGCCGCGCACGTCGACCCCGGCATAATCGTCGCGCTTCGCGGTCGGCGACACCACGCCATAGCCGACATAGACGACCTTGCCGCGAAGCGTCGTTTCCGCCGCCGCCGGGTTGATGCCGGGCAGATATTCTTCACCGAACGTCAGCGCCTGTCCGCCCAGCGTCACCGCACCCTTGTCCGCCGCCCGCACTTCGATCAGCGGCACTTTCTGCAGATAGCCGCCCTCGTCGCCCGCCGGACGCAGCCCCGCCGCATAGAATTGCGACGCCACGTAATTCGCGGCGATGGCGAACTCTGCCGACCCCGCATCGCGCCCGCGCATCGCGTCGCTGGCAAGGAACATGACATGCGCCTTCATCGCCGCCTGTGCGGGGGGAAGCGGCGCGTTGACCTCGGTATTGCGGGCCGTTTCCGATGGCGCGGGCGGCACCTGCTGCGCCATCGCGCTGGTGCCGAACAGGAGAGCGACCGACAAAACTGGACGGAACATTGGAATCCTTCGAAAAGCGACCATAGAGGAAGGCGTAGTGCCTGCCGCGACCATGCGCAACGCGTGGCGAGCGGCCAAATGGAAGATGTTACGCATATGGTTGACGCGATGCGTTCCCCCTCGGTTCCCCCCGTCATCCGGCGTGCGGACTATCGCGCACCTTCGTGGGCCGTCACCGACGTCGCGCTCGATTTCGACCTCGATCCGCGCCGCACCGTGGTGTGCGCGACCCTGTCGGTGACTCGGTCCGCCGACGGTCCGCTGCGCCTCGACGGCGACGGCCTGACGCCGGCATCGGTCGCGATCGACGGACGGATGACCGACGACTGGCGGCTGGAGGACGGCGCGCTGCTGATCGACCTACCCGGCGATGCCCATGACGTGTCGACCGAAGTGGTGATCGAACCGCAGGCCAATACCCAGTTGATGGGACTGTATGCCTCGGGCGGCAATCTGTGCACCCAGTGCGAGGCGGAAGGGTTTCGCCGGATCACCTTCTTCCCCGATCGTCCCGACGTGCTGGCGCGCTACCGCGTGCGGATGACGGCGGACAAAGCGCGGTTCCCGGTCCTGCTGTCGAACGGCGATCCCATGGCATCGGGCGATCTGGACGACGGGCGGCACTGGGCCGAATGGCACGATCCGTTTCCCAAGCCGTCCTATCTGTTCGCGCTGGTCGCGGGCGATCTGGTCGCCAACCGCTCGCATTTCGTCACCGCATCGGGCCGTGAAGTGCAACTGGGCATCTGGGTCCGCCCCGCCGACCTCGCCAAGACCGACCATGCGATGCACGCGCTCAAGACCGCGATGGCATGGGACGAGCGTGTCTATGGTCGCGAATATGATCTCGACGTGTTCAACATCGTCGCCGTCGACGATTTCAACTTTGGCGCGATGGAGAACAAGGGGCTGAACATCTTCAACAGCCGCTACATTCTCGCCGATCCCGATACCGCCACCGATTATGATTACGACGCGGTCGCGGCGGTCGTCGCCCACGAATATTTCCACAACTGGTCGGGCAACCGCATCACCTGCCGCGACTGGTTCCAGCTGTCGCTGAAGGAAGGCTTCACCGTCTTTCGCGATCAGGGCTTCTCGGCCGATCAGGGTTCGCCGGCGGTCAAGCGGATCGAGGACGTCCGTTCGCTGCGCGCGTCGCAATTCCCGGAGGATGCCGGCCCGCTGGCGCATTCGATCCGGCCCGACGCCTATCAGGAAATCAGCAACTTCTACACCGCGACCATCTATAACAAGGGTGCGGAAGTCGTCCGCATGCTGTCGACGATCCTTGGACCACAGGCGTTCCGTGCCGGCACCGACCTGTATTTCGACCGGTTCGACGGCACTGCCGCCACCTGCGAGGATTTCGTGGCGAGCATGGAGGATGCGTCGGGTATCGACCTGACCGCCTTTCGCCGCTGGTATGCGCAGGCGGGTACGCCGCGCGTGTCCGCCACCCTGTCGCACGAGGCCGGGGGCGGTCGCGCCACGCTGTCGCTGCATCAGACCATGCCGCCGACGCCGGGCCAGCCCGACAAGGAACCGATGGTCCTGCCGCTGCGGATCAAGCTGTTCGGTTCGGAAACCGGTCAGCCGGTCAGCGACGAACAACTCGTGCTCCTGTCCGACGACAGCGCGTCGATCACGTTCGAAGCCGTCACCGAACGACCGGTGTTGTCGATCAATCGCGGCTTTTCCGCGCCGGTGATCGTGGAAACCGACCGCAGTTCGGCAGATCTGGCGTTCCTCAGCGCGCATGACGACGATCCGTTCGCCCGGTACGAAGCGATGCAGCAACTGATGCTCGACACGCTGGTCGCCTCGGTCGCCAGCGGGCGCGGCGATCATCGCGCGGTGGTCGATGCGGTGGCGGGCACGCTGCGCGACGACCGGCTCGACCGCGCCTTCGTCGCCGAAGCGGTGCTGCTCCCGTCCGACAGCTTCGTCGGCGACCAGATGGCGGTGGTCGATCCGCAGGCGATCTTCGCCGCGCGCGAAGCGTTGCGCGCCGATATCGGCCACGCGCTGGCGGGCGACTGGCGACGGGCCTATGCCGATGCGTACGCCGATCGGTTCGACTACACCCCCGATGCAAAGGGCAAGCGCCGCATCCGCACCGTCGCACTCGGCTATATCGCCGCATCGGGCACGGTGGACGCCGCCGCGCTCGCATGGGCGCAATTTGACGCTGCCGACAATATGACCGATCGGCAGGGCGCGTTGATGGCATTGGTGAATTCGGACGCCGATGAGCGTATCGCCGCACTGGACATCTTCTACAACCGCTACCACCACAACCCGCTTGTGCTTGATAAGTGGTTCACAACACAGGCTTTATCGACACGGGACGACACGTTCGACATGGTCGTCGACCTGTCCGGTCACCGCGATTTCACGCTGGCCAACCCCAATCGCGCCCGCGCGCTGGTCGGCGCGTTCAGCATGAACCAGCGTGCGTTCCACCGCGTCGACGGTGCCGGCTATCGCTTCCTCGCCGACCAGTTGATCGCACTCGATCGCATCAATCCACAGACCGCCGCCAAGATGCTTCCGCCACTGGGCCGCTGGCGCCGGTTCGACGCGGCGCGTGCCGAACGGATGCGTGCCGAGCTGGAACGCATCCTGTCTGTGCCGGGCCTGTCGAAGGATATGCTTGAACAGGTCGGCAAGTCGCTGGCGTGAGTGAGACGGCTTGCCGGATGGCGGGACTATAGCGTGAGTGCAGGTACAGCCGTTCGTGCCGGGTGCGACTGAGCGAAGTTGATCGGCACGCGTAATACGCGGTCACATCTTCAATCATCACGCTTAGACGCCGCGCACGCCAGGCAAAGGGGCGGCCATCGCTGGACCGCTCCCCTTTCTTGGCGTGCCGTCATGGGAGTGAATCCCACGACGTCGGTCGGGCCATGCGGCCCGCCGGCCGGCCTTGGTGGAGGTAGCGGACCATCGGTCCGCTGCCCCACCTGCGGCACACGCAAAAGGGGCGGCCCATCGCTGGACCGCCCCCTCCGCTTGGCGTGCCGTCACGGGAATGAATCCCACGACGTCAGTCGGGCCATGCGCCCGCCGGCCGGCCTTGGTGGAGGTAGCGGACCATTGGTCCGCTACCTCCACCTGCGGCTTACTTGACTTCGACGGTCGCGCCGGCTGCTTCCAGCTGTGCCTTGATCTTGGCGGCTTCGTCCTTCGACACGCCTTCCTTGACCGCCTTCGGAGCGCCTTCGACCAGCGCCTTGGCTTCGGTCAGGCCGAGCGCGGTGATCGCACGGACTTCCTTAATGACGTTGATCTTC
The DNA here is from genome assembly GCF_014842075.1 of Sphingomonas sp. CFBP 13720. Lineage (GTDB taxonomy): Bacteria > Pseudomonadota > Alphaproteobacteria > Sphingomonadales > Sphingomonadaceae > Sphingomonas. Next base: position 999,529 of record NZ_JACYVA010000001.1, read on the forward strand.
TTGCCGCCGTCGCCGGTCAGGATGACGTCGAATTCGGTCTGCTCTTCAGCAGCCGGAGCAGCGGCGCCACCGCCGGCGGCAGGTGCTGCTGCAACGGCAGCGGCAGCCGAAACGCCCCACTTCTCTTCGAGCAGCTTCGACAGCTCGGCTGCTTCGAGGACGGTCAGTTCGCTCAGCTGGTCGACGAGCGCGTTGAGGTCAGCCATGATATTCTCCGTAAATCAGAATGGGTTGTGTTCGTGAAAGAAGGGCAGCGATCAGGCTGCTTCCTTCTCCGCATATGCCGACAGCACGCGGGCGATCTGCGCCGCGGGAGCTTGGGTGATGGTCGCCAGCTTCGTTGCCGGGGCAACGATGAGGCCGACGATCTTCGCGCGCAGTTCGTCGAGCGACGGCAGCGAGGCGAGTGCCTTGATGCCTTCCGCGTCGAGCAGCTGCCCGCCCATTGCGCCGCCGACGATCTCGATCTTGTCGTTCGTCTTGGCGAAGTCGTTGATGACCCGTGCCGCAGCGACGGGATCGGTCGACGTGGCCAGCGCCGTCGGGCCGGTCAGCAGGTCGGAAACGACCGCGTACGGCGTTCCTTCGGCTGCGATCCGGGCAAGACGGTTCTTCGAGACCTTGTAGCTCGCGCCGGCTTCGCGCATCTTGTTGCGCAGGTTCGTCGATTGCGCGACGGACATGCCGAGGTTGCGGGTGACTACCACCACGCCGACCTCGTTGAAGGTGCGGTTCAGCTCGGCGACGGCTTCACTCTTCTGAGTGCGATCCATGCCGTTCTCCTTAACCAGGGCGCACGCCGAACCCGGCACGCGCCCGCATGAAATCCGCCCGCCGCTGTCGCGGGGGCGGGGCGAAGGTCCGTGATGGGGCATGGTCGCTACGGCGGCGCGATCCGCCGGGCGGTATCGCGGTCGTTGGCTGACCCGGACGTGCCTCGGCACGATCGGGCGATGAACGCATTCCCCGTCTCGGCAGGACATTAAGCGGGAAACCCGCACCTGCTGTCTCGGACGGACGTCGCATGCCGGCGAACCGGGCACGACGCTTGGCCGCGCGCTTAGGGGGAATTGCCGCGAGAGTCAATCGCGCGAAGAGGGTTGACCTGTCGCGCCCGCGCTTCATTAGTCCGATAAACCAAGGGACGGGCAAGATGCGGACGACACTCGAAATCTGCATCGACACTATTGCCGGATGCGACGCTGCGATCGCGGGTGGCGCGGACCGGATCGAACTGTGCGGCGCGCTGTCGGTCGGTGGCCTTACGCCGTCGCCGGGGCTGGTCGCGCTGGTCGTGCCACGTGCCCAGGCGGCGGGGCTGAAGGTCCATGCGATGGTGCGGCCCCGCGCCGGCGACTTTGCCTATGACGCGGGCGAACTCGATACCGCGATCGCCGATGCCCGCGCGCTGATCGCCGCCGGGGTCGATGGCCTCGTCTTCGGCGCGGTGCGGGATGGCGCGCTCGACCTCGATGTGCTGTCGGCATGGACCGCCACGCTGCCCACTTCCGTCGACCGGACGCTGCACCGCGCGGTCGATCTGTTGCCCGATCCGGCCGCGGCGATCGATCCGGCGGTGGCGCTGGGTTTCGCACGCATCCTGACGTCGGGCGGCGCGGTGAAGGCGGCGGATGGGGCGGATGTGATCCGCGCGATGGTCCGGCATGCGGCGGGGCGGATCGCGATCCTGCCCGGATCGGGCGTGCGCCCCACCAATGCCGCCGCGATCCTGACCGCGACCGGGGCGGGTGAGATCCATGCATCGGCCGGCGCCCCGATCGCGGAACGCGACGCGCGGGTGCGCGACCTTGGCTTTGCCGGTGCCGGGCTTGCCCGCACCGATCCGGCGACCGTGCGCGCGTTGCGCACCGCCATCGACCTTTACGACACGGGAGAAGCGGCATGACGACGATCGGCCGGCGCGGTTTGTTGAGCGGAACCGCAGGAACGTTGGCGGTGGCCGCCCTGCCCGCCCCGGCATGGAGTGCCCCGCGTGGCGCCGCGCCGGCGGGCCTCCCCGATGGCCTTGCCCCGCGTGGTGGCCTGCCCGATCGGCTGCCGGTCGAAGACCCTTCGCGGCTGTTGCTGTCGCACGGCTGGCTGTTCCACGACGGCGATATCGAAACGCCGCCGCCGCTGACGCACGAAGCGACCTATCTGAATGCCAAGGCCGGCAATGCGCGCGGCGCGGCGGCGATGGAATATGACGACAGCGACTGGGCATCGGTCACGCTGCCGCACGACTGGGCATCGGCACAGCCCTTCGTCGAAACGGCCAACGTATCGCAGGGCTATCGTCCACGTGGCATCGGCTGGTATCGCCGGACGCTGCGCCTCGACCCCGCCGATCGCGGCAAGCGGCTGGAACTGCATTTCGGTGCCATCGCCACCGCTGCGACGATCTGGATCAACGGCAGCGTCGCGGCGCGCAACTTCTCCGGCTACAATGCCGTATCGGTCGACCTGACGCCGTTCGCGCGGTTCGGCGACGAACTGAACGTCATCGTCGTCCGCGTCGATGCGACGCAGATGGAGGGATGGTGGTACGAGGGCGCCGGCCTGTACCGCCATGTCTGGCTCGCGAAGCGCGCGCCGGTCTCGATCGCGACCGACGGCGTGCATTGCGATCCGCGCCGAGGCGACGATGGTCGCTGGCGCGTACTGGTGACGGTGTCGCTGGAAAGCATTGCGCGCGAACCGGCGACGGCCACCACGCGCGCGGAACTGCTCGATCCCGCCGGGCGCATCGTGGCGACCGGATCGGTCCAGTCCACGCTCGCCCCGCTGGGCGAAGCGACCGCGCGACTGTCGCTCGACATCGCCGGTCCCGCCCTGTGGTCGATCGAAACGCCGACGCTCTACACCGTCCGCGTCGTCAGCACCGCGCCGGGCGGCGACGATGAACGCAGCATCGCCATCGGCTTCCGCACGATCCGGTTCGACGCCGATCGCGGCTTCTTCCTGAACGAAACGGCGGTGAAGCTGAAGGGCGTGTGCCTGCATCAGGATCATGCCGGGGTCGGCGTGGCGGTGCCCGATGCGTTGCTCGCGTGGCGGCTGCAACGGATGAAGGACACCGGCGTCAACGCGATCCGGTGTTCGCACAACGCGCAGGCCGCTGAATTCTATCAGCTTTGTGATCGGATGGGGTTTGTCGTCATGGACGAGAACCGTATATTCAACCCCGCGCCCGAAAACATGGCGCAGCTAGAATGGCTTGTGCGCAGCCACCGCAACCATCCCAGCATCATCGTGTGGTCGGTGTTCAACGAAGAACCGATGCAGGGCACCGAGGCGGGGGTCGAAATGGTCCGCCGCATGTCTGCCGCCGTCCATGCGCTGGACGACAGCCGCCCGGTGACCGCCGCGATGAACGGATCGTTCTACGATCCGCAGAACGTCTCCAGCGTCGTCGACGTCATGGGGTTCAACTATTATCAGGGCGACTATGACAAGTTCCATGCGCTGAACCCGACCAAGCCCAGCAGTTCGTCGGAAGATACCAGCGCCTATATGACGCGCGGCGCCTATGCGACCGACCGGGCACGCAACGTCATGTCGTCGATGGATACCGAAGCCGCGCCATGGGGCGCGACCCACCGCAACGCGTGGGCCGAAATCGCCAAACGCCCGTTCGTGGCGGGCGGGTTCGTGTGGACCGGCTTCGACTATCATGGCGAACCCACGCCCTTCACATGGCCCAGCATCGCCAGCTTCTTCGGCATTCTCGACCTGTGCGGCTTTCCCAAGACCGCGTACGACATCCATCGCGCCCACTGGATCGACGACCGGGCGGTGGTCGGCATCGCGCCGCACTGGACATGGCCGGGCCGTGAGGGACAACCGATCGAGCTGCTGGTGACCAGCAATGCCGAACGCGTCCGCATCGTGCTGAACGGGCGGATGATCGGCGAACAGGCGGTCGACCGGATCATGGGCAACGCCTTCACCCTGCCCTACGCGCCCGGCCGCCTCGAAGCGGTGGCGCTGCGCGGCGGGCGGGAAGTGGCGCGCGCAACGCACGAAACGGCGGGACCGCCGGTCGCGCTGCGCCTGACCCCCGCACGCACCGCGATGCTGGGCGATGGCGAGGATGTGGTGCCGGTGACGATCGACGCCGTCGATGCGAAGGGGCGGCACGTCCCGACCGAAAACCGCATGGCGCGCTTCACGGTCGACGGTGCGACGCTGATCGGCGTCGGCAACGGCGATCCCAACAGCCACGAAAGCGAAAAGGCCCCGCAACGGTCGCTGTTCAACGGCCTTGCGCAGATGCTGTTGCAGGCCGGGGAAGGCCGTGGGCGCGTCAGCGTAACCGCGACGGCGGACGGGCTGCGGCCCGCACGGCTGACGATCGATCGCACCGCCGCGGCTCCACGCCCACGGGTAGCGGCGACGCCGGGCGGCTCGTTCGTCACCGGCTGGCGACGCTCCCCCGCCTTCCCGGCCGCACCCGATCCCACGCTCGCGCCGTCGGACGGCGACAACAACAGCTGGGCGTTCAGCCGCAGCGGCGTCGCCACCCCACCCGAACCGGCACGCTCGTTCCGCCTGTATCGCGCGCCATTGCCGGTCCGCCGCCGCATCGTCGCCGAAGGCGGTACGATCGCGTTTGCCAGTATCGAGGGACGCGCGACGGTCTATATCGACGGCAAACCCGTCGCGACGAAGAACGGCGAGGCGGCGGGAACGCTGACCGCGCCGATCCCGGCGGGTGCGAAGGCGGTTGCGGTACTGGTCGAGGCGGCGGCAGGCCAGCGATCGGGCATCACCGGCACCGTACGGGTAGCCGCGCGGGAATAGCGCCTGCTCCGCCTGCCTGCGGGCGGTATCAGGTGCAGGCTCCAAGGCCGATCCGGCGTGACCGGGCGTCGAACCGCACAGGCTGAACGGGCGGCACGGCTGGCGGAAGGGCGGAATGCGGATTGGAAGCGTCGTGCCGACATCCGGTGTGATGCGGTGCCTCGGCTGCCTTGAAGACTGTCACCCCGGACCTGTTCCGGGGTCCACCGTGCGGCAATCGTAGGCGGTCGAGTCTCTTTCCGCATCGCTCGCGGTCAGGTGGACCCCGGCACAGGTCCGGGGTGACGGCATGCGGCCGATTGTTCAACCAATGTCGATCCGACCCGGTGCTGTCCCCACCTACGTTTGCGCCGTATGCGTGGCGGACGGATCACCAGCCGCCTCAATCGTCGGGCGGCACCTCATCCGGCCAGAAACCCGCGTCTGCATCCGCGTCCGCAGCACCCGTGGTCTCCGGCAATGCGGGCAGTCGCGGCACCGTGCCGTCCAGCGCGATCCGCACCGCCGCGCCCGCTGGCGTCGCCTGTTGAAAGATCGCCGTCACCTCGCGTCCGCCGCGCAGCATCGCCGCGATCCATGCTGCGCGGTCGGCCGTCAGATACCCGATCTGCACGCCGCGCACGCTGAATACACGCACCGCATTGGGATCGACCGGGTTGCGTGGCTCGGGCGACAGCGTCACCAGCTCGCCCGGACGGCACAACAATATCTCGAACCGACGATTGCCGCCGTCGCGATTGGGATGATCCGCCCCGACGACGTGCAGGCTCATCTCGCGCATTGCGTGGCTCCCGGCATCGTGGTCGGTCCGGTACGGGCGACGAAAGGGGCGAGTTGCGGCATCGGTGGAACGCAACATGGGTCGGCAGCGTCTCCCCATCAACAGGGGCGACGACGAGCGCCCGACAAGGGGTCGCCACCATGCCGCAACACAGCGCGGGAATCCTGCTCTATCGCCGAACGCCGTCGCCTGCCGTGCTGCTGGTCCATCCGGGGGGACCGTTCTGGGCCAAGCGACAGGAAGGCGCGTGGCAGATCCCCAAGGGCCATGTCGAACAGGACGAAGCGGTAGAGGCCGCCGCACTGCGCGAGGTGGCGGAAGAGCTGGGCGTCACCGTGTCCGCGCCGCTGGTCCCGCTGGGCACGGTGCGACAGTCGGGCGGCAAGGCGGTGTCCGCCTTCGCCGCCGAACAGGATGTCGACACCGCCGCGATCACCAGCATGACCTTCGAACTCGAATGGCCGCCGCGCAGCGGACGCGTGCGCAACTATCCCGAAGTCGATGCCGCCCGCTGGATGCCGGTCGCAGAAGCGCGCGCGATGATGCTGAAAAGCCAGTTGCCGCTGCTCGATCGGATCGAACCGCTGTTGGAATGACGTCTCGCTCCCCGGTTCGCACCGGGGAGCGGTCGCGTCACAGCGCCCGGACGGTGACGTCCTCGGCGGCGGCGCGGGTCAGCCCGTTGCGCAGCGGCAGCGTGAACGGTGCCGCCTCGATCTCGAACGTGTCGCCGATCTCGGTCCGAACGCCGTCGGAGAACGACAGCGTCGCCGTGCCAAAGAAATGGATGTGGATATCGCCCGGCCGGCGGAACAGCGCGTATTTGAAATGATGGTGTTCGAGGTTGGACAGGCTGTGCGACATGTTCGCCTCACCTGACAGGAACGGCTTTTCCCACAACGTCGCGCCGTCGCGGACGATGCGGCTGGTCCCTTCGATATGCGACGGCGGCGGACCGACCAGCAGTTCGGGGCCGATCGACGCCTGCCGCAGCTTGGAATGCGCAAGCCATAGGTAATTATGGCGTTCGGTGACATGGTCCGAAAACTCGTTGGCCAGGCACAGCCCGATACGGTGCGGCGTGCCGTCGGGACCAATCAGGTAGATGCCCGCCAGTTCCGGTTCCTCGCCGCCGTCCTGCGCAAAGGCCGGCATGGCAAAGTCGCCGCCGGGCGCGACGAGCTGACCGCCATCGCCTTTGTAGAACCATTCGGGCTGCTGCCCGACCTCGCCCGCAGCGGGCTTGCCGCCCTCGACCCCCTCAAGGAACATCCGCATCGAATCGGTCTGCGTCGCCGCCTCGGCCGCCGCGCGGTGCATCTTGTCGCGCCCCTCGGCGGAACCGAGATGCGTCAGCCCGGTGCCGGTCATCACGACATGCGCCGGGTCTTCATGATCGATCGGCGATCCGATCACGCCCGCATCGAACAGCGCGGCGATATCGACCGCCTCGCCCTGCCCGCGCGCCGCGACCTCGTCGGCGAGCGAACGGCCCGCTTCGATCGCGGCAAGCGCCAGCGCACGCACGGTATCGCTGCCGGGGACGATATGGGCGGCCGCATCGGTCGCGGCGATAACCGCGCGCGACGGGGCGACGCGCTGCAACAGGCGCAGGGTCATCGGATTTCCTTTACTTGAAGACGTCGGTGTCGGTGGGAACGTCGGCGATCGGGTTCGTCACCTTCGAACCCCACAGCGCGTAGAACAGGATGTACAGTTCGCAGACGGCGGTCAGCAGGAACGACCATTGCAGGCCATAGGCGTCGGCCAGCACGCCCTGCACCGCGACCAGCGCGCCGCCCGCGATCGCCATGATTAGCAGCCCCGACCCTTCCTCGGTCAACGGGCCAAGCCCCTTGATCCCCAGTGTGAAGATCGTCGGGAACATGATCGAATGGAACAGCCCGACGGCGATCAGCGCCCACATCGCCGCTTGCCCGGTGGCGAAGGTCGCGACGATCATCACGACGAACGCGCCGACGCTGGCGATCGCCAGTGCGTGGCCGGCGTCCATCTTCTGCATCGCGAACGCACCGACCAGCCGGCCGACCATCATCCCGCCCCACAGCAGGAACAGATAGTTCGACGCCTGCTGATGCGTCAGGTTGCCGATGTCAGGCTGCGACACGAAGTTGATGAACAGGTTACCGACGCCGATCTCGGCAATCAGATAGATGAAGATGGCCGGGATGCCGAGGACGAGGTTGCGATGCGCCCACAGCGAATGGCCCTTGCGGTCCGCCTTGGCCGAACGCTGCGTCGCGGCGCCCATGGCGGGCAGCGGGAAGCGGGCGATGACGATCGCCAGCACCGCCAGCACCGCCGCGACGATCAGATAGGGCAGCACCACCGACTGGGCATCGGCCAGCCGTTCGGCCGGGGTCAGCGTGACCCCCGCCGCCGCCGTCCCCGACGTGGTGCGACCAAGGATCAGATAGCCGCCGAACAACGGTGCCAGCGTCGCGCCCGCCGAATTGAACGCCTGTACGAGGTTCAGTCGCGACGATGCCGTTTCGGGGCTGCCAACGACCGCGACATAGGGGTTGGCCGCGACCTGTAACAAGGTGATGCCGCTGGCGATGACGAACAGTGCGAACAGCGTGACGCCGTACGACGGGATCTTCGCGGCGGGCACCATCAGCAGCGCGCCGCCGGCCATCATCGCCAGCCCGATCACCATCGCGCGCTGATATCCGACGCGCTCGATCAGCTTGGCGGACGGGATCGACGCGAAGAAATAGGCGATGAACCACACGCTTTCGATCAGCGTCGTCTGGAAGTAGCTCAGCTCGAACACGCTGCGCAGATGCGGCAGCAGCGTGCCGTTGATGACGGTGATGAACCCCCACATGAAGAACAGGCTGCTCAGCAGCGTCAGCGCCGCACCATAGCTGGCCCCCGGCGGCGACGCGGCATGTGCCCGCGTGGTGGAAGTGATCGGTGCCGGCATCCCTCGTCCTCCTGTGCGGGCCGGCGCGACGGTTGCCCCGTCGCATCGCTTGCCCTATCCGTTTTTGTCTGACTATATGGCGCTGCACGGTGCGTCAACGGTGCCAGCGGCGGAGGATGACGATGATACGATTGGGCATGGCGATGACGATCGTCGCGATGACGGCGAGCGCGGCGCAGGCCGCCGATGCGAAGCGCGAGGCGGCGGGCCGGCTGAAGGACGGCACCGCGATCGAGGCGATCACCCTGTCGAATGCGAAGGGCGTGTCGGCGCGCATCCTGACCTATGGCGCGACGCTGCAATCATTGGTCGCTCCCGATCGCGCCGGCAAACGGGCGGACGTCGTGCTGGGCTATGACGACGTCGCGCAGTATGAATCGGTGCCGAACTATTTCGGCGTCACCGTCGGCCGCTATGCCAACCGCGTCGCGGGCGGACGATTCACGCTCGACGGCAAATCCTATCAGCTGACGCAGAACGACAAGACCAATTCGCTGCACGGCGGCACCGCCGGCTTCGACAAGCGCGTGTGGCGGGTCGTGTCGGTCGGATCGGGCCGTAGCGCGAGCGTGAAACTGGCGCTGACCAGCCCCGATGGCGATCAGGGCTATCCCGGCACGCTCCAGACCAGCGTGACCTATTCGCTGGACGACGCCGGCAGCCTGACGATCGCGTTCGACGCGGCGACCGACAAGCCGACGATCGTCAACATGACCAACCATGCGATCTTCAACCTTGCCGGCGAAGGCGCGCCGGGCGGCACCGCGCAGCACCGGCTGACCGTCCCCGCCCGCGCCTACACGCCGGTGAACGACAAGCTGATCCCGACCGGCGAGCTTCGCCCGGTCGACGGCACGGTCTTCGACTTCCGCCGCGCGCGGCTGATCGATGCCGGCATCCGCGACGGGCGCGACCAGCAGATTCGCTTCGGTCAGGGGTACGACCATAATTTCGCGCTCGACAAGGGGCTGACCGCGACGCCGCAACTGGCCGCCCGGCTGGAGGACGGGGCGACCGGCCGCGTGCTGGAAGTCCTCTCGACCGAACCGGGTATCCAGTTCTATACCGGCAACTTCCTCGACGGCACCTATGTCGGCAAGCAGGGACATCTGTACCGGATGGGTGATGGTATCGCACTGGAGCCACAGAAGTTTCCCGACGCGCCCAACCAGCCGTCCTTCGCCACCGCGCGTGTCGATCCGGGCAAGCCGTACCGGCACGTCATGATCTATCGCCTGTCCACGACCCGCTGATCCGAAAGCCTGTGATGACCGATTTTCCCCCGCTGCGCAGCCGCGCATGGTTCGACAACCCCGACAATATCGACATGACCGCGCTGTATATCGAGCGTTATCTGAACTTCGGTCTGTCGCAGGAAGAATTGCAGTCCGGCAAGCCGATCATCGGCATCGCCCAGACCGGCAGCGACCTGTCGCCGTGCAACCGCCATCATCTGGTCCTTGCCGAACGGCTGCGCGAAGGGATTCGCGAAGCGGGCGGCATCGTGCTGGAATTCCCGGTCCATCCGATTCAGGAAACCGGCAAGCGTCCGACGGCCGGCCTCGACCGCAACCTTGCCTATCTGGGGCTGGTCGAGGTGCTGTACGGCTATCCGCTCGACGGGGTGGTGCTGACGATCGGCTGCGACAAGACGACGCCGGCGTGCCTGATGGCCGCCGCGACGGTCAATCTGCCCGCCATCGCGCTGTCGGTCGGACCGATGCTCAACGGCTGGCACAAGGGCGAGCGCACCGGATCGGGCACGATCGTGTGGAAGGCGCGCCAGTTGCTGGCGGCGGGCGAGATCGACGAGAAGGAGTTCATCCGCCTCGTTTCGTCCTCCGCGCCGTCGACCGGCTATTGCAACACCATGGGCACCGCGACCACGATGAACTCGCTGGCCGAGGCGCTGGGCATGCAGTTGCCCGGATCGGCCGCGATCCCCGCGCCATATCGCGATCGGCAGGAGATCGCATGGCGCACCGGCAAGCGCATCGTCGACATGGTGCGCGAGGATCTGAAACCTTCGGACATCCTCACTAGGGACGCGTTCCACAACGCGATCAAGGTCAATTCGGCGATCGGCGGATCGACCAACGCGCCGATCCATCTGGCCGCGATCGCGCGCCATATCGGCGTCGACCTGCCGATCGAGGATTGGCAGGAACAGGGTCACAAGGTGCCGTTGCTGGTGAACCTGCAACCGGCGGGCGAATATCTGGGCGAGGATTTCTATCGCGCGGGCGGTGTCCCGGCGGTGGTGAACCAGTTGATGGCACAGGGCATGATCGCCGAGGACGCGCTGACCGTGAACGGCAGGACGATCGGCGAGAATTGCCGGACGACGGTGATCGAGGATGAAAAGGTCATCCGCCCGTTCGACCAGCCGCTCAAGACCGACGCCGGCTTCATCGTGCTCAAGGGCAACCTGTTCGACGCGGCGGTGATGAAGACCAGCGTCATCGGCCCCGAATTCCGCGAACGCTATCTGTCCAACCCCGCCGATCCCGAAGCGTTCGAAGGGCCGGCGGTCGTGTTCGACGGGCCGGAGGATTACCATCACCGGATCGACGATCCGTCGCTGGGCATCACCCCCGAAACGCTGATGTTCATGCGCGGCGCGGGGCCGATCGGCTATCCCGGCGCGGCGGAGGTCGTGAACATGCGCCCGCCGGCCTATCTCATCACCGAAGGCGTCCACGCGCTGCCGTGCATCGGCGATGGCCGTCAGTCGGGAACCAGCGGATCGCCCTCGATCCTCAACGCGTCGCCCGAAGCGGCGGCAGGCGGCGGTCTGGCGCTGCTCAGGACCGGCGACCGGGTGCGGATCGATCTGGGCAAGGGCACGGCCGACGTGCTGTTGTCCGATGAGGATCTAGCCGAACGCCGCCGCGCGCTCGAAGCGGCCGGCGGGTATCAGTATCCGGCATCGCAGACGCCGTGGCAGGTGCTGCAACGCGCGGTCGTCGGACAGATGGCGACAGGCGCGATCCTCGAAGGCGCGGAACAGTTCCAGCGGATCGCCCAGACACAGGGACTGCCACGCGACAACCACTGACGATCCGGTCCGGCACGGTGGCGGGGGACGTCCTCCGCCATCGTGCCGTCGCAAAGCACCGTTCCGCCATCCGCCGGGATCGCACGACATGCTCGGCCGAGCGGGTCGAGGCACCGGGCACCGATACCGACGGCAAGTACGATCGACCCGCGACCGGTCCCTCTGCACGCTGCCCGCGCCAACAATCAAAGACATACGCAACGCCAGTCGCTGGCGAGCCTCCAACGACACGTCGCCCCAGCGCAGGCTGGGGCCGCCAACGGCAAAGCGCACCGCGTGACCCGGGATGCCATGCCCGGTCAGGAAACGTTTCGACCCGCATCGGCCAGCCTCGCTTCGCCGCCAGCGAAGCACCGATACCGACGGCGGGTCGATCGACGCGCGACCGATCGCCCGGCACGCCGACCGCGCCAACAATCAAAGACCTACGCAGCGGCAGTAGCTGGCGAGCCTCCCACGACACGTCGCCCCAGCGCAGGCTGGGGCCTCCGGCGGCAGAGCGCGCCGCATGACCCGAGATGCGATGCCCGGCCGGAAGCGTTTCGACCGGATCGACCAGCGTCGCTCCGCCACCGTCAGTATCGACAGTCCCATCGTTCAAGCGCGATCATGTAAGGTGTGGCCGCATATCCCAACTGCCATCGCGCTTGTCGAAATGGCGGACCGTAGGACTGACCCGGATGCCTCGATTATGACCGGCTGGGCCTGCACGCATCATGCCATCGCGTGCCGCCATCGTCGTGCACCCGATCGACACGCACGCCCGAACCGATTGCTGCCATCCCGCACCACCGCGCGGACCTCTCGCGGCCCCCACGATCGGCGCACAGGGTTCGCGACGCCGCGTACCGGTCCGTAGCGTCCACGACGGCGGAGCCTTCGCGACACGCTGACGCAATACACCGGGCGAGCGACCCTGCCTTACGAACGTCGCGTGGTTCGGTGCCGACGGGACCGCCTCCCCCGACACCCGACACGAATACCCTCGTTCCGATTCGTTACGGTTGCGTGCCGGACGATCCGTCGTCACCATGCTACGCTCATCCTTCCCACACAGGAGCCGCCATGCCCTCACCCTGGCCCGCGACGACACCGCCCGACGCGCACGAAACGCTGGTTCTCGACGCCGATGGCGGGCGGGACGATCCGTTGTCCGATCTGTCCGCCGCCGCACGGGCGGACACGACGCTGTTCCTTGGCAGCGACGAAGGGGCCAGCATCGAACGGCTGGTGTGGACGGGCGAGCATTGGGGCCGGCACGACCGGATCGCGCTGGCCGGGCTGCTGCCGATCGACGACGCGGAGGAAGCCGATATCGAGGGACTGGCCGTCGATGGCGACTGGCTGTGGATGATCGGCAGCCACGCACGCACCCGGCCAAAGGTTGCGAAGGACGGCAAGGACCGGATCGACCTGTCGGCGTTCGCGGCGCTCAAGGATACGCGTCCGCGCTGCCTGCTCGCCCGCCTGCCGCTGGCGCGCGATCCCGACAGCGACCGCATGGCTCCCGTCGCGGCGATCGGCGACCGGACGGCGGCGATGCTGAAACAGACGGCGAAGGGCAATGCGCTGGCCCGCGCGATGACCGCCGATCCGTTGATCGGTCCGTTCGCGCGCATCGCGTCGAAAGAAGGCGGCATCGATCTGGAGGGACTGGCCGTGCTGGGCGATCGTATTGCGATCGGCATGCGCGGTCCGGTGATCCAGGGGCATGCCGTGCTGCTGGAAACGACCATCGCCACGACCAAACGCGGCGGGCTAAAGCTGAAGGGACCGTTGTACAAGCGCCTGCTCGCGCTCGACGGCCTCGGAATCCGCGACCTGAAACTGGCCGGTGATGACCTGCTGATCCTCGCCGGCCCGACCACCGCCCTTGACGGACCATGCGCGATCTATCGCTGGGCGGGCTGGCGCGACGACACGCCGCAGGACGACCTGATCGTCCGGCTCCACCGGCCCGAACGGATCGTCGACCTGCCGTTCGGACGGGGTGACGATCACCCCGAAGGACTGCTGCTGATCGACAACGATGCGGGGGGCCATGACGTGGTCGTCATTCCCGACGGCCCGGCGGCTTGGCGCGTCGATGGCCGCACGCTGAAGTGCGACCGCTTCCGAATCGCCTGATGCGCCCGCCTCCCTCAACCGGAAAGGGCCGGCAAAGTCGGGGTCAGGCGTCCTCGCCGATGCCGGACCCGGCTTGCGCCTCCACTCCCGCCCCCGCTCCCGCCAACGCCGTCATCGTGACGTAATCCAGCTTGCCGGTCCCCAGCACCGGCAGCGCCGCGACCACGCGCACGTCGCGCGGCAGCGCCAGTTCGACCACGCCGTTCGCCCGCCCCCATGCCGACAGGGCGCTCCCAGTCGCGTCCGTCTGCGTCGTGAACAGCACCAGTTGCTCGCCCTTGCGCGCATCGGGCCGGGTGACGACGGCATGGTCGGCGGCGGGCCACAAGGTCGCGGCATAGCCCTCGACCGCCGGCAACGACACCATCTCTCCACCGATCTTGGCGAACCGCTTCGCGCGGCCCCGGATCGTGACGAAGCCCGCCGCGTCGATCGCCACGATATCGCCGGTGTCGTGCCAGCCGCCTTCGGGCGGTTGCAGCACGCCCGGTGCATCGACTTTCAGATACCCCGCCATGACGTTCGGTCCGCGGATCGACAGCCGCGCGCCGTCGACGATCCCCGGCACGGGGTCCAGCTGCGCCTCGACGCCCGGCAGCAGCCGGCCGACGCTGCCCGCGCGATAATGCATCGGCGTGTTGACCGCGATCACCGGTCCCGCTTCGGTCGCGCCATAGCCTTCGAGGATGCGCAGCCCGAATTTATCGGCATAGGTCGCCCGTGTTTCCGGCCGAACCCGCTCCGCGCCCGCGAAGATATAGCGCAGCGAATAGAAGTCGTAGCCATGCGCCATCCGCGCATAGCCCGACAGGAACGTGTCGGTGCCGAACAGGATCGTCGCATTGGCGTCGTACGCCAGCGCGGGCACGATCCGGTAATGCAGCGGGCTGGGGTACAGCAACGTCCGCACGCCCGACAGGATCGGCAGCAGCGTGCCGCCGGTCAGTCCGAAGCTGTGGAAGACCGGCAGCGCGTTCAGCACCACGTCGGCACGGTTGAAATCGATCCGCGCCGACAATTGCCGGCAATTGCTCAACAGGTTGCGGTGCGTCAGCACCACGCCCTTCGGCAACCCTTCCGACCCGCTGGTGAACAGGATGACTGCCGCCGCGTCGGGCGACACGCGGTGCCGCCGGTGCAGCCGCCCCGCCATCCGCGACGCGAACAGCGCGCGCAGCCGGGCGAAGCCGCCGATCCCGGCGCGAATATCCTCCAGATACCGCACGACGGTCCCGTCCGCCGCCAGCGCCGCGACGGTATCACCCAGCTTCGCCTGTTCGACGAAGGCACGCGCGGTGACGATCGTCCGCACCTGCGCCGCGACGCACGCCGCGCGCAGGCCCGCCAGCCCGGCGGTATAGTTCAGCATCGCCGGCACCCGGCCGCTCGCCTGCAACGCGAAGAACGCGACGACGACCCCGTTGACGTTGGGCAACAGCACGCCCACCGCCTCCCCCATGCGGGTATTTTGCGCCAGTGGACCGGCAAGCGCCTGCGTCGCGACGATCAGCCGGTCATAGGTCAGCGGTGCGCGCTGCACGTCCTCGACCACCGGCATGTCCGCACCATGGATGTGCCGGGCGTCGACCAGCGCCTGATACAGCGTGCCGTCGACGTCGGACGTCGCGAGGATCATGTCGCTCATCACGTCGTACAACTGGCGGCCCGCCATCGCGCGACGCTCCCGCGCACTGTCCGCGCCGTCGATCGCGAAGCGGCGCGGCGGCAGCACGGTCAGCGTGATCTGCGGGAACCAGCGTAGCCGCGCCTTGCCCTTCAACCGGGAAAAGCGCGTGAACTGCGCGCCGTCGATCCGTACCGGCACGATCGGCGCCTCCGCCTTGTCCGCGACCATGCCGGGACCGTCGAAGATTTTCATCAGCGCGCCGGTCACGGTGATGCGTCCTTCGGGGAAGATCACCAGCGTCCGCCCCTCGCGCACCGCCTTCACCATCGACTTGGCCGACAGCGGATTGGTCGGATCGACCGGGAACGCATCGAACATGCCAAGGAACGGGCGCAGCCACCATGATCGCGCGATCCGCGTGTGGATCGCGAAGGTCGGCTTGCCCGGCAGGAACGCGGCAAGCAGCAGGCCGTCGAGGAACGACACGTGGTTGACGACGACCACCGCCCGCTCGCCCGCCTGCGGCATATGCTGCACGCCCTGCACCCGCACGCGGTACGCGAGCCGCAACGCGCCGCGCACCAGCGCCTTGAACAGCGTTTCGGGCAGCAACCAGCACGAAATCAGCGCGATGGTCAGCGTTGCGAAGCCCAGCGCGCCGAACACGCCCGGCACGCCGGTGCCGTTGGCCAGCATCACGCTGACCACCGCGACCATCGCCACCGTGACGACCGCGTTGACGATGTTGTTGGCGGCGATGATCTGCGACCGTTTTTCGGGGGCGCTCCACGTCTGGAGGATCGCGTACAGCGGCACGACGAACACGCCGCCCGACAACGCGATGCCGGCCAGCGCGACCAGCAAATGCCAGCTGCCCGGCGTCGCGACGAACTGCGCGACATCCGCCGCCGGCGTCACCGCCACGAACCGGTCCGACGCCTGCCACAGATAGATCAGGAACACGGCCAGCCCGATCGCGGCGGCGGGGACGAACTTTGCCGATACCTCGCCCGCCAGCAACCGGTTGACCAGCAGCGACCCGGCGGCGACCGACACGCTGAACACCGCGAGGAACAGCGTGACGACCGATGGCCCGGCATTCAGCCGGTTGGCCACCAGCGGCGCGAATTCGGACAGCACCACCGCGCCGACCGAAAAGAACCAGCTGATGCCGAGGATCGCCAGCCATACGCCGCGCCCGCCATGCGCCGCGTTCAGGATCGCCCATGTGCTGCGAACCGGGTTCAGGTCGATCCGCATCGCGCGCGCCATCGACGGTGCGGACGGCACCGCAAGGCTGGCAACGAAGCCAAGTCCCGCGACGCACAGCGCGACGATCGCCGCTTCCCACGGGGGAATGATCCCCCCCAGCAACTGCCCCAGCAGGATGGCGATGAACGTTCCCGCTTCGACCAGCCCGGTGCCGCCCATCAATTCGTGCGGGCGCAGATGCTGCGGCAGGATCGAATATTTGACCGGCCCGAAGATCGTCGAATGGACGCCCATCAGGAACAGGCAGGCGAGCAGCACCGGCACCGATTCGAACCAGAACCCGACCAGCGCCAGCGCCATGATGCCGACTTCCGCACCCTTGACCGCGCGGACCAGCCACGCCTTGTCCCACGCATCCGCCATCTGCCCCGCAAGGCCGGACAACAGGAAATAGGGCAGAATGAACAGCCCGGTCGAAATCGTCGCCAACTGCTCCGCCCGCCCCGGATCGGCGCGATACAGCGTGAAATTCGCGAGGAACAACAGCGCGAACTTCAGCAGATTGTCGTTCATCGCGCCAAGGAACTGGACGACGAACAACGGCCCGTATCGGCGTTTCGCCAGCAGCGACAGGTCTGGTGCGGACATGGTTTCCCCCTTCGGAACGGGAACCTTGGCACGGCAAGCGTTACGGAACCATCCCGACGGGCCGCCGGGCGTGCCATCGACCCATTATCATACGGTCGATATCGTCAGCTCGACCGTGTCGGATCGGTCATCGGATCGGCCATCTCGCGCGAGCTGGGCAGGCGGGTAACCGGCAACGATCCGGTCTGCCGTTCGATCATGCGATGGACGCGCGGCGGTCCATCGCCCCGGTGCAGCGCCAGCAACGCCTCGCTGTTCGCATGATCGGCCAGCGTCCGCCGTTGATTGTGGCGGATGTAATCCAGCCATGTCGACACGTGATAGCGTTCGATCCACAGATCGGGATCGTTCAGGTCGCGCAGCAACGCCCAGTGATGCGCGCCGTCGCGCCGCCGGATGCGCCGACGCTCCGCCATGACGTTCAGGAACGCGACGATATCGGCGGGCGCGATGCGATAGTCGATCGTCACCACCACCGGTCCCGATCGCGGCTCCACCGGCACGCTGGTATCGGGCGTCTCCCATCCCCGCGGATCGAGATTGGCGGTTTCGATGTCGGGCAGTGGCAGCCGGAACCCGGCGACGATGCTCGACAACTGGACCCCCGCCGCCACGAACAGCGCGGTGGCGACGCCGTGATCGTCGGCGATCGATCCGAACAGCCAGCTTCCGATCGTCATGCCGCCGAACGCCGCCATCTGGTACAGCGCCAGCGCCCGCGCCACGACCCAGCGCGGCGCGGCCATCTGGACCGTGACGTTGAACGTGCTGAGCGCCAGCACCCAGCCCGCCCCCGCGAGCAACAGCGCGATCAGCGTCAGCGGCAGGAACGGGCTGATCGCCGCCACCGCCGCACCGGTCGCCAGCGCGGCCGCCGCCACGCGCACCACGCGCTCGGTCGGCCAGCGCCGCCGCAACCGCACGCTGCCCACCGCGCCCGCGACCGCTCCCATGCCGAACGCGCCCAGCAACGCGCCATAGGTCAGCGGCCCGCCGGTCACCAGGTCGCGCGCGATCAGCGGCATCATCGCCGGCACCGCACTTGCCGCCACGCCGAACAGCGCGGCGCGGATCAGCACGGTGCGGATGCTGGGCGACATGCGGACATAGCGCAGCCCCGCCGCCATCGCGAGGCCCAGCGTTTCGCGCGGCAACAGGCGCGGCGGCCGTTCGGGTCGCCACCGCGCCAGCACCGCGATCAGCCCGACATAGCTGAGCGCGTTGGTCAGGAACGCCGCCGCCGCACCCGCCGCCGCGACGATCGCGCCGCCGATCGCCGGCCCCATGCTGCGCGCGATGTTGAACCCCATCGAATTGAGCGCGACCGCGCTGGGCAGCACGGTGCGCGGCACCATGTCGCCGACCGACGCCTGCCATGCCGGCCCGTTGATCGCGGTGCCGCACCCGATCAGGAAGGTGAAGCTGAGCAACAGCCATGGCGACAACAGCCCGCGCCACGCACACACCGCCAGCGCGATCGACACCGCCAGCATGAATCCCTGCGCGGCCAGCATCACTCGCCGCCGGTCGAGATTGTCGGCGACGGCGCCGGCCCATAGCGACAACAGCATGATCGGCAGCGTCGTCGACGCCTGTACCAGCGCGATCATCTGCGGCGACGATGCCAGCGACGTCATCATCCACGACGCGCCGACCGACTGGATCAGCCCGCCGAAATTCGACGTCATCGACGCGATCCAGATCGCGCGGAAGATCGGGATCGACAGGGGAGAACCGGGTGTCGGGGGGCCGGGCGTCGCGGGAGAAGAAGGCATGACCGGTTGAATGCCGCACCCGGCCGGTTTGTGCCATGGCTTGCGTCGACCACGCGACGGTCGCAGGACCGTTCGATGCCCCGCCCCTTCACGATCGATGCCGATGGCGCGACGCTGACGATCCGCGTGACGCCGAAGGCGTCGCGGACCGAGGCACGTGGGACGGTCCCGATCGAGGGCAATGCCACCGCGCTGTCCGTCCGCATCGCCGCCCCGCCGGTCGATGGCGCGGCGAACGACGAGTTGCTTCGATTTCTGGCGAAGCGGCTGGGCGTCGGACGGACGGCGCTGACGCTGGTGGCCGCGCAGACGTCGCGGGTGAAGCGGGTGCGGGTGTCGGGGGTGACGGAGGCGACGTTGCTGGCGTTGATCGGGACGCCGTGACGCGCTGGGTTATTCTGGGAGAACAAAAGAAGGATTGGTTCACGCGAAGGCGCGGAGGCGCAAAGGGGTGCGAGCATGGCGGCCGGTTGCGTTCGGCAGACCTTGGTGCTGTCGGCAGGGCGGCCGGAGTATGATGAAACCACCTCCGTCCGCTCATGCTGAGTAGCGACTGAGCGAAGTCGAAGGCGCGTATCGAAGCACTGCGGCAGTCAGGATTAAAGCTCTATCTGGTGCCATCCCACCACGGAAGCCGCTGACCGCAGCAGACATCCTCTCTACTTCTTCTCTCCGCGCCTTCGCGCCTTCGCGTGAACAAAACTTGCTTCTTTACGCTGATGCCGGCTCCGATCCGCCCGCCTGTCAGTCCAGAATCGCATGCGGCACGAACCGCGCCAGATCGCGCGTGATCGGCCCGTCATCCTCGCGCACCGACAGCGCAACGGCCTCGTCCCCGACGATCCACGATCCGATCACGGCATGCGCGCCGTCGAACACCGGCAACGGCGCCAACGCCTGCACGATATGGCCTTCCTCGCCATATCCGCCTTCCGGCCCCTTTGCGGTCGTGGTGCCGTCGACCAGTTCGATGTCCCATCCCTCGCGGGAGAACAACGGCTTGCGGACATGCGCCGCACCGATCTCCGCCAGCGCGGCGGGGTCGTCGGCGAATGCGGCGGGCAACAGGTTGGGGTGACCGCGATGACGTTGCCACAGCAACGGCAGGATGCCCTTGTTCGACAGCACCGCCTTCCACGCGGGTTCGAGGAACAGCGTCTTCGTCGCCGCCAGTTCGCGCGCATAGGGTTCGCGCAGCATGTCTTCCCACGGATACAGCTTGAACAGCGCTGCGATCAGAACGTCCTCGCCATCGACGAACGCGCCGTCGCCATCGACCCCGATCCGGTCGATCGCGACGAACGCCGGGTCCAGCCCGGCCTGCCGCGCGACATCCTCCAGATACCGGACAGTCTGGCGATCCTCGACCGAATCGTCGACCGACGCGAAATGCACCGTGCTGCCGGGCGCAAAGATCGTGGCGAAGCGCCGTTTGAGCGCATCGTGCAGCCGGTTATACTGGTCGGCATCCGCCGGCAGCGTGCCGTCGGCGATGCGGTCTTCCAGCCACTGCCACTGGAACAGCGCGGTCTCGAAGATGCTGGTCGGTGTGTCGGCGTTATATTCCAGCAGTTTCGCCGGCCCCGTCCCGTCGAACGCGAAATCGAACCGGCCATAGAGCGACGGCGCATGCGCGGCCCACGACGCCGCCACCACGTCGCGCATGTCGTCGGGGATGGCCAGGCGGTGCATCAACGTGTCGCTGCGCACCACCGCATCCACCAGATCGCGGCACATCGCGTGCAGTTCGGCGCTCGGTTCCTCGATCCCGCGTTCGACCTCGTCGAGCGAGAAGCGATACCACGCCTGCTCTTCCCAGTATTTCTGTCCGTCTTGATGGTGGAACGTGAACCCCATCCGGTCGGCCGTCGCCAGCCAGTCGGGACGTTCGGCGACCGCGATACGCTGCATCAGTCGCGCCGGATCGTGCCGCCGTCGCGCGTCGCGTCGCCCAGCCGTGCCGGTTCGCCCTGCGGTGCGGACAGCCGTGCAAGGATGTCGTCCGCGCTCGACGCACCGGGCAACAGGCCCGCCGCCGCCAGTTTCGCGTCGAGATCGGCACCGGTGCGCATGTCCTCCAGTTCGGCGGAGGCGCGGAACTTTTCGTCGCGCACCGCCTGCCGTTCCTTTAGCCGCGCGAGGCTGTCCGCCGCCGACCCCAGCGACGACACGGTGCCGCCATAGCTGCTGGCGACCGCTGCCTGCGCCTTCTGCACGCTCTCGTTCGCGCGGACCACGTCGACGTCGCGACGCAGCGCGTCGATCTTGCCGTCGCCGGTCTTGATGATGCCGCGGATGCGATCCTCGGCGGCGCGCATGTCGGCGATCTGCGGCGTCTTGGCCGCCTGTTCGCTTTCGATCGTCGCCAGCCGCTGCGCGACCTCCCGCGCCAGGTCCATGTCGCCGCGCTGCATCGCAGCGCGGGCCGACGCCTCGTACTTGCCGCGCTGCGACGTCAGCGCCTCCAGTTCCTTCTCGATCATCCGCCGCTTGGCGGTCAGCGTGGCGAGGTCGTCGCGCGCCTTCGCCTGCGCCGCGCCCGCATCGCGGATCTGCTGGTCGAGGATCGTCAGCGCCTTGGCGTCGACGATCGACTGGCCGGTTTCATGGGCGGTGCCGCGCATCAGCGCGACCAGGTTCTTCCACATCGACATCACATGGTCTCCGTTACGCGGCGAATTCGGTACGCAGGTCGGACGCGGCGTCGATCGCGTTCTGCGCAAGCACACGCAATTCGATCAGGATCGTCGACAGCCTCGATTCGACCGACAATTCCCCGATCAATTCATAATATTCGCGGCCGTCGACTTCGGCGATCGCAAAATTCGAAAGGGGTACGAGCTTCTGTGTTTTCAACAGGAACCGGTTGAACGCGGTCTGGTCCTCCTGCTCGTCGACCGGCCACAACAGCGTCGACACGACGATCTGGTCGCCGCCGACCGATGCGAACACGGCAAGGTCGCCGAAATCATGCATGGTGAGTTTCAGGACGGGTTCGGCCTGTTCGATCCGCTCGACGCTCAACTCGTCCGCCAGCGTCGCGTCCGACAGCGCGTCGGCAAGGGTTCCAGTCGTCCAGCCGCGGGGTGCTTCGTCCATCCGTCCCTCCGAAAAACCGGCCCGGTGTGTTGGCCGTGCTTGACACCCCAAGCATAAGGCGCGACCAAAAAGCAAGGTGCGGGGGCATTGCGAAGGATGACGTCATTCTCGATCGGCAGGTATCTGCGGCGACTCTACCTCGCGGCCAGCGAACTGCATCGCGGCGTGCTGCTGACGCTGCTCGTGCTGCACATGGTGCTGAGCTACACGCTGCTGACCTGGGCGGGCGAGTCCGACCTGCTGTCCGTACCGTCCTTCCTCTACTGGTACGCCACCACCGCATCGACGGTCGGCTATGGCGACCTGTCGCCCAAATCGGATGCGGGGCGGATCGCGGTCGCACTGTTCGTGATGCCCGGCGCGATCGCGCTGTTCACCGTGTCGGTCGCGCGCGCCTTTGCCGGCGTATCGGCGCGGTGGCGGCGACGGCGCATGGGGTTGGGAGATTATAGGGGGATGCGCGGTCATATCGTCCTGATCGGTCACGACCCCGAACGCACGCCGCGCATGATCGCGGAGATCGTGGCGGACGGACAGGGCCACGAACTGGTGCTGGTCGCGACGGAGGATCTGGCGGGTGACTGGACCACGCACCGCTTCGTGCGCGCCGCATCGCTGACCGCCCCCGCCGATCTGGCGCGCGCCGGCGTGGCGCAGGCCGAACGGATCGTCGTCTATGGCCCGTCGGACGCGGAAACGCTCGCGGCGACGCTGGCGGCGACCGCATTGAACGATCGCGGTCATGTGGTGTGTTTCCTGCGCGATCCCGACACCGCCCGGCTGCTCAACGCGCATTGCCCGCAGGTCGAGGTCGTGCTGACCCCGACGGTCGAACTGGTGGTCAAGGCGCTGAGCGATCCGGGATCGAGCCGGCTGATCGCGCAACTGGCCAGCCATACCGATGACGGCGGCACGCTGTACGCCACCACCGCGCGGATCGGCGGCAGCTTCGACGACGCCGCGCGCGCCGTGCGCGAACATGGCGGCATCCTCGTCGCCACCTGTGGCAAGGGCGGCAACAGCCCGGTATTCGACCCCGACGCCACGGTCGCGCCGGGCGACCGGCTATTCTACATCGCGCGCAGAAGGATCGCGGCATGATTTTCGGCGGCCTGTTCGGCGGCGGTTCGGCCCGCGACGCGACGCCGGCCGTCGCGGT
Source organism: Sphingomonas sp. CFBP 13720 (assembly GCF_014842075.1). GTDB lineage: Bacteria > Pseudomonadota > Alphaproteobacteria > Sphingomonadales > Sphingomonadaceae > Sphingomonas. The sequence continues at coordinate 1,022,768 of NZ_JACYVA010000001.1, forward strand.
GGTGCGCGACATCACGATCGGGCGGATGGTGCGGCTCGACGCGCTGGCATGGCGGCGGCTGACCGGATCGGGCTTCTCGCTCGACCGCGACACGCTGGAGATCACGGCGCAGGGGGTGATCCGGCTGGACGACGGCAGCCACGTCCACCGATTCTATACCGACGACGAACTGATGTTGCAGGCGGTCAGCCAGTCGGCCGACGGATCGGATGCCGACGACTTCACGCTGTTCAAGCCATGGTCGTCGACCTATCCGGTCGACTGGACCGATACCGGCGCGTTCCGCAACCGGCTGTCGCAGCCGGTGTGGGACGAACCCGGCCTGCCGCAATTCCGGCGCTTCTGGTATGCTGACGATGATCGCGTCCAGCCGCCCGTCGAACTGTGGGAAGCGGTCTATCACGAACGCACCGGACGTCCAGTGCGCCGGATCAAACAGGCCTGCATGCTGTACGCACGCGACCTGATGCCCGAGGGGCAGGAACTGTTGCTCGCGCTGGCGATGGAGCCGGAGGGTGGCGACCTGACGCACGAGATCATGGTCGGCCTGCCATTGCTGCCGGCCGAATTCAGCGCATAAACGATATCAGGGGGACGTACGGATGACGTTGGATTTCGGCTATTTTCTAGACGGTGCGGTGCATTTCGTCGTGGCGTTCGGGCTGGCGTGCATCCTGTTGGCGGCGTTCAAGCGGCTGTACCAGATATCGACGCCGTATAACGAACGCGCGCTGATTGCGGCGGGCAACCCGGCCGCAGCGATCGCTCTGGGCGGCGCGATCATCGGTTTCGCGCTGCCATTGGCGTCGGCGCTCAGCGTGACCGCCGATCCGGTCGAATTCGTCGCATGGGGCGTGCTGGCCGGCGTGATCCAGATCGTCGCCTCGCTGGTCGTACGTCGTTTCGTGGTGCGCGATCTGGTCGAACGGATCGAAAGCGGCAATATCGCCAGCGCGATCTACCTTGCCGCCACGTCGATCGGCATCGGGCTGCTCAACGCCGCCTCGATGACCTATTGAGGGAGCGACCGTCATGACCACTCCCCTTCGCCGCAAGCGGTCGGTCGCGGCCGGTCTGACCGCCGCCGGTGCGGTTGCGATGCTGTCGGGCTGCGACGGCGCGGACGACCAGACCGCGAAGTTCGGCCCGCCGACCGAAGTCGCCGCGTTCCAGACGGTGCAGCAATGCGTCGACAGCGGCGAATACGACCGCGACACCTGCACTGCCGCACAGCAGAAGGCGTTCAACGAGGACCAGAAGGCCGCGCCGCGTTACGACAGCCAGAAATTGTGTGAGGAACAGTTCGGTGCCGCGCAATGCTTCCAGCGATCGGAGGGCGGACAAAGCTTTTTCACCCCGCTGCTCACCGGGTTCCTGATCGGCCAGCTGCTCAACGGCGGCGGCGGATCGCGCTATTCCTATGGCGGGCTGTATCGCAGCGGTCGAGACAATGGCTGGTACACGCCGTCGGGCGCGTATCTGTCAGGTGGCAACGGCGGACGCAACTATCGCTATCAGGTCGGCAGCCGCGCGATCACCACGCCGGTCACGACCCAGCGTATCCAGACACGTAGCTCGGTCGTTTCGCGCGGTGGCTTTGGCGGCCGGGTCAGTGCGCGATCCAGCGGCGGATGGGGCGGCGGACGGTCGTTCGGGGGGTAGGACGAACTTTCCCCAGCGGAGCAGAGGTGGGTCCACGCGAGGGCGCGAAGACGTTCGAGGATAGGTGAAGCGGGCGCAGACGGCAGACCTCATCCATGGCAGAGGCGCTGGATCAGGCCGCTGACGCGGGTACGGTTGCGACGGACACAACCTCTTCGCGTCTTCGCGCCTTCGCGTGGACCCCCTTCTTTTCTCCGGCATTCCCGACAGCTCAACCGTGAACGATAGCGGAGCCGCAACGACGATCGCGCACCTATCGCAGCGAGTTCACCAGCCCCGCCGCCGCAGCCGATACGTCCGCCCATGTCGTCTCGAACCCGGCGGCATTGCCGTAATAGGGATCGGCCACAGCCTGCCCTTCGCGGCCCGGGGCATGATCCATCAGCAACCAAAGGCGCGCCGTCGCGTCTGCCGGTGCGATCCGGCGCAGGTCGCGAAGATTGTCGTCATCCAATGCCAGTATGTGGGTGAAGCACCGGAAGTCCGCCGCCGTCACCTGTCGCCCGCGATAGTGTGCGATATCGATGCCGTGCGCTCGCGCCGTCGCCTGCGCGCGCGGATCGGGAGCCTTGCCGACATGCCATGCCCCGGTGCCCGCCGAGTCGACCTCGATCTCGACCCCTTCCCGCGCCGCCGCCGCGCGCAACGCCGCCTCCGCCAGTGGAGAGCGACAAATATTGCCGAGGCAGACGAGCAGGATACGGGGAACGGTCATCGGTGACACCGCTAACATCGCCGCCGCCCCCACGGAAGGGCTGGCCGCGCCGCGCGCACTGGTCCACAATCCCGGCAAAAGGGGAGCGGACAATGGCGAATGCAGCAGCGGCCCGGATCGCGCCGACGACGATCGGTGGCTGGGCCGGATGGGCGATAGTGGCGATCGGCGGCGCGGTGGCGCTGGGCTGGATCGCGCTGATGCGCGGCGAACCGGTCAACGCGTTGTGGATCGTGGTCGCGGCGCTGTGCGTCTATGCGATCGCCTATCGCTTTTACGGGCGGTTCATCGCGCGGCGCGTGCTGCGCGTCGATCCGGCGCGGCCGACCCCGGCGGTACGGCGTGACGACGGACTGGACTACGTTCCCACGCACAAGGGCGTGCTGTTCGGCCATCACTTCGCCGCGATCGCGGGCGCTGGGCCGCTGGTCGGGCCGGTGCTGGCGGCGCAGATGGGCTATCTGCCCGGCACGCTGTGGCTACTGGCGGGTGTCGTGTTCGCGGGCGCGGTGCAGGATTTCCTGATCCTGTATTTCTCGACCCGGCGCGATGCGCGGTCGCTGGGCGACATGATCCGTACCGAAATGGGCGTGGTGCCCGGCACGATCGCACTGGTCGGCGTGCTGATGATCATGGTCATCCTGCTGGCGGTGCTCGCGCTGGTGGTGGTCAAGGCGCTGACCGGCAGCCCGTGGGGTACGTTCACGGTGTTCGCGACGATCCCGATCGCGCTGCTGATGGGGCTGTACGGCCGCTTCGTCCGACCGGGAAAGATCGCCGAGATGTCGGTGATCGGCTTCGTCCTGTTGATGGCGGCGATCGTCGGCGGCGAACCGGTCGCGCGGTCGGAAACGCTGGCCCCGCTGTTCACCTATGGCGGTCCGGCGCTGGCCGTCATCCTGATGGCGTATGGCTTCATCGCGTCGGTCGTGCCGGTATGGCTGCTGCTCGCCCCGCGCGACTATCTGTCGACGTTCCTCAAGATCGGGGTGATCGCGGGCCTCGCCATCGGCATCCTCTATGTCCGCCCCGACCTTCAGATGCCGGCGGTGACGCACTTCATCGACGGCACCGGCCCCGCCTTTTCGGGCAAGCTGTTCCCGTTCCTGTTCATCACCATCGCGTGCGGCGCGGTGTCGGGCTTCCACGCGCTGATCGCCAGCGGCACCACGCCCAAGATGATCGCGAGCGAGGCCGACCTGCAATTCATCGGATACGGCGCGATGCTGACCGAAAGCTTCGTCGCGATCATGGCGCTGATCGCCGCGTGCGTGCTCGACCCGGCCGTCTATTTCGCGATGAACGCACCCGCCGCGCTGATCGGCACGACCAGCATCGAAGCGGCGCAGGCGATCGCGCAATGGGGCTTCGTCATCACCCCCGACATGCTGGACCAGTTGGCGCGCGACGTCGGCGAAAGCACCATCCTGTCGCGGGCGGGTGGCGCACCGACGCTGGCGGTGGGGATGGCGCATATCCTGAGCCAGGTGATCGGCGGACAGGCGATGATGGCGTTCTGGTATCACTTCGCGATCCTGTTCGAAGCGCTGTTCATCCTGACCACGGTCGATGCCGGCACCCGTGTGGCCCGGTTCATGATTCAGGATCTGCTGGGCAGCTTCATCCCGGCGATGAAGGAAACGCAGAAGCTGGGGCCGAACCTGATCGGCACTGCGCTGGCGGTCGCGGCGTGGGGGTATTTCCTGTACAGCGGCGTCACCGATCCGCTGGGCGGGATCAACACGCTGTGGCCGCTGTTCGGTATCTCCAACCAGATGCTGGCGGCGATCGCGCTGACGCTGTCGACGGTGCTGCTCTTCAAGATGAAGCGCGAACGCTATGCGTGGGTGACGATCGTGCCGACGATCTGGCTGTTGATCTGCACGTTGACCGCCGGGTGGCAGAAACTGTTCGACGCCAATCCGAAGATCGGTTTCCTATCGCATGCACAGGTGTTTTCCGATGCGCTGGCGCGTGGCGAACTGCTCGCCCCCGCCAAGACGGTCGGCGAGATGCACCGCATCATCCTGAACGACCGGATCGACGCCGCGCTGTGCGTGCTGTTCATCGCGGTGGTGCTGGCGATCCTGTTCTACGGGATAAGCTCGATCCGCCGGGCAAAGGCATCGCCGGTGCCGACGGTGCAGGAGGTCGGCGATGCCGTGGTGGCATAGGCTGGCGGAGGGCGCGCGGCTGATGGTCGGCGTGCCCGATTACGACCGCTATGTCGCGCACCGGGCGCGGGTCCACCCGGGCGAGCCGGTGATGACGCTGGACGCGTTCCACCGCAACCGGATCGAGCGGCGCTATGGCGTCGGCAAGGGCCAGCCGCCGCGCTGCTGCTGACGCGCGCGGCTTGGCGGGTCAGCGGGCGCGGGATGAACGGCCCCGTCACTCCGACAGCGGGTTCGGTCCGCTGACACCGAAGAACGGCCGATCGTCGTGCGGCGACGGCACCGTCCGCCCGCTTGGCGTGCCCCGCCGGATCGGCTCACTGACCCGGCTGCAGTGCCGGGCAATAAACAGGCGACTGCGCAAAGGCGCGCGGCCCGGCGACCCCTCCGCTCCATGGTGATGGCGACGTTCAATCATGCGATCCGCTCCGCATACGTCACCCCGGCGAAGGCCGGGGTCGCTCTTTAGTGGAGCGTTCCGCCAGCAACGGGGCGATCCCAGCATGCGCTGGGATGACGATGGGGGAAGGGGATCGCGCCACCTCCAGCACAACCGCAACCGCCAACCATTGCATCCGCGCCCCGCGTCGCGTTCCGTACGCGGCGCGCACCCGCTGGCGACGTCGCCACTGCGGACGGCGGCATCCTCTCCCCATCGCGCACGACATTCCCGCCACGCCTGTCGACACCCACTGTCATCGTCGCGACGCGACCGGGCCAGTACGACCATCGTCGTAACGCCCCCGACTTGACGCACGCCCCCGCGTGCGCAGATCAGGGGGACAGGAGAGATTAATGACCCAGACCGTCCATCCGGCACCGACAGACCCCGCCGCGCGTGTCGATCGCGACAGCTATGCCACGCAATATGCCGCATCGATCGACGATCCCGCAGCCTATTGGCGCGAGGCCGGACGCTGCATCGATTGGTCGCGACCGTACGAACAGGTCAAGGACACGTCGTTCGACGAAGCCGATTTCCGCATCCGCTGGTTCGCCGATGGCCAGACCAACGTGTCGGCCAATTGCCTCGACCGGCATCTGGCCGATCGTGGCGATCAGGTCGCGATCATCTGGGAAGGGGACGAACCCGGCGAAACGCGCCGCGTCACCTATCGCGAACTGCACGCGCAGGTCTGCCGGTTCGCCAATGTCCTGAAATCGCTGGACGTTCACAAGGGCGACCGGGTCACTTTGTACCTGCCGATGATCCCGGAGGCGGCGGCGGCGATGCTGGCCTGCACCCGGATCGGGGCAATCCATTCGATCGTGTTCGGCGGCTTTTCGCCCGACAGCCTCGCCAACCGCATCCATGATTGCGACAGCAAGCTGGTCATCACCGCCGACGAAGGGTGTCGCGGGGGCAAGCGCATTCCGCTGAAGGCCAATGTCGATGCCGCGCTGGCGAACGCACCGGCGGTCGCGAATGTCGTGGTCATCAAACGCAGCGGCGGCGACGTGGCGATGACCGAAGGACGCGATCACTGGCTCCACGACCTGCTGGACGGGGTGTCCGACGACTGCGCGCCCGAACCGATGGATGCCGAAGACCCGCTGTTCATCCTGTACACCAGCGGATCGACCGGTAAGCCCAAGGGCGTGTTGCACAGCACCGGCGGCTATCTGGTCTGGGCGCACACCACCTTCCGCGATGTGTTCGATTACCGCGACGGCGAAATATTCTGGTGCACCGCCGATATCGGGTGGGTCACCGGGCACAGCTATGTCGTCTATGGCCCGTTGAGCAACGGCGCGACCACGGTGATGTTCGACGGCGTGCCGAACTATCCCGATCACGGTCGCTTCTGGGAAACGATCGACCGGCTGGGCGTCAACATCTTCTACACCGCCCCCACGGCGATCCGTGCGTTGATGCGCGAAGGCGATGGCTGGGTGACGAAGGCCAGCCGCAAATCACTGCGCATCCTCGGCTCGGTCGGGGAACCGATCAACCCGGAGGCGTGGGACTGGTATCACCGGGTCGTCGGCGATCGCCGCTGCCCGATCGTCGATACGTGGTGGCAGACCGAAACCGGCGGCATCCTCATCAGCCCCCTGCCCTATGCCACCGACCTGAAACCCGGTAGCGCGACGATGCCGTTGCCCGGCGTGCAGCCGCAACTGGTCGATGCGGAAGGCAAGGTGCTGAACGGTGCGACCGAGGGCAATCTGTGCATCGCCGATAGCTGGCCGGGACAGATGCGGACGGTGTGGGGCGATCACGACCGCTTCTTCCAGACGTATTTCTCGACCTATCCCGGCAAGTACTTCACCGGGGACGGATGCCGCCGCGATGCCGACGGCTATTACTGGATCACCGGCCGGGTCGACGACGTCATCAACGTCAGCGGCCACCGCATGGGCACCGCCGAGGTCGAAAGCGCGCTGGTCGCACATCCCAAGGTCGCCGAGGCGGCGGTCGTGGGGATGCCGCACGATATCAAGGGTCAGGGCATCTATGCCTATGTGACGCTGAACGCGCATGACGAACCGAGCGACGCGCTGCGCGCCGAATTGCGGCAATGGGTCCGCAAGGAGATCGGACCGGTCGCAACGCCCGACGCGCTGCAATTCGCGCCGGGTCTGCCCAAGACGCGATCGGGCAAGATCATGCGCCGCATCCTGCGCAAGATCGCGGAGAACGACACGTCCAATCTGGGCGATATTTCGACGCTTGCCGATCCGGGCGTCGTCGACACGCTGGTCGCCGAGCGTATCCGGCCGGAGGGATGAGCCGCGCCGTCCTCGTTGCCGACGATCATCCGCTGTTCCGGCAGGCGCTGATGCTGGCGGTGACGCAGGTGTTGCCCGACGCGCGGATCGTGGAGGCCGGAACGCTGGAACGCGCCGTCGCGGCGGCGGCAGCAACCGATGGGCTGGCGCTGGTGCTGCTCGACCTGAACATGCCGGGCGCAGTCGGCTATAGCGGGGTCGCGCTGCTCCATGCCGAGGTGCCGGACGTCCCGATCCTCGTCGTGTCGGGCGCGGATCGGGCGGCGGCGTTCGATCAGGTCGCGCGGTTCGGCGCAGTGGGCTTCGTCAGTAAGGATTCGACGCTGCACGACATCGAGGCGGCGATCGCTGCGGCGCTGGCGGGCGACCGGATGGCGGGTGCCCCAGCCGCCGGGGATGACGAAAGCGACATGGCCGCGCGCGTCGCCGCGCTGACGCCGATGCAGTTGCGTGTCCTGCTGGGCGTGCTGGCCGGACGGCTCAACAAACAGATCGCGCACGATCTGGGCATCGCCGAAGCCACGGTGAAGGCGCACATGACCGCCGTGCTGCGCAAGCTGGACGTCGGCAACCGGACTCAGGCGGCACTGGCGGCACGTGCGCTGGGGTTGGAAGTGGCGGGGTAGGTTCCCCGCCCCGCCCCGCCCGTCAGGGCACCGTCACGACCTGTATCGGCACGCCCTTCAACTCGGGCAGTGCGTCGAGCTGCGGCCGGACCGTCGCCAGATCACCGACCACCACCAGCGTGAACCGGTCGAGCGGTAGCGCCTGCGTCACCGCGCTGCTGAACTGCGCGTCGCTGACGGCCAGCGTGGCCGGGACATAGCGGTCGAGCCAGTCCTTGGGCAGGCCCAGCGCGTCGCGCGTGGCAAGCTGGTTGATGAGCGAACCGCTGTCCGAATTGCGCAGCACGAACAGTCCGGCATTGTAGCTGCGCATCCCCGCCGCTTCCTCGGGCGTCGGCGGCGTCGTCTGCAACCGGCGGATCTCCCCGAACACTTCTTTCAGCGACGCACCGGTCACCGTCGTCGTCACATCGGCCTCGAACGCCCATTGCGCGGTGCCGGGCAGTTGCCCGATCCCCGAACCGGGCGAATAGGTATAGCCCTTGTCTTCACGGATGTTGCGCGTGATCCGCGACGAAAAACTTCCGCCGAGCAGGGCGTTGGCGACGCGCAGTGGAATGTCCCCCGCGCTGCCCGCCAGCGGCGACGGCCATGCGAGGCGCAGCGTCGATTGCGGCGCGCCGGGCCGGTCGATCAGCAGCACGCGCGGTCCGGCGGCGATCGTCGGCACCTGCGACAGCCGTTCCGGCCCCGCCGCCCAGTCGCCGAACGCCCGCGCCACCGCCGCCTTCACCGCCGCCGCATCGAACCGTCCGGCGATGTACAGCCGCGACCGGCGCGCGCCGAAATTGGCGGCGTGGAACGCCTTGGCTTGCGCCAGCGTGTATCCGCCCAGTTGCGCCGGGGTCGGCAATTGCCGGCCATAGGGGTGATCGCCATAGGTCGCACGGGCCAGCGCATAATCGGCCAGCGTGCCGGGTTGGGCCAGCGCCTGCGTCAGCGACCGCGCGCGATTGGCCTTCACCCGATCGAACGCATCGGCGGCGAAGGCCGGGCGACGCGCGACGTCGCCGACCAGCGCCACGGCAGCGGGGGTGAACTCGCTGAGTGCCCCGAGCGTGATCGACGTGCCGATCGGCGAAACGCCGACGTTCAGGTTGCCGCCGATCCCCGCCGCCGCCGTTGCCAGCGCGCTGGCATCGCGGGTGCCGGCACCTTCCTTGAGCATGTCACCGGTCAGGTCGGCCAGCCACACGTCGCGGCCTTCCTCAAGATTGCCGGCATAGACCTGCAACGCCACGACCACCTTGGGCGCGTTGCCATAGGGGACCAGCGTGACCTGCATCCCGTTGGGCAGGGTATAGGTTTCGCTGGCCGGGACGGTGAACGCCTTGGGCGAGCCGATCGGCGGGGCAGGCAAGGCAGGCGGGGTCTGGGCAGGCGCGGTCTGGGCCGGCGCGGTCTGAGCAGGCGCGGTCTGGGCAGGCGCGGTCTGGGCCATTACGGGGCCGGAGATCAGCGCGATGCCGGCGAACAGGAACGAACGCTTCATCTCACTTGGCTCCCGCGACGATGGTATAAACCGACCGGTTGGTCGGGCGCAGATATTCGCGCGCCGTCTTCTGGATCAGCGCGGGCGTCACGCTGGCGAACCCCGCCTCGATCCGGTTCACCGCCTGCGGATCATTGTCGAACAACGCATAGACCGAGAGCAGGTCGATCAAACCGACGCGCGTGCCGCCATCCACCGACGAATAAAGATCGGATCGCAACTTGGTGCGGGCGCGGTCGAGTTCCGCCTGCGGGACCGGGGTGGTCGAAAGACCGGCGATGACCGGGTCGACCGCCGCGCGGATCTGCGCATCGGTCAGTTGCGCGTCATGGGTGAAATTGAACCGCCACAGCATGGGGCCGTTGTAATTGTACATGTTGCCCAGATCGGCGTTGATTCCGCCCGACAGGTCGCCCGTAATCTCCTTTTCCCGGACCAGCGCGCGTTGCAGGCGGCTGTCGTCGCCCTGCAACAGCAACTGGTCGATCAGGCCCATCGCATACCATTCGGGCGTGCCGCGCGGCGGCATGTGATATCCCGCCGCCCAGCCGGGTTTCGGGGCCAGTGCGTCGATGCGGCTGCGCGTCTTTTCGGCGGTCTGGCGCGGTTCGGTCAGGTCGGGCAGCACCACCGGCTGCCCCTTTTGCAGCGACCCGAAATATTTGCGGACCATCGCCTCCGCCTGCGCATAATCGATGTCGCCCGCGACCACGAGCACGGCGTTGTTCGGGCGATAGAAGGCGTCGAAGAACTGTTTGGCATCGTCGACGGTCGCCGCCTCGATCTCCTTCAATTCGCCGTAGAAATTATGGCTGTTGTGCCAGTTGGTGTTGGCCAGCATCGGCAGGTCGATCCACGGCCATGTGCCATAGGGCTGGTTGAGGACGTTGACCTTCACCTCGTTGCCGACCACGCCCTGCTGGTTCTTCAGCACCGCGTCGTCGATGACCGGACGCGCCATCCGGTCCGCTTCCAGCCACAGGATGCGTTCCAGCGCGTTCGACGGCACGATTTCGAAATAATTCGTGAAATCGAACCGGGTCGACCCGTTCATGATGCCGCCCGCGCTGGTGACGGTGTTGATGAACACGCCCTTCGGCGCGTTCTGCGATCCCTGGAACATCAGATGTTCGAACAGATGCGCAAATCCGGTGCGCGCGCGCGGCTCGACCCGGAAACCGATGCCGTAATAGACGCCGACCGTAACGGTCGGGGCCAGCGTGTCGCGCGACAGCACCACTTTCAGCCCGTTGGGCAAGGTGACGTAGCGCATGTCGATCGCCAGCCGCGCGGGCGCGGTCGTGGTCGCGGCGGCGGACGTCTGTGCGGCAGCCCCCGCAATGGGCAGCGCGGCCAATGCCGTCGCCAGCAACCCGATGGTCGTCCGTCGCATCATATCGTTTCCCCCTGTCGGTCGTCGTCGGTGGTGTGCGTCAGGATATCGCCCGGCTGGCATTCCAGCACGCGACAGATCGCATCGAGCGTGGTGAAGCGGATCGCGCGCGCCTTGCCGGTCTTCAGGATCGACAGGTTGGCCAGCGTGATATCGACCGACTGCGCCAGTTCGGTCAGCGTCATGCGCCGCGCCAGCAGCACTTCGTCGAGACGGACGTGCACGCCCATCAGACCGTGCCCTCAAGATCTTCGCGCAGCACCGCACCTTCGGCGAACACCCGCGCCAGCACGAACGCGACCAGCACCGACAACCATCCGCCGATCGAGATCATCGACCCGTCGGGTCCGATGCCCAACCCTTCGAAGCGTCGCACGATCAGCAGCAGCGGGAAATCGAGCAGCTGGATCGCCAGCAGGGCCCAGCCGATCTGGCGCACCCGCGCGGCATTCGGGGCGACGAACGTCTCCCCGGCGCGCACCGTCCCGATCACGGCGGCAAGACGCGAGAAGATCCAGTGCGCCGGGACGGCCGCGACGGCCCCCAGCAACAGCAGCAACCGGATGCCGCCCGCGACGCGCGCGGCGTCTGCCGCCGGATGCGCGGCCGCGATCCGCGTAGCGATCCAGTCGTGCAACGGCACGCTGGCGATCGCGCCCGCCACGAAGCCGATCGCCAAGACGATGTTGAGCACCAGCAATATCCGCAGCAGCAGCACGGTGAATCGCAGTACCCTGTCGCGTCGCATCATCGCCGCCCCCTGCTGCGTCGATCGAAGGCTAACCCCGATATCGAATATCGGCAAGGGTCGCGGTGGGGAAAGGGTCAAGGGGTGTGTCCGGTATCATCGGGAAGCGCATGCGCGTGCGCGGGCCGCCCCCGGACGGGTCCGGGCGGCGGTGGAAAGGGGGAAAGCGGAACGTCGTGCCGTTCCGTCCGGTCAGGATCGCCGCACTTCGCCATGCAGCCGGGCTTCCAGCCGGTCGACCATCCGGTCGCCGCGATCGACGAACACCGGGGACAGCTTGCCGTTGGGCAGCACGGGGCCGACGACGAACGCCGCGCTGGTCCTCGATTCACGTCCGTCGGCCCAGCGATACCGGGCGTCGATCGCCATCACCGGCACGAAGAACGGCCGTTCGTTCGCAGTGACGATAGTCAGCGCACCCTTCGGCAACGACATCGTCGCCTCCAGCCGGCGGCGCTCCCCCGGCGCGACCGGGAACGGATCGAGCGCCGCTGCGGCATCGTCCGCAAGGAACGCCGCGATCTGTTCGTCCTGCCGGGCATTGGCGGTCAGCAGCAACGTCGCGATCCGCACTTCCTCGACCGGAATGTCGGTCGCGTTGCCGACGCTTAGGTCGAAATCGAGCAGCGCCTGTTCGCCCTGCAAGCCGACGCGCAACGGCGCGAGTTGGAACTCCAGCGCGCGCGGCGGCAGAGGAGCCGGCACTGGCGGAACTGGCGGTGTGCTTGATGTCGGCGGGGTCTGGGGCGTTGGCGGTGTCGCAGGCACGGGCGGGGTCGGCACGGCGACCGGCGCAGGCGGAGCGGTGGCCGGGACGGGTACGTCGACCGGTTGGGCGACCTCGAAGGCCACATCACCGCGCCGACGCTTGCCAAGGACCAGCGCGATCAGACCGGCAACGGCCAGCCCCGCAACGAACCACAACCATCCCGGAATGCCCGATGCCGGGTCGGCCGGGGCCGCCTGCTCCGCACCTGCCGATGGCGTATCGACGGTGGCTGACGCCGGCGTATCCTCGACCGTACCGACCTGCTCCACCGGATCGGGAACCGGCGCAGACTCCGCCGTCGCCACCGGTGCAGCTACGTTGGGAACAGGATTCGCACGCGACGTCGGCGCGGGCGTTGGACGCGGCACGGGCGTGGCACGCGGCGTCGGCACCGGCGTCGCGGTAGCTCGGACGGTCGGCACGACCAGCGGACGCGGCGTTGGCGTAGCGGTCGGTGTGGACGTCGGTACGGGCACCGGCGTCGGCACCGGTTGCGGCGTGATGTCGTAGATCGGCACCGTACCGTCGGTCTGCGTGACCTGCGCAGCGGCCGGTGCGGATGGGACGGCGATGGCGGCGGTGACCGCGAGCGGGAGAAGGGACTGCATTGCCGTTCTCAACCGGGCTTTTACGCCTCGCGTCAGCCACCCTGGCCGCCAGTTGCGACGAACCGCCCCCATGTCGCGGCCAACCGATCGGGTCCACGTTCGACGCGTGACCCGCGTTGACACATCCCTGCCCTGCTTCTATATCGCAGACTTGCTTCAGGACCGGGAAAGAATGCGTCGTCGCGCAACGCATTGCATGTATGGGCCTGATGCCATTGCAGGACGCTCGAACAGCTGCGACCCCATGCGGGGTGCGCGGCTTTCGTCGTCCTGATCGCACGCCAGCCCGGCCGGCACCGGGTGCAGAATTCGATACAGCACGAGGCCAACGACTCCATGGCGACCAAGGCAAGCACGAGCGGCACGAACAAGCGCCGCATCCGCAAGGTATTCGGCGACATCCACGAAGTGGTGCAGATGCCGAACCTGATCGAGGTGCAACGCGAGAGCTATGAACAGTTCCTGCGTTCCGATCCGTCGATCGGCTATGTGTCCGGTCTGGAAAAGACGCTGCGCAGCGTCTTCCCGATCCGCGACTTCGCCGGCACCGCCGAGCTGGACTTCGTCACCTACGAGCTGGAAGATCCCAAGTTCGACGTCGAGGAATGCCGTCAGCGCGGCATCACCTATGCCGCGCCGATGCGCGTCACGCTGCGCCTGATCGTGTTCGAGGTGGACCAGGATACCGAAGCCCGCTCGGTGCTCGATATCAAGGAGCAGGACGTGTACATGGGCGACATGCCGCTCATGACCGGCAACGGCACGTTCTTCATCAACGGCACCGAACGCGTCATCGTGTCGCAGATGCACCGTTCGCCGGGCGTGCTGTTCGATCACGATCGCGGCAAGACCCACGCGTCGGGCAAGTATCTGTTCGCCGCGCGGGTCATCCCGTATCGCGGTTCGTGGCTGGATTTCGAATTCGACGCCAAGGACATCGTCAACGTCCGCATCGATCGTAAGCGCAAGCTGCCGGTCACGTCGCTGCTCTATGCACTGGGCATGACGGGCGAGGACATCCTCAACCATTTCTACAACCGCGTGACCTTCGTACGCGGCGAAGGCGGCTGGCGCATCCCGTATGCGGCAGAGAACTGGCGCGGCCAGAAGCCGTCGTTCGACATCGTCGACGCGAACACCGGCGAGGTCGTGTTCCCGGCCGGCACCAAGATCAGCCCGCGCCTCGCCAACAAGGCGGGTAAGGACGGTCTTGCCGAACTGTTGATCCCGACCGAGGAAATCTATGGCCGCTATTCGGCCTATGACCTCATCAACGAAACCACCGGCCAGATCTATATCGAGGCGGGCGACGAAGTGTCGGCCGAGAATCTCGAACTGCTGGATCAGGCAGGAATCGAGCGGATCGAACTGCTCGACATCGATCATGTGTCGACCGGTCCGTGGATCCGCAACACGTTGAAGGTGGACAAGGCGGAAGAGCGCGAACAGGCGCTGTCCGACATCTACCGCGTCATGCGCCCCGGCGAGCCACCGACGCTGGAAACGGCGGAATCGCTGTTCGCCGGCCTGTTCTTCGATCCCGAGCGCTACGACCTGTCGGCCGTGGGCCGCGTGAAGCTGAACATGCGCCTCGACCTCGATGCCGAGGATACGGTGACGACGCTGCGCAGCGAGGATATCCTCGCGGTGGTCAAGACGCTGGTCGACCTGAAGGACGGCAAGGGCGAAGTCGACGATATCGACAACCTCGGCAACCGTCGCGTGCGGTCGGTCGGCGAGCTGCTGGAAAACCAGTATCGCGTCGGGCTGTTGCGGATGGAGCGTGCGGTCAAGGAGCGCATGTCGTCGGTCGACGTGTCGACCGTCATGCCGAACGACCTGATCAACGCCAAGCCGGCGGTCGCCGCGGTGCGTGAATTCTTCGGCTCGTCGCAGCTGTCGCAGTTCATGGATCAGACCAACCCGCTGTCCGAAGTGACGCACAAGCGTCGCGTTTCGGCGCTCGGGCCGGGCGGTCTGACGCGTGAGCGCGCGGGCTTCGAAGTCCGCGACGTCCATCCGACGCATTATGGCCGTATCTGCCCGATCGAAACGCCGGAAGGCCCGAACATCGGTCTCATCAACAGCCTTGCGACGTTCAGCCGCGTCAACAAGTACGGCTTCATCGAGACCCCCTATCGTCGCATCGTCGACGGCAAGGTCACGAACGACGTCGTCTATCTGTCGGCGATGGAAGAGCAGAAGCACACCGTCGCCCAGGCGTCGGCCACGCTGAACGAGGACAGCAGCTTCGCCGAGGACCTCGTGTCGGCACGGCAGGCGGGCGAGTTCCTGATGGCGCTGCCCGAAAACGTCACGCTGATGGACGTTTCGCCCAAGCAGCTGGTGTCGGTCGCCGCATCGCTCATTCCGTTCCTCGAAAACGATGACGCCAACCGCGCGCTGATGGGATCGAACATGCAGCGGCAGGCAGTGCCGCTGGTCAAGGCCGAGGCACCGTTCGTCGGCACCGGCATGGAAGAAACCGTGGCGCGCGATTCGGGCGCGGCGATTTCGGCCAAGCGTGCGGGCGTGGTGGATCAGGTCGATGCCGCGCGCATCGTGATCCGCGCGACCGGCGAAGTCGACGCGGCCGAAAGCGGCGTCGACATCTATACGCTGATGAAGTTCCAGCGTTCGAACCAGTCGACCTGCATCAACCAGCGTCCGCTGGTGAAGGTGGGCGACGTGATCGAAGCCGGCGAAGTGATCGCCGACGGCCCGTCGACCGAGTTCGGCGAGTTGGCGCTGGGCCGCAACGCGCTCGTCGCGTTCATGCCGTGGAACGGGTACAACTACGAGGATTCGATCCTCATCAGCGAACGGATCGTGAAGGACGACGTGTTCACGTCGATCCACATCGACGAGTTCGAAGTGATGGCCCGCGACACCAAGCTGGGGCCGGAAGATATCACCCGCGACATTCCGAACGTGGGTGAGGAAGCGCTGCGCAACCTCGACGAGGCGGGCATCGTCTATGTCGGGGCAGAGGTCGAACCGGGCGACATCCTCGCCGGCAAGATCACGCCGAAGGGCGAATCGCCGATGACGCCGGAGGAAAAGCTCCTGCGCGCGATCTTCGGTGAAAAGGCCAGCGACGTGCGTGACACCTCGCTTCGCCTGCCGCCGGGCGTGTCGGGTACGGTCGTCGACGTCCGCGTCTTCAACCGTCACGGCATCGACAAGGACGAGCGCGCGATGGCGATCGAGCGCGAGGAGATCGAGCGCCTCAAGAAGGACTCGGACGACGAGCGCGGCATCCTCAACCGTGCGACGTGGAGCCGCCTGCGCGAAATGCTCGAGGGGCAGACCGCAACGGCTGCGCCCAAGGGCATCCGCAAGGGATCGGTCATCGATCAGGATCTGCTCGACAGCGTCGACAAGCACGAATGGTGGCGGTTCGCCGTCGCTGACGATACGGCGCAAGGCAATCTTGAAGCGGTCAAGGCGCAGTATGACGAAGCGGTGAAGCGTATCACCGACAAGTTCCACGATCGCCGTGAGAAGCTGGAGCGGGGCGACGAGCTGCCGCCGGGCGTGCTGAAGATGGTCAAGGTGTTCGTCGCGGTGAAGCGCAAGCTGCAACCGGGCGACAAGATGGCCGGCCGTCACGGCAACAAGGGCGTCATCAGCCGCATCCTGCCGGCGGAGGACATGCCGTTCCTCGCCGACGGGACGCCGGTCGATCTGGTGCTCAACCCGCTGGGCGTGCCGTCCCGCATGAACGTCGGTCAGATCTTCGAGACGCATCTCGGCTGGGCTGCCCGCAACCTCGGCATGGAAGTCGCCCGGTCGCTGCGCGACTGGCGCGAAGCCAACCCGAACGCGGTCGCCGGCGGCATGCCGTCGGCGGTCAAGGACCGGCTCAAGGAGATCTACGGCGGTCACTATGCCGACGATATCGAGGGCCGGACCAACGAGCAGGTGTCGGAACTGGTCCAGAACATCAGCACCGGCATTCCGATGGGCACCCCGGTGTTCGACGGCGCACGCGAAAGCGACGTGACGGCGATGCTGGAGCTGGCGGGTCTCGACACGTCGGGCCAGTCGATCCTGTTCGACGGACGTACCGGCGACCAGTTCGACCGGATGGTCACCGTGGGCATCATCTACATGCTCAAGCTGCACCATCTCGTGGACGACAAGATCCACGCCCGCTCGATCGGGCCGTACAGCCTGGTTACCCAGCAGCCGCTGGGCGGCAAGGCGCAGTTCGGCGGACAGCGCTTCGGCGAGATGGAGGTCTGGGCGCTTCAGGCGTACGGCGCCGCCTACACGTTGCAGGAAATGCTGACGGTGAAGTCCGACGACGTGGTCGGCCGCACCAAGGTCTATGAGGCGATCGTCAAGGGTGACGACACGTTCGAGGCCGGCATTCCCGAAAGCTTCAACGTGCTGGTCAAGGAAATGCGCTCGCTCGGCCTGAACATCGAGCTGGGCAATGCCGAGAAGACCGGCGACCTCGCCGACGCGGCGGAATGAGGATGGGGCGTCGCATGACGAATGCGACGCCCTTCCCCCTCGCCTGACGAATTTTCCCTCCCTGTGAGGAAAGCAAAATGAACGAACTGACCAATTTCGCGAACCCGGTGGCCAAGCCGGAGACCTTCGACCAGATCCAGATCGGGATCGCTTCGCCCGAGCGTATCCGCTCGTGGTCGTTCGGCGAGATCAAGAAGCCCGAGACGATCAACTATCGCACGTTCAAGCCCGAGCGTGACGGCCTGTTCTGCGCGCGCATCTTCGGTCCGATCAAGGATTACGAGTGCCTGTGCGGCAAGTACAAGCGCATGAAGTACAAGGGCATCGTCTGCGAAAAGTGCGGCGTCGAGGTCACGGTGTCGAAGGTCCGTCGTGAGCGGATGGGCCATATCGAACTCGCTGCCCCCGTCGCGCACATCTGGTTCCTCAAGTCGCTGCCGTCGCGCATCGGCCTGTTGCTCGACATGCAGCTCAAGCAGCTAGAGCGCGTGCTGTATTTCGAATCGTACATCGTGATCGAGCCGGGCCTGACCGCGCTGGAGAAGTATCAGCTTCTCACCGAGGATGAACTGCTCGACGCGCAGGACCAGTATGGCGAGGACGCGTTCTCGGCCGGAATCGGTGCCGAAGCGGTCAAGCAGATGCTGATCGACCTCGACCTCGAGGGCGAGCGCAAGGAGCTGCTCGACGAGCTGGCCGTCACCAAGTCGGAACTGAAGCCCAAGAAGATCATCAAGCGGCTGAAGGTCGTCGAGAGCTTCATCGATTCGGGCAACCGTCCCGAATGGATGATCCTCGACGTCGTGCCGGTTATTCCGCCCGAACTGCGTCCGCTGGTGCCGCTGGACGGTGGCCGCTTCGCCACGTCGGATCTGAACGACCTGTACCGCCGCGTCATCAACCGCAACAACCGGTTGAAGCGTCTGATGGAACTGCGCGCGCCGGACATCATCGTCCGCAACGAAAAGCGCATGTTGCAGGAAGCGGTCGACGCGCTGTTCGACAACGGCCGTCGCGGCCGTACGATTACCGGTGCCAACAAGCGTCCGCTCAAGTCGCTGTCCGACATGCTCAAGGGCAAGCAGGGCCGCTTCCGCCAGAACCTTCTGGGCAAGCGCGTCGACTATTCGGGTCGTTCGGTCATCGTGACCGGTCCGGAACTCAAGCTGCATCAGTGCGGCCTGCCGAAGAAGATGGCGCTCGAGCTGTTCAAGCCGTTCATCTACGCACGCCTCGACGCCAAGGGTTTGAGCATGACGCTCAAGCAGGCGAAGAAGTGGGTCGAGAAGGAGCGCAAGGAAGTCTGGGACATCCTTGACGAGGTGATCCGCGAGCATCCGGTGATGCTGAACCGCGCACCGACGCTGCACCGTCTGGGCATCCAGGCGTTCGAGCCGGTGTTGATCGAGGGCAAGGCGATCCAGCTTCACCCGCTGGTCTGTTCCGCGTTCAACGCCGACTTCGACGGCGATCAGATGGCCGTGCACGTGCCGCTGTCGCTTGAAGCGCAGCTGGAAGCGCGCGTCCTGATGATGTCGACCAACAACATCCTGTCGCCCGCGAACGGCAAGCCGATCATCGTGCCGTCGCAGGACATGGTGCTGGGCCTGTATTACCTGTCGATGGAAAAGACGAACGAGCCGGGCGAAGGCATGCTGCTGGGCGACATGGCGGAGGTGCATCAGGCACTGCATGCCGGTGCCGTCACGCTGCATACCAAGATCGTCAGCCGCGTTCCGCAGACCGACGAGGCCGGCAACCAGTATCTGAAGCGGTACGAAACGACGCCGGGCCGTATGCTGCTGGGCGAAACGCTGCCGCACAGCCACAAGGTGCCGTTCGAAACGGTCAACCGCCTGCTGACCAAGAAAGACGTCGGCGACGTCATCGACGAGGTGTATCGTCACACCGGTCAGAAGGAGACCGTGCTGTTCGCCGATGCGATCATGGCGCTGGGCTTCCGCCACGCGTTCAAGGCCGGCATTTCGTTCGGCAAGGACGACATGCTGATCGCGCCGGACAAGGACAAGCTGGTCGACGAGACCCGCGACCAGGTGAAGGACTTCGAGCAGCAGTATCAGGACGGCCTGATCACGCAGCAGGAGAAGTACAACAAGGTGATCGACGCCTGGAGCCGTTGCGGTGATCAGGTGGCGACGTCGATGATGGACGAGATCAAGGCGGTCCGGCGGTACGAGGACGGCCCGATGGCCGGCCGCGAAAAGCCGATCAACTCCATCTACATGATGGCACACTCGGGTGCCCGCGGTTCGCAGGCACAGATCAAGCAACTCGCCGGCATGCGCGGCCTGATGGCCAAGCCGTCGGGTGAGATCATCGAAACGCCGATCATCTCGAACTTCAAGGAAGGTCTGACCGTCCTTGAATACTTCAACTCGACCCACGGCGCGCGCAAGGGTCTGGCGGATACGGCGCTCAAGACGGCGAACTCGGGCTATCTGACCCGCCGTCTGGTCGACGTGTCGCAGGACTGCGTCATCATCATGGAAGATTGCGGTACCCAGCGCGCGCTGGAAATGCGGTCGATCATCGAAGGTGGCGCAACGATCGCGTCGCTCGGCGAACGTATTCTCGGCCGCACCACGGCCGAGGACGTGGTCGATCCGAAGACCGGTGAGGTCGTCTTCCCGACCGGCACGTTGCTGGACGAGGCGATGATCACGCGGATCGAGGGCATCGGGCTTCAGGCGATGAAGATCCGTTCGCCGCTGGTCTGCGAAGCCAAGGTCGGCGTGTGCGGCACCTGCTACGGACGCGATCTGGCCCGTGGTACGCCGGTGAACATCGGTGAGGCCGTCGGCGTCATCGCAGCACAGTCGATCGGTGAGCCGGGCACCCAGCTGACGATGCGGACCTTCCACATCGGCGGCGCGGCGCAGCTGAACGAGCAGTCGAACCTCGAGGCGCCGGTCGACGGCACCGTCGAGTTCCGCGACCTGCGCCTGATCGAGGACCAGCGCGGCCGCCGCGTGGTGCTCAGCCGGTCGGGCGAGATCGCGATCGTCGACATGGACGGTCGCGACCTGTCGGTGCACCGTATTCCGTACGGCGCGTATGTCCTGTTCGACGATGGCCACATCGTTTCACAGGGCGACCGGATGGCCGAATGGGACCCGTTCACCGCACCGGTCATTACCGAAACCGGCGGTACGGTGAAGTTCATCGATCTGATCGAGAACAAGACCGTTACCGAGCGTGTCGACGAAGCGACCGGTATCGCCCAGCGCGAGATCATCGAATATCGCGTGACGACCAAGTCGAAGGAGGATCTGCGTCCGCGCATGACCCTGCTCGACGACAATTCGGGCGAGGCGGCACGCTATATGCTGGCGCCGGGCGCGGTGTTGTCGGTCGAGGACGGTGCACAGGTACAGGCGGGTGACGTTCTTGCCCGCGTCGCCCGTGAATCGGCCAAGACCCGCGACATCACCGGCGGTCTGCCGCGCGTCGCCGAATTGTTCGAGGCACGTATCCCCAAGGAAGCGGCGATCATCGCCAAGGTTTCCGGTCGGGTCGTGTTCGGCAAGGATTACAAGGCGAAGCGCAAGATCGGCATCCAGCCCGAGGATGGCGGCGAGGTCGTCGAGTATCTGGTGCCCAAGTCGAAGGTGATCGACGTTCAGGAAGGCGACTACGTCAAGCGTGGCGACAACCTGATCGGCGGATCGCCCAACCCGCACGACATTCTGGAAACGATGGGGATCGAGCCGCTGGCCGAATATCTCGTCAGCGAAATCCAGGGCGTCTACCGGCTCCAGGGCGTGAAGATCAACGACAAGCACATCGAAACGATCGTTCGTCAGATGCTGCAGAAGGTCGAGATCACCGACGGCGGCGAAACCACGTTGCTGGCGGGCGAACAGCTCGACCGTGACGAAATGGACGAGGCCAATGCGCGTCTGGCCCCCGGCCAGTCGCCGGCACAGGGCAAGCCGATCCTGCTCGGGATCACCAAGGCTTCGCTCCAGACCCGGTCGTTCATCTCCGCCGCGTCGTTCCAGGAAACGACCCGCGTCCTCACCGAAGCGTCGGTGCAGGGCAAGATCGACAGCCTGAACGGCCTGAAGGAGAACGTCATCGTCGGTCGCCTGATCCCGGCGGGGACCGGTGCGGGCGTGAACCGCCTGCGTGTGGCGGCCACGTCGCGCGACGCGGCACTGCGCGCCCAGCAAAAGGCGTTGCAGGGCTTCATCGCCCCGACTTCGGCGGAAGAAGAGCATGCCGCCGAACTCGCGCGCAGCCCGCGCGACGGACAGGGCGCGTCGGATCCGCTGGCCGATGTCGTCCCCTCGGGGCATGGCACTGACGCCGATGCCGGTGAGTATCTGAACGACTGATCGTTCGGGTTCGCATCGTGAAGTAAGGAAACCGCCGTCCGGGCAACCGGGCGGCGGTTTTCGTTCGTACGTGGACGCCGCGTCCGCCGACGCCGGGTGGCGGCATGCGCACCCTGCCCGCGCCACAATAACCGCCGCCGCCGATTGCCTTCCTGCGTGGGTTCCGATACCCAATAATCAGACAAGTACAGGAAGGGATAATCGTGCGAACCATGACTCGCCGCCGCCCGTGGGGGCACCACGCCCGCACATTGTTCACCGGCACCGCCGCGCTGTTCTGCGCCGTCACCGCGACCGCGCAGACCGCATCCGCCCCGCCGCCCGAACCCGCCCGCATCGCGGTGCGTGGCGATCAGCCCGGCCCGACCTATGACCGGCGCATCTTCACCCAGTTCGCCGAGCATCTTGGCACCGGCATCTATGGCGGGCTGTGGGTCGGCAACAGCCGCACCATCCCCAACACGCGCGGTTTCCGCAACGACGTCGTCGCCGCGCTCAAGCGGCTGGGCGTACCCGCGATCCGCTGGCCCGGCGGCTGCTTCGCCGACGAATATCACTGGCGGGAAGGGATCGGGCCGAAGAACAAGCGCCCGGTCAAGATCAACACCCATTGGGGCGGCGTGACCGAGGACAATGCGGTCGGTACGCATGAATTCATGGACCTGACCGAACAGGTCGGGGCCGAAGCCTATATCTCGGGCAATGTCGGCAATGGCAGCCCGCAGGAAATGGCGGAATGGGTCGAATACATGACCCAGCAGGCCGGCACGCTGGCCGACGAACGCGCCCGCAACGGCCGCAAGGAACCGTGGAAGGTGCCGTATTTCGGCATCGGCAACGAATTATGGGGCTGCGGCGGCAACATGCGCCCGGAATATGCGGCGGACGTCACCCGCCGTTATTCGACCTTCATCAAATCGCCACAGGGCAGCCGCGTCCTGAAAATCGCGTCGGGCGCGAATTCGGACGATTACAACTGGACGGAAGTGATGTTGCGCGAGGCGATCGGCCAGATAGACGCGGTGTCGCTGCATTACTACACCGTTCCCGGCGGGTGGGCGCCCAAGGCGTCGCCGGTCGATTTCGACGAGGCCGGCTGGGCGGAAACGCTGGCGGGGACGTGGAAGATGGAGGAACTGATCGCGAAGCACTCCGCGATCATGGACAAGTACGATCCCAAGAAGCGCGTGTGGCTGGCGGTCGACGAATGGGGGACGTGGTACGGGCAGGACCCCGGCACGCATCCGGGGTTCCTGCGTCAGCAGAATACGATGCGCGACGCGCTGGTCGCCGCGATCAACCTGAACATCTTCGCCAAACACGCCGATCGGGTGAAGATGACCGCGATCGCGCAGATGGTGAACGTGCTCCAGGCGATGATCCTGACCGACGGTCCGAAGATGGTGCTGACCCCGACCTATCACGTGTTCGAGATGTACAAGCCGTACATGGACGGCACCGTGCTGCCGATCGACGTGAAGTCCCCATGGTACAACAAGGATCAGTGGACGCTGCCCGCCGTCTCCGCATCGGCGGTACGCGGCAAGGACGGCGCGGTGCATGTCGCGCTGTCGAACGCCGATCCGAACCGCGCGCAGACGGTGGCGGTACAGTTGACCGGCGTGGCGGGAACCACGCTGACCGGCCGCATCCTGACCGCACCGACGATGAACGCGCATAACCGCTTCGACGCGCCGAACGAGGTGGTCCCGACCGCCTTCACTGGCGCGCAGTTGCAAGGCGGGACGCTGAACGTCACGCTGCCGGCCAAATCGGTGGTGATGCTCGACCTGAAGTGACCGTTCGTCCGAAGGTCCGCGGTACGGCGGACCTTCGGACGGAACCGGTCCGCTGCCGATCACAGCCATCGCTGGATGGTGGGTAGCGGGCCGAAACGGCAAAAAATGATCTTCCCGCGTTTTGGAACAGACCGGAAAATACCTTCCGCCGCCCCGTCATCGAGCGGCGAATTTTTGCGACTGCCCGGAGATATCCCGCGATCGTACCGACGTCGGCGTGACTGCGCGGCGGCAAGGCTTAGCGGCGAACCGCAAGCGCTCGAAGCCGGGCGGCTTGTGTCTGCGTCACGTTCGACCATGCTTTAGACTGACCGCAGTTGTAGTTAATCCACAACGCTCCCTTGGCTGCCGGTGGGTCGGTGCGTGGCGAAGGACGGGGCGTTAGAAAGAGGAGGTAGTCGCCGTCCAGATCGGGCGCTCCCCCTTCGCCATCCATGTAGAATCCGCCGCTGTTCCGCTCGGTGAAGAACGTGAACCTTTGCGGCAGATTACCCTTGAAGCTCTGGACGATTTTCAGTCGGTAGAGGGTCCAGGACCCGTCCTCATCCGACCAGTGGTATTCCGCGGAAACTACATGGGCGCGAACGACCCACTGCGCGTCCCTGAACTCCTGTTCGATACTCGTCTTTGCGTTGTCGACGCCATGGTAGATGCAGAGGGCGTGAGCAGGCGCTGCGAAAGCCGCAACGACACCGATGCAGATAAGGACCCGTAACAGCATACGGTACGATACCGAATGCAATGGCCGCCCGCCACGCCCTTTGGCTTGGATGGCGCACACGCCTACCGGCGCTCAATCGTCCGGCCCGGCCGGCATATTCGTCGTCCCCGCGACCGACGCTTTCCTACAACGAACCGTTCCGGTTATGTTCCACCTCCAACAGGAGGACCATATGGACATCGACCGACTTATCGACGACCTGATCGAGCGCGAAGGCGGCTATGTCGATCACCCCGCCGACCGTGGCGGCCCGACCCGGTTCGGCGTCACCGAAGCCGTCGCGCGCGCCGATGGCTATCGCGGAGAAATGCGCGACTTCCCCCGCGCCCATGCCGTCCGCCTCTATCGCGACCGCTACTGGCGGCAGCCCGGCTTCGATCGCGTTGCGACGCGCGCACCGGTGCTGGCGGCCGAACTGTTCGACACCGCCGTCAATATGGGACCGGTGGTCGCCGGCGGCTTTCTCCAGCGCACGCTCAACGCATTGAATCGCAACGCGCGCGACTGGCCGGACATCGCGTGCGACGGCCGCGTCGGTCCCGCCACGCTCGCCGCGCTCGACGCGATGCTGGCGACACGCGGCACGCATGGCGAGGCGGTGCTGGTGAAGGCGGTCGAGGCGTTGCAGGGCGAACGCTACCTCGCACTGGCCGAAAGCCGCCCGGCGAACGAGGCGTTTCTCTATGGCTGGCTGGCGCATCGCATCGGGTGACACAAAACGCGTGCGAGTGTGACTTTCGTGACCTTTGGCCCCGCCGCGTCCTGGCCACCCTCCGGGTCCGTAGCCCGCCGACCCGGGCGCAACGCCGTTTGCATACCGATTTCGCTCCGATGAAAGGACTTCGACCATGCCGATTCTCGACGGACTGATCGCCCCGATCGCGGGACTGCTCGACAAGCTGATCCCCGACCCCCGCGCCCGCGACGCGGCCAAGCTGGAACTGCTCAAACTCGATGCCACGCGCGACCTCGATCAGGTGCGCGCGCAGATGGCGGCGATTGTGGCGGAGGCGCAGTCGCCCGACCCATGGACGTCGCGCGCGCGGCCGGGGTTCCTCTACGTGATGTACGCGCTGCTGCTATGGGCGATCCCGATGGGCCTGATCTCGGCGGTCCAGCCCGGCATGGCGGAAGCGATCGCAAAGGGCATGACCGCCTATCTGCGCGGTATCCCGGAGGAACTCTACGCGCTCTTCGGCACCGGCTATCTCGGCTACACCGCGGCACGGGCGTGGGGCAAGGCGAAGGGGAACGAACGCTAGGACGGTCCACGGCGGGGGGGGCCTTCAACCGACGCCCCTCCCCAAGGCCGTATCTTGAAGGTTGCGCCCCCCTGCCCCCATATCGCGCTCATGAGCAAAGATACGGTGTGGCACGGCACCACGATTGTCTCCGTGCGCCGCAACGGTCGCGTGGTCATTGCCGGCGATGGACAGGTTTCCGCCGGCAATACGGTGATGAAGCCCAATGCCCGGAAAGTCCGCCCGCTGGGCGACGGCAAGGTCATCGCGGGGTTCGCAGGTGCGACCGCCGATGCCTTCACGCTGTTCGAACGGCTGGAGGCCAAGCTGGAACGCCATCAGGGGCAATTGCTCCGCGCGGCGGTCGAGCTGGCGAAGGACTGGCGGACCGACAAGTTCCTGCGCAATCTCGAAGCGATGCTGATCGTCGCCGACAAGGACGTGACCTTGGTCGTCACCGGTAACGGCGACGTGCTCGAACCAGAAGCCGGCGTCGCCGCGATCGGGTCCGGCGGCAACTTCGCCCTCGCCGCCGCCCGCGCGCTGACCGAATATGAATCGGACGCCGAAAAGGTGGCGCGCAAGGCGCTGGGGATCGCCGCCGAACTCTGCGTCTTCACCAACGACCGCGTGACGCTGGAAGCACTCGACAGCGCTGCCTGACGCTTCTCCATTCCGTCGTCCCGGCGCAGACGCCGGGCGACGTTCCCACAGGAACATCATGACCGAAACTCTGACGCCCAAGGCGATCGTCGCCGCGCTCGACGCGCACATCATCGGACAGGCCGACGCGAAGCGCGCGGTATCGGTGGCGCTACGCAACCGCTGGCGCCGGCAACAGCTTGCCCCCGACCTGCGCGACGAGGTCAGCCCGAAGAACATCCTGATGATCGGGCCCACCGGCTGCGGCAAGACCGAGATCAGCCGCCGTCTGGCGAAGCTGGCCGACGCGCCGTTCGTGAAGGTCGAGGCGACCAAATTCACCGAAGTCGGCTATGTCGGTCGCGACGTCGAACAGATCGCGCGCGACCTTGTCGAGGAAGCGATCCGGCTGGAACGCGAACGCCGCCGCGTGGCGGTGAAGGACAAGGCGGAGGGCGCGGCGATGACGCGCCTGCTCGACGCGCTGACCGGCAAGGGCGCCAGCGAAGCAACGCGCGAAGCGTTCCGCCAGCGCTTCGCCGACGGCCATCTCGACGACAAGGAAATCGAGATCGAGCTGGAAGCGCAGCCGCAGATGCCGTTCGAGATTCCCGGCGGCGCGCCACAGATGATCAACCTGTCCGAAATGATGGGCAAGGCGTTCGGCGGCGGCGGACAGCAGAAGCGCCGCAAGCTGACCGTCCGCGCGGCATGGGACAAGCTGGTCGAGGAGGAGGCCGACAAGCGGCTCGATCAGGACGAGGTCAGCCGGGTCGCGCTGGCCGATGCGGAGGCGAACGGCATCGTCTTCCTCGACGAGATCGACAAGATCGCGGTCAGCGACGGGCGCGGCGGCGGATCGATCAGCCGCGAAGGCGTGCAGCGCGACCTGTTGCCGCTGATCGAGGGGACGACTGTCGCCACCAAATACGGACCGATGAAGACCGACCATGTGCTGTTCATCGCCAGCGGCGCGTTCCACGTCGCCAAGCCCAGCGACCTGCTCCCCGAGCTACAGGGTCGGTTACCGATCCGGGTCGAGCTGAAGGGGCTGACCGAAGCGGATTTCGTCGCGATCCTGTCGGATACCAAGGCATCGTTGCCCGCGCAGTATCGCGCACTGCTGGCCACCGAAGGCGTCGGCATCGACTTCACCGACGACGGCATCGCGGCGATCGCGCGCATCGCGGCAGAGGTGAATGCGGAGATCGAAAACATCGGCGCACGCCGGTTGCAGACGGTGATGGAAAAGCTGTTGGAGGAAGTCAGCTTCGACGCGGAGGACCGTCGCGGCACGGCGGTGACGATCGATGCAGCCTATGTGGACAAGCAACTGGCCAGCATCGCGCGCAACACCGACCTCAGTCGCTACGTGCTGTGACGTAGCGCACGTGTCGAGAACGCGATCCGCGGCGGATGCGTTCTCGACGGGCTACGAGAAGCGACGTTCGCGATTCCCGACCGGACTGGACGCTGGTTCAACGCCGTCCATGTGGCACTGAGGAGCGGGTACGGGCGGTCAGGCCGGACCCGTTGCGTGTCGCCGGCACCCCGGCTGATCCAGAGGGCACCAGCGTGATCCGCCGTCGCCTGATAACTCTGCCGCAACGTGGGCAGACCGATGCCGTCAGCCTTGGCGACGTGGCCGGAATGGCTATGGCGCGCAGTGCGCCGGACGCCATGGCGCATTAAGCGCATCGCAACCGATCCCCGCTAACCTCGCCGACATGGTCGCCGCATCCGCAAACGTCGCGTTGTCCTTGCGGGTATATCGGGCCGGGTGGATCGTACCGGTCGCGGCGCTTGCGATCCTGTTGCAGTCCATGTCGTCGCTGGATTGCGATGTGTCGTGGCTGATCAGTGTCGCCGAGCGCGTGATCGATGGCGCGCTGCTCTATCGCGACGTCGAAGAAGTGAACCCGCCTGCCTCTGTCCTGCTCTACATGCCGTTCGTCGCGGTGGCGCGTGCAGCAGGGATGCGGGTCGAACCGGTTACCGTCGGGCTGTGCATCGTCCTCGCGGCGCTATCGCTGATCCAGGTCGGGCGGCTGCTCGACCGTTCGGTGAGAATCAGCAGCGGACTTGTCGCCGCTGCGGCGTTTGTGCTTCTCATTCTCCCGGCCGACCTGTTCGCGCAGCGCGAGCATCTCGCGCTGGTCGCGGGCCTGCCGATGTTGGCGCTGATGGTCGCGCGGGCGGAAGGGCGATCCGTCACCTGTGCCGACGCCTGCACGGCGGGTTGCGGCGCGGGCCTGATGATCGTCATCAAACCGCACCTCGCGCTCGCCCTGCTGGGGGTTGCAGCCTGGCTGGTTGTTCGGCGACGTTCGTTCAGAAACGCGCTGGACGTCGAATGGGCTGCGGTCGTGCTGACAGGTGTCGGGTACGCGGCGGTCGTGATCGTGGCCTTTCCGCACTATCTCCAGCATATGCTGCCACTGCTGCGGCTCGTCTATCTGCCGGCGCGCGACGCATGGGAGAACCTGATGACAGGACCGGTCGTCGTCGTTCCTGCGGCGGTCGCAGTCCTCACGCTCTGGCTTTCGCGCGGAACCCCGTCGAAGCCGACAACGGTCGCACTACTCGCGACCGGCGGGTTCGTGCTGGCCGCGCTGGTGCAGGGTAAGGGCTATCTCAATCACGGCTATCCGGGGGTAGCGATGGCGCTGCTCGCGGTCGCGCTGGAACTGGCGCGACCGGGCAAGGCGCGCGCATTGGGGTGGTTGTGCGCCTGGATGATCGCGCTGACGTCGGCCTATGGCTACGCGCGCGTGCCCGAACCTCATGCGCTGCGGGACGCAGTCGTCCGTGCCGGGCCGCCGCATCCACGGTTGATCGGCGTGTCGTTCGACATCGCGCTCGGCCATCCGTTGACGCGCTGGGTCGATGGCCGATGGATAGGCCGTCGCGGAAGCCTGTGGGCAACCGGCGGCGCGCGTCAGCAGCTTGAGGAACGTTCGCTCTCGCCCGAACGGCAAGCAGCCTTGCGGCAAGTGGAGGCGGACGACGCCGGGCTGCTCGCCGCCGACATCGTGGCCCGCGCACCGGACATCGTGCTGGTCGACGAGCATCCCGGCCTCGCCTTCATCAGGGCGCATCCCGCACTCGCGGCGGCGATGGCCGTCTATCGCCCGACCGCCAAGGTCGAGTCCATTACGCTGTGGACCCGGCACGCCCCGGCCCGTTGAGGATCATCGGGTATGGGGTTGGCGGTCCGTCGAAGCCACGGCGTACGAACATGCGCTTCCGGCATCGTCCCACCCTTGTGATCGATGCCGTACAACATGCCGGGACCATGTTCTTCCCCATCGAACGCCCGGCCGGCCGGCCGCCTCGGTCGGGATCGGGATCGGGATCGGGATCGGGATCGGGATCGGGATCGGGATCGGGATCGGGATCGGGGGAATGCGGTACGGAGCCATCGCATAGCGTCACAGCATAAAGCGCGGGCGTATCACGCCCGGTCGGCCAGGGCCGGCTAGAGCGTTTTTCAGCCGAGCTGAATCATCAGGGATTCACACGGTGACGGTTTTCTGATTCACG
>NZ_JACYVA010000002.1 GCF_014842075.1 Sphingomonas sp. CFBP 13720
CTCTCCCCTCTCCCCTCTCCCCTCTCCCCTCTCCCCTCTCCCCTCTCCCCTCTCCCCTCTCCCCTCCGTCCATGCTGAGTAGCGACTGAGCGAAGTCGAAGGCGCGTATCGAAGCACCCGTCGCGGCTCCTTCGATACGCCATTCCAGCACGCGCAATGGCTACTCGGGATGGACGGTCCGGTTCTTGGGGCGCGGGCGGGAATGCATCGGGACGCCGATGGAACCAGCGCATCCCGAACACAGGTTCGTACCACCTGTCCCCGATTGCCCCCGCCCCACCCCCATGCCACAACCCTTGCGACAGTTTCCTTTTTTCGATGAGGTCGCATGCGTCCGTTGCTGCTCGCCACCTGCCTGACGCTCGCCGTACCGGCGCTTGCGCAGACCACGCCGCCACCCGCACCGGCCGGCGCCACCCCTGCCCCCGCCCCCATTTCGGTCGCGACGATGAAGGAGGCTACCCGCACCCTGTCGTCCGATGCGTTCGAGGGCCGCGCGCCGGGAACGCCGGGCGAGGAGAAGACGCTGGCCTATCTGGCGCAGGAATTCGCCCGGGTCGGGCTGAAACCGGGGAACAAGGGAAGCTGGTTTCAGGACGTGCCGCTGGTCGAGATCACGTCGCGCAACGTGTCGCCGCTGACCTTCACCGGCGCGGGCGGGCCGATCGCGCTGGCGTACGGTCCCGAAATGGTCGTGGCGACCTATCAGGTGACGCCGCGATCGGTAGTGAAGGACAGCGACGTCGTGTTCGTCGGATACGGCATCAACGCGCCTGAAAAGGGGTGGAACGACTATGCCGGCACCGACGTGCGCGGCAAGACCGTGCTGATCCTCGTCAACGACCCCGATTACGAGGCCGCGACGACCACCGGCCCGTTCAATGGCAAGGCGATGACCTATTACGGCCGCTGGACCTACAAGTTCGAGGAAGCGGCACGACAGGGCGCCGCCGCCGCGATCATCGTCCACGACACCCGCCCCGCCGCCTATGGCTGGAACGTCGTCCAGTCGAGCTGGACCGGGCCGCAACAGGTGGCGGCCGCGGCGAACGACCATATGGACCAGAGCAAGGCGATCGGCTGGATGCAGCTTGCCGCCGCAAAACGCCTGATGGCCGGTGCGGGACAGGATTTCGACCGGCTGTCCGCCGCCGCCAAGCGTACGGGGTTCCGCGCCGTACCGCTGAACGGGGTGAAGGCGGGCGTGTCGTTCGACAACCAGATCCGCCGCCATGCGTCGAAGAACGTCGTCGGCATCCTGCCGGGCACCGCGCGGCCGGACGAAGTCGTGCTGTTCACCGGACACTGGGATCACCTCGGCCGGTGCGAAGCAGCACCCGACGGCGACGACATCTGCAACGGCGCGGTCGACAACGCCACCGGCACCGCCGCGCTGATCGCGCTGGCACAGGCGAATGCGAAGGCAGGCGCGACGCAGCGCAGCCAGGTCTATCTGGCGGTGACGGGCGAGGAATCGGGGTTGCTGGGTTCGGCCTATTACGGCAACAACCCCCTCTATCCGCTGGCGAAAACGGTCGGTGGCATCAACATGGACGCGCTGTCGCTAGCTGGCCCTGCGCACAACGTCGTGGTGGTAGGCAAGGGCAAGTCGGAACTCGACCCCTATCTGAACCGGGCGCTGACGGCGCAGGGGCGCGTGGCGGAGGCCGATCCGTCGCCACAGAACGGCTATTACTACCGGTCCGATCATTTCAGCCTCGCCAAGCATGGCGTGCCGATGCTGTATCTCGATTCAGGCGACGACCTTGTCACCGGCGGCAAGGCGGCGGGCGAAGCGGCGGCGAAGGACTATACCGACAGGCGCTATCACGGGCCGAAGGACGAGTACGACCCGAACTGGAACTGGGACGGCGTGGCGCAGGATCTGGCGCTGTTCTACGCAATCGGGCGCGATCTGGGCGACGACCGCGCATGGCCCAACTGGGTCGCGGGCGACGAGTTTCGCGCCATTCGCGACAAAAGCCGGGCGACCGCAACGAAGTAACATCCGACCGGGGGGACGGGGCATATGGACGGACTGGACGATGCCGGCGCGCTGGTGACCGGGGGGATCGCGGCGCGCGAGGTGGCACGCGCCGCCGACGGTCATGGTCCCGGCACGCACGGCGCGGGCAAGGACGACGCCCATCACCTGCACGGTTCCGCCTGCGCCAATTGCGGCGCGCCGGTTGCCGCGGCCTATTGCGCGACCTGTGGACAGGCGGCGCATCTGCACCGTGACATCACCGGCTTCGCACACGACGTGCTGCACGGCGTGTTTCATTTCGACGGCAAGTTCTGGACGACGCTGCCGATGCTGGCGTTCCGTCCGGGCCAGTTGACGCGGCGCTATATCGATGGCGAGCGGCAGAAATTCGTCACGCCGATGGCGATGTTCCTGTTCTCCGTCTTCCTGATGTTCGCGGTCGTCTCCAACCTGCCCGGCTGGATCGATCCGGGCAATATCGCCGCACCATCGTCCGCCGATCTCGATTCGGTGCGTCGCGAGATCGGCGATGCGTTGCGGGACGGCAATGCGAGGCTTGCGGCGTTGCGCGACGAGCGCGCCCGGCCCGGTGCTGATATCGCCGAACTGGATCGCCGCATCCAACAGGCGGAGCGCGAACTGGCGGGGCTGCGCACCGGTGCGCGGTTCGTGCCTGAGGGCGACGATGCCAGCCCGCACGTCACCGCCCGCGTGGCCGGCGCGGACGCGGCGACCAACGACGCCACATCGGCATGGTTCGAGGAAAAGGTGGCTCAAGCACGCGCCAACCCGAAGCTGCTGATCTACAAGATGAAAAGTGCTGGATACAAATATAGCTGGGCGCTGATCCCGATGTCGTTGCCGTTCCTGTGGGTGATGTTCGCATGGCGGCGGCGGTTCGGGTTGTACGACCATGCCGTGTTCGCGACCTATTCGATCGCGTTCATGTCGCTGCTGGTCGTGGCGCTGACGGTGGTGGGCTATGTGCTGGGCGGAACCGGGCGGACGATCGCGTGGGTGCTGCTGTTCCTCGTGCCCCCGGTCCACATGTACAAGCAATTGCGCCACGGATACGAATTGCGCCGGTTCAGCGCGGCTTGGCGCACCGCCGCGCTGTTGCAGGTCGTGTCGCTGACGTCGGTGTCGTTCTTTCTGCTGCTTCTGTATCTCGGACTGGGGGACTGAGCGGGGATTGACGCAAGCCGAACGCACCATCTTCCACCACGCCGCGCGATCTTCTATGGGCGCGCCATGACACCGCCCAAGCCCGAATGGGTCACCCACGACGCCGTATGGATCGGCTATCCCAGCCATGCCGAGCTGTGGCTGGACGATCTGGACCCCGCCCGCGACGAAGTGGTCGCCTTCGCCCGCGCGGTCCATGCCGATGGACGCGGTGAAACGGTGATCCTCGTCGCCGCCAATGCCGATTCCGCCGACGATGCCCGGCAGCGTGCGCCGTTCGCGCAGATCGTGACAGAGGCGTTCGGCGATATCTGGCTGCGCGATACCGGGCCGATCGTCGGCGGCGACGGCACCGCGCACGCCTTCCGCTTCAACGGCTGGGGCGGCAAATACGACCTGCCCGGCGACGACGATATCGGACGGCGGCTGGCGGCCGGGCGTGGCCTGTCCGTCGCAGCGCATGACTGGATCGTCGAGGGCGGCGCGCTGGACGGCGACGGCACGGGCCTTGTCGTCACCACCGAACAATGCCTGCTCAACTCCAACCGCAACCCGGGCTTCACCCGCGACGCGGCGGAAGAACGGCTGCGGCAGGATCTGGCCTACGACCGGGTATTGTGGCTGGGCGACGGACTGCTCAACGACCATACCGACGGGCATGTCGACAATCTGGCGCGGTTCGTCGGCCCCAATCGGCTGGCCCTGCCCGAAGCGGCCGAAAACGATCCCAACTGGCGCGTGTATCAGGACGCCGCCGCCCGCGCCGAAGCGTTCGGGGTCGAGGTCGTCCGCGTCCCCTCCCCCGGCCGCGTGCTGTCGCCGGACGAGGAGATCATTCCGGGCAGCCACATGAACTTCTACATCGGCAACGCCACCGTCGTCGTGCCGCTGTACGGCACCGGCAGCGACGACGCGGCGGTGGCGGCCTTCGCCGCGATCTTTCCCGATCACGACGTCGTCGGGCTGCGTGCCGACCACATCCTGACCGGCGGCGGCAGCTTTCACTGCATCAGCCAGCAGATACCGGCGGCGTGATCGCCTTTGCGGTCCGTGCCGCATTGTCGGGACTGATCGTCGCCGCCGTGGCGATGATCGCGCGGCGCAATCCGGCGGCGGGTGCGCTGGTCGCGTCGCTGCCGCTGATATCGGTGCTCGGCATGATCTGGCTGTGGCGCGACACCGGAGATACGGTCCGGCTGGCCGATCATGCCGAAGCGACGTTCTGGTACGTGCTGCCCTCGCTCCCCATGTTCCTGATCGTACCGGCGCTGCTCCGCCATGGTGCCGGGTTCTGGACCGCGCTGTCGGCGGGTTGCGGCGTCACGATCCTGCTCTATCTCGCCCTTGTTCCCATCGCCGCCCGCTTCGGCGTCACGCTCTAGGATAACCATGACCGAGATCACCGTCGCCGCGCTCCAGTGCGGCTTCACGCCCGACATCGACCGCAACATCGCGCACGTCGCACGGCTGGTGCGCGAGGCGGCGGCGCGCGGCGCGCAGGTGATCCTGCCGCCCGAACTGTTCGAGGGCGAGTATTTCTGCCGCGTCGAGGACGAAGGGCTGTTCGCGACCGCGCGGCCGACCGCCGAGCATCCCGCCGTGCTGGCGATGCAGTCGCTGGCGGCGGAACTGAAGGTGCATATCCCGACCAGCTTCTTCGAAGCCGACGGACCGCATCACTATAACAGCCTTGCGATGATCGATCCCGACGGCCGAATCCAGGGCGTGTATCGCAAGAGCCATATCCCCGACGGGCCGGGATATGAGGAGAAATTCTATTTCCGCCCCGGCAATACCGGGTTCAAGGTGTGGGACGGCCCCGCCGACAGCGCCCGCGCGAAGCTGGGCGTCGGCATCTGCTGGGACCAATGGTATCCCGAAACCGCGCGGGCGATGATGCTGATGGGTGCCGAAGTGCTGTTCTATCCGACCGCGATCGGCAGCGAGCCGCACGACACCAGCCTCGACACCGCCCGGCTTTGGCGGCGCGCGATGGTCGGCCATGCGGTATCAAACGTCGTGCCGGTCGTCGCCGCCAACCGGGTCGGCGTCGAACATGGCCAGACCTTTTACGGCACCAGCTTCATCACCGACGAGCGTGGCGACATCCTTGCCGAACTCGACCGTGAAGAAGAGGGCGTCATCACCGCGAAGCTCGATCTGGCGCGGGTTAAGCGACACCGCGCGGCGTTCGGGTTCTTCCGCGACCGGCGGCCGGAACTGTACGGGCGACTGGTGCAGGATATCTGAGCCGGAGTCCCGCGAACCGGCGCGAACTCCGACGAGCCTGTTCTGCGACGAGCGCTCGTCTTCGCGTGCGCTGCCGCCGTCGCGTCTGGCGAGCCTTCTTCCATGCGCGATCCCGGTTGCCGGTGGCCTGCGACGATCAGCGACACCGCGCCCGGCGGCCTGACGCGCACCGGGAACCCGCCGCGTTCGTCGGTGGACGACGGTGGACGACGGTGGACGACGGTGGACGACGGTGGACGACGGTGGACGACGGTGGACGACGGTGCGAAACGTTCCAACGGTCGCGCGTGATGCGATCGCATCTTTCCCTCCGCGCGCCATTGCGCGACATTCGCGCCCGACGCCACAACGATGGCGCATCGGGGAGAGGGTGAAATGAAGCGTTTGATTGCCACCGTCGCCATGCTGGCGATGGCAGTGCCGGTGGCGGCGCAGGACGCGCGCACGGGCGTCGCGCGCATCTATGACAAGGCGCTGGGCGACGGCTGGCAGAACTGGAGTTGGGCGAAGACCGAATTGTCGGTGGCGGTGCAGGGATCGCAACGGACGCCGATCCGGGTCGATGCGGGGCCGTATCAGGCGCTGTACCTGCACCATGATGCGTTCGACACGACGCCGTACACAACCGTGTCGATGCTGATCCAGGGCACCGGCGGCGGTGGGCAGAAGGTCCGCGTCGTCACGATCGTGGCGGGCAAGCCACTGGATACGCAGGGGCATGTCGTCACCCTGCCACCCGCCGGCTGGACGAAGGTCGATCTGCCGCTGACGACGATCGGCGCGGCGGGCAAGCAGATCGACGGATTCTGGGTCCAGAACGCGACCGATCATCCGATCGCGCCGTTCTATGTCACCGAAATCGCGCTGCGCTGATGGCATCGCCCAGCCGATAGCCGCGCCCGCGGTCGGTGTGCAGCACCGGCGGGCCGGCCGCGTCCAGCTTCGCGCGCAATCGTGATATCTGGACCTGCACCATGTTGGTGCCGGGATCAAAGCTGCGCGCCCAGACGTGCCGCAGCAACGCTTCGCGCGACACCGCGCTGCCGGCGTGTTCGGCCAGGGTCAGCAGCAAGGCATATTCCCGTGGCAGCAGGTCCAGCGTCACCGCGCCGCGCCGCACGGTCCGCGTGGCGCGGTCGATCACCACGTCGCCGACCGCGATCAACCGGGCGTCGCCCGTGGTGCGCAGCAATGCCGCAAGGCGCGCGACGATCTCTACCGGGCTGGCATCGATCCGGGCGGCATCGTCGGCCCCGGCGTCCAGCCCGGCGGCCAGCGCCTCGTCATCATCGACCAGCAGCATGGCCCGCGCCGCCGTGCTGCCGCGACGGGCGGCATCCAGCCGGTCCTGCAGCAGGCCATCACTCGTCGACCAGCGCGCCAGACGCACCGCCGCCCCCTGCGCCTGCGACAGCGGCAACAACGAGATGCCGCGCGCCTCGGCGGCGCCGGTAATCGTCGATACGGAACCCAGACAGGCAACGACGTGCATCCGCGTCACCCTATCGCATCGGGCCAGCGATCGCCGGCAACTGTATCCGAACCGGATCGAACGTCGGCTGCGGCGCGATGGCTGGAGCAGGACGGGAGACCGAACGCGTAGGCTGATCGACGTAAAACAACACAACGGACAACGGCTTGCACCGATCGCGATCCACCCCGTTTAAACCCGGACGGCCGAAACCGCCCCGGCATCGCGGGCTGCGACGTCGCATGCTGCTTCTGCAAAACGGCCACGTCCGATGAAGCTGCCATCGTCGAGGCATGGATCGATCGGCGACAGGTCAGGCGTTCGGCAAGATGGGTAACGGTCTATCCCTGCGTCCATTCGACATATACTATCGGCCAGTCGCAAACCGCCCTAGTTACATCCGTGTAACGCGGCACGCCGCACGATTTAACTGGAATCGGCGGCGGTTCGACAATTTGAACAAGTCGACGACCGTTGCGCCCGCCATGCGGAAGCACGGGTTTTCATTTGCTTTCAACGGTGTGTAACGGCGTTCCAATGTTGGCAACGGCAGTCGCAGCGCGTCGCCCGATCCCGCGCCGACCGTCGATCGGATGGTGACTTTCGCTGTCGTTTCAGTCATTTGGCCGTGGAACGCGCCGGCGACCGACCATCGGACCGACGGCGCGACAGGTTTTTCCACTATTGCGATATTCGTGCGACATTTGGGCGATAGCGACTGCCCGAACGCCGGATCGTCGGCGACCGTATCTGGAAGGGGAACGCATGGCAGGCTGGACTTTGGCGTCATTGGCATTGGGGGTCGCGCCCGCCGCGCTGGCGGCACAGACGCCGCCGCCCGCCGCCAGCGTCGCGCCGCCGGCCCCGTCCGCCGCCGTGCCGGCCGCGACCGCCGAGACTGCCGACCGGATCGAGGCGCAGACACCGCAGCCGGAATCGCAGCCGACCGCGCCGGTCACCGCCGCCGGCACGACCGGCGAGGCGGAAGGCGACGTCGAGGAAATCGTCGTCACCGGCCGCCCGCCCCCCGGATCGGTGCCGGGCGACATCAAGCCCGAACTGCAATTGTCTCCTGCCGATATCCGTTCCTATGGCGTCAGCTCGGTCGCCGAACTGCTGACCGAACTGGGGCCGCAGGTACAGTCGGTGCGCGGCGGACAACCGGTCATCCTCGTCAACGGCCGGCGGTCGGCGGGATTCCAGGAAATCCGCGACCTGCCGACCGAGGCGATCCTGCGCGTCGACATCCTGCCCGAGGAAGTCGCGCTGAAATTCGGATATCGTGCCGACCAGCGTGTCGTGAACTTCGTGCTGCGCCCACGCTTCCGCAGCTACACCGCCGAACTCGAAGGCGGCGCGCCGACCGAAGGCGGATCGAGCAATTTCGAAGCTGAGGGCGGTCTGGTCCGCATCGACCAGGATAAACGGTTCAACCTGAATCTTCAGGCGGAAACGACGTCGAACCTGCTCGAAAGCGAACGCGACATCGTGCCCAACACCGCCGGCACGCCGTTCGACCTGATCGGCAACGTCACGTCCGCCACCAATGGCGCGCCGATCGATCCGGCATTGACCGCCGCCGCCGGATCGCCGGTGATCGTGGCGTCGGTGCCGACCGGCCCGGCAACGATCGCGGGCTTTGCGGAAGGGGCCGGCGTCCAGCGGATTACCGACACCACGCCGGTCCGAACGCTGTCGAACGCGACCGACCGCTATTCGGCGAACGGCGTCTACAGCCGTACGTTGTTCGGCAACGTCGCCGCCACGGCCACCGCACGCGTCGAGCATACGCGGGGCGAAGGGCTGTTCGGTCTGCCCGGCGTGTCGTTGCGGGTGCCGGGCGGCACGCCGTTCTCGCCGTTCACCAGCGACGTGATCGTGCAACGGTACGCCGACAGCGACGCGCTGCTCCGTACGTCCAAGGCGACGACCGCCAATGCCGGTTTCGCCCTGAACGGTGATGTGGGTCGGTGGCGCTGGTCGCTGAACGGCAATTACGACCGCACCGACAGCGACACGCGCACCGAACGCGGCGTCGATGCGACCGCGTTGCAGGCACAGGTGACGGCGGGGACGTTCAACCCGTTCGGCGATCTGGGCCAGCTGGTCCGCACCGCCGATCGTGCAACCTCGACCTCCAGCGCGGCGTCGATCGACGCGCTGGCATCGGGCGCGCTGTTCTCGCTGCCGGCGGGGGAGGCCAATGCCAGCATCCGCGTGGCGGGGCGGACCACCGATTTCGACAGCCGGTCGCTGCGCGCGGGCGTGACGACCACGACGGAGAACGGCCGCGACGTCGGATCGGTGCGCGGCAACATCGATCTGCCGATCGCCAGCGAATCGCGCGGCGTGCTGGCCGCGTTGGGGCGGCTGTCGCTCAACGGCAATGCGGAGGTGGAGCGGCTGTCGGACTTCGGCACGCTCACGACCTATGGCTATGGCCTCAACTGGCAACCGATCACGCCGATCCGCCTGCTGGTGACGATGACGCACGAGGAAGGCGCGCCGAGCCAGCAGCAACTGGGCAATCCGGTCATCACGACGCCGTTCGTGCGCGTGTTCGATTACGTGCGCGGCGAGACGGTCGACATCACCCGCGTCGACGGCGGCAATCCCGGTCTGACCGCCGACAATCGACGTGTATTCAAGGCGGGGCTGAACATCCGCCCGTGGAGCGAGCGCGATTTCAGCGTGCAGGCGGATTACAGCGCCAGCCGCATCGACAATCCGATCTTCAGCTTTCCGTCGGCCACTGCCGAGATCGAAGCGGCGTTCCCCGACCGCTTCACGCGCGATACTACAGGGCAATTGTTGCGTATCGACAATCGCCCGGTCAACTTCGCAAGGGCAGAAAACAGCTCGCTGCGTTGGGGAATCAACTTTTCGAAGGCGGTGACGACCCCCCGTTCGCGCCGCGCACAGGCGGAGCGCGAGGCGCGGATGGCGCAGCGTCAGGCGGCACGCGATGCGGCCGCCGCAGCCGGAACGCCGGCGACCGGCACGCCGCCGCCCGGCGACCGGCCGCGCGCCGAAGGCGGATCGGGTCGCGGACCGGCCGGCGGGGGCTTCGGTGGCGGCGGCGGCGGGCGCGGCGGTTTCGGCGGCGGTGGCGGCGGGCGGTTGCAGGCCAGCATCTACCATACGTGGAACATCATCAACACGATCCTGATCCGGCCCGGCCTGCCTGAACTGGACCTGCTGAACGGATCGGCGACCGGCAACAATGGCGGCACGCCGCGTCACCAGTTGCAGTTCAACGGCGGTTATACCCGCGACGGCATCGGATCGCGCATCAGCGTCAACTGGCAGTCAGCGACGCAGGTCAACGGCGGCACGGCGGGCGCGAGCCAGTCGCTGAACTTCGGCAGTCTGGCCACCGTCAACGCGCGTCTGTTCGTCGATCTGGCGCAGCAACCCGCACTGGTCCGCGACTATCCATGGCTGCGCGGCAGCCGGGTATCGCTGGGCGTCGACAATCTGTTCAATCAGCGGCAACGGGTGACCGACGGACTGGGCGAAGTGCCGTTCAGCTATCAGCCGGGGTTCGTCGATCCCACCGGACGGGCGGTGCGCCTGACGTTCCGCAAGCTGTTCTTCTAGGCGGGACGGGCCGGCGCGACGTCCACATTGCGTCCGGCACGCGTGGACGGCAACCAACCCCAACGGACGGCTGATTTCGATACGCATGCGGCCTATCGAAACCAGCCGTCCGTTCCGCGCGATCGCTCCCCCTTTCCCATCGCAGATCAGCGGTTGCGGGAATGCGCGATCGAAAACAGTTCCGGGGAAGCGGACCCTCCGTTCGCTGGCCAAAAAGACGGCGGCGAACGTCCGTACCGGACCATCGACTCATATCTGCGCCAGTCCGCCATCGACGAACAGTTCGACGCCATTGACGTATCGGGCGTCTGGTCCGGCAAGGAAGCGAACGACGGACGCGATGTCGTCGGGCTCGGCGATCCGGCCGGCGGGTGCATTCTGTGCCGCCCAATCCTCGAAGGCGGCGATCGAACCATCGGCATCACCCTGCAACTGATGCGCGAGCGGCGTACGTACCGGGCCGGGGCTGAGCGTATTGACCCGGATGCGCCGGTCCCGAAGATCATTGGCCCATGATCGGGCGAAAGCCCGCACTGCCGCCTTCGAGGCGTTGTAGACGCTGAGGTCGGCCATGCCCTTGATCCCGCAGATGGAGCCGATCAGGATCACCGACGCGCCATCGGCGAGCCGGGGCAACAGGGCCTGCACCGTGAAGAACACGCCGCGCACGTTGAGGTCGAAGGTCCGATCGAAATCGCTTTCGGTGACCGTGCCGAACCGGGTGATTTCGGCCGTGCCGGCATTGGCGACGAGTACGTCGAGCGTCACCTCGTCAGCGGCCAGCCGTTCGGCCAGCGTCCGTATCCCTTCGCTTGTCGCCATGTCCGCGCGGATGCCGATCAGCCCTTCCGCGGCAATTGCTTCCAGTCGCGCCTCGGTTCTCCCAGTGACGTAGACGCGCCGTCCGGTAGCTGCGAGCGCACGCGCGCTGGCCAATCCGATTCCTGCCGTTCCGCCGGTTACCAACGCTGCATAGGTCATCATCGTACACCCTTATTCCATTGATTCAGTAGTTCGGATATACGGAACAATGGAAGTTGTGCCTAGTCTCTGATATGCCGCCGTCATGATCGGGTTCGTTCACCCTCCCGCCGATGCTGTCGAGTTGCATCACATTCTGTCCGCGCTGGCCGACCCGATCCGCCTGCGGATCGTCAAGGCGCTGCACCGCGCCGAGCAGGGGCTGAACTGTACCGCGTCCACGGCCCCCTTCCTGCAGGTTCCGAGATCGACCCTGAGCAACCATTTCCGCGTGCTGCGGGAAAGCGGGTTGATCTGCACGA
Source organism: Sphingomonas sp. CFBP 13720 (assembly GCF_014842075.1). Classification (GTDB taxonomy): domain Bacteria; phylum Pseudomonadota; class Alphaproteobacteria; order Sphingomonadales; family Sphingomonadaceae; genus Sphingomonas. Next base: position 11,777 of record NZ_JACYVA010000002.1, read on the forward strand.
CCAAGCGCGGCGTCGAGAACATCAATGTGCTGCGACTGGACGATGTTGAGGCCCGGTTTCCCGGACTTTTGCCGAATATTCTGGCGCTGGCCCCGGACTGATCGACGCTTCGGGCGTTCCCCGATCCACCATCCAGCCGAGAGCGTACCCGTCTTCCCGATCGCCGTTCGTTCGGGGAATGGTTGCGTGACAGGCTAGCTGCCGAACCTGGACATTCCGTTCAACGTCCTTTCCGGGAAGGCCGGCCATCGCTTCGCGCTACCCAGAGTCAAACCGTCCGCACATCGGCAACGCCCGTCCCTTCGCGCGCGCTGCATCTACCGCCTAGTCCGCCCCCAGCCCCCGCCCTTCGCGGTACAGCAGCGTGATCGCCACGCGGCGGTTGCGGGGGTCATACGGGTCTTTCACGATCATCGGTTCGCGGTCCGCGACGCCTTCGATCCGTTCGAAGCGGCGCTCGCCGACGCCGCCCGATGCGAGGCGGCGGCGGGTCGCTTCTGCCCGGCCCGACGACAGCATCCAGTTGTTCATGTCCTGCGGCCGGCCATAGGCGACGGCGTCGGTATGGCCTCGGATCATGATCTGGTTCGGCAGGCCACGCACCGTTTCGGCGATCATGCCGATCAGCGAATCGGCTTCGCTGCCCAGCGCGGTCGTACCCAGCGCGAACATCGAATAATCGGCGTTGTCGACCAGATCGATCCGCACCCCGTCGCGGGTAGGCACCATGCGGACGTTGCGCGCCAGTTTAGCGACCTGCGGGCTGGACGCCATGCGGCGCGTCAGCGCGCGCTTGACCCCTTCGAACGCCTTCTGGTCCTGCGCGCGGCGCTTGAGCTGTCCTTGCGGACCCGATCCGACATTGTTGCCGCCGCTAGCGTCGGCGGGAACGGTCATCGACCGCGTGCCGGTCTGCCCCGCACGATGCGGATAATTGTCGCGGTCGACGATCGATTCGCCGCCGAACAGCCCGTTCGATCCCGCCGAATTCTGTTTCAGTTCGATCAGCGTCGGCGCGAAATAATCGGCCAGTGCCTTGCGCTGCTTCTCGCTGGTCGCGCCCAGCAGCCACATCAACAGGAAGAACGCCATCATCGCGGTCACGAAATCGGCATAGGCGACCTTCCACGCCCCGCCGTGATGGCCGCCATGGCCCTCGGCGATGATCTTCTTGACGATGATGATCGGCGGCTGGTTCGTGCCGTGCGGCGCGCGGGCGGCAGCCATCAGCGATACTCCGACCGGACGCGAGAAAGCGGCACGGTCACTTGCCGCGCAGCCCGTCGAAGACTTCGGCGAAGCCCGGCTGGTTGTGATGCGCGATGCCCGACCGGGCGGCCTCGATCACCAGCGGCTGGGGATGGCCGTGGAGCGACGCGACGATGATCTGTTTCACCACGTGATAGATCGATGCATCGGCGTCGATCACCTGTTGCAACCGCGACGCCAGCGGACCGACGATGCCATAGGCTAGCAACACGCCCAGAAACGTACCGACCAGCGCCGATCCGATCATTCCGCCCAGAATTGACGGTGGCTTGTCGATCGACCCCATCGTCTTGACCACGCCGAGCACGGCGGCGACGATCCCCAGCGCGGGCAGCGCGTCGGCCAGCCCCTGCAACGTACCCTGCGGCCCCTGTTCGGCGTGGTGGTGGGTCTTGATCGAATTGTCCATGACCTCCTCCACGGCATGGACGTCGAGCGTGCCGGACGACACGACGACGAGCCGCAACGTGTCCGCGATCAGGTTGATGAGCGTGTGATCCTTCATCAGGCGCGGATATTCGGCGAACACCGCCGAGGATTTGGGATCCTCGACATGCGGTTCCAGCGCGATCGGTCCTTCGGCGCGCAGCATCTTCATCAGCTTGGACACGAGGAAGATCGTGTCGAGAAAATCCTGCTTCTTGTATTTCGGCCCCTTCATGACCTTCATGAAGCCGCCGCCCATCGCCTTCAGTTCCTTGCCGGAATTACCGATGATGAGCGCGCCGACCGCCGCGCCGCCGATGATGAGCATTTCGTGCGGCAGCGCGTGCATGACGGGGCCGAGCGCACCGCCGGTGAAGGCGAATCCGCCGAACACCATCGCGATGAGAACGACGAAGCCGATGGCCGGAAACATGGTACGCTTGCCCCTTGGTTACGAAACGTCGCCCCGCCCCCGGGCGTCTGCGATCATGCTTGCTGTATTCTTCACCACAGAGGTCGAGAAATCGTTACCAACCGGCCACTTGGCCGCCGTCAGCGAAGATAATCGAACAGCGATAGCCCCGACAGCTTGGCCACGCCGGCCTGGGTCGCCTGCAACACCGTCATCGTCTTCTGCAATTCGACCATCGCGGTCGGGACGTCGGTTTCCTCGATCGCGACGCGCGCTTCCTCGCGATCGATTCCAGCGCTCTCGATCCGCGCCGCTTCGATATCCAGCCGTGCCGCGCGCGCGCCCGCCGATGCGCGGGCGGTGGTCACCTGCCCCTCGACCGCGCCGATGGCGGTCAGCGCCGTGGCGACCGCCGCGGGCACGTCGGCCCCGTCGGTGGTCAGCGCCAGCGTCAGCGCATCCAGCGTCGCGAAGATATCCGCCGCACCTTCCGCCCCGCCGAACACACGCCCGCCATCGGCCCCGACCGCGACGCTGGTCCCCTCTCCTGTCGGTATCGCCGCGCTGGCGGCACCGACGGCAAAGCCGACCACGCCATCGGTTTCGGTAAAGGGCGTATCGGTGCCGCCGCCGAACACCGGCACGCCGCGCACGTCGGTCGTGTTCGCCAGCGCGAGCAGATCGGCGCGAATGTCCTTCAACTCGGTCGCGATCGCCGCCTTCGCCTCGACGGTCAGCGTGCCGCTGTTGGCGCGCACCGCAAGTTCGCGCGCGCGCACGATCTGGTCGCTGGCGCTGCCCAGCACGCCGTCGGTCTGCGCCAGCAATCCCTGCGCCAGCGTAATATTGGCCTTGTACGCGCCATCGTCCGCGCTGCCCTGTTTGATCGCGCCCAGCCGGCTCCATCCGCCCGCGTCCTGCGACGGGGTGACGAGCTTCTTGCCGGAAATTTCGGTCAGCAACCGTTCCGATTTCGCGTTCAGGTCGGACATGCGCGTGGCGGCGCGGTCGTAGAAGCTGGCGGTGGAGATCTTCATGGTCGTCCTATCGGATCGCGATCAGCGTATCGATCGTCTCGCGCGCGATCTGGATGACGCGGCTCGACGCCTGATACGCCTGCTGGAAGCGCATCAGGTCGATCGCTTCCTCGTCCAGATTGACCCCGGACGCGGCATCCCGCGCAGCCAGCGCCGAATTGCGGATCGCGCCCTGGGCTTCGGCGATGGTCTTGCGCGCGGATAGTGCGGTGCCGTTGCCGGCCTGCAACGCGATCGTCTGTGCTTCGAAGCGGGCGGTGGTGCGCATCTTCGCCAGCGCGCCCAGATTGCCGTTGTCGCGTGGGCCGGTGCCCGTCGTTGCCGCCGCGATCTTGGCCGAATCGTCCAGCGCTACCGAGAGCGTGCCGTCGTCCGCGACCGCGAACATTTCCGTGCCGGGATCGCCGGCCAGATCCTGGCCGTTGGTCAGCACGGCATTGACGTCGCCGGCAAAATTCGCGGCCAGCGTCCCTGTCGCCGCACGCATGTCGGCGATGCGGGTCGCGCCGTCGGCCATGCCCGCCATCGCGCCCGCCGTCGATTTCAGCACCGAATCGACCCCGGCGCGGCGCACGGCGAAGATCGTCTCACCCTCTTCGTTGCGCGAATAGGAAACGCTCGCTGCCTGTCCGGCATGCACCAGCAGCGGTCCCGACGGCCCGCCGCCGCGCACCGAAACCCGCCCGGCGGGATCGAACGCGACGTCGGCATCGGTCAGCGCGCTCATTTCCTCCAGCAGCCGGTCGCGCTGGTCGAACAACTGCGCCTGACCGGTCGTGCCGGGCGTCGCGCGGCCCAGCGCGTCGTTGATCTTCGCCAGCCCGCCGGCAACATTGTCCAGCTTCGCCGCCGCATCGCGCGCGGTCGTATCGAGATCGGCGGCGGCGGCATCGAGCGCGCGCAGCGTGCCGTTGAACGCCTGCGCGACGCTGCCCGCCGCCTCCAGCATCGCGGCGCGCGGCACTGCCGCCGACGGATCGGCCGACAACGCGGTAGCGGAATTGAAGAAGGCGGTGATGCGTTCGTCGAGCAACTGCCCATTCAGTGAGGTTTCGATCCGGTCGAGCCAGACGATCCCGGCATCGCTGCGCGCCAGATCGGCCCCGGACTGCCGCACCTGCGCCGACCGGAACGCGTCGGCCGAACGAGTGACGCCGTCGACCACCACGCCCTGCCCGCCCGCGCGGCTGGTCGTAGCGCCGCCGACCTCGGCCAGCGACGTCGTGCGCCGGACATAGCCCGGCGTCGCGGCATTCGCGATATTGTCCGATGTCGTGGTCAACGCGGATTGATACGCCCTGACCCCGCTCGCTCCGATCGACAGCAGGTCGCTCATCCAGCTTTCCCTTCATCCGGGATAACGGCAGGCGGCGTCTCAGCTTGAGGAGTATTTTTCGACAGGAACTCGGTCATCGCCTTGCCGATGCCCAGCGGGGTCGTGGTCGCCATGCGTTCGGCAGTCCGCTGGTCCCACATGTCGCGGAACTGGTCGGCCGATTTGCTTTCGAACAGCGTGTCGGCCAATTTGGTCTGACGCATCGATTTCAGCATCATGCCGGTGAACACCGCTTCGAACCGTTCGCCCGCGGCCTTCAGGTTCCTGTCGGTGCCGAGGCGGCTGGTATCTGCGCCGATGCCGGTGACGGGGCCGATCCCGCTCACAGGACCACCAGCTCGGCCTTGAGCGCGCCAGATTCCTTCAACGCTTCGAGGATCGCGACCAGATCGGCCGGCGATGCGCCGATCGCGTTGATCGCCTTCACCACATCGGCCAGTTTCGGGCCGGGCGACAGCAGGAACATTGGCTTCACCTCCTGTTCGACGGTGACGCCGCTGCGCTGTTCGAGCGCGGTTTCGCCGTTGCTCAACGGCGCGGGCTGGACGACGCGCTGATCCTCGTCGATGCGCACGGTCAGCTTGCCGTGGGTCACGGCGGACGGCGCGACGCGCACCGCCGAATTGATGACGACCGTGCCGGTGCGGGCGTTGACGATGACGCGCGCTGCGGTTTCCGCCGCCTCGACCGGCAGGTTCTCGACCTCGCTCATCAGCATCGAGCGCGTGTCGGCGCCCGGCGCAGCGCGCATCGACACCGATACCGCATCGATCGCGGTCGCGGTGCCCGCGCCGAAGCGACGGTTGATCGCGCTGGCGACATTCTGCGCAGTGGTGAAATCGGCCTGCGCGAGGTTGAACGTCAGCGCGGGCGTGGTGGCGAAGCCGGTATCCACGGTGCGTTCGACCGTCGCGCCATCGGGAATACGACCTGCGGACGGGATGTTGACGACGATCTTCGATCCGTCCGCACCCTCCGCGCCCAGCCCGCCGACCGCCAGATTGCCCTGCGCCATCGCATAGATGTTGCCGTCGGCCCCTATCAGCGGCGTCATGACCAGCGCGCCGCCGCGCAACGACTTCGCCTTGCCCATCGATGCGACGGTCACGTCGATCCGCTGGCCGGGCTTGGCGAAGGCGGGCAGTTCGGCGGTAATCATGACGACCGCCGCATTCTTCAACCCCGGATTGGCACCGGGCGGCAGTTGCAACCCCATGCGCGACGTGATCGCCTTCACCGATTGCACGGTATATTCCAGATTGTCGTCACCGGTGCCGGGCAGGCCGACGACGATGCCGTATCCGGTCAGCTGGTTCGACCGGATACCCTGGAACCGGCCCAGATCCTTGACCCGCTCGGCACTGGCCGGGGCGATGAGGAAAAGGGCGGCGAGGAAGGCGAGGATCACACGCATGATGGGTTCCGGGACACCGTTGATTGAACCTTTCCCGTTCATCCTGAGTAGCCATTGAGCCTGTCGAAATGGCGTATCGAAGGACTGCCAGCGTGCTTCGATACGGGCTTTCGACTTCGCTCAATCCCTACTCAGCATGGACGGACGATGGGATAGTTCGGCAGCCTCAGAAAGGACTGACGACCTGGAAGAAGCGGCTGAGCCACCCCTGTCGGCCGGCGCGGGCGACGTCACCCTTGCCGGTATATTCGATGCGGGCGTCGGCGACGCGGGTCGATGCGACGCGGTTGTTTGCGTCGACGTCGGCGGTGCGGACGATGCCCTTGATCGCGACGAATTCATCGCCGCGATTGAGCGTAACGCGCTTGCGCCCCTGCACCAGCATCGTGCCGTTGGGATAGACTTCCGCCACGGTCACCGACACTTCGCCGGACAGTGCATTGGCCTGATCGGCCGATCCGCCGCCGTTGAAATTGCGCTTGCCCGACGCGCGGGCGATGTTCGGATCGAAGGTGATCGGGCCGGCCGACGGCGGCGTGACCGAGAAGCCGCCGCCGCTGTCGAGTTTCGACGCCGCCGATTTGGACGCCGTCGTCCGTTCGACCAGCACGATCGTCAGCGGATCGCCGACGCGCTTCGCCCGCCAGCCTTCGTACAGGGCGGCATAGCCCTGTTCCGCCTGAAAGATCGCGCCGGTAGCGACCGGCGCGACGGGGGGTGCGGGGCGGGTCGCGGTATAATCCTCGGGCGGCAATTTCTTGCCGAACAGGGGGCGCGCGGTTGCCGGGCCGGTTGCCATGCCCAGCACCAGCAGCCCGCAAAGCCACCACAGAGGCGCGCGACAAACCATGTCAGATGTTCTGGTTGACATATTTCAGCATCTCGTCGGTGGCAGAGATCATCTTGGAATTGACCTCGTACGCGCGCTGCGTCTCGATCATGTCGACCAGTTCCTCGACCACGTTGACGTTCGACGCCTCCAGCATCCCCTGCCGCACCTGTCCGCGTCCGTCCTGTCCGGCGATGCCCAGATTGGCCGCGCCGCTGGCGGCGGTTTCGATCAGGTAATTGTCGCCGGTCGCCTGCATCCCCGCCGAGTTGGGGAACGCCGCGATCTGGATCTGGCCCAATGCCTGCGCCTCGTTCTGGCCGGGGACGGTGGCGGAGACGGTGCCGTCGCCGCCGATGGTGATCTGCGTCGCGCCTTCGGGCACGGTCAGGCCGGGCATCACCTGATAGCCTTCGCTGGTGACCAGCAGCCCTTCGGCGCTGCGCGAGAAATTGCCTGCGCGGGTATAGCCGAGACCGCCGCCGGGGAGCTGCACCTGAAAGAAGCCGTCGCCGTCGAGCGCGAGGTCGAGGCTGTTGCCGGTGGTCTGCATCGACCCCTGCGTATCGATCCGCGCCGTGCCCTGTACCCGCACGCCGGTGCCGAGGCTAAGCCCGGTAGCGTAGCGCGATTCCTGCGTCGATTGCGATCCGGCGGCGGTCACGACCTGATAGCTGAGCGTTTCGAACGCCGCGCGGTCGCGCTTGAAGCCGGTCGTGTTGACGTTGGCGAGGTTGTTGGAGATGACCCGCATGCGCATGTTCTGGGCATCCAGCCCGGTACGCGCGATGTGCATTGCCGCATTTGCCATGGTTCTGGACCCCTTATGCCTGGACGCGCATCAGATTGGCGGCGCTTTCGTCCATCGACTTCGCCTCCTTGAGCATGTTCGCCTGTACTTCGTAGCTGCGCTGGTTCTCGATCATGTCGACCAGCGCCTCGGTCAGGTTGACGTTCGACTGTTCGAGCGAACCCGAACGGACCCGCGCCGTCATATCGGACGGCAGGACCCCGCCGCCGACGACCTTCAGCAGATTGTCGAGACCCTTCGCGGTGTTGGTGCCGTTCGCGCTGGCCAGCTTGACCTGCCCCACTTCCTCGGCCGGCGTGCCGGGTGCCGCGCCCTGCGGCACGATCAGCACGCGACCGTCCTCGGCGATCTCGATCGACTGGTGCGGTGGAACGGTGATCGGCCCGGTCGCGCCCATGACGGGGAAATGGTCCCCGGTTTCCAGCACGCCCGCGACCGTGACCTGAAGGTCTCCGCGCCGCGTATAGCCTTCGGTGCCGTCGGATGCCTGGACCGCGATCCATGAATCCGAATGCACCGCGATGTCGAGCGGCCGGCCGGTCGCGACGACGGTGCCCGCGCGCCGGTCGAAGTCGACAACCTCCTCGGCCGCCGGGGACCGCGTCTCGAACTCCTGATTGTTGCCCTTCAGCAGCAGCCGTTCGAAATTGACGCGGTCGGACCGGTACCCGATCGTCGATGCGTTCGCGATGTTGTTCGCGATCGTCGCCTGCGACGACAAATGGGTCTTGAGCCCCGACAATGCGGTATAGACCAACCGGTCCATGGCGTTCTTCCTCCAATGACCCCTGCTTCACAGCAAGGGTCATGCCAGTTCAGGATCAGGAACGGATGTTCAGGATCGATTCCGAAATCTGTCCGGCGGTATCCAGCGCCTTGGCATTCGCCTGGAAACTGCGCTGTGCCGCGATCAGGCCGACCAGCTCTTCGGTGATGTCGACGTTCGATCCTTCGATCATGCCGGACTTGATCGATCCCGACCCGCTGTCGCCCGACGCGCCGGCGACCGGTTGCCCCGACACGCCGGTCGCGCTCCACGTGCTGTCGCCCAGCTGGCGCAGGCCGGCGGGGTTGGCGAACTGGATCAGCGCGACTTGTCCCAGCGTCTTGACCTCGCCGTTGGAATAGCTGGCCTTGACCAGCCCGCGATCGTCCACGGTCACGCCCTGCAATTCGCCGATCGCGATGCCGTCCTGCGTCTGGTTGCCGACGCGGAACGGCGTGGCCTGCGACCCGCTGCCCGCCAGCGAGAGCGTGAGCTGCTGTTCCGCCACGCCGCTGGCGGGCATGAACGAGGCGAAGGTGGTCGTACCCGCCGGTGCGGTCAGCGCGCCCGACGTGTCGAACGTCATGGTGACCGACGGATCGGTGCCCGCCAGCAACGGCTGGTCCCCGATGAAGCTGTACACCGACCATTCGCCCGACAGGTCGGCGGGTGCGCCGGGAACGGTATCGACTGGCGGGGTCGTCCGCTTGAAATAGCTGGTCATCGCCATCGGGTTCCCGCCCGCGTCATAGACGGTGGTCGTGGTCGACTGGTTATAGCTGGTGGCGTCGAACCGGTCGAAGCCCGCCGTCGCCGGCACGCTGGCCTTCGCATTGATGTTCACTGCCAGCGCGACCGCCGTCGTCGCCTTCGCATCGCCCGCCGCCGGAGGCAGGCGAAGATCGGTCAGCGACCCCATGGTCGATCCGATCAGGTTGCCCGATCCGTCGACGCGGTAGATCTGGAGCCGGTTGCCCTGCTTATCGGTCACATACTGGTCGGCATCGACCCGGAACGCGCCGCTGCGGGTATAATTCACCCCGCTGCCGACCCCGGCATTCTTGACCGCGAAGAAGCCGTCGCCCGACACCGCCAGATCGAGTGCGCCCGACGACTGGATCATGCTGCCTTCGCTGAACTGCTGGCGATTGGCCTTCATCACGCTGCCCGACCCGATCATCTGCGTCGGCGAGCGGGTGAAGTTGCTGGCGATGACGTCGGCGAACTCCGCGCGGCTCTTCTTGAAGCCGCTGGTGGCGACGTTGGCGAGGTTGTGGCTGATCGACGCCATGTCGTTCTGCGCGGACTTGAGACCGGAAAGCGAGGTGTAGAAGGACATCGGGTTACTCCAGAAAGACGAAAGGGGTTGGTTTGGAAGATCGGTGGAATCGTTTCAGGCGGCCTGACGGACCGCGTCGGGCGCGACCTGTCCAAGGCCCGCGACGCTGAGCACCGGCGCGCCGCCGGTCAGTGTCACCGAGGTGACGGGTGCCCAGACGAGGTTGCGCGCGGCCACGGGCTTGCCGTCCGCCGCCGATGCGGTCGCGGTGATGGTATAGGGGCCGGCGCCGGCCGCTTCGCCGCCATCGGTGGTGCCGTCCCAGTCATAGGCCACGCTGCCCTTCGGCCGCGCGCCCATTGCGACCTGCCGCACGACATTGCCGCCCGCGTCGGTGATCGTCAGGTCGATCGCGGCGGCGTCGCCGTCGATCTCGACCGCGCCGGTCACGCCGCCGTCGCTGCGCGGATAGGCGGTGCCGCCCGGCGTCAGCACGGTCTTTCCGACCCACGACAGCGCGTCGGACGACGATGTCGCGCCCAGCTTGCCGGCGATCGCCTGCATCGTCGACGTCATTTCGGTGATGCCCGCCAGCGACGAGAACTGCGCCATCTGGGCGACCATCTGGGTATTGTCGACCGGTTCGAACGGGTCCTGATTCTTCATCTGCGCGGTCATCAGCGCAAGGAAGTCCTCCTGCCCCAGCGACCGCTGGCCCAGTTTCGAGGTCGAGGTGGCGTCGGTGCCGGTGCGCTGGATGCCCAGCCCGGCGATCGTGGTTTCATAGCTCAAGGCCTATCGTCCCAGCCGGAGGGTTTCGGTAATCAGCGTCTTGGCGGTCGACATGACCTCGACATTGTTCTGGTAGCCGCGCGCGGCCTCCATCATGTCGACCAGCTCGCGCGATTCATCGACCGCGCTGTCCCACACATTGCCTTCGCCATCGGCCATCGGGTTGCCGGGATCGTAGCGCTTGGTCGGGTTCTCCCCCGCCGTGACGACCTGTGCCACGTCGACCGTGGCAAGGCCGCTGGCCCGGTCGAAACTGGTGCGGAAGACCGGCTTCATCGTGCGATAGGCCGCGTCCTCGGTCGTCGCGACCGCGCTGGCGTTCGCAAGGTTGGACGCGGTGGTGTTCATCCGCACCAGCTGCGCCGACATGGCGCGGCCGGAGACCTGGAAGATGTTGAGCGGTCCCGGCATCGGCTATTCTCCCTTGAGCGCGCGGGTGATGGTCGAGATGCGCCCGTTCAGGAACGCCAGCGTCGTCTGATACGCGACGGCATTCTCGGCGAAGGCGGTCTGTTCGGTGGTCAGCTCGACGGTGTTGCCGTCCATCGAGGGTTGCAGCGGCCGGCGGTACAGCGTGTGTCCGGCGATGGTCGCATCGGCATCGCCGCCACGCTCCACCCCCGCCAGCGCCGCATCGAAGTCGATATCGCGCGCCTTGAAACCCGGCGTCGACACGTTGGCGATGTTCGACGCGAGCAGCCCCATGCGCTGTCCGCGCACCTGCAATGCTGCACCATGTACCCCGAACAGGGAATTTTCGGCCATCGGATCGTCCCGGCGCGCGGAATGCGCGTCGGGTGAGGATCAGCAAGCAGCGTGCCAGTTTGCCGGCGGCGGACGGATTGCGGCGGTTCGGGCGGGTACGAACGTGGCGTGGCGGCCTTCGCCTACCGCCTTCCCGGAGAAGGCGGAGGGCGGAAGGCGGAAGGCGTCGGAAGGGAAAAGAGAGGGAAGGACGGAAGGAAGGGAAGACCTACGAACGCTCGCGAGCGACGGTTCAGCATATCCGCCTACCCGACCCGGCAAGCGGCAACGCCACCCGGCAAGCGATTGCCGCACGCAAACTGGCATCGCCCTTGCAGTACGACCGGCATGACGCCGTTCGAGCTTTCTCCCTATGCCGATCCCGCCGCCGCGCTGTTCGTGGTTGGCGGCACGTTGGTCGCGCTGTTGATCCGCACGCCCTTATCCGACCTTTCCCGCGGCGTACGCGCGATCGGGGCGCTGGGGCGGGCACCCTTCTCCGCCGAACCCTGCCTGACGCAGGTGGCCGCCCTTGCGCGAATCGCGCAGCGCCACGGCGTGGTCCGGCTCGACCGGTCGCGGATCGCCGATCCCGATACCGCCGCCGCGATCGCCGCGATCGTCGACGGCGCGGGGCCGGACGTGGTCGAGACACTGGTGCGGCACCGGATCGATGCCCGCGCCGAACGCCATCTGGCCGCCGCCGACCTGTGGAGCGCGCTGGCCGAGCTGGCCCCCGCGCTGGGGATGGTCGGCACGCTGGTCGGGCTGGTGCGGATGTTCATGGCGATGAGCGATCCCGCCGCGATCGGACAGGCAATGGCGGTCGCGTTGCTGTCGACGCTGTACGGCGCGGTGCTGGCGGCGCTGGTCGGGATGCCGGTGGCGGGACGGTTGCGCCGCCTCGCCCGGATCGAGGCGTTCGAGCGCGCGCGGCTGATCGCGCCGCTGGTCGCGCTGGCACGGCGCGAGCAACCCTATCTGCGCGAGGCCGCGGCATGAGCATGGCGCGGTTCGAAGCGCCGCCCGGACGGCCGCTGTGGCTGACGACGCTGGCCGATCTGGCGCTGCTGCTGGTCGGGTTCTTCGTGTTCCTTCAGGCGACGCAGCGTCTGGACGGACCGGCGATCGCGGCGGGCATCCGCGCAGGGTTCGATGCCGCACCGGTCGCGCCGATGCCGGTCGATTTCGGGATGGTCGGCGGGTTCGCGCCCGGTTCCGCCGCCCTGCCCGCCGATACCGCGCAGGCGGTGGCGTTCGTGACCTCTGCCGCGCGCGATCCGCGTGTCGCGGTGACGCTGGCCGGGGCGACCGATGGCGATGTCGATGCCGCGACCGGCAGCGCCGCGATCCTCGCGACCGATCGCGCCCGCGCCGTCGCCGCGCTGTTGGTGATGCGGGGAGCGGCGCCGGCCGACCGGATCGGCTTCGCCGCACCGCGCACCGGACAGCGCGGCGTCCATATCGATCTTGGCTATGCCGGCGACCGGCAAGCCGTTGCCGTCCGGCAAGCGCCGGTTGCCGCCGACCCGAACGGAGTATCCCGATGATCCGCCCGCTGATCCTTTCGCTCGTCCTTGCGACCTCTGCCGCAGCGCAGGGGTTTCAGAGCACCGCACAACTCGACCGGGCAGTCGCGCAGTTCACCGGCGCGGCGATCGGAACCGAGGGCGGCGCACAGATGCCGGTCGATTCCCGGTTGCGGCTGGCGAGTTGCGCGATGCCGCAGTTCGGATGGCTGTCGGACCGGCAGGACGCGGTCGTCATCCACTGCATGGCCCCGGTGTGGAAGCTGTATGTCCCCATCCGCCGCGCGGTGCCGCGTGCCGTCGTAGCCTCCGCCGCCGTCCCCGCTGCGGTTACGGCAGCGCCCGCCAAGCCCGTGCCGGTGATCCGACGCGGCGATCCGATCATGGTCGAGGCGGGGGCAGCCGGCTTCGCGATTACCCGCGAAGGCACGGCGATGGGTGACGCCCCCGCCGGCGGCCGGCTGCTGGTGCGGGTCGATCCTGCCAAGCCCCCGATCCAGGCGGTGGCGGTAGAGGCGGGGCGCGCGATGCTGCCCGGATTCGAGCGTTGAATGGCAACCGATAATTTTTTCCTAAACAACCCCGCCGCGCGGCCGTTATCTCCCTTGTCAGCAGTTCGCGAAGGACGGGGACATGGTAGATCCGATCGGTACGAAGCCGGTAATGTCAGTGGGGCAGCGCACCATCGCGCGTGCCGAAATGCCGGTACGGCCGATGGCGACGGAGGCCGCGGCGTCGGCCGCCAGTGGTGGCGGCACGACGGTTGCCTCGACCCTGTCGTCGGTGGCGCCGACCGATCCGCAGCGGATCACGATGATCCGTCGCGCGATCGAGGAAGGCCGTTTTCCCCTATCCCCCGCGACGATCGCCGACCGGCTGATCGCGCTGCGCCTCGACTGGACCAGCAATGACAAGGCGTGACGCCCTGATCCACCTGATCGACAGCCTGCATGCGGAGATCGCCGCGTTGCAGACCAGCGATATCGCCGCGCTGGAATGCGCCACCGCCGCCAAGCTGGCCGGTGTCGAAGCCGTCGCCGCGAACGACGACCAGCCGCTGGACGAAGAACTGCGCGGATTGGCGGGCGAGGCACAGCGGCTGAACGAAACCGCGCGGATCTATGTCAACCTGATGGCCGCGAACGTGCGGCGGCGGATCGACCAGCTGGGCGGCGGCGGCTTGCCGGCATACCGGCCGGGAATTGCCGCTGCACCGATGCGGATGGCATATTCCGCCTGACCGGCAACGCCCGACGTAAACTGGCACGCGCCTTGCTGTGACCTTCCCGAACCAGGGAAGAAATGCACAGCACGATGAGTGTCGTTCCAGTCGAAACCAGAAGCTCCGTTCACAGCGCGATCGCCCGTGCGAGTGCGCGGACCGGCGTCGATTTCAACTATCTGCTGGGACAGGCACAGGTCGAAAGCGGCCTGCGGTCCAACGCGCGCGCCGCCACCTCCTCCGCGAGCGGGCTGTACCAGTTCGTCGAACAAAGCTGGCTGGGCGTGGTCAAGGCGCATGGCGGCGAACACGGCATGGCATGGGCGGCCGACAGCATCCGCCAGGGCAGCAACGGCCGTTACCATGTCGCCGACGGTGCGACGCGGCAGGCGATCCTGAACCTGCGCAACGATCCGCAGGCGGCGTCGCTGATGGCCGCCGAACATGCCGCCGATAACAAGGCGTCGCTGGAAGGATCGCTGGGCCGCGAGGCGACGGGCACCGACCTGTACATGGCGCATTTCCTCGGCCTCGGCGGTGCACGCCAGTTCCTGTCGGCAATGGACGCGAGCCCCGACCGGTCGGGCGCGGCGATGTTCCCCGCCGCCGCCCGTGCCAATCGCGGTATCTTTTTCGGCGAAGGCGGTCAGCCGCGCTCGCTGTCGCAAATCTACGACCGGTTCGCCGCGAAACTGGATCGCGGCGCGCAGGCGGTCGGCGGCGCACCGATGCCGACGATGCAGCCCGCCGTGCAGCGCTTCGGCTTCGACGGCGACGTCGTGGTGGGCAGCGAGGCGCAGGGCGGCGACGAGGCATGGCTGGCGACGACGCTGGCCAATCTGAATGTCGTGCGCGGTCCGTCCGCCCCGACCGCGATGGCATCGCTGTATCGCCCGACGCCTGAATCGGCACGGCTGGCCTATTCGATCCTCGCCCGGCTGGGGACCGCCTGATGTTCGCGCAACTCACCAACCCACGCACCCTGCTTCCGGCGCTGCGCAGTTCGGCGCTGCCCGGCGCGATCCTGCTGCTCGTCCTGCTGATGGTCGTGCCGATCCCGGCCTTTCTGCTCGACGTATTCTTCGTCATGAACATCATGATCTCGATCGCGGTGCTGATGGTCGCGCTCAACGCGCAGAAGCCGCTCGACTTCTCCGCCTTTCCGACCGTGCTGCTGTTCGCGACGCTGTTCCGGCTGGGGCTGAACGTCGCGTCGACCCGCGTCGTGCTGGTCCACGGGCACGAGGGCGAGGCGGCGGCGGGCCATGTGATCGAGGCGTTCGGCAGCTTCCTGATCGGCGGCGACTATGTCGTCGGCCTGTTCGTGTTCGCGATCCTGATCATCATCAACATGATCGTCGTGACCAAGGGCGCGGGGCGCGTGTCCGAAGTGTCGGCGCGCTTCACGCTGGACGCGCTGCCGGGCAAGCAGATGGCGATCGACGCCGATCTGAACGCGGGCCTCATCACCCCCGACGATGCCCGGACCAAGCGGATCGAAACCGGGGCCGAAGCCGATTTCTATGGCGCGATGGACGGTTCGTCGAAGTTCGTGAAGGGCGATGCGGTCGCCGGCCTGCTGATCCTTGCCATCAACATCGTCGGCGGGCTGATCCTTGGCGTGGTCAGCCACGGCATGGCGGTGGGCCAGGCGGCGCAGACCTATGTCCTGCTCGCGATCGGCGACGCACTGGTGGCGCAGGTGCCGTCGCTGCTGCTGTCGATCGCCGCCGCCGCGATCGTCACCCGCGTCACGTCCACCTCGCAACAGGATCTGGCGGGGCAGATCGGTTCGCAGTTCGCGTCGCATCGCACATGGGCACCGGTCGCGGGCATCCTTGGCCTGTTGGCGATGCTGCCGGGCATGCCGTTCCTCGTCCTTGCGCCCGCCGCCGGTATTTCGGGCTTCGCGGCATGGAAGCTGAGCAAGGCGAAGACCGCTCCGCCCCCGCCCCCGCCGATGCCCGAACCCACCGACCTGTCGCAGATCGGCTGGGAAGAAGTCAGCGATACGTGCCATGTCATGCTCGACATCGGCTATGGCCTCGTGCCGCTGGTCGACGAGCGCAAGGGTGCGCCGCTGATGGGCCGCATCACCGGGGTGCGCCGCCAGTTGTCGAAGGATCTGGGCTTCGTCGTCCCACAGGTACGGGTACGCGACGACATCAACCTGCCGCCGTTCACCTATCGCATCGTCATCGGCGGCGTGGTGGTGGGCGAGGACGTGGCGTCGGCGACCGAGATGCTGGCGCTCGACACCGGTCAGGCGATCGGGATGCTCGACGGCAAGGCCGCGAAGGACCCGACCTTCGGCCTCGACGCGGTGTGGATCCAGCCCGACGACGCCGACGTGGCGACCGGTTCGGGCTATCTCGTGGTCGATCCCGGCACGGTGATCGCCACCCATCTGAACCACATGCTGCTCCAGAACGCCGCCGA
Organism: Sphingomonas sp. CFBP 13720; assembly: GCF_014842075.1. Lineage (GTDB taxonomy): Bacteria > Pseudomonadota > Alphaproteobacteria > Sphingomonadales > Sphingomonadaceae > Sphingomonas. The sequence goes on from NZ_JACYVA010000002.1 coordinate 28,082, forward strand.
CCTGCTGGGGCCGGACGAGGTGCAGGCGCTGCTCGACGGATTGAAGGACCGCGCCGCCAGCCTCGTCGCGTCGCTGTGCCCGCAGCCGCTGTCGCTGACCACGCTGACGCAGGTGCTGCGCGCGCTGTTGTCGGAGAACATCCCGCTGAAGGAATTCCGTCGCATCGCCGCCGCGATCGCGGTGACGGCGCAGCGCACGCTGGACGGCGACGAGATCGTCGAACTGATCCGCCCGCAACTGGGCGCGCTGATCATCCAGAAGCTGTGCGGGGTGCGCGAACCGTTGCGCGTCATGACGCTGGACGGTCAGCTGGAAGCGTTGCTGGGACAGGCGATGCGTGCCGATCCGTCGCGCCGCAACGCGATCGAGCCGGATCTGGGCCGCCGCATCGTCGATGCGCTGAGCCACGCCGCGCAACCGTTGATGGCGGAGGCCAAGCCGTTCGCGCTGGTGGTGCAGCCCGCGATCCGCGTGGCGATCCGCAAGCTGGTACGCACCTGTCTGCCGGACACGCCGGTCCTCAGCTTCTTCGAGGTTCCCGAGGACAAGGCCGTCGAAGTCGTCGCCGTGATCGGCGCACCGGAGGCACTCGCCGCATGAACGCGCCCTTCTTCCCGCCGGTCTATACCCGCACCGCCCGCCCAGGTGGCGACGGCGACGCGCTGATCCGCCGGCATTTGCCGCTGGTCCGCCGCATTGCGTGGCACGTCCACGGCCATATGAGCAGCATGATCGACGTCGAGGATCTGGTGCAGGTCGGGCTGGTCGCGCTGGTCGAGGCGGTCCCGATGTTCGAGGATCGTGGGCAGGTGACGTTCGAACAATATCTGGCGACGCGGCTGCGCGGCGCGATGATCGACGAACTCCGGCGGCAGGCGACGATCAGCCGTGGAGCGATGAAGCGGCGGCGCGACTATGCGAAAGCGGTCGCGGCGCTGACCCACGAACTGGGCCGCGCGCCCCTGCCGGCGGAAATCGCCGACCGGCTGGGCGTACCGATCGGCCGGCTGCGACAGGATTATGCCGACGTGCAGGCACTGCAATTCGATTCGATCGACGAGCTGTATTCGGACGAGGCACCGTGGTTCATGGACGACGGCCCCGATGCGTTCGAGGCGATGGCCGAAGGCGAACTGCGCACCGCGCTGATCGAGGCGATCACCGCGCTGCCCGAACGCGAGGCGCTGGTCATCCAGCTCTATTATGTCGAGGAACTGAACCTGGAAGAGATCGGACAGGTGCTGGGCGTCGGTTCGGCGCGCATCTGCCAGATCAAGAAGGCGGCGCATGAGCGATTGCGCAAAGCGCTGGCCCGACAGGGGTAACATCCTGTCATTGCTATAGAAAGAAGGTCCGGGCGGTGTCGTCCGGGCCTTTTTTCATGGCCAAAGGTCACAAAGGTCACACTCGTGCGCAGTTTGCGGATGCGTGACCGTTCAGGCTGGGTAGCTATCGGGCAGCGAACGACTTCGAGGGTGCTTCGATAGGCGCCTTCGACTTCGCTCAGTCGCACCTCAGCATGAACGGGTATGTGTATCCGTATCGTACCTCGCCGGTTGAAGGTGCAGCGCACAGGCGCGCGATCGACGGTTTCAAAGACAGTCGGGATGGTATCCGATGGCGGCGCTGTAGGAAAGCGCACCGATACCGCGCCTAGAACGACCGTAGGCACACACGCCCGACTCACGCCCGAACCGGCGAACCGGCGAACCGGCGAACCGGCGAACCGGCGAACCGGCGAACCGGCGAACCGGCGAACCGGCACAAAAAACCCCGGCAACCATAAGGTTGCCGGGGATACCCGTTGCCGGGAGTTTGGTCCGGTCCCGCCGCCGCTTCAAGGGGGGGTCGCCGGAACCGGAACTACGGTTAGCCGAGCAGCTTGAGCACGCCCTGCTGCGACTGGTTTGCCTGTGCCAGCATCGCGGTGGATGCCTGGCTCAAGATCTGCGCCCGGGCGAGTGCGGTCGATTCGGCCGAGAAGTCGGCGTCCTCGATGCGGCTGCGGGCTTCCTGAAGGTTCGACGAGGTGGTGGTCAGGTTGTTGACCGTGACCTGCAGCCGGTTCTGCACCGCACCCAGATCGCCGCGCGTCGCCGAAATCTGGTCGAGCGCCGCGTCGATCTTGGCCATGGCGTTGTTCGCGTCATCCACCGTTTCGATCGAAAGCTTCGTACCGGTGGCGGCCGCCGCCGTGCTGCCCTGCTGGGCAAGGCCCATCTTGGTCGCGCCGTCGCCTTCGATACGGACCGACGAACCATCCTTGCTGACCAACTGGAGCGAGCCGGTCGCCGCGTTTCCGACGGTGACGACATTGCCGCCCGCATCCGCCAGTGCCGAAACGCCCGTGCCGACGCCATTCGCGACGGTCACGTTGGCGCCGGACGACGACGTGATGACCAGCTTGCCCTTTTCGTCCGCGCTTGCCGTAACGCCGGCACCCGAACCGTTGATGTCGGTGATGATCGAATCGAGGGTCTTGTTCGCGGTAAGGTTGATCGTCTTGCCGTTCACGGTCATCGTCGAGGTCGCGCCGTAGTTCGCCGGTGCCAGCGTCACGGTGACCTTCGTTTCCGCCGTGGCGGTAACGCCGGTATCGGCGGACTTGGCGTTGATCGCCGCCGCCTTGGCAGCTGCGGACTCATCCGCCGACCCACCGATCGCGATGCCGTTGATCGACAGCTTGTCGCTGGCTTCGAACTTGGAGTTGCTGACGACGGTGCCCTTGATGCCGGTGCCGTCGGCACTGGTCACGTTGAGGCCGAGGTTCTGCAATTCGGTCGCGGTGGTTGCGCCGGCCGTGGCGCTGCTGCTGATCTTGAGGGCGCTGCCGTCGGTGGTGCTGAGCGCGACATAGCCCTGGTTGACCGCGCCGGACGTGAAGCCGGCCTTCGCCGCGCCGCCGGTGCCCGAACCTTCGGTGACGGAGATGCTCTTGCCGGTGTCGTTGGCGAGGACGATCTTGCCGTCCTTGATCGATGCCGTGACGCCACCGACGTCGCGGTTGATGTTCGATACCAGCTGTTCGAGGCTGGTCGCGCCGCCCACGTCGACCGCGGTGCCGCCGTCGACCGAAATCTTCAGGTCGCCGCTGGCCCAGCTGGTGCCGGTCGGGGCCGTGCCCTGGACTTCGTTATATGCCTTGGCCGTCACACCGGTCGCGGTCGTGTTGGCGTTGATGGCGTCGGCCAGGCCAGCCGCACCCTTCGTCGCCACCGGAAGCGTTCCCGTCTTGAACGCTGCGACGCCGTTCAGCAGGACGTCGTCGATGGCGCTGGGAGCCGGGCTGGTATTGACCCGGCCGGTCGTCACCTGACCACCCGTGCCGGCACCGGTCAGGCCAAGGTCGGCAGTCGACGTGCCGGCGAGCGACACGGCGATCGTCTGACCTGCATTGGTGCCGGTCTGGAGCGTCACGCCCTTGGCCGAACCGTCGAGCAGGTTGATGCCGTTGAAGTTCGTGGTCTTCGAAATGTCGTCGATCTGCGCGGTGAGCTGCGATACTTCGGCCTGAAGCGCCTTGCGTTCCGACGCGCCCAGCGTGCCGTTGGCCGACTGGGTCGCCAGTTCCTTCATGCGCTGCAGCATGTTGGTGACTTCGCCCAGCGCGCCTTCGGCGGTCTGCGCCATCGAGATGCCGTCGTTGGCGTTGCGCATCGCGACGTTCATCGACTTGATCTGGCTGGTCATGCGGCTGGCGATCGCCAGGCCGGCGGCGTCGTCCTTCGCCGAATTGATGCGCTTGCCGGTCGACAGGCGTTCCATCGAGGACTTGAGTGCTTCGCTGGCCGACGTGGTGGCGTTGGCTGCGCGCAGCGAGCCGATATTGGTACCGATGACGGTCATGGTAATTTCTCCAGTCTGTATCAGCGCCCCGCATCCCCCCTTTGAAGCGATCGGGAACGAAGCTGCCATCAGGAGTAACGACCGGGTCCCGCCGATATTTAGCGGGAAAAATGCGACGAGTTGCAGCCGGATCGCGGGAACTTTTTCTACGCGCGCGCTGCGTACGCGGAATACAGAGCCAAAATGGCGTCCATTTTACCGGGGGTTAACCAGCGATACGGCAAGAGGGAATCGTTCAGGGAGAATTCGAAACCGATGCGATCGCTCTATCCATCCGCCGCCGTACTGGCCACGCGCTTCACGCTCGTGTCGTCGTTGCGCGCGCAGGGGTTTGCGCTGGCGAATGCCGGGCAGAAGCCGCAGGCCGGCGACGTTTTCCTGGTGATGGAAGGCGAAGTCCCGCCGATCGCACAGCGCACGCTGGTGCTGGCCGACGGACCCGTTTCGGCGACGCCGTTCGCCGCCGGTCGCCCTGCCCGCCTCTCCTATTCGCACAACCACACCGAACTGGGCCACGCATTCGCCGCCGCGCTGCTGCGCGGCCGGCATGAAGCGGTGGCCGCCGATCCCGAAAGCCTTGCGCTCCACGCGCTGGCCCGCCGCGTCGCCGCCGCCGACATCACCGTGCTGGTCAACGGCCCGACCGGCACCGGCAAAGAAGTGCTGGCACGCACCATTCACGCCGAAAGCGACCGCGCCGACGGCCCGTTCGTGGCGATCAACTGCGCCGCGCTGCCCGAAGCGATGCTGGAAGCGATGCTGTTCGGCCATGTGAAGGGCGCGTTCACCGGCGCCGCCGCCGCCGGACAGGGTTTCTTTCGCGCCGCGCATGGCGGCACGCTGCTGCTCGACGAGATCGCCGAACTGCCGCTGCCGTTGCAGGCCAAGCTGCTGCGCGTGTTGCAGGAGCGCGAAGTCGTGCCGATCGGCGCGACCGAGGCGGAGCCGGTCGACGTGCGCATCGTCGCCTGCGCCAATCGCGACCTGCACGACGAGGTCGCGGCGGGGCGGTTCCGCGCCGACCTGTATTACCGGTTGAGCGTGTTCCCGCTGTCGACGCGCGCACTGGCCGACCGGCCGGGCGACGTCCCGGCGCTGGCGGCGGCGATGATCGTGCGCCATGCGGGCGGACGGGCGACACTGCCATGGCTTTCGGACGATGCGCTGGCAGTGCTGGCGCAGCACGACTGGCCGGGCAATGCGCGCGAGCTGGAAAATGTGATCCAGCGCGCGCTGCTGCTGGGCATGGGCGACCGGATCGAGGCGGCGGACATCGTGTTCGACCGGGCACCGGTCGCGGCACGCGCGGCGGAACCGGCGGCGGGGACGCTGACCAACATCGTGCAGATCCACGAGTTCGCGGCGATCCGCCGCACGCTGGAGGAATGCGGCGGCAGCCGCGTCGAAACCGCGAAGCGGCTGGGCATTTCGGAGCGCACGCTGCGCTATCGCCTCGCCAAGGCGCGTGACGCGGGCGAGCCGATGGCCCAGCCGTTGGCCCAGCCGCTCGCGGTGTCGGCATGAGCGGCGTCGGTGGCGTGGGCGGCGCGATGGGCATCGACCGGGTGATGCAGCTTCGCGCGCAGATCCTCGAACGCAATCAGGCGCTGTCCAAGGCGAATATGCAGGTCGCGGCCCCGGCCGCGGAGGCAGCGAAGCCCACCAGCTTCGCCGACACGATGGCCGGCGCGCTGAAGGGTGTGAACGCGCAGCAGAACCGGGCGAGCGAATTGTCGGCGATGTACGAACGCGGCGAGACCGTCGACATCGCCAAGGTGATGATGGCGCGCCAGCAGGCGTCGGTCGGGTTCGAGGCGACGATGCAGGTCAGGAACAAGTTATTGTCCGCGTACAAGGACATCATGAGCATGCCGGTCTGATATGGAAAACGCCCTGACCCCTGTCGGCGGTACGGCCATCGGCCCGACCCGCTTCGCCAACCCGTTGAGCCAGATCGGCGGCATGCTGAAGCAGCCGGCCGTCAAGCGCAGCCTGCCGATGATCTTCATGGTCGGGCTGATCCTGTCCGCCGCGATCGCATGGATGGCGCTGGCCAGCCCGCCGCAGCGCCTGCTGTTCCCGCAATTGCCCGACAGCGACAAGCAGGCGGTGGTCGACGCGCTGGCCGCCGCGAACATCGACAGCGGCGTCGACGATTCGGGCGGCGTGACCGTGGGCGAGGACGATTATCACCGCGCCCGCATCCTGCTGGCCGGGCAGGACCTGCCCAAGGCCGCGCCAGGTGGCTATGCCATCCTCGACCAGTTGCCGATGGGTGTGTCGCGCGCGGTGGAAGGCGAACGGCTGCGTCAGGCACGTGAGACCGAACTGGCGAAGTCGATCGGCGAGATCGAATCGGTGATGGATGCCCGCGTCCATCTGGCCATGCCGGAGTCGTCGGTGTTCGTGCGCGATCATGCGCAGCCTTCGGCATCGGTCATCGTCCGGTTGGAACCCGGCCGCAGCCTGAGCCAGGCGCAGGTGCGGTCGATCGTCAACCTCGTCGCGTCGTCGGTGCCGGGCATGAAGCCCGATCAGGTGACGATCATCGACCAGATGGGCGCGTTGCTGTCCAAACCGAACGACGGCAGCGGCGATGCCGGCGCGACCGATGCGCGGATCGATTATCAGCGGCGGATCGAGGACAAGTATCGCGCACAGCTCAACACGATGCTGACGCCACTGCTGGGCGCGGGCAATTTCAGCGCGGAAATCCAGGCCGATGTCGATCTGGACGAAAGCCAGGCGACGCGCGAAAGCTATGACAAGCAGGGCGTGGTACGCGCCGAACAGGGCAACTGGCAGGGCAATTCGCCCGAGGCGCAGACCCCCGGCGGCATTCCCGGCGCGTTGAGCAACACGCCCCCCGCCCCATCGACGCTGGCGCAGGCCACGCCGGGTCCGGCGGGCGCGACGGTCCAGCCGGGCACCGCGCCCGGCGCGACGCCACCGGTCAAGACGACGGAGAATTTCAGCCGCGCCTATGATCTGGGGAAGGAAGTATCGGTCACGCGGCAGGCACCGGGCGGCATCCGCCGGCTGTCGGTCGCGGTGCTGCTGCGCGAGAACGAAGGCGGCAAGCCGCGATCGATCGCGGAGATCCAGCAGATCAACGATCTGGTGAAGGCCGCCGTCGGCTATAATGCGCAGCGGCAGGATCAGGTGACGGTCATCAGCCGCAGATTCTCCGCATCCGCCACCGATGTCGCGGCGCGGCCATGGTATGACGCCGACTGGGTGCCGATGGCGGCGCGCAACGGCACCGCGCTGGTCATCGCGCTGCTGGTCCTGTTCCTCGGCGTGCGGCCGATGGCCAAGGCGCTGCTGAAGAAGCGCGAGACGCCGGAGACCGCCGGTGCGGCGACGGGCGGCGTCCTTGCCGGACCCGATGGCGACGCCGCCGGAACCGCCGCCGCCCCGCCGCAGGTCAGCATCGAAATGCTGGAAAGCGCACGCAGCTATGACGACCGGGTCGGGCTGGTGCGCGGCTTCACCCGCGACAATCCGGCACGCGCCGCGCTGGCGGTCCGCGACATGATCCAGTCGGACGGCAAATCGTGACCGTACCCGCGCGACTTTATTCGGGCGTCGAGCGCGCCGCCGTATTGATGATGCTGGTCGGCGAGGAGGAAGCCGCCGCGATCCTCCAGAAACTGGAACCGGAGGAAGTGCGTCAACTGGGCAAGGCGATGTTCGCGGTGGCGGACGTCAGCGAGCCGGACGTGCAACTGGTGCTGGACGATTTCGTCGACCGCGCGCGTGAGCGGACGGCGGTCGGGTTCGACCCGCGCCCGCATATCGAAACGATGATGACCCGCGCCCTCGGCCCCGACAAGGCGGAAAGCGTGCTGGCGCGGATCATCCCGCCCGAAGCGGCGTGCGCGATCGACCTGCTCGACTGGCTCGACGCGGGCGAGATCGCCGGCCTGATCAAGGACGAACATCCGCAGATCGCCGCCGTACTGCTCGCCAATCTGGACCCCGGCATCGCCGCACAGGTGCTGGAAAGCCTGCCCGAAGCGATCCAGCCGCAGATCCTGCACCGCATCGCGCGGCTGGGACCGATCACGCCCGAAGCGATCGAGACGCTGAAATCGATGCTGTCGCGGCGGATGGGCGCGCGGCAGTCGTCGGCGGGGCTGCAACTGGGCGGGACCAAGGACGCGGCGCGCATCCTGTCGTCGGGCCGCAAGGCGACCGAGACGCGGGTGATGCCCAAGATCGCGAAGATCGACCGCGATGTGGCCAAGGCGATCGAGGAAGCGCTGTTCGTTTTCGACAACCTGCTGGAGATGGACGACAAGAATCTGGGCGTGCTGATCCGCAACGTCGACAGCGATACGCTGGTCCGCGCGCTGAAGGGCGTGGACGAGCCGGCACGGGCGCGTTTCCTCGGCTGTATGTCGGCACGCGCCGCCGACGGCATCCGCGACGAGATGGAAGCACGCGGGCCGATGAAGCTGACCGAAGTGCTGGACGCGCAAAAGGGCGTCATCACCGTCGCGCGGCAGCTGGCCAAGGACGGCACGATCATGATGGGCGGGGGCGAGGACGATTATGTTTGAGGATCGTGCGTCGTTCGCCGCCGGATCGGGCGATTTCGTCGCGGGCTTCGCCAGCCGCCATGTCGCCGCCGCCGATATCCTGGCGCGCGCATTCGGCACGCCGGTCGGGTTCGCGGCGACCGGCGTGACGCCCGCGCCGCCGTCCGCACCAGTCGACGGGCCGAAGCATTTCCGCCCCGCCGATCCCGATCACAACCCGACCGAGGGCTGGGACCCGTTTTCGGCGGCGCAGACGATGGTCGAACCGGTTTGCGCCGACCCGATCGCGGCGGCGCACGAGGCGGGCTATGCCGAGGGGCTGGCCGCTGCCGGGGCGGAGACGAAACTGACGATGGCGCGCGATCAGGCGTTGCTGGCGCATCTGGCCGACGCGCTGGGCAAGGCGACGCATGTCGACCGCGACGCGATGGCCGACCGGTTGCGCCACACGGTGATGACGCTGGTCCGCCAGTTGGTGGGCGAGATCGGCGTGTCGGCCAATCACCTGTCGCAGCGGATCGACGCCGCCGCCGAACTGCTGGCCGACGGCGCGGAATCGGCGATCCTGCGGATGCATGCCGCCGACCTGCCGCTGGTCGAGGGCAAATTGCCCAAGGCGGTGTTCGCGATCACCGATCCGGCGGTCGAACGGGGCGGCTTCGTCCTTGAATCGGCATCGACGGTGGTCGAGGACGGGCCGTCGCTGTGGCTGGACCAGTTGGGCGCGGCGATCGACCGCGTGCCGGTGCCGCCATCGTGCTGAACCGCTTCGCCGACGAATATCTGGGCGCGCTGGCCCCGAACGGCTTTCGCCCCAAGGCGCGGGTCGCCGGGCGGCTGGCATCCTATGACGGATTGCTGATGGAGGCGGTCGGCCTGTCGCTGCCGGTCGGCACCGTGTGCCAGGTCGATACCGGCGACGGCGGGCATGTCGAGGCGGAAGCGATCGGGTTCCGCAACGGTCGCACGCTGATGATGAACCTCGGCGGTCCCGCCCCGCTGCTTCCCGGCGCGCTGGTGCGGCCGGGCGGCGCACCGGGCGAGGCGGAGGTGGGCGACGCGCTGCTCGGCCGGGTGGTCGATGGCGCGGGCAAGCCGATCGACGGCAAGGGACCGATCCGGGGGGCCGGACGCTGGCCGCTGGCGGGGCGATTGCAGTCGCCGCTGGATCGCGGGCGCGTGCTGGAGCCGATGGACGTCGGCGTACGCGCGATCAACGGGCTGCTGACGATCGGTCAGGGGCAGCGCGTCGGCATCATGGCCGGATCGGGCGTCGGTAAATCGGTGCTGCTGGGCATGATGGTCCGCGCCGCACAGGCCGATGTCGTCGTCGTCGGCCTGATCGGCGAACGCAGCCGCGAAGTGTCGGACTTTCTGGAAACCAAGCTGAAGGGCGATGCCCGCCAGCGATCGGTGGTCGTCGCTGTGCCCGCGAACCATTCGCCCGTGCTGCGCATTCGGGGCGCGTTGCGCGCCACCGCGATCGCGGAGCATTTCCGCGAACAGGGGCGCAAGGTGCTGCTGATCCTCGATTCGCTGACGCGCGTGGCGCATGCCGGGCGCGAGATCGGTCTGGCGCTGGGCGAACCGGCATCGGCGCGCGGCTATCCGCCATCGGCGATCGCGATGCTGCCGGGCCTGATCGAGCGGGCGGGCACGTGCGTGCGCACCGGCGGATCGATCACCGCCATCTATACCGTGCTGGCCGATGGCGACGACAATTCGGACCCGGTGGTCGATTCGGCGCGGTCGATCCTCGACGGGCATATCGTGCTCAGCCGGCAACTGGCGGAGCGCGGCGTATATCCCGCGATCGACCTGGGACCGTCGGTCAGCCGGGTGATGACCGATATCGCGGAGCGTCCGCACCTTGCCGCCGCGCGGGTGCTGCGCCGCCATCTGGCGACGTACGAGGAAAATCGCGATCTGGTGCTGATGGGCGCGTATCGCCCCGGCACCGATGCCGCGATCGACAACGCGCTGGCCGCGCATCCGGCGGTGATGGAGTTCATCAAGCAGGACGCCGACGAGATCGTGTCGCTGCCCGATGCGGTGTCCGAACTGGTCGGGGTGTTCGGTGGGTAGCGCGCTGGACCTGCTCCCGGCCAGCCGGGGCCGGGAACGGCGTCATGTCGGATAAGGCGAAGCGCCTCGCGCGCGTTCTGCGCGTCCGTACGCTGCAACTGGGGCTGACGCAGGCGGACGAAGCCCGCGCGGCGGCGCGGATGGCCGATGAAATGGCGTTGCACGACCGGATCGTGCAGTTGGCGCACGCTGTGGCGCCGGTGAAGGCACCAGCGACGACCGCGATGACGCTGCACGCGTCCGCACATTATCGGGACCGGCTGCACGCATCGGTCGATATCGCGCAGCGGCGCGTGGCGCAGGCCGATGACGGACTGGCGCGCGCGAAATCGGCCACGCTGGAGGCGCGACGCGATCAAAGTGCGGTCGAAAAGCTGATCGCACGCGCCGATGCCGCACAGGCGCTGCGCGAATTGCGGGCGATGGAAAATGCTCCGCCGGTCCGCCGTCCAAAACGGCACGATCCTTGCTGATCGGTCCGTCGACACGCTTCGACGGACGATCCATGCAACTTCTTTCGACCCTTTCGACCATCGCCGCCATCCCATTGGGCAAGGTCGCGCGCATTGCGACGCCGCCGGCATTCGCGCCGTTGCTGGCGGCGCTGGGCGTGTCGGAAAGCGGTGTCGATGGCGAAACGCGGCAAGTCGCCGCCGTCCCCGGCAAACGCTTGCCGGTCGATCCGGCAGGCGTGACGCCCGAAACGCTGGGGTTCGTTCCCGCGCCGATCCCGCTTGCCGCGCCGCCTCCCGTGGTGGCCGGTTCGGTTGTTCCGGCGGCCGTGGGCAATGCGCCGCGGTCCGCCTCCACCGACGTTCGCACGGCACCTGCTCCATCGACGGGGCCGTCGGCACCGGTTGGGGGAGAAGCGTCCCTGCCGACGACGCCGGTCGCGGACCGGACGGCACTGGCGACGCCCGAACCGGGCATAAGCGGCAAGCCGGACGATCGCCCTGCCCCCGATCCGCTCTCGATCGGAGCGGACACCGGCCCGCGCGCAAACGATGTGGGCGTGCGCCCGGAAGGCATCGTGGAGCGCGCGGCAAACATCGGCTCGCCTCTGGAAGAGCGTGCGGCTGTCGTGGCGGGCGATCCCCCGACGAATACGTCGTCCGCCGTCGCTGCGGCGGCAACAGTGGTTCCGACCATATCCCCCGCGCCTTCCGCCGTTCTGCCGGGCGCATCCATCGTGGCGGCCAGTCGCGCCGCCACGACGCGGCAGGCGGCATCGACCGGCGCTACGTCCTCGGCACAATCGGCCCTCGCTACGCCGTCGACGGTCGGCAACGCGCCTGTCGTACCGACCATGACGGTCGCCACGGCGACGATGCCGGTGCCGGTTCCGGGCGGCCCGACTGTCGCGCCACCACCGTCGAGGCATCGCGAACCGATGCCCGACGACGCGTTGCGCGCGCTGATCGCGTCGTTGCCGTTGATCGATGCGCCGCGTCCGCCGGTCGGCGGCGTGTCCGGTGCCTCACGATCCGGCCAGACACAGACGATCGCACGGCGGGGCACCGACCTCCCGTTCGAAGCGCCGGTTGTCGGCAACGCCGCGATCCAACTGCCGATCGTGCAAGCACCGGTGGCGACGCCGCCTGCCGCGACGCCAGCGACGGAGGCTTCGTTCGCAGAGTCGGTTGTCCCGGCAACGCACGATGATCCCGCGTCGCGTCCGCCGATGGCGGGTGAAACGGTCGCGCCGCGTGTCGTCGTCGCTTCGTCGGTCGTCGCGTCCGCGCCGCTGGTGGAACCGATGATCGCGGTGCCATCGATCGCCGGGGCGCTGCCTTCCGGCACGTCGACCACCGACGCTTCTGCTGCCGGACCGACCGCCGCGCCGACCGATGCCGGCACGACGGGACCGGTCCCGCCGCCACCGACGCCGCCCCGCCCGCAGATGATGGGCGAGGCCGTCGCGCCGCGCATCGCCATCGCCGCTGCCCCGCGCGAGGCGGGCGTCGCGCCGGTCGATCGCCGCGAACGTGAGCGGGATAGCGTCGGCACGATCGCCGCGCCGGCCCCGATCGATCTCACGCCGCGTCCGGTGGCCGCGACCGCCGCCGCCGACCGGCCCGCGCTCGATACGCGCGACGGCGCATGGATGCAGGGGATGATCGACCGGATCGAGACGCTGCGCAGCGAAGGGGTCGGCGGCACGACGCGCATCCGCCTGTCGCCCGACGCGCTGGGCGCGATCGAGGTGTCGATCCAGCCCGGCGACGACGGCATGCAGGTCCGCTTCGCCAGCGACAATCCCGACGCCGCCCGGCTGCTCGCCGATGCGCAGCCGAAGCTGGTCGAACTGGCGGAGGCGCGCGGGCTGAAACTGGGCGCGATGCAGGTCGATGTCGGCCAGCATTCGCAGCAGCAGCCGCGCCGCGAGGCGCCGGCGCAACAGAATTTCCGTTCCCGTCCGGCACATGTGGCCACGCCCGCGCGGCCGGACGAACCCACCACCGATGACGTTCGCATCGCCTGAAGGACCAGAATATGAGCGACAAGGAAACGCCAGGCGTCGCGCCGGCGAAGAAGAAGGGCAAGCTGGGCAAGATCGTCGTGATGGCGGTCGGCGTGCTGGTGCTGCTGGGCGGCGGGGTCGGCGCGGGGCTGTATGCCAGCTCGGCCGGCATGCTGGGCGGCGGCAAGCATGACGAGGAACCGGCCAAGGACGAACCCAAGCTGTTGCCCAAGTCCGAACAGGTCGAGGCTGCGGCCGAGGGCGGCGAAGGCGGCGGCGAGTCCGGCGGCGAGGGCGAGGGCGGCGCGGCAGCCGAAGGCGGCAAGCCGACCCCCGAAGGGGAAGGCGGCGAACGCTATGCGTCCAGCTATTACGCGATGGAAAAGGAATTCACCGCCAACCTCGCCGACAGCGTGCATTTCGTCCAGATCGGCGTCGCCATCTCGACCCCGTACGATCACAAGGTGCTCGACAATCTGAAGACGCACGAGATCGCGGTGCGATCGTCGATCCTGATGGCGCTGGGCGAAACGACCGAGGAACAGGTGTTCGACGTGGCGGGCAAGAAACAGCTCGCGCTGCGCCTGAAGAAGGCAATCAACGATGTTTTGCAGCAAAAGGAGGGATTTGGCGGGGTCGGTAACGTCTACTTTACCAATTTCGTCGTTCAGTGACCGGGCATGGTTAACAGCCCGTCCATCCCCGCCCCCGCCGATCGGCGCGACCGCGAACGTCCCTCTCCGGCGGCATCGCACGTGCCGTCGCTGGGTGTCGCGAACCTCAATCCGTTCGGCGACCTGCACGCGTTCGAGCATCTGTCGGCGCGGATGGCGCGGTCGCTGCGTCACGTGTTCGAACCGCTGTTGCGGCGGGCGGTGCGCAGCTGGGCCGAACCGGTCGAGGTCGACCGGTTCGCGGGATATTGCGCGGCGCGGCGCGCGACCGGGCTGACGGCATGGGTGCCGATGACGCTGTCGACCGGGGGAAGTCCCGCGATCGTGGTGATCGACGGCGGATTCCTGCTGGAAACAATGGACCTGTTCTTCGGCGGGTTCGGCGATGCGCCGATGCCGTTGCCGACCGAATTCTCGCCCGCCGCCGAAGCGATGCTGCGCCGCGTGGCCGGCGCGATCGCCGCGCCGCTGGCGGAAGCGTGGGGACCGCTGGCCGGCATCGGTTTCGATCCCGGCAATCCCGAATCCAACCCGTCGATGCTGAGCGCGATCGATGGCGAGGATGCGGTGGTCGCCACCCGGTTCGGGCTGTCGACGGGTGAGGGGCAGTCGACGTTCGTCGATATTCTATATCCGGTCGCGGCGCTGAAGCCGCATGCCCCGCAACTGACGACCAAGGTTCACGGCAAGACCGCCGTGCCCGACCCGCGCTGGCTGGCCGGACTGACCCGCGCCGTGATGACGGTCAAGCTGCCCGTCCGGTCGGTGCTGGCCGAACCGGTCGTGTCGCTGGGCATGCTGCTGGAGCTGAAGGAAGGCGACGTCATCCCGATCAGCTTCGGGCCGCAGGTGCCGGTGTGGGTCGCCAACCGGCGGCTGGGCACCGGCACGGTCGGCACCGCCAACGGACAGGCCGCGATCAGGCTCCATTCCATCGACCCCGGATTCGAAGAGGACTTCCAATGAACGACATGACCGGCGGCTTTCCCGCCGAAGCGTCGCTCGCCGCCAATTTCAAGCTGTTGCAGGATGTCGACGTCCGGTTGACGGTCGAGATCGGATCGACCCAGCTGTCGCTGCGCGAATTGCTGGCGCTGGGCGAATCCAGCGTGATCGAACTGGACCGTGCCGCCAACGAACTGCTGGACGTGTTCGTCAACGGCACGCTGATCGGACGCGGCGAGGTGGTCACGGTCGGCGACCGGTTCGGCGTGCGGATGACCGAACTGGTCAGCCCCGAAAAGCGGGTCACGCGCTGATGATGTGGTCGTACATCCTGAAGCTGGTGGTGCTGTTGCCGCTGGTCTGCGGCCTGATGATCGGATGCCTGTACCTCTGGCGGCGGCTGGAGGCGCGCATGCCCGGCAACCAGGGCGAGCGGATGGTCAAGGTGCGCGAGACGATGATGGTGTCGACCGGCACCAAGATCGCGGTGCTGGAATTCCAGGGCCGCCACCTGCTGGTATCGGTCAGCCGCAGCGGCGTGACGCTGCTGGACCGGGGTGACGGCAAGTGACCAGCGCGGTCGCGCCAACGGCACGCGTGGTGAAAGTACCGCGCCGTCCGCGCGCGCGCGCCGACTGGCGGGTGGAAACGCTGATCGCGATCGTCGGGCTGTTGCTGATGCTGGTGCTGGCGGTGCCCGCGATGGCGCAGGGCGCGCCCCTGCCCGCCCCCGCCGGACCGACCGCCGCCGACGCGCTGGACCGCGCGATGGGGCAGCTCGGCGGGGCGAACGACGCGCCGATGGCGCTGTCGTTGCAGGTCCTGATCATCATGGGGCTGTTGTCGGTCCTGCCCGGCATCCTGCTGATGATGACCAGTTTCACGCGCATCATCATTGTGCTGGCGGTGCTGCGTCAGGCGCTGGGCCTGCAACAGACGCCGCCCAATCAGGTGCTGATCGGCCTGTCGCTGTTCCTGTCGCTGTTCGTGATGGCCCCGGTGATCGGCCAGATCAACGAAACCGCCCTGAAACCCTATGCCGCCGGTCAGCTGACCTCGACCCAGATGATCGAGCGCGCGGGCGTGCCGCTGCACGGGTTCATGCTGAAACAGACGCGGACGAAGGACGTGACGATGTTCGCCGACATGGCGAAGTCCGGCCCGATCGCGACCCCCGCCGATACGCCGTTTTCGATCCTGTTGCCCGCATTCGTCACCAGCGAGTTGAAGACGGCGTTCCAGATCGCGTTCCTGATCTTCCTGCCGTTCATCGTCATCGATCTGGTCGTGGCGACGGTGTTGATGTCGCTGGGCATGATGATGCTGTCGCCGACGATCATATCGTTGCCGTTCAAATTGTTGCTGTTCGTATTGGTCGATGGCTGGGCGCTGACCATGGGCAGTCTCGCCGCAAGTTTCGTACGGTAGGGCCGATGGACGCTGGATATTTCATGACCGTCGCGCGCGAAGCGATGTGGGTGCTGGCGCTGGTCGCCGCACCGATCCTGATCCCCGCGCTGCTGTCAGGGCTGATCCTCGGCATGATCCAGGCGGCGACGTCGATCAACGAACAGACGCTGTCGTTCGTACCGAAACTGGCGGTGGTCGGCGTGTCGCTTGCGGTATTCGGAGGGATGATCCTCGGCCTGCTCGGCGATTTCACGACCAGCATCTTCGAACGGATCCCGGATCTGGTGAAGTGACCGGGCGACCGACGTCAGCGCGGCGCAGGCCGGGGTCGCCTTCGTGGGCACCGCGACGATGGACCGATAGCGACCCCTGCCTGCGCCGGGGTGACGATCCGGGTGGGATGGAGCGTCCGTCCGCCGGAGGCCGTATCCCGACCTTCGCCGGGGTACAGGCACGAGTCAGCATGGCATGCTAGGTCTCGGCCTCGCGGTCGAACCGCAGCTTTGGGCGCTGCTGTTCACGATGATCCGCGTCGGCGCGGCGTTCGTCGTCGCGCCGGTGTTCGGCGCGGTGGCGATGCCGGTGCAGGTGCGGGTGCTGCTGTCCGGCGCGATCGCGGTGCTGGTGCTGCATGCGCAGGCCTTCGCGATCCCGACCGAAATGTTCGCGCTGACCACGTTCCTGAGCATCGCGGCCGAGGCGCTGGTCGGTCTTGCGCTGGGCTTCGTGCTCCAGATCGCGTTCGCCGCGCCGCTGATCGCATCCGAAGTCATCGGCATTTCGATGGGCATCGGTTTTGCGGCAATGGTCGATCCGCAGAACGGCGCGCAAAGCCCCGCGCTCGGCACGTTCCTGTCGGTGCTGCTGACGCTGCTGTTCCTGTCGCTCGACGGGCATCTGGTCCTGATCGACCTGATCGTGCGGTCGTACACGCTGCTGCCGCCCGGCGATGCGTGGCTGACGCCGGGCAAGCTTCAGAACATCGCGATGTTCGGTGGCTATGCGTTCCTTGCGGGACTGCTGCTGGCGCTGCCGGTCGGGTTCCTGCTGCTGTGCCTGAACCTTGTCGTCGGCATGTTGTCGCGGTCGGCCCCGGCGCTGAACCTGTTCGCGGTCGGCCTCCCCGCCAGCCTGTTCGTCGGGGTCGTCGCGCTGTTCGTCGCGATGCCCGCGATGGGCGATTACATGCTGGTGATCGTGCGTGAATCGCTCGACGCCGCACAGACGCTGGTGCTGGGATGAGCGAGGCTGGCGGCGACAAGACCGAATCCCCGACCCAAAAGCGCCTAGACAAGGCGCGCGACGACGGCGACGTCCTGAAGTCGAAGGAACTGGGCGCGGCGCTGGTCATCCTTGCCGGATGCGTGTGGCTGGCGATGCTCGGCCCCGCGTTGGTCGCGGCGTGCAAGGCGGTGATGACCGCCAGCTTCCGCTTCGGCCGTGCCGATGTCGAGGATTTCCAGCCGTGGCGGCCACTGATCGAGGCGGGGTGGAAGCTGGCGCTGCCGCTGGGCGGCATCCTCGCGCTCGCGGTCGCGGCCAGCATCCTCGCACAGGCAGGGCTGGGCAGCATCGGCTTCAACGGCAAGACGCTGGCGCCCAAGGGATCGCGGATCAACCCCGCCGCCGGTCTGAAACGCATCTTCGGGACGCAGGGCTGGACCGAACTGGGCAAGTCGCTGCTGAAGGTCGTGCTGCTCGGCGCGATCGGATATGTCATGCTCAAATCGGCGGCGCACAGCTCGGTCGGGCTGGTGTCGTCGGATATCGGACGGGCGGTCGGCGATCTGGGCGGCACGTTCCTGACGCTGTTGTTCGTGATGGCGGGCGGGCTGGTGCTGATCGCGCTGATCGACGTGCCGCTGACGATCATCCAGCGGCTGGGCCGGTTGCGCATGACCAAGCAGGAAGTACGCGACGAGCATAAGGAAGCGGACGGCGACCCGCATGTGAAGGCGCAGATCCGGCAAAGGCGGCACGAGATACTGAAGGGCGGTTTCCGCAAGGCGGTGGGCGAGGCGCATGTCGTGCTGACCAACCCGACGCATTTCGCGGTCGCGCTGCGCTATGATCGCGGGCGCGATCAGGTGCCGGTGGTGGTGGCACGCGGACGCGGCGCGACCGCGCTGGCGATCCGCGAACTGGCGGGCGAATTGCAGGTGCCGGTGCTCGAATATCCGCAGCTTGCGCGCGCGGTCTATTACACCAGCCGCGACGGGCAGGAGGTGCGCGACGACCTGTACCTCGCCATCGCCACCATCCTCGCGTTCGTCTTCGGCGTGAATGCGGCGGCGGGCGGTATCCAGCCGCTGGTCAGCGTGCCGACCGGTGCCCGCTTCGACGAAAATGGCCAGATCGCATCATGATACTCCTAAAGATCCGCGCCATCCGGTCGCTTGATGCAATGACAGCAGCGTTCGGGACCGGGTGATGGCGATTACGACAGGCAGCACCACGGCAGCAGCGGCTTCGGGCGCGGCGGCCAACATTCCCAAGGCGCTGGGCGTCGGGTCCGGCGTCGATACCGCCGCACTGGTCAAAAGCCTGGTCGACGCGCAGTTCGCGGGCAAGACCGCGCGGCTTACGAACCAGTCGGAGACGCTGACCAGCCAGATTTCGGCGCTGGCCGAGGTCAAGAGCGGCATTGGCGGGTTCGCCGGCGCGCTGACGACGCTGGTCAAGAGCGGTGCGCTGGCGACGCAGCCGACCAGCAGCAGCAATGCGGTCCGCGTGACCACGCTGCCCGGCGGGCGCCTCACCGGCATCAACGCGCGCGTCGAGGTCTCGCGGCTGGCCAGCGGACAGGTCGCGGCGATGCGCGAAGGCGTGGCGGCGGGCACCGGCCTTGGTAGCGGCACGCTGCAACTGAGTTTCGGCAGTGTCGATGGCGACGGTGTGTTTGCCGCCGACGGCCGGGCGATCCCGCCGATCACGATCTCCGACGCCGACGGTGCGTCGCTGTCGGGCATCGCCGCGCGAATTACCGCCGCCAATGCCGGCGTCACCGCCAGCGTGGTGAGCGATGCGAAGGGCGAACGCATCGTCCTGAAAGGTCCGACCGGCGCGGCGCAGGCGTTCACCCTGACCGCCACCGGCGACCCCCGGCTGTCGCGGCTCGATGTCGGATTTCCGCAAGGGGCCGGCGGCGCGCAGGTCGCGACGCAGGCGGGCAATGCCGAACTGACCGTCGACGGCATCGCGCTGTCGCGCGACAGCAACAGCGTCAGCGGTGCTATCCCCGGGGTCCGGCTGGACCTGCAAAGCGTGACCGGCGGCGTGGCTGCGTCGATCGGATCGAGCGCGCCGACCGACGCGCTGAGCCAGGCGGTGACCAACGTCGTCGCCACGTTCAACGAAGTGCTGGCCAGCGTAAAGACCGCGACCGATCCGATCACCGGCGCGCTGCGTGCCGACCCGGCGGCGACCGCGCTGCAACGCGCGCTGTCGCGTTTCACGCTGACGCCACTGACCAACGCGACCGATGGCAGCCCGCGCACGCTGGCCGAAATCGGCGTCGCGACCAATCGCGACGGTACGTTGCGCGTCGATACCGCCGTGCTGACCAAGGCGCTGGCCAGCTATCCCGCGACGATCGAGGCGATGTTCGCGGCGGGCACGGCGGCCAGCGGCGACGGATTGTCGGCGGCGCTCAACGCCATTTCGGCGACGGCGACCGGCGCCACCGGCCTCGGCGCGAGCGAGACGCGCTATACCAAGGCGAAGGCGGCGCTGGGCAACGAACAGCTGCGGCTGACCGAACAGTCGACCAACGTATCGACGCGGATGACGCAGCAGTTCGCCGCGTCCGAAGCGCGCGTCGCGGCGTACAAGGCGCAGCAGACGTTCATGGAAAACCAGATCAAGATGTGGTCGAAGGACGGTTGATGGCACGCTATGCCACCGCGCTGGCGGGTGATCCGGCGCAGACCTATCGCACGATCGACCTTGCCGGGCGTACCGGCGGCGCCGATCCGCACGCGCTGGTCGCGCTGTTGTACGAAGAGGCGATCCGCGCGCTGCGATCGGCGGCATGGGCGACGATCCACCGCCGCTATGCGATGAAGAGCGAACGCGTGACCCGCGCGACCGCGATCCTGTTCGCGCTCGAATCCGGGTTGGATTTCGAAACGGGCGGCGACCTGTCGCACACATTGTCGCGGCTGTACGCCGGGCTGCGGTCGCAGGTGGTCAATGCCAGCGTCGGCGAGGATGCCCGACCGTTCGAGGCGGCGGCGCTGAGCCTGACCGACATCGCCGATGCATGGGGTGCCGTGCGGCCGCGGTAACGTCGCCTGCTGGCGGGTCCACCTGAACCGTCCGTGTCGGACATAGCGATCCTGCCTGTCCGCCGGTTTCGACGGCACGCCACCTGCGTGGTGGCGCTTCGCCACCGCTTGGGCTAGCGCGGGTCGCATGACGCAACCGCATATCGTCGCGCTGGGCGGCACGCTTCGACCGACCTCCGCCACCGCTTCCGCGCTGGAGCGCGCGCTGGCGCATGCCACCGCGCACGGCGCGCGCACGACGCTGCTGACCGGGCCGGCGATCGACTTTCCGAATTACGAACCCGCCAGCGCTGCCGATCATGCTGGGATCGCCGCGTTCGTCGCCACGCTGCGCGATGCGGACGGCATCATCGTCGGGTCGCCGGGCTATCACGGCACGCTGTCGGGACTGGTCAAGAACGCGCTCGACCATGTCGAACTGCTGTCGCGGGACGACCGGGTGTATTTCGACGGCATGCCGGTCGGCGTCGTCGCGACGGCGGCGGGGTGGCAGGCGGCCGTGGCGACGATGCAGACGCTGCGCACCGTCGCGCATGCGCTGCGCGGGTGGCCGACGCCGCTGGGCGTAGCGATCAATACCGCCGAAGAGGGCGCGCTGGACCACGCCGAACCGCATCTTCACCGGATGGTCGACCAGATGCTGGACTTCCTCGCGCGGTAGCGGTCGATCCCCCTATCGGTTGAGCCAGTGTTTGCGCGCGAACCAGCCGACGATCGCCGCGCTCATCGCGACGCATAAAGCTACCACGCCGGCGAACGCCCATGGCTCCTTCGCGAACGGTATCCCCTCGACGTTCATGCCCAGCAGCCCGGTCAGGAACGTCAGCGGCAGGAACACCATCGCGACGATCGCGATCTGAAGCGAACGCTGATCGAGCTGTTCGGCGCGCAGGTCGGTCAGCGTTTCATGGACCAGCGCGGCGCGTTCGCGGATCGAATCGACCTCTTCCGCCATGCGTGCCGCCCGGTCGGCGGCGGCTGAAACGTGCAGCCGGTCGTCCGCCGCCAGCCATTCGCCGGGCAGCGACGCCAGCTTTTCCAGCGCGGTGCGCTGCGGCATCAGAAAGCGGCGATAGCCGATCGACCGCGCCCGCGTCTGCGCGACCGTCCGGCGCAGGTCGAACACGCGGCTGGTGTCCAGCGCTTCCTCGCAATCGTCCAGCGTGTCGCCCAGATCGGCGATCAGCGGATCGAGCTGTTCGGTGATCGCCATCGCGAAGGCGACGATCAGGTCGCCGGGATCGCTGACATCCCCGCGCTCCACCCGTTCGATCACGGCGTCGAGCGCGCTCAGATGGCGGCGCGTGACCGAATGGACGCGCCCCGCACTGGCATAAAGCCGTACCGAAGCCAGCGGATCGCCGGCGCTCAGTTCGTCCTGCGACAGGCCGCGCAGGTTGACGAACGCGCCCTTCGCGGTCGCGTCGCAGCGCGGGCGCGTCTCGACGGCGGTCAACGGATCGATGACATAATCGGGCAGGCCGGCGGTCGCGCGCAGCCAGCCTGCAATCTCGCCGCCCTCGCCGTGCAGATGAATCCAGACGAAGCCACCGCAATCCTGCAACGCCGCTTCCGGGTCGATCCGTTCGGCCCGGCCATCGGCGATGCGCCATGCCCGTCCGTTCATGCCAGATCGATCGTCAGACCGGGCGGCGGCACGGCGGGCACGGGACCGGCGATCCGCACCGCATCGGCGCGCGCGCGGTCGAGGATCGCGGCGGGCACGTCGGCCGTGTGATAGACGCGGTCCGCCTGTCCCAGCCAGCGCGCCTCGCGCAGCGTCAGGTCGTCGGGATCGCCCGATCGCAGCCGGACCGTCTCCACCCGTCCGGCGGGCGGCGCGGCAAGGTCGAGCCAGCGCGCGACGGCGGCGTCGTCGTGCGGCACCAGCGGGTCGAGCGCCCCGCCCGCCGCGATGGCCGCGCCGATCGCCCGGCGGCGTGCGCCACCGTCGGGAAAGCGCGCGCGCAGATCGCCCCGCGCCGCGCCCAGTGCCTCCGCCAGCCGTCCGACCCCGGCGGGCAACACGCCCTCCAGCCGCTGGCGGATCGCCGCTGCCAGCCCCGCCGACACCCCGCCGGTCGACACCGCGACCAGCACCGGCGAACGATCGACGATCGCGGGCAGCGTGAAGTCGCAATCGTCGGGCCGGTCGACTGCGTTGACCATAACGCCACGCGCCTTCAGCGCGGCGATGACCGCCTGCGCCTCCCGCTCGTCCTCGATCGCGACGACCGCGATGCGCGCGTCGGGATCGTCGTCGACGATCGTCGCACCGGTGCGCTCCAGCAGCCGACGCTTGGCATCGGCCGGCTCACCGCTGCCCTTCAGGATGATCGTCCGCCCGGCGGTCCGAACTAGGATCGGCAGGCCGTTCACAACCAGGGCGGCAGACGGTCGGCGTCGGCCAGCGCCTCGATCGGCGGGCGTTCGCGCACCACGGCGAAAGCATCGCCCGACACCAGCACTTCGGGGACCAGCGCGCGTGAATTATAGGTCGACGCCATCGTCGCGCCATAGGCGCCGGCGGTCATGAACGCGACCAGATCGTCCGCCGCGACCACGTCCATCGCGCGGCCCAGCGCGAAGGTGTCTCCAGTCTCGCACACCGGCCCGACGATGTTGGCGGGTACGGTTTCGCCGGTCGGCGCGACGGCGCGGATGTCGTGCCATGCATCGTACAGGCTGGGACGCAGCAGGTCGTTCATCGCCGCGTCGACGATCACGAACGGCGCGCTCGCCCCCTGTTTCACGCGGATCACGCGCGACAGCAGGATGCCGGCATTGGCGACGATCAGCCGCCCCGGCTCGAACATCAAACGCGTGTCCCACCCCGCCGTCGCGCGTGCGACCATCGCGCCATAATCGGCGGGCGTCGGCGGCAATGGCTTGCCCGGTTCGTACGGCACGCCCAGTCCGCCGCCCAGATCGGCATGGGTGATCGCATGACCCTGCCCGCGCAGCGTCGCGATCAGCGCGCCGACCCGCCCGAACGCGGCCTCCAGCGGGGCGAGGTCGGTCAGCTGGCTGCCGATGTGGACCGCGACGCCGCGCACCTTCAGTCCGGGGAGCGACGCCGCATGGGCATAAGCGGCGGGCGCAGCGTCGTAACCGATGCCGAACTTGTTCTCCTTGCCCCCGGTCGAGATCTTCGCATGCGTCCCCGCGATCACGTCGGGGTTCACGCGGATCGCGATCTGCGCCACCTTGCCCATCGCACTCGCGACGGCGGACAGCATGTCCAGTTCGGGTTCGGATTCGATGTTGAACTGTCCGATACCGGCGGACAGCCCCTGCGCCATTTCGTCCGCCGTCTTGCCGACGCCGGAGAACACGACGTCCGCAGGCCGCATTCCGGCGTGGAGCGCGCGGTACAGTTCACCGCCCGACACCACGTCGGCCCCCATTCCCGCCCGCGCCAGCGTCGCCAGCACCGCACGGTTGGGATTGGCCTTCACCGCGAACGCCACCAGCGGATCGCCATTGCCCAGCCCGGCAATGGCATCGCGGAACACGCGGACGTGCCGTTCCAGCGTGGCGGTGGAATAGACATAGACCGGCGTGCCCACCGCATCCGCGATCGCGGGCAGCGCCACGTCCTCGGCATGCAACACGCCGCCGCGCAGATCGAAATTGTCCATCAGCGCCTCGGTGGCAAGGCGAACGGATCGTCGTCGCGCGCCTTTGATTCAGTCAGCAGCTCGTCGCTGCGCGACGGGCGCTGCTGCGTGGTCGGGTCGAGCAATTGCCCCGGCGTCGGCGTCGCGGTGGCACCATAGGGCGCAACCGGCAGCGCGGCGTTTTCCTGCGGACGCAGGTCGCGCCGCGCACCGCATGCGGTGAGGGCGAGCGCCAATATGCCCGTTGCCGATATCGTTCGCACGAAACCGGTCATGCCGCGCCCCGCGCTGCCGCGATGGCTTCGCGCACGCGTTCGGGGGCGGTGCCGCCAAAGCTTTTGCGGCTGGCGACCGATGCGTCGACGCTCAGCACATCGAACACGCCCGCCGTGATCCGGTCGTCGATCGCGGTCAGATCGTCCAGCGCCAGCCCGTCGAGCCGGCAACCGCGTTCCTCGGCCATCTTGACCGCGCGCCCGGTGATATGATGCGCCTCGCGGAACGGCACGCCCGCTTCGCGCACCAGCCAGTCGGCAAGGTCGGTCGCGGTCGAAAATCCGGTTTCAGCCGCCGCGCGCATCCGGTCGGGACGGAAGGTCGCGCTGTCGACCATCCCGGTCATCGCCGCGATCGACAGCGCCAACAGGTCGGTCGCCTCGAACACCGGCGGCTTGTCGTCCTGCATATCCTTGGAATAGGCGAGCGGCAGACCCTTCATCGTCACCATCAACGCGGTCATCTGGCCCAAGATGCGCCCGCTATGCCCGCGCACCAGTTCGGCGGCGTCGGGGTTGCGCTTCTGCGGCATGATCGAGCTGCCGGTCGACCATTGGTCGGACAGGCTGACGAACCCGAACATCTGCGATGCCCAGATCACGAATTCCTCGGCAAGCCGCGACAGGTGCAGCGAACATTGCACGCACGCGGTCAGATATTCGATCGCGAAGTCGCGGTCGCTGACCGAATCGAGCGAATTGACCGTCGGCCCGGCAAAGCCCAGCGCGGCGGCGGTCGCATCGCGATCGAGCGGAAAGCCGGTCCCCGCCAACGCCGCCGATCCCAGCGGATTGAAGTTCAGCCGCGCCCGGGCATCGGCGAACCGCCCCCGGTCGCGCGCGATCATCGCGTGATACGCCATCAGGTGATGGCCCAGCGTCACCGGCTGCGCGACCTGAAGATGCGTGAAGCCGGGCATGACCGTAGCGGCATGTTCGTCCGCCCGTGCCAGCAGCGCCGACTGGAAATGGCCCAGCGCCGCGTCGACCGCATCGATCGCGTCGCGTACCCACAGCCGAAAATCGGTCGCGACCTGATCGTTACGCGACCGCGCGGTATGCAGCCGGCCCGCGACCGGACCGATCCGGTCGGCCAGTCGTGCTTCGGTCAGCATGTGGATATCTTCGAGCGCAAGGTCGTCAGGCACGCCGTGTGCGGCATATTCCTCCGCCACCGCGTCCAGCCCCGCGAGGATCGTAGCGACGTCGTCCGCCTCCACGATTCCCTGCGCGCCGAGCATCGTCGCGTGCGCCTTGGACCCAGCGATATCCTGTCGCCACATTCGCTTGTCGAACGGAATCGATGCGTTTATCTCGCGCATCACCGCCGACGGGCCTTCGGCGAAGCGCCCACCCCACATGCTGTTGGAGCCGTCCATGCGCCCAGTAATCGCGCTTCTCCTCGGGTTCACCCTGTTCGTCGGCGCTTGCGATAAGCGAGCCGCCGCGCCGGAGCAAGCCGCGCCGACCGAGGACGGCACCGTCCCCGACGTTGCGCCTGCCGCCCCGGCCAACACTGCCGCTGCCACCGAACCGGCGGCCAAGGCGGATCGCAGCCATAAGGGCGAGGCGCTGCCCGGCTTTTCGTTCGAGGATCCGGCGGGCAAGCCGGTCACGCTGGCGGCGTTCCGGGGCAAGCCGTTGCTGCTGAACATCTGGGCGACGTGGTGCGCCCCGTGCGTGCGCGAGATGCCGACGCTGGACGCGCTGGCGCTGCGCGAGGGTGCTGCGGTGACGGTGCTGGCGGTATCGCAGGATCTGGACCCGGCGAAGGTCCAGCCGTTCATCACCGAACGGAAATTGCAGAAGATCACCGCCTATCGCGATCCCAAGCTGCAATTCACCACCACCATGGGGCTGAACCTGCCGACGACGATCCTGTACGATGCCGCCGGCAAGGAAGTGTGGCGCGTGACCGGGGCGATGGATTGGGCCGGTGCCGACGCGGCGAAGCTGATCGGCGAAGCGAAGGGGTAAGCTACTAATCCTGTCGCGAAGCATGGTGTGTCCCGCCAGCGCCAGCCTGCCCGTTCACATTCGGCGACAGACGTTACGCCTGCTTGCGGTCCGGTCCGGCCCCCGCCTGCGGCGTCTCTACCGCACCCGGCGTGCCCAGATCAAAATCCTCGCCCGGTGCACCGCCACCCGCGCCCGCACCGCTGCCATGGACTTCGCCGTTCGACGCGACGAACGCGCGGCGACCGGTTTCCGGCGGCAGGTTGCGGCCGTCTGCCGGCGCGGGGTCGCTCACCGGATCGGCACCGGCGGCGTCTTCGGCAGCCTGACGATCGCGGTCGAATTCCTGACCGGAATGGCCGGTGGGCGTGTCGAAGGCGTTGGCGGGTGTGGTCCGTTCGCGATCGACGGCGGGATGCGGGGGCGTGTCGGCCATGGAATCTCTCCTCTAGGCGCGATCAACGGCCTGCTACCCGGCGGCGTTCCCTTCCACCGCCGGCTTGCGATCCAGCCGGTCGCGCACCCGCAGCCCGACGAACAGCATCGCCGGCCAGAACAGCGTGTTGACGATATCCAGCGAAGTATCGGCCCAGCGCCACGAATCCCAATGGATGCGATCCAGCACTTCGTTGCACAGTTCGGCCAGCATCACGACCAGCAACGGGACCGGCGTCGACAGGCGGTATCCGGTGATGACGCGTGTGGCCAGCAGCACCGCCATGCCGGCATGAACATGCAACAGGCTGTCGGCCATGCCGGTGCCGTCCCCGATTTGGTGAATCAGATCGGCATAGAGTGCTGCGATATCCATCCGCGGAGCGATGGACCAGCGCATGCGCCCGCTTCAAGCACAAAGCGGCACGATGTCGCATCGCCGGGCGCAAAGCGTCTTTTCATCCGACACGGATGTCGTACAACTTGCCGAAATGCGATCGCCAGTGACAGCCGGCGGCGGAAAAGGGAGGATGTATGAAGCACTTGATCGGTTCGATGCTCGCGACGACCGGGTTCGCGACGCTGGCCGTCGCCACGCCCGCCGGGGCGGACGTGGTGGCGATGAACCAGCCCGCCGAAAGCGTCACCGCCGAGCGTATTGCGAAGCTGCCCCCGGCGCAGCGGCGGATTTGGACCGCCTATCTCACGCGTTCGCAGGCGCAGATGCGTGCCGACAAGGCCAGCCTTGCCGCCGAACGACGCCCCGGCATGCCGGTTCCGCCCGCGCCGCCCGGCGGCAACGGCGTGCTGACCATGCCGCTGGACCGCGACGCGGCGTGGTATCGCAGCGATGCGGCACGGCATGTCGCCGACGTCGTGCTGAGCTTTCAGACTCCGGCGGGGGGATGGAGCAAGAACCAGCCGCGCAACGGCGCACGCCGCCTGCCCGGTCAGCCCTATGTCGGCGACAATTCGAACGGACAATCGACGCCGGGCGATTTCGACGCGTCGGCATCGTGGCATTATGTCGGCACGATCGACAATGACGCCACGACGCACGAGATACGGTTCCTCGCACGCATGGCGCGGAACGCGTCGGGGGCCGATGCCGCGCGCTATCGCACCGGGGTCGATCGCGGCGTGCGCTATCTGCTCAATGCGCAATATCCGCATGGCGGCTGGCCGCAGGTCTGGCCGCTGGAGGGCAAATATCACGACGCGATCACGCTGAACGACAATGCGATGACGCAGGTGCTCGACCTGATGGCCGACGTCGGCACGGGCGCGGGCGATTTCGCGTCGGTCGCGCCTGCACTCCGCAAACGCGCGACGGCGGCGGCGGCACGCGGGCTGGACTGCATCCTTCGGTTGCAGGTGGTGGTGAACGGACGCCGCACCGGATGGGGTCAGCAGCATGACGCGCTGACGCTGAGAATCACCTCGGCCCGCAATTACGAGCCCGCCGCACTGGCCGCACCCGAAAGCGCGGCATTGCTGCGGTATCTGATGGGGCTGCCCCGGCGGACGCCCGCGATCACCACCGCGATCGACAGCGGCGTGGCGTGGCTGCGCGCGACGGCGATCCATGGTCAGGCATGGCGCGACGCGAATGACGGCAAGGGACGCAGCCTGCATGCCGATCCAAATGCGCCATTGCTATGGGCACGGTTCTATACGGTGGACGGTAATCGTCCGATTTTCGGCGACCGGGACAAGACGCTGCACGACGACGTCATGGAACTGAGCGGCGGTCGGCGGCGCGGCTATGCGTGGTATGGCACAGCGCCCAATGCCGCGCTGGAACGATATGCGGCGTGGCAGCGCGGGGGATAAACCACGCAGGTCTTCGCAATATTCCCGCGATTTCGGAAGGTTGAAATTGTTCAAACTGACACTGCTTCGCAGTTGAAAGCGACTTCCCACCAGCAAAGTTGTAGTACATATCAAGAGCAACTTCAGTCCGACCGGAACCCGGCGGGCTGGCGTAACAGGACTGTGCAGAGGGGGACCGGGGGCAAACGGAACCATCGATCGCGAAGACAGGGCATGCCACCGGCTTGTCCGCACGCGACGACGCTTGTCCCCGCCGGATGTGCGGCCCGACGATCAATCAGAACCGGTCCCAAGACCGGTCGATGTCAGGTGAGGATGCGATGAGCAATTCGGTAGCACAGCCCATGAAGGTCCGGCGCGGCGTATCGCTGCTGGCGTTGATCGTAGCGACAGGCAGCGGTGCGCAGGTGCTGGCCCAGACGCAGCCCCCTGCCCCCGTGGTGACCCCCACTGCCGATGACACCGGTGACAAGCGCGCGCCGGGCCATACCGCCAGCGGCACCGCGCCGACCCAGACCGCGCCGGTCGCCGGGCCCGGCATCGCCACCAGCACGGTGCCCGACAACGAGCGTATCGCCGCGCCCGACCCAGCCCCGGTTGCCGTTTCCACCGCCGAACCCGCCGCGCAGACCGGCACGGCGGACGAGGAAGCGATCCTGGTGGTCGGGGTGCGACAGGCGGAACAGTCGGCGATACAGCGAAAGCGCACCGCGCGCACCGCGCAGGATTCGATCGTTGCCGACGATGTCGGCCAGTTCCCCGACAAGAATGCGGCGGAGGCGATCGCGCGCATCGCGGGTGTCGCGCTGGACGTCAGCGATGCGGGGCAGCAGGGCGGCTTCACCATCCGTGGTCAGTCCGCCGACCTGATCCGCGTCGAGGTGGACGGCATGACCGCGCTGCCGTCGAACGGCGATCAGGGCGGGCGCGCGGTCAGCATCGCCGATATCTCGTCCGACCTGATCAAGAGCGTCGACGTGGTCAAGGGCCAGACCGCCGACATGACGCCGGGCGGCGTCGGCGGGACGGTGCGGATCGAACAGCGCACCGGTCTCGACTTCGTCAAGCCGCTCTACCGATTGAACGTGCAGGGCCGGCTGGACACCATCAACGGCCGCCTGGCGCCGCGCATCAACGCCATCGCGACGCAGAAGCTGTTCGACGGGCGGCTGGGCCTGTTGTTCAACGGCACCTATGAAGAACAGCGGCTGACCACCGACTTCGCGCGCGTGTCGCAACGCCAGCAGGGCTATCTGCCGCTCGGCGATTACGACAATTCGCCGGACAAGAGCTTTACCACCCCGTTCGATCCCGCCGCCGCCGCCGTCACGACCAAGGCGGGCTGCGCCGCGCTGCCGACGACGGGCATCAACAGCCGGCTGAACTGTTACGCGCAGTGGGAGGATTTCGTCCCTTCGCTCCCCCGCTATGGCCGGGGGGTGCGTACCGACAAACGCTATTCGTTCCAGCTGCGCGCCGACTGGCAGACGACCGACAATCTGACGCTGTTCGCATCGTACAACCCCAACATCCGCAAATATGATTCGCAGGATTACAATCTCAGCGTCGCGACCCCTGCGGGCACGACCGGCACCAACGGGCTGCTCGCGACGTCGAACATCACCAACGTCGTCGTCAATCCCAACCATTATGTGACGCAATTCGACATGGTGCGCGGCACGGGCATCGGCCGCGTCGCATCGCTCAACTGGTCGTCGCAGGTCCGCGATATCCAGACCGACAGTCAGCAGCATTATGCCCAGGCCGGCGCGGACTGGAACGTCGGTTCGTGGACGGTCAAGGCGCGCGGACAATATAGCTATTCCAAGTCGGACCGGCAGGACGAGGCGTTCACGTTCAACGCGGCGCTGCCATCCGCGACGTTCAACCTCGTCCCCGAAAACGGATTGTGGAACATCTCGACACCCGACGGCATCGACCTGTCCAGTCCCGCCGCCTATTATCCGGTGCTCGGAGCCAACGGTATCAGCGCGGGATCGCAGCTCGAATATACGCCGCAGGCCGATCGCAACAGCGAGTGGAATTATCAGCTCGACGTCACGCGCGACTTCGAGAATCTGGGGCCGCTGAGCCGCATCAAGTTCGGCGGACAATATCGCAGCCGCAACAATGAAAGCTATCGCGAAGGCGGTTCGGCGATCTCGCCGGGCGTGATCCAGTCACGCGCACGCAGTCTCGACCTCGTACAGTTCTGTTCGCCCGCCGCCGCCCCCGCGACCGCGCCGTGCCAGTTCGGTTCGACCCGCCGCACGATCACGGCGGGCACCACCGACCAGCTGTACAAGATCTACACGCTGACCGAGGCGCAGTATCAGGAAGTGATCGGTGCCAGCCTGCAGCAGATCCCGGGCAAGAACTTCTTTTCCGGCCTGCCCGATCGTGGCGACCTGCTGGGATCGTGGACGGCGTTCGATGCGAAGACATTCCTGAACACGCTGGGCCAATATGCCGATCTGAGCGATCACAACCTCGACTGCCTGTTCGAATGCGTCGCATCGGACGGACAGGTCTATACCCGGCCCAGCTTCAGCACGAACGAGAAGACGCTGTCGGCCTATGCCATGGTCGACTTCTCGACCGACGCATGGGGCGTGCGCGTCGACGGCAATGTCGGCGTGCGCTATCAACGGATCGACGTCGACGCTTCGCCGGTCGTCAACTTCGCGCGGCGCAGCGCGGTCGCCAACACCACCGGCCTGCCCGGCTTTACTATCCAGGACATCTTCGTCAGCCGCACGGTCGGACAGGTGCAGCGTACGTCGGAAGACTGGCTACCCAGCCTCAACCTCGCGCTGTGGCCGGTCGAGGACAAATTGGGGCTGCGCTATTCGATCGCGTTGCAGCGGGCGCGACCCAGCATCCTGCAACTGACCGGCAACGGTGCCGTCACCTGCGGCATCGTCAGCGCGGAGGATCGCGCCGCACTGGAACAATTCCTGATCAACAATCCCGGCGCGATCGACGATGGCGATCCGGGAACCGGCGACGATGCGGAGGCGGGCGGGCTGCTGACCAGCTTCATCAATCGCTGTTCGGGCCGGATCGGCAACCCGGAATTGAAGGGCTATGGCGCGCTGACGCAGAACCTGTCGCTCGAATGGTATCCCAACCGCGATTCGCAGCTGACCGCCGCCGTCTATTCGATCAACGTGCGTACCGGGCGGCCCGAAAACATCAGCCTCGCCAATTACGGACTGGAAGGAAACAGCTACGAAGTAGCGACCTTCCGCGACGGACCGGGCGGGCTGACGACGCGCGGGTTCGAGGTCGCGGGACGCACCGCCTTCACCTTCCTGCCATGGATTTTCAAATATACCGGTGGCGGGTTCAACTACAGCTATTCCAAGTCGAACGAGAGCAACACCGCCGTCGACCTGTTCACCGGAAAGGCGCTGCCCCCGCGCGGCCAGTCCTCCTATTACTACAATGTCAACGCATGGTATGACGATGGCAGGCTGAACGCGCGCATCGCGTATCAGGCGCGGTCGCAATATTACGACCGGACCGAATCGGATGGCGGCAACCGTATTCCAACCGGGTACAATATCGACGGCGGATCGACCGGTGCCTATTTCAAGACGGTATCACCGATCTTCAAGACATCGGTCAAAACGCTCGACGGTCGTGCGGCCTACAAGCTGACCGACGGTTTCCAGTTGTTCGTCGAAGGCAAGAACCTGACCGACGCCAGCTATTCCCGGTTCACGCCGTCCGAATTCCGCGAGATCGGCGACGGTACGCCGTACATCTTCGACACCTATTTTTCGGGCCGGACCTATTATTTCGGGGTCATCGCGACCTTCTGACCTGCCGCAGGACCGTATCGAAGCACCGACCGTGGCGCTTCGATACGGTCCGACACTGCCGTTCCGCGCTGGTGCGGCGTATCCGGGCCGCCCGCGCCTTATTCGTACACCGTCGCCGCGAGCAGTCCGATGACCACGTCGTTCGCCCGCGCCCGCAGCGTCAGCGACCGGAGTTGCCGCGACGGATCGATCCGCAGCCCCAGCACCGTCGCCGCACCGCCGGCTACCCGCTGTTCCGATCCGCCGACGCCCTCCCCGCCCCGGCGCACCCGCACGGTCGCGAGGTCGACGCGCAACGGACGCGGGCCGGGCGCGCGGAACTGGTAATCGTCGATCAGGTAATCGCGCTCGATCGGCCACCAGGTCGTCGGATTGTGCAGCGCCAGCCGTTCGCGCCCGCCATCGGCATAGGTCACGATCACCTCGCCATTGTCGATCCGGCTCTGCATCGCGTTGGTCGTGCCGGTCATCAACAGCCGCACGAACCGTCCGCGACCGGTCAGCGGCACGGTCGCCTCAGTCGGGTAGTTATCCCAGTGCGATACGAACAGCGCGTTGCGTCCCGTCATCGGCGTCGCGAAGCGGCCGCCATCGGGTAGACGCAGTTCGCCCTTCGTGCCGCGCAGCCCGCCATCGTCGATCGTCGCGCTGGCGTTCACATGGCCCGCCCATGCCCCCAGCCCCTGTGCCGGCAGCGCCAGCGAGGTGAAGGGCGAACGCGGGCTGCGATATTTACCCGGCGCGAAGATCGCGGTGACGTCGTCGTTGAACGCACCGGCCAGATCGACGGTGCGTTGCGGCCCGGCGGGTGCCTGATCCACCACCATCGGCACGGCCGGGGCGGCCGGTGCCGGGCCGGCGGGCACCCACCAGCGCATCATTCCCTGTCGCCGCCGTACGAAGCGGGTGCCGCCGGTCGTGGCGGCGGGGACGGCGGCGATCGGCTGGCCGCTCCAGCGCACCGTCACCACGATGCGCGACGCCATCGGCAAGTCGACGACGATCGCCGGGCCACCCGTCGCGTCGCGCGCGACGAACCAGCGCCGCTCCCGTCCCCCGACCAGCACGGCGGCCACCCGGTCGCGTCGCGCGGGTAGCCGCAGCATCAGCCGGTCGAACCGGTCGCCGGCCTGTTCGACGGTCCAGCGATCGTCCGCCCCGTCCCGCCGGAACGCGACGGTCAGGTCGGGATGCGTCAGCGTCGCATGATCCCATGCCGCGGGCAGTCCGGGCCGCAGGTCCAGCCGCTTCGCCAGTGCATCGGGCCGCACGCCGAACAGCCCTTCGACCACCGTCCGCGCCATCACGCCCGATCCGTCGGCGAAATCGCGCTGCGCCTCGCGCCGCTGGACGTCCAGATAGTTCATCGATCCGACATTGCCGGGGCTGATGCCCATATACATGCTGGCGAGCAGCGCGGCCTTGGTCAGCGTATAGGCATCGTCCGCCCGCCCCGCCTGCCACATCGCCAGCGCGGTGTGCAGGTTCTCCCCCATCACCACGTTGTTGACCGACCAGCTGTACGGCATCCAGTCGGTGGTGGCGTACACGCCATAGCGCCGGTCGGCGGGGACGCCCGCGCCATGGACCGGCAACCATGGCAAATGCCGCGTCACCGCATCGGCCATCCGCCACGCCTCGCGTTCGTCGGGTACACCCGAATCGACGACATGATAGAAGCTCCACAGCCCCGCGCCCGGATGCAGCGCGCGTTCGCCCAGCCAGTCGCGATATTCGGCGAACTGTCCGCGATCGGGCATCCATAACTGCGTCCGCATCGCCTGTCCGATCGCTTCCGCCTCGCGCGCATAGGGTGCCGGATCGCGACCGATCGCACGGGCGATGCGCGCCGCCTGCTGATTGTGGAACAGGTTGTAGGCGGAGGCATAGGCCGTTCCCCCGCCGCTATACTGGATATCGTCGCTCGCCCATATCTGGGCATAGGCTTCGTACAGCGGCAGGCCGCGTGGCCCGAACGGACGGCGGAACAGCCGCTTTTCCCACGCCAGATGCCGTTCGATCGCCGGCCAAGCCTCGCGCGCGAACACCATGTCGCCGGTCCATGCCAGATGGCGGAACAGCGCGTCGACGAACACCGCGTTCATGTCGTAATGCGCGTTCGCCAGGTCACCGTTCGAATGCAGCGCCGCCTCGCTGCGTGCCAGATTGCTGTCGGCATCGGCGGGCGGAATGGTCGCGGGCACCGGGTCGACGTTCTGGCGTGGCAGCCACGCGCGGAAATTGGCACGCGCGCGGTCGTGCCAGCCCAGCGCGTCGAGCGCATAGGGACCGCGCCACCCCACCAGCTTGGTCCGCCATGCGACCGCGCCATGCATGATCGCCGACTGCGGCCCGTCCCATACCGCGTCCGCCGCGACGTTCAGCGCGCCGACGCTGGCGTCCAGCCATGGATCGGGCGTGGCGATCCGCACCCGTCCCCGCAACGTCGCGAAGTGCGCCCGCGCCGCATCGAACGCGGCCGGCACCGCATCGCGCGCGATCGGCGCGGCCAGTGGCGGCAATGGCGGCGGCGCGCGCCGGTCGGCACTGACCGCCGCATAGGTCGCAAGATCAGTATTCGCCGACGCGGCATAGGCGGTCCGCTGCAACAACAGATACGCGTCGCCCTCCGCCAGTCGCAACGTCCCGGTGACGACCGGGCGGACCGGTGCGGGCGACGTCGCCCCGGCGGCGAACAGCCGTGCGGGCGCGTCCCATGCGTCGCCGTTGCCGACCGCATCGGCCGCACCGTTCAGCAGCGTGCCGGTGATCGTTCCGGGCTTCCCGGCCAACGTGAACCCGCCGCCCGCCGTCCTCGTGGCGACATTGCCCTGCGCGAATGCGGGGCGAAAGCCGAACCATTCGGCGATGGGCACGGCTTCGGTGCCGATGTCGCCGTCGCGTTTGCCGCGCTGGCCGCTGACCCCGCCGAACGCCCATGCCAGCGTCGTACCGGTCGCCGCACCGCTGGCCCGCGCACGCACCGCCAGTCCTTCTGTGGCCGCCAGTGCGACGACGATCAGCTCGATCGCGCCGTTGCCCAGTCGCGGGTCCTCGATCCGGTATTCGAGTTCGCCGGGGCGATAGCGCGTCACGATCGACCGCGCATCGTGCAGCCACCAGCGCGTGCCGTCGGTGCCGGTGACGGCAAAGCGCAGGTTCCCGCCGCGTCCGGGCAGGTACAGTATGAATTCCGGCCGGTCGCCACCATCGACGCGGAACGCGGTGTTCCCGCCATAGAGCGGCCGATTATAGCGTTCGGTGCCGTTCTCGATCACGAAGGCGTCGCCATCGGGGCGATAGCGTACCGGCTGTTCCAGCCGCCCTTCGATATTGGGCTGCACGCCCCCCGTCGCGACCAGCGCCTGTGCCGGTGCGACGTGCGGCATCGTCAGCGCCAGCACCGCCCCCGCGGTCGCGCATGCGCCAAGGTACTTCATGACAGCCTCCCAGTCGCGATGGCGGGCATTGCCCTGTCCATCGCCGTCGTCCCCATTCCCCGGCGGCGTATTCTTCTTTTATCGTCGTAGCCTACGGACATGCGGCAAGGGTGACAAGCCATCCCCCTGCCCGGTAGTGCGGGGTCGATACGCTTTCAGGGGAACGACGATGCTCGATTCAGACGAACGATGGTCGCTGTGGGACGACGCACCGGTCGACGGCGCATTCGACCTCGCCGATCCTACCGCCGCGTCCGGGGCGGCGGTCGTCAGCGCGGTCCGCCACGCCTGCATGCTCGGCTATGCCCCGGCGCGAGCCAATGGCCGCGCGATGCTGGTGCTGGCGGGCGGCGGCTATACGCAGTTGATGGCAGGGCGCGAGGGCGTGGCGGTGGCGCGGTGGCTGACCGGGCTGGGCTATCACGCGTTCGTCCTGATCCATCGCTTTCCCGATGCGGACCATGGCCCGTCGGCATCGCTGGACGATGCGATGGAAGCGATGCGGGCGATCCGCGCCAAGGGGCTAGCACCGCGCGGTCTGGGCGTCGTCGGCCTGTCGTCGGGCGGGCATCTCGCGGCCTGCCTCGCGGCGGCCTATCCCTCTGGCTGGACCGCGCCGGCATCGCGCTTTCCACGGGAATCGACACGGCCCGATGTCCTGGTGGTGGGCTATGGCCCGATCTCGACCAATGCGGCGGGGCGGACGATCGTCGCCGACAAACCGCCGCTGCCACCGGTCGAGAAACAGGCGATGTACGACGCGCTGCAACCCGACGCGATGCTCCTGCCCGCGCCGCCGCCCATGTTCATCGTCTATTCGGGTAACGACCCCGTCGTCCCCGTCGAAAACGCCCGCCGCCTGTCCGACGCCGCAACGCGCGCAGGCAGCTCCCCCGAACTCCACATCTTCGCCGACGCCCCCCACGGCTTCGCGCTGGACACGGCGGACGGCCCGGTGACGCTATGGCCGCAACTGTGCGAGGCGTGGTTGAAGCAGGTCGGGTTCGACTGAACGATCCGGCCCGGTTGGCGATGTGGGGGTGGTCGCTGGATGCCCCGTGAGGATTCGAACCTCAATTAACGGAGTCAGAGTCCGTAGTCTTACCTTTAGACGACAGGGCAGCACCGCAGCGAGGGCGTGCCGATAGGCGGGCTGCGATGGCGTGTCAACGCTATTTCGTTCGGTCCGTCGCACCGCCTTGTCGTTCGCGGGGCGTTCCGCTAGGTTCGATGCCAGACACCGAGCGGCGTTCGGCCGTGACGGATAGAACATAAGCGAGTGACGGCATGGGGGATGTTTCCGCCCGGTTGCCGCACCGGGGCGCGCGTGTTGCGCCCCGCCCGGCATCCTCATCGCCAGCGCGGCCGCGCTGGCCCGGCGCGCGTCATTTCGCCGCGCTGGACCTCGGCACCAACAACTGCCGGCTGCTGATCGCCCGGCCGCAGGGCGACGGATTCGCCGTGGTCGATGCCTTTTCGCGCATCGTCCGGCTGGGCGAAGGGCTGGCCGCGACCGGCCGGCTGTCCGACGTGGCGATGGACCGCACCGTCGCCGCGCTGAAGATCTGCGCCGAAAAGCTCAAACGGCGCGACGTCACGCTTGCACGGTCGGTCGCGACCGAGGCGTGCCGGCGGGCGACCAACGGCGCGGCCTTCGTCGACCGGGTGCTGGCCGAAACCGGCATCCATCTGGACATCATCACGGCGGAGGAAGAAGCGCGGCTGGCCGTGCTCGGCTGTCACGCGCTGCTCGAACCCGGCACCGGGCCGGCGCTGGTGTTCGACATCGGCGGCGGGTCGACCGAACTGGTGCTGCTCGACGCGACGACGCCGGTGCCGCGCGTGCTCGACTGGCACTCCGCGCCATGGGGCGTGGTTTCGCTGACCGAAAGCGTCGGCGGGGGCAAGGCCGCGCCGATGGCGTCGGGCGCGTACGAACGGATGCGAGAATGCGTCGCGCGCAGCTTCGCGCCGTTCGCCGCCCGGCTGGACCCCGCCAACGGACCGCTGCGCCTGTTGGGGACCAGCGGCACGGTGACGACGCTGGCCAGCGTGCATCTGGGCCTGCCCGCCTATGACCGGTCGCAGGTCGACGGGCTGATCGTGCCGTCGGCGGCGATGCTGGCGGTCAGTCGGCAGCTTGCGGGCATGAGCCTCGCCGAACGCGGAACGGTGCCGTGCATCGGCAACGAACGCGCCGATCTGGTCGTGGCGGGATGCGCGATCCTCGAATCGATTCTGGCGTTGTGGCCCGCCGAACGGCTAGGGATCGCCGACCGTGGGATTCGCGAAGGAATCCTGCGCCGATTGATGGCAGGAACCAGATGACCCGCGGACTCCCCCCCGGCCGGCAACGCGTACGCACCGCGCGGTCGCGCTCCGCCCAGTCGACCCGCTGGCTCGAACGCCAGTTGAACGACCCTTATGTGAAGAAGGCACGGGCGGAAGGCTATCGCAGCCGCGCCGCGTACAAGCTGATCGAGCTGGACGAACGCTTCAAGCTGCTGCGCGGCGTGAAGCGCGTCGTCGATCTGGGCATCGCGCCCGGCGGCTGGACACAGGTGGTGCGCAAGGTCGTGCCGGGCGCCGCGATCGTCGGCATCGACCTGTTGCCGGTCGATCCGATCGACGGCGTCACCATCCTGCAAATGGATTTCCTGTCGGACGCCGCGCCCGAACGGCTGCGTGAGGAAATGGGCGGCGAAGCCGATCTGGTGCTGTCCGACATGGCGGCGAACACCGTCGGGCATCCGCAGACCGATCACCTGCGCACGATGGCGCTGGTCGAGGCGGCGGTGATGTTCGCGTGCGAGATATTGCGACCCGGCGGCGATTTCGTCGCGAAGGTGCTGGCGGGCGGCGCGGACAATGATCTGGTCGTCCAGCTCAAGCGCAATTTCCAGACGGTGAAGCATGCGAAGCCGCCCGCGAGCCGCAAGGATTCGTCCGAATGGTACGTGATCGCCACCGGGTTCAAGGGGCGGCGGGAGCCTGTGACGGTCGCCGACGCGCCGGTCGACGCGGACTGACCATGCGGGGCGAACCGGGTCAGGCGGGCTGTACGTCCGCCGACCCTGCCCCCGCCCCTGCCGCATCGGCCAACAGGCCCGACCGTTTGGCGACGATCCACGGCACCAGCGTCTGCCCCGCGACGTTCACGGCGGTACGCCCCATGTCGAGGATCGGATCGATCGCCAGCAACAGCCCGACCCCCTCCAGCGGCAGCTTGAGCGTGGACAGCGTCAGCGTCAGCATCACGGTCGCACCGGTCAGCCCCGCCGTCGCCGCCGATCCCAGCACCGATACCAGCGCGATCAGCACGTAATCCCCCGCGTGCAGCGGAACGCCGAAGAATTGCGCGACGAAGATCGCCGCGATGGCCGGATAGATCGCGGCGCACCCGTCCATCTTGGTCGTCGCGCCCAACGGCACGGCGAACGCGGCATAGGCGCGCGGCACGCCGAACGCGCGTTCGGTCACTTCCTGCGTCACCGGCAACGTCCCGATCGACGATCGCGATACGAAGCCGAGCTGGATCGCGGGCCACGCCCCGGCAAAGAATCGGCGCGGCGACAGGCCGTTGGCGATCAGCAGCACGGGATACACGACGAACAGGACCAGCCCCAACCCGGCATAGACCGCGCCGCTGAACGCGCCCAGCGCCGACAGCGTGTGCCAGCCATAGCGGAACACCGCATCGCCGATCAGCCCGGCGGTGCCTATCGGGGTCAGCGCGATGACCCAGCGAAGCAATTGCCGAAATACGCGCAATGCCGATTCGTTGAACGACAGGAATGCCGTTCCCGCATCGCCGATCCGCACCGCCGCCGCGCCGACCGCGATCGCGACGACGATCAGTTGAAGCACGTTGAACGACAGCGCGGTCTTCACCACCCCGCCCTCGACACTGTTCGACGCGGTGATGCCGAGGAAGTTCGCAGGTACGATCCCGGTCAGGAAATCGAGCCACGACCCGCTGGTCGCGGGCGCCTTCGCCGCGTCGATCGATACGCCGGCGTTCAGCCCCGGCTGGATCGTCAGCCCCAGCACGATGCCGATCGATACCGCGATCCCGGCGGTGATCGCGAACCACGTCAGCGTCCGCACCACCAGCCGCGTCGCATCCTGCAACTCGCGCAGCGACGCGACGGAGGCGACGATCGCGGTGAACACCAGCGGCGGGACCAACGCCTTCAGCAACTGCACGAACACCTGCCCGACCGTACGCAGCGCCTGTCCCAGCGCCGCGCCGTCGACCGGTCCCAGCGACTGGGCGACGAACCCGAGCGCAAGGCCGGCGAGCATGCCCGCCAGCACCTGCACCCCGAAACCGGGCAGCCGCAGGCTCACCAGCTCAGGCCCGCACGAGCATAGAGATAGCGGCCGTTGAACCCGAACGGCGAATAATAGGGGAAGCCGAGGACACCGGTCGAATTGTTCGCGGGCGTGATCGCGTCGGGATAGACGTCGAACAGGTTGCTCGCCCCGATCGCGAAGCGCGGGCCGCGCGACGGTTCGTAGCGCAGTTCGAGGTCGGTGATCGCACGCCGCCCCGAAAACACGTCGGCGGCGGGCGTCGTCCCCGGCTGGTTGACGTTCCCGTAATAGGTGACGCGGGCCAGCGCGCCCAGATCGCCCAGCGACCAGTCGACCGTGCCCGTCACCTTCTCACCCGGCGTCCCGTCCTCGATCGACAGGATGCGGCTGCGCGCGAACAGCGTCGGCGCGGGGTTCAGCACCGACGTGCTGGTCGGCACGCGCGTGACGTCGATATCGTTGACGTTGCCCGCCAACGTCAGGTCGAACACGCCCGCCGCCGGGGTACGCAACCGGTAATGCGCGACCACGTCGATCCCTTGGCTGGTGGTGGCCAGTCCGTTGATGAAGAACCGCGCCGCCGCGACATTGAGCGGATCGAGGATACCCGCCACCTGCGGGCTGAACGTCCGCGAAAGATTCTCGGACAGGCCCAGTTGGTCGCGCACGCGGATATGATAGCCGTCGATCGTCAGGTCGAACCCGCCCGCGCGGATGACCGTGCCGACGGAGAAGTTGGTCGATTTTTCCGCATCCAGCGGCAGCCCGCCCAGCGCGCGCGCCACCGGGTCGCTCGACGGGAAGGTGCCGGTCAGGATCGGCACGCCGTTCTGCACCACCGATGCGACCGACGTGAAATATTGCTGCTGAAGCGCCGGCGCACGGAAGCCGGTCGATGCCGCTCCGCGCAACGCCAGCCATGGTGCGACCTCGTACCGGGCCGACAGCTTGCCGGTCGCGGTCGATCCGAAATCCGAATAATCCTCCGCGCGGCCGGCCACGCCGATCAGGAACGCATCGGTCACCTGCGCCTCGACATCGACATAGGCGCTGACGTTGCGGCGGCTGCGATCGACCTCGTTGCGCGGTGCGAAGCCGCCGAACCCCTGCGCACCCGGTACCGCTCCGGGGTTCACGCCGGTCGCGGGATAGTCGTACGACGCGCGCTCACCCGCTTCGATCCGATAGCCTTCGCGCCGTCCTTCCAGACCGAATGCGACGTTGACCCCCGCCAGCAGGTCGAACTTGCGCGCGACGTCCAGACCGACGACGAACTGGTCGTACGTCACGCGGCCATCGTCGAACTCGGTCGGCGACGCCGCGCCATAGCTGTAATTCGCCGAATCGAGCGTCGCGAAACGGATGCGGTTGCGGCCATAGCTGAGGTTCAGGTCGACGTTCCATTCGCCCAGATCGCCGCGCAGGCCGAGCGCCGACTTGATATCCTGCGACTTGGTATTGATGATCGGCACGAACCCGTTCGGATACAGCGTGCCGACGCCGCCCGCCGCCGCGGCGGTGGCAAGGCGCGGAAACGCCGCGCTGCGGCTATCGCGTTCCTGATACCCGCCCCAGCCATAGAGCGACCAGCCATCGGCGACGGGGATCGCGGCGTTGACCCATCCGCTGCCCTGTTCGACTTCCGGGTCGCCATAGCGGCCGGTCACGCGCGCCGGGGTGACGCGCGTGTCGAAATCGGCGCGGTTGGTCGGCTCACGCTTCACATATTCGCCCGAGACCGTCAGGAACCCCTCGCTGCCCAGCGCGATGCCCTGCCACCCCGATACGGTGACGGTCGGCTCACCGGTCACCGACCGGCTGCCGCGCGCGGTGTCGATATCGGTGTGGTAAAAGCCATAGGTCGTGCTGACGCCGCCGCCCGACCGCGCCTCGCGCAACCGCAGGTTGACCACGCCCGCAATCGCGTCCGACCCATATTGCGCCGACGCGCCGTCGCGCAGCACCTCGACCCGCTCCAGTGCGACGACCGGCACGGTGTTCAGATCGAACGACGCCGATCCGCGCCCGACCGTCCCGTTGACGTTCAGCAGCGCCGACGAATTGCCGCGCACGCCGTTGATCAGCACCAGCGTCTGATCGGGCGACAGGCCGCGCAGCGTGGCGGGGCGCACCGCATCGGTGCCGTCATTGGCCGAAGGGCGCGGGAAGTCGATCGACGGCGCGACCGCCGCCAGCGACGCGCCCAGTTCGGTCGTCCCCTGCCGCTGCAACGACTGGTTCGACAGCACGTCGACCGGCGATGCGGATTCCAGCCGCGACCGGCCCTGCGTCCGTGTGCCGGTGACGACGATCTCGTCGCCTTCTTCTTCCGCGGCGGGGGCTGCATCCTGTGGCGCGGCGGGCGGCGTACCTTGCGCATACGCTGCCTGCACGCCGATCAGGGCGAACAACGATACGCCAAGGGCAAGGAACGGACGTGATGGCATGGCAAATCCCTGGATCGGTTCGTACCGCCGGACAGCCGACGGCCTGTATCACCTATCCAGATAGTATGATTTCGCCGCGTTGCAGCGACGCCCCTTGTTGCAGGGGGCCAAGCTTTTCTTGGGGAACGAACGCGGCGGCGGCGGGACGATCCGCCGCATCGCCGCCGCGCGTCGGCTGCTACTGAAGGACGACCGTCACCGCACGGCGGTTCTGCGCCCACGACCCGTCGTCCGATCCCAGCGCCAGCGGGCGTTCCTTGCCATAGCTGATCGTCGTGATCCGCGTCGACGACACGCCGCGTGCCGCCAAATAGCTGGCCGCCGCATTGGCCCGACGATCGCCGAGCGCGAGATTGTATTCGCGCGTGCCGCGTTCGTCGCAATGCCCTTCGATCGTCACG
Source organism: Sphingomonas sp. CFBP 13720 (assembly GCF_014842075.1). Taxonomy (GTDB): domain Bacteria; phylum Pseudomonadota; class Alphaproteobacteria; order Sphingomonadales; family Sphingomonadaceae; genus Sphingomonas. Next base: position 70,885 of record NZ_JACYVA010000002.1, read on the forward strand.
CGGACGTTAGGATACCGCGCCAGCCACTGCGCCTGGCTGTCGAGCACCGCGCGCGCCGACGAATCGATATCATATTGATCGAGGCCGAAATTGATCGTGTCGCTGGCCACCGATTGCTGGAAATCGGCGCGCGATCCGGGCGTTGCGGCACCCGTGCCCTGTCCCGTACCCGTCCCGGCACCCGCGCCGGCATTGGGGTCGACCGTCTCGCCCGGTCCGGGCGGCAACACGTCGGGGCGCTTCTTGGCGCAGCCCGCCGTTGCGAGCAGCGCGGCCCCCAGGATCAGCGTCGTTGCGAATTTGGTCATCGGGAATCCTCCTGAAATTGATGCATCCGCCACAATGCCCCTGTAGCGGGTTCGGCCCCTGTCGCAAAACTCATGGGCGGATCGGTCCCCAATTGGGGTCGGACCCGTCGAGCGCGGTCGGAATGCGGCGCGCGTTGGTGCCGGTCAGGTCGACAGACCAGATCTCGGCCTTGCCCGACCCCTGCGCGCTACGGAAATAGGTCAGCACGCGGCCGTTGGGCGACCAGCTCGGCCCTTCGTCGCCCCATGCGTCGCTGAGCAGCTTTTCGCCACCGCCCGACGGCGACATGATGCCGATGCGGAAGGCGCCGCCGCCCTGCCGCGTGAACGCGATCAGGTCGCCGCGCGGGCTCCATACCGGCGTGCCGTACCGCCCGCCGCCAAAGCTGATCCGCTGCTGGTTCGAACCGTCGGCGTTCATCACGTATAGCTGCTGTCCGCCCGACCGGTCGCTTTCGAACACGATGCGGCTGCCATCGGGCGAATAGCTGCCGCCGGTATCGATCCCGGGGGACGTCGTCAGCCGTTGCGGCGTGCCGCCCGTCGCGGCGATGCGGTACACATCGGTATTGCCCGCCACCGCCATCGAGAACAGGACATGACGGCCATCGGGCGAAAAGCGCGGCGCGAAGCTGAGCGCGACGTTCTGCACCAGCAACCGCGACCGTCCGCCGTTCAGGTCGAGGATGTAGATCGCCGGCCGATCGTTGGCATAGCTCATATACACGATCGACTGCTGGTTCGGCGCGAAGCGCGGCGTCAGCACGATCGACTGGCCATTGGTCAGGAACCGGTGATTGGCCCCGTCCTGATCCATGATCGCCAGCTGCTTGATCCGGCGGCCCTTCGGCCCCTTTTCGGCGATATAGACGATGCGGCTGTCGAAATACGGCCCCTCACCCGACAGGCGGGTATAGACCGCGTCCGCGCATTTGTGCGCCGCGCGCCGCCATTCGGACGGCGGCACGTTGAACCCCTGCCGCGTCAGTTCGGTGCGCGCGAACACGTCGTACAGGTAACAGCCGATCGTCAGCGTGCCGTTGGCCTCTGCGCGGACATAGCCCTGCACCAGCGCCTGCGCGCCGCTCCACGCCGCGTAATCGGGCGCCTGCACCTGCCCCATCGGCACCGGTGCCAGCTGCCCCGGCCCGACCGGACGGAACAGGCCCGAATTGCGCAGATCGGCGGTGACGACCTCCGCCAGTTGCCGGCCCAGCGCGTCGGTCGATCCGGCGGGGGTCGATGCGATCTGCGGCGTCGGCATCACCGGCACCGCGATCGGCAGCGGGGCGGAAATGCCGCCTTCGATATCGACCTCGACCTGCGCGAAGGCCGGGGTCGATGCGATCGTCGCGAGCGCGGCGGCAAGCGCCATCGTCAGTTTGCGCATAGTTCCTCTCCGGTCAGCCCGGCAGCTTATAGTTGATGATGATATCCTTCCACCCGCCTTCGTACAGCTCGCCGGGCAGTTCGTAGGGCGCGCACTGGATCAGCGCGGCGATCGCCAGTTCGGACACGCGCTGGGCATAGCGTCCGTTCTCGCCATCGACACCGGTCTGGCCGCGCAGTTCGGGGCGCGCGGCAAGCGTGCCGTCCGACCGCATCTGCAACCGGATGCGCGACCGGATCTGGTTCGCGCCCGGCCCCGGACTGGGGATGCGGTTCGCGCAGGGTTGCACCTGCCGCTGGATCGCGCTGGCAAGACCCGCGACCGACTGCGCACCCACGGCGGGCGCGCGCGGGGTCTGTGCCTTGCCGGGTGCGGGCGTATCCGCGATGCCCTTCAGAAAATCATTGCCCAGCCGTCCGCCGCGCGGGCGCGGTTTCGTCGCCTGCGCATTGGTGCCCTGTCCCTTCGTCGCTGCCGGTTTGGTCGCGGGCCGGGCGGCGGCGGGACGTTGCGGTGCGGCCTTGGGTGCCGCCGCCGGGCGCGCGGGCGCGGCCTTCGGTGGCGCGGGTTTCGCGGGTGCGGGTTTCGCTGGGGCGGGCTTTGCGGGCGCAGGCTTCGGCTGCGGTTTGGGCGCAGGCTGCGGTTTCGGCGCGGGCTGCGGTTTGGGCGCGGGCTTGGGCTGCGGCACCGGCTTCGGTTCGGGACGCGGCGCAGGCTTGGGCTGTGGCGGGGCCGGCTGCGGCTGCGGCTGCGGTTGTGGTGCGGGGGCCGGCGGAGCGGGCTCCGGCTCGGGCGCGGGTTCGGGCGGCGCGGCATCCTCGGGCGCGCCGGTCTCTGGGGCCTGCGACACGGCGGGCGCGTCGGTCTGCGCGGGCGCGGTCTGTTCGGCGGCGACGTCTTCGGCGAAGCTGATGTCCATCGGTGCGGTCACCAGCTTTTCGGGCTTGTGCGTGCCGAGCGACAACAGCCCGAACAACAGCACATGCCCGACGACCGCGACGCCAAGGCCGATCCGCTCCGCCTTGTGCATGCGACCTACTGCGCCACGCTGATGAGCGAAACGCGGTTCAACCCGGCGCGATTGAGTTCGCCCAGCACCGCATTGACCCGCCCGTAATCGATCGTGCGGTCGGCGCGCAGCATCACCTGACGCGGTTCGGTGGCACCCGCGCCCGCCGCCGCGATCTTTTCCAGTTCGCCGGGCAACGCGTCGCCCGACACTTCGGCATCGTCGATGAACGTCCGCCCCTGCGCATCGATCGACAGCGTCAACGGCTGCTGGTCCTGTTCGACCGCCTTGGCACGGCTGTCGGGCAGGTTGACCGGCACGCCCGCCGTCATCAGCGGCGCGGTCACCATGAAGATGATCAGCAGCACCAGCATCACGTCGACCATCGGCGTGACGTTGATCTCCGCCATCGGCGCGCGCCGGCCCTTGCCGCGCGCGGAAGGCAGGTTCAGCCCCATCAGACGCCCTCGATCTGGCGCGACAGCGTCGCGTGGAACGCATCGGCGAACCGGTTCAGCCGCGCTTCGATCCGGTTCACGCGGTGACCGAACCGGTTATAGGCGATCACGGCAGGGATCGCTGCGAACAACCCGATCGCGGTCGCGAACAGCGCTTCGGCGATACCCGGTGCCACCACCGCCAGCGACGTGTTCTGTTCGCTGGCGATCGCGGTGAACGACCGCATGATGCCCCACACCGTGCCGAACAGCCCGACGAACGGCGCGACCGACCCGACGGTCGCAAGGATGTTCAGCCGGTCGGCCAGCGATTCGCTTTCCTCCGCGACGCTGGACGCCATCGCGGTGGCCAGCCGTTCGCGCGTGCCGTCACGGTCGATATGCTTGGCGGCGGTCGATCGCCGCCATTCGCGTACGCCCGCCGAAAAGACGCGGGCGATCGCGGTATCGCGCGATCCCTGCAACCGGTGGAACGCGTCGATATCCTCCGCCTGTTCGAAATCGGTCTCGAACCGGTCGATATCGGCCCCCGCGCGGCGGCTGCGCACGACGAAGCCGATGATGATGACCCATGTCCAGATGCTGGCGGCGATCAGCCCCAGCATCACCGCCTTCACCACCCAGTCGGCTTGCCAGAATAGCGCCACCGGCGACATCGTCGCCGCATCGGTGTTCATGAAAACGTCCATCACGCCCCTCTGTCGTTGTCGAACAGCCCCGCGAACGCCGCGATCCATGCGGCCGGCTGGCGACGCGGCCGGCCCGATGGTGCGACGAACGCCACCTCGACCCGTGCCTGCGCCAATACAATAGCGTCGCGCATGACTGTCTGATGAATATCCACCGCCGCCGCGCGCACCCGTTCGACCGTCGTGACGATCAGCAGCGCGTCGTTCAGCCGTGCCGGCGCCCGCCAGTCGAGCTGCATCGCGCGCACGGCATAGGCACCCTCGCCCGCTTCATGCGCCGCGCGCTGGTCGATCCCGGCCAGCATCAGCATGTCCGACCGCGCCCGTTCGAAATAGCGCAGATAATTCGCATGATAGACGACGCCCGACAGGTCGGTGTCCTCGAAATAGATCCGGACGGGAAAGCGATGCGTACCGCCGACGAAGCGGCCGCCGGCCGGCTGGTCGGAAGCGGTCATGCGGGGGGCTTTACCGACGTGGGGCGTGCGGGGAAAGGGGGATGCTGTGGACGGACGATGTATCGGTCGGCGGGGTATTGATGGCGATGCCAGCCTGCGCTGGCATGACGAGAGGAAGAACGTCACCCCAGCGAAAGCTGGGGTCGCCCACCGTCACACGATCCGCTCGAACAGATCGTCCCACGCTGGATTCACGCGTTCGATCAGCGCGATCTTCCAGTCCCGCTTCCACGCCTTCAGCGCCTTTTCACGCGCGATCGCCGCCTCGATCGTCGCGTGCGGTTCGGCGAGGACAAGGCGGTCCAGATTATAGCGGCGGCAGAACGCGGACCCTGCACCGGTCCGATGTTGCCAGACGCGCGCGGCAAGATTGGCAGTCACGCCGATATACAGGACACCATGCCGCCGGTTGGTCATGATATAGGTCCAGCCACCCATGACGCGATCGTAGCGATCATCGCTGGCGATGCCAGCCTGCGCTGGCATGACGATCGGGAGGATCGATGCAGGCAACCACCGTCACGTCCGCCCGCAATTCCCTGGCGCCCGGACACGGACGCCGCCCCTAATCGAACAGACCGTCCTGCACATGCGCGGGCGGCTCGAACCCCAGATGCTTCCACCCGCCCGCGTTCAGGCAGCGACCGCGGGCGGTGCGGGCGACCATGCCGATCTGGATCAGATACGGTTCGATCACTTCCTCGATCGTGTCGCGCGGTTCGGACAGTCCCGCCGCCAGCGTCTCCACCCCGACCGGCCCGCCGCGATAGACGTCGGCGATCATCGTCAGATAGCGGCGGTCCATCGAATCCAGCCCCTTCGAATCGACCTCCAGCCGGTTGAGCGCGGCGTCGGCGGTCTTCGCGTCGACCGTCTCGACCCCTGCGACATTGGCGAAGTCGCGCACCCGTCGCAGCAGCCGCCCGGCGATGCGTGGCGTCCCCCGCGCCCGCTTCGCCACCTCGATCGCGCCGCTGTTCGCGATGCCGAGGCCGAGCAGCCCCGCCGCGCGCGTGACGACCCGCGTCAGTTCCTCGACGGTATAGAATTGCAGCCGCACCGGAATACCGAACCGGTCGCGCAGCGGGGTGGTCAGCAACCCCTGCCGCGTCGTCGCACCGACCAGCGTGAAGCGCGGCAGGTCGATCCGCACCGATCGCGCGGACGGTCCCTCCCCGATCATCAGGTCGAGCGCGCGGTCCTCCATCGCGGGGTACAGCACTTCCTCGACCGCCGGATTGAGCCGATGGATCTCGTCGATGAACAGCACGTCGCCGTCTTCGAGATTGGTCAGCAACGCCGCCAGATCGCCCGACTTGGCGATGACCGGCCCCGACGTCGCGCGGAACCCGACCCCCATCTCACGCGCGACGATCTGTGCCAGCGTGGTCTTGCCCAGCCCGGGCGGGCCGAAGAACAGCACATGGTCCAGCACATCGCCCCGCCCGCGCGCCGCATCGATGAACACCCGCAAATTCTCGCGCGCCGCCTTCTGCCCGACGAATTCGTCGAGCGCCTTGGGGCGCAGCGCGGCATCGACATCCTCGGGACGGCGAAGGGGGGTGGTCATACGGTCGTCGGTCACGCCCGTTCCTTATCCGTTCGCGGGAGGCGAAGTCGAGGGGGTTCGGGTGCAGGACTGTGGCGAGGATTGATGGAAAGCGGTCCGTCTGCTTTCTTTTGTCTTAGCGCCAGAAGGGCGTGTCTGGGTTCCGGGTCCGCCGCCGAACCGGCAACATGCTGTTAAAGCGATCATAGCGACGCGCATACTTCTGCGCGAACTTAGCCGATATGTAGCCCATCGCAGACGAGATCAGAAGAGCCGCGACATAAGAGAGCATCATGGCGTGTGCGTCCTCGGGACGTGTGCCAAACGTCAAAACGATCATCTTGCCGAGCGTATAACTCATCCCAGCTATCGAAAGGCTGGTGCCGAGAAGCGCCGCCTTCATTCGAGCCGCCTCGATCTTCTGATTTTGCCGATACGCCCGGTGTGCTTCGTCCTTGCTCGTTCTGGACATGCCGTTCTCCCTTCGTTCGACCAATTAGAGATGACGGAACGGCTTTCAAGGGCGGCGGGGCGGCAGTGGCTGCTAGAGCCCAAAATGGCCCTTCAACAAGGGCTCAACAGCCTGCCAAGCGCCCGCTGCGCTGGTGATGGCTCCAGCGCCCTCTTGCACAGCTGACACCATGGCCTTGATCGTTCCAGGCTTGCGCTCCCCGGGCTTGGTGCTGGCCTGCTGGGTAATGAACGCAATCTGGTCCAGAAGCTCGTTCTTGGTAGCTGCATCCGCTTCCTCTGCATTCAGGACAGCATTGGTCAGATCGGCGAGCTTATCGGCTACGCCTAGATCTCCATTCTGAGTGATAGCCTCTAGGCTGACCTGAATGTCATTGGCCGTTCCCATGTTGATCGCGCCCACAGTGCCACCATTCACGGTGACGCTATGGTTGTTGTAGTAAAGAGGCGGCACTGGTGCCCTAGGTATCTCGATCTGGTTCGACAAGTGAGGCATCCCGACTATGCTGACCATTTCCTGATCCAGCATGTTCAGCATAGCCGCATTCTGCGCGAACTTCATCCATTGGCTTTGCTGGAACGTGTGCTCGCATGGGATACAGACCGGCTCATTGCCAATCATGAACACTGCGCCACGTTGGCCGCACTGGCTACACAGGAGCCGTTTTGGGGGAGGAGCCTCTTCCACGAGTTCGTTATCGGTGAGAACCGCGCTCATGGGAAGAGCTAGGGCACCGAAATGCCCCAGCTCCCGGCTTGCCAATGCCACCGTGAAAAATGACAGAAACCCGGGTAACTTCATATTTGTCTAGTCACCGAGGTTCGTCGCTGTCGGGAGCGGAAAAGGCGGTCTGATTGGCCGGTTGTGGGCGCGCCCCCCCGCTCCTTGCCCGCTACTGCGACGCCTTGCGCAGCGCCAGCCGCACCAGCGCGTCCAGCGTCGCGCCCGCCCCCAGTTCTTCCGCCGCCTTGCCGACCGCGGTCGCCGCTTCGGGCGGGCGGAAGCCTAAATTCTGCAACGCGGAAACGGCGTCGCCCTCGATCCCGCCTTCGGCCGCCACGGTCACGCCGATGCCTGGCCCGATTGCGATGCCGCCGACCTTGTCCTTCAATTCCATGACGATCCGCTGCGCCAGCTTCGGGCCGACGCCATTGGCCCGCGCCACGCTGGCCTTGTCGCCGCGTGCGATGGCGGTGCGGACTTCGTCCGGCGACAGCGTCGACAGGATGCCAAGCGCCACGCGTGCGCCGACCCCCTGCACGCCGGTCAGCAGCCCGAACCATTCGCGCTCGTCCGCGCTGGCGAACCCGACCAGCCGGATGAAATCCTCCGCCACCAGCATTTCGGTGTGGATCGTCACGCTGCCGCCGACCGGTCCCAGCGCCTGCAACGTCTTCGACGACGCCCCGACCAGATAGCCGACGCCGTTCACGTCGATGACGGCATGGTCGAGTCCGGACACAGACAGCGTGCCTTTGAGGTGTGCGATCATGGATAGGTTTCCAGGCAAGAACGATACCGTGCCCCCGCGCAGGCGGGGACCGAGGGCCGCGAAGACGGGCGGCTCGCGACAGGCTCACTGGATCCCCGCCTGCGCGGGGATACGGCCGGAGGCTGTGGAAACATCACGCCCCGATCCCCGTGCTGCGCCGGGCACGCGCATGCGCACTGGCCAGATGATGCGCGTGGGTGATCGCGACCGCCAGCGCGTCGGCGGCATCGGGACCGGACAGCTTCACGCCCGGCAACAAATGCCCGACCATGGCCTGAATCTGTTTCTTGTCCGCGCCGCCGGTGCCGACCACCGCCTTCTTCACCACGCTGGGATGATATTCGCCGATCGCCAGCCCCGCCGTCGCCGCCGCCAACAGCACGACGCCGCGCGCCTGCCCCAGCTTCAGCGTCGACTGCGCGTTGCTGTTGCCCAGCACTTCCTCGACCGCCGCGCTTTCGGGGCGCTCGGTACGGATCATTTCGCCCAGCGCGCCGAACAGCAGCGACAGGCGGCGGGCAAGCTGCATCGACGGATCGGTACGAATCTGCCCGTTGGCGACATGCGACAACCGGTTGCCCTCGGCGCGGATCATGCCCCATCCGGTGGTACCCAGACCGGGATCGAGGCCGAGGATCAGCACGACCAGCCCCCCCCCGATCCAGCGAAGCGAACCATGCCGCGCATGGCGCAGGGCGGCGTCCGGCGACATGACGGCATACCGGGACGCCCGCCCGCACCAGCCCATGGCCGGTCCCCCTCCCCGTTCCGGGGAGGAACCGGGTCGATCAACCCAGCTTCTCCATCACCTCGTCGGACACTTCGTAATTGCCCCACACGGTCTGGACGTCGTCATCATCGTCCAGCGCGTCGATCAGCCGGAACAGCGTGGCGGCGTCGTCCTCGCCCACCACGACCATCGTCTGCGGCTTCCACGCCAGCTTGGCGCCCTCGGCCTCGCCCAGCACGGTTTCCAGCGCCTTGGCGACTTCGTGCAGATCGGCGACGGCGGTCCAGATTTCGTGGCCGTCGTCGCTCGACGTGACGTCTTCCGCGCCGGCTTCCAGCGCCGCCTCGAACACCTTCTCGGCGTCGCCTGCGCTGGCGGGATAGCTGATCAGGCCGACCCGGTCGAAGCCGTGGCTGACCGATCCGCTCGCGCCCAGATTGCCGCCGTTCTTCGACACCGCCGTGCGCACGTTGGTCGCGGTGCGGTTGCGATTGTCGGTCAGCGCCTCGATGATGAGCGAAACCCCCGCCGGGCCGAAGCCTTCGTAGCGGATTTCCTCGTAATTCTCCATGTCGCCCTTCGACGCCTTGTCGATCGCGCGCTGGATATTGTCCTTGGGCATCGACTGCGCCTTGGCGGCGTTGACCGCCGCGCGCAGGCGCGGGTTCATGTCGGGATCGGGCATCCCCATCTTGGCCGCGACGGTGATCTCGCGGCTCAGCTTCGAGAACATGCCCGAACGCTTCTTATCCTGCGCACCCTTGCGGTGCATGATGTTCTTGAATTTTGAATGGCCTGCCATCGGTGCCTCTTTATGTTCCCGCCCGCTCTACGCCCGGGCGGCGTTGTGCGCCAGCGCGTCGATCTTCGCCTCCAGCACCGCCAGCCGCCCGATCACGTCGGTCTCCAGCCTGGCATGCAGCGCGAGGATATCGATCTCCGCCCGCAAATTGGTTTCATAGTCCAGCCGCGCCGCCAGCCGGTCCTTTTCGGACTGGCGGTTCTGGCTCATCATGATGACCGGCGCCTGGATCGCCGCCAGCGTCGACAGCATCAGGTTCAGGAAGATGTAGGGATAGGGGTCGAACGCCATCCCGAACCGCGCCAGCACGTCGGTGTTAAGCAGCATCCACCCGAACAGCACCACCGTAAAGCCGATGATGAACCCCCATGATCCGCCGACCGCCGCCACCCGATCGGCAAGGCGGTTGCCGAACGTCGCGCGCGCGTCCGACTCGTCGGCGGCGTCGCGCGCGATCGGCGTCCCGCGTTCGATCGCATCGAGGACGCGGCGTTCCTCCACCCCGTCCGGGTCGCCATGACCATGCAGCAGGCCGGCGGCGAGGTGGCGGGCCCGCGACACGTCGTTCAGATGCCCAGCGCGGTCTTGTACGTTTCCAGCAACATGTCCGCTTCGTCGCGGTGATGCTTTTCCATCCGGCGCAGGCGGATGATCGTGCGCATGGTCTTCACGTCGAACCCGGTCGACTTGGCTTCGCCATAGACGTCCTTGATATCGTCGCTGATACCCTTCTTTTCCTCTTCCAGCCGCTCGATCCGTTCGATCAGCAGCCGCAATTGTTCGGCCGAAACATTCTCGCTCATGGGGTTCCCTCAAGGGTGTCGAAATGGTGAGCCGGCGCGCCTAGCCGATCGTGGCGGCCGCCTCAATGGCCGGGGGTCAGCGCGGTTCGGTCATCGCGGGCGGATCGCTGGCCGGGAAACTGTCGTCCAGCGCATCGTCCAGCGCGGCATCGGTGCGGTTGCGCGCGACGCTTTCGTCCATCCGCGCGATCTGTTCGGGAGTCGCGGGCAACTGGTGCGTCGCCTTCCACTGGGCATAGGGCATGCCGTACACCGCCTCGCGCCCGGCCTCCTTCGACACGCCCGCCGCCTCGCCCAGCCAGTCGCCCAGACAGTTTCGGCAGAATCCCGCCAGTCCCATCAGGTCGACATTCTGCGCATCGGTGCGATGTTGCAGGTGGCGGACCAACCGGCGGAACGCCGCCGCCTGCGCCTTGTCGTCAATCGAATCGATCACATCGCCCTCCGAGGTTGATCGGTTGCGAATAACGCTTAGAGGCAGGCGCGCAAACGTCGGAGAGTGATAATGACCAAGGCCATCAGCCCCCGTTCGCGCAAGGTCCGCGTACTCGCCACGCTCGGCCCCGCCAGCAACACGCCCGAAATGATCGCGAAGCTGTTCGAAGCCGGCGCCGACGCGTTCCGGGTCAACATGAGCCACGGCGACCAGCAATCGAAAGTCGCGACGATCCAGGCGATCCGCGGCCTCGAAAAGCTGTACGGTCGCCCGACCACGATCCTCGCCGATCTTCAGGGTCCGAAGCTGCGCGTCGGCCGCTTCGCCGAAGGCAAGGTGATGCTCGAAACCGGACAGCGGTTCGTGCTCGACCGGTCGAGCGAGCCGGGCGACGCCAGCCGCGTCGAACTGCCGCACGACGAAATCTTCGCCGCGATCGCCCGCGACGCGCGGCTGCTGCTCGACGACGGCAAGCTGGTGCTGCGCGTGACCGACCATAGCGACGACCGGATCGAAACCGTGGTCGTCGTCGGCGGCGCGCTGTCCAATTCGAAGGGGCTGAACGTCCCCGACGTCGTGCTGCCGATGGCCGCGCTGACGCCCAAGGATATTTCCGACCTGCATTTCGCGGTCGAACAGGGCGTCGACTGGATCGCGCTGTCGTTCGTGCAGCGGCCCGAGGATCTGGCCGAGGCGCGCAAGCTGATCCAGGGCCGCGCCGCGCTGCTCGCCAAGATCGAAAAGCCGTCGGCGGTCGCCCGGCTGGAAGAGATCGTCGAACAGTGCGACGGCGTGATGGTCGCGCGCGGCGATCTGGGCGTCGAACTGCCGCCGCAATCGGTGCCGCCGCTTCAGAAGCGCATCGTCGAAACCGCCCGACGGCTGGGCCGTCCGGTCGTCGTCGCGACGCAGATGCTCGAATCGATGATCAGCTCGCCGTCGCCGACCCGGGCGGAAGTGTCCGACGTGGCGACCGCCGTCTATGACGGGGCGGATGCGATCATGTTGTCGGCGGAAAGCGCGGCGGGCAGCTGGCCGATCGAATCGGTGACGATGATGAACGACATCGCCCATGCGGTCGAACGCGACCCCGCGCATGGCGACCGCGTCCATTTCACCGTGCTGCGTCCCGACCCGACCACCGCCGACGCGCTGGCCGAAGCCGCCAAGAACATCGCCGCGACGGTCGATGCGAAGGCGATCCTGTGCTTCACCTTCTCCGGGTCGACCGCGCGCCGCATCGCGCGCGAACGTCCGTCGGTGCCGATCATGGTGCTGACCCCGCGCAAGGAAACCGCGCGGCGGCTGGGTCTGTTGTGGGGCGTCCATGCCGTCCACACCCGCGACGTCGAATCGTTCGAGGAAATGGTGGCAAAGGCCAAGCGCATGGTCCTGCGCCACAATATCGCGTCGGCGGGCGACCGCGTGGTCGTATGCGCGGGCGTGCCGTTCGGAACGCCGGGATCGACCAACGTGCTGCACGTCGTGCAAATCGTCGGTGACGAGCTGAAGAACTATTCGAAGAACGAGGCGTAAGACTGCCCGATTCCGACGTGTTTCGGACCAGCCGTTCGTCGGCAAGTCTGACCGGTACGTCGCCGACCGTGGAAGCATCTGCGGCTCGTGCCGGGCGAAGAAAAGTTATGCGCCCGAAACGCGGGTAGCTCGACTTCGCTCGGCATGGCCGGTTCGAAACAAGGACGCGAGCCCGTCCCTGTCCCTCATGAGTAGTCATTGCGCTTGCTGAAATGGCGTGTCGAAGGACCGGCGCCGATGCTTCGAACGATCGGGTGCCTCATGCGCCGCATGGCGATAGCATGATGAGTTTAGGGCCACCCGTTCGTGCTGAGTAGCGACTGAGCGAAGTCGAAGGCGCGTATCGAAGCATCCGTGGCAGTCCTTGAATCCGCCATTTCGACAAGCGCAATGGCACTCAGGATAAGGGGTCACACCTGATATCATCGCGCGCCAGGGATATGTCGCGAAGGATGATCCGGCCCGACCGACCTCGACCTGGCGCAACCACCGGTCAACACGGACGGGGTTGAAGCGTGACCGGACCACGTTGAAACATCGTCATCGGCCTGCGCGCGACCGCTGCGCTGCGAAGCGTTGTTGCCGTGATGCTTCGTTGTTCGTCGGTCACGATGCCCCGGCATCGCTTCCTCCTCACGTGTTGCACCACGCCAGAACCACCTCCGCGCCGATGATTCAACCTGATCCGGTCCCGCTTGGGCGGTACGTCATGATCCTCTGACGCAACCCGATTCGCGCTGCGGAAATGGGTTCAGCGTCAGCCTTCCTCGGTCGCCTCCGCGACGACGACCTCGACATCGATCGCTTCGTCGCCCTGCCCCATGCGCACGCCAGCGATCGGTGCGGCACCGGCAGCGTCGAGCGCGGTCGCGACGCGGACATGGTCGAGGCCGGGACGCCCGCCCATCGCCGGGTCGAACGCATACCAGCCGTCGCCGACATAGGCCTCCGCCCATGCGTGCGGCGTCGCAGTCCGGCGTTCGACATCGCCCGACAGGCTGTAGCCGGAGACATAGCGTGCCGGCACACCCTGCGCGCGCGCAGCGGCGACGAAGATCTGCGCCATGTCGCGCGCGCTGGCCGTATCGTCCGCCGCAGCCGCCTCCGCGCTGCGAATCGTCGGAACCGGACGCCGGTCGAGCGGCCAACGCGCGTGGATCGCGGCGGCCAGCGCGGTCATCGCCGCCAGATCGCCGCCGGTCGCCAGCGCGCGGATCGTGTCGTCCGCCTGCGTCAACGGCGTTTCGCGGTGGAACAGTTCGGGCGGAAACGGCTCGGTCGTCCCCTCGATCGCACCGTCGTCCTCGGTCAGTAACACCTCGCCCGACACCGTCAGCACCAGCGTGTCGATCGGCCCTTCGGCATAGAGCATCAGCGTCTTGTTGCCATAGCCGTCGACCCCGTCGCGCAACCGTGCGTCGCAATCGACGTCGATGCGCCAGTGCACCACCGTCTGATGCGTCGTGTCGCCGGGCACCAGCCGCAACAACTGAACGATGCGCGCCTGCGGTTCGGTGAAGCGATAGCGGGTTTCGTGCTGGACGGTCAGGCGCATCAGATGAACCGGAACTGGCGTGCGATCGCGGCGTCGAGCATCGCATTCTCCCGGATGAAGGCGGTCAGATATTCGTGCAGCCCGCTGACGATCACTTCATGCGCCCGCGTCTTCTGCATCCGTGCCAGCCGCGCCCGCGCCATGCGGTCGGCCTCGCCCTGAAACCCGGTGCGCTTGCCCAGCAGGTTCAGCATCTCGACGGTTTCGTCGACGCATGCCGCCAGACTGCGCGGCACTTCGCCCCGGCACAGCAGCAATTCGATCACGCTGGATGGGCGCAACCCCTCGCTGTACAGCCAGCGATAGGCGGTGACGGCGGATACCGTCTGCAGGATCGTGGTCCACTGGTCGCGGTCGATCGCGCCGCCCACCCGCTCGCCTTCGGGCAGCAACAGGTGATATTTGACGTCGATCAGCCGCGCGGTGTTGTCGGCACGTTCGATCGCGGCGCCCAGCTGAATGAACCACGTCGCCTCGTTCTTCATCATGCGCTGTACCGCGCCTTCGAACCCGCGCGCCTCGGCCTTGATCGCCTCGACCAGTCCCAGCGTATCGGCGTCTTCGCCGATGGGGCCGTTGAAGACGATCCACGCCCGATTGATCGCGGTCCATGCGTCGCGGGTCAGCGCGGTGCGCACCGCCTTGGCATTGTTGCGCGCGGCGTCGAGGCACCACAGGATCGATCCGCCATGGCTGCGGTCATAGGTCAGGAACCGCGCCACCTCCGCCTGCCCGACCTCTTGCCCGGTCGCCGCGAAGCTTTCCTCGGTATAGCTGACCGCCAGTGCGCTGGCCCATGCCGCATCGCCCGCCGGACGCGACGACAGCGCGTCGAGCCGCACCGTCGCCTCGACCAGCCGGGCGAGGAAGTCGGCGCGCTCGACATAGCGGCCCAGCCAATACAGCGAGGCGGCGGTACGCGACAGCATCGCCATCAGCGCACACCCTGCGACTGGGTCATGCCGCCCATCGACTGCGACTGAACCGGCGTGGGGGCGTCGTCCATCAGCACGAAACTGTCCTTCGTCCCGCCGCCCTGGCTGGAATTAACGACCAGCGATCCTTCCTTCAGCGCGACACGGGTCAGGCCGCCCGGCACCACCTGCACCTGGTTCGCGCCGGTCAGCACGAACGGACGGAAATCGACATGGCGCGGCGCGACCCCGCTTTCGGTCAGCGTCGGCACGGTCGACAGCGCCAGCGTCGGCTGCGCGATATAGCGCTGCGGACTCGCGATCAGCGCGGTGCGGAACTCGGCGATCTCCGCCTTCGACGCGGTCGGTCCGACCAGCATGCCGTATCCGCCGGATCCGTCGACCAGCTTCACCACCACCTCGTCCAGATGGTCGAGCACATATTTCAACGCCTGCGGCTCGCGGCAGCGCCACGTCTCGACATTGGGCAACAGCGGCTCGCTCTCCGAATAGAAGCGGACGATTTCGGGCATGTAGCTATAGATCGCCTTATCGTCGGCGATGCCGTTGCCCGGCGCGTTGACCAGGGCGACGTTGCCCGCGCGATACGCCGCGATCAGTCCCGGCACGCCCAGCAGCGAATCGGGTCGGAACACCACGGGGTCGATATAATCGTCGTCGATCCGGCGATAGATCACGTCGACACGCACCCGCCCGGCGATCGTCTGCATATAGACCATGTCGTCGTCGATCAGCAGATCGGCCGGCTCGACCAGTTCGATCCCCATCGAATCGGCAAGGAAACTATGTTCGTAATAGGCCGAATTGAAATGGCCGGGGGTCAGCACGACGCAGTTGGGATTCGCCCCGGCATCGGGCGGCGCCACCGACCGCATCGTTTCCAGCAACCGGTCGGGATAGCTGTCGACCGCCGCCACGCGGAAATTGCGGAACAGTTCGGGGCACAGCCGGATCATCGCCTCGCGATTTTCCAGCATGTACGACACGCCCGACGGGGTTCGCGCATTGTCTTCCAGCACGAAGAATTCATCCGGACCGGTGCGGACCAGATCGATGCCGCAGATATGCGCCCACACGCCGTGCGGGGGACGGATGCCGGCGATCTCCGGCCGGAACTGCGCATTGCCGTAAATCAGTTCGGGCGGCAGCACCCCGGCCTTCAGGATGCGGCGCTCGCCATAGATGTCGTCCAGAAACGCGTTGATCGCCTGCGTCCGCTGGATCAGCCCCTGCGACAACCGGGTCCATTCGTCGGGCATGAACACGCGCGGCACGATATCGAACGGGATGATGCGCTCCGCCGCCTCGCTGTCGCCATAGACGGCGAAGGTGATGCCGAGCTGGCGAAACGTCGCTTCCGCCGATTGCAGCCGCCGCCGCAACTCACGCGGGGGCACGTCGCGCATCCACCGCGCCAGTGCCGCCAGTTCGCCACGCGGAGCATCCGGCCCGCCATGTCCCCAGATTTCGTCGAACGCCTGCCCCATCGGTCCTCCAAAGCCGCGACCCGGCGGTTGGTTGCATGCTGCAGTGCGAAAAGGGTGGCGGCAAGCCCCTTGATTCACGCATCCGTAATATTGCTACCCCGCGACCAGATCGGTCAGCATCGCGGGCGTCAGCACCTGCGGCAACACCTGCGGCCGGTCGCTGCCCGGCGCGTACCACAGGTACAGCGGCACGCCCGCGCGGTTATGCGCTTCGATGAAGCGGCCCAGTGCCGGGTCGCCATCGGTCCAGTCGCCGACCAGCACCTTGACCCCGCCCTTGGCGAACGCGTCGCCGACCGCGCGCGTGTCGATCGCCGCCTTCTCGTTCACCTTGCACGTCAGGCACCAGTCGGCGGTGAAATAGGCGAAAACCGGCTTGCCCTCCGCACGCAACGCCGCCAGCCGTGCCTCGCCGAACGGTTCGGCCCCGGCGATGCCCGTCGCCGCCTGTGCCGGCGGCGCGCGATCGACGATGCCCGTCGCACCGATCGCCAGCACCAGCGCGGCGATCCCCGGCCACCACGCCCGGTCGCGGCCCGCCGCCTGCCGCCTGCCGGTCCACCACAGCCCCAGCCCGGCGGCCAGCATCGCGCCCAGCCCCAGCGCCATGCCGTCGACCCCCGCCTGCCGCCCCAATATCCATGCCAGCGCCAGCGCGGTCAGGAACATCGGCACCGACAGCGCCTTGCGGAACACGTCCATCCACGCGCCCGGCTTCGGCATCCGCCGCCGCAACGCGGGCACGAACCCCAGCAGCAGGAACGGCAGCGCGAGGCCCAGCCCTAGCCCCCCGAACACCGCCATCGCCGCGCCCCATGGCAGCACCAGCGCCGATCCCAGCGCCGCGCCCATGAACGGCCCGGTGCACGGCGTCGCGACGAACGCGGCCAGCGCACCGGTGGCGAACGCCCCGCCCCGCCCGTTCCGCGTTCCGACCTGCGGCGTCGGCAGTTCGAACAGCCCCGCCAGATTGAGCGCGATCGCGCCGGTCAGCACGAACAGCGCCAGCACGACGCGCGGGTCGGTCAACTGGAACGCCCAACCCGCCGCCACCCCGCCCGCGCGGATCGCCAGCAGGATGCCGCCCAACGCCAGACAGGTCACGACCGCACCGGCGGTATAGGCCACCCCTTCCGCCCGCGCATGCGCCGCCGACTGGCCCGACCGGGCGAGGCTCAACGCCTTCAGGCTCAGGATCGGGAACACGCAAGGCATGACGTTGAGCAACAGCCCCCCCAGCAACGCGCCCGCGAACGCCAGCAGCGCCGCGCGCCACGCGCCCGCCTGCACCGGTTCGGCGACCACCCCCGGCGTCGCACGGATCGCGAAGCCGCGTCCGTCGCCGGTCGCCAGCACGCCCTCGACCACGGCCGGGCTGCCCGTCCCCATGGTCGACACGATGATCGCGTCGCCATCGCGCGCGATCGTCTGTGGCGCTTCATAGGCGACCGCCTGTTCGGTCAGCGGAAAGAAATATGCGTCGCCGATCGCCACGCCCGCCGGAAACGGCACGCGCAGGCGAAAGCGCTCACCCCCCTGATAGGTCGCGGGCGATCCGATCGGCTGCGGCAATGCCCGCCGCCACGTATCGAACTGTCCGCGCCGCTCGGCTGTCACCGCGCCGTCGCCGACGACCAGATCGGCCGACAGCGTCGCGCGTTCGGGCACGCAGATCTCCCGCGTACACACCAGATAATCGATCGCCAGCCGCACCGGCAGCGCGGTGCCCTTCGCCAACCCGGCGGGAACGCGCAACTGCGTCAGCAGCGTCCATGGCCGTTCGTAGACATAGTTCATGATGCCTTCGACCAGCAGCCGCTGCGGCACCGGATAGCGTAGTTCGCCGACGGCCCCGCCTGCGGGCAGCGTCCAGTCGAGCCGCGGCTGGGTGCCGACCGCGCCGGGATTGCGCCAATATCCGTGCCATCCGGCATCGGGCTGCGACACCAACGCCAGCGCGACGGTCGATCCCGCCGCCGGCGTGTCGCTTTCGGCCACCATCCGCATCTGGATATGGCGCTGGCCCGGCACCTGCGCCGCCGCCGGCATCGCCCCCGCCATCAGGATCAGCAGAAGGACGATTCGCTGCATTAGCGTTCTTGCCGGTGTCATATCCCGGCGGTAGCGGAGATCCGGGACGGATGCACCGTCCACGGAGTACCCGATGCGCCTCGTCCCCCTCGCCGCGTTGTTGCTGGCGACCGCCGTTCCCGCCGCCGCCCAGGACGCGGCCCCGCCGCCGCCGACCTGGCCGGCGGCACCGCCCAAGCTGATCGTCGCCATTTCGGTCGACCAGTTTTCGGGCGACCTGTTCGCCGAATATCGCAGCCGCTTCACCGGCGGCTTCGCCCGGCTGATGCAGGGCGCGGTCTTCCCGGCGGGGTTCCAGAGCCATGCCGCGACCGAAACCTGCCCCGGCCATTCGACGATCCTCACCGGATCGCGCCCCGCGCGGACCGGCATCATCGCCAACGAATGGGTCGATCAGCGCGCCCCCCGCGCCGACAAGACCGTCTATTGCGCGGAGGACGAGCGCGTACCCGGCTCGACCTCGGACAACTACACCGTCTCCGACATCCATCTGAAGGTGCCGACGCTGGGCGAACGGATGAAGGCCGCCGACCCGCGCACCCGCGTCGTATCGGTCGCGGGCAAGGATCGCGCGGCGGTGATGATGGGCGGACACAAGGTCGACGAACTCTGGTGGTTCGGCAAGGACGGCTTCGTCAGCTATGCTGATCGCGCGGTGCCGCCGGTGGTCGCGCGCGCCAACGCCGCCGTGGCGCAGCGGGTGGCGACGGCCCAGCCCGCGATGACGCTGCCGACCTATTGCCAGCCGCTGTCGCGCGCGGTGCAGATCGGCGACAAGACCGTCGGCACCGGCCGCTTCGCGCGCGAAGCCGGCGATATCGGCAGCTTCCGCCGCTCGCCCGAATTCGACGCGGCGGTGCTCGCGCTCGCCGCCGGGCTGGTGCAGGACATGAAACTCGGCAAGGGGCCACAGACCGACATCATCTCGATCGGTGCGTCGGCCACCGACTATGTCGGCCATGGCTATGGCACCGAAGGCAGCGAGATGTGCCTGCAACTCACCTCGCTCGACCAGAGCCTCGGCGCGTTCTTCGCCGTGCTCGACCGCGAAGGCATCGATTATCAGGTCGTGCTGACCGCCGACCATGGCGGCAGCGATGCCAGCGAACGGCTGGCGCATCACGCGGTGCCCGACGCCGTGCGGCTCGACGGCAACCTGACCACCGAAAAGGTCGGCGCGGCGATCGGGCAAAAGCTGAACATTCCCGGCCGCGTCCTGTTCGGCGGCGTCAACGGCGACGTCTGGTACGACATCGCGCTGACCCCGGTCCAGCGCACGGCGGTGGAGCGCGAGGCGATCGCCCGCTTCTCCGCGCACCCGCAGACGCAGGCGGTGTTCACCCGCGCACAGGTGCTGGCGACCACGGTGCCATCGACTCCACCCGAAACATGGTCGCTGATCGAACGCGCCCGCGCCTCGTTCGACCCGACGCGCAGCGGCGACCTGCTCGTCGCGATGAAGCCGCGCGTGCTGACCGTACCGCATCCGGTTGCCGGCAAGTCGGTCGCCACCCACGGCAGCTTCTGGGATTACGACCGCCGCGTCCCGATCCTGTTCTGGCGCAAGGGTGCGGGCGGGTTCGAGGAGCCGTTCGGCATCGAAACGGTCGACATCCTGCCGACGCTGGCCGCGACGATCGGACTGGCGGTGCCGAGGGGCGAAATCGACGGCCGATGCCTCGACCTGAACCCTGGCGACGGGACGACGTGCCGGTAAACGAGGCATCGCGCCGAAAACGGGCGCGAAGCATGCAGCCACACCCGTCCATGCCGAGGTGCGACTGAGCGAAGCCGAAGGCGCGTATCGAAGCACCGTAGCGGCTCCTTCGATACGCCGTTTCCACAGGCTCGATGGCTGTTCAGGGTGGACGGGTGCGGATCGGCGCACCCACGTCCCACGGCCAGCGCCCCTCCCCTTTCCTACAAGGCCTCACGCTGTCATGACCGACAGCGAAGCCCTCGCGGCTACGCTCTTTCCCATCGCCGGCACCCTACCCCGCAAATTGCGTGCAAGTATGACTTTCGTGACCTTTGCCCGATCGACACCCGAACCCGCGCACGCCCGATCCCGGCCCGCCGATCGCGATCGTTTACCCTTACCGGTAATAGCGTCATCGCCGCACCAAACCACGATCGGCAGCGAAGCCGTTGCCACCACGCGCTTTCCTACCGCCGGCACCCCGCCCCGCAAAATGCGCACGAGTGTGACTTTCGTGACCTTTGGCTGATCGACATCCGAACCAGCGCACCCCCGATCCCGGCCAGTCGATCGCGATCACCCATCCTCACCGATGGTAGCGTCATCGCCCCGCCAAACCACGACCGGCAGCAAAGCCCTTGCGGCGAAGTTCTTTCCTAGCGCCGACACCCCACCCCGCAAAACGCGCACGAGTGTGACCTTCGTGACCTTTGCCCCTAACGGCGCTCGAACCGACGTACGCCCGGCCCCAGCCGGTTGGCCCCGATCGCCACCGCGTCGCCGGTATAATCCGCGACGAATGCCGGGCTCTTGTCGATCCCCGGTGCCAGCCGCGCGTCATTGTCCGCGATGCGCAGGCCCCCCGCCGGAAAGGTCCGCTTTTCCGCGCCGACGACGATGAACGCGCCCCAGTTTTCCTTGGCCTTGCCCTGCACGAACATGTTGCGGGCGATCGATCCGGTCGCGCCTTCGGGCAGGTCGATAATGTAATTGGTCTTGCTGCCCCGGCTGTCGTCGAAGCTGGAATCGGTGATGTCGATGCGCGGCGCGCGGATCTTGACGTAATGCCCGCCGCGACCGCGCTCGAACCGCGACCGGGTGATGCGGATCGATCCGTTGTTCGACAGGTACACCGAATGCGCGCAATCCGCGCTTTCGTCGCACTGGCCCAGTCCGGCGAAGGTCGACCGGTCGATGCTGATCCGCTGCTGTCCCGCCGGGTTGCCGCCCAATATACCTTCCTGACTGTCGAGGAAGGTCGAATTGACCACCGTCAGGTCGCCGATCTCGGTACGGATACCGGCGCCGTTGCCGTCGAGCACGCGCACCCGGCGGAACACGATGCCGTCGACCGTCGATCGTCGCCCGCGCAACACGAACGTCGCCTTACCCTCGCACGCCCCGCCGTCGAAGATCGCGGTGCCCGGCGTCCGGGCGCGATAGGCGATGTCGCCCGCCCCCTGCACCACGCAGTCGCGATACACCCCCGGCGCGATCAGGATTGTCGCGGCATCGTTGCGCACCGCCCCGACCGCCGCCGCCAGCGTCGCGAAGCCCTGCCCGGTCGCTTCGATCACGAACGGCGCGGGGGCGGCCTGCGCGGCGATCAGCAGCGCGGCGATGGGCAGGAACAGGGGCTTCATCGGATGATCCTCGACGGGGTCATGACCCGGAATGAACCGGTTGCGGGGAAGGGACATTCGCCTCGAACAGGGTCGACGCAATGATAAATCAATTCACACCCCGTCCGTGCTGAGTAGCGACTGAGCGAAGTCGAAGCCGCGTATCGAAGCACTGGGAGCCGTCCTTCGATAGGCCATTTCGACAGGCTCAATGGCTACTCAGGATAGACGGGTATTCCCTGATCCAAAAGCATCCGATCCAACCCTTCCCGGCGGGTGAAATCGAAACACCTGTCGCACGTTGAAGGCAAACGAGCCGTACGGCCCCCAACGCTCCCCTATTGCAACGTACGGATGATCCCCGAGAAATCCGTCGCGCCCGCCCCGCTTTCCACGAAGCGCGCATAGAGTTCCGCCGCCTGCGCGCCCATCGGCACGTCGGCATCGACCGCCGCCGCCGCCTGCATCGCCAGCCGAAGGTCCTTGAGCATCAGCGCCGCCGCGAAACCGCCCTGATAGCCGCGATCGGCGGGCGTCTCCGGCCCGACGCCCGGCACCGGGCAATAGGTCGTCATCGACCAGTTCTGCCCCGAACTGACCGACGCCACGTCGTAAAAGGTCTGGAGGTCCAGCCCCATCTTTTCCGCCAGCGCGAACGCCTCGCAGGTCGCGATCATCGTCGCGCCCAGCAGCATGTTGTTGCACATTTTCACCGCCTGCCCCGCGCCGCTTTTCCCGGCATGGATCACCGCCTTGCCCATGTCGTCGAGGAACGGCTGCGCCTTGGCGAACGCCGCGTCGGACCCGCCGACCATGAAGGTCAGCGCACCGGCATTGGCCGCCGCGATCCCGCCCGACACCGGCGCATCGACCGGGTGCAGCCCCTTCGCCCGCGCCGCCTCCGCCACGCGGCGCGCGGTGTCGACGTCGATCGTGGAGCAATCGATCAGCACCGCGCCCGTATCGGCCGCCCCGAACACGGCGGTTTCGTAGACCTCGGCGACATGCGCGCCGGCGGGCAGCATCGTCACCACCGCCTGCGCACCCTGCGCCGCCTGTGCCGCGTCGGCGACGGGCAGGCACCCGGCGGCCTTGGCGCGGGCCATCGCTTCCGCCGACAGGTCGAACGCGCGCACGTCATGCCCCGCCTTCGCCAGATTGGCCGCCATGCCGCCGCCCATATTGCCCAGCCCGATGAATCCGATCCGTGCCATGTCCGCTCCTATTGCCCGGTCCAGTTGCCCGGCCGCTTCTCGACGAACGCCGCCATGCCTTCCTTCTGGTCGGCGGTGCCGAACAGGCCGTGGAACAGCCGGCGTTCGAACTGCACGCCCTGCGCCAGCGTCGTTTCGAACGCCGCGTTGACCATTTCCTTGTTCGCCTTGACCGCCAGCGGCGCCATCGCCGCGATCGTGGCGGCGGTCTTGATCGCGTCGGCGATCAGATCGTCGGCGGGTACGATCCGCGCGACCAGCCCGCAGCGTTCGGCCTCCTCCGCACCGATCATGCGTCCGGTCAGGCACATTTCCATCGCCTTCGCCTTGCCGACCGCGCGCGCGAGCCGCTGCGATCCGCCCATGCCCGGCGTCACCGCCAGCTTGATCTCGGGCTGGCCGAACTTGGCTGTATCGGCGGCAAGGACGAAGTCGCACATCATCGCCAGCTCGCATCCGCCGCCCAGCGCAAATCCCGCTACCGCCGCGATGACCGGCTTGCGGGTGCGGGCGAACGCATCCCAACCTTTGAAATGGTCGCCGCCATACATCGCGGCGAAGTCCATCGCCTGCATTTCCTTGATGTCCGCGCCCGCCGCGAACGCCTTGGCCGACCCGGTGACCACCGCGCAGCCCTGCGCCGGATCGGCGTCGAATGCCGCCATCGCGTCCAGCAGTTCGGCCAGCACCTGCGCGTTGAGCGCGTTGAGCGCCTGCGGCCGGTTCAGCGTCACCAGCGTCACTGCGCCATGCAGTTCGACGACGATGGTTTCGTACTCAGCCATTCGATGCTCCTGTGTAGGTCGTCATTCGGGATGCCATTCGTCCGCCGCGTCCAGCGGGGCGAAGATACGGTCGATCATATGGTCGCTTACCGCGTCGGGCGTCGCCGGGTTCCAGCGCGGGGCATGATCCTTGTCGACGATCACCGCGCGCACGCCCTCGACGATATCGGGGCGCTGCACGATCCGCGTGGCGACGGCGTATTC
This sequence comes from Sphingomonas sp. CFBP 13720, assembly GCF_014842075.1. Taxonomy (GTDB): domain Bacteria; phylum Pseudomonadota; class Alphaproteobacteria; order Sphingomonadales; family Sphingomonadaceae; genus Sphingomonas. The sequence goes on from NZ_JACYVA010000002.1 coordinate 94,609, forward strand.
CTGTCGCATCTCGTCCTCGAACGTCGGCATCGTCGCGCCGTCGAGCAGCAGCTTGAGCGACACCTTGCACGACAGCGGCGCACGCTGACGCAGGGTGGTCAGTTGTTCGCGCGCCCAGTCGTCGTCGTCCGCTTCCAGCGCCGACAGGATCTCCTCCAGCACGTCGCTGGCGAACAGCCGGTCGATCGCCTCGCGCCGCGACAGGATCGCCGCATCGGGCGGCGTGATCGACAGGTCGGACAGGATCGTCGCCGTCGCCTGCGGATCGCCCGTGATCCACCGCTTCGCCTCTTCGACCCGGTCGGACGGCAGATAGTGCGTCGCCAGCCCCAGCGCGATCATCTCCGCCCCGTCGAGCCGCGCACCGGTCAGCGCAAGATACTGGCCGATCCGTCCGGGCAGCCGCGACAGATACCAGCCGCCGCCGACATCGGGGAACAACCCGATCGCGGTTTCCGGCATGGCAAAGCGGCTGTTTTCGGTCGCGACGCGGAAGTCGCAGGGCTGCGACAGGCCCACGCCACCGCCCATCACCACGCCGTCCATCACCGCGATCGTCGGCTTGGCATAGGTGAACAGCCGGTGGTTCATCCGGTATTCCGCTGCGAAGAACGCCCGCGCCGCCGCGCCGTCGCCCGCGCTGCTGTCCGCGATCATACGGATATCGCCGCCTGCGCAGAACCCACGCCCTTCGGCATGGTCGATCAGCACCGCCTCGACCGCCGGATCGTCGCGCCAATCCTCCAGCGCGGTCAGCACCGCGTCGCACATCGCGTGGGTCAGCGCGTGCAGCGCCTTGGGTCGGTTCAGCCGGATACGCCCGACCCGTTCCTCGACATGCGTCAGGATCATCGCAGTTCGCCCTTGTTCATTTCACCAGATCCCGCCCGACGATCATCCGCATCACCTGGTTCGTACCTTCAAGAATCGAATGCACCCGCAGGTCGCGCCAGAACCGCTCGATCGGATAATCCATCAGATACCCGTATCCGCCATGCAATTGCAGCGCCTGATCGGCCACTTTCGATCCGGTGTCGGTGGCGAAGCGTTTGGCCATCGCGGCGAACCGCGTCTTGTCAGGCGCGTTCGCCGTGACCTTCGATGCCGCAGTGTAGAGCAGCGCCCGCGCCGCTTCCAGTTCGGTCGCCATGTCGGCCAGCGTGAACTGCGTGTTCTGGAAATCGGCGATCGGCCGGCCGAACTGCTGACGCGATTTGGTGTAGGCCACCGCCTCGTCCAGACAGCGTTGCGCCCCGCCCAGCGAACACGCCCCGATATTGAGCCGCCCGCCGTCCAGACCCTGCATCGCGATGCGGAACCCCTCGCCCTCCGCCCCGACCAGATTGGCGGCGGGAACGCGGACATTGTCGAGTATCACCGCGCGCGTCGGCTGCGAATGCCAGCCCAGCTTGCGCTCGTTCGCGCCGAACGAGACGCCCGGCATGTCGCGTTCGACCAACAGGCAGGAAATGCCCTTCGGCCCTTCGGCGCCCGTCCGCGCCATGACCAGATAGACGTCGTTTTCGCCCGCGCCGGAAATAAACTGTTTGGTCCCGGTGACCAGCCAGTCGTCGCCGTCGCGCACTGCCTTCGTCTTCAGCGCCGCCGCGTCCGATCCCGACGACGGTTCGGTCAGGCAATAGCTGGCGAGTTTGTCCATCGTGACCAGATCGGGCAGGAACCGGGCCTTCAGCGCGGCCGATCCGAACGCGTCGATCATCCACGCCGCCATGTTGTGGATCGAAATGAACGCGCTGGTCGACGGACAGCCATAGGCCATCGCTTCCATGATCAGCGCGGATTCCATCCGCCCCAGCCCGATCCCGCCCGATTCTTCGGAGACGTAGATCGCGGCGAAACCCAGCTCCGCCGCCGCGCGGATCGTGTCGCGGGGAAAGATATGCTGTTCGTCCCATTCGGCGGCGTGCGGTGTGATCGCGTCCGCCGTGAAGCGCTGCGCCAGTTCCTGTATCTCGCGCTGGTCGTCGGTCAGGTCGAACGGGTTCATCGATTACGCTCCACGGTCACTCGGGTTTCGGGCGGATGGCCCATGTCACTGTGCCTCATGCAACACCCGCTGCCGGAACAGCGCGTTCGCGACGCTGATCGTGTTGCGTGCATACCAGCGCGGGGCCGGAAACCCCTTTTCCCACGCGATCGCCTCCAGCAGCGTTCCCTGCGCGGACGGCACATCGGGGTGCAGCCGCGCGATCGGATCGCGATAGGCGCGGTCGGCGGACACGATCGTCCACCCCTTCGCCTTCAGCGCCGCGACCATGTCGGCGATGTACAGGGCGGCAAGATCGGTCTCGTGCAACAACATGACCTGTACCGGTGCCCGCCCGGTCGCGCGGCGGGCAAGGTCGTCGGCGAACTCCGCCGATTCGACGTGCGTTTCGACATACAGGTCGCGCAGCGCCGCCATGTCGATCGGCTTGCCCGCCGCCTTTGCCGCGACGGTCAGCCCCTCCATGTTCCAGTCCGATCCGTCGACCGTGACATAGCCGTTGGCCAGCCCGCGCGCCGCCAGACCGGCGCGCAGCGCATCGCGCTTCGCCTTGTCGGTCCCGCCTTCATCGAGGAACGGGAACCGGAACCACGGGCGATAGCCCGGCCGGGGTCGCAGCCACGCGCCAGCCCGATCGATGTCCGCCAGATAGTCCGCCACCGGCGTGGCGTTCAAGTGCGGATGGCTGAACGAATGATTGGCGAGAACATGCCCCGCCGCGACATAGGCGGCCAGCCGCTTTTCGCTCGCCCCGCCGTCCGATGCGGCGATATTGCCCGGATTGACGAAGAACGCCGCCTGACGCACCCCCGCCCGGCGCAAGGCGGCGATCAGGCGCGTCGTGCGATCCTCCTGCGTCAGGAACGCGCCCGGCCCACGCGGGGCATCGTCAAACGTCAGCGCGATCCGCTTCTGCGCCGACGCGGGCATGGCGATCGCACACAGCGCAAGCAGGCAGGCAAGAAGTCTGGCCATCATTACCCCATCGTCGGTATGACGAACGCATCGTGCGTCCGCGCCGGGCCGCCGTCCTCGGCCTGCAGCGGCAATGTCGATCCGCCCGGCCAGCGTTGCGTCACCGTCTTGACCCTCGTCCAGAAGCGCACGCCTTCGGTGCCGTGCTGGTTGACGTCGCCGAACGCCGATCGCTTCCACCCGCCGAAGCTGTGATAGGCGACCGGCACCGGGATCGGCACGTTGATTCCGACCATGCCCACCTGCACCCGTGCCGCGAATTCGCGCGCGGCATGACCGTTGCGCGTGAAGATGGCAACGCCGTTGCCATATTGATGCTCGCTGGGCAGGCGTACCGCCGTCTCGAATTCGGGTGCGCGAACGATCTGCAGGACCGGTCCGAAAATCTCCTCGCGATACGCCGACATCGCAGGCGTCACGCGGTCGAACAGCGTCGGGCCGATGAAGAAGCCTTCCTCATGCCCCTGTAACGCGAACCCGCGCCCGTCGACGACCAGTTCGGCGCCTTCATCGACGCCCGTCTGGATCCATTGTTCGACCCGCGCCTTGTGCGCAGCGTTGACCACCGGGCCGTAATGCGCTTCCGCATCGGTCGATACGCCGACGCGTAACGCCGCGATCGCGGGGATCAGCTTTTCGCGCAGGCGGTCGGCGGTCGCCTCTCCCACCGGCACCACCACCGGCAGGGCCATGCAGCGTTCGCCCGCCGATCCGAACGCCGCACCGGACAGGTCGGCGACGACCTGGTCCAGATCGGCATCGGGCATGACGATGCCGTGATTCTTGGCGCCACCCATCGCCTGCACGCGCTTGCCCGCCGCGACCCCGCGACGATAGACGTGATGCGCGATGTCGGACGATCCGACGAAGCTGACCGCACCGATCGCCGGATGGTCGAGGATCGCGTCGACCATCTCCTTGTCGCCATGCACGACCTGCAGGATACCTTCGGGCGCGCCTGCTTCCAGCATCAGTTCGGCCAGCCGCACCGGCACCGACGGGTCGCGCTCGCTGGGTTTCAGGATGAAGGCATTGCCACATGCGATGGCGACGCCGAACATCCACATCGGGATCATCGCCGGAAAGTTGAACGGCGTGATTCCCGCACCGATGCCGATCGGCAGGCGCATCGAATACACGTCGATCCCCGGTCCCGCGCCATGGGTATATTCGCCCTTCAGCACGTGCGGGATGCCACAGGCGAACTCGATCACTTCCAGCCCGCGCTGGATGTCGCCGCGGCTGTCCGCGATCACCTTGCCATGTTCGGACGACAACAGATGCGCCAGCGCGTCCATGTTCGCCTCGACCAGTTCCTTGAACCGGAACATCACCCGCGCCCGCCGCTGTGGATTGGTCGCCGCCCATGCGGGTTGCACCGCCTGCGCCGCCGCGATCGCACGGTCCAGATCGGCGGAGGTGCCCAACGGCACACGCGCCTGCACCGCGCCCGAATTGGGGTCGAACACATCGCCGTGACGCCCGGCAACAGTCCCGCCGCCGACGCCCGCGATCACATGATCGATGACACGCATACACTCTCCTGTCGGTGCGGCGGGCCGGTCTGTCGCCGACTCCTTCACCGCGTAATATTATTGCTTGTGACATAGCGCGCGACGCGTGTCAGCGGCGAAACGCGGTACGGGACGGCACAAGGGCGTCTTTGCGCATCCCTAACGCCGGTCCGCGTGCGCAACCTGTCACTTTAATGCAACGGAAATCGACATCGACGTGCCGTGGTACGAACAGGGCCATTGACACCATACCAAGTTAAACGACACAAACATCGTATACGAAGTAGTAAATCGTAGGTGTAGTATCTCTGCAATACAGTAATTTTCTGCCGAGATAAGCCGCTGTTTAAGTAACGGGGAAACTATTGTTATGAATACGTCCATATTGCGGCATCGCCGCAAACCATTTCTGCTGTCTGTATCGTTGGGAATATTGGCGGCGTCGACTACCGCCATCCCGATCTCTGCAGCGTCGGCGCAAGGCTTCACGAACGTCGAAGCCAGCGGCACTGTGGTCGATCCGGATGGTCACCCGGTTCCTGATGCCAAGGTAACCGTTCGATCGAACGGCCAGGGCTTCTCGCGAGATGTGACTACCAATCGCGAGGGGACGTTCAGCATTCCCGAACTTCCGCCCGGCAACTACATGTTCACGGTCGAAGCGCCCGGTTTCGATACTTACACCGAAGCAAGCGTCCGGTTGACGATCGGTTCGGCGACGAACCGCTTTGTCCTGGGTCGTACGGCCGATGGCGACAGCGCCGAGATCGTGGTCAGCGGACGTCGCGTTGCCAGCGCCGACTTTGACCGTACCACGACGGGACTGGTCGTCGACGTCGCCGACGTCGCGCAGCGCATTCCGGTCGGCCGCGATCTGCAATCCATTCTACGGTTGGCACCGGGCGCCACCACCGGATCGGGCGCGTTCAACGGGCTTACGTCGATCGCGGGCGGTTCGGTGTCGGAAAACGCCTATTTCGTCAACGGTCTGAACATCACGAATTTCCGCAACATGCTGGCGCCGGTTGCGATCCCGTTCGACTTCTATCAGACGATCGAAGTCAAGACCGGTGGATACGCGGCAGAATTCGGTCGCACGACCGGTGGCTTCACGAACGCGACGACCAAGTCAGGGTCGAACGACTTCCATGGCGCCGTCCGGTTCAATTGGGAACCGAACGATCTGCGCGGCACCACGCCGGACACCCGGGGTTCGGTGAACAAATACAGCGGTTCCGATCGCATCGACTTCATCGCCGAACTGGGCGGACCGATCATCAAGGACCGGCTGTTCTTCTACGGCCTGTATCAGTCGCGCAATATCACGAGCTTTGGCGCCGGCCGCCAGTATTTCGATGACACCGACACCTATCTCGGAACATCGCGAAACTTTTCGCGAACGGATACGCCATTCTACGCCGGCAAGATCGACGCGATCATCACCGACGGACACCGACTCGAAGGGACGTACTGGAACACGAAGGGCAGTAGCCGGAACCAGACGTTCGGCAACACGTCCACCGTTGCCAACCGCTATGACTATATCAACAACGTCGATGGTCCATTCTCCGGCAGCAGTATCTCCACCTTCGGCGGCGAGAATTATGTCGGCCGCTACACCGGCGTGTTCTCGAAGTGGCTGACGGTATCAGCATTGTACGGGCGGAACGAGAATCTCGGTTCGTTCCAGTCGTTCGGCACGTCCAGCGTGGCGTTGCCGCCGGTCGTCGATGCCCGCAACCTTGCCGGCGAGATCAGCCTGACCAACCCGGGCGGAGCGCTTTCGACGTCGGCAGACATCCGCAAACAATATCGGGCCGACGCCGAAGTCCGGTTCGACCTGTTCGGCAGCCATCACATCCGCTTCGGCTATGATCGAGAGGAACTATTCTCCTCCCAGAGCACGGTCACCAATGGCGGCGGCTTCAGCTATCGCATCATCCGGGCAATCGCCAACGATCCGCGCGGTCAGACGGTCGGCACGGAGTATCTGCGGACTCGTCAGTATGCACTCGTCGGCGGCTTCCAGTCGCTGAACGATGCCTTTTATCTGCAAGACAGCTGGACGCTGGCCGAAGGGCGGGTAACAATCAATGCCGGCATCCGCAACGACCGGTTCAGCAACGACAATGCAGAGGGGGCAACCTTCTACAAATCGGGCGATCAGTGGGGACCGCGACTGGGCTTCATTTTTGACCCGATCGGCGATCAGACCGACAAGATCTTCGGCAGCTTCAGCCGGCTGTATATTCCGGTAGCGTCGAACACGAATATTCGCCTGACGGGTGGCGAATTATATTACGATAGCTACACGGCGTTTGGCGGTCTCGATGCCAACAACGTACCAATCGCCGGCGCACCGATAGTGTATGCGCGCGGCGCGCTGTGCCCCGACACCGGCACGCGGTCCTGCGACATCTTCGCCGATGGCGCCCCACGTCCAGCGGAAAGCCAGGTTGCACAAGGACTGAAGCCGCAATCGGTCGACGAGTATCAGCTGGGCTACGAAAAACGTCTCGGTGCGTGGAAATTCCGCGTATTCTATACGCAGACCAAGCTGAACGAAGTGTTGGAAGACGTCGCGATCGACGCGGCGGTTCGTAGCTATTGCACCGCCGAGGGCATCACCGGATGCGCCAACATCTGGGACGGGTTCCATCAGTACGTGCTCGCCAATCCCGGACAAGCCGCGCGAATCACTCTGTCCAATCCGATCGCTGGTGAAGCCACGGCGCGGACCGTGGACTTTACTGCCGAACAGCTTGGCTATCCGAGGGCCGAACGAAGTCACCGTTCGATGACGTTCGAGGTCAGCCGCCAGTTCGACGGAGTCTGGAGTCTCGACGCTTCCTATGTGTACGGCAAGACGTTCGGCAACTACGAAGGTGGCGTTAAATCGGATAATGGGCAGGCCGATACTGGACTGACGCAGGATTTCGACCAGCCCGGGCTGACCGACGGGTTGTACGGTCCATCCCCGAACGACCGTCGGCACGTCTTTAAGCTGTTCGGAAGCTATCAGGTGCTGCCGTTCCTGAGTATCGGCGCCAATACGACGGTATCGTCTCCGCGCAGCTTCGGATGTATCGGTCGCGTACCCGAAGAAATTGATGCGCTTGCTGGTGCATACGGTGCGTCAGGCGCATATTGCCAAGTCAATCCAGACGGTTCGATCAACACGGTGCGCAACATTGTTCAGCCGGTCGCGCTGGTCCCGCGCGGATCGGTGTTCAAAAGCGACTGGACGGTGCAGAACGATCTCGACATCCAGCTGACCGGCGAAGTCGGCGGCGCCAACGCCTATCTCCGGCTGTCGGTATTCAACGTTCTAAACCTGAAGGCAAAACTCAACCGGAACGAATTCGGTACCGACGGCGACGGCAACGCGTCGCCGCTCTACCGTGACGTTACCGAATATCAGGGTGCGCGGTCGGCACGTATTCAGGCCGGCATCACGTTCTGATCGAAGACTGCAAACGGAACGGGGGCGGGTGCGCATCGGTCGCATCCGCCCTTTTTCGTTCAGCGCCTATCCCGGCCAAGCCTTCAGCGCTGCGCGATACTCGTGCTCCGCTTGTTCAAGCCGTTCGTTCAGTTCGGCGAGTTCCTTTGCCTGCTTCCGTTCGAGCGTGCGCCGCTCGCCTGCGAGCTTCGCCTCACGCCGCGCAAGGTCGGCGAGTTCTGCCGCAAACGCTTTCGTTGCCGCCGCCACGGCCCGCTGGGCCGTATCGACCGGCGCGCGCGACGGTCGTGGTTCCGTTGGCGTGTCCGGCTTCGCCGTAGATTTGGACGTAGGTTTCGGGTCGGCGGCACGCCTGGTCCGTTTCCGAACATCGGGCGGCAACGCGGCAATCTGTTCGGCGAGCGTGCCACGCAGCCGTTTTACGACGGTGCCCGGCGACGACAAAGGTTCGGCGACAAGCGTTGGGTCGGTCACGACCTCCGCCATCTTGCGCGCGAACAGGTTGTGGTCGCTTCCCCACGCCTTCAGTGCCGCCTTCTGACTCGGCGCGGCCACGTAGGCGTCGTGAAACCCGATCGTGGTTCGATATACTTTCAACGCCGCCATGCGACCGCAACGAACGGAAACCGATCATGATCCTGACAGCAAAAACCCCGCCGACCGGGAGGCCGACGGGGTTCTAAATGGTGGGCGCGGCAAGGATTGAACTTGCGACCCCTGCGATGTCAACGAAACGCTGTGGAAGGAAAAGCGCGCGTTTGCGCCATTTATAGCGAGCGGCCGCGTGGAACGTGTATAGAACGAATACCGAAAATTCAGTATATTTACCGCAGTCTTACCGCAGCCCTGCGGAAGCTCGACGCCACACCCTAAGATGAAGCGCGGTGGCCGCTGGCCTATCTTAGCGCGGTCCCATGCCCTGCAAAGTTTGCATAGGTAACGGCTTGCCCCATGAAAATCTGCTGTTTACGCTCCGCCGGCAACAGGGGGACTAGTGTGGCTCACAAGCAAATTGCATTCTTCAATCACAAAGGCGGTGTGTCTAAAACCACGTCGGTATTCCATCTCGGATGGATGCTAGCAGAGTTGGGTAAAACTGTGGTGTTGGTCGATTGCGATCCCCAGTGTAACCTCACGGGATTGCTCCTCGACTACAGTCATCAAGATGACTACCCATACGAGGAACGAGGTCGAGCATTGAATATGCGGGATGGGCTAGCTCCTGCTTTTGAAGCTCGTCCGATACCCCTTGCTCCGGTTGAACTACAACCGGTTCAAGGTCGCGACAATCTTTTCGTGCTACCGGGGCATGTGGGACTAGCCGAATACGAAAGCCAACTCGCTATCGCTCATGAGCTATCGACGTCTCTTTCTGCCTTGCAAAACATTCCCGGCTCGCTGCGATGGGTTCTTGATCTGACTGCCGCGACAGTGAACGCGGACTATGTGCTTGTTGATATGAGTCCAAGTCTTGGCGCATTAAACCAGAATCTATTTGCAACCAGTGATGCGTTTATCATCCCCATGGCACCCGATTTCTTTTCGGCAATGGCCCTACGCTCTTTGTCCCGTACGCTGCCCAAGTGGATGAGTTGGTCTGAACGTGCTGGACAACAGGCAGAGTTGCAGGACTCGGCATATCCTTGGCCGAACAAGGTACCAAAGTATGTAGGCTCTATCGTTCAGAACTACCGCGTCCGATCGCGGGACGGCAAAGCTGCCGCACCAACTCGTGCGTACCAGAAATGGTTTGATGCGCTTTTGGCTGTTAAGGCAGAGGCATTCATTCCCGCACTTGATCAAAGCCGTCTACTATTTGATGCTTCCGTGTATGGTACCGCTGGCGCAGCTTTGGGAGATTTCCTCTTGGAAGTTCCCGACTTCAACAGTTTGATTGCCATCTCACAGTCGCTGTCGAAGCCAGTGTTTGATCTGACACGCGATGACATAAAAAACTCTGGATCGGTAGCAAACAGCCAAGTCGAAAGTGCTGAGGGGTTCAACGATCTATATCGGGTTGGGGCTAATAAGATCATGCGTATCTTGGAATGAAGGCGCATCTCATTCAATGCCATCGGACCTTTTCCGAAGGATGCGCCCGCGCTGCAGCGTTACGTTCCATATATGAATATTTGAAAGCAAATGCACCGAAGGCACTCAACTGCGATGACATCCTCAGATCGGCCGTCATACTAAGCGTGAGTTCTTTTGACCTTCTAGTGCACGATATTTACCGAACCGAGGTTCTCCATAGACTATCGCTGAACCAGCCTGTCAATTTTTTACGAGTATCGTACAACACCGTCGTCGCGACGGGGTATACTCAGTCTGCCCTTATTGAACAGAGCATAAGAACAGAGAATTCCTATAAATCGTTTGTCGCACCAGATAAGATCGCGGAAATACTACGTCACTTAGTCGAAGATTGTTGGGAAAAAATTGCGGCTCATGCGGGGACCACTGCGAAGGATTGCAAGGCTACGCTAAAACGTGTTGTGGATCTACGGAACCGAATCGCGCACGAGGCGGACGTAAATCCCGCACTGGGAGGGATCGAGCTTTGGCCCATCTATAGTGATGACGTAGGTGAAGCGATCGATTTTCTACGAAATCTAGGATCATCTATAACGGACGTCATAGATGCAACGTAGCGTTAGGCAAGTATTAGCGGGAAAAGCGACATCGTGCTTTGGGAGCAGGATGTCGCAGGTTCGAATCCTGTCTCCCCGACCATTAAATCAAGCAGTTAGCGGCCCAGCCCTTGCGACGGTTTACACGCGGTTTACACCAGCCTTCTTTTTGGAGCCGCTAGATGGAAACGCCACGGCAGAAACTTGATGCGATTCGCGCGCGCGCTGTCGCGCTTTTAGGCACTGCGTTGGACGACAGCGATTGGCTGGATGAAGAAAGCGGCTTCACCTTCGGCGACCTTCGCTTTCTCATCAGCTGCACCGATCACACGATTCTTGGACCCGATAGGTCGACGGGATAGGCGATGTTGTGCGGAGGCAATGCGGTACTAGCGGCCTTGCGACTGCCGTCAGCCGCGCTGCGCATACCTTGAGACAACGGGAGCCTCGTAGACCGTCGCGTCCCGGTCACCGGTACTGCGGACGATAAAAGATCCTTTCCCGCACTTCCGGCGGTAGTTTCAAACCCTTCGACGCGACAAGGAGCTCAGTTCCTATCCGCTTCGTTTGGACCGAGTAGTTGACGTCAAAGCTGAACTGTCGGCGCGATTTGTAAAGATGGGATATCTCTGGGGTGTTGTCGTAGGTAAGTATCCACGGCCGGGTCAAACCCAAAACAGCCTGACTAACCGCCAAGTGATCAGCAGGATCATAGTAGCTGGTGTAAAGGCTAGAACCTTTATTAAAATACGGAGGATCGATACAGAAAAAAGACCGATCGGGTAGATCGCTTTCCATCTTCTCAACGAATAGGAGAGCATCGGACCTATAGAAGTGGATTCTAGACCGGTATTTTGCAATCCTGTTTATTCGTCTAACCAAATCATTACGATTAAAACGGCAGTCTATTTTATAGTTTCCTTGCTGATCCAACCCACCGATGACGCCAGCTCCTTTAATTATTCCCGAACGGTTAGTCCGGTTTAGAAAGAAGGTTGCAAAGCCTACCGTCAGATCGTCGTAATCGCTCTGATGGAGATAAATGTCACGCTGCCGGTGCCATTCCGATATAGTCACAGGCGTTTCGGCAATCTTCTCCGTCAGAGCGGCGGTGTCGTTCAGGACTGCGTTCCAAAAGGCCCAGATTGTACGGTCAACATCGTTCAAATGGACGTCACTGACGTGGCCGCCAAAGAGCAATGATAGTGCTAATCCCGCGCCGCCGGCGTAGGGCTCTGCGTAATGGCCCCGATCTAGGCGGTTCAAGCGCAGCACGTCCGCCATCAAATCGTACAAGCACGATTTACCGCCAGGGTAGCGGAGCGGAGAAAAAGAACGCGAGGACATAGAGCTTCAATATCACAATCTGGATGGGGCGGCCACAACTCGAAGCGTCAGTCAGCTGACGGCCTCGGCAGCGCACCCGATAATCAGTTTCTTCAATGTTTCCATATCGTTAACGAGCTGCTCGCCATTGAAGAAAGCAGCGCCGCCGTCGTGCTTCGTGACATCACCTGAGGTTGATACCCGGCGTAGCGCTTCCATGATCGCCTTGTCCCCCTTGCCGGTCGGCAGCCCGTAATCTTTCAACCGCTGCTTGCTAAAAAACGACGGAAAGTCGGTGCCGACGTTGCGCCCAGCCTTAGCTGTCAAAGACTCTAAGAATGCCCACGCCCCGATGGCCACTAAGGGCGTATGCGCGTCGAGGGCGACTGAGCAGATAGAACTATAAAGGTTGGGTAGCTTGTCACCCCCCAGCCCTTCTAACGCATCCATCACGTCGGTATCGTAGGACACATACCGAGGAGGCTTACGTTTTTTCGGACGACTTTTCTTTGGATCAGTTTCGAAGCTTGTCCGCGCTGACGGGGTCAGCGACGTTGGCTCGGTTCGCTCGTGCGTTTGACCACGCATCGCGCCAAGTTCCCGGGCGTACGCCGTGTGCTGATCCTTATTGGCGCGGCTGTTTACGCTGCCAGTCCCTAAGTCATCTAGGAATTTTCGGAGTAACATATCGAAGTTGGGCTTAGACCTATTCCGGCTAATGTCGTTCACGTTCGAACCATCGATGCCAATAGCTTCGCGCACAAGCGGATTGTTAAGGTAACGCTGAACAGTTGTAAGCCGCCCTTTGCGCCCTTCTGTCGTGATCAAACCCTCGGATTCTGCGTAGTCGAGTACGGCGAGCGCAAGCTTGTTTTTGCTACCGCCGCTGTGACGCGCCGTTTGATCTGAGTTCCACTTCTTACGGCCAATGCCGCCTTGCTCGCCTTCATGAATACGACTCAACCAAAGGCGCACAGCGTCGCGGTCAGAGAATACCATGCAGGTGAGTTCGCCGACACCCGGCCAACCTTCTCCTAGATCAGAAAAACTTTTTCGCATTTTCGCGGGCGATCTTTCAGGATCGTCCAGAAGCTTCAGCGCACACAAACGCCTATTACCTTCAGCAACTGTGAAAGATGGCTTACGCTCCTTACCGCTTCCGCTTCCCTCGTCCGGAATAATAGCCAATAGTTCAAGCGGGTTCAGACCGTTCTGAACGATATCTTTCGCAAGCGGAAAAATGTTCTCGTACCGACAGAGATAGTCGATAACCTGAGCCTCGTTTTCGTATAATTCATGCCGAGGGTTTTCTAGATCGAGAAAAATCCGACCGATTTCCACTGCCTGCATTGTAGGAATATCAGACACTTGCCCCCCCCCGACTTGTGAACGATGAGGGTTAGAAGGCATTGGATACCATCGGTCAATGCCGCTTCATGCCCAGTCCGGCCCCCTCGAATGGCTTCGCGCAGTGGGCGGAGGAAACATGGTCGCCAACTGAGCCGAAAGATCAGCATAGCGGCACTAGGGTCGATTCGTTTCACCCGCTCACCCGTTACCACACGTAACGCGCGTAACAGGTCGGCCCTAGCGCTCGGCGGGCTTCACCCGCGCCCGTATCCCGTTCAGGCACCGCATCATGTTCTGCTGCCGGCTGATCGGGTCCGCAGAACCCGCAGCTTCCCAGTAGTCGATCAGCCATTGCTTTGGCGCGTGCGGTCGCAGGACGTGGAGCGCGAGCCGAACTGCCGACGTCTGCTGCGGTTCTTTCGCGGCCGGCCAGAACGCTTCGTCTAGGACTTGTAGGGCGATGGCTACGGTTCGGTCCATCAGCCGGTGGTAGCAGCCCGCCGCGTCGGTGGAAGCATGCCGAGTGAAAAGACAAACCCAAGCGGAAAAAAGCGACATTCCTGTCTATAGACACTTGCGTCTATAGACACCTGTGTCTATACAGAATGCATGAACAGCGATCAATTCCGCCGCTACCTCGCCAAGCAGGGGACCACCTTCGAACCGGGCAAGGGCGGACACCTTCTCTGCCGCCGCGACGGTAAGACTTCGGTCCTTCCCCAGCACGGCGGCGCGAAGCAACTCGGCACCGGGTTGATGCGGAAAATCAAAAAAGACCTCGGACTGGAATAAGCCCGGGGTCGACCCCCTACCCTACCACAGGCCAAGGATGGCAAGATGCTCTACTACCCCGTCGAACTGACCCCAGACGACAACGACACCGTGATGGTGACCTTCCCCGATGTTCCTGAAGCCGTTTCGTTCGGCGATGACGAGGCCGAGGCGCTCGCCAACGCGGTCGACGCGCTGGAAACCGCTTTGAACGGCTACATCGCCGACCGCCGGGAAATCCCCGCGCCATCGGCGATCGGTCGGCGCCACGGTGTCAGTCCGAGCCTGCTCGCGTCGCTGAAACTGGGCATTTACGCGACAATGCGCGAACGTGGCTGGCGCAAGGCAGACCTTGCCCGCGCTATGGCGGTGAACCCTCGGCAAGCAGATCGGCTGCTCGATCTGACCCACGCCAGCACCGTCGCGCAACTGGAACAGGCTGCGGCGGTCGCAGGTGGCCGCTACGTCGTGGAGGTGCGGAGCGTCGCCGACTTCGCGGATGACGGGGCCTTGGCCGACGCCTGATCGGCACGACCACAACCGGCCCCGCGATCATCGCGGCCACGCCTCGACCAGCAACTTCCGCTTGTCGTCGCACGATGCCAGATCGAACCGGCCATCGCGGATCGTCGCGTCGTCGTCAGCGGCCGTGGCGCTACCGTCGGACTGGCGGTGTTGTGGCGTCGGTTGACAGGGTGTCAGCGCCGCTGCTGGCGGTGGCGGGAGGTTCGGCAAGCTCGGCATCGAGCTCGTCGATCGCGCGCACCCGGTCAGCGCCGCGACAGCGAGCGCGGCCAGCATCAGTCTGTGCATATCGTGTCACCGTGTCCGTGGATTTGAGGATGATCGGATCGCGGGCGGTAAGCCGCGCCGCGTACTGGTCGGCGGCATCGGCGAGCGCCGACGCATAGCGGACCTCGGCCGCCGCCTTCGCGCGGTCAGCGTCGGCCACGTTCTGGATATGCGCCTGCCGCTCGTTGGCGATCGTCAGGCGGGCATCGGCCAGCTTGCGATCAGTCCACAGCCAGCCAGCGGCCAGCGCCACGATCGGCACGAGCCACCACAGGCGGCGAAGCAACATCACGCTTCATTCCGCGAAACGGCCGCGCCGTTTGTCCCCAGCAACACTGGCTTGCCAGCGACGACCACCCCGGTTGGCCACCGCGCCGCGATGCATCGGTCCTTCGCGATCCGCATGACGCTCACCGCGTCGCCCTGATTGCCGCCCAGCACGTGATAGGCGGCAGCGTCTTCGCCGACGTAGAACCCGACGTGTCCGCCACCGGGACGCTGGAAGACAAGGATAGCGCCCGGCGCGAGGCGTTCGAACCGCAGGCGCTGGCCGTAGTTCGCCCATGCCGACGCGCGCACCGCGATCGGCGCGGTCGGCAAGCCGGCCTCCTGCATGCAGGCTGCGACGAACACGCCGCACCATGGCACGCTGTCCGCGTTGTAGACGATCCCAAGCGCCTTCGTGCCCAGTCGCTTGACCCAGCCCATGATCGTCGGGCTGTTCGCCGGGCCGGGGGCTTCCCGCGTGCCGAGTTTCGAGCGCGCAGCTTTCAGCCACGCCGGTTCTGCCGTCGTCATGGTTATGCTCCTGTTCATCTATGTGTTTGACGGCGACCGATTCGCCGCGTAGCCGGCCGCCTCACCGCAAGTGAGACCTACCTTTGCCCCCGCCCGCGAAGCCTCGCGGGCGGGGGCCTTATTCGACCTTCTTCAGATCCTCGGTCAGCCGTGCGATCGCGTCGCCGTCCGCCTCGGGCGTCGGTGGAGCATCGCTCGCCATGCCCTTTACGAACGTGTCGAACCCACCGCGCACGGCAGCGAGGAACTGACTCTTGCCGATACCGATCAGGCCGTACCCGATACCGGCGATCGTCATCGCGCTGACGGCGGCCGGAAGAAGGTTCAGCGAATGGGCCTGCGTCCACAGCGCTGCGATCACGCAGCACAGGAACGTCACCGCAGCGTCGAGAAAGACCTGCTTACGGCCCTTCGTGTTGAGGAAGACACACAGCCGCGTAATCAGCACGACAAGGATGCTGACGACGAACGGACCGGCTTCGAACCGATAGCCCAGACCGAACAGGTTCCAGACCACCGGGAGGGGAGTTGCAGCCGCCGCCCCCAGCGCCGACTGTAGCTTCACCGGAGGATCACCGCCGATGCGGCTGCGACGAAGCTCAGGATCACGATGCCGAGCGCGCGCGCCAGTGTTGGCCAGCGGGACCACATATCGACCGGCAGCGGTGCCTTCCGCAGCTGGCACTCAATCCCCGGCTCGCCCAGCATGACGATCGTCATCCACGTCATGCCGGCGATCACTGCGAACGGATCGATCCAGCGTTTCGCCATCAGCACGCGGGCGACCGTTGTCGGGTCGTTCGGTGCCCAGCCCCACAGGTACATTGCTTCCGCACCGCACCGCAGGGTCAGGCCAATACCAGCCATGACGGTGATGAGCCGGTATAGGCTGACCGGATCGAGCGGGTGATCGAACCGCCGCTGCGCCCAGATCCGGCTTAGCTGCCGGAACACGAGCATGCCCCCCAGGAACATCGCGGCCGTCATCAGGAACAGGTTGAACAGGAACAGAGACGCGCCGTCGTTGAACGATGGCGGCGCGAGCGACGGCGGCGCGTTGGCGACCGTCTGCGCGGCGAGGCTGTTGGCGGTCATGTTGGCGCGCACCAGCGCGCCCGGAAGAGCGATGTCATATCGGCAGTCCTTTCGGTTTGGTTCAGGCAGGCCAGACGATGGCGGCAGCAGCGGCACGCTTGGCAGCGGCGGTCGCTGCCGCCTTCACGTTGTCGACGCCGACCTGCTCGGCCGCTTCGATGCGCGACACGATCGCGTGAGAGGCGTCCGCGCCGGCTGCGAACCGGGCGATAGCCGCGTCGATCGTCGGTTCGCCACGCAGCGCCGCCTCGGCCAGCGCATATCGGAATCGCCGGGTGCGCTTGATCGGCGTCAGGGTCGTCAGGGCGGTCAGTATCTGCGCGACGCTGTTGCCCATCGCGTTGAACGCCTCGACCTCGGCCTGCTTGGCGGCATAGATCGTTTTCTTCATGCCGCCGGGCGTCGCCATCGTCATCTTGCGGCGCTCGGCTTCATCCTTGATCGCGGCAATGAGCTGCGCTTCGATCAGGGAAGGCGCATCCTCCCATTTCCCGGCTGCGAAGTTGAAGCGCTGGCTCTCCTGCTCGCCGCGCTTGGGTACGGTAAAGAACCGGTGCTTCGGGCTGGTCGGCCAACCAGCTTGCGCAGGGGTGCCGCCCGCCGGGACAAGGATCTGCGCCAGCACCGTGCCGGCTTCATCCGTGACCGTCACGTTGTCTATCATACGCCGATCCTCATCGTTGCGTCGAAGCCCTGCGCCCCAGCGTTCCCCGCCAGCTTACGGATCATCAGCGCGAACTCGAACGTCGCCCCGCCCGGCATGCTGACGTTCTGGGAATAGGATGCTTCGCCGGTCTCATATTCTTCCGTCGACCGGCTCCAAGAGGCAGTGGTGCCGCTGATGCCCGGCGTCAGATCGGACCAAGCGCCCCCGCCGCCCGCCGGGCGGTACACGACCTTGAACTGCGCGGCGTACGTCTGATTAGCGACCGAGTAATTCGCGACGACGCTGTAATCGGCATAGACGAGGATCGGCATCTGCCCGCTGGCGGGAACGGCAACGGTAGCAATCAGGCCGCTGGGGAACGCAAGGAACGACGTTGAGTCCGGGTTTCCGTTGGCGCCCTTGATGGTCTGCCCCGTTGCCGTCTGCGGCGGGGGCGCGTCGAGATTACGCGATACTGCGATGCGTTTTGGCGCGACGAGGTTGATCCCGTCTCGTGTAGCTGACACCTCGACATATCCATCGGCATTAATCTGCGTGATTGAAACGATCCCGTTGCCGTAGCTGGCCGCGATGCCGCTCGACGTCGACACGCCGATGGCAACCGCGCCGAGCATGTCAGTCGTGCCCTGCTTTACGCTCACTGCGACGTTGCGCGGCAACTGCCCGGCTTTCGTCACGCCGTTGTACGTCGCGTTGACGACGACGACATAGCTGCCGAGGTCGAGCGCGAAGGGCGAGGTGCCGTCATCCCCCCGGATCAGCGACCATACGTAGTCCCCCGGCTCCGGGCTGTCGGCCTGCACGAAGTCGACGTACACGCCGAGATACGTCCGCCCGGTCGCGTCGAACAGGTGGAAGTCGACGGTCCCGTCGGCACTGTTCGCATAGGCCGTGTGAATGTAGCTGGGCCGCCCGTCGGCGCCCGGCGCGCCGGGGATGCCGTTCGAGCCATCAATGCCGCGCAGCCGGGTCCAGCTATACGACGACGGGAAGGGGCTGTCGGCGGCCGTGTGGTCGACATAGGTACCGATGTAAGCGCGGCCCTCTGGTGCCCCGATCGTGAAGTCTGCCGTTCCATCCGGGCTGTTCGCATAGGCGAAGTGAACGAAGCTCGGCAGGCCGTCCGCCCCGTTCGATCCGTTGACCCCGTTGGTGCCGTCGCGACCGGGCGAACCGTTCGTGCCGTCCGTGCCGGGAATGCCGTCTTTGCCATCCTTGCCGGCGGCACCGGCAGCGGCATAGCTGATCGCGTCCAGTCGCGTGCCGGGCGGGCCAGCGACCGCCGCATCGAGATAAAGCAGCTGGTCCGCAGCGACCGCGATCTTCCGGTACTCGAACCCGTTGTAGATGTAGCGGATGGTCTGGTTGTCATAGACGATCTGGAACGTGCCCAGCCCGTATCCCGGAATGCCGCCGCCGACATGCGCCCCGCTCTCATAGATGTAGGCGTTTCCGTCGCCCGCCAGATACCACGCGTAATCGATGGTATCGTAGCTGTTGTTCGCGGCCGGGTCACTGTTAAGGCCCGCCATGATATCCGCGCCGCTGCCCTGTCCTGCGACGAACGAACACTGCACGCCGCCGCGATAGCCTTCGGTCGAATAGCCGCCGCCGGTATCCCAGCCACCGCTGCCCTGCTTGATGAGCGAGTTGCCGCCGACGAACGTATCGCCGCTGCCCGTCAGGCCGAACGCTGGCGGTCCCTTGTACGCGGTCCAGACATAGTCGCTGGCAGTGCCGCTGTCGACGGCGATGAAGTCGGTATAGGTGCCGACGAACGACCGCCCGCCGGGCTGGTCGACCGTGAAGTTCACCTGTCCGTTCGGGCTGTCGGCATAGGCGTAATGGACGTAGGTCGTTCGTCCGTCCGCACCGTTCGCGCCGGGTGCGCCGTCAGTCCCGTTCCGGCCGTCTGCGCCGTCCTTGCCGTCCGATCCGCTGATCCGCACCGGGGCGGACCAGCTGCCAGCAGGCGTGCCGTCGCCGTTGCGGCGGATCGTTGACAGCCACAACGGCGGCGGGTTCAGCAACGTGAAGTGGTAAGAGAACGCACCGAAGTCGCCGAACCCGTTGATGTTGGCCCACGGGCGCATGCGTGTCGCGTTGGCGGGCACCGTGATCGTGCCGTTGTAGAAGCCCGCGCTGCCAGCCGGATAGGATGCGACCGCCAGCCAGATCAGCGTGCCGTCCGTCAGTCGGAAGTTCAGTCCGATCTGACACGGATGATTCGAAGCGGTCGCATTGATGTACCCGTCCAGCTGGTACACGTCGCCGGGTTCGCAGCGCATGAAGGCGTCGCCGGTGAAGTAATCGTCACGGTGGTCGGCAAAGTAGCGATCGCGGATCGCCGCCTGTGTCGGGCCGTCATACCATTCGCTAGGTGGCCCAACCGGTACGGTCGATGATCGAACGAACTGACTATCCAGATAAGGGCCGTCCGCTCCGTCTTCGCCAACGCCGAGCACCGCCGGCCCCCACGTCGCGCCGCCATCGTTCGACTGGCGATAGTAGCGATCCGCACCGAAATAGTTGTCGTGCCAGTTGGTGGAGCCGTCGATCGACCATTGCGTGCGGACCAGCGGGGCGCTCAACCCGTCCTTTCCGTCGACCCCGTCGATCCCATCGCGGCCATCTTCGCCATCCTTGCCCGGCGCTCCCGCGCCGGAGGGCAGGATCTTCGCCGCCTTGCTCAGCCCTTCGACCGTGAGCGACAGCTTGCTGACGCGCTCGCCGATCGCGATCGAGAAATCCTTGAAGAATCCATAGACCGTCAGGCTGTCGAGCGTGTCATCACCGATCCACAGCGCCGGCCGCGCGCGGACCGCCGCGATCCGGTTGGCGACCACGTCGACCGCGTCGCTGCGGATCATGGCGTTGACCGCCATCCGCTTCGCCCAGCTGCGCTGCACGACCGTGACCGCGCCGAAGTCATCGATTTCTTTGCGGCTGTAATCGTTGATGCCGGCAGTCGGCGATGCTTCGGTTACGCCCAGCGCGACGAGTTGGCCGATCAGCAGCGTCCCGACAGTAACCGGCCCGTCGCCCGCGATCGTCACGACGACCGGGCCGTCGGGCAGATCGAAGAACGTCACCGCCCCGACACCGACCGCCTGCGTCCGGTCATAGCCGTCGGCCTCCACCCGGATAACCGATGCGCCGACATCAAGTAGCGCGAGCGCGTCCGCCGCGCCGGCATCCAGTGTCAGCACGATAGCGGCGTCCGCCATCGTCTCGGACCCAAGCGCCTGATCGAACATTGCCCACCGGTTGGTCGCGCCGATGTCGAGCCACTTGCCGGACAGGCCGGCAGGATCGTTCCCGACGTTGCCGTCCGCAGCGCTCTCGTAAACGCGATGCGTTGCCGCCTTCATGACGCGCGCGCCAATCGGGTAGATCGCGCCAGCTGCCCATTCGGCATGGTCAGTTTCGGCAACGCTCGACGCTGTCAGCACGGCGTCGGTCACCGCGACAGGCTGGATCAGCCGCAGCGTCGATGGCACGCCATCTGGCGCGGGATCGCCGCCCGCATCAGCGACAACCGTCGTCTCCGCAAGCCCCTCGACCGTCAGCGTGCAGAAGCTGAGTGGCGGCACGTTCAGGTCGAGCGAGAAGTCTTTGTAGAACCCCCGCACCGACAGGCTGGCGAACCGATCGTCGGCGACCCAAAGGGCTGGCGTGGCGCGCAGGTCGGCCAGTTGCTGCTGCACAATGTCAGCCTGGCCGAATGGCAGCGCGAGCTTGACCGACATGCGACGCGAGAACCCGCGCTCCACGACCGTCGTGATACCGAAGTCGTCGGTTACGCGCCGGCTGAAATCGGTGATGCCGATCGTCGGCGCGTCCTCAGTCGTGCCGAGGTCAATTTCGGTGCCGTCGTCGCGAACAACCTTCATGCCACGTTCGCCACGCTGATCGCGTTGCCGCCGCTCTCCGAAGTGACGTTGTCGAGCATCCGCACCGCGCGCCCGGTATTCGCCGCTGTGGTGGCATGCCCGGCATTGTTCTCGCTGCGCATGGCCGCGATCTCCTGTCGTAGTAGCTGCATCTCGTTTGCGCTGTCATCGTTCGCGGCGGGCTTGGCCTGCGAAGCGGCACCCGGCAGCGAGGCGAGGATCGCTGCGTTCGTGGCCGCAGGCGAGGCGGCAGCGTTGCGGCTGATTGCGGCATAGGTAGCTTCGAGACTGGCAGCGGTTTCAGCCTGTACGCGATCCATTTCCTGACGGCTCGTTGCGACCAGCGAGGCGGCGCGCAGCAGTGCCTGCGAGATGCCCGGCAGGCTCTTTGCCGCATCCTGATCGCCCGCGCGGGCGGCGGCAGACGCCGCGTTGAACTGCCCCGACAGGTTGGCGAAGCTGCCATCCCCGTCGCCACCGCTTAGGCCACGGATGCGCTTGACCTCATCCATGATGCTGTCGCCGACCGACGTCCACGCCTGCCGCAGCGCGTCGGCGGCGCTGGCCGCTTCCTTTGCATCCTCGATCGCCCAAATCTGCATTTGCAGCGCGCGGTTGCTGGCATCCAGCTTGGCGAGGTCGAGCGCGCGCAGCGCAGCGGTATCGCCACGGACGTCGAGCATCCGCCGTTCCAGATCCTGCCGCTCGCTGAGGATGTCCGCTGCGCTCTTGGCCCCTTCCAGCGTCGACTGAAGCTGGGCGAACGCCGGGGCGATCCGCAGCAGGGTCGCGTACGTCTCCTGACCTGCTGCCGTGGTCAGGTTCTGCGCGTCGACCAGCGCGCGGAAACCGGCCAGCGTCGTCGGCATGGTAACGCCGAGGCTGTCGAACACCTTGCCCATCTGCGCCGAGCGGGCAGCCGCCTGCTCCTGCTTCGAATAGAAAGTGGTGAAATAGGCATCGACCGCATTGGTCAGCGCGCCGATGGTTTCGAACTGGTCAGCCAGCCCCATCTTTGCGTCGAGGTTCAGCGCGCCGGCCGCGACGCCGAGGTTGCCCAGCGATGCCGTCACTGCCTCGACTGTCGAGGCGACGCGAACCAGCGTCTCGAACGCGCCTTCGCCGACCTGCTGGAAACGATCAATGCCGGGGAAAGCGGACTTCGCCATGCTGTCGGCCGCAGCGCCGAACACCGCTTCCAGCTTCTCCTGTATCTGCGTGCCCGTCAGACCCTTCAGATCGATCTTGCCGATGTTGACGACGAAGCCGTTCAGGCGGCGCTGCACCTCGTCGGTCGACGCACCGAGCGGCCCGGCGGCGGCGGCGATGGCATCGTTGAACTGGCGCAGGATCAGCGTGAACTGGTTCTCCAGCGTCGCGTCAGCATTTCCGTACTGCGTCGAATAGGATTTGCCCGTCGTGATGCCGAGGAACTTCTTCTTTTTCTCGACGTCCGAATAGGTCTGCGCGTCGAACCCGCCGTTCAGGACGCTGCCGATGGTCTGCGACTTGCCGAACAGGCCGGATGCGACGACGCTCGTGGTCGAGCCGAACAGCGAACTGAGCATGCCGCCGAAAATCGGGACCGCGACCTTCAGCACCGAGCCGATCGCGTTGGTCTTGAAGCCTTCGTTCACACCCGCCGACGCATTGATGTCGCCGCCGCGCACCAGCACAGATGCCAGCCCGCCGATCTGATTGTCGATCGAACGTAGCGAGTTCGCCATGTCGCGCGAAGCGTTCAACGTCAGGGTGTCGACGTCCTTCAGGGCGTCGATCGCACGCTTGATGCTCTCGCTCTTGGCCGCGCTGTCGCCCAGCACGCTGCCGGTGCCTTCGTTCGACTTTGGCAACGAGTTCTTACCGCTGCTGAACGCGCCAGCGATGCCGACGCCGACCGCTGCCAGCGCGGCCACGGTCGCTGCGCCCGCTGCGATGTTGAGCGGGAACGGCATGCTGCTGATCGCGCGCACGACGGCTTCCTTCGCCGCGATGGCAGTACGGGCGACCGCGCTGGCGATCTTCGTCGCCGTCTCGCGAATGTCCTGCGCCATAGCGCGAACCGACATGGCGAACTCCACCGCACGGAACGCCTTTTCGGCTGCAAGCATGACCTGATAGCCCTTGCTCTTCTCGTTGAAGAACCCCTTCGCGGCGCTCGCCATGTCGCCGAACATGCCGATCTGCTGCGTCGCCGACTGCAACGCGAACCGGGTATTTGCCCGATCGATGGCTGCCTGACTTTCCCCCGCTTCCCGAAGCTCCTGCTCGCGTTCAGTGCTGAGCCGAGCACGATCAGCTTCATACGACGCGTAGATCGACGCGACATCGCCGATCGATTGTCCGACTTTACCGAACGCATCAGCCATCCCGGCCGCAGCATTCTGCACGTTGCGTGCAATCAGATCCCAGCGGTCGGCGGTGAAGGTGAGAGCGTCGTTCCATTCGCGCTGCGCGATGGCAAGGCGCTCGGTCTGCACAGCGATATCAACCTGCTGGTCGATATACGCGGCCCGATCTTCGGGCTTGAACTTCGCCGCCTCCCGGGTTGCGCGTAGCGTCGTTAGCGCCCGCGCACGTACGAGGTCGGTCGCACCGACCAGTCGCAGTTCCTCGCGCAGGTCTTCGAGCTGGTTGCCACCTTCCTTCATCGCCGTATCGAACACTGCCTTCCGCTCAGCGTCGGTTAGGCGCTGACGCGCGGCGCGCTGGTCGTTCAGCGCCTTGGTGGCGGTTGCCGCGTCTCCGATCTGATTACGCATGCGCGCCGCCTCGATCGCCGCGAGAAGCGGCAGGTCTTCGGTCTGGGCGCGGATGAGTTCTGCCGCCTGCTCCGCCGGGACCAGTCCGGCCGCGACCATGGCGTTGACCCGCTCCTGCACCTCGGCCTGCCCACGCATCCCGGCAATCGCCTTGCCCGAATCCGCGACGCGCTGGGCGATCGACAACCGAACCTGCCGATCGACCGACGCCTCGATGTCGGCGCGCTGCTTGATCGCGGCGCTCTCGGCCTTCACACGCGCCTCTGCGATCAGCGCCGCCGCATCCGAAACCCGGTAAGCATCCGCCAGCTTGTACAGGTTGCGGATCTGCGCCTCGATCGCCTCAGCGTCGCGTACCAGCTTCTCGGCATGGTTATTCTTGTCTGCCTTATCCGGCGTCCGATCCGCCTTCAGTTCCGCAGCCTTCTTGTCGATCCGGTTGCGCGCTGCCTTTTCCCCGGCCGCTGCTGCGTCCGTTGCGAAGCGATTGATCGCGCCCGAGGCTTCCTTGGTTGCGCCGGTCACGCGGGTCGTAACAGCGGTGGCGATCGTTCCTGCCGTATCGGCTACTGACGCAGCCAGCTTATCCAGCCCCATTGCCTGCATGGCCGACGAAGCCGCGCCGCTCAGGAACCGGACTGCGCTCTGGATCTTCGACAGCAGCCAGTCGAAGAAGTCGCCGATCGTTTTGCCAACCACGCCGGCCGCATCAACGATAGGCTGGAACGACGATACCGCCGC
This sequence comes from Sphingomonas sp. CFBP 13720, assembly GCF_014842075.1. GTDB lineage: Bacteria > Pseudomonadota > Alphaproteobacteria > Sphingomonadales > Sphingomonadaceae > Sphingomonas. Next base: position 119,394 of record NZ_JACYVA010000002.1, read on the forward strand.
TGCCGACGACGAACTGAAGAACCCGGCGAACTGTTTCGAGAACATATCCCAGAGGTCGACCATCGCCCGGTATCCGCCGACGAATACACCGTAGATTTCCGACACGAAGTTGATGGCGATCTGCGCGTCGTTCGGACCGAACAGATAGTCGATGATCTTCTTGCCTTCGATCTTCATGTTCATGCGGTCTTGGATCGTCGTCCACATGCCGCTGACCATGTCACCGGTCGTAACCGACACGTCGCCGAGCTTCTTCATCTCCTGTTTGGTGAGGCCGAGGCTGGCCGCGTACTGCTTCAGGTGCGCGTCGTCGCTGACGTCGTCCTTCCACCGCTTAAACGCCATACCGGCAACGGCGAGCGGCGCGGCGATCACGACGAGGGCGGTCAGCCACGGTGCCAGCGCCCGAGTGGCCGTGCGCGCGGCGGCGGCGGTTGCGTTCGCAGCGGCGGTCTGGGCGGCTGCAAGCTGCGCCGCAGCGGTGGCTGCGAGTTCGGATGCGGCAGCAGACGCCGTCGTCGCGCTCGCGACACTGGCTTCGGCAGCGGTCAGTTCGGCAGCGGTCACAGCGGCGGCGGCTTGCGCAGTCGCGAGCGCTGCCTGTGCTGCGGCGTCGGTAGCGGCAGCCCCGGTAGCCGCGACCTGCGCCGCGACCAGTGCCTGTTCGGCAATCGCATGCTGGGCGGTGGCGGTCGCCGCGAGTTCGTTGGCGATCGTCAGTTCGGCGGCGGCGACCGCAGCGGCAGAACCGGTCGTGGCAGCTGCGACCTGCGCCGCAGCATGGGCAGCAGTCGCTTCCGCCAGCGCGGCCGTTGCGGCAACAGTCGGCGTGGTGACGATCGCCAGCCCGAGGATGGCTTGCGCGAGGCCGGTGATGCCCAGCCCACTCTGCATGGCGATGCCCTGCAACTGCGAACCCTGCTGGATCAGGACGAGGAACGGATTCTGCCCACCGGCCAGACTGACGCCGATATCGTTCAGCTGCGCGACGACGTTCGCCATCTCGCCCGCGCTCAGCTTGCGCTTATTGATCCCGTCATCGATGCCGGCGTTGGCGCGCGCCTGAGCGCGCTGCACTTCGTCCAGACGGCCAGCCAGTTCAGTTGTGCTGCGGGCGTATTCGTCCTGCCCGATCGCGCCCGAACGATACAGCCGAACGGCATTTTCCAGTTCGCGGCCGAGGCGCTGCTGCGTGGCATGAAGGGGATCGATCGACGATCGGAGCGAGTTGAGCGACGCATCCTGCGCGGCCTGCGCAGCAGCGGCCGCGCGAGCGGCGTCAGCCGTTTCCCGAAGCGACACAGCAAGTTGCCGCTCTTGAGCCGCCAGTGCGGCGGCGCGTGCCTCGGCCTCCGCATAGGCGGCTCCGGCGGCGCGGATGCGCTGCGCCTGATCCGACAGCCCAGCCTCGTCCGCAGCGGCCGCGCGACGCGCGACTTCCATCTCGCGTAGTTCGGCGCTGGTGCGCCCGATCGCGGTGGCTTCCGCTTCCAGCTTCGCCGCGAAACTGTCGGCCGATGCGATAGCAGCACGGCGTGCCTGATCGGCGGCACGCTGCGCTGCCTCCTGCTCGCGCATTGCAGCAGCGCCGCGTCGTGCAGCCGCCTCGAACAGATCATACGCTCGCGCAGCCGCACGAATGGACTGCGCCTCAGCGGCGGCTGCTTCGGCTTTCCGTACTGCCTCGACTTCGCGCATAGCGGCAGCGCCTTTCCGGGCAGCAGCTTCGAACATGGCATAAGCCTGCGCCGCCTCGCGGACGACCTTCGCCTCGGCCTCGACTGCGGCGGCTGCACGGTTCGCAGCAGCTTGCCGGGCCTCGACCGCTCCACGCAAACGGCCAGCGAGGTCCGTATTGCCGACTTTCGCGGCCGCCAGCGCGAGCGCCTCACCTTTCGCAGCGCGCAGTTCGTCACGCGTCTTGCCGATGGCAGCGGCCTCCCGCTCCAACTGGCGAATGAACCCTTCGCCGGCCTTCTCAACACGATTCTTCTCACGCGCGACGCTGGCCAGTTCGCGGGTTGCCGCTGCGCTGAACGACGTCACACTGGCAGTTGCACCGCCAAGGTTGATCATCCGTGCGGACGCCTTTTCAACCTTAGCAAACTCGTTGACGGCCGAGGCTGTCGCACGGTCGATCAGATCGTCCAACTGCGTCAGTGATCCGAACGAATTGCCGGTGTCGATCGCGAAGCCAACCTCAAGGGTCGGGTTGCCATCGTCCATCACGAAATCCTTTCGAGCACGAGAAAGGGCGCTCCGAAGAACGCCCCTTTCTGATCAGCGAAGTGGTATCTCCATGTCGCGGGCGTGCCGCCGAACATGGATCGGATTAATTAGAAGCCGTATCAGCAACAGCGCAGCGATTCGCTTACCAGTAGGGACCGTAACCAAATGAGCTTCGTCGCACTCTTCGTCGTGGTCGCCGCCCCGGTATATCTCACGTGTAATCTGAACCCGGCAAAGCCGTTTCCCGTCCAGATTGCCGCCGACGAAGCAAACGGCCGGGCAACGGTCACCTTCCCAAGCAACGGGCGATCCGTCATCCGTCGAGCCGTGTTCGATGAGAAGACGGTCACCATTCTCGATAATTCCGCAGTCTGGAAAATCGACCGTGTTACCCTTGAGGTTCGTCGCCGGTTCGATGCCGCGCCGGCAAGCGAGCCAGACGAGACTGGCGGCTGCGAAGTTGCGAAGCCACCGGAAAACCGGGCATTCTAGCCAAGCAGCATTCGCAACCGGGCGGCTTCGGTATCGATCTCGCGTCGGGTGACTTCCATCCGCCAAGGTGGCGGACAGTTCTCACTTTCGGCGCGGCGACCTTCGGCCAGATACTCGTTTGACAGGGTGCGCAACAGCCGCGCCTCCCATGCGGATAGGGAGACGCCGGTGTTGCGCTGCCATTCTGATATCTCGCGCCAGCTGATCGGCACGCTGCCCATCCCGGCCGCTTCTGTTATGCCGATCTCGATGAGGCGGGCGATAATGTGAGGGGCGCGGTTGGGTGGCATGGGCGGAACGATCTTCGCCCGCTTCATCGCATCAAGGCGGCTGACCTGCTCGCCCGGCTCGGCTGTTTTCGCCCGTTTCGTGAGCGCGTCCGGTTTCGGCGTGGCACTGAGCCACGCCATCTGCCGGACGTACAGCTTCAGTTCGTCGCCGAGCCGGGCTTGAAGTTTCCCCAGTCGGTGATGAACTTCTGCACCTGCTTGACGATGAAGCCGAGTTTCGGATCGGCATAGACCTGCTGGAACAGCGGTGCGCCGCGCGCGTCGCCGGCCGGCGGATAGGTCAGGTTCTCGAAGTCGACGGTGATCGCTGCCAGATCCTCGGCAACCTCGGCGTTGCGGGTTTCCTGCGGCGCGACGCTGACCTTGCCATCATTGTCCTGCATCCGCTTGATGGCGCGGTTCGTCTGGCGATCCTCGACTGCGGCGAACGGCTTGGAGCCGGGGCCGTAGATCACGATGCGAACGGGCTTGCCGTCGCTGTACAGGAAGTCGCCGGCAGCATCCTTCAAGTGCAGCTTTGCCGTATCCACGACGGCGGTCTGGGTGATGTCCATGATATTCCTTTCGCGGGTGTTGCACCGACCCGCCCCGACACCCGCGAGGAGCGGGACGGGCCGATGCCTGTCATCCGGCGGGATCGCCGGAATGGTAGGTGTCAGGCCGGCGCGGCGACCTTGACGATCTCGGTGTTGATCTCGACCGTAGGCGTGGCCATCACGATCGTGTCGGCCCCTTCGATCGCTTCGGGGTAGCCGAAGGTCCGGCCTTCAAAATAACGGATCGCGCCGTCCGGCAGCGTGACCATGAAGGTATACTCGGCATTGCTGGCGGCGGATGCGCGCAGCAGGTTCTGGCCGGCGTCGGCATCGTCATGCGCAAGCGTCGGCGCGAGCGAGCCGTAATCGACCGAACCCTTATGCTTGACCTTCGGCCCCTTTAGGGGCTGGAACTCGACCTTCGCGAAGCTGGCACCGATCGTGCCGATCTTTTCGATGCCGCCGATCTCGGTGAAGGTGAGAGCGCCATAGCCAGCGGCGTCGCGCGTGGCTGGCTTGGCGGCCGTGATGGCCAGCGCAGTGCCGGCCGCAGTGGTGGAACCCATATTATTCTCCAGTGGGTTGCCGGACGCGGCCGGCAGTTGCGTGCCCGACTATTCGGGCACGGAAAAGGTCAGGCTTTCGCAGCCGGCTGCTCGACCTTCGGCTTGTCGGGCGATACGAGGCCGCCAGCCTCGTAATTGGCCAGTTCGCCGTCGGTCGCCGCGACCGGCTTGCCCTTCACGAAGGATTTGCCGGTGCCGGAATCGTTGAAGTCGCGCGTTGCGTACATCGGCGGCGTGTTGGTCTTCTCGGTCATCATTCTTCTCCTGCTGCTCTTGCGGGCGCGTCGAAACTCACCCGGAAGTCCTGTGTCTGTTCGAAACTGTCCGCCGGCCCCGCCACGTCGGGTCCGGTGCCAGCGTTCAGGATCGAGACGTTCACCGCGCCGCCGATCCCGCCGGTCCGCCCGGCGCAACAGGCGATGACCAGATCGATGATCTGGCGTTGCGATCGGTAATTCTTGGCGCGCACGGTCACGGCGACGCGTTCAGTCATGCGGACCGAACCCGTGCGTCGCAGCTTCAGGCGTTCGACCACACTGACGGTGCGGATCAGCAGCGCATCCAACACAACGTCGGACGGCAGCCGACCCGACGTCATCCGTTCCGCCGGCACCAGCGCGGTCAGCGCCGGGTCCGCCCGCATCAGCGTGCCGATGATTGTGGTTCCACTCATTCACCGTCGCCTTCCGTCTGGCTTATGATCCCGCGACGACCGACCCGCGCGTTGATGTACGCCTGCGCTGCGGCGACTGCCTCGGCTTCCTTGGTGTCCAGCGCTGGGCGGAGGAACGGGTGCGCCTGTGCGCCGGGATGAAGCACGGTCTTGCCGACCGGCTTGCCGTTGATGACGAGGACGCCGTCGCGCTTCTTCAGCAAGTTGATCCGGGCAGCGGACATGCCCTGCCGCTGGGAGTCATCGACGGTGATGTAGTGGGGGTCAGTCCCGTACTCGAGCCAACCACCGAGCGAGAGCGCCCAGCCCTTCGATGGCCCACCTTTGGCAACGCCGATCCGCGCAACGACGCGACCGTCGTCAGACCGCACTTTCACCTCGACTGCGTCGGCGACTACTTGCGATTGCGAGCGGGCCTTCGCCTCTTCGGCGATGACCTTTCCGGCCGCGCGGGCCGCGCCGGGCAATACCTTTTCCTGAAGCAACTGCGGAACGTCGGCGATGAACCGCTTCAGTTCGGTGCGGCCGCGAACCGTGACCATTATGCCGAACTGCCCGCCGTCGAATAATCCTCGATCACGAACTCCAGGGCGAAACGCCGCCCCAGTTCTGCCGGTTGGGTCACGATCTCTGCGGTGCGGTCAGTCAGCCACACCGGCTCGCCATCGTCGCCCCGTACGTTTTTTCCGATCAGGACGCGCATGCTGGACACGATGCCGTCACGGAAGCGGACGCGGACACGCGCCGGGCGAGCGGCGACGTTGATCCCCTCCGCCAACCGCTCTCCCCGGCTCGGCAGCATGTCCTGCACTTCGGCCGCCATCTCGGCGACAAGCGCCCAGCTGCCCGATCCTGCGCCATCCAGCGAGGTATCGGCGATCGGGCGCTCGATACGGATGCGGCGGTCGAGCCGTAGCGGCTTCATACGGTGAGCAGCCGATACGACCAGCAGACCGCCTCGACCGGCTTCAGCGATGCACTGGCATCGTTGCTGCGTAGCTGTTCGAACATGCCCGCATACAGCAACACGCCGTGGAGCAGACCGGCGGGGACTTCGTCCGGCGTGGTATAACCGGCCGTGTAGACGATCGTCGCCGGGTTGTTGCTGTCGAACGACGGCCAGCCCGCACCGGCGCGGACCGTTGCCGGCCGGCATACCGAATAGAGGCGAAGTGGTATGATCTGTTCGACGTCGCCATCCGAACAGGACAGCGTCGGCTCTCCCGTCACCGGCCAGTTATCCAGCGCCGCATGGCCCGCCGACCGGCGCAGGGGCTGGTGGAACGTGCGTGGACGCAGGATATGACCCGTGTACCGCTCGACCCAGTCGACGCCAGCTTCCAGCGCCAGCGTGAGGGTGTCGTCGTGATCGATCTGATCCTTCTCGTAGCCGAGGAAGGATTTGACGAGGTCGAGCGTCAGCGCGGTCATCAGCGGATGCCTAAGCTGAACCGCAGCCGCGCCGTCTCGCCGGGCTGGATCAGCATCTGCGGGAACACCAGCTGCACGACGTCGTCGGCGTTGCGCGACGCGCCGACCTCCATGCGAGTGCCGAGCACCTGCGGCGTGTTGTAGCCGGTATAGGCCGCATATGCGCCAGCGACCGACGTCGACATGTAGAACACGCCCGCACCGTTCTGCATGACACTCTCGACCGTGCCGGCGGACGGGACGCGGTTGAGCGTCTTGTGCAGGTCGCTTTGATCCGGGTCGACGGACCAGTTGTAGCCGGCCACCACTGCCGCGCGGGTCCGATTCGTGAAGCCGACGTCGAGCGTCAGTTCCTTGCCGGCGAGCGACACGACCTGATCTACGTCAACCCCGTTCGTGCTTCCCCGCCAGTTGAACGGGCTGACGAACTTGCCCGCAATCTGGCTCCAACCGGCCAGTGCGTTGTTCGACGCGCGCACGCCGTTCACGACGACGGTGAAGCCGCCGATCGCGCGACCCTGAAGCGTCACGTCGTCCTTATCGGCAAGAATGCCCAGTCGGCGCAGGCCGGTCGCTACGTCGGTGCGGAACGGAGCTGGCACGTTGTAGAGCGTGCCGATGTTGCCGCGCGCACTGAACCCGAAGCCAATCACGCGGTTCTGGATCGCGGCCTCACCATTGGCGAAAAGCGCCGCATCGACGTCCGATGCGACCGGCGGGACAACGACGACCGGCGGCTCGACCACGACGGGCGGTTCGATCACAGGCGGGGGCGACACGGCCAGCGTCGGGCAGGCCAGATCGGCTCGCACGTAGAGGAACCGGGGTCGATAGTCCGCGCACAGCTTGGCGTCACGGTTCGCCGCGATCCCACCGCGCTTGACGGTGAAGCGGATCACGCCATCGCCCGGCGTCTTGTCGACCAGTTGTTTGGGCGACTGGTAGCTGGCGGCGGGCGGCGCGGTGAACGTCTGTGCTGCGACCGTGGCGGGTGCCAACAGTGCGAGCGCAAGCAGTAGCAGTTTACGCATGATCGTCTCTCCTATGCTGCGGTGACTTCGAGGCGGGAAAGGCTGACGCCGCCAACCGCCGTCGCACCGTTGCCGCTAAGGCGATGGCCGATCGTGCCCGCCTCAAGGATCGGATCGGGGTCGGTGAAATCGATCCGCGAGACGCCATCGACGAGGACGACGATCCGGCTGCCGCGTGCTTGTGCCTCGGCGACCCCCGTGCCTGTCGGGATCGCTGCTGCATAGGCGCCGACGATCGCCCCGGCGACGCCGCCACCGGGGAAGCGATACAACCGCCACTCTGCTGCGCTGTTGCTGTACATGACGCCGTAACCGCGATCCGCACCAGCCATCCGACGGAACAGGAACATTGCGTTTGTCGTGAGCGAAGAACGGCGGTTAAAATCGGCCTTCACGTTGTAGTCAGGCGACGAGGCGACGAAATCTACGACCTCGAACTCAACCGGGACGGTCGACGTGATCGTAAATCCGCCCGCCCGGTCGATCTGCATCGCCGCGCCCGACACGCCGATCGCGGCGTTCCGGCCCCACGTATGCCCGCTGTCGGACTTGCGCGATCCGCCGATGCCGGGATCGGCCGTCGCCGCCGGGTCGGCGGTGAAGGTGTCGAGGAATAGGACGGTTCCACTCGGCGTACCGCCCGCCGCAGCGACAACCGGGCCGACGCTGGTCGACAGGCGGGTGCGCGCGCCGGCAGCGTTGGTGGCGGTCACCTCGCAGTCGATGACCTTGTCCTGCTCGCTGGTCGTGGGCGTGTAGGTCTTGCTCGTCGCACCGACAATAACGACCGTTTCCGCGCGCCACTGGTACGCGTAGCCGGTCGGGCTGTTGGTCCACGTGCCGTCCGAGACGGTGAGCACCTTGCCGACTTCCGCCGTGCCGGTGATCGTCGGACGAACCGTGTTCTCCGGTGCGCCTGCTGCCGTGACCGGGCCGAGGGGGTTGGACGCGGCCGATACAACGGTCCCGCTGCTGAACGTGGCCTTCTCCTGATAGTCGATGCCAAGCGCGCCAGCGTCCGCCGACGTGACAACATAAGTCGTGCCGGTCGCGCCTGCGATCGGGTTGCTGTCACGCCGCCATTGGCCCTCGACCGACGTCGGCGTGGCGCTGTAGGTGCCAGCGGTCGTACGGGTCAGGGTCTGGCCGACTTCCGGCGTACCGGCGATTGCCGGCGGTGCGCTGTTCGTTGGGCCTGCGGGCGCGGTCGCAACGCCGTTGACCGGCAGTGCCAGCCACGCCGCGCGCAGCGGCACCGCCATGCGGATGTGGCCGCTCGAAAGCGGGTGGCAGCCGTCCGAGGTGAACGGGCCTGCCCACTTGAACGGGTCTGCTGCGGCCTTCACCGGCGCGTAGATGTCCGCGAACACGTCGGTGCCGCCAGCGACCCCAACCTGCGTCGCGATCCACTGCTCGAACAGATCCTTTTGCCCGCCGGGTGCCCAGCGGCTCGTGACGTACGTCTGGCCTTCGGGCGTGCTGTAATCCGCGCCCTGACCGACGACACGCGGCGGCAGCGTGGTGGTGAGGATCTTCTCGATCCCGTTGTCGCGCATCAGCTTCCAGAACGCGAGGCGGGTCGTCTTCATCTGGTCGAGCGTGCGGCTCGTGCTGTTCGTCCCGCCGATATCGTTCGTGCCGAACTCGTCCAGCGCGATGTTCACGAAGGGGAGGATCGACTTGCCGCGATTGATGCGGCTCATCCACTGGTCCTGCTTTTCGCCCGGCTGCGACATGTGCAGCAGGGGCAGCACGTTCTTGCCGTCGCTGTCGGCGGTGGCGCGGTCCCATGCGCCGAACCCGACCTTGTTCGCGAGGCCCTGCGAACCCCATGCGCTGTCCGCCGCGCCGTACATGATGCTGTCACCGGCAGCGAGCGCGGCTTTCGCGCCTGCGGCTACCGGATCGCCGATGATGAACAGCGACATGCCGGAACCGCCGGTCGGGATGGTCGCGCTGGGCGGCGAACCGGTGAAGCTGCCGACGCCGTAGACATCGCTGGTCAGCGCCTCGTCGGCGGGATCGTAGAACTGGTTGGTCTGGCCCTGCGACCGCGACAGGGTGCCACGCTGCACGATTACGCCTGTCGGCAGGATCGCCTTGATGCGGACGTAGATTTCAGCGTCGCGCGGGAAGTTTGCACCGAGCGGCGTCCCGCCGACCAGCTTGGACGTGTCGATCCAGTCCGAGAACAGCAGGTCGACCGCCGGGTCAACGACGCCCGAAGGGGAACCACCGAACGTGACCGGGATATACCCGCCGTTGATCTCGACAGCGGCCTTTTCGATCGTGAACGCGACGGGCGTGACGGACTCGCCGCCGGGCTTGCCCCATGACGGGATCGCGAGCCGGAACCGGCTTGCGACGAAGCCAGTTAGGTGCAGCGAACGCTGGCGATACCGACGATCGACCGTTATCGTGGACGTCTCGAACCCGACGCGCTGAAGGTTCGTCCAGATCAACGGCTTGAGGGTCGGTTCGGGCGTCGGCCCGGTCGTGGCGCTGACCGTCACTGCCGGCGAAGTGGCGACGACGTTACCGGTGCCGGTGTTCTCCAGCACGAGCGAGCCTTGCACGACAGGCACGACGGTCGTCCCGGTCCCGATCGACGTGCCGTTCAGCAGCCAGCGGCGGCCCAGCACCTGACCGCCGTTGCTCATCGCGCCATCGATCGCGCTGAAGGTCGCGCCAACGTTGCCCGACGTCGGGCTGATCGACGGATTCGACGTGAACGCTGCGACTGATGCCGACACCAACGTCACGACGTTGTTGCGCGGGCTGAACGTCGCTCCGGCCAGCGTCTCGGTCAGCCCCTGCACGGCACCGACCGCGCCCGTCCCGTTGTAGCTGTAGGTCCGCGCTGCGCTGTTGACCGTGAGGCCGGGCACGGCGCTGGCGATCGTAGAGCCGGTCGTTGCATTCAGGATCGTACCGCTCGACGGCACGCCTGCGACGAGCGCGCCCGACAGGACGAGGTCGTTGAGCGACGGGACATATGTGAAAGGCGCGGACGACCCACGGCCCCCACGGGTCCGAATAAATACCATAGCTGCTACCTCGTTTTTCGGTGATCGGCGCTCACGCGCCGCGGATCGCCTCGGCGAACGGAAGAATATCGAGCGTGAAAACCTCGCCATCGTCGCGGGCGAACTTCACTTCCATGCCGTCAGCATCCAGCGCGCTGGCGATCAGCGACGCGCCATCTTTGCCCGCCGGGCCTTGCTTGCCGACGTCGCCCTGCTTGCCGGTCTTGCCGCGCTGTGCGGACAGCATCCAACCGTCTCCCGGCAGCGCGCCGGGGTTGTCGACCTTGGCGCGCCATTCCGAACCGTTTAAACTGACCACGTCGAGCGCGCGGTACGACGCACTCGGATCATGCAGGCCACGCGCTTCCCCGGGATAAGCATCTTTCCCGGCGACGCCGTTTGCCCCGTCGATGCCGTCACGCCCGTCCGCGCCGTCGACACCATCCTTTCCGTCGAGGCCGTCACGGCCGGGCGCTCCGTCCGCGCCGTTCGTACCGTCGATGCCATCGCGGCCCGGTTCGCCGTCTTTCCCGTTGATTCCATCGACGCCGTCACGGCCCGGATTGCCGTCGGCACCATCGCGGCCGTTCACACCGTCCGTGCCATCCCGACCCGGCGCACCATCGACACCGTCACGGCCGTCAACACCATCACGAAGCGAGGGGATCCGCTGTTCGACTTCACGCTTTAGGACATCCAGCGCGGAACGCTGCTCGACCATCCAAGCGCGATATTCAGCCATAAGCGCCCGGTGTTCCGCAGCGCGAAGGGTCTCCGCCTGCTCCGCCTCTCGCAGTAGCCGACGTTCCAACCCGGCGAAGTGATCGCGCAGCACGGGGGTAACGCCACCCATGATGGCAGCAACATCGCGATCAATCATGCCGCCTCCGGTGTCCAGCTACGGCGCAGGTCGGCCTCAACCGATGCAGCCACTTCGTTCGGGTCGAGTTCGTCATCTTCAGCCGCCGGGGGCGGCGCTGGCGGCGCGGGTGGGTTCTTCGCCAGATCGGTCGCGACGCTCAGCGGCAAATCCTGCTGCTGCACCCATGGCTCATCGCCGCCGGTGACGGGTGCCATCTCGAAGTCCTGCCGCGCCGCGTTGCGGTCGAAAATGCCGGATTTGACGCCAGCGGACCAGCCTTCGACCCGTTCCTTGAACGCCGATCGCAACAGCGCCGACGTGTCGAACTCCAGATACTCGTCGGGCTGGCCGCCCAGCTTGAACAGCAACCCCATCGCTTCTTCGATGTGGTTCAGGACGAAACCTAGACCGCCAGCGCGCCACGACTGCATCAGCGCTTCGGTCGACGCGAAGGTGGTCGAACTCGCGCCCAGCACCTGCAACGGCACTCGGTAGACCTGCGAGATTGCTTCGCCGGACAACCGCAGGATGCTGGCAAGTTCGGCATCCTTGTTGCTCGAACCAAGCGGAAAAGGCTTCAGTCCGCTCGACAGGATCGGCGTACCGCCGCTGTTCAGGCCCTTCGACTGCTCGTCCCAGCTTGCACGAAGCGTTCGGACTTGTTCGCCGTCCAAGCGCGCGTCGGTTCCTAGCACGAACGACGGACGCGACTGATTGAGGAAGAAGTTGACCTGATGCGACAGCGCGGCGTTGCCAGCGGCCAGTTCCAGCGCGGCGGCGACCATCGGCGTTTCGCCGACCAGCGGGTGCCGAGGGGTATGGAGCCTGACGTGCAGCACGTCGCGCGCCGGGACGACGATGCGCGGGCCGTAGCGGGCGGCGACGATCGGGTTGCCGGCGAGTTGATAGAAGATCGAGCCGTCCACAGCGAGGATCGGTTGGCTCGCGTTCGAGTTCATCAGGTGCAGTTCGATTGGCTCGAACCGCGCATTCCGAATAACCAGCGCGTATGCATTGCCTTCGTCCAGCAGGTAACGGACGAGGTTGAGCAGGAAGTCGCTGATCGTCTGGTAATCATTCGGACGTTTGATAATCCGGGCGAGCGGCGAGTTTCCGACACGCGCACGGCCCTCTTTCGACGTCCAGCGCCACTGATTGCCGGGGCACATCGCGACCGTCTGCGCATACGCCGAGACGCAGGCTTCGACCATCGACGAACGCGCACTGGTAGGCGGCGACATGCCGGTCTGCCACCAGTTGATAGGCGCGTTCATCGGCAACCAGTCGCCGGTCAGGGCAACTGGCTGGGGTTCCGTCCCGGCCTTCTCGGTCGTGTCGGGCAGGCCGACGAACGACCGGACCCGGGAAAGAAACCCCGCCATGCTGGCTTATTCGGCCGACTTGGCAGCACGACCCGCGCGCGATGCGCGGGTGCGATACTCGGCGGTAGCGCCGGCCTCAACTGCCCGCTCCTCGGGTGCGCCGTGGTCTTCCTTACCGTCGAGCGATTCGAGCGTCGGCGTCGCCAGCTTGGCGCTATCGATCTCGTCCTGCGTGGGCGTGGGCTGGACGTTCTCGGTCCGCTCCATCGCGGCCTTGTTCTGCGCTTCCAGATCCTTGCGGTTCTGAGCGACGATTTCTTCGGTGGTCGGCATGTGCGCGATCCTTTCGCGAGGGTGCCGGCCGGGTCAGTGCCCGGCCAGCCGGGGTTACCAGGTGACGGAGGTACGGACGACGACGGTGCCGGTGCGACGCATTGCCCAGCTGACGTCCATGATCATCCGCAGCGCGAGGCTGTCGGTCTGGAACATGGAGCGGATCGACCCACCGGCGGGCACGGCACCGGCCGACGCGATCTGCGCGGGTGCGGTGTCTTCCATGTGCAAGGTTGCCTGATCCGACACGTCGAACGTCGGAACGTCGCCGGTCGCCGACATGAAGTCGGCGGCGTCGACCAGCGCGACCACGCCCAGCGGCACGGTCGAAGAGATCAGCGCCGGATAGCCCATGAAGTTGCCCGCCGCGATTTCCGCCTTGAACGGGAACTGGCCGGTGCCATCCTGAATGAGGCTGGCACTGATGGCCTGCGCCGGGTTCATCAGCCAGACCGGGTTACGAACGTTGCCGTTCGTTGCGGCCGTCAGGTCGGTGAGCATCGCCTTCGCGTCGGCGACGAGGGCATTCATGCCACCGCCTGCCGTGCCCGCTGCGGTGCTGGCACCGTTGCGGATGCCTGCCGGTCGGATGATCGTGGCGGGCAGGGCGTCGAGCAGCACCACGTCAAGCGCAATGCTGGTGTCTTCCTGAATCGCCGTGCGCAGGATCTGCTCGATCTGCGGCGTCGAGTGCCGCGTGATCTCGCGCGTCATGGTGGTGATGACCGCCATCTTCTTCGGCGTGATCGTGGTGCTGGTGAAACCGGCCTGACGGACCGGGATCGCGGCGCCTTCGCCGACGAACGAGCCAGCGACGGTCGGCGTCGATGCGCGCGACGGCAGCGACACCTTGCCAGCCGAGCCGAAGCCGAAGCGACCGCCGATCGCCGACAGGCGCGGGTAGATCGAAGTCGGCAGCAACAGGTCGAAGAAGTCGCCGATCGCTGTTTCAACCAGTGCGCCGGCCCATGCTGGGGTGACGGTATCGGCGGGAACGGTTGCCGAGCGGGTCAGCACGTCGAGAACCGCCTTCGTCGCGACATCGTCGCCGTACGCCTGCTTCAGCGCCACATCGAGCGGCACCTTGCGAACGTGGGCGAGCAGTCCGACCGTCATCGAGCGGAAGATATGATCGACCGGTTCGACCTTCTTGGTCGCGACGGCAAACGGCCGGCGCTGGTCGGCCGGCGCGCTGCGCTCGACGGTGCGGGCGTCGACCGTAATCGTGGTCGGGCCGGCCTGCGTGCCGGCAAGAGCCGCTTCGGCGCGCTTGAGCGACGTCAGCGAGGCGTCCTTCTGCTCGATCTGGGTGGTGATGCCGTCGGTTTCGGCGCCGCTTTCGATGGCCGTCGACAGGTTGTCGCGCAGCTGGGCAAGTTCGTCCTGAGCGCTTTCGATGCGCTGTGTGAGGGTCGTCATATTCGTGTTCCTTGGGAGGGTCGGGATCAAGGCGGGCTCGCCGGGGGCGCGACGGGTGTCGGGGACGATCTCGGTGTCAGTCTCGACGAAGATCATCCGCTGGGTGTCGCGGGAAAGGTTCAGCTGCTTGGCAATGCTGAGCGCGTTCGGGTTCGCCGGGATGGCAACCACGCTGCATTCGACCAGTTCGCTTTCGATGTAGCGCAGGCCGCCGTTCGCCAGCGGCTCGGCCTTGATGCCGCGAAAGCCGACCGATACGGCGCGGATCATCTTCGCTTCGAGGAAGGCGCGGATCTCATCGACCCGGCTGCTCTTGCCCTCGGGAAGCATTTCGAGGTCGCCGACCAGTTCGCCGTTCTCGACGCGGACGTTCTTCCAGTTGCCGATCGGGAACGCGCTGTCGTGGCCGAACAGGGCGATCGGGTTGCGCTTGAAACTCGTCAGCTTCCACCCGGCCGGCTCGACAATGTCACCGTAGCGGTCGACCGTGGCGTCGCTCATCACGAAGCGAAAGGGATCGTCGCCGGCCGCGCGTGCGACCGCCTTGTGCAGTACCTGCATCGCGTTGCTCCTGTTCAGCCGATCATGGCCATGACGTCGACGGTGGTGACCGTCGGATTGCGGCTCATCAGCATTGCTGCGTTGAACATGGCCGCCAGCGGATCGATCTTCGCCGATGCTTCCCGCTTAACGATCGCCACGGCGGTCGCGCCGCGCGGCTCCATCTTCGCGTTGCCGACGCACCAGCGCATCAGTTCCAGACCGCCGTGACGCATCGTCCGTGCGGCCAGCTTCCGCGCGGTCGCCTTGACCACGCTCGATAGTTTGTACCCCTGCCCGATGGCAGTCATCTGTTCGTCATCGAACCCGCTCGACGCCAGTTCATCGACCAGCGTCGTAACGCCGACCGGGTCCAGTCCGATCGCCCCCTCTGCCGGGAACAGATCGGCCTCCCGAACGCGAACGAGGATGTCGGCGACCCCGCGCAGATCCTCGGTCAGTTCGGCGTCGGCGTCGGCATCGTCCGCGCCGTCGACGTCGATCTGGGCGAACTCGGGCAACTCGCAGCGGGTCAGCGACCCCTCTGCCTTCAGTTCCTCCAACTTCGTTACGATATCCGGCCGACGCTTCCAGACGATCGACCATGCCCACGCATGCGCCCACACGAGCCAGCGTTTTGACCCCTTCTCACGACCGATCAGGCAAAGCCCGAGCAGATCGTCCATGCCGCCGCCGTCGACGCCCGCCACCACGACTTCACACCGCGACAGGAAGGCGTCGAGCGATCCGAGCGATCGATCCGTCGCAGCCTCCCAGAACACGGCACCGGTCCACTGATCGCGCGCCAGACGCTGTCCGATCTCGACGTTGAGATGCTTCGACAGGAAGATCTGCAACGCGCCCGGCTCGCCCTGCCGCGCCTCGGTCAGCTTTTCTTCAAGATACTCGGCATCGACCGACCGGCCGATGTTCGGGTTCGTGATGTAGAAGTTCGCCGGGTCGAAATAGGCTTCGCTTTCCAGCATGGCTGGCGGCCATTCGTACAGCATGCCGAGCTTGCGCCGGTTGACGATCGATCCGTCGCGGATGGCACGAAACTGATCCAGCTTTTCCTTGAACACACCGCGCGGCTCGGCATCGCTGTGCGTCGTCAGATACACGACGAAACCTTCCGGTCGGGAAACCCGACCGCCCGTCGCCTCCATCAGCATCGCGGCCGCCTTGGGGTCTTTGCCGAACAACCACAGTTCTTCGACAAGGATGAATGCGGCCTTCTTGCCGCCGACGACGGACGCATCCGCCGACACGACCTTCAATTCCGCATTCGTCGTCAGGTGCCTGATGCGCCGCTCATGATCGATCGGCTTGAGAATGGCGGCCAGTTCAGGGTCCGCCCGTACCATCCCGGCAGCCGGGATATAGACGTTGTCGGCAATCTCCTTGGTTGGTGCCAGCACGAGCAGTTCAGCGTCGTCCCGCCAGTTCATGACCAGCGCCGTGATCATGATCCCGGCGGCGATCGTGGATTTTGCGTTCTTCTTCGAGATCAGGAGCATGAACTCCCAGATCAGCCGCCGCCCTTCCTCCGGGTCGAACGCCCCAAAGATCGCAGCGACAAAGTCGAACACGAACGGTTCGGCGGCTTCCCCGAACGTCGGCGCCCCCGGCACGTCAACGATCCGAAGCCCTTTGAAAATCTCCAGTGCCGCTTCCGCCTCATCTGGGAACAGCGGCTCCATCGCGATTAGTGATTCACCCGCAACGATCCGCTCCTGCCAATCCGGGCAGGCGGTCGACCACGTGCGCTCCACGTCAGTTCATCATCCGCGTCGGTATCGGTCGCGGCGCATATTTACCGGTAACAGCCTCGGCCTTCGCCGTGGCTTCCTCTTTCTTACCCAGTCGCGGCAGTGCCGGCGGCGCGCCGTTGCGGCCCCGGTTGGCGACCCGTTCGGCTGTGTCTGCCAGGGTGGCTTTGTCGAGGCGTTTGCCTAGTTCTTTCTCGGCGGCGATGTTGCCCTCGGCTGCCGCCTTGTTCAGCCGCGCCAGCTGGGTCATTTCCATGCGCAGCTTGGCGGCATCCCGCTTTTTGACCTCGGCAAAATAATGCTTCCGCAGCGTCGGGACCGAAACTCCGATTGCGATTGCCGCCTTCTTCACATCCAGACCGCGTGCGAACGCCAGCAGCACCTTGTTCGAGTTTTCGAGGCTCCACCGATGTTCGGGCCGCCCACGGGTTTCCTCGCGCGACAGAATAGGGTCGCCGAATAGATCGACGTCAAAATCCTCCGCCATGAAGAAAAAAATCCCTTTGTGAGAACCGATGCGGTCTAGGCCCGGCGCCCTCTCAGATTTGAGACCACCCCCCCCTGCCCGGTCAGCGGGCGCGTCGTTCCTCCCGTTGCTTGTCGCTGTCGTGGCAGCGCTTGCAGAGGCACTGAAGGTTGCGATCATCCCAGAACAGGGCTTCGTCGCCCCGATGCGCCTTCGTATGGTCGGCGACCAACTGCGACGTGTCCGACATTATGATCTGGCAACGCTGACACGTGAACAGGTCACGCACCAACACCGACCACCGCAACGTTTGCCAACGAGCCGTCTTGTACCACCGCCGCCAGCCTTGCTGGTCGCGATCGTGATCCCGTTCCTGTCGGGTTGCCGGCACGCTGAGGCGCGACGGCAATGTCTGAAGTCTAGGCTTCAGCCCGGTCAGCTTGCCCAAGTGCATACACCACAACGCACAACGCCCCGCCGGACCGAAGCCAGACGGGGCGTTGTAAGGTTCAGGGAGGATACCGTGGCGTTCCCGAAGGCCCGTCCCAGTGTGACCACAAATAGGCTGATTTTCCGCGATAGACGAACAGGGAAAATGTTCAGCCTTGCACATTTACCCCGTTGACACGTTCCGCTGTGGATTTCCGCCATTCACGCGGTTGCAGATCGAAGTGATAGCGCGTCCGTACCGCATCCGAAGCCCTTCCGAACCGCGTTCAAGGTCCATGGCGGGCAGTAGCTTGACCCAAGGCACCTCGCGCCGCCCGCGCGCCAGCTGCCCGATCGCTAGGCCGATCAGCTTGCGGTCGGCAGGATCGATCGCGTCGAGCCAACCGAACGCTTCCTCCATCTCGGCAACGTCCTGCCGCGTCATCGCTGCCGACCGTAGTGCCACGTCGCTGCTGGTCCCTTCGCCGCCTCTCGCATCATAGTCCCCGGCGAACACGTCGCGCGATATCTCCGGCCAAGCCGACCGGATGCGTTGCCAGCCCCGCTCCCGGTCGGCGTACCGCTGACAGGTGCGCAGCGCCTCGACGAGACGATCCTCGACATCATCGAACCCCAGCACGGGAGGATAGCTATCGACCTTCCCTTCAATGGGAAGGAGATTGGGAGGATAGAATGTAGCGTTTACAGTCACTTAGATATCCTTTGGGAGGTTGGGAGGAAGAACGTGGATGAACTTCGTGCGCGCGCCCGCATATCTGCGCGCTACGGAACCGGGCTGCATTTTGCCTCCCAAGTTCCCACACCCTCCCAAACCCGCAGAAAACCGCGCTTCCCAAGGCTTCGCGATCCTCCCATCGGCGGGAGGGTGGGAGGATCAGGGGGACAAATAGTCGTCGTCGTCGCTGTCACCGGTGGGTGCGGGAGGGGTCACAGAACCGGGTTTGCGGCGCGGTGCAGGCAGGTCAGTCTCGATCGGTCGACCGTCGCGAACGAAGTCGTCAGCGGCGTACAGCGGCCATATGTCGCCCCACACCATCGAACTGGACTTGCGCTTGCGGAACGATTTACGTTCCAGCTGCGACGCCAGATACTTTGGTGACCACGGCTTGCCACTGGCGGGCAGCAGTTGCGCCCACGTCTGCCATGCCGCGAACAGTTCATGCAGCGCGCTAGACCCGATCGTCTCGCCCGGCACCTTCTCGATACACAGGGCGAGGAACTTGCCGAGAATATCGTTCTCATCAAGGTACGCCTCGGTCGCCTCGCGGATCGTTTCTGGCAACGGCAGGCCGGTCGACAGGTACTGAAGCGCGCCACGTACCATCCGGTTGAGAATGCCGGCCGCTTCCTGCACCAGCTTCGTCTTCAACTGTGGATCTTGCTCCGCATCGGGAATGATGATCTCCCACGGCACCAGCTGCATGCGTCGTCGGATACCGTGATCGGTCCCGATCCCCGGCTTGGTGTTGGCGATGATCGTATTCTTGAACGTGATGATCAGTTCGAACGGCGGCTTCATCAACTCGCGCACGCCGCCCTTCGGTTCGTCGCTCGTCAGTTCCTTGACCAGTCCGTCCGAGAACTTCGAACCATGCTCGGCTTCGTTCGCATAGACCATGCGCCGGCCAGCCAGCGCGGCGAGATCGGGCGACGCGTCCGATCCCTTGCGCGATCGGTCCGAGTCCATGAACGTGTTGATCGACGCTGCCCAAGCGTAGTCGCCGAGGATCGCGCGTTTCGTATTAATCCAGACGCCCTTGCCGTTCGCGCCCTCGCCGTAAAATATCGCCATCTTTTGCGCGCTGGCATCGCCGAGCATGTTGTACCCGGCCCACACGTCGAGGAACGCTCGCATTTCGTCCTTCGGCTGCACGCGCGCCAGAAACGCGTCGTACGACGGGCACGTCGCATCCGGGTCGTACGCGGCCGTGCCCGCCTTGGTGATGCGATGACGGCGGCGCGGCTCGACAAGTCGGACGCTTGCCGCCTGCCCATCCTCCGACCGGCTGAATACAAGCGTACCGTTCGCCATATTGACCAGCAGCGGATCGGCATCGAAGTCGCCCGGCCGCGCCGATAGCCGTGCCTCGGCCAGCTTTGGCAGGCTGGATATGTGACCGGCCCCTTCGGACGTTCGCCCCCATTTGCTGATCGTGCTGGACAACGTGACGATCGTACCGTCGCGGAGCGTCTTCAGCACGCGATCGAGCCGGCCTTTCTGCTGCTGTTCGTGCGCCGCCAGCTGCGCCGCATCATACCCGTCCGGCGCAGCTTCAGGCACGCCGCTGGCCTCCACGAATCCTGCCTCTTCCTGAATAGCCCGCATCGTGTCCTGCACCGCGCGCCCCAACAGGCTGACCGCCATGTCGCGGTTCCAGCGCTTGCCATCCCACGCCAGCCAGCCCCATTGCTCGACGTACAGGAAGTCCCGGCCGTAGCGGCGCAGGAAGCGTTGGAGGTTGCCGAGGTCCGTCTGCGGCAGGAACGCGCATTCCTGCGTCAGCGCGTCGTCCCCGGCCCCCGTTTTGCCGATACCAGCGCCTGCCCCTCCCATTTGGGAGTGTGGCTTGCCATCCTCCGTCGAATCGGGGGCGGGGGGTGAACCCCGGGAGGATTGAGAGGGGCCGCGTTCCCGGCGGGAACGCGATGCGGCCGCGATCTCTGCGAGATCACGAGGATTTTCGAGACCGGCTGTCCATCCGCTGTCGAGCGTCGCCATCAGCTGCCGTTCGTCGTCGCCGCCGGGATTCGCGCGCGCCGCCGCCTCGACGGCGCTCCGCGCCATCGCATCGGACAGTGCGCCGGCTGCGACCAGCGTGGCCACCTTGAATGCACCTTCGTTCAGGCGCGCGTTTCGCTGACCCGATCCGGCGCGCTGGATATCGCGACATTCACCGTCGAGCGCCGCCAGCGCATACTTCCGAACATCATCGTCGACGTCGCCACCGATCGCGGAAGTTGGCGCGGCACGGCGCGGGGGCGACCGCTGTGGCGATGCTGGCTTCGTCCGATCACGCAGGATCTTGACGAGCGAAGCCGGTGCCTCGGCGACAGCGGCCGGATCGGCCCAGTCACCGTGCGTCCAGCTATAGGCTCCAGGTCCTTTCTTGCCACCTTCGGCCAGATCGCCGACCCGCTCGGATGGCGGTGCAATGATGTAACCGCCCTGCCCGCGCACATCGATATGCTTCGGCAGATTGCCACGGTTGCCGATCGGATCGCCTGCCGGCATCCTGAACCATTGATGCTCGCCGCCCGAAGGCGTGGCCGAGGTTAGGGTCGGCGGCAACGCCTCGCCCATTTGCGCCAGCAGCGCTGCCTTCAGTCGCTCGACGCTCCATTCTTCAGTCGAGATCTCGCCGGTTTCTTCGTCGACCGTTTCGTCGACGCGCGGATCGAAGTCGATATGCAACAGACCGCTGACACCGGAATGCAGCCCGATCTGGGCGCGTGGCCACTTGCGCCACCATGCCGCGATCTGGGCTTCGTCGCGCGTCGCCTTATGCAGCCCGCCGGTATTCTTGATGACGTTGCCGTCGTCGTCCCGATCGCGGGTGACAAGCGGGCGACCGTTCTGGACGTTGCAGGGAAAGACGAACCACCCTCGACGCGCGAAAGCGACCGCCGCCTGCCCCATCGGCGACAGCGTGGAATTGATCGACACGGTGTGTTTCCCCGACTCGCGCTCGCAGGCGCGCTAATTCTTATTCGGCGTTGATCGCTCGGATTTTCACGAGTTTAGCCTCGGCCTCTGCCGCGCGGGCTTCGGCGACCTCGGCCCGCTTCAGCACCGCCGCCAGTTCGATCCGTTCTTCGTCACGATCATCGAACCGCGCGCGGACCATGCCGAGCAGCGTGTCGATATCGGTACGCTCCAACGCCGGCACCGGAGCGGATGCCGCCGGGGCAGCAATGCCACGCTCAATCAGTTCAGCCGCAGCCTGACCGAGCGCGATATTGCGATCCGTCGCGAGCTGCTCGACAGCGGTGATGGCGACAACGGCAATGGCGGGCAGCTGGATCGACTTTGCGGGCATTGGCTGGGCTTCCTTACAAACGGGCAGCGTCGCGACTGGCGACGACGAATGAGGGACTGGCGGCTCCCAGTCGGCCGGACGGGGCCGACCATCGCGGCAGAAAGCGCAGCGTCCTTCGATGAGGCGAGGCATCCACCATTCGCATTCGTCGCATTCTCCCGCGACGCCAGCGGCGATTGGGAGCGCGGCGCGTGCCACGCCAGTCGCGACACGGACTTCGGAAAGCACTGCGGCGATATCGGCAGCGTCCGCCATGATCACACCTTCATCGGCATCAGGACGAACACCGCAGCGGCACCCTCCCGGTCACGCCACAGCGCCGGGCCGGTGGAGTCGGTCAGCGTTGCCTCGACCTCCAACGCCGTCAGGTGGCCCAGTACGTCGAGCAGATAGCGGGAGTTGAAGCCCACCGTCAGCGGCACGCCGGACCATTCGCACGGCATTTCCTCATCGGCCGTGCCATGCTCTGGGCTGGACACCGACAACGCAATTACCTCGTCGCGAATGATCATTTTGACCGCGCGAACCTTGTCGCTCGACACCGTCGTCACCCTGTTCAGCGCCGCGATCAGCGCGTCACGGTTTACCTTCAGCAGACCGTTGCCGCCTGTCGGAATGACGCGGGTATAATCTGGGAACGTCCCGTCGATGACCTTGGCCTGCAAGGTCGTCTCGCCGATCTCGACCCGCACGCTCGATGCCGATGCGCAGAACGTGACCAGCCCTTCGTGCCGGCCTAGCAACGTGATCAGCACCTTTACGATCTTCGTCGGGATGATGATGTCGGGAAGCGTCTGCGCACCGTCCGGCAGGGCGATAATGCCGCGCGCGAGGCGGTGCCCATCGGTTGCCGCAAACCGCAGGTCCGCGCCTTTCGGGGCATGGACGAACACGCCGTTGAGATAATAGCGGGTCTCTTCGGTCGAGACGGCGAACAGCACCGTCGACAGCGCGCCCGCCAGCGTCAGCGCCGGTATCTCGAACTCGGTTTGCCAGTCGCGTTGCGGGCAGGCTGGGAAATCGTCGGCCGGCAGCGTCGGCAGCGTGAAGCGGGATCGCCCGGCGGAAACCGCCAGCTGGCCATCGCCCAGTGCAATCCGCACCCGATCGGCTGCCGGCAGCTTGTCGGCAATCTTGGCCAGCGTCGCTGCGTGGACCGTGATCGCCATTGCGTCGCCTACGCCGTCAAGCGAGACATGGCGTTCGCCCCAGCTGTCCAGATCAGTGCCGGTCAATACCAACGCCGACGGCGATACGGTCATCAGGACGTTGGACAGCAGCGGGATCGTCGTGCGCTTTTCGACGACGTCGCCGACGTCCTTGAGGCCTGCACGCAGCGCTGGCGCATCGATTTCGAACGACCGCGTCGGGGTCGCCGTTTGCTTCTTCGTCATGCTGCAAGCCCCGTGATCTGGCCAGTGGCCACGATGATGATGCGCCGCAGGGTTGGCGCGGAAACCTTCTGCACCCGGATCAGGTGCGATGCGGCGAGCGCCGCCAGTCCGGCCTTCACACCGTCCTCGGTCAGCTTCGCGCGCGCGGCGAGTTGCTTGTCGGTCGGACACGGCCGACCATGCCGGGCGAAGCGTTCCAGCACCGGCAGCAGCGCGTCGACGACGGCCGCTTCGCCGTCCGCCAGCACCGCAGGCGTGACCGCCAGCTTCGGCCGCGTCGGGCGGGTCAGCGCCGTCGCAGCAGGGGTGCGCTGGGCGCAGTAGTGGAAGATTGCTGGATCGACCTTCGACCGCGCCTGCGTCAGCGCGACCAGCCCCCGCTTGGCGAGCGCCCGCATATGAGCTGCTCCCTTGCTGGCGGCGGGCAGCGACAGTCTCGAAGCATAGACGAACCGGTCGCCGGGCTTGGCGACTTCCATCCATGCGTCGATCCGCTCTGGCGACGCCACGATACCGGGGGCTTCGTCTATGATCACGCGGCCCGCCGCATCCTGCGCGCCGGCACCGGGTCGCCCCAACGGCCGAACGCGGGCTGCGACCAGTCGCGCACCAGCACGGCGTGCCCGGTCGCCCGCGCGATATCGAACCGCTGACGCTGGCCGGGGACCAATTCGCCCGTGATCATCCGGTCGACGTGCATGGCGTCGACGCCGATCGCGCCGAGCGCCTTGGCGGCATGCGCAGATGACACCGCGTTCAGCCATGCGGCGAACCGACGCGCGCCTTCGTTCGGCACGACAGCACCGAGATATAGCCTCATCGTCAATTACTCCCTGTCCGCAGCGCGCTCTGGCGCGTCTGCATTGCGGCGATTGCACGTGCGCAGATGTCGAGCGCGTCTGACGGGATCTCCATCAGTTCGGCATCGTCCAGCGCGCCCGGCGTCCGTTGATCGGAAAGCGCCATGCTGAGCAGGTGCGACACCTTCAGCAGGTTGCAGAGCGCGTCGCCGTCGGCAGCGCCGATGCATTCCGCCGGGACCGATCGCCGACCCGCCCGAAGCAAGAACCCGTCCAGCGCCAGAGGATCGAGGCCCAGTGCGTTGACCAGCAGATCGATCCGCAGCGTCGATGTTTCATCGCGAGCGTTGCGAACTGTCTTTTCGTCGCAGCCAAGCGCCTTGCCGACCCGCGTTGGCCCGAGTTTCTGGCAAAGCGGCAACAGCATCTCGCGGGTCGTTTCGCGGGCGTCATCTTCCGTCAGCGGAACGAAAGACGGGGGGACCGTCCTGCCGGTCATCGCGTAGAACTCGTGGAATGTTGAAGCGAACTCATGCCGCCACCTGCTCATCGACCAGTTCGGTCACTTCGCCTGTCTCGAAATCGACTGCTTTCGAGATCGATTGCGCTGCGAGCCGCAGATGATCGGCCCGCGAAGCGGTGAGACCGATCTTGCGCCAGCTATGGACGGTCGACACGGGCAGCTTCAGCAGCTTCGCGACGAACGTCGTACCGCCGAGGCCATCAATGATTTGGGGAATGACGCTTTCCATGCCGCTAATAATGCGATGATCGCAACTTATTGGCAAGCCGAAAAATGCGACGTTCGCAATTGCGATGATCGCATGCCGGGCTTTTATGTCTGTATGACCGACCTAACCCCAGACCGGCTTCGCGCACTGATGCGCGAGCAGAAAAAGAAG
This sequence comes from Sphingomonas sp. CFBP 13720, assembly GCF_014842075.1. GTDB lineage: Bacteria > Pseudomonadota > Alphaproteobacteria > Sphingomonadales > Sphingomonadaceae > Sphingomonas. The sequence continues at coordinate 143,962 of NZ_JACYVA010000002.1, forward strand.
CAGGTCGACCTTGCCAATCTCCTTGGTATCGACCCGACCGCTGTCTCGAAGATATTTACCGGCGTTCGCACGATCCAGCACCGGGAACAGCCAGTCATCCAAGCGTGGCTGGGCGTGGCACCTGAACCAAACGAAGGCGTGGTCGCACGCATCCCGATCATCGGTCAGGTTGCCGCCGGGAATTGGCGCGAAGCCGTCCATCAGTCGATGGGATCGATCCCTTCGCCAGATGCCGAGATCTCGCCGCTGGCATTTGCTCTCAACGTCGATGGCGATTCGATGGATAAGCTGGTCGCGGACGGAGGGACCGTCATTGTCGACCCCTCCGACAAAGCGCTGTATCCCGGCAGATACTACGTCGTCATCAACGATACTGGCGAGACGACGTTCAAGCAATTCGCCGCCGACCCCGCCCGGCTCATTCCGTGTTCAACGAATGCCGAGCATAGAGAGATCGTTGTCGGGGACGGAACCGCGTTCTCGATCGTCGGTCGCGTGATATGGCGTGCGTCGCGGCTCTAGCCGCCTCCAGCTGACGGCGCTCCTCGATCCACGGCCGCGCGTTCGGGGCCGTCATCCATTCGGTGAGATACTGAATGTTGCCGGGCACGGTGATATAGAATTGCCCACGCTGGTCATAGCTACCCAGACCCTCGGCTAGCAGGTCGTCGGCCGCTTCGAAGCAGGCTTGTCGCCATGGGCCAACCGGCCGATCGAAGCATAACGCACGATACCACGTCACTGGAACATCCACCCAAGCACTCCCGCCTATGAGAACATAAAAAGAACATACCTCAGATTGATTCGCAAGGTTGCGATAGTCGCATTTTTAGATTGACTGATATGTTGCGATCATCGCATGTTATAGCCGCCGGACGGTCCGGTGGAGTCGCAACATGCAAACCCCTTTCATCACCGATCTGCGCGCCGCTGCGCTGACGCCCATCGACGGCGGCGTCGTCAACGCCGTCGTTTCGCTCAAGTATTTTGATCAGGACGGTCGCCACGCCGGCACGTCCGTCATTCTTGCGGGCGATCTTGCCGAACAGGCACGCGCGCTGCTGGCCTTCGCCGAAGCAACCGTACTGCACGCGGCCGGTGCCGACGGCGCGGATCGCCCGCCCCACCATCACTTCCCGATCATGCAGGATCTGCGCATCGGCGCATTGGTCTGATGCACGCGACGTACGTAGCGGCCACGTCCGCCCTGTTCGCTGCCGGCGGCGCGCTGGCCATCACGGCGATCGTCGCGACGGTCGCGCCTGCTCGCCACCGCATCCTCACCCTGCTGTGGCACGGTGCGCAATGGAGCAACCTGCATGGCTGATCCCCGCGTGAAAACCGCCACCGGTCCGACAATCCTGCTCGCGAGCGGACACTATTTCGACTTACTCGATCCCGCGAACAGCCGCTTCAACTTGGCGGACATTGCCCGTGGGCTGGGCAACACGTGTCGCTTCGCTGGCCAGTGCGACCGTTTCTATTCCGTCGCCGAACATACATGGCTGGCCAGCTTCCTTGTGCCGCAACCGCTGGCGTTTGCGGCTTTGATGCACGACGCACCGGAAGCGTTCATCGGCGACGTAACTCGACCCCTCAAAGGGTTGTTGCCGGCATACAAAGAGATCGAGAACCGGATCGCCGACGTGATCGCGGAACGCTTCCTGCTAGGCGACCTGTGCGATCATCCGATGGTCAAGCGCGCTGACCTTCAGATGCTTGCGGCCGAACAGCTTGCGATGATGCCAACGCATGATGATGCATGGCATTGCCTTGAAGGCATCGACGTGCCGGCATTGGATTGGCAAAACTGGTCGCCTGTGGATGCCGCCAAGAATTGGCTGCACCGCGCCGAAGTGCTGATCAACCGCTTCCCCGGTCACGACGTGGAAAGTCTCCTGTCGTGACCCCTCGTCCCATCCTTACGCCGCGCAGCCTGTGGCGCATCCTCGTCGCGATCATGGCGCTGCTGCTGCTCGCCACTGTCGCCGCCACCGTCTCGATCTTCCGAGGTGACCTATGACCACTAGATTTATGATTGATCTTGAAACGATGGGTACGACGCCGGGCTGTACGATAGTTGCAATTGGCGCAGTCCGCTTCTCGATCGACGGGTTCATCAACGACCGCTTCTACCACGTCGTATCGCGCGACAGCTGCTTGGATGCCGGTCTTTTCGAATGCGCTCAAACCGCGCAGTGGTGGACCAACCAAAGTGCGCAGGCGCAGTCAGTTCTAACAGACTATCGCAACTCACAACAATCCGAACCTCTGCGCGCGGTGCTGATTGCTTTGAATACGTTCATCCGAGCAGCGGGCGGTCGCGTCGAGATCTACGGTAACGGAAGCGACTTCGACAACGCCATTCTCGCAACGGCAGCACGCGCCGTGGATCTGGATCTGGCGTGGTCGTTCTGGGAGAACCGTTGCTATCGAACCATCAAAGCCAGATCGCCGGGTGTAAACATCTATCGACAGGGCACGCACCACAACGCCCTCGACGATGCGATCTCGCAGGCCGAGCATCTGGGCCGCATCGAGCGCGCCACCGCCTTTGATAGTGACAAGCTCGCACACGGGCTGCTGTTCTTGAACTGGATGGCTGACCGGTATCGTGAGCGCACGTGCCGACGCTTTCTGGGTCTCCGTCTCCCGACCATGACACGAGCCGAAGCACTGAACCACGCTCGCGCGACGTTCGATGCCATCCCGCTGGACGAACCTTTTGGGTCGCCGGACATGGACTGGGACGAAGAGGGCGCAGCCACCCTCGTTGACCTAGACTTGGAGCATTGGGACCAATGATCCGCCACCTGATCCCCCGCTTCGAATGGGGCCGCTGGGACGGTGCCGCGCTGACGTTCGATCCCAACGGCGGCGTCGAACTGCCGAACGGCCTTGCGCGCTCGATGCGCCTCGCCTTCGGCCAGCCCACCACCACGCCGCACCGCGACCAAGTCGTCGGCGGCATCCTCTGCGTCCAGTGGCTCGGCCTCGCCATTGAGGTAGCAATCGGGAAGGTTCGCTAAAGCGATGTCCTCGGTACAAGGACTGCCGGGAACGCCCGCTGTCGGCACGGCAGCAATTTCCGGCACCACCGACGCCCAGCCACAGTGTCCGGAATGCCTGTCGCCGTTCGCGCGACGGCATCCGGGGCAACTGTTCTGCACCGTCGCACACCGCGACGCATGGAACGGTCGCGCCGCCGTGCGCGGCCGCGTGCTGACCCCGCTCGCCATCGTTGCGCGTGTCACGCGCAACGGCACGCGCGGCGATCGCAAGACCGGTGCGCGTGCCGCGAGCGAAGCCGCCACGCTGATCCAGCAGTGGCGCGACGATGATCGCGCCGCCGGCCGGATGAGCCATCCCGAATATCTCGCCCGCCGCTACCGCGTCGGGTTCGATCCGCTCTGAAGGGTTGCCGGTTATGGCGTCTCCTACCCACGATCTTTTTGGCGAACCGCCAGCGGCAACGAACAGTGGCGGCAAGACCAAACGTCGCTTTGCCGCTCTCTCAACACCGCTCGAAAGCCCGCTGCTGCGCGTCTTAGCGCTCGGCCTCGGCCTGCAATCAGTTGTTCTTGCGCTGAAATCTGCGCGCGGTGACCTGCCAATGTTGGATGCCGCGATTTTCTCGGACACCGGCGATGAAAAGCACAAAACATACGAGTATCTCGAATACCTGCGGCCGCTGTGTCCGTTTCCAATCATAGTTACTGCACGACCGGGCCTGACGCTTGGCGAGCATGCGATAAAGATCGCGCATCACGATGTAACGCGCACGTCTTCGCCGCCGTGGTTTACCGCCGGTCCTGACGGCATGCTGCCGAAACAATGCAATTCAGAATATAAGAAACGCCCTGTGCAACGCGAAATTGCGCGCATGATCCGCGATCGGACGCAGCAGTTTCGTCTGCCGAAAGAACCCGTCGTAGAGCAATGGTTCGGCATGACGTTGGACGAACTCTGGCGGATGGCGACCGCAGAAAAGGCTTACATACACAACAGATATCCGCTGACTGAAGAACCGCACGCCATGAAACGCCATCATTGCGAAAAATGGTTGATGGACCGACAGTACCGCGTCCCTCCGAAATCAAGCTGCCGCTACTGTCCTTATCAGTCAGACCAGCAATGGCTTGATATGCAGCAAAACCACCCAGAGGATTTCGCGGAAGTCGTACAGTTTGATCGGGAAATCCGACCCGGCTTTTACGGCATGGAGGGTAGCGCATACTTGCATCGTTCGCGGCGACCGATCGATGAGATCGATTTTCGACGGATGCCGAATCAGTCTGAAGCCGATTTCGGTTGCGGTGAAGGGTATTGCGGATCGTGACACCCGAAGCCGAACGCCTTTGCGGGGCAGCGATCCGCGTCCTGACCGGTCGCCAGTCAGGCGACCCGTCAGCCGTCGAGAAAGGACGCCTGACGACCGAAGCGGCCGCGACGCGCCTTCGTCTCGCCACGGCGCTGACCCGCGCGTGGCAGGGGCTGGCGCGCGCGACGCCACACTACCACCCCGAAGCTGATTGGATCGCTACTGGCGGCACTGCCGGGGCGAACCGTGGCGAACTGCGCGACGACGTCGCGGCGGCGATCCAAGGTGCCGACGCCATCGCAGCCCGCAAGCCCACGCCGGACGCGACCGCGTTCGTCGCCGACCTTCGCCGCATCCAGTGGCACCTTCACCATTCATGGCCCTTCATATGACCGCGCTACCTGATCTCGACCGCCGGATCTCCCGCAAGATCGAAGCGGGCAAGGGTATGCAGCTGACGGCTGACGACCTTGACCTGTTCGTTTCGACGGGTGCCTATGCGACCTTCCGAACTGCGGTAGAAGAATTTCAGAGAGACCAATGCCGGCAACGAAGCGCCCGAAACCGATCTACCAGCGCGGCGACTACAAACTCATCCGCCGCCCAGATCGAGCCAACCTCGAAATCAGTTGGTACGACACCGACCGAAAGCGCGAGCGAAGCGCTAGCGCGGGCACAAGCTGCGACGAGGCCGGGCGGCTTGCGCTCGATCGCCTCTACCTCGAACGCACCCGGGGCGAAGCGATCTGCCCGACCTGCGGGCAAGTCCGGCAAGGCAGCGGCAGCGCAGCGGTAACGTCCGCCATCGCCGACTATCTGGTGATGGCGGCGGACAAGCCTTCGATCGACGCGATCCGCGCCCGGCTGAACCACGTCGTCGCGTACCTTGTGGCGTCCGATCAGGTCGCCATACGATGCGTCGAACTCGATGCCGCGTGGCTTGAGCGCTTCCGCAAATGGGCGTTGGCGCAGCCAATCGTCTCGCCGACCGGAAAGACTCGCGAACGGTCGCTATCCACGATCGAGAACAGCGTGCTGCAACTGGCGGCTGCGATCAACGCCGCGCACCAGCGCGGGGACACGCCGTCCCCCGCCAAGTTCCGCGCGACACCGGTCCGCGACGTCAACCGCACCCCCCAACACCGCGCCGACGTCGGACAGATCGCGGCGATGTTCCGCTACGCGCTCGCGTTAGACGAACCGACCGAGACGACAGCCAAATGGCTGGCGCGACACCGCGCCTACCGCACGCATCTGCTGAACTATCTTCGCGCCGCTGTGGCAACGCTCGCCCGGCCGGACGCGATCTTGGACATATCGACCGATTCGGCGCGACGTCAGTGGAACAGCACGCGCAAGGTGCTGGCACTGAACCCGGCCGCACGCCGGCAGACGAAGAAATATCGCCCGACGATTCCTGTCGCGCACCAGTTCGTGCCTTGGCTCGACGCGACCGAAGAATATCTGATCCCGATCAACAGCATCCGATCGGCATGGGATACGATGGCCGAACGGTTGCAGCTGCCGGGCGAAGGCGAGGCCGGAACGAAGTTGATTCGGCGATCCATGGCGAAGTTGCTGCGGGATAGGTTACCGCAGACGCACTGGACCGAAATCGAAATGATGCTGGGCCACGACCGCTTCGACAGCGTCAGCGATATCTATGCGCCGTTCGATCCGGGCTACCTATCGGCCGCAAAGCGCGAGATCGAAGCGATCATTGATGAGATCGAAAGCGCGGCTCCGGGCGCGTTTTACCGCACGATTACCGCAGACGATCAAACCGGAGGAAGCGTCGTGAGCATAAGAAAAGCCCGCTAAGTCAGGGACTTAGCGGGCTTTTAAGATGGTGGGCGCGGCAAGGATTGAACTTGCGACCCCTGCGATGTCAACACAGTGCTCTACCACTGAGCTACGCGCCCGACGCCCCGAGGGGCGAAACCGGAGTGGCGCTGTTAGCGGCGGCATTCCCGGCTGACAAGGCCTTAAATGCTCCGGGGGATGCTTTCTCCCTCGAACAGTCGATCGACCTCCGCCACCAGGTCGCGCAGGTGGAACGGCTTGGACAGAATGCGCGCCTGCGGCACCTGCTTTCCGGCCTTCAATGTGACTGCGGCAAAGCCGGTGATGAACATCACGCGCAAATGGGGCGCGATCTCACCGGCGCGCTGCGCCAGTTCGATGCCGTCCATCTCGGGCATCACGATATCGGTCAGCAACAGGTCGAACGGCTCGCGCTCCAGCAGCGGGACGGCCGCCGTGCCGCGATCCACCGCGCTGACGAAATAACCGGCACGCTCCAGCGCGCGCGTCAGATAGCCGCGCATGACATCGTCATCCTCGGCCAGCAAAATCCTGAACATCGAAACCCCTTGGCCGCTCGCGCCCGGTATAGACGGTTGCAGTTAACAAATACCAGTATGCCGCTCGACATGCGCCCACCATCGTGGTCCTTTGCGACCGATGGAAGCCCCCGCCCCATCGCCACCTTCGTTCGACCGGTTCGGTCCCGGTGTACCGATGTCGCCGGTGGTCGTGTCGGTGCCGCACGCCGGGCGCGACTATCCCGACGCGATGCTGGCGCTTGTCGGCGTACCCGTCGCCCGGCTGACGATGCTGGAGGATCGTCATGTCGACGCCGTCGCGCACGCAGCCGTGGAACGGGAAACATTGCTGGTTGCGCGTAAGGCGCGGGCGTGGATCGACCTGAACCGTTCCGCGATCCGCGACCGGGATTCGCAGGTCGATGCCGGTGCGTCGCGTCTGGCGGTGTCGCGGTCGGACAAGGTTCGCAGCGGCATCGGGCTGATTCCGCGACGGGCGGGCGGGGCCGACAACATCTGGCGACGCAAACTGACCGAGGCCGAGGTCGCCGACCGGATCGCGCACGATCACGCGCCCTATCATGCAGCGATCGACGCGGCCCTGTCGGCGGCGCACGCGCGCTTCGGCGTCGCGGTGTTGCTGGACCTGCATTCGATGCCACCACTGGGCGGTTTCACCCCGGCGAGGATCGTGATTGGCGACCGTTTCGGCAAAGCATGCGCCCCGCGATTTTCCGGGCGGATCGACGCGGTGGTTCGCGGCGAAGGGGTGCCGGTAGCGGTCAACCACCCCTATGCCGGCGGCCACATTCTGGAAGCACATGGCCGCCCCCGCGCAGGAATCCATGCGGTGCAACTGGAGATCGACCGATCGCTGTACCTCGATGCCGCACTGGACCTGCCCGGCCCGGGGTTGCCGCGTGTCGCGGCACTCGTGCGGGCGATCATCGCAGCGCTGACGGACGAGGCGCTGGGCACGGCGTGGCCGCTGGCAGCAGAGTGACACACCCCAAGAAAAAACCACCCCGTGCGTGAAGCACGGAGTGGCCAAGGTTCAGGGAGGAGGCGCGTGAAACGCGCCGCACGGCCCGACGAAAGGGGGGAACATCGAACCGTGTAACCGTAATCTAGGTAGCAGGGTTCGGGCGTTCAAGAGACTTTTTTCGACAACCACTCGGCTTGTCGCAGCGCACCGTCAAACCATCGGCAGCATGCGAACGAGCACATTGTCCCGCAGCAAAAAGTGGTGCCGCAACGCGGCGGCGATATGCAACCCGACCAGCACAGCCATCGCGATTCCGACAATCTCATGCGCGTCATGCGCGATACCGGCGGTGGCCGGCGATACGGGCAGATACGGAATATCGAACACGCCGAACCACGTCAGCGGCCGCCGCGTCGCCCCGGACGACATCGCCCAACCGCTCATCGGCAGCACCACCAGCAGCGCGTAGAATACGAGGTGCAACGTTTTCGCGACCAGCCGCTCGATCGCGGGCGTGTGTGCCGGCAGTGGCGGCGGCGCATGGCCGATCCGCCACGCGATCCGCCCGATCGTCAAGGCGAGCACGGTGATCCCGATCGCCTTGTGGACCGGCATCGACCCACCGATCAGCCCGATCCACAGATTGACGAGAACCAGCGCCGCGATCGCCCAGTGAAACAGGATTGCCCCGCCCGAATAGCGGTCCGTCCGGGCGATCGCGGCGCGGGCCATCAGAAGGTCGGAACCTGAGCCTGCTGCGGCTGCACCTTGCCCTGTCGCATCTGCTTCGCGAAAATATCGCGCATCAGCGACAGCGAGAACAGGTGCGCGAACACCAGCGGCAACATGCCCGACTGCTGCATCTTGCGGAGCTGGTCGCCGCGCAGCTCGATCAGCTTTTCCTCCGACACCATCTGGAACCCGCGATAGACGAACGGCTGGTCGTTCCCGTCCTGCTGGATCGACACTTCGCCGTCCATCAACAGACCGAGTTCCTTCAGTTCCTTCATGAACAGGCCGGTCTTGTGACCCGCCTGTTCGAACTGTTCGTTGAACGCGAGGATTTGCTTGGTCACTTCGCTCGGCTGGTCGCCGTCGAACAGCGCATCGCCTTCATCGAACTTGCCGATCACATCCGACGTGGGATCGAAACACAGCGACAGCTCCTCCGCATCGGGGCGCAGCCGTGCCAGCAGATAGGGGTAACGGCGGATATAGGCCGGGACATAGGTTTCGCCGTCGATCAGACGACCTTCGTCGTCGAGGAACGTGTTGACGCCCTCGTTCAGGCCCATCAGCGCCAGCGGCACGGGGTCGTCACCGGCCGAAAACACGATCGGCATCCGGCGCTGTACCAGCGGGAATTCCTCGACCGTGACGGGGACGGCATGCTGCCCGACGAGGAACGGCGCGCGATCGGTGCTGCGGACCTTCCAGTCGCCGTGCATCTGGCTCGAAAGCGGCTCCAGCTGGTTGTAAAACAGCGGAAGCGATTGATTCTGCGGCGCGCTGGCCATTTCAGGGTCTCCAAGCTCTTCGTTAGGGTCCGGTCTTCGTCGCGCCGGACGTTCGCCCCCCCGGGCGAACCTCGCCGCTCCGTCTATTTGGTGGCGACGGCGGGCGCAAGCGGTACGAGTTTGCCGGGATTGAACAGGCCATGCGGGTCCAGCCCGGTCTTGATGGCACGCAACGCCGCCAGTCGCGCGGCGGGGCCAAGCCGTTCCAGTTCCTGCAACTTCATCTGCCCGATCCCGTGTTCGGCCGAAATCGATCCGCCGGTCGCGACCACCGCATCGTGCACGAACCGCGTGATGCGCGGTGCATCGTCGCGATACCAGCCAAAAGGATCGGCACCGACGGGCGCGCGAACATGGAAATGGACGTTGCCGTCGCCAAGGTGTCCGAAGGCGGTAGCGTGCGATCCGGCGAACGTCCGTTCCGCCGATGCCGCCATTTCGACCATGAAGCGCGGCATCGCATCGACCGGGACCGAGATATCGAACTGGACCGCCGGTCCGGTCGACTTTTCCGCCGCCGACAAGGTGTCGCGCAACCGCCAGAACGCCTCCGCCTGCGCTTCGCTCGCGGCCAGCGTCGCATCCTCGACCAGCCCGGCGTCCAGTCCTTGCGCCAGCAGCGTTTCCAACAACGGCGCGGGCGGCGTCTCCCCCGGTCCCGCCACCGCCTCGATCAGCACGTGCCAGCGATGCGGGCCGGCAAGCGGTGTCCGGGCCCCCGGAAGATGCGCGACCGCCAGTGCCAGCGTGTCCGCCGGAATGATCTCGAACCCCTCGATCCGGTCGGTGCCGGCCTGCATGTCGCGCAGCAGGTCCAGCGCGGCCTGCGGGTCGCGCACCCCTGCCCACGCCACTGCCCGTTCGGCGATGGCAGGCACCAGCCGTAGCGTAGCGGCGGTCACGATGCCCAGCGTCCCTTCCGCACCCACCAGCAACTGCGTCAGATCGTATCCGCGATTGTCCTTGGGCAGCACGGCCAGTCCGTCATGGACCGAACCGTCGGGCAGTACGGCTTCGAGGCCCAGCACCAGCCGGCGCATATTGCCCCAGCGCAACACCTGCGTTCCGCCGGCATTGGTCGATACCAGCCCGCCGACCGTCGCGCTGCCGCGCGCGCCCAGCGTCAGCGGAAAACGTCGGCCCGCTCCCGCTGCCGCTTCGTGCAGATGCTGAAGGATCATGCCGGCCTCCGCCACCGCCCAGCCGTCGCCGATCGTGCGCAGCCGGTCCATGTGCCGCAACGACAGCAGCACCGCCGATCCGTCGGCCGGCGGCGTCGCTCCGCCGACCATCGACGTATTGCCGCCCTGCGCCACGATCGGCACGCGGTGCCGCGCCGCCAGCCGCACCAGTCCCGCGACCGTCGCGGTATCGCGCGGTTCGAACAACGCCGCGCTTTGCCCATGAAAGCGTCCGCGCCAGTCGGTGAGCCACGGGGCGATGCGATCGGCATCGGTGGTCACGACACGATCGCCCCATGCGGCGCGGGCATCGGACACCATGGCGGAAACGGACGTGTGGGTCATGTCGACGCGGCTAGCACCGACACCCCCTTGCCGCCAGTTCATCCCCGGTTAAAACCAGCGTGACGATGATGAACCCGTGAGTATCCTGCCGCTCCCCGCTGCGACCATGTTGTTGCTGATGCTGACGCTTCCCGGCGCGGCGCAGCGACGGCCGGCCAGCGCACCGTCCGTGCCACAGGGAGTCACGACGATCCGTACTGAAATACGGGTCCAACGCATGGTCGTTCGCGTGCCGCGCGCGCCGTTCGCGTCCGCCGCATACAGTTCGCCGCGTCCGCTGCCGCCGATCCAGTGGGTCGAAAAACATGCCGACCGATGCGTACCGATCCAGGATCTGGCGGCGGTGACGGTCACGCGCACTGACAGCGTCGATCTGTTGCTCAATGGTGGCAAGCGGTTGCGTGCGCGGTTGGCGGACGATTGCCCCGCGCTCGATTTCTATGCCGGCCTGTATCTGAAACCAACCGGCGACGGAAAAATGTGTGCGTCGCGCGACGTCATCCGTTCGCGATCGGGCGGACAATGCCGGATCGCGACCTTCCGCACGCTGGTCCCGGCACGCTGATACCGCCGTCGGGTTGACTTTTTACCGGTTTTCGCCGACGCGCGGTCCGGTTTATCGGAGCGACGGTGTCGTGCGCTCCCCAATTCTGGAATCGCAATGACCTTCGCCGATCTCGGCCTGTCCGACGAACTGCTGCGTTCCGTCAACGACTCGGGCTATACCGAGCCGACGCCGATTCAGGCGGCAGCGATCCCGTCGGTGCTCATGATGCGCGATCTGGTCGCGATCGCGCAGACGGGAACGGGCAAGACCGCGTCGTTCGTGCTGCCGATGATCGATATCCTGGCACAGGGGCGCAGCCGGGCGCGCATGCCGCGATCGCTGATCCTCGAACCGACGCGCGAACTGGCTGCGCAGGTCGCGGAGAATTTCGAGAAGTACGGCGCGAACCACAAGCTGTCGATGGCGCTGCTGATCGGCGGCGTATCGATGGGCGACCAGCTGGCCGCGCTGGAAAAGGGCGTCGACGTCCTGATCGCGACGCCAGGCCGGTTGATGGACCTGTTCACGCGCGGCAAGATCCTGCTGAACGGCTGTTCGCTGCTGGTGATCGACGAAGCCGACCGGATGCTCGACATGGGGTTCATTCCCGATATCGAGGAAATCTGCACCAAGCTGCCCAAACAGCGACAGACGTTGCTGTTTTCGGCGACGATGCCGCCGCCGATCAAGAAGCTGGCCGACAAGTTCCTCGACAATCCCAAGACGATCGAGGTGTCCCGCCCCGCATCGACCAACCTCAACATCGCCCAGCACCTCGTCCACGTCGCCGCCGCGAAGAAGCGCGACGTGCTGCGCACGCTGCTCGCAAACGAGGATGTCCGCACCGCGATCATCTTCTGCAACCGCAAGACGACGGTGCGCGAACTGAACAAAGTGCTGCAACGCGCCGGGCTGCGATCGGCCGAGATCCATGGCGACATGGACCAGTCGTCGCGCATCGCCGAACTCGACCGGTTCAAGCAGGGCGACGTAAACATCCTCGTCGCGTCCGACGTCGCCGCGCGCGGGCTGGACGTGAAGGGCGTGAGTCATGTCGTCAACTTCGATGCGCCGTGGCACCCCGATGATTACGTCCATCGCATCGGTCGTACCGGGCGTGCGGGTGCGACCGGCGTCGCCTATACCTTCGTGACCGCCGACGATGTCGAGAACATCGCCAACATCGAAAAGCTGACCGGACAGAAGATTCCGGTGCTCGACATGGGCAATGCGCCAGCCGAACCGGTCGCCGCCGAGCCTGTCGAGGAAGCGCCCCGCCGCCCACGCCGCGAACGTGCCGCCGCGCCGGTCGAGGAAGCGCGCCCGCCCCGTCGCGAACGCGAAACCACCCCGGTCGAGGAAGCCCGCCCGCCGCGCCGCGAACGCGAGCCTGCGCCGGTCGAGGAAGTCCGCGCACCCCGCCGCGAACGCGACGATCGCCTCCGTCGCGAGGACACGCGTCGCGAAGAACCGCGTCGCGACGAACGTCCCGCGCGCTATGTGCAGCAGGACGCACCCGACGATGGCGGCTGGAACGGCCCGATTCCGGCATTTCTGGGCATCCGCCTCGGCAACTGACCGATGGACGACGATCCGTTCGAGGCCGTCTCTCCCGTCGCGGTCGAAAGCCCCTGCACCTTGGTCTGCGCGATAGACGGCGATACCGGCTGGTGCTTCGGCTGCGGTCGTACGCGGGACGAGATCGCCGGGTGGACGGCGTTCGACGTGGCGCAACGACGCGCGGTGATGGCGACGCTGCCTGAACGGATGGCGATACTCGACGCCTGAACCCCGGACCTTGCGGACGATCCGCGCGTTACGCCGCCGATCGTCCGTTCCGGGAGAATTGATATGGCCGTCACGCTCAAACCATTGTCACAACAGGTAATTGTCATCACCGGTGCGTCGTCCGGCATCGGCCTTGCGGCCGCGCGCCGTGCGGCACGGGCGGGGGCCAAGGTCGTGCTGGTCGCGCGCAACGAAGACGCACTGGTCGAAGCGGTCGAATCGATCCGCCTGCGTGGCGGTCGCGCAACGCATCTCGCGATCGACGTCAGCGAAGCAGGCGCGCCCGAAAAGATCGGTCAGGTCGCGCACGATACGTTCGGCGGGTTCGATACCTGGGTCAACGACGCCGCCGTCGCGCTGTATGCCGACCTACTGGATACCGGCATCGACGAACAGCGCCGCGTGTTCGACGTCGGTTACTTCGCGACGGTCGCCGCGTCGCTGTATGCGGCCGAGCGGCTGACCGCGCGCGGGGGCGGCGCGATCATCAATCTCGGTTCGATCCTGTCGGATCGGTCGGTCCCGAAACAGGGTGCGTACAGCGCGATGAAGCATGCGGTGCAGGGCTTCACGGAATCGTTGCGCATGGAAATCGAATCCGATGGCCGACCGGTGTCGGTAACGCTCGTCAAGCCGGCAGGGATCGACACCCCGTATCCCGAGCATGCACGCAACCGGATGAGCAAGCCCGCGCGCATCCCGCCGGTGGTCTATGATCCCGAACTGGTGGCCAAGGCGATTTGCTTTGCCGCCGAACATCCCAAGCGCGACCTGACCGTCGGCGGCAGCGGGCTGTTCATGACGAAGATGAGCAACCTGATGCCACGCAGCGCCGATCGGGTGATGGAAGCGTTCTTCGGCGAAACGGCACAGTCGATCGACCAGCCTGCCGAAGCCGCCGCGCGCGACAATCTGTTCGAACCGCGCGCCGATGGTCGCGAACGGTCGAACAAGGACATGTACGTCCGCAAACAGAGCCTTGCGCTCGAAGCGCAGATGCGGCCGTGGACGACGCTGGCCATTCTGGGCGGGGTCGGTGCGGCGGCGGGGATGCTGCTGTCTCTGCGCGGATCGAGTGCGAAACGTCCGGTGGCGCTGTTGCCCGCACCTGATGGCGGTGCGCATCAGGCCGACGGCACCGATGCGTCCGCGTCGTTCGCGGCGGGGATTGCCGACGAAGGCACCGTACCGGGCATGGGAGGAACGCTGGACACCGGCAACGTCGCGCTCGACCATGCGGTGGCACCCGACGAACTGCGCTTTTCGGAACGCCCCGATGGTGCTGCGGTCGCGCCGAATGCCGACGACATTCGCGTCGTCGAGCCGAACTGACATGGCTCCGCCGTCCCGGCACCGACCGGGGCGGCGGAAACCGTCGTTCAGTGCATCAATTTGCGGATGAAGCCGATCAGTCCGGTCTGCCGCGACCGCTTGAGCCGTTCGGCGGCGAGGATCGTCTGCACCTTGCGGAAGCAGGCCTCGACATCGTCGTTGACGAGGACATAGTCATAGCCGTCCCAGTGGCTGACCTCTGCGGCGGCCCGCGCCATGCGGCGGTTGATGACTTCGGTGGTGTCGGTGTTGCGCGCGATCAGCCGCTGATGCAGCTCGGCCATCGACGGCGGCAGAATGAAGACGCGCACTACATCGCCCCCGGCGATCTGGAACAACTGCTGCGCACCCTGCCAATCGATATCGAACAGCACGTCCTTGCCCGCATGCAGCATCGCATCGACCGGCGCGCGGGGGGTGCCATAGCGATTGTCGAAGACATGCGCCCATTCGAGAAATTCGTGGTCCGACGCCATGCGCCGGAATTCCTCGATATCGACGAAATGATAGTCCCTGCCATCGACCTCGCCCTCGCGCGGCGCGCGGGTGGTGGCCGACACCGACATCGACAGTTCGTGTTCGGCAGCCAGCAGCTTGCGGGCGATCGTCGATTTGCCCGCGCCCGATGGCGAGGAAAGGACGAACAGCACGCCGCGGCGCTTGAAGCCATGCTGGTCGGAATCTGTCGATTGGGTCATGGCCGCGCCTGATGGCGCGGGGGCGGGCGCCTCGTCAAGGGCCGCCCGCCGAGAAAGGGGCGCGACACCGCGCCCCGTCATCGTTCAATAGCCGCGCGTACCCTTGCCCAGCTTGCGACGATCATACGCCTTCTTGGCGACATAGCCGCCGCCGAGGATCATGCCGAGCGGCCCCATGCGGCGCAGCGCGCTGCCCGCGACCCAGCCCATCGCCGCGCCCTTGGCACCGCCAGCGCCATCGCGCCGGTCGATCTGGCGTCCGACCAATGCCCCGATAATGCGTCCGATCATGCTCCGTCCTCCTGTCCGAAAAGTTGGTCTTTCAATTCGCCCGCGCCGCGCAACACGGCCCAGCCGACCGCCCAGGTAATGGCCAGCGGAACGACGACCTTCAGCACGTTCGCGAGGACCGCACCCTTGATGGCACCGTCGAAGCTCGAATCGTCGTCGCCGCCCATATTGTCGATAACGCCGCCGACCAGCGCGCCTATCGTCGTCGCACCCATAACCTGACCCTCACATGGTTGTGCGGGTACAGCGCAGCAGCACAGCAGCGGTTCCGTCAGCCGATCATCGTTTCGGGGCGTACCAGCCGGTCGAACGTCGCATCGTCGACCAGCCCCAGCGCGAGTCCGGCTTCGCGCAGCGTCAGCCCTTCGTTGTGGGCATGTTTCGCGATCTTCGCCGCATTGTCATAGCCGATTTCCGGCGCCAGTGCGGTGACCAGCATCAGCGACCGGTCGACCAACTCGGCGATGCGGGTACGGTTCGCCTCGATCCCGTCGACGCAGCGTTCGGCGAAACTGGCCATGCCGACACTCAGCAGATCGATCGACCGCAGCACGGCCGCGCCGATCAGCGGCTTGAACACGTTGAGTTCGAGATGCCCCTGCATCCCGCCGACCGTGACCGACAGGTGATTGCCCATCACCTGCGCCGCGACCATCGTCAGCATCTCGCACTGCGTCGGATTGACCTTGCCCGGCATGATCGAGCTGCCCGGTTCGTTTGCGGGCAGTTCCAGCTCACCCAGTCCCGATCGCGGCCCCGACCCCAGCAAACGAATGTCGTTGGCGATCTTGGTCAACGCCACCGCCAGCGTGTTGAGCGTCCCCGACAGATGGACCAGCGGATCGTTCGACGCCAGCGCCTCGAACTTGTTCTCCGCGGTAAAGAACGGCAGCCCCGTGATCGTCGCGATTTCCTGCGCGATATCGGTGTCGAACCCCTTGGGGGCATTCAGCCCGGTGCCCACCGCCGTCCCGCCCTGCGCCAGCTGGTACATGCCGTGCCGCACCGCCGGTACGATACGCGCACGGCACCGGTACAACTGGTTCGCATAGCCCGAAAATTCCTGGCCCAGCGTGACCGGGGTCGCATCCTGCAAATGGGTGCGCCCGATCTTGACGATATCGGCCCATTCCCTGGCCTTCGCCTCCAGCGCCGACTGCAACCGGTCGAGCGCGGGGAACAGCGCGTCCTCACACGCGCGGGCGGCGGCGATGTGGAGCGCGGTAGGGAAACTGTCGTTGGACGATTGGGCGCGGTTGACGTGGTCGTTGGGATGGACCGGCGACTTGCCGCCGCGAGTGCCCGTCAGCACCTCGTTCGCGCGACCCGCGATCACTTCGTTCACGTTCATGTTGCTCTGCGTACCGCTGCCGGTCTGCCAGATCACGAGCGGGAACTGGTCGTCCAGCCGGCCCGCCACGACTTCGGCCGCCGCCGCGTCAATCGCGTCGGCGATCTCGCCGGGAAGGCCGTGACGGCGGTTCACCCGCGCCGCTGCCTGTTTGACGATCGCAAGGGCATGGACGATCCCGATCGGCATGCGCTCGGTCGCGGCGAACGGGAAATTCTCGACCGATCGTTCGGTCTGCGCGCCCCAGTAGGCGTCGGCGGGAACCTCGATCGGGCCGATCGAGTCGGTTTCGGTGCGGGTATCGGTCATGAGCGATCAACCTTTCGCGTCGTCAGTCGATCCGTTTCGACAGGAAGAAGCGGTAATGGCCCGGCGGGAAATCCGCGATCTTGCCATAGGTGGTGTAGCCCAGCTTTTCGTAGAAGCCGCGCGCTTGAAAGCTGAACGTATCGAGCCAGATGCCGACGCAGTCGTCCGCCCGCGCCTCCGCCTCCGCACGCAGCATCAGGTCGCGGCCGACCCCCTGCCCCTGCATCGCGGGTGGCAGCGCGAGATATTCGACGAACAACCAGCGATAGCCGATCCGGCCCCACAGGCCGCCGACGATCGCGCCCGCATCGTCGCGCACGACGATCGCGACCTGTCGGCGCGGGCTGGGTCCGACCGCCGCATCGTTGTGCGCGACCAGTACCGCGAGGATCGCGTCGCGCTCCGCCTCACCGGGCGTGGCGACGACCTCGATCGTCACTTGCGCCGCTTGAAGTCCACTGCGACGACGTTCGATCCGTCTTCCGACGTGGCGATGGGCGTGTCGTTTTCAGGCGGATCGTGCGGGTCGGGGGTGCAGTTCGGATCTTCGTTCGCGGGGAAACGGAGTTCGAAATTGACGGCCGGATCGTGAAACCCGGTGATCGCGGCAAAGGGAATGTTGAGCGTCGACGGGATGCCGCCGAACGACAGACCGACCGAGAAGCGCGTTTCGTCGACCGTCAAATCCCAGAAGCGATGCTGGATGACGATCGTCATCTCGTCAGGGAAGCGTTCGATCAGCCGGCGGGGGATATCGACGCCGGGCGCCTGCGTACGGAAGGTGATGTAGAAATGATGCTCGCCCGGCAGCGCGCCGGTGGCCGCCACCTGGCCCAGCACGCGGCCGACGACGGCGCGCAGTACCTCCTGCACGATTTCGTCATAGGGGATCAGGCTGTCGGCGACGGGTGGGCTCATGCGCCCTTGGGTAGCGCGGTTTGCGGTCGGGTCAAGATTCGTTGCGTTGCATGCCCTGTGCCCTGCGCTATGGGGAGGCATGCGCACCGCGACCATTGCCCGCAAGACCAGCGAAACGTCGATCGACGTCACGGTCAACCTCGACGGCACCGGCGTCTATGACGTTCATACCGGCGTAGGCTTCTTCGATCACATGCTCGAACAATTGTCGCGCCATTCGCTGATCGACCTGACCGTGCGGACGGTCGGCGACCTGCATATCGACGAACATCACACGGTCGAGGATACCGGCATCGCGATCGGCGAGGCGTTCGCACGGGCGCTGGGGGACAAGCGCGGCATCCGCCGGTACGGCGACGCGTTGTCGCCGATGGACGAGACGCTGACCCGCGTCGCGCTGGATATTTCCGGCCGGCCTTGGCTGGTGTGGAAGGTGCGCTTTTCGCAAGCGCGGCTCGGCACGATGGATACCGAGATGTTCGAGCATTTCTGCCACAGTTTTGCGCAGGCGGCCGGCATCACGCTGCACGTCGAGACGCTGTACGGCACCAACAACCACCATATCGCGGAAAGCATCTTCAAGGGTCTTGCCAGGTCGCTGCGCACCGCGACCGAGATCGATCCGCGCAAGGCCGATGCGATCCCGTCGACCAAGGGAGTCCTGTGATGGTATCGCGTCCGATGCAGCCGATGTGTCTTGCCATGCTGACCTATGTGAAGCCGTTGGACGAGGTCGACGTCCATCGTGCGGCGCATGTCGAATGGATAAAGGCGGCGATGGAGGCCGGCGTCATGCTGCTGGCCGGGCGGCGCGATCCGCCGACGGGCGGCGTGCTGCTGTTCCGGGGCGAAGCGGACGCGGTGGCCAAGGTCGCCGATACCGATCCGTTCGTGGTGAACGGCGTGGCGACCGTCGAGGTCGTGGCGTTCACCGCGACGCTGGCGACGGAAGCGGTCGGCGCGCTGCTGTGATCGCGCTGATCGATTACGGCGCGGGCAATCTGTATTCCGTCGCCAACGCGCTGAGGGCGGCGGGCGCGCGCGACCTGACCATCACCGCCGACCCCGACGTGGTTCGCGCAGCCGACCGGATCGTGTTGCCCGGCGTCGGCGCATTCGCGGCCTGTATGGGTGGGCTGGCGGCGATCCCCGGCATGGTCGAGGCGCTGTCCGACCGCGCGCTGCGTGGCGGGGTGCCGTTCCTTGGCGTCTGCGTCGGCATGCAGTTGCTGGCGACCACCGGCGAGGAATTTGGACACCACGCCGGCCTCGGCTGGATCGAAGGTACGGTACGGCGGCTGCCCCCCGCCCCCGGCATCGCGGTGCCGCATATGGGCTGGAACGACGTGGTTCCGGCCCAGCCGCATCCGATGATCGTGCCGGGCGAGGCGTATTTCCTGCACAGCTATGGCTTCGATGGCGACGCGGTGCTGGCGACGACCGATCATGGCGGGCCGGTGACAGCGGCGATCGGCCGCGACAATTTGTTGGGCGTGCAGTTCCACCCCGAAAAAAGCCAGCGCTACGGCATCGCGCTGTTGGAAAGGTTCCTCGAATGGCGTCCATGATATCCGGCGCGGCGACGCGCACCGGTGGCCTGACCATCTTTCCCGCGATCGATCTGAAGGCCGGACAGGTCGTCCGGCTGGCGGAAGGCGATATGGACCGGGCGACCGTCTATGGCGACGATCCGGCGCATCAGGCGACGTTGTTCGCGGCGGCGGGCGCGGATCACCTGCACGTTGTCGATCTGGACGGCGCGTTCGCGGGGCAATCGGTCAATGGCGACGCGGTGGCCGGGATCGTCGCGGCGTTTCCGGGTCGCGTACAGCTGGGCGGTGGCATCCGCAGCCGAGCGAATGTCGAACGCTGGATCGCGCTGGGGGTGGCGCGGGTGGTGATCGGCACCGCCGCGCTGGAAGACCCCGATTTCGTACGCGAAGCGGCGGCGGCCTTTCCCGGACAGGTGGTGGTGGCGGTCGACGCACGCGACGGACTGGTCGCGACGCGCGGCTGGGCCGATGTTTCGGATGTGAGCGTGGTCGATCTGGCCCGCCGGTTCGAGGATGCGGGCGTCGCCGCGCTGCTGTTCACCGATGTCGGTCGCGACGGCCTGCTCAAAGGGTGCAACGTCGCCGCGACCGCCGCGCTTGCCGCAGCGGTGGCGATCCCGGTCATCGCCAGCGGCGGGGTGGCCGATATCGGCGATATCCACGCGCTGAAAGGCAAGCCGGGAATCGAAGGCGTCATCACCGGACGCGCGCTGTATGACGGGCGGCTGGACCTGGCCGAGGCCATCCGGGTCGCGGCATGACCGTCCGGGTCCGGGTCATCCCGTGTCTGGACGTCCATGCCGGGCGGGTGGTCAAGGGGGTCAATTTCGTCGCGCTGCGCGATGCCGGCGATCCGGTGGAACAGGCGCGGGCCTATGACGCGGCGGGCGCGGACGAACTGACCTTTCTGGACATCGGTGCCAGCCATGAGGGGCGCGAAACGATCCTAGACGTGGTGCGGCGCACGGCGGAGGTGTGTTTCATGCCGCTGACCGTCGGTGGCGGGGTGCGATCGGCGGAGGATGCGCGCGCGCTGCTGCTGGCCGGGGCGGACAAGGTGGCGGTCAATTCCGCCGCCGTCGCGCGCCCCGAACTGGTCGCCGATATCGCCGCGCGGTTCGGCAGCCAGTGCGTCACTGCATCGGTCGATGCACGGCGCGTGGGCGAACGGTGGGAGGTGTTCACCCATGGCGGACGACGCGCGACCGGCATCGACGCGGTCGAACATGCGCTGAGACTGGCCGATCTGGGCGCGGGCGAATTGCTGGTCACGTCGATGGACCGCGACGGCACGCGCGACGGCTATGACCTCGACCTGATCCGCACCATCGCCGATCGGGTCGCGGTGCCGGTGGTCGCATCGGGGGGCGTCGGCACGTTGGCACATCTGGTCGACGGCGTGACGATCGGCCATGCCAGCGCCGTGCTGGCGGCATCGATCTTTCATTTCGGCGAAGCGTCGGTGGCCGATGCGCATGCCGCGCTCGCCACGGCCGGGGTGCCGGTCCGCTCGCATGGGTGATACGGGCCCAAAGGTCACGAAAGTCACACCCGTGCGCATGTGCGGCACGGCCGGCATTTGGGGCAATCGGAAGCGGACGATGCAAAGAGCGGGCGCGACTATCGGCGCCGCATCGCCTGTAGGAAAGTGGTTTTCCGCCGTCGCCGCGATCGCCGCCGCTACGCCCGCCATCGCCGCGCATTCGGGCGTGATCGCGCCCCGGACCGGGTTCGCATGGTCCGATGTCGCGGCATTCGTGGCATTCGTCTTCATGATCGTGCTGGCCCGGCGCGCGATCCGCAAGCGCAAGGACTGACATGGACGCCCTCGACCACCTAGAATCCGTCATAGCCGGCCGGATCGGCGGCGATCCCGCGCAATCCTATGTCGCGAAGCTCCATGCGAAGGGCACGGCCAAGATCGCGCAGAAGGTCGGCGAGGAAGCGGTCGAATGCGTCATCGCGGCGATGGCCGACGATCGCGACGGGCTGGTCGGCGAAGCGGCGGACCTGTTGTTCCACCTGCTGGTACTGCTCGCCGATCGCGGCATCGCGCTGGACGACGTGCGCGCCGAGCTGACCCGCCGCGACGGATTGTCGGGCATCGCCGAAAAAGCCGGACGCGCCAAGGAGTAAGCCCCATGCCGATCGACGCCACCCACCCCTATGATGACGACAACATCTTCGCCCGCATCCTGCGCGGCGAGATACCGGCGAAGCGCGTGTACGAGGATGCGTTCGCCGTTGCGTTCCACGACATCGCCCCGCAGGCACCGGTCCACCTGCTGGTGATCCCGACCGGAGCCTATGTGTCGTGGGACGATTTTTCGGCACGGGCGAGCGAGGCGGAGATCGCCGGCTATATCCGCGCGATCGGCCATGTCGCGCGCGAACACGGGCTGGTCGAACCGGGATACCGCCTGCTCGCCAATATCGGCGCGCATGGCGGACAGGAGGTGCCGCACCTGCACGTCCACCTGTTCGGCGGAAGGCCATTGGGCATCATGCTGTCGCAATAGGACAGCTTTGTTGCACGAAAGGAATTGCACGGTTCGCATTTCGGGGTAGCATCCGGCCATTCACAAGAGCGTCGGCGCAACAGCGCGGCGCATGGGGGATCGCTTCATGATATTCGGGCGCGTCAAGCCACTCGACGCCATTCTCGCCGCCGCCGAAAAAAAGGCCCTGCCCCGCACGCTGGGCGCATTCCAGCTGACGTTGTTCGGTATCGGATCGGTCATCGGCACCGGCATCTTCGTCCTGACCGCCGCCGGCGCGCAAAAGGCGGGACCGGGGCTGATGCTGGCTTTCGCCATCGCGGGCGCGATCTGCGTGGTTGCCGCTTTGTGCTATGCCGAGATCGCGTCGATGATCCCGGTCGCCGGGTCGGCTTATACCTATACCTATTCGGTGATGGGCGAATTGCTCGCCTGGACCGTGGGGTGGGCATTGGTCCTTGAATATGCCGTCGCGGCGTCGGCGGTGTCGGTCGGATGGTCCGGCTATTTCTCCGGTACGATCCTGAATGAATTTATGGGGATACAGCTTCCCGCGTTCCTTGCCGGCGGTCCGCTGGCGCTGGGCGGGGTCGAAGGCGGGTTCATCAACCTGCCCGCAGTCATCATCGCGCTGCTGGTCACCGCGCTGCTGATCGTCGGCACCAGCGAAAGCGCCAAGTTCAACGCGGTGCTGGTCGTCATCAAGGTGGTCGCGCTGACCACGTTCATCGCGCTGACCCTGCCATCGGATCAGTTCAGCGCCAGCCGGTTCAACCCGTTCCTGCCCGCCGGGGTCTTCGGCGGATGGGGCACGGGGGTGGGCGCGGTCGGTGCCGCCGCCACGATCTTCTTCGCCTATGTCGGGTTCGACGCGGTGTCGACCGCCGCCGAGGAAACGAAGAACCCCCAGCGCAACGTGCCGATCGGCCTGATCGGGTCGTTGCTCTTCTGCACCGTGTTCTACATCCTCGTCGCCGCCGGCGCGATCGGCACGATCGGTGGCCAGCCGCTGGGTCTGAACGGCTTCATCACCAACGGCGAAGTCCCCTTCGCCGCCGGATCGGCCGAACTGGCACGCCAGTGCGCGATGCCGCAATATGCCGACGCGCTGGTGTGTTCGAAGGAGGCGCTGGCGCATGTGCTGCGCGAGATCGGCTTCGGCAAGGTCGGCAACATGCTGGGCATCGCGGCGTTCGTCGCACTGCCGTCGGTCATCCTCGTCCTGTTGTTCGGACAGACGCGCATCTTCTTCGTGATGGCGCGTGACGGGCTGCTCCCCGAACGGCTGAGCAAGATCCATCCGAAGTGGAAGACGCCCTATGTCGTGACCGCGATCACCGGCGGCGCGGTAGCGTTTGCCGCCGCGTTCCTTCCGGTCGGGCAGTTGGCGGATATCGCCAATGCCGGCACGCTCTATGCGTTCATGATGGTCGCGATCGCGGTGCTGATCCTGCGGTTCACCGAGGCCGACCGGCCGCGTGCGTTCCGCGCGCCGCTGATCTGGTTGGTGGCGCCGGCGACGATCGCTGGCTGTATCTTCCTGTTCTTCAACCTGCCGCTCGATGCGATGCTGGTGCTGCCCATCTGGGGCGCGGTCGGGCTGGTCGTGTATTTCCTGTACGGATATCGCACGAGCCATATCGCCAAGGGCATAGTCGAAGTGCCGACGGACGACGTGTTCGACGTGAAGTAAGCGCAGCACGACAGATATGCGAAAGGCCCGGAAGGTGACTTCCGGGCCTTTTTCGTTGGCCGGTGCGTCCGCCGCTGGCGGCGGACGCGATGGATCGGCGCTTATCCCAGCTTCGCTTCGACCAGCGCCTTCAGGTCGACCGCCGGACGCGCGCCATAGTGCGAGATGATCTCCGCCGCGCACAATGCGCCCATCCGCAGCGAGCGTTCGACGTCATAGCCCTGCGCCTGTCCGTGCAGGAACCCGGCGGCGAACAGGTCGCCGGCACCGGTGGTGTCGACGAGCCGGTCGATCGGTTCGGCGGGAACGGTCGTGCGTTCGCGGCCGGTCACCGCGATCGCGCCATGTTCGCCGCGCGTGACGACCAGCACCGGCACCTGTCCGGCGACCTGCTCCACCGCCGCGTCGAAGTCGTCGACCTGCGCCAGCGCGAGCAGTTCGTTTTCGTTGGCGAACAGGATGTCGATCTCGCCATCCGCGATCAGGCGGCGGAAGTCGTCGCCGTGGCGCGAGATGCAGAAGGTATCGCTGAGCGTGAACGCCACCTTGCGGCCCGCGTCACGCGCGATGCGGATGCCGGCGCGCATCGCGGCGCGCGGTTCTTCCGGGTCCCACAGATAGCCTTCGAGATACAGGATCGCGCCGCTGGCGATCAGATCGGCGTCCAGCGCGGCTTCGGGCAGGAACTGCGATGCGCCGAGAAAGGTGTTCATCGTCCGTTGCCCGTCGGGCGTGACGAAGATCAGGCAGCGTGCGGTGGTCGGCTCGCCGCTGCGCACCGCCGTGTCGAACCGGATGCCAGCCGCGCGAATGTCGTGCGCGAACACGGTGCCGAGCTGATCGTCGGCGACCTGGCCGATGAAGCCGCATTTGCCGCCCAGCGCGGCGATGCCCGCGACGGTGTTGGCGGCGGAACCGCCCGATACTTCGCGGCCCGGCCCCATCTTCGCATAGAGCGCGTCGGCATCGTCGGGCGAGAAGACGAGTTGCATCGACCCCTTGGTCATGCCCTGTTCGGCAAGGAAGGCGTCGTCGGATTGCGACAGGATATCGACGATGGCATTGCCGATCGCGACGACGTCGAGGGTGGGTTCGGTCAAGCGGGTTCTCCACGGGAAACGCGCGGCCGGTGGCGGCGCGGGCTGGTTCGCGCGTTAGCCAGCGGCGCGGGGGCAGGCAAGGCTTGCGCGGCAGCGCGCCGGGCCGCATCGTGATCCGCATGATCGAGGCGTTCTTCCTGTCGGTGTCGCAACTGGGCGACCGGGCGTTCCTGCGTGTGCTGGCGAAATCGCTGGCGGTAACGATCGCGGTGCTGCTCGCCATCGGGGGAGCGCTAGCGTGGGGCGCACGCTGGGTTGCGCGCGACGGGTTCGGGCTGGGCGACCATGCGGGCACGCTGGCGGCAATCGGTGCGACGCTGGCGGCGGTCGCGCTGGCGTGGCTGTTGTTCCGGGTGGTGGCGATCGCGGTGATCGGCATCTTCGCCGACGATGTGGTCGAGGCGGTCGAGGCGCGGCATTATCCCGCCGCGCTGGCGACCGCGAAGCCGGTGCCGTTCGCGCACAGCATCGCGTCGGGGCTGCGATCGGCGCTGCGGGCGGTGCTCGTCAACCTGCTGGCATCGCCGCTATATCTGGTGCTGCTGTTCACCGGGATCGGGACGCCGGTCGCGTTCTTCGTCGTCAATGGCTGGCTGTTGGGTCGCGACCTGTCGGACATGGTCGCGGCGCGGCATCGCAGCGCTGCGGCGATGCGCGCGGATCGCGCGGCGGGGCGCGGGGGACGGTTCGCGCTGGGGCTTGCCGGGACCGGGCTGCTTATGGTTCCGTTCGTCAACTTCGTCGCGCCGTTACTGGGGGCGGCGATGGCGACGCACCTGTTCCATCGGCGTCGCGCAACAGGGGAAACGAATTGCGTACCGCCGCCACCGCCATCCTTGCCGGCCTGACGCTGGGTGCCTGCGCCACGACCGGGCCGGTCGTACGGCAGAACGCGGTGCCGGTGCCGCCGCCGCCTACCTATGGCACGGTCGGGCTGGAGCGGGTGATGGGGCAGAATGCGATCGCGCTGACGCAATTATTCGGTCCGCCCGCGCTCGACCTGACCGAGGGGCCGGGCCGCAAGGTGCAGTTCGCGTCGGATATCTGCGTACTCGACGCCTATCTCTATCCGCCGGCCAGCGGGGGCGTGCCGATCGTCCGCCATGTCGATTCACGGCAGCGCATCGGTGCGCCGATCGACCGGGCGAGTTGCGTCGCGGCACTGACCCGGGCCAAGGGCGGGCGGTAGGCGACAGCAAACGGCCAGCGGCTGGTCCGGGCCTTCCGACGCCGGCTCGCCTCGCTTGTCGGGAGAATTGCAATTCGACTGGCGGCGCGAGGAGACAGCAATGCCATGACAGCCGATCGAACCCGTCCCGCCGGACAGGGGGTCGCACCAGAAGCGGTGACGGTTCGTGCAAACTGGTCCGGGACGGTTTCGGACCCGTTTTCCGGTCAATGATGCCGGAAACACGCGGGGGAATGGGTCCGCCGGGCAAGATCGTCGAAGCGGCCGGGACTGATCGGCAGCGCCGTCAGATTACTGTCCGATGCCCAATCCAGTGGTGGTTGCAGTGGAACCAGACAGAAGAGCAGCGCGGTCCATGTGCGGATCGCTCCCTCCGCAACGGTCGCTGCGACGAGGCCGGAACAGGGGCGACGTTGTCCGATTACGAGCCGCTCCTGCGCGCGGGTCGTTGCGGCGATACCGGAGTGAAGGCAGCATTGTCCGATTACGGACCGCTCGCCGCGCGGGGAGCGTGGCAGCGGACCGGGATCGAGGGGCAACGCCGTCCGATCACGGTTCACTCCCCAACCCAATGTGATTGCGGAAGAACCGGGCAGAAGGGCAGCGCGGTCCGGTACCGATCGCTCCCTTTGCAAGGGTCGCTGCGACGAGGCCGGAACAGGGGGCGACGTTATCCGATTACGCGCCGCTCCCGCGCACGGGTCGTTGCGGCGATACCGGTAATGAGGGCAGCATTACCCGATTACGGCCCGCGCCCCGCTCACGGATCGTCCCAGCGGGACCGGGATCGAGGCGGATCGACATTCAGCGAAAATTGGCCTTCTTTCGTCACCCCGGACCTGTTCCGGGGGCCACCTTACCGCCGAAGATGTGGAACAAGGCTCAACCGCCGACGATCACCGCACGATAGACCCCGGAACAGGTCCGGGGTGACGGTCGCCGGGGGCGCCATCGCGCTGAATATCGGTTCTTCCTAGGACAACGCCGTCCGATTACGGTTCGCTCCCCAAGCAACGGTAGTTGCAGCGGTATCAGGACCAAAGGCGAACGCTGTCGGAAAACGATCTGCCGGTCGCGAGACGATCGATCGACACCGAACGACGATGCGGCATCGTCGGACACCAAGATTACAGAACGGTCGAATGGGCAGGAACGATGCGTCGAGCGATCGGGACCATATCGATGATCGACTACGGCCCGGCGGGTCGCCCGTATCGCGTCAGACGTTCAGCCGCGCGCGCATTTCCTTGCCGGGCTTGAAGTAGGGCACGCGCTTGGCGTCGACTTCGACCGATTCGCCCGTGCGCGGATTGCGGCCGGTGCGGGCGTCGCGATCGCGCGTCGAGAAGGCACCGAACCCGCGCAGTTCGACCCGGCCGCCGGCGCGGAGCTGTTCAACGATTGCATCGAAGAACCTCGCGACGATGCGTTCGGCGTCGCGAACGGGCAGGTCGGGGTGGTCCTGCGCGATCAATTGCACGAGTTCCGAACGGATCATTATGCCCCCAGCTGCGACAAGTCGTTGCGAACGGTATGTTTTCTACTGAATACCGATTTTCCGATTTAATCTAAATCTATCGATTTCTGCAATCGATCTTTCGTACGAAAAACGGGACGCCCCTTTCGGAACGTCCCGCTTTACAACCGCCAAAGGGCGCTTGCTTACTTCTGCTCGGTGCGCGCCTTGAGCGCTTCGCCGAGGATGTCGCCCAGCGACGCGCCCGAGTCGGACGAGCCATACTGCGCCACGGCCTGCTTCTCTTCGGCGATCTGCATCGCCTTGATCGAGAAGGTCGGCTTCTTCGAACGATCGAAGCCGGTCACCAGTGCGTCGAACTTCTGGCCCACCTGGAACCGCTCCGGACGCTGCTCGTCGCGATCGCGACCCAGATCGGTGCGCTTGATGAAGCCGGTGGCGCCATCGTCGCCCTGCTGCACTTCGAGGCCCGCGTCGCGGACTTCAAGGACGGTCACGGTGACGATCGCGTTCTTGTTCAGACGATCGCCTGCCGCTGCCTGGCCGCCAACGACCGGGCCGCCACGCTCAAGCTGCTTCATGCCGAGCGAGATGCGCTCCTTGTCCGGCTCGACCGCCAGCACGATCGCCTGGACGGTTTCGCCCTTGCGATGCAGGTTCAGCGCGTCTTCGCCCGAAATGCCCCATGCGATATCCGACATGTGAACCATGCCGTCGACATCGCCGTCCAGACCGATGAACAGACCGAATTCGGTCGCGTTCTTGACTTCGCCCTCGACGGTCGAACCGACCGGATGCTCTTCGGCGAAGCGATCCCACGGGTTGGCCTGAGCCTGCTTGAGGCCCAGCGAGATGCGGCGCTTGTCCTGATCGACTTCCAGCACGATGACGTCGACTTCCTGCGAGGTCGAGACGATCTTGCCCGGATGGACGTTCTTCTTGGTCCACGACATTTCGCTGACGTGCACCAGACCCTCGATGCCCGGCTCCAGTTCGACGAACGCACCATATTCGGTGATGTTCGTGACGCGGCCGGACAGCTTGGCACCGATCGGATACTTCGCGCCGGCGCCATCCCACGGATCGCTCTCAAGCTGCTTCATGCCCAGCGAGATACGCTGCGTGTCGCGGTTGATGCGGATGATCTGGACGCGGACGGTATCGCCGATGTTCAGCACTTCGCTCGGGTGACCGACCCGCTTGTAGCTGAGGTCGGTGACGTGCAGCAGGCCATCGATGCCGCCGAGGTCGACGAACGCACCATAATCGGTGATGTTCTTGACCACGCCCTCGATGATCTGACCCTCGGCGAGGCTGAGGATCAGGCCCGAACGCTGCTCTGCGCGGGTTTCTTCCAGCACGGCGCGACGCGATACGACGATGTTGCCGCGCTTGCGGTCCATCTTCAGGATCTGGAACGGCTGCGGAATGTCCATCAGCGGCGTTACGTCACGCACCGGACGGATATCGACCTGCGAACCGGGCAGGAACGCCACGGCACCCGACAGGTCGACGGTGAAGCCCCCCTTGACCCGGCCGAAGATGACGCCTTCGACGCGCGCGGTCTTGGCGAATTCGGTTTCCAGCTTGTCCCATGCGGCTTCGCGGCGGGCGCGGTCGCGGCTGAGCATCGCTTCGCCGTTCGCATTCTCGACGCGGTCGACATAGACCTCGACTTCGTCACCGACCTTCAGTTCGGCCTTCTGGCCCGGCGCGGCGAATTCGCGCAGCGGCACGCGGCCTTCGGACTTCAGGCCGACGTCGATGACGGCCAGATCATTTTCGATACCCGTGACGGTGCCGATGACGACGCGGCCTTCGAAGCTTTCCGAAGCACCGAACATGTCGTCGAGCATGGACGCGAAATCGTCGCGAGTGGGATTTGCCGTGCTGGCCATAAAATCCTTGATTCCTAGTACACTATGTTCCGGCCGGCCGGTTGTGTCCGGCGGTCTTTGACCGGGATTGCCGTGGGTGCCGAATGCAGTCCACGGCGTCCGGCGAACGCTGTCGTCGCGAAAGGCAACCCCGTCATGCGGAAAGGGCGCAAGCGCCCGGCCTTCGCGAGTCCTGCTCGTCGAACCGCCGCGCCATACGCCTTCGGTGACCGTTGCGCAATGTTCGGGGTGCAGGAAGTTGCTGTGCTGTCGGGCAGGTCGGGTAGTTTGTCAGGTGGCGCGCAGGAAGAAGGGGTTCACGCCGGGGCGCGGAGACGCGGTGAGAAAAGAAGGCGACATTTCGTACCCGGCGGCACGCGCCATCAGCGGCCCTAGAAGACGCCGGACCATGGTCGCGAGATCAAGGCCTGTGGCAAGTTGGCACGTAGCGCCATTCCTGGCCTGTTCCCTCTACTTATCTCCGCGCCTTCGCGCCTTCGCGCCTTCGCGTGAAAACACTTTCTCCACCCGTTCCCCAAAAACGGAAAAAGGGCAGGAAACCGGCCAACCCGGTTCCCTGCCCTCCCCCTTCGGCACCTGACCTGCGTCAGCGCCTAGTTTCGCGAACGGCCGCCCGGACGATAAGGCTTGGCGGCGTGGCGCGGCGGTCCGCCGGCCGGGCGACGCGCCGGTGCGTCGGGCGGACCGGCCATCTGTTCGAACATGAGGTCGTCGTCTGGCGTCGCCGTCCGCTTGACCGATGCGATGAACTTCGCAGCGACCGCCTTCGGAATCTCGAACGCCGATTCCTCGTTGCCGATACGGATCGCACCGATCTCGGTCTTGGTGATGTGTCCGCGACGGCACAGCAGCGGCAGCAGCCAGCGCGGATCGGCATTGTGCCGGCGACCGACGTTCATGCGGAACCACACCGTATCCTCGAACCCGGCGCGCGGGCCTTCCTGCCGCTCGCGCCGTTCGGGGGCACCGCCCGCCGACAATTCCTCGGGAGCGGGCAGCTTGGCACGCAGTGCGCGGACCAGCAGCGCGGCGACGTCCTCGGCCGATTTTTCGGTCAGCAGCCGTGCGCCCAGTTCGCGATCGGCATCGTCGAATTCGACCGGTTCGGCCAGCTTCGCCAGCAGCCGTTCGCGATCGGCGGCATGGATTTCCTCCGGGGTTGGCACGCCGATCCATTCGGCGTTGATCTTCGCGTCGCGCAACAGCATTTCGACGCGGCGACGACGCTGGAACGGCACGATCAGCGCGGCGATGCCCTTCTTGCCCGCGCGGCCGGTCCGGCCCGACCGGTGCTGCAACGCTTCGGCATCGCGCGGCAGTTCGACGTGCACGACGAGGCTGAGCGACGGCAGATCGATGCCGCGCGCCGCCACGTCGGTCGCGACGCATACCCGCGCCCGGCGATCGCGCAGCGCCTGCAACGCATGGTTGCGCTCCGATTGCGAATGCTCGCCCGACAATGCGACGGCATCGAAGCCGCGTTCGACCAGATTGGCGTGCAGATGGCGCACCGCCTCACGCGTGGCGCAGAACAGGAACGCGGTATCGGGTTCGTGCAGGCGCAACAGGTTGACGACGGCATTTTCGATGTCGTTCGGTGCGACGGTCATCGCCTGATACGCGATGTCGCCATGGCCGCGCTCGGCCTCTCGCGTGTCGATGCGGAAGGCGTCGCGCTGATACCGCTTGGCCAGCGCGACGATCGGCTTCGCCAGCGTCGCGGAGAACAGCATCGTCCGGCGTTCGGCAGGCGTCCGGTCGAGAATCCCTTCGAGATCCTCGCGGAACCCCATGTCGAGCATCTCGTCGGCTTCGTCGAGGATGGCGACCTTCAGCGTCGACAGGTCGAGCGCGCCGCGTTCGAGATGGTCGCGCAGACGACCCGGCGTGCCGACCACCATATGGACGCCGTGCGACAGGTTGCGCCGTTCGCGCGCGGCATCCATGCCGCCCACGCACGATACGATGCGCGCGCCGGTCGGACCGTACAGCCACTGCAATTCCCGCGCGACCTGCAACGCCAATTCGCGGGTCGGGGCGATGGCCAGCGCCAGCGGCTTGCCCGCACGCGGCATCTGGCCGTCTTCGAGCAGGTCGGCCGCCATGGCAATGCCGAAGGCGACGGTCTTGCCCGATCCGGTCTGCGCGGACACCAGCAGGTCGCGCCCTTCGGCATCGGGGGTGAGGACGGCCGCCTGTACGGCGGTCGGGGCTTCGTAACCGCGCGCGGATAGCGCCGCGGCGAGCGGTTCGGGCAACTTCGAGAAAGGCATGAAGTGCCAAATGGCGCGTAATTGCGGCTACGGCAAGGCCGGTCGCGTTGTTCGTCGGCTTTGTGTAGGGTAATCCTGACCGGATTCGGGAGGCAAGACGATGATCGCACGGCGGTTTTGGACGGGCGCATGCCTGTCGCTCTGCATTTGCTCCGGTGCGATCGCCGCCGACCCGCCGCGCGTCAGCTGGGGCAAGGCCGGCGTGGGTATCGACCAGTACCGCAGCGATGCCGTCACCTGCGGCCGCGCCGGACTGGCGACCGACGTCGCCGACATGAAGGCGGTCAAGACGCTGATTTCCGCGTCGCGGCAACTCGACGCCGTCCTCGAAAACAGGGGATCTGGCGGCGGGGGCGCGCCCCCTGCGCCGTCGGCGGGCGGCATGCTGGAGATCGATCCGGCCGCGCTCAACACCGCGCAGCAGGTGTCGCGCATCACCGAAGGCGCCAATCCCCGTGCCCGGTTCCGCGAAGTCCGCACCGCG
Organism: Sphingomonas sp. CFBP 13720; assembly: GCF_014842075.1. Lineage (GTDB taxonomy): Bacteria > Pseudomonadota > Alphaproteobacteria > Sphingomonadales > Sphingomonadaceae > Sphingomonas. Next base: position 176,034 of record NZ_JACYVA010000002.1, read on the forward strand.
CTGCAGACGACGACCGATAGCTGCCTCACCGAACGCGGCTATGTCCGCTTCAACCTGACCCGGGCGCAGCGCGAACGGCTGGAACGACTGAAGCGCGGCACACCCGAACGCCACGCCTATCTCCATGCACTGGCCAGCGACGCCGACGTGCTGGCGCGGCAGCGTGCGACGGTGGAGGTCGTGCCGGTCGACTGATTTCGAGTCCGGGCCGGCGTAGTGAACTGGTCGGCTACAGTGACCGCGCGCCGGGAGCGGATCGACGTTCGACGCGATGGCATCCCTGCGGACTGCGCGACCGTCACTCGGGACTTGGTGCGAGGTCCGCCGTGCGGCGATCGTTGGCGGTCGAACTTCTTTCAGCGTCGCTGGCGTTCAGGTGGCCTCGGAACAGGTCCGGAATGACGACGTGCCGCCGATCTCCGCCGCATGTCGATCCGGTCGCATCGAGCGTGTGTTTCGCTCACCTGCCAAGGCCTCAATCGATCCACCCGGCAAGGTCAGGGTTCCGTCGAAAAGCGGTATAGATGGCGCATGTCGGGCGGACCAGCGCCCTTCCGACCGGGCCCTGCCGGGGAAACGAAGGTCGATCGCCGATCCGGCCCGAACGCGTTTAGAGCCGATCGACGTTCCCCCAACTAGCGGAGCGCAGGCCGTCACCCGCCCGCGCGCAACGGTCCGAGATCGCCCAGCCCGACGGTTCCGCTGGCCATCGCCAGCATCCGGTCGAGCGACACCTTCGCCTTCAGCCGCAGATCCTCGGCGATCTCGATCCGCGGGGTCAGGTCGCGCAGCGCGATGTACAGCTTTTCCAGCGTGTTAAGCGCCATGTACGGACAGATGTTGCAGTTGCAGTTCCCGTCCGCGCCGGGCGCGCCGATGAACTGCTTGTGCGGCAGTGCCTTTTCCATCTGGTGGATGATGTGCGGCTCGGTCGCGACGATCAGCGTGTCGCCGGGAAAATCGGCGGCATAGGCGAGGATGCCGCTGGTCGATCCGACATAATCGGCATGGTCGAGGATGATCGCGGGACATTCGGGATGCGCCGCGACCGGCGCGCCCGGATGTTGCGCCATCAGCTTGAGCAGTTCGGTTTCCGAGAACGCCTCGTGCACGATGCATACGCCGGGCCACAACAGCATCTCGCGCCCGGTCTTGCGCGTCAGATATCCGCCCAGATTGCGGTCGGGACCGAAGATCACCTTCTGGTCGGCGGGCAATTGCGACAGGATCTTTTCGGCGGACGACGACGTGACGATAATGTCCGACAGCGCCTTCACCTCGGTCGAACAATTGATGTACGTCAGCGCGATGTGATCGGGATGCTGTGCGCGGAACGCCGCGAACTGATCGGGCGGGCAACTGTCCTCCAGCGAACAGCCGGCATCCATGTCGGGCAGGATCACGGTCTTGTCGGGCGACAGGATCTTCGCGGTTTCGGCCATGAACCGCACGCCGCAGAACGCGATGACGTCGGCATCGGTCGCCGCCGCCTTGCGGCTGAGATCGAGGCTGTCGCCGACGAAATCGGCAAGGTCCTGAATCTCGGGCCGCTGGTAATAATGCGCGAGGATCACCGCGTTGCGCTCACGGCGCAGACGGTCGATCTCGGCGAGCAGGTCGGTGCCGGTGGGCAATTCGGTACGTGCGTTCATGCGCTTGTCCTATCGTCGCCGGGGCGGCTTGTCATTGCCGATTGCCGATCACGTCGGCGGGCCGCGCGGAAACGTCCCAGCGTTCACCGTTCGGCATGCTGCGTTCCGCCGGAAAGGTGACCACGACCCGCGCATCGCCCATGCCGGCGGCGGCCAACGGTGCGCCGAGCAGTCGGGCGAGATTCGTCCTTGCCATTTCGCGTGCCTGCGCCAGCCGTTCGGGACTGCGCGCTTCCGCCCGCGCCTTGCCCTGCGCCGCCGCCGATACCCGCTGTGACAGAGCGGCCGCCGCGTCGCGCGTCACGAACATGCCCTGCGTGCGTACCAGCGTCCGTGCCGCTTCGTCGACATTGGCGTCGGCGACAGTCACGTCGGGCGCGTCGACCACCAGCGTGCGTGTATCGGGCGACCAGCTCAACTGCCCTTCGCCGATACCGGACACATCGACGAAATAGTCGACCGAATACGGCATCTTGACCACCTGATCCGATCGCAGCCAGCCGAAGCCGCGCACGTCGCTGGCGGTCGCCTGCAACGTCCCCGACAGCGATGCGACCTTCAAGCTGCTCGTCCCCGCCAGTCGTGCGGTGATGACGCGCGTCACCGCGTCGCCGGTGTCGGCTTCGGTCGTGACGACATAGCGTTCGGTGTAGTTGCGATAGCCCAGCCACACGGCGGCGGCGATCCCGATCGCCACCACCAGCGCGACGATCGTGCGCGCCACGCCGGGCCTCAACCGCGCACCCATGCCGCCCCCTCCCGCGCCACGATCCCGCGCCGTTCCATGTCGATCAGATGCGCCAGCACCGATCGTCCCGCGGCACCGTGGAGCCGGGGGTCGAGTCCCGCATACATCGCGGCGACCATCGCGGGCACGTCGCGCACCCCGCGTTCGACCGCGCGCGCGATCTGGCCTTCGCGCAGCTTGCGATGGCCCAGCATGCTGCGCACCAGCCGCCGGGGATTGTCGACCAGATCGCCGTGCGCGGGGTAATAGACCCGGTCCTCGCGCGCCAGCAGCCGGTCGAGGCTGGCCATATAATCGCCCATGTCGCCGTCGGGCGGCGACACGATCGTCGTCGACCAGCCCATGACATGGTCGCCGCTGAACAACGCCCCGGTTTCGGGCAGCGCGAAGGCGAGATGGTTCGACGTGTGTCCCGGCGTGGCGACCGCGACCAGCGTCCAGCCGTCGCCCGCCACCGCCTCGCCATCGTGCAGCACGCGGTCGGGGCGATAGTCGATATCGAACGCCGCATCGGCGCGCGGGCCGGGATCGTCCATCGTCAGCGGCGCGCAGCCGATGATCGCCGCGCCGGTCCGTGCCGCCAGCGGCGCCGCCCCCGGACTATGGTCGCGGTGCGTATGCGTACACAGGATCGCCGCAACTGGCCGTCCCGCCACGGCGCCGAGGATCGCGTCCAGATGTGCGTCGTCGACCGGTCCCGGATCGATCACCGCCACCGCCCCCACCCCGCCGACGACGAAGCTCTGCGTCCCCGTATGGGTATAGGGCGACGCATTGGGCGCGAGCACGCGCGTCACCAGCGGTTCGAGCGTCTGCGCGACGCCGGGGGAGGTTTCGGCCATTGCCGGCGGAGATGGCCGTTGCCCCGCCGCGATGCAAGGCGGCGGGGGAGCGCAACCCCCCGCCACCCGCCGCTCAAGCGACCGGTTCGGTCGGTGCCGTCACCCCGATACGCAGCGTCCGCGCGGCCGCGACCATCGCCGCGATCGCCGGCTTCACTTCGTCCCAGCGCCGCGTCTTCAGCCCGCAATCGGGGTTCACCCACAATTGTTCGGGCCGCAGATGTTCCTGCGCCAGCCGCATCAGCGCCACCATCTCCGCCTCGTCCGGCACGCGCGCCGAATGGATGTCGTACACCCCCGGCCCGATCGCGCTGGGATAGCGATAGCGGGCGAACGCGGCCAGCAACTCCATCTGCGACCGCGCGGTCTCGATCGAGATGACGTCGGCGTCCATCGCCGCGATCGACGGCAGGATGTCGTTGAACTCCGAATAGCACATATGCGTGTGGATCTGCGTCGCATCGGCCACCCCTGCCGCCGTCAGCCGGAAACAGTCGACCGCCCAGTCCAGATACGCCTGCCAGCCCGCGCGTCGCAGCGGCAGCCCCTCGCGCAGCGCCGCCTCGTCGATCTGGATCGCCCGGCATCCCGCCGCTTCGAGGTCCAGCACCTCGTCGCGGATCGCCAGCGCGATCTGGCGGCAGGACGCCTCGCGCGGCTGGTCGTCGCGCACGAAGCTCCAGTTCAGGATCGTGACCGGCCCGGTCAGCATGCCCTTGACCGGCCGGTCGGTCAGCGACTGGGCATATCGCCACCATTCGACCGTCATCGCGGCGGGACGCGCGACATCGCCGAACAGGATCGGCGGACGCACGCAACGCGATCCATAGCTCTGCACCCACCCGCCGAGCGTGAACGCGAAGCCCGACAGCTGTTCGCCGAAATACTGGACCATGTCGTTCCGCTCGAACTCGCCATGCACCAGCATGTCGAGGCCCGCTTCCTCCTGCCACCGGATCGTACGTTCGGTTTCCGCGCGCAGGAACCGGTCATAGCCGGCATCGTCGAGGTTGCCGCGCTGATGCTCGGCGCGGGCGTGGCGCACCTCCGGCGTCTGCGGGAACGACCCGATCGTCGTGGTGGGAAAGGCGGGCAGCGCCAGCACCCGTGCCTGCGTCGCGATCCGCCGTACCAGCCCGCCCTGCCGTTCGCGCATCGCGGGCGTCACCGCCGCGACGCGCTCCTGCACCTGCCGGTCGTGGATGCGCGGCGACGTGCAGCGGCTGGCGGCGGCGGCGTCGGATTCGGCGATCGCCTGCGCCGCCGCATCGCGACCGTCGTTCAGCGCGGTCTTCAGCGCCGCCAGTTCGGCGATCTTCTGCACCGCGAACGCCAGCCACAGCGTGACGTCGCCGTCCAGCCTGCGCTCCAGCGCCAGATCGACCGGCACGTGCAACAGCGAACACGATGGTGCCAGCACCAGATCGCGCGCCCGCGCCACCGGTTCGATCCGGTCGAGCAACGCCGACAGATCGGCCCGCCACACGTTGCGCCCGTCGATCACGCCCAGCGACAGCAGCATGTCCTTCGGCACGGCCCGAAGCACCGTATCCAGCTGTTCGGGCGCGCGGACCAGATCGACGTGCAGCCCGGCGACCGGCAGCGCAGCGGCCAGCGACAGATTGTCGTCCAGCCCGCCGAAATACGTCGTCAGCATCAGCTTCGGCCCCGATCGCGCCAGCCGGGCATAGGCGCGGGTGAAGGCGCGCCGCTGTTGCTCGGTCAGGTCGGTGACGAGGATCGGTTCGTCGATCTGCACCCATTCCGCGCCCGCATGCGCCAGATGCCGCAGGATCACGGCGTACAGCGCCAGCACCTCGTCCAGCAGGTCGAACGGGTCGTTCCCCTGCCCCTTGGCAAGGCTGAGCCACGTCACCGGTCCCAGCAGCACCGGGCGTGTCGCGAACCCCTGCGCCGCCGCTTCGCGATAGGCGTCGACCACCGTCAGCCGGCCGAGCGCCAGCCGCTGCCCCGGTTCGATCTCCGGCACGATATAATGATAGTTGGTGTCGAACCATTTCGTCATTTCGCCGGCGGTGACGCTGTGCGGCGTATCGCAGCACGCGGCCACCCCGGTCGAACCGCGCGCCATCGCGAAATAGGTCGACAGGCCCGCCTGTCCGTCCGCCGCGCGATACCGTGCCGGGATCGCCCCCAGCATCATGCTGGTATCCAGCACATGGTCGTACAGCGAGAAGTCGCACGACGGCAGCCAGTCGGCGCCCAGCGCGCGCTGTCGCGCCCATGCGGCGGTGCGCAGGCCTGCGGCGGCGGTGTTCAGCGCAACCTCGTCCTCCTTGCCGGACCAGTGTTTCTCTAATGCGAACTTCAATTCCCTGCGCGGGCCGATGCGCGGAAAGCCCAATGTGGCGACGGTGACGGTCATGCTTCATACCCCGATGAAGGTCGGGGCGACCGGACAGGCGCGCACGCCCCGCCGGACATGGCCCGGCGGCGGACGACAGGCACCCGACCGGGCACCCCGCCGGTGGACGTTATCGCGTCGCAGGCAGGTCTCCTGGCTCGCGGGTCGTCGCGGCTGGCCCGGCCTTCCCGACCGCGCGAACGCCGTCAGTGACACGAAATGGACCATCCGCTCGCCGCTTACAGTTGCGGGGGCAGCGCCGGCCTTGCCCGAAGGGCGCACCGGCTTCCCGTCTTAGCTCCGGCGGAGTCATCCTCCGCTGAAGAACCTTTGACACCCGCCTTGTCGCGATCGGCGCCAGCGGCGTCAATAGCGGATATAACGATATCCTTATATCTTGAAGTGGTCCGATCAATCCGTTTCGGAGCGATTGCCGATCCGAAGCGAACGCGTCCGCCGTAACGCCCGCGCCGGTTTCCCGGCATCGTCCTTCCGGCCCAGCCACAGGACGACGGACCAGCATGACCGACACCGCGCCGCCCGCCGACGATCCGATCCCGCGCCTGTCCCCCGACAGCGCCACCGCCGACAATGTCGCCGCGCTGACCGCGCTGTTCCCGTCGATCGTCACCGATGGCCGCATCGATATCGACGCGCTGCGCCAGTTGCTCGGCGCGACGGTCGAGGACGGCGACGAGCGCTACGGGCTGAACTGGCGCGGAAAGCGTGCCGCCCGCGCGTTCGCGCTGACCCCCGGCACCGGCACGCTGCGCCCCGACCGCGATGGCAGCGTCGATTGGGACGGCACGCGCAACCTGATGATCGAGGGCGACAATCTGGAGGTGCTGAAACTGCTGCGCCGGTCGTACGCGCGACAGGTCAAGCTGATCTACATCGACCCGCCGTACAATACCGGCAACGACTTCGTGTATCCCGACGATTATCGCGACACGCTGGCCCAGTATGAACGGCTGACCGGACAGCGCGGGCAGGACGGCACGGCGCTGACCACCAATACCGAGGCGAACGGGCGTTTCCACACCGACTGGCTGAACATGATGTACCCGCGCCTGATGCTCGCGCGCGATCTGCTGCGCGACGATGGCGCGATCTTCATCTCGTGCGACGACAACGAGGAATCGAACGTCATCCGCCTGTGCGACGAGCTGTTCGGCGAGGCCAATTTCGTCGCGCGCTTCGTGGTGCAGACCAATCCGCGCGGACGATCGCTCGACCGGTTCGTCGCCAAGACGTTCGAATATCTGATCTGCTATGCCAGCGACAGCAGCCGCCCCGCGATCCACATGGTGGCGAAGAACGACGCGGCGATGGCGGCGTACAACCTGACCGACGATCGCGGCCGCTATCGCCTGATCGAATTGCGCAACCGCAATCCGGTGTTCGACCGCCGCAACCGGCCGAACCTGTATTTCCCGATCTATGCCGGGGCGGATGGCGGCGCGGTGTCGCTCGAACCCTAGCCCGACCGTCCGGTCGCGATCCTGCCGCTCAATTCGGAAGGGGTCGAAGGATGCTGGACATGGGGTCGCGACCGCGTGGCGCGCGAAACGGACCTGCTGGTCGCGCGGCAGGCGAGCACCGGCGCGTGGCGCGTGTTCCGCAAGGACCATGTGCCCGACGGCGGTGCGACGACGAAGGAGAAATCGCTGTGGCTCGACAGCAACCTGAACCATGAAAACGGCAAGGAGGAGGTGCGCGCCCTGTTCGGCTGTTCGCCGTTCGATTTCCCCAAATCGCGCCACCTGATCCAGCGCGTCGTGGCGCTGGCGACGACCGGCGACGACCCGGTGATGGACTGTTTCGCCGGGTCGGGCACCACCGGCGATGCGGTGATTGCACAGAATATCGCGGACGGGGCCACGCGCCGGTATCTGCTGGTCCAGTTGCCCGAGCCGCTCGACCCCGCCAATCCGGCGCAGAAGACGGCGGCGGAACTGTGCGATACGCTCGGGCGACCGCGCACCATCGCCGAACTGACGAAGGAACGCCTGCGCCGCGCGGGTGCGACACTGCGCGCGGCGCATCCGCATGCGACGCCCGACACCGGATTTCGCGCCTATCGGCTGGCCGCGTCCAGCCTGAAGCCATAGGACCCCTTTCCCGCCGATCTGGTCGCGGCGGTCGAGGCGGCGGTCAACAATATCCTGCCCGGACGGACGCAGGACGATCTGCTGGCCGAACTGCTGCTGCGCACCGGCGTCGACCTGACCGTACCGGTCGAAACCCGCAGCATCGCCGGGGTGGCCGTCCATGCGATCGACGGCGGCGTCGCGTTCGCCTGTTTCGGTGCGGTCGACGGCAATGCCGCTGCGCTGGGCGACGGCATCGCCGACTGGCACGCCGCGCTGACCCCGCCCCGCGCCGCCAGCTTCTGGTTCCGCGACGGTGGCTTCGCGACGGCGGCGGCACGGGCCAACCTTGCCGCGACGCTGCGCCAGCGCATCGGCAAGGCGTCGATCGCCCGACTGGCATCGCTGTGAGGTTCCGGTTCGAAGCCGCGCTGCCGCATCAGATCGCGGCGATCGAGGTGGTATGCGCGCTGTTCCGGGGGGCCGCGCCGCAGCCCTCGGCCTTCACCATCGCTTCCGCATCGCCGCTGCCGCTTTCGCCGCGCCTGCCGCTGGGCGATGCGACGCCGGGTCATGCCAACCGGCTCGATCTGGACGACGACCGGCTGTTCGCCAATCTGCGCGACGTGCAGTCGGCGGGCGGACTGGACATCGACGACGCGCTGGTGTCGCCGGACTTCACGGTGGAAATGGAGACCGGCACGGGCAAGACCTATGTCTATCTCCGCACGATCTTCGAACTGCATCGCCGCCACGGGCTGACCAAATTCGTCATCGTCGTCCCATCGGTCGCGATCCGCGAAGGCGTGGGCACCTCGATCGAACGGATGCGCGCGCATTTCCACGACCTGTATGACGGCGTGCCGTTCGATTGGTTCGTGTATGATTCGGCCCGGCTGGAACAGGTGCGCGACTTCGCCGTCGCCGGTTCGATCCGCGTGATGATCGCGACGGTCCAGTCGCTGGGCACGCGCACCGCGATCTTTCGCCAGCCGCGCGAATCGACGCAGGACATCGCCGCGCTGCAATGGGTCGCCGACACCCGCCCCGTCGTCATCATCGACGAACCGCAATCGGTCGATGCCAATCCCGACGGCGCGGGTGCGCAGATCCTGCGCGACATGCGCCCGCTGGTCCGGCTGCGCTATTCGGCGACGCATGCCCGCCGCTTCCACCCCGTCCACCGGCTCGACGCGTTCGACGCGCACGATCAGGGGCTGGTCAAATCGATCGAGATCGACGGCGCGCAGGTCCAAGACGCCGACAACACGCCGCTGGTCACGCTGTCGCAGGTCGAGGCGAAGCGCGGCCACCCGCCGCGCGCCGTGGTCGAACTGGTGCGCCAGTCGGCGACACGAACCGAACGCGCGACGGTCCGGGTCGACGACGGCGACGATCTGGCCACCCTCACCGGACGCGCGATCTATGCCGGGATGCGCATCGGCACGATCGACGCGCGCGACGGCGGATCGATGCAGTTGCTGCTGCCCGGATCGGTCGTCACGCTGCATGCCGGCGAGACGCATGGCGGCATCGACCCCGACAGCCTGTCGCGGGCGATGATCGCGCGCACCATCCGCCACCATTTCGTCAAGGAACTGCGCAATCGTCCGCTGGGCATCAAGACGCTGTCGCTGTTCTTCGTCGATCGCGTCGCCGACTATCGCTGCTACGCCGCCGACGGCACGCCGTCGCCGGGCAGGCTGGCGCGGATGTTCGAAGAGGAATATCGCAGGCTGGCGGCGCACGCCGACTATGCCACGCTGTTCGCCACCGTCCCCGCCGATGCGGTCGCGGCGCATGGCGGATATTTCTCCGCCGACCGCCACGGCCGCATGGTCGAATATGACCGTAGCCGCAGCGGCGAGTTAAACGCCGCCGCCGCGAAGCTGCGCGACGCAACGTTCGACCTGATCATGAAGGACAAGGAACGGTTGCTGGACGAAGCCGAACCGCTGCGCTTCGTCTTCTCGCACTCGGCGTTGCGCGAAGGGTGGGACAATCCCAACGTCTTTCAGATCTGTATCCTGCGCGCCATGGGCGGCGACCGGCAACGGCGACAGTCGATCGGACGCGGCCTGCGCCTTGCAGTCGATGCACACGGCGTGCGGCGGCGCGACGAGGGGTTGAACCGGCTGACGATCATTTCCGACGAACCGTTCCGCGCCTTTGCAAAGGGGTTGCAGGACGAGGTCGAACAGGCACTGGGCGTGCGGCTGGGCCGGATCGGACGCGACCTGTTCGCCGGGCTGCGCTATCCGCTGCCCGACGGCGGCACGGCGCTGCTGACGATGGAACAGGCGCAGGCGGTGCACGATGCGCTGGACGCCGCCGGCATGGTCGATGACGGCAAGCCCAACGACCGGCTGCGCGCGGCGCTGGCCGACGGCACCGTGCCGTTGCCGCCGCTGCCCCCCGCCGCCGCCGCGATCGTGCGCCAGCGTTTGACGCGCGCATGCCGCACGCTGCCTGTCGCCGATGCCCGCGAACGCGGTCGCATCCGCCGCAACCACGACGTGCTCGCCGGGCACGATTTTCGCGAACTATGGGCGCGCATCGCGTGGAAGACGGTCTATCGCCTCGACTTCGCCGACGACGCGCTGGTCGATGCCTGTGCCCGTTCCGTAGCAGCCATGCCCCCGGCGGGGACCGCACGCGTGGTCTTCGAAACCGGCACGATCGACTTGGGACGCGAAGGCGTGTTCGTCGCCCGCACCGCCACGTCGATCCCGCACCGGGTCGATACCGGTCCGTTGCCGATGCCCGACCTGTTGCGCGAATTGCAGGAACGCACCGACCTGCCCCGCGCCATCCTCGCGCGCATCCTGATCGCATCGGGGCGGTTGGCAGACGCCGGCGACAATCCCGCCGCATTTCTCGACGGCTGTACCGTGCAGATCAACGTGGCGAAGCGCGCGATCCTCGTCGGCGGCATCGCGTACGACCGCGTCGACGAATGCTGGTCGCAATCGCTGTTCCGGGCGGAAGACGATGTCGACGCCGCGCGGCTGGTGCCCGTGCGCCATGCGCCGGTCGACGGGGTCACGGTGGATTCGGCGGTCGAACGCAGCTTCGTCGCCGATCTGGACGACAGCGACGCGATCCGCGTGTTCGCCAAACTGCCCCGCGCCTTTCGCATCGCCACGCCGCTGGGCAGCTACAATCCCGACTGGGCGATCGTGCGCGATACGCAGGATGGCCCGCGCGTCTGTCTGGTCGCGGAAACCAAGGGCGATCTGAACACCCTGCGCGATGCGGAACGCGACCGCATCCGGTGCGGCCGCGCCCATTTCACCGCGATCGACGTGCCATTCATCGCCGTCACCACGCTGGCGGGCGTGCTGTCGGTGCGGATCGATCCGCCCGGCACCACGCCCGCCCCACGGCACGTCAGAACCGCAGGTTGACGCCCGCCGTCACCGTGCGGCCGATCCGCGTTTCGAACAACGTGTCCTGCCGCACGCTGTCGGTATACAGCACGTTGCGTTCGTCGGTCAGGTTCTGTCCCTCGACGATCAGCTTGATCTGGTCGGTAATCGCCAGCGATGCCGACGCATCGACGTACAGCGTCGGCTTGTTGCCCTGAAGGTCGCTGCCCGGCGACGCCGGAATACCGCGGATGAACCGGTCGCGGTAATTGGCGGTCGACCGGATGCTGAACCGTTCGTCCTCGTAATACAGCGTGCCCGACGCGGTATTCTTGGACAGTCCGACCAGATCGTTGGTCGTCGTCACCGTCGGCACGCCACCGACGCTGGCAAGGATATATTCGATCTCCGACGTGACGTGCGTGTAATTGCCCAGCACGCCCAGATGCGTCAGGAACCCCGGCAAGAAGTCGAGCTGAATCTGCGCATTCACCTCGACGCCCTGCAACGGCCCGCCCGGCGTATTGAACGGCTGCGACACGGTGAACAATTCGGTCGGCGACGTCTGACTGTTTTCCAGCAGCGCGTTCGGCAGGCCCAGTTCGTTGAACGGCACCTGGCTGTTCACGTTCTGGATATAGCTTTTGATGTCCTTGTAGAAATACGCGACCGACAACAGCGAACCGGGCTTGAAATACCATTCGACCGCCGCGTCGAACGTGTTGGCGCGGATCGGTTCAAGGAACGGGTTGTTGACGTTGCCCACACGCGTAACCGGATTGACGCCGCTGGTCGGCGTCAGGATGCCCAGTTCGGGCCGCGTCATCACCTTGGCCCCCGAAATGCGGAACAACAGGTCGCGGACCGGTTCGATCACGATGTTGGCGGACGGCAACCAGTCCTGATACCCCCGTGCCGCGCGGCCATATTGCCCGACCAGATTGGTCGGCGACGTGACGCCGGCGGGCGGCGCGACGGCGATATAGCCCGATGTCGCCAGGTCGGTCCTGACATAGCGCACGCCGGCATCGCCGCGCAGCCCGAAGCCCACCCGGTCCTGAAGGTCGAACGTCGCCATCAGGTACGCGCCCTTGATCTCTTCCTTCACCCGGCTGCGCGCGCCGCCGCATTCGACCCCGCAATACCGCACCGCGTCATAGCCGAAGGTCGACGCCCATTTGTCCGGATCGATCGCCGCCCATGTGCCCGGCGCGCCTGCCCCGAACAGTTCGTCGACACCGTCGATCGTGCGCGTGATGCTGGCCAGCGACGTGCCGGCCGGCAGCGCGCGGACGACCGTGTCGGCGTTGTACGGGCGCAGAAACGACGACACGAAATCGCTTTCGCGATATTGCCCGCCGACCTTGACCGTGAAGCCGTCGGCCACGGACCAGTTGAGATTGGTTTCGCCGGTGAAGTTGTCCGTGGTGTTCTTCGACGGCTTGCCCTGGAAACTGAAGCCGCCCAGCACGGTGCCGTCGCTGAGGCCCGGTGCGTAGGAGAAGCTGGCCGGATTGGCGACGTCGAAGCCGAAGCCCAGCAACGGCGTGCTGCCGCCCTGACGGAAATCGATCGAGAAATTGTCGGTGTCGATCGCGTCCATGAACGTCTGCAACCGCTTGCGTCCGTCCCACACCGACTGGTTGCGCCCGACCAGCATCGTGACTTCCAACGCGTCGTTCAACCGGCGCTTCAGGTTGAAATTCGCCTGTTTGAACGTCGATACGAAATGATCGACCAGCCCTTCGGACCGTACGTCGACGCCGTCGAACAGGCCATAGACCAGCGACCCGTTGTCATCGAACTGCACGTCGCGCACCGACACCATCGGCTGGCCGTTATTCGCGATCGACCGTCCGAACGAGATGCCGGCGATGTAGTTGTCGCGACGCTCCACGTCGAACCGCGAATAGAGCAGGTCGACCGAGATGTCGGTATCGTCATCGGGCTTGAACTGGACGGTGAACGTGCCGCCGATCCGTTCCTGATCCTGTTCGGAATTGAGATAGCGCGGCAGCCGGGGCAGGAACGCGCCGCTTCCCGCCGTACCCTGAAGATCGGCGCGACGCAGGCCGAGGATCGTGTTGTACGCCGCGACCGATCCGGTGCGCGGGTTGCCGGTGCTGCAATCGCCGATCGTCGCGCCCTTCGTCCCGAAAGCGGGGTAGAGCGGGTTGACGCCCAGCGGCGAACAGAACAACCCGTTGGTGTTGGCCGACAGGATATCGACCGCCGAATAGCCGACCTCGCGGATATGGCGCTTCTGATAGGCGACCGATGCGAGGATGCCGAACGTGCCGTCGGCGAATTTCTTCGACACCAGCATCGATGCGCGCGGATCGACCTTTTTCGACAACTGGTTCCAGATGCCGCGCGCCGTGGCCGTCAGCACGAAATCCTCACGCGCGTCGAGCGGCTTGGGCGCGGTCAGATCGACCGTCGCGCCCAGCGATCCTTCCTCCACATCGGCGGACGGCGTCTTGCGCACCGACAGTGCCGAGAAGATCTCGGTCGGGAACACGTTGAAATCGAAGCTGCGACCATTGTTGCCCGCGCCATAGATATCGGACGACCCGGTCTGCGACGTGCCTTCCATGCCGTTGATCCGCACGCGCGTGAACCCTGCGCCGAGACCCCGGACGGAGATGTTGCGCCCTTCCCCACCGTCGCCGCGCGCCAGCGCGACGCCGGGCACGCGCTGCATCGATTCGGCGAGGTTGGAGTCGGGGAACTTGCCGATATCCTCGGCGACGATGCTGTCGACCGCCGCGGTCTCGCGCCGCTTCTGCCCCAGTGCGCTGTCGAGCGAGGCGCGGAACCCGGTGACGACGATCTCGCCCTCGTCGACCTGTTGCGGCGTGGCGGTGTCACCACCGGTATCGGCGGGTACGTCCTGCGCTGCCGCCGCACCGGCGAACAGCAATGCCAGCCCGACCGTGGCGGTCGAAACACCAATGCGCGTGAAAGCACGAATGGAAATCATGGTCCCCTCTCCCTGGTTCGGAACCGCAGTCTGTTGCCGCGTGTCCCATCATGTGAACTTAACTATTACATAGTAGGTCATTACTTGCGTATTGTCACGCTGATACTGCGAACCAGGCAACAAGATTGCGCCATGGACCGGCCGCGCGTCGTCGCTTCGCGATGCGCTGATCGTCATGGCGACCCCGCGCCGGATCGGGGTATAGGGGCGCATGGCCCGTATGCTTCCGTTCCTGTTCGCCGCGTTCCTGCTCCTGATCGCCGACCGCGCCGATGCGCAGCAGAATGCGTTCGACCTTGCCGGTCCCGAACTGTCGATCACGGTCACGCGGGCGGGGGTCGAACTGCCGATCACCGCCGTCCCGTCGCTGCGCGGCGGCGACCGGTTGCGGGCCACCGCGCGCTTTCCCGCCGACCAGTCGGCGCGCTACCGCCTGGTCATCGCGTTCCTGCGCGGTGCGACCAACCCGCCGCCGCGCGACTGGTTCTACGAAGTACGGGCATGGCACCCGAAAAAGAACCTGCTCGACGTGACCGTGCCGCAGGGCGCGGAACAGGCCATGCTGTTCCTTGCGCCCGAAGCCGGCGGCGGCTTTGCGGCGGTGCTGGGCGCAGTGCGCGGGCGGCCGGGTATCTTCGTGCGGGCGGCGCAGGACCTGCATCAGGCGTCGCTCGATCGCGCCCGGCTGGATGCGTTCGTCGCCGCGATCGGCCGGATCGGCGACACCGCGCCCGAACGGCTGGTCACCGCCGCGCCGATCCTTGCCAACGCGTTGCGGATCAAGCTGAACGCCGAATGCCTGACGCGGCAGCGCGCGCTGCAATCCGCCTGCCTGACGCAAAGCCGCGACGCGCTGGTGCTTCAGGCGCAGCGCGGCACGACGCTCACTGAAACGCTCACCGGCACGCCCGTCGACCTCGCCTATCGCGTGGCTGCCACGCCGGAGGGCGGGGCAGGCTATTACAGCCCCTATATCGGGCTGGCACGCGATGTCGCACGGCTGTTCGGCGCGTTTCGCAGCGCGCAATATCAATATCTGCCCGCGCTGACGCTGAATGACGGTGCGGATATCCGTCTGCAACTGAACGCCGCCCCGTCGTTCCAGAATCCGCGATCGGTGCTGGTCGCGCCGTTGCCGCCGATCGGTGCCACCCCGCCGCCGGTATGGCGGTCGGCGGCGCCCGCCGCCGTGTGCCTCGCGCGACCGGGCGCGGTACTGCCGCTCGACGACGCGTCGCTGCTGTTCGCGACGGGCTATGCCCGCGACCTGCGGCTGGCGATCGAGGGTGCCGACGGGACCACCGCGACGCTGCCGGTCGTCGTCGATGCCGAACAGGGTGGGCTGCGGCTGGCGGAGGGCACCGACCTGACCGCGCTCGGCCCGGTCGACGGCGCGACGTTGCAGGGCAGCTGGGGCTTCGACCGGTTCGACGGGCCGCGCCTGCCGGTACAGCTCGACCGTGCCGGTGCGTGGCGTCCCCAGCCCGATGGCTTCGTCGTCGTCGGGCGCGACCATCCGCTGGCGCTGCGTGGCGGGGCATCGTCGTGTATCGAACGGCTGGCGCTGCGCGATGCGACCGACGGCAACTGGTCGCTGTCATGGAAGACGGTCGGCGCGGACGAGGTCGAGGCGGTGCTGCCGCTCGGCCGGGTCCGCCCCGGTCCGCTGACGCTGTCGATCGGCCGCCATGGCGCAGCGACGCCCGACACGGTCCGGCTCACCGGCCGGGTCGAACCGAGCCGCCTCGACCGGTTCGTCGTCCATGCCGGCGATCGCAGCGGCATGCTCGACGGTGCGCGGCTCGATCAGGTGACGCGTCTGGATCTGGGCACCCATCGCTTCATGCCGGGCGCGCTGACGCGCGGACCGGATGGCGACCAGCTGGAGATGACGACCGACCGATCGTTGGAACCGGACGACGCGACCAAGGCCACGGTAACGTTACGCGACGCCCGTACGGCCAGCGTGGGCGCGACCATCGCCCCTTCGCGTCCCACCGCGAAATTGCTCGATCTGGACGCTACCATCGTGCCCGTGCCGGGTGCCGCACCGATCGCACTGCCCGACGGACTGGTCCCTGCCGGCGCGACGCTGACCTTTTCGTTCCGGCCCGCCGGCGCGCCGCTGGGCGATCGCGATGCGGTGGAGGTCGCGACCGACCAAGACGCGGGTCCGCGCCTGACCTTCGCGGCCGGCACGTTGCAGCGGGTCGGCGATATCGTCGTCGCGACGCTCGCACCGCCGCCGGGCGCGCCGATCGCCGGACGCCTGCGCTTCCGGTTGATCCGCGACGGCGCGACCGGCGACTGGCAACCGCTGGCCCGTGCCGTCCGCTTGCCGGCGGTTACCGCGCTGGAATGCCCCCAAACGGGCGACTGCACGATTGCCGGCCGCAACCTGTTCCTCGTCGCTGGGATCGCAGGCACCCCAGACGGCACCCCGACACTGGTGCCGCCCGGCTTCGTCGGAACGTCGCTTGCACTGCCAAGTCCGGCGAAAGACGCCGTGTTCCTGCGCCTGCACGATGCCCCGGACGTCCCGCTGCGAGTGGCTATCCCCAAGTAATCTCACGATTATCTGGTGTCCGTCATCCTATTGGTCGGCGCGATAGTATAGTCGTATTTGATAAAGCAGGTCCCTGTTCGGGATTTTTCGGTAAGCTACTGATTTACCACCGGATGATTACTTTGCACTAAACGCCGTAATCTCTTATTCACCGTCGAGACGCGGGGGGCGTCCGGGGGCGGAATTACGGGTGCGCATTTGAAGAAATGCCCCGTTTTCCGACGGATACGGGGAAATATTATGTCGATCGCCGATCAGGCCGGGCGAAGCCGCATGTCCGCCGACGATGATCGCCGTGACGCCCGTGCCGGCGCGACAACGCATGCCGTTCGGGGATATCGCAGCGATATCGACGGTTTGCGGACGTTGGCGGTGCTGCCCGTCATCCTGTTCCATCTCGATATCGGCATCTTCACCGGCGGCTATGTCGGGGTCGACGTCTTCTTCGTGATCTCGGGCTATCTCATCACCTCGATCATCGCGCGCGAACTGACGGCCGGCAATTTTTCCGTACTGCGGTTCTACGAACGTCGGTTCCGGCGCATCCTGCCTGCGTTGTGCTTCGTCGTTCTGGCCTGCCTGATCGCCGGGCTGATCGTACTGTCGCCGCACGATCTGAGCGAAATGGGCCGGAGCGTCGCGGCGACGGCGCTGTTCTCCTCCAATTTCCTGTTCTGGAACCAGGCCGGCTATTTCGATGCGGCGACCGAACTGAAACCGCTGATCCATACATGGTCGCTGGCGGTCGAGGAGCAATTCTACATCGTCTTCCCCCTGCTGCTCGGGCTGTTGTGGAAACGGGCGTCGCGTCATGTCGTGCTGGTATTGTCGGCAATTCTGGTCGTTTCGCTCGCATTGAGCGTGATCGGCGTCGCGCAGGCACGGTCGGCCGCCTATTTCCTGCTGCCGTTCCGCGCATGGGAATTGCTGATCGGATCGCTGCTGGCGGTCGCGGCGCTGCCACAGGCGCGCTCGCGCTGGCTGCAGGAAGCGCTCGGAACGCTCGGCCTGCTCGGCATCGTCCTGCCCGCCATATTGCTGGAAGCGGGGAGCCCGTTTCCCGGGATCAATGCGGTCCCGCCGGTGCTGGGCGCAGCGCTGCTGATCCATGTCGGCGCGGGCGGCACGCGCAGTGCCGCCACCCGGCTGCTGTCGCTGCGGCCGATCGTGCTGATCGGGCTGCTGTCCTACTCGCTCTACCTGTGGCACTGGCCGCTGATCGTGTTCGCGCGCTTCCTGACGCTGTCGGACATTACGCCGCGCATGGCGGTGACGCTGCTGGCGCTGACGTTCCTGATGTCGTGGATATCGTGGCGTTTTGTCGAACGCCCGTTCCGCACCGGACTGCTCACCGGACAGCGTGCGCTGCTGACCGCTTCGGTCGTCGCGATCGGCCTGACCGCCGCGGCAGGTGCCGCGCTGGTCGTGAGCAAGGGCGTGCCGTCGCGCTTTCCCGAACTGGCGGGGATCGAACGACGCGTGCTGGTCCAGCGGGCGGAGGACCGCAAGGCGTCGTGCGTCATCGGCGAAGCAGGCAATCCATGGCCGGGCGTGGACGCCTGTACCGTCGCGCGGGGGCCGGGGACGCGCATTCTGCTGTGGGGCGATTCGCACGCCAATCATTTCGTCCGCGCCTTGCGTCAGACCGGCGCGCAGACGCAGGGCAACATCATCGTCTATGGCATGACCGCCTGCGTCCCGATCCTCGGCGTACCGTCGCCCAAACGCCCCAATTGCGTCGCCAGCAAGGAACGGATCTTCGACCTGATCCGTGAAAACCATATCCAGCGGGTGCTGATCGCCGGACTGTGGCAACCGCGCGCGGACCGGGTGACGGGCACCGGGCAACAGACGCTGGCAAATACCGTCCGCCGGTTGCGCGACGCCGGCGTAGAGGTGGTGGTGATCGGCGACACCCCGTCGCTGCCGATCGCCGACCCGCTGTTGCTGTACCCGCGCCTGCTGCGCAACGGCACGCCGCAGGCTCCGCTCTACATCACGGTCAGGAACGATCCAGGGTTCAACCGGCGCATGGCGGATGCGATCCGGCCGACGCCGGTGTTCGATCCGATGCCGCTATTGTGCCGGAACGGCGAATGCATGGTGATCGACCGGGGCGAACCCTTGTTCGTCGACGAGAATCATCTCAGCCGTCTGGGCGCACGCCGGGTTCTGACAGGCATGGGACGTCTGCTCGACTGATCGGTCGCATCGCCCCTGTTCACCGCATGCGGCAGGTGCCAGAAGCCGCAGCATGATCCTTGCATTGCTGCTCGCCGTTCAGGCACCTGCGCTCCCCATCGCGCCCGGCGATCGTCCCGCCGCCGCGACAATGGTCGTCGAACCGGTGGGCGCGATGCTCGCCGGGTTCGACGCCGACGGCGACGCGCGCACGACACGGGCAGAAGCGACGGCGGGGATCGCGCGCAGTTTCACAGGCATTGCGGGTACGGCCCCCACGATCGGCTATATCGTCTTTGCCGATTGGGCCGAACGCTGGCTGGGGGATCGTACCGCGTTGCCCGGCCCGTTCGAGGTCGATCGCGACGGCGACAATCGCATCGCGCTGCCCGAATTGCAGGCGCGCATCGCGGCGATCTTCGGACGGATCGACCGTAACGGTGATGGCGTGCTGACGCGCGCCGAATTGCTGACCATCCGGCAGGGACCGCGCGACGGGCGCGGCGACCGGCGCGGACGCTGACGGCGATGGGCGCGCATCACGATCATCATCACGGCCATGGGCACGGGCATGGGCATGGGCACGCACATGCGCCCGCCGATTTCGGCCGCGCCTTCGCGATCGGAACAATGCTCAATCTCGCCTTCGTCGGCGTAGAGGCGGCGGCGGGGTTCTGGACCGATTCGGTGGCGCTGCTGGCCGACGCCGGGCATAATCTGTCCGATGTGCTGGGGTTGCTGATCGCATGGGGCGGCGCTGAACTGGCCAAGCGTCCGGCGTCGGGGCGCTTCACCTATGGGCTGGGCGCGTCGACCATTCTCGCGGCGCTTGCCAACGCACTGGTCCTGTTGATCGCGATCGGCGCGATCCTGCTGGAAACCGCCCAACGCCTCGGCGATCCGCGGCCGGTCGACGGATGGCCGGTGGTGTGGGTCGCGCTGGCGGGGATCGCCGTCAACCTCGGCACGGCGCTGATGTTCGCGCGCGGGCGGCACGGCGACGTCAACATCCGCGGCGCATATCTCCACATGGCCGCCGATGCGGCGGTGTCGGCGGGCGTGGTGGTGGCGGGACTTGCCATCCTGTGGACCGGCGCGACCTGGATCGATCCGCTGGTCAGCCTGATCGTGATCCTCGTCATCCTGATCGGCACATGGAGCCTGTTGAGCGAATCGCTGCTCCTTGCGCTACAGGCGGTGCCGCGCGGCGTCGATGCGCCGGCGGTGGAGGCCATGCTGGCCGCCCTGCCCGGCGTCGCGAAGGTCCACGACCTGCATATCTGGCCGATCAGCACCACCCGCACCGCGCTGACCGCGCATCTGGTGATGCCCGACGGTCATCCGGGCGACACGTTCCTTGCGCAATTGTCGGATCGGCTGGCGCATGATTTCGCGATCGATCATGCGACGGTGCAGGTCGAACGCGACGCGGGATGCGCCCTGACGCACGGACATTGACGCGACGGCGCGGGGTCCAGGTGCGACCCCGCGACCGGACGAAGAACGGGGTTAGCCGTCGCCCAGCCGCTCGATATCGGCACCGACCGCCTGAAGCTTTTCCTCCAGCCGTTCGTATCCGCGGTCGAGGTGATAGACGCGGCTGACCGACGTTTCGCCCTCTGCCGCCAATCCGGCGATGATGAGGCTCATCGACGCACGCAGGTCGGTCGCCATCACCGGCGCACCGATCAGCCCGCCGACGCCGCGCACCACCGCCGACCGGCCGGTGACGGTGATGTCCGCGCCCATCCGCGCCAGTTCGGGCACGTGCATATACCGGTTTTCGAAGATCGTTTCGGTCAGCAGGCTGGTCCCGTCGGCGCGGGTCAGCAGCGCCATGAACTGCGCCTGCATGTCGGTCGCGAAGCCCGGATAGGGCGCGGTCGACAGCGTCAGCGGCCGGATAGGCCCGCCCGCCTCGACGAACAGCGATCCGCCAGCTTCGCGCACTCCGACCCCGGCCTCGACCAGCGCCGCGATCGTCGCGCGCATGTCGTCGGGGACGACGTTGGCAAGCTCGACTGATCCACCCGTGATCGCGGCGGCACAGGCATAGCTGCCCGCCTCGATCCGGTCGGGCATCACGGCATAGGTCGCGCCGTGCAGCCGGTCGCGACCCTCGATCGTCAGCGTCTCGCTGCCGATGCCGTCGATGCTGGCCCCCATCGCGACGAGGCAGCGGCACAGATCGACGATCTCCGGTTCGCGCGCCGCGTTTTCCAGCACCGACGTGCCGCGCGCCAGTACGGCGGCCATGACCGCATTCTCGGTCGCGCCGACCGACACCACCGGGAAACGATAGCGCCCGCCCGGCAACCGGCCGCCCGGCGCGGTCGCCTTCACATATCCCGCCGCCAGCTCGATCTCTGCGCCCAATGCTTCCAGCGCCTTGAGGTGCAGGTCGATCGGACGGTTGCCGATCGCGCAGCCGCCCGGCAGCGATACCGTTGCCTCGCCCGCGCGCGCTACCAGCGGGCCGAGCACGAGGATCGACGCGCGCATCTTGCGCACGATGTCATAGGGCGCGACCGTCGACGTCAGCCGCTGTCCGCGCATCGTCATGACGCGGCCGAACTCGGTCGGGTGCGATCCCTCGATCATCGTCGATACGCCGAACTGGTTCAGCAGGTGGCCGAAACTGTCGACATCGGCGAGACGCGGCAGATTGCGCAGCGTCAACGGTTCCTCGGTCAGCAGGGCGCAGGGCAACAGCGTGAGCGCGGCGTTCTTCGCGCCCGAAATGACGATGCGGCCGGACAGGCGATTGCCGCCGCGAATGACGATACGATCCATGGGCCAGCTTCTAGTGGTTGCGAGCCGGTGCGCAAGAGGCGGTATCCGACGGCACCGCGTTCACGATATCAGCGGCGGTCGTCGCCTACGCCTTCTCCAGCGTGCATTGCAGCGGATGCTGGTTCTGCTGCGCAAAGTCCATCACCTGTGCCACTTTGGTTTCGGCGACCTCGTAGGTGAAGACGCCGCACACGCCCACGCCGCGCTGATGGACGTGCAGCATGACCCGCGTCGCTTCCTCCATGTTCATGCGGAAGAAGCGTTGCAGGCACAGCACGACGAACTCCATCGGCGTGTAGTCGTCGTTGAGCATCAGCACGCGATAGGGGGTCGGCTTCTTGGTCCGTGCCTGTGTCGCGACGCCCAGCCCAGTCGAGCGGCCGTCGTCCTGATCCCGGTCGTCGCCGGCCATGGTGATGCGGTGGATGTGAAACATGTCGTCGCGAAATATGGCATCGCGGTACGTCAGGGCAAGAGGGTGCGGCATCATCGCACGCGGTTCGGCATACCGCGCCGGGACACGGGGCGACCATTCCTGCCTCCGGCTGCGTCCGTCACGTCCGCCCGACATGAAAAAGGGGCGGCCGCTCGCGCGACCGCCCCCTTCCCCGCCCGGTGCAGGACGGTACGGATCAAGCGACCGTCTTCACCTTGTCGGCGGCAACCGCAACGCGGTTGCTGATCGGCTGTGCGGCGTCGCCGGCCAGCTTCATCATCATTTCGGTCGTCTTCGACGCTTCGGCGACGAACGAGTCGAACGACTGGCGCACGAAGTCCGACTGGAGCTTCATGAACTCGGTCGGCGACTTGACGGTCGCCAGCGTCTTGGCAGCGGCGGTCGCGCTCTCGAACGACTTGCGGCCATATTCGGCCATTTCCTGGCCCAGCGTCTCGAGACCCTTGGCAGCGATGCGGCTGGCTTCGACCAGCGCCTCGACATTGCCCTTGGCCATGTCGTTCATTTCCTCGAAGCCCTTGGCGCTCTTTTCAAGCGCGGCCTTCGCCTTCTCGTTCATGTCGGCCATCACGTTCTGCGCCTTGTCGGCGGTGTTCTGGGCGGCGGAGGTTGCTGCGTTGGTGACGTCCATGGTCTTTTCCTCGATCTGCTCGGCAACGGTCTGCGCCGTCGCGGTGGTTTCCTGCGTACTCTCGGTCACGGTATCGGACACGGTCGTTGCGACCGTGTTTCCGGCATCCGCGGCCGCCGCGATCACGGCCTCGATCTGCTGCGGCAATTCGACCGGAGCGGGTGCGGGTTCGGCAAGGAACGGCACGGGCGGGATCGCCGCCTCGGCTGCCTTCTCAACGGACTTCACCTGTTCCGGCGCGGCAGCCACGACCGGACCGGCCTTGCCGACCGGACGGTTGGAACCGGGAATGGCAGGCTTGCGCGTGCCGGTCTTCGGACCCCTGCTGGCCATCGGACATCCTCCAATTAGTTGCTGCTGCAATGCAGCATCTACGCATCACATATTGCTATTTCAAGACGTAATTGGTGCAGTGCAACATGAGTGATTAGATTTTTCAAGTTGTGGAATCGTAACGTCTAATCAGCGGGTCCGTACATATTCTCCCGGTGCGTCGCCCAACGTCGCCAATGGACCGCCGCCGGGTATGCGCGCCCCCTCTGCCGGTACGGTCTGTCCATCGGCTGCCGCGATCCACGCGCGCCAGTCCGGCCACCAGCTACCCTTGGTTTCCGTTGCGCCGGCAACGAACGCCGCCAGCGATTCGGCGGGCGCGTCGTTGGTCCAATACTGGTATTTCTGCGCGGACGGCGGGTTGACCACACCCGCGATATGACCCGATCCGGCGAGTACGAAGCGCAGCGGCCCGGCAAAGTGATCGGTGATCTTCCACACGCTTTCGGCGGGCGCGATATGATCTTCGCGGCCGGCCTGGATGTAGGATGGCGTCGTGACCGTGCCGAGGTCGATCGGCACGCCGTCGACGATCATCGATCCCGCCTGCGCCAGCCGGTTGTCGCGGTACAGATCGGTCAGATAGCCCAGATGCCACGTCGCCGGCAGGTTGGTGACGTCGGCGTTCCAGTGGAGCAGATCGAACGGCGCATAGTCGTTGCCGAGCAGATAATTGTTGGCGACGTAATTCCAGATCAGGTCGCGCCCGCGCAACAGGTTGAAGGTCGCAGCCATATATCGGCCGTCGAGATAGCCGTCCTTGCCGACCTGGCGGATCAGGTTCAGCTGGTCGTCGTCGACGAACAGCGACAATTCGCCCGCATCGGCGAAATCGACCTGCGCCGTAAAGAACGTCGCGGTCGCGACCTTCGCCGCTTCCCCACGTGCCGTCAGCAGCGCCAGCGTCGCCGCCAGCGTCGTCCCTGCCACGCAATAGCCGATCGCATGAACCGATCCGACGCCCAGCACCTCGCGCACGGTGTCGATCGCATCGACCTGTCCGCGCACGACATAATCGTCCCACGTCACGTCCTTCATCGACGCATCGGCGGAGCGCCACGACACGACGAACACCGACAGCCCCTGCTCGACCGCCCAGCGGATGAAACTCTTTTCCGGCGTCAGGTCGAGAATGTAGAACCGGTTGATCCATGGCGGAAAGATCACCAGCGGGATCGCGCCGACCGTCTCGGTCGCCGGTGCGTAATGGATGAGTTCGTACAGCGGCGTGCGCTTGACGACCTTGCCCGGCGTGGTGGCGACGTTGCGGCCCAGTTCGAACGCGCTGGTGTCGCTCTGCGTCATCTGACCGCGCGACAGGTCGGCCAGCATGTTCTGCAGGCCCTTCAACAGATTCTCGCCGCGCGTCTCGACGATCTTTTCGACGACCAGCGGATTGGTGGCGGGGAAATTGGTCGGGCTCATCGCGTCGATCAGCCCGCGCGTGGCGAAGCGCAGCTTCTCGCGCTGCTTGGCGTCGATGCCATCGATCGTATCGACCCGCTTCAACATGTGGTCCGCGACGAGGAAATAGCTCTGCCGGATAAAGGCATAGACCGGATCGTCATGCCATTGCTTCGCCTTGAAGCGCCGGTCGCGCGCCTGTTCCGCCGATTCGACCACCGGTTCGGCTCCGGCGGGATCGAGAAACCGCTGCCACAGCTTCATAGTGTCGGCCCAGAAATCGGTCTGTGCGCGGACGATCCCGGTGGGATCGGGCAGCATCGGCCCCCGTTCCATCAGGTCGATGCCCTGTTCCAGCATCATCTGTTGCGCGCGTCCCAACATTTGCGTCCAATGCTGAAGATCTTCCAGCGACATGGCGGGCTTGGTGGCCTCGCTGCCCGAATCGCGGGTCTGTTCGCTCATTTCCACTCTCCTGTCGCGCAACGCCTACCGGTTAGCGGCTTCGTAGCGTAAGGGCGATGCTGAAAGGAACGAAGATGTCCGACGAATTCTACCGCATGAAGCGCCTGCCCCCCTATGTCATCGCCGAAGTCAACGCGATGCGGGCCGCCGCGCGTGCCGGTGGGGAGGACATCATCGACCTTGGCATGGGCAACCCCGACCTGCCGCCGCCCGACCATGTCATCGAAAAACTGGTCGAGGTCGCGCGCAAGCCGTCGGCCCACGGCTATTCGCAATCGCGCGGGATTCCGGGGCTGCGCAAGGCGCAGGCGAATTATTACGGCCGCCGGTTCGGCGTCGACATCGATCCCGAAAGCGAGGTCGTGGTCACGATGGGGTCGAAGGAGGGGCTGGCCAGCCTCGCCACCGCGATCACCGCGCCGGGCGACGTGATCCTTGCGCCCAATCCCAGCTATCCGATCCATATGTTCGGGTTCATCATCGCCGGGGCGACGATTCGCGCCGTCCCGACGACGCCCGACGAACATTATTTCGAAAGCCTCGAACGCGCGATGGCGTTCACCGTACCGCGCCCCAGCGTGCTGGTGATGGGCTATCCGTCGAACCCCACCGCCGAAGTCGTCGACCTCGCCTTCTACGAACGCGTCGTCGCCTTTGCGAAGGAACATGGGCTGTGGGTCATTTCCGACCTCGCCTATTCTGAACTGTATTACGACGATTGCCCCACGCCCTCGATCCTGCAGGTGAAGGGGGCGAAGGACGTCGCGATCGAATTCACCTCGCTCAGCAAGACCTATTCGATGGCGGGCTGGCGCATGGGCTTCGGCGTCGGCAACAAAAAGCTGATCGCGGCGATGACCCGGGTGAAGTCGTATCTCGATTACGGGGCGTTCACCCCGATCCAGGCGGCGGCATGTGCCGCGCTGAACGGCCCGCAGGACATCGTCGAGAAAAACCGCCGGCTCTATCACAAGCGCCGCGACGTTCTGGTCGACAGTTTCGGCCGGGCCGGATGGGACATCCCGTCGCCGCGCGCGTCGATGTTCGCATGGGCACCGCTGCCCCCCGCACTCGCCCATCTGGGGTCGCTCGAATTTTCGAAGCAGTTGCTGACCGAGGCCAAGGTCGCGGTGGCGCCGGGCGTCGGCTATGGCGAAAATGGCGAAGGCTATGTCCGCATCGCGATGGTCGAAAACGAACAGCGGCTGCGACAGGCGGCGCGCAACGTGAAGAAATATCTTCAGTCGATGGGGGTCAACACGCCATCGGGTCGCGCGGCGGGCTGATCCGCCAGTCACGCGGAACCACGGCCGGCGTTGCTGCGCTGTAGGCGACCAGCCGAAGGAACCACAGGATGACCGATCTGCCCACCGAACTCGTCCTGCTCGGCTGGTCGACGGTCCTGTATGCTGCCGCCGTGATGTTGCAGGGGCAATTGGCGACGCGCGAGCTGGGCATCGGCTGGAACGCGGGGCCGCGCGACGGCGGGGACCAGCCGAAGGGCGTCGTTGCGGGCCGTGCGCAGCGCGCGCTCGACAACCTCAAGGAAACCTACCCGATCTTCATCGCGCTGGCGCTGGGCTTGGCGGTGTCGGACCGCACCGGCGGCGTCGGGGCGACGGGTGCGATCCTGTGGTTCGTCGCGCGACTGGTCTATCATCCGCTTTATCTGTTCGGCGTGCCGTATCTGCGCAGCCTCGTGTGGCTCGCCTCGGCGTTCGGCCTGTTGTTGATGCTGGTCCGGTTCCTTTGAAAAACGACATGATTTGGGTTAGTTAGACATATTGACACGGTTCCATCCACGACATCGCGCGTTGTGCCGCCACCGACTGTCCGATGGAGAATCTACCATGCCGAAACCGACGACGATCGCCGCCGCCGCATTACTGTCGTTCACCGCAGCGCCGATCATGGCCCAGACCGCACCGGGACAGCCCGCGCCGATGTCCGGCGCACCGGCGGCTGCACCGGCAACGACCGGAGCCGACTATGTCGCCAAGGCCGGCGCCAGCGACCTGTACGAACGCACGTCGAGCCAGCTGATGCTGTCGTCGACCCGCAGTGCGAAAATCCGCGAGTTCGCGACGATGATGCTGCGCGACCATGCGAAGAGCACCGCCGACGTCAAACGCGCCGCCGCCGCCGCCCGCGTGCGCGTCCCCGCGCCGAAGCTGGAACCCGAACAGGCGCGCATGATCGCCGAGCTGCGCGCCGCGTCGGGCACCGAGCGCGATCAGGTATATGTCCAGCAGCAGCAGACCGCGCATGACAAGGCACTGGCACTGCATTCCGGCTATGCCCAGTCCGGCGATGCCGAATCGCTGCGCGCCGTGGCCGCCGCGACTGCCCCGGTCGTCCAGCATCATATCGAGATGCTGAAGACGATGTAACGGCACGGGGCATCGTTCGACCCGATCGCGTCGGGTCGGACGATGCCCCCTTTCCCCCGATTGTCGCAGCGTCGAGTTTCGTTGCGCCCCGGCCAGACGCCGCGCGCCTCACTTCGTCGCGGCGGCATCCTCGCGCAACGCCCAGACCATTTCGCTCGTATCGAGCACCCGGCCGTCATGGCTGTACACCGCGACCGGCGCGATCGGCCGATGGTCGCGGGTGTCGACAAGGACCGGTGTCGCCTCGACCCGCGTCTCCCACCGCTCCCCCCACTGGCGCAGCGCGACCATCGTCGGCAACAGCGCACAGCCCTTGTCCGTCAGCCGGTATTCGACCTTGCGCCGATCGCACTGCATCGCCTTGCGTTCGAGGATGCCATGTTCGACCAGCCGCGACAGGCGGCTGGCAAGGATGTTGCGCGCGATGCCCAACTCCGACTGGAACTCCTCGAAATGACATAAACCGTTGAATGCGGCGCGCACGATCAGGAACGACCACCGCTCGCCTACCGCTTCCAGCGCGGCGGGAAGGCTGCACCGGGTGGCGAGTCGGCGCAACGGCATCGAAACGGGCTCTGTCATCCAATCACGACTAGCCGATACGATACTGCTTTGAAATCGGATGATCTTTACATCTATGTAATGTTCGGGGCCATGCGTCGCGGATCGGCGATATCGCTGGCTGGGCACGGAGCGGCAGCCATCGAAGGCGCGGCGGCGGACGATGACGGGCCGCACCGGTTCGGATAACGGTTGCATTGCCCGCGGTCCCGGCCCCATCTAGTTCACATGCTGCGTCAATATGAACTGGTTGAACGGGTCAAAGCCTATGACCCCGACGCGAACGAAGCGCTGCTGAACCGCGCCTATGTGTTTTCGATGCACGCGCACGGCAGCCAGAAGCGCGCGAGCGGCGATCCGTATTTCAGCCATCCGATCGAGGTGGCGGGCATCCTGACCGACCTGCATCTGGACGACGAGACGATCGCGACGGCGATCCTGCACGACACGGTCGAGGATACCGTGGCGACCCATGAAGAGATTGAGGCGAAATTCGGCCACAACGTCGCGCGGCTGGTCGAGGGCGTGACGAAGCTGTCGAAGATCGAGGCGCAGACCGAGAACGAGCGCGCGGCGGAAAACCTGCGCAAGTTCCTGCTGGCGATGTCGGACGATATCCGCGTGCTGCTGGTCAAGCTGGCCGACCGGCTGCACAACATGCGCACGCTGCATCACATATCGAAGCCGGACAAGCGCAAGCGGATCGCGCGCGAAACGCTGGATATCTATGCCCCGCTGGCCGAGCGGATCGGTATGTACGAGTTCATGAACGAGATGCAGACGCTGGCATTTCGCGAGATCGAACCCGAAGCCTATGAATCGATCACCCGCCGGCTCGAACAACTGGAGGCAGGCGGCGGCGACCGCGTGGCGAAGATCGGCGGCGATCTGAAGGCGATGCTCGACCGCCACGGCATCACGGCGGAGGTGTCGGGCCGGCGCAAGCATCCCTATTCGATCTGGCGGAAGATGTCCGAACGCCATGTCAGCCTCGAACAACTGTCGGACATCGTCGCCTTCCGCGCGATCGTCGAAACCGAAGAGGAATGCTATCGCGCGCTGGGCAACATCCATCGGCGCTGGCCGATGGTGCCGGGGCGGTTCAAGGATTACATCTCGACGCCCAAGCGCAACGGCTATCGTTCGCTGCATACCGCCGTGATTCATGGCGAAAACATGCGGATCGAGGTGCAGATCCGCACGCGCCAGATGCATGCGCAGGCCGAATTCGGACTCGCGGCGCACTGGGCGTACAAACAGGATGCGGTGCGCCCCGATACGCAGGTGCGGTGGATTCGCGACCTGGTCGAAATTCTGGACACCGCCGAAAGCCCGGAGGAGCTGCTCGAACATACCCGCATGGCGATGTATGCCGACCGGATCTTCGCGTTCACGCCGAAGGGCGAACTGCACCAGTTGCCCAAGGGTGCGACCCCGATCGACTTCGCCTATGCCGTCCATACCGATCTGGGCGATCAGGCCGTGGGGGCAAAGGTCAATGGCGGCGTCGTGCCGCTGCGCACCGAACTCCAGAACGGCGATCAGGTACAGATACTGCGGTCCAAGGCGCAGAAGCCACAGGCTAACTGGCTGAACTTCGCGATCACGGGCAAGGCGCGCGCGGCGATCCGTCGCTACATCCGCCTGCGCGAGCGGGAGGAAACGATCGCACTGGGCACGCGGCTGTATCAGGAACTGGTCGCGCGCCTGCCGGTGCCGCCGGGCACCGATGCGCTGGGCGATGCGCTGGTCCGGCTGAAACTGGCCGACGAGGCGACGCTGTTCCAGTGTCTGGCGCGCGGCAAGCTGACCGAGGAAGCGGTGATGGAAGCGGTGATGCCCGGCGCGGTCGCCGCGCCGCGTGCCGAACCGATCCCGGCGCAACGCGCACCGATCGAGATCAAGGGGCTGACCGCCGGGGTCGGCTATGTCCTCGCCACCTGTTGCCATCCGGTGCCCGGCGACCGCATCATCGGCGTACGCGGCGACGATGGCCGGTTCGAGGTGCACGACATCGGCTGTCAGGTGGTCGACGGGATCGATCCGCATCAATGGATCGACCTGACGTGGGGCACCAATGCCGAAGGCGCGACCGCGCGGATCGCGGTGACGCTGAAGAACGAACCCGGCGCGCTGGGCGCGGTCGCGACGGTAATTGGCGGGCATCGCGCCAACATTCTGGGGCTGCGGCTGGATAACCGCGACACGACGTTCCACACCAACACGATCGACGTCGAAGTGCGCGACGCCAGCCACCTCATGAAGCTGCTCGCCGGGCTGCGCGCCGCCGACGCGGTCAACAGCGCGGAGCGAAGCTGAACCCCGTACCGGAGCGAATCCCGGCGTCTTGACCCTTGCCCTGCCCGCCGCCAGTCCCCAAAGCACTGCCATGGCCCAGGATACTCCGCTCGACCGGTTCCGCGACGTCTTGCGCGGCACGTCGCGCGCGCTTGCGAACGAACCCGAAGTCGAACTCGGCTTCACCGCCGATGCCCCGACCGCGTCGGGCAAGCATATCAAGGTGCCGATGCCTGCCCGCGCGCTGCCTGCCGATCAGGTGGCGGAGGCACGCGGCGTCGCCGATGGCTTCGCGTTGCGCATGCGGTACCACGACGCGCAACTGCACGCCCGCGCCGCGCCCGCCGAAGCGGTGGCGCGCGCGGTATTCGACGCGGTCGAACATGCGCGCGTCGATGCGCTGGGGTCGACGGGCTATGCCGGGATCGAAGCCAATCTGGACCATGCGCTGGCGCAGCGGATGCGATCCGACCCGATCACCCGCGCCCGGTCGCGCGCCGAAGTGCCGCTGTCGACCGCGATCGGCCTGCTGGTGCGCGAACGACTGACCGGTCGCGTCGCGCCCGCCGCCGCCGCACCCGGCATGGCGCTCATCACCGACTGGATCGAGGAACGCGCCGCCGCGCAGCTCGATCGGCTGCCCGGTCTGGTCGCCGACCAGTCCGCCTTTGCACGCGGCGTGACGCGCCTGCTCGAAGACCTCGAACTGGTGCAGGGCGAGATCGAGCCGGACGAAGCCGACGAGGGCGGCGACGAAAGCGACGGCGACGATCAGGAAACGCCCGACGAGGAAGGCGACGACGAGGGCGAACAGTCGGGCGGCGACGGTCAGGTCGAGGCACGCGGCGAAGACCGCAGCGACGACGAGAGCGAGGGCCAGTCCGACGACATGTCCGAAGACGTCGACGGCGAAGGCGACGACATGGCCGATGGCGAGGACGAGGGCGGGATGATGCCCGTCCGCCCCAACCGCCCCTTTGCCGATCTGAACGCGCAATTCGAATACAAGGCGTTCACGACCAAGCATGACGAGGTCGTCGCCGCGACTGACCTGTGCGACGCCGACGAACTGGAACGGTTGCGCGCCTATCTGGACCAGCAACTGGTGCAGTTGCAGGGCGTCGTCACCAAACTCGCCAACCGGCTGCAACGCCGGCTGATGGCGCAACAGTCGCGGTCGTGGGACTTCGATCAGGAAGAAGGCATGCTCGACGCCGCGCGGCTGGCGCGGGTCATCATCAATCCCGGCCTGTCGCTCAGCTACAAGATCGAGCGGGATACCGATTTCCGCGACACCGTCGTCACGATGCTGATCGACAATTCGGGATCGATGCGCGGCCGCCCGATCGGCATCGCCGCGATCAGCGCCGATATCCTTGCCCGCACGCTGGAGCGCGTCGGGGTGAAGGTCGAGATTCTCGGCTTCACCACCCGCGCATGGAAGGGCGGACTGTCCCGGGAAGCGTGGCTCGCTGCCGGACGCCCGCCCCAGCCGGGCCGGCTGAACGACCTGCGCCACATCGTCTATAAACAGGCCGACGAGCCATGGCGGCGGGCGCGCAAATCGCTCGGCCTGATGATGCGCGAAGGGCTGCTCAAGGAGAATATCGACGGCGAGGCGCTGCTATGGGCACATGGCCGGCTGATCGCGCGCCCCGAAGACCGCAAGGTGCTGATGGTCATTTCCGACGGCGCGCCGGTCGACGATTCGACGCTGTCGGTCAATACGGGCAGCTATCTCGAACGCCATCTGCGACAGGTGATCGCCTATATCGAGGGCCGGTCGCCGGTCGAACTGGTCGCGATCGGCATCGGCCACGACGTGACGCGGTGGTATTCGCGCGCGGTGACGATCATGGATGCGGAACAGCTGGCAGGCACGATGATCGACCAGCTCGCGTCGCTGTTCGACACCGAATGAAGCCAGTCGCCCCCGCCGGCGGGTTTCGCGGGCCGGTCAAGCGATCAATCACCATCGCCGGCCATCCGACCTCGATCAGCCTCGAACCCGGATTCTGGACTGCACTGGAAGCAGAGGCGGTGGCGCACGCCCTGCCGCTGTCCGCGCTGGTCGCAGCGATCGATGCGGTGCGGATCGAAAGCGACGCCCCCCCCAATCTGGCAAGCGCTATCCGGTCGTGGTTGCTGGCGCAGGCAATTGCGGGGTGATCCCCGCCTGCGACCGTATCAAGCCGTTGACGTTCCAGCACATTTTGCGACAGTCATGAAAATCAGTCGCAATAGCGTTGACACTGCGAACGCTTCGCAATAGCTGGCTCCCCGTAAAGGGGATACTTCATGACCGAACCAACCGCGTCGCGCAGCAATGCGCCGACGTTTCTCGCCCTCGCCTGTGTCGGCTTCATCGCGTCCGCGCCCGCCTACGCCGCACCGCGCACAGGGCGTCCGGCGGAAGAGCCGCGCGATTCGCAGGAGATCGTCGTCAACGGCCAGCGCGTCGAGGCGCTCGAAAGCCCGAAGGCGACCGCCGCGCTGATCGATACGCCGCAAACGGTGACGGTCGTGTCGGATCAGGTCATCCGCAAACAGAATCTCCAGACACTGCGCGACATCCTCCAGACGGTGCCCGGCATCACGTTCGGCGCGGGCGAAGGCGGCGGCGGCTATGGCGACTCGATCAACCTGCGCGGCTATTCGGCCAGCAACGACTTTACGATCGACGGCATCCGCGACAGCGCGCAATACAGCCGCACCGATCCGTTCAACCTTCAGCAGATCGAGGTCTATAACGGGGCCAATTCGGTGTTCAACGGATCGGGATCGGTCGGCGGCACCATCAACATGGTCAGCAAGATGCCGCAGGGCGACGATCTGACGATCGTGCAGGGCGCCGTCGGCACCGACGAATATTATCGCGGCGCGATCGACGCGAACCAGCGCGTGGCCGACAATGTCGCGGTGCGCCTGAACGCCGCCTACCACCACAATGGCGTTCCCGGCCGCGACGTCGAGAAGTTCGAACGCTGGGGCATCGCGCCGTCGGTCACGATCGGCATCGGCACGCCGACCAGCCTGACGCTGGCCTATGTCCATCAGCGCGACGACAATACGCCGCTCTATGGCCTGCCCTATTTCGACAACGGCACGATCGGCGGCTTCCTGCCCGGCACCGACCGCAGCGACTATTACGGCTATCGCAACCTCGATACGCAGGAAACAACGGTCGACCGCCTCACCGCGACGTTCCGCCACGCGGTCGATCCGCATATCTCGGTCCGCAACCTGACCCGGTGGCAGCGCGTCGGCCAGTACAGCGTGACCAGCGCGCCGCAGGGCACCTTCTGCCTGCCCGGCGGACGTCAGCCGGTGGCGACCAGCGCGACCAACCCGGTCGGGAT
This sequence comes from Sphingomonas sp. CFBP 13720, assembly GCF_014842075.1. GTDB lineage: Bacteria > Pseudomonadota > Alphaproteobacteria > Sphingomonadales > Sphingomonadaceae > Sphingomonas. Next base: position 209,520 of record NZ_JACYVA010000002.1, read on the forward strand.
CGCCTGCCCCGCGACCATCCCCGCCGGCCAGTGGCTGCCCAGCGGCCCGCGCGGGCTGGTCCGCGATCAGGAGAACCAGTTGCTGATCAACCAGACCGACCTGCGTCTCGAATATGGCCGCAAGGGTGGCATCCGCAACGTCGCGAACATCGGCGTCAGCGGCATGATCGAGGATTATGCGATCACCGGCGGCTCGCTGCTCCGCAACGCCGACGGTTCGGCGACCACGCCGCTGCCGCTGCTGTCGATCGTCAATCCAGACACCGACTATCGCGGCCCGGTCAACTATGTCGACACCAGCCGCTCGCGCGGGACCGCGCACAATGTCGCGGTCTATGCGTTCGACACGCTCGAACTGGGCAGCGCGTTCGAACTGAACGGCGGCGTCCGTTGGGAATATCAACGCTCCTCGTTCCACGCCGTACCATTGGTAACCCTCGCCCCCGGTGTGAGCCAGCCTGCGGCGGCGTTGCAGGCGCGGCAGATCAATGACGAAAAGCTGTTCTCCTATCGCATCGGCGCGGTGTTCCATCCGGCGCAGGGCGTCAGCATCTATGGCGGCTACGGCAATGCCCGGACCCCGTCGTCGATCAGCGTGCGCGGCGGTTGCGTCAGCGTGGCGGGCACCGTGGTCACCGACACCTGCGACGTCGCCCCGGAAACCGCGAAGAATTACGAAGCGGGCATCAAGGCGGGGCTGTTCGGTGGCCGGCTGGAACTGACCGGTGCGGTGTTCCGTAACGAACGCACCAATTATCGGGTGCCGTCGAACGATCCCGCGCTGCCCACCATCCAGGTGTTGGACGGCCGTAGCCGGGTCGACGGCATCGCGCTGGGTGCGTCGGGGACGATCGTGCCCAACTGGACGGTGTTCGCCAACTATACCTATCTCGACAGCGAAGTGCTCCAGTCGGTATCCGACTTCTGCCTGCGCACGCCGGGTGGAGCCGGTTGCGGCAACAACGCGGCCAACCCCGATCCGCAGCGCGGCGCGCGGCTGGTGCAGACCCCCGAACATTCGGGCAGCCTGTTCACGACCTATCGCCTGCCCTTCGGTCTGGAGGTCGGCTACGGCCTGACGTACCAGGGCGCGTTCACCACCTTCGTCCCCAACCTCGCAAACGCGACGACGCTGACGGTCGACGACTATCTCATCCACCGGGCATATCTGGGCTACACCTTCGGCGGCGGCTGGACCGCGCAGGTCAACGTCCAGAACCTGACCGACGAGAAATACGTCACCAACGTCCGCAACAATATCGGCGCTAACGGCGTCGTCTCCGGCGGTTGGGCGATGCCCGGCGACCGGCGTCAGGCGGTGCTGAGCATCTTCAAGAGCTTCTGATCGGTCTTCCCCCCGTATCGATCAGGCCCCTGCATGCCCTTGCGCCGATACCGGCACGGGGACATGCTTTTTTCTTTGGTGGACGCCGTTCATGCTGATCGCCATTCCCGATGTGTTCGACGCCGCCGGCGTCGCGGCGCTCCGTGCGTTGATCGATGCCGGCGACTGGGTCGACGGCAACGTCACCTCGGGTCCGCAATCGGCGCTGGCCAAGCGTAACGCGCAACTGGCGGAGGGATCGGTGGCCGCGCGGGACGCGGGCGGACGCGTACTCGACGCGCTGGGGGCGTCGCCGCTGTTCGTCGCCGCCGCGCTGCCCGCGCGCGTCTTTCCGCCGCTGTTCAATCGCTATGCCGGCGGACAGGCGTTCGGCGCGCATGTCGACAATGCCGTCAGGATGCAGCGCGGCAGCGACTTCCGCATCCGCAGCGACCTGTCGGCGACATTGTTCCTGTCCGATCCCGACAGCTATGACGGCGGGGAACTGGTGATCGAGGACCGGTTCGGCGTCCAATCGGTCAAGCTGCCGGCCGGGCACATGATCCTGTATCCCGCATCCTCGCTCCACCGCGTCGAACCGGTGACGCGCGGCACGCGGGTCGCATCGTTCTTCTGGGTCCAGTCGATGGTCCGCGACGACGGCGCGCGCCGCATCCTGTTCGACCTCGACCAGAGCGTGCAGCGGCTGGCGGGGCAACTCGGCCATGGCAACCGGTCGGTGATCGAGCTGACCGGCGTGTACCACAATTTGCTGCGGCGGTGGGCCGACGTCTAGCGAAGGATGGTTCACGCGGAGGCGCGGAGGCGTTGCGTCCGTTGCGAAGCCACCTTCAATCCGGGACGAATAGAAAAGGCTGCTGGCGCAGCGGGCGCGTACCGCAAACCGACGCTCTCCGCGTCTCCGCGTCTCCGCGTCTCCGCGTGGACCGACCTAGCCCCTACTGCACGTCCGGCAGGACCGGCGCGACCGTCACGTCGCCATGATCGCCCGCGCGATAGCCGAGGCTCGCCCGCCCCCGCACCGGCCCCGCTACATCGGCCACCATGTACAGCGGCCGCCGCTTCGATTCGACGTACAGCCGCCCCAGATATTCGCCGATCATGCCCAGCACGAACATTTGCACCGCGCCTAGGAACACGACGACCAACATGGTCGAGGTCCAGCCCTGCACCGCGCTGCCCGAAATCCATCCGACCGCGATATAGGCGAACAACAGCAGTGACAGTCCGGTCAGCACCAGCCCCAGATGGCTCGCCAGCCGCAGCGGCGCAGTGGAAAACCCCGTTACCGCGTCGAGCGCGAACCGGATCATCTTGCCCAGCGGATATTTGCTTTCGCCCGCCAGCCGTTCGTCGCGATCATAGGCGAACGGCACCTGCCGGAACCCGACCCATGCCACCATGCCCCGGATGAAGCGCGCCTGTTCGGGCAGCGACAGGAACGCATCCAGCGCGCGGCGGCTCATCAGCCGGAAATCGCCGGTGTCGATCGGGATCGGCGTGTCGGTGACGCGGTCGAGCACGCGATAGAAGATCGACGCGGTCAGTTTCTTGAAGAACGTCTCGCCCTCGCGCCGCCGCCGCACCGCATAGACCACGTCCGCGCGCTCCGCCGTCATCGTCGCCAGCATGTCGCCCAGCAATTCGGGCGGGTCCTGCAAATCGGCGTCGATGATGAGGATGCGAGTCCCCGCGCACAGGTCCAGTCCGGCGGTCAGCGCCAGTTGATGGCCGTGATTGCGCGACAGGTTGATCGCGACCAGCCGCGGGTCGGCGACGGCCAGCCGTTCCATCACCGCCCAGCTGTCGTCGCGCGATCCATCGTTGACCAGCACGATTTCGTGATCGTCGCCCACCGCGGCATGCGCCGCCGCCGATACCCGCGCATGCAGCACCGCCAGACAGGCGGCTTCGTTGTAACACGGGACGACGATGGACAGCGCGGGACGGATCATGGCCGCTGGCGTTACTCCAAGCGCGCCGGGAGGAAAAGCGGCGAGCGATTGCGTCGCGGTCCCGTCCGGCTACACTGGCCGTGCGATCCGATGGAGGTGCCGATGCCTGTGCTGTTGCCGATCCTGCTGCTTGCCGCCGCCCCTGCAGCCGCCGCACAGATATGGGACGGAGGCCGCTCGACGGGCACCCCCGCCCCCGAACGGCACGATGCCGGCGTCGGACGCGACCTGTCGGATATCGACCGTTCGATCCGCGACGGCCGCCGCAACGGCGAACTGACCCGCAGCGAGGCACGCGCGCTGCGCGGCCAGAGCGCGTCGATCGAGCGCCTGTCCCGGCAATATCGCGATGGCGGCCCGATCAGCGCCGATACCTCGCATCTTCAGCAGATGACGCTGGTCCTGCGCGGCATGGTCGAAGCGCAGCGATCGGCGACGAAGCCGAGCAAATAGCCGCTCCCGCCTATCCGCACGCCTGCAACGTTTTGCGCAGCGTGGCGGCGGACGCCTGCAACGCATCGCGCTCCGCCGCATCCAGATCGGGCGTCAGCACCCGCAACACCCCCGCCGCACCGATCAGGCACGGCAGGCTCAGATACACGCCGTCGATGCCGAACTGCCCGTCCAGCCGGGTCGATACCGGCAGCACGACCCGCTCGTCACGCTGCACCGCTTCACAGATCCGGACGATGGCCGTCGCCACGCCGTATGACGTAAACCCCTTGCCGTGGTTAATCGTATATGCGGCGCGGACCACGTCGTGCGCAACCCTGTCGCGGTCGAACGGCGTACCGTCCAGAAACGCGTCGAGCGTCATGCCGCCGATCCGCACCGTCGAAAATGCCATGACCTCGCTGTCGCCATGCTCGCCCAGCACCATCGCCTCGACCGCGCCCGGTGCGATGTGCAGCCGGTCCGCCACCCGCTTGCGGAAACGGTTGCTGTCGAGCAGCGTACCGGTGCCGATCACCCGTTCCGGCGGCAGTCCCGACAGCGTCTGCGCGACCTGCGCCATCGCATCCGCCGGATTGGCCGCAACGACGAGGATGCCGTCGAACCCGGCGGCCATTGCCTGTTCGACGCAACTGCGCACGATCGTCGCGCTCTTGTCCGCGATCGACGTCCGTGGTTCGTCGCCATGCGTCGCCGCGCCAGCGGTCAGCACGACGATCGCCGCATCGCGCGTATCGGCATAGTCCCCGGCCCAGATCCGCGCCGGCCGCGCAATAGCATTGGCATCGGCGATATCGGTCACTTCGGCGACCGCGCGATCGGCGTTGGTATCGACCAGCACGATCTCGGCGAACAACCCGCGTAGCATCACGGCATAGGCGGCGGTGGCTCCGACATTGCCGGCCCCCACGATCACGATTCGCGAAGATTTCGTCATGCCCGAGCCTTCCTGCGGTTACGTATCGCGGGAATGAACGCCCGCGACCGGCACAAGTCGCACGCCGTCGCTGCTACCGCTCCCATTCCGCGATGACCGCCGCATCGGCTTCGTCCGCCCGTCGCTCGCGCGCGAACCGTACCGCGTCCAGCCGGCCCAGCGCCCATACCGCCGCGCCGCGCACCACCGGGTCGGGATCGGCCAGCGCCGTCACCACCGGTTCGACCAGAGTCGCATCGCCGCTATTGCCCGCCGCGATCAGCGCGTTGCGCACCATGCGGTTGCGGCCGATCCGCTTGATCGGCGATCCGCGAAACACCTCGCGAAACCCGGCATCGTCCAGTGCGATCAGGTCGGCCAGCCGTGGCGCGGCGAATTCCGCCCGCCCGGCAAAGGCGCGGTTGGCGGCAGCCGTCTGCGCGAACTTGTTCCACGGACACACCGCCAGACAATCGTCGCAGCCATAGATGCGGTTGCCGATCCCGGCGCGGAACTCCTGCGGGATCGGCCCGGCATGCTCGATCGTCAGATACGAGATGCAACGCCGCGCATCCAGCCGGTAGGGCGCGGGAAACGCATCGGTCGGGCACGCGCGCTGGCACGCGTCGCACGATCCGCACCGGTCGCGGCCCCCGGCATCGGGCGTCAGGTCGAGCGTGGTGTAGATTGCGCCGAGGAACAGCCAGCTGCCATGCTGCTGGCTGACCAGATTGGTATGCTTGCCCTGCCACCCCAGCCCCGCCGCCTCTGCCAGCGGTTTTTCCATCACCGGCGCGGTATCGACGAAGACCTTCAGGTCGCACCCCGCCTCCTGCGCCAGCCAGCGGCCCAGCGCCTTCAGCGCCTTCTTGACGACGTCATGATAATCGCCGCCCTGCGCATAGACCGAGATACGCCCGCGATCGCCGACATCGGCCAGCGCCAGCGGATCGCCCGGCGGGGCATAGCTCATGCCCAGCGCGATGACCGACCGCACGTCGGACCACAGCCCGGCGGGCGACCCGCGATGGTGCGCGCGCTCCTCCATCCAGATCATCGACCCGTGCCGCCCTTCGTCCAGCCATTCGCGCAGCCGCGCGGCGGTACGCGGCGCGGCATCGGCGCGGGCGATGCCGCATGCGACGAAACCGACTTCGGCCGCCTTGGCGCGGATGCGGTCGATCAGGGCCTTGTCTTGGGTCACATCGCCCCGCTACCCTTGTTCGCACGCGGGCCTCAAGCCCGACGTCGACGGGGGGATGGGTTGCATACCGAAAACTGGGCGTTGAGCGCCACCGGGCTGGTCAAGCGTTTCGGTGATCGGCGGGTGGTCGATGGTATCGACCTGCACGTCCCGCAGGGTTCGGTCTATGGCGTGCTCGGCCCGAACGGCGCGGGCAAGACGACGACGCTGCGCATGCTGCTGGGCATCATCGAACCCGATGAGGGCACGCGCACGCTGCTGGGCCATGTCGCGCCGCGCGACGCATCCGACCGCGTCGGTTATCTGCCCGAGGAACGCGGCCTGTACCCCGGCATGAAATCGCGCGAAGCGATCGCGTTCATGGGCGCGCTGCGCGGTCTCGACTGGTCGGTCGGGCGCAAACGTGCCGCGACGATGCTGGAGGAAGCGGGCCTAGGCCATGCGATAGATCAAAAAATCCGCAAGCTTTCCAAGGGTATGGCGCAATTCGTCCAGCTACTGGGCTCGGTCGTGAACCGGCCCGAATTCCTCGTGCTCGACGAACCCTTTTCCGGCCTCGACCCGGTCAATCAGGAACGGCTGGAAGCGCTGATCCGCGCGGAGCGCGACCGGGGCGCGACCATTCTGTTCTCGACCCACGTCATGGCCCACGCCGAACGGCTGTGCGACCGCCTCGCGATCATCGCAGGCGGCAAGCGCCGGTTCGAAGGCACGGTGGACGACGCCCGCGCGATGCTGCCGATGAAGGCGCATTACGTGCCGCACCACCCCGCCCCCGGCATCGCCGCGCTGCTGCCCGCCGACGCGGAACAGGCGGATGCGACGCGCGGCGGCGGCTGGCGCTTCACGTTGCCGCCCGAAGGAATCGAAGGGATATTGGTGAAGCTGATCGACGCGGGCTACGGCATATCGGGACTGTCGATCGAACGGCCGGGGCTGCACGACGCCTTCGTCCGCATCGTCGGGCAACAGGCGCTGGAGCAGGCGGCATGAGCGACACCCGCCGCCTGATCCGCCAGACGCTGACCATCGCCCGCCGCGATTTCGTCGCGACCGTGATGACGCCGATGTTCCTGCTGTTCCTGCTCGCCCCGCTGCTGTTCGCCGGCTTCGGCGCGATCGGCGGGATCGGGGCCGCCAGCGTCGGACGCGGCGCGGCGGGCAAGGAACGCATCGTCGCGATCGCCGCCCCGGACGATGCGAAGCGCCTGCGACGCGCCGATGCGATGATCCGCCCCGGCATCCTGTCCGAACCGGGCCTTCCGCCGCTGGTCGTCGTCGCGCCGAACGGCGATCCGGCGAAGCAGGCCCGCGCGCTGCTGTCCGACAGCGACACCGACGTCCCATCGGTGTTGTACGGCCCGCTCGACCGGCCGCAGCTGGTCCATGTCCGACCGACCTCGACCACCGCGAAATACATGGCTGTGCTGGCCGAACAGGCACTGCGCGATCAGCGCGCCGGGCTGACCGGACCGCTGTCGCAACCGACCTTTACCCGCGTCGCGCGCAGCAGCACGTCGCTGGGCGGCAAGAGCGCGGCGGGACTGTTCGCGGTCGCGTCGCTGTTCATCGTCACACTGATGCTGGCCGGACAGGCAGTCGGCACGATGGCGGAGGAACGGTCGAACAAGGTGATCGAAGTGCTGGCCGCCGCCGTGCCGCTGGAATCGGTGTTCCTCGGCAAGCTGATCGGCATGTTCGGCGTTGCGGTGCTGTTCCTCGCCTTCTGGGCGACGATCGCCGCCAATATCGGCGCGCTGCTTCCGGCCGAAGTGGCCAGCGGTATCGCCGGAATCGCGCCCGCCGTCGGCATGCCGGTCTTCGTCGCGCTCTACATCGCCTATTTCACCATGGCGTATATGTTGCTGGGGTCGGTGTTCCTGACGGTCGGTGCACAGGCGTCCACGCCCCGCGAAATCCAGATGCTGTCGCTGCCCATCACCATCTTCCAGATGGCGATGTTCGGCGTCGCACTGGCGGCGGTCAGCCGTCCGGGCAGCTGGGTCGCGACAGCGGCCGAACTGTTTCCGTTCAGCTCACCGTTCGCGATGGCGGCACGGGCGGCGACCGGCACCGATATCTGGCCGCATCTGGCCGCGATCGCATGGCAATTGCTGTGGGTGACGCTGACCATCGCGCTGGGTGCCAAGCTGTTCCGGCGCGGCGTGCTGCAATCGGCGGGGCCGAAATGGCGGTGGAAACGCTTGTTCGGGCGGTAGGTTTTCGGATCGGTTCAGGCCGCCCCGCCGCCGCGCGCGGCTCGGTTCGGGCCGCCCGCCGCCGGGTGCGCCGTTTGGTCCCCACCACGCCCGCCGTTCCGTCCGAGCCGCACGGCCCTCGCGCGCCGTTCGGTTCAAACCGCGCTGCCGCCACAATCTCCGTTCGGTTCGAGCCTGTCGAGAACCCCCTCCTCGGGGACAGGCGTTCCAGACATGCCCGAACCGAACGAAGAGGTCAGGCGCGAACCGGAAAGGCCCGGACTGAGTTCCCCCCATCCCGTCCATGCTGAGTAGGCGCTGAGCCTGTCAAAGCGCCATATCGAAGCCCCCCCGATCCTTCGAACAGACCGGTCAAATGCCCTCAGACCAGCGTCGACCGGAAACCCCTGTCCTACACCGCGCCGTCCTGCCATGCCCTCCAACGCTCTTTGACAACCGCATCGATCACGCCCGGAAACGACAAACGCGCGATATCGTCGCGAGTGTGACTTTCGTGACCTTTGGGCCGGCTATCGCTTCGAAACCAGCGTCACGATCGACAGTCCCGGCGGCATCGGCACGCGACCGATCAGGTAGCGTTCCAGCCGGAAGATCGCCTCGAACGCGCGGTTCAGCACCTTGGGCGGCGGCGAATCGTCGCTGTCGTCCTTGCCGGTCAGCTTGCCCGCCACCCGGGCCGCGACGGCGGCGGGGAACAGCAGCGAGTTGAAATAGCGCAGACCGTTGTGCGTCAGCCCGGCATCGGCGATCGCCTTGGCCAGCGTCGCCTTGGAATAACGGCGGTGGTGATGGTTCACTACGTCGTGCGCGCTCCACATCCACTGGTGCGCGGGAACGGTGACGAGGATCTTGCCGCCGGGGGCCAGCCGGTCGGCCATGCCGCGAAACGTCGCCACGTCGTCCTCGATATGCTCGACCACGTCGAGCACCGCGATCATGTCGTACGATCCGGTCACGCCGTCCAGCGTCGGCAACGGTGCCTCGCCCACCGGCTTGCCCAGCCGTTCGGTCGCGATGGCGCGGGCGGCGGGATCGATCTCGATCGCATCGACGCTGCCGAACGCGGCCAGCATCGGCAGGTTGTGGCCCGTGCCGCATCCTATCTCGAGGATGCGGGCATCCGGCTTCAGTCCGGCATTGCGCGCGACATAGTCGGCCAGGATCTCGCGGCGCGCGCGATACCACCAATGCGTCGAATCATGCGCCGCCATGCGGTCGTAGACGATGCGGTCCATCTTATCCGAATACCCATTTGCGATTGAGCGCGAAGGTCGCGATCGGCGTCACCAGCATCGCCGGCACCAGTGGCAGCCATTCCGGCCCCCCCGCCATGTCGGCGATGACGAAGGTGAAGCCGGCGTTCAGCGCCATGCCGAACCCCTGCACCACGAGGAACTTCAGCGGCTGTTCCGCGCCGCCGCGCCGTTCGCCATGGTCGCGGAAACTCCACCGACCGTGCGCGACGAACCCGAATGCGGCGGCCACGACGAAGGCCGGCAATACCGCGACGAACGCATAGCCGGTGGGCAACACCCGATATACCAGCGGCAGATATACGGCGGCATACACGGCGGTCGAAAGCACGCCGACAATGCCGAACCGGACCAACTGGCCCAGCAGGCCATGGTTCAACAGGCTTTCGATACGGCCGGTCCCGGTGTCCACGTCTTGTCCTTTGCGCGGGAGCCGATAGAGCGACCCGATTGCGTGTAAGCCGCCGTAGAATGCACGCGCGGCGGGGGGAAGCGATTTTGACCACCGATCCATACCGGCCACGGACGCTCGATCGCCACTGGCTGCGCTGGGTATTGCTCGCATGGGTATTGATCGCGGCATGGTATCTCTATGTCCGCTGGAACGCGGTCTACTGGCTGTCGCTGTCCGATACCGACGACAATATTCGGCTGATGCAGGTGCGCGGGCTGTTGTCCGGGCAGGGCTGGTACGATCTACGGCAATATCGGCTGAACCCGCCGGACGGGCTGGACATCCACTGGTCGCGATTGGTCGACCTGCCGATCGCCGGGCTGTATATGTTGTTCCGACCGTTCGGCGGGGCGTTCTGGGCCGAACGGCTGGCCGTGGGGATCGCGCCGCTGTTGCCGCTGGCGGTTACGCTGGTCGCGCTGGCCGCGACCGCACGGCGGCTGATCGACCGACTGGCATGGCCGCTGGCGATCCTGTTCCTGTTCGGCTGTTCGTCCACGCTGTTGATGTTCATGCCGATGCGCATCGATCATCATGGCTGGCAGCTTGCCTGTCTGGCGTGGACCGTCGCCGGTCTGGCCGATCCGAAACAGGCGCGCGGCGGGCTTACCGTCGGACTGTCGTCGGCGGTGTCGCTGACCATCGGCCTCGAACTCCTGCCCTATTGCGGCATGGCGGGGGCGATCGTCGCGCTGCGCTGGACGTGGGACCGGGGGGAGGCACGACGGCTGGCGGTATATGGCGCGACGCTGGCCGGGGGTAGCGCGGCAGGGTTCCTCGCCTTTGCCTCGAACGCCAACTACGCGATGCGGTGCGATGCGCTGACGCCGATCTGGCTGTCGGCGGTCGTGGCGGGCGGTGCGTTGCTGCTGATGCTGGCATGGGTGTCGCCGCGCTCGCCATGGCTGCGCCTGTTGCTGGCGGTGGTCGCCGGCGCGGCGCTGGCGGCAGCGTTCGCCACGTTGTTCCCGCAATGCCTCCAGCGACCCGAAGGGGTGTCGGACGAACTGGCGCGCGCCTGGCTCAACAATGTCCGAGAGGCCAAGCCGGTCTACGTCCTGCCGTGGCGCACGATCCTGCCGCTCGTGACCGGGCCAATCGTCGGACTGATCGGCGCGATCTTCGCGACGTGGCACGCATGGCGCAGCGAACGCTTCGTCGGCTGGGCCGCGATCACGCTGTTCACCGCCTTCGCGGTCGCGATGCTGTTCTGGCAGGTCCGCTCCGGCCCGGCGGCGCAGTTGCTGGCGCTGCCCGGCACGACCGCGCTGGCATGGGTGCTGCTGCCGTCGATCCTGCGCCGGGGCAACCCGGTCGTGCGCGTCGTCGGCATCGTCGTCGCGCTCCTGATCCTGTCCAGCATGGCGGTGGGATACATCGTCCAGCAATTCCGCATCGATCCGCCCAGCGAACGGACGAAGACGGTCCTTCGCGCCGGATCGCGCTGCGCCACCCTGCCCGCGCTGGCCGCACTCGACCGGATACCGCGCGCGGTGATGTTCACCCATGTCGATCTGGGACCACGGCTGATCGTCGCGACGCATCACGACGGCATCACCGGCCCCTATCATCGCAACGGGCAGGCGATCCTAGACGTGCACCATGCGTTTCAGGGTAGCGTCGACGACTTCCGTCCGATCGCGAAGCGGCACGGTGCCCGCTATGTGCTGACCTGCCCGAACATGGCCGAAACCACCATCTATCGCTCGCGCGCCCCGAACGGCTTCTATGGGCAACTGGCGAAGGGCAAGGTGCCCGCATGGCTGACCCCCGTCCCGCTGCCCAAGGGTTCGCCGCTAAGGCTGTGGCGCATCGCCTATTGAAGCGGCGGGCGGTGCAGCACGCGCAATCCACGGGTAACGTAGCATGCATGGCAGACGACCGGTCGATATCCGGTCGTCCGCATTGCCGCATAGCGCCCGACGCAGAAACGCCCGCCCCCTTGCGGGGGACGGGCGTCGCGCCATCCTTGCGGACGGAAATGCTTAGCGGCTGGCGACCAGCTTGCCACCGTTCAGCGGCTTGGCGATGCGGAAGCGCACCGGGCGGCCGTCGACGTTGCCGGTGACCAGACGATCGCGCACGACGAAGCGGAACGGTTCGCCGCTCACGGTCTCGGTGCCGCTCAGCACGGTCGCGCCGTCCTTCGTCACTGCGCTGGTGTAATCGAACTTGTATCCTTCGCGCTCGACCTCGTTCGCCTGGGCGGCGATGGCGGGAACGAGCATGCCGGTGGCGACGAGGGCGACACGGAAGGCGGCAGCGATCACAAAGGCGCGCATGGTGTTTCTCCGGTTTCTGGATCGACGCGGCGGCGTCGTTTCGTTGCCGGATTGATACCGTTGTGCAGCGCACCATCGCAACTGCACAGGTCCTTATCGTGATTGCAAAAAACGAAAGCGTTATTCGGGCAGGAACCGCCGCACGACGTCGCGCGCCAGCCGCGCCGGACGCTTCGTTTCCGAATCGAGCGAACACCACGTGCTTTTGACTTCGACCAGCACCTCTTCGCCACGCTGGATCAACGTCGAGAAATAGGCGCGCACGCCCTCGACCCGTTCGGCGATCACCGTCGCAACGATCGTGTCGTCGAGAAAGGCGGGCCGGCGATAGGTGATCTCGTGGCGCAGCGCGACCCACAGGTGGCGGGCCACTGCCTCGGCGGGCGCGACGCATTCCCAATAGGCGACGACCGCGTCCTGCACCCACGACAGGTACACCGCGTTGTTCACATGGCCCATATGGTCGATGTCGCCGATACTGACCGCGAGCGGATGTTGATGTGCCATGCCACGAAGGTGGGCGGTACTGACAGGTGTGTCAATCCGCCCATCATCGCGGCATGGCGGTTTCAGGTCGGCGATTACGCCTTGCCGACCACGCTTTCCGGCAGATCCTTGCCGAACACGCGCTGGTAATATTCGGCGACCAGTGCGCGCTCGGCCTCGTCGCACTTGTTCAGGAACGACAGGCGGAACGCGAAGCCGACGTCGCCAAAGATCAACGCGTTCTGGGCCCACGTGATGACGGTACGCGGCGACATGACCGTCGATATATCGCCGTTGACGAAGCCGCGCCGCGTCATGTCCGCGACGCGCACCATTTTCTCGACGGTCTCCTTGCCGCCCTTCTTGTCATACTCGCCCGACTTGGCCAGCACGATCCGCGCCTCGGTCTGCGCGGGCAGATAATTGAGCGTGACGACGATGTTCCACCGATCCATCTGGCCCTGATTGATCTGCTGCGTGCCGTGATACAGCCCGCTGGTATCGCCCAGACCGACCGTATTCGCGGTCGCGAACAGCCGGAAATAGGGGTTGGGCCGGATCACGCGGTTCTGGTCGAGCAGCGTCAGCTTGCCTTCGGTTTCCAGTACGCGCTGGATCACGAACATCACGTCGGGCCGCCCCGCGTCATATTCGTCGAAGACGAGCGCGGTCGGCGTCTGCAACGCCCATGGCAACAGCCCCTCGCGGAACTCCGTCACCTGCTGTCCGTCGCGCAGCACGATCGCGTCACGCCCGATCAGGTCGATCCGGCTGATATGCGCGTCGAGGTTGATGCGGATGCACGGCCAGTTGAGCCGTGCCGCGACCTGTTCGATGTGCGTCGACTTGCCGGTGCCGTGATAGCCCTGCACCATCACGCGCCGGTTATGGGCAAAGCCGGCAAGGATCGCCAGCGTCGTGTCGGGATCGAAGACATAGGCCGGATCGGTGTCGGGAACGCGCTCGTCGGCGATCGAGAACGCCGGAACTTCCATCGGCGAATCGATGCCGAAGACGTCGCGCACCTTCACCATCCGGTCGGGGGAAGGCAGGATCGTCGTATCGCTGGGATCGGGCATTGTATCGGTGGTGGTCATGCGTGCCTTTCGCGGGCCTCGGCCGGGCCGTGGCCGCTCTTTAGGACGAACCGCCCGCGCTACTCAACCTTGTCGGGCAGGCGGAACAGGCCGGTGAACCGTTCGGCGACCGCACGGTTCCCCGCGACGGCGATTCGCCCGGTCGCTTCGGCCACCGCCAGCGGCATGCCGCCGTACAGCACCGGCTTGAACGCCGCCGTCTCTCCCGCCAGAATTGCGTCCGGCGCGTCGACCTCGCCACGCCACACCCGCAGGTCCCCTGCCGTCAGCCGCGCGACATAGCGTTCCTCGCCCAGATGGAACGCCACGGTCGCGGTAAAGCCCGCCGCGCGTTCCTGCACCATCAGCATCCGCAGCGACAGCATCAACGACACCCGCGAAAATGGCAGCGAAGTATCGTGCGCGGGCGACCGCAGCGCCCAGCGCCCCAGCGCCAGCACCACCGGCTCGCTTTCCATCCCCCATGGCGTCAGCGCATAGACCTGCGCGCTGGCGGGCGGCGGCAACCGTTCGCGTCGTACGATTCCCGCCGCCTCCAGCCCGGTCAGCCGTTGCGTAAGCACGTTCGCACTGATGCCTGGCAACCCGGACCGCAATTCGCCGAACCGCCGCGGCCCCAGCAACAGTTCGCGCATCAGCAACAGCGCCCAGCGTTCCCCGACATAATCCATGCCCAGCGCCGCGCCGCATGCGTCGTCATACCGACGTCGACCGTTCTCGGTTACTTTTTCTAACTTCATCGTTGCAACATGTAACGATCGGGCGCACCCACTACAAACCAAACCGAATCGTGCATTCAGGGAACGTGATGCGATACCGAACCCCGTACGCCTGCCCACGCCGGATCTCCGGGCGTGAAACGCTGCCCTTTCACGCTCGGTCTTGCTGGATTCCTCGTCACCGGCATCGCGATCTTCTGCAACCTGCCCGCATGATTCTCGAAGGAGACGGTCCATGTCGTATGTAGACGGTTTCGTGGCGGCGGTGCCGCACGCCAATCGCGATGCCTTCATCGCGCACGCCCGCGCGGCGTGGGACGTGTTTGCGGAGGCCGGCGCAACGCGTCAGGTCGAATGCTGGGCGGACGACGTGCCCGCCGGCACACGGACCGATTTCGCCCGCTCCGTCGAATGCGGCGACGACGAAGCGGTCGTGTTCAGTTGGGTCGAATATCCCGATCGCGCCACGCGCGACGCGGCACAGCAGCAATTGATGAACGACGCGCGGCTGCACGACATGCCGATGCCGTTCGACGGCGCACGCATGATCTTCGGAGGGTTTCTGCCGATCCTCGACGAACGGATTCATGCGACGACCGGCTATGTCGACGGCGTACTTGTCCCCGTGCGGAGCGACGCACGCGACGCCTACTCCGCCTTCGCCGCCCATAATGCAGCGGTATTCCGCGATCACGGGGCGGTGCGCGTCGTCGAGGCGTGGGGCGACGACGTTCCCGCCGGCACGCGCACCGATTTCGCGCGCGCGGTCCAGTTGCAGCCGGACGAGACGGTCGTGTTCGCATGGATCGAATGGCCGTCGAAGGACGCGCGCAACGCCGGGTGGGGCCGTGTGATGGCCGACGACCGGCTCGGCAGCCGGGATGCGCCGTTCGATGGCAAGCGCATGGTCTATGGCGGGTTCGAGCCCGTCGTCGACATGCGGACGGAGCCGGCGGCGTGAGCGGCGCGGCGGGCTTCGTCTGGTACGAACTGGTCGCGCGCGATCCCGATGCGGCGGCGGCATTCTATGGCGATGTCGTCGGGTGGCGGGTGGAGCCATCGGGCATGCCCGGCATGGACTATCGGTTGATGGTCGCGCCCGATGGCGACCGGATCGGCGGGCTGATGGCCATGCCCGCCGGGATGCCGGGGCCGACATGGCTCGGCTATGTCGGGATCGACGATGTCGACGCCACTGCCGCCGATTTCGCGGCCAATGGCGGGCAGGTGCACATGCCGCCTACCGATATTCCCGGCGTCGGGCGGCTCGCGCTGCTGGCCGATCCCGACGGCAGTGCGCTGTACGTGATGCGCGGCGCGACCGCCGACGTCTCGCGCGCGTTCGCCGGTGATACCCACGCCACCCCCGGCCACGTCGTGTGGAACGAACTGAGCGCGCCCGATTCGCAGTCCGCGATCGCATTCTACGGCGATCGGTTCGGCTGGCGACAGGATGGCGGCATGCCGATGGGATCGCTGGGCGAATATCGCTTCGTGCGAGCGGGCGACGCGGTCATCGGTGCGGCGATGGACGTGCCGCCGGGTGGACGGCCGGGCTGGCTATATTATTTCCTCGTCGACGATATCGATGCCGCCGCCGGCCGCATCGCGCAGGGCGGTGGCACCGTCGTGCATGGACCGGACCCGATTCCCGGCGGCGCCTTTTCGCTGACCGCGACCGACCCGGAAGGCGTCCGCTTCGGACTGGTGGGAGCGCGGGCATGACCGGTCACGAACTCGCCATCGAACGTCGCATCGCAGCACCGCTGGCGGCGGTGTGGTCCGCATGGACCGGACATCTGGCGGAATGGTGGTGCCCGGTGCCGTGGCGCACCGAACTGCTCGCATTGGATCTCGTCCCCGGCGGTCGCTTCGCCACCACGATGCGCGGCCCGGGCGGGGAGGAAATGACCGGCGAAAGCGTGATCCTCGACGTCGTGCCGCACGAACGGATCGTGTTCACCAACGCGATCGCCCCCGGCTGGCAGCCGCAGGTGCAGCAACTGGCGTTCGTCGGCGTCTTCACCTTCGCCGCCGATGGCGACCACACCCTCTACCGCGCCGCCGCCCGGCATTGGGACGCCGACACCGCCCGGATGCATGCGGACATGGGGTTCGAGGGCGGATGGGGCGCCGTCGCGCAGCAGCTGGAGGCGGTGGCGCAGCGGCTGGCGTGACGCCATCACGCGAAGGCGGGTGATCCCTTCAACTGCTGATACGCCGCCAGCACCTTCTGCAACGCCGCCTCGTGGCTGCGGTCGCCACCGTTGCGATCGGGATGGTAGCGCCGCACCAGCTCCGAATAGCGTTTGCGCAACGCGGTCCGGTCGATGTCGATCTCAAGCCCCATGACCTTCAGCGCGGAGCGATCGGCCGAAGTCAGCGCCCGCCCGTCGCGCCGGTCGGCGCGCGGTGCGCCGCCCATGCCGGTCCGGTATTTCGCGCCGATCGCGTCGAGCGGATCGGCGAAGTCCGCCCATGCCGGCCCGCGATCCGCGCCGCCATGCGCGAACGCGCGGGTTTCGCGCTCCCACCCGGCATAGGGCCGCTGGGCGTCGTGGATTTCTTCGGCCGTCATGCCGGCGAAGTAGTTATACCCCGCATTGAATTGCCGGATATGGTCGAGGCAGAACCAGCGATAGCCCGACGGCCGCTCGCTGCCCTGCGGCGCACCTTCCAGCGGAGGCGCACGGAACTCGCCCGATTCGGGGCAGCCGGGCACCTCGCATGGTCGTCCGTTCGCATCGACGCGCCCGTGAAACCGGGCGGTGGGGCGGTCCTTGCTGATCTTCTCGCGCGCCACGCGACTCCCTTTGGCAAAACGGGTTATATAGGCATGATGACCGACACGACCACCGCTCCGCTCGCTGATCTGATCGCCGCCCGGCTCACCGCCGCACTCGATCCGTCGCACCTGACCGTCACCAACGACAGCCACCAGCATGCCGGCCATATGGGCGACGACGGTACGGGGGAAACGCATTTCTCCGTCACGATCGAATCACCCCGCTTTGCCGGCCAGTCGCGGGTTGCGCGCCAGCGGCTGGTCAACCATGCGCTGGCCGATCTGCTGGCGACGCGAATCCACGCGCTGGCGATCCGCGCGCGCGCGCCCGGCGATGCCGCATGACCCATTCCTTCCCGACCGAACCGAAAGCCCGCTGATGGAAAACGACCGCTTCTTTCTTCAGACGATCCAGCCGATCACCCACGACCTTGGCGGGTTCAAGGTCCACCGCACGCTGCCCACCAAAACACGGACGATGGTCGGCCCGTTCATCTTCTTCGACCAGATGGGACCGGCCGAACTCGATCCGGGACAAGGGATCGACGTGCGTCCGCATCCCCATATCAACCTGTCGACCGTGACCTATCTGTTCGGCGGCGCGATCGACCATCGCGATTCGCTGGGCACGTTCGCGCGGATCGAACCGGGTGCCGTCAACCTGATGACCGCCGGGCATGGCATCGTTCATTCCGAACGCAGCCCGTCCGACGAACGTGCGGGCGGCCCCGTGCTGTCGGGCATCCAGACATGGCTGGCCATGCCCGAGGATCGCGAGGAAATGGACCCGGCATTCGAGCATGTCGCCGCCGCCGACCTGCCGGTCGTCACCGGATCGGGCGCGACCGCGCGCGTCGTGATGGGCGATTTGTGGGGTGCCAGCGCACCCACCACGCAATATGCCGCGACGATCTATGCCGATATCGTGCTGGACACGGGCGGTGCGATCCCGATCGATGCAGGTGCCGACGAACGCGCGCTGTACCTGACGCATGGCGATGCCGAACTGGACGGCGCGACGCTGGAACCGATGACGCTGTACGTCCTGCGTCCCGGCATCGCGGCGACGCTGCGGTCGCGCGGCGGCGCTCGCGTCATGCTGTGCGGCGGGGAAGCGTTCGCCACACCCCGACTGGTCTGGTGGAATTTCGTATCGTCGCGCCGCGACCGGATCGAACAGGCCAAACAGGACTGGAAAGCCGGCCGTTTCCCCAAGGTGCCCGACGATTCGGTCGAGTTCATTCCGATCCCGGAAGTGCCGAAGACCGTCAGCTATCCGTGACGGGTTGATGGGGGGTAGCCGGCGACCGTTGAGTATGGCGGGCTGCGAAATGATGGTCCGCCTGCTCGACAGGGCTATTTCTATGCTACTAATTCCGGTGGCGAAGCTTTCCGAACCCCGAACAGGTTGCAAATACAAATATTATACGATCTAACTTCGTAATGTTCATGACCCTCGCCATGCTAGGCGCATCCGCCACATCCGTGACACCTTCTGCTCCCGTCCGGACAATGATCCGGGACACGCGGGAAATCGTCAGCCATTCGGGAGATGGAATCTGGCCGGATTATTCGCGAATTTCCATACCGGTGCAACTAATCGAACCGACTCGCGAAGTGCTATTCTGCGGCCGGCCGGCAAAAGGCTTTCGGCGTCTGCCGATCGATAAAATGACAGGATGCAATATGCAGGTCCGAAATCGGCAATTGCCGGTCGACCTTGCGGCTGCCACCGATCTGGACGGACAACCTGTCATTCAGATCGGGCTGCCCGACGCACTGGAATCTTCGCGGTCGGAGTGGATCGTCACATTACTTCATGAAACGTTCCATCAGTACCAAGCGTCCCTGCCCGGTTACCTGAATGCTGTGTCGGCAGCCGGCCGGTCTCTGGGCCAGCAAGGGACACAATGGATACTCAGCTACCCATTCCCCTATGCAGACCCGAAAGTGGCGGCTGCGTTCGCGGATATGAACGGTCGTGCGCTGGCCTTCCTTGCCAACCAGCGTCCCGATCAGAATCGTGAACTCGCCGTGGCGTATCTGGCAGCACGTCGATCCGCGCAAACGGCGGCGGGAGAGGCAGCGTGGAGTTATTACGAATTTCAAGTCGGCCAGGAAGGTGTCGCTCGCTGGTCGGAGCTGAAGCTTGCGCAAATTGCTGGCCGTACCGACAAAGGCGTTGCGGCGGTCGCAGCAGATCGCTGGGCTGCGTTATCTACCAGCCTGCGAGCAATGAACGATCAAGGACTTAGCGTCTGGAAACGTGGCTCCTTCTACGTTCTGGGCGCCGTCGAAGCCGAAATGCTGGATCGGCTGGCACCTGCATGGCAGCACCATTATGTTCGCCGACCGTTCTCGATAGGAGATCAGCTGGACGCCGCCGTCGGATAGACGGCTCTTCGGCTACCTGATCGCTTTCTGCACGACCGCCTTTACCGATCACCCTGAAATGCACATTTTTTGAGACTTGCCAGATCGGCTACGCGGTTGAAGCCGAAATAGCGCTGCGATCCTGTAGCTTCGGCGAGCTACGTAAGAGCAGAAAACCGGTAATTCGTGCGAGGAAGAGGGCTGACCCGTACCGGTCGCCCCCGCCCCCTTCAGTTGCGAACCGTCTTCGCGACCGAATCCAGCAGCCCATTGACGAACCCCTTTTCGCGCCGGTCGTAGAACGCATCGGCCACGTCGAGATACTCGCTGATGACCGCCGCTACCGGCACGTCCAGCCGGGCGAGCAGCTCGTACGTCCCTGCGCGCAGGATCTGCCGCATCGGCTTGTCCAGCCGGTCGAGCGTCCAGCCGGTCGACAGTTTCGATGCGATCAGCCCGTCGATTTCCTCGCGCCGGGCGTCGACGCCGCGGACGATGTCGTCGAAGAACTGGACGTCGGCTTCCGCATATTCCACTTCCTCGATGGTAGCGCCCAGCCGGTGCTGGTGGAATTCGTGCAGCAGCGACGGGATCGGCGTCGCTTCCATCTCGTGCTGGTACAGCGCCTGAACGGCGGCGAGCCGGGCGGCGGCGCGGGCCTGTCGGGCACCGCGCGGACGGGTATTCTTCGTGTTCATAAGCCTGTCCAATAAGGGCGACGACGCCCCGGGTCGAATCGATTACAGCCGGATCGCCACCGACCGCGCGTGCGCCGGCAGCCCTTCGGCCCCGGCCAGCGTCACCGCCGCCGGCCCGATCCGCGCCAGTGCGGCGGCATCGAGACCGAGAAAGCTGGTGCGCTTCATATAGTCCAGCACCGACAGCCCCGATGCGAAGCGCGCACGCCGGCCGGTCGGCAGCACGTGGTTCGGCCCGGCGACATAGTCGCCGACCGCTTCGGGCGTATGCCGGCCGAGGAACACCGATCCGGCGTTGCGGACCATGTCGAACAACGGTTCGGGATCGCCGACCGCCAGTTCGAGATGTTCGGGCGCCAGCCGGTCGACCAGCGGCATCGCGGCGGCCAGCGTGTCGACCACGACGATCGCGCCATTGGCGTCCCAGCTGGCGCGCGCCACCGCGCCGGTCGCCAGCTCCGCGATCTGCCGATCGACCGCCGCCGCCACCGCGTCGCCGAACGCGGCATCGTCGGTGAACAGGATCGACTGGCTGGTCGGGTCGTGTTCGGCCTGGCTCAACAGGTCGGCGGCGATCCATTCGGGATCGTTCGCGCCGTCCGCCACCACGACGATCTCGGACGGTCCCGCGACCATGTCGATCCCGACCACGCCGTATAGCTGCCGCTTGGCCTCCGCGACCCACGCATTGCCGGGGCCGGTGACGACGTCGACCGGGGCGATGCGCCCGGTGCCATAGGCTAGCGCGGCGATCGCCTGCGCCCCGCCGATCCGCCACACCTCGTCCACGCCCGCCAGCGCGGCGGCGGCGAGGACCAGCGGATTGACGTGTCCGTCGGGCGTCGGCGTGACCATCACGATCCGCTCCACGCCCGCGACCTTTGCCGGCACGACGTTCATCAGCACCGACGACGGATAGGCCGCGCGACCACCGGGAACATAGACCCCCGCCGCCGCGACTGCCCGCCACCGCGCGCCCAGCCGGACCCCGGCATCGTCGACACCGTCGCTGTCCGCCGGACGCTGTTTGGCGTGATAGGTGACGATCCGCCCATGCGCGAGTTCGAGCGCAGCGCGCAGGGTCGGGTCCAGCCCGGCCAGCGCCGCGTCGCACGTCGCGCGATCGATTTGCCAGCCGCTCTCTTCCGGGTCGTGCCGATCGAACCGCTGCGTGAACGCGCGCACCGCCGCGTCGCCATCGTCCTTCACCGCGCGCAGGATCGCCGCCACGTCGCGCGCAACGTCGCCGTCCGCCTCGCGCCGGGCATCGACCAGCGCGGTAAAGTCCTGCGCGAAGCCGGCTGCGGCTGCGTCGAGCCGGATCATGCCGCCACCGCCCGGCGGAACGCATCGACCAGCGGCACCACCTGCGCACGCGTCTTGAACGCCGCGCGATTGACGACGAGGCGCGAGGTGACCTCCGCGATCGTTTCGACTTCCACCAGCCCGTTCTCCTTTAGCGTCCGGCCCGACGACACCAGATCGACGATACGCGGCGCAAGGCCCAGTACCGGGGCCAGTTCCATCGCGCCGTTCAACTTGACGCATTCGGCCTGAACGCCGCGCGCCGCGAAATGGCGGCGGGTGGTGTAGGGGTATTTGGTGGCGATCCGCACATGGCTCCATCCGCGCGGATCGTCGCCCGCCGCCAGATCGGCCGGTTCCGCGACGGAGATGCGGCAATGCCCGATCTTCAGGTCGACCGGCGCGTAGAGTTCGGAATAATCGAACTCCGCCAGTACGTCCGACCCGACGATGCCCAGTTGCGCCGCCCCATGCGCCACGAACGTCGCCACGTCGAACGCGCGCACGCGGATCAGGTCGATGTCGGCATGGTCGGTGCGGAACCGCAGCGCCCGGCTGTCGGGATCGGAAAAGGCGGCTTCGGGCACGATTCCGGCGCGCGCCAGCAACGGCATCGCCTCGTCGAGGATACGCCCTTTGGGCACGGCGATGATGATCGGATCTGTCATGGAAGCGCGCGCTTTACTTGGGGCGGGGGCGTGGCGCAACACGCGGGGATGACCGAAGCCGACTTCGTCGCCGCGCTGCGTACCCTGCCCCTTCACGCCGCCGCGCACGACCTGCGCGACGATACCGCGCATTTGGGCGACCTGATCCTGACCAAGGACATGATCGTGCAGGGCGTTCATTTCCTCGATACCGATCCGGCGAAGGACGTCGCGTGGAAGCTGGTAGCGACCAACCTGTCCGATCTGGCGGCAAAGGGCGCGACGCCGGTGGGAGCGATGCTCGGCTATCCGGTCGGCGAGGATGCGTGGGACCGTGCGTTCCTGAGCGGACTTGATGTCGTGTTGCGGCGGTTCGACTGCCCGTTGCTGGGGGGCGATACGGTGCGGTTGCCCGTCGGTGCGCCGCGCATGTTGTCGCTGACCGCGATCGGGCGCGCGCAGAACGCGCCTCGCCGCGACGGCGCATGCGCGGGCGACGCGTTGTGGGTGACGGGGACGATCGGCGATGCCGGCGCAGGGCTGGCGATCGCGCAAGGTGCGGCGGGTCCGTCGCGGTTGCTGGCGCGGTATCGCCGCCCCGAACCCCGTCTCGCCGAAGGATGCGCGCTGGCACCCGTGGTGCACGCGATGATGGACGTGTCGGACGGCCTGCTGATCGATGCGGCGCGTATGGCGGCGGCGAGCGGGCTGGCCGTGAGAGTCGATATGGCCGCCGTGCCGCTATCGCCGGAGCTGGTCGCGTTCGGCCACGACGCGCTGGCGGCGGCGACGGCCGGCGACGATTACGAACTGTTGTTCGCCTGTCCCGTCGATACGGTGCCGCCGGTCGGCGCGACGCGCGTCGGCACGTTCGCGGCGGGCAGCGGATTGACGCTGGTACAGGATGGCACCCCGGTGCCCCTGCCTGATCGGCTCGGTTATACCCATGGCTGACCGGTCTTCGCTACGTCGAAGGCGATCTTGCCCCTTGCGCCGTTTCCCCATCCGCATAAGCTGCCGCGCACTGGGTTCGACCCGACGACACAGCCGGGCGATCCTCCACAGGAGGGGATTTGGCGCATGACGTTCGTCTATCTTGCCATGCTTTGCGGCGTGGTCGCGGTGCTGTACGGCATTGTCACCAGCATCCAGGTGCTGCGCGCATCGCCCGGCGACGCCCGGATGCAGGATATTGCCGCCGCGATCCAGGAAGGGGCCAAGGCCTATCTGGGCCGGCAATATCGCACCATCGCGATCGTCGGCGTCATCGTCGCCATCCTGTTGTTCCCGACCCTCGGCCCGTTGTCGACCGTCGCCTTCCTGATCGGCGCGATCCTGTCGGGCGTGGCCGGCTATGTCGGCATGGAGATATCGGTGCGGGCGAACGTCCGCACGGCAGAAGCAGCGCGCGGCAGTCTTCAGGGCGGGCTGACGCTGGCGTTCCGATCCGGCGCGATCACCGGCATGCTGGTCGCCGGGCTGGGGCTACTGTCGATCGCGGGTGTGTTCTGGTATCTGGTCGCCATCGCCGGTCACGGTCCGGGCGACCGCGAGATCGTCGAGGCGTTGACCGCGCTGGCGTTCGGCGCATCGCTCATCTCGATCTTCGCGCGGCTGGGCGGCGGCATCTTTACCAAGGCGGCGGACGTCGGTGCCGATCTGGTGGGCAAGGTGGAAGCGGGCATCCCGGAGGACGATCCGCGCAACCCCGCCGTCATCGCCGACAATGTCGGCGACAATGTCGGCGATTGCGCAGGCATGGCTGCTGATCTGTTCGAAACCTATGTCGTCACCATCGGCCTGACCATGGTGTCGATCGCGCTGCTGGTACAGGCACCGCCCGAACAATTGCTGCGGCTGATGGCGCTGCCGCTGATCGTCGGCGGTGTGTGTATCCTGACCTCGATCGTCGGGACCTATATGGTCCGGCTGGGGCGTGGATCGATCATGGGGGCGCTGTACAAGGGTTTCTGGACCACCGTCATCCTCGCCATCCCGGCGATCTATCTGGTCAGCCAACAAACGCTGGGCGACCTGAACGCGGTCATCGGCGGTGCCGGGTTCCTCGACCCCGCAGGCGATACGCTGACCGTGGAGGGCGCGGCGGGTTCGCAGGCGGCAGCGGTCAGCGGACAGGCGTTCACCGGGATGGACCTGTTCTGGTGCATGATGATCGGGCTAGGCGTCACCGGGGCGCTGGTGTGGATCACCGAATATTACACCGGCACCGCCTATCGCCCGGTCAAATCGATCGCGAAGGCCAGCGTCACCGGCCACGGCACCAACGTGATCCAGGGGCTTGCGATCAGCCTTGAATCGACTGCGCTGCCGACGCTGGTGATCGTGATCGCGGTGATCGCGTCGTACCAGCTGGCGGGGATCATCGGCGTCGCGTTCGCCGCCACCGCGCTGCTGGCGCTGGCCGGCATGGTCGTCGCGCTCGACGCGTACGGCCCGGTCACCGACAATGCCGGCGGCATCGCCGAAATGGCGAACCTTCCGGACGAGGTGCGCCACCGCACCGACGCGCTGGACGCGGTCGGCAACACGACGAAGGCGGTGACGAAGGGCTATGCGATCGGGTCGGCGGCACTGGCGGCGCTGGTGCTGTTCGGGGCGTACACCACCGATCTGAAACTGTTCTTTCCCGACCTGACCGTCGATTTTTCGCTGTCCAACCCGTACGTCATCGTCGGGCTGCTGCTGGGCGCGCTGCTGCCGTACCTGTTCGGGGCGTTCGGCATGACGGCGGTCGGTCGTGCGGCGGGATCGGTGGTGGAGGATGTCCGCGCACAGTTCCGCGACGATCCCGGCATCATGGCGGGCACCAGCCGCCCCGATTACGGCCGCACCGTCGATATCGTCACCCGCGCCGCGATCCGTGAGATGATCGTCCCCTCGCTGCTGCCGGTCTTGTCGCCGATCGCGGTCTATTACGTCATGACGTGGGTCGCCGGACAGGCGCAGGGCTTCGCGACGCTGGGCGCGATGCTGCTGGGCGTGATCGTGTCGGGGCTGTTCGTCGCGATTTCGATGACCAGCGGCGGCGGCGCATGGGACAATGCCAAGAAATATATCGAGGACGGCAATCACGGCGGCAAGGGATCGGAAGCACACAAGGCGGCGATCACCGGCGATACCGTCGGCGATCCGTACAAGGACACCGCCGGCCCGGCGGTCAATCCGATGATCAAGATCACCAATATCGTGGCGTTGCTGTTGCTGACCGCGCTGGCGGGCGGCGGCGCGGGATAGGATCGATGGCCGGTCGCGATGGGCGGCGGCCGGCCGACATGCCGTGCTTCGATCGGTTCGTGGAACCCGCACGGTCCTTTTTGGCGCATCGGCCCTCAAACGGTACGAACGGCCTGTTGACCCGCCGCACTGCCAGCCGATCTGCCCGACCCGCTCAACCCGAGCGCCACATACCGTAAGACGATTGCACTCCGTCCCAAGCCGTTTCACAACCGCCGCGACGCGCGGGGGGCTGCGACGTCGCCGGGGCATCGGACCGCTCCCGGCCGTACGGGGGGAGATCGACGTCGATGCGTTATGGATTGCTGTTGGGGCTGGCCGTCGCCGGAACCGCATTCGCCGGAATGCCGCCGCAGGCGACCCCGACTCCGCCCGCCGCAAGCGCGCCGATCCCAGTGGAGGTATTCGCCGCACCCCCCGCGATCGAAACGCCGAAGCTGTCGCCCGACGGTACGCTGGTGGTGTCGAAACATGTGATCGGCGGAAAACAGACGCTGGTCGTGACGCCGCTGTTCGGCGGCGGCGCACCGCGCTCGCTGGGCGCGGGCGACGATCTGGACATCAACTGGTGGCGGTGGGTCAATGACGGCTGGCTGGTCATCGGTGTCGGCACGCAGATGAAGCTGTACGGCATCGATGTGTACGTCACCCGCGTGATCGGGTTGAGCGCGGACATGAAGACGGTGAACCGCATCGCCTGGGACAAATCCGGGCTGCGCGCCGACGACGTGCTGTGGACCGCGAAGGACGGAACGCCGCGCATCCTCCTGTCGCGTCAGACCGGGATCGATGCGGAAGACGACTGGAACCCTTCGGTATTCGAGGTCGATGTATCGACCGGCAAGTCGCGCCGGGTCGCATCCGGCATTCCCAATGTCCGCGACTGGTATGCCGACGGCAACGGACAGGTGCGCGCGGCGTATCGATATGACGATGCCGTGCGCAAATCGGCGCTGCTCTACCGCGCGAACAATGCCGAATCGTTTCGCGTCATCGCCCGCAAGACGCGCAAGGACAGCGACGGGTTGACCATCCCGCTCACCTTCCGCACCGATGGCACCGCGATCGCTTTCGACGATGCCGACGGCTACACCGCCGTCTATCAGGTGTCGCTGCCCGATCTCGCGCCGGTCAAGAAGCTGTATTCGCTCGATGGATATGACGTTGATTCGATCTTCGACAATGCGGCGGAAAACGACATCGCCGGCGTCGCGGTCACCGATCGCTACAGCCGTGCCGTCTGGTTCGATGAAACGCTCAAGACCTTGCAGGGCCATGTCGACAAGGCGGTCGGCAGCCGCCGGGCGCGGATCGTGTCGTGGAACCAGGCGCGCACCCGCTTCCTGATCGAGGTCGGATCGCCGTCGCAGGCTGGCGCGCTCTATTACTGGGACAGCGCGGGCGATCGCATGCAACGCATCGCGTGGAACAGCAGCAGCCTGCAGGCGCGCGTCCTCTCCCCGGTGACCACGATCCGCTATGCCGCGCGCGACGGCACGTCGATCGAATCGGTGCTGACCATGCCGCGCCACCGTGTGGGTCAGAAGAACCTGCCGCTGATCGTCATGCCGCACGGCGGCCCGGCGGCGCGCGACAGCGAAGGCTGGGACTGGTGGTCGCAATATCTGGCGGAGCTGGGCTATGTCGTGATCCAGCCCAATTATCGCGGGTCGTCGGGCTATGGCGAGGTCTTTTCACGCAAGGGGGCCGGCGAATGGGGCCTCAAGATGCAGGACGATCTGAACGATGCCGTCACGCATCTGGCGAAGGAAGGCATTGCCGATCCCAAACGCGTCTGCATGGTCGGCGCGTCCTATGGCGGCTATGCCGCGATGCGCGCGGCGCAGCGTGACGGCGCGCTGTATCGATGTGCCGTGTCCTATGCCGGCGTCTCCGACCTCGAAACGCTGCGCAAATATGACGGCCAGTTCCTCAACGGCCGCGCGATCGGCGACTGGCTGCGGCAACAGGCTCCCGATTTCAAGGCGATCTCGCCCCGCTTCGGCGCGGCAAGCTTTTCGACACCGATCCTGCTGTTGCACGGCAAACTCGACAAGCGCGTGCCGGTGAACCAGTCGCGCATGCTGGCGTCCGAACTGCGCCGCGCGGGCAAGCCGCATCAATATATCGAACAGCCGCTGGGCGACCATTTCTTCAGCCGTGGCGAAGACCGGCTGCAATTCCTGAAGGCGATGGCCGATTTCCTGAAGGTGCATAATCCGGCCTGACGGCGGATCGGCATGCTTGCCAACGTACGGCCGCCCGCCCATATCGGGTTTAGCCCACGACCGGCCGTGCAATGCGCGCGGCGGGTGCATGATGCTTTCCTTTTTTGCCGTTCGCGCGTATGGGGTGCCGCCCGGGAACCCCGCGCGGACGTTTTCATACGAGGTATTTGTTTGGCGAAGGAAGAACTTCTCGAAATGCGCGGCCAGGTGGTCGAGCTGTTGCCCAACGCGATGTTCCGCGTCCGGCTCGAGAACGATCACGAGATTCTGGGGCATACCGCCGGCAAGATGCGCAAGAACCGCATCCGCGTGCTGGTGGGCGACGAGGTGCTCGTCGAACTGACCCCCTATGACCTGACCAAGGGTCGCATCACCTACCGCTTCAAGTAAGCGGTACGCGGCCGGAAGTGGCAGCGGCCATGCGTCTGATCCTCGCCTCCACCTCGCCGCGTCGGCGCGATCTTCTCGCGCGGATCGGTGCCGTGCCCGATCGGGTCGTGGCACCCGACATCGACGAGACGCCGTTGAAGGGCGAACTTCCGCGCCCCTATGCGCTGCGCCTTGCCGAGGCGAAGGCGCGCGCGATCGGTCCGGTCGACGGCACGGCGGTGCTGGCCGCCGATACCACCATCGCGGTCGGCCGCCGTATTCTTCCCCCCGCGATGACGCCCGACGTGCAGCGCGACCTGCTGTCGCTGTTGTCGGGTCGCCGCCATCATTGCATCACGGCGGTCTGCCTGCTGATGCCCGACGGACAGGCGCGCATCCGGGTGTGCGATACCGTCGTCACGTTCAAGCGGCTGGAAACACGCGAAATCGATGCGTACCTCGCCTGTGGCGAAGGACTGGGGAAAGCGGGTGGCTATGCGATCCAGGGCCGGGCGGAGGCGTTCGTCCGCACGCTGGCCGGCAGCCATTCGGGCGTGATCGGCCTGCCGCTGTACGACACGCGCGCGCTGCTGGAAACGGCGGGCGTACCGCTTGGCTGACTGGTGCGTCGAGCGCGGCATCGGTGAGGTCCGCGCCACGCGGATTGTCGATGGCGCGATCGTCGAGGCACGGATCGAACCCGACGACGCGCTGCGCGCCGGCACGATCCTGACGGCGCGTCTGGTCCGCCGCATGACGGTACGGAACGAAGGCATCGTCGCATGGGACGATGGCGAGGCGCTGCTCGCCCCCCTGCCCCGCGCCGTGACCGAAGGCGGCCTGTTGCGGATCGAGATCACCCGCCCCGCCCTCGACGAACCCGGCAAGCCCAAGCGCGCCCGTGCCCGTCCCGCCGCCCCCGACGCGGCGCCGGGCGATGCGCCGTCGATCGCCGACCTGCCCGGCGCGCGGATCATGGGGCCGTTCGACCGCGATGTGCTGGGCGATGCGGGCTGGGCGATGCTGATCGAGGAAGCGTCGACGCGACAGGTCGCTTTTCCGGGCGGCGCGCTCAGCATCGCGCTGACCCCGGCCATGACGCTGATCGACATCGACGGCGAACTGGCCCCCGCCGATCTGTGCATCGCCGGTGCGCGCGCGGCGGGCGCGGCGATCGCGCGGCTCGACCTTGCCGGATCGATCGGCATCGACCTGCCCACCGTTGGGGACAAGGCGGTGCGGATCGCAGCGGCGGAGGCGATCGACGCCGTCCTTCCGCAACCGTTCGAACGTACCGCCGTCAACGGCTTCGGCTTCCTTCAGATCGTGCGACGGCGGACCCGCGCCTCGCTCCCCGAACTGTTCGTGCAAGTGCCCGCGCATGCTCGTGCGCTGCTGCGACAGGCGGAACGGACCGGCGGCGCCGGCGAACGAACGCTCACCGCGCATCCGGCGGTCATCGCGGCAATCGCGGCGCGTCCAGACTGGATCGGCACCGTGGAACGCACCACGGGCGCGCCGCTTATCTTGCGGGCCGAACCGCTGCTCGCCATATCGGCCGGACATGTCCAGGCCCGCTTCCCGTAAACCCTGTCCGCTGTGCGCCGCCCCGGCCCATGTGGACCACGCCCCGTTTTGCAGCCGTGGTTGTCGCGACCGCGACCTGCTCAACTGGCTGGGCGAAGGCTACCGGATTCCCGGCCCGGCGGCATCGCCACACGAAAACGACGAAACCGGGCTGGACAGCCGCGATCCGCGCGGCTAACAGCGCCCTCTCTCCGGTCCGCCGGAAGGCCCGGATAGCTCAGTTGGTAGAGCATGCGACTGAAAATCGCAGTGTCGGCGGTTCGAATCCGTCTCCGGGCACCACTTCCCTTCCTATAGTTTCGACAGCCGCGCCGCGACGACGGGGGTGAGCCGTGCAGCGATGCGGTCGACGCCCTGCGCATTGGGATGGACGCCGTCGGGCAGCATCAACTGACGGTTGCCGATCACGCCCGCCAGAATGAACGGATCGAGCACCGCGTCGTATCGCTTGGCCATGTCCGGCCAGATACGGTTGAACTGGCCCGCATAATCGGGACCGAGATTCGGCGGGGCCATCATGCCGGTCAGGATCACCGGAATGTCGCGCCGTTCGAGCTCGTCGAGCATCGCCGTAAAATTCGCCCGTGTCTCGCTGGTGGGTAGTTGCCGCAACAGGTCGTTGCCGCCCAGCCCAAGCAGGACGAGGTCGGGCTTCCGATCCAGCCGGTCGAGCGTATAGGCCAGCCGTTGCCGTCCCGCCGCGCTGGTATCGCCCGAAATACCCGCATTGACGACGCGGGCGTTGATTCCTGCGGCACGCAACCCGTCCTGCAGATCGTCGGGCAGGCTGTCGCCACGCGCGAGGCCGTATCCGGCGTACAGGCTGTCACCGAACGCCAGCACCAGCCGTTCCGGTCCGGCGACCGTCGCCGTCCGGGTAGCGGCCGCCGCCGGGGTTGCCGATTCGGTCGCATTCACCGCCGGCCGCGTTTCGCCTTCGGACAGATCGGGTCCGCCGCACCCGCCGAGCAGCATCCCGCCTTGGAGAATGGCGAGCGCGCCCGCATATGTGACTGATCCCTGCTTCTTCACCGGCGTCTTTCCCATGCAATCCAATTCCGACGATATGGTCATCGACGCGCGCGGTGTCACCCTGACGCTGGGCGAAGGCGACGCCGCGACGCCGATCCTGCACGGCATCGACCTGTCGGTCGCGGCGGGAAGCAGCGTCGCGCTGCTCGGTGCGTCGGGGTCGGGCAAGTCGTCGCTGATGGCCGTCCTGTCGGGGCTGGAGCGCGCGAGCGGCGGACAGGTCCGGATCGACGGCCTCGATTTCGGCAAGTTGGGTGAGGACGATCTGGCGCGCGCGCGGCGCGGACGGATCGGCATCGTGTTACAGGCATTCCATCTGCTGCCGACGATGACGGCGCTGGAGAACGTCGCCGTGCCGATGGAACTGGCCGGCGTCGCCGATGCCTTTGCCCGTGCGGAAGCCGAACTGGTCTCGGTCGGCCTCGCCCATCGCCTGACGCATTATCCGACGCAATTGTCGGGTGGGGAGCAGCAGCGTGTGGCGATCGCCCGCGCGCTCGCCGGTCGTCCCGCGCTGGTGTTCGCCGACGAACCGACCGGCAACCTCGATCGCACGACGGGGCAACAGATCATGGACCTGTTGTTCGAACGCCGTGCCGCGACCAACGCGACGCTGCTGGTCATCACGCATGATCCCGTGCTGGCGGAACGCTGCGACCGGGTGGTCGAACTGGCCGACGGGCGGATCGCGCGCGATACCGGCGCATCCGCATCGTGAGCGAATGGCGGCTGGCATGGCGCTTCGCGCGGCGCGAACTGGATGCGCGGTTTCGCGGACTGCGGCTGTTGCTCGCCTGTCTGATCCTCGGCGTCGGGGCGCTGGCGGCGATCGGCAGCCTGACCCGCGCGATCACTGGCGAGCTTGCGTCACGCGGCCAGTCGCTGCTGGGCGGTGACATCGAACTGTCGGTGTCGCAACGCACCGCCGATGCGACCGAACGGCGATCGATGGCCCGATTGGGCACGGTGTCGGAAACGCTGCGCATGCAGTCGATGGCGGCCGCCCCCGGCGGCGACACCGCGCCGATCGAACTGAAGGCGGTGGATGCCGTCTATCCGCTGTACGGCACGCTGACGCTGCGATCGGGCACCGCCCGACCGCTGTCGCCGACGCAGACCTATATCGGACCGGCGCTGGCCGAACGGCTGAAGGTCGCACCGGGCGGACAACTCCGCTTCGGCACCGCGCGGTTCACGGTCGCCGGGATTATCGCCGACGAACCCGACCGGCTCAGCGAAGGCTTCACCCTTGGAGCGGTCGCGCTGGTGTCGGTCGACGGACTGGCCCGCACCCGGCTGATCGCGCCGGGTAGCCTGTACGAAAGCAAATACCGCATCGCGTCGGCCTATGTCCCCGATGCCGCGATCAAGGCGTTTACCGAACGGTATCCGACACAGGGCTGGGAAACACGCACGCGCGACCGGGCGTCGCCGGGTGCCGACCGGTTCCTGTCGCGGATGGGCGAATTCCTGATCCTCGTCGGGCTGACCGCGCTGGTGATCGCCGGGATCGGCGTCGGCAACGGCGTCAGCTCGTATCTGTCGACCCGGCGTTCCAGCATCGCCACATTGAAAGTGCTGGGCGCGACATCGGGCCTGATCGCCCGCGTCTATCTGTTGCAGATCGTGGCGGTGTCGGCGGTCGGTATCGCGATCGGGCTTGCTATCGGTATCGCCGCCGTGCCGTTGCTGGTCGCGCTGGCAGGGGACGTGCTGCCCGTGGCCCCCGCGTTCGCGATCCATCTTCTGCCGCTTGCCCAGGCCGCCGCTTACGGCCTGCTGATCGCGCTGGCCTTTGCCGCGCCGCCGCTGCTGGCGGCGGGCGCGGTGCCGGCGGCGGGGTTGCTGCGCGGTGCGCTCGACGGACGACATGCGCCGCGCTGGCGATCGGCGCTATGGATGGGGGCGGCGTTTGCCGGTGTCGTCCTGCTGGTGCTGACGACCAGCGAGCGGCCATGGTTCGGCGCAGCGTTCCTTGCCGCCGCCGCCGGGTTGTTGCTGATCCTCGCCGCGCTGGGACAGGCGATCCGCTGGGCGGCGGCGCGCCTGCCCCGACCGCGTGCGCCGTTGTGGCGGCTGGCGATCGCCGGACTTCACCGACCCGGTGCGCGTACCGGGGCGCTGGTCGTGGCGCTCGGCCTCGGCCTGACGCTGTTCGTGCTCCTGGCCGCGATCCGCACCAGCCTCGACGCGAATATCGCGCGCACCGTTCCCGCGCGCGCGCCCGCGCTGATCGCGCTCGACGTCCCCCCCGAACGCGACGGCGATTTCCGCCGGATCGTGCGCGGGATACAGGCCGATGCGGAGGTTGCGACCGCGCCGTTGATGCGAGGGACGATCACCGCCTATGGCACCACGCGCGTCGCCGATCTGAAGACCATTCCCGAAGGCGCATGGGCGTTGCGCGGCGAACGCGGCCTGACCTTTTCCGATACCTTGCCGACGGGCAGCGCGATCGCGCGGGGCCGATGGTGGCCGGCGAACTATGCCGGGCCGCCGCTGGTGTCGGTCGACGAACGCATGGCGGAGGCGCTGGCGCTGAAGCTAGGCGATCCGCTGACGATCAGCGTCGCGGGACAGGAACGCACCGCGCGCATCGCATCGTTCCGCAAGATCGAATGGGACACGCTGGGGTTCAATTTCGTCATGGTGTTCTCGCCCAACGCCCTGTCGGACGTGCCGCACAATCTGGCGGCGACGGTGACGATGCCGCTGGGCCGCGAACGCGCGACGACCCGAGCGCTGGCATCCGCATTCCCGTCGACGTCGGTCGTGGAGGTCCGCGAGGTCATCGGACAGGTCCGCACGGTCGTGTCGCAGATGGCGACGGCGATCGCGGCGGCGGCGGGGATCGCAATCCTTGCCGGCATCGCGGTGCTGATCGGTGCCATCACCGCAGCGCGCGAAACGCGGACCTATGACAGCGTGATCCTGAAGACGCTGGGCGCGACGCGCGCGCAGATCCTTGCGACGCAGACGATCGAATATCTGGTGCTGGCGACGATCCTCGCCGGACTGGCGGCGGCGATCGGACTGGGCGGGGGATGGTATGTCGTGACCTGGATGTTCGGGTTCGACTGGTTGCCGGACTATGGTGCGGTCGCGGCGACGCTGGCGGTAGGCGCAGGCATCACGATCGGGATCGGCGTGCTCGGCGCGCTGCCAATTCTGGGCGCGCGGCCCGCACGGGCGCTGCGGGAACTATAGGCAGGCGTTCCTCCCCGGGGGTTGCCCCGGGGAGGAACCGGACCGTTACGCCGAGGCGCGCGGCGCACCGCCACGGCCGCGACCGCCACGACCGCGACCACCGCCGTTGCCGCCTGCGCCCGCCGGACGACCGGCGCCGCCTTCGCGCGGCGGACGACCGCCACCCTGTCCCTCGGCGCGCTGCGGCTGGCCACCGCGCGACGGGTTGCCGACCGGTCCGCCACGACCGCCACCGGCAGGCTTCGCACCAT
Organism: Sphingomonas sp. CFBP 13720; assembly: GCF_014842075.1. Classification (GTDB taxonomy): domain Bacteria; phylum Pseudomonadota; class Alphaproteobacteria; order Sphingomonadales; family Sphingomonadaceae; genus Sphingomonas. The sequence goes on from NZ_JACYVA010000002.1 coordinate 243,640, forward strand.
GGGCATGCGTCGCGCGCGGACGGGCCGGGCCACGCTCGCCCGGAGCACGCTCGGGCCGGTCGGGGGCATAGGGCGCGCGGCTCGCCTTGATCTTGGCACCCTGTTCGACGAAGTCCTCCGGCAACGGCACGACATCGATCTTCTGCTTGGTCAGCCGTTCGATCCCCTTCAGGAACGGACGCTCGTCATCGGCGCAGAAGCTGAACGCCACGCCCGACGCCCCGGCGCGCGCGGTGCGGCCAATGCGATGGACATATTGTTCGGACACGTTGGGCAGTTCGAAGTTCACGACATGGCTGACGCCCGACACGTCGATGCCGCGTGCGGCGATGTCGGTCGCGACCATGATCGGCACGGTGCCGTTGCGGAACGCGGCCAGCGCCTTTTCGCGCTGCGGCTGCGACTTGTTGCCGTGGATCGCATTCGACTGGATGCCGTTGGCGGCCAGCAGCTTCACGACGCGGTCAGCGCCGTGCTTGGTGCGGGTGAACACCAGCGCGCGGTCGATCTTCGTATTGCGGAAGAACATGGTGAGCAGCGTCTGCTTTTCAGCCTGCTGGACGTGCGTGACATATTGCTCGACGCGTTCGGCGGTCGACGACACCGGCGTCACCGCGACGGTCGCCGGATCGGTCAGATACTTGTCGGCCAGCTCGCGAATGTCCTTGGGCATCGTCGCCGAAAAGAACAGCGTCTGGCGCGACTTCGGCACCATCGACACGATGCGGCGCAGCGCGTGGATGAAGCCCAGGTCGAGCATCTGGTCGGCTTCGTCGAGCACGAGGATCTCAAGCTCGCCCAGCCCCAGGCAACGCTGGTCGATCAGGTCGAGCAGACGGCCCGGCGTGGCAACGAGGATATCGACGCCCGGCGCGACATCACGGATATTGCGCGGCACCGGCACGCCACCGAACACGGTCGCGACGGTCAGCTTGCTGTGCTTGGCATAGGCGCGGGCATTGTCGGCGATCTGGCTGACCAGTTCGCGCGTCGGGGCCAGCACCAGCATGCGGCAACGCATGGGACGGCGATGGACGTTCGCCTTGGTCAGAAGGTCGATCGACGGCAGCACGAATGCGGCGGTCTTGCCGGTGCCGGTCTGCGCGATGCCCAGAAGGTCGCGACCTTCGAGCACGATCGGGATCGCGTCGCGCTGAATCGGCGTCGGGGTTTCGTAATTCTTGGCGGCAAGCGCATCGAGGATCGACTTCGACAGGCCGAGCGACTGGAAGGACATGAAAATTCCTGAAATGGGTCCGGCACCCGCGCGCCATGGGCGTACGGGTAGCGGGGCAAAAAAATTGCGACCCGCGTGACTAGGGAAGCCGGTTGGAGCCGCGACGCGGAGCCGAGACCAATCATGGTCCGATCACGCTGCCTGAAAAGCGTCGCTGCACTGCGGCATATAGGAGAAAACGGGAAACTCGTCAATATCGGCCGTTTCCATCCAATTCATGATGGAATCCTTTACCTTGTCCCGGTATCGCACGGGAGATGACCGAAACCGTTCCGGCTGGCCCCGTTCCCGGCGACATCGCCGTCGATGGTCTGCCGCGCCGTCACTTGCGCCTGCTGGGTGAAGCGGCCGACCGGCTGCTGGCGGCGGAGGATGCGGCCGCCATGGTCGACGGCCTGTTCGCGCTGATCGCACAGGAACTGCGGCTGGACGTGTTTTTCAACTACCGGCTGGACGGCGAGATGCTGGTGCTGGCGGCGCATGGCGGACTGACCGAGGCGGAAGCGGCGGCGGGAGCGACGCTTGCGGTAGGACAGGCGGTGTGCGGGTGCGCGGCGCGCGATCGACGCGCGGTGGAAGCGTTCGCGATACAAGCATCGGACGATCCGATGGTCGCATTCGTCCGCGATCTGGGGATCGATGCCTATGCCTGCACGCCGCTGCTCCACGGCACGACCCTGCTCGGCACGCTCGGCTTCGGAAGGCGCTGGGCCGACCGGTTCGATGCCGACGAACTCGCGTTCCTGCACACCGTCAGCCACTATGTAGCCCTCGCCAAATACCGGCTGAAGATCGAGGCGGAGTTGCGGGACGGTATCGCAGTGCGCGAACGGTTGCTGGCGGAACTCAACCACCGTGTGCGCAACGCGCTGCAGACGGCGGTGGCGGTGGTGCGGCTGGGTGCGGCGGACGTGACCGGTGACGAGGCGCGCGGCGCGCTCGCCGCCGCCGCTGCCCGGCTGGAAGTACTCGCGGCGGCGCACCGGCCACTCTATGCGACCGACACGCCGACGCGGATCGATATGGCGGGCCTCATCACCGCCGTCGCCGAGCGCGCCGATGGTGCCGAAGTCGCGATCGACGCGGCCGAGGCACCCGCGCTGCCGGTCGAACAGGCCGCCGCCGCCGCGCTGCTGGTCCATTCGTTGCTGACGCCCGCCGATGCGGCGTTACTCGAACGGGTGACGATCGGGGTGCAGGACGACAGCATGATCCTGGCGCTGGCGGGCGACGCGCTGGGCCGGCCGCACGACGCGCTCGACGACAGCCGGATCGTTCGGGGCCTGTCGCGGCAGTTGCGCGCGACGATGGTCCGCGACGGCGCGGGCGTGCTGACTATCGCGATACCGATGTCCGGTCGTGGATAAGATCCTGAAGATACTGATCGTCGAGGACGAGGCGCTGGTCGCGATGCTGGTCGAGGATGCGCTGACGCTCCACGGCCATGTCGTGCTGGGCATCGCCGATACGCAGGCGGCGGCACTGGCGCTGGCCGATGCGGAGCTTCCCGATCTGGCGCTGTGCGACGTGCGGCTCGCGCTGGGCGACAGCGGACTTGCGGTCGCGTATCAACTCGCCGAACGGGGCGTACCGTGCCTGTTCCTCAGCGGCAATTGCCCGGAAACGGCGGAGCATCCCCGGATCGTCGGCTGCGTCGCCAAACCGTTCCACACCGCCGGCCTCGGGCTGGCCGTGGCCGCCGCCTATGCGAAGGCGACGGGCGATGTGCCGGTGCGCGTTCCCGCCGAACTGACCTTCTATTAGGGCCTTCGCCCGACCGCGACCTGTCCGGCGGTGATGTCGAACCGGCGCGCGTCGCCCGGAATATCATCGAACAGACCCGGCTCGGTCCCGGTCAGCCATACCTGACCGATGCCGGCCGCGCGCGCGAACAGCGCGGCGCGGCGTTGCGGGTCGAGATGCGCCGCCACCTCGTCCAGCAACAGCGCCGGCGGACGATCCGCGCGTGTCGCGACCAGTTCGGCGTGCGCCAGCACGAGTCCAAGCAACAGCGCCTTTTGCTCCCCGGTCGAACAGCGTGCGGCGGGCACCTCGCGCTCGCGATCAGTGACGATCAGGTCGACACGGTGCGGCCCGGCCAGCGCACGACCCGCCGCCGCGTCGCGCGACCGCCCGCCACGAAGATCGGCGGCGAGCCGGGCGGCGTCACCCGCCCATCCTTCCAGCCGCAACGCTGCACGTGGAAACCCGACGGACGGCGCATCGGCGATCCGCCCGTCGAGCGCCGCGACGCACGCCGTCCGTGCTTCTGCGAGCGCGAGACCATGTTCGACCATCCGCGCCTCCAGCGCCGCCAGCCAGTCGGGGTCGGGCGCGGGGTCTTCCAGCAACCGGTTGCGTTCGCGCATCGCCGCGTCATAGCGGCTGGCATGCGCGGCATGCCCCGGATCGAGCGCAAGGGTCAGCCGGTCGAGAAAGCGCCGCCGCTCGCCGGCTGGTTCGACGAACAGCCGGTCCATCGCCGGGGTCAGCCACAGGATCGACAGCCATTCCGCCAGCGCGGTCGCCGGCGCGCCCGCCCCGTTCACCCGCACGATACGTCGTTCCGGGCTGCCCGATTGGGTGCCGGTTCCCAACCGGACGTCGTTCGGCAGCTCGGCGGCCACGCCGAAACCGCCCGCCCCGCCCTCGCGCGCCATGTCGGACAATGCGGCGCGGCGTAATCCTCGTCCCGGTGCCAGTAACGATATCGCTTCGAGGATATTCGTTTTGCCGGCCCCGTTGGGACCGCTCAACACATTGAAACCATTGCCTGCTTCCAGCGTGACGGCAGCGTGGTTGCGAAAATCGGTCAGGGTGAGGCGTATCAGCATGGCGATGCGACCGTTAGCGCAACGAAACTTTCCGCGCGCCTGGGAATTGGCACAGCGACATTACGACAGGATTTTCAGATGAACCGTTTCGCCCTCGCTGCCGCTGCTGCCTTCGCCGTTTCCGCCTGTGGCTCGCAGACGCCGCAGCAGCAGCACGCCGAACAGCTGCGCGATCAGGCGGACGCACAGGCCGACGCGATCGAGGCTGCGGCGGAGAACCAGACGGCGCAGATGAAGGTCGAATCGGAACAGCTGCTCAACCAGGCCGGTCAGAACGGCGATTACGATGCGCAGCGGCTGAAGGTGCGGGCCGAAGCGATCCGGGAGGAAGCGAAGCTGGTCGAACAGCAGGCCGAGGCGCGGGCGAAGGCGGTGCGCGACGCGGGCGAGGCACAGGCCAGCGCCGCGCTCGCCAAATAATCAGATCGCGTCGATCCCCTGCTCGGCAAGGCGATAGCGAGCGGCGAGATACCGGACGGGCGGTGCGATGCCCAACCGCTTTCGCGCCATGTCGATCGGTTCGGCCAGCAGGGCTTCGTAATCCTCCGCATGCAACCACCGCGCGCGGCGACCATGGCGATATCCTTCCCAGATCGCCGCCGCGACGCGTCGCTCACCGGTGACGCGCAGCGATTTTACCATCGCGCCCAGCGCGATCGCCGCCCAGCCCAGGCCACCGGTCTGCGCGTAGGAAAAGGCGACGAGGCATGCCTCGCCCAGATGCTCCTCGGCGGTATAGCCGGTCAGGATGTGCCAGATGTCGTGCACGTCGCGCTCGCGCCGGCCGAACCATGCGACGGGATGCTCCAGCTCGCGCCAGCCCTCGCCATCGGCATAGCTGATCTCGGCCAGCCCCTGTGCCGAAAACCCGGTGCGATCGAGGAACGCGCGATACTGTGCGCCAACGCTGCCATCGGGTAGCGCGTCGATCCAAACGCGATCGGAGAAGCGCTGCGACAGTTCGATCCGGCGATAGGCCAGACGCCCGCCACCCGGTTCGTCCAGCAACCGCCGATAGTTGCGATGGCTGGTATCGGCGTTGAGCGCGCGCATGATGCGGAACACCTGCACGGTATCGTTGCCATCGGCCAACAGCCGCCGCAACGCGGCCCATGCCGTGCGCCAGTCGCGCCGCATGGGCTGCACCACATCCATCCCGTCCGCATTCATCGCCTGCGTCGCCATAACCGGCTCCATTACTTACAATGGTGTCAGTATGGCGGCAGATGCGGTCGCGTTCAAGCCTTGTCGAGCGGCGCACCCGACGGCGAGACCGGGTCGGCCGCTTCCAGCGGATCGGCCGGGTCCTTGCGGTTCGCGCGTACCGACGACCAGAAGGCCAGCCCGATCAGCCCGGCACCGATCAGTCCGGTGATCGTCTCCGGGATATGGAACCGCGCCGACAGCAGCATGATCGCGGCCAGCGCGATGATCGCATAGAAGGCACCGTGTTCGAGATAGCGATATTGCGTCAGCGTCCCGTGATCGACCAGCATGATCGTCATCGATCGCACGAACATCGCGCCGATACCGAGGCCGAGTGCGATGATGAACAGGTTGTTCGACAAAGCGAACGCACCGATCACCCCGTCGAACGAGAAACTGGCATCCAGCACTTCGAGATACAGGAACGACGCCAGCCCCGAACGGCCCGCCGCGCCGACCGCCGCATCGCCATCGCCTTCCAGCACCGTGCCCAGCCCATGGACGATGATGAACACGACCAGCCCGAGCATACCCGATACCAGATAGGTCAACGCCTCTTCGGAACCGAGGAAACTCGACACGCCGTACAGCGTCAGCAGCACGATACCGATCGCCAGTCCGCTGATCTGCGACAGTCCCGCGATCGGCCGTTCGACCGGTCCGATCCAGTGCACGTCCTTTTCCTGGTCGAGGAAGAAGTTCAGCCCGACCATGCCCAGAAACGCGCCGCCGAAGCCCGCGATGCCGATATGCGCGCCCTCGATGATCCGCTGATAGGTCTGCGGATCGCCCGCCGCCAGCTTCACCGCCGCGATCGGGCCGATCCCCGCCGCGATTGCGACGATCGCCAGCGGAAACACGATCCGCATCCCGAACACCGCGATCAACACGCCCCATGTCAGGAACCGGTGACGCCATTTGTCGTCCATGTCGCGAAGAACGGTCGCGTTCACGACCGCATTGTCGAACGACAGCGACACTTCCAGGACGCCCAGCACCGCGGTGATCCAAAGGATCCCCAGCGTGCCGGCGACATTGCCGGTCAGTTCCCACCCCAGCCATCCCGCCAGCGCGAGACAGATGGCGGTAAAGATGAACGAGCCTTTATAGTATTTCAGCAGCACCGAAGCCCCCACGTGGTGATCCGCAGCCGGGGAGGCTGCCCTGTCGCACTGCGGCATAGCGTGTCGGACGCATTCGGGGAAGCACGGCGGAAGTACCAGTGCCACGGGCTGGCAATCGCGGATCGCACGTCGCGACCGCAGCCCTGGGTCATAACATTGCCGCTGCCCGACGATCGCCGTCGACCGTAAGCATTTCGCACGTCAGTCCCGTTTCGCCATTCAGACAGCGCCCTGCCCCGCCCCGACGGGCGTGAGCCATCGGCGGACCGGTCAGCCGTCGCGCCGTGCGTCCGGCTTGCGTTCCTGCGCCACCATCCCGCCGCCGCTTTGACAGGCGGCGGTGATGACCGGAAAGGACAGGTCGGTGTGCCGCGCCAATGCGGCAGGCATCGCGGCATTGCATTCGGCGACGCTGCTATAGGTCGCCGGTTCGACCCGTTCGCGGCTGCACGCACTGCCGTCGTCGCCGCAACCGAGGATCGCCATGACGTACAATAGAGGTGCCATTCGCCGTCTCCTTGCCCCTTCCAATCCATCAGCGGGCGATGCGTTCCCGGTGGCACGTTGCGCCGACGCGACCGGTTCCCCAAATGGGACCTGCAATGCCACCCGATACCCGAACCGCCTCCGGTCCCGCCCGGCCGATGCTGGCGACGCTCCGCCGTTTCCTGCCCTATCTCTGGCCGGAAGGGGCGACGGGGCTGAAGGTCCGCATCGTCGCCGCACTGATGCTGGTCGTCGCATCGAAGGTCGTGCAGGTGCGTGGAGCGCCGTTCGCGTTGCAGGGCGCGATCGACCGGATGGCGGCGGGATCGGGGCTTCCGTCCGACGACGTGCTATGGCTGGTGATTGCGCTGGTCGCGGGATATGCCGCCGCGCGCTTCGCCGGCACCCTGTTCGACAACCTGCGCAACGTGGTGTTCGAACGCGTCGGACAGGACGCCACCCGGCGGCTGGCGGCGGGGGTGTTCCGCCATCTTCATGCGCTGTCGCTGTCCTTCCATCTCAACCGGCGCACCGGTGCGGTGACCAAGGTGGTCGAACGCGGCACGAAGAGCATCGACACGATGCTGTACTTCCTGCTGTTCAACATCGCGCCGACCATCCTCGAACTGGGGCTGGTGCTGTGGATCTTCGGCACCCGCTTCGGGTCGTGGCTGGTCGGCGGCACGTTGGCGATGGTCGTCCTCTATATCGCCTTCACCCGCTGGGTGACCGACTGGCGCGCCAGCCTGCGCGAACGGATGAACGACCTCGATACCGGCGCGGTCGCGCATGCGGTCGATTCGCTGCTGAATTTTGAAACGGTCAAATATTTCGGAGCCGAAGCGCGCGAAGCCGCGCGCTACGACCGCGCCGTCGCGCACTATGCCGACGCGGCGGTAAAGTCCGAAAACTCGCTGGCGATGCTCAACATCGGACAGGCGCTGATTACCGGACTGATGCTGGCGGGCGGCATGACGCTGGTCGTCGTCGGATGGGCGCGCGGGCAGTTTTCGCCGGGCGATGTGGTGCTGGTATCGACGCTGCTCACGCAGCTGTTCCGGCCGCTCGACCTGCTTGGCATGGTGTACCGGACCGTTCGGCAGGGGGTGGTCGACATGGGATCGATGTTCGACCTGATCGACACGCCCGCCGATGTGACCGATGCGCCGGGCGCGGAGGCCATGAAGGTTACACAGGGGCATGTGCGGTTCGAACGCGTCTCGTTCGGCTATGGCGATGGTCGCCTGATTCTCGACGACATCGATATCGACGTGCCGGCGGGAACGACGCTGGCGGTGGTGGGGCCGTCGGGCGCGGGCAAGTCGACGCTCGCCCGGCTGCTGTTCCGTTTCTACGACCCGACCGGCGGACGGATCACGATCGATGGACAGGATATCGCGGGCGTGACGCAATCGTCGCTGCGTGCCGCGATCGGCATCGTGCCGCAGGACACCGTGCTGTTCAACGACACGATCGGGTACAACATCGCCTATGGCCGTGCCGATTCCGGCCCCGACGACGTGGCGCGCGCCGCACAGGGCGCATCGATCGCGGGCTTCATCGCCAGCCTGCCGCAAGGGTACGACACTCGCGTGGGCGAGCGCGGGCTGAAACTGTCGGGCGGCGAGAAACAGCGCGTGGCGATCGCGCGGACGCTGCTGAAGAACCCGCCGGTCCTGATCCTCGACGAAGCGACCAGCGCGCTGGACAGCCGGACGGAGGCGGACATCCTCGCCACGCTGGAAGCGATCGAACGCGGGCGGACGACGATCGTGATCGCGCACCGGCTGTCGACGGTGGTGCATGCCGATCGCATCATCGTGCTCGAACATGGTCGCATCGCCGAAAGCGGATCGCATGGCGAGTTGTTGCGCAAGGGCGGGGTATATACCGAAATGTGGGCACGACAGGCGGCCGAGCGGGAAGAAGCGCTTGCGGAGGCTTAGTCGCCGGGCGACCGCATAAAATCGTCATCGATCCCGTACGCGGGATATCTTGCGTCCGTTGCGCGTACGCTGCGGTACGGAGATCGCTATGAACAAATCGATGAAGACCGCCGTGACCACGACCGCGCTGATCGGCGGCGGATTAATATTGTGGACAGCGCTGGCGGCGGGTGCGGCCGGCGCGATCGTGCCGCCCGACGGCGAGTTCGTCGACGTGCCCGGTGCAAGGCTGCACGTCGTGGATACCGGCGGCGACGGGCCGGTCGCCGTGATGCTGCACGGCCTGTACGGACAGGTTCGCAATTTCTCCTACGCATTGACCCAGGAACTGGCGGGCTATCGGCTGATCCTCGTCGATCGTCCCGGCTGGGGCCATTCCACCGTCGATGGTACGCAGCCGCCGATCGAGGAACAGGCGCGGATGATCGCCGACCTGATCGACGTGATGGGTCTGACGCGTCCGCTGCTGGTGGGACATTCGATGGGTGGCGCGGTCGCGCTCGCACTGGCGCTCAACCATCCGGGCAAGGTGCGGGCGGTCGCGCTGATCGCGCCGCTGACGCGACCGATGCCGAAGATGCCGAAATGGCTGCGCGGCAACCCGCCGCCGGCCCCGGTGCGCGCCGTGACCGGCTGGACGGTCGCCGTCCCAACGCTGATGCTGACCGGTCCGGCGATCGCGAAACACGTCTTTGCACCCGACTCCGTACCCGGCGATTTCGGGACGCGCGGCGGCGGCGCGATCGGGATGCGTCCATCGAGCTATCAGGCCGCGACGTTCGAGCTTCACGACGCCAACCGCGCGACGGAAGCCATGGTAGCGCGGTATCCCTCCCTCGCCACGCCGGTCGCGATCCTGTACGGTCGCGACGACAAGCTGCTCGACCGGGACGTGCAAGGCAGGCGGACGGTGGAGGCGATCCCCGGCGCGACGCTGACCCTGATCGACGGCGGCCATATGATCCCGATCACCCGCCCGCGTGAAACCGCGCGCTGGCTGCGGGACGTAGCGATCGTGGCATGAAGCGGGTCGCGCTGACGATAATGGCGGCGGCCGCGCTGACCGGATGCAACGCCTATGGCGACGGCATGGGCAACATCCTGCGCGGGACGGGCATCGCCGCGCCCGAAGCCGACTATGACGTGCCCTATGTCCCCACGCCCGAACCGGTGGTCGATGCGATGCTCGACATTGCCGATGTCCGGCGTGGCGACATGCTGATCGATCTGGGATCGGGCGACGGCCGCATCGCGATCGCCGCCGCCCGTCGCGGAGCCAATGCCAGTGGCGTCGAGATCGACCCGGCGCTGGTCGAACGCGCCCGCCGCAACGCCGCGCTGCTCGGGCTGGAGGAACAGGCGCGCTTTTCCCGTGCGAACCTGTTCGACATTCCGCTGCGCGACGCGAGCGTGGTTACGCTGTACCTGCTGCCCCGCATCAACCTCGCGCTACGCCCCCGGCTGTTGACGGAAGCGAAGCCCGGCACGCGGATCGTCGCGCACGCGTTCGACATGGGCGACTGGCGTCCCGATGCCGAGCGGCTGGTCGGCGACCGGCGGATCTATCTATGGATCGTACCCGGCGTGGCGGGCGGCGAATGGCGCGTGACGATGGCCGATGGCCGCACCGCCATGCTGACGCTGGACCAGCGATTTCAGGACGTGACGGGCACGATGGACGGCGTTGCCGTGACCGGCGGGCTGCGCGGCACCGCGTTGCGGCTGGTCGCGGGCGGACGGGTGCTTACCGGCGCAATCGGCGACGATGGCATCACCGGCGAAGGATGGCGCGCGGTACGGACAAGCTGACGCCGGCAAGCGCGGCGGATTTGCCCCTGCCCCTCGACGCCGCCCCTGTGCATCCCTAGGTGCAGCGCGATGGTGCTCGACCCTATTCCCGTATTGCAGGCCACGTTCGGCTTTCCCGATTTCCGTGGCGTACAGCGACAGGTGGTCGACCGGGTGCTGGCGGGACAGCGGACGCTGGCGGTGATGCCGACCGGTGCGGGCAAATCGCTGACCTACCAATTACCGGCGCAGATGCTGTCGGGCACCTGCGTGGTGGTGTCGCCGCTCATCGCGTTGATGCATGACCAGTTGCGCGCGGCGACCGCCGTCGGCATCCGTGCCGCGACGTTGACCAGCGCCGACGACAATCGTGCGGAGACGATCGCGCGCTTTCGCGGCGGCGACCTCGACCTGCTCTACGTCGCGCCCGAACGGGCATCGAACGGCAGCTTCCGCGAACTGCTCGCCTCCGCGCCGCTGTCGCTGTTCGCGATCGACGAAGCGCATTGCGTCAGCGAATGGGGCCATGACTTCCGCCCCGATTATCGCCTGCTGCGCCCGTTGCTGGACCAGTTTCCCGATGTGCCGCGCCTTGCGCTCACCGCGACCGCCGACGCGCATACCCGCGCCGACATCCTCGAACAGCTCGGCATCGCGCAGGACGGGCTGATCGTCGCCGGGTTCGACCGGCCCAACATCCGCTACACCATCGCCCCGCGCGACAATGGCACGCGCCAGATCGCGGACCTGATCGCCGCCACCCCCGGCCCCGGCATCGTCTATGTCCAGTCGCGCGCGGGGACCGAACGGCTGGCCGAAGCGCTGGCGAAGACCGGGCGGCCGGTGCGCGTCTACCATGCCGGCCTGGACCCGGCGGTGCGCCAGCGCAACCAGCACGACTTCGTCGCGTCCGAAGACATGGTCATGGTCGCGACGATCGCGTTCGGCATGGGCATCGACAAGCCCGACGTCCGCTTCGTCGCGCATGCCGGGCTGCCCAAATCGATCGAGGCCTATTATCAGGAAACCGGACGCGCCGGACGCGACGGCGATCCGGCGGTGGCGCATCTGTTCTGGGGGGCCGACGACTTCGCCCGCGCCCGCCAGCGCATCGGCGAAGTCGAAGCCGCGCGCCAGCCGGGCGAGCGCCAGCGGCTGAACGCGCTCGGCGCGCTGGTCGAGACGGCAGGTTGCCGTCGCGCGATCCTGTTGCGGCATTTCGGCGAACACCCGCCCGAACGCTGCGGCAATTGCGACAATTGTCTGACCCCGCCCAAATCGGTCGATGCGACCGAAGTGGCGCGCAAATATCTGTCCGCCGTGTTCCGCACCGGACAGATGTTCGGCGCGGGCTATATCGAGGCGGTGCTGACCGGCCAGTCGACCGAACGGAGCCTGATGAACGGGCATGAGCAATTGTCGGTGTGGAACATCGTCGAGGGCGACGAAACGGCGTTGCTCAAGCCGGTCGGACGCGCGTTGCAATTGCGCGATGCCCTGCGCACCAACGATCATGGCGGGCTGGAATTTGGTCCCGCCGCGCGTGCGATCCTGAAGGGCGAGGCGGAACTGGCGCTGATCGTGCCGCCGAAACGCGAACGGCGGGCGCGGCGCGGCGGCGATGCGACGCCGAACCCGTCGGGCGATCCGCTGTTCGAGGCATTGCGCGCCAAGCGCCGCGAGCTGGCGCAGGCGGCGGGCGTGCCGCCCTATGTCATCTTCCACGATTCGGTGCTGCGCGAAATGGCGGCGGACCGTCCGCAGACGATCGGCGGCATGCGGCGCATCACCGGCGTCGGCGACAAGAAGCTGGAAGCCTATGGCGACGCCTTTCTGAGCGTCATCAAGTCCGCCTGAGGTCGACATGCGCCGCACCACGGAACTTGGGTTCGGCGTCGCGATGGGATATCGTTGCACGATGGACATTCGCCGTATCGACGACCGTATCTCGGTCAGCCCGCAAATCACCGTCGACGACATCCCCGCCATCAAGGCGGCGGGCTTCGTCGCGATCGTCAACAACCGCCCGGATGGCGAGGAACACGACCAGCCGACGGGCGATGCCATCGAACGCGCTGCCACCGCCGCCGGCCTCGGCTATCACGCGATTCCGATCACCCATGCGGGGTTCGGCCATCCGCAACTCGACGCGATGGCCACGGTCCTGACCGCGACCGACGGACCGGTCTTCGCCTATTGCCGGTCGGGCACCCGTTCGTGCAATCTCTGGGCGCTCGCCAGCGCGCGGGAAGGCAGCGATCCCGGCGAACTGGTCGCCCGCGCCGGTGCGGCGGGATACGACCTGTCGGGAATCCGGCCGACGCTGGATGCACTGCATCGACGCTGATCGAACAGCGTTATCGAAATCGTTTGCGGCGTTAACCCTATCGCAATGCAGCACGGGCATTCTGCATCCAGACCATAGGGGGTTCTGGGGGCATGGGCACGAGTCAAGGAAGCGCCGGCTATCTGATGGAAAGCCGGTTGAACGATGCGAAACGCGGCAACGAAACCGCGTGGTTCGAACTGGGTATCTGTTATTCCAGCGGCACCGGCGGCGCGGTGCTCGATCTGGTCGAAGCGCATAAATGGTTCAACCTCGCCGCCATGTCGGGGCTGGAACGCGCACAGGAATGTCGTGCCGAAATCGCCGGCGACATGAGCGCCCGTGAAATCGCCGCAGCGCAGAAAGCGGCGCGGGCGTTCCTTCAGGGTAGCGGACGGCTGAACTAGGCCGTAGCCCCGGTACGGGCCGTGCCGGTCGGACACGGGGTACTTGCCACGGACGGTCGCTTCGCGGCACGATGCCGCCATGACCACACCGGCTACCATCCGTATCGGCATCGGCGGCTGGACCTTTCCGCCATGGCGCGGCGGCGTCTTCTATCCCGAAGGACTGGCGCAGAAGCGCGAGCTGGAACATGCCGGCCGCGTGCTGACCGCGCTGGAAATCAACGCGACCTTTCACGGCACGCAAAAGCCCGCGAGTTTCGCCAACTGGGCCGCCGCCGTGCCCGACGGCTTCGTCTTCACGGTCAAGGCGTCGCGCTTCTGCACGAATCGCAAGGCGCTCGCCGACGGGGGCGAATCGATCGCGAAGTTCCTCGGGTCCGGGTTGTCCGAACTGGGCGACCGGCTTGGCCCGATCCTGTGGCAGTTCGCGGCGACCAAACGCTTCGATGCCGACGATTTCGATGCGTTTCTCGCGTTGTTGCCTGCCACGCAGGACGGCATCGCACTACGCCACGCGATCCACGTCCGCCACGAAAGTTTCGCGGTCCCGGAATTCGTCGCGATGGCGCGCAAGGCCGGGGTCGCGATCGTGTATGCCGATTCGGCCAAATATCCGGCGATCGCCGATGTGACGGGCGATTTTATCTACGCCCGCCTGGAAAACGCGGCGGAGGAGGTAACCACCGGCTATGATGATGCCGCGCTCGACCGCTGGGCGGATGCCGCCCGGTTATGGGCGGACGGCGGGGCGCCGGGCGGGCTACCCTATGTCGATCCCGCACCACCGGCCGGCAAACCACGCGACACCTTCGTCTTCTTCATCAACGGCGCAAAGGTGCGTGCGCCCGCCGGCGCACTGGCGTTGATCGAGCGGATCGGCAAAGGCTGACCTGCACTACCTGTCGGTCGGTCGGTCGGTCGGTCGATCAAAGCGAGGGCGCCAGCGGATCGGATGCGGGCGCGACCGCAGGAACCGGCACCGCCTGCGCCGCCGGGGCCGGCAGCGGCGCGTCCAGCGCGACCACTTCCAGATCGATCAGCGCATTTCGCGCGTCGAGATAACGGCGGGCCGACCGCATCCAGCCAGCGGCATTGGCGGCACCGGGCATGCGCTCGACCTCCGCCAACGCCAGTTCGACCTGCCCGGTATCCAGCCGCCGCCGCGCGCGCTCCAGTCGGTCGGCCGGGCGGCTGGTCGGGGTCGTACCCTGCCGCAGCACGATCAACTGGCTCGCCTCGCGGCGCAGCGATCCCCACCAGTCCTCGCCCACCGGCCCGCCGATCAGCTGCGGCGCGATCCCGTCGAGCGAACTGCGCAGATCCTCCAGCGTCACCGGCTGTGGCGCGATCGACAGGATGCGCCGGACCGCGTCGGGACGTTGCAGCGCGAACCGGTCGCGCAACTGCCCCTCCAGATGTTCGAGCGGACGGCCACGATCCAGCGCGCGGCTCACCGCCACGATCACCATCATGTTCTCGGCACGCGTGGCATAGCTGGCCGCCGCCCGCGCGCTGCCGTCGATCGCGGCCACCCGCTGTTCCAGCACCGCGATCTGCGCGCCCAGCGTCGCCTCGCGCGCGGTCAGCGCCTGTAACGTAGCGATCTGTGCCGATGGCTGCGGCTGCGCGACCGGGGCCGGCGCGGATGTCGGCACGGCGGCAGGCGTCGTTCCCCAGCCAAGGCGCGGCCCGATATAGGGCAACAGCGCCAGCGTCGCACCGATCCCGATCACGAAGGCGAGGATCGCGACGGCGATCCATCCCCGTCCCCGTGCACGCGGGCGCGCGCCGCTGTTCGCCACGAAGGGCGCGTCTTCGGTTGTCATGCCCGCCTTATCCGCCGCCGCGACGATGCGGTCAATCGGCGAGGGTACAGGCGGCGGCGATCGTCGCCGCGTCGATCGGGGCGTCCGCGATCGCGACCGCGCGCCACCCCGTTCCCAGCGCCGCGGCAATGGCTGCGGACAGTGCGGCGACCGCGATCTCCCCCCGCGCGCCGACCAGCGCGGCCAGTCGCTCGGCGGCGCGTACCGAATGGACCAGCGCGACCGATCCCGCCAGCATTGTCACATCAACGCGATCGACCGGATCGGCGGCATAGACGGCGCGGATGCCTGAGAGCGCGGGATGCCCCGCGACCGCCCGTTCGCGCCCGGTCAGCAGCAGCCCCCGGGTAACGCCGCCTGCCTGCGCCGCATCCAGCAGCGCCCGACCGTCCGCGATGCCGGTCGCGACGACGCGCAACCCGGCCGCCCGGGCCGCCGCCGCCGTCGCTGCACCCACCGCATGGACCGGCAACGCGGCATAGCGCGCCAATGCAGTCCCGGCGTGACGGACCGCATTGGCGCTGGTCAGGATCAGCGCGTCATGATCCTCGACCGGCGGCGCGGTCCACGCCAGCGCGACGATGTCGAACAACGGCAGACGGATCGCCATTCGCCCCGCCGCCTCGATCGCGGCGGCGGTGGCGGCATTACCCGGTTCGGGCCGCAGCACCGCCAGCGGACGGCTCACCGTGCGAACAGCCGTGCCACGATCTCGGGTGCACGCGCCAGCAGCGTTTCGGCAAGCGCGCGCGGCAGGTCGATATCGTCGATCGCGCCGCTGGTGATGCCGGCCACATGCGCACTGCCGTCCTGCGCCAGCAATTCCGCCGACAACGTCAGCACGTCGCCCGCGATCGTCGCCAGCGCGGCGACCGGCGAATGGCAATCCGCCCCCAGCGCGGCAAGGAACCCGCGTTCGGCGCGCACCGCCTGATGTGTCGGCGCATGGTCGATCGCCGCGACGTAACTCCGCGCGCGATCATCGTCGGCGCGCACCTCGATGCCGACGGCACCCTGCGCCGGGGCGGGCAACAGGATGGTCAACGGTACGGCGCTCCCGATATCATGCCTGCCGAGCCGTTCCAGCCCCGCCGCCGCGAGCAACGTCGCATCGACCTCTCCCGCCGCCAATTTGGCCAGCCGCGTGTCGACATTGCCGCGAAACAGCACGATCCGCGCATCGGGCCGGTGACGCAGCACCTGCGCCGCCCGGCGCGGACTGCTGGTGCCGACCACCCCGCCCGACCGCAGTTCGTCCAGCGTCGCGATCCCGACCAGCCGGTCGCGCACGTCGGCGCGGGGCAGCATGCCGCCGATGCGGATTTCGGTCGGGCGGATCGTCTCCACATCCTTCATCGAATGGACCGCCGCGTCGATCTCGCCGGCCAGCAGTGCGCGGTCCAGTTCCTTGGTCCACAGCGCCTTGCCACCGATCTCCGCCAGCGCGCGATCCTGCACCCGGTCGCCGGTGGTACGGATCGGCACGATCGCGATAGCGTCCGCATCGATCCCATGCGCCGTCGCCAGCGCCGCACGCACGGCATGCGCCTGTACCAGCGCCAGCGGCGATCCGCGCGTGCCCAGTCTGAACGTCATCGGCACCCGCTACGCATCGCGCGCGCATTCGGCAAGGCGCGAGAACGACCCGGTTCGCACCGCGGCGAAGCGACACGCGCGCAACCGCACCGCAAACCTGCCGCGGCAACCGGTCCGACAAGCAGCTTCATCAGGCGCAGCGCCGGTTTATTTGCCACCGGCTCATCGCAATCGACTGGCGCGCAGCAGCAATACATACGGGCGAATTGCAAAATATTCAGGTCCCGGCCGGCTATTTTGCCGCGAGGTAGAACGTTGACCTGAAACAACAAACCGTGCCGGACGCTCATTGTCCGGCGTGCCCCCATTATCGGTAAATTATAGAATGTTGCGTATCCGATCGATCTGATTTTCGGATTTTCCTCCAAATGCTACAAGTTCTGGAACATCTGACCGCGCTGCATTCGGCGAGCAATGCCCTGGTTGCCGTGTACGACCCTTACGACCGGGTCGCCTATGCCAACGCGGCGTTCCGGTCGGCCTTCTTTGTCCCGGATGGCGAACACCCGTTGTGGATCGATCTGATGCGACGCAATTATGCGCTGGGTCGCGGATCACGGATCGAAACTACGGATATCGAGGCGTGGCTGGTCTCGACACTGTCGCGTCGCGCGAAACTCGCCCAACGCGCGCTGGAATCCGATCTTGTCGACGGCCGCTGGCTGTGGATTGTCGAAACGACGCTCGCCAGCGGCTGGGGGCTGTTCATCGGCACCGACATAACGAATCTTCGCACGGACGAACGAAGCCTTCGACAGGCCCGTGATATCGCACTGCGCGCGGCGCAGACCGACGAACTGACCGGCCTTTCCAACCGCCGTCACATCATGTCGGTACTCGAAGCCGTCATCGCGCGGCGGACGATCTCGCAATCGGGCAAAGGTTGCGTAAGCGTGATCGACATCGATCATTTCAAACGCATCAACGACGTCTACGGACATCAGGTCGGTGACGAGGTATTAGTCGCCACCGGCCGGTTCATTCGCTCCGCCGTCCGGGTCAAGGATGCGTTCGGGCGGGTCGGCGGCGAAGAGTTCATGCTCGTCCTGCCCGACCTTACTCTCGATGAAGGTAAATGCGTCATCGCCGACGTACTTCGCCGGATACGCAAGTATCGGCCGTCGACGACCCATCCCGACATCGCCGTCACCTGCTCCGCCGGCCTGACCGAAATCCTTCCCGGCGACGATATCCGCACGGTCTTTGCACGGGCGGACGGCAATCTGTACGAGGCCAAACGACGGGGTCGCGACCGGTCGGTATCGTGCGGCACAGACTGAACCGCCACGATCGACCATGGCATGCGCCAATCCGCCGTTCGGATGGACGGCCGGCCGGCACCGGGCCACAGTCTGTGTGCGAACGCACCGGCGACCTGCCGGCACGAACCGATCGCTTTCCGCACGCCTGCGAATTGAAATCCTCCATTCGCCCCGCGCGCCAAACCGCGCTACAGCGCGCCCATGTCCGCGTCCGCACCCCTTGTCCTCGGCATCGAATCCAGTTGTGACGAAACCGCCGTCGCGGTCGTTCGTGGCGACCGCTCTATCCTGTCGCACCGGCTGGCGGGACAGGAAGCGGCGCACGCGCCCTATGGCGGGGTGGTGCCGGAAATCGCGGCGCGGGCGCATGTCGAAATCCTGCCCGCACTGGTCGAAGGTGCGCTGGCCGATGCGAAGGTCGCGCTCGCGGATATCGATGCCGTCGCCGCGACCGCCGGACCGGGCCTGATCGGCGGAGTGATGGTCGGTCTGGTGATGGGCAAGGCGCTGGCTCATGCCGCCGGAAAGCCGCTCGTGGCGGTCAATCATCTAGAAGGACACGCGCTGTCGCCGCGCCTGACCGATCCCGACCTGACCTTCCCGTATCTGCTGTTGCTGGTATCGGGTGGTCATTGCCAGTTGCTGCGGGTCGACGGCGTGGGCGCCTATCGCCGGCTGGGCACGACGATCGACGACGCGGCGGGGGAAGCGTTCGACAAGACCGCCAAGCTGCTCGGCCTGGGATATCCCGGCGGGCCGCGTGTCGAGGAATCGGCACGCGCTGGCGATCCGAAGTCCGTCCCGTTGCCGCGCCCGCTGATCGGATCGGCCGATCCGCATTTCTCGTTCGCCGGCTTGAAAAGCGCGGTGCTGCGCGCGCATGCGGCGGGCAAGTACAGCATCCCCGATATCGCCGCCTCATTCCAGCAGGCGGTGGTCGATTGCCTGATCGATCGTACCCTGCGCGCGCTCGACATGGCGGGTCCGGTCGACGCGCTGGTCGTGGCGGGCGGGGTCGCCGCGAACCGCGCGGTCCGCACCGCGCTGGAACGACTGGCGGAAGGGCGCGGCCTGCGCTTCGTCGCGCCGCCGCTATGGCTGTGTACCGACAACGCGGCAATGATCGCATGGGCCGGGGCGGAGCGGTTCATGGCGGGGCATACCGACCCGCTGGACGTGGCGGCGCGCCCACGCTGGCCGCTCGATCCACAGGCGGACAAGGTACGCGGTGCAGGAGTGAAGGCATGAGGATCGCGGTGATCGGCGGCGGCGCATGGGGCACCGCGCTGGCACAGGTGGCGGCGCGCGGCGGCCCGGTGACGTTGTGGGCGCGTGAGGGCGACGTGGTCGAATCGATCAATCGCGCACATGAAAATCCGGTGTTCCTGCCGGGCGTGGCGCTGTCGCCCGCGATCCTTGCCACAGGCGACGTGCGCGATCTGGCCTCGGCCGACGCGCTGCTGGTCGTCGTCCCGGCGCAGCATGTCCGCGCGGTCCTCTCGACGATCGACGTCGGCACCCGCGCGCTGGTGCTGTGCGCCAAGGGGATCGAGGCGGGCAGCCGGATGCTGGTCGGCGAAGTCGCGCAGGCGGTGCATCCGCAGGCCCCGGTGGCGGTGCTGTCCGGTCCGACCTTCGCGCACGAGGTCGCGGGCGGCAAGCCGACAGCGGTGACGCTTGCCTGCGCCGATCCGGTGCTGCGCGCCCGGCTGGCCGAACGAATCGCCGCGCCCGCGTTCCGCCCCTATGCGTCCGACGACGTCACCGGCGCGGAGATCGGCGGCGCGGTCAAGAACGTGCTGGCGATCGCGTGCGGCGTGGTCGACGGCGCGGGGCTGGGCCAGAACGCCCGCGCCTCGGTCGTCGCGCGCGGCTTTGCCGAAATGACGCGGTTCGGACTGGCGCGCGGCGCTCGCGCGGAGACGCTGGCTGGCCTCTCGGGGCTGGGCGATCTGGTGCTGACCTGTTCGTCCACCGCGTCGCGCAACTATTCGCTGGGCGTTGGGCTGGGCCGTGGCGAGGCGGCAACGACCCTGCTCGCCGATCGCCGCACGGTGGCGGAAGGCGCGTTCACCGCCCCTGTACTGGCCGAAGCGGCGGCGGAGGCCGGCGTCGACATGCCGGTGACGGCAGCGGTCGGCGCACTGCTGGCAGGCACGCCAGTGGCACAGGTCATCGACGCGCTGCTCAGCCGCCCGCTGCGGGCCGAAGGAGTGTAGGCGGACCGGATCGCTGCCACGCGTAAGGCGACCGGCCGCCTTACCCTCGACGTCGCTACCGCACCCCATCACCCCCTACCGCAACACCCGCCGCACCAGCGCACCGCAATCGGCATTCCCCGCCAACGGTGCCTGATCGCCGCCGATCGCCTTCCCCAGCATGCGCAGGATCCCGCCCGCGCTCTTCACGCCGGGAGGAATCGCGATTTGCGGCGATTGGAGCCGCCCGGTGACGCGCACCGGCTGGTCCAGCCGCAACAGGCTGCGCTGTTTCGGCGCACCCGTCAGTGCGATCGACAGCGTTTCGTCGGCCAGGTTTACCCGCCCCTGCCCCCGCGTCTGTGCGCGCGACGTGTCGACGATCATCGGGTCGAGCCGCCCGATCCCGTTCCTGACGTCCAGCCGCAACGCCACGCAGCGCAGCCGCGCCCGCGCGTCCTCGTCGGTGGTCACCCCCCGCGCGACGTCGGCTCCCAGCAACGATGCCATCTTCGCGGGCAGCGTCCCGCCCGTCGCGGCAAGGCCGATCATGCCGTCCGCCCGACCGATCGCCGCGCGGATCGTGTCGCCGCTGCCGACCAGCCGCATCCGCCCGGTCAACGGCGCATCGACCGGCGCACCTCCGGCAAAGGTCGAGATTCGCGAATCGGACAGCGCCAGATCGAACGTCACGCGCGGCGTCGTGCGATCGCGCTGGTCGATCACCGCGCTGCCGGCGATCCGCCCCTGTGCCAGCGCCAGCGTCAACGGCCGGACCGTCAGCCGACTGTGGTCGATCGCCAGCGTCGCGTCGAGGCTGCGCAACCCGTCTCCGTCGAGCATCCGGTCGACCCGGATCGCCAGCCGTCCGTCCAGCGTGTCCAGCTTGGCAAGGTTGATCCGCGTTCCCGGCAGCACGCGCGGGCCGATCCGCCGTTCGATCGCGGCGGCGCGGGCGCGGCCTTCGTCGGTGGCAAGATCGTCGAACGACAGCGTCGCGAAATGGAGGCGACCATCGACGCCGGTGCGACCATCCGCCCTGGTAATCGTTGCACTGCCGCGCGTCAGTCGCGACCGTCCGATCGTCCCGGCCAGCCGTTCGACCGTCCATGTCGTGCCGTCGTGCCGCACCCGCGCACGCAGGTCGACCGGTTGCGTGCCGAACAACCCCGCCTCGATCAGCGCATCCAGCGTCTTGAGGTCGTTCGCACGCGCGGTCAGGTCTACGGTCATGCGGTCGGTGCCCAGCGGCGTCGCCATCACCCCGTTGGCATCCACCGTGATCGTCGGCCCTGCGACGCGCACCGCGAACGGCCATGGCCCGTCGCCGCGAATGACCGGCCCGGTCAGTGCGACACGAACTGGTCGATCGTCGATCGCCCCCGTTCCCGCCGCGCGGAAACCGTTCGCGTTCGACGTCACCGTGACGGCGAAGCGCCGGTTCTGCACCGCGTCGCGATAGTCGATCACGAGATCGCGTACCGTCAGACTGGTGATCGCCGCCGCCGACCCGCTTTCGCCGCGCTTGTCCGGCGACCAGTTCTTGCGGCCGTCGCGCGATCGCACCATCGCCACGCGTCCGCCCTCTACCGCCAGCGCCTGAAGATCGAAGTTGCCGCGCAACAACGGCAGCACCTTGAAGCGCAGGTCGACGCGGTCGAGCCGGACCAGATCGCCCGTCCCCGCCCATGACGGCTGCGCGATCGTCAGGTCGCGCACGATCAGCGTCGGGGAAAAGGACAGCGGCTCGATCCGTTCGATCGTGCCGATCGACACGTCCGACCCGAAGCGCTGCGATAACGACCGGCTGACCCGGTCGCGCAACACGCCCCACGGAAACGCCGCCAATATCAGCAGGACGACCAGAAACAGTCCGACCAGACTGCCGAGGAGAATGCGCCAGAAGCGGGGAAGCGTTGCCATCCTGCGACGAAAGCCCGGATCGCGCGCTTCGTTCCGCCCGCGCAATTAACGGACGGAAATATCGTATGCAATGTATCGGCTGCATCCGACAGGCCGTTCGCGACGGCATGCCGGAGCATGCCGAAGGGCCGCCGGGCATGGTCAGCGATGTCCGCCGGTAATCCGAGCCGCTCGATCCAACCTCCTGCCGCGACTGTATGCGTCCGAAATAGGACGACATCGCTGTTCGCGGGCATGGCAACCTACCGTATCGCGCGATGGTCTGACGGCTGCGATTACGACAGGACAGCCTTGGCCGGATCGACATGCAGCGCGACGGTGCCTCGTGGCCGGCCGGACGGTCACCCGCCATCCGGCGTCCACCGTGCAGCCATCGTTGGCGATCGAGCGGTTGTCCGCCTGCGTTCGGGCGGACACCGGGACAGGTCGGTGTGACGACAGGCAGCAAATCGTTCGCTCAATTTCGATCCGCCCTCGGAACCGGTCCGACGTGACCGCGTCGAAAGGCGGTCCGGCGAAACATCGCCGAACATTGATCGTCACTTGGTGCGACGGAACGGTTGTCAGCTATGTTCCCCGACAGCCTTCGCTTCCCGTCACGCCGGGGCGTGATTGCAGCCGGTCGGAATGCCGTATGCCGATCGAAAGCGTCGGCGTCGCGTTCGACGGTGACTCACCCGCCCCGAGCCGCCCGGTAACCGCGCTGATACCTTGCGCCACCAACCGCTCCACCGTCCGTCAGGCGAAGGTCGACCCCGCCAATATTGCCGACGTGATGTCGAACCCGCTTTTATAGACCCGCAGTTCGGACGTGGCCGCATCGAAGGTCAGTATGAATCCGCCCGGGATGGTCCGCAGCGAAAAACTGTTCAGTTTCAACCGGTCGTCGGTGCCGACGTCGAACGCGGGACCGTCGATGCCATAGCGCGTCAGCGCCGACGCGCTGGCAAAGGCATTGGCGCGCGCCTGCGCCATATAGGTCTGCGCGTCGGCAAGCACGCGCTGCAGCGTCTGATCGCCATGCGTATCGCGAAGACGCTGCAACACCGCCGGGTCCGAATAGGCCCCGCCATTGGCCGCGCGCACGTCGCTGGCCGCCCGGCCGACGCTGCGCACTGCGTCGATCAACGGCTGCGGCGCATGCAGATTGCGGCCAAGCGCGGATTCGAGGCCGTCCTGCTGCATGGCGGGTGGCTGATCCGCCAGCGGAACCACCCCGCCCGCTGGCACCATGCCGGCGCGCAGATCGTCGGCCTTCGTGGAACGGACCGCGTCGTCTTCCTCGCGACGCCCCATTTCACGCAATTTGCCGGTATAATGTTCGGCGACGTTCCGCACCCGGTCGTCGCCCGCCGCCATCTTGTCGGCAGTCTCGGTTGCCTCTTGCGATATGTCGATGATGACCGCCGGCCCGAACGGATCGCCCCGGTCGGGCATCGCGGCGTCGTCGGGCGGAGTCACCTTCGGCACGGGCGGCGTCGACGATGCGGTCGCAGCCGTATGCGAAGCGTGCGACGGACCTCCGGCAATCGTCGACATGATGCATTCCCCCCGGAACGGACTATAACAATCCTGTATAGCAGGGGATCGGGGCCGCCGGTCGCGACCCCGTCAGAAATCGATGGCAATGCCTTTCGATTCCCAGTCGCCATAGCGTACCGGGTTGCGGCCCAGCGGGTCGTCGGCGTCCGACTTGCCCGGAACGGCCTGCGGAACCGGGACCGGCGGCGACTTCGACAGATAGGCCGGTGGCTTCACATGTGCGGGGCGGTTGCCCATAGGGGTTTCTCCGGTTCGATCGATCCTCGATCTCGGCGGACCAACGACAGGATTCAAGTGACGCCTCTCAATTCCCTTCGATCGGCCAAGTACTGATGGCCCGCCCCCGGCTCTCGCCCGACGCACCCGAAGCGCCCGGCCTGCCCGCGCGACGTGCCGCGCTGCGCCTGCTCGACGCGGTGCTGCGCCGTGGCCTGCCGCTGGAAGCCGCGCTGGCCGGTGCCACCGGCGATCTCGAACGGCGCGAGGATCGCGGGCTGGCCCATGCCATCGCCGCTGCCGTGCTGCGTCGCCTGCCCGATCTGGACGCGCTGATCGACGGCGCGACGCAGCGTCCCTTGCCCGACGATGCCAAGGCGCGGTTCGTGCTGCGGATCGCGCTGGCGCAGGCGCTGGTGCTGGGCACGCCGCCGCATGCCGCGATCGCGACGGCGCTGCCGCTGGTCGACGGCGGACCGCGCAAGCTGGTCCATGGGGTGTTCGGCACGCTGATGCGCGGCAACGCGCGGCTGCCCGATGCCGCGACGCTGCCCGCCGATACCGATGCCCGCTGGTCGGCGGCGTGGGGCGAGGAAATGGTGATCGCCGCCGCGCTTGCCATCGCGCAGCAACCCCTGCTCGACCTGTCGCTGCGGGGCGATGCGGGACCGGACGGCGTGGCGCTGGCCGAACGACATCGACGGCTGCGCGATGCCGGGCCGATCGCCACGCTGCCCGGATATGACGCGGGCGAATGGTGGGTACAGGATCTGGCGGCGTCGATCCCGGCGCGGCTGCTGGGCAACGGCCCCGGTCACGCGATCGACCTGTGCGCGGCACCGGGCGGCAAGACGCTGCAACTGGCGGCGGCGGGTTGGACCGTCACCGCGCTCGATTCGTCCGAAAGCCGTCTGGCCCGGCTGTCCGAAAATCTGGCGCGCACGCAATTGTCGGCCGACGTCATCACCGGCGACGCACTGGTGTGGAAGCCGGCGGCACCCGCCGATGCGGTGTTGCTGGACGCGCCGTGCAGCGCGACCGGCATCTTCCGCCGCCATCCCGACGTGCTCCACCGCGTCCGTCCGTCGATCATCGCGGAAACGGTCGCGCTCCAGACGCGACTGCTGAACCGCGCCGCCGAATGGGTGAAGCCCGGCGGACGGCTGGTCTATGCCACCTGCTCGCTCGAACTGGCGGAGGGCGAGGCGCAGCTCGACCGGTTCCTTGCCGCACGGTCCGATTACGCGATCGAACCGGCGACGGCGGCCGAATTGCCCGATGGGGTCGCGGCGCATGATCGCGGCTATGTGCGGACGCTGCCGGGCATGCTGGCCGATGCGGGCGGACTGGACGGGTTCTTCATCGTGCGGCTGCGGCGAAGCTGAACGCAAACGCGAGTGCGATGGATCGTGGTCGCCACCCATATCCCATCGCACCCGCGTTTTCGTACCTTTGCGTGACCCCGATTCGGTCAACCCGCCCTTGCCGGGGTGCGGCATCCTGCTAGGACGGCGCGCATGCAGCCCGTTCGCATCGCTCCGTCCATCCTGTCCGCCGATTTCGCCAAGCTGGGCGAGGAGGTTCGCGCGATTGATGCCGCCGGTGCGGACTGGATTCATGTCGACGTCATGGACAATCATTTCGTCCCCAACCTGACGATCGGGCCGGCGGTGGTGAAGGCGCTGCGTCCGCATTCGGCCAAGCCGTTCGACGTGCACCTGATGGTGTCGCCCGTCGACCCGCTGATCGAAGCGTTCGCCGAAGCCGGTGCCGACATCCTGTCGGTCCACCCCGAATCGGGGCCGCATCTGCATCGCACGCTTCAGCGGATCAAGGCGCTGGGCAAGCGCGCGGGCGTCGTGCTCAACCCCGCTACGCCGGTCGAGGTCGTCGATCACGTACTCGATCTGGTCGACCTGCTGCTGGTGATGAGCGTCAATCCCGGCTTCGGCGGACAGAAGTTCATCGACAGCCAGCTGACGAAGATCGAACAGTTGCGGACACGCATCGACGCGAGCGGCCGTGCGATCGACCTGCAGGTCGATGGCGGCATCGACCGCGTCACCGCGCCGCGCGCGATCGCGGCGGGGGCCGACTGTCTGGTCGCCGGCACCGCGACCTTTACCGGCGGGCCGGACGCCTATGCCGGCAATATCGCCGCACTTCGGGGCGCATGACGGCACTGCCGCCGACGGACGGGCCGCGCGACGGGATCGATGTCGGCAAGCGGCTGGTGCGGCAGGGCGGCGGCACCGGACTGTCGCTGTCCGACCGCATCGCCGAACGGTTGCAGCGTCTGGCATGGCGCACCCCGTTGCATGGGCTGCGGCTGAAAGGGCGCCACCCGCTCAAGCTGATCGCGGTGGCCGACGATCCGTTCCTCGGCGATTTCGAACGCGGTGCGGCGTTGCTGTCGGGGGAATTGATGTTCCGCGGCGAACGCCTGCCGCTCGACCGGCTGGGGCTGGACAAGCCGCGCTTTTCCGCCGCGTTCGGCGAACATGTCCACAGCTTCGGCTGGCTGCGCGACCTGTCGAGCGTCGCGCCGCGCGTGACGGCGGTGCCGATCGCCGAAACGATCATGCTGCAATGGCTGGCGGCGCATGGCGAACGGGTGACCGACCCGGCGTGGCGCGCCGACCTGTGCGGACGGCGGCTGTTGGCGTGGATCGCGCACGCGCCGCTGATCCTGTCGTCGACCGATCTGGTCTATCGCTCGCTGGTCCTCAACACCATCGCCCGCGCCGCCCGGCATCTGGACGGCGAAGCGGGCAAGACCGCGCCCGGTCTGCCTGCCATCACCGCATGGTCGGGTGTCGTCGCCGCCGGCCTCGTCGTGCCGGGCGGCGATCCCCGGCGTGGCTTTGGGGAAACGGGGCTGACCCGTGCGCTGACCCAGGGACTGTTCGACGATGGCGGTCTCTTGGGCCGTTCGCCCGCCGCACTACTCGACGCGATCATGACGCTGACCGCGCTGCGCGAAATCTATGCCGCGCGCCGGCTGGACGCGCCCGAAATCGTCCCCAACAGCCTGACGCGGATGGTCGCCGCGCTGCTGGGTGTGTGTCACGGCACCGGCGGGCTGTCCTGCTGGCAGGGATCGGGACCGACCGACGGCGATCGTCTCGCCGACATCGTCGCAGCGACCGGCGTGCGGACCCGCCCGCTGCGCAATGCCGGCGACTGGGGCTATCAGCGGTTGGCGGCGGGCCGCACGATCCTGATCGTCGACGCCGCGCCGCCCCCGGTCGCGCGTGCGGCGCGCGACGGCTGTGCATCGACGCTGGCATTTGAACTGTCCGACGACGGGCACCGCATCGTGGTCAATTGCGGCGGGGCCGGGTCGGCACTGCTGACGCTGTCGCCCGAACTGCGCCGCGCGCTACGCTCGACCGCCGCGCATTCCACGCTGGTGCTGGCCGACACCAACTCCACCGCGATCCTGCCCGACGGGTCGCTGGGCAAGGGCGTCACCGCCGTCGACCTCGCGCGGCAGGAAAGCGACGCGATCAGCCGGATTGAAGTGGCGCATGACGGCTATGCCCGCCGGGTCGGCTTTCATCATCGCCGCGTCCTGACGCTATCCGCCGATGGCCGCGACGTGCAGGGCGAAGATATGCTGATCCCCGCCGGACGGCGCGGACGACGCGGCGACACCCTCTTCGTCGCACGCTTCCACCTCGCCCCCGGTATCGAGATCGCACCGACCGCCGATGGACAGGCGGCGTTCCTGCGCCTGCCCGACGGCGGTCCGGTCTGGCAATTCCGCTGCAAGGGCGCGACGCTGGGCGTCGAGGAAAGCCTGTGGATCGACCCGCACGGCCGTCCGGTCGCGACGTTCCAGCTGGTGCTGTCGGGCACGACCCCGGCGGGCGGGCATGATTTCTCGTGGCGGTTCCACCGCGCGCGGTGACGGCTTGCGACGGTGGCCGGAGGAAGGCTGGCGGATACGCATGATGCCAAGGACCGGGCGCTGCAAGTATCGCCTATCGCCGCAGTATAGCCCGGCAGTGCCGCCCCTTGGCCCTCGCTGCGCTGGCAACCCGCAACCGGGCTGAACGCGGTGGTCGCGAAAACGGTCGTTCCGTCGCGCAACGGAGCGGCTTGACTCGTTTCGGTTCAGTCACGATCCTCCGGCATCGGATCGACAGCAGCATCGGAACAGCCAATGAGCCTTCTTCTAGCCCTCGCGCTGCTATCCGCCGGCCCGGCGTACCTCGACGACCCCTGCCGGTACGACCGCGCCGCCATGCTGGCGCTCAGTTTGAAGGCATTCGATCAGGACATGACCGGCGGGTGGCGCATGCTTTCCCTTAAGGACTGCACGCTACCGGCGGCGGATCTGATCCGCGACTGGCGAACCGCGCATCAGGCGACCGACACCATCCTGTACTGGCACGAAGGGCAGTTGCGCGCCGAAGCCGGCCAATATGCACAGGCGATCGCGTTGTTCCGTCGCAGTTACAAGCCGGCGGACGAAGATGCGGGATGGGGCTGGAACCTGTATGTCGATGGCAGCATCGCCTTTTTACGTGGCGACCGGCCCGAACTGGAGCGTGCGCGCGCCGCATTGGCCGTGCTGCCGCCGCCGCCCGAACTGGCCGACGCGCGTGGCCCTGATGGCAAGCCGACCACGATCCAATGGCCGATGAACCTGAACGTGCTCGACGCGTTCCGGCGGTGCTGGGGACAATCCTACCGCGCCGCGTATCGTTGCGCCCCGCCCGTCCGGGTAATCCAGGCAAAGTAACCGCCCCCTTGCCCTGACCCGCCATTCGCGCGAAAGGGCCGCGCCATGGATCAGGTCAAGGCAACCCGCGCGCTCCTTTCGGTTTCGGACAAGAGCGGCATCGTCGAACTCGGACAGGCATTGTCCGCTTATGGGGTCGAACTCGTGTCGACCGGGGGCACCGCCACCGCGCTGCGCGATGCTGGCCTGACGGTGAAGGACGTCGCCGAACTCACCGGCTTTCCCGAAATGATGGACGGGCGGGTCAAGACGCTGCACCCGACCGTCCATGGCGGGCTGCTGGCCGTGCGCGACAACCCCGAACACGTTGCGGCGATGGACGCGCACGGGATCGGCGCGATCGATATCGTCGTCGTGAACCTCTACCCGTTCGAAGCGACCGTGGCGAAGGGCGCGGACCGCGACACGATCATCGAGAATATCGACATCGGTGGCCCGTCGATGGTCCGGTCCGCCGCGAAGAACCATGATGCCGTGGCGATCGTCACCGACCCTGCCGACTATGCCGCGCTGGTCGAGGAACTGGCGGCGACCGGCGGCGCGACCACCCTCGTCACCCGCCGCCGCCTTGCCGCCAAGGCCTATGCCGCCACCGCCGCCTATGACTCGGCGATCGCGCAGTGGTTCGCCTTCGCCGATCAGGGTCAGCGTTTCCCCGACACCCTGCCCCTCGCCTTCACGCGCGGCGGCGAACTGCGCTATGGCGAGAACCCGCACCAGTCGGCGTCGCTCTACATCCCGCGCGGCCCCGGCGCGCACGGCATCGCGCAGGCGACGCAGCTGCAGGGCAAGGCGCTCAGCTACAACAACTATAACGATGCCGACGCCGCGCTGGAACTGGTCAGCGAGTTTCGCGACGGCCCGCCGACCGTCGTCATCGTCAAGCACGCCAACCCGTGCGGCGTCGCTAGCGCGGATACGCTGATCGACGCGTACAAGGCCGCGCTCGCCTGCGACAGCGTATCGGCATTCGGCGGGATCATCGCGGTCAACCGTCCGCTCGACGGCGAAACCGCTCGCGCGATCAGCGGCATCTTCACCGAAGTCGTCGCCGCGCCCGACGCCGACGACGAGGCGAAGGCGGTGTTCGCCGCAAAGAAGAACCTGCGCCTGTTGCTGACCGGCACCCTGCCCGATCCGGCGCGCCCCGGCCTGTCGATCAAGTCGATCGCGGGCGGTCTCCTCGTCCAGTCGCGCGACGCCGGCAGCCTGTCGGACGTCGAACTGAAGGTCGTGACGCAGCGTCAGCCGACCGCACAGGAACTAGCCGACTGCCGCTTCGCATGGACCGTCGCGAAGCACGTCAAGTCGAACGCGATCGTCTATGCTCAGGGCGGCACCACGGCGGGGATCGGCGCAGGCCAGATGAACCGCCTCGAATCCGCGCGCATCGCGGCATGGAAGGCCAAGGACGCCGCAGAAAAGGCCGGATGGTCCAGCCCGCGCACGATCGGTTCGGCGGTCGCCTCCGACGCGTTCTTCCCGTTCGCCGACGGCCTGCTCGCCGCGGTCGAGGCGGGTGCGACGGCGGTGATCCAGCCCGGCGGATCGATCCGCGACGACGAAGTCATCGCCGCCGCCGACGCGGCCGGCCTGGCGATGGTCTTCACGGGGATGCGCCACTTCCGGCATTGAGGGGGCCAGCGCCGCTGCGGGCGGGAAGGGATAGCGGTCATGACAGCCGCACCCGCCTCCGCAAAAAGGGATCAGGCTTCGGGAAAGCGCGATCCACGGCAACCGAAAGAATGAAGGCATCCACATTGCGCCGCATTTCCACCTGTGTATTATCACCATAATACAGCAGGAGGGCACATCACCATGTCAGTTGCCGATGCCGAACTCGACCACCGCGTCGCGCGCCTCGAACGCAAGTACCGGATCGCCTTCCTCACCGCAGCCGTCGCCTCGGTCTGTGGCGTCCTCGCGATCGCGGGCGCGGTGGGCAGCCGGGCCGGGGCAGCGACGACTACCCAGCCGGACAACAAGGTAACGGACGTGCTGCGCGTCCGCGAACTCAACGTCGTGGACAAGAATGGGGTCACCCGCGTCAAGATCGGCGCACCGTTACCCAATGCCGTCATCGACGGCAAAACGCTAACCAGAGGTGGCCCCCCTCAGGATACGATCTCGGGCATTCTGCTGTTCGACGCCGAAGGTGTCGAGCGCAGCGGCTATGCAACGGTCGATCAGGGCTATTCGAACGTGATGCTGACGCTGGACGATAAACACCGGCAACACGCGTTGTTCATCGCCGAACCAACCGGAGCGACCACGCTTCGCCTGTTCAACGCCGACACCAAGGATCGGGTTGACGTCGCCATCGATAAGGACGGGCCGTCCATCTCGATGATGAAGCGCGGTAAGGAGATTTACCGCTTTCCGGCCAAGTGACCGCCACGTCCGAAAAGGATCGCATGCAGGAATAACGACTGCGACGCTTCGTCAGTCCGGCAATACATCAAACAGTGTAGCTGTATTATATCAGCGATATCGCAAGGCAGAACGTTTTTCATCGATGCGGAATAGCGTCGGGAAGGGGCCAACGCATGAAGATTCGGTTCGGGATCGCGCTTCTATCAATGACGGCAGGCTTGACGGGAGTGGGTAACGCCCAAAGCTATCAGTCGTCCTTCCGCCCGGATGCATTGAAGGACCGCCCTGCCGGCCGCCCCAATGAAGTGCTGGTCGTCGGTTCTCCGCACCTCTCGACCCTCCCCGCCAGCTTCAGGACGGAAATGGTCGAACCGCTCGTTCGCCGTCTAGTGGCATGGCGCCCGACTGCTGTCGCCAGCGAGAATATTTCCGGCCTGCAATGCGATGCCATGCGCCGCCAGCGCGAACGACAGGCAGAGGCGGTCGAAACCTACTGCTACGATCCCGGCGCTGCCGGGCGTGCTGTCGGATACGACGTTCCGGCCGCCAATGCGGAGGCCGAAAAGATGCTTTCGACTTGGCCTGCTACGCCGTCTCCGGCGCAGCGCCGTCGGCTGGCGCTTGTTTTGCTGGCTGCCGGAGAGCCGGCATCGGCGTTGGTTCAATGGCTCCGCCTCCCCAAAGCAGAACGCTGGGTAGATGACGGTCTCACCACAGCGTTGGCGGCCGATCTGGACGCTCGAACGATCAGGAAAGGCGAAACGGAATTGGTCGCGGCGCAGCTTGCCGCGCGATCGGGACTGGAACGGGTCTGGAGCGTCGACGACCAGTCTTTCGTGGGCGCACCCATCGATGAAAAAGCGTATGGCGCTGCCATAGCGCGCGCGTGGGACAATTCCGCAACCAAGACACGTATCGCAGAAGCCGAGACGCTCGGCGTCGGTATCGGACGACCGGATGGCCTGCTCGATATGTATAGGGCGCTCAACGCCCCGGCCAAAGCTGCTCTGGCATACCAGTCCGATTGGGGCGCCGCGCTGACCGAACCTTCGCCACAGGCATATGGACGTCGCTATGTCGCATATTGGGAGACGCGAAATCTGCGAATGGCGGCGAACATCCGCGAAGTTCTGGGTCGCGCGCCGGGTACCAGATTGATCGCCATCGTCGGCGCATCGCACAAACCCTATTACGAGGCATATCTCCGCCAGATGCGCGACGTGCAGTTGGTCGATGCAGAACCTGTGCTGCGATGACCTTCCAGCATTGGCGACGGTGATCGGGAGGGCCAACTTCGGGTAAACGGACGACCGACGGGAAGGCCGGCAGGTTCTCGGTTGCGATCGAATTCTAAGAGTGACCGGGTTTGGTGGTTAGCTGCCGTCCGCTGGAAGCCGCCCCGGCGTCTTAATGAGCGCAAATCCAACGTTGGCGAAGTCGGTTGCTGACGTATCCTCGCCGCCAACGGCGTACCCTTCTAAGAGATTGGCATGACCATCTTTGAAATGAAGAAGCATCCCCAAGCCGTATTCAAGACCCTCGATGCCAAGCCAGACGTTCTCTCCAAGCGTTTCGACTTTCCTGTCCAAACGCTCTTGGCTGTCAGGGACCGCCAACGCCGTAAAAAAGCCGCCCCCGGTGTTTTCTCGCGATAGCACTTCAGCATGAGCTAATTGCTGTTCGATGCCAGTTCGAGTGGTGACGAGTTCGGCGAAGATGGCGTCCAGCGCCGTTCGTTCGAGTGTGGTGAGCGCGTTCATTGCTGCCACTCTGCGACAAGGCAGGAATGTCCGCAATTGGTGGAAAGCGGACATTCGCGGGATCGCATGATCGAGGGCCGCTAGGGTCAGAAGCGGCCCTGTGCCGGACGGATTAGGCAGGAAAATGAATTCCGCACAGTTTGTTACCGTCGGGGTCACGAAAATAGGCCAGTTCGATGGTGCCCATGGAGGCAGTGTCGCGCGGTCCGGGCGGAGCTTCGATTGAGGTCCCGCCAGCGGCAACGGCGGTATCGTGAAGCTGCTTCACCTGCTCGGGCGAGTCGCAGGAAAAGGCGACGGTGCTGCCGTTGGCGACGCTTGCCGGTTCGTCGTTGATCGGCTGGCTGACGATGAAGTTGGTCCCATTGCCGTTATTGTAGATCAGACGTGTATGACCGCTGTCGGCCATGTTCCGCGTCCCTTCCCCTGCACCCAAGGTGCCGAGCACCGTGTCGTAGAAGCGCTTGGACCGTTCAATGTCGTTCGATCCGACCATGGTGTGAAAAAGCACAAATACTCTCCTGACGACTGATCGACTTCCGATCACCATTAACGGTCTCACCTAACCGGTAAACAGCCATTGATCACCCTTGGGCCCCTCGAATTGTCCGCTACTGGGCGGTAGCAGCCGAAACGCCATTCTCGAAGGGTAACGTGGCGCAAGGAATCAACCCGTCGATCAGTCAAACGACCACCTGCGGGTTTCGCTTTCCCCAAACCTGTTCCCGATCGAGGAATCCCCAAACTGCCAATGTTGACGGCAAAACGGGAAACACCCGCCAGCCCCAAACAAGGTGCGGGATCGGCCCCACGCCCCCCGGCCACCGCGCCCGCTAAACCTTGAACCGCTCTACCGGCACCGTTGGCTCCGCCGCCGCCGCGCTCTTGTGGAACAGCGCGCGGTCTTCCGGCCGGAATGCCCAGCGCCACAGGATCGCGAAATAGGTGGCGAGGATCAGCGGGATGCCGAACATCATCTCGGCCCATTCGAACCGCTTCGGCAGTTCCATGACCGCCGCCCCGACCAGACCGGCCGCAAGGACCGCCCAGAGGAACGCGGGGCGGAAATCGCGCACCGATACGCCCAGCAATCGCGACAGCAGCGCCGATTTGACCAGCGATCCGATACCGACCGAGGTCGCCAAGGCCGCCGCCGGTCCCACCGCCGCCCATGCTTCGGGCCAGCGTAGCGCGCGCATGCCGGCGACCAGCGCGAAGCTGAGCAGTACCTGAAACGTCAGCAACCCCATCGATATCATCAGGTTGCGATGCCGCGCGATATAGACCAGCGCCGCTTCCGATACCGCGCCCTTGGCGGCGAAGACTTCCGCGATCAACAGGAACGACAGCGCGCCCGCGCCGCTGACGAACTCACGCCCGACCACGCCCATCACCCCTTCGGCGGGGATCGATCCGGCCAGCGCCAGCGCCGCCTGTGCAGTAATGATCCAGAACCCGACCTGCCGCACCTGCCGCGCCACCGCCGCCTTGTCGCCCTGCGCGAGGCTGTGGGTGATGACCGGCCCCAGCACCGGATCGAAGCTGGTCTTCAGCTTTTGCGGCAGCGATGCGACCTGTTGCGCCATGTAATAGACGCCGACCACCGCCGGCCCGAACAACAGGCCGAGGATGAACCGGTCGACGTTGCGCGTGCCCCATTCGATCGCGTCGGCACCCGCCAGCGGCATGTTGCGCTTCACCAGCGCCAGCATCGGTCGCAGATGCGGCGACCATCCGAACGGCAGGCCATAGCTGCGCACGAACGGCACGATCGACGCGACCAGCGCCGCCGCCATCGCCAGAACATAGCTGAGGATCAGGCCGTCGCGCGTCGAATAATAGCTAAGGCCCCATGCCGCGATAGAAATGGTCCATGGCTCCACCACCGCTCGCGCGGTCACCGCCGCCTTGACGTTCAGGCGATAGGCGAGCGCGGCAAGGCTGACGTCCGACCATGCGATCGCGAACACGACCAGCGGCAACAGCCGTTCGAACCCGATGACCTCGCTGTTCGGGTACATGATCTGCGGAAACACGAACAATACCGCGCTGGCCGCGACCGACAGGAAGAACGCGACCGCCAGCGCATCCCACACGACATGCGCGTGCGGCCGGTCGGTCGACGACAGCGCCTGCGCCAGCCCGCGCTTCAGGCCCAGCGTCGCAACCAGCGCCGCCAGTTCGACCACCAGCACCGCCAGCGCGAACCGGCCGACGATCTCCGGCCCGTACACGCGCCCGGCAATGAACAGGAACGGCAGCCGCGCGACCAGCCGCAGCACGAAGCCGAAAATGTTCGTCCGCCCGCCCTTGGCGAGCGCGGCGATATCGTCGTCGGGGGAAGGCGCGTCGGTCATGTCGCGCGCGGGGGATCGATCATCGCGGCGTCATACGCGACGGTGCGAATACACCATAGCCCCTTACCAGCTTTTCCACCGGGGGTGCGACAACAGGGCAACGCAGCGTCATACCTTCAGCAGGTCTAGCAGCGGATCGAACGCATACAGCGCGGCGCGACGCCCGGCTGACGGCTCGATCGTGCGCAGAAAACCGGCCTCGACCAGCCGCCGGGACAGCAATCGGGCCGACGACGCCGGAATGCCCGACCGATCGACGAACCGGTCGTTGCGAAAGATCGGACTGGCGAACACGAAATCCAGTGCCTGATCATGGAATTGCGAGTTCAACGCTTCCCGGAACCGTTCGCGCATTTCGCCATGCAGCGCGAATATCCGGTCGGCGGTCTGGATGTTGACACTGGCCTGCGCGTGCATCGCTTGCAGGAAGAATACCGTCCAGCCGGACCAGTCGCCATCCGCCGACACCGCTCGCATCCGCTCGATATATTCGCCCTTGTGCGCCTCGAAATAGCCGGAGACGAAAAAATTGGGCTGGCCGATGATCCCGAGCTTCCACAGCATCAGCGTAATCAGCATCCGGCCGATCCGCCCGTTTCCGTCCTGAAACGGGTGCAGCGCCTCGAACTCGACATGCACCAGTGCGGTGCGGATAAGCGGACGCATGCCGCCGTCGCGTATGAAACGGACCAGCGCGTCCATCGCCGGGCCAAGATGCTCGGGCGCGATCGGAACGTAATGGATCGTCCCACGCCGGTCGTCGCCGATATAATTCTGCTCGATCTTGTACGAGCCCGGCCGCTTGGCGGCCCCCCGCCCTATCGGCAGCAGTTGCTGATGCGCAGTGCGGATCAGGTGCTCGCCCAACGGCATGCCATCCGCCAACGCCTGTTGCGCATTGCGCAGCGCGCGCGAGTACAGGAACGTCTCGATATCGTCGCTGCGCGCTTCGCGATAGGGGTCTGGCGCAGCGGCGTCCTCTTCCGCTTCGATGCGATACAGTTCCTCGATCGTCGAAATAGTACCTTCCATTCGCGAAGAACTGACCGCATCCTGCCGTCGAAGCGGTGCCAGGAACAGCTCGCTATTCACCATGCTGGCCATTTTTGCGTCATAGCGGGCCAATGATGCCGCCGCTTCCTCCAGTGGACCCAACAGTGCCGCGTAATCGAGCGACGCGGGTGGGAACGCCCCCATATGGTACCGCACGGCTTGGGATACGTCATATTGGTTGACGATCATGCTGGCACGAATCCTGTCATCAACGATAGTTGGTGGATACCGATTGGCATCAAACCGACTTGATGACAAGATGCAGCATCTACGTGTCGTCAACCGTGTTCGGCATCCGCAATCTCCTCAGCCTACGCGACTTCGTGAAACTATATTGCGCCGACACTTCTATAAAACGGAATGGATGTCAGAAAGCATGACGCCGCCCGCTCAATGCGCCGCGCCCCAGCTTGGCCCCGTCCCGATCTCGACGCCAAGCGGCACCGACAGCGTCACCAGCGGTTCCGCCGCGCCCTCCATCACCGCGCGGATCACCGGGGTCGCCGCCGCCACGCGATCCTCGGGCAGTTCGAACACCAGTTCGTCGTGGACCTGCAACAGCATCCGCACGTCGTCCAGCCCGGCCTGCGCCAGCGCCGGTCCCATCCGCACCATCGCGCGCTTGATGATGTCGGCGCTGGTGCCTTGAATCGGGGCGTTGATCGCGGCGCGTTCCGCTCCCTGCCGCTCGTGCTGCACCTTCGATGCGATGCGCGGGAAATGCGTCTTGCGCCCGAACAATGTGGTGGTGAACCCGGTGGTGCGCACCGCCTGCGTCGTTTCCGCGATGTAGCGGTTGATGCCGGGAAACCGGTCGAAATAGCGGTCGATCATCGCCTGCGCCTCGTCCGCGCTGACGTCCAGCCGCCCGGCCAATCCCCAGCGGCTGATGCCGTACAGGATCGCGAAGTTGATCGTTTTGGCCCGGCCGCGCGTGTCGCGATTGACCTCGCCGAACAGTTCCTGCGCGGTCATCGAATGGATGTCGTCGCCGCGCGCGAACGCATCGCGCAGTTGCGGCACGTCGGCGATATGCGCCGCCAGCCGCAGTTCGATCTGCGAATAATCGGCCGCAAGGATAACGTTGCCGGGTTCGGCGACGAACGCGTCGCGGATCTGGCGGCCGACTTCGGTGCGGATCGGGATGTTCTGAAGGTTCGGATCGGTCGACGACAGCCGCCCGGTCTGCGCGCCGGTCAGGCTGTAGCTGGTATGCACCCGCCCGGTCGCCGGATTGATCTGCGCCTGCAACGCATCGGTATAGGTGCTTTTCAGCTTCGACAATTGCCGCCAGTCCAGCACGCGCGCCGCGATCACGCTGCCCGGCGAATCCTTGTCCGCCGCGATGCGTTCCAGTTCGTTGACGTCGGTCGAATAGACGCCGGACTTGCCCTTGCGCCCGCCCTTGATCCCCATCGTCACGAACAGCACGTCGCCCAGCTGCTTGGGACTGCCGATCGTGAACGGCGTGCCCGCCAGCCCGTGGATCTCGGTTTCCAGCGTCGCGATCCGCGCCGAAAAATCCTCCGACAGCCGCGCCAGCACGGCGGCATCGACCTTGATCCCCGCGATTTCCATGTCGGCGATCACCCGCACCAGCGGCCGGTCGACCATCTCGTACACCTTGGTCGCCTGTTCGTACGGCAGGCGCGGCCGGAACCGCCGCCACAGCCGCAGCGTCACGTCGGCATCCTCGGCGGCATAGCGCGTCGCCGCCTTCAGATCGATCTCGGCGAACCCGACCTGCTTCTTGCCGGTGCCGACCACGTCCTTGTACGCGATGCAACTGTGCTGGAGATGCGTCGCCGCCAGCTCGTCCATGCCGTGCCCGTGCCGCCCGGCATCCAGATCGAAGCTCATCACGATCGTGTCGTCATAGGGGGCGACATCGACCGCCGCCCGCCCCAGCACGATCATGTCGTATTTCAGATTATGCCCGATCTTGAGCACCGCCGGGTTTTCGAACAGCGGTTTCAGCTTCGCCAGCACGACCTCGCGCGGCAACTGCACCGGCTTTTCGGCGAACATGTCGGTCCCGCCATGCGCGATCGGAATATAGCACGCCAGATTGGGGTGCAGCGCCATACTGACCCCCACCAGTTCGGCGCGCGTCGCGTCCAGCCCGGTCGTCTCGGTATCGATCGCGACCCAGCCCTGATGCGTCGCGACCTGTACCCACCGGTCCAGCGCGGCTTCGTCGACCACCGTTTCGTACGCATCGTGATCGCACGACGGTTCGTCGTCCTGCGCGACCGGCGCGGTCGGGCTGGGCGCGGGATCGTCTGCCACGCTCGACAGCTTGGTCAGCAGCGTGCGGAACCCGTGATGCTCTAGGAACGCGCGCAGCGGCGCTTCCGGGATGCCCTGCATCTCCAGCGCGTCGAGCGGTTCGGGCAGGCCGCCGTCGCATTTCAGCGTCACCAGTACCTTCGACAACCGTGCCGCATCGGCATGTTCGATCAGATTATCGCGCAGCTTGCCCTTCTTCATGTCGGGCGCGGCGGCCAGCACGGCTTCGAGGTCGCCATGCTCGACGATCAGCTTCGCCGCCGTCTTCGGTCCGACGCCCGGCACGCCCGGCACGTTGTCGACGCTGTCGCCCATCAGCGCCAGCACGTCGCCCAGCCGGTCCGGCCCCACGCCGAACTTTTCGACCACGTGATCGGGGCCGAGCGTGCGGTTGTTCATCGTGTCGAGCATGTCGACCGACGGGTCGGTCATCAACTGCATCAGATCCTTGTCGGAACTGACGATCGTCACCGACCACCCCTGCGCCAGCGCCGCCTGCGTATAGCATGCGATGATGTCGTCGGCCTCCAGCCCCTCTTCCTCGATGCATGGCAGGCTGAACGCCCGCGTGGCGTCGCGGATCATCGGAAACTGCGGGACAAGATCGGGCGGCGGCGGCGGACGATGCGCCTTGTACTGATCGTACAGGTCGTTGCGGAACGTCTTGGACGACTTGTCCAGAATCACCGCCATGTGCGTCGGGCCGTCGGCCTTGTGCAACGCGTCGGCCAGCTTCCACAACATGGTGGTATAGCCATAGACCGCGCCGACCGGCTCACCATGCTTGTTGGTCAGCGGCGGCAGCCGGTGATAGGCGCGAAAGATATAGCCGGAGCCGTCGACGAGATAGAGATGGGGCATGCACCGGGAGATAGCAGCGGCAACCGGCAAGGGCGAGGGGTCGGTCGTCGCGATCGTACCGTGGCCGTCGTTCGACCAAGCCGTACGGTGAAACTGCCTTGTGCACGGGACTTGCCGCAACGAAACTGTCACGCCGGTCCATTAGCGAACCATCGATTCCCCTGCCCGAGTATCCCAATGCGTATCCCCGCCCTTCTTCTCGCCCTCGCCGCCCTTGCCGGTTGCGCGACGACCCCGCCGCCCGCACCCGCCGCCGTGGCGGAAGTCCGGGCACCGGTCACGATCCTGATCGGCGTCGACGGCGCGCGGCCGGACATCCTGACCCCGGCCGTCGCCCCCATCCTGTCGCGCCTTGCGGCCGACGGGGCGAAGGCGGCGATGCAGCCGTCCTTTCCGACCAAGACCTTCCCCAATTTCTGGACGCTCGCCACCGGCGTCCGGCCCGATCGCAACGGCATCGTCGGCAACGCGATGGAAGACGTGGCGCGGCCCGGCGAACGCTTCACGATGGCGACCGACGATCCGTTCTGGTGGAACACGGCCAAGCCGATCTGGGTCGCGGCGGAGGAAGCGGGCATCCGCAGCGCGACGATGTTCTGGCCGGGCAGCGAGGTCGCATGGGGCGGCAGCGGCAGGCCGCATCACGGCGTCTATGCCGGGGGTCGCCATGCATCGGACTGGCAGGCGTTCGCACAGGCGATCACCGCCGAACAGCGCGTCGATACGGTGGTCGACTGGATGCGACGTCCGGCAGCGACGCGTCCACGGTTCGTGACGCTGTATTTCGACGATGTCGACACCGCCGGGCATGAAGACGGCCCCGATGCCCCCGCCACCCGCGCGGCAATGACCCATGTCGACGCCGCGATCGGCCGGCTGCTCCGCGAATTGGCCGCGATGGGACAACAGGCCAATCTGGTCGTGGTCGCCGATCACGGCATGGCGGCCAGTTCGTCCGAACGGGTCGTTGCGCTCGATGCGATCGCCCCGCCGGATCGATATCGCATCATCGAAGCCGGCCCCTATGCGTCGATCGCGCCGGCCGCCGGACAGGAAGCCGCCGTCGCCGCCGCGCTATCGCGCCCGCATCCGCACATGCAATGCTGGCCCAAGGCCGCGATCCCCGCCCGCCTGCGCTACGGCACGCATCCGCGCGTGCCGCCATGGCTGTGCCTTGCCGAAACGGGCTGGTCGATCCTCGCCACCGCGCCGACGCGCGCCGATACCGGCGGGGCGCACGGGTATGACGATGCCGCGCCAGAGATGCAGGCACTGTTCGTCGCCAGCGGTCCGGCGTTCCGGTCGGGCGTCACCCTGCCCCCGTTCCGCAACACCGCCGTGCATCCGTTGCTGCGGCGGTTGCTCGGCCTGCCCGCCGACCCTTCGCTCGACGCCACCGCCGAACCGTTCGCGCCCGCACTGAAATAGCGGTTGCGCGCCGGACGTTTCCGGCGGACCATCCCGACCATGCGCTATTTCGAGGATTTTACGGTCGGGGAAACCGCCCGGTTCGGATCGTACCAAGTCGACCGGGACGAAGTGCTCGACTTCGCCCGGCGATATGATCCGCAGCCGTTCCATCTGTCCGAAGAAGCCGCAGCACAGACTCATTTCGGTCGGCTGGCGGCAAGCGGCTGGCATAGCTGCGCGATGATGATGGCGATGCTGGCGGCACGGATGGAGGCCGACGAGG
This sequence comes from Sphingomonas sp. CFBP 13720, assembly GCF_014842075.1. Classification (GTDB taxonomy): domain Bacteria; phylum Pseudomonadota; class Alphaproteobacteria; order Sphingomonadales; family Sphingomonadaceae; genus Sphingomonas. The sequence continues at coordinate 284,693 of NZ_JACYVA010000002.1, forward strand.
TCGCCAGCCTCGGTGCCGCCGGAATCGACGAGCTTCGCTGGCGGACACCCGTCTATCCCGGCGATACGCTGACCTGCGAGACGGAAATCGTCGAAACCCGCGCCTCGCGCAGCCGGCCCGAAATGGGGACGGCGCGCAGCCGGATGACGGTGCGCAATCAGGACGGCGTCGCCGTGCTCACCTTCGTCGCGATCCTGCTGATCGCTACGCGCCCGCGTGCGGCAACGACTCCATCCACCGGAACCGACGCCGGATAGCACCCGGGCGCGGTAAGCGCCCTACCCGCCGCGGCGGCCGCGCGAACGTCCGCCGCCCGTGCCGCCCCCAGTGCCGCCATCGGGCCGGCGAAACCCGCCACGACCGGCACCCGTGCCGTCGGGACGGCGGAACCCGCCGCGTTCCGCACCCGGCGCCGCACCTTCGGGACGGCGAAAATTTGGCCGTCCTGCCCCGGGCACACCGTCGGGGCGGCGGAAATCCGGTCGGGTCGCGCCCGGCACGCCATCGCGCCGACGCAGATCGGGTTGCGTCGTCCCCACGCCGGGCGTCACGCCGTCCGTCCCGCGCGCACCACGCCGTCCGCGGAAGGGGGACTGGCTGCTGCCGCGCGGTACGTTCTGAAAGCCCGGACGCCCATCGAAACCGGGGCGTCCCGGTCGTCCGTCGACGCCCGGGCGCGGCTGGTTCCATCCGTCCCAGCGCGGACGATCGCCACCCCGGTCGCCGCGCCATTGTTGCCGCCGCTGCGTCCAGTAGCCGCGCTGGCGATCGTTCCAGCGGAACGGACGGCGATAGCGGTCGTACACATAATAGCCCGAACCGGGATAATAATAGTCTCCGAACCAGCCCCAATAGGGCGATCCGAACGCATTGCCGTACCCGCCGCCGAAGTCGTCATAATAACCGCCGCCATAGCCGCCACCGCCATAGCCGCCGCCATATCCGACCGACATTCCGCCATAGCCGTAATCGCCATAGGTACAGCCCGACAGGCCGACCCCGGCGGCAAGCGCGAGCGCGATCATGCGAACCCGGTGCAACATTTCGTCCTGCTCCCGAACGCGGGCGCAATTCGTCCGCGACAATGTGATGATGGAACAAAACGAGCCGCCGTCGTCGCCGGTTCCGGTTGCTGTTTCAGCAACTTCGTACCGTTGGGGGACGGCGATCAGTGTCCCGGGAACGCGACCAGCGCCGACACGGCGATGTCGTCGGCCCGCAACGCGTCCGCGCCGCCCAGATCGGGCAGGTCGATCGCGAAGCTCGCCTGACGGACCACCGCCCCGGCCTTGCGCAACAACCGCACCGCCGCGCGCGCCGTGCCGCCGGTCGCGATCAGATCGTCGACCAACAGGACGCGTGCGCCGGGCGTGCAGGCATCGGCATGGATCGCGATCCGGTCGGCGCCATATTCCAGCGCATAATCCTCGGCGATCGTCGCGCCGGGCAGTTTGCCATCCTTGCGGATCAGGATCACCCCCGCGCCCAGTGCCAGCGCGACGGCGGGCGCGAACACGAAACCGCGCGCCTCGATCCCGGCGACCAGATCGATCGGGCCATCGACCGCCGCGACCATGCCTTCGACCGACAACCGCAACCCCTCGGGATCGAGGATCAGCGTGGTGATATCGCGGAACTGGATACCGGGGCGGGGGAAATCGGGAATGGTGCGGATGCGCCGCGCGATCGCGTCGGCGGCGGCGTCCGCGCCGCTCAATGCTTCATGCCGCGCCAGATGTTGCGGTATGCGCCCCACGCCAGACCGGTGAAGATCAGCAGGAACAACACCGCCGCAGCACCCGCCGCATGCCGGGTCTCCAGATTCGGCTCGGCGGTCCATGTCAGGAACGCCGCCACGTCCTTCGCCATCTGGTCGACCGTCGCACGGGTGCCGTCCTGATACTGGACCTGATCGGTGCCGGTCAGCGGCGGTGCCATCGCGAGGTTGAGCGTCGCGAAATAGCGGTTGAAGTGCAGCCCCGGCGGGGTCTTCGCCTGCGGGAACTTGCGCAGCAGGTCTGCGGGCTGCGCACTGTATCCGGTCAGCAGCGAATAGACATAGTCGGACCCGTCGTCGCGCGCCTTGGTCATCAGCGACAGGTCGGGCGGAACGGCGTTGTTGTTCGCCGCGCGCGCCGCGACGTCGTTGGCGAACACCAGCGGGAACCGGTCGGACGGCAGGTTCTTGCGCGTCGCCGCCTCGCCCGTCTCCGGGTTCACGCTCGGCTGTTCGATCGCCCAGTCGGTGGCGATCGTCTTTACCTGACCTTCGTCATAGCCGAGCTGGCCCAGATCGCGGAACGACAGCAGCCGCAGCGAATGGCATGCCGAGCATACTTCCTTGTACACCTGGAAGCCGCGCTGAAGCTGCTGCTTGTCGAAGGTGCCGAACACCCCCGCCGATTGCAGCTCCGCATCGCGCGGTGCCAGATGGAATTCATGTTCGGCGGATTCGACATGCGCTTCGGTCAGCATGCCGTTGACGGTCGAAAAGATGCCGAGCAGCAGCGCGAACAGGAAACCCGCGCCGATGACGAGGTTCAGGTTGCGGGCGAGAAAGCGGGACGCGAGAGAGAGCATCGTTATTCCCTTACTCGGCCGCGGCCGGTGCGCCGTGTGCGGCGGTCTGCGCGGGCGACGTGCCGCCCTCGCCCTTCAGCACCGCTTCGGTGATCGAATTGGGCAGCGGGCGCGGACGCTCCATCGCCGACACGATCGGCAGGACCACCAGGAAGTGGGCGAAATAATATCCCGCCGCGATCTGGCTGAGCAGCACCGTCAGCGGCGTCGCTTCCGCCCCGCCCAGATAGCCGAGCACCAGCACGTCGATCAGCAGCACGATCAGGAACCAGCGATAGGTCGGGCGGTAGTTTGCCGACTTGACCGGCGACTTGTCGAGCCACGGCAGGAAGAACAGCAGCAGGATCGATCCGAACATCGCCAGCACCCCCCACAGCTTCGCCGGGAAGATGAAATCGACCGTGAACGCCTTGAGGATCGCGTAGAACGGCAGGAAATACCATTCGGGCACGATATGCGCGGGCGTGGAGAGCGGGTTGGCCGGGATGTAGTTGTCGGGATGGCCCAGCAGGTTCGGCGCGAAGAAGATCAGCGACGCGAACACCAGCAGGAAGATGCCGAGCCCGAACCCGTCCTTCGCGGTGTAATATGGGTGGAACGGGACGGTATCCTGTTCGCCCTTCACCTCGACGCCGGTCGGGTTGTTCGATCCCGGGATATGCAGCGCCCAGATGTGGAGGATGATGACCCCCGCGGTCACGAACGGCAGCAGATAGTGGAGCGAGAAGAACCGGTTGAGCGCCGAATTGTCGGGGGCATATCCGCCCAGCAGCCAGATGCGGATCGTCTCGCCCACGCCCGGCAATGCCGAGAAGAAGCCGGTGATGACCTGCGCGCCCCAGAAGCTCATCTGCCCCCATGGCAGGACGTAGCCCATGAACGCGGTCGCCATCATCAGCAGGAAGATGACGACGCCCAGCAGCCACACCATCTCGCGCGGGGCCTTGTACGAACCGTAATAAATGCCGCGCGCGATGTGCGTATACACCACGATGAAGAACATCGACGCACCATTGGCATGCGCATACCGCAAAAACCAACCCGACGGAACGTCGCGCATGATGCGTTCGACCGAGTCGAATGCCACGCCGGCATTGGCCGCATAATGCATCGCCAGCACGATGCCGGTGATGATCTGCACCGCCAGCGCCGCGCCAGCGAGCACGCCGAAGTTCCAGAAATAGTTGAGGTTTCGCGGCACCGGATATCCGGCACCCACCGCGTTGTAGACCAGACGCGGCAGGGGCAACCGCGCGTCGATCCACTGTGTCAGCGGGTTTTTCGGCGCATAATGCTTGGCCCAGGGGAAGCTCATGACTCTCTCCTCAGCCGATCGTCACGGTGGTGTCGGACGTGAACGCATATTCCGGTACGTGCAGGTTGGTCGGTGCCGGACCGGACCGGATGCGTCCGGCGGTGTCGTAGGCCGATCCATGGCACGGGCAGAAATAGCCGCCGAACGGACCCTTGTTCTCGCCCTCGCCCGCGCCCAGCGGAACGCAGCCCAGATGGGTGCACACGCCCAGCGTGATGAGCCAGTTCGCCTTGCCCTCCTTGGTCCGCTCCGCCAGCGTCTGCGGATCGCGCAGGTCGCTGACCGCCACGGCATTCGCGGCGGCGATTTCGGCCGGCGTCAGGTTGCGGACGAACAGCGGCTGTTTGCGGAACGTCGCCTTGATTGCCTGTCCCGGTTCGATCGCGGCCAGATCGAGTTCGGTGGTCGACAGCGCGAGCGTATCGGCGGCGGGCGACATCTGACCGATCAGCGGCAGCGCGATCACGCCCGCGCCGACGCCGGCAAAGGCGACCGCACCGATCGACAGGTAATCGCGCCGACGGGGATTGTCCGGGCCATCGGACAGTGTCGCTGTCCCGCCCCCGGTTACGTGCTGATCTTCGCCAGTCGCCATTCAACAACCCTTGTGTCGGGCGCATGTCCGCGCCCTGCCCCTCCCGGTCGCCCTCGTCGGGGCAACGCCGGACCGATCGGTTTTCCGACCAGTCCCGCCGGGTGATAGACGGCCACAAGGCGTTTTGCCAACTCCCTTTTGCCCGATGCCCGGATCGCGTTTGCCGGATGCCCGGATCGCGGGGCATGCGATGTTCAGATTGGCGCAAGCGGCGACATGGTCTATGCGCGCCAGCCAGTCGGTTCGTTCAAGCGGACCATCCGCGTCCATCCGGGGAAACCATGCGTCCGTTCGCCATCCTCCTTGCGCTCGTCACTTCGCTGTTCGCGTTGCCGGCCGCCGCCCAGATCATCGACGTGCCCGGCCGCGCGCCGCCGCCCGCGACCACCGACCTGCGCAACCTGTGGGTGCTCGACCTGTCCACCGGCGGGCGGGTCACCATCTGGCTGCGTCCCGACGTCGCGCCGAAAATGGTGCAGCGGATCAAGACGCTGACCCGCCAGAAATTCTATGACGGCCTCGTCTTCCATCGGGTCATCGAAGGCTTCATGGCGCAGGGCGGCGATCCGGACGGCGACGGCACCGGCGGATCGAAGCTGCCCAATGTGGACAAGGAATTCAACTACCTGCCCCACGTGCGCGGCGCGGTGGCGGCGGCGCGCGCGGCGGACGAGAACAGCGCGAACAGCCAGTTCTACATCATGCTCGCGCCGCGGCTGGCGCTAGACAAGAAATACACGGTGTTCGGCCGAGTGATCGACGGCATGCAATATGTCGACACGATCGAGCGCGGCGAGCCGCCGGCCAACCCGTCGCGCGTCGTCCACGCCTATATCGCCAGCGACAATCCGCCGCCCTATCAGGCAGCGGTCGTCGCGCCGCCCGCCGAAGCGGTCGCGCCGCTGCCGCCGACCCGTCCGCGCACCCCCGCCCCGCGCCCGGCCGGCGCGCCGACCGCCACGCCCCCCGCCGCTACTCCTTCGACCGCCACGGCTCCGACCGGAGCGCCGTCCGCGCAGTGAACGTCGACCTGTTCGATTTCGACCTGCCGCCGGAGCGTATCGCTCTACGCCCGGCGGTCCCGCGCGATGCCGCGCGGATGCTGCTGCTCGACGGTAGTGCGACGCACGATCGCGGGATCGCTGATCTTCCCGCATGTCTGCGCCCCGGCGACCTGCTGGTGTTCAACGACACGCGCGTGATCCCGGCGCAGCTGGAGGGGCGACGCGGCGATGCCGCCATCGGCGCGACACTACACAAGCGCGAAGGCCCGCGCCGCTGGCGCGCGTTCGTCCGCAACGGACGGCGACTGCGTGGCGGCGACACGATCGATTTCGGGTCGGGCGTCACCGCCATCGCCGACGATCGCGGCGAGGACGGCAGCTTCGCACTCGACTTCGCCGGCGATGAACCGGTCGAGATGCTGCTCGAACGCGCCGGGCGCATGCCGCTGCCGCCCTACATCGCCGCGAAGCGCGGCGGTGCCGACGCCCGCGACGCGCAGGATTACCAGACGCTGTTCGCGCGGGAGGCCGGCGCCGTCGCCGCCCCCACCGCCGCGCTGCACTTCACCCCCGAACTGATCGCTTCGCTCGACGCAGCGGGAATCGGCCACGCCACGCTGACGCTCCATGTCGGTGCCGGCACCTTCCTGCCGGTCAAGGCTGACGATACCGACGACCACCGGATGCACGCCGAATGGGGCCGGATCGACGCTGCCACCGCCGATCGACTGAACGCCGTCCGTGCGGCGGGCAACCGCGTGATCGCGGTCGGCACCACCAGCCTGCGCCTCATCGAAAGCGCATGCGACGATAACGGCCGGGTTCGCCCGTTCGAAGGCGACACCGCGATCTTCATCACGCCGGGCTATCGCTTCAAGGGGATCGACGGGCTGCTGACCAACTTCCATCTGCCGCGATCGACGCTGTTCATGCTGGTATCAGCCCTGATGGGGCGCGAGCGGATGCAGGCGGCCTATGCGCATGCCATCGGGCATGGCTATCGCTTCTATTCCTACGGCGACGCGTCGCTGCTGCTTCCGTAGCGCCGGTTCAGTCGGGCAGGCTCGCGGTCTGGCGCAGCGCCTCGCCCAGCGCGAGGGCGGCCGAGGTCGCGAGGTTCATCGACCGGACCTGCGCCCGGATCGGGATACGCAGCCGTGCGTCGCATCCGTCCGCGACGACAGGCGGCACACCCGCGCTTTCCTTTCCGAACAACAGAATGTCGTCGTCGCGGAAGGCGAATTCATAGGCCGAGTGGCTGCCTTTCGTAGTGAACAGCAGCAGGCGTGACGCGCCGATCGTCGCCCGGAACGCATCGAACCCGGCGTGGCGCGTGACCGTCACGTGATCGATATAGTCCATCGCCGTGCGGCGCACCCGCCGGTCGTCCCATTCGAACCCCATCGGTTCGATCAGGTCGACCGCCGCGCCCAGACATGCGCCGAGGCGGAGGACGGCGCCGACATTTCCGGCAATTTCGGGTTCGAAGAGGGCGATGCGCATCCCGGCTGATTGGCGGCGGCGGCGCGGGCATGCAAGCCCGCAGCTCCGCGCGGAACGCCGGGCCGGAACGACGGGCGCCCTATCGCGGGATCGTCGGCCGGCGGACGATGTACAGCGCGCTTAACGCCATCGGCAGCGCGACGATCAGCGCAATGCCGATCGGCGGTCGCGCCATGAACAGGAAAAGTCCGTAACCGGCCGCGATGCCGCCGCACGCCATCCGCTTCGCGCCGGGTCCAATCGCGCCATCGTTGCGCCACGCGCGCAGCGTCGGGCCGAAACGGGGGTGGTCGAGCAGCCACGCCTCCAGACGCGGCGACGACCGCGCGAAGCATGCGGCGGCCCCGATCAGGAAGATCGTCGTAGGCATCAGCGGCAGCAGTGCACCGACGATGCCCAGCGCGACGCACAGCACGCCCAGCGCGAGCCAGCCGATGCGCATCATCCGTCCGATCGGGTCGCGCGGGGCCGGATCGGGCAAGACGGACAAATGCGAACCTTTCTGCCTGCGCGAACGCGCCGTTTGCGCCCGCCACCCCCGCCCCCGGCGTGGCGGTGGTCGATCGCTTTGGACATAGCGGCAGCGCGGCGGAACCGATACCGCATCCGTCGGCAGGATCGATCATCCGCAGTAAATTGGCCTCCGGTCGTCGCCCCGGACCTGTTTGAGGCTTCTGCGAAAGTCACCCGGGCGAACGTCGAAGGCCGGGGCCCAGTTGGCGGACGCTGGAAACACACCGACAAACTTTTCCGACGGGACCCCGGCCTCCGCCCGGGTACGGTCCGAGAATGGCACGCTGCAGGACTTTCGCATCGCTCTCGACCTGTTCCGCGCGTACGACGACGGGGCGGCACGGTCGATGCCATGGTGCGCGCGATGTCGGGTCGCGCGAAACATCGCCACCCTGACAAGGCGTTCCGATCGTTACGGGTGCCTCTGCTCCTGATCCGGGCGGCAATTCGAATGCGACCCGCCTCCCGCCAAACGCCCAACGGCGCACGTGCCGCCATCGACCGACAGCGATCGGGTTACGCGCCCCGCATCAAAACCGGTAATTCGCGCTGACGGTAAAACTCCGCGGACGGCCATAGCGATACTGGCTGAACGATCCGACCTGACTGAAATAGGTCTTGTCCAGAAGGTTATCGACGTTCGCCTGCACGCTGACCCGGTCGTTCACCGCCAGCCGCGTCATCAGGTTCACCAGCAGGAAGCCGCCCTGTTCGAACCGGAACGGGACCGCAGGCGTCGTGCCGGGGATGGTGCCGTCGGAATAGGCGGAACTGCGATAATTCGCGCCGCCGCCCAGTGTCAGGCCGTTCAGGACGGTCGGCAGCGTATAGGTCGTGAATGCCTTCAAAAGACGACGCGGCTGATCGGTATTGGCATCGTTACCACCCGCATCGCGCGCCCGGAACTGGCTGTAGCCGACGTTCACGTTCCAGTTGGGCAGCGGGCTTCCGGTCGCCTCGATCTCGAACCCTTCGCTGACGACGCCGTCCGCCGCGCGATAGGGCTGGAACGGAAGCCCAGTACCCGGCCGCGTGATCGGCGCGCCGTCGATCTGGCCCAGATTGTCCTGTTCGATCCGAAACAGCGCGACGGATGTCTGCAACGCCTCTCCAAAGAACGCGCTTTTCAGTCCGACCTCATATGCCTTGCCCTGCACCGGATCGAGTTGGTCGAAGTTACGGTCCTGCACGCTCTGAGGCTGAAAGATCGTCGTATAGCTGGCATAGAGCCGGTGGTTGGGCGTTAGATCGGCCAAGGCCCCGACATAGGGGATGAACACGCCGCTATCGCCATAATCGCGCGCCGTGCCGTAGGCGACACCCGTCTGCCGCCAGTTCGCGATGCGACCCCCGCCGATGACTTTCAGCCAGTCGGCGACGTTGACGCGCAGTGCACCATAATAGCCGATCTGGCGAATGCGTTCCTGTTCGACGCCCACGGTCGGCGTGTCGGAGAAGCCGGGATCGGGATAGGAATTTTCGTTCCAGTTCAAAAAGTCGCCTGCCGTCGGAAACTGGAAGAATCCCAGCGGCGGAATCTCGTTCAACGCCGCATAGGTATCGGTGTGGCGGTTGATGACGCTGTTGAGATAGCCGACCACCAGTTCGTGATCGCGGCCGAAGAGCGTCAGCTTGCCCTTCAACTGTGCGTCGTAACTGTCCTGGATGCTTTCGCCGTCGGCAGAATAGGGATTGCTGCCAAGCCCCAGTCCGGTCGCGCGATCGACATTGCCGAACAGGTACAGGATACGCGTGTATTGGGTGTTGCGCAGACGGTTGTAGTTGCCGGTCAGGCTCCAGCCGCCCCCAAAATCGTGGCGCAGCGTGGTAAAGAAGTTCTGGTTCTGCGTCGTCCACGTCGTCCAAGGCTGGGCGGTGCTCTTCGACCGATCCCATTCGGCGATGGACCCATCGCTGTAGAAGGTCGGCAGGCTGCCCCAGAACGCTCCTTTCGGTACGTTGCGCTGATGGCTGAACCCGACGCGCAACAGCGTATCGTCGGTGATGTCGCCTTCCAGCGTGCCGTACAGGACGAGTTTGCGGTTGCTGTAGAAATCGGTGAAGGCATTGCCCTCCTCGTAACGCCCGACCGCACGGACGCGCAGCGTGCCGTTGGGGACCACCGCCCCGCCCACATCGCCCGACACGCGCCACGTATCCCAGCTGCCATAGGCCGCGTTCAGATAGCCGCCCCATTCGGTACGATCGGCATGTTTGCGCACGAGGTTGATCGATGCCGACGGGTCACCGGCGCCGCTCAACAGCCCGGTCGCCCCACGCACGATCTCGACCCGTTCATAGATCGATACATCGGCGATCGTTTCGCCCCGGTCGCCGCCCAACGCCCACGCCGTCGGCACGCCGTCAATCTGCGTGTTCTGTATCTCGAAGCCGCGCGCGAAGAACGAGTTGCGGACATCGTCGCTTTCGTTGACCGCCACCCCGACGCCGTTCTCGATCACGTCGCGGACGCTGATGAGATTCTGGTCGAGGATACGCTGTGCGGTGACGATGCTGACCGACTGCGGCGTCTCGCGCACCGTCAGCCCCAGCCCGGTCGCGGTGTCGATGCGGTCAGGCAACGTGTACTGCCCACGAACGATGATCTCGTCGCTCGCGGGTGTTTCCGTCCCGACTTCGGTCGTGGCGGGCGCTTCGGCGGGCGCCGGGGCGGGCGTTGGCGCGGTGGTCTGCCCGATCGCGGGGGTCGCCAGCACCAGCAACGCACATCCCGAAAGCCACAACGTCTTCATTTCATTCCCCCGGACCTGCCGTACTGTTGGGCCGGGTAGCGATAATGCGACTGGCTTGCAATAGCAGATGGCGGATCGGGTCGCTTGGTACAGGCGCGTGCGTTTCACCGACCAATAGATGACGAAGACCCGACCAGTCGGATACCGCCAGGTTCACGCCCCGCTGTCTCGCAAAACGATTCGGATCAGACGCGCTTATCCGTCGCATGCCCCGACGATCCCGGTCCGCCGCATGCCGCCAGCGACACCGGTCCAAAACGCAGCCGAACCGCGCTACAACGCCGCCCGACATCGTCTGTCGACGAACGCCGCATCGTTGCGAGTAGAGATTTCAGGAACTACTGGCTGGGGCGGCAGGATTCGAACCTGCGCATGGCGGCACCAAAAGCCGCTGCCTTACCGCTTGGCGACGCCCCAGCATCCGCGGCGAACCGCGGCAGGAGGGACGCACTAGGGCGGTCTTTCGTGTTTCGCAATGGGGTTGGCGGCCGATGGGCGGAAACCTCCGCCCCGTGGGTCGTTATCAGGCGCGATACCATGAAGAAGGATCGACGATGCCCGACAAGACCCCGGCCGAAATCCGCGAAGAAATGTGGAAGGCCATGGCGGCCAGCCCCTATGTGATGCTCGGCACGACCACCGACGATCGTCATTTCGAACCAATGTACGCGGTGCTCGACAAGGATGCGAACAGCGAGTTCTGGTTCTATACCAAGGTCGACAATCGCGCCGCTGCCGGCGGCCCCGCCACCGTCCAGTTCATATCGAAGGGCCATGACCTGTACGCGTCGATCCGCGGCACGCTGACGCGTGAGAGCGATCCGGCGGTGATCGATCGCTATTGGTCGAACCAGGTCGAGGCGTGGTACGACGAAGGCCGCAACGATCCGTCGCTGCTGATGCTGCGGTTCGACCTAGATGATGCCGAGATCTGGGAAACCGATCATTCGCTGACGGGCAAGCTGAAGATGCTGACCGGCCAGACGATTTACGCGCGCGAATCAGGCAGCCACGCGAAGGTCGACATCTGAACCAGTGTGACCGGGCGGCATGATCGCCGCCCGGTATCGCTGCATCGCCTTGATCTGAACAGTCAGGTCCGGGGCGAATTACCACACGCCATCAGCCGTTATGCTGGCTGATCCATTCCTCCAGCACCGGTGCGATGCGGGTGCGCCATTTGGAACCGTTGAAGATGCCGTAATGGCCGACTTCGGGTGCCATGTGATACCGCTTCCGGTCTTCCGACAGTCCCGTCGCCAGCGTCAGCGCCGAGCGCGTCTGCCCCAACCCGGAAATATCGTCGCGCTCGCCCTCGATCGCGAGGATCGCGGTATCGGTGATCGCATGCGCCACGACCGGACGGCCACGATGCAGCAGCGTGCCTTCGGGCAGCGCATGCGTCTGGAACACCACGTCGATCGTCTGAAGATAGAATTCGGAGGTCATGTCGCACACCGCGCGATATTCCTCGTAGAAACGCTGCGTGGTCCCGGCACCCTCGCCGTCGCCCTGCACAAGATGCTTGAACATCTCGTAGTGCGAGATCATGTGGCTGCCGAGGTTCATGCTCATGAACCCGGCGAGTTGCAGGAACCCCGGATAGACGCGGCGTCCCGCCCCCGGATAGCTCATCGGCACGGTCGCGATGACATTCTGTTCGAACCATGCATGCGGACGCTCGGTGGCGAGAATGTTGACCGCCGTCGGCGCTTCGCGCGTATCGATCGGGCCGCCCATCATGGTCAGCGTGCGCGGACGGTTGGGATGCTGGTCCGCGCCCATCAGCGCGGTTGCGGCATAGGCCGGCACCGATGGTTGGCAGACCGCCAGCACATGCGCGCGCGCATCGCCCGTCTCCCCGATCTGTTCGAGGAACGCGACCACATAGTCGATATAGTCGTCCAGATCGAAACGACCTTCGGACAACGGCACCAGCTTCGCATCGCGCCAGTCGGTGATGTAGACGTCGGCGAACGGCAGCATGCGCTCGACGGTGCCGCGCAGCAGCGTGGCGTAATGGCCGCTCATCGGTGCGACGATCAACAGCTTGGGACTGCCCTCCACCCCGTCGCGGACGAAGCGCTTGAGCTGCCCGAACGGACGGCGCAGCACGATCTCCTCACGCACTGCGACGGTTTCGCCGTCGATCACGGTGCTGGTCAACCCGAATGCAGGCTTGCCGCGCGGTGCGGCGGCGTGGGCGAATACCGCCAGCGCCGATCCCAGAACGGGACCACCGCCGAAATAGGCGAACGGATTGCTGGGATTCTGCAGCAGTCCGGCCCCGAAATTGGCCATGGCGCTGGCACCGGCCAGCACCGAACGCTGCCACTCATATGCGTCGTACAACATATTTTTCCCCGCACCCTGCCTGAACGACCCGGGTGCTATCGAATTATAATGAATATCTAACCGCTACAACCGATCCGATAGTCTAAGTTTCCGCCTGCAACCTGCCAAATGTTCGGGTACGGAACATGTCGTCGCCCGCCGTGCGGTGGTTCCCCTTCGCGACGGTTCGCGCTAGGCGGGCGGCATGGCTGACCCGGTTCCCGCGCCCGATCGTTCGAAGATGCTGCCGGCGCTCCGGCTCGTCTGGAGTTTTACCTTCCGCTACAAGCCGCAGTTGCTGGGCGCTCTTGTGTCGCTGGTCACCGCCGCGCTGGCGACGCTGTGGATCCCGCGCACGTTCCAGCAGGTGGTCGATCACGGCTTTGCCAGCGGCGCGGACGTCAGCCGGATCGGCGGGTATTTCCAAGGGCTGCTGGGCGTCGTCGTCGTGCTGGCCTTTGCCACCGCCGGGCGCTTCTATTTCGTGTCGTGGCTGGGCGAACGCACCGTCGCCGACCTGCGCGTCGCGGTGCATCGCAACCTGCTGACGCTGTCGCCCGGCTGGTTCGAGGAGAACCGGCCGTCCGAGATCGCGTCGCGGCTGACCGCCGATACCGCGATCGTCGAAGGGATCGTCAGCACCACCGTATCGGTCGCGCTGCGCAACCTGCTGGTCGGGGTCGGCGGGGTCATCTATCTGTTCACCCTGTCGCCAAAGCTGACGGCGTATCTGGTGGTCGGCATCCCGCTGATCCTGCTGCCGATCCTGTGGCTTGGCGGGCGGGTGCGCAAATTGTCGCGGTCCAGCCAGGACCGGATCGCCGATATCGGCACCGTCGCTTCCGAAACGCTGGGGGCGATGAAGATCGTGCAGGCATTCGGGCAGGAACCGCGCGAAGGCGACCGGTTCGAAGGCGCGGTGGAACGCGGGTTCCAGACCGCACGGCTGCGCTTCGGCACGCGCGCGGTGATGACCGCGTTCGTGATCGGCATGTTGTTCGCCGCGATCACCCTCATCATGTGGGATGCGGTCAGCGACGTGGCGGCGGGGCGCACGACCGGCGGCGCGATCACCGCGTTCGTGCTCACGTCCGCGCTGGTGACCGGCGCGTTCGGCGCGTTGTTCGAAGTCTATGGCGACCTGTTGCGCGCGACAGGCGCGGCGGGCCGGCTGGCCGAACTGCTGCAACAGCGCCCGGTGATCGCGGCCCCCGCGAACCCCGTCGCACTCCCCCGGCCACCGCGCGGCGCGCTGTCGTTCGCCGACGTGTCGTTCCGCTATCCCACCCGCCCCGAACTGCTGGCGCTGGGCGACTTCTCGCTCGACATCGCGCCGGGGGAGACGGTGGCGGTGGTCGGCCCGTCGGGCGCGGGCAAATCCACGCTGTTCCAGCTCATCCAGCGTTTCTACGATCCCGAAGCCGGCCATGTCGCGGTCGACGGCATCGACGTGCGACAGGCTGACCCGGCCGAAGTGCGCGCGCGCATCGCGATGGTGCCGCAGGAAACGGTGATCTTCGCCGCGTCGGCCCGCGACAATCTGCGCTATGGCCGGTGGGACGCGACCGACGACGAATTGTGGAGCGCCGCCGAAGCCGCCAATGCCGCCGGCTTCCTGCGCGCGCTGCCCGACGGGTTCGACACCTATCTGGGCGAAGGCGGCGCACGCCTGTCGGGCGGACAGCGTCAGCGGATCGCGATCGCCCGCGCGCTGTTGCGCGACGCGCCAATCCTGTTGTTGGACGAAGCGACCTCTGCGCTCGATGCCGAAAGCGAGCGGCTGGTGCAGGACGCGCTCGACCGGCTGATGACCGACCGCACGACGCTGGTCATCGCGCACCGGCTGGCGACGGTCCGTGCGGCGGGTCGGATCATCGTGATGGATCAGGGGCGGATCGTCGAAACCGGACGCCACGCCGATCTGATCTCGCAGGGCGGTCTATACGCGCGGCTGGCGAACCTGCAGTTTCACGAGCCGGCGTAACGTCACACGCCGGACGTCTGTCGATGGCCTTGGCGTCCGGCCAGCCCGGCCCGGGCGCCCCCCGACTACGCCGCGATCAGCCGCGCGGACCGATCAGCGCTTGCGGCCCTGATGCCGGATATTGGCGGGCCGTCCGCGCCGTTTGAGCACGCGCCCCGGCTTGCTCCGGTCGCCGCGATCATGAACGCTGCCGCCGCCGGACCCCTTGCCGTCGGGCAGTTCGAACCGCAGCGCGCCGGACACCGGGTTCGCCTCCGCCAGCCGCAGCGGCAGACGCTGCCCCGACGCGAATGTATCGCCGCTGCGTTCGCCGACCAGCGTCTGCGATGCCTCGTCGAACCGGAAATACTCGCTGCCCAGATCGCGCGCGGGGACCAGCCCGTCGCCGCCGACACCCTCGACCGTTGCGAAGAAGCCGAAACTGGCCACGCCGGTGATCCGCGCTTCCATGACGGTGCCGACATGTTCGGACAGATACGCCGCGACATAGCGATCGACCGTTTCGCGCTCCGCCTCCATCGCCCGGCGTTCGAGGCCGGAGATCGCCTCGCCCACTCGTTCCATGTTCGCGGCATCGTCGGCGGGCAACGCCCCCTCGCCCAGCCCATAGCTGCCGACCAGCGAGCGATGGACGACCAGATCGGCATAGCGCCGGATCGGGGAGGTGAAGTGCGCGTAACTGCCCAGCGACAGGCCGAAATGCCCATGGTTCTGCGGGCCGTAGAACGCCTGGGTCTGCGTGCGCAGCACCTGTTCCATCACTTGCGGCCTGAAATCCGCCTCGCCGATGCGTTCCAGCACATGGTTGAACGTCGCGGGCCGGATCACCTGTCCCAGCGCGAACGGCACGTCGAAGGTTTCGAGGAAATCCTTGAGCGCGACCAGCTTTTCGCGCGTCGGGGGTTCATGGACGCGGTACATGACCGGCGCCTTCTTCGCCTCCAGCGCCTTGGCGGCGGCGACGTTGGCGGCGATCATGTAGTCCTCGATCAACCGCATCGAATCGAGCCGTTCGCGCGGCGCGACCGACAGGATGCGCCCCTTTTCATCCAGCACGATCCGCCGCTCGGGCAGGTCGAGGTCGAGCGGCTCGCGCGCCGCCCGCGCCTTCGCCAGCGCACCCCAGCACGCCCAGAGCGGCTTCAGCGCGGTTTCGACCAGTTCGGGCGCGACCTGCCCTTCGCCGGTCCCGTCGATCGCCGCCTGCGCATGTTCGTACGCGATGTTCGCCGCCACCCGGATCACCGCGCGCGTGAAGCGCCACGCCTTCAGCTTGCCGTCCTTCGCGATCGTCAGGTGACATGCCAGCGCCGCGCGATCCTGCCCGGCCTTCAGCGAACACACGTCCGCCGACAGCAGTTCGGGCAGCATCGGCACGACCCGGTCGGGGAAATACACGCTGTTGCCGCGCAGCCGCGCCGATTTGTCGAGCGCCGATCCCGGCCGGACATAGAAGGACACGTCGGCGATCGCGACGATCGCACGCCACCCGCCCGCATTCGCCGGATCGTCGTCCGCCGCCGCCCATACCGCGTCGTCGTGGTCGCGCGCATCGATCGGATCGATCGCGACGATCGGCAGGTGGCGCAGGTCTTCGCGCCCATCGCCGATCGGCAGCGCGGCGACCCGGCCCGCCTCGTCGATCACATCGTCGCCGAATATGTCGGGAATGCCATGTTTGTGGATTGCGATCAGCGAGAAGCTGCGTGCCTCGAACGGATCGCCTAGCCGTTGCGTCACCCGCGCGGTAATGCGCGGCGGCCGCCCCGCCTTTTCCGCCAGCACCAGATCGCCCGGCGCGGCCCCGCCCGCATCGGACACGATGATCTCGCGCCGTTCCTTCTTGTCGACCGACTGCAACCACAACTGGTCGCCATCCTGTCGCAGCACGCCCAGCATCTGTTCCGACGCGCGGTCGAGCTTCTTCATCGGATAGGCGGCCCAGCCGGCGCCCGCCTCCTCGGTCCGCGCGAGAATGCGGTCGCCCACGCCCAGCGCGCTGCGCCGTCCGCGTTCGCGCACCCGCACTTGCGGGGGCGGCGTCTCCGCCTCCCACCGTTCGGGCACCGCCCACACATTGCCGCCATCGTCGACGTCGGCGACGCGCAGCACCGTCACCTTGGGCAGCCCGCCCATCTTGTGGAACGCCCGGCCCGGCGCGCTGTCGATCAGCCCTTCGTCGGCCATGTCCTTCAACAATGCCTTCAGCGCGATCTTCTGCTGCGCCGACAGCCCGAACGCACGCGCGATCTCGCGCTTGCCCGCCGGCGTGTCGGACGACTGGATGAAATCGAGCACCTGCTCGCGCGTGGGAATGCCCGGGGGCGATTTGGGAAATGCCATCCTGCTTCAGATAGGATGGACCGGCGCGCAGACCAATGCCCGATCGCGCACGACGGAGCGGAACGCGTCGCCGTCCGTTACGCCCTCGATCCATTACCAGGGAACGGAAAACCATGGGCATTTTCGAACGCATCAAGACGCAGATCTTCGGCAAGGACGGCGGCCCGTTCGGCGACAACTATTTCGGGGGCAAGAAGGACACGCCCGCACCGACCCCGGCACCGACCCAGCAGCGTGCGCCCGCCCCGGCCCCGACCCAGCAGGCACCCGCCGCTCCGGCACCGGCCGCACCCGTTCCCGCCGCACCGCGCCCGGTCGATCCCAACGCCGCCATTGCCGCCATCGCCGCGTCGAAGGGCAATCCCGCGCTCAACTGGCAGACGTCGATCGTCGACCTGATGAAGCTGCTCGACCTCGATTCCAGCCTCGACAACCGCAAGGAACTGGCGACCGAACTCGGCTATACCGGCGCGAAGGACGGCAGCGCGGACATGAACCTGTGGCTGCACGCCGCGGTCATGCGCGAACTCGGCAAGTCCGGCGGACAGGTGCCCGGCAATCTGAAGGATTGACGCGGACGGGGGACGGACCCGGGCGGGGGACGGATGCGTTCCCCGTACCTATCCGGCGCCCGTCACCCCGCCCCGAAACGTCACCGCGCCCGAACGTCACCCGCCCCAAACGTCATCCCAGCGAAAGCTGGGATCGCCCAAGGCCAGAGCGCCCCCGCAACCACGGGAGACCCCGGCCTTCGCCGGGGTGACACTTGCGGCGGAACGCATCCAGCGCCCGCCGCTACATCCTCAATACGCCCGCCCGACCAACACCCGCTCCACTGCCGGTTCCCCGGTAAACACGCACGGCCCGTCGTCACACCCCGTCTGCCCGTTCGGCGCATTGCGGATCGTCAGCTTTAGGGCCTTCAGCCGCTCGACCACCTTGTCGAGCGCCGCGCCGGTCGGCTTGGACCAGCGCACATCGACCCAGCCCGGATTCTTCTCGCCCGCCGCGAAGCGCGCCTCAACCCCTGCCCAGTCGTCCACCGGCACGATGTTCGCGCGCAGCTTTTCGGTCGATTGCGCCAGCAGCGTCGCCTGCACATCCTCCAGCGTCGCTCCGACCGCCGCGACGAAGTCGCCGCGTGCCACGACATTGCTGTCGAGCTTGCCGTCGGCGCGGTACAGCCGGTCGCGCCGCACGACCGACACGTTGCCGCCCGCCATGTCGCGCCCGCCGACCTCGACGATCAGCGGCGCGCCCTTCTTGACCCATCCCCAGCGCTTGGTCGCCGCCTTGGAGGGTTTCAGGTCGAGCAACGCGCGCACCGGTTCGCCCAGCGCCGACTGTTTCGCCAGATCGCGCTGCAATTCGCGGCAATAGGCGATCAGCGGCTCGTCTTCCGGCGCATCGCGCAGCATCGGCACGATCACCACCTGCCACGGCGCGATCGCGGGCGGCACGCGCAGCCCGTCATCGTCGCCATGGACCATGATGACGCCGCCGATCATACGCGTCGACACACCCCAGCTGGTCGTGTTCGCCAACTCGAACTGCCCTTCCGAATTCTGGAAACGGATATTCTGCGCGCTGGCGAAATTGGTGCCCAGAAAATGCGACGTACCCGCCTGCAACGCCTTGCCGTCCTGCATCATCGCTTCGATGCTGTAGGTCGCGACCGCGCCCGGAAACCGTTCGTTCTCGGGCTTTTCACCCGCGATCACGTGCAGCCCCAGACAGGTTTCGGCAAATTCGCGATATACTTCGAGCATGCGCAGCGTTTCCTCGCGCGCCTCGCCCGCCGTGGCATGGGCGGTATGCCCCTCCTGCCACAGGAATTCGGCGGTGCGCAGGAACATCCGCGTCCGCATTTCCCACCGCACGACATTGGCCCACTGGTTGATGAGCACCGGCAGGTCGCGCCACGACTGGACCCAGCGGGCAAAGGCGGTGCCGATCACCGTCTCGCTCGTCGGCCGTACGACCAGCGGCTCCTCCAGCTTCGCTTCGGGATCGGGCATCAGCCCGCCCTTGCCGTCCGCGATCAGCCGGTGATGCGTGACGACCGCCATCTCCTTGGCGAACCCGTCGACGTGCTCCGCCTCTTTCTCGAAATAGCTCAAGGGGATGAACAGCGGGAAATAGCAGTTCTCGTGCCCCGTCGCCTTGATCCGGTCGTCCAGCAGCCGCTGGATACGTTCCCAGATGCCATAGCCCCATGGCCGGATGACCATGCACCCGCGCACCCCGGACTCCTCGGCCAGATCGGCCTCGGCGATGACGGCTTGATACCATGCCGCGAAATCCTGTTCGCGCGTGACGTTGAGAGCGTGCTTCATGCGCCGGGCGATAGCCGGAAACGGCGGGCCAAGTATAGTCATCCACCACGCACCATCCCGCCGCCGATGCGCAGGCCGGGCGAGGTCCTTACACCGGGTGGACCACCGCCGCCCGGCCTCCGTCTCCAGTCACCAAGCCGGTTGTGCAGCGCAGCATCCGGGCCTAAGTCCTTGCCATGCCCGGAGACCGCGTCCTCAGGGGGCTGGCGCTGCGCCTGCTCGCGATATTCTTCCTGTCCACCATGTCGGCGCTGGTCAAACTCGCGGAGACGCGGGGCGCGTTGCTGCCCGAAACCATGTTCTATCGACAGTTGTGCGCGCTGCCGGTCGTGCTCGCGTTCGTCATGGCGGGGCCGGGGCTGCGCTCGCTTCGCACCACACGGTTCACGCGCCACCTGACGCGATCGATGGTCGGGCTGGTCGGCATGGTCTTCACCTTCGGCGCAGTGCTGCTGCTGCCGCTGGCGGAGGCGACGACGTTCCAGTTCACCGTGCCGATCTTCGCCACCATCCTCGGCGCGCTGGTGCTGCGCGAGGCGACGGGATGGCAACGCTGGGGCGCGGTGCTGGTCGGGTTCGTCGGCGTGCTGGTGGTGGTCCAGCCCGGCAGCGCCCACATCCCGCTGTTCGGGGCGTTCGTCGGACTGACGGCGGCGCTGTTCGTCGCGCTGGTCGCCATCGCGCTGCGCCAGTTGCGCGACGAACCGGCGGGGACCACCGTCTTCTGGTTCTCGGTCCTGACCCTGCCGTTCATAGCCATCGGCTATGCGTTCAATCTGCGCAGCCATGACTGGCTGACATGGGTCAACCTGATCGCGATCGGGGTCGTCGGCGGCATGGGCCAGATCGCGCTGACCGCCGCATCGCGCCACGCCCCGGTCGCGGCAGTGGTCCCGATGGACTATTCGGGCCTCGTCTGGGCCACGCTGTACGGTTTCTTGCTGTTCGGGGTCCTGCCGACGCCGATGACGTGGGTCGGGGCACCGATCATCATCGCCAGTGGGCTGTTCATCGTGTGGCGCGAACACCGGCTGGGGCGACAGCGGGTGCGAAGCGCGGTCGAGGAAGACTGAGCTTTCCTACACGGTCCCGGGACCACCGCGCCCGCCGCTCTTTCGCATCGCCGACCCACCGATGGCCGTCGCACGCCACCGATCGACGCGCGTGCCGTTCGCGACGCTCGAACCGATGATCCTGCATCACGCGGTGCTTTCAAAAAAAGCCGTTCGCGCAAAACCTGTGCGAGTGTGACTTTCGTGACCTTTGGACAGCCGGTCCAGCTCGCTGCCCCCTCCCCGGCGGTCAGCACCACATTTCGCACCAACTGCGCGCGAGTGTGACTTTCGTGACCTTTGACCGGTCAGTCCGGCTCGATCTCGCCCCGCACCTGCGCATGCGCCAGCAGCGCGAACAGCACGCTGCCGCCGACGATATTGCCCGCCAGCACCGGAAAGAAGAACGAAAGCGCCTGCCCCGCGCCGATGTCCCCGTGCAGCAACAGGATCCACATCTCCGCCGCGCCCGCCACGACATGCGCGAAACCGCCCAGATCGATCAGCCCGGTCAGCAATACGATCAGCGTGATCTTCTGCCCCTCGGTACTCGGCAAGGTCCACACGACGCTCGCCAGCAGGATGCCCGACGGGATGCCCGCCAGAAACCCTTCGCGCCCGACGTGATGCAGGATCGACCCGCTGACCTCGACCAGTTCGGCCGCCGTTTCGCCGCCGAACCCGCCCAGCATCGCGAACCCGGCAAAGGCGAACGTCCCGACCAGATTCGCCCCCAGCACTAGCACCCATAGCCGCAGCGTCCGGCGCAGATTGTACCAGGTCAGATCGGTCGCCAGCGGCAGCACCGCCGACAGCGTGCTTTCGGTGAACAACTGCATCCGGCCAAGGATCACGACGACGAAGCCGATCGAATAGCCCAGCGCCTGCAACAGCGGCGTCCACGCGCCGCTCGGCACCGACGTCTCCATCACCGCCTTGCCCAGCAGCGACAGGCCGATGACGATCCCGGCGGTGATGCCCGACCACACCAGCGATGCCGCCGGACGTTCGAGTTCCTCGATCCCCTGTCGCCGCACGACTTCGTGGACGATCAGCGCCGACGCGGCGCGGCGATCGTTGACGACGGCTTCCTGCTCGTCGTCCAGCGGAACCTTGCGCTCTTCGGCGTCGATGGCGGCGGCGTCCTGCCGGTCGGGTTCGGTCATGCCGTTCACGAACCGGCGGGCGCGGCGGGTGTTCCCTCGGTCAGCCGCGCGCCGCCGCCAGCAACCGTTTCGCCCGGACGAACATCTCGACCCGCTGCGCCACGATCACGCCCCACGCCAGCGCGATCATCGCGTCGGTCAGCGTCGCGGCGTTCAGGTGCAGCATGCTCGCGCCGCCATGCGCCATCGCCTGTTTCACGGCCACCCGCACCACCACGATGGCAAGGATGAACAGCAATGCGGCGGGCGACGGACGATGGTTCAGCCGGTGCGTTACCGGATCGACCTCGATCCGCATCAACCGCCCGCGCTGCCACCCCAGCAACAACCCGACGCCCAACGCGACCACGCACAACAGCCAGCCCCATCCGACCGGCGGCATAGTCACGTACATCGTACCCGCCAGCGCGGTGAACAACAGCGGCAGGATCCACATCGTCTCCAGCCGCAACCGCCGCATCTTCTGTCCGCGCCACCAGCGCAGTGCGACGACCAGCATCACGATGCCGATCGGCATCAGCGTCGGCACCAGCCCGTTCGATCCGCTCATACCCACCCCCCGCCCCGCGCACGAACGCCGGGCGGGGTTCGCCTTATTCCGCCGCCTCGGCCACTGGCGCAACCGGTTCCTTCCACGCCAGCACCGGCCGGCGCGCGGCCAGCGTTTCGTCCAGCCGACGACGCGGGGCGAAGTGCGGCGCGGACTTCAGCGCGGCATCGCCGGCCTTGGCCCGCTCCGCCACCGCCGCGAACGCGCCGATGAACTGGTCGAGCGCCGCCTTGCTCTCGGTCTCGGTCGGCTCGACCAGCATCGCGCCGTGCACGACCAGCGGGAAATACACCGTCATCGGGTGATATCCCTCGTCGATCAGTCCCTTGGCGATGTCCAGCGTCGAGAAACCATCGGCAAGGTTGCTGTCGCTGAACAGCGCCTCGTGCATGCACGGCCCGCTGGCGCCGAACGGCGCATCCAGCACGGTGTCGAGGCTGCGCAGCACGTAATTGGCGTTCAACACCGCGTCTTCGGCGACCTGCCGCAACCCGTCCGCCCCGTGGCTCAGGATGTACGACAGCGCCCGCGTGAACATGCCCATCTGGCCGTGGAACGCCACCATCCGGCCAAAGCTGTCGGCATGATGGTCGCCCGCCGTCTCTTCCTCGACCAGCACGAACTTTCCGTCCTGCCGCTCGACGAACGGCAGTGGCGCGAACGGGGTCAGCGCCTTGCTGAACACCACCGGTCCCGACCCCGGTCCGCCGCCGCCATGCGGGGTGGAAAAGGTCTTGTGCAGGTTGATGTGCATCGCATCGATGCCAAGGTCGCCGGGACGCACCCGACCGACGATCGCGTTGAAATTGGCCCCGTCGCAATAGACATAGCCGCCCGCCGCATGGACCGCGTCGGAAATTTCCTTCAGGTCGCGCTCGAACAGGCCGCACGTATTCGGGTTGGTGATCATCACGCCCGCAACGTCGGGTCCCAGCCGGTCCTTGAGCGCCTGCGTATCGACGCGGCCCTCGGCGGTCGCCGGAATATCCTCGACCTTGAATCCGGCGAAGGCGGCAGTGGCGGGGTTGGTGCCGTGCGCACTTTCGGGGACGAGGATGATCTTGCGATGCCCCTCGCCACGCTTCTCCAGCGCCGCCTTGATCGCGAGGATGCCGCACAATTCGCCGTGCGCGCCGGCCTTGGGCGACATGGCGACCGAGTCCATGTTGGTCAGCGTGACCAGCCAGTGCGCCAGCTGATGGATCAGCTCCAGCGCGCCCTGCGTCGTGTCGACCGGGGCCAGCGGATGCAGGTCGGCGAACCCCGGAAGCCGCGCCATCCGCTCGTTCAGCCGCGGATTATGCTTCATCGTGCAACTGCCCAGCGGGAACAGCCCCAGGTCGATCGCATAATTCTGCCGCGACAGACGGGTATAGTGGCGCACCGTTTCCGGCTCCGACAGGCCGGGCAGGCCGATCGCGCCGCTGCGGGCATGCCGCCCCAGCCGCGACGGCAGGTCGGGTCCGGCATCGATATCGACGCCGGTCGTCTCGCCCGATCCGATCTCGAAGATCAGCGCCTCGTCCAGCATCAGCGCGCGGTTGCCGGTGAAGGTCGGCATCACTCCGCTGGTCGTCGCATCGCCCATTTCGGGCTTCCAGCCGCTCTGGTTCACGCTCATGCCAATACCTCCGTCAGCGCCGTCGCCAGCGCTTCGATATCCTCGTCGGTCACCGTTTCGGTCACCGCCACGACCAGTCCGTTCGCCAGCCCCGCTTCGGTCGGATACAACCGCCCGAGCGACACGCCCGCCAGCACGCCGCGCTCCGCCAGTTCGCGCACCACCGGCCGCGCCTCGATCGGCAGTTTCAGCGTGAATTCGTTGAAGAACACGTCGTTGACCAGCGTGACGCCGGGCACCTGCGCCAGCCGGTCGGCCGCCGCGCATGCCTTGGCATGATTGACCGCCGCCAGTTGCCGCAGCCCCTTTTCCCCCAGCAGAGTCAGGTGGATCGAGAAGGCGAGCGCACACAGCCCCGAATTGGTGCAGATGTTCGACGTCGCCTTTTCGCGCCGGATATGCTGTTCGCGGGTCGACAGCGTCAGAACGAAACCGCGCTTGCCCGACGCGTCCACCGTCTCGCCGCACAGCCGGCCCGGCATCTGGCGCACCAGCTTTTCCGAACAGGCGAACAGTCCGACATACGGCCCTCCGAACTGCAACCCGACGCCCAGCGCCTGTCCTTCGCCCACCACGATATCCGCGCCCAGATTGCCCGGTGCCTCGATCGCGCCCAGCGCCACCGGCTCGGTCACCACCGCGATCAACAGCGCCTTGGCGGCATGCGCCGCGTCGGCGATGCGCTTCAGGTCGGGGATGCGGCCGAGGATGTCGGGATATTGCACCACGACGCACGACGTATCGCCGTCGATCGCCGCGATGATCGCATCGTCGTCGGTCGCCGCGTCCAGCGTCGGGACCGATGTCGCCAGCACGTCGCCGGTGAACTTCGCCATCGTCTGCGCGACCGACACGTAATGGGGATGCACGCCGTCCGAAAACACCGCCTTCGCCTTGCGCGTCACCCGCCGCGCCATCGTCACCGCTTCCCAGCACGCGGTCGATCCGTCGTACATCGATGCGTTGGCGACGTCGCATCCCAGCAGCCGCGCGACCTGGCTCTGGAATTCGAACAGCATCTGCAACGTGCCCTGCGCGATCTCCGGCTGGTACGGCGTATAGGCCGTCAGATACTCGCCGCGCTGGATCAGGTGATCGACGCTGGCGGGCACGTGATGGCGATAGGCACCGCATCCGAGGAAGAACGGCACCGACCCCGCCGCGACGTTCTTTGCCGCCAGCGCCGACAGATGCCGCTCGACGCTCAGTTCGCTGGCGTGATTCGGCAGCCCGGCGACCGGTCCGTCGAGCCGCGCGGATTCGGGCACGTCCACGAACAGGTCGTCGATCGTGTCGGCACCGATCGTGGCCAGCATCGCGCTGCGGTCGGTCGGGGTCAAAGGCAGATAGCGCATGGTGATCCTTGTTGGTCGCCGGGCGGGTATGGCGACCGCGTCACCGACCCGGCAAAGGCCGGAACGATGGACGCGGTCGATATCGGTGAGCCGGACCGGCCCGCTACCGTGTATTCCGGGTTCCGCCGGGGCGGCGGCAGCCGGAGTCTGAAGGTAAGGTCAAAGCTTGGCGACGTAGGCCGCGTATTTGTCCTCATCCATCAGCTCTTCCAGCTCGCTCTCGTCGCGCAGCGTCAGCTTGAAGAACCATCCGTCACCCTCGGGGTCTTCGTTGACCAGACCGGGATTGTCGGACAGCGCGGCATTGCCCTCGAACACGGTGCCCGACGCGGGCGTGTACACGTCCGACGCCGCCTTGACCGATTCGACCACGGCCGCCTCGTCGCCCTTGGTCAGATCACGCCCTTCGATCGGCACGTCGACGAATACGATGTCGCCCAGCTGGCTCTGCGCATATTCGGTGATGCCGACCGTGGCGACGTCGCCGTCGATCTCGATCCATTCATGTTCTTGCGTGAAATAGCGGCTCATGGGGACGCTCCCTGTTTTTAGCGGACGTAACGGTGGGGGACGAACGGCATCGGCACCACACGCGCCGGATGCCGCTTGCCACGCTGGAGCAGGGTCACGACCCCGCCCTGTGCCAGCGCGGGCGGAAGATAGGCCATGGCGATCGGCAGTTGTACGCTCGGGCCGAACCCGCCCGACGTGACATGGCCGACGACCGTACCGGCATCGTCGATTACCTCGGCACCCTCGCGCACCGGCTGGCGACCCTCGACGATCAGTCCGACCCGCTTCAGCGCGGGACCGTCGCGACGTTCGGCAAGGATGCGCTCGGCACCCGGAAAGCCGCCTTCCTCGCGACGCCGCTTCGACAGCGCGAAGCCCAGATCAGCGGCGACCGGCGTGATGTCGGGGCTGAGGTCATGGCCGTACAGCGGCAATCCCGCCTCCAGCCGCAGCGAATCGCGTGCGCCCAGCCCGATCGGCTTTACCTCAGGTTCGGCGGTGATCGCATCGGCGAAGTCGGCGGCGGCCTCTTCGGGCAGCGAAATCTCGAACCCGTCCTCGCCGGTATAGCCCGAACGGCTGATCCACAGCGCATGGCCCTGCCATGCGAACGCACCGGCGGTCATGAAGGTCAGCGCGGCGACGCCGGGCACGATCCGGTCGAGCGCGTCGACCGCCTTCGGCCCCTGCACCGCCAGCAACGCCCGATCGTCCAGATGGTTGAGCGTGATCGCATCGGGCAGATGTTCGCGCAGATGCCCGATATCGTCATATTTGGTCGCGCCGTTGACGACCATATAGAATGCCGCGCCCTCCGCCTCGCCGAACGGCTGCGAGTCGCCCAGCCGCGTGACCATCAGATCGTCGAGGATGCCGCCATTGTCGTCCAGCAGCAGCGAATAGCGCATCTTCGCGGACTTCAGGATCGCGAGGTCGCCCGGCAGCAACGCCTCCAGCGCGGCCACCGCATCGGTGCCGTGGATCAGCAACTGGCCCATATGGCTGACGTCGAACAACCCGGCGCTCTCGCGCGTCCACAGATGTTCGGCCATGATGCCTTCATACTGGACCGGCATCGTATAGCCCGCGAACGGGACCATCCGCCCGCCATGCGCGCGATGCCACGCGTCGAGCGGCAGCACCTGCGGCGGCAGTTCCTCGACCGGATCGGTGCCGTCGGCGCGCAGTTCGTGGGCCGGATCGGCAAGAATGTCGGGGGCGGTCTCGCGCATCGGGGAGGCTCCTTCGTGATGGGTCAAACGACGCCGTCCGGCAAAAGTGCCGGCCGTATGTCGCCCCCTCTGTCACGGAACCTGAGAGCTTTCACGTGCCGACCGATGGCCGGCATCGCTTACCCCTTCGGTGGTCCGGCCGTTTTCGGCCCGGACGCTTTCCAGAGTGTCGGTCAGCCCTTGCGCGGTCCCTGTTGCCTGAGAGATTCCGGGGCGGTTGCTCCTTCGGCGGCGGACGGGTCCGCGCTCTCCCGCGCATGGCGTCGGCTCAAAGCCTTCGACACGTCAAGCTCTGGCTCGGGGTCATGGATTAGTCAACGGGCAAAGCGGGGCACCGTCCGATTCCGCGCAGCAGGACGCCCACCCCGCTTCAAGCGATGCCAGCCTGCGCTGGCAAGACGAACGCAGGCCTTATCGCGTGACGTTGTACTTCAACTGGTCGTCGGTCAGCTGGAACCCGACCATCGCCTCGAACGTGGCGGCGAGCACCGCCTGGCGCACTGCCGGATCGGACAGCGGATCGACGGCGGCGTCCTGATCGCCCGCCTTGCGCCGACGCGTGATCTGCTCGCGCGTCTCGCGCGGCAGCGTCGCGGCCGAACGATCGACGATCGCGGTCCCCTGCCCCTGTGCCGACGCGCGCGCCGCCCCCGCCGGGAAGTCCAGCGTCACCTGACCGATGCGCTTCGATACGATCTGCGTCCCGCCGCGCACGACGGTGATAAAATAGGGCAGCGTCACCTGCCGCGCCGCATCGGTGCGCACGCGCCGCGCCTGCACGTCGAAGCTGATCGTGCTGGTCAGCACGTCGCTGCCCTCGACACAGTTCGCGCGGACGTTGGTCAGCGTGGCAGTGACGTCGATCGCGCTGGCCTCGCGGCTGCCCGCCGGATCGAACAGCGTGATGTCGCCGGTCCCCGCCGGCACGCCTGCCACCGGGCAGGCGGATCGCACCGCCGAAATGCCGACGCCCTGCGTCACGTCCAGTTCGCCGGTGCGCTGACAACCGCCCAAAGCGAGCATGGCGACGAGGGCGATGGCGGCGTTTTGGCGGAGGGTCACGGGAACACGATACCTTATGCACGGGTGCGACGAAGCCGCGCCTCCTGTCGCCGCTTCATAGGAACCGGCTTTCGCGCGTGCAAGCAATCGCGTAACAGCCGGCCATGACCTTCGGCACGCCACAGTCCGCTGACTCCGCCCCCCGCCGCGCGATCGACCTGCTCATCGCCGCCCCGCGCGGCTTTTGCGCGGGCGTCGATCGCGCGATCCAGATCGTCGAGCTGGCGATCCAGAAACACGGCGCACCCGTCTTCGTCCGGCACGAGATCGTCCACAACAAGTTCGTGGTCGATTCGCTGCGGGCAAAGGGCGCGGTGTTCGTCGAGGAACTGGATCAGGTGCCCGACGGCGTGCCCGTCGTCTTTTCCGCGCACGGCGTCCCCAAATCGGTCCCCGCCGCCGCGACGTCGCGCGGGCTGGACTATCTCGACGCCACCTGCCCACTGGTGTCGAAGGTGCATCGCCAGGCCGAACGGCTGGTCGCGTCGGGCCACCACATCCTGTTCGTCGGCCATGCCGGCCACCCCGAAGTGATCGGCACGTTCGGACAGGTGCCCGAAGGCGGCATGACCCTGATCGAAACGGTCGAGGACGTGCTGGCGCTGACGCCGGCCGACCCCGACAATCTGGCGTTCCTGACCCAGACGACACTGTCGGTCGATGACACGCGCGCCATCGTGGAAGCGGCGATCGCCCGCTTCCCGACCATCGTCGCGCCCAAGGCCGACGATATCTGCTACGCCACGTCGAACCGGCAGGCGGCGGTGAAGGCGATCGCGCAGCAATGCGACCTGATGCTGGTCATCGGCGCGCCCAATTCGTCCAATTCGGTCCGGCTGGTCGAGGTTGCCGAGCGTGAAGGGACCAGCGCGCGGCTGATCCAGCGCGCGACCGATCTGGACTTCGCGTGGCTCGACGGAGTCGGCACGCTGGGCATCACCGCCGGCGCGTCCGCGCCCGAGATACTGGTGCGCGAACTGGTCGATCGCATCGCCGAACGATTCGACGTGACCGAGCGCGAGGTCGAAACCACGCGTGAGACGATCGCGTTCAAACTGCCCCGCGGTCTCGAAGCCGCCTGACATGGCCGTCTATACGCAGGTTTCGGCAGAGGCGCTCGCACGCTTCCTGCAACGCTATGACGTGGGCGAACTCGTGTCGGCCAAGGGCATTGCCGAAGGGGTGGAGAACTCCAACTATCTGGTCGACACCACCCGTGGCCGCTTCATCCTGACGCTGTACGAAAAGCGGGTCGAACTGGCGGATCTGCCGTTCTTCTTCGCGATGATCGACGCGCTGGCCGACGCGGGCAATCCGGTTCCGCGCGCGCTGCCCGATGCGCAGGGCACCGTGATTCAGACGCTGGAGGGCCGCCCCGCCTGTCTGATCGAATTTCTGTCGGGCGTGTCGGTCAGTCATCCGACCCCGGCACAGGCACGCGCGGCGGGTCAGGCGCTGGGCGCGATGCACGCCACGCTGACCGGCTTCGCGCCGGTGCGCGACAATTCGATGGGGGTGGCGGCATGGCCGCGCCTGTTCGCTGACTGCGCGCCCGAACTAGACACGATCCAGCCGGGGCTGCGGCAACAGGTCGACGACGCGCTGACCGATGTGGTCGCCCGCTGGCCGCACGACCTTCGCCGCGGCGCGATCCATGCCGATCTGTTTCCCGACAACGTGCTGATGCTCGGCGACCGCGTCACCGGGCTGATCGACTTCTATTTCGCCTGTACCGATCTGATCGCCTATGATGTCGCGATCACGCATTCGGCGTGGAGCTTCGATGCGGCGGGCATGCCGCTCGACCCCGCGATCGGCCGGGCGCTGCTGGCGGGATATCGCGATCGATTCGTCCTGTCGGAGGCGGAGGTCGCGGCGTTGCCGGTGCTGGCGCAGGGCGCGTGCATCCGGTTCCTGCTGACCCGGGCATGGGACTGGATCAACACGCCCGCCGACGCGCTGGTCACGCGCAAGGACCCGTTGGCCTATTGTCGCCGGCTCGAATGGTATGCGGCGAATCCGCAGGCGTTCACATGACCGAGCCGGCCGAACTTCCCCGCGTGGAAATCGCGACCGATGGCGCGTGCAAGGGCAATCCCGGTCCGGGCGGCTGGGGCGCGGTGCTGCGCGCCGCCGACGGGCGCGAACGCGAATTGTCGGGGGCCGAATCGCCCACGACCAA
The DNA here is from genome assembly GCF_014842075.1 of Sphingomonas sp. CFBP 13720. Classification (GTDB taxonomy): domain Bacteria; phylum Pseudomonadota; class Alphaproteobacteria; order Sphingomonadales; family Sphingomonadaceae; genus Sphingomonas. Next base: position 314,686 of record NZ_JACYVA010000002.1, read on the forward strand.
CAACCGGATGGAATTGATGGCGGCGATCGAGGGGCTGAACGCGCTCAAGCGCCCGTGCCGCGTGATCCTGTCGACCGACAGCCGGTATGTGATGGACGGCCTGACCAAGTGGATCAAGGGCTGGCAGAAGAACGGGTGGAGGACCGCCGCGCGCCAGCCGGTCAAGAACGCCGAATTGTGGCAGGCGCTGCTGGCCGCCGCAAAGCCGCACCGCATCGAATGGGTGTGGGTGAAGGGTCATGCCGGCCATCCCGACAACGAACGCGCCGACCGGCTGGCGAGCGACGCGGCGGTGGCCAAGTCTTCCAACAGGATTGTGTCATGATCCCCCGCATCCTGATCGATACCGCAAAGGTGCCGGGCGACGACGTCGAGCTGCGTCTGGTCAGCCATGGCAACGATTTCATGATCGTGCTCGACCGCAACGAATTGATGAGCAGCCGCATGTCGGCGTCGGAGGAGGCGCTGGCCGATCTGGGCTGCGCGCATCTGACGGGGCACAGCCGCGCACGCGTGCTGATCGGCGGGCTGGGCATGGGCTTCACGCTGCGGCGCGCGTTGAAGATCCTGCCTGCCGATGCGGAAATCGTGGTCGCCGAACTGGTGCCAAAGATCGTGGAATGGGCGCGCGGGCCGCTTGCCGGGCTGTTCGACGGCTGTCTCGACGATCCGCGCGTGACGGTCGCGATCGGCGACGTCGCGCTGGCGATCCGCGACGGCGGGTGGGACGCGATCCTGCTCGACGTCGACAACGGACCCGACGGCCTGACCCATGCGGGCAACGACCGGCTATATTCGTCGCGCGGACTCGACACCGCACGCCGGGGGATGCGGCCGGGCGGCGTACTGGCGATCTGGTCCGCCTATGCCGATGCGGTCTTCACGAAGCGGCTGCGCGAGTGCGGGTTCGCCGTGGACGAACAGATCGTCCGCGCGCGCGGAACGAAGGGCGCGAGGCACACGATCTGGCTGGCAGGGCGCGAGTAAGCCCCTCTTTCCGCGCTACCCCCTACCCTCACCCCCCCATTCCGTTCGGTTCGAGTAGCGATCGAGCGAAGTCGAGCGCGTATCGAGAACGCCTGCCCGCAGTAACCTTGGCCCCGGAACAAACGCCCCTACTCGTCGGTCCGCATCTTCACCTTGTTCGGCAGCTTCTTGCCCTTCGTCCGGCGCGACGGAAGCTGCACCGGATTCTTCTTTTTCCAGTCGCCCCAGCGCTTCGGGCCTTCGGGCGTTTCGATGATCGTGTCGTCGTCCATCATGCTTCCATATGGCAAGGGCGCCGGATCAACGACCCGACGCCCCGCTTTTATCCGCTGACCGGAACGATCAGCCGACGTGCCAAGCGCCATCGATGCGGGTCAGCACACCGTTCTGGTTTCCTTCGCGCAGCGCGTCGGGCAGCAGCGCTTCGGGGAAGTCCTGATACGACACCGGCCGTACGAAACGGTGCAGCGCCAGCGTGCCGACCGACGTCGTGCGGCCGTCCGACGTGGCCGGGAACGGCCCGCCATGCACCATCGCATGACCCACCTCGACCCCCGTCGGCCAGCCGTTGCACAGGATGCGGCCGACGGTGCGTTCCAGCACCGGGATCAGCTTGCGCGCATCCTCGTAATCGCCCTCGTCGATCTGCAACGTCGCGGTCAGCTGGCCTTCCAGCTTCGCGAGCACCTCGACCAGTTCGTCGGCGTCGGTGCATTTCACCACGACCGACGACATGCCGAACACTTCATGGGCGTGCGCGGGATCGGCGATGAAGTCCTGTCCCGATACCGCGAAGATCGCGGCGCGGCCACGCGTCGGGCCTTCGGGTTCGGCACCTTCGCCGACCAGCGTGACGGCGGGGCTCGACGCCAGCTTGGCGCGACCTTCCTCGAACGCCTTGTGGATGCCGGCGGTCAGCATGACCTGCGCCGGGGTGCCGAGCAGCGCGTCGCCTGCGATGTCGAGAAACGCGTCGAGTTCGGGACCGGCGATGCCGAGCACAAGGCCGGGATTGGTACAGAACTGCCCCGCGCCCATGCTGAGCGATGCGACATACTGTTTCGCCAGCGCCTCGCCGCGTGCCTTGAGCGCTTCGGGCATCAGCACGACGGGGTTGATCGACGACATTTCGGCATAGACCGGGATCGGCTGCGGCCGTTCCTGCGCGACCTTCATCAGCGCGGTGCCGCCGCTACGCGACCCGGTGAAGCCGACTGCCTGGATGCGGGGATCGGCGACCAGTGCGGTGCCGATCGTCTGGCCCGCACCCGACACCATCGAGAATACGCCATCGGGCATGCCGGTCTTTTCCGCCGCCTTGATGATCGCCGATGCGACCAGTTCGGACGTGCCCGGATGCGCCTGATGCGCCTTCACCACCACGGTGCAACCGGCAGCCAGTGCCGACGCGGTGTCGCCGCCGGCGACCGAGAAAGCGAGCGGGAAGTTCGACGCGCCGAACACCACCACCGGACCGACCGGAATGGTACGCAGCCGCAGGTCGGGCTTGGGCACGGGCGCGCGGGCGGCGTCGGCGTGGTCGATGCGCAACTGCTGCCACGCGCCGTCGCGCACTTCCTTGGCGAACAGGCGAAGCTGGCCACAGGTGCGGCCACGCTCGCCGGTCAGGCGCGCGACCGGCAGGCCGGTTTCGCGCGATCCGCGTTCGATCAGCGCGTCGCCCAGCGACTCGATCTCGTCGGCGATGGCGTCCAGAAAACCGGCGCGCTTCTCCAGCGGCAGCGCGGCATAGGCGGGGAACGCGGCGGCGGCGCGGTCGCACGCCTCGGTCGCGTCCTCGATCGTCCCCTTGGAAAAGGATTCACCGAACAGTTCGCCGGTCGCGGGGTCGAAGGCCTGGAACAGTTCGTCGCGGGCGACCCGCTTGGAACCGAGGAACAATTCGCCGGTGATCGTCATATGCGTCCTCTCGAAGATGTGGCGTTCGCCGTTAGATAGGGTTTGTTAGCGCTACCGTTAAGGGGGTCGCTTGATTACTCGGACAAGCGATACGGCGAATAGATCGCTGGGTCGACCCCTGTCGGCGGCGATCCTTGTCCCAGCAGCGCCGCGCACATCCGTGCGGCGGCGGGTGCCGTCTGGATGCCGAAGCCGCCTTGCCCGGCGCACCAGAAGAACTCCGGAACCGCGCGATCATAGCCGTACACCGGCAACCGGTCGGGCGCGAAGCTGCGCAGCCCTGCCCAGCGGCGCTCGACCGCCTCCACGCGCCAGTCGACCGCCGCCTGCAACCGGTGGATCGCCAGCGCTACGTCGATCTCCTCGGGTGCGACGTCGTGCGGACGATCGGGCGTCTCGTCATGCGGCGACAGCCACAGCCGCCCGCCCGGCTCGGGCTTGAAATAGAAACCGCCGGCAGCGTCGATCACCAGCGGCAGGTCGGCGGGGGCGGGCGGATCGACGCGCAACTGCACCATCGTCCGGCGATAGGGGCGGATGCCCGGGGGCGCGGCGCCGGCAATGCGTGCGACCGTGTCGGCCCATGCCCCGGCGGCGTTCACGACGATGTCGGTCGCCAGCGTCGTGCCATCGTCGAACGTCAGGCGCCATTCGCTGTTTACGCGGGTCGCCGCCGCAAGCCGCGAATCGCAGCGCAGCGCCACACCCTGCCGGCGCGCCGCCGCCAGATAGGCCGCATGCAGCGCCCCCACATCGATATCGGCGCAACCGGGCGACCACAGTGCGTGCCATGTCCCGCGCAGCCCCGCGACAACCGCCGCCGCATCGCGGCGTTCGATCGGCACGCCGCTGTCCGCGAATCCGGCCGCCAGCGCGTCGAGTACGGCCGGGTCGCGCGCCATCAGCAATTCGCCGCGCGTGCGCAGGAAACTACGCCCCCCGAACGATTCGGGCGGTGCGTGCAGGAACGGACCCGACGCACTGGTCAGCGGCTGGACCAGCGGCCCGCCATAGGTTTCGGACCAGAAGGCGGCGGACCGCCCGGTCGCATGGAAACCGGGCTGCGACTCGGCCTCGATCAGCACGACTTCGTCCTGCGCGGCGATCTCGGCGGCAAGGCTGGCGCCGGCCATCCCGGCGCCGATGATCGCGACCCGCCGTCGGGTCATGCCGGTGCCGCCTGTCGCGCCGGTGCCTGCGCCTCCAGAAACCCGTCGATCGCGGCGATGGCGCGCGCACGGACCGGATCGGCCTCGCGCAGGATTTCGTGCGCCGATTCGGGGCCGTAGCGGTGCAGTTCGACGTGCGGCAGCTTACCCGCGACCGTCAGCGCGGCCTGCGGATCGACCAGCGCGTCGGCGTCCGCGACCAGCATCTGCACCGGCGTGCTGGTGGTCGACAGCGCGGGATCGGTACGCAGTTCGCGCGTCGACCGGAACGCCTCGACCATCCATTGCCAGCTCGGCGGGCCGGTACGGTTGGCGGGATTGGCACCCTGCCACCACACTTCGTCGGCATAGCGCGCCGGATCGTGCGTCAGCAGCGATTCGCGCGACCGGGCGGTGTACGGGCGCTCGTTGCCGCGCCATGCCGGGCGGGTCGGTCGGCCGATCGCCGCCATCATGCGCGCCGCCGCTTCCCCGACACGCGATCCGATCGGGGAACGCAACCCCAGCATCGGCGCGATCAGGATGCATGCCGCCGGATCGATCCGCCGCTCCACGACGGCGCGCAGCGCCAGATGCCCGCCCATCGAATGCCCGACGATCACGCGCGGCCCGGCGGTGGCATCCCATCCGGCCCAGAACGCCGCCAGATCGTCGATATACTGGTCGAACCGGTCGATATGTCCGCAATCGCCCGCTGGGGTGCACCGGCCCGATCCACCCTGTCCGCGCCAGTCGAACGATGCGATCGTCCAGCCGCGCATGTGCCAGTGGGCGAACGCTTCCAGATATTTTTCGAACACGTCGCCACGTCCGCCCTGGAACAACATGGTCCCCCGTGGACGGACATGCGTCGGCGCGGGCCAGTCGAACCGGCGATGCACCCAGCCGTCGGGCGCCAGCCAGCGCGTGATGGTGGCGGCGGACGGGATTGCGCGTCGATACAGGGCGTGTGCAGCCATCCCCCCGGTTACGGTTTCGCAACGCTTAAAGTCTAGGGGTTAGCGCGATGGAGCCGGATGCAATTTCCTCGATGATCCCTGCGCTTGGGTTCGCGCTGCTCGCGCTGCTGCTGGCGGCGGGCATTCAGGACGCGCGCACCCGCGAGATCGGCAACGGCAAGAACGTCGCGATCGCGCTGCTCGCGCCGGTATGGTGGTGGGCCAACGATCTGGGCGGGGGCGCTATCCAGATGCAGTTGATCGCCGCCGGGCTGGTCTTCGTCCTGTTCCTGATCGTCTATTGCATGGGCCAGATGGGCGGCGGCGACGTCAAGCTGATCGGCGCGCTGGCATTGTGGGTGCCGCCCGCCGCGCTGTTGCCGATGCTGGTCGCCATGTCGCTGCTGGGCGGCGCGCTGACGCTGCTCATGCTGATCGACCGGTGGCGTCGCCGGACCGCCGCACTGCCGGAAACGCCGTACGGCGTGGCGATCGCCATCGCCGGAATGCTGGCGGTCGCGAACTAAACCTTAACCGACTCAAGGCGATGCTTAACGGCGGATCAACCGGCCGGCGCATTGAAAGGCCACCGACGACATGGATGCTCGCAAATTGATATTGCTGGTCGGCGCGCTGTTCGTAGCCGGCATCACCGCGTTCATGGCGCGCAGCATGATGATGGGCGCCGCCGCGCCGGTCGCCGTGGCCGGCCCGGTCGAAGCGCCGGTGGACGGTCCCCGCGTGATGGTCGCGACCCGCGCATTGCCGGTCGGCACGATCATCGACGCCGCCGCCCTGCGGTTCCAGCCATGGCCGAAGGAACTGGTCGAGAACGCCTATTTCCTCGAAAGCGCGCCCGAAGCACGTAATCTGGTCGGAACGGTGGTCCGCTTCGCGATCCCCGCCGGACAGCCGATCACGCAGGGTGCGCTGGTGAAGCCAGGCGATCGCGGCTTCCTTGCCGCCGCGCTGGGGCCGGGCATGCGTGCGATCACGGTGCCGGTATCGGCGCAAAGCGCGGTGGCCGGGTTCGTGTTTCCGGGCGACCGCGTCGACCTGGTGCTGACGCAGACGGTCGCAGGGGGCGGCGATGGCCCGCCGCTGCGCGTGTCCGAAACGATGCTGCGCAACCTGCGCGTGCTCGCCACCGATCAGCGGACCGACAACAACACCGACGATCAGGGCAAGACCGTGGTGTCGGCCTATTCGACCGTGACGGTCGAGGCGACGCCGCGCATCGCGGAAAAGATCGCGGTCGCGCAGACCGTCGGCGCATTGTCGCTGTCGCTGCGCTCGATCGCTGACAATTCGTCCGAACTGGAAGAAGCGATCGCCAGCGGCGACGTGAAACTGCCCGATTCGAATGATCCCAAAGCGGAAAAGGCCGCGCTGGCGCGCCTTGCCGCGCGTCCGATCGAAGGAACGCCGACCTTCTCGACCGGTGCCGACGTGTCGCGGTTCCAGCGCAGCTCGGTGCCGGGCAAGGCCGCATCGAACGGCGGCGGCGGTGGACCCGCCCCGACGGCCATGACCCCGGCACCCTCCGCACCGTCGCCGGACCGGCGCGGACCGGTCGTGCGGATTACCCGCGGAAACGCCGTGACCGACGTATCGGTCGGAGGAACCAACTGATGTCCGGCTTCGTCCCCCTCCGTCGCGCGCTGGCGGCGACGATGTCCGTCGCGCTGGTCGCCGCCCCGATGGCGTCCGCCGCCCCGGCCCGCCCCGCCGCACCCGATGCGCGCGCCGCGCGCCCCGCCCGTGTCGCGCCGCTGCCGCCGGGCACGCTGCGTCCGTCAGGCGAGGTGCTGCTGTCGATCGGACAGGGCGAACTCATCACCCTGCCCGCCAACGTCGCCGACGTGTGGGTGTCGAACCCCGGAGTCGCCGACGTTTATGTCGGCAATCCGCGCCAGATCCATCTGTTCGGCAAGGCGGACGGCGAAGCGACGATCTTCGCCACCACCGCCGCCGGCGCCGTGGTCTATGCCACCAACGTCCGCGTCGGACAGAACCTGACCTCGATCGACCGCATGCTAAAGGCGGCGATCCCCGACGCCGATATCCGCGTCACCTCGGTCGGCCAGATCGCGGTCATCAACGGCACCGTCCTGTCGCCGTCCGACAGCGCGCAGGCCGAACGGCTGGTCCTGTCGCTGCTCAACCCCGGGATCGCGGCCAACCAGGCCGATGCGGTGCTCAAGATCGGCGTCATCAACCGGCTGAAGCTGGCGACCCCGCTACAGGTCAACCTGCAGGTCCGCATCGCGGAAGTCAGCCGCAGCTTCGTCAAGAACATCGGCGTCAACCTGACCTCGCGCGACGTGTCGGGCGGCGGCATCCTGTTCGGGGTGGCACAGGGACGGCAAGGGACTATCACCACCATTCCCGGTGTTCCCGGCGATCCAAACTTCCTTGCCAACGGCGGTCGCCCCGGCGGCACGCTGTACAACTTTCCCCAAAAAGCGACGAGCGGTACGACGCTGAACCTTGCCGGCAAGCTGCTCGGCCTCGAACTGCTCGGCGCGCTCGACCTTGGCGAACGCATCGGACAGGTCACCACGCTCGCCAATCCGAACCTGACCGCGCTGTCGGGCGAGACCGGATCGTTCCTCGCGGGTGGGGAGATACCGATCCCGATCAGCCAGGCGCTCGGCACGATATCCATCGAATACAAGCAATATGGCGTCAGCCTCGCCTATACGCCGACCGTCCTGTCCGATGGCCGCATCTCGTTGCGGGTTCGGCCCGAAGTGTCGCAGCTTTCGGCGGCGGGCGCGGTGCAGCTGAACGGCACCACCATTCCCGCTTTCTCGACCCGCCGCGCGGAAACGACGGTCGAACTGGGATCGGGGCAAAGCATGATGATCGGCGGGCTGATGTCGAACAGCCAGGACAATTCGATCGACAAGGCGCCGGGCCTCGGCGACCTGCCCATCCTTGGTGCGCTGTTCCGTTCCAACGCCTTCACCCGCAACGAAACCGAACTCGTCATCGTCATCACACCCTATCTGGTGAAGCCGGTCGACAGCCAGTCGCGCATCGCGTTGCCGACCGACGCCTATACCAGCCCCGGCGACGTCGAACGCGTCCTGCTGGGCCAGTTGCAGGGCCGCGAAAAGCCCGCGCCGCGCCCGGTGCCGACCATGGCGGTCCCGCCCGCCGCCCGGCCGACGATCGGCATGTCCGCACCGGTCGCGCCGACGGGCACGCGCCCCGATCCCGCCACGCCGCGCGCGAAGCCCGCCGCCCCCGGCTTCAGCAACCAGTGAGGGAGTTTTCGATGATTCCGTTCCGCACCCTCGCCCTTGGCACGATGGTCCTGCTCTCCGCCTGTGGCGGCACGCGCAATCGCGGCGTCGAATCGGTGCATCAGCCGGTCGTCGCACGATCCGCCTATGCGGTCGACCTGATGACAGGCGGCGACGGCCTCGCGCCCGGCGAACGCTCCCGCCTCGCCGGCTGGCTCGACACGCTCAACGTCGGTTATGGCGACGAGGTCGGGATCGACGATCCGACCGGCGCGGGCATGGACATTCGCGGCGACGTCGCGGCGGAGGCGGCACGCTACGGCCTGCTGCTCGCCGATGCCGTGCCGCCGACCACCGGTGCGATCGCGCCCGGCACGATCCGGGTCGTCGTGTCGCGCATGACCGCGTCGGTGCCGGGCTGTCTCGACACGTCGCGCGCCACCGAACCGAATTTCGATGCCCACACGTCGTCCGATTATGGATGCGCGATCAACACGAACCTTGCGGCGATGGTCGCACGGCCGGGCGATCTGGTGCGCGGCCGGTCCAACCCCGACACCACCGACACGATGGTCGGCGGAAAGGCGATCGGCGCGATGCGCCGCGCCGTACCCAGCGGGAACGGCGGACAGATCGGCGGCGGCGTCGGTGGCGTCGCTGCCGGCACGGGGGGGAGCGCGAAGTAATGAACGCGCCGTTCAACCCCGCCCGCGCGGCGCAACGCGATCCGTTCGCCGGCTTCGTCTGCGACGACAACACCGCCGATGCGCTGCGCCCGGTACTGACCGAACTGGGTTGGCCGGCCGAAAAGATACTGAAAGGCGGGCTGCGCAACGCGATCCAGACGCTGTCGGTATCGGCCAGTCCGCACATCCTGTTCGTCGACCTGTCCGAATCGGGCGATCCGCTGAACGACATCAACGGGCTTGCCGAAGTATGCGAACCCGGCACGGTGGTGATCGCGGCGGGACAGGTCAACGACGTCCGACTGTACCGTGATCTGGTGGCCAGCGGCATCCACGACTACCTGCTCAAGCCGCTCAACGCCGACATGCTGCGCGATGCGTTCGCGCAGGCGCAGGCGCTGATCAACGCGCCGCGTACGATCGACGCGGTGGTCGAAAAACCGCATTGCTCGGTCGCGATCGTCGGCACGCGCGGCGGTGCGGGTGCGTCGACCATCGCCGCATCGCTGGCATGGCTCATCAGCGAAAAGGAAAAGCGGACCACCGCGCTGCTCGACCTCGACGTGCATTTCGGCACGGGGGCGCTTGCGCTCGACCTCGAACCGGGACGCGGGCTGACCGACGCGATCGACAATCCCAGCCGGATCGACGGGCTGTTCATCGAACGCGCGATGGTGCGGGCGGGCGAACGGCTGTCGGTGCTGTCGGCGGAAGCGCCGATCCACGCGCCGATCATCACCGACGGCAGCGCCTTCTACCAGTTGCAGGAGGAGATGCGCACCGCGTTCGAATGCACCATCGTCGACCTGCCGCGGGCGATGCTGATCCAGCATCCGCCGCTGGTATCCGACGTGCGCACGGCGGTGCTCGTCACCGAACTGACGCTGGCGGCCGCACGCGACACGATCCGGTTGCTGTCGTGGTTCAAATCGAACGCGGCCGGCGTCACGCTGCTGATCGTCGCCAACCGGGTGCAACCCGCCACGAACAGCGAGATCACGCGCAAGGACTTCGAAGGGTCGATCGAACGGCGCATCGATTATGTGGTCCCGTTCGACGGAAAGCTGGCGGCGCAGTCGGCCAAGCTCGGCAAGCCGATGGCGGAGACGGGCAAGGGCAGCAAGACCGTCGCCCCGCTGGTCGATCTGGCCGCGCGGCTATGCGCGATGGCGGGCACCGACGGCGACGACGTTCCCGCCCTCAAAAGCGGGAAAAGCCGGATCGCGCAGGGCAGTCCGTCGCTGATGGGCAAGCTGGCCGGGCTGCGTGCACGGCTGCCGGCGAAGACGCGGAAATAGGGCAGCGACGCGATGGAGATGATGCCGGTCATGGTGATGCTGATGGGGTCGATCGCGACCCTGATGCTGATGGCGTTCGCCTTTTCGGGACCGGCGACCGGCCGCGCGCGCAACCGTCGGCTGACCGCGCTGCGCGAACGCCACAGTTCGGCGGCGGGGATGGTCGCGATGGAGGCGCAGTTGCGCCGCATCGGCACTGGCGGCTCGTCGCGCGCCGATCGCGCCGCCGCCCGGCTGCTGCCCAACGTCGAACAGCTCAAGATCCGCTTGTCGAAAACCGGCATGGGCTGGACGATCAGCCAATATGCCATGGCATCGGCGGGCACGGCGATCCTCGTCCTGGGCTATCTGGCGCTCAAGGGCGTGCCGTTCCTGATCGCGCTGTTCGTCGGGTTGTCGGCGGGGGCCGGGCTGCCGCATTTCGTCGTGGGGTATTTCATGAAACGCCGGGTCGCGCGGTTCAACGCGAAGTTTCCCGACGCGATCGAATTGCTGGTGCGCGGGTTGCGATCGGGCCTGCCGATCACCGAAACGATGGGCGTGGTCGGGGCCGAGGTGCCGGGTCCGGTGGGCGAGGAGTTCCGCGCGGTCAACGACCGGATGCGGATCGGCCGCACGCTGGATGCCGCGCTTCAGGAAACCGGCGACCGGCTGGGCACGCCTGAATTCCAGTTCTTCATCATCACGATCGCGATCCAGCGCGAAACCGGCGGCAACCTTGCCGAGACGCTCGCCAACCTTGCCGACGTCCTGCGCAAGCGGATGCAGATGAAGCTGAAGATCAAGGCGATGTCGTCCGAATCCAAGGCATCGGCCTATATCGTCGGTTCGCTGCCGTTCATCGTGTTCGGCATGATCTGGGCGATCAACGAACCCTATCTACGCAATTTCTTCATCGATCCGCGGCTGATGATCGCCGGGACATGCGGCATGATCTGGATGAGCATCGGCGCATTCATCATGGCCAAGATGGTCAATTTCGAGGTTTGATGCGATGATCGCTGCACAGGGTCCGACCGTCTTGGGGTTCGACATGGTGACGATCGCCACGATCCTGTCGGGGGTCGCGGCGATGGCGGTGATGGTCGCGATCTATGCCGCGACGTCGGTCCACGATCCGATGACGCGGCGGGTCAAGGCGCTGAACGACCGTCGCGAACAGCTGAAGGCCGGCATCACCGCATCCACCAGCAAGCGTCGCGCGAAGCTGGTGCAGAAGAACGAGGCGACCGACCGCATCCGCGCGCTGCTGTCGTCGCTGAAAGTGTTGCAGGACGAACAGGTCAAGGCCGCACAGATCAAGCTGGCGCAGGCGGGCATCCGGTCAAAGGACTGGGCAGTCGCGGTGATTTTCGGCCGGCTGGCGTTGCCGATCCTGTTCGGGATTCCGATGCTGTACATCGTCTACGGCACCGACACCTTCGCCGACTGGTCGTCGTTCAAGCAGTACATGCTCGTCGCCGGTTCGCTGATCCTGCTGTACAAGGCGCCCGACCTGTATCTGAAGAACCGGATCACCAAACGGTCGGCGGCGATCCGCAAGGGGCTGCCCGACGCGCTCGACCTGCTGGTCATCTGTGCCGAAGCCGGCCTGACGGTCGATGCCGCGTTCCAGCGCGTCGCCCGCGAACTCAGCCGCGCCTATCCCGAACTGGGCGAGGAGTTTTCGTTGACCGCGATCGAACTGGGCTTCCTGACCGAACGGCGGCAGGCATTCGAAAACCTGGCGATGCGCATCGCGCTGGACGCGGTACGCGGCGTCGTCACCACCATGATCCAGACCGAGAAATACGGCACCCCGCTGGCCAGCGCGCTGCGCGTGCTGTCGGCCGAATTCCGCAACGAACGGATGATGCGCGCGGAGGAAAAGGCCGCGCGCCTGCCCGCGATCATGTCGGTCCCGCTGATCCTGTTCATCCTGCCGACGCTGTTCGTCGTCATTCTCGGCCCGGCCGCGTGCAGCATCGGCGACGCGCTGGGCACCTGACCCCGCCGGACGGTGGAACGCCGCCCGATGCCGCTCGTTCTTGCCCCGTAATCACATAGGGGCTTGCCATGCTGTTCCAGACGCCGACCCAATTCGCGGTGCTCGCGCTGCTCCTGTTCGCCGGCTGGCTGTTCGGCCTCGCCTCGTCGTCGGGCGGCAAGAAATGGAAGCAGCGGTTCCGGGACGAGGAAGCGACGCACAAGGCGTATCGCACCGAAGTCGGCAACGACCTGAAGACGCGCGACGGTCGGGTCACCGAACTGGAAGCGGAACTCGCAACCCGCGACAGCCGCATCGCCGAACTCGAATCCGAACGCGACCGCCTGTCGCACGACCGCGCCATCCCAGCGACGGCGGCGGCGAGTGCGACGGCGAGCAGCGGCAGCGGCAGCGGCCTGTTCGGCGGCAGCGATCATCTGACGCGGATTCGCGGGATCGACTCCGACCTAGAACACGCGCTCGGCCAGCGCGGGATCAAGACCTATCGTGCGATCGAGCAGCTGACCGAAGCCGACGAACGCGCGCTGGAGGATGACTTGCGCCTGCGCCCCGGCACGATCGATCGCGACCAGTGGCGCGAACAGGCATCGCTCCTGCGCGGCGGTCACGACGACGACCATCGCAGCCGCTGGAACTGACCGGCACGCACGGCCGCAGGCATAACGTCGCCTGCGGCATCGCGGCTACCGCCTGACGTTTATCCGAATCGCGGCACTTCGGGCGGAATCGCGGCGTTGCGCCAGCGTTCCACCGGCACGGCGATGATATCGCCACCTTCGACCGGCCGGCGCTGGATCAACGTCGCCCCCTGCTGCACCGTCCCGCCGATCGTCGCACGGGTCCGTACCCAGAAATGGCTCGATCGGAACCCCGTGCCCGCCGGTGGCGACACGTCCTCACGCGCTAGATCGTCGGGCGAAAGATAGCCCTGCCGGTTGCGCGTTGCCAGCAGTCGCTGGACCTTCGCGGGTTCGAACAGCACCCCCAGCAATTCGGGTGTCGCCGCGTTCAGGTTGATCGTCGTCGTTCCCGGCAGCGCGGTCACCATCCGCGCCAGCATCTGCGCCTTGTCCGTCGGCAGGAACGCCGCCAGCGGGCGAAGATCCTGCACTGGCCCGCGTTCACGGATCAACGCGATCGCCGCCACGGCCTGTTCGTCCGACAGGCCGGCGGCATTCGCGATCCGCAGAAAGATCAACTGCGGCACCGGGTCCTGCCCCGCGCGAACCGAATTGACGTTGAACCGCCCCTCTGCGTCGGCGACCACCAGATCGAACCGGCCGCCTTCGATCGCGATGCCGTTCTCCGCCAGCGCGCCCCATGCCTCGCCCGGATAATCGGTTTCCGGCGCGACCGTCGCATCGCGCTGCAACGCGACCAGCGCCGACAATTCGCCACCGCGCACGACCGCCAGAGCGCGCGACGCCTCACGCGACCGGATCGACCGGTCGAGCGCCAGTTCCTCGCGGTTGATCATCAACAGCACCAGCCCGCTGGCGATCGCGACGAACATCAGCACGTTGACCAGGATCATGCCGCGTTCGCGATCGGGCACGTCGCGCATCACGACGTCCGCGCCGGGCTGGGCAGCGTTACGATCCGCCGCAGCATGCCGCCACCCGGTCCCGCCACCTGTACGTCGACCGCCACCGCGCGCGGCCATTCCGCCGACCGGTCCGGCGTCACCGGCCAGCGCGCGGTCCAGCCGCCGTCGAAATACCGCCACCGCGCGCCCGCGACATCCGCCAGCACAAGCTGCGCGCGCCCGTCGACCATCCGCAACAACCGCCCACCCTCGACCCGATACGCCACCGCGATGCCGATTCCGCCGAACCCCGGCGCAGCGCGGACGAACCGCACACCGGCGGCGTCGCCCGCCATCGGCCCCGGCGCGATCTGATCGAAATCGCTGGCGATCACCACCATCGCGCGTTGCAGGTCGGCGACGCGGTCCAACCGCGCCTCGGTCCGCCCGTCGACGCCGATCACCCCGTCGACCAGCGCCATTCCGGCCACCGCGATCAGCGCGAACAGCCCCAGCGAGATTATCAGTTCGAGCAGGGTGAAGCCGCCCTGCCCCCCCGCCCGCCGGGTCACGCCCCGCGACTCTCGGCGACCTTTTCGTACACGCCGCCGCGCGGCACCAGGATCGCGAAGTCGCGCGCGCAGCTTCCGTCCGACCGGAACCGAACTGGCCCGGTCACGCAATCGAACCCGGCTTCGCCCAGCAACCCTTCGCGCGTCAGCGTGTCGCTCAACCGCAATCCGTGCGCGATCGTCGCGGCATCATAGCCCAACGCCGCGATCGCGCCCGGCCGACCGCCGTTGCGCGCGGTATAGGCGGCGGCAAAGGTCGCGAACCGGTCGGGATCGGGGCTGGCGATCCACGCGCCGTCCAGCGTCGCCAGGGCATCGGGCCGATAATCGAGCGCCTGCACCGTCGCCAGCAACTGCGCCCCGCTGTCCTTCAGCGTCCGCGCCGCCGCCAGCACCGCCGCCGTTCCGCCCGGTACGAACACCGCATCGGGCGGCGTGACGCCCGGCGGTAATGCTCCGCCCGTCAGCACGGCGGTGTCGACGATCAGGCTCAATTCGCCCTCCGCCGCCTTTGCCGCCGCGACCGACGCCGTCGACCATGGCGTGCCGTCGTCGATCGCCAGCACGCGCCGCACGCCGCGCGACCGGGCATAGCCCAGCATCGCCGTCGTCGCCTGTACCGGCGTGATGCCCAGAACGAACGTACCCGGCCCCCGCGCGGCGGCGTCGTTGGTCAACGTCAGCACGGGGACACGCCCCTGCACCGCCGCCGTCACCGCCCGCGCTTCGGCGCCCGACAGCGGCCCCAGCAGCATCGTCGCACCGCGCTTCACGGCGGCCAGTGCCGCGCTGGCCGCGCCCGCCGGCGTCCCGCCCGTGTCCAGCACCGCCATCGCCGCCGCATCGGTTTCGGCAAGCATCGCCGCATGGCGTATGCTAAGCCCCAGCGCCGACCGGTCGCCGGTCATCGGAACCAGCAATGCGGTGGTGCGCTTCGGCCCACGCGCCGCCAACAGGGGGGAGGCCGTCCATGCCGCCGACGACAGGACCAGCCCATCGCGCAGCAGCGCCAGCGTCGAACGTCGCGATCGCATTGCCGAGTCCTTCGATCCTTCAGGCACGGCGGCGTAGTATCCGCTTCGCCGCGCTCGGCATAGCCTCGTTCGCGGTCGCGATGATCGCCACGCTTCCCGCCAGCCTGATCGTGCGCAACGCCGACTGGCGCAGCGGCGTCGGCGGCACGATCTGGAACGGCGAAGTCGGCGTGGCAGGCGGCAGCCGCGTCGCATGGCGGTTCGCCCCGCTGCGCAGCCTGACCAGCCTCGGCTTCGCGGTCGACTGGACCGCGACCGGGGACAACACCGATCTGGGCGGACAGGCGCTGGCAACGGGCGGCGGCGTACGGCTCGATCGCGTCAGCGGATCGGCCGACGCCTCGTTGCTCGAAGCGGTGCAGCCGCCGCTGCCCTTCACCTGCGATGCGGTGTTGCAGGTCGATCTGCCCCGGCTGTCGACCATCCCCGGCGCGGCGATGGCCGAAGGACGCGTCGCGATCGATCCGGGCAACTGCGCGCCCCGCCCCGCCGGCCCCGCCACTGCGACGCCCGCGATGCTGCTGACCGCCGAACCGGTCGGCCGCGAGACCCGCATCCGTCTGGTGCCCGAAGGCCAGCGCCGCCGCACGCTGGTCGACGGACGGCTGCTCGACACCGGCACGCTGCGCCTGACGATGACCGGCGACGGCGCAGCCGCCCTGCCCTTCGCCGGCATCCCCGCCGGCGCGGGGATCGAGACGGGGCTGTAGTAGAAGGAAGGTTTCTCACCCGGAAGCGCGAAGGCGCGGAGGGGTTGTGCTGGCGGCAACGGCAACGGCACCCGCGTCAGCGGCCTTTCATTCCGCTGCAACCCGGTACGGATCGCTGACGCAGGCACAACCTTGCCGTGCGCGCCTCCGCGCCTCCGCGTGAAAATACCTTCCCCTCTCTTCGCGTCTTCGCGCCTTCGCGTAAAAAAAGAAGCTGGTTTCACGCGAAGGCGCGGAGGCGCGAAGGTATTGCGCTAGCAGACGGGGCATCCGCGTCAGCAGCCTTCCGTTCAACTGCGACCCGGTATGGATGGCTACCACGGGCACAACCTCACCAAGCGCGCACCCTCCCTGCGCCTCCGCGCCTCCGCGCCTCCGCGCGAAAACACCTTACCCTCTCTTCGCGTCTTCGCGCCTTCGCGCCTTCGCGCCTTCGCGTGAAAACCCTGCTTCGTGGCACTCTCTTCCGGGCATCACCGCCTATCGCGACCGCCTCACGCCGAGAACCACGCCGGAAACCGCGCCGCCTTCTCCGCCACCAGCCCCTCGTAATAGCGCATCAGGTCGGTCGCATGATCGCGGTCGGTCCGCACGTTCACCGCCGCCGCGTTCGCCGCCGCCTTGACCACGTCATAGTCGCGCGCGAACATCCGCCCGATCGCGTCCGCCGCCGATCGCGGATCGCGCGCGGCATAGGTTTCGGCGAAGGCCGGTTCGGCGATCTCGGCACATCCGCCTTCGTCCGGCACGATCAGCGGCAGCCCCGACGCGAGCCCCTCCAGCCCGACCAGACCGAATGGTTCGGCGTCCGATCCGTGGATCAGCGCGTCGCAACTGGCCATGATCCGCGACAGCCGGACGCGGTCGTACACCGGGCGGAACAGCTTGATGTGCGGGCTGTTCTTCAACCGCCGCTCCAGCCGTCCGGTATGCACCCCGCTGCCGATCTGGATCATGCCCACCGGCATCCGGTCGCCCGCCATCTCGACCGCGTCGAACACCATCGGCCAGCGTTTCTCGGCGTGATGCCGCCCCAGCCCCAGCAACAGATGCCCATGTTCGGGCAGGCCCAGTTGCTCCAGCAGCGACGCGCGCAACGCAACGTCGCGATGCTCGGGCGAAAAGAACCCGCGCTGAATGCCCAGCGGCATCGACGCATGCACCGTCAATCCGCGCGCGGCGTGGCGTTTTTCCAATGCGGGGCCGTTGGTCACGAATGCATCGAAATTGGCCAGATACCGCGCCATGTAGCGCGTCCACCACATGAACGCTTCCTCGATCCGCTCGCGGCTCGCGATCCCCTCGAACCAGCGTAGCGGATAGGCGCCGACATTGTCGTTGTGCGCGAAATACACCTTTACCGCATCGCCGTGCCAGTCCCCGACGATCGTCGCGGGTCGCCACGGGCTGGACGCCTCGACCACGTCGGGATGCAGTTCGTCGAGCAGCTGGTGGATCGCCCCGCCGCGCAGGAAGATGCCGTAATTCGGATCGAGGATCAGCGTCGGCGCCTTGACCCAGTGGATGCGCCCGCCGCCCGGACGTTCCTCGACCGCATTGTGTTTCGCCGGCGCGATGATGATCAGTTCATGGCCCAGTTCGGCCATGATCGTCATCTTGTGGTCGATATAGGTGCGAACCCCGCCGCCGGTCGGCGAATAGAATTCGTTGACGTCGACGACGCGCATCGGCGGCGGACCGGATCAGCCGAGCGGGGCGAAACCGCCCAGCCCGCGCAGATACTGGGCGCGGATCGTCGTCGTCACCACGCCCGCCGGCACGGTCACGATCGCCTGTGCCAGCGTCGGTCGCGCCCGGCCCAGCTTGGCCTGCCCCGGAAAGCCCGCGCCGTCGCGCATGAAGTTGAACTTGTTCCGGTTGTCGCGGTCATGCGTGAACAGCAATGCATAGCGCCCGGCCGACGGCGCGCGGATGCAAAGCTGCACCGCGCCCGACGCGGGCATCGTCGCCCAGATCCGGCGAAAGAACTTGCCCTCTTTGCGCAGGTCGCGATCGTCCTTCAGGAAATCCGCGTCGTTCGCGGGATACAGCTCCAGCTTCAGCCGGCCGGTACGGTCCTTCAGGCCGGTGATGTTGACGCGGATCGCGGGGCCGTCATTGCCATTGCACGCGGCGGCGTCGTCGCCGATCGCCTGTGCGGCGGCGGGGCTGGTCATCAGCGCGAACATCGCCGCGCCCAGCAGCATCGGGGACAGTTTCATGATTCTTTCCTCGTAAGCGCGGGAAGGCCGAACGCCGCCATCAACACCGCGTGGGTGACGAGGGTAAGAGTCGCGATGAATGCGACCAGGTCGGACAGGGCTTCGCCATGCCCTATAAAAATAATCGCGAAGTTGGCAAAAAGAAGGTCTTTGTTCGGCAGCAGCGGCAGACGGGCCACCACCAGCCGCCCGGCGGCAAGGAACAGCCACCAGCGGATCGACACCCCCGGCATCGCGAAATAGGACGCGATTCCAAAGGCGAGCGACCCGAGCACCAGCCGCGCGCAATGGACGCCGAAAATCCAGCGCAACGTCGGTCCGGTCAGCGAAAACACGCGTCTGGAAAACAGCAGCAGCACGCCGGAGATGCCGAGCGCCACCGCCGACGACCATGCCAGCATCCGCAGCTGAGCGCCGGTGAACAATCCGAACGCGAACGGCAATGCCGTCGCAAGCATCGCCACCGTCACGATATTCCCCGCGATCCCCGACAGGATCGTGACGTCCTTGACCGCGCCGAACGGTGCCGCGACCATCTTCAGCCGCGCCCGCGCCCATGCATAGAAGAACACGTCACCGGAATATCCGATCACCACATCGTTCGCGATCCGCTTCCGCACCAACGCTCCGAAGCCGTCGAACGGCAACTGCCACAATCGGCGGAAAATGATGAAATCGAACAGCGGCGGCGACAGATAGGCGAGCGCGAAGAACAGGTAGAACCATGGCGAATCGGGGGCGGCCAGTTCGAACCCGGCAAAGCCGTGGTCGAACAATTCCCACACCAGCGCCACAACCATCAGTCCCGACAGCAGCGCCCCCAGCATCCGCGGCCAGCGGCGGCGGATGCGCTCCAGCGGGATCAGCCCTGCCAGATCGGGCGACCCCGCCTCCCCCGCGCTATCGACGGGAGCCGCACCGCGTTGCCGGTCGCGCGGGGTCACGCGGCCACCGCGTCCGGGTGCGCGGCAGCGAAGGCGGGCAGCACCGTCATCGCTGCATCGATCGCCGCCAACCGGGGCCAGCGCGCCATATCCATGTCGAAGCGGCGTGCGTTATAGCATTGCGGGATCAGGCAGCATTCGACCACACCGGGCGAACCGCCACCGAACAGACCGTCGGATGGGGCCACCGCCTCCAGTGCGTCGAACCCCTGTGCGATCCAGTGGCGATACCATTCGGCCTTCGCCCCGGCATCCGCGCCGAACTGGGTCTCCAGACGGCGGAGCACGCGTAGATTGTCGATCGGATGAATATCCGCGACGATCACCAGCGCCGCCGCCATCACCCGTGCGCGGTCCGCCGGGTCGGCGGGGAACAGCGCCGGTTCGGGCCATGCATGGTCCAGCCAGTCGAGGATCGCCAGCGACTGGGTCAGCGTCATGCCGTCCACCTCGATCGCGGGCACCAGCCCCTGCGGATTGCGCGCCAGATGGTCGGGCGACCGCTGTTCGTCCGCCAGCAACGCGATATCGACCCGACGATACGCGACCTGCTTCAGGTTCAGCGCGATGCGAACGCGGTATCCCGCCGACGACCGGTGATAGTCGTACAGCGTAACCGCGCTCACCGCGCCGCGTCCGTCGGCTCGGCCGTCCCCGGCACCAGCGACGTCCCGGCCCGTCCGCCGCGGAACGCGCTGAACCACGTACGCGGATCGAGCGTGGTGGACCCGTCGAGCGAGAAGGTGATGAATTCGGCCCGTCCGCCGATATTCTCCCACGGCACCGGCCCGCCCAGCCCGCGCTCGGCTTCCGAGAAGCGGCTGTCGGCGGAATTGTCGCGATTGTCGCCCATCAGGAACACGTGATGCTCGGGCACCGTGATCGCGGCGAAATTGTCGCCCTGCGAATATCGGAAATCGATCGTGTCGTACTGGCGTCCGCCCGGCAGCGTTTCACGGAAGACCGGCAGGCGACAGAAGCTGCCCTCCGCCGTTCGCGTCAGCGCGCCGGGATACTGGTCGGGGTCGCAGCGCGTGTTGGCGTCGACCGGGATCATCGTGTCGCCCATCGCGCGGCGCGGGATCGCGATATCGTTGATGTAGACGACGCCCCCCGCCACCTCGATCCGGTCGCCGGGCAGACCGACGACGCGCTTGATCAGGTCGGTATTGCTGCCCGGCGGCTTGACGATCACCACGTCGCCGCGTTCGGGCAGCGATCCCCATATCCGCCCGTGCCACGCCGGCAACTGCACGCTCCACGTTTCCTGCGGTTGACGCAGCACGATATCGCGGAACATCGCCAGCGGATCGGGAATGGTCGGCGATACGAACGACCAGCCATAGGCGTATTTGCTGACGACCAGCCGATCACCGACGCGCAGGCCCGGCAGCATCGATTCGGACGGAATGTAGAACGGCTTGGCGATGAAGCTGTGGAAGCCCAGCACGACGAGCAACAGCCAGAACAGCCCGCGTACCTCGCCCCACCAATCGACGCCGCGTCGCCGCGTGGTCGTCGCATTGGAAGTGGTGGGACCGGGCGTCGGCTGCGGCGCGGGGTCCGGGCGGTCCTGCCCGCTGTCCAGCGCCCAATGTTCGGCCATCAAACGTCCTTACCTGCTCGCATCGGTCGCATTGTGCGGCACCGCCTCGATGATGACGAACGCCTGCGCCCATGGATGGTCGTCGGTCATCGTCAGATGCACCCGCGCGACGTGGCCGTCCGGGACCATCGCGTCAAGCCGTGCTTTGGCACCACCCGTCAGCGCCAGCGTCGGCGCACCCGACGCGGCGTTGACCACCCCGATGTCGCGCATGAACACGCCCTGCGCGAACCCGGTGCCGACCGCCTTCGAAAACGCTTCCTTGGCGGCGAAACGCTTGGCGAACGTACCTGCGCGCGTGAACGGCCGTCGCTCTGCCTTCGCCTGTTCGACCGGGGTGAAGACGCGCTGTACGAACCGGTCGCCGAACCGGTCGAGCGACGCCTGTATCCGCTCGATATTGCACAGGTCGGACCCCATACCGACGATCACGATCCGCGCCTCCCCTTCACCGCGCCGCGTCCATCAGGTCGCGCATCCGCCGCACCACCGGTCCCAGCCCGCCGAAGATCGCCTCGCCGATCAGGAAATGCCCGATATTCAATTCACGCACCTGCGGAATCGCGGCTACGGCCACGACATTGTCGAAGGTCAGCCCATGGCCGGCATGGACCTCGATCCCGTTCTTGGCCGCCAGCGCGGCGGCATCCGCGATCCGCCGCAACTCGGCCACCTGTGCCTCACCGTCCAGTTCGGCATACCGCCCCGTGTGCAACTCGACCACCGGCACGCCCAGCCGGATCGCTGCAGTGACCTGTGCCGCGTCGGGTTCGATGAACAACGACACGCGGATACGCGCCGCGCCCAGTTCGCCCACCATCGGGGCCAGAATGTTGTGCTGTCCGGCGGCGTCGAGTCCGCCTTCGGTCGTGCGCTCCTCGCGCTTTTCGGGGACGATGCACGCGGCATGCGGACGGTGGCGCAGCGCGATGCCCAGCATCTCGTCGGTCGCCGCCATCTCAAGGTTCAGCGGCACCGTCAGTTCCGCCGACAGCCGCGCGATATCGTCGTCGGTGATGTGACGCCGGTCTTCGCGCAGATGCGCGGTGATTCCGTCCGCGCCATGCTCCGCCGCCAGCAACGCGGCGCGCACCGGATCGGGATAGCCCGCGCCGCGCGCGTTGCGGACCGTGGCGACATGGTCGATGTTGACGCCCAGGCGCAGCGGCCCGGTCATGCGGCCCGGCTTCCCGGCTTCACCGCCGGGATCGCCGCCAGATCGTGCGGCAGTTCGTCGGCATCATAGCTCGGCACGTCCAGCCGGATCAGCGGATGGAACGGCACGCCCAGATCGGCACTGCCGTTCGACCGGTCGACCAGCGACGCGGCCGCCACCACGTCGCCGCCGGCGGCACGGATCGCCGCGATCGCCTCACGCGACGACAGGCCGGTGGTGACGACGTCTTCCATCATGAGAACCCGCTGTCCTGGTTCGATGCGAAACCCACGGCGCAGTTCGAACACGCCGGTCGGCCGTTCGACGAACATCGCCGGCACGCCCAGCGCGCGGCCCATTTCATAGCCGACGATCACGCCGCCCATGGCGGGCGAGATCACGACGTCGATCGATTCACGCAACCCGGCGGGGAAACGCCGGACCAGTTCCTCGCACAGCCGGCTGCTGCGCGCCGGGTCCATCAGCACGCGCGCGCATTGCAGGTAGCGCGATGCATGCCGCCCCGACGACAGGATGAAATGCCCTTCGAGCAGCGCGTCGGCGTTGCGGAATTCGTCGAGAATAGCGTCGTCGGTCATGCGTTCGCCCATCGTCCGTACCGTCCCGGCCTTTAGGCCCGCCGCCGCCCGGTCCGCAACCATTCGAAAACATGCACGTCGCATGCTTGAGGACGAGCGACATGCCGCGTATAGCCATGCGATTGTAGGGTTCCATACGCCCGCGCACGCGGCAAGAACAATGCGTGCCGCGTGCCACACAACAGGGTGACACGACACGATGCGAAGGTTTGGGGTGAGGATGTTCGTGGTCGCAGCGGCGGTCGCACTTGCAGGCGGGGCCTATGCAGCCCAGCCGCAGGCGGTGACTCCCGGTGCGGCAAATGGCCCGGCGACAGCGCCGCAGGCAGGCGCACCACCGCCCGGTTCGGTGGAAGCCGCGCCGACCGGTCAGGCCGCGCCGGCGTCGACCGCCGATGCGCCCGCGCCCGTCGCGGTGCAGGACCCGACGCTGAACGCGGACGGATCGCCGCGCCTGACCGCGCGCGACGGGATCGGGCAACCGGTCGACCGCGCCATCGCGCTGCAAGAACAGGTGACGCCGAATGGCCGTGAGGCCCGGGCGTTCCACAACGACATCCTGATGCCGGTGATCGTCGTCATCTCGCTGCTGGTCCTGTTCCTGCTGCTGTACGTCGTCGTGCGCTTTCGCGAAAAGGCGAACCCGACCCCGTCGCGGACGTCGCACAACACGGTGATCGAGGTGATCTGGACCGCCGCGCCGGTGCTGATCCTCGCCGCGATCGCGGTGCCGTCGATCGGGCTGCTCGCACGGCAGTTCAAGCCTGCGCCCGACAATGCGGTCACGCTGAAGGCGATCGGGAACCAGTGGTTCTGGTCGTACGAATATCCCGATTTCGGCGGCGTGTCGGTGACCGCCAACATGCTGAAGGAAAAGAACGAGGTCGGTCCCGGTCAGCGGTTCCGCACCGACGCGGACGGTCCGCGCCTGCTGGCGGTGGACAATCGCATCGTGTTGCCGGTGGGCGTGCCGATCCGGCTCATCACCACCGCCACCGACGTGATCCACAGCTGGGCGATCCCGGCCTTCTGGATCAAGCTGGACGCGGTGCCCGGCCGGCTGAACGAAACCAGCTTCACCATCGAAAAGCCCGGCCTGTATTTCGGTCAGTGCAGCGAATTGTGCGGTGCGCGTCATGCGTACATGCCGATCGCGGTCGAAGCGGTACCGCCGGCACAGTTCGCCGCGTGGATTCGCGCAAAGGGCGGCACGCTGCCCAGCGCGGCCGAGGCGGCAAAGCCGACATCGGCCGTGATCCCGCAGCCGGGTGCCGATGCCGCCGACGCCACGTCGGAAGCCGGCAACACCGCATCGGACGCCGGCACCCCGGTCGTGAACGCCACCGAAGCCGCCTCTCCCTCCACCCAACGCGCTACCGGCAACGGCGGCGGCGTCGGCAACGTGGACCAGTAAGATGACCGATACCGCCCTTCCTGCCGGCCATGCGTTCGACGCGCACGGACACGGTCACGACGCGCATCACGATCATGCCGATCACAAGCCCGGCTTTTTCGCGCGCTGGTTCATGTCGACCAATCACAAGGATATCGGCACCCTCTATCTGATCTTCGCGATCGTCGCCGGGATCATCGGCGGCGCGATTTCGGGCATCATGCGTCTCGAACTGGCGCAGCCGGGCATCCAGTGGCTGCCATGGCTGTCGGGTCACGAAGGCGATCAGGCGCTACATTTCTGGAACGTGCTCATCACGGCGCACGGCCTCATCATGGTGTTCTTCATGGTGATGCCGGCGATGATCGGCGGCTTCGGCAACTGGTTCGTGCCAATCATGATCGGGGCACCCGACATGGCGTTCCCGCGCATGAACAACATCTCGTTCTGGCTGCTGATCCCCGCCTTCGCGCTGCTGCTGGGCAGCACGATGTTCGGCGACGGGGCGGGCACGGGCTGGACCGTCTATGCACCGCTGTCGACCTATGGCGAACCCGGACCGTCGGTGGACATGGCGATCCTGTCGCTCCACCTTGCGGGCGCGTCGTCGATCCTCGGTGCGATCAACTTCATCACCACCATCTTCAATATGCGCGCGCCGGGCATGACCCTGCACAAGATGCCGCTATTCGTGTGGTCGGTGCTGGTCACCGCGTTCCTGCTGCTGCTGTCGCTGCCGGTGCTGGCGGCGGCGATCACCATGCTGCTGACCGATCGCAAGTTCGGTACGACCTTCTTCGATCCGGCCGGCGGCGGCGACCCGATCCTGTACCAGCATCTGTTCTGGTTCTTCGGTCATCCCGAAGTGTACATCATGATCCTGCCGGGCTTCGGCATCGTCAGCCACATCGTCGCGACGTTCAGCCGCAAGCCGGTGTTCGGCTATCTCGGCATGGCCTATGCCATGGTCGCGATCGGCGCGGTCGGGTTCGTCGTATGGGCACACCACATGTTCACCACCGGCTTGTCGGTGAACACCAAGATGTACTTCACCGCCGCCACGATGATCATCGCGGTGCCGACCGGCATCAAGATCTTCAGCTGGATCGCGACGATGTGGGGCGGCTCGCTGCGCTTCCCCACGCCGATGCTGTGGGCGATCGGGTTCATCTTCATGTTCACCGTCGGCGGCGTCACGGGCGTCGTGCTGGCGAACGGCGGCGTGGACGACGTGCTGCACGACACCTACTACGTCGTGGCGCATTTCCACTATGTGCTGTCGCTCGGCGCGGTGTTCGCGCTGTTCGCCGGCTTCTACTACTGGTTCCCGAAAATGTCGGGCCGGATGTACAACGAACTGCTCGGCCAGTTGCACTTCTGGGTGTTCTTCATCGGCGTGAACGTGATGTTCTTCCCGATGCACTTCCTCGGTGCACAGGGCATGCCGCGACGCTACCCCGACTATCCCGACGCCTATGCCTTCTACAATCACATCGCCTCGATGGGCTATGTCATCATGGCGATCGGCATGGTGTTCTTCTTCGTCAACATCGTGATCTCGTTGATGGCCGGCCGCAAGGCGGCGGGAAACCCATGGGGCGAAGGTGCCACGACGCTGGAGTGGACGTTGTCGTCGCCACCGCCGTTCCACCAGTTCGAAACGCTGCCCAAGGTCGACTGACCGGGTTGCACCGATCCAGAACCGAACGACGCCCCGGAGAAATCCGGGGCGTTTGTCGTTGGGGGCCAAGGCGCAGCGTAGTGCGTCGAGGCCGAGCAGAACGGGGAACCGGTGCTGAAACTAACGCCCGGTTTGTGCAGCAACCGGTTACGCGGCGATGTGCGACACGCGCGTGCCACCGGCCTGCGCGCTGAACGCCTCCATACGAGGCGGGATCGTACAACCCGATGGCCCGGGTTGGCACGCACCCCGTTACGGCCGTAATTGCGGAACAGCGCATCATCGTTGGGCGCGGGTCCAAGGCACGGCAATCTCCCACAAGCGGTCCGCCCGCGTCTGGATTACTGCCGCATTTTCGAACGACGCGGCGTACGTCACATCCGCTTTCCCCAACGCACACAACCGACTATATGACGGCGATGAATGCGCAGACGATGACCCTGCCGGCCGACTGGCGCGACTTCCTCGCGCTTACCAAGCCGCGTGTGATGACGCTGGTGGTGTTCACCGGCCTATGCGGCATGCTGGCCGCGCCGGTGACGATCCATCCAGTGCTGGGGTTCACCGCTGTGCTCTGCATCGCGCTGGGCGCGGGGGCGGCCGGGGCGCTGAACCAGTGGTACGAAGCCGATCTGGACGCGAAGATGAAGCGGACGCGCGGTCGTCCGCTGCCCGCCGGACGGATGGACCGGCAATCCGCCCTGCACTTCGGCGTCGGTCTCGCGATCTTTTCCGTCCTGCTGATGGGACTGGCGGTCAACCTGCCCGCCGCCGCGATCCTGACGGTGTCGATCCTGTTTTATGTCCTGATCTATACCGTGTGGCTCAAGCGCCGGACCCCGCAAAACATCGTGATCGGCGGTGCGGCGGGCGCGTTTCCGCCGCTGATCGGGTGGGCGGCCGCGACCGGTGACATCGCGTTGCTGCCGTTCCTGTTGTTCTCTCTCGTCTTCCTGTGGACGCCGCCGCATTTCTGGGCGCTCGCCCTGTTCGTGAAGACCGACTACGCCAATGCCGGCGTACCGATGCTGCCGGTCGTGGCGGGCGAACGGACGACGCGGGTGCAGATCGGGCTGTACACGCTGCCGATGGCGGCGGTGGCGATCCTGCCGTGGCCGCTCGGGTTGACCGGCGCGGTCTATGGCGTTTCGGCCATCGTCCTGACCGCCGTGTTCGGCGTGCTGGCGCTGCGCGTGGCGACCCGCACCACGCAACCCGACGATGCGATGAAGCCCGAAAAGCGGCTGTTCGCATGGTCGATCCTGTATCTTTTCGCGATGTTCGGTGCACTCGTTGCCGACCGGTGGATGCCCCATGCCTGAGGAAGATGATCGTATCCGCGCACGCCAACGCGCCCGCGCCACCGTCATGGCATGGCTTTTGGGCGGGTTCGTCGTGCTGATGTTCGCGATCACGATCGTGAAGATACAGGCGGGCATGGGATCGTGACCCGCAACCTGCGCACCGCACTGCTCGCCGTGGCAGGCGTTGCCGGGATGACCGGCGTCGGCTTCGCCAGTGTGCCACTATACCGCATGTTCTGTCAGGTCACCGGCTTCAACGGCACGACGCAGCGCGGGCAATCCGCGCCCGGCGGCGTGGGCGACCGCGTGACGGTTCGGTTCGACGCCAACGCCAATCCGGCGCTGGGATGGCAATTCAGTCCCGAACGCGCGTCCGAAACCGTCGATATCGGCGCACGCGACATGGCGTTCTTCACGGCAAAGAACCTGTCCGACCGGCCAGTCACCGGCACCGCGACGTTCAACGTGACGCCCAGCCAGGCGGGCAAATATTTCACCAAGATCCAGTGCTTCTGTTTCACGCAGCAGACGCTGCAACCCGGTGAGAAGGTGCGGATGCCGGTGGTCTTCTTCGTCGATCCGAAGATGCTGGCGGACCCCGACGCACGCGATATCCGCGCGATCACCCTGTCCTATACGTTTTACCCGGTGGATTCGGGCAAGACGAACGGATAGGATCAATGCAGACATGCCCCGGACAAGGGGCCGGCACGTACAGGGACGGATGATGGCAGGCGCGAAGAACCACGATTTCCATATCCTGCCCCCCAGCATCTGGCCGCTCGCCAGTTCGCTGTCGGCGTTCGCACTGGCGGCGGGCGGCGTCATGTGGATGAACAAGGCGGCGTTGGGCGGGCTGGTCTTCGGACTTGGCCTGATCGCGACGCTGGCGTGCATGGCGTTCTGGTGGGTCGACGTGATCCGCGAAGCGAAGGCAGGCGACCATACGCCGGTGGTGCAGTTGCACCTGCGCTACGGCATGATCCTGTTCATCGCGTCGGAAGTGATGTTCTTCGTCGGCTGGTTCTGGTCGTGGTTCGATTTCGCGCTCTTCCCCGCCGCCGTCCAGTATAACCATGAGGAAGGCGTCTCGCTGATCGAGGCGGGTTCGACTGCCGTGGCTGCACAATGGCCGCCTGCCGGGCTGGAAGTGCTGAACGCGTTCGAGCTGCCGCTGCTCAACACCTTCATCCTGCTGCTGTCGGGCACGACCGTGACGTGGGCGCATCATGCGCTGATCCACAACCAGCGCGGTGGCGCGCTGAAGGGTCTGTGGGGCGCGATCGGCGTGGGCGAGAATGACGGCGTGAAGAAGGGGCTGTGGGCCACCGTCCTGCTCGGCGCGCTGTTCTCGTGCATCCAGGCGTATGAATATATCCATGCGCCGATGCCGTTCGCCGGCCTGAATTACGGTGCCGCATTCTACATGGCCACCGGCTTCCACGGGTTCCACGTGCTGGTCGGCACGATCTTCCTCGCGGTCAACCTGCTGCGCGCCTATCAGGGCGACTTCACCCCGAAGCAACATTTCGGGTTCGAAGCGGCGGCGTGGTACTGGCATTTCGTAGACGTGGTGTGGCTGTTCCTGTTCGTCGTCATCTATGTCTGGGGCGGCTGGGGCGCGCCGATCCATGGCGGCTGATGACTGAGATACCAGGCGCGGGCGGCGGTCCCGCGCCGTTCGATTGCGGCGTACGGGGACTGTGCCCGCGATGCGTCGCGCCGACACTGTTCCGCGGGTTCGTCGCGTTCGCCGATCGCTGCTCCGCCTGCGATCTCGACTTCACGCAGTTCAACGTCGGCGACGGGCCTGCGGCTTTTCTGACGACCGGCATCGGCACGATCATCACTATCCTCGCCATCTGGCTGGAGCTTTCGGTCGGGCCGCCATGGTGGGTGCATGTCGCGCTGTGGCTGCCCTTGACCGTGGCGGGCGTGGTCGGGTCACTGCGCATCGCCAAGGGCGTGCTGCTCGCGCTGGAGTTCCGCAACGCTGCGCGCGAGGGCCGGATCGATACCCGCCGATGAGGAAATTACCCGTCCTGCCGACGTTGGTCGTCCTGCTCGCAGTCGCGACGATGGTCTGGCTGGGCGCGTGGCAGTTGCAGCGGCGGGCGGAAAAGGAAACATTGCTCGCCCGTGCCGCCGCCAATCTCGACCGCGCAACGGTACCGCTGCCCGCACAGATCACCGACGCGCTGCTGTTCGCCCGCGTGTCCGCCACCTGTGCATCGACGGGCGCATGGACCATGGCAGCCGGGCGCGCGGTCGACGACAGCACTGGATATCGCCACATCGTCGCCTGCCGCACGACCGATGGCCGCATCGTACCGGTCGACAAGGGCGTATCCACCGACTTCGCGATCAAGCCGGTCTGGGCGGGCGGACCCGTCACCGGCACCCTAAGCCACGCGCCCGGCAGCACGTCGCTGCTCGACCGGCTGACCGGCAACGCCACCCCGCCGCAACCGCTGATCGTTGCGGATACCCCCGCCCCCGGACTGAAAGCCAGCCGCCGCCCCGACCCGGCATCGCTGCCGAACAACCACCTTGCCTATGCGGTGCAGTGGTTCGCCTTCGCCATTGCCGCGATCGTCATCTACCTGCTGGCGCTTCGTCGCCGCAGTCGTTAACCGGGCGGGCCATGCGGTATCACAGCACACGGGGCAGCGCGCCCGACCTCGATTTCGCCGGCGCGACGCTGGCCGGGCTTGCGAGCGATGGCGGGCTGTACGTCCCCGCCGAATGGCCGACCATGACGCGCGACCAGATCGCGGCGCTGGCCGGGCTGGACTATGCCGAAACGGCGGTGCGGGTGATGCTGCCCTTCGTCGGCGACAGCCTGTCGGAGGATGAACTGCGCACGCTGTGCCGCGCCGCCTATGGCCGGTTCAGCCATGCCGCCGTCACCCCGCTGGTCCAGCTGGATCACGACCAGTGGCTGCTGGAACTGTTCCACGGGCCGACGCTGGCGTTCAAGGACGTGGCGCTGCAATTGCTGGGGCTGTTGTTCGAACGATTCCTGCACGGCACCGATCAGCGGCTGACGATCGTCGGCGCGACCAGCGGCGACACCGGATCGGCAGCGATCGACGCCGTGGCGGGCCGCACCAATATCGATATCTTCATGCTCCACCCAGCGGGTCGCGTCTCCGACGTTCAGCGGCGGCAGATGACGACGGTGCTGGACACCAACGTCCACAACATCGCGATCGCCGGAGACTTCGACACCGCGCAGGCGCTGGTGAAGGCGATGTTCAACGATCCCGGTTTCTCGGGACGCTTCCGATTGTCGGCGGTCAATTCGATCAACTGGGCGCGGTTGATGGCGCAGATCGTCTATTATTTCTACGCCGCCGTCCGGCTGGGCTGCCCCGACCGACCGATCGCCTTTTCGGTGCCGACCGGCAATTTCGGCGATGTGTTCGCGGGCTATGTCGCGGCGCGCATGGGCCTGCCGATCACGCGGCTGATCGTCGCGACCAACGTCAACGACATCCTGCACCGCGCGCTGACCAACGGCGATTATTCGAGCGCCAGCGTCACGCCGACCGCGACCCCGTCGATGGACATCCAGGTCAGCTCGAACTTCGAACGTCTGCTCCACGATCTGGGCGGGCGCGACGGCCTCGCGCTGGCGCAGCAGATGCAGGGGTTCGAGGCGAGCCGCGCGATGCGGCTGACCAATGCCCAGTCGCAGGGCGCGGCCGGACTGTTCACCAGCGCGCGCATCGATGCTGACGGGATGGCGCACGCCATGCGCTGGGCGCACGACCATGCCGCGCAGACGCTGGACCCGCACACCGCCATCGCGCTGGCCGCCGCACTGGAATCGGACATCGACGGACCGGTCGTCACGCTGGCGACCGCGCATCCGGCCAAATTCCCCGATGCCGTCGAAGCGGCGATCGGCACGCACGCCACGCTGCCCGCACGGGTCGGCGACCTGTTCGATCGCGAGGAACGCTATGTCACGCTGCCCGCGACGTTCGACGCGGTGACTTCATGGATCGCCGAACGGGCGACGCCGCGCGGCTGATGGACCCGATCGCACTCATCGGCGAGCCATGGGCCGATTACGGCCTGATCGACTGCGGGCATGGCCGCAAGCTGGAACGCTATGGCCCCTATCGATTCATCCGGCCGGAGCCGCAGGCGATGTGGGCGCCCGCCCTGTCCGAATGGGACGCGCATGGCGAATTCGTCCCCGGATCGGACGAGGATGGCGGCGGCCGCTGGCAGTTTGTCGACCAGCCCCCGCGCGACTGGCCGCTGACATGGCGGGAGGTACGCTTCACCGCCAGCAACACGCCGTTCCGCCATCTGGGGTTCTTTCCCGACATGGCACCGGTGTGGGACTGGATGCGCGGGCGGATCGATGGCGCCACGAACCCCGAATGCCTGAACCTGTTCGGCTATACCGGAGTCGGCAGCCTCGCACTGGCGGCGGCGGGCGCGCGCGTCGTGCACGTCGATGCGTCGAAGAAATCGGTCGAGCAGGCGCGCGCCAACGCCGCATTGTCGGACATGGCCGACAAGCCGGTACGATGGCTGGTCGAGGACGCCGGCAAGTTCGTCGCGCGCGAGGTCCGGCGCGCCCGGCGATATGACGGCATCATTCTCGACCCGCCGAAATGGGGCCGCGGCCCGGGCGGAGAGGTGTGGAAGCTGGAGGAGCATCTTCCCGGCCTGATCGCCGATTGCCGCCGGCTGCTCGACGGCGAATCGCGGTTCCTGTTTCTGACGGTCTATGCCGTGCGCATGTCGGCGCTCGCGATCGGCGAACTGCTGAACCAGTCGCTCGGCGATCTGGGCGGGCGGATCGAATGCGGCGAACTGGGCGTGCGTGAGGAAACGCGCGGATTGACCTTGCCGACCGCGATCTTCGCGCGGTGGAGCCGATAGGGGCATCCGCCGTTCGTCCTCCGGGCCGGTCGACGGTCCAACGAAAGACCATGTTCATGCCGACGCCCACCGCCACCCGCATCGCATTCGGCACGCTGGACGGTGCGCCCGCCGACGCGATCGAACTCACCAACGGGGCATTGTCGGCGCGTATCCTGCCGCTGGGCGCGACGTTGCAGTCGCTGACGGTCCCCGATCGTGACGGGACGCCGGGCGACGTCGTGCTGGGCTATGACGACGTGCAATCCTATCGCACCCGCCCGGCATGGTTCGGCGTCACTGCCGGACGCTATGCCAATCGCATCGCGGGCGGGCGCTTCACCCTCGACGGACGCGAATACCGCCTCGAAACCAATAACGGTCCCAACCATCTGCATGGCGGAGAGGACGGGTTCGACAAACGATTGTGGGACGTGACCGACGTGTCGGCCGACGCCGACCGCGCCCGGGTGACGCTGGCGCTGGTCAGTCCCGATGGCGACGGCGGCTATCCGGGGACGCTGCGTGCGACCGCGACCTACACGCTCGGGCCGGACGTGCTGACGATCGATTACCGCGCTGTCAGCGACGCACCGACGATCGTGAATCTGACCAACCATGCGTTCTTCGATCTGGGCGGGCGGGGCGATGCGCTGGCCCAGGAACTGACGCTGAACGCCGCCGCCTTCCTCCCGGTCGATGTCACGTCGATTCCGACCGGGGAGCGCCGCGCGGTCGCGGGAACGGCCTTCGATTTTCGGAGGCCCCATGCGATCGGCGATCGCGTTCGTGACGGCCGCGACCCGCAACTGGTCATCGGTCACGGATACGACCATAATTTCATCGTCGATGGTGCGCCCGGCACGCTGCGCCCGGCGGCGGTGCTGCGCGATCCGGCATCGGGTCGCGTCATGCGGGTGGCGATCACCGCGCCCGGACTGCAACTCTATGCCGGCAATTTCCTCGACGGATCGCAGCCGGGCAAGGACGGTCGCCTGTATCGACAGGGCGACGGCATCTGTCTTGAGCCACAGGCGTTCCCGGACAGTCCGAACCGGCCCGATTTCCCCAGCGCCCGGCTGGACCCGAACCAGATGTGGCGAAGCGTGATCGAATACCGGTTCGACGTGCCATAATGACGCATGATTGTTGCGTTGCGGCAGGGCGATGCTGCAAAGCACGCAAGTCGGCTTGACGAAGCCGTCCCGCTTTGCGAACGCCTCTCACCATGAAGCACCCCCTTCTCCTCGCCGCCACCGTCGCGGCCTTCGCCCTTTCGGCCTGCGGGCAGCAGCAGCCGGAACAGCTCGACACCCGCGCGCCCGATCCGCTCGCTTCGCAGCTTGCGAACCGCGCGCCGGTCGAACTTCCGCCCCCCGTCAAGGCGAGCGTCACGTTCCGATGCAAGGACAACAGCCTCGTCTATATCGACTTCTTCGAAGGCGATCTGCAGGCCAATTTCCGCGCGAAGCAGGGGGATGCCCCCGTCCGCCTGAAGACCGAAACCAAGGGTGAGCCGCTGGTCGCCGAGGGCGGGTACAAGCTGACCGGTACGCCCAAGAGCATCACGCTGACCCAGCCGGGCAAGGCTTCGCAGAGCTGCACCGCCTGATCCCGATGCGGGGAGCGGCGCAGCGCATTGCTCCCCGCACGTACCGGATGTGAGCGGGCGGACGCGCACGATGCGCGCCCGCCCGCCCCCGGTCAGTATTTCACCCGCACCGCACGCAG
Source organism: Sphingomonas sp. CFBP 13720 (assembly GCF_014842075.1). GTDB lineage: Bacteria > Pseudomonadota > Alphaproteobacteria > Sphingomonadales > Sphingomonadaceae > Sphingomonas. Next base: position 348,283 of record NZ_JACYVA010000002.1, read on the forward strand.
CTTGTAACGCTTCAGCGCCTCCTGCACGCTGCCGGCACCGGCAAGGTGCCCCGCCCCCACCGCCACGAACACCGTGCCCGGCCGCGCCATGCGCTGTTCGATCCACTTCGCCCATGCGGTGTTGCGATCGGTCAGCAGGATGCGTTTCAGCTCCGGCGTCGTCGTCATGCCGCTGTTGACCGTTTCGGCCAGCGCGGCGGGATCGCCCTTCGCCCATTGATCGACCATCGTTTCGATCATCGGGCCAGCTTCGGGCAGTTGCTTGAGCGTTTCGGTCAGGAACGTCACCTGCGCCGCATCCGACAGCGAATCGAAGAACCCGAACTGCTGGTCGATCGTCTCCAGCCCGGTCACCGGCTTGTTCGCCGCCTTCGCCGCCTGCGTGATCGCCTGTTCGACGCCGCTGGCAGGGTCATAGCCGTCCTTCTGCAACGTCAGCAGCGTCAGCGTCGACGCCGCGAACCACGGGTCGAGCGGTTCCAGCGCGCCGGCGGGCAACCCGGCGTCGGCCACCGCCTTGGCAAAGGCCGGACGTTCCGCTTCGGGCAGCTTCTCGCTCAGTCGCGGTCCGGTCATGTTCACGGCCGACTTCATCACCGCCGCCTGCGCCTGCTCCGGCGTCGGCGATACGATCTCCATCACGACTTCGGACGATTTGTCGAACGCGGTGCGTACCGCATCGTCGAACCAAGACAGGCCGGGCTTCAGCACATGGACCGTGCCGAACAGATAAATGGTGGTGTCCTTGTCCTTCACGACCCACAATGCCGGATCGGCGTCGCGCGTCGCCGGGGCGGTGGCGGGTTCGGCCTGCGTCGCGGGCGCGGGCGGCGTCTCCGCGACCTGTGCATGAACGGGAACGCCCGCCAGCAGCGACAGCGCGGCACCGATGCGCAACCAGTTTTTCGACATCGTCATCTCCAGTCGACCGGCCCCCGCCGGCATCGGGCCGGGGATAGCATCGCCGTCTTTCCAACGGTAGCCGGACCGGTTGAAACTTTCCGTTTTTCGATAAATGCCAGCGTGCGACGGGCTGCGGAACGCGGTGCGATCACGCTTCGTTGACCCAATGACGCCTGAACGGCTTATCGGGATCTCCGCATGCTCCACGCAAAACCTTCGCAAGATCAGCTTCTTACCGCGCAGCAGGAGCGTGTCGCGCCCGGCCCGGTCGCCGCGATGCTGGCGGATCGGGCGTCGGGCCGGTCGGTCCTGTTCGTCGCGTCCGACGAAGCGCGCGCCGCCGCGATCGTCGCGACGCTGGCGGCGTTCGCACCCGACCGATGCGTCGTCCATCTGCCGTCGACCGATGCGCTGCCCGGCGACGATGCCCCCGCATCGCCCGCCAACGTCGGACAGCGCGTGGCGGCGTTGCGCCGGTTGCGGCAGGCGGCGACTGCCGGCGACCATGTGGTGTGCGTGACGACGGCGGAGGCGACGGCGCTGCGCCTGCCCGCCCCTGCCGCATTCGACATCGCGCCGCCGCTGATGCGTGTCGGCGATGCGATCGACGTGTCAGCGTTCACCGATCGCGCGATCGATCTGGGGTATATCGTCGACGACCGCGTCGACGAGCCGGGCGAGGTCGCGGTGCGCGGCGGGGTGATCGATATCTTTCCCGCCGACGCCGAATGTCCGGCCCGGATCGGCATCGCCGACGACCGGATCGAATGGATTCGCACCTATGACGCCGTCACGCAGCGCGGCGATGCCGACCTGTCCGAAATAGTGATCGGTCGTGCCGCCGAACCGGAAACCGGCGACGGCGTTCCCCTGACCGACCATCTGGTGGACGCGGCGGTCGCGATGGATGCCGATGTCGACCGGCGGCGGCGACGCTTCCTCGATCTGGCGCAGGACGCGACCCGGCGGCGGCGCCGCGGTGCCGACGCGCTGGTAGATGCGACGACATGGCAGGCGGCACTGGCGACGTGCGACCGGATCGAACTTCCCGATGCCGATGCACCGCCGCCACGCTTCGTCACGGGCAACAGCCCGACGCGCGCTTTCGGGAAATTCGCCCGCGGCGTGCTGGCCGACGGCCGGCTGCTTCTGGTCGGATCACCGCGCGACCTGCGTTTTCTCGGGCGGCGACTGGCGGCGCTCGGCCGGACCGATCCGGTGACGATCGACTGCTGGGAAGCGGCGACCAGCGCCGAACCCGGCACCGCGATGCTGCTGGTCGCGCCGCTGGACCGCGGGTTCACGATGGACGGCGTGACCGTCGTCGCCAGCAGCGATCTGCTCGGCGGACGCGCGATGGGCGACGAACGGTCGGGGTCACAGGCCCAGATGTTCGCACAGGCCAGCGAACTGCGCGTCGGCGACGTGGTGGTGCATGAGGATTTCGGCATCGGCCGCGTCGCCGGACTGGAAATGCTCCCGGCGGAGGGAGACGCGATCATCCTCGAATATGCCAAGGGCGCGCGTCGGCTGGTGCCCGTGGCGGAGGCCGACCGCATCTGGCGCTACGGCGCCGATGCCGACGCGGTGACGCTCGATTCGCTCGACGGCACCAGCTGGCAGAAGCGGCGTGGCGCGATCGATGCCGCCATCGCCGAAAGCGCGCGCGAACTGGCCGCGATCGCCGCCGCCCGCGCGGAAGTGACGGTCGATCCGATCGCGCCCGATACCGGAGCCTATGAACGCTTCGCGGCCGGGTTCGCCTTCACCGAAACCCCCGATCAGGCACGCGCCATCGCCGCCACCCGGGCCGATCTGGCATCGGGCCGGCCGATGGACCGGCTGGTCATCGGCGACGTCGGCTATGGCAAGACCGAGGTCGCGCTGCGCGCCGCCGCACTCGCCGCGCTGGCCGGGCGTCAGGTGGTCGTCGCCGCGCCGACGACGGTCCTCGTCCGCCAGCATCTCGAACAGTTCCGCCGCCGCTTCGACGGCACCGGCATCGAAGTCGCCGGGCTGTCGCGCCTGTCCAGCGCTGCGGACAAGAAGCGGGTGAAGGCCGGTCTGGCGGACGGCAGCATCGGGGTCGTGATCGGCACGGGCGCGGTGGCGGGCAAGGGCGTCGCCTATCGCGACCTTGCGCTGACGGTGATCGACGAGGAACAGCGGTTCGGCGCTGCGGACAAGGCGCGGCTGCGCGAACTTGGCGATCACGTGATGACGCTGTCGGCGACGCCGATCCCGCGGACCCTGCAATCCGCGCTGATCGGGTTGCAGCAACTGTCGGTCATCGCCACCCCGCCCGCCCGACGCCAGCCGATCCGTACGACGATCGACTCGTTCGACGATATCACCGTCCGCACCGCTTTGTTGCGCGAGCGGGCACGCGGCGGACAAAGCTTCGTCGTCGTCCCCCGGATCGAGGATATCGCGCCGCTGGAAGAACGGCTGCGCAAACTGGCGCCCGAGCTTGGCCTGGTGGTGGCACATGGCAAGATGCCGCCAGCCGACATCGACGACGCGATGGTCGCGTTCGCCGCCGGTGACGGCGATGTGCTGCTGGCGACCAATATCATCGAGGCGGGACTGGACGTTCCGCGCGCCAATACGATGATCGTGCACCACGCCGACCGATTCGGCCTGTCGCAGCTCCACCAGTTACGCGGCCGGGTGGGACGCGGCGGACGGCGTGGACAGGTGCTGCTGACCACCGATCCCGATCGTACCGTCGCAGAGGCGACTGCGAAGCGGCTGCGTACCCTTCAGGCGTTCGACCGGCTGGGCGCAGGCTTTGCGATCAGCGCACGCGACCTCGACATGCGCGGCGCGGGCGACCTGATCGGTGAGGCGCAGGCGGGCCACATGAAGCTGATCGGCATCGACCTCTACCAGTTCCTGCTCGGCCGCGCGCTGCGTGCGGCACGCGGCGAGGACGTCGATCGCTGGGTGCCCGAACTCCATCTCGGCCTGTCGGGCTGCCTGCCCGAAACATGGATACCCGAAGTCGAGCTGCGCCTGACCCTCTATGCCCGGCTAGCGCGAATCGAGGACGAGGCATCGCTCGACGCGTTCGAGGAAGAGCTGGAAGACCGGTTCGGCGAAATCCCCGACGCGGCCCGCCCGCTGCTCGACACCGCGCGCGTACGGCTGCTCGCGGCGACGGCACAGGTCGCGAAGGTCGATGCCGGTCCCGCCGCGATCGCGCTGACCCCGCGCCACCCGGTCGATACGCCCGCCGTGGAGGCGCTGACGGAAAAGAACGGCCGGTGGATCGTCGCCGCGCGGATCGACGATCCGGCCGAACGGCTGGCGAAGGTGCGCGGGGTGCTGGAGGCGATGATCGACTGAACGGCAGGTGGCGCGCGACCGCCGGCCCCTACTCCACCAGCGCGTCGATCGCCTGCGCCATGTCGATATCGCGTTCGGACATGCCGCCGGCGTCGTGCGTGGTCAGCAGGACGTCGACCCGGTTGTACACGTTCGACCATTCGGGGTGATGATCGGCCTTCTCCGCCAGCAACGCGACCTGCGTCATGAACGCGAACGCTTGGCTGAAATTGTCGAAGGTGAAGCTGCGCACGATCGCATCGCGGCCGATATCATGGTCCCAGTCGGGCAAGCCGTCGAGCGCCTCCGCGCGTTCGGCCTGGCTCAGCGGTTCCATATACCCTCCCTTGTCTCCGATACCCGCGCGGGCCTATGCCCAAGGCCATGTCCGATCAAGCGCGAACCGCCCCTACCGCCGCCGAGATGGAGGCGATCGCCCGCGCCGCGCTGGCACGCATTCCCGAACCGTTCGCCGGCCACCTGTCCGATATCGTCCTGCTGGTCGAGGAATTCGCCGACGACGAAACGCTCGACGCGATGGGGTTTGACGATCCGTTCGAACTGACCGGCCTGTATCACGGCCAGCCGATCGGCGACAAATCGGCGTTCGACGGCATGCGGATGCCGGACCGCATCCATCTGTATCGCCAGCCGCTGCTGGCCGAATGGTGCGAAACCGGGGTCGATCTGACCGATCTGATCCGTCATGTCGTGGTGCATGAGGTCGGGCATCATTTCGGCCTGTCCGACGACGATATGCACGCGCTCGAAGCCGCCGGTTGAGCATCCTCGCCTTCGACCACGTGACCGGTGCGCGCGGGCGTACGACGCTGTTCCGCGATCTGTCGTTCACGCTCGATCGCGGCAACGCGCTGCTGGTGCGCGGCCCCAACGGCGTCGGCAAATCGACGCTGGTCCGCATCGCCGCCGGACTGCTGCCGCCCGATGCCGGCACGGTGGTGCGGCCGGAGCGATGCGGGCTGCTGGCCGATGCCGCCGCACTCGACCTCGAACGGACGCTGGCACAGGCGCTCGGCTTCTGGGCGCGGATCGACGGCAGCGACGCCGTGTCGGCGGCGATGGCGGCGATGGCGATCGAACCGCTGGCGCCCGTGCCGGTGCGGATGCTGTCGACCGGACAGAAGCGCCGCGCCGCCATCGCCCGCGTCATCGCGGGCGGTGCGTCGTTGTGGCTGCTCGACGAACCTGCCAACGGGCTGGACGCGGCGTCGCTCGCGCTGCTCGAAACCGCGATCGCCCGGCACCGCGCGAACGGCGGCGCGGTGCTGGTCGCCAGCCACGTCCCCGTCGCGCTGCCCGACGCAGCGGAGATCGCGCTGTGATCGCACTGATCCTGCGCGAAGTCCGGCGGGCGTGGAGCGGCGGGGGGATCATGCTGCCGGTCGCCTTTTTCCTGCTCGTCGCGACGCTGTTTCCCTTTGCCATCGGGCCGGACGCCGCGCTGCTCGCAAGGATCGGCGGCGGGGTCGCATGGGCGGCGGCGCTGCTGGCCGCACTATTGCCGATCGAACGGCTGGTCGGCCCCGATCTCGACGACGGCGTGATCGATCAACTGGCGATCCGCGGATGGAGCGGCGCGGGCATCGCGCTGGCCAAGACCATCGGCCACTGGCTCGGCTTCGCGCCGGCCATGATGCTGGCGGCGGCGCTTTCTGCGGCGCTGCTTGGCCTAGATGCGGCAACGCTGTGGGCGCTGGAGGCGGGTCTGCTGCTCGGCACGCCGGGTCTGGCCGCACTGGCCGTCGCAACCGCCGCGCTGGTTGCCGGACTGCGCGGCGCGGGCGCGGTCGCCGGACTGGTCATGCTGCCTTTCGCGCTGCCGATCGTGATCTTCGGCGCGGGCGCGATCGACGGCGGGCCCGGCGCATGGAAGCTGCTGGCGGCGACCAGCCTGCTGTTGACCGCCGGCGGACCATGGGTCGCGGGCACGGCGATCCGCATCGCACGTACCTGACGCCCCCTGGCACCCGCACGCCCCACACGATAAGCGCCGGCCAACGCGACAGACCGTCCTCCGACGGAGCGCCTTGCGGGTGTAGCTCAATGGTAGAGCAGAAGCTTCCCAAGCTACAGGAAATGGCTGAAATCTGCCGTTTCCGCTGTAAACTAGGCAAAATCGGCTATCGTAAAATCAATAGCTTAGCCGGGGCCCTGTAAACCGCCCGAAGCGGGTTTCCGCCTTGGCTAAGCACCCAATCACCATGCGCCTGCCAGCAATTCGGCCTGCTGGATCACGGTCTGGACGGCTGCGTCCTGAAGGTCGGGTGGATAGCCATATTTGCGCAGAATCCGCTTCACAAGCACACGCATCCTGGCCCGCGCACTCTCGCGGTGGGACCAGTCGACGGTGGCGTTGGCGCGCAGGTTGTTGACCAGTTCGGCGGCGATCACCTTCAGGCTGTCGTTGCCCATGATGTCGACGGCACTCTCATTGTCGGCGAGCGCGTCGTAGAACGCGATCTCCTCCGGGGTCAGCCCTTCCGCCTCGCCGCGGGCCTGTTCGGCCCGGATCTGTTTGGCGAGGTCGATCAGCGTCTGCAGCACCTCGACCGTGCTGACAGCATTGGTGTGATAGCGGGCGATGGCGTCGGTCAGCCGTTCGGAATAGCGACGGCTTTCGACCGCGTTGGTGCGGCTGCGGGAGCGGATCTGGTCGCCAAGCAGCTTCCTCAGCGCCTCCAGCGCCAGGTTCGGGCGCTCCATCGCCTTCACCTCGGCGAGAAAATCGTCGGACAGGATCGAGATGTCGGGCGTGGTCAGCCCGGCGGCGCGCAGGATGTCGACGATCTCGGTCGACACCACCGACTTGTCGATCAGTTGCTGCACGGCGAAATCGCGGTCGCCGGTTGAGCCGCCACCGCCGCCGGTCTTGGCGAGGGCGGCGCGAACCGTCTGGTAGAAGACGATGTCATCGCGAATCTTGCGGGCCTCATCGCTGGCGGCGGCCAATGCGAAGGCCTTGGTCAGGGCCAACACGGCATCCTGAAAGCGACGATTTGCCGCCTTGCGAGGCTCGTCGGTCGCCTCTTTCGCGGCTGCCTGATGCTGGCGGGCGAGGATAAATTCGATCGCCTCGGCCAGACATTTCAGCCGCGCGACCGGGGTGCCGGATATACCGGGCGTGCAGTCGAAGCCGTGGAACATCGCCTGCACGACGTCGAACTTCTCGAGCAGCACCGCGACGGCCTGCGCTTCGTCGATGCCCGTCTCGGCCGCGTCGGATGCGGAATACTGGCCCAGCGCCTTCTTCAGGTTTTGCGCGATGCCGATGTAATCGACGACAAGCCCGGCCGGCTTGTCGCGGAACACGCGATTCACGCGCGCTATCGCCTGCATCAGGCCGTGGCCGCGCATCGGCTTGTCGATATACATCGTGTGCATCGACGGCGCGTCGAAGCCGGTCAGCCACATATCGCGGACGATCACGAGCCTCAGCGGGTCGGCCGGGTCTTTCGCCCGCTTGGCCAGCAGGTCGCGCCGCGCCTTATTGCCTATGTGCGGCTGCCACGCGGGCACGTCGGCGGCGGAGCCGGTCATCACGACCTTCACCGCCCCCGTCTTGTCGTCCTCGCTATGCCAGTCGGGCCGCAACGCGACGATCTCGTCGTAGAGCGCCACGCAGATGCGGCGGCTCATGCAGACGACCATTGCCTTGCCGTCCATCGCCGCCAGCCGGTTTTCGAGATGCGCGACCAGATCGGCGGCGACCAGCTCCAGTCGCTTCTTCGATCCGACCAGCTTCTCCACAGCGGACCAGCGTTGCTTCAGCCGCTCCTGCTCGCTGGTCGCCTCGTCCTCGGTCAGGCCGTCGATCTCGGCATCGATGACCGGCAGTTCCTCGGGCGGCAGCTCGATACGGGCCAGCCGGCTCTCGTAATAGATCGGTACCGTCGCGCCGTCCTCGACCGCGCGGCTGATGTCGTAGACGTCGACATAGTCGCCGAACACGGCGGGCGTGTTGACGTCGTCCTTTTCGATCGGCGTTCCGGTGAAGCCGATGAATGAGGCGTTGGGCAACGCATCGCGCAGATATTTGGCGAAACCATAGGCCAGCTCGCCGGTCTTGCGATCGATCCGCGCACGGAAGCCATATTGCGAGCGGTGAGCTTCGTCGGCGATGACGATGACGTTGCGGCGGTCGCTGATCGCGGGATAGTCGCTAGTCCCCGGCGGCGGCGCGAACTTCTGCATGGTCGTGAAGATCACCCCGCCGGACGCGCGATCGAGCCGATCGGTCAAATCCTCCCGGCTGTCGATCTGGATCGGGGTCTGGCGGATCAGGTCGGCGCACATCGAGAAGGTCGCGAACAACTGGTCGTCTAGGTCGTTGCGATCGGTGATGACGACGATCGTCGGATTTTCCAGCGCTGGTTCGCGCACCAGCAGCCCGGCGTAGAAGGCCATCAGAAAGCTCTTGCCGCTGCCTTGCGTGTGCCAGATCACTCCGATCCGGCGGTCGCCATCGGGGTGCGCGGCGGCGTCGGGCAGGCCGTAGCGCAACGGGCTTTCCCGCATCGCGCTGTCTGCCGCGACACCGGGCACCGCGCGCAGCGTCGCGGCGACGGCGCGTTGGGCAGCGTGGAACTGGTGGTAGCCGGCGATGATCTTCACGATGCCGCGCCCGCCATCGCCGAACACGGTGAAGTCGCGGATCAGCATCAGCAGGCGCTGCCGATCCAGCACGCCGGCGATCATCACCTCCAGCTCGGGCAGCCCTTTAGGCGCGATGTCCTCGCCATCGACGGTGCGCCACGGCATGAAGCGTTCCTGGTCGGCGGTCAGCGAGCCGATCCGCGCGGTCATGCCGTCCGACGCGATCAACAGCGCGTTGGTGCGGAACAGCGATCCGATCTCGCGCTTGTAGGTCTGGAGCTGGTTGTACGCGCCGGTGAAGGTGGCGTTCTCGTCGCCGGGGTTCTTCAGCTCGATCACCGCTACGGCCAAGCCGTTGAGGAACAGCACGATGTCGGGGCGGCGGGTGTGGCCCCGCTCGATGACGGTGAACTGGTTGATCGCCAGCCAGTCGTTCATGTCGAGTCCGCCGGAAGATTCGGTGAAGTCGACCAGCCGCACGCGGTCCCCACGGATCGCGCCATCTGCCGCGCGGTACTCGATCGGCACCCCTTCCACGATCAGCCGGTGAAGCCGCCGGTTCTCCTCGACCTGTCCCGGCATCTCGACCGCCAGCACCTTGCGGATCGCATCGGCGCGGGCGTCGGCGGGGATGTGCGGGTTGAGCCGATCGACCGCGGCGGTCAGGCGCGCGGTCAGGATCACATCGCTGTTGGCGGCACGCTCCGGCGCCCTGCCGTCGGGCGAGGCGTCGATGCCATAGGCGACCTGCCAGCCCTGCTCGGCCAGCCAGGCGAGCGCGGCGTCCTCGACGACGGATTCGGTGAACCTTGCCATCAGGCGGGGGTGCCGGGGGTGCGGATCATGCCGCCAGCGCCTCGGCCTCGCGGACGCGGAGTTCGCCGGACATCAGCTTGGGGAGCAAGGCGTCGCGGGTGGCGGCGAGGGTGCGGGATTCAATGAGATTGGCATTGCGCCTCGCATACAAGTCGCTGGCGATCTTATCGAAGGCGAGTATCGCTGGCATGGGCGGTTTTACAACTAGCAAGTTGTGGATGTGATTCCGATTTAAAGTTGGAACGGCAGAGCCAGCGTTGAATGAGCCAATGTCAATGTCGAGGAGGACGTGAAACGCGTGGAGCGGAGTGGAGTTTGGATACTCTTTGATCCTGACGACCGAGGCGCTGGAAAGCCTTACCGGCGCGAGGAGGGATCGGGACGCAGCACGGCAGCCGAACCCCACGACGCTACAGACGCTCATCGACAAGTGGCAGGCGAGCCCGGAATGGTCGCGGCTGAGCGACAATACGAAGAAGACCTGGGGGTCGATCGTGCGTGCGATCGAGGGGAAATGGGGCAAGGTTCCGCTCGCGATCTTCAACGATGAGCGGATGATCGAGAAAGTCGTCGACTGGCGCGATGCTCGTGCCGCCACGCCGCGGGCGGCGGATAACGGCGTCACCGTGCTACGAGCGCTGCTGAAGTACGGCATTCAGCGGGGTGCATTGCGGATCAACGTCGCCGAGAAAATCGGGAAGATCTACGTCAACGGGCAGCGTGCGGAGATCGTGTGGACGAAGGTTGACCTGCTCGCGTTCGAAAAGGCCGCAGGAGAAAAGGATCGCTGTGTCTATTACGCCGTGCTTCTATGCTCTGTGACCGGACTTCGAAGAGAGGATCTCGCGCGCCTGACATGGGCGTCGGTCGGCGAGTTCGCGAACGTCAGGAAGGCGAAGAAGACCAGCCGAGGGCGCCGTCACTTCGCGACGGTCCCGCGGATCCCGGAACTCGACGCGGTCCTCGCGAGGCTGAAGGACCATCCGCGTGCGTCAGGTGTGGACACGGTGCTGGTCAACCCGAAGGGAAAGCCGTGGAACCTCGATACGCTTACCAAGGAGGTTTCCCGTATCGCCAAGCTGGCCGGCATCTTTCATGTCGAGGTCGATCAGGCGGGCCAGTCCGACAGGCGGCACAAGCATCTGCACGATGCCCGTGGCACCTTTGCCACCTACCTCATGACCACGACCGACCTTACGGACGCGGAAATCGCCAGCATCATGGGCTGGTCCGAAGCGGAGGTCGAACGCATCCGCCGCATCTACGTCGACGATACCGCCCGTCAGATCGCGTTGGGCAAACGCATCGCGCGTGGCCTCATCGCGGATTGACCGCCTGGGTCGCGTTTCGCCTCCGTTATCGAACGTCGGTATCGGCATACGTGTTGACGGCAGGATGATGCTCATGGCATTGGCTGGCGTCGCCGATGTAAACCGGACTGTAAACCGGGACCCAGCAACGGTCTTTTCGACGCTAAGTCGTTGATATGCGGGTGTAGCTCAATGGTAGAGCAGAAGCTTCCCAAGCTTACGACGAGGGTTCGATTCCCTTCACCCGCTCCATGACAAACAGCCGTTCCTCCAAAACCGATTTGCCGCTGGCAGGATCGGTGATCGCGGCGCGTCGTCCCTCGACTCCCAGCACTACGTCGCCCCCCCGTCCGGCTTGGACGTAAGGACGATGCGGTCGATCAGTTCGCGCGGCGCCGGGTCGCCTCCAGCCGGGCGACGGGATCGGCCAGCGTCTCGTCGATGGGTTCGACCTGCGCGCGATAGTCGGCGGCGACCAGAAGGCCCCGCATCCGGCATCCACGTGGCAAGTCGCGCTACCCGAAAGCGGACGCTCGTTCGGCATTGCGCGATCTTGATCCCCCTTCCGCCTGTGCGTCGTCGCGCACGGTCAACGTCATGGCCGATACCGACGGACCTGTTCCGAGTATTGAAATCGTGGCGACGAAGGCGATTCATCGGACGCGCCGATGAACCCGGTGGTGGTTCCGTCGCAAATTCGACGATCAGGGGGTGGACGCGAAACCACCGACGCCGGTATCGGCACGCGATGCCAATAGCCACGACGATCATGAACTCGACCACCGGTCAGCCCATCCAGAAGCATATCTTCGGACGGATGCCGAAACCATGGGAATCCTTCACGCTCCAGACGGGCGAGATGGTCAAGGCCGACCGCGTCGATATCGGCAAGCCGGCACCGGGAAAGTCGATCACGCCGATTTATGTATGGGTCACGCCCAAGGGCTGATCCGACACACAATCCGCGTTTTGCCGTCGAATGCAGACAGCCGTCTTTCCGAACGGCGCGGCGAGTTGCTCCGCGTCACTAGGGAAGTACCCCGCAAGCATTAGCTAGCGTCAGAAGGCACCGGTCAGAAGGATCGTCGGTGCCTATCCCACTAGCCAGCCGTGTTCGTTCGCCGCTCCGCCAAAAGGATATCGAGTTCCTCGATCCGAAGGCGCTCCGGCGTGCCCTTCGCAAGCCCCTTCAGACGGCACTCCGCCCATAACCGTTTGCGCTCGGACTCCAGCGCCCGCAGACCGACGTCAGCCAATGGTCATCTCCTTCTTCGATTACCGATGCGGGCGCGGCGGACCGCCGCGGTGCCGCTGTTTTCAGCATCCTCCTGCGCCAGCTTGCGCCAGCGTTGAACGCGTGCGGCGTCAAGACTTCCTTCGGTCATCGCGGTCCTGATCGCGCATCCGGGCTCGTCGACATGCGTGCAGTTGGCGAAACGGCACGCGAGCGCCACCGCGGTGACATCGTCAAAGACCTCGGTGACGCCGGACGTGACCTCCGACATCTGAAGTTCGCGCATACCCGGCGTATCGACCAGCCAGCCGCCCCCATCCGCACCAATAGCGAGCCGATGCATCTCGCGAACGGTCGTCGTGTGGCGACCCTTGCCGTCATCCTCGCGAACGGCTTGTGTCGCGATGCTGTCCGACCCCGTCAGCGTGTTTACCAGCGTCGACTTGCCGACACCCGACGACCCTACCAGCGCGACCGTCTGCCCGAAGGCGCAATAATGCGCGAGCCGGGCAGCGCTTGTCGGGTCGCGCCCGTCGATCAATTCGACCGGCAACCCCGACTGAAGGGCGCGTGCTGCGGTGACCAGTTCCCCGGCGGTCGGCGACATGTCGGCTTTGGTGATGACGATCACCGGCCGGACGCGAACCTCGCGCGCCAGCACCAGATAGCGTTCGAGCCGCGCGACGTTGAAATCCCGGTCGCAGGACGTGACGATGAAGAGGGTATCGATGTTGGCAGCGACAAGCTGGACCCGCCGGTCGTCGCCCGGTGACGGGCGCTTGACCAGGCTCGTCCGATCCAGAATGCGCACGATGCTTCGGGTGTCCCGGTCGATCAGCAACCAGTCGCCGACGGTGGGTCGGTCTTCCGCTCCCCCCTGCGCGGGCAAGCCGGACGGAACCGAGTCCTCGAACCCCTGCCCCGCGACGGTTACCCGCCCCCGGTGAACCGACAGGACGCGAACCGGCCAACAACTGTCAAGCTGCTCCGCCGAAACCTGCGCACTGAAAAAGGATCTCCAGCCCAGCTGCGCAAGGACAGGATCGACCAGATCCGTCATCGCATCAGCCGACGTCTGATCCGCCCGAAGGATCCGAAGCCGCCAATGCCTGTTCGGCGGCTCGCTTGTCCGACTTGGCCTGCGCCTTCTTGGCGGACTCGGCCTGCTTGATCCTGTCGCGCTCGCGGCGCTCGAAGTCGTAATTGGGTTTACGTGCTATGTTGGTTGCTCCGTAGTTCGGGTCCCGGCTTGCGCCCACCGCCTGCCTAGACACCCTTGCCATAGGTTACACGGATCGGTGGTACGCGACCAGACCCGCACCAAAGATCACCAAAGCAACCGCCTGGATTGGTCGCAGCGCGATTATCGACAACGGGCCTCGCGGCGAGGGAGCAAAGACCGACTGGCGCTGTTCATCATGCACCCGCCCCGACCCGATCGCCATGGGCGGATGGTCCGTTTACAAACTGATCTTGCGCTTCTGCATCTCGGCCGATGCGATCTTGGCCAGAATACTATCGGCGTTACTCGAGAATATGTCCGCGAGATCGAGCAGGTCTTCATCGTGAAGTGTTTCGATCGACGTTGATACTTCCGCGAGCAGCCTGACGGCGTGATCAGCGGCGGCGGCGTTTTTCCTGATCCGTGTTCTGAGCATTACCGGCGGGTAGCAGGATCGGACCGGCGATGGCAGCACTGCATTACGGGCAACGGCGTAATTTGCAGTAGTTCCGTCAACCGGAACCGGATCGTTCGGTCGCGCCGATGGCAGCGGAAGGAGTATCGACTTACCGGTCAGACGCGTTTGACGACACAGCTGCCATTTCTGCCGCTTCGTGCGTTCGGACGACATGACAAAGGAGACGATCATGAGTCCTGCAAGCATTCCCGGCAACGAGCCCGATCCCGGCGATATGTCCACAGAGCCGCAGACCGGCGTGCCGAACGATCCGACGGAGGAACATGATCTGCCGGATGAAGATGCGGAAAAGCTGGGCAACTTTGCGTAACCGGAACGTGGTTCGGTAACGATTACCGTACGACGATCACGGGCGGTGGCGATCGACAATGATATGCCGATCGATCCGGTTGCGGCCACGCTTCTGACCCGCGTTCATTCCGGACTGGCAGGATCCTCATCGAGCGTGGCGACGCCCATCAGCGGATGCATGACGAAGGTCCAGCCATCGCCGCCGACGATCATCAGCCGCAGCAACTGGCGATCTGCGCTGCCAAGCAACGATGCCGCGCCGGACGAAGCGGCCAATGTGACGGTCGTACCATCCTGACGAATGCCGGTGGCCCAGCCACGCCGTCCCTCGCGGATCTCGGTGGCAAGGCGCTCGAGCGCCGTTTCGAGCGCGGTGCGCGCGCGTGGGCCAGTCACCCACGCGTAGCCACCCGGCTCCAATGCCGGTATCGCGACGGTGTCTTGCACAACCGCCGACCGTGCTGATTTCGCCGGAGGGCGGGACTTCTTCTTCGGTTGGTCCAGAGGGCGCACGCCCTCCATTCTCATCATGCGCGCGAAATCGTCCATGCTCGTCCCTTCGGTTGCGGATGGGTGGAGCAGCTATTCCATCACGGACAATATGTCGTCGACGCTGCCGACCGCAAACGCAGAGTATTCGTCGGCAATCGCGTATGGCAGCAGCACGCGTCGTTTGTGGAGCAATGCCCCGCAGCTATACGTAACATTGGGGACGTAGCCACCGCGCTGTTCGCCGCTCGGAAACAATAACGGCGATGGGGTTCGCGCCAGCACCTTTCGGGGATCGGCCTTGTCCAGTAGGCACGCGCCCACGCAATAGCCCCGGACCAGCCCGACGCCGTGGGTGAACACCAGCCACCCCTCGTCGATCTCGATCGGCGACCCGCAATTGCCCATCTGGACGAACTCCCATGGGTAGCGCGGCCCCATGATGATTTCGCCCGTGTCCCAGTGATGCAGATCGTCGGAACGCAACAGCCAGATATTCTCGTTGTCCTGCCGGCCGAGCATGACGAACTGCCCGTCGATCCGTCGCGGAAACAATGCCATGCCCTTATATGCCGCCATCCTGCCCGTCAGCGGCCGCATCTCGTACGTGCGCAGATCGATCCCGCGAAGAAGCTCCGCACGCGCGTCGCGGCCATCGAAGGCCGTATAGGTGCCGATCACGCTTTCGGTACCATCGTCGTCCGTGAAATGGACCAGCCGGACATCCTCGACCCCCTGGCGCTGGCTGGGCAGCGTCGGGAAGATCACCGTTTCCGAGATATCCTTGCTGTCATCGGACCGGAGCCGCACCCAGCCGGCCGCGTCGTCGTGTTCGATCCGTGGGGGGACTCCCTGCGCGCTGGGGGGATTGACCACCAGACCATCGGCACCGTCCCATGTGCCGGAGCGGAACGTGACCGACGAAATGTGCCCCTCTCCGACGCCCCGTAGCGACAGGATGAAGGCGATGCTGTCATCGGCTCGATCCTGATCGGGCACGGTCACGATCGACGGGTTGAATAGCGCAGCGCTCTCGAACGCATATTCCTGACTGAAGTAGGCCCCGATGAGCAACTGATCGCGCTCGGCCTCTACCGCGACACCCAGTTCGTCCCTGACTTCCGAAAAGCGGCGCAGGAAGACGCCGTCGACATTGCGATGCCGCGACTGCATTGCGCCGTGCAGGAGTTCGAGCATCCGCTGACGCATTTCGGGCGCCAGTGCCATCAGGCGCGCCGCCACCGCTTCGGAGCGGCTGGGCCGTCCCTCGGCAAAGGCGGACGGATAGCGGAAGCCGAATGGACGGATGACGGTGCGCGCCGGATCTGGCTTTAGCTCCAGATCGAGAGTCGTGAATACGTCCGCAGCGTTCATTGAACGTCCCTTGTTACCGATACGGGTGTTCAGCGAAGCGCGGCACGGTTCGATCCGTGACCGCCGCTTCCGCACGAGAAAGACGGATAGCAGAGGGATCGCAGCGAGACACCGGGGCCACGGTGCCGCCAGCCTTGCCACCTGTGCTGCGGGTGACGTTTTCGGCGATCACGGCGGTCGAAGTGACCGTAGCCGACCGGATACGTACCGGGACAGATGCCTCGGTGCTACCGGCTGCCGGTGGCCAGCCGGCACCAACGGCATCGGCGATACGTTCCCGCTCCATGCCAGCAGATCCAGATCAGACCGTTACCATCGTTACCAGCCGGGCAATTCGTGCCGGTCACGAAGAGGACTTCGAACAGTGGGTACAGGAACTCAACCGCCTTGCTCGTGCAGCCCCGGGGTACCGTGCCGCTATCCGGCTCGGGCAGACCGCTGGCTTCCAGCATCTGCTGTTCCGCTTCGATGACCAGGACGCCGTCGATGCATGGCAGGCCGACGATGCTCTAAGCGCCCACGCCGCGGTCGCCGACGCGTATTCGACGGTGCTGCGTCAAACTGCCCGGGGCGACGCAGTCGCATTCGATCTGCCCAGCGATGCAAGTGCCAGCAAGTCGAAGCGTTTCATAACGACGTGGTTGACTGTCTTTCCGATACTTCTGGGTATCAGCACGATCGTCCGCACGGTTCTGAAGGATGTCCCGCTACCACTTCAGCTACTGCCATCATCGCTGATACTGACAGCAACGCTACAATGGATCATCCTTCCCCGCCTGCAACGATACACCCGCTTCTGGTTACTACAGGACAGTTCCGGACGGCTCCAGACGTGAGCAATGTGTCGGACGATGCGGGATGACGGTCGTCCGGTCCGCGCAAAATCGCGGACAGCGCCGTGGTAGCGGTGAATGAACCCCCGCATGTCCGGCGATCGTCGCGCGGGACGGATCGGCCTGCCATATGCATGCACGATCTTCACGACGGTCCGGCGGTCCGTCCAAAGCTTTGCTTGCAGGTCGATGGACGACGCCGACGCGTGCCGACGCGGCCAGCGATGCGGCACCATATAGCCGTCAGCAACGTTGCGAACGACCATATGGTGCCGGGCGACTGGTTAGAATACGATCTCGCTATAGGCGTAGTTCGTCTCCGCAACGGCTGCGTAGACATAATATGCGACGTCATCGCGTTCAAAGGATCGTTCGAGCATCAGGGAGTCGACCGTTGCTCCATTCTGATCGCTCAGCGACAAAGTGCCAGTGTCGTCCGGCAGCGCGAACTTGCCGGATGTTCCGTTGACGATTCCGTCGTTGTTGCCGTCGCTCAGCTTGCTTGTCGTAATGACGCGATCTCGGACGCCGAAATTGACGATCGCATCCTGGCCGAGGTCCAGATTGAGTGCGGTGTCGAAAAAGAAAATATCTTTCGAATTTTCATTCCGGCTGTTTCCGAACGTGTCATTTGCGAACGTACCTTCCTGCGCCTTTCCGGGCCGCACGCTGGCATCGGCATAAACCGACCGTCCGGCACCGTCCGTGCCAAGGAAGCGAAGTGCGCTTACGCCGTCGAACTGTACGGTATCGCCCTCGCGTACTGCGTCGAGCGAAAGTCGACCGCCCGCGAGCTTGATGATGCCGTCATCGTTGCTGTCGCGTAGCTTGTCGTCCACGACCAGCAGATCGGAATGCCCGAAGTTGGTGACGCGATCGTTGCCGGTGTTGGCCGCCGATGCGAAATAGAAGACGTTCGATCCACCGACACCGGACAGCACCTGATCGGCGGCGGACGAACCGTTGACGAGGCCGGGCAGCTTGAGCAAATCCAGCAGAGGGTCGACCGTGTCGACCGGCGCCTTGGATACGGACAGGCGGACGATGCCGTTGCCGCTATTGTTCACGCCATCCGACGCGACATAGATAAAGCTGTCCGAACCGCTGAACCCCGCATCGGGGGTATAGATAAACGAACCATCCTTCGAAAATTCGATGGTGCCATTGGCAGGGCCCGATTTCAGTTTGGCAGTCAGCGCCGCACCTTCAGGATCCCGGTCGTTGGCCAAAACGTTGCCGGCGACGTCGGAACCTTCCTTGCCGGAAAAGTTGTCGGCGACAACGACCGGCGCAAGGTTCACCGGCTTCGGCGGCTTGGGCTCGGTGACGACACCCGAGTCGATCTGCGACAGTGTGGCTCCGAGATTGTCGGTTACGCCCAGATACATGGTGATCTTGGTCGATTCACCGGGCTTGAGCGCGCCGAGGCCGAAGGTCAGGTTCAGCGTCTGGTCGACGGTCTTGGCATATCCGACCGCCTGTTCGGTCGCATAGGCGGCAGCGGCATAGGGATCGGTGTTCACGAAGCCGTAGAAGGATGCGACCGCGCGCTGATCCGGGGTGTAGAGGAAGAACGGGGTCGACGGTGCGACCTGCGCCGTCACCAGCGCGCCATTGTCGCCCTGACGTTCGATCTTGTTCGCCGTGGCGAACTTGTCCGACTGGTCGGGATCGGCGGTCCGCATGTACCGCACGTCGTTCATCGTTGCCGAGGAATTGTTGGTCAGCGTGACGTCGATGCGGATATACTTCGCATCGTCGGCCAGCGTGATCNACTTCTGATTGCTGCGCACGACGGTGTCCCCGTCAAGCTTGTATCCGACGTTGAAGCCTTCGATCGCGCGCCCCTGCAACAGCACGTCGTTCAGGGTCGTTTCCTTGCCCTGACCAAAGCCGTCGAAGTCGGCAAACAAACCGACACGGCGAAGGCCGGTGTCGATGTCGGTCTCAATGCCTTTCGCAGCATTGTACATCGTTCCCAAAGTTCCGTCGACGTTGATCCCGATGCTGAGATACTTCCCCTGCAGAAAGACTTCGCCATTTGCTACGCCGCTACTAACTGACATGTTCTCTCCAGCAATTTCAGATTGGCAGGCCATGCGCTTGCTGCCGGCCACCTTTCCGCGGTCGACAGCAACTCGCCGACCTTCGATCGGTAAGATTGGGCAGGCTTGTATCTACAGGAAACAGATGAGGTCTAACGCTTGGAATTTGCACGATGGCCTTCTTCAGATCGATCAGCATGGTTAATGCCGTCAGTCGAGTCCTTCGCGGCGAAACGTGGCGCGCGCGCGACCAGTCAGTCATTTGCGACGGATCGCTCTCAAGCAATTGCCAAACCAGCGGATTTTCGAGCCTGCCGGTAGCCTGCCCGC
Source organism: Sphingomonas sp. CFBP 13720 (assembly GCF_014842075.1). GTDB lineage: Bacteria > Pseudomonadota > Alphaproteobacteria > Sphingomonadales > Sphingomonadaceae > Sphingomonas. Next base: position 367,549 of record NZ_JACYVA010000002.1, read on the forward strand.
ACCCGGTTTTGGATTGCGCGGCTGGCGGTAACGCTGCCGCCGATCGCAAACTTCAAATTACCACAGTCGTCCGATTGTCGCCAAGCGCAGGGCGCTGAATGCCTTCGACGCGTTCCGAAGGCGACAGTCGATAAAAACCGAACGCCGTTTGAACAGAAAAAACCCCGCTGCCGGGGGCAGCGGGGTCAAGTACCAAACCAGCTATGCTTGCGGGGCAATAACTACCGGTAGGGAGCCAAACTGCTCAGCACGGGTTTCGTTCCGCCGATTACCCGTCGCGTGGCGGCACCGGCTGCGCTAGGGCGACGATGTGGCGACGCAGGTGATTCAGGAACGGTTTTCGGCGCAGCGTCCCGTTCCCCTGTCGCGGCGCGCGGCGACGCTGGCGTTGGTGATCGCGATCCATGCCGCGATCCTGTGGCTGATGCTGCACATCGCGCCCGCGATCATGTCGCCCCCGCCCGGCCCCGAAGACGCGCTGGTCGTCGACATGCTGCCTGCCGATCGGGTCGCGCCCGCCGCACAGCCCGCGCAAAAGGCGCAGCGCAAGGCCGCCGCAGGTGCCGCCAGCAGTCCGCAGCCGGTCGCGCGCACCGCACCGCCGCCCGACATTCCGCCACCGCCGCCGGTGCCGACCGCACCGTCGTCCAACGCATGGTCGCGCGTGATCCCGATGACCGGCCGCGACTTCGCCCGCGCCGCGATCGCCCCCGGCGCGAAGGCGCCGGCGGACGGCAATGCCGGCGCGGGCGATGCGGCGGGCGACAGCGGCGACGGCGATTCGCCATCCGACGCGGGTGGTGGCAGCGGCGGCGGGGAACGGCTCTACGCGGCGGACTGGTATCGCCGCCCGACCCATGCCGAATTGTCGACCTATCTGCCGCGTCGCGCGCAACCCGGTTGGGGCGAGGTCGCGTGCCGCACCATCCCCAACAACCAAGTGACCGATTGCCGCGAGATCGGGCAGTCGTCGCGCGGATCGGGACTGGCGGGCGCGGTGCGGCAGGCGGCGTGGCAGTTCCGGATCGTGCCGCCGCGCGTCGGCGGGCGGCCGATGGTGGGAACATGGGTCCGTATCCGCATCACCTATAGCGACCGGGGTGCCGCAATCGAGTGACAGGCGAGTGAGGGGCGAGCGCCTTGCCCTGTCCTGCCCCAGCGCCTATTCGGCAGTCGTTTTCCCTCTTCGCTCAGGTTTCTTCATGTCCGCACTGTTCCGCATCACCCTGCCCGACGGTTCCGTCCGCGAGGTGACGCCGGGCACTACCCCGGCCGATATCGCCGCCGCGATCTCGCCGGGGCTGCGCAAGGCAGCCATCGCCGCCCGCGTCGATGGACAGGTGCGCGATCTGAACCGCGCGTTCGACGGCGATGCCGCGCTGGCGCTGCTGACCGCGAAGGACGAGCGCGACGCGCTGGAGCTTCATCGCCACGACTTTGCCCATGTGATGGCCGAGGCGGTGCAGACGCTGTTCCCGGGCACGCAGATCACCTTCGGTCCGGCGACCGAGGACGGTTTCTATTACGATTTCGCGCCGGCCCCCGGTCGCGGCATGTTCACCGACGAGGACCTGCCGCTGATCGAGGCGGAGATGCGCCGGATCATCGCGCGCGGCGAGAAATTCGTGCGCGAGGTCGTCACGCGCCAGCAACTGATCGACCGCTGGACCGCGCAGGGCGAGACGTTCAAGGCCGAATGGGCCGCCGAACTGCCCGAGGGTAAGGAACTGACGATCTATCGTCAGGGCGAATGGCTCGACATGTGCCGGGGCCCGCACCTCGAATCGACCGCGAAGCTCGATCCCGCCGCGTTCAAGCTGACGCGCGTGTCGGGTGCCTATTGGCGCGGCGACCAGAAGAACGCGATGCTCAGCCGTATCTACGGCACCGGCTGGCTGAGCAAGAAGCAGCTCGACGCGCACCTGACCCGGCTGGAGGAAGCCGCCAAGCGCGACCATCGCAAGCTGGGGCAGGAAATGGACCTGTTCCACCTACAGTCCGAAGCACAGGGGTCGGTATTCTGGCACCCCAAGGGCTATATGATGTGGCGTCAGTTGGAGGCATATATGCGCCGCCGGCTGGATGCGACCGGCTATCAGGAGGTCAAGACCCCGCAGCTGATGGACGCGCGCCAGTGGGAACAGTCGGGCCACTGGGGCAAATATCGCGAAAACATGTTCGTCGTCCCCGACGAGGTGCCCAATACCGAGGATGAGGGCGCGGTCCTGTCGGGCGATGCCGACCTGATGGCGCTGAAGCCGATGAACTGCCCGGCGCACGTCCTGATCTTTCGACAGGGGATCAAATCGTATCGCGACCTGCCGATCCGCATGGCCGAATTCGGCTGCTGCCACCGCAACGAACCGCACGGCGCGTTGCACGGCATCATGCGCGTGCGGCAATTCACGCAGGACGACGCGCATATCTTCTGCCGCGAGGATCAGCTGGTGCAGGAAGTCCGCGACTTCTGCGAACTGCTCGATTCGGTGTACGAGGATCTGGGCTTCACCGATTATGCGGTGAAGCTGGCGCTGCGCCCCGAAAAGCGCTTCGGCAGCGACGCGATGTGGGACCAGGCCGAAGCGGAACTGCGCGAGGCGGTGCTGTCCGCCAACCTGTCCGACACGGTCAAGGCGGGGTTCGAGGAACTGCCGGGCGAAGGTGCATTCTATGCGCCCAAGCTGGAGTTTCACCTGACCGACGCGATCGGCCGGACATGGCAGGTCGGCACGATCCAGTCGGACCGCGTGCTGCCCGACCGGCTCGACGCCAGCTATGTCGCCGAAGACGGCAACCGCCACCGCCCGGTGATGCTGCACCGTGCGATCCTCGGCACGTTCGAACGGTTTCTCGGCATCCTGATCGAACATCATGCGGGCCGCATGCCGATGTGGCTGGCGCCGGTACAGGCGGTGGTCGCGACGATCGTGTCCGACGCCGACGACTATGCGCACGAGGTTGCCGCCGCGCTGAAAGCCGCCGGCATCCGCGTGGAAACCGACCTTCGCAACGAAAAGATCAACTACAAGGTGCGCGAACATTCGCTGGCGAAAGTCCCGGCGCTGGTCGTCGTCGGCAAGCGCGAGGCGGAGGAACGCACCGTCGCGCTGCGCCGGCTGGGCAGTCAGGGACAGCAGGTGCTGGCGCTGGACGATCTGGTCGCGATGCTGGCGGGCGAGGCGCTGGCCCCGGATCTTGCACGGGCACGGTGACGTGATGGAGTCGCGCGCACGAATCTGATAGTTTGTCGCAATGACCGTCTTTCAGAATATCCGTAACGGCCTGATCCCTGCGCGGCTGACCGTGGACGAACTCTACGCGCTGACCGAAGCCGGCCTGGTGGCCGAAAGCGAGAATATCGAACTGATCGACGGAGAGGTCGTGCCGATGGCGGCGGCAAAGGCGAACTGGCACGAACAGATGAAATCGGCGCTTACCCGGGCGCTGGTCCTGTCGCTGCCAGACGATGCACGGCTGTTCGTCGAGGCTTCGGTAACGCTGTCGAGCGCGACGCTGGTCGAACCCGATCTGGCAGTGTGGGTGAAGGGTGGCAACTCGCGGGAGATGCGCGGCCCGGATCTGTTGCTGGTGGTCGAAGTGTCGGACAGCTCGCTCGCCTACGACCTGCGGGTAAAGGCACCGCTTTATGCCCGATACGGCGTACGCGACTATTGGGTGGTCGATGCGATTCGCCGCACGATCCGCGTGCATCGTGATCCGGTCGACGGCACGTACCGCGATGTCGAGGAATATGACGGCGACGTCACGGTGCCTGCATTGCTGCTGCCCGGCGTGCGTATCACGCTGGATTCGATCGACTGACCTTTCACTATTTCGCTGAATTGCCTATATAGACCTTTGGTCAACTACAGGAGCACCACCTATCCGTCCGCCCATGATGCGTCGCCCCAATGCGCCGCCGCCGATGAACGGCCCCCGATTCAACGAATTCATCCAGTCGCCGAAGGTCCGCGTCATCGACCAGGACGGCGAGAATCTGGGTGTGCTGTTCACGCGAGAGGCGATCGAACAGGCCGCTGCCGTGGGCCTCGACCTTGTCGAAGTCTCGCCGAACGCCGATCCGCCGGTCGCGAAGTTCCTCGATGTGGGCAAGTTCAAGTACGAGGCGCAGAAAAAGGCGAACCTCGCTCGCAAGACCCAGAAGACGCAGGAGATCAAAGAGATCAAGATGCGTCCGAACATCGACGATCATGATTATGATACGAAGATGAAGAAGGTACATGATTTCATCGGCGAGGGCGACAAGGTCAAGATCACGCTGCGGTTCCGCGGGCGCGAACTGAGCCATGGCCAGCTCGGCATGAACCTGCTCAAGCGGGTGCAGGAAGACGTGACCGAAGTTGCGAAGGTCGAAGCCTATCCGCGCATGGAAGGCCGTCAGATGCTGATGGTGCTCGCGCCCAAGTAAGGCTGCGCATCGGTCCGAAGGTACAGGCCGCCTCGTCCGCAACGCCGGACGGGGCGGTTTTCGTTCGGGGACCGCGCGGCGTCCGCTACGATATCATGCGGCTGGGGCCACCCGTTCGTGCCGAACCGCGATGGAGCGACGTCGATAGATGATCGGGTCGGATCGTCCCCCGGACGATCCCGAATCATGCGGCGCACGGTTTACCCGGTCCGTATCAAGCATCGTGGCAGTCGTTCGATACGGCATTTCGACAAGCGCGATGGCACGCACGATACGCGGTCACACCGTATGTCACCACGTGCCGATCCGTCAGACCGATACCAGATTGTTCAGGTTGATGATCGGCAACAGGATCGCCAGCACCATCATCAGCACCAGCCCGCCCATCAACAACAGCACCATCGGTTCGACCAGCGCGACCAGCGTCGCGACCAGTGCGTCCAGCTCGCGTTCCAGTTCCCCCGACGCGCGGTCGAGCGCGGGGGCCAGCCGTCCCGACGTTTCCCCGCTGGCGACGATCGCGACGAGCATCGACGGGAACACCTCCGCCTCGGCCATCGCCGCTCGCAGCGACAATCCTTCGCGTACCCGTGCAGCGACGGTCAGCGCCTTGTCGCGGACGAAGCGGTTGGGCGTGACGGCGGCGGCGGCATGCAGAGCCTCGACCAGCGGCACCGCGCTGCCGACCAGCGTCGCCAGACTGCCGGCAAAGCGCGCGGCGTTATGCTGACGGCTGAACCGGCGGAACGGCGCGCGCTCCGCCAGCCGCCGGTCGAGCCGCAGCCGGTTGGCCGGCACGCGCAGCCAGCGCCCCGCCACGACGAACAGGATCAGCCCGGCGACCAGCACGTACAGCCCGTAATTCTGGACGAATGCCGAAATCGCGATCAGCGCGCGCGTTAGGAATGGCAGTTCCGCCCCGCGCGACACGAACACACGTACGATATCGGGCACGACATACACCATCAGCAGCACCATCATGCCGAAACTGACGGTGGCGAGCAGCGCGGGATACAGCAGCGCCAGTTGCATCTTCTGGCCATTGGCCTGCCGCGTCTCGACGAAGTTGGCGAGGTGGCTCAACACGTCGGGTAGCCGCCCCGACTGTTCGCCCGCCGCCACCGATGCACGGTAGAATTCGGGGAATGCCTTCGGATGCCGCGCCAGCCCCTGTGCGAAGCTGCGCCCGTCGAGAATCGCGGCGCGCACGTCGAGCAGCAGCGCGTTGACCGCCGGACTGTCCGCCTGGTTCGCGACCAGCCGCAGCGATTCCTCGATCGAGATATCCGATCCGACCAGCGTCGAAATCTGCCGCGTCAGCGTCGCCAGCGCCTTGGCCGACACGCCCCGCCGGAACAGCCGGGGAAGCTGGATACTGCCGAGTTTCGGCCCCTTTTCGCCGGTTTCCTCGACCGACAGCGGCAATTCCCCCCGGTCGCGCAATCGCGCACGAGCATCGGCGGGGCTGGACGCCTCGATCACGCCCTTCACGGTCGCACCGGTGCGCGACGCGGCGCGATAGCTATAGGCGGTCACTGCCCGCTACCCCCGTCGATCCATCCTGTTTGGTTCGAGTAGCGATCGAGCGTAGTCGAGACCGCGTGTCGAGAACGGCTCGCCCGGCGGAACCCCGTTCCCGACAGGCTCGAACCGAACGAAGTCGGAGAAAGGAAAAGCGCGCTCACCCCTCGTCCCGCACGACGCGCGCGACTTCCTCGACCGTCGTGACCCCCGCCTTCACCTTCGCCACGCCGTCGTCCAGCAGCGACGGGTTCGCCAGCCGCGCCGCGCGTTCCAGATCGGCTTCGGACGCGCCGTTGTGGATCATCGCCTGCAACCGGTCGTCGACCGCGATCACTTCGTACACGCCCGCGCGCCCGCGATAGCCTTCGTTATGGCACGCCTCGCACGCACCGCGCCGCCACAGCTTCTTGCCCGCCCGGATCGCCCCGCCCAGCAGCACCGCGTCCGCCTCCGTCGCGCGATCCTGCCACCGGCACTGACCGCATAATCGACGCACCAACCGCTGCGCCACCAACCCAACCACCATCGGCGCAAGCAGATAGCGTTCGACCCCCATGTCGATCAGACGCGTGACCGATCCGATCGCAGTGTTGGTGTGCAGCGTCGACAGCACAAAATGCCCCGTCATCGACGACCGCACCGCCGTCTGCGCGGTTTCCTGATCGCGGATTTCGCCGACCATGATGACGTCGGGGTCCTGCCGCAGGATGGCGCGGAGGCCGCGGGCGAAGGTCATGTCGGTGCGCGGATTGACCTGTGTCTGCGCGATTCCCGACAGTTCGTATTCGATCGGGTCTTCCACCGTCATCACGTTGCGACGGCGATCGTTCAGTCGGGTAAGCGCGGTGTACAGCGTCGTCGTCTTGCCCGATCCGGTCGGTCCGGTGACCAGCAGCAACCCGTGCGGCCGTTCCAGCAGCCGCGTGAACACCCCTTCGTCCCGCTCGCTCATGCCGAGGCTGGCGAGGTCGAGCGTCATCCCGCCGCGCTCCAGCAGCCGCAGCACCACCCGTTCGCCATGCTGCGTCGGCATGGTCGATACGCGGGCGTCGACGTCGTGCCCGCCGATGCGCAACGTCACGCGGCCGTCCTGCGGCGTGCGGCGTTCGGCGATGTCGAGTTTCGCCATCACCTTGATCCGGCTGACCAGCAGCGGGGCGAGCGCACGCGGCGGTTCGACGATGTCGCGCAGCACGCCGTCGATGCGGAAACGGACGACCAGCCGCTTTTCCTGCGTCTCGACATGCACGTCGGACGCGCCTTCCTTGATCGCTTCGAGCAGCAGCGCGTTGATGAGCCGGATGACGGGCGAGTCGTCGCGTGCGTCGAGCAGGTCGTCGACCGCCGCCGCGCTGTCGGCCAGCGCCGCCAGATCGTTCTCGGCGATCTCGATATCGGCAGCGGTGCTGGCGCTGCCGCCATAGCCGGACTGCAACGCCGCATCGAACGCCGCATCGTCGACCGCGACGAACGCGATGCCCGGCGCGATCCGCTGTACCTCCAGCATCGCGTCGAGCGTCGCGTCGGGGCGGTGGACGCACTCCATCCCGCCCGCGCCTTGACGGATCAGCACCCCGCCGCGCCGGGCATAGCCATAGGGCAGACGGACCGGTTCGGCGCGCAGCAGCGTGTCGGTCATGCGCCGAACTCGACGGTGCCGTTGACGCGGCCCGATGCCGATCCGCGTTGCAGCGTCACTCGACGCACCCCCAGCGTGCTGGTCCGCGCGACGTCGTTCAGCCACGTGACCACGGCCGGATAGGGCGCATCGACCAGCGTCGCGGTGACGCCGCCGCCGGTCGCGGCCAGCGTCGGCTGCAATCCGGCAGCGGTCGCGGCGGTGGCGACGATCGTCTGCGGTGGGCCGGCGGCCTGGACAGGCGGCGCGGTTTCCAGCCGACCGGCAGCACGGATGCGCGCCATCAACGTTTCCGCCTGCCGGATATCGGCGCGCGCCTGCGCGCGCGATGCCTGTACCGGTTTGACCACGCCATAGACCAGCACCACCCCGGCCAGCAGCGCGGCGAGCGTACCGACCAGCACGCGTTCGCGCTGCGACAGCCCCTGCCACCATGTGTCGAACCGGGCCAGCGCCCGCTCGATCCGCATGCGGTTCATGCGCCGCGCGCCGTGATGCGCAGCCCGCCGCCGGGCGCGGGCGCGACCTGCGCCGCGACGCCCGCCGCCGACAGTGCCGCGCGCAGACGGTCGGCGATGCCGGTTTCGGGCGAATCGAGATCGATCGTCAGTGCCTCCCCTTCGAATGCCATCGTCCGCACCGCCAATGCGGGACCGATCGGGGCCAGCGCACCCGATACCCGCGCCAGCAGCGGGACGAATCGGTTGCTGCCGGTCGGGCGCGGCAACAGATCGGCGACGCGCGTCGTGAAATCGTCGCCACCGGTCGGTACGCCCGGTGCCGTCGTTACCACCAGTTGCTGGAGCGCCGCCTGCCGCCGGTCGGCGATCCGCCGCAGCATCAGCGTATCGCCGACCGCGATCACGCCATGCGCTACCGCCGCCAGCGCCAGGATCATCGCGACCTTGCGCGCCGTGCTGGGCCACGCGCCGCGCCGCCGCGAATATATGCCCTGCCGCAGGTCGATCGGCGCGGCGGCCACGCGTTCCGACACCGGCACGGGCGGGAATGCGGCCCCCCTCCCCGTCATGACCAGCGGCAACGGATCGCCCACCGCCTGTGCGGGCGGCCGCCCCGCCGCCTCCCACGCCGCGACCAGCATCGGCAACGGCACGGCAAAGCCCGTACCGTCGGCGGCGCGGACCAGCGCGCGCGCGCCCGTCACCTCGACGCTCCAGCCCTCGACCGGCGCGGGCAGCGCCAGCGCGTCGGGAACGAACGCCGCCGATCCGATCCCCGCCGCATCGGCGATCGCGATCCATTCGACCATCCGTGCGTGGCGGACCACCCCGACCAGATAGCGCCGGTCGCCGATCGCATCGCCCAGCGTCAGGTGTACGGCATCGACCGGATCGGCGATCCGGTCCTCGACCGCGAACGGCAATGCCGCCAGCCGCTTCGCCCGGCTGGGCAGCGGCAGGTCGACGCCGAGCAGCAGCACCGCCTCTGCCGGCACGAGCAAGGTTGCGGGTCCGGCGGCATCGACTATGATCGCACGACCGCCCGCGATCGCCCACACGCCGGCGGCGGGGGCGGGCGAACCGGCGGAAGCGGGTTCGACTGTCACAATGGCTTCATCGTGTGGACGCATTGGGGCGTGGATGCGCATCTTATTCCGAAAGTTTCATGACACCTTCGCAGCCAACCGCGCTGCCCGCAAGGTTTCTGTCCCCGACGATCAGGCGGGGCTGACGCTGGTCGAGATGATCGTGGTGCTGGCGATCATCGCACTGGTCGCCGCATTGATCGTGCCCAACGTCATCAACCGGCCCGATCAGGCACGGGTGACGACCGCAGGCACCGACCTGCGATCGATCGGCGGCGCGCTGAAAATGTACCGGCTCGACAATGGCGATTACCCGACGACCGAACAGGGGCTGAAGGCGCTGGTCGAAAAGCCGACGTCGCCACCGCTGCCCGGCGCCTACCCGCCTGACGGCTATCTGTCGCAGATGCCGCAGGACCCATGGGGCAACCCCTATGTGTACGAATCGACCGGCGGCCGCTTCGCGATCAAGTCGCTCGGCAAGGACGGCAAGCCCGGCGGCACCGATCTGGACGCGGATATCGACGGACAGACACGCTGAGGTGACGCAATCCCCCCGCCGCGTGCCCGTATCGCAACGGGGCATGACCCTGATCGAAATGCTGATCGTCCTTGCCATCATCGGCGTGGCGGCGGGGGCGGTGACGCTGGGCATCGGCGCCGCCACGCGCGCGCCCAATGTCGAGGCGGAGGCGCGGCGGCTGGCGACGCGGTTGCAGGCGGCGGCGGACGACGCGATGCTCGGCGACCAGCTGATCGCGCTGACCATCGAACCGCATGGTTATGGCTTTGCCCAGATGGGCGCGAAGGGTCTCGTTCCGCGCACCGACGACGCGCTGGCGTTCCACACCCTGCCCGGCGGCATGACGATGACGCTGTCGATCCCCGCGCCGGTCATCCTCGGCGTCGACGGCACCGGACAGGCGATGTCCGCGACGATCGTGGGCGGCGACCAGTCGTGGCGTGTCGACTATGACGGCGTGACCGCGCTCGCGACGAAGGTGGCGGCGTGACCATGACTTCGTTTGGCACCGTGGACGATCCGGCGCATGGTGGACCGTCGACGGGGCGGCCCCCGCGCCACGTACCGCCCGAAGCGGCAACCCCGCTCGGGCGATGCTGCGGGGACGGCGAATCGAATGCGGGTTTTTCGCTGATCGAGGCGATGGTGGCGCTGGCGGTGCTGGCGATCGCCACGGTAGGGCTGATGGGCGCGGTGGAGCAGCATATCGATTCGACCCGTGGCGTCGAACGGCGTGCGATCGCGATGTGGGTGGCCGAAAACCGGCTCGCCGATCTGGAAGTGGGGACGCCGGAAGCGAATGGAGATCGGGTCGACATGCTGGGGCGCAACTGGACCGTGGCGGTGAGGCGCATCGCCACGTCCGACCCCGCGCTCGACCGGGTGACGATCGAGGTCGCCGCCACCGGCGAAACCGCGCCGCTCGCCCGGCTCGACGGATTCCTGCGCGGGGACGGCGCATGATCGTGCTGCAACGGCTGCGCTCGCCGGGCCGCGCGATCGACCTGCTGGCGGGCGTGGCGATCGTCTCGGTCGCGTTCGCGCTGGCCGGGCTGGTGTGGCGGATGGCCGGCCATGCCGATACCGGGGCGATCACCGTGCCGTCGGCGGCCCGTGCGCGCAGCGTCGCGATCGACCCCGCCCCCGCACTGGCATGGAGCCCGTTCGGCAGCCCGACCGCCGCCGACGCAACTGCCGCGACATCGATCCAGGCGGTGCTGAAAGGCGTCGTCTTCGCGCGTCCCGCCGAACTGTCGACCGCGTTCGTCGCGATCGGCAATGAACCTGCCAAACCGGTCCGGGCGGGCGACGCGGTCGCTGGCGCGACGATCACCGAAATCCGTCGCGACCGCATCATCCTGAACAATGGCGGGCGGCTGGAATATCTGGCCTTCCCCGATCCGTTCGGTCTGGCGACGCCCGCGCCGGGCACCGCCGCCCCGCCCGCACCGGGCCAGCCCGCGCCGCCGCAGCCGCAGCCCGCCGCCGCCACCCCGCCCGGCGCGCAGGCGGTGCTGTCGCGGCTCAATGCTACACAGGTGCCCGGCGGCTATGCGGTCGGGGCCAACCCGCCGCCCGGCATGCGCGCGGGCGACGTCGTGCAATCGGTCAACGGCGCGGCCATGACCGACCAGTCGGCGGTCAACGCCGCTATCGCCAGCGCCGGGATGACCGGACAGGCACAGGTCACCATTCTTCGCGACGGCAAGCCGATCACCGTCACCGTCCCCATCCGTTGAGGCTTTTGCACGTGCGCCATCCGATCCGTTCCGCGATCCTGCCCCTGATCCTCACCGCCACCAGCCTTTCCCCGCTGTCGGCGCAGCCGCAACAGGCGGCCGACATCGTCGTCAACATGCGCGGCGTCGAGATCGCTGACGTCGCCGACCAGATCAGCCGCATCACCGGCCGCACGCTGATCCTCGACCCGTCGGTCAAGGGACAGGTGACGGTGACCTCCGCCGAACCGCTCAGCCCGGCGGGCGTATGGGAATTGTTCCAGTCGGTGCTGCGCGCCAACGGGTTCGCCGCCGTCCGGTCGGGATCGGCATGGCGCATCATTCCGCAGGCGAATGCGGTGCGCGACGGCGGGGTGCGCGCGCGCGGCGTGGGCGGACAGGAACTGACGACGCGCATGGTCCGCCTGTCCAACGTCCCGTCCGCTGATGCCGCGCGCATCGTCCGCCCGCTGGTCGCCAGTTTCGGCAGCGTCGAACCGCTGACCCAGCCCAATGCCATCGTCGTCACCGATTATGCCGACAATGTCCGCCGGATCGAGGCGCTGGCCCGTTCGCTCGACGGTGGCGGGGGATCGACCTTCACCACCATCACGCTCCAGAACGGCAATGCCGCCGACATCGCGACCGCGATGCAGGGCGTGCTGGGCGAAGGCGGCGCGCGCGTCGCGGGCGATGCGCGCAGCAATACCATCCTCGTGCGCGGCACCCCCGCCGCCGTCGCGGAGGCACGGCGCATCGCCCAGTCGCTCGACGCGCGCGGCGGCAACACCACCGCCACCCGCGTCTTCCGCCTCAACTATGCCGATGCCGAAAGCGTGACCGAAGTGCTGCGCGGCATCCTCGGACAGCAGCAATCGGCATCCAACCCGGTCGCGCGCAGCCTGTCGACGACGTCGCAGCGCAACAATGCCGGTGCCGCGCTGTCGGGGCTGATCGCCAATGGCGGGGCCAGCGCGGCGGGCCTCGCCGCCGTGTCCGGTGGCCTCGGCGGATCGGGTGTGGGCGGCACGGCAGGCATCACGCCGATCGGCCAGAACCAGCCGACGGCGACGCCGCAAGGGTTCACCGCGCCCGACATCACGGTCCAGCCCGCGCCCGACATCAACGCCGTGGTGGTGCGCGGCACGCCGACCGCGATCGCGCAGATCGAACGGCTGATCCCCGACCTCGACGTCCGCCGGCCGCAGGTGCTGATCGAGGCGGCGATCGTTGAGATATCGGGGACCGACGCCGAACAGCTCGCGGTACAGATCGGCACGGCGGGCGCGGCGCTCAACCGGGTCAGCGGGGTCGGCACCTCGTTCACCAACGGCGGCGCATCGCTCGGCCAGATCCTCAACGTGCTCGGCGTTCCCGCTGCGGGCCTGCTGACCGGCGGCCTGACGGGCAACTTCACCATCGGCAATGATTTCTCGATCCTGCTCCAGGCGCTCAGCACCTCGACCAAGGCGAACCTGCTGTCGACGCCGCAGATCACGACGCTCGACAACAAGCTGGGCGAGTTGGTGGTGGCACAGGAAGTGCCGTTCGTCACCGGATCGATCCTGACCGGCAACGGCACCGCCAACCCTTATACCACGATCGAGCGCAAGGACGTCGGCATTACGCTGCGCGTCATCCCGCGCATCAACGCGGGCGACACCATCCGGCTGGAAGTCAGCCAGGAAGCGTCGGCGCTGTCCCCGACCCAGCTCAACGCCGCCGCCGACCTGATCACCCAGAAGCGGTCGACCAGCACCACCGTGCTTGCCGACAATGGCCAGACGATCATGCTGGGCGGCCTGACCAGCGACGATTACAACCGCACGCGCAGCCAGGTGCCGATCCTCGGCAGCATCCCGATCCTCGGCGAACTGTTCAAGGGCCGCAACGAATCGCGCCAGAAGCGTACGCTGTTCGTCTTCTTGAAACCCACCATCCTGCGCGACGGTGCCGACGCGGCGGCGGCCGCCCGCAGCCGCTACGACCGCCTGCGCGGGGAAGAAGTGTTGCAGGGCGAAAAGCGCAGCCTGCTGCTCAATCCCCCCGCCCCGCGCCTGACGCTGGAGATCGACGGGATTTATTGACGGGGCGTCTTTCCCGGTGACAGCCGGGGCGTCAGCCACCGATCGATCAGGTCGATCGTCGCCGGATCGGATATCGGCCAGCCCTGATATTCGCGCTTGCCCGCCGCGGTCGTCACCAGCGGTTTGTAGGCGTGTTCGACCCCGGGCATCTGAACGATCGTCGCATCGGCGTTGCCGCGCAGCGCGACCTGTGCGGCGGGCATCGCCAGTCGGCTGGATACGACCGTATCGTCGGCGGCGAAGACGGCCAGTACCGGCGCCTTGACCCGCGCCAACACATCACCCGCCGCGACCGTGTAGAGCGACGACGTTGCCGGGTCGCCCAACGTGCGTACCGCGCCATCGGCCTGTTCGCGGGACCATCCGGCGGCCATGAACGCTTCGCCGACCGCGATCCGGTCGGCAGCGATCGACTCCGGCGGGGCGGCGGTGGTCAATCCACCCAGATAGCGGCGGGTCGCATCGAGGATCGGTGGAATGGCGTCGCCCTGCATGCCCGATGTCGCGAGTTTCTCCCGCATTTCGTCGAGGAACAGCACCCCTCGTTCCCCGGCGGGGGCGGACATCGTCACGACCGCAGCGATCGGCGGACCATCGACGGCGAGCGCCGGACCGATCACCCCGCCCTGGCTCACCCCCAGAACGGCGATCCGGGCCGGATCGATGACGTCCTGTCGGGAACGTAGATAGGCAAGCACCGCACCCGCATCACGCTGCGCCACGTCCATCGCATCCACGAACGTGCCGGTCGACTTGCCGATGCCGCGCTTGTCGAAGCTGAGCGTCGCGATGCCGCGCGCCAGCAACCGCTTTTCCAGCAACGGGTAGATGCCGTGCGGCGACGGCCCGCCCCCGCCCAGCAGCAGCACGACCGGCGGCCGCTGTGTGTCCGCCGGGGGCAGTTGCAGTTCTCCGGCGAGCACGACGCCGGGATCGGACGCGATGCGAACCTGTTCGATACGGGGCGCAACCGATGTCACCGGTCGCGCCGATACCGGCTGGACGCCCGGCGAAACCGCTGTCCACAACGCCACGACGAATGCCGTTCTGCCGATCATGCTTCCCTCCTGTCGATTTCATCATGCCGCGTGGTCGACGCCACACGATCAATGTCGATGCAGCGACCTGTCCTCCGCTTCGTCCGGCAGTTCGCCATGCCACCGGACGAGGATCGTGACCGTCGCCAGTTCGATGCCGATCGCGATCGCCTGCGGCAGCGCACAGGGGTCGTAGAGGAACAGGATGCCGGTAAAGGCGATCATCGTCGCCATCATCGCCGCGCCGAGCCGCCCGAGCATCGCCACCCGTGCCCAGTCACGCTCCAGCATCCCCCACGCCATCGCGACATGGCCGCCGCCCAGCAGCCCGGTCAGCAACACCAGCCACGACAGCCCGCCCCGGTTGGCGTCGTTGACCGGCGTGACCGGCCAACCGCTGATCCCGTCGAGCGTCAGATAGGGATACCCCAGCGCCGCACTCCACACCAGCAACGCCGCCATCGGCACCACCACACCAACCGCAAGGATATGCGCCGCCAGCGCGAAGCGTCCCTCCGGCTGCGCGACCAGCTCGCGTCCTGCCGCCAGCAGGCAGCCGGCGGCGAAGCCCAGCGGCTTGCCGGCATCGGCCGCGACGAAAAACTCCGCGCGCATCGCCGCTGCCCATTCGCGGCGCGCAGGTCCGAGACAATGTTCGCTCAACCTCATGATCGCGCGGGCGACGACGATCCTCATGCCGTCACCGGCATCGCATTGGGTTGCGGTGCATCGGGTTCGATCGTCCGCGCCAGCGCCAGTCCAGCGCCGGTCAGGCGATAGGCGTGACGCGGCGGCCGGCCCGGCTGGGTGGGCGCATGCCATTCCGCCTCGACCAACCCCTGATCGCACATCCGCATCAACAGCGGATAGAGCGTTCCCGACAACACCCCGCTCTCCTTCATCAGGTCATAGCCATATCGCCATCGGACCGGTTGCGCCGATAACAGCGCCAGCAGGCTGCGCATCTGTTTGGAAGGGCGACGATTACGGGCCATCCGCAAAAATAAACATATGTAGATTTAAGAGTCAACGGCGATGTCGTGGCGTTCGGGACGCCGGGTTTCATACCGCCCTTCCAACCGTTTCGGTCGCATCGTCAGCCTACCGTTCCGTCGTCCCTCTCGGGTTCATCAGGGCACGGCGTATCCAGCCGGCAAGCGTCGTGTTCACGCATTTCCTGCCACAGGAACGACAACGGGCGGCGGTCTTGTCGACCGCCGCCCGCCGCTTTCCGCCGAAGCGTTCGTGCCTTTACAGCGCCACCACGCCGCCGTCGTTCTTGGTGATCACCACCGTCGACGATCGCGGACGGCTTCCCGCCGTCGTTGCCGGCCAGATGCTGGTCATGTTGCTCAGATTGCCATTCTCACCCGGATGCTGGATGTTGACGAACAGCGACCGGCCATCGGGTGTCGAATCCACGCCGGTGATCTCGCACCCGGCGGGACCGACGAGGAAGCGGCGCAGCGTCGTGCCCGGTGCCTTGCCGACGCGGGTGGTGGCGGTGCTGGTCGCCGATACGCCGGTGTTGGTGATCGTCCGCGTGCCGCCGTCGCCGACGACGCCCGGCATCGCCGCCAGCATCATGCAGTTGGTCACGTCGGTGAACGCGCCGTCGTCGGTCTGAACCCACAGGACCGGCGTCACCTGCCCACTGGCGTTCGACGCACGTCCGAACCACAGCCCGTCGGGGCTGGAGAAATCGTTGGTGGCGTCGAGCGACGACAGGTTGATGTTGGCGGCATCGAGGTCCGAACCGGCACCGAACGCATACACGTCCCACGTAAAGGCGGTCGCTTCCGTCGTGTCGCCGCGTTCACGCAGGCGGACGATGTGGCCGTTGGCGTTGCCGGTCGACCGCGAAGTGCTGTTGATCCGCGGATCGATGTAGGAACGCGGGTTGGCCGCATCGACCTGTGCCGGCGCACGCGACGAATTGTTGGTCAGCGTGCAGTACATCTCGCCGGTCGCCGGATTGACCGCCGTCCATTCGGGACGATCCATCCGCGTCGCCCCGACGGCATCGCCCGCCAGCCGGCAATGCGTCAGCACGTCGGCCTGATCGGCGAAGGGATAGAGCCCGTTCGATGCGTTCAGTCCGTTCTGGCCATGGACCAGCGCGATCCATTCGCCCGATCCGTCGGCGTTGAATTTCGCCACGTACAGCGTGCCGGCATCAAGATACTTGTCGCCGATCGCAAGGCGGTTCGCCGCAGTCGCATCGGCGGTGGCCCATGCGGTGTTCGACACGAACTTGTAGATATATTCGTTCTGCGCGTCGTCGCCCATGTAGAAGGCGGGCTTGATCCCGGCAAACACGCGGCCCGGCCAGCAGCCTTCGTGGTTCATCCGGCCCAGCGCGGTACGCTTGCGCGGGGTCGCGGCGGGATCATAGGGATCGATCTCGACGCACCACCCATACTGATTGGGTTCGTTGCGGAAGTCGCCGGTGCCGTTCGCCGGCTGCGATGCGTTGGTGGTCGCGTTGAGCTTGCCGATCAGCGTCTGGCCGGCCGCCGCTTCTGCCGCCGTGGTCCACCGGTAATTGCCCGCCCGCAGTGCATCGCCGCCGCCGGTGTTCAGGCCGTAGCGCGTGAACGCCTGCACCGCCTTCGCCCCCAGTGCCGCCGTGCGGCGGGCATTGTCGCCCGCGTCGCGGCGGAAGTACCCCGCCCAATTCTCCTCGCAAGTCAGATACGTGTTCCACGGCATCATGCCGTTGGCGCAGTTGTTGATCGTGCCGCGCCCGGCGGTGCCGTCGGGCGAATAGGCGGTGAACAGCAACGGGCTACCCTTCACCGGGCCGCTGAACGCCATCGGCGTGAACGGGGTAACGCGACGGTTGAGGGGCGATGCTTGGACATAGCTCCAGGTGCCGTTCGAAGCACGGGTGACCTCGACCACCGACACGCCGTGGCACTCCATTTCCTTCACGACTTCCGCCGTGACGCGGACCGGACCGTCCGTCACGCCATTGGGATGGAGATATTGTTCCGAGATATTCTCGTGGTTCATCACCAATACGCCACGCGTCGAATTGGTCGCATCGGGCGTGGTGCCGGTCGCGGCGAGGCCGAAGAAGCTCATGCCGTCATGATGATCGCCGGCCCGCGCCGAAAACCCGGTGTCGGTGCCGTTATTGGCATAGGCCGGCGTCGCGGCGTTCAGCGGATCGCCAAGGCGGTACAGCACCGTGGCGGTATAGCCCGCCGGCACGGTCAGCGCGTCGGCTAGGCTCTTGGGCACGGCGGCGAAGCCCAGCGTCGCGGGCGATACGGCCACCGTCAGATCGGTCGTGCTGGCGGCACCCTTCGCATCGGTCGCCGAATAGCGGAAGACGAGGTTGGTCGTCGCGGTCACCGACGGCGCGATGAACGTTGCGGTCCCGGTATTGGCACCCGACAGTGCGACGGTCGGTCCCGATACCTGCGTGAACGCCTGGCTGACGATGGCATTGTCGTCGGTCACCGTCCCGGTCAGCGTCACGACGCGGCCCGCGCTGGTCGCGCCGGTCGACGTCCCTGCGACCACCGGCGGGGTGTTGTCGATCCCGTCGGCCTTGTCGTCGCATGCCGCCAGCAGCGCGCCGCCGAACACCGCGACCGCTGCGGTCGATGCACCACCGCGCAGCGCCTGCCGCCGCGAAT
Organism: Sphingomonas sp. CFBP 13720; assembly: GCF_014842075.1. Lineage (GTDB taxonomy): Bacteria > Pseudomonadota > Alphaproteobacteria > Sphingomonadales > Sphingomonadaceae > Sphingomonas. The sequence continues at coordinate 385,699 of NZ_JACYVA010000002.1, forward strand.
AACGCTGATCGACCAGATCCTGAAGGCTCAGCCCCTGGCTGGGGTTGGTTTCGATATCGCCATCGTCATAGCCGATGGTCAGGTCGTTGCTCGCCATGAAATACCCCGTGCTTGCGGACGCCGGCTGTGTCGGTCGTCCCTCCGCCGTCCGCGTTGGCGTATCGACGCGACAACCGGATTGCGTTTCCGCGACGGTTCGATGGCGGATCGAAGACGGTTCGATGACTCGCTTGTGCCGCCCCGGCGCGCGGGGCTAGGGCGATGGCGATGGTCGCCGATCCCCGCCCCGCCGACGATATGGCCCAACCCGGCCCCAGTCTGGTCGGGCAGATCGTTGCCGCCGCACGCCGGTCGCGCGGTTTGGCGCCAACTGCCGGAGTCGATGCGACATTTCCCGCAAAGTCCCCGCCGCGTGCGGAACAGCGCACGCCGATCGACCGTGTCGGCGCAGCGGTCGCGCTGATGCTGATCGCCGCCCCGCTCGCCGTCTGGATCGATGCGGCATGGCTGACGCAGCGCGCACGCACCGCGACCGAAACGCTGTCGCGACAGGCCGCGCCGATCGCCGCCGCCCGTGCCGATGCCACCCTCGCCCGCCAGCAACTGGGCACGGCATGGACGCAGCCGACGACCGGCACGACGATCGAGGCGATCGCCCGTGCCCTGCCCGCCGATGCCGCGCTGCTGCGCGTCGAACGCCGCACGACCGGCCTGTTGTCGATCGAGGTCGCGGCACCCGATCCCGACCGGGTAAGTGCCGCGCTGCGCCGCGATCCGGCGTTGGCGGGACTGCGCGCCGTGTCGCAGACGCCGGGCGACGGCGGCATGCGCGTGACGCTGGAACAGCCGCGATGAGTCCCCGGCTTCCGCTGGTCGGCGCGCTGGTCGCAGTCCTTCTGTCCATACCCGCCGCGCGCGCGCTCGACGCCCTTGCCCGCGCGCGGGTCGACCATGCGAAGGCGCGGGCGACGGTAATGGCGGGAATGCCCGGCCCGGTGGCCATCGCCGGCGCGTTCCCCGCCGACGACGCGGCCGATGCTCGCGCACGCCTTGCCGCCCGCCTGCGCGGCGATGCGGCGCGCGGCGGCGTGCTGATCGAATCGCTGGTCAGCGATCCCGCCGCACCCGCGACTCTGGCCGTGCTGACGCTGCGCGCGTCCGGTCCCGAAAAGGCGGTGGTCGCGTTCGTCGACGCCCTCGAACGCAGCCCCCGCCCCGTGCGCATGGCGCAATGGCGGATGACGCCCACCCCCGGCGGCGTACGAATCGATGCAAGGGTCATCGCACCGTGGCGGGGATAGCGGCAAGCGACCGCGTCGTGCTGGCGCTCACCGCGCTGGCGGCGATCGCGCTGCCGGCGTGGCTGTTGCGGCCCCCCACCGTACCGGTCGACGTCGATCGCGACGCGCGCCCGCTCAGCCCGCCAACCGCGCCGCCGCCGTTGCGCGCCGCCTTCGCCCGCCCGCTGTTCGCCCCGCCCCCGGCCGATGCCGCGCCCGCCGACGCACCGCAGCTGCTGGGCGTGGTCGGGCGGCTAGGCCGCGACGCCGTCGCGCTGGTCCGCGGTGCGGCCGGCACGCGGTCGCTGGCCCCCGGCGACGCGATCGACGGCTGGCAGCTCCGCAGCCTCGCGATCGACGCGGCCTACTTTACCCGCGGCGGACAGACCGCCCGCGTTGCCGTGCCCGGCGGCGAGTGACCCGACCCTATTGATAGGTGGTGCGGATGCGCGTCTCGTTGCCCAACTTCCGGTTGGAAAGCGGCGGGAGATAGGCGTCACGCGTGGCCGACAGGGGCAGGACTGTCGGGGGGCCGCCGTCCGCCGCCACGGCGACTGCGCCCGCCAGCGGCTGTTCGGCCCAGTGGTAGAAGCCGAATGACTTGCTTGCACAGCCGCCGATCGCATCGAACACGCCGATCACTGGCATCGCCAGCACCGACGCCTTCGCCTTGGCCATCGACACCACGATCCGGCATTGCAGGCGCAGGTCGCCCAGCCGCCGGTCATTGATGCCGGTCCTGCCCGACAGCACGATCGGGCGCAGCGACATTCCGGATGGCTGCGCGGGCGCGGTCAGGAACCAGCGACCCTTGGGCACCGGTGCGAAGGCCGCGCGCCCGTCGCCATCGATCGTCGCCGGAACCTGCCGCCCGGCCGAATCGGTGAGGGCGAGGTTCAGCCCGTCGGCCCGCACCCGCTTCCCCCTGCGCCACAGTTCGAACCGCAGCACGCCCTGCGGCGACAGTTCGGCGTGATCGGCCGCGAACCGTGCCTGCGCCGCGCGAAGAACCTTGGCGTCGATGCGCAGCGGCCTGCGCCCCGTCACGACGATCTCCGATCCGTCGGGGTCGGCGTCGGTTTCCTGTGCCGCTGCCGGAACTGCCGGAACCAGTACCGCCCAGACCAACCAACCTATCCGCATCGCCGCGCTCCCGATCGTTTCGCATGCGAAATACACCGTGGATTGCGGCTGAACGATGGTCACATCGCGACGATCCGCGTCGCCAGCCGCTCCGCCTCCGCCGCGTCGTGCGTCACGTACAGGATCGGTACGCGCAGTGCATCGCGCAGCCGTTCGATCGCAGCCATCACCTCTTCGCGCCGCGCGCGGTCGAGCGACGACAGCGGTTCGTCCATCAACAGGAACCGCGCGCCCGACAACAGCGCCCGGCCGATCGCGACCCGCTTCGCCTCTCCGCCCGACAGCGTCGCCGGCCATCGATCGAGCAGCCTGCGCAGCCCCAGCAGCGCCACCGCATCGTCGAACCCGATCATCGGATCGCCCCGCCCCATGCCATAGCGCAGATTGGCCGCGACCCGGCGGTGCGGGAACAGGCGCGGTTCCTGAAACACATAGCCGCACCGGCGATGCCGCGTCGGCACGTCGATCCCCGCCGCCGCGTCGAACAGCGTCGTACCCCCTACCCGGACATGCCCGGCGGCGGGGCGGAGCAACCCGGCGACCATGTTGAGCACGCTCGATTTGCCGGCCCCGGACGGTCCGAACAGCACCGTCAGCCCGTCTTCGCGACCGTCATCGCCCACGACCACGCCGACGATCGCCTCGCCCAGCCGCACCGTGACGTTCAGGTCAAAGGACATGCACCTGCCGCCCCCCGCGCCGGACCAGCCATTCGGACAGGATCAGCGCAATCAACGACAGCGCGACCGACATCGCCGCCAGCCGCACCACGCTGTCCTCGCCTCCCGGCACCTGCAACGCGCTGTAGATCGCCAGCGGCAACGTCTCCGTCTCGCCCGGCACGTTCGACACGAAGCTGATCGTCGCGCCGAATTCGCCCAGTGCCCGGGCGAAACCCAGCACCATCCCCGCCAGCACGCCGGGCAGGCTGAGCGGCGCGGTGATGGTCCAGAACACCCGCGCCGGTCCAGCGCCCAGCGTCCGCGCCGCGCTTTCCAGCCGGCGGTCGACGCCCTCGATCGACAGCCGGATCGCGCGCACCATCAGCGGCAATGCCATGACCCCCGCCGCGATCGCGGCCCCGGTCCAGCGGAACAGCACGCCGACGCCGAACCATGTGTCCAGCAGCCCGCCCAGCGGACCTGCGGGCGCGAACGCCAGCAGCAACAGCCATCCGGTGACGACGGGCGGCAGCACCAGCGGCAGATGGACGATCGCGTCCAGCACGACCCGTCCGGGAAACCGCCCCCGCGCCAGCAGCCATGCCAGCGCATAGGCGACCGGCAGCGTGACCAGCATCGCCACCGACCCGATCTTGAGCGACAGCGCGACGATCCCCCATTCGGCGGCGTCGAGCATCAGCGCGCGGTGAACCCGTATCGCACGAAGATCGCCTTGCCCGCCCGCGACGTCAGGAACCGCCGGAACGCTTCGCCTTCCGGGTTACGCGACGCCTTTAGCCGTGCGATGGGATAGACGATCGGGGGATGGCTGCCCGCCGGGAACACGCCAGCCACGCGCACCTTCGCCGAAGCGCGGGCGTCGGTCGCATAGACGATGCCCAGCGGCGCGGCACCGCGTTCGACCAGCGCCAGCGCGGCGCGGACATTCTCCGCCCGCACGACCAGCGGTGCGACCTGCCGCCAGCCGCCCAGCCGTTCGAGCGCGGCTTTGCCATATCGCCCTGCCGGCACCGCGTCGGGATCGGCCATCGCGAGCCGCCCGCCGCCCAGTGCCCGACGCACGTCTACGCCGGGCCGCAACGCCACTCGCGTTGCGCTGCCAACGGGCGCGACCAGCACCAGCCGGTTGCCGAGCAGGTCGGCGCGCGTCCCCGGCGCCAGCAGTCCGCGCCGGGACAGATCGTCCATCCATTCGACGTCGGCCGACACGAACAGGTCGGCGGGCGCGCCCGCCGCCGCCTGTCGTGCCAGTGCAGAGCTTGCGGCGAAGGACACGACCGGACGCGGGTGCCCGGAACGCGCCCATGCATCGGCGGCGGCGTTCATCGATTCCTGAAGGCTGGCAGCGGCCAGCACGACCGCCGCGCGGCGTCCCTGCGCGATTGCGGGCATGGTCAGGCCCAGCCACAGGGCAATGCTCAGCAGCAGTCGGATCATCGCACGCTCCAGCCGGTCGCAGCCCGTATAGAACGCACCAGCGTCCACGGGCAATGACCGGGTCGGCGTACGGAAATTCGGATGGCGCTTCTGACCATACCCGATCAACGAAAAACAAGACCGAAAAGCGATCCTTCCGCGAACAGTCCCGGTCGGGACCGGACCGCCCGCCGGGTCGGCAGGCGCGTCCGCCCCGTCAGCGGGTCACTTGCCGCCGGTCATCTGTCCAACGGCGTTGCGTCCGAACTCCGCGATCAATTCGCCGATCTCGCGCGCCTGCGCCATCGACCGGTTACCCTGTTCGCGCAGATATTCGGACTGGATGCGCATCACATCGTTCAGGTCGCTTGCCTGCGCGGCGGCGCGCATCGCGCGGAATGCTTCCTGCGTATTCGCTTCCGCCTGCGTCAGAACCTTCAGCCCCAGTTGCGATCCCTGGCCGGCAATCGCGCTGCCCGCCGCCTGCATCCGCTCGCCGGCCGCACGCATCGATGCGCTGGCGGTATCGGCATCGAAGCCGGGCATTCCGTTGTTCGGGGTCTGGTCGGCCATGGGCTGTTCCTCCTGCTGGCGCGCCGGTCGTCGGCGGGCATGCAAATGCGACGTTCGAAGATCGGGTTTGTTCCGGACCGTTTCGGGGACGTGTGATTCGCGCATTTGTCCGCAAAACGTGCTTCCGTGCAGCAAGCCCCGCCCTGTCCGGCAGGGCGCGAAAATAATTTACGCGTCGGATCGGACGGGATAGCCATGCCGCGACTGCGAAGGAATCCCGCGCATATCCGTATCGTTTAAGGACAAACCTATGTTGCAAGGCAGCATGCAGGGAACCAATCCGCATATGCGGTTCGGCCTTGGCAATTAACGATCACACATATTCGAAAACAGGGTTTGCAATTGTCTTCTTTTGGAACAATCATGGGTCCAACAAGAAGACAGGAGTAGAGGATGCACAGAACTTATTCCGGCCGTACCGCAATCGCGTCCTGGGTCGGGCTCGGCGCGATTGGTTGGGCAGGGGTGGCTCTGGTCGTCCAGCTCGTCATCAATGTCGTTGCCTGAACGCCACTAACCGGCGCAAGCACGATACAACGGAGTCTGCGACCCCTGCGCAGGCTCCGTTTTCGTTGGGGGCACGTTCGGCCCGACGACGAAGCGCCGACCGATCCGATCGATCAGGCGTCGTCACCCATTCTGAGCGCGGCGATGAAGGCTTCCTGCGGGATGCTGACCGATCCGTATTCGCGCATCTTCGCCTTCCCCTTCTTCTGCTTGTCCAGCAGCTTGCGCTTGCGGGTCGCGTCGCCGCCATAGCATTTCGCGGTCACGTCCTTGCGCATCGCGCTGATCGTCTCGCGCGCGATCACCTTGCCGCCGATCGCCGCCTGGATCGGAATCTTGAACAGGTGGCGGGGGATGAGTTCCTTCAACCGTTCGACCATGCCGCGTCCACGGACTTCGGCGGTGCCGCGGTGGACGATCATGCTCAGCGCGTCGACCGGCTCCTCGTTGACCAGGATGCTCATCTTGACCAGATCGCCCTCGCGATATCCGATCTGGGTGTAATCGAAGCTGGCATAGCCCTTCGACAGCGATTTCAGCCGGTCGTAAAAGTCGAACACCACTTCGTTGAGCGGCAGTTCATAGGTCGCCTGCGCGCGCCCGCCGACATAGGTCAGGTTCTGCTGGATGCCGCGCCGGTCCTGACACAGTTTCAGGATCGACCCGAGATATTCGTCGGGGACATAGATGGTGGCGTTGATCCACGGTTCGCTGATCGTCTTGATCTTGTTGACGTCGGGCATGTCGGCCGGGTTGTGAAGCTCGATCTGCGTGACCCCCGCCGGATCGGGATGCGCCAACTCGATCTGGTACACCACCGACGGCGCGGTGGTGATGAGGTCGAGGTCGTATTCGCGGGTCAGCCGCTCCTGAATGATTTCCAGATGCAGCAGACCGAGGAACCCGCAGCGGAAGCCGAAGCCGAGCGCCGCCGAACTTTCCATCTCGAACGTGAAGCTGGCATCGTTCAATCGCAGCTTGCTGATCGATTCGCGCAGCTTGTCGAATTCGGCGGCGTCGACCGGGAACAGGCCGCAGAACACCACCGACTGCACTTCCTTGAACCCCGGCAGCGCCTCGGCGGTCGGACGCTTGGCATCGGTGATCGTGTCGCCGACCATCGTCTGCGCCACTTCCTTGATCTGCGCGGTGATGAAGCCGATCTCGCCGGGACCCAGGTCGGGCAACTGCTCGATCTTCGGCCGGAACGCGCCGACCCGGTCGACCAGATGCGTCGTGTCGGCATTCATGAACTTGATCTGCTGACCCTTGCGGATCGATCCGTCGATCACCCGGATCAGGATGACGACGCCCAGATACGGATCGTACCAGCTATCGACCAGCATCGCCTTCAACGGTGCGGCCGCGTCGCCTTTCGGCGGCGGGATATGCGCGACGATCGCGTCGAGGATCTCGTCGATGCCGATCCCCGACTTGGCCGACGCCAGCACCGCGTTGGTGGTGTCCAGCCCGATCAGATCCTCGATCTCGGTCTTTACCCGTTCCGGTTCGGCGGCGGGCAGGTCGATCTTGTTGATGACGGGAATGATTTCGTGATCGTGCTCGATCGACTGATAGACGTTGGCCAGCGTCTGCGCCTCCACACCCTGCGCCGCGTCGACGACCAGCAGCGCGCCTTCGCACGCCGCCAGCGATCGCGACACTTCATAGGCGAAGTCGACATGGCCCGGCGTATCCATCAGGTTCAGGACATGGCCCTTCCATTCGAGGCGCACCGTCTGCGCCTTGATGGTGATGCCGCGTTCCTTTTCGATATCCATGTTGTCGAGCACCTGTGCCGACATTTCCCGTTCGGCGAGGCCGCCGGTCCGCTGGATCAGCCGGTCGGCAAGCGTCGACTTGCCATGGTCGATATGGGCGATGATCGAGAAGTTGCGCAGTTTGTCGAGCGGAGTGGCCACGGTCACACAATCGGTAAGGGGAATGGGTCGTCCGCGCCCTAGCAGCTTCCCCGCCAAAGCCAAACAGCCGCGCGTTAAATCGCGCTTGCGGACCCCGGACACCCCCGCTATAGGCGCGCCTCCAAGCTTGCCGGCCGGCCGTTGACGGTCCGCCGGAACTCCGTCGGGGAGTAGCTCAGCCTGGTAGAGCACTGCCTTCGGGAGGCAGGGGCCGGAGGTTCGAATCCTCTCTCCCCGACCATTGGATACAATCGATCAATTACGCCGAACAGGCGCCCCCCCAAAGTCTTAGATACAGATGTAACGGATCGCCTCGAACCGGAACAATCGTGCTGAAAAAGCGGTATTACCAACGATAAAACGTTGTGCTAGCGCGATAGTCAGAAAATCATGCGCGAACTTGTTACCACCATTCATCGTCTGACAGGCGAAACTCCGGGCCGGATCGTGTCGTCCGGCCAGACCGCAGGGCTGGGACCTGCCGGTACGGTGTGGTTCGAGATCCAGCGACTTTCCGACGGTACGTGGCTCTATTCGACCGATCGCTTCTACCGCCCCCGGTTCGAACCCCCGCCGCAACCCGCCACCACGGTTTCCGAACCCCATGGCCGGCGCGAACCCGCTGCAGGAAACCGATAACTCGATCAAGCGGACTATTGTGCACCGCAACATAAACGCCATATCTTCGGCTTGAGGACGTCCCCGCCCGCGACGTCGCAGAAGAAGGCGCCGAACATGCGGCCGATTTCCGATACCATTGCCCGCCTGTCGCGCATGCAGATGCCGCAGGGCAGCATACAATCCGTTCCCGACCGGCTGGCCGACCTGCCCGGTGTCGCGCGTAATCCCGGCGCACTGCGCGCGCGGATCTATGTACCGGCGGATCTGGCTCCCGGTGCCGCGCTGGTCGTGGCGCTTCATGGCTGTACCCAGACTGCGGCGGGATACGACCATGGCACCGGCTGGTCCGCACTGGCCGATCGCGAAGGCTTTGCGGTGCTGTTTCCTGAGCAGCAACGGTCGAACAACGCCAACCTGTGCTTCAACTGGTTCGAATCCGCCGATATCGCGCGCACCGGCGGCGAGGCGGAATCGATCGCGGCAATGATCGACGCGGCGATCGCGGCGCATGGCATCGATCCCGCACGGGTGTTCGTGACAGGCTTGTCGGCAGGCGGCGCGATGGCGGCGGTGATGCTGGCGACATGGCCCGACAAGCTGGCGGGCGGCGCGATCATCGGCGGGCTTCCCTATGGCGGCGCGACCGGCGTGCCGCAGGCGCTCGACCGGATGCGCGGCGCGGGCGCACCGGGCGATGCCGCCGCCGCCGCCACGGCTCGCGCAGCCGGCGCGGGCGCGACGGGGCGGCCGCGCGTGTCCGTATGGCACGGGACGGCCGACACCACGGTCGTCGTCGCCAATCTGGATCGGCTGATCGGCCAGTGGCGCGGCGTTCATGGGCTGCCCGACGCGCCCACCGCGACGCGGTCCGGGACCGGCTGGGAACATCGCAGCTGGGATGCCGATGGCGTCACGCTGGTTGAGGAATGGCGCATCGCCGGCATGGGGCATGGCGTGCCGATCGATCCCGGCGCGACCGACGGTGTCGGGGCGGCGGGACCGTTCATGCTCGACGTCGGCCTGTCGAGCACCCATGCCATCGCGGCGTCGTGGGGACTGACCGGCGAAGCGGCGTCGACGCCCCGCGCCGAACCGGCGGCGGCGGCCGCGACCACCACGACCGAACCGACCCTCGCGCCCCGCCCCGCCCGCCGGCTGGAACCCGTCGTCGAAACGGTGCCGACGGAAACGCCGGGCGTGCAGCAGACGATCGAACGCGCGCTGCGAGCCGCCGGCCTGATGCGCTGATCGCGCTTGGGCGGCGTCGTTGGCGGGACCTACAGCCCCGCGAGCATCGCCGCCCATGCCGCGACTTCCGCGTCGCGCCGACCGGCGATGGTCAGACTTCCGGTTGTTCCGGTGGCCGGATCGATCTCCACCGCGCCGTCCCATTCGAAGGTCGCGTTGCCTGCGATCGTGACGATGCCGTCCGCATCCGCCCGCGCGCGCACCATACCGCCGCGGTTGAACACACGCGTCGCTACGCCCCATCCGATCCGTCCGGTGCGTGCCGCCGCATGTGTCGATGCCGCCATCGCGCTACCGCAACTGTCGGTCAGGCCGACGCCGCGTTCATAGGTGCGGACGAACAGCGCGGGGGCGTGTCCGCGTTCGCGCAGTTCGACGAAGCTGACATTGGCGCGACCGGGGATCAACGCGGGTGCCGCTTCGCACCAGTCGCCCAGCGCGACCAGTTCGGCATCATCGACCGCGTCGACGAACGTCACGAGATGCGGGTTGGGCATCGCCACCGCCGTAAACGTCCGCTCAGTCGGCAATCCGGGTATCCTCGCATCGACATAGGGCGCATCGCCGACCGTCAGCCCGACATCGCGCGGCGTCAGCGACACCGGCCCGACGCGCGTCTCGATCGTCGTCACCCCCGGCGCGATCTGCGCCACAATGCGCGCCTGCGCGTCGCTCTGTTTCAGTTGCACCGACGCCGCGTCGCACGCCTGCCGTTCGAACCCCAGCCGCGCGGTACAGCGCAATCCGTTCAGACACGTCTCCGCCTCCGATCCGTCGGGATTGAACATCCGCATGCCGAACGCATGCCCGGCATTGCCCGCCGTCAGCAGCAACAGCCCATCCCCGCCGATATCGCCCGCCCGGTCGGACAGTGCCCGCGCCACCCGTGCCCATGCGGCGTCGTCGAGCGTGATCGAGCGCGCGTCGATCAACGGGAAATCATTGCCGCTGCCATGACATTTGACGAATTCGAACCGCACGCACCTTCTCCTGCCGGAATGCCGCCCTGTAACGCGCCCGGTCACCAGCGACTAGGCCGGCGACCGATCGAACTGCGCACCCGCGCGAACCAGCGGCGATCGACGTTCACGGGTTTTCTCGCTGCTATCGGCTCCCCGGCCCCGTTCCGCGCCTTCTGCGTGCAAGCAATTTCGAGCGGGCGATTGCCGTTACGGGTCTGGAGTTAGGGTTTAAAAACCTGATGCAGGCCAGGCGCACCGAATGTCGGCCGGTCGGGCGTCCGGCCGATGAACGATCTTCCGCGCTCCGCCATGGTGCGAACGACTGACGACATGACCGCAGCGAAACCCCGTCGACAACAATTCGGCGGTTAACACGCTGCATCCCGCCCGAATCGGCGCGACACCGGTGGCAGGGCTGTGGCAGAAGCCAGCGGCGTGACCGCGCTCCTGTTTTTCGCAACGATCGCACTGGCGATCGCGCTTTCCCGTCTGAAAGGACGGGTGGACGAACTCGAACGGGCGTTGCACGCGGCGACGACATACGCCGAACCGGTCGTGCACGGCATGCCCCCGCACGAACCGCCACTCCCGGTCCCTGTCCCTGTACCCACACCTACACCCCCGCCCGTCCTATCGCGTCCGCCGCTGCACGCCCCGATCGACGTCGCCAAAACCGACGTCCGCGCGCCGGCGCGTCCCCCACTCGATTTCGAATCGCTGGTCGGCGGGCGTCTGCCGATCTGGATCGGCGGACTGGCGCTGGTCATCGGCGGCATTTTCCTTGTCCGGCTGTCGATCGAGGCGGGATGGCTCACGCCGGCGATCCGCACCGCGTTTGCCGCCGTCTTCGCCGCCGCGCTTCTGGCCGGCAGCGAAGTCGCACGGCGATTGCCGGCGACTCGCGACGACGCCCGCGTGGGACAGGTGCTGGCGGGGGCGGGTATCGCGTCGGCCTATGCCACCCTGTATCTGGCGGTCGCGCTCTATCACCTTGCCGGACCGTCGGTCGGGTTCGCCGTGATGCTGGCGATCACCGCGCTGGGCCTGTTTCTCGCGCTGCGCCACGGCCCGCCGACCGCCGTCATGGCGCTGATCGGCGGGTTCGTGGCACCGATGGTTGCGGGATATGATGCCGCCGGGATCGGACCTTTGCTCGGATATCTGGCGGTGTTCGTGGCGGCGTTGCTGGCGCTGGCGATCGTGCGCGGCTGGGCGTGGCTGGCGCTGTCGGCGATGGCGGCAGCGTTCGGTTGGGCGGCGCTGCTCATCGCGCTGTTGCCCGCCGACCGTCTGGGCGGGGTCGGCGTATTCATCGTCGCACTGGGGGTGGCGGGCACGCTCGCCGTGCCACGCGCCGGGGTGTCGCACCCGGTGTTGCGCGGGCTGCCGTTACTGGCGGCGCTGGTCCAGTTGCTGGCGCTGGCCCCGGTCATCGATTTCGACGGCCTGGCGTGGAGCTTCTACCTCGTCCTGTCGGCTGCCGCCCTGTTCCTCGCCTCGCGCGACGCCACGCTGCTGCGCGCGGCGCAGGGGGCCAGCCTGCTCGTCACGCTGCTGGTCGCCGCCGGACTGATCGCGGGCGACAACGCCACGCCGGTCGCGCTACCGGTCGCGATGCTGCTGTTCGCTGGTACGGGCGGCGCGCTGTCGCGACGGGGGCATGGCTGGGCCGTCATCGCGCTGACCGGCGGCGCAGGGCCGTTGCTCGCCGCACAGATCGTCGCGCCCGGATTGCTGGCACCGGCGGGCTGGCTCGCCGCCGATCTGCTGCTGGCCGCCGCCGCCGCCGCGCTGGCATGGATGCACCGGGACCGCAGGGACGACAGCGACGTCGCCCTCGTCGGCGGCGTTGCGGTCGCCGCGCTCGGCGTCGGGCTGGCCGTGGCGGCGGTCGTGCCCCCGGCATGGATCGCGCTCGCCCCGCTGGCGGCTGGCGCGGTGTTGCTCGCTGCCCTGTCGGCAGACTCCGCCGCGATCGGACGGCTGGCCGCGATACCATGGGGGTTGCTCCTCGGGATCGCGGCGGTGCCGTTGTTCGCGATCGGCACGGCGATCGCCGCCTCGGTCACGTTCGATCCCCTGCCATGGCGCTATCTCCCCCCACCGGCACAGACCGCGTGGTCCATCGTCCTGCCCGCCATCGCCGTCCTCGCGGCGGCGATGTGGCGGCGTACATTGTTCGACGCGTTGCGACCGTTCGTCCTGTCGATCCAGACCGTCGTCGCGATCCTCGGCACCTATGCGCTGCTCAAGGTGCCATTGGCGATCGGCACCCCCGACCGGTTCGTGGCACTGGGCTTTATCGAACGCGCGATCCTGACGGATCTGGCGCTGATCGCAGCCTTTCTGTTGTGGCACCGCGTGCGCGCCGTCGCACTGGGGCTGGTGCTGCTCTCGCTTGCGCGGATCGTCTGGTTCGACGCGATAGGACTGAACCCTGCGCTGGTCGCGCAACAGGTCGGATCGCTGCCAGTCCTGAACGCGGCGACGCTGCACCTCGGGCTGGCCGCCGCGATTGTATGGCGGTTGCGGGGACTGCCCCTGCGCCACTGGATCGCCGCCACCCTCACCCTCGCCGCTCTGTTCGCCACCGTCCGGCAGATCGCGCATGGCAGCGTCCTGACCGGCCCGGTCGGCCTCGCCGAAAACTGGGGGTATTCGGCGGCGATGCTGGCACTGGCGATCCTATGGCTGTGGCGCGGCCTTGCCACGGGGGCGGCCGATCTTCGGCGTCTGGGGCTGACGCTGCTGACGCTGACCACGACCAAGGTGTTCATCGTCGATGCGTCAGCGCTGACCGGCGTGTTGCGCATCCTGTCGTTCATGGGGCTGGGTGTCGCATTGATCGCGATCGGCTGGGCCTATCGCCGGTTCATCGCGCCCGTCACGGCAACCGGTAGTGCGTCGCCAACCGGTCCAGCGCCAGCGTAAGCACCAGTCGCCCGGCCCGCGCGGGCCAGCCGAGCGCCTTTTCCGCCGCCGGCAATCCTTCGTTGGCGCATACCGTCCGCCACAAAATGTCCGACAGCCCCGGCCCGACCGCAGCCACCGCCGCGTCGAACCGGGCCTTGGCCGCCAGTTGCCCGCCCGAAGGATCGATCGGCCCGGTCGTGCGACTGCTGCGCGGCCCTTCGTCCCACCGCATCGTCACGCGCGGTCCCAGCGACGCGCGTTCAAAATCGCCGCGCAGCCGCTCGCCCGCATCATATTGCCGGGCATCGACCAGCGCACGCGACCGCAGCCACGCCAGCGGCGATTCGTTCAGGTTGACGCGAACCCGCCGCCGCGCGCCTTCGACCGGGACGATCCGTCCGTCGACCAGTCCACGTTCCACCAGTTCGCGCATGCCGCCACTCCTTCGTCCAGATCGGCGCGGGGTTGCCACGGACGCATGGTTGTAGGAAAGCGGAACAACCAGATAGGTTCGGGAACCGTCGCCCATGATTACCGCCATCCGCGAAGTCCGCCGCGCGCGCCGCCTGACGCTGGAGGAAGTCGCCGCCCGCTGCGCCCCCCCGACCACTGCGCAGACGATCGGCCGACTGGAAACCGGCACGCGGACCGTATCGGTGGCGTGGCTCAACCGCATCGCTGCGGCGCTGGAGGTGGAGGCCGCCGATCTGGTTCGCCTGCCCGACCGGCCCGACATCGCGGTGGCGGCGATCCTCGACGACGGCCGCGTCGTCGCGCCGCATCGCGCCGCCACCGTCGTGCCGCCGCGCGCCGAACCCGAACTGGTCGCGATCACCGTCACCGTCGGCGTCGGCGATTACCGCGCGGGTGATTCGATCTGGTGCCGCCGCGTCCCGCCGGAACGCTTCGCGGCGGCGGTCAATCGCGACATCCTCGTGCCCGCCGGTGCGGGCGGGTTCGTGTTCGGGCGGCTGCTGGCGGCGGGGCACGATGCGTTGCAGCTGCTGCCCCCCGGCGGATCGGCCCGGATGGTCACTACCCCCCGGCCGGCATGGATCGCCGTCGCCGAACGCCTGGTACGGAATCTTTGATTTGTCCCGTCATGCCCGAAGCGTCGTGACGCCCCGCGCTTGGCGTGGTAGCCGGTAACCATGCCCGTCTCGGCCGCCGCCTCCGCCCGCGAAATTCTGACCAACCTTCACGACGTGATGGCGTCGCGAAGTCCGGCGCAGGCCAAACTCAATTCGGTGGTCCAGATCATCGCCGGCGCGCTGGATAGCGAAGTCTGCTCGATCTACCTGCTGCGCGAAGGTGTGCTGGAACTGTTCGCCACGGTCGGGCTGTCGCAGGAAGCGGTCCATGTGACCAAGCTGGCCCCGGGCGAGGGGCTGGTCGGCACGATCGCCGCCAATGTCGAGACGCTGAATCTGGCCGAAGCCGCGACGCATCCCGACTTCGTCTTCCGCCCCGAAACCGGGGAGGAACGCTTCCACAGCTTTGCCGGCGTACCGATCATCCGCCGCGAGCGCGCCGTCGGCGTGCTTGCCGTGCAGCATGCCGATCCACGCCGCTATGCGGATGTCGAGATAGAGGCGTTGCAGACGGTGGCAATGGTGCTGTCCGAACTGATCGCCAATGCCGACCTGATCGACGCGACCGGCGGCACGTCCACCCGGCCACAGGCGACCGGCGCGATGCGCGTCGACGGGTTTCGGCTGGTCGAGGGGATGGCGGCGGGCGTCGCGGTGTTCCATCAGCCGCGCATCACGATCGAACACACCGTGGCGGAAGACGTGGAGGCGGAACGCCACCGCGTCTATGCCGCGTTCGACAAGATGCGCGACCAGATCGAACGCATGTCGAACCAGGCCGAATTCGGCGGCGGCGGCGAACATGACGAGGTGCTCGCGACCTACAAGATGTTCGCCTATGACGAAGGCTGGGGCCGCCGCATCAACGAGGCGATCGACAGCGGGCTGACGGCGGAGGCCGCGATCGAACGCGTGCAGCAACGCACGCGGATGCGGATGCGCGAGATCGCCGATCCGTTGCTGGCCGACCGGATGCACGATCTGGAGGATCTGTCGAACCGGCTGTTGCGGATCGTGTCGGGTCAGATGGGCACTGCCGCGCAACTGGGCCTGCGGCAGGACACCATCCTGCTGGCGCGCAACCTCGGTCCGGCCGAGCTGCTGGAATATGACCGCCGCCGCCTGAAAGGCGTAGTGCTGGAGGAAGGATCGCTGACCGCGCACGTCGTCATCGTCGCGCGGGCGATGGGCGTGCCGGTGCTGGGCCGCGTGCGTGACATCCGCCGGCTGATCGCCGAAGGCGACCGGCTACTGCTCAATTCGTTCGAGGATCTGCTGGTCATCCGCCCGACCGTGGCGATGGAGGAAGCGTTCGAGGCGAAGCTGGCGCTGACCCAAAAGCGCCGTGCCGCGTTCGCCGCGATGAAGGGCGAACCACCGGTGACGCGCGACGGGCACCGGGTGAACATGATGGTCAATGCCGGCCTGCGCGACGATGTCGCCGCGCTCGACCTGACCGGGGCCGACGGCATCGGCCTGTTCCGCACCGAATTCCAGTTTCTGGTTTCCGCCACCCTGCCGCAGCGCGAGCGTCAGCAGCGATTGTACCGCGACGTGCTGGAGGTCGCGGGCGATCGCCCGGTCGTGTTCCGCACCGTCGATATCGGCGGGGACAAGGCGCTGCCCTATCTCGACCATTCGGAAGGGCATGACGAGGAAAACCCGGCGATGGGCTGGCGTGCGCTACGCCTCGCGCTCGGTCGCGAGGGGCTGATGAAGGCGCAGGCCCGCGCGTTGATCGAGGCGGCGGCGGGCCGCACGCTGAACGTCATGTTCCCGATGGTATCCGAACCATGGGAGTTCGAGGAAGCCCGGACCCTGTTCGAGGAACAGCGCGAATGGCTGCGCGGACGGGGCAAGTCGCTGCCGGTCGACATCCGCTATGGCGCGATGCTGGAGGTGCCGGCGCTGGCCGACGTGCTCGATTTCCTGTGGCCGCGCCTCGACTTCCTGTCGATCGGCACCAACGACCTGACGCAGTTCCTGTTCGCCGCCGACCGCGCCGATCCCCGGCTGGCCGTCCGGTATGACTGGCTCAGCCCCGCGATCCTGCGCTTCCTGCGCCGGGTGACGCGCGCGGCGCACGAGGCGGGCAAGCCAGTGGCGGTGTGCGGAGAGATGGGCGGGCGTCCGCTGGAGGCGATGGCGCTGATCGCGCTGGGCATCGACCGGCTGTCGATCACCCCGGCGGCGGTCGGCCCGGTCAAGGCGATGATCCGCTCGCTCGATCGCGGGGCGGCGATGGCGCATATGGACGCGCTGCTGACGCAACCCGCGCGCACGCTGCGCCCCGCGCTGGAGGAATGGGCGCGCGACAACGGCGTCGAACTGGCCTGATAGGATGACCGATCGACGTGCTGCGGCGTTGACACCCGCGTGACGGTAGCGGAAACCGCGACAGGGTCGACGCGGCCGATACCGGCTTGGAAGGGTTTTCGATGAGTGAAGGCGACGGCAACGCGGGGACGCCCCGGACCGCCGGGATGATGCTGCGGTCCGCGCGCGAGGCGCAGGGACTGTCACTGTCCGACATCGGACAGCGGACCCGCATCCCCTTGCGCCATCTCGAAGCGGTCGAGGAAAGCAATTTCCAGTCGCTGCCCTCGATCACCTATTCGATGGGTTTTGGCCGCGCCTATGCCCGCGCGGTCGGGGTCGACGAGACCGAGATCGCACGCGCGCTGCGCGCCGAACTGGCGGTCAGCTATCAGCGGCCCGAACCGTTGCAGGATCTGGAGCCGTTCGACACCCGGCGCGGTCCGTCGACCGGCGTGGTCGCCGCCGCCGCCGCCATCGCGATCCTCATCCTGCTTGCGGTCGGGCTGTGGTTCGGCACGTCGCTGTTCCGCAACGACGAACCGGTGACATCGCCACAGGCGACCGTCGCGGGCGATCTGGGCATGCTGCCGCCCGCCACCCCGACGGGTGCCGCCGCCGTCAGCGCGCCGGTCGCCGCCGCCCCCGCCGGTACGGGCGGACAGGTCACGCTGACCGCGACCGGCCCGGTATGGGTGCGAATCTTCGACGCGTCGGGCACGCTGGTGAACAAGGAAATGGCAGCGGGCGAACGGTACGACGTGCCAATGACCGCGCGCGACCCGCAGATCCGCACCGGTCGCCCCGACCTCATCACCGTCACGCTCAACGGATCGAACGTCCCGCCGCTGGGCACCGCCGAACGCGCGATCACCACCGGGATCAGCGCCGACGTCATCCGCGCGCGCGGCAACGCCACGCCGACCCCGGCACCGTCGTCCGCCGCATCCGCGCAATGACGGGTTCAGGTGGACGGCGGTACGCCATGTCCATGATTCACAGTATCGCACCGGGGGGTGTATCCATGCATCGACTTTCCGCGCTTCCGCTGCTGGCGCTCGGCCTAGCCTTCGCCGTGCCCGCCGCCGCGCAGAGCGCCCCGATCAACGGCCGTGTCGACAAGCTGGAGCGTGAAATGCGCGCCGTACAGCGCAAGGTGTTTCCCGGCGGCACGCCCAACCAGGTCGAACCACAGATCACCGCCCCGGTCGAGCCGGTTGCGATCCCGGGGTCGCCGTCCAGCGGACCGCTGGCGACGCTGACCGCCCGGGTGGACGCGCTCGAATCGCAGCAGCAGGCACTGACCGGCCAGATCGAGCAGGCACAGTTCAGACAGCGCCAGCTCGAAGAGGCGTTCAACGCCTACAAGACCGCGACCGACGCGCGGTTGAAGACGATCGAGGCCGGATCAACCGCCGACATCGCGCCCGCAACGCCCGGCGCGGTCGCTGCGACCGGTGACACGTCGGTCGCGCCGCCCGCCGTACGTGGTCCGGGCAATGGCGGCGGTACGCTCGGCGGCACCCGCCCGGCAGCGTCGGCCACGACCCCTGCCGCCGATCCGGCCCGCGCCGCGCGCATCGCCGCGATCGAACGCCCCGCATCGGGCGATGCGGCGGAGGACGGCTATCTCTACGGCTTCCGCCTGTGGAGCGCGAAGCTGTATCCCGAAGCCATCGCCGCGTTGAAACCCGTGGTCGATAAATATCCGCAGCACCGCCGCGCCAGCTATGCGCAGAACCTTGTCGGCCGGGCCTATCTCGACGACGGCAAGCCGTCGTTGGCGTCGATGGCATTCTATGACAATTACAAGAAGATGCCCGACGGCGAACGCGCGCCCGACAGCCTGTTCTACCTTGCCGACGCGCTGGTGAAGCTGAAGAAGACGAAGGAAGCCTGCGACGTCTATGGCGAGCTGACCGAAGTCTATGGTGACCGGATCGCGCCGACGATGAAGGCCGATATCGTCCGGGGCCGCACGGCGGCGAAATGCACCGCCTGACCCCGTGACTCCCGCCGGGATCGACCGGTTCATGCGCGCCGTCACCCGGCTGGTCGATCCGCCCACGCCCGATCGCCCACTGGCGCTGGCGGTATCGGGCGGTCCCGATTCGATGGCGATGCTCGCGCTGGCCACCGCCGCCTTTCCCGGCAGCATCGTTGCCGCTACCGTCGATCACGGCCTGCGCGCCGATGCGGCCGACGAAGCGGCGATGGTCGCGCGATGGTGCGCCGCGCACGCGGTACCCCATGCGACGCTGACCGCCGATCGTCCGCCCGCCGGGGCCAGTCTGCAGGCGCAGGCGCGGCGGCTGCGCTATGCCCTGCTCGGCGACTGGGCGCTCCATACCGACGCGACGGCGCTCGCGACCGCGCATCATGCCGACGATCAGGCCGAAACCTTTCTCATGCGCGCCGCCCGCGCATCGGGACCGGCCGGGCTGGCAGGCATCCGACCGCTATGGGCATTCGATGCCGCGCGGTGGGACGCACCTTCGTCCGCCCTACCCGGCACGCCGCCCCCACCCCGAACCTCACTTCCGCCCATTCCACCAACGTCATCCCGGCGAACGCCGGGATCGCCCGCCTCGGAGCGCCACGGCACCACACCGGAAGACCCCGGTCCGCTCCGTAGCGACGGGGGCGCGGTGCATGAAACGAGCGTTGCGGACGACGCAGCCCCCCTCACCGTCATCCGCCCGTTGCTCGACTGGCGACGCAGCGAGTTGCGTGCGATCGCGACCGGCCTGCCGTTCGTCGACGATCCCGCCAACGCCGATCCACGCCATGATCGCACCGTGTTTCGCGCCCTGCTCGCTAACGCCGACCTCGACCCCGTGGCGCTCGCGGCGGCTGCCGCACATTGTCGCGAGGCCGATGAGGCGCTCACCGAAACCGTCGACTGGTTGTGGCGTACCCGTCGCCTGCCGTCGGCGGCTGGCGAACACCGGATCGACGTCACCGACCTGCCGCGCGAGCTGCGCCGCCGCCTGTGCCGCACCGCGATCGGCGATATCCGTCGGGTCGCCGGAATTACCGAAGGACGCTGGTCGGACGGTAGCAATATCGAACCGCTGCTGGCGACGCTCGATGCCGGGCGTCCGGCGACGCACGCCGGCGTGCTCGTGATTCCGCACGGTGCGGTGTGGCAGTTCCGCAATTCACCGCCGCGACGGTCCTGATCGCCGTTGTTCCATTGCCATTAACCTCCACGCGCCTATCTTGGAGCGACTGAGAGGTAGCACTTCGGCATGAACGATAACGACAAGCAGAACGGCCCCGACAATGGCGGCGGCGGCAATCCGTGGATGAAGAGCCTGCTGATCTGGGTCGGCATCCTCGTTTCGCTCGCGATGTTCGTGACGCTGTTCGAAGGGCGCTCGCCCCAGACGGCGGGTCAGGCGGTCCCCTATTCGACCTTCCTCGACAAGGTCGACGAAGGATCGGTGCGCGACGTCAAGATCGCAACCAACACGATCACCGGCACCTACACCAATGACGAGAAGTTCCGCACCAACGCGCTGAACGATCCCAATCTGATCGAACGGCTGCGTGCGAAGAACGTCATCATGGATGCCCGCCCCGAAGAGGGGCCGAACCTGTGGCTCCTGATGCTGTACAATTCGCTGCCATTTCTCCTTTTCCTCGGCATCGCGTTCTTCGTACTGCGCCAGATGCAGAAGGGCGGCGGCGGCGGCGGTGCGATGGGCTTCGGCAAATCGCGCGCGCGGATGCTGACGCAGAAGGAAGGCAAGGTCACGTTCGACGATGTCGCGGGCATCGATGAGGCACGCGCGGAACTGACCGAAATCGTCGACTTCCTGAAGGACCCGACGCGCTTCGCCCGGCTGGGCGGCAAGATTCCGAAGGGCGCGCTGCTGGTCGGATCGCCCGGCACCGGCAAGACGCTGCTCGCCCGCGCGATTGCGGGCGAAGCTGGCGTGCCGTTCTTCACCATTTCCGGCTCGGACTTCGTGGAAATGTTCGTCGGCGTCGGTGCCAGCCGCGTGCGCGACATGTTCGAACAGGCGAAGAAGAGCGCGCCGTGCATCGTCTTCATTGACGAAATCGACGCGGTCGGCCGCCATCGCGGTGCAGGCCTGGGCAACGGCAACGACGAACGCGAGCAGACGCTGAACCAGCTGCTGGTCGAAATGGACGGGTTCGAAGCGAACGAAGGAATCATCATCGTCGCGGCGACCAACCGTCCCGATGTGCTCGATCCCGCGCTGCTGCGTCCAGGTCGCTTCGATCGTCAAGTCGTGGTCCCGCGCCCGGATATCGAAGGCCGGATCAAGATCCTTCAGGTGCATATGAAGAAGGTGCCACTGGCCCCCGACGTCGATCCGCGCGTCATCGCACGCGGCACGCCGGGCTTTTCCGGTGCGGATCTCGCCAACCTCGTCAACGAGGCGGCGCTGACGGCAGCGCGCAAGGGCAAGCGTCTCGTCGCGAACCAGGAGTTCGAAGAGGCGAAGGACAAGGTCATGATGGGGGCCGAACGGCGCTCGATGGTCATGACCGACGATGAGAAGCGGATGACCGCCTATCACGAGGCCGGCCATGCGATCGTGTCGATGCACGAACCGGCATCCGATCCGATCCACAAGGCGACGATCATCCCGCGCGGCCGCGCGCTGGGCATGGTGATGCGCCTGCCGGAACGCGATTCGTACAGCTATCATCGTGACAAGATGTACGCGAACCTTTCGGTCGCGATGGGTGGCCGCATCGCCGAGGAAATTATCTTCGGCTATGACAAGGTGTCGTCGGGCGCATCGGGCGATATCCAGCAGGCGACGTCGCTGGCGCGCGACATGGTCACGCGCTGGGGCATGTCCGACGCGGTCGGTCCGGTCGAATATGGCGAGCCGCAGGGTGAATCGTTCCTCGGCTATTCGTCGTCCGCACCGTCGCGCATGTCGAACAAGACCGCCGAACTGATCGACAGCGAGATCAAGCGGATCGTCGAGGGTGGCCTGCAACGCGCCCGCGACCTGCTGACCCAGCATGTCGATCAGCTGCATATGCTGGCCGGCGCGCTGCTCGAATTCGAAACGCTGTCGGGCGACGAGATCAAGCGCCTGATCGCGGGTGAGGATATCGGACGCGACATCGGCACGCCGACCACGCCCCTGGCGGCGGGCGGGACGTCGATCCCGAAAACGCGCCGTCCGCGCGGGCCGTTCGGATCGCCGACCCCGCAAGGGGCATAACCGCCGGATAGCAGGAAACAGCGGCGTCGCACTCCGGTGCGGCGCCGCTTTCCTTTTACGGTACAGTCTACCGCAGCGCTGCAAACACACAGTACAACAACAACGGTACGCCGATGATCAGGATCATGATGATCAGATCGACATCGACGACGCGCCGCAATCCGCTGGGCGGACGCCGTTGTTCGACATCGTGATCTTCGTCGACGACATCGAATTCGAAACGGTTGGAAAAGAAGCGCTGCGGACGTACTTTCAGGAACGGCCGCGATACGGAGGGCTCGTCCGGCGGACGTGCGTGGTCCGGCCTTGCAACAGGGTCTGTCATGATGCGGATTCCGTTTACTCGGGATCGTCGGCGCGCCCATCGCGTCCTCGACGTCGTATCGAATAAGGCCCGGACTCGAACGGCCGAACGCCGCGAGTCCGGGCTAACCGCGTGCGGCGAGTTGGCCGGCGTGGTTGCGGAACCGCTGATATGTCGCGTAAGCGTCCATAGGGCTAACATCATGGCACGACTACGGAAAGTCAACCTGTGCGGCGTATCTTGCGTTGGCGACGCGCCTGCCCCTTGACAACCCCCCACCCGACAATGTGACATTGTTGCATACCGCCATCCGGCGGCCTGTCTCCGCGGGAGTTCCCATGCGCCTTCGTCCCCTGCTGCTTGCCTGCACCCTCGCGCTCGCCGCCGCCGCCCCGGCGCAGCCCGGCCCCGACATCTGGCCGGCGAAGGGCGACATCCCGCCGAACTTCGTGCCGCCCAGCGACAAATACGACTATGTGAAGCGCGAAGTGATGATCCCGATGCGCGACGGGGTAAAGCTGCACACCGTCATCATGATCCCGAAGGGCGCGACCAATGCCCCGATCCTACTGACGCGCACGCCGTACAACGCGTCGGGCCGCGTCGCGCGCGCGGACAGCCCCAGCTATGTCGCCGCGCTGCCGCAGGGGGACGAGGTGTTCACCCGCGCGGGATATATCCGCATCTTCCAAGATATTCGCGGCAAATACGGGTCGGAGGGCGACTATGTCGTCACTCGCCCGGTGCGCGGGCCGCTGAACCCGACCACGACCGATCACGTCACCGACGCGTACGACACGATCGACTGGCTGGTGAACAAGGCGAACTTGCCCGAAAGCAACGGCCGGGTCGGCATGCTGGGATCGTCGTACGAAGGGTTCACCGTCGTCATGGCGCTGTTGAACCCGCATCCCGCGCTGAAGGTCGCTGCCCCCGAAAGCCCGATGATCGACGGTTGGCGCGGCGACGACTGGTTCCACAACGGCGCGTTCCGGCTCGCCAATATCGGCTGGATCGGCGGACAGACCGGCTACAAGGGTAATGGCGGAATGCCGCCGTCGGGCATCTACGACGATTACGACCAGTTCCGCCGCATCGGATCGGCCGGTGCGTGGGCGGAAGCGTCGGGTTATGCCCAACTGCCCTTCTGGCAGCGCATGGTCGCGCACCCCGCCTATGATTCCTATTGGCAGGGGCAGGCGCTCAACCGGCTGCTCGCCGCTAACCCGTCCAACGTGCCCACGATGTGGGAACAGGGGCTGTGGGACCAGGAGGACATGTACGGCGCGATCACCGCATGGGAAGCGCTGAAGGCGAAGGGCAAGGGCGGCAACAACTTCCTCGTCATGGGTCCGTGGCGGCACAGCGGCGCGAATTACGACGGGTCGTCGCTGGGCGACTTCAAGTTCGACGGCGACACCGCGACGCAGTGGCGCGAACAATATCTGTTCCCGTTCTTCGATCAGTATCTGCGCGAGGGTCGCCCGGCGTTCAACCCGCCCCAGGCGCTGATCTACAACACCGGCGAGAACCATTGGGACAAGCTGCCGCAATGGCCGCTGGCGTGCGAAAGCGGCTGCCCGTCGCCGCTGAAGCCGATCTATCTGTCGGCGGACGGCGGGCTGGGCTTTTCGGCGGCGACGCCGGGCGGCGACGCCTATGTCTCCGATCCGGCCAAGCCGGTCCCGCATCTGCCGCGCCCGGTCAATTTCGACGACGGCCGGTGGAAGGCGTGGCTGGTCAGCGACCAGCGCCATGTCGACGGTCGCGGCGACGTGATGACCTATCAGACGCCGGTGCTCACCGCGCCGGTGCGCGTATCGGGCGCGCCGATCGCCGACATCTTTGCCAAGACGACCGGTACCGACGGCGATTTCGTGGTCAAGGTGATCGACGTCTATCCGGAAAACGTCCCCGGCGAACCGGCCAAGGGCGGGTATCAGCTACCGATCAGCCTCGACATCTTCCGCGGCCGCTACCGGAACGATCTGGCGAAGCCGACCGCGATCCCCGCGAACCGGACGCAGCGCTACCGGTTCCGCCTGCCTACAGTGAACCATGTGTTCCTGCCGGGCCACCGGATTATGGTGCAGGTACAGTCGAGCCTGTTCCCGCTGTACGATCGCAATCCGCAGACCTTCGTCCCCAACATCTTCCTCGCGCCCAAAGAAGCGTATCGCAAGGCGACGGTGACGATCGAACGCGGCGGCAAGACGCCCAGCGCGGTGTGGCTGCCGGTGGTGGCGGAGGAGTAGGGCGGCGTTGCCGCGCTAGCCGCTACGGTGCCGAACGTCGCCGACCTTGGTGCGAGAGGACAGCCAACCGGAGAGAAGCGCCACCCCGCCCGCGAACCTCACCGATCGCTACGCGAGAGAACGCAACACGCACCATCAACGTCACCCTCGCCACGTGAAAGGACGCACCGCCCACCACCGACGTCTACGCGAGGGACACACCACCCACCACCGACGTCACCCTCGCCACGCGATAGAATGCACCGCACACCATAGACGTCACCCCAGCGAAAGCTGGGGTCTCCCCGTTGGACGCGGCACGACAACCGCGGGAGATCCCAGCCTCCGCTGGGATGAAGATGGCGGCAGGGACGTCGTTGACGGGGACGACGTTGATCGTGGCGAAGACGTTGGTCGTAGGGACAACCTTGGTCGTGATGACAACTTCGGCGCAGGAACGACGTTGATGGTGCGGAAGGCGTTAGTGACGGGATTGACGGCAGTGGCGGGAATGACGACGCAAGTCGGGATCACGTCTCCGACAGGGTAACGACGCAAGGAGCGCCCCGACCCGACCGAACGTCCCACGCTTACACCCCCGCCCTACCCCCGCCCGCGCCCAAAATCCTCCCGTGCATCGTCCTGACCCTGCTCGACGATCGATCGGCGTACCGCGCGGGTACGGGTGAACAGGTCGAACAGTTCATCGCCCTTGCCCCATCGGATCGCGCGTTGCAGCGCGGACAGGTCCTCCGAAAACCGCTGGAGCATCTCGAGCACCGCATCCTTGTTCGCAAGGAACACGTCGCGCCACATCGTCGGGTCCGACGCAGCGATGCGGGTGAAGTCGCGAAACCCGCCCGCCGAATATTTGATGACTTCCGACTGGGTGACTTCCTCCAGATCGGACGCGGTGCCGACGATGGTATAGGCGATCAGGTGCGGCAGGTGGCTGGTGATCGCCAGCACCAGATCGTGATGATCCGGTGCCATCATCTCGATATCTGCGCCGATCCGCCGCCAGAACTCCGCAACACGCTCGACCGCCAGCGGATCGGTGTCGGCGGCGGGCGTCAGGATGCACCAGCGTCCCTTGAACAGCGTCGCGAAGCCTGCGTCGGGTCCGCTGCGCTCGGTCCCAGCGACCGGATGCGCCGGCACGATCGTGGCGTTCGGCAACGCCTCGCGCAGCGCGGCGGCGATGCCCGCCTTGCTCGACCCGACGTCGCTGACGATCGCGTCGGCCGGCAGGTCGGCAGCGATCTCCGCCGCGACCGCGCCCATCGCGCCCACCGGTACGCACAGGATCACCAGATCGGCGTCGATCACCGCCGCGCCGGCATGGTCCGCCACGTCGTCGACGATGCCCAGCGCGCGCACCACGTCGCGCGCCTGCGGATCGGCGTCGTGCCCCGTCAACCGCACGCCCGGCATGTCGGCACGCACCGCCCGCGCGATCGACGATCCGATCAGCCCCAGCCCAATAATGGCGACGCGGGCGAACGGCAGCATCAGCCGCCCACGATCATGCGCAGCGCCGCTGCGACGCCGCGCACTTCCGCCTCGGTCCCGATCGAGATGCGCAGGCCGTTGGCCAGTCCCTGTCCGGGCAGCCAGCGGACGATGAACCCATGGTCCATCAACGCCTGATACGCATCGCCCGCGCTGACCGGTCCTTCGAACAGTACCAGCACGAAATTGGCCTTCGACGGCACGGCGCGCAGCCCGGCATTGCCCAGCGCCGCGATCTCGCCTTCGAACCATGTCCGCCATTGCAGATTGTGCGCGCGGCTGGCGGCGACGAAGCTCTTGTCGCGGATCGCGGCGATCGCCGCCAGCTGGCCGGCGGTGGTCACGTTGAATGGTGCGCGGATACGGTGCATCGCGTCGATCGCCTCGGCCGATCCATAGCCCCATCCGATCCGTTCCGCCGCCAGCCCGTGGATCTTCGAAAAGGTCCGCGTGACCAGCACGTTGGGATGTTGCCGCGCCAGTTCCAGCCCATGATCGTCGTCCGCCGCATCCAGATATTCGGCATAGGCCTGATCCAGCACCAGCAGCACGTGCGGCGGCAATGCAGCGTGCAACCGCGCGATTTCCGCACGCGCCGTGAACGTGCCGGTCGGGTTGTTCGGGTTGGCGACGAACACGATCCGGGTCCGTTCGGTCACGCACGCCAGGATCGCGTCGACATCGGTCGCATGGTCGCGATCGGGCGCGACGACGGGCGTCGCGCCGACGCGCCGCACCGCGATTTCATACACCGCAAAGCCGTACCGGACGAAGATCGCCTCGTCGCCCGGCCCGGCATAGGCACCGGCGGCAAGGTGCAGCACCTCGTCCGATCCGGTGCCATAGATGATCCGCGCGGGGTCCAGCCCATGCGCGTCGGCGATCGCGGTGCGCAGATCGGCGGCGGCGGGATCGGGATAGCGTTCGAGGCTGCGGTCGGCGGTGTCGAACGCGGCACGCGCGTGCGGCGAGGTGCCGAGCGGGTTTTCGTTCGACGACAGCTTGGCGACCTGTCGCCCGTCATCGGCCTTCGACCGGCCGGGGACATAGGGGGCGATGCCGAGAATCCACGGCTTGGGCACGGGCGCGTTCATGGCGCGGGCACTGACGCAACGCGCGCGCGAACGCAAGCGCGAGGGGCAGGGCGGTGGGAGAACGGACCGGGGGGACCCGATGCTTGAACCCGGACGCCCGCGCCTATACCGGGCGGCGATGGATTCCCGTTTCGGTCCCGATCGCCGCGTCACGCTGACAACGCCGCTGCCGCTCGACGGCGGCGCGACGTTGCCGACGATCGACATCGCCTATGAAACCTATGGCACGCTGTCGCCTGCGCGCGACAATGCGATCCTGATCTGTCACGCGCTGACCGGCGACCAGCATGTCGCATCGTCGCATCCGCGCACCGGCAAGCCCGGATGGTGGGCGCGGATGATCGGGCCGGGCAAGCCGATCGATACCGACCGCCATTTCGTGATCTGTTCGAACGTGCTGGGCAGTTGCATGGGATCGTCCGGTCCTGCCAGCCTCGATCCCGCGACCGGGACGCCGTGGGCGATGCGCTTCCCGGTGCTGACCATCCGCGACATGGTGCGTGCGCAGGGTCTGCTGCTCGATCATCTTGGCATCGAACGGCTGCGCGCCGTCGTCGGCGGGTCGATGGGCGGCATGCAGGCGCTGTCGTGGGCCGCCACCCTGCCCGACCGGGTCGACGCGGTCGTGGTGATCGCATCGACCGCGCGGCATTCGGCGCAGAACATCGCGTTCCACGAAGTCGGGCGACAGGCGATCATGGCGGACCCCGCATGGCGCGGCGGCAGTTATTATGCCGACGGCCTGCCCCCCGCCGCCGGCCTGTCGGTCGCGCGGATGGCCGCGCACATCACCTATCTGTCCGAAGCGGGGCTGACCGCGAAGTTCGGCCGCAAGTTGCAGGCACGGCCCGATGGACAGGCGGGATCGAAGACGTTCGGCTTCGACGCCGATTTCCAAGTGGAAAGCTATCTGCGGCATCAGGGGCTGGCGTTCACCGACCGGTTCGACGCCAATTCCTATCTCTACATCACCCGCGCGCTCGATTATTTCGATCTGGCGGAGGAACATGGCGGCATCCTGGCCAACGCGTTCCGGGCCACGCGCGCTCGGTTCTGCGTGGTCAGCTTCGATACCGACTGGCTCTATCCCACCGGCGAATCGCGCAACATCGTGCATGCGCTCAACGCGGCCGGTGCCCCCGCCAGCTTCGTCGAACTGTCGTCGCCGTTCGGCCACGACGCGTTCCTGCTCGATTCGCCCGAACTCGACCGGGTGATGCGCGGCTTCATCGAGGCACGGGCATGACGCTGCGTCCCGATCTGGCGATCATCGCCGCGAACGTGGCAAAGGGCACACGCGTGCTCGACGTCGGCTGTGGCGACGGTCAGTTGATGGCGGCGCTGCGCGACGAACGCGGCGTCGATGCACGCGGGCTGGAAATCGATCCGCACAATGTCGCCGACGCGATGGCGCGCGGCCTGTCAGTAATGCAGGGCGATGCCGACCGCGATCTGGCCGACTATCCCGATGCCAGCTTCGACTACGCGATCCTCAGCCAGACGCTCCAGACCGCGATCCGCCCGCACGTCGTGCTCGACCATCTGCTGCGCATCGGGGCGCAGGCGTTCGTCTCCTTCCCCAATTTCGCGCACTGGCGGGTACGCGCTTCGCTATTGTGGGGCGGGCGGATGCCAGTGACGACGCTGCTGCCGATGGAATGGTACGAAACGCCGAACATCCACCATCTGACGATCGACGATTTTCGCGCCTATGTCGCGAAACGCGGCATTACGGTGGTCGATGCGTGGTTCCTGTCGGGCGGACGGCGCACCTCGGCGGCGGCGGCGAATTTCCGCGCCGAACATGCGGTATTCCAGTTGCGGCGCGCGGGCAGCACCGACTTAACGACCGCCTGAACGCCTCCCCCTATCCGAACCGCCGCTCCACGTTAACCTCTCGCTAACCATATTCCCCGATGCTGCGGACCTGACGAAAACGGGGATGTTCGATGCGTACACGCCTGCTCCTGCTCTGCGCCGCCGGTGCTGCGCTGCTGAACGGATGCGCGCGCAAGACGCCCGATATCGCCGCCGCGCCGCCGCCGCCTGCGGTCGCCGCTGCGCCCGTGCCCATGCCGACGCCGCCGATGGGGGCCGCCGCGCATCTCACCATCCCCGCAATGTTGCCGGACGGCGGCTATGCGACGCCCAATCGTGCGCTGTCGACCGATGCCGCGCTGTGGCATCTGCGGTCCGCGCTGAACGTCGCGGCGCTGCAATGCGACGTGAGCGATCCGGCCGGCGTGGCGCATTATAATCGCCTGCTGAAGGTCCATGGCGCGCGCTTCACCGCTGCGCATCGCGCGCTGGAGGCGGAGTATCGACGCGGCGGCGGCGACTGGCAGGACCGGTTCGACGACGCGATGACGCGGGTGTATAACTATTTCGCCCAGCCGCCGGTGCGCGCGAACTTCTGCGCCACCGCGCTTCCGATGCTGACGCAGGTCGCGGAGATACCGGCGGGAGGGATCGATGCGTTCGCCGGTCCCGGCATCGCCTCGCTCGACCAGCCCTTCGTCGATTTCTTCCGCGCCTATGACCGCTATCGCACCGACCTGGCGGCATGGCAGGGCCGGCAGCAGCCGGTGTTGCAGGTCGATCCGGCGATCCTGCTCGCCTCCACCGAAGTCACCGGCGGCGGCCTGCGCGTCGCCGCACGATAGGACGGACCCCGCCCCCTCCCGCCGACGGGAGGGGGCGGGAACGCCTCAATCCGCCGCCTTCGCCGTCTTCGCAGCAGGCTTCTTCGCCGGAGCCTTCTTCGCCGCAGTCTTCGCCGCCGGCGCCTTCTTCGCCGCCGCTGTCTTCGGTGCGGCCTTCTTCGCAGCGGGCTTCTTCTTGCCCTTGGCCGGTGCCGCCGCCGCGCGATCGTCGATCAGCTGCGCGGCTTCCTCCAGCGTCAGCGCCTGCGGGTCGATCGACTTGGGCAGCGTCGCGTTGGTCGTGCCGTCGGTGACATAGGGGCCATAGCGCCCCTCCATCAGCTTCAGCTCGACCTCGGTGCGTGGATGCACGCCCAGCACCTTGAGCGGCTCCTTCGCCGCGCCACGCGTGCGCCCGCCCCCTGCCGCCGCCTCGGCCAGCTTGACCACCGCCGCGTTCATGCCCGTTTCGAACACGTCGGCGGTCGATTGCAACCGCGCATATTTGCCGGCATGCTTCAGATAGGGGCCATATTGCCCGATCGCGGCGATGATCGGTTCACCCGTTTCGGGGTGATTGCCGATCGTCCGCGGCAGGCTGAGCAGTTTCAGCGCCCATTCCAGCGTCATGTCGCCGATATCCTTCGGGATCGACGCGCGCTTGGCCTCCTTGCCCTCGCCCAGCTGGAGATACGGGCCGAAGCGTCCCGACCGCCGCTCGATCTCCAACCCGGTCGCCGGGTCCTTGCCCAGCCCTTCCGGTCCGGCATCGCCCTCGCCGCCCGGCTGCGCGAACCGACGGGTATATTTGCACTCGGGATAGTTGGAGCAGGCGACGAACGCACCGAACTTGCCGCCGCGCAGCGCAAGCCGCCCTTCGCCGCAATTCGGGCACAGCCGCGGATCGGTGCCGTCCGCCTTGTCGGGGAACAGATAGCTGCCCAGAAACTGGTCCAGCTCTGCGGTGATCGCGCTCGGCTGCTGTTCCATCACATCGGCGGTGCGCGGCTTGAAATCGCGCCAGAACGCTTCGAGCACCGCCTGCCATTCGGCCCGCCCGCCCGATACGTCGTCCAGCTCCTCCTCCAGCCCGGCGGTGAAGTCGTAGCCGACATATTTCTCGAAGAATCGTTCGAGGAACGCGGTCAGCAACCGCCCGGTTTCCTCGGCGAAGAACCGGTTCTTCTCGACGCGGACATAGCCGCGATCTTTCAGCACCTGGATGATCGACGCATAGGTCGACGGCCGCCCGATGCCCAGTTCCTCCAGCCGCTTGACCAGCGACGCTTCCGAAAAGCGCGGCGGCGGCTGGGTGAAATGCTGTTCGGCGACGACGTCCTTCTTGGCGGGCGCATCGCCCGACCGCAACAACGGCAGGCGACGGCTGTCCTCGTCCGCCGCATCGTCGCGCCCTTCCTCGTACAGGGCAAGGTATCCGGGGAACAGCACGACCTGTCCGGTGGCGCGCAGGCCGGTCTGCCCGGTCTGGTCCTCCATCTCGACGGCGGTGCGCTCCATCCGCGCCGACGCCATCTGGCTGGCCAGCGCCCGCTTCCAGATCAGGTCGTACAGCCGGCCGTGATCGCCCGATCCCGCCTTGTCCTTGCCGAAATCGGTCGGGCGGATCGCCTCGTGCGCTTCCTGTGCGTTCTTGGCCTTGGTCTGATACTGGCGGGGCTTGTCGGGGACGTACGACCCGTCATAGCGGTTCGCGATCGCGCCGCGCGCGGCATCGATCGCCGATCCGTCCATCTGCACGCCGTCGGTCCGCATATAGGTGATCGCGCCGTCCTCATACAGCGACTGCGCGACCCGCATCGTGTGGCTGGCCGAAAAGCCCAGCTTGCGCGCCGCTTCCTGTTGCAGGGTCGACGTGGTGAACGGCGGCGGCGGATTGCGGGTCGCGGGCTTCGTCTCGACGTTGACGACGGTGAAGCGTCCGTCGACCACCGCCTGCTTCGCCGCCTCCGCCGCGCCGGCCTCGCCCAGCGACAGCCGGTCGAGCTTCCTGCCCGACAGCTTGACCAGACGTGCGTCGAACGGCGTGCCGTCGGCCTCCATCTTCGCGACGACCGACCAGTATTCCTGCGCGACGAACGATTCGATCTCGCGCTCGCGCTCGACCAGCAGGCGCAGCGCGACCGACTGGACGCGCCCGGCCGACTTCGCACCGGGCAGCTTGCGCCACAGCACCGGCGACAGCGTGAACCCGACCAGATAATCCAGCGCCCGCCGCGCGCGATACGCGTCGATCAGATCGGTATCCAGCTCGCGCGGCGCCTTCATCGCGGCAAGGATCGCGGGCTTGGTGATCGCGTTGAACGTGACCCGCTCGACCTCCTTGGGCAGCGCCTTGCGCTTTTTCAGAACCTCCTGAACATGCCAGCTGATCGCTTCGCCCTCGCGATCGGGATCGGTTGCGAGAATCAGTCGATCGGCGGTCTTGGCCAGGTCGGTGATCGCCTTCAGCTGCTTGGTCTTGTCCGCATAGGTTTCCCAATCCATCGCGAACCCGTCGTCGGGATGCACCGATCCGTCCTTGGCCGGCAGGTCGCGGACATGGCCGTAGGAAGCGAGGACGCGGTAATCGCCGCCCAGATATTTTTCGATGGTCTTCGCCTTGGCGGGCGATTCGACGATGACGAGCTGCATGACGGTGCGAAAGTCCCTTACGTGTACGCGCGAGAGTGGAGAGCCGGAACGGGGGGCGTCAAGCGACAAGGGTCGATGGCGGATGCACGATACATTGTCATGACATTCCCATGCCCACCGCGTCCTTTGCCAAACCGCGCGATAAATGCTTTGTTCGCGGGATGATATCCACCCGCCCGGCCGCGATCGCGCTTGCCCTCTCGCTCGGCTTCGGCATGTCCCCCGCCATTGCGCAGGACAGCGCGCCGCGCGAACCCCGTCGCACCCGGATCGGGCTGGGACCGCAACTGGTGCCGAGCTATCCCGGCGCCGATTCGGTCAGCCTGCGTCCGTTCATCGACGTATCGCGCACGCGCGGCGACACCCCCTTCGCGTTCGAGGCCCCCGACGAGAGCGCCGGGCTGCCGGTCGTCACCACGCGCGGGTTCCAGTTCGGCCCCGCCTTCGGGTTCGAAGGACGGCGGCGCAGCGGCGAGGTCGGCGGCGCGCTGCCCTCGGTCGGGTTTACCGTCGAGCTGGGCGGCTTCGCGCAATATGCGATCGGCGATTCGCTACGCGTCCGGGTAGAGGCGCGACAGGGGCTGGGCGGGCACAAGGGGCTGATCGCCAATGTCGGGGCGGATTACATCGCGCGCGACGGGGACCGCTGGCTGTTCTCGATCGGGCCGCGCGTGACGTTGGCCGACGCCCGCTACCACCGTGCCTATTTCGGCGTGGTCCCGGTCGACGCGGCGGCATCGGGCCTGCCCGCCTTTCGTGCCGATGGCGGGGTACAGGCGATCGGGGCAACGGCGGGCCTGCTGCGCCAGTTCACGTCGCGCTGGGGCGTCTATGGCTATACCCGGTACGACCGGCTGGCGGGCGATCCCGCCCGATCGCCGGTCGTCCGCACCTTCGGTTCGCGCAACCAGCTTTCGGGCGGGCTGGCGTTGACCTACACCTTCGGGCGCGGCGTGCGGTAAGCATCGGTCAGCCGATCAACCCCACCCTTCCCCCCGCATGCCGCTCCAGCCGCCCGGCCAACTCCAGTTCCAGCAGCACCGTCTGCACCACTGCCGGCGCGCAGTCCGCCTGCCGGATCAGTTCGTCGACGATGACCGGCACCGGCCCCAGCAATCCGGTGATCCTGCGGCGGTCGCCGTCGCCCGCATCCGCCGCAACCCGTTCGCCGGCATAGCCGCCGCCGGTCGATCGTACCGCGCGCGGATCGATCGGGCGCAGCATCTCCGCCACGTCGGCTGCCGACTGCACCAGCGTCGCACCGTCGCGGATCAGCAGGTTGCACCCCTGCGCACGCGGATCGAGCGGCGATCCGGGCACCGCCATCACCTCGCGCCCCGCCTCTCCCGCCAGCCGTGCGGTGATGAGCGAGCCGGATCGCGGCGCGGCCTCCACCACTACCGTGCCCAGCGCCATGCCGGCGATGATCCGGTTGCGCGACGGGAAATGGCGGGCCAGCGGCTGCGTCCCCGGCGGCTGTTCGGCGACCAGCAGGCCGCGTACCGCTACGTCCTCCTGCAACCCTGCGTTTTCCGGCGGAAACGTCACGTCGATGCCGCTGGCGATCACGCCGACCGTGCCGTGCGCGATCGATCCTTGATGCGCGGCGGTATCGATGCCGCGCGCCAGCCCCGACACCACGGTAAAGCCCGCCGCGCCCAGTTCGTCGGCCTGTTCGCGCGCGAACCGGCATGCCGCCGCCGATGCGTTGCGCGCGCCGACCATCGCCACGCATGGCCGCGCCAGCAACCCGGCATCGCCGCGCACGATCAGCGCGGGGGGCGCGGTGTCGATCTCCGCCAGCAGCGATGGATATCCGGCGTCACCGATCAGCAGATACCGGCCGCCCAGCGCGCGGACCGTCGCGATCTCGCGCCGCACCTGCGCCTCGTCCGCCAGCGTCGGTGCGCGGCCGCCACCCCGCGCCGCCAGTCCCGGCAGCGCGGCGATCGCCGCGGCCGCATCGCCATAGCGCGCGATCAACTGACGGAACGTCACCGGGCCGATCCGCGCCGACCGAATCAGCCGCAACGCCGCCAGTCGCTCGCCCGTGTCACGCACCCGGGCGGCCGATCTTCGGCTCTCGCCCGGCGATCAGCCGCTCGATATTCGCGCGATGCTTCCACACGAGGACCGCGGCAAGCCCGAGGAACGGTAGCACCAGATCGAACCGGCCCGCCCATGCCGCGACGATCGGCGCGGAGATCGCCGCCGCGATCCCTGCCACCGACGATATCCGCAGCGACGCCAGCAACCCGATCCACACGACCGCATAGGCCAGGCCGCTTTCCCAGTGCAGCGCCACGACCACGCCCATCATCGTCGCGACGCCCTTGCCGCCACGGAACCGCAGCCACACCGGGTAGCAATGCCCGATGAACGCCGCGACGCCCGCCGCCAGTTCGTGGCCCGGCAACAGCGCGGCGGCGATCCACACCGCGACCGCCCCCTTCAACAGGTCGAGCAGCAGCGTCGCCGCCGCCAGCCCCTTGCGCCCGGTGCGCAGCACGTTGGTCGCGCCGATATTGCCCGATCCGATCGTGCGCAGGTCGCCCGCCCCGGCGACGCGGGTCAGCAGGATGCCCCACGGCACCGAACCCAGCAGATAACCTATCAGCACCGCCGCAACGGTCGGCAACGAGGAAATGTCGCTCGGCAGAATGGCCCCCTGCATGCTTGCCGTCCAAGGGACACAGGGTAAGGGGTAAGCGGACCGCATGCAACGCAGCCCCAGCGAAAGCCCGAAAATGCCCGCTTCCGATCAACCGATCCTGTTCTTCGATTCGGGGATCGGCGGGCTGTCGGTCGTCGCGCCGACCCGCGGGTTGCTGCCGACCGTGCCGATCGTCCATGTCGCCGATTCGGCGGGATTTCCCTATGGGACGAAAACCGAAGCGGAGATTGCCGGCCGGGTGCCTGCGCTGCTCGGACGGCTGGTCGAACGCTATCGACCGCGTCTGGTGGTGATCGCATGCAACACCGCGTCGACCATCGCGCTGGGCGCGGTGCGCGCCGCGCTCGACCTGCCCGTCGTCGGCACCGTGCCGGCAATCCGCCCGGCCGCCGCGATCAGCCATACGCGCGTCATCGGCGTGCTGGGAACGAACGCCACGGTCCGTCAGCCCTATGTCGACGATCTGGCCGAACGGTTCGCGGGCGACTGCACCGTCCTGCGCCATGGGTCGGCGGCGCTGGTCGAACTGGCGGAGGCGGCGCTGGCCGGCACCCCACCGCCGCCCGACCGTATCGCCGCCGAACTCGCCGGACTGTTCGCGCAGCCCGATGGCGACCGGATCGACGTCATCGTCAACGCCTGCACCCATTTTCCACTGCTCGAAGCCGACATGACCGCCATCGCGCCGCATGTCCGCTTCGTCGACGGCGGCCCCGGCATCGCCCGCCGGATCGCGGTACTGACGGCGGGACAGGCGTTCCCGGACGCCGCCGTTCCCGGCACGCTGGTTTTCACCCGGCTGGGCGAACGCGAACGGACGCTGGCGGCGGCGCTCGGGTCGTACGGGTTCGGGCGACTCGAGGCGCTGTAGGGCGGGCAGGGCGAAGCTTCTGCCGTCCGCCCCCTCCCCGTTCGCTTCGAGTAGCGATCGAGCGTAGCCGAGCGCGCGTATCGAGAAGGTCCCTCCCCCACACACAACTACCGCCCCCCGCCCCTGGGACAATTTGTCCAGCCGCCCGATGACACTAACCGCTTTTATCCGCTGGCAACCGGGGGTGTGTGACGATACACACACGCCCCATGAGCATCGACGCAAGTCCGGCCCGCTCGGTCGACTATAACCGTGTATTCGCGCAGGCGATTGACCGCCTGCACGAAGAAGGCCGCTACCGCGTCTTCATCGACATCCTGCGCAACAAGGGACAGTTCCCCAATGCGCGGTGCTTCGCCGGGCATAACGGGCCGAAGCCGATCACGGTGTGGTGTTCCAACGACTATCTCGCCATGGGGCAGCATCCCGCCGTCATCGCGGCGATGGAGGACGCGTTGCACGACGTCGGCGCGGGTTCCGGCGGCACGCGCAACATCGGCGGCAACACGCACTACCATATCGATCTCGAAAACGAGCTGGCCGACCTGCACGACAAACAGGCCGCGTTGCTGTTCACCTCGGGCTATGTCTCGAACGAGGCGACGCTGTCGACGATCGCGCGAATCCTGCCGGGCTGCGTGATCTTTTCGGACGAACTGAACCACGCGTCGATGATCGCGGGCATCCGGCATTCGGGCTGCGAAAAACGCGTCTTCCGCCACAACGACCTTGCGCATCTCGAAGAATTGCTGGCCGCCGAGGATCCCGAACTTCCCAAGCTGATCGCGTTCGAAAGCGTGTACTCGATGGACGGCGACGTCGCGCCGATCCATGCGATCTGCGACCTTGCCGACAAGTACAACGCACTGACCTATCTGGACGAAGTCCACGCCGTCGGCATGTACGGCGCGCGCGGCGGCGGCATTTCCGAACGCGATGACGCGGCGTCGCGCATCACCATCGTCGAAGGCACGCTGGGCAAGGCGTTCGGCGTGATGGGCGGCTATATCGCCGCCGATCGCACGGTGATCGACGTGATCCGCAGCTATGCGCCGGGCTTTATCTTCACCACCAGCCTGTCGCCGGTGCTGGTCGCGGGCGCGCTCGCCAGCGTGCGGCACCTGAAGGCGTCGAGCACGGAGCGCGACGGACAACAGGCGGCAGCGACGATGCTGAAGCGGATGTTCGCCGATGCCGGGCTACCCGTGATGGATACCACGACGCATATCGTGCCGCTGATGGTCGGCGACCCGGTCAAGGCCAAGCGGATCAGCGACATCCTGCTGCGCGAATATGGCGTGTACGTGCAGCCGATCAATTATCCGACCGTCCCGCGCGGGACCGAGCGGCTGCGCTTCACACCGGGTCCGGCGCACGACACGGCGATGATGCGCGACCTGACCCAGGCGCTGGTCGAAATCTGGGGCCGGCTCGAACTGCGCAAGGCGGCCTGAGCGGGATAGCGTTCGACGGCATCGTCCAAAGCGTCGCTGGCCCGGTTTTGATCGAGTTGCACCCCGCTCGGGTAGCGACTGATCCGCACCGCAACCGGGCGCGATAGCCCTCTAACGCCTCCGTGCTACCGGCTAGACCGACCAGCGTCGAACCGTCGGAGCTCTTCGCCGGTTCTGACCGCTTAGTACCGGTCCACAAGCAGCCCGGCGATCAGCGTCAATGTCCCAAGCCCGACCGATAACGGCACCCGCAGCCGCATCCACCACGCCGGCACATGCCCCGCGCGCAGCAGCGCGAGGTCCACGAGCAGCGAGGCGAACAGCCCGGCGGCAAGGATCGCGGCGCCCGACACGACCGACGCGAAAAACACCATGCCCGCCGCCAGCGCGATCAGGCTCGGCATCACCGCGATCGTCAGCCAGAATGTCAGCGCCGCACCGGCAACGCGCGCCGCCGCCGCACCCCACCACATACCGCCCAGAAAACTTAGGATGAGCGCGCCGTACAACAGCGCGAGCGCCAGTGCCATGCCGCCGCGTATCGGGTCGAACATCCAGATCCCGATGGCGACAAGCGGCGGCAATAGTCCGGCATAGCCGAGCAGCGCCGCCGTGGCCGGAAGGCGTGGGCGCTCGAGGGGCGCGGCCGGATCGGTCGCGGCAACGTCAGTCACGACAATATCCCTCGCCGCTCTTC
This sequence comes from Sphingomonas sp. CFBP 13720, assembly GCF_014842075.1. Lineage (GTDB taxonomy): Bacteria > Pseudomonadota > Alphaproteobacteria > Sphingomonadales > Sphingomonadaceae > Sphingomonas. The sequence goes on from NZ_JACYVA010000002.1 coordinate 423,724, forward strand.
ACGATCAGGCAATCGCGCTTGTCCGCCAGATATTTAAGCCCCGTCGCCGCGCCATCGCCCGGCTTCAACATTTCCGCCAGACCGTTGCGGGTGAACGCGATGCCCTGCGGACCGACCGTCCCCGCGAACGTCCCCCGATTGTCGAGGTCGTATTGCATGTCCAGCGTGACCCCGGCGGGGACCGCGGCGACGTTCAGCACCATTCCCTCGACGCCGATCCATCGACCCAGATAGGGTGTCGCATCGACCGACGTCCCGCTGGCCGATGGACCCGGCGTCGGCGTCGCGCTGGCGCTCGCACTGGGCGTCGGCGTCGGCGAGGCAGCGGGCACCAGCGTCGCCTCCGCACTGTTGTCGATCGCCGCCTGCGTGGCGCGGCCTTCGTCGCGCCGCTCGTTCGCACTGCACCCCGCGGCCAGCAGCGCCACCCCGACGATCATTCGCTTGCCCAACATCCGCGTTCCTCTCGCTGCCCCCAATGCCGGCCTAGCGCTCGCGGTTCCCTGCGGCTACAGCGCCGACATGGCCCGCATCGCAATCGCATCCGACCACGCCGCACTCGTGCTCAAGTCCGACCTCGCCACATGGCTGCAGGATGAGGGGCACGAGGTCGCCGATCTCGGCCCGCATGACGGGGCCAGCGTCGACTATCCCGACTATGGCTATCGGCTGGCACAGGCGGTCGAACGCGGCGATGCCACGTTCGGCATCGCATTGTGCGGATCGGGCATCGGCATCTCGATCGCGGTCAACCGCGTCGCCGCCTGCCGCTGCGCACTGGTCGCCGAACCGCTGTCGGCGGCGCTGGCCCGCGAGCATAACGATGCCAACGTCCTTGCGATGGGCGCGCGGCTGATCGGTACGGAAATGGCGAAGGCGTGCGTATCGGCATTCCTTGCCACCCCGTTCGGCGGCGATCGCCACCAGCGTCGCGTCGACAAGCTGGGCACGCCGCCCGCCTGACCCTCCGGCAACCCGGGACAGGCGGCTGGCCGCGCTACGCCGCAGTACCGCTGCGCGCGGCCGTCATCCATACCGGCGCGATGTTCAAACGGCGCAGCACATTGCGTCCCGCGCGCCCTGTACTCACGATGATCCGGCGTACGATCTTCTGCGACGGCCTTTCGATGCAGTGGAAGCTGGCGAACGATACCACCACCGTCGCTGCCAGTGCCGCGACGATCTGCACCGCATGCGGCGTGTCGAGCGGGACGAGCAGGTTTCGGACGCCGGCCATCACCGGAACGTGCAGCAGGTAGATCGAGAAACTATACGCCCCCAACGCACGAGCGAAGCGATTGCCGAATACCGCGTCCGCGAAACGGGTCTCGACCGTGAAGGCAAGGACGATGGCCCCGAAAGCCAGCGCCATCGGCAGGCTGCCATAGACGCGGCCGAGTTCCCATCCGAAGGCGGTAGCGGTCTTGTCGACCGGCACTACGCCGGCAAGGACCAGCGCGATCAGGCCGATCCCGGTCGATTGCGTGCAGAACGCCGCGAACTTGCTGATCCGCGAGACGCCGATCGCGTTTCGCAGCACCGCTACCGCCACGCCAACCAGAAAGATGTGGAGCTTGTTCAGCACCGTACCGCCGGGAAACGCCGGATGCGCGACGATGAGCAGCGCCGTGACGATCGCCAGCAGCGGCGCGATGCGTACGACGTTGCGGCTCGCGAACAGGAACCAGATGCCGATGAACACGAAATAGAATTCGATCTCGGGCGGGATCGACCAGAAGACATAGTCGCTGCCGAGGAACAGCATGTGTTCCACGAATCCGCTGGTATCCAGATAGTAGACGAAATCCTGCCCGATATACCGCGACAACAGGTAACAGCCGATGATCGCAAGATAATAGGCCGGCACGACACGCGACAGGCGCGCCGCGATGTAGTGGAACGCGGATGCAGCATCGAACGGCTTGAACAGATACAGATGGCCCATCAGGAACCCGCTGAGCACGAAGAAGATCATTACGCCGAACGTGCCGGCCTGCGGCAATTTCGTGTCAATCAGTCCCAGTTGCGGAAGGTGCGCCAGCACGACCAGCAATGCCGCGAATCCTCGCAACCCGTCCAGCGGTGCGATATGTCCGCGCACACGCGCCGATGATGCCGCGCGTCCGACCGGACGGCCGGACCCGGTCCCAGTGTCCATATTCGCCAACCCCCGTTCGGCCCCCCGGCCGATTGTCGACCCTGATGACGGGCCTCCAATGAACTCCGTATACGGACGGATGCATCTTGGCGTCAACCAACTGCCAATTGACAGCGATATGAACCAATACATGATTAGAGTTTGCGTCTATTGCAAATAATCTGATCCTCGCCGTAAACTACTCGCTCGACATGGTTTTCCCGCCAAAGCCTTCCGGTTTCGTGCGAGAGCCCCGCCCCGAACGCCACGGTCCAGCGCGAAACCCCGCAACGGGTGGCGTTTTGAGGACGGCGGGACTACAGCGCGCGCGATCATGTTTTTCCCGTGGAGCCGCCCCGATGAGCACCAGCCCCCAGATCCTCGACCAGTTTCGTCCCGACGGATTCTTCGATCGCGGCCTTGCCGATGTCGACCCCGCCGTCTTTGCCGGCGTCTCGCACGAACTGGAACGCGAACGTTATCAGATCGAACTGATCGCGAGCGAGAACATCGTGTCGAAGGCGGTGCTGGAGGCGCAGGGCAGCGTCTTCACCAACAAATATGCCGAAGGCTATCCGGGCAAGCGCTATTATCAGGGCTGCCATCCCTCGGACGAGGTCGAGACGCTGGCGATCGAGCGTGCGAAGCAGTTGTTCGGCTGCGGCTTCGCCAACGTCCAGCCGCATTCGGGCGCGCAGGCCAATGGTGCGGTGATGCTGGCGCTGACCAAGCCCGGTGACACGATCCTCGGCATGAGCCTCGACGCGGGCGGCCATCTGACGCACGGCGCGCGGGCGGCGATGTCGGGCAAATGGTTCAACGCGATCCAATATGGCGTCGACCGCGAAACCCATCTGATCGACTATGCGGAGGTCGAGCGGCTGGCGAAGGAACATCGCCCCACGCTGATCATCGCGGGGGGATCTGCCTATCCGCGCCATATCGACTTCGCGAAATTCCGTGCGATCGCCGATGAAGTCGGCGCGACCTTCATGGTCGACATGGCGCATTTCGCCGGCATCGTCGCGGCAGGGCTGCACCCCACGCCGTTCGGCCACGCGCACGTCGTGACGACCACCACGCACAAGACGCTGCGCGGCCCGCGCGGCGGCATGGTGCTGACCGACGACGAAAAGATCGCCAAGAAGATCAATTCGGCGGTGTTCCCCGGATTGCAGGGCGGCCCGCTGATGCACGTCATCGCGGCCAAGGCAGTGGCGTTCGGCGAAGCGCTGCGCCCCGAGTTCAAGGACTATATCGCCGCCGTCGTGGAGAATGCGAAGATCCTCGCCGCCACGCTCAAGGAACGCGGTGCGAACCTCGTCGCCGGGGGCACCGATACCCACCTTGCGCTGGTCGACCTGACCCCGCTGGACGTCACCGGCAAGGACGCGGACGAAGCGCTGGAGCGCGCCGCGATCACCTGCAACAAGAACGGCATTCCGTTCGACCCGCTGCCCCCGGTCAAGACCAGCGGCATCCGCGTCGGATCGCCCGCCGGCACCACGCGCGGCTTCGGCACCGCCGAGTTCCGCGAGATCGGCAATATGGTCGCCGACGTGCTCGACGGCCTGCGCGCCAAGGGCGAAACGGGGGATCAAGCGGTCGAGGCGGACGTTAAGGCCCGTGTCCGCACGCTGTGCGAACGCTTCCCGATCTACCCCGGCCTGTAAGGATCATCATGGACATGAAGGACAAGACGCTCGGCAAGAGCATGGCGAAATGGGGTGCGCTGGGCGCGGTCGTCGCGATCCCGGTGCCGTTCGTCGGCCCGCTGATCGGCGCGGCGGCGGGTGCCGGCTATGCGTATTTCAAGGCGAAGAAGCGCGTCTGACCCAATCCCGGTCGCGGCCGCCGACATGGTGCCGCGACCGTCCGGGCGGCGATCCGCGAACCGACAGGAACCTCGATGCGCTGCCCGTTCTGCGCCCATGACGATAGCCAGGTAAAGGACAGCCGCCCCAGCGACGACGGCGCGGCGATCCGGCGGCGGCGGCAATGTGCGGCCTGCGGCGCACGCTTCACCACGTTCGAACGCATCCAGTTGCGCGACCTGACCGTCGTCAAGTCGGGCGATCGCCGCCAGCCCTTCGATCGCGAGAAACTGCTCCGTTCGGTCGCGACCGCGTGTCGCAAGCGCCCGATCACCCCGGTCCAGGTCGAACGGCTCGTCTCCGGCATCCAGCGCCAGTTGGAAACGACCGGCGAGAGCGAGACCCCGTCGCAACGCATCGGCGAACTGGTGATGGAGGGGCTGCGCGGCCTGGACCCGGTCGCGTACATCCGCTTCGCCAGCGTCTACAAGGACTTCCGCGAGGCAAAGGACTTCGAGGATTTCGCGGGCAATGTCGGCGAGGCGGGACGGGAATAGCGCCCCCCCTTACCCACCCGCACCCCGCGACCCCCGTTCGGTTCGAGCAGCATCGAGCCCGTCGCGATGCGTCCGTCGAGAACCCGCGCCGAGCCCTGATGCAGGGCTGTGAGATAACGCAATGCTACCCGGCCTCCCGTCTGGAACGACTGCGTCATTGCGTTCGGCCAGGTTCGGGCGGCATCGAGCCTGTCGGCATGTAGCCGTAGAGGACCGCATACCTTGGCGATCCGTTCGCCCGAAACCTGCCGCCACTTTCTTCTCATCCGCCCTGCCCCCTTCCCCTTGCCGTCCATCCTGAGTAGCGGCTGAGCGTAGTCGAAGACGCGTATCGAAGGACCGAGATGAGTTTCGCCGCCTATATCCTGCGCTGTTCCGACGGGAAATATTATGTCGGTCACACCGACGACCTCGAACGGCGCGTCGCGCAGCATCAGGCGGGCGAGATCGAAGGCTTCACGCAGGCGCGCCGTCCGATCGCGCTGGCATGGAGCGAAACGGTGCCGACCCGCGAACAGGCACAGGCGATCGAACAGCAGCTGAAGGGCTGGTCGCGTGCGAAGAAGGAAGCGCTGATCGCGGGCGACTGGGATACGGCACAGGCACTGGCGCGCAAGTCCTTCGATACCGGTCTTCGACGGGCTCAGCCCCTGCTCAGGACGGACGGAGTGGAGATGGACGAACGCGGTCCGCAATCCCCCCCGCCGGTCATCGTCCTCGTCCGCCCGCAACTCGGCCAGAACATCGGCAAGGCCGCGCGGGCGATGCTCAATTTCGGCCTCACCGAACTGCGCCTCGTCGCGCCGCGCGACGGCTGGCCGAATCCGGAGGCCGGTCCGGCGGCCAGCGGCGCGGACCGGGTGCTACGCGACGCGGTCGTCTATGACAGCGTCGCGGAGGCGGTGGCCGACTGCGCGCATGTCTATGCGACGACGGTCCGCAAGCGCGGCATCACCAAGCCGGTCGTAACGCCCGAAGCCGCCGCCGGCGCGATCCGCAGCGAACCGGGCCGATCCGCGATCCTGTTCGGACCCGAACGCTCGGGGCTGGAAACCGACGACGTGGCGCTCGCCCGCACGATCCTGACCGTGCCGATCAACCCCGAATTCGGATCGCTCAACCTCGCGCAGGCGGTGATCCTCGTCGCGTATGAATGGTCGAAGGGCGAAGGGCTGGCCAGTCCGCCCACCGTCGACCTCGGTATTCCCGCACCGCATGACGAGCTGGAAGGCATGATCCGCCAGCTTGACGAGATGCTGGAGGCTGCACGCTTCTTCTTCCCGCCCGAACGCGCCACGACCTCGCGCCGGACACTGCGCACGCTGCTGACCAAGCCCGGCTGGACGTCGCAGGAAGTCCGCACGATGCGCGGCGTGCTGTCGGCGCTGGATGGTGCCAAGCGACGGCGGTAGCAGCGGCGGCGTGGGCAGCTTGCTGCAAAACCGGGAAGCATCCGTTGCGAACACGCCGTTCGCCCCCGAACCCGACCGACGTTCCGACTATCCCCGCGTGCGGTCGAACGTCACCAGTTCGTACGCGATCGACGCCTCGACCAGCCGTTCCCATAGATCGGCGACGATCGCATCGGGCACCCCCGCATCGGCAGCGGCGGCACGGACGTTGGCAATCACCTGCGCCTTGCGCGGCTCGTCGCGCACCGCATTCCGGTCGGGCTTGATGCGCGCGGCCGCCCGCATATAGCCGAAGCGGCGGGCGAGCAGCGCGATCAGGTCGCGATCGACATGGTCGACCCCGGCACGGACCTCCATCATCGTGGTGCAATCGGCGGGATCGAGCGGAGCCTTGGTCGTCATGCCGCCGCTTTAGCGCGTTCGCCCGCGCTGTCGACCGTCTGTCGCCACCGACCGGATCGCGCGTCGCCGTTCGCCGCGTGTGTCATACCGCGGCGGAATGGTCGGCGGTCGACAAGGTGAACGACGGCGACGTGGACGCGATGCGTCGCCGCAGCAGCCGCCAGCAGAACTACTGATCGCCCACCGCCTTGACTCGCGCCCGGCCGGCGGCTAGGCGCGCCCCTTCGCAATCGGCTCCGCATTCCCGGTGAAGCGGCGGCCCTGCATTGTCCCTCGCGACATGTCGGAAGCGAATACCGGGAGCCGCGATCCTGTCCGCCGGACTATCTCCGTCGGGCAAGGTCAAACGTTACTGCAATTGCATTGGATTTACGATGTCGAAGCGCTCCAGCGCCAAGTACAAGCTCGATCGCCGCCTGGGCGAGAATATCTGGGGTCGTCCCAAGAGCCCGGTCAACAAGCGCGAATACGGTCCCGGCCAGCATGGTCAGCGCCGCAAGGGCAAGATCTCGGACTTCGGTATCCAGCTGCGCGCCAAGCAGAAGCTCAAGGGCTATTATGGCGACGTGACCGAGAAGCAGTTCAAGCGCACCTATGAAGAAGCGTCGCGCATGAAGGGCGATACCGGTCAGAACCTGATCGGCCTGCTCGAACAGCGTCTCGACATGATCGTGTACCGCGCCAAGTTCGCCCCGACCGTGTGGTCGGCGCGTCAGCTGGTCAGCCACGGCCACGTCCGCGTCAACGGCGTGAAGTGCAACATCGCATCGCGCCGCTGCTTCGTCGGCGACGAGATCACGTTGGGCACCAAGGCGCAGGAAATGGCGCTGGTCCTCGAAGCACAGACGCTGGCCGAACGCGATATTCCCGAGTACGTCGCCACCGAGGGTGCTGCAAAGGTGACCTTCACCCGCGTGCCGACGCTGGACGAAGTGCCGTATCCGGTGAAGATGGAACCGAACCTCGTGGTCGAGTTCTACTCGCGCTGAGCCAAGGTCCAGCGAAGCTGGACCAAGGCCATACTCGGCGCGAGCGGCCGGCGCTGCCCAAGGCAGCGACCGACGACATGGGCTTTGCCCATGGCGCTGACAGAAAGCAAAAGGGCGGCCCCGCAACGGGCCGCCCTTTTCGCGTCGCCGCTGCCTGCACCGCCCCGATACGACCGGCAATCACCGCTTTCCTACACCGCCGCACCGCGCCATGATCCGCACCGGGCCGTCCTGCGACCCTGCTCCTTGACCTCGCCGGACCCCATGCCCCGCTGCCGGACTCCACGCCGCGCCCGATGCGGCGAAACCCGCGCATCCCGAATGACCGTCTGACCAGCCGAATGGTGTATCGCAGGACGGCCAGCATACTTCGCTACCGACCGGATGAACCGTGCAGCAGGATCGCCCGGGCAACGATCCGATCCGGCCCTCCGTCGCCCTCGTCCGGTCGCCAACCGGCATGAAAGGAGCGAAGGCGATTTCGCACCACGAGTGTGACTTTTGTGACCTTTGGCACATCGACGGCCGCCCTGCCGCCTGCAAACACCTGCCATTAATCCAATAATCCGAACTAGAACCCGGAATCTCCGAACGCCGTGCGCCGCCGCAGGACACACCGGTATGACCGTCATCCCGCAGTCAAAGCCCCGCCGCCCGCAACTGCTCGCGCAAGTTCGCCCGCGTTCGCTCGTCCACCGGCGGCAGGTCGCGCGCCGGCTTGCCCCGTCGCAGCAGTGCACGGTCGCGTTCGTCGGGCGACACCACGCGCACCCGCACCGGCACTACCCCGGCACCGCGCACGCCCAAGGCCTCCGCCGCCCCGCGCGACAGGTCGAGGATCCGCCCCCTGCCGGTGAACGGCCCGCGATCGTTGACCCGCACGACGATCCGTCGCCCCGTGTCGAGCGCGGTCACTTCGACATAGCTGGGCAGGGGCAGCGTGGTATGCGCGCCGGTGACCCATCGTGCGCGGAACCGCTCGCCATTGGCGGTACGGTTGCCGGATTCGCTGCCATACCAGCTGGCCAGACCGAGCATGTCATAAGCGGGATCGGCGGCGGGGACATAGGCGACGCCCCGGACGCGGTAGGGCGGACCGATTTTGACCATGTCGTCGCTGACCGGACGATAGGAACCGCCGGCACAGGCGGACAGGAGCAGCGCGGCACCGGCAGCGAACGGACGAAGCGACATGGCGGACGCTCTAACGCATCCCGAACGCCGCGTCCCCCTTGCCGATCCCCGTCCTGCGCCGCTACCCCGTCGTCAGCTTAGGAGACACCCGATGAAGACCCGCGCCGCCGTTGCGTTCGAAGCGAAACGCCCGCTCGAAATCGTCGAACTCGATCTGGAAGGCCCGAAGGCGGGCGAAGTGCTGATCGAGATCATGGCGACCGGCATCTGCCATACCGATGCCTATACCCTCGACGGGCTGGACAGCGAGGGGCTGTTCCCCAGCGTGCTGGGCCATGAAGGTGCGGGGATCGTCCGCGAGGTCGGGGCGGGCGTGACCAGCGTCGCCGTCGGCGATCACGTCATCCCGCTCTACACGCCCGAATGTCGCCAGTGCAAAAGCTGCCTGTCGGGCAAGACCAACCTGTGCACCGCGATCCGCGCGACTCAGGGCAAGGGGCTGATGCCCGACGGCACCACCCGGTTCAGTTACAAGGGGCAGCCGATCTTCCATTACATGGGCTGCTCGACCTTCTCGAACTTTACGGTGCTGCCCGAAATCGCGGTGGCGAAGATCCGCACCGACGCCCCGTTCCAGACGAGCTGCTATGTCGGGTGCGGCGTCACCACCGGCGTCGGCGCGGTGGTGAACACCGCCAAGGTCGCGCCGGGCGACAATGTGATCGTCTTCGGCCTGGGCGGCATCGGGCTGAACGTGCTGCAGGGCGCGCGGATGGCGGGCGCGAACATGATCGTCGGCGTCGACATCAATCCCGACCGGGAAGAATGGGGCCGCCGGTTCGGCATGACCCATTTCGTCAATCCGAAGGACGTGTCGGGCGACCTGGTCCAGCATCTCGTCGCGCTGACCGATGGCGGGGCGGACTATACGTTCGATTGCACCGGCAATACCGACGTGATGCGACAGGCGCTGGAGGCATGCCATCGCGGTTGGGGCACCAGCATCATCATCGGCGTCGCCGAAGCGGGCAAGGAAATCGCCACCCGCCCGTTCCAGCTGGTAACCGGTCGCAACTGGCGCGGCACCGCGTTCGGCGGGGCGAAGGGGCGGACCGACGTGCCGAAGATCGTGGACTGGTACATGAACGGCAAGATCGAGATCGACCCGATGATTACCCACGTCCTCTCGCTGGAGGAGATCAACAAGGGCTTCGACCTGATGCACGCGGGCGAAAGCATCCGCTCGGTGGTGGTGTACTGATGTTCAGCCATGTGATGTTGGGCAGCAACGATATCGCCGCCGCGAAACGCTTCTACGATGCCGCGCTCGGCACGTTGGGAACGGACGAAGGCGTAGTCGATGAACGGGGGCTGCTGGTCTATCAGTATGATGGCGGACGTTTCGTCATCACCCGGCCGATCGACGGCGGGACGGCAAGCAGCGCCAATAGCGGAACGATCGGCTTCCTCGCCAGCTCGCCCGACACGGTCGATGCATGGCATGCCGCCGGTCTGGCGCATGGCGGCACGGCGATCGAGGATCCGCCGGGCCCGCGCAATGCTACCGGCGGGCGTGTGCTGTACCTTGCCTATCTTCGCGATCCCGCTGGGAACAAGCTCTGCGCGACCTACCGTATCAAGTGAAGCGGGCGTCGCGTATTGGGTTTTGACAGGTGAAACATCTTCGCAGATACACGGCGCGGAGAGGATAGGCGTATGACGCAAGGGCACGCTCCGGCGAAGCTGGGCTTCGGCGGGGCAGCGATCGGGAACCTGTACCGGCCGGTCGGCGACGATGCCGCCCGCGCGACGATCGTCGCCGCTTGGGACGCGGGCATTCGCCGCTTCGATACCGCACCGCATTACGGGTTCGGCCTGTCCGAACGGCGGCTGGGTGCGACGCTGGCTGAACTCGATCCGGCCGGCGACGCCTTCGTCTCGACCAAGGTCGGCCGGGTACTGGCCCCGGTCGCCGATCGCGACCTGACCGCCGAGCGACAGGGTTTCATATCGCCCGAGCCGGTCGAAAGCATGTTCGATTATTCGCAGGACGGCGTGACACGCAGCTTCGATGCCAGCCGGTCGCGGTTGCGGCGCGATCGTATCGACCTGTTGCTGGCGCACGATCTGGGCCGTGCGACGCATGGCGACGACCATCCCGCGCACCTCGCGACGTTTCTGGACGGCGGCTACCGCGCGATGCGCGATCTGCGCGATGCCGGGGCCGTCGGCGCGATCGGTATCGGCGTGAACGAGATCGCGATCTGCGAGGAACTGCTCGACCGGGTGGAACTCGACGCGATCCTGCTGGCGGGCCGCTATACCCTGCTCGAACAGGGGGCGCTCGACCGGCTGTTGCCGCGTTGCGCGGCGCTGGGGGTGGAGGTGATCGTCGGCGGCCCGTATAATTCGGGCATCCTCGCCACCGGCGTCGTCCCCGGCGCGCATTACGATTACGCGCCGCCGCCCGCCGATATCGTCCGGCGGGTCGACGCGATCGCCGATCTATGCCGCCGTCATGGCGTGCCGATGGCCGCCGCCGCGTTGCAATTCCCGCTCGCCCATCCTGCGGTGTCCGCCGTCATCCCCGGCATGGCGGATGCGGAAGAGGTCGCGCAGGCGGTGGCGCTGGCGTCCTGTCCCGTTCCACCCGGCCTGTGGGCCGATCTGATCCATGCCGGACTGGTGCGCCCCGACGCCCCCGTCCCATCCCCGGAGTTTTCATGTCCCGATTGAACGGCAAGACCGCCATCGTCACCGCCGCCGCGCAAGGCATCGGCCGCGCCGCCGCCGAACTGTTCGCGCGCGAAGGCGCGCGCGTCCTGGCGCTGGACCGCAACGGCGACGCGCTCGCGACGCTGGACGGATGCGAGCCGCATGTCGTCGACCTGCTCGATCCCGCCGCGATCGTCGCCTTCGCTGCCGAAGCAGGCGGGGTCGACTGCCTGTTCAACTGCGCGGGCTTCGTCCATGCGGGCACGATCCTGACGACCGACGAAAGCGACTGGGACTTCTCGTTCGATCTGAACGTCCGCGCCCAATACCGACTGATCCGCGCGCTGTTGCCCGCGATGATCGAACGCGGCGGTGGGTCGATCGTCAACATGTCGTCGGTCGCCAGCCATGTGATCGCGGTGCCCAACCGCTTCGTCTATACCGCGTCGAAGGCGGCGGTAATCGGACTGACCAAATCGGTCGCGCTCGATTACGTGGCGCAGGGTATCCGCTGCAACGCGATCTGCCCCGGTACGGTGCAATCGCCGTCGCTGGAGGAACGGATGGCCGCGACCGGCGATGCGGAGGCAGCCCGCGCGTCGTTCACCGCGCGCCAGCCGATGGGTCGGCTGGGCCGGGCGGAGGAGATCGCGGAACTCGCGCTGTACCTGTCGTCCGACGCATCGTCCTATACCACCGGCGCGGTGCACGTGATCGACGGCGGCTGGTCCAACGCATGATCCGCGTGCTGACGCTCGATCTGGTCGACGATACCGCAGCGATCGCGGAATATGAACGCTGGCACCGGCCGGGCAACGTGCCCGCGGCGGTGCTGGCGTCGATCCGGTCGAGCGGCATCACGCAGATGGAGATTTTCCGCACCGGCGCCCGTCTGGCGATGGTCGTAACCGCCGATGCTACGTTCGACGCGGCGGCAAAGGCGGCGGCGGATGCCGCCGACCCCGACGTCGTCGCATGGGAAGCGAGGATGGGCGCATTTCAGCGCGCGTTGCCGCACGCGCCGGACGGCAGTCGCTGGACGCCGATGGCCGCGATCTTTCGCCTGACCGACCACGCGTGATCCACCGGTGCCTGAACCTTCGGGCACCTCCCCGGCGTTGCTTCGCAGCCGGTTCTACCACCCCCGCCAACGGGCGGCCCGAACGGCAATTGCCGCAGGATCGGGCGATTACCCTGCTATCACGACCAATAATGAACCCGGAAATTGCCGGGTCGAGAGGAAGCCATGCCGATCCCGATCCTTGCCGATACGCCCTCGCCCCAACCCGGCGACGGCCGCCACCCGTTCATCGCACCGGGCTACAAGGCGGGCTTCGCGGTCATCGTCAGCCTGTTCTTCCTCTGGGCGATTGCTAATAACTTCAACGACATCCTGATCCGTCAGTTTCAGAAGTCGCTGGCGCTCAGCCGGGCGGAAGCCGGCTTCATCCAGTTCGTCTTCTACCTCGGCTATTTCGTGATGGCGCTGCCCGCCGGCATGGTGATGCGCCGCTTCGGCTATCGCGCGGGTATTCTGGCGGGCCTGAGCTTCTATGCGGTTGGCGCGCTGCTCTTTTATCCGGCGGCGGAGATTCGGGTGTATGGCGCGTTCCTCGGCGCGCTGTTCGTTATCGCGGCCGGCGCGGCGTTCCTCGAAACCGCCGCCAATCCGTATATCGTCGCGTTCGGCGATCCGGCGCGTGCGGAACAGCGGCTGAACCTCGCGCAGGCGTTCAACGGCCTCGGCGGATCGCTGGCCCCCAGCATCGGCGCGCTGTTCATTTTTTCGGGGGTCGAACACGACCGCGCGACCATCGACGCGATGACGCCCGCGACGCTGGAAGCCTATCGCATCGCGGAGGCGCAGACGGTGCAGTTGCCCTATCTGGTGCTGGCCGGCGTCGTGCTGCTGATCGCGGCGGCGGTGGCGGTGGTGCGGCTGCCCGACATCGTACGCGGCGAGCGTGGCGGTACGCTGGCCGGGCTGCGGTCGGTGATCGGCGTCCCCGCGCTGCGCGGCGCGGTGGTCGCGCAGTTCTTCTATGTCGGGGCACAGGTCGGCGTGTGGAGCTTCTTCGTTGATTTCGTGAAGGCGATCAGCCCCGCCACCCCCGAACGGCAGGCGGCGTATCTGTTGTCGGTCAGCCTTGCGCTGTTCCTGATCGGGCGGCTGGTCGGCACCGCGCTGATGCAGAAGGTGTCGGGAACGCGCCTGCTGGCATGGTGTGCGCAGGCGTGCATCGTGCTGACGCTGGTCGCGGCGTTCGCATCGGGCTGGGTCGCGATCGGCGCGCTGGGGCTGGTCAGCTTCTTCATGTCGATCATGTTCCCGACGATCTTTTCGCTGGGCGTCCGCGATCTGGGCGAACGGGCGACGCTGGGCGCACCGTTGATCGTCATGGCGATCATCGGCGGCGCGGTGTTTCCGCCGCTGATGGGATGGCTGAGCCATGACATACTGACGATCCAGACCGCGATGCTAGTGCCGACGGTGGCGTTCGTCGTGATCCTGCTGTTCGCGCGCACGATGGGTCGATCCGCTCTGGCGCATGGCGTCGCCCGCCCCTAGCATCGGTCGATTCCAACCGGAGCCTGACATGATCCCGTCGCCGTTCCTGCTCTATCTTGGCCATTGCAACGACGCGATCGGGATCAAGACCTCGCGCGGGCTGGCGGTATTCCGGCCCGATGCCTGCGTCGGCGAGTTCCGCCACGACGATTGCGTACTGACGCTGGGACTGGACCGGGTGACGATGGCGGAGGGCGCGGCGCGGGGTGCGCGGACGCTGGTCCTTGGCATCGCCAATGCCGGCGGCGTGCTGGAAGACGCGCTGGTCGACGATGCGCTGGCCGCGATCGCGTGCGGGATGCACGTCGCGTCGGGGCTGCACCAGCGGCTGCGCGACGATCCGCGCCTCGTCGCGGCGGCACGGCAAGCGGGCGTCATGCTGTTCGACGTGCGCGATCCGCCCGCCGACCTGAAGGTCGGGACGGGTCGTCACCGCGCGGGCAAGCGGCTGCTGACGGTCGGCACCGATTGTTCGGTCGGCAAGATGTACGCGACGCTGGCCATCGCCCGCGAGTTGCAGGCGCGCGGTATCCCCGCCGATTTCCGCGCGACCGGACAGACCGGCATCCTGATCGCGGGCGACGGCGTGCCGATCGACGCGGTGGTCGCCGACTTCATCTCGGGCGCGATCGAGCGGATCACCCCGCCCCGCACCGAAGGCTGGGACGTGATCGAGGGGCAGGGATCGCTGTTCCACCCCAGCTTCGCCGGCGTGTCGCTGGGGCTGCTCCACGGCAGCCAGCCCGACGCGATCGTGCTGTGCCACGAACCGGGCCGCGCGCACATGCGCGGCCTGCCCGGACAGCCCCTGCCCGGTCTGGCCGAAACGCTGGCGCTCAACCTGCAACTGGCGCGGCTGACCAGCCCGCAGGTGCGCGGCGTTGGCATATGCCTCAACACCTCCGCGCTGGCCGAAAGTGCGGCCCGCGCGCTGTGCGATCGGGTGGCGGGCGAGATCGGGTTGCCCTGCACCGATCCGGTGCGTTTCGGGGTGGCGACGGTCGTCGACATGCTGCGATGACGGTCACGCTGTCGGCGGTCCACGAGGCGCTGGCGCTGCACAGTCCGTTCCGCATTTCGCGCGGGGTCAAGACGCAGGCCGACGTGATCGTCGCGACGATCACGGGCGATGGCCGCACCGGACGGGGCGAGGCCGTCCCCTATGCCCGCTATGGCGAGACGATCGCGAACGTGCTGGCGCAGATCGACGGCGTCCGCGCGGCGATCGAGGCGGGGGCGGACCGGGCCGCGCTCGCGACGTTGCTGCCGCCCGGTGCCGCGCGCAACGCGATCGACTGCGCGCTGTGGGATCGGGACGGGGCCGCCCCGCCCGCCCCCGCACGGGTCGCGAGCGCGATCACGATCGTCATCGACCGGCCCGATGCGATGCATGCCGCCGCCGCGCGCGTCGCGCATGTCCCGTTGCTGAAGGTCAAGGTCGACGCCAGCGATCCCGCCGCACAGATCCGCGCGGTACGCGCCGCCGCGCCTGGCCCCGACCTGATCGTCGACCCGAACGAAGGCTGGGACCGCTCCCTGCTCGACGCGATGCGTCCGGTGCTGATCGACGCGCGGGTGGCGCTGATCGAACAGCCGGTGCCCGCCGGCGACGATGCGTGGCTGGCGGGATATGATGCCGGCGTTCCGCTATGCGCCGACGAGGCGGCGCACGTCGCCGCCGATCTCGACCGGATCATCGGGCGTTATGCGGTGGTCAACGTCAAGCTGGACAAGGCGGGCGGGCTGACCGCTGCGCTGGACCTGGCGACGGCGGCGCGGGCGCGCGGGCTGGGCGTGATGACGGGGTGCATGGTCGCATCGTCGCTGGGCATCGCCCCCGCGCTGCGCATCGCGGCGCTGAGCGACTATGTCGATCTGGACGGTCCGCTATGGCTGGCGCAGGACCGGACGGGTGGCGTGCGCGACGATGGCGGATGGCTGTGCGCGCCCGAACCGGGATTCTGGGGGTGAGCCGGCGCATCCTTGCCGCGTTGCTGTTGCTGGGGGTCGCGCCCGCGCCGGTCGACGTGCTGATCCGTGGCGGCACCGTCTATCCCGGCGGCGGCGCACCGTTCACCGGCGACGTGGCGGTACGCGGCGACCGGATCGTCGCCACCGGTCGCCGGCTGACGCTGTCCGCGCGGCGCACGATCGACGCGACCGGCATGATCGTCGCGCCGGGCTTCATCGATCCGCACGCGCATGTCGGCGACATGCTGGCGTCGCCCGAAGCCCGCACGCGGCTGGTGCTGCCGTTCCTGATGCAGGGGGTGACGACGACGTTCATCGGCAATGACGGCGGCGGCGATCCTGACATGGCCAAGATTTTGGGCAGCGCGGCGACGCGCCCGGTCGGGATCAACTATGCCGCCTTTGCCGGGTTCGGCGCGATCCGGTCGCAGGTGATCGGCACTGCCCGCCGCGCGCCGACCGCCGCCGAACTGGCCCGGATGCAGCGCATCGTTGCGAAGGCGATGTGCGGCGGTGCGATAGGCCTGTCGACCGGCTTGTTCTATGCCCCGCAAAGCTTCGCCACGACCGACGAAGTCGTCGCGGTCGCGCGCGAGGCGGGGAAGCGCGGCGGGTGGTATGACAGCCATATCCGCGACGAATCGAGTTATACCGTCGGGCTGTCGGCAGCGATCGACGAAGCCATCGCGATCGGACGACAGGCGGGAATGCCGACGCATATCAGCCATATCAAGGCGCTGGGCGTCGACGTGCACGGACAGGCACCGGCGATCATCGCAAAGGTCGCCGCCGCCCGCGCCCGGGGGCAGGACGTGACCGCCGATCAATATCCATGGTCGGCATCGGGCACCAGCCTGGTCGCGGCACTGGTGCCGTTATGGGCGCAGGACGGCGGGCGACAGGCGCTGCTGAGCCGGTTGGGCGACGCACGGCTACGCACCGACATGGTCGAAAACCTGCGCAAGCGCGGCGGAGCGGACAGGTTGCTGATTACCGAGGGCGCGGAAAAGGACCGCACGCTGGCCGCCGTCGCGGCGCGGATGCGGATCGATCCGGTCGCCGCCGCCATCGCCACGATCCGCGTCGCCGACCCGGCGGTCGCGTCGTTCAACCAGCGCGAGGACGACATCGCCGCGTTCATGCGGCAACCATGGGTCATGACCGGTTCCGACGCATCGCCCGGCCATCCGCGCGTCTATGGCAGCTTCGCGCGCAAATATGCGAAATATGTCCGCGCCGACCGCGTGCTGACGCTGCGCCAGTTCATCGATCGCAGCGCGACATTGGCCGCCGACACATTCCGTCTGACCGGACGCGGACGGATCGCGCCGGGACGCTTCGCCGATATCGTCGTGTTCGATCCAAAGACCTATGCGGCGCAGGCGACCTATGCCGATCCGACACGACCGGCGATCGGCGTACGCACCGTGCTGGTCAACGGCCGGATCGCGGTCGATGGCGGGCGGGCGACCGGCGTCGCGGCGGGACGCGCCCTGCTCCACCGCACCGGCGGTTCCTGCCCATGAGTGGCTGGTTCGCGATCCCGTTGTGGAAACGCGTGCTGGGCGGCCTCGCGCTCGGGCTGTTGCTGGGGCTGCTGTGGCCGCAGGCCGCGCCATGGGTCGCGTTCATCGGCGACCTGTTCGTCCGTGCGATCCGCATGCTGGTCGCCCCGATCGTGCTGGTGACGATTGCGGCCGGCATCGCTGCGCTGGCCGATCCGAAGCGGCTGGGCAGTCTGGGCGGGCGGACGATCGCGCTGTTCGCGGCCACGACCTTCGTCGCGGTGTCGGTCGGCATCGCCGTCGCGCTGATCGTCCGTCCGGGAATCGATGCGGCGCTGGGCAGTGCGCAGCCGCATGCGCTGGGCACGCCGGTGACGCCGTACGACCAGTTGGTCGGCATCGTACCGCTGAACATCGTGGAGGCGCTGGCACGCGGCGACATGCTGGCGCTGATCTTCGTCGCGATCCTGACCGGGGTCGGCACGGTATTTGCGGGGGAGGCGGGGCGGCCGTTCGCCGCGCTGCTGCAATCGCTGTCGGCGGTGTTGTTGCGCATCGTCGCGCTGGTGATGGAGGCGACGCCGTTCGGGGTGTTCGCGCTGATCGCGGGCGCGGTGGCGACGCACGGGCTGGCGGTGTTCGTCCATGTCGGATGGCTGGCGGTGGCGGTGGTGCTCGGGTCGCTGGCGCAACTGGGCGTGGTGCATGCGCTGTTGCTGCGGCTGGTCGCGCGGTTGCCGGTGCGGCCCTTCTATGCCGGCATCGTCGACGCGCTGGTCGTGGCGTTCTCGACCGCGTCGTCTTCGGCGACGCTGCCGGTGGCGATGCGCGTGGCGGGTGATCGGCTGGGCATCGCGCGGCCGGTCTATTCGACCGTGCTGCCGCTGGGAGCCAGCATCGGCAAGGACGGGACCGCGATGTATGTCGGGTTGCTGTCGGTCTTCGCGTTGCAGGCGTTCGGGGTGGCGACGACCCCGCTGGTGCTGGGCACGGTGTTGCTGACCGGCGCGCTGGCCGCGTTCGGGACTGCGCCGGTGCCGTCCGCATCGCTGTTCATGCTCGCCGCCGTGCTGTCGGCGGTGGGCGTCGCACCCGAACAGACCGCGCTGGTGGTGGGCTTCGTCCTGCCGTTCGACCGGTTGCTCGACATGACGCGCACCGTCCCGTCGGCCAGCGCCAACCTTGCGGTCGCGACCACCGTCGCGCGGCTGGAGGACGCGCTGGACCGCGACCGCTATCTCAGCGGTAGAAGCGGACCTGCGCCAGTTCCAGCCACCCCCGACCACCCGGCGTCCCCTCCAGACGCACACTGACGCTGCGCAGCCGGGTCGGGTCCAGCGACGTTCCCGGATCGGTGCTGGCGAAGGCGGCGAATGGGATACGAATCGCGCGCCGCTCCGTATCCGCCGCGAAGCCGGCGCGAAAGAACCGGGCGGGCGTCAGGCCATAGCTGTCGAGCGTGACGGTATAGCTCCCTGCCCCGCGCGCTTCGAACGCGATGCCGGTGAAGCCCTGCGCATCGGCGACGTCGATCGCGCCGCGGGTCAGCGGCAGGACCAGCGCGGCAAAGGGTCGGTCCGCCGCGCCCAGCCGCGCGACCGCGAACAGGCGACGGTCGGGCCGCACGATATCCAGCCGGCTGTGATCGGTGCCGGGTTCGGTGGTTTCGACCGGCAACGTGTCCAGATCGGTCCGGCCGTCGTCGCGCAGGCCGGTGTCGATCGGGCCGGTCATGCGGTGGACGGGCATCGGGGTCATCGCCGCACCGTCGATCCGCGCGCGCAGCCGGTCGATCGGCATTTCCCGCCCACGCACGAAGACCCGGCGCACGTCGTGCAGGTCGTCGATCGACTGGTCCGGCCGACCGCCGGTCAGCAACAGGTCGGCCCGCTGCCCCGCCGCGATGCGGCCATGCCCGTCCTGTCGCAGGATCGCGGCCGCCCCGCTGGTTGCGGCGACCAGCGCCTGTGCCGGGGTCAGGCCCGACCGCGTCAGCCAGCGCGTCTCCCGCACCGCGCTCGACCCGTGATACACGCCGCCGATCCCGGCATCGGTGCCGACGCCGAAGCGGATGCCCGCCGCGTGCAGCGCGCGGACGTTGGCCAGCATGATCGCCCAGCGCCGCGCTTCCGGCTCCGGGATCGGTTCGGGATCGATCCGCGTCGCCGTGCGCGCCGCCTCCGCCGCGCGTTCGAGGGCGGCGAGATGCCGCCACTCCAGCGGCGTGAAATTGCGGTCCTGTTGCGGTTCGTACACGACCAGCGTCGGGATATAGGCGACGTTGCGCGCCCGCATCAGCGCGATCAGCTCCGCATCGACCGGGGCGTCGCCGATACCGTGGCCCAACGCATCGACCCCGGCGGCGGCGGCGATCTTCGCGCCCGCCAGCGTCACGGTATGGGTGACGACCGGCAGTCCGGCGGCGTGGGCGTCCTGCACGATCGCGGACAGCGTCGGCACGTTCATGCTGGCAAGGTCAGGCGAGCGGCCATAGCGCCAGCCATCGGCGAACACCTTGATGACGTCGGGGCGGTACGACAGCGCGGTGCGCATCGCGACATGCGCGGCGCGCGGCGTGGTAGCGGTCAACGTGAAGAAACTGCCCCAGCCATATTCGGTGCCATGCCCGCCCGGCACGCCCAGCCGGATCGCAAGGTTCAGGTTGGGCGTGGCGATGCCGCCCTCTCCGCTGGCCGCTATCGCGCGGATCGGCGGCAGCATCTCGCCCGACAGCGAAAAGTCGCTGGCGGCGGTCACGCCGTTGACGATGTGGCTGGCCCACGCCTTGCCCAGATCGTCGGGCGTGGAATAGGCGGGCGCACGCAGATGGGTGTGCAGGTCGTGCAGCCCGGGCAGCAGCGTCAGGCCGCGTGCATCGATCACGCGCGCGCCAGCAGGCCGCCGCAACCCCGTCCCGACCGCGACGATCCGGTCGCCGACGATCAGCACGTCGCCGATGCGCGCCGCCGCGCCGGTGCCGTCGAACACCCGTGCGCCACGGATCAGGATCGCGCCGTCGCCTGCCGGTCGATCGGCGGCGACGAGCAGCAGTCCGGCAAGGGCGAGCAGAAGGCGCAGCATCATGGCAGCGACTGTATCGACGCATCGCGCCGCCACAAGCATGTTGCACGGCAGCGACGGGATCGTAGGATGCGGACATGACGATGGTTCTGGCATGGATGCTGGCGGGCGCGGTTGCCGGCCCCGCCGCGACGGACGACGCGGCGGAGGCGGGAACGGCGATCCGCGCGATGCTGGCCGCCGTGCCGAACACCCGGTTCGGGCTGGTCGTGACCGACGCGGCGGGAGTCGAGCGGATCGCGATCGCCCCGGACGACCGGTTCGTGCCGGCATCGAACACCAAGATCCTGACGACCGCCGCCGCATATGCCACGCTGCCGATGACTGACCACGATCGTGCCGCGACCGGGATACGGATCGAGGGTCGCAACGTGGTGCTGCACGGCGCGGGGGATGCCCGGCTGTCGGGCGCGAGGGATTGCGTCGTCGACTGTCTGGCGACGCTGGCGGATGCGGTCGCGCGGCGGACGCGGGTCGTCGCGGACGTGATCGGCGACGACAGCCTGTTCCCCGACCAGCGCTGGTCGCCCGGCATGGGGTGGAACAACATTCCGACGCGGTCGGGTACGGGCGTATCGGCCCTGACCGTCGACGACAACGAGCTGGTGCTGACGGTATCGCGCGCGCCGGGCGGCGGGGTGCGCGTCGACGGGCCGGACTATTACCGCATCGACAACCGCATCGACAACCGCATCGCGTCCGGCAGCCGTACCGCGATCGCGTATGACCGGATGCCGGGCAGCGACCGATTGCGGCTGTGGGGCAGCATCGGCCCGGCGCCGGAGCAAATCCGTGTCGGGATCGACGACCCGGCGCATTTCGCGGCATGGACGCTGGCGAGGTTGCTGCGCGAACGCGGCGTCCGGGTGACCGGGACGGTCGGGACGCGGCACCGCCCCTATCGCAGCACCGACGATGGCGCGGTCGTGGCACGACCCTCCGCGCCGCCGATGCTGGCGACGACGCAGCCCGCCCCCCTGTCCGACGACGTCGCCATCACCAACAAGCGCAGCCAGAACCTGCATGCCGAACTGTTGCTCCGCCGGGCCGGTGCGGTCGCGGGTACGGGGTCGATCGCCGACGGGGTGCGACAGGTCGCGACGATGATGGCCGCCGCAGGCGTACCGCGCACCGCGTGGGACGTGTCGGACGGGTCGGGCATGTCGACCTATAACCGCATCACGCCCCGGGCGATGGTGCGGTTGTTGCAATGGATCGATCGCCAGCCATGGGGCACGGCGTGGCACGCGACGCTGCCGGTCGCGGGCGTCGACGGAACGCTCGCGCGACGGTTCCGGGGCACCGCGCTGGCGGGCAAGCTGTCCGCCAAGACCGGATCGCTCAGCGGCACCAGCGCGCTTGCCGGGACGATGCGCGCGGCCAGCGGGCAGGTCCTGACCTTCGCCTTCTATGCGAACGACATACCCGAAGGGGTATCGGCAACGCCGGCGATGGACGCGGCGTTGCTGGCGGTCGCAGCGCGGTTCTGACCGGACGACGCTTCCGCCCGGTCCCTGACGGCGACAGGCCCGATACCGATGATGCCGCCCGGCCTTTGGGGAAAGACGCCCGAGTGCAACGTGCCCCCGCCCCCGACCGTCAGCGCAGCTTGAGCGCCCGTCGTACCGCGTCCCACGACACGAACTTGAAGTTCTGCGTCGCCGGCGCATTGTCGCCGTCCTGTGCGACCATCAGTCCGCCGCGCAGGCCGGGACCGAAGTCCCCCTTAATCACCTCGATACCGTCGGTGTCGCTGGTCCCGTCGATCGCGCCGCCGCCGATACGGAAGCGTCCGGCATAGGTCACGCCCGGCAGGCGATAGAGCGTGTAGGCATTGTCGCCCTGGCTGCTGGCGATCAGATAGCCGCCGCTGCGCCCCGCCGGTACGATCGCCAGCCCTTCGGCATCGGCGACCAACGTGGTGCCGTCGACCTTTGCGATCGCGGTCGCCGTGACCGGGGCGGCGGGATCGGCATCGAACCGCCACAGCCCGACATCCTCTTCGGCGACATAGAGCAGCCCGGTGCGGTCGTCGACGACGCAGCCTTCGGACTGGGTGCCCAGCTTCATCGATCGCACCGTACGCACGATCGGGGCGGCACCGGGCCGCAGATCGATCGACACCTGATCGATCCGCCCGTCCTTCAGCACGACGAAACCGAACAGCGCCCTGTCGCGGGCGCGCGTCCACAGGCACATGCCATAGGCTTCGCCCGGCCCGACCGGAAAGCGCCCCATCGGCACCAGCTTCGCGGTCGCCGTGTCGAGCGTGAACAGCGCGACATGCGCCGTCGCTTCATCCGCGCGGTCGCTGGCCGCGACGATCACCCGCCCGGCGATCTCTCGTAGATCGACATTGTTCAGCCGCGCGGCCGGCGTGAAGCTCAACCGTTTGCCGGACAGGTCATGGACGTGGATGCCCGCCCGTTTATCGGTGCCGATGACCAGACTGCTCGCGGGCGCGCGACGGTTGCGCCAGATCGCGGGATCGTCGGCGGCATCGGCGCTGGAGTCGACGGGTTCGCTTTCCGCGACCGCCGGTACGACGGGCGCGGTCGCGACCGGCGGGGGCAGCGTCGCGCACCCGCCGAGCAATGCCGCCGCAATCACGATGCAGCGCATCAGAAGCTGACCCGGACGCCGCCGGTATACCGGCGACCGAAGGTTTCGTGTTCGATCGTATAGCGGGCATCGCCGACATAACGGCGACCGGGGCCGTTCAGCAGGTTCGAGAAATTGCCGAACAGTTCGACGTTGCCGTTGATCGCATAGCGGACCGATGCGTCGAGTTCGTCGTCCTTCGCCCAGTAGAAGTCGCCGCCATCGACGCCGCGAACCACGCCGTTGATCGTGTCGAACGCGCCGATTTCGTCCAGCCAGCGCGAGCGGTTCTGATACTGGACCCGCGCGGAAAAGCCGTAGCGTTCGTAATAGACGCCGAGATTATAGACCGCGTCCGATGCACCGGGCAGCGGTACGCGACGGCCGTCGGGCGTTTCGGCGCGGCTGCGGTTGAGCGTGGCGTTCAACTGGACGCCGAACCCGCCGGTCCAGTCGGGCAGGCCGAGCATGGCGGTGAACGGTTCGAGCTGTTGCTGGATCGCGCCTTCGATACCGAAGATCGATCCGCTGCCGCCATTGTCGATCGTGGAGTAGGCGTATTGCGACCGGTCCACCCCGTCCGAATTGAGCAGATCGCTGCCGAACGTGCGCGCGGTGTCGAACAGCACGCCGCTCAGATGCTTGTAGAAGACGCCGAACGACAGGAAGCCGCGCGGCGCGGTGTAATATTCGACATAGGCGTCGATGCCCTTCGCCTTTTCGGGCTTCGCGTTCGGATTGCCGCCGTCGACGGTCAGGTTCCCGTCGTTGAAGGTCAGGTTGGGGCGAAGCTGGTCGTAATCGGGCCGCGCGGCACCGGTGTTGAACGACAGGCGCGCCTTCATTTCCGGCGTCACGTCGTAATTGATGTGCAGGCTGGGATAGACCAGCGTCTGTTCGCTCTTGACCTCGATCCGGCCCGGGCCAGTGCCGAACGCGGCGGAATCGTTGCGGATATGCTCGATCCGCGCGCCGCCGACGATGTTGCCCCATCCGGTGGCGACCGTCGCCATGCCGTATGCCGAATAGACGCGTTCGTTCACGTCATACAGGTTGGCGGTCTGCTCGACATAGCTGCCGACGGTTTTCGCCTTGTCGACCAGATCCATGACCGCGTCGCGGCTGAAATACTGGAACTGGTAGCCCAGCGGGATTTGCCCCTGAAACGCGCCAGGAATGCCGATCGTCGAATAGCCGGTCGGAATGCCGGCGGCGGCGAATTGCGCGGCGGTGGTCAGGTCGAGCAGCCGTTCGTCGACCGACTTCGTCCGGTCGTCATAGCGCAGCCCGGCGGCAAGCACCGTCGTTCCGCCAAGGAAGTCGATATCGTGCTGGAGATCGATCCGCGCCGAATAGGCTTCGGTCGTATCCTGCGCATAGAGCGAGCGCAGCCGGACGAGGGTCCGCGGGAAATCCTCGATCGCGGTCACCCGGTCGCCACGCGACAGCGTACCGTTGGCGGCGCGCAGCGTGCGGTACAGTTCGACCCGGGCCAGTTGCGGATCGCGCAGGTCGTAGCCGACCGTCAGACGATTGATCGCGTTCGCACCGTTGGTGCCGAACGACGGGCTGTCATAGTTCAACTGTGCCGGTTGCGTCCGGTCGTCGATCGAGCGGGAGAAATTGCCACGCCACGACACGCGCCAGCCGTCCAGATCATGGTCGCCGCCCAGCGTGTTGGTGAACACCGACTGCTTGTACGCACGCACGGTGAAGTTGGAGTTCAGATCGACGCCATACACCGTCCCCTGAAGCGGGGTATTGCCGGTGCAGGTGTCGGCATAGCCGGTGGTGTTCGCCGCCGGGGCTGCGTTCACCGCGCAGGCGGCGGTCCCGTTCGGGGTGCGCGACTGCTGATCGTCCAGATCGAAGATGTAGTTGTTGCGCTGTTCGTCGTCCTGGAACGCCGAATAGATGGTTTCGGCGAACACGCGGTGGCCGTCGGCCGGGCGCCAGTCGAGCCGGGTCGAGAAGGAATAGTTCTTGCGAACGAGCCGATACAGCTTGTTCTCGGTCTCGCGCGCCCAGATGCGATCGGCGAAGCCGGGGCGGGCGTCCTGCGACACCGCTTCCCAGTCGGTCTCGAAATTGTCGGTCACCATGCCGCGCCGGTACAGGCTGGCCGACGATGCGATGGCGAATTCGCCGATGCCGGTGTCGAACCGGTCGGACACGACCAGCGACCCTTCATATTCGGTACGCTCGCCCAGCTCGACATAGCCGACGCTGCCCTTGCCCGCGATATGGAAGCCGGTCTGGTCGAAACCCGACCGGGTGATGATGTCGACATTGCCCGAAATGGTCTCGCCCGGCATGTCGGGGGTCACCGCCTTGCGCACGATGATCTGCGACGCGATCGCCGACGGGATCGAATCGAAGCGCGCCGCGCGGCCTTCGGGGCTGACGACGTTGATGCCGTCGAACGACAGCGTCGTCCACCGCTTGGGCGCGCCGCGCAGGTTGACGTAGCGCGCCTGACCCTGATCGCGTTCCACGCCGACACCGGGCAGGCGGCTGATCGCCTGCGCGATGTTCTGGTCGGGCAGACGGCCGACCGCGTCGGACGCGATGACCGAGACGAGCGCGGGGGAATTGCGCTGGATCTGCAACGCGGCGGATTCGGATTCGGCGATCGGGCGCGTGCCGCGCACGACGATTTCCTGTTCCTCTTCCGGCGCATCGCCGGGATCGGCGACGACGACCGGATCGGCCGCCACGACCGGCACGTCGTCCCGCGCGTGCGCGGCCAGCGGTGTCAGCGCCACTCCGCTCAACAGCGCGCGCAGCAGGACGGCCCGCCCGGACCGCGACCAGAATCCAACCATGTTCATTACCCCTTGGGAAAGCTAAGCGCTTCCTTCTTGGGACGGGGCCGTGCCCGACATTGGTGGCAGGATCGTTACGTGCGCGTTACACCGGCGTGACAGCGCGTCCCGCCATTCCGCCCGATGACGCCGTCCGTGACGAAGGTCGGCCATCGGCGGTCCGCCCCGCGCGAACCGTTGGCGGACCGATGCGTTACGACGTGAATGGACGTCATACTCGCGGGGCCGCGCTGCCCGATCTGTGGCAACGACCGCTGGCACGACCGGATCCTGCCCGAATGCACGCATTGCGGACTGGCGGTGGCCGAGCTGCGGTTCGATGCCGCGCAGGTGCGCGACGCGATCGCCGCATATCTGGCGGATGGATGCGAAGCGCCGGGCATCACGCTGTCGCCGCATGCGGCGCGCAACGCCGGATGGGCGCTGGGGCTGGTCGAGGATAGGTACGGATGGGTGCGCGCCGAACGCCGGACACATGCGGTCACGCTGGGCATCATCGCACGCGGCAGCGAGCGTGCGGCGGTGTCGGCGATGCTGGACACGGTCGGGCAGAATTTCGCGCAGGCGATCGTCCTGATCGACGGGACGCCCGGTGAGGCCGCCGCGCTGGCGCAGGCGCATTCCGGCCTGCAGGCGGTCGCGCATCCGCTGGACGGCGACTTCGCGGCACAGCGCAACCGGGTGCAGGCGATGGCGGACGGATGGGTGCTGCAACTCGATACCGACGAACGGCCGGACGCGGCGCTGCTGGCGGCGCTCGGCTGGATCACGGCGGCGGCGGATCGGGCGGGGCTGCGGTCGCTGGGGTTGCCGCGACGCAATCTGGTCGACGGCGTGGCATCGGCGCTGTGGCCCGATATCCAGTATCGGCTCAACCGGGCGGAGGTGCGCTTTGCCGGGGCGGTTCATGAACGTCCGGTGGTGCCGTTCGAGCGGACCTCGCTGGCACTGGCAGGTGCGATCGAGCACCGACTGGAGCGGGCGCGGGTGATCGAGCGGTCGCGCGTCTATGAAGCGATGTCGGCGGGGGCCGGGCGACCGGGCGACGAGGCGGCGCTGCTGCGCCCCTTCGATGCGGCACCATAGGCTACAAGCGTTTCGCTGGCGAGGCCGGCGCGGGTGAAGCGGCCGGATGCGACCCGCGCCGCCGCCGACAGCGTAGCGCACAGGGTGGCGTCCGCCAGCATCCGCGTCAGGACCGCGCCGAGCGCGGCCGGGGTGCAATGCTCCGCCAGCAATCCGGCCCCGCTGTCGCCGACGAACTGCCGCGCGCTGGGGTCTTCGGCGCACGCGGCAATGGGGCGGGCGAAGGTCATCGCTTCCTGATAGACCAGTCCGAAACTCTCGTAACGCGACGGTGCGACGACGATGTCCGTACCGGCCAGCGCCGCATACAGCGCGTCGTCCTCGACCCGGTGATGCGACGTGACCCGCCGCAGCACGGCGGCGGGCAGCCCATCCAGCTCGTGGCGATGCAGGCCGATCATGGTCAGCCGAAAATCGGGACCGGTCCCCGCATCCGCCCCCGCCGCGAGATCGGGCAGCGCGCCGAGCAGCGCGTCGGTGCCCTTGCGTGGTTCGTTGCGACCGACGAACAGCATGTGCGGCACGGCGTTGTCCGGCGGATAGGATGCCGCACGGCCGGCAGCGACCAGCGCAGGTGGCAGGCTGAGGCCGATCACCGCATGGCCGGGGCCGGGCCGTGCGGTGCCGTATAGCGCCGCGACCTTCGCGCCATGCGCATGGGTGTTCGAGATCAGCCCGGCGGAAGCGCGGGCCGACAGCGCCTCGATCAAGGTCGCGGCGCGGCGGTCGATCCGGTCGCGCAGCGTGCCGCCGGGCCGCACGCTGGCGGCGGCAGGGGTCGAGTTGCGCGTGACCAGCGGGGCGGGACCGGTCAGCGCGACCCACAGGCCGGGGGCGTACCAGTTCGTCGCCTCGATCACGTCGAACGGGCGTTCGGCATGCAGCCGACGCACCGTCCGCGCGATCATCGCCGGTCCGGCCGCATGACCGATCCCCGGCCAGCGTCGCAGCCGCGCCAGCACCCCGTCCGATGCGGCGCCGATCACCTCCACCGCGCCGTCGAACGACCGGTCGGCACGGTCCATCGTGACGACGCGGACGTCGTGCCCCGCCCCTGCCAACGCCTGCGCGATCTCACCCGCCGCACGCGACAGGCCGCTTTTCTCCGGCGGATAGGCCCAGCTGAGCAGCCCGATCCTCATCGCAGCGCGATCTGTTGCCGGTACAGCGCGACATAGTCGGCCGCCATCCGCGTCGCGGTGAACCGCGCGGCGAAGCGTTCTCGGACCCGCGCGCGGTCCAGCGTCTCGATCCGGGCGAGCGCGTCGACCGCCTCCGCCTCGCTCGCCACCACGAAACCCGTCACGCCCTGCTCGATCACGTCGCGCACGCTGCCTCGGTCCCATGCGATCACCGGCGTGCCGCAGGCCATCGCCTCGATCATCACCAGTCCGAACGGTTCGGGCCAGTCGATCGGGAACAGCAGTGCCGCCGCCTCGCCGAGCAGCGCCTGTTTCTGACGGTCGGTGACTTCGCCGACATGCACCGCATCGTCGCCGAGCAGCGGCGCGACCGCGCGGTCGAAATAGCCGGGATTGCCGACATCGATCCCGCCCGCCAGCCGGATCGGACGCGCGGCGGCACGCGCGACGCGGATCGCGACGTCGGGGCGCTTCTGATCGGTCATCCGGCCGATGAACGCGACCCCGCGCCCACCGGGACCGGCACGAAAACGATCGACGGGGATGCCGTGATGGACGATGCCGGCAAGGTTCGACGGCGGCAGGTCACGTGCCTGCGCCGCCGATATCGCCGCGACCGGCAACGTGGGAAAGCTGCGGAAGAACAATTGCCGGTCCAGTTCGTCCAGCCGCCAGTGAACCGTCGTCAGGCTGCACCCGATGCGATCGCCCAGCACGGCGGCATGCGCGAATTCGCCATGGCAGTGGACGATGTCGAATTCGTCCAGATGCTGCCGGAGCAACCCCAGTTGCGCGGCTTCCAACGCGGCGGGCACGCCCGGTGCGACGCGCCCGTGCCGTGCTTCCAGCGCCTTCAGACTGGGATGTGCGAACAGGTGCCGGGCGGTCGTGACGCTGTCGGCGGGCGCGATCAGCGTCACCTGATGCCCCATCGCCACCAGCGCCTCCGTCAGGTCGGATACCACCCGTTCAGTCCCACCGGTCCCGCCGGGCGGCACGGGATAGATGACGGGGGCGAGTTGCGCGATACGGAGGGGGAGCGTCATCGCCACCGGAACCATGCGCGACGCGAACGGTTCCGCCCCTGCGATCCCAAGATCGTGTAATCGAACGGGAAAGTTCCGTAATGTTCATCCTACACCTCGCGTTGCAGGGCTGTCTTCGTGCGCGTGAGGTCGAATATGGTGTGAACGCCGATACGGGGGGCCACATCCGCTATCTGCTGGATCTGGTCGCCGCCAGCGGCCGGCATCCGGCGATCGACCGGATCGAGATCGTTACCCGCGCCTTTCGCGGCAGCGGGCATGGTGATGCCTATGCACAGCCGATCGAAACGATCGACGCCACGACACGCATCGTCCGCCTGTCCAGCCCATCTAACGACTATCTGCCGAAGGAAGCGCTGTGGCGCGAGCATGACGGCATCGTCGACGCGCTGGTCGCGCACCTTGCGGCGCTCGACCGCCGTCCCGACCTGATCCACGCCCATTACGCCGATGCCGGCGCGATCGCCGCCGAGATCAGGGCACGGCTGGGCATCCCGTATCTGTTCACCGCGCATTCGCTGGGGCTGGTCAAACAGAAGGCGTTCGGCACCGATCGTGCGGAAACGCGCGGGCTGGATCGTCGGATCGCGATCGAGGACCGCGCCATCGCCGCCGCCGATGCGATCATCGCATCGTCGCGCGACGAGGCGGAGATCCAGTTCGCCGGCTATCCCGCCTATGATCCCGGCCGCATCCGCATCGTGCCGCCGGGCAGCGACCTGACGCTGTTCGCCGGGGACCGCACCGATCCGGCCGTGGACGCGCGCATCGATCGGTTCCTCGCCGATCCGTCGAAGCCGGTGATCCTCGCCATCGCCCGGCCGGTCAGCAAGAAGAACCTTGCGGCGCTGGTGCATGCCTATGGCCGGAGCCCCGCCCTGCGCGCCATCGCCAATCTGGTGATCGTCGCCGGGACGCGCGACGATCTGCGCACGCTGGAACCCGAACTGGCGGGCAACATGGTCGAACTGCTCGAACTGATCGATCGCTATGACCTGTACGGATCGGTCGCGCTGCCCAAGAGCCATTCGCCCGACGAAGTGCCGTCGATCTATGCCCATGCCCGCGTCCGGCGCGGCGTGTTCGTCAATCCCGCGCTGAACGAGCCGTTCGGGCTGACGCTGCTGGAGGCGGCGGCGTCTGGCCTGCCGCTGGTCGCGACCGACAGCGGCGGGCCGAACGACATCATCGAAGGATGCGGCAACGGCATCCTCGTCGACCCGCGCAGCCCGGACGCGATCGGACAGGCGGTGCTGACCATCCTGTCCGACGACGCGCTGTGGGACCGGTATTCGGCGGCGGGCGCGATGGCGGCCCGGCTGTACGACTGGGACGGACATGTCGAACGCTATGTCGAACTGGCGCAGGCGGTGATCGCCCCGCCCGCCCCCGTTCCGGTCGAACCACCGCGCCTGTTGCTGGTATCCGATATCGACAACACGCTACTGGGCGAGGCGGAAGCGGCGCAGGCGTTCAACCTGTGGCACGGCGACCAGCATGACATGGCGTTCGGCATCGCGACCGGACGCAGCCTGCACAGCGCGCTGGCGATCCTGTCGCAGAATCTGGTCGCGCCGCCTGCGGTGATGATCACGTCGGTCGGGTCGGAGATCTATCACCGTGCGCATGGCGGGGTTTACACCCGCGACGACGCATGGAGCGCGATCATCGACGCCGGATGGGACCGTGAGGCGATCGGCACGCTGCTCGACACGCTGCCCGGCCTGCGTCCGCAAAGTCCGCTGGAACAGCGTCGGCACAAACTCAGCTATTTCACCGATGGCGACAGCGATATCGCGCAACGGGTGCGCGACGCGCTCAGCACCGCCGGGCTGACCGCGTCGGTGATCCACAGCCATGGCCGCTATCTGGATATCCTGCCGTTGGCCGCATCGAAGGGGACGGCGGTCGAATATGTCCGCCAGTATTTCGAACTGCGTCGCGATCAGGTGATCGTCGCGGGCGACAGCGGCAATGACGTCGAAATGCTGCGCACCTGTGCCCATGCGATCATCGTCGGCAATTATTCGGATGGGCTGGCCCAGCGCCCCGATCTTGCCCACAGCTATGTCGCCCGGACCGGCTATGCGTTCGGCATCATGGAAGGCGTCGCGCATTTCCGCGCGCGGCCGGTACAGCGCCTGTCGGCGTGATCAGCGTCTGTACGCTGGTGCGCGGCCGGACCGCGCATCTCGCCAATCTGCTGACCGGGATCGCGGGCCAGACCGTACGACCCGACGAGGTCTTGATCGCGTATATGCAGGATGCCGCGCCCGCCGGACTGCCCGATCCGAGCGTGCCGGTGCGCGAACTGTTCGTGCCGGGTGACCCGATGCCGCTGGCGCGGGCGCGCAATGCGGCGGCGGCGGCGGCGCGCGGCGACATGCTGATCTTCCTCGATGTGGATTGCATCCCGTCGCCGACGCTGGTCGCGCGCTATGGTGCGGTGCTGGCGAAAGAGCCCGCAGTGTATCTGGGCGAAGTGCGCTATCTGCCACCGATCGACGGGCCGATCGACCCCGCGATGCTGACGGCAATCGGCGAACGGCATCCCGCCAAGCCTGCGCTGGCGGACGAGGAAATCCGTGCGGTGCCGAGCCATGGCGAATTGTGGGGGCTATCGTTCGCGCTGCCCCGCACGGCATGGGATGCGGCGGGCGGCATGGACGAGACCTATGTCGGCTATGGCGGCGAGGAAACCGATTTCGGCGCGCGACTGGCGGCGGCGGGGGTGCCGATGGCATGGGTCGGCGGCGCGGTAGCGTATCATCAGCATCACGCGGTCCATATCCCGCCGCTGCACCAGTTCGACGCGATCCTGCGCAACGCGACGCTGTTCCGCGCGCGCTGGGGGCGGTGGTGCATGGACTATTGGCTGGGGCAGTTTGCTGCGGCCGGGTTGATCGAATGGTCGGATACGGCGGAGGCAATCGCGGTGTTGCGTCGACCTTTTGCGGCGGAAGTAGCGGCGAGTTTTTGCGAGGATGCGCGGTTCAGTTAGGGGGCCGGTCTTCGGGTCGGAGATTTTCACGCGAAGGCGCGAAGGCACGGAGAAGGTGGTTCACGCGGAGGCGCGGAGGCGCGGAGGCGCGGAAAGAAGGCCGAAGCTCGGCCATAGGATAAGACCCGTTTATCCTGAGTAGCCACGGAGCTTGTCGAAGTGGCGTATCGAAGGATGCCACACATGCCTCGATACGTCATCAACGGGTGTTCGATCGAGGCTTACGCCCACAGGTCCACGGCCAGCCCTTCCAGATAGTCCGCCGCCACCTTGGCCGCGCCCGGATCGTACAGGGCGGCGAGTGCCGCCGGGTCCAACGCTTTCGCCGCGTCGAGCAGGCCGCGCCACGGGGCCAGCGAGCCGGGCCATTGATGCAGTGCGATCGCTGCGCCGACATCGGCCAGCCGGTCGGCCTTGCGCGTCTGTTCGGCGAAATAGCGCCATTCGGGGGCACAGATATACGGTCGCCCGACCCGGGCGATCTCGTGCACCGTATTGTCGCCGGCGGAGGCGATGACGACATCGGCAGCGGCGATGTGATCGGTCACGCCGTCGACCCAGCCGCGTTCGACCAGATTGCCGAAATCGGTCTCGTGCCCTTCGCGATGGACCGGTCCGACCACCAGCCACAGTGCGTCGGGCACCGCCCGCGCCGCCATGGTCAGCGGGGCATAGGGCGTCCCTGCCCCGCCGCCGCCGGTCAGCACCAGCACGACTTCCCGATCGGGATCGATGCCCAGCCGCGCGCGCGCCGCTTCGCGGGTCGGAACCGGGTCGACCGTGGTGCACAGTCCACCGGTATAACAGGTCTTCGCGCGCATCGCGGGCGGGAAGTCGTCCTGCTCGATCGCCTCGTCGAACGGTGCGAGCAACCCGACGCACGCCTGATAGGCGCCGAGATGTCCCGGATCGGTGCGATCGCCATGCATGCGGATCTTGACCGCCGGCACGCTAGCGATGCGCGACAGCAGCGCGATCTCTGCCGACACGTCGATCACGAACAGCGCGGGCGACACGTCGTCGAGATGATCGAGGATCGTGCGCATCGTCCGCCGCGTCGCATCGACGCCCAACGGCACGCAGTGCAGCACTTCGGGCGTCGGCTGGTCGAACAGCGCACGGGTCGGCACCGGTGCGCCGATCATGTTGGGCAGTGCGATCCGTTCGATCGGTAGTTCGAATCCGTCGAACAGGTCGGGGCGCGCGCACAGCACGGTGACGCGGCGTTCGGGCGGCAGTTCGCGGATGATCGCCATCGCGCGGTTGGCATGTCCGCGCCCCTGATGATGGATGAAAAAGGTCATCGGCTGTGTCGTCATACGCCCCCGCGAGTATTTTTCCGAACGTTCGCGCTGCAACGCCGCGCACCCGTTGCAGGCTCCGCCCCGACGCGGCATGACGCAATTTATTACGCTATTGCAATGATTTCCGATGATTCTAATAGGAATAGACGCCGATGCCGACGCTTGATCGCTGGACCTTGCCGCGCCCGGGCCTGACGATGCTGCGCCGGGGCAGCGAACCGGTGCGCCGCATCCAGGTCTATGGCCAGCGCTGTTCGGGCACCAACGTGCTGATCCGCGCGATCGAGGCGAATATGGGCTGCGACGCCTTTACCGAGACGTGCGGGTTCAAACACTGGTTCGTGCCCGAACAGGTGCTGTTCCCGCGCGACGTCATGGTGCTGGTGGTCGCGCGCGATCCGGTCGATTGGGTGCGCAGCCTGCACCGCCAGCCATGGCACGCGCATCCCGATCTGAAGACGCTCGGCTTTTCCGATTTCATCCGCGCGGAATGGCACAGCTATTGGGATACCGAATTCTGGGGCGTGGAGCATGATCACCCGGTGCTGGGGCGCGAGATGCTGCACGAACGCTGTCCCGCGACCGGGCGGCGGTTCGCCAACGCGCTGGCCAAGCGGACTGCAAAGCTGCGCCACTGGAGCGGGCTGCACGACCGGGCGCACCATGTCGCGCTGCTGGGGCATGATGCGTTCTGCGCTGATCCGGCCGGGGTGATCGCCGACCTGTCCGCCGCCACCGGACTGGCACATGCCCAGCCCTATGTGCCGCAGGACAGCTACAAGGGGCAGGGCCACCGCCCGTTCACGCCGACCGTCTATCCGCCGCTGTCGGCCGCCGATCTGGATCACATCCACGCATGGCTGGACCCGGAAGTGGAGGCGCGGTTCGGCTTCGCCATTCCCGAGCCGCAGGCGGTGGCGGCGGAGTAGCTATCCGCCCGCCACTGCGTCGCCCACCGCCGGGCGCAGCGCGAAGATGCCGCTGTCGCGGTGGCGGGTCGGGTGAACGCGGTTGGTCAGCAGCGTCCATGCCCGCCCGCGCGTCCAGTCGATCCACAGCCCGGTGCCGGTGAAGCCGGTATGGCCGATCGTGTCGGACGAACACGCCTGTCCCCCCGACCAGCCGGGGTGGCGCAGTTCCCAGCCGAGCGTGCGGTGTCCCGCCTGTCGCGTGCGGATGTCGCGATGCGCGTCGGGATCGTTTAGCAACCCGGCGGCGAAGTCGAGCACGCCGTCGACCGTGCCGAACAGGCCGGCATGCCCCGCCGCGCCGCCGAGTGCGAAGGCGTTCTCGTCATGCACCTCCCCGCACAGCATCCGCCCGCGCCACGTACAGGCTTCGGTGGCGACTGCTGGCCCGGCGGGGCTATAGGACAGGCCCGGCCCCAGCGGCCATGCGTCCAGCCCCTGCCCGGTGATCCGTTCGATCGCGATGCCCAGCAGGATGAAGTTGATATCCGAATAGACCGCCGGTCCTGCCGGCCATGCGCGTTGCAGCACGAACGCGCGCAGCCGGGCCGGATCGTCGCCATAGGTATAGACCGGATGAACGGCGGGCAGATGCGTGCGGTGCGACAGGCAGTCGCGAAAGGTCAGGCGTCGTTCGGGCGCGCCGTCGATGTCATACTGGCGCAGGTCGGGGATGGCGCTGGCCAGCGGCGCGTCGAGGTCGATCCGCCCCGCGCGGGCCAGCGTCAGGATCATCGTCGTGGTCGCCACGACCTTCGATACCGACGCGAGATCGAACCAATGGTCGCGTGTCAGCGGATCGGGCGCGGGAAACAGCGCGGCGTGGCCCGTGAGGCGCACCGCGCGGCGACCGGCGGCGTCCACCACGCCCAGCGCCGCGCACGGGATCGCGCCGCTTTCGACGGCGGCGGCGGCAGGCGCGAAGCCGGCATCGGCGATGCGGTCGATCACGCGTCATCCTTCGCACGGATACGGCCCAGCACCGGCACGAACGCCAGCGCGGCCAGACTCACCACCCCCGACAGCAAGAAAAACCCGTCATAGCCGATCGCAAGCACCATCCCCCCACCCGCCCCCGCCAGCAACCGCGGCAACAGGAACGCGAAGCCCGACAGGAACGCATATTGCGCCCCCGGGAAGCGCGGATTGACCAGCATCGACAGGTAAACGACGAACACCGCCCCGGCCATGCCGTTGCCGAACTGGTCGGCACCGGTGGCGAGATACAGCCACAATTCGGTCGCTGGCTGATGCGCAAGCCAGACGAAGCCGAAATTGCCGAACGCCGCGAAGACTGCGCCGACGACCAGCGTCCACGCCTGTGGCCAGCGCGTGACCATCCATCCGCCGGTCGTCACCCCTACGATGCCCGCCCCCAGCGCGATATAGCTGTCCGCCAGTCCGATCTGCGTCAGGCTGTACCCCAGCCCCCGGATCATCGGCTTGCTGAGGTTGAGCGCCAGCACGTCGCCCATGCGATAGAGCGATACGAACGCGAGCAGCACGATCGCGCCGCGATCATAGCGCCAGAAAAAGTCGACATACGGCCCGATCGCCGCCGATGCGCGCAACCGCGAAGTGGGCGGCGCGCGGCGAATACGCGGCAGTGCCAGCGCCATCGCGACGAAGGGCAGCATGCACAACCCTAGGACATAGGGAGTGACGTTGGTGCCGCCATCGATCCCGGCCCATGCCCCTGCCGAAAGAAGCGCATAGCCGAGAGCCGCAACGATCAGGGCAAACAGCCCGAGGATGACGACACTGGCCGCCGCCCCGGTCAGCAACGCGACGGCGCGCCCACCGCCATGCGCGCCATCCGCGCGCGTCGCCGCGATCAGGGGAAACGGCACGAACGCCGCCGCCGCGATCGCCAGATAGGCCCCGCTCCACCCGCCCATATCGGCGAGGATCAGCGCGCCGCTGCCCGCCGCGACCATCGCCGAGCGATAGCCCCATTGGTTCGCGGCCGCGATCGGCCCCTGCGTTTCGGGGGTCGGCCCCAACTCGATCCGCCACGCATCCGCCGCGACCTCCAACGTGGTGGTCCAGAACGCGAGCAGTACCGCGAACCACGCCGTCACCCACAAATCGCCGTCCGACGCGGTCAGCGCCATCGCCACCATCGAACCGAAGATACCGAGCTGTGACAGTAGCATCCACCCGCGCCGCTTGCCCCAATACCGGCCGAACCCCGGCACGTCGTAGCGGTCGACCAGCGGTGCCCACAGGAACTTGGCGGTCGGCAGCAACTGGACCCATGCGAAGAACCCGATCACGACCAGCGCGACGCCATGCGCCTGCAACCGCAGCGCCAGCACGGTCGAGAACATGTAGAAAGGCAGTCCCGCCGCGAAGCCCAATATCCCGAACATCGGCAGCAGCCGGCGATCGAACGCCGGCCCGGCCAGCGGCGGCACAGCGGACGACGGCACGGCGGCGATAGTGAGATCGGCGGTGCGTGCGGTCATCCTGATCCTTCGTCGGGCGACGCCTCGGTGTCACCATCGCGCTACGGTCGGGCGAAATGTTGCGACGCGCAAGATACCCCCTTTCACTGCATGACAAATTTGTTGCTTATGGTCGTCGACATGGCCGGGAACGGCCGGCGACAAGGGGGCAACATCATGCGCGGTACGTACAGGACGATTCTACTCGGCGGATCGATGCTCGCGACGCTGGTCGCGGCCGGCACCGCCAACGCGCAGACCCAGCCGCCCGAAGGCGTGACGACGCAGGAAGCGGCCACCCCGACCGGCGTCGCCGTACAGCCCGGGCCGGTCGCCAATACCGACGAAGGCGAGATACTGGTCACCGGATCGCGCATCAAACGCGATCCGAACGACAGTTCGCTGCCGCTTCAGATCATCAGCAATGCCGAGATCGAGCGCAACGCCATCGCCAGCCCCGAACAGCTCATCGGACTGTTGACTACCAACGGATCGGGCGCGGACAATCTGGCGTCAAATTCCGACGTCACGTCGGGTGCGCAGCGCGGCACCAACGGGCTGTCGGCGGCGAACCTGCGCGGACAGGGTTCGGCATCGACGCTGGTGCTGCTCAACGGACGGCGCGTCGCGGCGCACGGATTGTCGGGATCGGCAGTCGACGTGAACCAGATCCCGTTCGCGGCGATCGAGCGGGTCGAAGTGCTGAAGGACGGCGCGTCGGCGATCTATGGCACCGATGCGATCGGCGGCGTCATCAACTTCATCACCCGCACCGATTATCAGGGCGTAGGTGCGACCGGTGCGACCGACGTCACCGAACAGGGCGACGGCAACATCTATCGAGTGTCGGGAATCGCCGGCTATGGCGATCTGGACCGCGACGGGTTCAACGTGATGGGCGCGGTCGCCTATCGCTGGAACCAGGCGCTGCGCGGATCGGACCGTGACTTCGTCAACGGCAACCAGCCGGAGCGCGGACTGTCGGTCGACACGCGCGGCACGCCGATTGCCACCGCCTTTCCGCTGAACCTGTCGACGCGATATTTTCCGACCGGAACCCTGCTGGGCGGGACCGTTGCGGCGCAGGCGCTGGCGGGGCTGGTCATTCCCGGCACGACAGTAGCGGCGGCCGGCGGCATCAATCCGCTCGACCTTCCCGGCGGGGCGGGGTGTGAATCGATGGACGGCGGCATGGCGTATGACGACGCGCTGTGGAACAACACGTCGGCCCGCTATGCCTGCGCATGGGATACCGGCCGCGCGGCGGTCATCCAGCAGCCGATCCAGACGCTGACCTATTATGCCCGCGCCGTCGCGCGCGTGGCGGAGGATCATCGCATTTCGCTGGAAGTCACCGGATCGGACGCGAGTTCGGCCAAAAGCTTTTCGAACGCGCAGGTTTCGAGCAACACGACCAATTTCCAGGTCGCCTATCCGCTCAACCCGCTGACCGCACCGACGTACAACGCGGTGTATAACGCCATCCTTGGCACCTTCCCGGCGGTCGCGGCCAATTACGGCAAGCCGATCGCGTTCCGGTGGCGCTGCATCGCGTGCGGCGAGCGCGAATATACCACCGATACCAAGACCATCCGCGTCACCCTCGCCGCCGAAGGGCCGTTGTGGGAAGGATGGGATTATCAGGCGGGCGGCTCCTATGCGAAAAGCGAGTCTTCGTCGCAGCTCGGCAGCGGCTATTTCTATCGCGGCACGTTGGCCAGCGGAGCCTATGACCCCGCCGCCCCGACCGCGCCGGGTGCCACCGGCGCGGGGCTGGCCGGCCTGCTCAACAGCGGCATCCTGAACCCGTTCAGCGTCAACCAGTCCGAAGCGGCGCTGGCCGGGCTAGACGCCGTGTCGGCAGAAGGCGCGACGCTGTATGGCGGTCAATATGAGGTCAAGCAGATCGATTACTCGATCTCCGGCCCGCTGTTCCGCCTGCCCGGCGGCAAGGTACAGGTCGCGGCGGGCATCGATTATCGCAGCGAAACCTACAGCTTCAACGGATCGGATGCGGCGGCGGCGGCCGCGCCGGTGATCTTCCTCGCGGCGTTCGACAACGTCAACGCGCTGCGCAAGAAGAACCGCGAAGTGAAGGCGGCCTATGCCGAATTGCTCGTGCCGCTGTTCGAAGGGTTCGAGGTCACCGGCGCGGTGCGGATCGACGATTACAGCGGTTTCGGCAGTTCGACCAATCCAAAGGTGTCGGTGAAATATCGTCCGTGGGAACCACTGATGTTCCGGGGATCGTTCAACACCGGATTTCGCGTACCGACGTTCAACCAGATCTTCAACGGACTGACCGAGTCGCCCTATGCCGGGCGCGATCTGGCCGATCCGGTGCGTTGCCCGGGCGGCATTCCCAACACCACCAACCCCGCCTGCGCGGCGATCCAGCCGACGATCGTCACCGGCGGCAACCCCGGTCTAGGGCCGGAAACCGCCAAGCAGTTCAGCGCGGGCGTGGTGTTCCAACCGGCGCGGATGTTCAGCCTGTCGGTCGATTTCTGGGCGATCAATGTCGACGATACGATCCAGTTGCTGACCGAACGCGAGCTGATCGACAATGCCGGGCTGTTCTCGGACCGGTTCATACCCAACCCCGCGACCGGCGAGATCGCGTTCATCGACCGGACGTGGATCAATGCCGGCGCGCGGCGGACGCAGGGGCTGGAAATCGCCGGACGCGGTGGCTTCGATGCGCTGGGCGGCAGCTTCCTTGCCGGGATCGACGGCACCTATCTGCTCAAGAAGCGCGAAAAGCTTACCCCTGCATCGGACTATGGTCCCAGCCTGATCGGGGTGTTCACCTTTGCCGGCGACCTCGGCCTCAAGTGGAAGCACAACGCGTTCGTCAGCTATTCGACCGACGCTATTTCGGTATCGCTGACGCAATTGTACCGCGACGGATATCGCAACCAGGCGCTGCCCGGCATCCTTGCCGGCACCGTCGTGCGCGAAGGCTTCAACGAATATGTGAAGGAATATGTGACCTACAACCTTGCGGTCAGCTTCCTCGACATGGGCGGGGCGCGGCTGACGCTGGGGGTCAAGAACCTGTTCGATCAGGACCCGCCGTTCGCGATCACCTATGATTCCAACACCGGTGCCGGCGGGTCGTGGGAACCGCGCGTCGCCGATCCGCGCGGGCGGGCGTTCACGGTGCAGGCGGACGTGAAGTTCTAGGCGGCGTGAGAATGCCCTTGTCCTTCCGCCGTGGCGCGGCGCGGTGGAACGGCGAGAGTATGTCGTGCTGACCGCCGCGTTGATCGTCGCTGCGGTCCAGCCCGGCCCGGTGGCGGAGGTGCGGATCGCGTTCGACCGGCAGGGCGAGACGCGGGTGCAGGCGGACGGTCTGGCGGATATCGCCGCCGGACGTCCGGTCACGGCCGACGATCCGGTGCGCGTCGCCTCGATCTCGAAGCTCGTCGTGGCGATCGCGGTGCTGCGGCTGGTCGATGACGGCGTGCTCGACCTCGACGCCGACGTATCGGACCGGCTCGGCTGGCGGCTGCGGCACCCCGGCTTTCCCGACGTGCCGGTCACGCTGCGGCTGTTGCTGTCGCATCGTGCCGGGGTGACCGACGGCGTCGACTATGTCCTGCCGCTCGACGCGTCGCTACGCAAGGCGATCGCCGACCCGAAGGCGTGGGACGCGGCGCATCCGCCGGGGCGGTATTTCCGCTATGCCAATCTCAACTTTCCGGTCGTCGCCAGCGTGATCGAGCGCGCGACCGGCGAACGGTTCGACCACGCGATGCAGCGGCTGGTGTTCGCCCCGCTGGGTATCGACGCCTGTTACAACTGGGCGGGTTGTTCGCCCGCCTTCGCCGCGCGGGCGGTGGTCCAGTATCGCGACCGAATCGCGACGAAGGACGATCATCGCGGCGGCGCCCCGCCCTGCCCGGTCGAACCCGCGCGAGACGGCAGTTGCGACCTGTCGACATGGCGCGCCGGTGCGAACGGCGCGATCTTTTCGCCGCAGGGGGGCCTGCGCATCTCGGCACGCGGGCTGGCGCGGATCGGGCGGTTGCTGCTGGGGCGTGGACAGGTCGACGGGGTGCGGCTGTTGTCGCGCCGATCGGCGGCGATGCTCGAACGGCCACTCTGGACGTTCGATGGCAGTAACGGCGATACCGGCAGCGACCCGACGACGGGCACGGCCCAGGCCGGGTTCCTGTGCCGCTACGGCCTTGCCGTCACCTTCCTCGCGACGCCGGGCAACGGGTGCCGCGACGACCCGTTCGGCGACGGGCGGCGGCGGTTCGGTCATGCCGGCGACGCCTATGGCTTGCGATCGGGGCTGTGGATCGACCGCGCGGCGAGCACCGGCGTCGCCTATTTCGCGACCGACGTTGCGGTCGCGCCGTCGCCGCGCTCCGCCTTCACGCCGACCGAGGAACGGCTGGCGCGCGGGGAATAGCTGGGCCGGTACCGGACCAGGTCGAACCGCCGTCATCGCCCTGCCGACGACCGCTGCGCAGCCGTGATCCAACCCTGTCGGGTAACGCTCTAGGCGTGCTTCTTCGTCGGGATGAAGTGCAGGATACCGACGATGATGCCGCCGACGATCAGCCCGATGACCGCCGATCCCGCCGCCGTCACGATCCATTCGGCGATCCCCTTGACCGCGGGCAGCGCCGCGCCGGCATGGTGCGCGGCGTCGTGGACCAGATGCGGCACGGCGGTGAAGCCGAATTCCTCCATGCCGTGCAGGATGATACCGCCGCCGACCCAGATCATCGCCGCCGTGCCGATCAGCGCCAGCGCCTTCAGCAGCACCGGCATCGCCTTGACCAGTCCGCGGCCGACCGCCTGTGCGATGGTGCTGGCGCGACGGCTTAGCGCGAGGCCGATATCGTCCATCTTCACGATCAGCGCGACGACGCCGTACACGCCGACGGTGATCGCGATGCCGACCGCCGCCAGCACCACCGCCTGCATCCCGATCGACATTTCGGGCAGTTCGGCCAGCGCGATCGCCATGATCTCACCCGACAGGATCAGGTCGGTGCGGACCGCGCCGCTGACCTGACGCGCTTCCAGTTCGGTCGGGTCGGTGATCGTCGCGGCATCGTCGGCATGGTGGTCGCCGGTCAGCGAACCGACGATCTTGTGCATCGCCTCATAGCACAGGAACGCGCCGCCGAGCATCAGGATCGGGGTGATCGCCCAAGGCGCGAAGGCACTGAGCAACAATGCGGCGGGCAGCAGGATCAGCAGCTTGTTCTTGAGCGATCCCAGCGCGATCTTGCCGATGATCGGCAGTTCGCGCGCGGGCGACAGGCCGACGACATAGCGCGGCGTCACCGCGGCATCGTCGATCACCACGCCCGCCGCCTTCGCCCCCGCGCGCCCGGCGGCGGCGGTCACATCGTCGAGCGACGCCGCCGCCAGCTTCGCGATCGCCGCGATGTCGTCGAGCAGTGCCACCAATCCACCGGCCATCGCCAATTCCCCCTGTCAGTCGCAGCGGGTCGTAGCGGGCGCGATGCTGCAACGCCATGAAAAGCGTGCGGCATAACGGCGTTCAGTGGCGCGCGACCCCCGCGTCGACGAGGTTGCGAACGAACTGGTCGGTGCAGCGCGACCAGCAATAGCTGGCCCCGGCGCGTGCGCAGGCGTCGCGACCGACCGTCAGCGCCGATGCGACCGCGCGGCCCAGATCGTCGTCGAGCGCGCCGATCCGTTCGCTGCCGCCACCCAGACCATCGAGGCCGACGATGTCGAGCGGCCCCGGCACGGGATATCCCGCGACCGGCGTGCCGCACGCCAGCGCCTCGATCATCACCAGCCCGAACGTGTCGGTCCGGCTGGGAAAGACCAGCACGTCGGCGGCGCGGTAGGCCGCAGCGAGCGCCGCACCCTGTTTCAGCCCGACGAAACGCGCCAGCGGATAGCGCCGCTCCAGATCGGCGCGCGCCGGGCCGTCGCCGACCAGCAGCTTGGTGCCCGGCACGTCGAGCGCGAGGAACGCTTCGATGTTCTTCTCGATCGCGATCCGGCCGACATGGAGCAGGATCGGGCGCGGCAGCGTGGCGAGATCGAGTTGCGCACCGTCGGGCTTGAACAGCGACAGGTCGACGCCGCGCGACCAGCGCCGGGTGCCGGCAACGCCGTGATCGCCCAGCGTCCGCGCCACGCGTTCGGTCGCGGTCATCACGCCGCTGGCCCGGCGGTGGAACCGGCGCAGGAACGGCCAGAACAATGCGGCGGGCAGATGCGTGCGCAGCGCGAGATATTCGGCGAAATTGGTATGGAACGACGTGGTGAAGCGCGCGCCGTGCGTCACGCACCAGCGCCGGGCCGCCCAGCCGAGCGGCCCTTCGGTCGCGATGTGGATCGCGTTCGGGGCGAACGCCTCGATCCGCCGCGCCATTTCGGAGCCGCAGCCGAGCGCGAGGCGGATTTCGGGATAGCCGGGGCAGGCACGGGTGGCGAAGGCGTCGGGCGTGATCGCCTCTACCACATGGCCGCGATGCTGGAGGCGCGCGATCGTCGTCTGCAACGTGCGGACGACGCCGTTGACCTGCGGACTCCACGCATCGCTGACGATCGCGATCCTCACGCGGCGACGACGCCCTGCCGGTCGGCGGACGACTTGCCCCAGGTTTCGGCGCGCCAGTCGATCAACGACATGACGCCGGCATGGTCCTCGACCAGCGCGGTGCAGCTTTCGACCCAGTCGCCATCGTTATAGTACATGATGTCGCCGATCCGGCGGATCTCGGCGGTGTGGATGTGGCCGCACACCACGCCGTCGACGCCATGTTCAGCGGCGGCATGCGCCACCGTTTCCTCGAACCGGCCGATGAAGTTGACCGCGTTCTTGACGCGATGCTTGGCATAGGCCGACAGCGACCAATAGGGCAGACCCAGCTTGCGCCGTGCGAAGTTCCACACGCTGTTCGCCTTGAGCAGCGCGGTGTAGGCATAATCGCCGAGGAAGGCGAGCCATTTGGCGTACAGCACCACGCCGTCGAACTTGTCGCCGTGCAACACCAGCAGCCGGCGGCCGTCGGCGGTTTCGTGGATATCTTCTTCCAGCATCTCGACGCCGCCGAATTCGAGACCGACATAGTCGCGAAACGCTTCGTCGTGATTGCCCGGGATATAGACGACGCGGGTGCCGCGCCGCGCGAATTTCAGGATCGATCGGATGACGTCGTTATGGCTGGACGGCCAGTACCATCCCTTGCGGATCTGCCACCCGTCGACGATGTCGCCGACCAGATACAGCGTTTCGCATTCGATCGCGTGGAGGAAGTCGACCAGCTGCGTCGCGCTGCATCCCGGCGTACCGAGATGGACGTCGGAGATGAAGACGGTGCGATACGACCGGCGCGGGCCATCCGCCTGATAGGATTGGGGATCGTTGATCCAGTCCGGCACCTTGCGCGCCAGCGATTTCATCATCGACTGCCGCGAACTGTCGTTGTGCGAACGTTCGGGCAGACGGGATATATCGGTCGTCGTCATCGTTATCCTCCCGGCGGAGCGG
The DNA here is from genome assembly GCF_014842075.1 of Sphingomonas sp. CFBP 13720. Classification (GTDB taxonomy): domain Bacteria; phylum Pseudomonadota; class Alphaproteobacteria; order Sphingomonadales; family Sphingomonadaceae; genus Sphingomonas. The sequence continues at coordinate 467,931 of NZ_JACYVA010000002.1, forward strand.
ACCGGACATTTGTCCATGCGATGATCCGGCGTGTAGCGTGCGGACGCGACAATTGTGTTTCTTCTTGATGACGCGGTGTCTCATCAAACTGAAACCTTCGCGTCTTCGTATCGCCATCGGCTTGTCATCGAAACCCGTCACCCTTGTCCACCGGGCCGTTTGGCGCAGACTGGGGACAGGTCGAGTTGTCGCAGGATATGAACCGCATGGGCGTGGCAAGCGCCTATGACCGTTGGGCACCGGTGTACGACCTGGTGTTCGGCCCCGTATTTCGCCGGGGTCGCCGTGCCGCGATCGACGCGGCGGAGGAAGTCGGTGGGCGGATACTGGAGGTAGGCGTCGGCACCGGCATCAGCCTGCCGCAATACAGCGCCGACAGCCGGATCACCGGCATCGATATCGCCGACCAGATGCTGGACAAGGCGCGCGACCGGGTGAAACGGCTGAAGCTGACCCAGGTCGAGCGGATCGCGATCGGCGATGCCGAGGCGCTGGATTTCGCGGATGGGTCGTTCGATGTGGTCGTCGCGCAATATGTCGTGTCGGCGGTCCCCCATCCCGACCGCGCGCTGAGCGAATTCCTGCGCGTGGTGCGGCCCGGCGGGCTGATCGTCATCACCACCCGGCTGGGCGCGGAAGCGGGCATGCGCGCGAAGATCGAACGCGCGCTGATGCCGGTCACCAGCCGGCTGGGCTGGCGCACCGATTTCCCATGGTCGGTCTATGGCGACTGGGCCGACCGCCACCCGACCGCGCAGCTGGTCGAACGCCGGCCTTTGCCCCCGCTCGGCCATTTCTCGCTGGTCTGTTTCCGCCGCGTTCCGGCGGGACAGGACAATCACCCGACGCTCGCGCACGCCGCAAGCGCTTGATCTTACCCCGAAAAGGTGGACGACCCATGCCCGGTTTCAAGGAAGCGTTGAAAGAACAGCGGTGGGACGACCATCGATATTACCACCACAGCATCATCAACCAGTCGCTGCACTTCATCAGCGCGACGACGTTCCTGATCGCCTATGTCGTGGTGTGGATCGACCCGGCGGTCGCCAGCCTGCTCGGCTGGCTGGTCGCAATGACCGCGCGGCAATCGGGACATTTCTTTTTCGAACCCAAGACGTACGACCACGTCAACCAGGCGACGCACGAACATAAGGAAGAGATCAAGGTCGGGTACAACCTGTTCCGCAAGGTCATCTTCATGGGCATCTGGGCGGCATGCCCGATCCCGCTGCTGATCGATCCCACGCTGTTCGGCATCTTCGAACCGCATGTCGGCTTCCTCGGGTTCCTGCGCCATGTCGCGCTGATCTGGCTGGCGCTGGCGGTCGGCGGACTGCTGTTCCGCGTGCTGCAACTGTTCGTACAGCGCGACGTGCAGACCGGCATCGTGTGGGCGGCCAAGATCGTGACCGATCCGTTCAACGATTTCGTGCTGTACCGCAAGGCACCGGTCCAGTTGCTGAAAGGCGCGCGGATCGACACCGAATTGCAGGACGCCGCGCGGCACTGACCGGCCAAAGGTCACGAAAGTCACACTCGTGCGGTTTTGGCAAAGGGGGTGCATCCGGCACGACCGCTCATCCCGAGTAGCCGTTGCGCGAAGCCGAAACGGCGTATCGAAGGACCGTCACGGATGCTTCGATACGGGACTTCGGCTTCGCTCAGCCCCCTATTCGGCACGAGCGGATGTGGCGGGTGCTACCGCGTTCCGGTTCGGCAGGGTCCGTGGCGAGCCGGCCCGCCCCCCCGACCGCCAATCCTGTCGACGATGCGAAAAAGCCGCCCGGCCCTGCCCGATCGCGATCGTGTAGGAAAGCGGTTCTTCAGCCCCTCCCGAACCGCCGCGCCAGCGTTTCCTTCAGCACCTGACGTCGCAGCATTTTATTGGTGGTGCCGGGTGCAGTCCACCACCAGCCATCCGCCTGCATCGCGGAGGCGGCGACGATGAACCGGTCGATCACCCCGGCGAAGCTGTCGTCGTCATAGTTCAGGCTGAAGATCAGTCGCCCGGTGCCCACCCAGCTCAGTGCCAGACCGGCTTCGCGGAGATAATATTGCAGCATCCAGTTGTAGCGCGACGGCACCGCATAGGTGATCGTCCACACCGTCTGCATGCCCGCCGCGCGGACGGGCAGTCCGGCGCGTTCCATCGCGGCGTTGAACTGCGCCAGCCGCGCATCCCAGCGCGCATCGACACCGGCGTAGAGCGCCGCGACCTCCGCCCCGTCGAGCCGTTCGAGAAAGGCGTTCATCGCGCCCATCACGTACGGATGCGCGTTGAAGGTGCCGCGCGCGAAACAGATATCGGCGGGGCGATCGGCCCGGAACCGCGCCATCAGGTCGCTGCGCCCGGCCAGCACCCCGACCGGCAACCCGCCGCCCAGCGTCTTGCCATAAGTCACCATGTCGGGGGTCACGCCGAACGCTTCGCGCATGCCACCCTTGGCGAGGCGGAAGCCCATGAACACTTCGTCGAAGATCAGCACGATTCCCGCCTTGGTGCACACGTCGCGCAACCGGACCAGCCAGTCGCGATAGGCAGCGCGGTCGAGCGCGGCGGACCGGCTGCTGTCGATCATCGTGCCGTCGGACGGCGCACCGCGATTGGGGTGCAGCGCCTGCAACGGGTTGACCAGCACGCACGCAATATCGCGGCGCGTCGCCAGCACGCGCAGCGTGCGGTCGGACATGTCGGCCAGCGTCAGCGTCCGGTCCGCCGGGGTCGGGTTGCCGATCCCCGGCTGCACGTCGCCCCACCAGCCATGATAGGCGCCGGCGAAGCGGACCAGACGCGGGCGGCGGGTGTGATAGCGGGCAAGCCGCACCGCCTGCATCACCGCTTCGGTGCCGGACATGTGGAACGACACCTCGTCCATGCCCGATATCGCCTTGAGCCGCGTGACGTTGTCGGCGATCACCGGATGATAGTTGCCGAGCACCGGGCCAAGCGCGGCGACGCGCGCCGCGCCGTCGGCGATGCAATCCTTGTAGAAATCATGACCGAACAGGTTGACGCCGTACGACCCGGCAAGGTCGAAAAAGCGATTGCCGTCGAGATCGGTGACGGTCACGCCATCGGACGCGGCATAGAACGCGCCGACCGGCAGGCGCTCGCGGACCAGCCGCGCGAACTGGAACGGGACGCGATATCGCCCGGTGAATTTCAGATCGGACAACCCGTCGCGCAGGTTGGCGGTGGCGGCGAGCGTTTTCGGAAAGCGTGTCGCGTACACGCCCGACAGGCGTTCGAAGCCCGCACGGCGGCGCGCCGCGATATCGTCGGACGCGCCGTCGGCGGCGAAGAAGCGGATATCGTCATAGTCGTAGAACGCGATCTGGCGCGCGATCCGTTGTCCCCAACGGACGTGCCCGGCGAGCGAGCCGTGCTTGGCGCGGCTGAGCGCGAGGCGGGCGCGACCCTTGGTGGCGGCGAGACCGGCAGTGCCGGCGGCGGCGAGCGCGAATGCGAGCGTGGACATGACTTACGCGATTATGGCCTTTCGGGGAAACATTGATGACGCTGGCACGAAGCATCGCGGCATTGGCCGCAAACGAACGGTTGAACTATGTCGCGACCAACTGGCTGCCGCGCCGCACGCTGACCCGCGCGATGGGACGGTTCAGCAAGATCGAGCATCCATGGGTCGCGCGGGCGTCGATCGCGGTGTGGAAGACGTTCAGCGCGGTCGATCTGTCCGACGCGCGCGACGGCGCATGGCGATCGATGCACGCCTGTTTCATCCGGCAACTGACACCCGGCGCGCGGACCTTCGTGGCGAACCGGGATCAGCTGGCGTCGCCGTCGGACGGGATCGTCGTCGCCAGCGGCGCGATCGCGGGCGACAGCATCGTGCAGGCCAAGGGCCGACGCTATTCGATCGCCGAGCTGACCGGGGGTGAAGGCGACGCCTATATCGGCGGTAGTTTCGTGACGTTGCGGCTGACGGCGGGAATGTATCACCGCTTTCATGCGCCGCAGGACGGGACGGTCGACCGCGTACGGTACTTTCCGGGCGACTGTTTCAACGTCAATCCGCCCGCGCTCAAGCGGGTCGACCGGCTATATTGCCGCAACGAGCGCGCGACGGTGCGGTTGCGGCTGAACGACGGGACGCCGGTGCTGCTGGTGCCGGTCGCCGCGATCCTCGTCGCGGCGATCCGGCTGACCTTCCTCGACACCGTGGCGTTGCTGCGCGACCGGGCGGAACCGGTGGCGGATTGCGACGCGGCATTGGCGCAGGGGGACGAAATGGGATGGTTCGAACAAGGATCGACGATCGTGATGCTCGCGCCCGCACCGTTCCGGCTGGCGGATAAACTGACGACCGGGGATATGGTCCGTGCGGGGAATGTGCTGTTCGACCGGGGATAAGCGGTATTATGCAGCAGGATAGCCCCGAACGAAAAGCGAGACGCGCATGACACCCCTGATCCTGATGCTTGCCGCGTTCCAGCAGCCGGTGCCGGTCGCTGCACCGGCCCCCGCACCCGCCGATACCCGGCCGGTGCCGATGCGGATCGTCGGGCGGGTCGAACCGGCGGGCGACGAGCTGCGCCGCCAATGGCCGGGGACGCGGTTCGAGACCGCATTTCGCGGGACCGCGATCCTGTTCCGCGTCGGTGCGGGCGAGGTGATCCTGTCGGTGACGACCGACGACGCGCCGCCGGTCAGGATGGTGCGCCCCGCCCCCGGCTGGTATCGCATCGGTGGGCTGCGCGCGGGCAATCATCGCGTCCGGGTGGAGGTGGTGAGCGAGAGCCAGTCGGGACCGACCGCGTTCGGCGGCTTCCACGCCGACCGGGGCACGCGCGCATTGCGTGTCGCCTCCCCGTCCCGCGCGATCGAGTTCATCGGGGATTCGCATACCGTTGGCTATGGCAACCTGTCGCCGACGCGCAGTTGTACGGCGGCGCAGATCTGGGAGACGACCGATATGTCGGCGGGGATCGCCGGGCTGCTCGGCCGGAAGTACGGCGCGGACGTACGCGTCCATGCGATTTCCGGGCGTGGGGTGGTGCGCAATTACGACGGGTTCGCCGCCGATACGCTGCCGGTCGCCTATCCCTACACGCTGTTCGACCGGCGGACGCGCGCCGCCGACCGGGGATGGTCGCCGCAGCTGATCGTCATCGCGCTGGGCACCAACGATTTCACCACGCCGCTGAAATCCGGCGAGCCGTGGAAGGATCGCGCGGCGCTGCATGCGGCGTATGAGGAACGCTATGTCACGTTCGTGCGCGATCTGCGCGCGCGGCATCCCAAGGCGTTCTTCGTGTTGTGGGCGACCGATCTGGCGAATGGCGAGATCGATGCGGAAGTCCGCAAGGTCGCCGACCGGCTGCACGCGGCGGGCGAACGGCGGCTGGCCTATGTACCCGTCACCGGGCTGGCGATGACGGGATGCGACTATCACCCATCGGCGGCCGACGACCGGATGATCGCCGATGCGCTGGCGGGCGTGGTGGCGAAGAACCGGGTGTGGGAATAGGCGTCACGCCGCCGCCGGAAAGCGCAGCGTGACCGCCAGTCCCGGCTGCGCGTCGCGCAGGTCGACCGTCGCGCCCATGCGCTGCGCCGCCGACCGGACGACGGCGAGGCCAAGGCCGCTGCCGTCGGGGCCGTCGGCGGGGCCGAGCCGGACGAACCGGTCGAACACGCGCGTCCGGTCGTGTTCGGCGATGCCGGGGCCGTCGTCGCGCACGATCAGCAGCACGGCATCGGGAGTCCGCGCCAGCGCGACGGTGACGGTCCCGCCGCACGCGTTGTAGCGGATGCCGTTGTCGATCAGGTTGCTGAGAATTTCGAAGATCAGCGTGCGATGCCCCGCGACCGCGAAGCGACGGTCGGCGACGGCATCGAGTTGCAGTTCGACCCCGCCCTCGATCGCCTGCGCGATGCGGCGCGAGATGACGGCGGCGGCGACTTCACGCAGGTCGACCTGTTCCAGTGCGGCGGACGCGCCCGCTTCCTCCGCCCGGGCGAGCGACAGCAATTGCGTCAGCAGCCGTTCGAGGCGGGTGACCGCGTCGCCGATCTCGTCCAGCGCGCCATGCGATCCCCGCCGGGCCAGCGCGACCTGAAGCTTCAGCACCGACAGCGGCGTCCGCATCTGGTGCGATGCGTCGGCGGTGAAGCGGCGGGTGGCGGCGGTGGCGGTGTCGAGCTGGGCCAGCAGCCGGTCGAACGCCCCGGCAAGCGGCCGCAGTTCGAGCGGCAGCGGACCGGTATCGAGCGGCGACAGATCGGGCAGCGCGCGTCCGTCCCGCGCCTCCACCGCGCCGCGCAACCGGGCGAGCGGACGCAGGCTCCATCCCAGTGCCGGGCGCAGCAGCAGGACGGCGATCCCGACCAGCGCCAGTTCGCCGACGAGCAGCGCCACGAGCAGTTGCCGCGTCAGCGCGCGCCGATTGTCGAGCGTTTCCGCGACCTGCACCACCACCGGCGAACGGACTGCGGGCAGCGCGCGGCGAACCTCGCCGATGCGGATGCGCTGGTCGCGATAGGTGGCGAAGCGGAAGCGCGGCACGTCGATCGGCAATGTGGCGGGATCGGGCGCGGGCAGATCGGCATAGCCGGTCAGCAACTCGCCACCGACCGCGATGCGGTAATAGACATTGTCGCGCTCGCTATTCTCCAGCATCCCGAACGCGGCGGGCGGCAGGTCCAGCGTCACCTCGCCGCGTTCGACCTGCACCGTTTCGGCGATCGCGCCCAGCGCCCCGCCCAGCACCCGGTCGTTGGCGCGGCGCACGACATCGGCGATCAGCGTCGCGCCGACCAGCCCGACGACGATTGCGACGCCCAGCAACGGGCCGAGCATCGCGATCAGCAGGCGGGTGCGCAGCGCGATGGCATGGGGCGGTACGCCGGGACTTCGCGCCCTCATCCCGCGTCCAGCATATAGCCGACGCCGCGCACGGTACGGATCTGCGGGCCGTCAGGGGCCAGTTTGGTGCGCAGGCGGGTGACGTTGACCTCGATCGCATTCGGGCCGACCGGTTCGTCATACCCGAACACTTCGGCCAGCAGCAGCTCGCGCGTCACCACCTGTCCGGCGCGGGTCGCCAGCGTGTCGAGCACCGCCCATTCGCGACGGCGCAGGTCGAGCGGACGCCCGGCAACCTCCGCCACGCCCGACGACCGGTGCAGGCACAGCGTCCCGACGACCAGTTCGGGCACCGGATCGCCGCCGCGCCTGCGTCCCAGCGCGCGGACCCGTGCCTCCAGCTCCTCCGGCTCGAACGGCTTGCGCAGATAATCGTCGGCGCCAAGGTCCAGCCCGCGCACCCGGTCGTCCAGCGCGTCGCGCGCGGTCAGCATCAGCACCGGCACCCGGTCCCCCCGCCGCCGCATGCGTTCCAGCACGGTGAAGCCGTCGATATCGGGCAGCCCGACGTCGAGGATCACCAGCGCATAGGGTTCGCCCGACACCAGTTCCAGCGCCTCTTCGCCGCTGGCGCTGTGGTCGACCGCATGGCCGCCGACGCGCAGCAGCGTGGCGATGCTGCGGGCCAGCGCGGCGTCGTCCTCGATCATCAGGATACGCATGACGGCCCTTCGGGGTGAAAGGTTGCTGACAGGGTTCGCGGGTATCGCACCATCACAGCTTATCCGATCGAAGAAGCGGAAAAGCGAGAGGAGCCGGGATGCGAAAGATCCTATTTCTGTTGGCGATGACGTTCGGTGCGCTGGCGACCCCGGCGGCGGCGCAGCGTCCGGCGGGCTATCCCCGGTCGTACGACGCGCTGGTCGCGGCGGCGAAGGCGGAACGGATCGTCACCGTCTATGGCAATGCCGACACCGCCGAGCTGGTGCCGATGGTCGCCGCGTTCCGCCGGACCTATCCGGGGATCGCGGTACGCTATGTCGACCTGCAATCCGTCGAGATCTATCGCCGCGTCGTCGGCGAGACCCGCGCGCGGCGGCCGTCGGCCGACATCGTCTGGTCGTCGGCGATGGACCTTCAGGTCAAGCTGATCAACGACGGGTTCGCACAGGGCTATGCCAGTCCCGAAAAGCCCGCGCTGCCGCCGCAGTCGGTGTGGAAGAACATGGGCTATGGCGTCACCGCCGAGCCGATCGGCATCGTGTACAACCGTCGCCTGATCTCCGATGCGAAAATGCCGCGCAGCCATGCCGCGCTGGAGGCGCTGCTGCGCACGCGGCGGTCGATCTTTACCGGGCGGGTGACGACGTTCGACCCGGCGCGGTCCAACGTCGGATATCTGTACCTGACGCAGGACATGGCGATCACGCGCGACACGCGCAGCCTGTTGTCGGCAATCGCGGCGACCAAGCCGGTGCTGGCGGCCAATACCGAACCGATGCTGGCGGCGGTGGCGGCGGGGCGGCAGGCGATCGCGTACAACGTCATCGGATCGTACGCGCTGGAAAAGGCGAAGGCCGACCGCCGCATCGGCGTGGTGTTTCCGACCGATTACACGCTGGTCACGTCGCGCATCGCCTTCATCGCCCGCGACGCGCGGTCGCCCGCCGCCGCCAAGCTGTTCCTCGATTTCCTGCTGTCACGGCGCGGACAGGCGTTGCTGGCGCAGCGCAGCCTGTGGCCGGTACGCACCGACGTACCCGCACGCCGCCTTGCCGCCGCACAGGCCCGCCCGATCCGCGTCGGGCCGCAGCTTCTCGTCAATCTCGACCGCATCTCCCGTCAGCGCTTCCTGCGCGAATGGCGGGCGATCCTTACCGGAGCCATTTCATGACATTCCTGCATGGCAGTTGCGCGCTGATCGCGCTCGTCACCGCCACCCCGGCGCTGGCACAGACGCCGACCCCGGCCGATCTGGCCGAACTGGTCCGGCAACAGGCGGCGGAGATCGCCGTGCTCAAGGCCCGGCTGGACCGGATCGAAGGGTCCACCGTGACCGCCGCCGCTCCCGCACTTCCGGCACCCTCGGTCGCCGCTCCCCCCGTCGCGGTCGCGCAGGTCGCGCCGCCGGTACAGGGCACCCAACCGCGCCGCACCGTGCCGTTCGCACCGCAGCTCGCCCCGCCCGGTCCCGCCGACCGCAACGTCGCACAGGCGGAGGCGGCGCGCGACAATCCGTCGGGGCTGACCACCGAATGGGGCGCGGGTCTGCCGGTCTTCCATTCGGCCGACGGGGTGTACACGTTCAAGCCGCGCGGACGCATCCTGACCGACGTCAGCACGACCTTCGGTTCGGACTATGCCGGACGCAACCTGACCACCACCGGCATGCGCGCGTTGCGCCTTGGCCTAGAAGGCGGGGTCGGCACGCATTTCTTCTATCAGTTCGAGGCCGATTTTTCGGAAAACGAAGTCGATGTCGTCACCGCGTTCATGGGCTGGCGCAACCGCATCGCGCCGGGGATCGATTACGACGTGCGCGTCGGGCACCTGTTCAACGATCGCGGATTCGAAGGATCGACCGGATCGGATTCGACGCCGTTCCTCGAACGCACCGTCGTCGCCACCGCGATCATCCCGCAGCGTGGATTCTATGGTCTGGGCGTCATGCCGCGCGTGTTCTGGAAGACCGGCCACGCATCGCTGACCGTCACCGGCGACCGGGTCGACGGATCGCAGACCGTCGGCGACGGGCGCACCGTCCTGGCGCGTGCCCACTGGAACCCGATCAAGACCGACGATGCCGTCCTGCATCTGGGCGCATGGGGTTTCGACGAGGCGGTATCGCCCGCCAATACCGCGCTGACGCGCAACACGGTGATCGGCGGACGGTTCAACGGTGGCCTGCGCGTATCGTCGGGCACGCTGCTGGGCGGCACCGGCACCACCGGATACGGGCTCGAACTGGGCGGCTATCGCGGGCCGTTGTGGCTGATGGCCGAAGCGGGCCGGCGCGAGGCACGCACGGTCGCCAACGGCGATTTCGACAGCAAGGCGTGGAGCGTGTCCGGCGGGTTCTTCCTGACCGGCGACCTTCCGCCGTACAATCCGCGGCTGGGCAGTTTCGGCCAGCCCAAGGTCAAGCGCCCGACGTTCGACGGCGGGCCGGGCGCGATCGAACTGACCGCGCGCTACGAAAGCCTTGATTACACCGACCTGCTGACCGGCGGCGAAGGCTGGGCCGGGACGATCGGCGTGAACTGGTATCTCAACAGCTTCACCCGGTTCCAGCTCAACGCGATCCATTGGGACACCGACAATCGCGCCGGGGCGTACACCGGCGGCGATGCCGGGCAGACCGTCAGCGGCCGCGTCGCCGTCACCTTCTGATCCCATCATCCAAGGAACCACGAACATGAGTCTCGCATTGCTTGGCTTCGCGATGGTGGCGGTCTTCATGACGCTCATCATGACGAAGAAGATGACGCCGCTGGTCGCGCTGATCGTCATTCCGACCATCTTCGGCGTGATCGCCGGACAGGCCGCAGGGCTGGGTCCGATGATGATCGACGGCATCAAGAACCTTGCGCCCACCGGCGTGATGCTGCTGTTCGCGATCCTGTTCTTTTCGACCATGACCGACACGGGACTGTTCGATCCGCTGGTCGGGCGGCTGATCCGGCTGGTGCATGGCGATCCGATGCGCATCCTGTTGGGCACGGTCGCGCTGTGCGCGGTCGTCAGCCTCGATGGCGACGGATCGACGACGTACATCATCACCATCGCCGCGCTGCTGCCGCTGTACAAACGCTACGACATGAACCGGCTGTACCTGTGCTGCCTGCTGATGCTGACCAGCGGCATCATGAACCTGACGCCATGGGGTGGGCCGACCGCACGCGCCGCCAGCGCGCTGAAGCTCGATCCCGCCACGCTGTTCCTGCCGCTGATCCCCGGCATGCTGGCCGGGCTTGCCGCGCTGCTGGCGCTGGCCGTGTGGTTCGGACGCAAGGAACGCCACCGCATCGGCCATGTGAAGGCGAACCAGCCGGTCGAATTCACCGGCATGGCGGTGTCGCAATATCCCGAAGCGCGCCGCCCGCACCTGATCTGGTTCAACGGCCTGCTGGTCGTCGCCCTGCTGACGCTGCTGGTATGGGGCATCCTGCCGCTGTCGGTGCTGATGATGATCGCGTTCGCGATCGCGATGATCGTCAACTATCCGGGTGTCGCCGAACAGAAGGAACGCATCGCCGCGCATGCCGGCAACGTGCTGTCGGTCGTGTCGCTGATCTTCGCCGCCGGCATCTTCACCGGCATCCTCGGCGGAACCGGCATGGTCGAGGCGATGAGCAAGGAAGTCGTGGGCATGATCCCGCCGGTGCTGGGGCCGTACATGGCGCCGATCACCGCGCTGCTCAGCCTGCCCTTCACCTTCTTCATCAGCAACGACGCCTTCTATTTCGGGATGCTGCCGATCCTTGCCGAGGCGGGATCGCATTACGGGGTCGAACCGATGGCGATCGCGCGCGCGTCGCTGATGGGACAGCCGGTGCATCTGCTCAGCCCGCTGGTGCCGTCGACCTATCTGCTGGTCAGCCTGGCGGGAATCGACCTGGCCGATCACCAGCGCTTCACGCTGCTGCCCGCGATCGGGGTGTGCGTGGTGATGACGATCGTCGGCATGATCGCCCTCGCCTTTCCGTTCGTCGCATAAGGAGCGCCCGGCATGGATCATTCCCCCGAACCGTTGATGCTGTTGCCCGCCATGGGATGCGACGGCCAGCTATGGGCACGCCAGATCATGGATCTGGGCGACCGGGCGGCACCCGAGTTCAGCGATCTGGCACAGGACGACACGTTGTCCGACATGGCGACGCGGGTGTTGTCGGAATGTCCGCCGCGCTTCGCGGTCGCCGGCGTCAGCCTCGGCGGGTACGTCGCGATGGAGATGGTGCGGCAGGCCCCCGAACGGGTGACGCGCGTCGCGTTGTTCGGAACCCGCGCGACGATGGACATCCGTCCGCGCACCGTCGTCGGACAGGGGTTGCTGGCCACCGCCCCGCATGCCGATCCGCGGCTGACGGCGATCGTCGCCGGCCCGGCGCAGGCGATGGCGGAGCGCGTGGGGCAGGCGGTGTTCGAACGCCAGCAGCGTGCATTGCTGGCCCGGCCCGACATCAGCGACGCGATCGGCGCCATCCATGTGCCGACGCTGGTCGCGGTCGGCGATCGGGACCGCATCTGTACCCCCGACGATGCACGGGCGCTGGCCGACCGGATACCGGGGGCAGTGTTTCACGTGCTGCGATCGTGCGGGCATCTGTCGCCGATGGAGCGGCCGGGCGAGGTGACGATGCTGTTGCGGCAGTGGCTGCGGCGGCCGGTTCATACCGAATCTGGTTAAGATCGCTGCGGCCGTTTCGGCGAAAGCCGGGTCGGCCGCGGCCGGATTTGCGCGGCGAAGTTTCAGAAAAAATCGACATATCTTCGCCGTTCGTCCCGTTTCGAAACCCCACGTTCCGGACTGATACAAATTAACTATGTGCTGATGGTACGGACGCGTCGTCCGGCCTTGCCCCTGTTCCACTGCGATGCGAAGCGCCCGGTCAGCCGCTGGCCCGACCGGCCCCGACGGCGCAACCGAACAGGGACTGAAGGCAAATGGCGAACGTGAACCCCGTGCTGATCGACGGCAATCTGGCCGACTGGAACGCCGTCGACCGCATCGATCGCGGTCTGGGCGAAGGCTATGCGATCCGTGCGCGCAGCGACGGCGACAGCTTCGCGTTCGCGATGACCGCCCCCACGGCGATCGGTGCGAACACCACCGCGTGGCTCAACACCGATCGCAACGCCAAGACCGGGTATCAGGTGTTCGGGTTCGCCGCAGGGGCCGAATACAACGTCAACTTCAACGCCGACGGCACCGTGTCGCTGTACACCGGCGGCGCGGGCGAGACGCTGGTCGCCGCGAACCTTCAGGCGGCGTGGTCGGCCGACCGCACCACCGTCGAGTTCCGCGTTCCCAAAGCCGCGATCGGCGACCCGCAGGCGATCGACACGCTGTACGACGTCAACGACGGCGCGTTCCTGCCCGGCGACTATTCCGGCCCGGCCTTCACCGTGTTCAACGAAGCCACCACGCCCGCCGATCCGGCGCAGCGCATCGCGATCGTGTGGTCGGAAAGCACCGCCAACGCCTATTTCAGCAAGACCGCCTATTCGCAGCTGTTCATGGCGGCGCAGAGCCAGGCGATGCAGTCGGGCGTGCCGTTCGACATCCTGACCGAATCCGACCTGACCAGCCTGACCACGCTGGCGAAATACGACACGATCGTGTTCCCGTCGTTCCGCAACGTCGATGCCGCAATGGTCGACAAGATCACGCAGACGCTGGAGCTGGCGACCAAGCAGTACGGCATCGGGCTGGTCGCGGCGGGCGAGTTCATGACCAACGCCGCCGATGGCAGCGCGCTGGCAGGTGACAGCTATTCGCGGATGAAGCTGTTGTTCGACGCGACCCGCGTGACCGGCGGCTTCCCCGCCGACGTCACGGTCAAGGTGACCGACGCCGCCGGCCTCGTGCTCGACGGCTATGCCGATGGCGAGGTGATCCATCAGTACACCGCCGTGGGCTGGAACGCGTTCACGAGCGTCAGCGGCAAGGGTACGACGATCGCGACCGAAACGGTCGGCGGACAGACCTATGCCGCCGCGCTCGCCACGCAGACCGGTGGCCGCAACGTGCTGTTTTCCAGCGAAGCGGTAATGGCCGACGACAATATGCTGCAGAAGGCGATCGATTATTCGGTCCATGGCGGCGGATTGTCGGTCGGGTTGCAGATGACGCGCGACACCGGAATGGTCGCGGCGCGCAACGACATGGACCAGAGCCAGGAGCGCGACGAGGTCAACCCGGAGAACGGTGCGCCGGGCATCTATGACAAGATGATCCCGATCCTTGCGGACTGGAAGGCGAAGTATAATTTCGTCGGCAGCTATTACGTCAACATCGGCAACGACGCGGCCAACGGCCAGTCGACCGACTGGGCGGTGTCGCTGCCCTATTACAAGGCGTTGCTCGACATGGGCAACGAGCTGGGGTCGCACAGCTATACCCACCCGCACGACACCAACCTGTTGACCGACGAACAGATCCAGTTCGAATTCGGTCAGAACCGCGCCGAGCTGGAGCAGCAGCTGAGCAGCTTCCTTGGCAAGCCGGTATCGGTCGGCGGCGCGGCGGTGCCCGGTGCGCCCGAACAGATCGCGACGTCGCAGGAAATCCTGAAATACGTCACCTATCTGTCGGGCGGCTATTCGGGAATCGGTGCCGGCTATCCCAACGCATTCGGGTTCATGACCCCGCAGAACGCGGTCGACGGCAAGGTCTATATCGCGCCGAACACGTCGTTCGACTTCACGCTGATCGAGTTCCAGAAGAAGACCGTCGCCGAAGCCGAAGCGGTGTGGGCGAAGGAGTTCACTGAGCTGACCGCGCACGGCGACGCGCCGGTGGTGGTGTGGCCGTGGCATGATTACGGCCCCACCGCGTGGACGCTGGACGGCGTCAGCCCGTACACGCAGCAGATGTTCACCAACTGGGTCGAACGCGCGGCGAAGGCGGGCGTCGAGTTCGTGACGCTGGCCGATCTGGCCGCGCGCATCGCATCGTTCGATCAGGCGCAGATCGTCAGCAGCGTGAGCGGCGACACGATCACCGCAAGCGTATCGTCGGCGGGCGGCACCGGGCTGTTCGCGCTCGACGTCGACGGACAGAAGACCGGGCAGGTGATCCAGAGCGTCGCGGGCTGGTATGCCTATAGCAACGACAAGGTGTTCCTGCCGATGGCCGGCGGCAATTTCCAGATCAAGATGGGCGCGGCCGCCGACGATGTGACCCACATCACCGCATTGCCGATGCGCGCGTCGCTGATGACGCTGAGCGGCGACGGACGCGACCTGAGCTTCACGGTCGCCGGCGAAGGCAAGGTCGTGGTCGACCTGAAGGCCCCCGGCACCAACTGGGTGTCGATCGAAGGCGGTATCTCGACCTCGCTGGTCGGCGAGATCGCGACGATCGATCTGGGCGCCATCGGCACGCACAACGTCAAGATCACGCAGATCGCCAACAGCGGCCCGGTCCTGACCTCGTTCGGCGGCGCGGACACGGCCAAGCTGTCGATCGCCGAGAACGTCGCCGCGCTGACCAGCTTCACCGCGACCGACGCCAATGCGGCGATGGGCGACACGGTGAAGTTCTCGATCGGTGCGGGCGGCGACGGCGCGAAGTTCACGATCGACGGCACGACCGGCGTGCTCAAGTTCCTGACCGCACCCGATTTCGAGCAGCCGACCGATGCCAATCGCGACAACGTCTATGTCGTGACGGTCGTCGCCACCGATTCGCGCGGCGCGACCGATACGCAGGTCCTGTCGGTCGGCGTGACCGACGTGGTCGGCGTGACGCGGACCGGATCGATCTTCGCCGAAACGCTGACCGGCACCAGCGAGCAGGACGTGCTCGACGGTTACTGGGGCAACGACGTGCTCAACGGTCTGGGCGGCAACGACCGGTTGACCGGCGGCTGGGGCAACGACACGCTGAATGGCGGCGACGGCAACGACGTGCTGATCGGCAACGAGGGCCGCGACATGCTGACCGGCGGAGCGGGTGCGGATATCTTCCGCTTCGAAAAGTCGCTCGACACCCTCGCGCTGACGTCGCTGCGCGACGTCATCACCGATTTCCGGCCGGGGGAGGACAAGATCGACCTGTCGGCGATCGACGCCAACATTCTGGCACGTGGCGATCAGGCATTCTCGCTGATCGGCTCGGCACGCCTGAGCGGCCCGGCGCAGATCCGCTACAACTACCAGTTCGTCGACGGGAAGGAATATACCGTCGTCGAGGGCAATACCGGTCCGGGCAGCGTCGCCGACTTCGCGATCGCGCTGCTGGGGCACCACACGCTCACCGCCAGCGACTTCTTCCTGTAATTTGGTAAGATTCCGACTGTACCGGTCCTTCGGCTTGGGTTTGCGGGGGTAGACACCGGACATGGCCGGGATCGGGTTTCAACTCGCGCGGGTGGCGCGCGAAGGGGGCGTCGGCGGGATCGCCGCCGCCGCCGCGCATGGGGCGGTCATCAGTGCCGGGCCGTGGCTGGTGACAGCCGCGGCCATGGCGCTGTTGGGGCATTGGACCGGACGCCACCTGACCCCCGATGCCGCGCGGGTGGTGCAGACGGTGCTGATCTATGCGTTCAGCCTGTCGGCGCTGGCCGCCGCGCCGATCGGGATCGTCGCGACGCGGATGGTCGCCGACCGGCTGTTCGCGCGCGATGCGGCCGGAATTCCGGGCATCCTGTTGCTGGCGCTGGCGGTCGGCGGTGCGTTCGGGCTGACGGCGGGCGCGCTGCTGTTCGGCGTGCTGGGTGGATTGCCGCCGGTGCAGGCGCTGGCGGCGACGATCACGCTGGCATGGCTGACGCAGATCTGGATCGCCGCGCCGATGCTGACCGCGCTCAAACGCTTCACCGCCGTGCCCGGCGCGTATCTACTGGGCATCGTTGCCGCCACCATCGTGCTGTTGATATTGCCGTCGCCGGGCGTGACGACGGTGCTGACGGTCATTGCGGGCGGGGTCGGCGTGACTTTGGGCGCGATCGCATTCGTCCTGCGGCGATATTTCGTCGGCGCGCCGTCGCCGCTGCCGCCCGGCGCGATGTCGCCCCGACTGGCGGGGATCGTCGCCGCCGCCGGGGTCGCCGGGGTCGCCGCGATCTGGATCGACAAATGGATCCTGTGGTTCGGCCCGGCCAGCCTGCGCGCCGTGGGCCTGTTGCGGCTGAACCCGATCAACGACGAGGGAAGTTTCCTTGGCCTGCTGACGATCGTGCCGGGGCTGACGCTGTTGCTGATCGTCACCGAAACGCGGTTCGACCGCGTATTCGGCAGCATGCTGGCGCGATGCACCGGCACGTCCACGCTGGAGCGGATCGAGGAAGCGCGTGGCGACGTGGTCCGCACGATCCTCGACGGGTTGCGGTTGCTGATCCTGGTGCAAGCGCTGTTCGCCGCGCTGGCATGGGTGCTGGCGATCCCGTTCTTCGACCTGATCGGCGCGGACGTGCGCGCGATCTTTGCGTTTCGTCAGACGTCGGCCGGGGTCGTATTCCATCTGGTGACGATCGCGACGACGGTCGTGCTGGCCTATTACGACCTGTTCGGTCGCATCCTGGTGACATGGGGCGCGTTCGCGCTGGGCAGCGCGCTGGCCACGCTGGCGCAATGGGACGCCGGCTTCGCCGCGTTCGGTTGGGGGTACATGGCGGGCGCGCTGGCGGGGGCAACAGTCGGCATCGCAATGGTGGCCGAAGCCAGCGTCAACCTGACCTATCTGTTGTTCGTGGGTAACAATCCGGCGGTGGTCGGACATGGGGGAAGATTGTTGTGACGATCGGGCGGCGCAGGTTCATGGCGGCGGGCGCAGGGGTGATGGGCGCCGCGCTGGGGCTGCGGCCGCGAACGGTATCGGGCGCGGGCGATACGCTGCGATGGGCAGTCGATTATGGCGCGGCGACCGATCCGGTGCTGGCACGCAGCTATTCGCTGCTAGTGCTGGAGCCGCACCATGCCCGGCCGATCACGCCGTTGCGTGGCGCAGGCAGCCGGTTGCTCGGCTATGTCAGTTTCGGCGAGGTCGAACGCAACCGCCCCTATTTCGCCGCGCTGGACCGCGCGGGTGCCCTGGGCAAACCCAATCCGAACTGGCCCGACGCCCGCTTCGTCGACCTGCGCCACCCCGCTTGGACAAAGGCGGTGGTGACGACGATCGTGCCGGCGATTCTTTCGCTCGGCTATGACGGAATCTTCATCGATACGATGGATAACGCCGAAGCGATGGAACGGCAGAACCCAACCGATAACAAAGGGATGGTCGCAGCGGGCACGGCGCTGATAGCCGCCGTGCGCGCGGCGTTCCCCGCGATCCGCATCATGATGAACCGGGGCTATGCGGCGTTGCCGACGGTCGCGGACCGCATCGATTACGTGCTGGGCGAAGCGATGGCGTCGCGCTGGAACTTCGCGAGCAAACAGTATGAGTTGCTGTCGGACAGCGACTGGCAGTGGCAGGCCGACCGGTTGCGCGCGGCACAGGCGGCCAACCCGACGCTGGGCGTCATGACGCTGGATTACTGGAAGCCCGACGACCGGGCACAGGTCGCCGCGCTCTATGCCCGCGAACGCGCCGCCGGGTTCCATCCCTATGTCGCGACGCTGGCGCTCGACCGGCTTTGGCCGGAACCGCACGGATGAGTGGGCTGGCGAATCGCGGAATGGCGGTCGGGGTGCCGGCCGTCGCCGGGCTGGCGATGCTGGCGGCGGCGGTGCTGTTGCTGCCCGGCCCGCGCGAGATCGTGCAGGTCGAACGCCGGGCGCAGCCGGGCGCGTCAGTCGCCGTGCCACCGCCCGCCGTACCATTGCCGGTCGTCCCCGCGATCCGCCCACCGGTCCATCCCGATATCGCCGCCGTGATCCCGACCGCCGACGCGGCGCAACTGGCGGCGCTGACCGCCGTATTGGTCGCCGACGGTGCGACCGTGACGACATTGCAGGTCGCATACGACCTTGCCGCCGCTGGGCGCGGTGCGGTGGCACTGGCCTATCTGGCGGCGCGACCCGACGGAGCGAGTGCGGCGACATGGCCGTTGCGCGTCGACCTGTTGCGCAAGACCGGACGACCGGCAGGGGCGGTGGCGCTGCTGGAACAGGCGGTTCGCGCGCCGGGCGTGGCGGCCCCCGCGATCGTCGCCGCCAGCTATGCCCTCGACCGGCCCGACTTGCTCGTCGCGGCGGCGCAGACGCATGCGATCCCGCGCCCCGATACCGCGCTGTCGCTCGATCTGGCCCGGCGGCTGGACGCGATGGGACGGATCGACCTGATCGCGACGCTCGACCGGGTGGGCAGCGACTGGCGGCGGGCCGATCCATGGACCGCCATCCACGTTGCGCAGAAACAGCGCGACACCGCCGCCGCGCTGCGGGCCGCCATGCTGCTGCCCGAAGCGGAACGCGACGCGGCGCGCGAGACGATCCTGACTGCGGCGGGCGATACGGCGGGGCTGCGCGCAATGCTGCTGGCGCAGGCGCAGACGGGCGGCGACCTGCGCACCATCGCCGAACGGTTACTGGCGGCGGGCGCCCGCGACGATGCGATCGCCATACTGGCGCGCGCGGCGGCGACCGGCGATCCCGACACGCCGGCGGCGCAGCGGCTTCTGTACCTGATGGGGCCGCGACCCGGCGCGCGCGATCTTGCGTGGTTGCGGCAGCGCGCGGCGACCGGACCGGCGGACGAACAGGTGCGCTGGGTCGCCGCCTATGCCGAACGCGACCGGGCAGCCGATGCACTGGCGTTCGTCGCGCGCCACCCGCTGGGCGACCGGACCGACCTGTTGCTCACCCGGCTGAAACTGGCCGATGCCGCGCGCGACGATGCAGGCGCGCGGGCGGCGATGGCGATGCTGCTCGACGGGCGGACGCTTACGGCGGCGCAGGTGCGCACGGCGACCGCCGCCCTGCCCCGCCGTGCCGATCCGGCGCAGGTGGCGGCGCTGGCACGGCTGCGCGTGGCGGACGGGATCGGCGATCCGCGCGACCGGATCGATCTGGCGTGGACCGCGTGGAACGGCGGCGATGCGGCGCGGACGATCGAATTGCTGCGCCCGGCACTGGTGGAACTGCCCGGTGACGTGGCGGCGTTGCGGCTGATGGCCGATGCGCAGGCACGCGTCGGCGGCGATCGTGCGGCGCGGCCATGGCTGGAACGTGCGCTGGCGCGGACACCGACGGACGGGGCGGCGCGCGCGGAGCTGCTCGACCGGCTGGGGCGCAGGGCGGAAGCGCTGGCGATGGTAGAGACGCTGCGCCGCGAAGCGCCGCGCGACCGGACGCTGGCGACGCTGCACGCACGCCTGCTGATCGCGGAGGGGAGGCCGGGCGCCGCACGGATGGTGCTGGCGCGATGATCGCGGCGCTGCTGCTGTTCGTCGGACCGGTGCCGATGTTGCGGGTTCCGGCCACGGTGCTGGCCGACACGACGGTGGTCGGCGGCGACGCGCGGCTGGTGTGGCCGGCCGGAACCGACCTGCGCGTCGAGGGGGACGACCGCGAAATCGTGTTGCAGTTCGACCGGCCGGTCGACGACGCGGTGATCGCGGCGTTCGGCCGCGCGGGCGGCGACGGGATCGGCGACCTGCGGTGGAACGACACCAGTTTGGTACTGCGTGCCGCCCCCGGATGGACGCTGCGCTGGCGGCGCGACGCCAACGAGGTGCCGGTGGTGTTCGAGCGTCAACGCGGCGAAGACGTGCCGGTCGCAGCCCCTGCCCCCGATCTGGATGCGCAGTTGCTGGCGATCGAGGCGGATGTCGCCGCCGGCTATCCGGGACAGGGACGGCGCGCGGCGGAAGCGCTGGCCCGTCGCTGGCCCACCGATCCACGCGTGGCGCGGATCGTGGCCGACGCCCGCAGTGCCGATGGCGATATCGCGGGGGCGGCACGCGGGTATCGCGCGCTGGGGGCCGGGGATCGCACGGCCCGCCGCGCGCGTAGCTTCGCGCCGGGCGTGGCGAGCGTCGGGGTCACTTCGCGCGACGGCGGCGATCTGGCCCAGGTCGAATGGGCCACACGCGTCGACGTCGCGATCGACGACCGGATCACGGCCGGTGGCGGCGCAAGGATCGTACGCAACCGGGTCCGCACGTCCGGCGGACGGGTGCACACCAGCGAGCCGATCGTCGATCTGGCCGCAACGGTGCGGACCAGCGATGCGACGCGGGTGCAACTGGTGCTGGCCAGCGCGATCGACAGCAACGTCACCGGCGGCGGGGTTCGCGTGCAGGCGGGATCGGCGGAGGCGCAATGGCGTGCCGCGCTGTTGCTGAACCAGCCGGACTATTCCACCGCCGAACAGGCGCTGCGCGGCGGGCATCTGTCGCGCATCGCGCTGGGCGCGACCTATCGGCTTGCGCCCGGACTGGTCGGGCAGGTCGATCTGGGCGGCAACCGCTATGGGCTGGCCGGGTCGGGCGGCGTGGGCGATACGCTGACCGCCAGCGGCGGGATCGACTATATCGTGCGGCGGGGCGCTATCGCGTTCGGCCTGACCTATCGGTTCGAGGCGGAATATGTGCAGCGCGGCGGGCCGGCGATCGTGCTGGTCGACCGCGAGAACCATACCGCGCAGGGGCTGGCCAGCGCCACGTTGGGCGAGGCGCAGGTGACCGCGCTGGCCGGGTGGACGGTCGACCGGTTCGGCGGCGACGGGCCCAACGCCAGCATCGGCGCGAACGTGCCGATCGGCGCGGGCTGGCGGATCGAGGGGAGCGGCGGGATCACGTCGGTGGCGCGGACCGGCTTTGCTGGACAACAGCTTTTCGCGCGCGCGCTGGTGTCGCATGGACTGGGCAACGGACGATGATCGTGGCGGGCAACGAACGGTGGCGGCGGATCGGGCGGATCGCGGCCGAACTGGCGGGATGTTACGGTGCGTTGCTGCTGGTCGACGACCTGCTGACCGGCGGGACCGGCTTTGCCGGGCTGCATCCCAACCCGTTATGGCTGCCGGTGATGGTCATGGCGCTGGCATACGGCACCGGGCCGGCGCTGGTCGCGGCGACGATCGCGTCGATCCTGTGGCTGGCGCACGCCGATATGTCGGGGAGCGGGCGCGATTACCTCGACCATCTGTTCCATCTGTCGCTGCCGCCGCTGCTGTGGTTCGTCACGGCGGTCGGGGTGGGCGAGGTGACGATGCTGCGCACGCAACGCTATGTCCGGCTCGACCGGCGGGCCGAGACTGCCCGGCGCAACGTCGCGCGCCTGACCGAGGCGTTCCACCGGCTGGAACATATCAACCGCGCGTTGCAGGTGCAGGTCGCGATCGATCCCTGCAGCGGCGGCCATGTCGTCGCCGTCGCCAGCCGGCTGGCGACCGCCGATGCGGCCGAACGGCCCGCCGTGCTGACCGAACTGATCGCGCTGGGCACGCGGACCGGCGATTTCACCTGCTATCGACGCACCGACGGCGAGGCGCGCGCATGGCTGCGCGGACCGGCGGCGGCGGGGCAGGCGGAAACGCTGCCCGACACGCTGATGACGCTGGTCGAGCAACGCGACGCACCGGTCCATGTCGGGCACCCGGCGGATCGCGCCGCGCTGGCAGGCCATGGCGTCGTCGCCATTCCCCTGCCCCATCCCGATACCGGGCGCGTGATCGGGTGCGTGGTGCTGCACAGCGTGCCGTTCGCCGCGCTGAATGCCCATGCGCTGGCCGAAATGGCCGAAGTCGGGCGATGGCTGGCGCCGTTGGCGATCGAACGCGCGCCGGCACCGGCACGCCGTCGGGAGCGGGTGGTCGCATGACCCGCGCGATCGCCGTGCTGGCGGCGGCGGACGTGGCGGTGCTGGCGATCGGGCGCGGACCGGTGGCGGTGCTGCACGTCGCGCTCGCCATCGCGGGATACGTGCTGTGGATGCGCGGTACGCAACGGCGCGACTTCGCCACCGCGATCCTCGGCGTGTTCGGCCCGGTGGCGTTGCTGTTGGTCCCGCAGGTCGTCCGGCGTCTGCCGCACCGGACGCAGGCGGTGGCCGACCTGCCCGAACCCGTCCAGCGGCCGACGCGGGCGCGGCGCGGCGCGACGCTCGCCGCCGCGCGGATGCTCGACGGGCGGGTGATGCACGCCGCGCCCGACACGCTCGATTCACTGGTCACGGTGATGCGTCACGGCGAGGTCGCGCAGCGCCGGCTCGCGCTCGAAACCGTGGTGCGTTCGTTCCAGCCGGCGCTGTCGCCGCTGGTCGCGCTGGCGCTGACCGATGGCGACCAGACGATCCGCGCTCTGGCCGCCGCCGCGTCGGCGCGCGTCGTACAGAATCTCGCGCTCGCCCGCACCGCGCTGGAAACCAGCGGCGACTATGCGGCGCTGGCGGCGTTGCTGGCCGATCATGCGCGCGCCAACGTGCTGCTGTCGGACACGCAGCGCAGCCACCTGCGCGACGACGCGCTGGCGCTGATGCCCGCCAACACGACCGACCCGGCGCGGATCGAGGCGCTGTGGGCGGCGGGCGACTATGCCGCGATCGACGCGCTGGTCAGCACGCTGCCCGATCGCCGGCCCACGCCGGGCCATCCGATGGAAGCGGCGACGGCGTGGTGGCGCGCGGGGCAGGCGGCATGAGCCACGCGGTCGCCGACGGGCCGGACGCCGACATCTGCCTGATCGTCGAGGGCGCGTATCCCTATGTCGTCGGCGGGGTATCGGGGTGGTTGCAGGACCTGATCGAAAGCCTGCCCGAAGTCCGCTTCGCCATCGCCGCGATCAAGCCGACCGCCGCCGCGATGCCGTTCCGCCTGACCCCGCCCGCCAATGTGGTCCAGATCGTGGAGATCGGGCTGGCCCCGCAGGCGACGATGCCGCGCGGCTGTCCGGCGAAACATGCGCTGGCCATCGCCGATGCCCTGATCGAGTTCGTCGGCATTGGCGGGTCGTCGGCGCTGGCGACGCTGATCGACCGGATCGGTGCGGCCGGACGGGTGCTGACGCCGGGCGATATCCTGGGCCATCCTGCCACCTTCGCCCGGTTGCAGCGTCATTATTGCGATATGCTGCCCAAGGCGTCGTTCCATCATTATTTCTGGGCGATGCGCGTGCTGCTGGGCGGGTTGCTGGCGGTACTGACCGCGCCGCTGCCCCGCGCCCGCGCCTATCACACCATCTCGACCGGCTTTGCCGGGTTGCTGGCGGCCCGCGCGGCGCGCGAGACCGGCCGGCCCGCCTTCATCACCGAACACGGCATCTACCTGCTGGAACGACAGATCGAGGTGATGATGGCCGACTGGATCGGCGATCAGGTCGATACCGGACTGGAGCTGGAACGCAGCGTGCGCGACCTGCGCGACCTATGGGTGCGCGCCTTCACCAGCTATGCCACCGCCTGTTACGATGCGTGCGATCCGATCGTCGCGCTGTACGGCGAAAACAATGCGGTGCAGCGGCGGCTGGGCGCTGCGCCCGACCGGGTGCGCGCCATCCCCAACGGCATCGACGCCCGCCGGTTCGAAGGCATGGCGGACGCGCGCGATCCCGCGCATCCGCTGGTCGCGCTGCTCGGCCGGGTGGTGCCGATCAAGGATATCAAGACCTTTATCCGCGCGGCCGCCATCGCGCATGCCGAACAGCCGCATCTGCGCTTCGTCGTGCTCGGACCGGCGGACGAAGATCCCGAATATGCCGACGAATGCACCCGGCTGGTCGCCGACCTGAAACTGGGCGACGTGCTGACCTTTGCCGGGCGGGTACGGATCGAGGACTGGATGGCGAAGATCGACCTGCTGGTGCTGACGAGCCTGTCGGAGGCGCAGCCGCTGGTGATCCTCGAAGGCGGCGCGTGCGGCATTCCGGTGGTGGCGCCGGACGTCGGCAGTTGCCGTGAGATGATCGAGGGGCGTGGGCCGCACGATCCGGGGCATGGCGGCATCGTCACCCCGCTGGTCAACCCGGCAGCGACGGCTGCGGGCATCTGTCGCATCGCCGCCGATCCGGCGACACGGTGGGAAATGGGCGAAGCGATGCGGCGGCGCGTGCTGCGCGATTACGATCATCCCACGATCATCGGCGCGTATCGCGACCTGTACGCGCAACTGGCGGGACGTTAGCGTTTCAGGGCGCGGACCCGCCCAACTGGTCTTCCGCCATCGTACGGACATCGACCCGCGCCTTCAGCCGCGCGGCCAGCAATGCGGTGCCGCTGATCTTGCGTTGCGCGAACAGCAGCGCGACCGGGGGCACGTGCCATGTCGCGCGGTCGGCCGCCATCGCGGTCGCTTCCTCACGCAATACGCCCACGAACGCGCGGTCGCCGAAGTCGAACGGCCCCGCCTGCCCCAGTTCGTGCAGGATCACGTCGATCATCCGGTCGACCAGCGCACGGTGACGCTCGACCGCTGCCGGGCCGAGGAACCCGGCCGCAACCGCCGCATCGCGCACCGCATCGCGGTCCCCGTCCAACCCGGCCCGCAACAGCGCGCGATAGGCGGCGGCAGTGGCATCGGCGATCGGGCGGGTCGCGCCGAAATCGAGCAGGACGATCCGCCCGCTGTCGGGCTGATACCGGTAATTGGCGAAATTCGGATCGGTCTGCATCCATCCGAACACGAACAGTTCGTGCAGGACCAGATCGATCAGCGTCGCCATCACGCCGTCGCGCGTCGATTGCGGCGCGGTCGCCAGCGTCTCGATCGGCACACCCGCGACGAAGTCCATCGCCAGCACCCGGTCGGTGGTCAGATCGGCGTGCAGCGCCGGGACCACGAAGCGCGGATCGTCCGCCAGCAGCGTGCCGAACCGGGTAAGCTGTTCACCTTCGCGGGCGTAATCCGCTTCCTCGTGCAGTTGCGCCTTCGCTTCCGCCAGCAGCGGTTTCAGGTCCAGCCCGGCGGGCAGCAGCCCCGACACGCGCAACAGCGTCGCGACGTTGTCGACATCCGAATCGATGCTTTCGGCGACGCCGGGATATTGCACCTTGATCGCCAGCACGCGCCCATCGGGCAGCGTCGCGCGGTGCACCTGTCCGATCGATGCGGCGGCGACCGGGGTGGCGTCGAACCGTGCGAAGCGGGTCCGCCAGTCCTTGCCCCATTCGGCCGCCAGCACGCGCTGCAACTGTTGCGGCGGCATATGCTGTGCCCGGTCGCGCAGCCGGGCGAGGATCGCGGTCAGTTCGGGCGGCAGCACGTCGCCCGCATCCATCGATATCATCTGCCCCAGCTTCATCGCCGCGCCGCGCAGATGCGATAGCTGATCGGCGACGCGCCCGACATTGGCCGGGGTCAGCAACAGGTCGCTAATCCGGGGACGCTGTCCGTCGGCCAGCCGCCTGACCCCTTCGGCCATCACCCCGCCCGCGACGCCGCCCGCCATCCGTCCGAACGCGCCCAGCCGCGACAATCGCCCGCGCGGGACCGACCGTCCCCGTCCATCGTCGCTGCCCATGCCGTCCCTGTCGTCGCCGTCCGGCGGGATGCCGGTCGCGTCCGATGTGGGGCGTGGCCCGGGGCGATCAATGCCGTGCCCGCTATCCAGCGTGACGCGGGGCCGATAGAAGCGCGGGCGTACCGAAGGGGAAGATCCGATGTTCCGTACCACCGCCTGTTCGATCGCGCTGCTGATCGCGTTGCCCGCCACAGCCCAGACCGCGCCCGCGCCGCGCCCCGTCGCCAGCGACCCCGGCCCCGCCGCGCCGATCCGATACGAGGTAAGCTTTCCCAACGCGGTGCATCACGAAGCGCGGATCACCGCGACATGGTCGAACGTTCCCGTCGGGCCGTTGCGGGTCCAGATGGCGCGGTCGTCGCCGGGGCGCTACGCGATCCACGAATTCGCCAAGAACGTGTACGACGTTACGGCGCGCGACGGGGCCGGACGGCCGCTGAAGCTGACGCGCACCGATCCTTATGGGTGGAGCGTGGCCGGGCATGACGGCACGGTCAGCGTGACCTACACGCTGTACGGCGATCGCGGCGACGGCACCTATGCCCAGATCGACGCGACGCATGCGCATCTGAACATGCCCGCGACGCTGATGTGGGCCAGCGGCTATGATGCGCAGCCGATCCGCGTCGCGTTCCGCGCAGCCGATCCGGCATGGAAGGTCGCGACACAGTTGCCCGCCACCGCGGCGCCCGGCGTCTATTGGGCACCGAACCTGCAATATCTGATGGATAGCCCGACCGAACTGAGCGACCATATGTTGCGCCAATGGCAGGAAGGCGGGCAGACCTATCGCCTCGCGCTGCATCACACCGGCACTGCCGCCGATGCCGACCGGTTCGCGGAAAAGGCGAAGCGCGTGGTCCGCCAACAGATCGCGCTGTTCGGTGCGCCCGCGCCGTACGACTTCGACAGCTATACCTTCATCGCCGATTACCTGCCGCACATCAGCGGCGATGGCATGGAGCATCGCAACTCGACGATCATTTCGGATACGCGATCGCTGGCGGCGGCGAACGACGACCAGCTCGACACGCTGAGCCACGAATTCTTCCATAGCTGGAACGTCGAACGCATCCGCCCCGCCTCGTTGGAACCGTTCGATTTCACCCGCGCCAACCCGACGCAGTCGCTGTGGCTGGCCGAAGGGTTCACCTCCTATTACGGGCCGCTGGCGATCCGCCGCGCGGGGCTGTCGACGCTCGATACGTTCCTGGGCGAACTGGGCCAGACGCTGAACGCCATCGTCAACAATCCCGCCCGCCTCCCGCAACGGACCGACGCGTCGCCGCAGGAAATGAGCCTGCGTGCGCCGTTCGTCGATGCCGCGCGATCGATCGATCCGGTCAACCCCAACATCTTCGCGTCCTATTACCCGTACGGCCAGATCGTCGCGCTCGCGCTCGACCTTCAGTTGCGGCAGCGGTTTCCCGGAAAGTCGCTGGACGATTACATGCGGCTGTTGTGGCGGACGCATGGCGCCCCCGAAAAGCCGTACACCCCCGCCGATCTGCGTGCGGCGCTGGCGCAGATGACCGGCGACGCAGGATTTGCCGACCGGTTCTTCGACACGTCGATCGACCATAGCGTGCTGCCCGATTTCGCGCCGCTGCTGGCGCAGGCGGGGCTGACGCTGCGTCTGGCGGCACCGCAGTCGGGGTGGATCGGTGGGCAGATGACGGTCGAAGGCGGCGCGGTCGTCCTTGCGCAGTCGCCCGCGATGAACACGCCGCTCTATGCCGCCGGTGTCGATCGGGGCGATGCGATCCTGTCGCTCGGCGGGGTGACGATCGGCGACATGGCGACATGGCAGGCGGCGGCGGCGAAGCTGACGCCGGGGCAGCAGGTCGCGATCCGCTATCGTCAGCGCGGCATGGAGCGCAACGCGACGCTGACGGTCGCGGCCGACCCCACGCTGGAAATCGTCCCCGCCGAGACGACGGGTGCGGCGCCGACGGCAGCGCAGCGGGCGTTCCGAAAGGCCTGGCTGGGAGCGTAGCCTCTCAGCCGGGCGGCGGCTGGCGGCTGGCGGCTGGCGGCTGGCGGCTGGCGGCTGGCGGCTGGCGGCTGGCGGCTGGCGTAAATCCGGGCGTGACCGACTGTTCCGAATATTATCCCAATTGCCGGTTAGGTAGCGAAAGTCCGCCACGGCTGCACCGACACGGATCGAGCGGTTTTGTTGCTCCGTAGGATTCCATCGTCGTCACCGGTTACGACCCTGTGCGCACACGATTAGCGCGCGCGGGCCGAGGCCGGATCGGCGTTCATGCTCATGCGCTGCCGGCCCGCCGGGCGAGATGCAAAACCTCCGGCCCCCGCACCCCGAAACGAAAAAGGGCGGCCCCAGGACCGCCCCTCGTCGCGTCAGGACCCGACAGCCTCAGCCGTCATAGTCCCCGCCGACATTCTGGTTGCGCGGCGGCGCGGCGGCGGTGAGGCGCAGCGCCTCTGCCGACGCGGCCAGCGAGCCGAGTTCGTCGGGCGCTTCCTCGTCGTCGATCTGCACTTTCTGCATCGAACCGATGACCGATTCCTGCAGATGGGCCGGGGTGACAGTTTGCTCCGCGATCTCGCGCAACGCCACGACCGGATTCTTGTCGCGGTCGCGATCGATGGTGAGTTCGGCACCGCCCGAAATCTGGCGGGCGCGCTGTGCGGCCATCAACACCAGGTCGAACCGGTTGGGGATCTTGTCGACGCAATCCTCGACGGTGACGCGCGCCATGAAACGCCTTCCTTACTTGATCGGAGGGTATCGGAAAGCGCGACGCCTAGTCCGCCCGTCGCGCAAAGTCAATGAAACTTGCCCCGGCCCCGTACCGTTGCGTAGTAGGGTAATCCACGGAGGACGGATGACGACCGACACGCTGCCCGTATTCACCGTCGCGGGCAACCGGTTGACGCTGCTGACCGAAGGCCCCGACCGGCTCGACGTGCTGCTCGCGCTGGTTTCGGGCGCGCGGCGATCGTTGCGGCTGCTGTTCTACATCTGGTCCGAAGACCGCGCGGGCACGCTGGTGCGCGATGCGCTGGTCGCGGCGGCGAAGCGCGGCGTGCGCGTGTCGCTGATCGTCGACGGACTGGGCGCGGAAGCGGCGGCCAGCCGGGGATTTTTCGGGCCGCTGCGCGAGGCGGGCGGCGACGTGTGCGTGTTCCTGCCGCGGATCGGCCGACGCTATCTGTTGCGTAATCACCAGAAACTGGCGCTGGCGGACGAAGCGCGGGTGATGGTCGGCGGCTTCAATATCGAGGATTCCTATTTCGGCACCGAAGCCGATCAGGCGTGGCGCGACATCGGTCTGCTGGTCGATGGTCCGGCCGCCGGGCGGCTTGCCGGATATTTCGATGCGCTCAAGGCATGGATCGCGCTGCCCAAGGCGCCGCTGCGCAAATTGTCGCGGCTGATCGCGCAATGGAGCGAGCATAGCGGCCCGATCCGGTGGCTGATGGGCGGACCATCGCGCCGTCTGTCGCCATGGGCGCGGACGGTGAAGCACGAGATCGGCCACGGACGCCAGATCGACATGATCGCCGCCTATTTCGCGCCGGGACCGTTGATGACACGTCGGCTGGACCGCGCGGCGGAGCGGACGCGACTGCGCATCGTCGTGCCGGAAAAGACCGACCACGCCATCGCCCTGCTGGCCGCGCGCTTCACCTATCGCCACCTGCTGCGCCACGGGCTGGAACTGTACGAATATCGCCCGACCAAGCTGCATAGCAAATTGTTCGTCGCCGACGACGCGGTCCATATCGGTTCGGCCAATTTCGATATCCGGTCGATGTTCCTGAACATGGAACTGATGTTGCGGGTGGAGGACGCCGCGTTCGCCGCGCATCTGCGCGCGTATATGGATGGAGAGATCGCACGGTCGCGGCGCATCACGCGCGAATTGAACCGCGAACGATCGGGATGGTGGACGCGCATGAAACAGGCCGGTGCCTATTTCATCATGGCGATCCTCGACCCGCAGGTGACGGTACGCCTGAATCGCGAATGATCCGGTTGCCGGTACGGCGCGATGATATACAAAACCGCCCCGACGGGGGTGACGAATGATTGTCGGAATCGATCTGGGAACGACCAACAGCGCGGTCGCGATCTGGCGCGACGGGGCGAGCGTGATGGTGCCCAACGCGCTGGGCGAGTATCTGACGCCGTCGGCGGTCAGCATCGGCGAGGATGGCGCGGTCCTGATCGGCCGTGCGGCGCGCGACCGGATGGCGACGCATCCCGACCGGACCGTCACCAGCTTCAAACGCCGCATCGGAACGCGCGAGAGCGTGACGCTGGCCGGGCAGACGCTGGATTCCGAACATTGCTCTGCGCTGGTGCTGCGCGCGCTGAAGGCGGATGTGGAGGCGTTCACCGGCACCACGGTGTCCGGCGCGGTCGTGACCGTCCCCGCCTATTTCAACGATCGCCAGCGCAAGGCGACCCGACGCGCGGGCGAGCTGGCCGGATTGCCGGTCCGTCGGCTGATCAACGAACCGACCGCCGCCGCGCTGGCGTTCGGCATCGCGCAGCGTGGCGATCACGAACCGTTCCTCGTCTTCGATCTGGGCGGCGGCACGTTCGACGTGTCGATCGTCGAAATGTTCGACGGCGTGGTCGAGGTGCGGGCATCGGCGGGTGACAACCGGCTGGGCGGTGACGATTTCAATGCCTGCCTGATCGACCTTGCCCGCGCTACGCTCGACCCCGACGGCAGGCTGGCGACGCTGAAACCCGATCATGCAGAGGCGTTGCTGGCACAGGCCGCCGAACGTGCCCGGCGCGCGTTGAGCGAGGGCGACAGCACCGATCTGACGGTAACGGCGGACGGCGTGACGCTGAGCGTTCCGGTCACCGCCGCCGCGTTCGAGGCGCACGCCCAGCCATTGTTGCAGCGCATCCGCGAACCCGTGCTCCGGTCGTTGCGCGACAGCGGGATCGCCGCCGCCACGTTGTCCGAAGTCGTGCTGGTCGGCGGCGCGACGCGGATGCCGATCGTGCGGCGCGCGGTCACCCGGATGTTCGGCCGCTTTCCCGCGACGACGGTGCATCCCGACCATGCCGTGGCGATGGGCGCGGCGGTGCAGGCGGGGTTGCTGGCACGCGACGCCGCATTGGACGAAATCCGGCTGACCGACGTGTGCCCGTTCACGCTGGGCGTCGATACCAGCGAACCCGACGGGCGCGGCGGGTTTCGCACCGGGCTGTTTTCCCCGATCATCGAACGCAATTCGGTGGTCCCGATCAGCCGCGTGTCGCAATTCTCGACCGTGCAGAACGACCAGCGGCAGGTCCATTTCGGTATCTATCAGGGCGAGGCACGCGACGTTTCGGGCAATGTGAAGCTGGGCGAGGTGCGCGTGCCGGTGCCAGCCCGTCCGGCGGGTGCGGTGTCGATCGACTGCCGGTTCAGCTACGACAGTTCGGGGCTGCTGGAAATCGACGTGACGGTGCCCGACACCGGCGTGACGCGCAATCTGGTGATCGTCGACGAGGAGGACGCACCCGATCCCGCCGAGCTGGCGAAACGGCGCGAAGCGCTGGCCGCAATGAAGTTCCACCCGCGTGACGACGCGGTCAATGCGGCGCTGCTGGCGCGGGCGCGGCGCGCGTATGAATCGTTCCTCGGCGACCGGCGTGAGGCGATCGGCCACATGCTGGGCCAGTTTCAGAACGCGCTCGAAACACAGGACGACCGCATTATCCGCGAGGCGCAGGCAGCGTTCGGCGCGGCGCTGGACGCGATCGAAGGCGAGCGGTTCCTATGACACGCGGCGACTGGGCGGTGCTGGGCATCGATCCGACGATCGACAAGAGCGCGATCCGCCGCGCCTATGCGACGAAGCTTAAGGCGATGGACGTCGACGCCGACCCCGACGGCTTCGCCCGGTTGCGCGCCGCGCGCGACGCGACGCTGGCGGGGGCGGATAGCGGCACGGTCATGGTTGCGGACGAGCCAGACGAGGATGCGGACTGGATCGACGACGGGGACTGGTTCGACGAAATCGACGTCGCCCGCGCGCACCACGAACCGCCTGTAGCCGACGCGGATGGCGAACTGACCGCCGCGATCGATGCGCATTACCGTGCGCTGGTCGACCTGCTGTTCGCCGACGACGCGCCGCCGACCGTAACGGAACTCGACGCGATCGCGCATCACGGGCGGGCGCTGCTGGCCGATCCGCGGCTGGAGCAGGTCGATTTCGCCGCCAGCGCGGAACGCTGGTTCGCCGACAATCTGGCCAGCGCCGTTCCCCGGTCGGACCCGTTGCTGGAACCGGCGGCGGCGGCGTTCGGCTGGATCGACCGACGCGACGATTATACGTTGCTGCCGGCGGCGCGGGAGGTGGTCGAGCGGATCGGGGCGACGCGCTATGTCGCGCTGCTGTCCGACCCGTCGCACCGGCTGCACCGCGCGTGGCAAGACCTGACGCATGCCGACGGACGCAAGCTGCGCGGACGCGGCGACGTGGCCGAAGTGATGACGACGGTACGCACCCGCTATCCAATCGCCGAACACTGGATGGAACCCGAACGCGTCGCCCAATGGGACGCCGCCGCCGTAGAAAGGACGAGTCCGGGCAAGATCACGGTGTGGGCGATCATCGCGGTCGTCGTAATCCTGCGCCTGTTGATGAATGGGGGTAGCGAGCCCGAACCGGTACGCGTGCCGGTCGTACAGGTCATGCCCGACGCGAACGCGGCGGCGCAGACGCTGACGGGTCGACGGATCGGCGAAGTCGAGGCGGTCAATCCCGGGTTGGCCGACGCGATCCGTCGAGCGGTGGTTCCACCGGCTGATCCGGCCGACGTCGGATCGGTCTACCGCGCCATCGCCGAACTACGCTACCAGCGGCTCGTCGCAGGCATGGCGGATGCGCCCGACCCACTGATCCGCGACCTTGCCCGATGGACCATCGACGCCATGCGCGCACGGCGATCCATCAGTCCCACTTCCTGTATATCCGCCAACGTCGCCATGCCATCGGACAACCTGCCCGAACCATTACCGTCGCGGCAGCGAGCGTTGTTGCAGAAGGTCGTACTACGGTCGCGCAACACGCCACGCCCCTCGTCCGACACCAGTTTCATGCTGCCGGCATCGCTGATGCCCGCCATCGCGCGACGCAGCGGGTTCGATATCCAGACCGTCACCGCCGCGCTGAACGATCAGCGCAGCGATGCCGATCGCTGCACGGTGGAAATTGCGTTGCGTGAAGCCGCGCTCGACGCACCCGAAGCGACCGGCGACCGACTGCTGCGCGACATGGAGCCGCTGTT
The DNA here is from genome assembly GCF_014842075.1 of Sphingomonas sp. CFBP 13720. GTDB lineage: Bacteria > Pseudomonadota > Alphaproteobacteria > Sphingomonadales > Sphingomonadaceae > Sphingomonas. Next base: position 501,098 of record NZ_JACYVA010000002.1, read on the forward strand.
CAACGAATGATGCTGTCGGGAACCCCGGACAGCCTGTCCGGGGGGTGGTGCGGCCAAGAAGACTCGAACTTCCACGGGCTTTCGCCCACAACGACCTCAACGTTGCGCGTCTACCAATTCCGCCATGGCCGCCCATGATCGCCTGTGGAGCCGGAACCCCGTGGCTGGTAGGCCGGTGCCCCTATCAGCGCCGGTGGCCGTGCGCAAATGCTTTTCGCGCTACCGCCCGCGTGCCGCCGCGCGCGCGATGGCGATCGCCTCTGCCGCCGCAGTCACTTCGCCCAGCCCGCTGCCCGACAACGCCGCGCGTTCGGCATCGCGCACCCGTTCGATCGCGCGGGCGATGCGCGGCGCGTCCCAGCGGCGCAGCGCCATGCCGGTCGCGCCCTGTTCCTTGAAGAACACGCGATGCCGTTCCAGCACCCGGTCGACCGGCATGCCGTCGTCCACGTCCGCCCGCATTTCCGCCAGCGTCAGCAACCGCCGCGCGACCGCCCGCAACAGGGGGATCGGCCCGCCGGGAAGTTCGGGCAGCGCGGCGGTGGCCACGTCGCCCGCGATCATCGCCGCGACGATCCCGCCGATCTCGGCATCGGCGATCGACGCGCCGATCGCATCGAACGCTTCCCCGTCGGCATCGCGCGGCCGGTCGGGCGATGCGTCCAGATACAAGGCCAGCTTCTCGATCTCGCTGGCCAGCACCGCCCGATCGCCCGCCGTCACCGCAGCCAGCCGATCGGGCACGTCACCCAGCAGGCGCAGCCCATGGTCGCGCGCCATCGCCACGGCCAGCTTCGCCGCCTGTTGCGCATCGGGTACGTAGCACGCGACCGCGACCGCGTTCAGCGATGCGGTGACCAGCTTGACCAGCTTCGAGGTGCCCTTGACCGTGGGGGCGATCGCGGCAACCGGATTGCCGGCGGTCGCCGCGTTCAGCAGCAACGTCACCGCCTCCACCGATTCCTCGCCCATGCCGGTTACGCGGATATGCCGTCGGTCGCCGAACAGCGACAGCGACGCCGCCTCGTCCGCCAGGACGCCCGGCCGGGCCTTCAGCGCCGCACCATCGAAATCGACCCGTTCGGCCCCCTCGCCCACCCCCCGCGCCAGCCGTGCGGCCAGCGCCATGGCACCGGCGGTGTCGGGGCCGTGGAACAGGTACAGGCGGATGTCGGGTCCGGGCCGGTCCAGCTTGCCGCCGACCTGCTCGGGCTTCAGCTTCATGGACGCGGCGTGGTGGTCAGCGCGATGCGGGTCACGATCTGGTCGGCGACGATCAGTGACAATCGTTCGAGCGCGCTGCGTTCAGCGGCGATCGTGGCATATTCCGACGTCACCACGTCGATCCCCGCATCGGACCCGGCGGTCGCGTCCAGCCGGACCTGCCCATTCGACAGGTCGACCAGTTGATAGCGCGCGCGCAGCGTGCGGCGTTCGCGCGTGATCGAATCGTCGCGGCGGATGCCAAGGCCGGTGATGTCGTCGTCCAGCCGGATTTCCAGCCGATAGCGTGCCGGACCTTCCTGCCGCAGCCGGTCGCGCAGCGCATTGGCGACCAGCCAGCCATTCTGTCCGGTGATCGGCGCGACCTCGACCCCCGACAGCGTCTGGCGCACCGCCCCCGATTCGCCGCCGCCGTACAGCGGACGCAGGCCACAGCCCGCCAGCAGCAGCCCCAGCGCAAGGACGGCGGCGCGCATCATGCGACGATGTTCACGAGACGGTCGGGCACCACGATCACCTTGCGCGGCGTCTTGCCCTCCAGTGCGCGCACCACCTTTTCGGCGGCCAGCGCGGCGGCTTCGGTCGCGTCCTTCGACGTACCGCGCGGCAGCACGATCGTGTCGCGCAGCTTGCCGTTCACCTGCACCGCGATCGTCGATTCGGCGTCGACCAGCATCGCGGGATCGACCGTCGGCCACGCCGCATCGGCGATCAGCCCGGGCTTGCCCAGCAGCGCCCATGCCTCTTCGGCCAGATGCGGGATCATCGGGCTGACCAGCAGCAGCAATGTCTCGATATCGGCATCGGCGACTTGGCGGGCCTTCTCGCATTCGCCAAGGAACGTGTAGAGCTTGGCGACCGCCTTGTTGAACTGCAACGTCTCGATATCGGTCGCGACGCCCGCGATCGTGCGGTGACGCATCCGTGCCAGCGCGTCGCTACCCGGCCCGCCGGCATGCGATGCCACCAGTTTCCACACGCGCCGGACGAAACGTTCCGCGCCTTCGATCCCCGCCTCGCTCCAAGGCAGATCGCGTTCGGGCGGGCTGTCGGATAGCATGAACCAGCGTGCCGCGTCGGCACCATAGCGGTCGAGAATCGGTTCGGGATCGACCGTGTTCTTCTTCGATTTCGACATCTTCTCGACGCGACCGATGGCGATGGCATCACCGGTTGCCGTCTCGATCCCGTCGGTCACTTCGGACGGGGCGAGCCAGCGACCGTCGGCCGCCTTGTACGTCTCGTGCGTGACCATGCCCTGCGTGAACAGCCCGGCGAACGGTTCCTTCAGGTCGATCAGCCCGACATGATTCAACGCCCGCGTCCAGAAGCGCGCGTACAGCAGATGCAGGATCGCATGTTCGACCCCGCCGATATACTGGCCGACCGGCAACCAGCTTTCGGCGACGGCGCGGTCGAACGGGCGGTCCTTCGGCTGGCTGGCAAAGCGGATGAAGTACCACGACGAATCGACGAACGTATCGAGCGTGTCGGTTTCACGCCACGCGGGTGCGCCGCATGCCGGGCAATCGACATGCTTCCATGTCGGATGCCGGTCCAGCGGATTGCCCGGAATGTCGAACGACACGTCGTCGGGCAGCGTGACGGGCAGTTGCGCGCGCGGCACCGGCACGACGCCGCATGCATCGCAATGCACGATCGGGATCGGCGTGCCCCAATACCGCTGACGCGACACGCCCCAGTCGCGCAACCGCCAGACGGTAGTGCCCTTGCCCCATGCCTCCGCCTCGGCACGGTCGATCACGAACCGCTTCGCCGCCGCGACGTCCAGCCCGTCGAGCGGACCAGAGTTCACGAGGCGACCCGGGCCGGTATAGGCTTCGTCGCCCGCGAACACGGGATCGGTCGTGTCGCCGTCCGACACGACGCGCCGGACCTCCAGCCCATATTTGCGTGCGAAATCGAGGTCGCGCTGGTCGTGCGCCGGAACGCCCATCACCGCGCCGGTGCCGTAGTCCATCAACACGAAATTCGCGATATAGACCGGCAACGTGACGGCCGGGTCCAGCGGATGCTGCATCCGGTATCCGGTATCGAAGCCCAGCTTTTCGGCCGTTTCCAGCTCGGCGGCGGTGGTCCCACCCTGTTTGCAAAGCTCGATGAACGCGGTCGCTTCCGCATCGTCCTGCGCACGCGCGCGGGCGACCGGATGGTCGGCGGCGATCGCGACGAAGCTGGCGCCGAAGATCGTGTCGGGCCGCGTCGAATAGACGTCGATCCGGTCCGCGAACGGCGCGACGGGCGCGAACGAGAACTGCAGCCCCTCCGACTTGCCGATCCAGTTTTCCTGCATCAGCCGCACCTTGTCCGGCCATTGGTCGAGGCTGCCCAAACCGTCCAGCAGGTCGTCGGCGAAATCAGTGATCTTGAGGAACCACTGGCTCAGCTTGCGCTTCTCGACCACCGCACCCGAACGCCAGCCGCGCCCGTCGATCACCTGTTCGTTGGCCAGCACGGTCATGTCGACCGGGTCCCAGTTGACCGCCGATTCCTTGCGATAGACGAGGCCGCTGTTCAGCAGTTCGAGGAACAGCGCCTGTTCGTGCCCGTAATATTCGGGATCGCAGGTCGCGAATTCGCGGCTCCAGTCAAAGGCGAGGCCAAGCCGCTTCAACTGCGCCTTCATCGCTGCGATATTGGCATAGGTCCACTTGCCGGGATGGACCTTCTTTTCCATCGCCGCATTTTCGGCGGGCATGCCGAACGCGTCCCATCCCATCGGGTGGAGCACTTCGTGCCCGGTCATCCGCAGAAACCGTGCGAGGACGTCGCCCATCGTATAGTTGCGGACATGGCCCATATGGATACGTCCCGACGGATAGGGAAACATCTCAAGGACATAACGCTTCGGCTTGGTCGATGCGTCGTCGGCGACGAACGTGGCGCGTTCGTCCCATGCGGCCTGCCAGCGGGCGTCGGCCTCGGCGGGCGAAAAGCGTGCGGTCATCGTCGGTCGGCTCAGCCCGAAACCGACCCGCGACGCAGGTCGCGGGCGCGGGTGAGAATGATGTCTTCCAGCTTCTGGACGGTGGCGGCCTGAACCGGTGCCTCGACCCACTGGCCGTTCTGGCTGACCTGGCGCAGCGCCGCGACGCGCAACGCGTCGGCGCGCAGATCCTGGTCGAGGATCGTCACCGTCAGCTTGGTCCGCTCGGTCGGGGCGGCCGGGTTCACGTACCAGTCGGTCACGATCACGCCGCCGTTCGAATCGGTCTGGGTCAGCGGCATGAACGACAGCGTGTCGAGGCTGGCGCGCCACAGATAGCTGTTGACGCCGATCGTGGTGACCTTCGACGCCGCAAGATCGGTCGACATCCGCGCCTTGCCCCCACCGCATGCGGCAAGCGGCAGGGCAGACATTGCCAGCATCGCGAGGAGCAGGGGGCGGTTCATCGGCGGATTCCTTGGATAAGCCAATACGGCAGTTCGGCCGCTTCTATAGGAGGACGCGGCGATGCGGCAAGCGAGTTGGTAGGCAGCTCCGGCCGCCGCTGAATCGCCGCAGGACCGGTGAAGTCCGACAAATATGTGGGTTCGGTGCAACAGGTCGCCGGAAAGCGACCATGGGCGGTGGATGCCTGCAACCGAATCATGGTAGCGCGACTTTGCGAGGGGTGAGGAAAACATGACGGGCAGGAAGACTTTGGCTGGCGTTGGACTGGGGGCGATCATCGCCGCCGGCCTTTGTGCGTCGCCTGCCCTGTTCGCCCAGGAACAGCGTGCGCCGCGTGTTCTGAAACGGACCGCACAGTCGGGATCGATGCCGCTGGTCGGCATCGGATCGTTCACGCCGGCATCGGCCGATCCGCGCCTTGCGGCGGTACTGGCACGTACCGGTCTGAATTCGACCGGTTTCCGCTTCACCCCGTCCGAAGGCAGCGTCACCGGCAAGCGTGCGATCAAGGTCGCGTTGCGGGCACAGGGTGCGCGGCCGGGTCGCCTGCCCGAACGGGTCGCCGCCGTTGCGGCTCCGGCGCCTTCGATCAATCCCGTCGCCTATAATCTTGGCGTATCGGTCGGCTGGAAGCGGCTGGCGGTTTCGGGCGATCTGACGCGACTCGATCTTGGCGGCGCCCCCGGCAGCCGCGAACAGATGGGCGTCGGCGTCAGCTATACCGGTCGCAAGATCAGCGGCCGCGTCGGCGCGAGCAGCGATCGTCCGCTGGCCGATCAGCCGCGCCTGATTGCGGACGCTCCGGGCTATTCGCTCGATATGGGCGGGTCGTATCGCCTGACGCGCAACCTCGATGTGACGGCGGGTGTCCGCTATCGTTCCGAACGCGACCGGATGCTGCGTATCGAACCCGACCGGCGCGAAAGCCAGGCGGTGTACGTGGGTACGGCACTGCGCTTCTGATTGAGGGCGCGCTGAAACAGCGCGTTGACAGTCGATGTAGCGGCCTTCGCTCAAACGCTACTCGGTACGAACGGTGTACGCGGATTGATCGCGTACTAACCGCCAGGCGACACCGTCCATGCATCGATCGCCGCCCAGCCTGCGATCCCGAACGCCGCCAGTCTGCGCGCGCGCGCGGCGTTCATCCCGCCTAGTGCGATCACCGGCACCCGATGGTCGCGGACCAGCAGCCCGAAACCGACCGGACCCAAAACATCCCCGCCCGGATGCGATCGGGTGGCGAAGGCGGGGGAAGCGAACACCGCATCCACGCCTGCGCGTTCGGCCGCGATCAATTCTCGCCGCGAATGGACCGGGCGCGTCGCGATCCGTCCGCCACCGCGCACCCGGCGACCATGTACCCCGTCCGCGCCGCGCAGCCACGGCCCGGCCACCAGCAGCACATGCCCGCGCGCCCGCGCGATCCGGCGGAGTTGCGCGAACAGCGCCCGCCGTTCGCGTGCGGGAGTCGCATAGTGCCGGAACACGATACCGCTGCCGCGTGGCAGCGCGGCGACGATAGCGGGGAGCGCGTCGCCCAGCCGTTCGTCGGTCATCAGCCATTGGCGGGGCAAAGCAGGGGTGCGGGGGTGGCGGGGACGCATGCCCACCCCTATAGCGCGCGCAATGACGCAAACCGATGCCCCGACGCGCCTTGCCGCGATCAACACCCGGATCGCCCATGCCGAAGCGATCGCCGGGCGTGACGCCGGCGCGACCACGCTGATCGCGATCAGCAAGACGCACGACGCCGCCGCGATCCAGCCGCTGATCGACGCGGGCCACCGTGTGTTCGGCGAGAACCGCGTACAGGAAACGCAGGCAAAATGGCCCGCGCTGCAGGCGGGGACCCCGGGCATCGCACTTCATCTGGTCGGCCAGTTGCAGTCGAACAAGGCGGAGGACGCGGTGCGGCTGTTCGATGCGATCCACTCGGTCGATCGGCCATCGCTGGTCACCGCACTGGCCCGCGCGATCGACCGCGTCGGGCGCGCGCCCGCATGCTTCGTTCAGGTCGATATCGGCGACGAACCGCAAAAGGGCGGCTGTGCGATCGGCGACCTGCCCGGATTGCTGGCGCAGGCGAAGGACGGCGGACTGCCCGTTGCCGGACTGATGTGCGTTCCCCCGGCCGGCGTCGACGCCGCGCCCTATTTCGCGCTGACTGCGAAGCTGGCGCGCGATCACGGGCTGGACGGACTGAGCATGGGCATGTCCGACGATTTCGAAACCGCCGTCACGCTGGGCGCGACCCACGTCCGCGTCGGATCGGCGCTGTTCGGCGCGCGCGGCTGAAACCCCTCCCTTTGCTTTCAGGAACGACGATGACCCGACCCAAGGCTCTGCTGTTCGATTTCGACGGCGTGCTGCTCGAAAGCGAGTTCGCCGGTAACCGACAGATCGCCGAATATCTGACGCAGGCGGGGCATCCCACGACGGCGGCCGATTCGATGGCGAACTTCATGGGGCTTTCGGGCACACACTTCACGGCGGCGGTCGAGAAATGGATCGGCGGGCCGGTGCCTGCCGGCTTCTGGGAAGCGCGAGCGGCGGAAGACGCGCGCGTCGTTGCCGAAGGCATCGCGGCGGTGGCGGGTGCGGTCGACTTCGTCCGCGCCCTTCCGGCAGACCTGCCGCGCGCGATCGTATCGTCCAGCACGACGCACTGGATCCGGTCGCATCTGCGCCATCTGGGGCTGGAGGACGCGTTCGGCGACCATATCTATAGCGGGAAGGAACACGTCACCAACGGCAAGCCCGCGCCCGACCTGTATCTATATGGCGCCGAGCGGCTGGGCGTGGCGATCGGCGATTGCGCGATCCTCGAAGACTCACCGGTCGGCGTTACCGGGGCGGTGGCATCGGGCGCTCGGGTGATCGGGCTGTGTGCCGGGTCGCACTGCGCGGTCGGCCATGACGAACGGCTGCGCGCGCTGGGCGTGACCGAGATCGCGCATGGGTTCGACGATGTGCGGGCACTGCTCGCGCTGTAGATCCGGTCGGCTGGAGTCCGTCCAGACGGGTTCGGTCCGGGGCGATCGGCTTCCGCCGGAAGCAAACGCTACAACTGGTGCCCCGTCCGGTCGCGCTTGGTCGCTAGATAGCGTTCGTTGTGCGGATTGGGCGGCAAATGGTGCGGCACCCGTTCGACGACGTCGATCCCTGCCGTCGCCAGTCCGGCGACCTTGGCCGGATTGTTGGTCAGCAACCGCACCTGCGTCTGCCCCATCAGCGTCAGCATCCGCCCCGCCACGCCGAAATCACGCGCGTCGATCGCGAAGCCAAGCCGCGTATTGGCGTCGACGGTGTCGAACCCTTGATCCTGCAACGCATAGGCGCGCAGCTTGTTGACAAGGCCGATGCCGCGCCCTTCCTGTCGCAGGTACAGCACGATGCCCCAGCCCGTGGCGGCGATCGCCGCGATCGCGGCATGGAGTTGCGGCCCGCAATCGCATTTCAGGCTGCCCAGCACGTCGCCCGTCAAGCATTCGCTATGCAACCGTACCAGCGGGGGCCGACCGTCGGGCTGACCGATCAGCAGCGCGACATGCTCGCCCGCCGCGTCGGGGGTGCGGAACGCGACGATTTCCGCATTCTCCGCCCCCGCGACCGGTAGGTGGGCGCGGGTGACGATCGCGAGCCGGTTCGCATCCTCGTGCGCGTCGATCGCCGCCGGGGTGATCGTCGCTTCCGCGCCCACGCCGCCCGCCACGAATGCCGGCAGCAGCCCCGCGATCCGGGCAAGACGCAGCGCCGCAGCGGCGGCTAGGGGTGCGGGTGTCGCGATGCTGCGAAACGGGCCCTTCATCGGCGTCGCGAGGTCGAGTTGGGGATCGGCCAGTGCGGTGGCGGCGGCGAAATCGGTCCAGCGTTCGCGGACGATCGTCACCGGCTGATCGGGTTCGGCGGCCGCGCGCTGGTTGACGATGCGCAGCGTTTCCGCACGGCCGAACGACAACAGGATCGTCGCGGTGCCATCGGGATCGAACGCCGCCAGCCGCGCCGGATCGGCGGTTTCGATCGGCAACAGCGTCAGCGCGGGTTCGCCCGGCGCCTGTATCGCGATCGCCCAGCCCCGGCGCAGCGCGTCGATCGCCCGCGCGACATCGCGCGTCATGCTCATCGCCGGAACTCGGTGACGATCGGCACATGGTCGCTGGGTTTCAGCCAACTGCGGCAATCTTCGTGCACACGGTGCGCCACCGCCTGCGCGGCCACGTCGCGGCTGGCCCACATATGGTCGAGCCGCCGACCGCGATCCGACGCCGCCCAATCCTTCGCGCGATAGCTCCACCACGTGAACAGCCGCTGCGGCTCGGGAACGAAATGGCGACCCAGATCGACCCAGTCGTTCGCCGCCTGCAACCGTGCGAGCGCCGCCACCTCGACCGCGGTGTGACTGACCACGTCGATCAGTTGGCGGTGGCTCCAGACGTCGCTTTCGAGCGGCGCTACGTTGAAATCGCCGACCAGCAGCGTCGGTACGCCCGACAGCCCGGCGGACCAGTCGATCATGCGATCGATGAAGTCGAGCTTCTGTCCGAATTTCGGGTTCGCTTCCCGATCAGGTACGTCGCCGCCCGCCGGTACGTACACATTCTCGATCCGCAGCCCGTTGGCGAGACGCACGCCGATGTGTCGGGCCTCGCCATTCGCCTGCCAGTCGAACCGGTCGTCCTCCGCAAGGGGAATCTTCGACAGCACGGCGACGCCGTGATGCATCCGCTGACCGTTGATCGCGATATGGGTGTAGCCGAGCCGCCGGAACGCATCGTGGGGAAAATCCTGATCCACGACCTTCGTTTCCTGAAGGCACAGCACGTCGGGGGCGGCGTCGCGTAGGAAACGTTCGACGATATCGATTCGAAACCGGACCGAATTGATGTTCCACGAAGCGACCGAAAAACTATCCATGGCGGAGCCTGTATCCCCGTCGACGCGGGTGCGCCAGACATGGAAAGGCCCTCGCTCCGGGGGCATGGAACGAGGGCCGACCGTGCGTTCGTCACGCAGGCGGGCGTCGAGGACCCGGGCAACAGGGGGAAAAATCCCGGACGCGCCCCAACACCGCAAGGCCATCCATAGGGACGCGAACCTGTCGCCAACATGAACAGGCATACAGATTTGTTGCAATTCGCAACGGATTTGGCGGGTGGCCGATACGGCGGTCCGTTCGGTGCGCCAGACCGGCCCATCGATCAGGCGAGAAGGGTACGCGCGCCTGAAAACGTCCGCCACCCCGCGCCCGTCGATCTGCCGGAGTTCGACAACGTGGGAAGAGCATCGAATCGCAATCCCAGCGCATGTCCGGGGTAAGATCGGCAATACTGGAAATCGCCGTGTGGTGCGGGGCAACGCATCCGGGGCGATATGCCGATGACGGTCGCGTACCAACTGCCACGGCCGTGCCGCAGAACGCAGCGCGTCATGCCGGACGATAGAAGTCGATGCCGTTCGGCGTTAGCGACCGCCGCGCGTCGGTTCGTTGAAACGGAACGCATTGTCGGCCACCGGCACGTTGAACCGCTGGTTCGTCAGCCGCACCGTGGTCCGGTTCGCCTGCGCGTCGAGCGCGACCCAGCCCTGCAACATCAACCCGGACGGAGCGGAAGGTTGACGGGCGAAGATCATCGTTATCCGGCCATATTCCGGTCGCTTTGGGTCATAGGCCTCGACGCTCAGCACGCGCGGGTCGCTCGACCGCACGATCTTCGCATATTTCGACGCATCGCGCGCGGGGTTGAGCAGGATGCCCAGCGGCGAATTGCCGATCGGCCACCGTTGTTTCTGTCCGACCTGATAATCGAGGAAGTACAGCGATTTGCCGTCCGAAACGATCAGGATCGGCACGCTCTTTTCATACTGGAACCGGATCTTGCCGGGTTTCTTGAGCGTCAGCGTGCCGGTCAGCACGCGGCCGTTGCGATCGGTCTGCGAAAAGCTGGCGGTCATCGTTTCGACCGCCGCCAGGTGACGCTGCACGGCGGCAAGGTCGCCCTGCGGCGCCTGGGCATGGATGGCGGCCGGGGCGATCAGCGCAACGGCCAGCGCGGGGACGAACGGGCGGATGGAATGTCTCCGTATCATGGGGCGGGAATGCGATCGGCGGGTTGAACGCCCGCTGAACCCTTGGGGTTGCACCCCGCCCCGGCCCGATCAGATGCGATGTTCGCCCTTGACCCAGCGGACCGTGCCCGAGCTGGCGCGCATCACGACGCTTTCGGTGGTCATGATCTTGCCCTTGCGCTTGACGCCTTCGAGCAGCGAACCGTCGGTGACGCCGGTGGCGGCGAAGATGCAGTCGCCGCGCGCCAGTTCGGTCAGGTCGTACTGCTTGTCCAGATCGGTCACGCCCCATTTGGCGGCGCGGCCACGCTCGTCATCGTTGCGGAACAGCAACCGACCCTTGAACTGGCCACCGACGCAGCGCAGCGCCGCACAGGCGAGGACGCCTTCGGGTGCGCCGCCGGCCCCCATATAGATGTCGATCGTCGTGTCGGGGTTGGTGGTCGCGATCACGCCCGCGACGTCGCCGTCGCCGATCAGCATCACGCCACAGCCGACCGCGCGCAGTTCGGCGATCATCGCTTCGTGGCGCGGACGGTCGAGTACGCACACCATGATGTCGTGCGGATCGACACCCTTGGCCGCGGCCACCGCCTTCACATTTTCGGTCGGGGTGCGATCGAGGTCGATGATGCCTTCGGGATAGCCGGGGCCGACCGCGATCTTGTCCATATAGACGTCGGGCGCGTTGAGCAGGCCGCCCTTTTCCGCGATCGCCAGCACGGCAAGGCTGTTGGGACCGGCGGTGGCGCAGATCGTGGTGCCTTCCAGCGGATCGAGCGCGATGTCGATCTCCGGTCCCTTGCCCAGCCCGACCTTCTCACCGATGAACAGCATCGGCGCCTCGTCGCGTTCGCCCTCTCCGATGACGACGGTGCCGTCCATGTAGAGTTCGTTGAGCGCGGCGCGCATCGCTTCGACTGCGGCGGCATCGGCGGCCTTTTCGTCGCCGCGTCCGACGAGCGTCGATGCGGCGATCGCCGCCGCTTCCACGACACGCACCATTTCGAGAACTAGGACGCGATCGAGGGTATTGCTGGCAAGGGTATTGCTGGACGACATGGGTATTCCTCCCCGTTAAACGGTTTAAACACGCGATAGGCGACCAGCCCTTGCCCGGCAAGTCAACTTGACGGATATCCTGGATATCGACCGATCGGAGGCAGGTTCGTGACGATGATGTTGCTGATGATGGCGATGACGATCGACGAAACCACCATGGCCGCCGCGATGGCGCGGGCGCGCGAACGCACCCGTGCCGCGATACCGTGTCAGGCCGCGCCGAGCGACGAGGAAATCATCGTGTGCGGGCGGCGACAGGCCGACCGGTTCCGCCTGCCGCTGGAAACCGAACCCGCCGACGGCGATCCGAAGGCGGTCGACGCGTTCGGGGAACGCGCGCGGTTGTTGCGCGTGCCCGAACTGCCATGCGGGGTCGGCGCGTTCCTGCAACGCTGCGGCATGGTCGGGGCCACGGTCAGCACGCGCACCGGCGCGCGCGGGGGTGGTCAGCGACCGCTGGCCGACTGACCCGCGCCGGTCGAGCGCCTCACCCGCCCAGTACGTGCATCCACATCGGCTTGCCGGTCAGGCTGGGCGACCCGACCAGCCGGTCGAGCGCCTGTGCGACGCAGCGTTCCGGCCCTTCGTGCGTGACGATCGCCACCAGCACGCTGCCATCGGCGCTGACGCCGCGCTGGATCAGGCTTTCGATCGATACGCCCGCATCGCGCATCGCCGCCGCGATTTCGGCCAGTACGCCGACGCGGTCGGCTACGCTCAGCCGGACATACGCCCGGCCACGGCGTTCGCCGGGCGTTTCCGGCGTCGCGGCGGTCAGCGCGGCGGCGGGCATGGCATAGGGCGCGCCATATTCGCCGCGCGCGATGTCGATCAGGTCGGCGACAACCGCGCTGGCGGTGGGACCGTCGCCCGCGCCGCGTCCCTGAAAGAACAGCCGGCCGACGAAATTGCCTTCGGCCACCACGGCGTTGAGCGACCCCGTGACATGCGCCAGCGGATGGTCGAGCGGCACCAGATGCGGGTGCACCCGCTGGAACAGCCCGTTCGGACCCGCCTGCGCCATGCCGACCAGCCGGATGCGATAGCCGAGCGCGGCCGCTTCGGCGATATCGGCGGCCAGCACGTGGCGGATGCCGGTGATCGCGACCTCGCCGAACGCGGGGCGCGTGCCGAATGCGATGCTGGCAAGGATCGACAGCTTGTGCGCGGCGTCGACGCCGTCGATGTCGAAGCTGGGATCGGCCTCCGCAAAGCCCAGTGCCTGCGCTTCCGCCAGCACTTCGGCGAAGTCGCGGCCTTCCGCCTCCATCTTCGACAGGATGAAATTACAGGTGCCGTTGAGGATGCCGTAGACCTGCGACAGTTCGTTGGCCGCCGCCCCTTCGCGCAGTCCCTTGATGACCGGCACCCCGCCGGCCACCGCCGCTTCGAATTTCAGCGCGACGTTCGCGCGTTCGGCAGCTTCTGCCAATTCGAGGCCGTGATGCGCGATCATCGCCTTGTTCGCGGTGACGAACCCCTTGCCCGCCGCCAGCGACGCGCGTGCCAGCGTGAGCGCCGGGCCGTCCGATCCGCCGACCAGTTCGACCACCACGTCGGCATCGCCCGTCCGCACCAGTTCGGCGGTATCGTCGACCCATGCGAAGCCCGACAGGTCGACGCCGCGATCCTTGCCACGGTCGCGCGCCGACACCGCCACGATCTGGATCGGACGCCCCGCCCGCCGCGCGATCAGGTCGCCATTGGTCGCGATCAGCCGGATCACGCCCGCTCCGACGGTGCCGAGGCCGGCGATGGCGACGCGGAGCGGTTGGGTCATGTTGTCCTCGATTGTGTAACAATGTTGCGGCCAGACATGGGGTCCGGCCAATTTCGTGTCTCTAGGCGGCAGGCGGCGTAAGGGGAAGAGGGTTGGTTCGGGGACGGTGCCCGGGTCCCCCTGCCCGCTTCAACCCCGATCCGTTCGCCTCGACTAGCCATCGCGCCTGTCGGGAAGGCGGTGCAGCAGGCCACAAGTTCTCGACATGATCGGACCGAACGGACAATGAGCCGAAACTCCCGGCCCCCCGCCCCGTCACGCCTTGATAAGCCCGATCTCCACCAGCCGCTGATACAGATAGTCGTTGGACGAAATCGCCTCTGGATAGCGGTTCGGGTTCTCCGCCGACACGCAGCCCGGCAGCGTTTCGATCATGAAATCGGGCGCGGGGTGCAGGAAGAACGGCATCGAATATCGCGACCGGCCACGGCGTTCGACCGGCGGATTGACCACGCGGTGCGTGGTCGACGGCAGGACGTGGTTGGTCAGCCGCTGGAGCATGTCGCCGACGTTCACCACCATCGCGCCGGCAGGCGGCTCGACCGGAAGCCAGTGTCCGTCGCGGTCGAGCAGTTCCAGCCCGGCTTCCTCCGCGCCCAGCAACAGCGTGATCAGGTTGATATCCTCATGCGCGCCCGCGCGGACTTCGGGCGCATCGGCCGCGACCGGAGGATAATGGAGCAAGCGCAGGATCGAATTGCCGTCCTTCACCGCCGGGTCGAACCAGTCGGGCGCGAGACCCAGATAGCGCGCGATCGCCGACAACAGCCGGTCGCCGGCATCGTCCAGCGCACCGAACAGGTCGAGAAAGGTCTGGCGGAATCCTTCGGGACGGTCGGGCCAGACATTGGCGGCCATGAACGCTTCGTACCGATGACCCTTGGTCAGTTCGCGACCGACATGCCAGAATTCCTTGAGATCGACATATTTGGCGCCCTTCGCGATCTCGGTCTTGAACGGGGTATAGCCGCGTGCGCCGCCGCCACCTGCGACGAAATAGCGCCGCTTTTCCTCCTCCGGCAGGTCGAAAAACGCGCGGGTCATCGCCCATGCCCGATCGATCACGCCCTGATCGACGCCGTGATCGGACACCATCGCGAATCCGAAGCGTTGGAACGAATCGCCGAACGCCTGAGCGAAACCGTCGGGGTCGTGATCGGCCCGCGCCATCGAAATGAGCGGAACCTGCGAAAGCAACGTGTCGGACATGGCGGAATCCTGAAAAGCACCGAAAGACATGCAGATGAAGATAGCCCGCCCCGACACGCACGAACAGGGTCATCCCGTGCGTGACCCGGACGCACGGATGCGGCATGGGGATACCGCAATGCAGCACGAACCCGACTCCCCGCCCCTCGCCCGCGCCGATACCGGTCCGGACGCTGCCGCCGACCATGCCGCCGACGCCCCTGCGGAGGGCAGCGCCGACCGCGCGCCGCTTCCGTTCGGCGAGTTCGTCACCCTGATCGCCGCGTTGATGGCGCTTACCGCGCTGGGCATCGATTCGATGCTGCCCGCGCTCCCCGCGATCGGCGATTCGCTGGGCGTCGCCGAACCCAATACGCGGCAGTTCGTCATCACCGCCTTCCTGCTCGGCTTTTCGATCGCGCAACTCGCCTATGGACCGCTGGCCGACCGGTTCGGCCGCCGTCCGGTGCTGATCTTCGCGCTGGTGGCCAGTGCGATCACCAATCTGGTCGCGGCGATTTCGGGCAGCTTCGTCCTGCTGCTGATCGCGCGCGCCGCGTCGGGCGCGGCGGTGGCGGGCGCGCGGGTGGTGACCGTCGCACTGGTCCGCGATTGCTATTCGGGCCGTGCGATGGCGCGCGTCATGAGCCTTGCCTTCATCTTCTTCATGGCCGCGCCGGTGCTGGCGCCGTCGTTCGGCGAACTGGTGCTGGCGTTCGGTTCTTGGCGCTGGATCTTTGGCGGGATCGCGATCGTCACCGTCGCGATCCTTGCGTGGTTCGTCGCACGCATGCCCGAAACGCTGCACGAAACGGACCGGCAGACGCTGGACCCGCGCCGCATCGTGCAGGGGTATGGCGTAGTGCTGCGCGACCGTTATGCCGTCGGCTATACGCTGGCGGCGGCGTTGCTATCGGGCGGGCTGTTCGGGTTCGTCGGATCGATCCAGCAGATCATGGACGTGACGTTCGGCCGCCCGAAATTGCTGACCATCGTCTTCGCCTGCGTCGCGGGCACGATGGCCGCCGGGTCGTTCTTCAATTCGCGGATCGTGATGCGGTTCGGTACGCGGCTGATCTCGCATGCCGCGCTGCTGGGGTTGATCGCGGTCGCGGCGCTGCATCTGGCGATCACGCTGGCGGGTCTCGAATCGCTGGTCAGCTTCATCATTCTCCAGGCGCTGATGATGGCGTGTTTCGGCCTGGCGACGTCCAATTTCTCCGCGATGGCAATGGAAAATATGGGCGCGATCGCCGGGACCGCATCGTCGTTGCAGGGGTTCGTATCGATGCTGGGCGGCGCGGTGCTGGGCGCGCTGATCGGCCAGTCGTTCGACGGGACCACCGTGCCGCTGTACGGCGGGTTCCTCGCGCTCGGCCTGATCGCGCTGCTCATCGTGTTCCGTACCGAACATGGCCGGTTGTTCCGGCGCGGATAGGAACCGGCTCCCCGGTCCGGCGGTTGACGGAACGGAACAACCGTAAAGGAGCAGGCGATGGGTGGTCATCAGGTGAGCGGACAGGTGCCGGGCGACGACGGTTTCGACGAGGACGGCTATGACGAGAGCCAGCGTGCCGAGATCCTCGAAGCAACGCGCGACGGGCCGAGCGACGGTACGATCCTGACCGATCTTGCCCCCGATCTGGGCGAGTCGGACGAGGAGGACGAGGACGAACTCGCCATGGCCGACGACGAGCTGGGCGCCGAGGATGACGACACGGTCGGCACCGCCGGCGGCGATCAGGCCGAAGACGAGCTTCAGGAAGATTTCGAGGACGACAATCTGGCCGAGGACGGCGACCTCGACGACGCCGATCGCACCGCGATCGAACCTTGAGGGCGGCGGCGGCAGCGACGCTCGCGTTGTTGCTGACCGCCTGTGGCGGCGGCGAGGCGGACGGCGCGGACAATGCGAACGTCGCCGCCCCTGCACCGGCTTCCCCCGTGCCGACGCCGCTGACACCCGCCACCACCATTCCGGCCGGTGAAGGCATTCCCGGTGTCAGCGCTCCCCCGCCGTCGTCGCCGGTCGCCGAAGACGGCGTGGCGGCGGCGAAGGCGGTGCTCGACGGATATTTCTCGGCGGTCTCTGCCGGTCGCTATGCCGATGCCTATGCGTTGTGGGGTAATTCCGGGCGCGCGTCGGGGATGGACGCCGATGCCTTTGCCGCCAGTTTCGCGAAGTTCGCCAGCTACGATGCCGTGATCGGTACGCCCGGCCCGATCGATGCCGGCGCGGGGCAGCGATACGTGACGATCCCGGTACGCGTGACCGGCCGGCTGCGTGACGGCGGACGGTTCGCATTGGAAGGGCCGGTCGTGTTGCACCGGACGGGCGATATCGACGGTGCCACCGTGGAGCAGCGGTCGTGGCGGCTGTCCGACAGCGGATTGAAACCCCGTCCGGTGGGGTAGTCCCTGCTTCGCGCATCCGCGTGCAGTCCTGCGCAAATCCCGGTACATCGCCCGCATGACCGTCTTCACGCTTTCGATCACCGCCGGCCCCGATGCCATCGACGAGCTGGGCCACGTCAACAACGCAGTCTGGGTCCGATGGATACAGGATGTGGCGGTGGCGCATTGGGCGGCACTGGCAACGGCGGACGAACAGGCGGCCTATGTCTGGGTCGTGACGCGCCACGAGATCGATTATCGTGGCAACGTCGCGGCGGGGGAGGAAGTCCTTGCCGAAACATGGGTCGCCGGTCCGCCGCGCGGGGCACGGTTCGACCGGATGATGCGCTTCACCGGGGCCGATGGCCGGGTGAAGGTAGAGGCGAAGACGACATGGGCGATGATCGACCGCGCCACCGCCCGCATCGTGCGCGTGCCGGCCGAAATCGCGGAACGCTTTCTCGGCCGACCGTGAGCATCAGCGCAGCAGGAACCGCACCGATACGGTGACGCCCAGTTCCTGCTCGCCCGCCGCGACCGGCGTCGAGTCCGCCGATTTTTCCATCATGCGCGCCATCATCGGCATCGGGGGCTGCGGCAACTGGTCGCTGCCCTCCGCGATCGTGAGGATCCGGTCGACGCGCAGGCCCGCCGCCTTCGCATAGAGTTCAGCGCGGGCGCGGGCGCGGCGGATCGCATCGGTGCGTGCCTCATCCATCGCGGCGTCGGCGGCGTCGACCGACAGCGTCGGACCGTCAATCTGGTTCGCCCCCTGCGTCACCAGCGCGTCGAGGATCGCACCGCTCTTCGCCACGTCCCGGAACCGGACCGACACCGTGTTGCTTGCCTGATAGCCGGTGATCGCGGGCGGCTGGTTCTCGGCATAGCGATATTGCGGCTGAAGCTGGATCTGCGACGTCTGGAGATCGCGTTCGGCCACCCCGGCGCGGCGCAGCGCGGCGACCACCCGCGTCATGCGCGCGGCATTGTCGGACAGCGCGGCGGCGGCGGTCGGCGACTGGGTGACGACGCCCGCCCGGATCGTCGCGATATCGGGCACGCGCGTCGCCTTGCCCTGCGCCGTCACGTCGAGCAGCGTGGCGTCGGTCAGGATCGGCGTGCCGACCGGAGCCACCGTCTGCGCGGCGGCGGGCAGTGCGGCGATCGTCGCGGCAAGCATCAGAACGGGGCGAAGCATTTGAAATCCTTTTTCGTTGCGATCGCGCATCGGTACGATTGCGAGCACAACGTAGGCTGAACGCAATCGATGCGCCCCTTGTCGCGCTTATCGAAAAACGCGATGGTGTGCTTGAGGTCGGTGCTATATTCGGATAATACAGCGTCGACGTGCAGGGGGCTGCCAGCGGGATGGGTTGGATGAATTACGAAACGACGACGATTGCGGGCGAACATCTTGCCCTGGAAGCGCCGGTGGGCGCGGGGCGTTCGCGGCGGCGCGCGGTCGTGATCGGCATCGTCGTCCTGTTGCTGGCGGCGATCGGCGCATGGTGGGCGTTCGGACGCGGCGCTCCGCCAGCACCGGCCACGGTGCCGACGACGGCACCCGCCGGATCGTTGCCAAAGGTCACGATCGTCGTGCCGGGCAAGGAAACCGTGCGCCGCAGCGTCACCGGTTCGGGATCGCTGGCCGCACGCCGCGAGATGCCGGTCGGCGTGGCCGGCGAAGGCGGACTGGTCACGCGCGTACTGGTCGAACCCGGCAGCTGGGTCGGCGCGGGACAGGTGCTGGCGACCGTCGACCGGTCGGTGCAGGCGCAGACCGCCGATTCGCTGGAGGCGCAGGTCCGCGTGGCGCGCGCCGATGCCCGCATCGCGCAGGCCGAACTGGAACGATCGAACCAACTGGTCGCGCGCGGGTTCGTGTCGAAGGCCGATATCGACCGCAAGACCGCGACGCGCGACGCTGCCGATGCCCGCGTCCGCGTGGCGCAGGCACAGCTGGCGGAAACGCAGGCGCGCAACCGCCGGCTCGACATCCGTGCCCCCGCCGCCGGGCTGGTGCTGACCCGCGCAGTCGAACCGGGACAGGTCGTGTCGTCGGGCAGCGGCGTGCTGTTCCGCATCGCGATGGGCGGCCAGATGGAAATGCGCGCGCAATTGTCGGAGGCCGATCTGGCGTCGGTGCGTGCGGGTGTTCCGGCCGAAGTCGTGCCGGTCGGCGATACCCGCGTGTTCCGGGGGGAAGTGTGGCAGGTGTCGCCGGTGATCGACCCGCAGACGCGACAGGGCATCGCCCGCATCGCGCTGTCCTACGATCCCGCGCTGCGCCCCGGCGGCTTTGCCAGCGCGCGGGTCGGCGCGGGCGCAACATCCGCGCCGTTGCTGCCCGAATCGGCGGTGCTGAGCGATGACAAGGGCAGCTATGTCTATGTCCTCGATGCGCAGGACAAGGCGGTGCGTCGCGACGTGCGCGTGGCCGAGGTATCGGACGAAGGCGCGCTGATCGCCGCCGGTCTGGTCGGCAACGAACGCGTCGTCGCCAGCGCGGGCGCGTTTCTGAATCCGGGGCAACAGGTGGTGCCCGTCCGGGCGGCGGCCGCCGCCGCGCGAAAGGAATAGCGCGATGGGCTTCCGCAACATCTCGGCATGGTCGATCCGCAATCCGGTGCCGCCGCTGGTCCTGTTCCTCGCGCTGACGATCGCGGGGATCGTGTCGTTCATGCGCATGGACGTGAACCAGGACCCCGACATCGAATTCCCGGTGGCGATCGTCGTCATCAGCCAGCCCGGCGCTGCGCCGACCGAGCTGGAAACGCAGGTGACGCAGCGGGTCGAGGCAGCGGTCCGATCGTTGCAGGGCATCGACCAGATCGAATCGACCGTCAACGAAGGGTCGTCGCAGACCGTCATCCAGCTCGACATCGGCACGCCGATCGATCGCGCGGTCAACGACGTGCGCGAAGCGGTGAACCAGATCCGCAGCGAATTGCCCGACGGCATTTTGGAACCACAGGTGTTCCGCGCGAACACCACCGACAAGGATCTGGCGTCGTGGACCGCGATCGCCGACGACATGACCGCCGAACAGCTCAGCTGGTATGTCGACAATACGGTGTCGAAGGAATTGCTGGCGATCGAGGGCATGGCCACGGTCGAGCGGGTCGGCGGCGTCGATCGCGAGATCCGCGTCACGCTGGACCCCGCGCGGTTGCAGGCGCAGGGGCTGACCGCGTCGCAGGTCAACCAGGCACTGCGACAGGTCAATCTGAACGCGGCGGGCGGCAAGGCGGAAATCGCCGGGTCGCAACAATCGGTCCGCGTGCTGGGCAATGCTGCCACCGCCTATGCGCTGTCGCAGACGCAGGTGCCGGTCGGCGGCGGACGATCGGTGCGGCTGGCGGATATCGCCAGCGTGCGCGACGCCTATGCCGAACCGACCTCGTTCGCCGAATATAATGGCCGTCCGGTGCTGGCGTTCGATATCAAGCGTGCCAAGGGCGCGTCGGACGTGACCGTGTTCCACGAAGCCGAAAAGCGGCTGGCCGATTTGCAGAAGCGCAATCCACAGGTCCGTTTCGCGCTGCTGTCCAATTCGGTCAAGTTCACCGAAATCCAGTATCATTCGGCGATGGCGGCGATGGTCGAGGGCGCGTTGCTCGCGATCGTGGTCGTGTTCCTGTTCCTGCGCGACTGGCGCGCCACGCTCATCTCCGCGCTGGCGATCCCGTTGTCGGCGATTCCCGCCTTCTGGTTCATGGACATGATGGGCTTCACGCTCAACCAGATGACGCTGCTGGCGCTGTCGCTGGTCGCGGGCGTGCTGGTCGACGATGCGATCGTGGAGATCGAGAATATCGTCCGGCACATGCGCATGGGCAAATCGGCGTATCAGGCATCGATCGACGCGGCGGACGAAATCGGCATCGCGGTGCTCGCGACCACCATGGCGATCGTCGCGGTGTTCCTGCCGGTCGGGATGATGCCGGGCATCGCCGGACAGTTCTTCAAGAATTTCGGCTTCACCGTCGTCGCTGCGGTGCTGCTCAGCCTTGCAGTCGCGCGGCTGCTGACGCCGATGATCGCCGCCTATTTCCTGAAGGCCCATGGCACCGCCACGCATGGCGAAGGCTGGCTGATGGATCGGTACATGGGTGTGCTGCGCTGGACGCTGCGGCATCGCTGGTCGACGATCGTCGGCGGCGCGGCGGCACTGGCGCTGACCGTCGTGATGTTCATGGTGATCCCGCAGACGTTCCAGCCGCCGCAGGACCGCGACCGCGTGACCGCCAGCGTCGACATGGTCCCCGGCACCACGCTGGAACAGACCGCCGTCGTCGTCAAACGGGTCGAGAACCTGTTGCGCGCACAGCCGCTGGTGACGTCGGTCTATTCGTCCTCCTATGCCGGCAACGGCCGCGTCACCGCCGAGCTGGCGGAGAAGCGCGACGTCAAAAGCGTCGATTTCGAACGCAACCTCGCGCCGCAGCTCGCGGCCATCCCTGACGCGCGGGTATCGTTCCGGTCGCAGTTCGGCTGGGGCGGCAACAGCCGCGACCTGTCGATCACGCTGGGCGGCGACGATCCGGTCGAGCTGAACGCCACGGCGAACCGGCTGGTCAAGGATATGGAAAAGCTGTCGCTGGTGGTCGCACCGCGCGTTTCGGGCGATCTGAAACGGCCGGAAATCATCATCCGTCCACGCAGCGACCTTGCCGCCAGCCTCGGCGTGACCACCGCCGCGCTGTCGGGGGCGATCCGCATCGCGACGCTGGGCGACATCGACCAGAACAGCGCGCGCTTCTCGCTGTCCGATCGACAGATTCCGATCCGCGTCGCACTGTCGCGCGATGCCCGGTCGCGACTGTCGACGATCCAGAACCTGCCCGTGCCGACCGCCACCGGCGGGTCGGTGCCGCTGTCGGTCGTCGCCGATATCGGGTTCGGCGCGGGGCCGACCAAGATCGACCGGATCGACCAGCAACGCCGGCTGGTCGTCGGCGCCGATCTGGCCCCGAACGTCGTATCCGGCGTCGCGATGAAGGCGATCCACGACCTTCCCACGATGAAGAACCTGCCGATGGGCGTCCGCGAACTGACCGTCGGTCAGGCGAAGTGGCAGGCGGAGATGATCCAGAACTTCATCGTCGCGGTGATATCGGGCATCTTCCTCGTCTTTGGCGTGCTGGTGCTGCTGTACAAGCGGGTGATGCCCCCGTTCGTGAACATGGGGTCGCTGTTGCTCGCCCCGCTGGGCGGCTTGCTGGCGCTGTGGCTGACCGGCAATCCGATCTCGATGCCGGTCTATATCGGGCTGCTGATGTTGCTGGGCATCGTCGCCAAGAACTCGATCCTGCTGATCGATTTCGCGCTGGAGGAAATGGAGAAGGGCGTCGACAAGACCGTCGCGATCCTCGACGCAGGACACAAGCGCGCACAGCCGATCGTGATGACCACGGTGGCGATGGTCGCGGGCATGGTCCCGACCGCGCTGGCGCTGTCGGGCGATGCGTCGTCGCGCGCACCGATGGGCATCACCGTGATCGGCGGGCTGACCGTGTCGACCGTGCTCACGCTGCTGATCGTACCGGGCGCATTCAGCCTTGCGGTCGGACTGGAACGCTGGGTCGGACCGCGCCTGTCTCGACGGTTGCTGACCTATCGCCCCGGCGATGCCGACGAAGCGGTCGCCGTGATCGATCACCGTCCGGGTGGGCGCCTGCCGCACGACGACCGGCCCAAGCCCCTGCCCGCCGCCGAATAGCCGCCGCCCGCCGGCGAAGGTCGCGCGACCGGCATTCGCCGCATGTCGTCACCCCGGTACATCCTATCCGGGGTGACAGACGTGCAGGACGCAGGGGCACGATCGACGTCGATCCCGATCCGCCCCGAAACGGACCGTGACACGGAACGACACCGGCGCGCCCATGCCGATCGAGAAGCGGCATTGCGACCGGTAATGGCGACGGGGTTGAACTTTCCGTCGCGTCAGCGATTGTTCCGCCAATGCCACGTATTGCGGGCGTCGTTCGGGCGGGCGACGTCGTCCCTCCCCAGCTGCGCCGGATGCGGCGGATCGCCACGGCCATGCTGGTGGCGATGGCCGCGCTGTTCCTCGCGTCACGCAGGCTCGAAGGAACGCATCCGGCATGGGGGTTCGTCCAGTCGTTCGCCGAAGCGGCGATGGTCGGCGGTCTGGCGGACTGGTTCGCGGTCACCGCGCTGTTCCGCCACCCGCTGGGTCTGCCGATCCCGCACACTGCGATCGTCCCCCGCAACAAGGACCGGATCGGCGACACGCTGGCGGTGTTCCTGCGCGACAATTTCCTGACGGCGCATGTCGTCGCCCGTCGCATGCACCGATTCGACGTGGCGGGCGCGGCGGGGCGATGGCTCGCCAATCCGCTGAACCGCGACGGGCGGCTGCGGCGCGGAGCGTCGCGGCTGGCGGCCAATTTGCTCGAAGCGCTCGATCCCGACCAGCTTGGAACGATGGTCCGTGGTGCGATGGCGGGACGGCTGCGCACGCTCAACGCCGCCCCCGCGCTCGGCCGGACGCTGGAAACCGCGATCGCCGACAATCGGCACCTGCCGCTGATCGATGCGATCGTCCGCTGGACCGCCAAGACGCTCGACGCCAACGAAGCGCTGGTCCGCTCGATGATCCAGAAGCGGGCGGGCGCGGTGCTGCGCTGGACCGGGCTGGACGAAACGCTTGCAACGTCGGTCCTGAACGGACTGCACAAGATGCTGGGCGAGGTCGCGGACGATCCCGACCATCCGTTGCGTGCCAAGGCCAATGAGGGGCTGGCGCTGTTCGCGCACGATCTCCAGCATTCGCCGGAGCTTCAGGCGAAGGTCGACCGGTTCAAGAACGAACTGATCGACAATCCTGCGCTGGGCGCGTGGTGGATGGGCGTATGGGAACGCATCCGTGGTGGATTGCTGACCATTGCGCGTGACCCCGACCGGGCGATGGCTGGGCCGATCGGCGACGCGCTGCGCCAGTTGGGCACGACGTTGCAGGACAATCCGGCGCTGGCGGCAAAGGTCAATCGCTTCGTCCGTCGCGCCGTGGTGGGCGCGGTGGCCGATTATGGCGACGCGATCGTGCGGCTGGTGTCGGACACGGTGCGCGGCTGGGATGCGCAGACGATCACCGGGCGGCTGGAAAATGCGGTCGGGCGCGATCTGCAATATATCCGCATCAACGGCACGCTGGTCGGCGGGTTCGTCGGGCTGGTCATCCATTCGGTCGACCGCTGGCTTTGACCTATCCCCGCCAGTCGAGCACCGGCCAGCCGCGCCGTTTCGCGAGGGTGCGCAGCGGCGGATGGGCGTTGACCGCGAAGGCTTCGTCGGCCCACTCGAACACCGGGGCGTCGGACACATGATCGCTATAGAATCGAACCGCCACATCGCTGCGGACGATGCCCTGCGCCGTCGTCCACGCCTCGATCGCGCGCAGTTTGGCCGCACCATAGCAATTCTCGCCGTCGATCCGCGACAGCACGTTCCCGGCGTCGCAGCGCGCACTTTCCGTCGCGATGACCGCGTCGAAGCCCAGCAGTTCGGCGATCTCCTGCGCATAGAAACGATAGGACGCGGTCGCCATCACCAGCATCCGCCCCTCCCCCCGATCCTTCTCGATCCGCTCGCGCGCACCGGCGAGCAGCCCGCCGGCGACCGTCGCCTGCGCGAACGCGCGCGCACTGTCGGCCAGCCGGTCGCCCGCAACCGCGCGACCGAGGATCAGGCGATGGGTCATCTCCTTCAACCGGTCGCGTCCGTACAGCCGCAGCGCATAGCCGGCGACCGCCGCCCCCGCGACCGGCAGCAGCCACCATGCCATCGGCCCGCGTTCGCGCGCGGCATGGCGCAGGAACGGCGTCCACGTCGCGACGCGGGTGATCGTCTTGTCCATATCGTAAATGGCGAGGTCGCGGTGCCGCATATCGATTGCGCGTACCATCTTGCCGCGGCACGGCAAATCGCCGATGGGTGGCATCGATGAGCGCTTCCGCCGATTTTTCGCACGTTCGGACCGATAGCGGCGATGCGCTGCGATTCACCGGCAACCTGTCGCTGTCCGCGATCGGCGATCTGCCCGAACGGTTGTCGGCCTATGATGGGAAGGTCGACCGGATCGACCTGTCGGCGATCGACCGGATCGACACCGTCGGCGCATGGATCGTCCACCGCTTCGCCACCGAACGCGGCGTCCCTATCGAGGGGCTGGGCACCGACAGCCAGCATCTGTTCGATCAGGTCGCGGCCGCCGACGATCCTGTGGTGCGCAAGGAACGGCCAAGCAGCCCGCCGGTGCGCGTCCTGCAGGAGATCGGCGATGCCGTGACCGGCAGCGGGCGGACGCTGATCGGCCTGCTGGGGTTCATGGGGGCGACCGTTCTGGCCTTCGTCAACGTCATTCGGCATCCCAGCCGCTTTCGCTTCAACGCGACGGTGCAGCGTTTCGAGGTGGTCGGCGTATCGGCGCTGGGCATCGTCGGGCTGATGAGCTTTCTGATCGGCATGGTCATTGCGCAACAGGGCGCGGTACAGTTGCGGCAGTTCGGCGCGGAAGTGTTCACGATCAACCTGATCGGGCGACTGACCTTCCGCGAACTGGGCGTGTTGATGACCGCGATCATGGTCGCCGGGCGATCGGGATCGGCCTTCGCGGCGCAGCTCGGCACGATGAAGCTGACCGAAGAGATCGACGCGATGCGCACGATCGGCGTGTCGCCGATGGAGGCGCTGGTCCTGCCGCGCGTCATCGCGGCGATCGTGATGATGCTGCTGCTCGGTTTCTATGCCTCGATCATCGCGATCATCGGCGGCGGACTGCTCAGCTGGGCACAGCTCGGCATCCCGCCGATCACCTTCGTCACCCGCATCCGCGAGGTCGTGCCGATCACCGACCTGTATATCGGGCTGATCAAGGCCCCGGTATTCGGCGCGATCATCGGCATGGCCGGATGTTTCCACGGCATGCAGGTCGAAAGCGACGCCGAACAGGTCGGCAGCCGCACGACGGCGGCGGTGGTGCAGGCGATCTTCCTCGTCATCGTGCTGGACGCGTTCTTCGCGATCTTCTTCGCATGGATCGGATGGATATGAGCGACGACGACTCGATCATCCGCGTCCGCGGCCTGAAGAACGCCTTCGGTGATCAGGTCATCCACGAAGGACTCGACCTCGACGTGCGGCGCGGCGAGATTCTGGGCGTGGTCGGCGGATCGGGCACCGGCAAATCGGTGCTGATGCGGTCGATCATCGGCCTGCAGACGCCGGTAGCGGGCTCGATTGACGTGTTCGGCGAAAACACGATCGGCCGCGAGGAAACCGAAGCGACCGAGATCCGCAAGAAATGGGGCGTGCTGTTCCAGGGCGGGGCGCTGTTCTCCACGCTGACGGTCGCTGAAAACGTGCAGGTGCCGATCAAGGAATTCTATCCCAAGCTGCGCCCCGCGCTGCTCGAACAGATTGCCGGGTACAAGGTCGTGATGACCGGCCTGCCCGCCAATGCCGGACCGAAATATCCGTCCGAACTGTCGGGCGGGATGAAGAAGCGCGCCGGGCTGGCCCGCGCACTGGCGCTCGATCCGCAACTGCTGTTCCTCGATGAACCGACCGCCGGTCTCGACCCGATCGGCGCGGCGGCGTTCGACGAACTCACCGCCTCGCTTCAGAAGACGCTGGGGCTGACGGTGTTTCTGATCACCCACGACCTCGATACGCTGCATGCCATCTGTGACCGGGTGGCCGTGCTGGCGGATCGCAAGGTCATCGCCGTCGGCACGATCGACGAACTGCTCGCACTGGACCATCCGTGGATCCAGGAATATTTCAACGGACCCCGTGGCCGCGCCGCGACCGATGCACAGGACCGCATCGCACGCGACGCCGCCCATGGCGAGGCCGGCGTGACGCTGGCCAAGCCCCAAGCCCAGAGGCGCTGATGGAAACCCGGTCGAACCACGTCCTAGTCGGCGCCGTCGTGCTGATCCTGCTGGCGATGCTGGCGCTGTTCACCGTCTGGCTGGCCCGGATCGGCGGCGGCAGCGAGAAGGAGTATGACGTCTTCTTCAAACAAGCCGTCGACGGCCTTGCAAAGGGATCGCCGGTGTCCTTTTCCGGCGTGCCGTCGGGACAGGTCGAAGATATCGCCCTGTGGCCGAAGGATCCGCAATTCGTCCGCGTCCGCATCAAGGTGAAGGACGAAACCCCGGTACTGCTGGGCACCACCGCGACGATCGTCGGCAGCTTCACCGGCGTATCGACGATCACGCTGGACGGCGCGGTCAAGGGCGCCCCGCCGATCACGTGTCCGGAAACCAATCCCGAACAATCCTGCCCGATGGGCGTGCCGGTAATCCCGCCCAAGGCGGGCGGCGTCGCCGCGTTGCTCAGTTCGGCGCCGCAACTGCTCGAACGCGTCACGACGCTGACCGAACGGCTGGCCGACGTGCTGTCGGATCGCAACCAGAATTCGATCGCCGCGATCCTCGACAACACCAACCGCCTGACCGACGCGCTGGCCGATCGCGGGCCGGAAATCGCGGCGACTCTGGCCGAAACGCGCGTGGCGATCCAGCGCGCCGGCATCGCGTCGCAACAGATCGGCGACCTGGCGGCAACGACCAACGGCTTGTTGGCGAACGATATCCAGCCGACGATCCAGCAGCTCAACCGCACGATCGCCAGCGCCCAACGCAGCGCCGAAACCCTCGACAAGGCGATCGGCGCGGCCCAGCCGGGATTGCAGACGTTCAGCACGAAGACCATCCCCGAGGTCAACCAGCTGGTCGGCGATCTGCGCGCGATGACTGGCGCGCTCGCATCGGTCGCGGAAAAGGTCGATCGCGGCGGAGCATCCTCGTTGATCGGCAGCCCGAAGCTGCCCGATTACGATCCCAAGAAGTGAGAAGCGCCATGAAGAAGCTGTCGGTCCTGATGCTCCTGCCGCTGGCCGCGTGCATTCGCTTCGGCGCGGAGCCGCCGCCCGCGCTGCTCACGCTGGCGGCGACCAATGTGGTCCCCGCCGGGCAGACGCAGACGTCGGCCGGTACGCGGTCGATCACCGTACAGGTGCCGGTGGTCCCGCAGGAGCTGGCGGTCACACGCGTCCCGGTGCGATCGAGCGATACCAGCATCGCGTACGTCAAGGACGCGGTGTGGGTCGAACCGCCCGCGCGGCTGTTCGCACGGTTGATGTCGGATACGCTAACGACGCGTGCGGGTCGCGTGGTGTTGAGCAGCCGACAGAGCTTCAGCGATCCGGGGTCGCAGCTTTCGGGCGAATTGCGCAGCTTCGGCATCGACGCGACGCGCAGCGAAGCGGTGGTGACGTTCGACGCCACGCTTCAGCGCGAAGGATCGGCGAGCTTCGAAAAACGCCGGTTCGAACAGCGCGTGCCGTTGAGCGCGGTCGACGCTACCACAGTGGGCCCCGCGCTGAACCAGGCCGCGAACGGCGTTGCCACCGCGGTCGCCGACTGGGTCGGACGGTAACCGGACGATCGTCATGACGCTGACGACGTGGCTGCTGTTCGTCGCGGCGGTGGCGATGCTGTGCGGCACGCCGGGGCCGAACATGCTGCACGTGATGACGCGCAGCGTGGCGCTGGGCTGGCGGCGCAGCATGCCCGCGATGGCGGGTTGCCTTTCCGCACTGGTCGCGATCCTTACCGCATCGGCCGCGGGCCTTGCAGCGATGCTGGCGGCAGTGCCCGGGCTGTTCGGCGTGCTACGCTATGCCGGTGCGGCGTATCTTTTGTATCTTGGCATCCGTGCGTGGCGGTCGCACGGTGCGCCGCTGGACCTTCCCATTGCCGTTCCTGCGGGAGGGCGACTGTTTCGTGACGGGTTTCTCGTCGGAATCAGCAATCCCAAGGCGCTGCTGTTCGCCACCGCGTTCCTGCCGCAGTTCGTCGACCACACGCGTCCGCAACCGGTGCAGTTCGCGATCCTCGTGGCGACCTTCGCGGCGATCGAATGCCTGTGGTACGCCGTCTACGCCCTTGGCGGCGCATCGCTGGCGCGATATCTGACGCGCCCTGCGCTGCGACGGACGTTCGACCGGGTGACCGGCGGGATATTCATGGGGTTCGGCGTCGCGTTGCTCGCGTCGCGGGTTTGATCACGGCTAAAGACGGCGGAGATACGCCCCGTGCGCAGGGCCGCCAACGCCCCGTCCGCATCGACGATCGAGGACGGCGGCGCCTCCGTTCGATTAGGGGACAGCCGCTCCTAGGGATGTTCGCGCATAGCGGCCGGACTGCCGTCGGACAGCAGGAACGGACACCGCTCGGTGTTCACAAGCTTCCATGCGCGGAAGGCCTCGACAGTCAGCAACCACGTTCCGGGCAAGTTCAAGACCCTCAAGGCCGATGTCGTGTTTCTCGCATCGCTTTATTTGGCAGGTAGATCCCCCGGTTCGTCGGAGAATATCGGCATGAGGCCGTAGCGAAAACATGCGCGACGCTGGTGATTCCGGTTCATTGGGACCGCTTCTGCGAACCGCCCAACAAGCCGCGGATCGTTCTCTTGCGACAGATGGACTCGTTTTGCCGCAGCATGGCGGTGTTGATCCGGCCGGCACGGCGCGATGGTGCGAAGCTGCGACCGTCGATCCCTTATTCACCGATCGATCTGGGACCGACGTCCTGATCCGTTGATCGCCACCGTAGGGGCCGAGGCTGAATCCGCCTTCCGCCCAAGAGGTATCGTGCCTCCGACATGGTCGCGGCCCGTGGCTGCGTGCGCCGGATCGGAAGCGTCGGTCCCGCTGGCGAAGCAGGCCGGCTCAACTGCCGACCTTTCGGACGCAATCATTCGTCAAACCGTACCGCCACGATCCGAACCGGGTGACGGACCGGTTGCCCCCCTTCACCCAAACGTCGCGATCCGTCCTACCCGGCCGGGGTAGCCCGCACCGGCGGCATCGCGTTGCAAATGTCCGCTCCGCCCGCAGGCACGTTGAAGAACGGCGGTTCGCGATTCTCGCGGCTCTTCACCCAAGCGCGGTATCGTGGATTGTCGGCCGCGCGATACTGGAAGTGCGGTCGCGTCGCGTCAGGCAGATCGCTGGCGAGACGGACCGACACGATCGCCGTCGGGGCCTCGTCCTTGGTATAGAAACCCAGTTCGCCCGTGCCACGCGGCAGCGAGGACAGGTGCTCGATCCCCTCGACCACGCGCCCGACCAGCGCGATGTTGCGGTCGAGGTGCCGTGGACCATGCCCGATCACGGCATAGAGTTCGGCGCCATTGCCGGTATCGGGGGCCATGTCGCGCCCGACGCCGACCATCGCGTAACAATGCGTCAACCAGCCCTGCCCGCCCCGCCCCGCGACCGGCCAGCCATCCGCGCTGTGACCACTGGACGCCGCATAGGGATCGGGTCGCGCCAGTCGCGCGACCGCGTCGTACCGGGCCTGATACTCCGCGGGTGGCTTGGCGACGACGCCGGGAGGCAGCGGCTTCTTGCCCGACACGTCACCCCATTGCGCGACATAATTGTCCTGCACACGGTACACCGACGTCCCGTCCCACCAGTGCGCCTTCGCCAGCATGCGGATGTTGGCGACATGTACCGGTGCATATCGTGCCGCCAGCCGGATGACGACGCGCCGATCGCCCGCAAGGTTCAGGACCAGCAGTTCGTCCGCCGGTACGTCGCGCCAATCCGCCGCGACCGGATCGGCGGGCTTCGCCGCGACAGGAACGGGTGCAGCCTGAAGCAGCACGGCGAGGGCAAGGATCGAAATCATGCCGTATCGTGGCATGCCCCTGACACAATGCGCAACCGTCGCTTGCACGAAACCTTGCCACGCCCTAGGGACGCAACCTTCCGGCAATGCGGAGCGGTGGCCGAGTGGTCGAAGGCGCTCGCCTGGAAAGTGAGTATACGGCAAAACCGTATCGAGGGTTCGAATCCCTCCCGCTCCGCCACTTTCATAAAAAAGTCGTTGTTTATCAAGCCCTCCGGGGCGATTTGACCGGCGCAACCAACATAACGCCCAACATCTGCTAGTTGCTCTGGTCAACGTCGTAACGCTGCGTTAGCCTCCTTTCGAAGAAGGTGCGCATCAGCACACTGTTCCGAGGACGCAAGATGATAACTCTGTTCAATGTCGGTCGAGACGAAGTTATTCGTAGTTCCGTATCGTTGGGCTTAACAAATTATCGCTACGCCCTAGAAAACCTTTTACCGCTTATTGATAAATTCGACGAGCAGCGCAAGGTTCAGCGGCGAAAGTTTTATGATCGCCTCCGGTTAGACATTGTACGTGGCTGCATCATGCCGCCACTAACTCTTGCATTTATCGATTCGGAACATGCTGCAAGCTTAGATATAGAAGATATTCAACGTTTCGTTGAGCGGAATATTCAAGACGGATACGTCTTAGATGGCATGCAGCGATTAAATACACTCAAGAATGCGTCGCTGGAAGAAAACTTTAACGGGCAACTCCCATTATATGTAAATGTCATTATTGCAGAGCGCTATGATCTTCTTCTGTATCGAATGATCACTCTGAATAATGGGCAAAAACCGATGACTGCTCGTCATCAGATAGAAATGTTGACGAAAGGAATGCTTGATACAGAGCACCTTGGAATCAGCATCGTATCTGAAAAGGAGACGGAGACCAGTAAGCCACAGGGGGCGTTCAAACGCGGTGATATAGCGGCCGCATATACCGCATTTCTTACCAATAGCGTTCATAACGATAATTCCAGAATTATCGAATCCAAGCTTGACGAGATTCTGGTCGCTAAAGTAATGGATTCCAATCTCACTGAATTAACAGTAAGTTTCCAAGATGCTTTGAAGCTAGTTGATAAGTTTTCTGCCGATGTAACATCGAGGGATTGGCTTCGTTTAGGAAATAATCTAATTGGATTTTCGGTCGGCCTTAAGAACTCTAAGGATACCTTAAACACATTAACACCAGAGAAGTTCAAGGAAGCAGTAGAGACGTTTGAAGATGCTTTTTCTGCGCTAAACGTTTCGAAGATCAATGTCGGAAAATTTCGGCGCGAGTTGTCACGTTTATTCATATCCAAGATTGAACAGTATTTGGATTCTGACGTAGACAAACTTACCGAAATATTCTTCCGAGCCACATTGGTCGAGTAATGGCCAACCCGTACCAGCTACGTGAACCCGTAACCGAAAGTGCGGACCAAGTTGCGCCGTTCAGCGTAAACGAAAATGGCAACGCTTTGCATGAAGTGCTCCGATTGCTTTTAGGGACTATTGATGTTTATAATCCAACGACAGACCAAATCGTAAAATTACGTTCGAACGAATTTCGTACAGAAATAGCTAATAAGTCTCGTCCAGAAAAGATTGTCAATCTGGTCTTAGGACCAGATGTTGGACTCCATGACTATATTAAGATATTAAATACTGTTGGTTTGCGTAACGCAACGTTCTTTAGAACCGTTCGTTCAGAATTAGTTCTGTGCTTATTAGCGAAAAAACAGAAACGGTATACGGAAAGCTTCTTATACCTGTATCGAATTTTAGAGTACGTTTCCGTCGCGTTTCCAATGCTATACGCGCTGTCTCATCAAAGTTTTGTTGGCTCTCACAATTTTCTAAAATCGATCGCCCTGAATGGAAAGGAAGGCGACTTGAAGATTTTGGAGAAAACTATTCCGATCCTGTCAGCGCAAGGCAATCTTACTAATCTTACCTTCGATTTTTGCGTCGAGGGAATTGACGTTGATTGCGTTTCAGCCATAAAAAATGAAATTACGAACTGTGTAAAACCCGCAGTACCAAGCTTAGAATTTGAGACCGAAGGTGACGTTCTATTCCGAGTACCGTTTGACGAAATGTCGGTGTTTTTCGCGACAATCCGAAATAGAATGTTTCATTACCGACTTGGTGAAAAAAACATAAACTGGGACCGCATTGGCGGCTCCGAGACAATTTGTCGAATGTGCGGAAGAGAATTAATATACTGGTTTGCACTCTTGTATACCGAAATAATACGTGTGAGCGGCCGACAGGTATCATAGGTAATTATGTAGCAGTTTCGGCAAGTACGGCGGAATCGATAATCCTCGAAACTTGCGTCGGCCCCCATTTACCGCCACGGGGAGCGGAAATCCCAAGTTTATCCAATGTTAAAGCGATCTGCCTCAACGTCGTTATTCCTTCGTCCTGTATTCTACGAATCGAAATGATTAC
The DNA here is from genome assembly GCF_014842075.1 of Sphingomonas sp. CFBP 13720. Lineage (GTDB taxonomy): Bacteria > Pseudomonadota > Alphaproteobacteria > Sphingomonadales > Sphingomonadaceae > Sphingomonas. The sequence goes on from NZ_JACYVA010000002.1 coordinate 534,398, forward strand.
GTCTGTCGAGCGCTTGCGTGCTGCGGCCGACCGGCTCCTAGCGCTGGCTTCGGCAGCTTTCTTAGATGGAAGTACGTGACCTCGCATTCCGCCAAGTTTGACGCCTCTCGCCTTAGCCGCCGTTAGCGCTGCCTTCGTCCGAGCGGATATGGCTTCGCGCTCCTGCTGCGCGACTAAAGCCATCACCCCAACCGTAAAATTGTTGGCCCCTGGCATATCGGCTGCAACAAATGACACACCGGAATTTTGCAGGTCCATAAGGAAAGCGGCATCGCGAGACAGTCGGTCTAGCTTTGCAACGATCAATGTCGCCCCGGTAGTTCGGCAAAGCCTTAAGGCCTCCTGTAGCTGCGGTCGATTGTCCGCGCGTTTACCGGATTCGACTTCGACGACCTCCCCGGCAAGTTCCCACGACCCACCATTGAGGAATTCACGCACGGTACTTTGCTGCGCCTCCAACCCCAGCCGGCTCCGTCCCTGCCTTGCTGTGCTGACCCTGTAGTATGCAACATGCCTACCAATCGCCATATCGAGTCGTTCCATTAGCCACAACGAGCGTTGAAGCTAATGTAACAGCGGGCTGCTCGATATTCAACTTTCAAGTCGTACGGGGACGCACGATCAACTATTGGCGTCGTTCAGCCGCCGTACGTTCTATCTTTTGAATATCGGCCTCCAAAGACTTGATCGATTGCTCCATTTGTGGCGATTTAACGCTACTTCTTTTCAGTTCCTCAACAATAACGCGGTTCTTCGCAAGAGTTTCATTAAGGTAAGCATCGGTACACTTCCGCAATCCTGCCAACCATTTCTCTTGATTGCTAGTTTCAAACCAGACTATGCCTTTATCGTAAGAGAAACCGGAGAAACCGACATAACCGCCAAAGGCGTTTTTCGAGTTCGTCTTTCCACAAGCGACTTGCTCGTCAGGGAATACCGATTCGAAGCGCAATTCTGTTGATCCCGGATCGAGCATCGCAGCTCTCACGGAAGTTGCCACAATTTCTTCAAACGCTGCGTTTTTGCGCTCGACTTCTTCTTGCGCTGTTAGCGGAGCGGGCCCGCACCCGTGAAGAAAGAGAATCGCGCATATAAATACAGCGATACCAGTGCGTTTCATTTGCGCCCCCCCCCATTTGACGGAGGCCCCCGGCAAAAAGCCGGGCGTTGGAATCCCTGCACATCGCACAAGGCCCGTCGCTTTTAGGCGAGCCTTGAACAGCACGACGGCACCCGGCCGAAATTCGACCGAGCGACATGACAACGAGGATTCCAAGCCTCCTCCCTTCGATTTGGCGAAAGGACGCAGCTTCCATGAAATGGTTGTAGCGAAAGCGCAAGCACGGATCAGTTTAAGCGTTGCGTTTAACTATCGCGCAAGGCGCGAACTACCTTTTACGAATCAACGCAGAGGCCCCTAGGAGGGGCGTAGGACGCCTTTGCGAGTGAACGGCGCATCAAGCGCCATAAGAACGTCGTGATGCCTGGAGCACCCTTGTAAGCCCAATGCGCACTACAGCCGTCCACGTCGCGCTAAAGGCGACGCTTACGCTTCGCCGGAACTGACCTTCCAACGCAGCACTATCCAATGAAGTCTTAGATGTAAATTAGTTATAGACGACAGTACTTAGAGTTTAGAACTACTTTTCTCAAGCAACCCTCACATATCATCGCCTATTTCGCTGGACACAGATCAGTACAGACGTTATGCGACGCCAGCTTGTAGGGGGAGAAGGCGAAACTAATACGGATATATATGAAATATAAACAACAAGGAAGACGTAAATTAGCAGATCAAATATGTAGAGATATTGGACCTAACGTATTTGTCACGCTATCTGTCAAACAGTGTATTATGACAGATAGCGGAATTGTGTTGCATGGATCAAATCAGACATACGATAGGGTGATGAAAGGCCTACTTTTATCGGTGCAAAAGAGACTTTACGGCAACAGACGGTTTAGAAGAAACTCTAAAACTATTCGCGGAATATCGGTAATGGAGCAGGTGCAGGACGGGCGAATGCATTTACATTCTTGCATCCGGCGACCGGAACATGTTACAATTGATCAGTTCCGCAAAGTATTCCTCGAATGCTGGTCTAATTCTAAGTGGTATCTTCCCCGGCATGAGGTAGAGCCCATATTTGGCGACGCGGTCTATTACATTTTGAAAGAAGGTCAGGATAGCATCCTACTTCAAGCATCGGATTTTCGACGATTGGCCAATAGCGCGCCCCTTCGAAATGATAGGCGAAGTTCCTAAATTTCAATCCGACGGGGGTAGATGTGCGTCTACCCTTGTCCGAAGGATATGGGTTATAGACTGATAATATAATACAGTTTAGATTTGTTTATTAATGTTTAATAATGTTAATAGATACTAAATGATTGTTAAACTATCGCTAGCATCTACCGCATTTGCGCCAGTTCTAACAATATAATGGTCGCGTGTGCTACAGGCTCGTATCCTCATCGCGGCGACGCATTGTCCCGCGGATGGTAGCCCGACGGCATCTACTACTCGCATAAGACGATTACGCGCGCTCGGCGTCATAATCCAGCTCGTTGCGTAGACGCTTCGACTCGGCAACAGCGCGTCGACTACGCGCTATAATCAGCGCGAAGGCGTTAAAAAATTCCGGCGTTCCAACCTCCGGGCCGGGGCGATCGAGAATCTGCATTACCGGCGAATAACATAAATTATTACGGTACGTGAGCCTACTAAGGGGTTCTTTTCCTTATGAGCACTTCGCTACGTCGAAGCCGCTCTTTTGATCGATCCAACCGTTCCCGTGTACGATCGACACGTTCCTGCATACGAGCCATCAAATGATGCAATTCGTTGTCAGTCATCCAAGATGCGTAGGGATTCTTCGATAGGGCGACATTCACATAGGGGGGGGTAGCGTCCGCTTTTTTCACCACCCATTAGACATAGGACGTGCTTCCAACCATGCATCAATGTCGTTAGAACGCCATCCAACGGCACGCCTACCAATTTGAATTGGGCGGGGAAAATCACCCCTGTCCATTGCTGCATAAATTGCACTTCGACTTAGCCCAACGGTGTTTTCCACTTCCGGTCGCCGCATGATCCTTGCTGTGCTCACTGCTTCCTCCAAACGTTGTTGGAAGGTGCTAAAACGCCTTTTGCCCAGCCGTCAATTCGCTAACTATCTGATTTCTAGGGCAGTTTTTTACGATGCTCCAAAGAAATCTGAAAACACAGCTTTTAAAGCATCTAATATAATAGGTCATTGATTTTGCTTGTTATTTAGTCGCTGTGTCCAAAAAGTCACTCCAATCGGACATAAGCACTCGTCTTTTCTCGAACAGGTCGGATCGGGCGTACGCGGCTTCGGCCTTGTCTTTAATCCCGTGCGCAAGGGCGAACTCGATAACCTCGCGGGGGTGGCCCGTCTCATCCCCTGCCCAGTCTCGGAACGATGATCGGAAGCCGTGCGGGACGGCAGCGATGCCAAGTTCCCTCATTAGTTTCGACAGGGTCATGTCAGATAACGTGGTTCCGCGAGCGCTCGGGAATACTAAGTCGGCATCTTCGCGCCGCAACGCTTTCGCACGTTCCAAGATACGCAGCACGGCTGGTGTCAAGGGTACACGATGCGCTTTCTTGGCTTTCATACGCTCTGCCGGAACAACCCAAACCAGCCGCTCAATATCAATTTCGCTCCATAAAGCGCCGCGAACCTCACCTGAACGACAAGCGGTATGGACGAGAAAGCTGAAAGCAAGCTTAGTTGCGGTAAAAGCCTTGCTTGCATTCACTGTTGCGATTGCTTTTGGAACCTCACTGTGATGAAGCGCGGTCATACGCTTTACATTCGAGCGATCATGTTTAAGCAAAGCTTGCTGCACTACATCCGCCGGATTGTCAGTCCGATACCCGCGCGCAATCGCCCACTTCAAAACTGTCCCGATACGCTGTTTAACTCTCCGGGCAGTCTCACTTCGCCTCGTCCAAATTGGATCAAGGGCCAGCAAAATATCCGCGCTCGATACCGCACCTACTTTGCGCGCCCCGATGTGTGGGAAAACATATGCCTCCATCGTCGAAAGCCACTGCTTACGATGCTTTTCGTTGCGCCAGCCGCCCTCGTTATGTGCATGAACCTGCCGCGCCGCTTCTTCGAAGCTGGGAATAGCCTTTGAGCGTTGCTTTGCCGCCAGAGGGTCATAACCCGCCCGTGCTAGCTTCCGTTGCTGTAAGGCCGCTTCACGGGCCTCCCCAAGCGTTACAAGGGCAGCCGATCCCAATCCTACGTCGCGGCGCTTACCCTGAATAACAATTCTCTGCACCCAACGGCGTGCCCCCGAAGCATCCACCTTTAGATACAGCCCTTGGCCGTCGGCATGGAACCCCGGTCCGAGGTTACGGGCACCGGCAGGTGTAAGACGCTTCTCTTGATGGCGTCCGGTGGGTTTAATGCCTGACATGCGCCTAACATACCGCCCAACATATAAAATTGGAACCACGTTGAACGGGCAGGATGATACAGGAACCTAACGTTTAAAAGGCTATAACAAACAGACAGTTAGAGCACATCAAGGAACTTACAGGAACAACTAACAGCGGCCTCCCGCTCCGCCAACTAGTCCTGACGCTTCCCACAATCACCATATCCCCGCGGGGAAATGGGCCAAATCTGCGCGTTTCCTCGACCTGGGCGGTACTGCGTAGACCGCTACGTGAACTCAAATCTGACCATTCTGGCATAAAATCTCTGCGTGAGTCGCGGGCAGTACGGTTCGAATGGCTTTCCCGTACTTCCGGGAAAATACTGGGGTAACCGCCAATATCCGCCGCAAATGCTGCTCGTCGGTATAACCGTGCACGCGTGTTTCTGCGGCTTAGCGAGCGCCCGCAGCGAAAACAGTCACGGGAATTAATTACTCCAAACCGGCTGTTCAATCGCGCTTGACGGCTACTGCGCTGCGAGGCACTAACGGAAGCACATTAGCCAATGGCTTAGGCATCTTTGTCGATCGAACCGGTCGACAGGCAGCAATGCTGCTAGGATGTCACTTAAGGATCCGCAACGCGGCCCTGATCTCACTGTGATTTCGGACTTTCGCAATGCGGCCCCGAGCGCTCCAAACAGTCGTAGGCCACGAAGTCCGTAGGCGTTCTCGCCTCCGGAGACTGGCCTTCTCCCCCTGATAAGGCGAGCCCGGTCTCGCCTCGACGACGAGATACGCTATGAGCAAAATGCCCGACTACAAGATACATCTTCGTGCGCCCAGTGAACTGAAAGCGCGTGCGGATAACCCCCGTGTACACAGCCGCAAACAGGTTCGGACGATCATGATCTCCATGCGTCAGTTTGGGGTAACACACCCAATCCTAATCGACGATCAGGATCAAATTATCGCCGGCCATGGCCGCGTTCTAGCAGCGTTGGAGTTGGAACTATCAACCATCCCAACGATCAGCCTGAAACATCTTACCAAGTCCCAACTTAAGGCCTTCATGATAGCAGATAACCGCACGGCGGAACTGGCTACGTGGGATAGGGAACTGTTGGCACAAAGCTTCGCTGAAATTGAGTTCCTGGACGGAGAGCTGGACCTTTCGGTTACGGGCTTTCAGTTGGAAGAGATCGATCTCTTGGTTGATTTTCGATCGAGCAGAACGCCGAAGGCCGAGGATGAGATCCCACCACTGGCGGTTGACGCGATCTCTTGCGAAGGCGACGTCTGGGTCTTCGCTGATCGTCACCGATTGCTGTGCGGAGACGCTACTGTTGCAGCATCCTATATTACGTTGCTCGGTATCGAGCGAGTCGACATGGTCGTCACTGATCCTCCGTGGAACTGCCCGATCCAGGGCCATGTCAGCGGACTGGGTAAGCACAAGCACCGTGAGTTTGTCGCCGCATCAGGCGAGATGACAAGCGAAGAATTCCGGCGCTTCCTTGAGGCGTTTATGACATCTGCGGAAAAAGTAAGCCGCTCGGGCTCACTCCACTACATTTTCTGCGATTGGCGAATTCTTGGCGACGTTTTGTCGTTAGGCGAAAGCATTTACCATCAGATGGTTAACTTAGCCGTCTGGGCAAAAACCAACGCTGGAATGGGTTCTTTTATGAGAAGCCAGCACGAGCTGGTTACGATCTTCAAAAAAGGCCGGCGCGCACACATCAATAACGTTAATCTTGGCGTGGACGGACGTCATCGTAGCAACGTCTGGACATTTGCGGGGGCAAACAGTTTCGGTCTGGAGAGGGACGCAGCGCTGGCAATGCATCCAACGGTTAAACCCGTACTTATGATCGCTGAAGCGATCAAAGATGCCAGTCACCGGGACGACCTCATACTCGATCCGTTCGCAGGATCCGGGACGAGCCTGATTGCCTGTCATGACACCGGACGACGGGCGCGGTTAATGGAACTTGATCCTCTGTACGTTGATGTGATCTGCGCCCGCGCGATGCGGCACGGGATGTCGGTCATACTAGCTTCGTCGGGCCAGACGTACGAAGAGGTTCGCGAGGATCGGAAGGTGTTGGATGCCTGAAGAAACCGACGGTCCTGTGGGATACCGTAATCCACCGAAACACTCGCGCTTTCGCAAGGGCGGCCCCCAACCTAAGCGCCAAAAAAATACAGGCGCAGAGTTGGACGCATATGCATTGCTGAACGAAACGGTCACGGTCCAGGAGGGCGATAGGTCTCGCAAAATACACCCGCACGAGCTTGGTCTTCGTCAACTAGCCAGAAAAGCGATCAAAGGCGATCTGAGTGCAATCGAGTTATCAATGAATGAATTCGAGCGTTACGACATTATTAGCGCACGGACGCCCGGTTCGAATTGGCCGACAAGACTATATGTACCGGTAGACTGCGATCCCGACGAGTGGCACGAAAATTTAACAGTTTATGGTCCGCCGCCCTGGCCGTTGGAACACGACGGCATCGCCCGAATTCAGGAGCTTCGTGATGCAGTACGATGACAATGAGTTCGCTAACTACTTCATCGACGACGACGTTAACAATGGACCTTCGGAACGTCCGCACGGGGTACGATTCGGCGAGGGACAGCCAATCAATCGCCGCGGGCGACCCCGTGGCTCGACAAATATCAGGACGATGACCAAACGGGTAGCCAGGGAGCGCCATAGCGTCATGATCGACGGCAAACGCCGTCGCAAAACGACGCTTGAACTCATACTTCTCAGTTTGAAAAAGAAAGCCGCGGAGGGAAACGCCAAGGCTTTTCGGCTCCAGGAATCGTGGCTTCGTAAGCTCGCTCCGCAGCACGAAGATACCCTCGCAGTTCTTATTGTGCCTGAGCCGGTAACCGCTGAAGAATGGGAAGCCATCTACAGCCCATCCATGTCCGACCAAGATGTGAAGGAACGCTTCCCTTACTTGATACGAGCGAGGCGCGCACACCAACTTTACATCTCTACCACCAAACGCTCTCTTTAATAAGCGGACAAGGTATAATCTTCGATAATTATCATTTGCATTCAGATAGATTAATACTTGATATCTCTTATTGCGGAACCACGCGCGTTATATCCGCGACATGATCCACTACCGACGCTAATTGAGCGAATGTCGTCGAGCCGGTCATTTTATTTATGCGGCTCAAGCTAATACTAGCCTGTGTTGGGAGATCCCGGGCTGGTAGAACGTAGAAATTCCATTGCTCAGGCCGCCGATGATCGGCGTTATCATCAGTCCGAGGATGATGCGCAAATACGTAAACGTCTGCCCATCGTCGTCGTTGGACGATCCAGTCCCTACCGACGAAACGCCCTGTCCGCTCAGCGATATCAAACGTGCTCTTAGTAGGCTGGTCGCTCCCCGTCGCCCAGCTTTGACGTGCAGCTGACTGCTTGAGCTCAAGTGCGACGCCGTCGCAACGCTCGAAGTCATACGCGTGATAATCAGCGCTGCAATGTCTCCAATGGTTGCCTAGCGCATGCGCGACGATTGCTTCGGCAACAACAGCGCGAAGAGTGTTCATAAGTATCGGTTGACCAAAGGCAATTTCGCAGGCGGCCTGCTGGATCAGCCGCGCACCATCATCACTGTTTGCCTTACCGTCCAACTAGGTCGCTCCGGCTTGGTGCGACCCGCTTGCCTCATACGTCGCACCTATGTCCTCTCGGGGCGACGGCCAGAAGCCGGATGTTCGAAACCTGTCTTGCGGCAGGCGCATGCGCCTTTACCGTTGCCGGCTGGACATGCGCGCATGCCACCCGGCCTCAGCAAAGCTGCGACCGAGTAAGCAAGAAGAGGTTTCGACGCCCCGCCCCCTGGCTTTCACAGGGAGCAGCGCCAGATTGCTCGAACTCGCTACGGAGGCAAGTCGAATGTGACAAAAAAGCGGAATTCGGTCGGCAGTTGAATTATCGGCCGACGGGAACGCATCCAGGCACCGGACTGCATGCGCGCAAGCGACATCGAGCTACAGACGAACTCACGCTGCCTGTCGTGCTTCGTTCAACTTCAACCTGCGCTAGCCTAGGGTGGCCAACTGGATGCCTGTCCAACCAGCACAACAGAGCGCCGATTTTGGTGGATGGCAGCCTGTCCGCTTTCGGGTGGCATTCGGCAAAACCGGACGTTCGTTCAAGGAGCGCTGTAGACGTAAGAATGTCGCCCGCTGATGGAATGCCGCTGAACGCTTTTGCGCGTTCGGTGCGAGGCGCAGTAGCTTGTTCAGGCGAGACGGAGCGGGCACCGCACGCTTCGAGCGCCCTGTCTTTTTACGAGGACCAGCGCAGATAGTGACTCGCCAGAAGCCGATGCTACAGTTTGTGCTGCGCACGCATAAAAGCGATATCGGGGGGAGCACTTGTGGGGAAACTTACAGAGTGGTGTGCCGGCCAGCCCGCCTGGGCGGTGGACGCCATGAAGCGGGCGGCTTCGTGTTCGCAGGACGTCGATTCCGACGTCGATGCGCTCGTCTGCCGGATCGGGCTGGCGCACGGCATCGCCATCGACGGCGAACACCCCTGTCAGCCGTTCACCGAGGAGAGCGTCGTCGTGGTCGGCGCCAGTCCGGACGACGTCATCCTCCACTCCGTCGGTCCGCTGCAGGGTTTGGACAGGCTCGCCGGCGACCAGGTCCTTAAGTTCGCGCTGGACGGCATCACCATCGTTTTCGGCGACAACGGATCGGGCAAGAGCGGCTACACGCGCGCCCTGCGCCAGCTGACCTGCGTGCGCGAGGACGCGCCGCTGGAGAGCGACGTCTTTGCGGCGGGAAACGTACCCTCTAAGTCGATCACCTACGCCTACCGGGTAGGGAAGGTCGACGCCGTCACTGCGACCTGGACCGAGGGAGACCCGAAGCCAGCGGTCCTCGGCGGCGTGACGCTACTCGATACAGATAATTTGCGCGTCTACGTGAACGGCAAGAGCGACATCCTCTACATGCCTCCGGAGGCCGCGTGCGTCGGGCGGCTCGCCGACCTCTACCAAGCGGCGGCGAGCCGCTACCGTGGATGGATCGACGACGTGAGCAGGCGATGCGCGGGAGCGTTCGGCGGCTACTACGCCCAAGGCACGAGCGCTGCGGCGCTCATCGCTCGGCTGCAGGAGGGAACGCCGGAGGCGAACCTGCCCACCGAGCACGCGCTCCGCGACGCAGCGACTTGGAGCCCCGACGACGAGGCGGAACTTGCCAGTTTGCAGGCTGAGTTGGTGCGGGGACCGGCGGCGACCGCCGCCCTCTGCGATCGGATCGCGAGTTCGTGCCTGACGGTTGCCACCGCTGTCGAGGCGACAGCGACGCCCCTGTCGGACGATGTTGCAGCGGGGGACAAACCGCTCGTGGAGGCCAGGCAGCGGACACGGCGCGTCGCCGACGCGCTCGCAGCCGAGCAGATCGGCTCGCAGCCGGTCGGGGCCACAGGCTCAGACACCTGGCGCGAGCTCTTCGCGATCGCGCGACGGTTTGCAGCCGAGGCCGGGGTGCGTACGAACGGCGAGCCGTTTGCCGTCGGCGATCCGTGCCCGCTCTGCCAGCAGACGCTCGGCGAGGATGCAGCCGTGCGCCTGGCAGCCTTCGACGCCTATGTGGAGGGACAAGCGACGCGCGAAGCCGAACTCGCCGCCGGCGCGACGGCGCAACGCATCTCGGCCTTGCGCAACCTCTCGTTCAAGGCCGAGGGCGAGCTTCGGATGCTGCTCGCGGAGGCGGCGACGCACGGCGCGCCGGCGCAGGCGATGGTGGATCGTACCGCCGCCTTCAGCGCAGGGCTGGAGGCGCGCCGTGACGAGCGCGTTCGCCAATTCAATGACGGCGGGATCGCGGACCTCGAGCCGCTTCCCGCCTCACCCCTCATCGAACTCCGGACCTGGGCGGCGCAGCTGAGCGAGCACGCTACTACGCTGCGATCGGGCGACGACCGGACTGCGGCGGCGACGGCGAGGATCGCTGAACTGACGGATCGCCGGCAGATGAGCGGCCAGGTCGAGGAGCTGGTCGCGCGCCGCAAAGAGTTGAAGAGCATCCACATGTGGAAGCGGTGCGAGGCCGCCCTGAACACCGGGCCTTTGTCGCGGCTAATGACGTCGCTGCGCAAGGAGCTGACGACGCCGGGACTCAGGACCCGGATCGAGGAGGAGATCCGCAACTTTGCGCTGACGCACATACCCTTCCACTTCTCCGACGAGACCTCGAAAGGGACGAGCTTCTTCGAGGTCGCGTTGGCGACCACCAGGAAGGCAAAGAAGGCGCGCGTCCTGAGCGAGGGAGAGCAGCGCGCGCTCAGCCTCGCCTGCTTCCTGGCGGAATCGCACGTGGCGGGCAGGAGCTCCGGCATCCTCCTGGACGATCCGGTCACTAGCCTTGACCACGGTCGCGTGAGGCGCGTCGCGCGCCGGCTCGTGGACGAAGCGGCGAAGGGACGCCAGATCGTCGTGTTCACCCACAACCTCGTCTTCTACCACGAGCTGACGCTGGCCTGCGTCGACCGCGCCGTTCCGGTGCCCGCGTTGCCCTGCCTCATCCAGCAGGGCGGCAGCGGCGAGTTCGGCATCGTGACGGTGGGCGACGCGCCGTGGGTCGCGCGCAAGGTGAAGGAGCGAGAGCAGACGCTCAAGGCGATGATCGACGACATTCCCGACGATCTAGCCGTCTCGACCGACGACTACGGGCGCAGGTGCACTGGGTTCTACGCCGCGCTACGCGAGACCTGGGAGCGCGCCGTCGAGGAGATCGTCCTCAACGACGTCGTCCGCCGCTTTGGTCCGAACGTCGGCACGCTGCGGCTAGGCGGGGTGAACGTCAGCGATGACGACTTTTTGATCGTGCACCGGGCGATGTCCCGCGCTTCCGAGCGTTCTGGACACGACCAGGCCGCGGGACGCCAAGTGGACACGCCGATTAAGGCGCAGATGCGGGCGGACCTCGCCGAGCTGACGAGCTTCAGAACCGCAAAGACGAAATCCAACAAAGAGGCGGACGATCGCCGCAAGTCGCTGGCCACCGCGCCGCCAAGGGCGGCGGTCGTTTGACGCGGCAGCCATCGTGGAGCTCGCGTACAATCCGGCACCTAAGCGAACGCATGCCATGAGCAAAGCCCCGCCTGTCGGCTTCGACGACATCGTGACTCGAATCAGCCTCGCAGGTCGGATGAACGAACGCCCAATCGTGGAGCACGGCTGAAGCGAGGCGAGCGTCCATAATTGAGTCATCAGTTTTGCAGGTGAGGTGTTGATTGTCCGTCCGACACCAAACGTTAATCGACAAAAGTCCTTCGGCGCGGCCAGAGTTAAGCCGCTGACAGTCAGGCCGCGACAAGACTGATCGTCGCACGGTTTCTACCCTCGCGCTTGGACTGGTAGAGAGCCATATCGGCCGCCTGAATGAGGGTCGAGCCGTCGCGTGCCATCGTATTCGACCACGTCGCGATGCCAAAAGACATACTGGTTGATCCGAGGCTGCGGCTGCCATGCCGAACGCTCAGCTCGGCGATAGCGCGTCGGACGACGTCCACGCGACCCGCCAGAGCGTCCGCGGTCGTGCCCGGGGCGATGATAGTGAACTCTTCACCCCCAAAGCGGCAAACCACGTCGCCGTCGCGAAAGCGGCTGCGCATTTCTGCTGCAACAACCTGGAGAACCGCGTCGCCGGCATCATGCCCGAATTCGTCATTGAATCGTTTGAAGTGATCGACGTCACACATCACGAGGCTGAGCGGCGTGCCAGCGCGGGAGGCACGCGCGATCTCCAGTTTCAGCATCTCTTCCATATATCGACGATTGAACAGGCCGGTGAGCGGGTCGCGGATCGTCTGCTCACGTAGCGAGCGCTGGAGACGATGGTTCACCAATGCTGAAGCGATGTTCTCGGTCAGCACGTTCATGCGGAAGCGGTTCTCGCTCTCGATCTGACCTTGAAGGTAAAGGACACCGATCACCTCACCGCCGGCGAGCAGGGGTTCGCAGTGATACACCTCGTCCTCGCCGACGTGACCGCAAACGATGTCGCCGCCAGGTCCAGCCACATAGTGGCTCTGCCCGCGGCGCAACGCCCAGCACCGATCTGGCGCGAAGCCCTCAAGCGGAACGTTGGTGCCGCCCCAGCTGGCGATGGGCACGAGGCAGTTGCGCGAGTTATTATGCGCGTAGAGGGCACCGGGAACGTTCGGGAGTACGCGCGGTACGAAGACCTTGATGATCTGCGCTAGCTCATCGTCAGTGCGTGCGGCTTGCATGCGGTGCGACATGCCGCCCAGAAGCCCAATGACGGAGCCGCGTTCGCGCAGGGTTTCGCTGTTCCGGTGCAACTCGGCATTGGCGGTTTGCAGCTGACGCTCGCTGTTCGCCTGATCGGCGACGGCGTTCCTCAGCCTCTCCGCCATGACGTTATAGCCTTGTGCAAGTCGGTTGAACTCCTCGGATCCCATTGCCGTGTCAATGCGAGCATCCTGCTCACCATCACCCAACGCCGTCATGGCGCGCATCATCGTCGCCAACGGCCGCCGAATACCGCGGATCAATAGTGCGAAGCTGCAGATAACCAGTAGCGCAACCACGACCCCTCCGATAATGGCGAGCCTCCGCCCGCTGGCGAGCCGCTTGTCCGCCGCGTCTTGACGGCTGGTCTGCAAAGCCCGCTCCTCGTCAAGGAAGCCATTAGCCCGGACGCTGATCGCATCCATCAGCTCACGCCCGCGACCACTGGCGACGATAACGACCGCTGCAGAAAAATCGCCACGACGTGCCATGATCAAGGGCTGCCGAAGAAAGGCAGCCCGCTGTACCATCAGAACCGCGATCTCTCGCGCTCTTGCATGCTGCAAAGGGTTGTCGCTCGTCTGCCGGACCGCAATGGCCATATTGCGCGCAGAACTCTCCACCCGCTCGGCAAACGACCGAGCGTAAGCTGGATTGCGCGTAATGATGAAGCCCCGCTGACCCGACTCCGCCTCGCGTAAATCCCCTAACGCTGCTTCAGTCGTCTCAATCACCTCTGCCGAGTGTCCAGCCCACTCAAAGCTTTGGCTGGTTTGCCGTGAGGCGTCCACGAGGAGCCCTGCCAGCGAAGCCAGTGAGATTAGGACGACGAGGCCGATCGCGGCGATCCGCGCTGAAAGTGACGACAACATGCCTTTGGCCGTACCTGTCAGGCTTTAGCATCCTGTTACTCCGGCTAACATCGTGCACACGAAAGACCCCGGCGGTAAACGAACGTCCGGTTTCTGGCAGAGGCCACAGGGGGCCGAGTGACCGCAATTGGGTCACCTTGACTGCGGCCGCGCGAAGCGTCTGTGTATTGCATGCCGTGACTCGGCCTCATGTTCATGGACGAGTGTAACCTCCCGATGCCACGCATTGATCAGCTTCAAGGCAACCCGCTCACCCTGTCGAGCACGTTCCAGCAAAGGATCACCACTGCCGCTTTGCAGGTCGAGCGCACCGTTGCGGCACCGGTCAATCTCTTGCTGGATGCGCAGCATCGTCCCGTGGTGGCGAGCGAAAAGGCTCTCGTAAACCGATAATGCAATAGGGTCGGGTGACGAAGCCATGCAGCAGCCTTTCACTTAGTGAGTTCGAGGACGGCTGAGATCAAATTTCAGGGCGCGAACACTGCGCGCAGGCAGCTATCCTCCTTGTGCTTGAACATGTGGTAACCCTTCGGGCTCTCCTCCAGTGAGAAGCGGTGGGTGGCCAATGCCGCTGGCGTCAGCTCGCCACGTTGCGCATGCTCAAGCAGGCGCGGGACATAGGCTTGGCCATGCTGCTGCGCTGTCCGGATGGTGACGCCCTTGTTCATCAGCACCCCGAGCGGGAACTTGTCCATTACGCCATAGACGCCGAGGATCGATAGGGTGCCGCCCTTGCGCACCGCCAGCATCGCCTCACGCAGCGCGGTGCCGCGATCCGTTTCCATATACAGCGCCTGCTTGACCCGATCATAGGCGTGCTGAAGCCCGGTCCCGCCTGCCTCCATCCCGACCGCGTCGATGCAGGAATCCGGACCACGCCCGCCCGTCAGTTCCTTCAGCGCTTCGACGACATCCACCTGCGTATAATCGAGTGTGATTGCCCCGAATGCCGCGGCCTGCGCCAGCCGCTCGGAGTAGCGGTCGATAGCGATGACGCGCTCCGCACCGAGGATCATCGCACCCTGCTGGGCCATCAAGCCAACGCCGCCGCAGCCCCAAACCGCGACGACATCGCCGCGCTGGATGTTGCAGAAGTCAGCGCCCATGAAGCCGGTCGGCGCCGCGTCCGAGATGAACAGCGCCGCCTCGTCGGACACACCGTCGGGCACCACGAAACAGTCGGTGTCGGCGAACGGTACGCGGACATATTCGGCGTGCGCCCCGGCGTACCCGCCGAACGCATGCGAATAGGCGTAGATGCCGGCGGTGGGATAACCCAGCAACGGCTCCTGCAACTCCGGCTTGGGATGGGTGGTGTCGCACAGCGAGTAGAGATCGTGCTGGCAGTACCAGCATTGCCCGCAAGAGATGAAGGACGGTACGACCACGCGGTCCCCGCGCTTCACCTTCGTCACCTCGCGGCCGACATCGACGATTTCGCCCATGAACTCGTGGCCAAGGACATCGCCCGCCTTCATCGTCGGGATCAGGCCGTCGATCAGGTGCAGGTCCGAACCGCAGGTAGTCGACAGCCGGACCTTGAGGATGACGTCGTTGGGGTTGAGGATGGCGGGGTCATCGACGGTTTCGACGCGCAGGTCGTTGACGCCGTTCCAGCAGAGTGCACGCATCTGGCTTCTCCTACTTGTCGGTGCCGCCGTTGCGGGCGGCGGGCTGTGGGTCGGTGGTCGGGATCACGCCGGTCGTTGTCAGCGCGCGGAACCGATAGAGCGCCTTGGACACGATCTCGCGCGGCACGATGTGGAACAGCTTGCTCACCGCTTCGCCGACAACGCCACCGGGCGGATCGAAGCGTACGTCGAGATGGGCTTCGGTGC
Organism: Sphingomonas sp. CFBP 13720; assembly: GCF_014842075.1. Classification (GTDB taxonomy): domain Bacteria; phylum Pseudomonadota; class Alphaproteobacteria; order Sphingomonadales; family Sphingomonadaceae; genus Sphingomonas. The sequence goes on from NZ_JACYVA010000002.1 coordinate 549,831, forward strand.
CGCGGTCGCCCGGTGCGGGCCGGAAGGTGAGGACACCGGTGTTGGCGATGTCGGCTCCGTCGAGCGAGGACCAGCGTACCGTCGTCGCGTCTGCGTCCTGAGCCGCAGTGCGCCAGCGATATTCGCCACCAGCCGGGCCGCGAGCTGTCCATTCGGCGGAGCCGTCGTCATCCGCGGTCACGTCGGCGAAATCGGCCCAGATCCGCGACTGGGTTTCGGGTCGCAGCCATAGCGCGCGCAGCTCGTCGGCGGAGCGACCGATCGTGACAGATGCCCGCGCAGCGGCATCCAGCGATGGTTCGGGTGAGGCAGTCTCCATGGAAAGCTCCTTTCTGATGACAGGACGGTTTCGTCAGGTGAGAGTAAGTGGCGTGCTCCGTCGGGCTTCGATCTCGTCGATGGTGTAGCCCAGTGCCGGGCCGACGCGGCGGAGGAGCGGGTCCCATCGGCTGCGATGCTCCGCGTAGCCGGCAGACACCGGCAGTGCCTCGATGCCCACGCGCGCCAACGTAAGGGTGCCCGCGGCATAGCTCTCCTCGAAATGCTGGCATTGCATCGGTGCGGGTGCTGTCCGTGTCGGAAAATGCCGATCGAGCGTTTCCAGGAGCAGCAGGGCGCAGCGGCGCAGCGACTCCACCGGCGCCGAATCCACCAGGGACTGGTACTTGCCGCGATCGAGCCCGGTTTCGATCAGCGCGGTGAGGTCGAGCAGGACGAAGCAGATCCGCGACACCGCATAGCGTGGCTCGCGGAACCGGAAGTGGAAGAGCAGCGGATAGAAATGATGCGCTTCCTTGGTCATCGCGAGCGGCCGCACGAGGTTGTCGAGCGCGCTGGTGGCATCGCTGAAGTCCCCGCCGGGACCGAGGCGCGCCAGCATCTCGGCAGCATCCCCCGTCTCTCCCGTCATCAGGTCGACGGTCAGCGCCAGCGCGTTGCGCTCGTGCAGCGCGGAATAGACCTGGACGAGATAGCTTAGCACCAGCGACAGCACCGATGCGCCGATCAGCGAGTTCAGCAGGAACAGCATCCGGGTGCCGGTGGTATGCGGCGCGTAATCTCCGCCGCCGACGATCGAGAGGCTGTTGCCCGCCACCAGCAACGCGGTGATCAGATCAGTGGGCGTGTCGCCGCTGCTCGGCCGGATCGCTGTGCCAAGTTCGGGGCGGATGATGAGGGCCGCCGCGAGCGTCAGGCCAAGCGCCCAGAAGGCGATCAGCGAAACGACGATCAGCGGCCCTGCGAACGACAGCACCGTTGGCCGGTAACGGCCGGCGAAGCGGCAAAGTGCGCTGACGATCGTCCAGACCAGCCGGTTCCAGCGCGGCGCGAGCAGCCCGGTGCCGGCGCGGGCGTAGAGGATCGTCAGGAAGATGTCGGCGAGGAACAGCGCCATCAGCGCCGCCCCGCCGATCTGTTCGAGCGTCATGGCCGAACACTCCGTACTCAGCCGGCGAGCGCGGGCACGGCGTCCGCCACCGTTCCTTCCGCCCGGTAATCGGCGGGCGTCTCGAAGTCCTGCCGCGCCAATCCGCGTGAAGCCTGCGGGCCGCGCGGCAGTCCGCTGCGATCCGAATAGTCGCGTCCGCTTGCCGGTTCGCGCTTGTGCGCGGTCCTGACGCCGAAGAAGGCGGTGAGGTCGAGCAGCGTGATCCCCGCCACCAGCACCGTTGCGATCGCCGCGTTACGACGTTGGGGATTGTCTCGCTTCAACCCCGTGGCGAGCGTACCGAGATCGAGTGCGTCGCCGACGATACGGGAAGCAAGGCCGATCGGCTTGTCGATCGACAGCGTCGGCACTGCGCTTGCCAGTTCACGGGCGCCATAGGCACGGATCAGGCTCTGCTTGTCGTCGAGCCCCAGCGTGCGGGCGATCCGGCCCGGCGCGACCAGTTCGGCGACACCGAGCCCGACCGAGAACCAGCCGAGCGCGCGCGCCAGCCGGTCGGCGCCGGTCATCGAGCTTGGGCCCTTGCGCTCTACCCGCGGGTCGCCTTCGGAGCGGGTGATATGCGTCAGATTGGTGAGAGACATGGTGACACCTTTCCGGAATTCGGATGCGGGGGACCTGTTCAGGGCCGGAGCATGACCTTGATGCAGGCGTCCGCCTTGTCGCGGAACGTGCGGTACATCTCGGGTCCCTGGGACAGATCGACCTTGTGCGTGATGACGAACGACGGATCGATCTGCCCGTCCTCGATCCGCCGCAACAGGTCGCCGGTCCAGCGCGGCACGTGCGTTTGCGCCATGCGGAAAGTCAGGCCCTTGTTCATCGCCTGACCCATCGGGATCTTGTCGGCGAGACCGGTGTAGACGCCGACGATCGAGATGACACCCGCCGGGCGGCAGACATAGATCATCTCGCGCAACACGTGCGGCCGGTCGTTCTCCACCAACAGCATCTGCTTGGCGCGGTCGAGGATCGTATCGGGCTGGCCGAAATTGACGTGGCTTTCGGTTCCGATCGCGTCGATGCACTTGTGCGGGCCTTTGCCGCCGGTGAGCTCATTCAACCGCTCGACCACGCTCTCGTGCGTGAAGTCGATCGTGATCGCGCCGGCCGCGGCAGCCATCGACAGCCGCTCGGGCAAGTGGTCGATCGCGACCACCTGTTCGGCACCCAGCAGGATCGCCGAGCGGATTGCCATCTGTCCCACGGGGCCACAGCCCCAGATCGCGACGGTGTCGCCGGGCTGGATGTCGGCCTGCACCGCCGCCTGCCAGCCGGTCGGCAGGATGTCCGACAGGAACAGCAGCTTCTCGTCGTCGATGCCGTCGGGCACCTTGACGTGCGTGGTGTCAGCGAAGGGGACGCGCAGATATTCCGCCTGTCCACCGGGATAGCCGCCGGTCAGGTGCGAATAGCCGAACAGGCCCGCAGTCGCGTGGCCGAACGCCTTGTCGGCGAGCTCCTTCTTGCGGTTGGTCCGCTCGCACACCGAAAAGTTGCCGCGACGGCACTGGTCGCACTCGCCGCACTGGATGGTAAAGGGGATGACGACGCGGTCGCCCTTCTTCAACGAACCCTTGGCTGCGCTACCCACCTCGACCACCTCGCCCATCGTCTCGTGGCCGAGGATGTCGCCCGGCAGCATCGCCGGGATGAGGTTGTGAAACAGGTGGAGATCGGAGCCGCAGATCGCGCAGCTCGTTACCTTGATGATGGCGTCGCGGTCGTCCTCGATCTCTGGATCGGACACCGTGTCGTAGCGGACGTCTTCCTTACCGTGCCAGACTAGAGCTTTCATGCGCGCTCTCCCGAGTCTCTGCGCCCGCCCCACACCCGAATACCTCCGGCTGTGATTCCTGCTCAACCAACTAAGTTACAAAGGAATTATTTTCTGAAACGGTGCGCTCGCAGGGTCGTGATGAAGCGAGCAGGGACGACGCTGTTCGCGCTTAGCCACTCGGCGCGCAGGCCTTAAACGCATTCCGCCTGCAGATAACCGCATCGCCCGTCGCCTGCCGTTAGAGATGCTCAAAGCGCTGTGCGGCCGCGACGCGTGACATGAACAAGGGTCCGCAATCGGGAAGCGAGTAGGGTGGTCTGAATGTCCGACTGTGGGTCGTCGCTCTCGCGGATCGGTTGGGGTCTTCCGTTGTAGTGGTCTCGGCTAGCCTCGTCGCGTCGAACCTGTATGTCCGTAAGCAGGTCGCTGACAGGAATTGATAATGGATTTGGTGTCCAGGCGGACAATGCTCGCTGCCCCGTGTCTTGGAACGCTCGCCATAGCCGTGGCGGCAGGTGCAGCAACCGCGACGACGCCCGGCGCCCTTGCCAACCTGTCAACCTGGATGGACTTGGCGTCCGTCCCGGGCGCGAGCTGGGCAATGCTGGACAGCTTCGGCGCAATCTCATCCGGTGCGATCGGCTATGCAAAGGCCAATGCCGAGCCTGCGATACCTGATACTCTGTTCGAAGCCGCATCGCTGTCCAAGGTAGTTCTGGCGGTCGCAATCCATGACATGGTGCGGGAGGGCCTGATCGACCTCGACCAACCGGTGGCCGAGCATTTCGCCTTCACCGCCGATGCCGCGACGCGATCAATTACGCCTCGCCACCTGCTATCCCACTCTAGCG
>NZ_JACYVA010000003.1 GCF_014842075.1 Sphingomonas sp. CFBP 13720
CGTGAATCAGAAAACCGTCACCGTGTGAATCCCTGATGATTCAGCTCGGCTGAAAAACGCTCTAATCGCGGTCGCCTTTCCGGCCCTATCGGGCGCGGCGCAGCAGCGCACTGCGGACCAGCGAAAGACCCTGTCCGATCGTTGTCCGCCCGCTTCGGGTCAGCGCCAGCGCGAGGCCGGTGGTGGCGTAGGACAGGACCACCGCGATGGCCAGACCGATCGCGGATGCGGGCAGCAGCGACCGCACGGCGAACAGCATGATCGCGGCCAGCGATCCGGCGAACGCGAACGGCATCGCCAGCCGCATCATGTCGCGCGCCGATACCGGTCCCTGACTGCCCGCCAATCGCCACACCAGCGGCAATCGGATGAAGACGTCGCTCAACGCATAGGCCGCCGCGACGCCGACCGCGCCCCATGGCAATCCGACGGCAAACGCGACCGCGCAGCTTGCGGCGTTGAACAGTCCCCAGCGTGCGAACTGCCCGGTCCGGCTCTGGCTGATGAACAGCCAGCCCAGCGTGACGGTCATCGGTTGATGCAGCGATGCCAGCGCGAGCCACCGGAAGATATCGACCGCGCCGATCCACTGCGGTCCGAGCATGAAGACGATGGCGACATCGGCATAGACGAGCAGACACAGGATGCCTGGCAACGTGACCAGCAAGATCTGCCCGACCGTCCGGCAATAGGCCGACCGATAGCGATCGGGGTCACCGACGAGTTGCGACAGCGTCGGCACCATCACGCGCTGCAGGGGATAGGTGATCTGTTGCAGGGGAAACAGCAGCAGCTTGTACGCACGATCGTACAGGCCGAGCTGGACCGGCCCCTGAAACCGGCCGATCAGGATATTGTCCAGATTCCGCGCGAAGAAGTTCGACAGGTTGAACGTGGTCAGTCCGCCGCCGAATCGCAGCATCGCGCCGACGGTGGCGAACGATCCGGGTCGCCGGGGCCGCCACCCCGATATGATCCACGCACCGATCAGCGACGTGAGCGCGGTGACCAGCGCCGACGCGACCAGCGCCCACGGCCCCGGATCGACCAACGCCCATACAAGCGCGACGCCCAGTCCGAGCAACGCCATCGCCATTTCGACTATCGCGATCGCACCGAACCGCATGCCGCGCGTCGCCATCGCCAGATGCTGCGCGCCCAGCCCCGACGCGAACACCGCCACGGCAAGTGCCGCGACGATCCAGGTCAGTTCGCGTTCGCCATAGAAGGCGGCCACGAGCGGCGCGCACATCGCCAGCACGACCGCGAGGAACAGCGACAGTCCGGCATTGATCCAGAACATCGTGCTGGCCTGTGCGTAGGTCAGTGTCGAATTGACCACGACCGCCTGCGAAAGTCCCAGATTCTGCGCCATGTTCGCGAACGAGATGACGGGCGATGCCATCGCGATCAGACCGAAATCATGCGGGGCCAGAAAGCGGGACAGCAGCACGACCGACACGATCTGTACGCTCAGCTTCACGCCCTGCGCGATGCCGGACACCGCGACGCCGCGCATGGCCTGCGCGCCCAGACCACCCGTTCCGCCCGCGCGCGGGACGATCGCTTCGGGATCGTGTCGGCTCATGCGCATGTCGTCGTGGTCCCGATCGTCCGAAGATCGCCGATCAAGGCGCGTCGCTCGCGCTGGGGACCGCAGTGTCGGCATCGCGTTTGCGTATGGAAGTCAGCACGCGCGCCGTCCGGTTGATTGTCATGACCCACCATTGATCGAAATAGGCGATGCCGTGGGCCACGATGCCGATCACCACCGCCGACGCCAGCGCCGCCAGCAGCACGCTGCCCAGCCCATAACCCAGGGCCAGCACGATGCCAGCCCCCAGCGACGCGATCACCGGAATATGAATGGCATAGACGGCGAACGACAACCGTCCCAGCATTCGCGCGAACGGCCAGTCGGCCATTTGTCGACGTCGCCAGCGATGCACGCCCAGAAACACCATCGTCGCCCCCGCACCATGGATCACCCAGTCGAGCCGCAGGATGTGTTCGCCAAGGACCGGGTCGAGCGCCAGTTCTTCGGGAAACGGCTTGTAGGTCGATCCGATCAGCAGTCCGACCGCGATCATCGCCGACGCCGCGACCGGTGACAGCGACCACGACGAATCCCGCAGATACTTCGTGATGAGGACCGTGGTCACGCACAGCGCGCACAACGCATGTACTTCCAGCGCCAGCAGCCCCACCACCGTCACGATGACGGTGTCGAGCAGCGGACGACGCCGGCCGGCGATCAGCAACGCCGTCCCCAGCGCCGCGATACTGCCGAGCAGTTCGTACCGCATGGTCCACAGCGCCGAATTATACTGGCTCAGCCCCCGCCCGAACAGGCGCACGCTGTCGGCGACGCCACCGGACAGCGACGGCGCCGGCCATGGACCGTCGACTTTCACCCCGCCGCTGTCGCGCAGCCATTCCGATCCGCTGAGCGCCGCGACCGGTTCGTTGAACATCAGGCCCGCGACGTACAGCGCCGCCGGCAGCATCACCCCGATGAAGGTGACCGGAAAAAGCCTCGGAAACCGTTTCGCGACCGCGATCCCCACCGACACCGGGGCCGGAGCGCCGAGCAGCTTTACGGTGAGCGCGAAGCTGGACAGCACGAAGAAGATGCTGACCATGAACGGTCCGTTGATCGGACTGAGCACGAACGGACGCTCGATCGCCAGCCCGACCGCCTGCGCGAAGTCGGACGTGCGCTCGGGCGCGACGAAGGCTCGCAGGAAATGGTACACGACCACGCCCAATGCCGCGAGGCCGCGCAACAGCTCCAGTTCGTCGAACCTCTGGCTTTTCGTCAGCACGCGCTTCCCTCTGGACGACAATCGATAGCAGTGGCGGATCGCATGCAACAGCTTCGTCTTGCAGACTTCCCGAAACCAGTTCATGCGCATAATCAAAGCTTTACGGCAATACGCCGAATGGTGAACATGGGCAGCGGGTGTATTTGTCCGACCTGCCGGTGATGATGACAACGGGGCAAACGGGGCGTTACGGCAATGATGACGGCATATCTTCCTTCACGGGGTTTGGGGGCAGCGGAGCGCTGTCCCGACCGGTCCGTGTCCGCAACCTGATCGATCGCGGAACCATACGATGCACTATCGATCGATCGAGGATCTCAACCACACCATCCAGACGAATGTCGGCCTGTTGCCGCGCGACATCGATCTGGTCGTCGGTATTCCGCGCAGCGGGCTGCTGGCGGCGACGTTGGTCAGCCTTGCCCTGAACCTGCCGCTTGCCGATCTGGAAGGCTTTCTGGCCGGGCGCATCCTGTCGGCTGGGTCGACCCGGCGGCGCGACCTGTTCGACCTGCCCGTCGACGCGTTCCGACGCGTGCTGGTGGTCGATGACAGCATCCTGAGCGGCGGATCGATGCGCGAGGCGCGTGAAAAGATCGCGGCGGCGGGCCAGTCCGACCGGTGCGTCTTCTGTGCGATCTATGGTCTCGAAGAACCGAGCGATCTGGTCGACGTCGTGCTGGAAACCGTACCCCGGCCGCGGATCTTCCAGTGGAACATCATGAACCACCGCATCCTCGAACATTGTTGTTTCGATATCGACGGCGTGTTGTGCGCCGATCCGACGAAGGACGAGAATGACGACGGCCCGCTCTATTCCGCGTTCCTCGATTCCGCGCGGCCGTTGCTGCTGCCGGGCCGGCGGGTGGGGCACGTCGTCACCAGTCGCCTCGAACGCTATCGCCCGCAGACCGAGGCATGGCTGGCGCGGCACGGCATCGAATATGGCAAGCTGTGGATGATCGATCTGCCGACCGCCGAGGAACGGCGGCGGCGGAATGCGCACGGATCGTTCAAGGCACAGGTCTATGCCTCCACCGACGCAAAGCTGTTCATCGAAAGCGAGGAGCGCCAGGCGATCGAGATCGCGCATCTGTCGAAAAAGCCGGTGCTGAGCATCGAGACGCAGACGGTGATCCTGCCCGACGGCCATCTGGACGCCAAGGAGCGCGCGCGTCGCCGTGCGGCACGCCTGCGCGAACGGCTGTCGAGCGAGCGGCGCGGATGGCGCCGGTTCCTCAAGCGCCGGCTACAGCGGCTCGTCGGCGAAAAGCGTGCGAGACAGGTACAATCCTATTGGCAGGGGCGAAAGAAACCGGCTCCCGCCAAATAGTATCATGCTATGATTGCACGGAATTTACTGTGATCGACCGATGCGGTCAGGATACGGAACGGGAAATGCAGGCATGAGCAGCGTCACAGGGACGACCTACGACGATACCGCCGCGCCCGACCTGTTCGTCGGGACCGACGCGATCGACACGGTACGCTACGCCGCAGCAACCCGCGCGGTGTATGCGGACCTGTCGACCGGGTCGGCGTATAAACTGCTGCGTATCCTGCCGTTCGGCGATTCGATCACCTATGGCGTGATCGGCAGCACCACGGACACCGAAAGCGGCGGCTATCGCACGCTGTTGCAGGACCGGCTGACGCTTGCGGACGTCGTTGTCGACATGGTCGGGTCCGCCCGTAACGGGCCGGCGGGCATCGACCCCGATCACGAAGGGCATCGCGGCTTCACGCTCAACCAGCTCGATGCGATCGATGCCGGTGCGATCGCCGCCGCCCGCCCCGATGCGATCCTGCTGATGGCCGGCACCAACGACAGCGCGAAAGACACGTCGACGACGATGATCGCCGATCTGCGCGCGCTGATCGTCAGCATCACGAAGGCGGCCCCCGATGCGACGTTGTTCGTCGCGTCGATCCCCCCGGTCCGCGTCGGTCAGCAAGCGCAGGTCCGGGCCGACCGGGTCGATGCCTATAACGACAAGATGCCGGCGCTGATCGCCGAACTGGCTGCATCGGGGCGCAAGGTCGTCTTCGTCGACATGCGCGACCTCGACGTCACGCACATCTCCGCGCCGCCGGTCGACAGCGGCCTGCACCCCAATGCGGGCGGCTATGCTGTGATCGCCGATCACTGGTACGACGCGTTGGAAGCGCGGCTCGGCCTGCACGCCGGCGCGATCGGTCAGGATCAGGACCGGTTCGTGTCGATCGAGAATCTGGACGGTTCCGCCTTTGCCGACCGGTTGACCGGCGATGCCGGTGCGAACCGGCTCGACGGGCTGGGTGGCGACGACCGGCTGAACGGGACGGCGGGCGACGACATGCTGATCGGCGGCGGCGGCAACGACGTCCTCGACGGCGGCGACGGCATCGACACCGCGTCCTTTTCCGGTGCGTGGACCGACTATGCGATCACGATCGACGCCGCCGGGGTACATATCGCCGACCGGCGCGACGGATCGCCGGACGGGACGGACCATGTCGTCGCGACCGAACGATTCGCCTTTGCCAACGGCATGTTCGCCATCGACCGGATCGCGAACGACGTGCCGTTCGCCACCAACGATATCGGACTGGCGAAACCAGCGGCGGGGACGCCCGCGCTCGACACGACCGGCAACCTGCTCGCCAACGATACCGACGCCGATCTGGCGCTCGGCGATCTGATCCGGGTCACCGGCGTCCATGCCGGCACAGCAGCGGCGACGTTCGTCGGGATCGTCGACACGCTGACCCTCGACGGCAGCTACGGCACACTGACGATCGCGACCGACGGCAGCTATCGCTATGTCGTCGATGCGGACCGGGCGGCGGCGCTCGGGACCGGCGAGGGGCAGGACCTGTTCGCCTATCGGATCGCCGATGTGTCGGGCAGCGTGGCGACCGCAACGCTGGCGATCACTATTGCGCCTGCGGACGCGCCCGCGCCGGTGCCGCCGTCGTCGATCCTGTATACCCGTGCGGGCACGATCGACGGATCGTCGTTCACCAGCGACGTCCTGACCGGACCGGCCGGTGCCAACAGTTTCTATTTCGACCTTTCCGTCGCGTCGGGCCATGACCGCATCCAGCGGTTCGAAACGGTCGACGTGTTGCTGACCAGCGCGCCGCTGGCGACCGCACCTGACGGGCGGGTTGTGCCGACCGGCGACGGATCGATCGACTTCGATGGTCCGGGCGGATCGGCCGACAGCGTCACGATCGGCGGGATCGATCCGGCGGCGGGGCTGCGCTCGCTCGGAATCGTCGACGGGCTGTCGGTCTATGCTGCCGGTGCGGTGCGCCCGTCCGGCGCGATCGAGGGGACGCTGGGCGCCGATCGCATGATCGGTGACACCGCCGATACGACACGGCAGGTGTATTTCGTCGATACCGCGCTGGAGATCGGATTGGGCAACGACCGGATCGAACGGTTCGGACGCCACGATATTCTGGTCACGACCACCGCCCTGCCCGATGGCAACGCCGACCGGATCATCGATTTCGGATCGGACAAGATCCTGAACCTGCCGACCGGCAACCTCGTCGTCACGTCGATCAAGAACGCCGCGCTGCAGAAGATCGAATATGACGGTACGGTTGAGCACGGCGGGGTGCATTACTATGTCTACAGCCTGATCGGCAGCGCCGCCGGTCTTGCCGATCTGCAACCGGGATGATCCTGTAATGACGGAAAAAAGCCTGATCGTGTATGACGGCGAATGCGTCTTCTGCCAGAATTACGTGCGCTTCTTCCGGTTGCGGGACGCGATCGGCGACGTCGAGCTGATCGACGCCCGTTCCGGCGATCCGCGTGTGGATGCATTGTGGCGCGACGGGTACGACCTCGACGACGGCATGGTCTTTTCGCATCGCGGCCGGGTGTATCACGGCGCGGACGCGGTGCACGTGCTATCCAGCCTGTCGAGCACCAACGGCGTTTTCAACCGGATCAACGCCGCCGTGTTCCGATCGTCGCGGGTGACCGCGCTGCTCTATCCCGCGCTCAAGCTCGGCCGGCGCCTGACGCTGAAGGCCAGACGCCGCAATCTGCTGGGTCACGACCGGGGCTGACCGCCCCGATCGCGCCACGTGCCGCGATCAATGTGTGCAGCGTTTGGGCCGCGCGACGTCGACCGGCTTGAAGACCAGCAGCTTGCGTTCGAGCAGGTTGCGTTCGGACATGGGGAAGGCAGCGGCCGTCGCCCGGTCGTAGCGAACGCCATCCATTGTGAACGTCACCCAGTCGCGCGGATGCAGCTGCATCCATCGTTCCAGATCGAACCGGACGATGCCCAGATGCCGGTCCGCATTATCCTGCATCCCGGGGTTCGACGACGCTTCGATCGTCGCGACGTGTCGTTGATACTCGGCGACGTAGAGCGATCGCGACAGGACGAGGTGATTGGTCGTGCCGCCTTCGGTGTGAAGGTTGCTGAACATCGCGATCGAGCTTTCGGTCTTCAGCCCCAGATAGGGCGACAGGCATGTCACGAACAGCGTCGCCGGGAACAGATAGACCCACCACGGAATACGCGGCCCAGGCTGCGGACGATAGGGCAGCGCATCGACCGCCGCCCATGTCAGGAACACCATCGCGGCCCCGCCCACGACCGCCCACATGACGATCCACGACGAATGCCACGCCATCATGTCGGTGATGACCAGATCGCCGGCCCGTCCGCGCAATTGCGTCGCCAGCACCATCGCCGCGACGAACAACAGGGCGAACGCGACGATCGCGACACGGGCGGCGGAGTTGAACGGCACCCGGCGCAGCACGCGGGCGGCGCGCCCCTGAAACGCGGCGCTCACCTCACGCGGGACGGACAGCGTATACAGCGCGAAGACGAGGCTGGAAAAATCCATGTACCACGAATACGCCGATATCGGGATGATGTAGTGAAACACCAGACCGACGATCAGCCCGACCCAGAAGAACCGCCGCCAGAAAAGACAGACGAGCGTGATCGTTTCCACGACGAAGGTCGACGCGATCGAACCATATCGGCCGACGATATTGTCGGCCAGTCCGAACGTCTGCGTCAGCGGCTTGTACAGCGCGACGGCGCAACTGGCTTCCGGGTCGAGGAAATCGACGTTGATCTTGTGAAATATCCCGTAAAAATACATGATCGCCAGCAGAAAGCGGGCGACGATGCGCAGCCGTTCATAGATTTCGTCGCGTACCCCCGCCGACCCGCGATGCTGCATCCACGCCACACCGATGACGGTGACGATCGCGGCATTCATGAAGAACGCGATCGTCTGGTTGTTCGACGCCACCGGCAGGCGGAAGCCGTATTGCAGCGCCATGGCGACCGCCAGCAGCAACAACAGCCCCAACCGTCGGGGATTCAGGATCAGCGCGATACTGCTGGCAAGGACGGCATATTCCAGCACCGCGATGCGGATGCCGTTGCCGAGGATCAGGTTGTCGTAATGCGACACGACGCTGAAGATCAGCGCGATCGCCCACATGACCGCGAACGCCGTCAACCCGTCGCTCGCCCGACCGGCGGGATCGGGGCGCTCCATCGGGCGACGCATCGCGCCCAGCCATCCTGTCTGCATCACCATTCGCCAGCCCCTTCGTTCCGCTCGCGTAGGCGTACGGAACCCCCCTGCGCTCAGTGTCCCGTCACCGGGACACCGCAACGTCCATAATATCCGCACCCGGTGATCACCGGCAGGTTCGCAAATGCGATCCAGATGCCGACCAACGCCAGCACCGCCATGGCGATCACCACTGCGTGTTTCACGCCTCTGGTCATCTGCTTGCCTCCCGGTCGTTCCGCGACTAGCCGCACTTGCGCGCGCTGGCTATATCAGCTTGTTAATACGACCGATTATTTCAATACAGCCAACGGGTCCGATTCTCCATGCCGAACTTCGTCGACCCTGCCAGCATCGCGAACCAGGCCTATGACCTCGTCGTCGTCGGCTCTGGATTCGGATCGTCCTTCTATCTGCGCCGTATCCTCGAACGAAAGGCATCGGCGCGGATCCTCGTGCTCGAATGGGGCAAGCACCGTCCGCACGAATGGCAGATCGAACAGGACCGCCACAGCGACATCGATCCCGAAACGACCTATGCGTCCGATTCGGACAAGCCGTGGAACTTCACCATCGGACTGGGCGGCGGCACCAATTGCTGGTTCGCACAGACGCCACGCTTCCACCCGGCCGATTTCGCGCTGCGATCGCGCTATGGCGTCGGCGCGGACTGGCCGGTGCAGTATGACGAACTGGAACCCCATTACGTCGCGGCGGAACGGATCATGTCGATTTCGGGCGATCCCCGGATGGCGACGATGTTTCCCCGCTCCGCTCCGTTTCCGCAGCCGCCGCACCGCATGACCGCGCCCGACCGGCTGATGGCTGCGGCGCAGCCGGGCAGTCATTTCGCGATGCCGACCGCCCGTGCCCGCGTCGCGACCGAAGGCCGGTCGCAATGCTGCGCCAGTTTCCGGTGCACATTGTGTCCGGTCGATGCCAAGTTCACGCTGAACAACGGCCTGATCGACATCTTCGACGATCCGGCCGTTACCCTCGCGCTCGATGCGAAGGTGCTGCGGTTCGAAGGTGCCGGCAATGCGGTCCGCTCCGCCGTCGTCGAAGTGGGGGGCAAGGAGATCCGCGTTACCGGCGACCGGTTCGTGCTGGGCGCGAACGCGATCCACAGCCCCGCGATCCTCCAGCGTTCCGACATGGCCGACGCGCTGACCGGTGCGGGCCTGCACGAATCCTATGGCTGCCATGTCGAGGTGATGCTGGACGGCCTCGACAATTTCGACGGGAGCACGATCACGACCGGGCTGAACTACGGCCTGTACGATGGCGATCATCGTCGGGATTCCGGGGCGGCGCTGGTCTATTTCGACAATCGCTGGACGCACGGGCTGCGCGCCGCGCCGAAGCGCTGGCGCCAGACGCTGCCGCTGATGATCGTGACCGAGGAACTGGTCGAGGACCGGAACAAGGTGACGGTCGATGCCGGCGGCGTTCCCATCGTCACCTTCGCCGGGGTGTCCGATTATGCGAAACGCGGCCAGCAGCGCGCGATCGACGCTTTGCCGAAACTGCTGGCACCGTTGCCGGTCGAGGACATCGTGTTCCGTTCGCAACGCCCGACCGAATCGCATTTGCAGGGGACGCTGCGCATGGGGGCCGATCCGCGCACCTCGGTCGTCGATGCGGGGATGGTGCATCACCGCTGGCGCAACCTGACCGTCGTCGGAACGTCGGTCTTCCCGACCTGCTCCGCCGCCAATCCCAGCCTGACCGCCGCAGCCCTGTCGCTGCGCGCGGCAAGCCTCGCCTGAGGATGTCGCGATGCCGCGCATGACCCGTCGCCAATCGATCGCCACCATCATCGGGGGGGGCGTGGTCGGACTTGCCGGACTCGGTTTCGTCGGCGGGCGGGAAACCGGCCTGATCGATTCCATCCTGCGTCGCGTGGTCGGTCCCTACCGGATGGACGACGACCAGTTCACCGCGTTCGTGGCGGATCTCGCAACGCCGCAGGGGGCCGCCGCGCGCGCCAAGTTCGCGTTGTACCGCGCGGTATCGGTGACCGATCCCGATACGCTGCTTCGCTTCGCGCCGACATCGATCGGCGACAAATACGCCATGTACGAACGGCGGGTCGTCACCAATTTCCTGACGCGGACCGATTACCTGACGGTGGGACCGACCGGCACCGCCACGTTCAACGGCGAAGCCGCCTGCCGCAACCCGTTCGCGAAACTCGACGCGGCCTGAAGCTTCGCGGGCGGGTGCGGAGGAAATCCCGCACCCGCCCGCGCGCCGATCATTCGACCGCGACGTAGACGAAATACGACACGCCATCATACTCCTCGACCCGGTCGAGCAATACCGACGTCACCTGATCGCCCGCGTCGTCGAAGATGCGGACATGGCCCAGGCTCCCCGACGTAGCGGAATGGACGAGGTCGAGCCCGTCGTTGCGGCCGAACGACAATATTCCGTCATTATTGCCGTCGAACAGCTTGCTGGTCGTCACCAGTTCGTCGCGCCTGCCAAAGTGTATCAGGTCGTCGTCGCCCAGCGCGATTCCCAGCGCCGTGTCGAAGAAGAAGCTGTCGGTCCTGCCGTTGCCGCGCCCGGATACCAGCCGATCGTCGCCCAGCGTGCCTTCGATCGCACCGGTCGGCCGCACGGCGGCATCGGCATAGACGGCCAGCCCGGTGTCCGATCGTCCGAGCAGGCGAAGCGCCGCGACGTCGCCCAGGTGCAGCCGGTCGCCATCGGTGTCCAGCGTCAGCCATCCGTTCTTCGTCGTCGGCGTGCCGCCCTTCAACGCGCCGGACAGCACGAGCACATCGTCGGAAGCGAAGTCGGCGATCCGGTCACTGCCGGTATCGCGGTCCAGCCGAACGAACACGCTGTTGGCGTCGTTCGACGCCCGGAACGTCTGGTCGCCGCTGCCCGATACCTCGATCGTTCCCGACCGCCGGACCAGTGGATCGCCGCCGGCATTCCCGATGGTGTCGGCCTTCGCCACCGTCAGCGCGACCTCGCCGGTATCGGTCCGGCTCCCGTCGCTTACGACGTAGCGGAAGCTGTCGGACCCGACGAAGCCGGCATCGGGGGTGTAGACGAAGCCGCCGTCGGACTTCAGCGTAACCTCCCCGTTCTTCGGCCCGCTGCCCAACGCCGCCGTCAGCCGGTCGCCGTCCGCATCGCGATCGTTGGTCAGGACGTTGCCGGACGCCCGTTCGCCCGCCGTCGTCGTAACGCGATCATCGCTTGCAACCGGCGCAGTATTGGCCGGCCGGTCGTCTTCCTTGCCCGTATTCAACCAGTCGAGCCGCCGGGCGAAATCCGCCGTCCATGCTGCCCGGTCCTCATAGGTCGTGCGCGCGCCGTTGCTGCCCGACCATGCGAACTTCTCATCGGTCCGGTCGACCCAATAGCCGTCGCGGATCATTCGATATTCGCCGCCCCAGCTTTCGGCCGTGGGATCGTCGTTGTTCGCCTTGTCGATCAGATAGAATACCGAGAACGAGTCCCCCATCTTGACGCCGTCATAATTGTCGCCCGACCCGCGCACGTCCTGCGTATTCGCGAAGAACAGATCGCCCAGCGCTCCGTGATCCTTCGCCTTGTCCTTCGCCCATGCATCGGACATCGGCGGCAACCGCCCTTCCGGTCCCGCATAGATGCCGCGCTGCGTCGTGCGTGCATCGATCCACCACAGATCGCCCTCGCCGGCGAAGGTATCCCGGATGAAGGCATGCGCGCCGGGCTCCTGCGCCGGGCCGGATGCGGACAGCAACCGGATCGAGCCGGCAATGTCGGGTGCATCGTGCAGCGCGCGGGCTACGTCGCCCAGCCCGCCCCAGGTCGCGACATAGAGTTTCTCTCCCGCAGCCTCCGCCTCGCGCGCTTCGCGGATGATCGCGTCGGATGCTTCGGTACGCGCGGGATACCCATCGCGGCCCGCCAGCGACTTCGTTCCCTGATACGTAATGTCGTGCAACTGCTTGGCAGTCTTGAAACCATCGTCCCGTGACGCCAGCGCGGCATAGTCTTTTGCATACACATCAATAACATGCTTGATGAATTTCTCATCGTTCGCACCGGGTTGGTGCTTCGATGTCGAAGAAGCTATCCCGACGATGTCGATCTTGTCCTGATACATCAATGCATGCACCAGTGACTGTACATCGTCCTTGTCACCGTCCCGATGATTGACGCCGGTAATCATCTGCATATCGGTAGATATGAATAGACGCGTTTTACTCACCACAATTCCTTACCAGATAAACAGACAAACAGATGCACACCCCGCCAAAGATCATGGCGAAATGAGTATTGATACGTTCGGATTACACAAATTATCAGTTGAGAAACAATCGAGAAACAAAACTCTCAAGAGATTGAATTTCCTCGTCGTTACTGGATTGTTGCAGAGCAACAATGTTGATGCGATAAACCGAGGCGTGACTGCGGTGTATCAGCGTCCGGCCGGATCTTCTCTCTGGAGCGGCGTAAGCTGTTTGGCCGCCGCTACGTCGTCGAAGAAGGTCATCTAGAGCGGTTTCCGATCAGGTTGGATCACCGGCACGGCGGTGATTTCGGTTCGGGGCAAGGCGCGAGGAGGGAGCGATGCTGAAGCATCGTGACCGACGAGCAACGCCGGCCCGGATCGAAAGCGCCCCGCTGCGAAGCAGGCGCCCGAAGGGCGATGACGGCGGTTCAAACTGGTCGGAAAACGCTTTAGGATCGACCTTGCGCGTCGATGTGCCCCCGGACGCCACGGGCGGGCTGCCGGATGGGGTTGATGCCTTCCCCTTATCGACGGACGCGCATCCCGCGCCACGCGGATCGCTTCAGACCGAAGGCACCCGCCATACCACGCTGCCGTCGGCAGGAAGCACGGATGGCACGATCACGCGCCCGCCGCCGCCGCCGCCGTGATGACACTTTCTCCGGCTCCTGGCGGCTTTCCGCGATCGGCCAATAACGGCCGCGTCGGGCCGGAGCCGTAACGCAACCGTAATCACCCCGTCTCCGGTTTGGCACAAAATGTTTCTATCGCCCCGATCCATCGCTGCGTGGGGGAACGCGGCAAAGGGGAATGACAATGTATCGTGGATCCGCGTCACTTTTTGCCGTTGCCATCGCGCTGCTTGCTCCGGTTGCGGCTTATGCCCAGGACGCGACTGCAGTCGCCGCGCAGCCAGCCGTTGCAGACCTTCCCGACGAAGCGGCCACCGACGAGGCAAACCCGGCGATCGTCATCACGGGCCGTCAAACCCGCACATCGGTCGAATTGCCGGACATCGAGATCCAGAAAATCCTGCCGGGCGTCAGTCCGTTGCGCGCGATCCAGACGCTGCCCGGGGTGCTGTACGTCACCGCCGATCCATGGGGCCTGAACGAACAGAACGCCCAGCTGTTCGTCCATGGCTTTGCCGCGAACCAGCTTGGCTACACGATGGACGGCATTCCGCTCGGCGATCAAAGCTATGGCAATTACAATGGCTTGTCGCCGCAGCGCGCCGTTATCTCGGAAAACGTCAGCCGCGTAGTGGTGTCGGCCGGTGCCGGCGACCTCGCCACCGCGTCGAACAGCAATCTGGGCGGTACGGTGGAAACCTTTTCGTCCGCCCCCCTCGATACGTTCGGACTTCGCGCGGCACAGACGATCGGCAGCTACGGCACGTCGCGGACCTATTTCCGGATCGACAGCGGAAATTTCGACGGTCGCAACGCCGGCTATATCTCGGCCACGCGGCAACGCGCCCGGGCGTGGGATTTCGACGGTATCCAGGGCGGCTGGCAGGCCAATGCGAAGTTCGTCCACGACGACAGCTTCGGCAAGTTGACCGCGTATCTCGACTATAACGAATTCACCCAGCCGAACGAGGATGCGACCGTATTCTTCCAGCCGTCGGCCGGCGGCACGGCTACCGCTATCCAGCGTTTCACGCCCTATACCAAACCGTTCTTCTACCCCGATTTCGCTGCGTATCGCACCTACCTGACGGCGCAGGGCAACTCCCCTGCCGCCGAAGGCAGCAATTATCGCAACTATTATTCCGATGCGCAGCGGACCGATTATCTCGGCTATCTGCGGTACGATGTGCACCTGTCGCCGACCGCGAACTGGTCGACGACCGGCTATTTCCATCACAATGACGGCGCGGGCGTGGTCGCGGGGCCGCTCGGACAGTCGATCACTACCGCCCAGCCCTATCTCGATCCGGGCTATGCGGCACTGCCCGCCAATTGCCGGTTCGGCGCCAACAACAACGGCGTCCGGCCAGCGGCGTGCACGGCGCTGACCGCAACGCAGGCGGCGGCGGCCGGGGCGGCATTGGTCGCTGCGACGGGCGGATCGGGGCTCATTACCCGTACCACGGAATACCGGATCGACCGGGTCGGCGTGATTTCCGCGATCGATTTCGAACTGGGCGCGCACCGGATCGAACTCGGCGGCTGGTACGAACGCAATTCGACGACGCAATGGCGTCGGTGGTACGGCGTCGACGTCAACAACCCTGACAGCAGCACGCCGTACATCCTTCCGCTGGACGCCGCGCAGCCGCTGTTTACGCAGTATCAGGGTGATGCCCGGATCGAACAGCTCCAGCTTCATGTACAGGATAGCTGGAAGGCGTTCGACCGGTTGCTGATCCAGGCCGGGTTCAAGACCAGCGCGCAATGGGCCGATGGTCGGTATCCGGTGCAACCGCGCGCCGGCTCGCTCAGCGGCCTTTCGGGTGGTCTGCCGCAGGGCAAGATCAACACGCTCCGCTGGTTCCTCCCGGCGGTCGGCACGACCTTCGACGTGAACGGCCATGAGGAAGTCTACGCCAACGTTCAAAAGAACCTGCGCCAATATCAGGCATATCTCGCCGGCGGCGGCGGACCCTGGTTCACCGGCAGCCAGCCGGCGTTCGACGCGTTTGCCAAGGATGGCCAGCCCGAGAGCAGCTGGACGTACGAAGCCGGCGTGCGCAGCCGCCGGTCCTTCGCCGGGGACATCAGCCTGACCGCGCAGGTCAATTACTATCATGTCGATTTCAACAACCGGTTGCTTGCGATCTCGACCAATCCCGGCGGGATCGCCGGCGGCGGCATTACCGGCGGAACATCGATTCTGGTCAATGTCGGCGACGTGAAGACCGACGGTATCGATGCGGCGTTCACGTTGCGGTTCGGCGGCATCTTTTCGTTGTACAATGCGACCTCGTACAATCTGTCCAAGTACCAGAGCGATTATACCGCGACCGCGAGCGGCATCGGGGCAGCGACCGATTCGTGCATCGGCGGGCTTCTCGTCGTCGGCGGCGTGGTGCCGACGTGCGACAAGCAGCTGCCCGGCGTACCGAAATGGCTGAACAAGACCGTCGCGACGCTGTCCGTCGGTCCGTTCGAAACGCAGTTGATCGGCGATTATGTCGGCCGGCGCTTCGCGACGTTCAGCAACGACGTCAGCGTCCCGTCCTTTTTCCTGACCTCGCTTCGGATCGCCGCGCGGGTGCCGGAAAACATCGTCCCGCTGCGCAAGGTCGAACTGGCGTTGAACGTCAGCAACCTGACCGACGAGAAGGGCGTATCGTCCCTGTCGGTCGGGTCGGCCACGAACAGCTATTCGGCCTATCCCATTGCGCCCCGCCAGTGGTTTCTGACCCTGTCCGCCGCCTATTGAACCTGTCTCCGGTCCGGTCGCGCCAGCGTGATCGGACCGGGACGTTCGCGATCGGACGGCTCGAAATCCCCCGGACCTGACGGTTTCCGTCGAAACGTCCGATCCTCGGAAGGGACAACTCCTATCGGGCAGCGCGCATCGCGGTCGGCGTACCGAAAGCAGGGCGCGGGATATTATTCGCCAGAATCCATTGTGCCGTTGCGTCCAGGTCGGCCAGATCGTGGACGTCGCGGCAGCCGCTCGTCTCGAACGGAAGGATATGCGATCCCATGCACGGCCATGGCGGTTGCCCCTGCGGATCGAATACGGCGTCGCGCCCACGCAACACCCAGAATGAATGATCGAAGAACAGGCAGATCGGCAGATCCTGTCGATTGGCGGAAATCGCATTGCCTTCGACGAACGGTTCAAGCGACCCGTCGTCCCGCAAGCGCTTCGCGCGCATCGGGTGATATTCGGGATGCTGATGCGCCGGCACGACCGACGTCGCCTTCGGATTGGCGAGCAGCAGATCGATGCAGTCGTCGATCTGCGCCGTGCTGACGGTGCCGACATTCGCGTGTTGGACTACCAGCACATCGATCGGGCCGTCCCGCTCCATATGCTCGAACGCGTGCCGGACGGCGTCGCTGCTTTGCGCGGTCGCGCTTGCCAGATGCGCCGGGCGTTCGATCGGCTGATATCCCGCTTCCCCGGCGGTTTCGAGAATCCGCTGGCAGTCGCTGCTGATATAGAAGCGCTCGACGTGGCGGCTGGCGCGGACCGCCGCTGCCGTCCAGTGCAACAACGGAATACCCAGCACCGGAAGGATGTTCTTGTCCTTGAGCGAGCTTCCGCCCCGCCCGATCATCAATGCCGCGATGTTCATGCGCCCGCCCCCAGTTCATCACCGAAGCGCACGACCAGCAACAGTGCATCGCTCGTGCGCGCTGCCTCCCGCGCCGTTCGCCAACTGGTCTCGAGCCACCAGCGATCACGCTCGAACATGTCGGGTTTCGCACCCTGCGGCGCATTATGCTGAATCCAGTGGCAGTAGTTGAAAATCCCGTAGCGCTGATACCCGCTCACTTCGACGCGGGCCTGCGGGAACAAGGTTCGCGCCATTCGTTCGAGGATGTCCGCCGAGAAATAG
Organism: Sphingomonas sp. CFBP 13720; assembly: GCF_014842075.1. Taxonomy (GTDB): domain Bacteria; phylum Pseudomonadota; class Alphaproteobacteria; order Sphingomonadales; family Sphingomonadaceae; genus Sphingomonas. The sequence continues at coordinate 17,138 of NZ_JACYVA010000003.1, forward strand.
GAAACATGCTCCCGCATGAAGCTTCGGTGCCGATAGGCGGGCGAAAGCTCGGCAAGGTCGTCGTGAAGGTTGGGAACCTCGATCCAGAGGCTACCGCCATCGGGCCGCACCAGCGCACCCGCCCGTGCCATGAGCGCCATGGGGTCATCGACATGTTCGAGGACGTGCCACAGGGTGACGATGTCGTATCGATTCCGGTTCTTCGTCACGAAGGCGTCGTCCGGCAATCCGATTTCGAACGCCGGAGCGGGAACATCGCAATCCGCCCGCGTCGTGAAATATCGGCGACCGGTTTCGACACGACCGGCGCTTGGTTCGAGGACCAGCGTCTCGACGTCGGGGCGCAGCCGCGTCATCGCCGACCCGAAGAAACCATATCCGCCGCCAACGTCGAGCAGGCGCGCCCGCCCGCCATCAAAGCGCACGATCGGCGCACTATGCACGGCAAAACGCGCAACCCGACGCCCGGCTTCGATGGCGCTGTGCTCGAACAGCGTTTCGATCGGCGTGCCATATTGCTCGACGACGAAGTTCACCTGACCGTCATGGCGGTACAGGTCGAGATCATAGGTGGGGGGTGAAAGCTGGACGTGCGAGCAATCGGGGCACCGGACTGCCCGCAGATTGCCGCCCGTGTCCCCGGTCACCCGTGCCTGAACCAGATGCGGCGTATCCGTGATCCCGCACAAAAGGCAGCGAAAATCGTTCACCATGTCGACCATCCCGCCGCTCACGCCGCGATCCTGTATTTATGGTGCTCGCTGGCGTTCACCTTTTTGACCGCCGATCCGACGATCTCCTCGGTCTCACGCAGCTTGGTTACATAGTCGCGGAACTCGGGAGTCGTCAGATCGACGGCGACGGCGTCGAAATGCGCCCAATCGGTGTTGCCGAGCTTGACGTGCTTCTCGATCATGCGTCCGCCCGCGGCGATTGCGAGCGACGATGCAAGCCACCCGAAATCGTGGCTGGAATAGCCCGGAACGATCCTCGGGTTCGCCTGCGAAAGTTCGTGATAGTGGCGGACGACCGCGACATTGCAGTCCGAATTGGGCGTCGGATATGCGGAATTGCATTGCAGCAGATACAGGTTGCGGCAGTGGACGAAGCTGCCGAGCAGCCATTTCTCATATTCGAGGCCGGTCATTCCGGTCGATAGCACCACCGACCCGCGATAATTGCTCGCGACGTATCCCAGATACTCCCGATGCTCCGAAATGGTGCTGGGCAGCTTGACCATCGCCGGATCGAATTGCAGCATGAATTCGAACGAAGGCCGGTCGAGCACCGACGCGAACCAGCCGATCCCGAGATCACGACACAGCCCGTCAACGAACGCGAAATCGTCGCGGTCGAGTTCCAGCCCGCGACGATAGTCTCCGAAGGTCTTTCCGAACGGAGAGACATAGGGAGAGGCGAGTTGATCGGGCGTGTAGAAGCTTTCGATGTCGCGTTTCTGCAGCTTGACGTGGTCCGCGCCCGCCGCCCGCGCGGCACGGATCATTCGTTCCAGCCGATCGCGATCGCCGAAATGGTTCGTCGTAAGCTCGGCGGTGACCTGAACGCCGTCGGCCGAACGTCGCGACGTCCGGTCGCGCGAAACATGAAAGCGCCGGTTCAGATCCTCGGCGGATAGCTGAGAAAAGGAACGGTCGCCGACGTGAACGACATCCAGATCGGAATCCTTGAGCATGTAGAGGCAGTTGAGGAAGAAGAACTCCTGCATGCTGATGCGGAAGAACCGATCGGCGCTGTTTCCGGGCGCGTAATCGTGGTTGATTGCCTCCGATGCGCCGGCATCGGGCCGAAAATCGAAGCCGACCATGTACACGGTCTGGCGTCGCCCGCGCGTGCGCGCGACCTGGCGCGCGACGTTGAGTGCCGACAGAAACAGGACTTCTTCGAGCACGAAACTCTCGGACAGGAAACGCTGCATCAGCATGTCGTTATTGTCGTTCTGCAACGGCACGAACGGCGCGCGCAACGTTTCGCGCCCCTCCGGTGCGAAGTCCGTCGACGTCAGATACAGCCGCGACCGCAGGCCATTGGCCGTCAGCGCCGGCTTGACCCATTCCGCATGGAAAAGCGTGATATCGACGGGGACGATGCGTTCGGCATCGTTGACGCCGACGACCAACGACCCTGCGAAGGCATCGGGCGATACCGCGTCAGCCGATGGCCCCTTGCCCAGAATGAAGATCGTATCGGTGCCGTATGTCGACGCGATACCGTCGATCCGGTTCGAGAAATGCGCCATCATAGACTTGCCCATCGATCAGGATCTCGCAGTCATGTTCGCGCGCCAGCATCAGGCCCGCGAGAAGGTCCCACGAACGGGCACCCTTCGGATTTACGAACCGGGCAAGCGCGCCACGCGTCACGTTGAAGATATTATAGACGGCACAGCCGAAGATGCGGGCTTCGCCACCTTCCGAAATTCCAGCGGCGATGGCCGGATGGATCGAGGAGGAATATCCGGTGATCCGCGATCGGACCCGCTCGATCGGCTCGCCGGTCGCCATCCAGTCGCCCAGTTCGGGAAGCATCAGCAGGCTGCCGGCATGCTCGCCGCCGTGCCACAGGCTCAGCGAAACGCCCCACTCCTTCAACCCGGAACAGAAATTCTCGGTGCCGTCGACGGGGTCCAGCACGGCGACCCAACCGTCGCGTGATCGAGGGCTACCGCCTTCGCGGAAGCTCTCTTCGCCGATGACCTGCAGCCCGGGCAGACGTTCGCCGAGCCAGTGGGTCATTCGCTTTTCGAGAAAGATATCCGCCTCGGTCACCGGGCTGCCATCGGACTTCCAGCGCACGTCGTAGCGACGATCGAGCAGCGTAGGCATCATCTCGACGACAAGGCCCCGAACGTCGCGAAGCAGGGGCGTGATCGACTCCGTCACGCGGCCAGGTCCACTTCGCCCTGCTGCGCCTCGAACCGCGCCAGTCCGGCCCGCAGCCGGTCCCCCGAGAACGGCATATCAATCCGATCGAGTATGTCGGCAGACGATATTTCCGTGGGGGAAATGACTTCGTGCAGGATATGAAATGCGAACCAACGACTTGCATCGTCTATGCGGGCGCCGCCCCTGCCCGCCCTCACATCCTCCAGAAACGATGCGACGTCGTCGTGCGCACCGATCCAGTCGGCGGTGGGGCGATGCGACAGGCGCAGCGTCGGCTTCCCGAAAAAGGCGCCGGCGTACAGCGCCTTGGTGTCCCGCACGACCAGACCATCGCAATTCTGGATCAGCAGGGTCGTCGGCCAATACCGTGCGACCGCGTTCGGAACGAGGTGCGCGCGATCGCCCAGCGCCTCGATCATGGCATACACCGGGCAGTTGTCTATATACCTGTAATTCAGGGGGTGGTCGGTGATCGCCAGCACGCAGTCGTGATCGATCGCGTCGGCCAGATGTTCGATCAGGTCGAGGTTCCGCGTAAAAGGGCCGTGGAAGCCGGTGAACGCTTCCTCATGTTCGTATTCGAGTGGCAGCGCGACGATCTTGCGGTCCCGGGGAAGCCCCATCCGCTCCAGCGCGGCTTCGCGCGACAGGCAGAAAGGCGGCTGGCTGTCGAACCGGCTCCGCATGCGTTGCCATGCCCCGGCGAAGGTGGCGTCGAGCGCATGACGATCCGCGTCGTCCAGCATGGGCATCGCACCATGATGCAGAAAGTCCCGCTGGAAGATGATCCGGTCGGACGGGAACGCGAACGGCGGTGCGCCGGCTTCGAGCAGTTGGACGACCTTCCCAGGAAATCGCGACGGCGTCGCGACATCCGCGCTTCGGCAGAACACGTAATCGGGCGCGATGCTTCGGACGAATGCGACCAAACCGTCCGGGTCCGTCGGCGACGTCCGAAGCGAGCGATGGTCGGGATCGTCGACGATATGCCATAGCAGGTTCGGAATGGCGCTGCACCCCGCGATCTGGTCGGGACCGATACCGGTATTCCGCCAGAGCGGCGCCACCAGAATGTGTACTTTGGAATCGACGGCGAGCGTCCGGATCAACGGAGCGACGATGTTGTCGAACCACCACGGGGTCACAACCGGCAGGTAGAAGAGAACGCGCGTCATCCATTGCATTATAGCGAGCGACCGGAGCGACCCGGCGCAGGCGGAAAAAAAGGACGCGGCTTTCGCACCGGTCACCACGAAACGCTTGCCGACGACGGTGCTGGCGTCCGGGCACCCATTCGTTCGATCGCAGGTCCACAACCGCCCTGCCCCAGCCCCGACGGGCGAAGCCGCCCGCCGTTCTTTCCGGTGCAAGACCGGCTCCGCATCGCTGCCCGTCGTGCGCCGACGTGCCGCGACCCGGCGCAGGCATTTCAAATTGCTGCGATCGTCGCTTGGAGTGCGTCGGACTCGCGACTACCGTGTCATCGCCCTTCCCAGCACTCCGAAAAGATCCAATGACCGATACGGCACCGTCCGACCCCCAGTTCGAAAACCTGTTGCATCATATCCAGGAAAGCCGTGGCCTCGATTTCCGCGGCTACAAGCGCACCAGCCTTCGGCGTCGGATCACGTTGCGGATGGAAGCGGTGGGGGTGGAGACGTTCGCGACCTATCAGGCGCATCTCGAAGCTGATCCCGGCGAGTTCGAGAACCTGCTCAACACCGTGCTCATCAACGTCACGTCGTTTTTCCGCGACGCCGACGCGTGGGCGGTAATGAAGAGCGAGGTCATCCCGAAGCTGATTGCGCGGAGCGAGCCTGACCACCCCATCCGGGTGTGGAGCGTCGGTTGCGCATCGGGCGAGGAGCCGTATTCGATCGCGATGCTGCTCGCCGACGCGCTGGGCAAGGCGGAGTTCTGCCGGCGGGTCAAGATCTACGCGACCGACCTCGACGAGGAAGCACTGAAGGTCGCGCGACTGGCAACCTATTCGCCGCGCAACGTCGAGAACGTGCCGGCGGAGCTTCTGGAACGCTATTTCGAGCGTACCGCCAACCATTATGTGTTCGAGCGCGAGCTACGCAAATGCGTGATCTTCGGCCGACACAATGTCGTCTATGACGCGCCCATTTCGCGGATCGACCTGCTGATCTGTCGCAACCTGCTGATCTATCTGGAGGCAGGTACGCAGGGCGTCGTCCTGCCTCGGCTGCATTACGCGCTGAACACGGACGGCTATCTGTTCCTCGGCAAGGCGGAGACGCAGCTTGCCCGTTCGCCGCTGTTCCGTGCGGTCGACACCAAGAACCGCATTTTTTCCAAGGTCGCGCAGGCGTGGCGACGGCCGATCGCCAGTGGCTTTCGTGAAGCACGCACACGCCGCGGCGAGATGTCCATGCCTGACGTCGTGCTGCTTGAAAACGTCCTCAACGAAGCGGGCAATGCGATGCTGGTGGTGGACGAGGCCGGGGTGGTCGTGTTCGCCACCAATCCGGCGCGTACCCTGCTGGGCGTGGGCGACGCCGATATCGGCCGGCCGTTTCAGGATCTGCCCATCTCGTATCGCCCGATCGAATTGCGCGGGCCGATCGAGGAAGTGTTCCGCACCCGCCGGCCGGTCCGGCTGGAAGATCAGGAATACCGGCTGACCCAGTCCGACGCGATCCGCCTGACCATCGACGCGCGCCCGCTCGCCCGAAACGACGGCAGCATCCATGCCGTGCTGCTGTCGTTCACCGACACCACGCAACTGCACACGTTGCGGATCGAACTGGAGGCGGTCCAGGAGACGTTGGAAAATACGATCGAGGAGCTTCAGTCCGCCAACGAGGAACTGGAAACCACCAACGAGGAGCTTCAGTCCACCAACGAGGAACTGGAGACCACCAACGAGGAACTTCAGTCCACCAACGAGGAACTGGAAACGCTGAACGAAGAGGCCCGGTCCAGCAACGAGGAGATGGAATCGGTCAACGAGGAACTCCGCATCCAGGCGGAACAGGCCACGAGTTACCGCCTGTACCTTGAAGCCGTGCTACGCAGCATGAATGGCGGCATTGTCGTGCTGGACGGCAAGCTGGATATTCAAAGCTGGAACCGGTGGAGCGAGAATGCATGGGGCCTGCGCGCCGACGAGGTCGTCGGCACCGGCTTCGAAGCGCTCGATATCGGTCTGCCCGTGCATCTGTTGCGTGAATCGATCGAGGCCGTCCGGTCGGGACGCGAGGCACAGGCCGGACAGACGCTGGAAGCGGTCGATCGTCGCGGCCGACGGATATTATGCGAAATTACCATGTCGGCGTTGATGGACGAGGGTCAGCGCCATCGCGGGCTGGTGCTGTTGTTTAAGGACGTAACCGGCGAAAATCGGCGGGACGAGTTCAGCCGGTATCTTGGCCGGATCATGGGCCGGGCGTTGAACGAGATCTACTTCCTCGATCCGGCGACGCTGCGTTTTACGCTGACCAACGAAGGCGCGCAGAAGAAACTGGGCTACACCGCGCAGCAACTGGAGTTGCTGACGTTGCCCGACGTGCTGTCCGGCGTATCGATCGACGACGTGCGCGCGATGCTGGCACCGGTGCTCGACAGGACGAAGAGCGAGATCGTGTTCGAGACGGTGATCCAGACGGCGGACCGGAAGGAATATCCTGCCGAAGTCTGCATGCAATTATTCGCCGATGAACATCCCCCGATCCTTGTCGCGATCGTGCATGACACCACCGAACGTCAACGACTGAAGGCGGGTTGATCGCCCCCGTTCAGGGCACGACGTCGCGTCGACTTCCGTCGAGGCCAAAGGAAGTAGCGGGGTTGCCGCATCGATGACGATGGCGGCGCAGGCTGGTGGAAAGCCCGTTATGCCTCGTCGTCGATCGGTTGCCGACGCAGGCTCGTCATCGCGCGTTCCAGTACGGCAACCATCTCTTCGGATTCGCGCGATGCATCCAGCCACCGTTTTTCCGCATGGAACAGCCCGCGGGCGTGCGCGCTGTCGTGCATCTGGGTGAACAGCTTGATCCGGTCACGATGCGTGCGTGCGGCGACCGAAAGCGCACGCTCCAGTTCGTCGCTCTGCGCGGCCGCCAGCCCCAACGGCGTGAAGGCGTGGCCGACCTGACATCGAAAGCGCAACTCGTTCTCGATTGTGATTTCGTTGAGCACGCCGCCACAGTCCGGGCAGGAAATATGGCTCGGCTGGCCGGGCGTAATGATGTCGCTGTCGATCACGGAAAACTCCTGCGCAGCCATTCGGTCCTCGACGACATATTCGTAGGGCAGCGGGATACCGACCCCTGCTTCCTCGCGCACGAGCCGGCCAAGTAGCGCGCCCAGATCGTCCAGTGGCAGCGTATGGTCGACATGATCGCGCGCGAGCGCATTTTTCGGCATCGAAGGCCATTGCGCGTCGTCAGGGTCCTGAACGACGGAGATGCCGCCCGCTGCCTTGATCGCGATCAGCCCGTCGGTGCCGTCGTCGAGCAGCCCGGTGAGCACGACGCCGATCACCCGGCCACCATAGGCCGACGCGGCCGAGCGGAACAGCGCATTCACGGCGGGGCGCGTGCGGTTCTCATGCGGTCCCCGGCGCATCAGCACCTTGCCGGAACGCACCAGCATGTGGTGATCGGGCGCCGCGACATAGATTTTTCCGGCTTCGATCGCTTCACCATCGACGGGTGAGTGCGCGTCGAGCGGCCCCACCCGGCTGAGTAGCTGCGGCAACAGGCTGCGCGTCGATGGCGACAGGTGTTGGACGACGAACACCGCTGCCGGGAATTCGGCGGGCAGGCTGGCGCACAAGCGTTGCAGCGCTTCCACGCCGCCAGCCGACGCACCGATCACGACGATATCTTTCAGCGGCATCGTAACTCCTTACTTACCATAACGATTTGCCCGCGCAGCGGACGCATACATTGAAAAAGATCGCGGTGGGAACGGTGCCTTTCTGTTGCCAGTGCGTTGGAAAACCGAGGGACACAGTATGAAGACGCCTGCACCCGGTACTTCCGATCACGAACAATCGAAGCTGCTGGATGAGATCGAGCAGCTTCGGACCGCGCTTGAAAACTCGCTGGAGGAAAATGCCCGCATCATCGAGGATCGCGACCGGCTGTTGACGCGTGTCACGGTACTGGCGGGCGAGCTGCAGGCCAGCGACACCAAATCGACGAAGCTATCGGCAATGATGATTGCCCCCGAGCGCATCGTCGACGTGGAGAAGGAACTCAAGCAGAGCCAGGTGGCCGAAGAACTACAGGTGGCCTTCGAAGAGCTGCAGGTGCTCTCGGAGGAACTGGAAGTCGCCAACACCAATCTGGAGCGCGCCAACGAGGATCTGGAGAGTCGGGTTCAGGCGCGTACCCGTGAGATCGAAGGCCTGAATCAGGAACTTCGCCGGACGGAGTTGCGCCTGCGGACCCTGATCGAAGGGATGCCGCAACTGGTGTGGCGCGCGGTGAGCGGCGGCGACTGGACGTGGGCCAGTCCGCAATGGGTGGCGTTCACCGGCCTGTCGTCCGGGGACAGCGAAGGGATGGGTTGGCTGGAAGCCTTTCATCCCGACGACCGGAAGACCGCGCTGGATGCGTGGAGCCGCGCCGATGCGGCCAACGGCCTCAGCTTCGAAGCGCGGTTGCGCCATGGGAGCAACCGCTACCGCCATTTCCAAACGCGGGCGAGGCCGATCCGCGCGCCGGACGGGACGGTGGTCGAATGGCTCGGCACCTGTACCGACATCGACGATATCATCCGGCTGCAGCGCCAACAGGCTGTGCTGATGGACGAGCTTCAGCATCGTACGCGCAACCTGATGGCCGTCGTCCAGGCGGTGATGACCCGTACCCTGCGGGGCAGCAGTTCGCTGGAGGAGTTCCGTCGCTGCATCGACGATCGCATGGCCGCGCTTGCCCGCGCGCAGGGGCTGTTGTCGCGGCGCGGCGCGTACCGCGTAATGTTCGGCACGCTGCTTCGCGAGGAGCTGGGCGCGCATCTCGACCTCGATCCCGATGGCAACGCACCGCAGGTGACGTTGAGCGGCCCACCGGACGTGCCGCTGGAAAGCTCCCTCGTCCAGACCTTTGCACTGGCATTGCACGAGCTGGCGACCAACGCCGTCAAATACGGCGCGTTGGCGACGCCGACCGGACACCTGACGGTACGGTGGGAAGTCGTCGCGGAAGAGGCGGGCATGGAACGGATGCACGTCGACTGGCGCGAAACCGGTGTGACCGATGTTCCCGCCCCCGGCGACAAGCCGCGCGGCGGCGGTTATGGCCGTGAGCTGATCGAACGGGCACTGCCATATCAGATGGGCGCCAAAACCAGTTTTGCCTTCACCGGCGACGGCGTCCATTGCACGATACAAGTCGACGTGCCGTGCGACAACACGCGGGGGGAAGCCAACCATGTCTGAACGCCAATTAGAAGGCTGCCGAATCCTCGTCGTCGAGGACGAGTATCTGATCGCCGACGACCTGCGGCTGGCGCTGATCGACGCCGGGGCGGACGTGCTTGGCCCGGTTCCGACCGTCACTGCGGCGCAGTCGGTGCTCGCAGCGGAATCGCGGATCGATGCGGCGCTGCTCGACATCAATCTCGGCGGCACGATGGTCTTCGATCTCGCCGATGCACTGGAGGCGCGGTCGGTGCCGTTCGTGTTCGCCACCGGCTATGATGAATCGGCCATCCCCGAACGATTTTCCGCCGTTCCGCGGCTGGAAAAGCCGGTCAAGGCGCGCAACGTCCTTGCTACGCTCGGCCCGTTGCTGAACCGTCAGCCGAGTATGTGATCGCGGCGGCGGCACTTCCGCCGCCGGGAATCGGGATGGACGGTCATATCTCCAGTCCGACGAAGATCGCGCCGGTTTCTAGGCGGTTCTGCGCGGTTTCGAACGCGTCGTTGATCCGGTCCAGCGGGAAGCGGTGGGTGATGAGTTCCTGCGTCCGCAACTTGCCGCGCCTGAGCAGGTCCAGCACCATCACCTGTTCCGCATAAAGGTCGCGGAACGCGAAGCTGGCGCTGGGGATCAGGGTGATCTCCGACATCTGGATACGCTGCCATTCGAGCGGGATCGCCGTTTCGCCGTCTTCGAACCCGCCGACGATCACGACCTTGCCGCCGCGCCGGACCAGTCGCGTGGCGAGCGGCAGCGTCTGGGGCATCGACTCCCCGCCCGCACATTCGAACACGATATCGGCACCGCGATCCCCGGTCATCGCCCGGATCGCGGCCAGCGGGTCTTCCCGTTGCGAATGGACGATCCGGTCGGCACCCAGCCGCTGCGCCAGATCGAGCGCATGCGGCACGGTATCGACGATCAGCACGTCCGCGCCGCTCGCCTTCGCCAGCATCAGCTGCCCGAGGCCGATTGGCCCGGAACCGATGATCGCGACCTGCGCGTTGATCGTCAGGCCCGACAGATGCTGGGCATGAAGCGCGACCGCGAAGGTGTCGAGCAGCGCCGCGTCATCATAGCCGACCGTGTCGGGCAGCTTGTGAAACTTGTGCTGCGGCCCGACCACCAGTTCGGCATAGGCGCGCGATACGCTGGCGCGACGGGTCGGATACAGATCGGGGCAGCGATTATACTGCTGCACCCGGCACCATTCGCATCGACCGCAGCCGAGTACCGATTCGATCAGCACCCGGTCCCCCACCGCGACGCGCGTCACGTCCGGCCCGACCTCCACGACGTCGCCCGCCAGTTCGTGACCCATGATGCAACAATGCAGTTCCTCCTCCGCCTTTTCCCAATGGCGCAGGTCGGTGCCGCAGATGCCCGCCATGCGGACCCGCGCCTTGACCCAGTCGCCAGCGGGAAGTTCCGGTGCATCGACGTTGGCGATTTCGAACCGTCCATCGGCGGTCTTGCGGGCAGCTTTCATGGGGTTTCTCCGAGAAAGGCGGCGCCGGGCACGTCGGCGCGCGAGGCAACCGGACCGGCATCGAGCGGGAGCGCGGTGACGCCGCCGCTTTGTTCATGCGCAACCAACAGGTAATCGCCGTCGATCAGCAGGAAGCGCGGCGAGACGCCGCCGCTGGCCCGATGACCGATCGGGCGAACGTCACCACCCGCCCCGATCGCGAACGTCGCCACGCTGTCATGGCCGCGATTGGTGACGTAGAGCCGGTCGCCAGCGAGCAGAAGCGCGCCGGCAAGGCTGTCATCGTCAACGCCGTCCGGCAGGGTCGCAATGATCTGCCGCGCGATCAGCATGCCGTCCGCGCCGACATCCAGCACGGTCAGCGTCGAGGCAAGTTCGCTGACCAGATACAGGATCGGCAAGTCGGGATGAAACGCGATCTGACGCGGCCCGCTGCCCGGCGGGGCGGTATAGACGACCCGCGCGGTGCCGAGACGGTCGCGACCGGGCGTGAAGGCGAGGACGCAATCGCTGCCCAGATCGGTGGCGTACAGCGTGCCATCGGGCGCAAAGCCGACCCAATGCGCGTGCGGCCCCTCCTGCCGATTGGCGACCGGTCCACTGCCGTCATGGCGATACCGATCCGGTGCCCCTACCGGCTTGCCGCGATCGTCGAGAGCGAACAGGGCGGTCGCACCGTCGCCGTAATTGGCGACGGCCAGCAGATCGGCCGCCGCGTTCAACGCCAGATGGCACGGAGCATCGCCGCCCGAAGCGAAACGCGCAACCTCTCGCCATTCTCGATCGGCATCCAGCACGACGATATCGCCCGCCGTTTCATCGACCAGATACCAACGGTCGCCGCGTCGTACCCCGCCCGACACGTTGCAGACCGACGCGATGATCCCGTCGACCGTCAGCCGACCGTCCGCATGGCATAGCCGGTACAGCCCGGCGGCTCCGGCGTCGGCATAGCCGCCTGCGATCAGCATGCGTTCGTGATCCATCGCCCCAAAACTCCCCAACCACCGGATGGTGTCGAACAATCTTGTCCATTTTCAGGTACATAAGTTATGTGTTCAGTCTAGTCCCGAACCGTCACCCGCATTGGACGTTGCCAACCGTGATGACGCTACTGCCGCAATCCGACCTGACGACGGAAGACCGCGAACGCGGCCTGCGACTGCTCGTCACCGAAGCCGCCTTTTCCGGCGGTGCGGCGGCGCTGACCAGCGGCGTGATCCTGACCGCCTTCGCGCTGCATCTCGGCGCGTCGAACGTGATGGTCGGCGTGCTGGCGGCGACGCCGTTCCTGTCGCAACTGTTGCAACTGCCCGCGATCCAGATGGTCGAGCGGTGGCGGCGGCGAAAGCAGATCGCGGTCGTCACCAGCCTGATCGGTCGCATCATGCTGCTCGTGATGGCCGCGCTGGCATTTTCCGGCGGGACGGCGGCGTTGCTGGCGTTCCTTGCCGCGCAGATGGTGTTGTGCGGACTGGGCGCGATCGGTGGTTGCGCTTGGAATGCATGGATGCGCGACCTGGCCCCCGAAGACCGGCTGGGCGAGGTGTTCGCCCGACGGACGGTCTGGCTGACCGCGATCAGCCTGATACTGGGTCTGTGCGCCGCGCTCGCGCTCGACCGGACGGCGGCGGGATCGACCGCGCGCGACACGGTGTTCGCGGCGATGTTCGTGGCGGGTTGCATCACCGGGCTGATCAGCGCGCGGATGGTGGCGATGATGCCCGAACCGCTGATGGCGCCCGCCGCCGGTCCGATCGATCTGCGCGCGCTGCTGCGCCAGCCGCTGCACGATCGTAATTTCAGCCGGTTGCTGGTGTTCGTCGCCAGCTGGCAATTCGCGATCAACCTCGCCACGCCGTTCTTCACCGTGTTCATCGTCCGGCAGCTGCATTTCAACGTCAGTTTCGTGTTGTTGCTCAGCGTGGTCAGCCAGGTCGCCAATATCCTCGCGCTGCGGCTATGGGGTCGGTTGAGCGACCGGTTCGCGAACAAATCGGTGCTGGCGGTGTGCGCCCCCGCCTATATCCTCGCGATCGTCGCGATGATCGGTGCGTCGCAATTCGGCGACCGTACGGCGGTGAAATTGTGGCTGATCGCGCTGCATCTGGTAATGGGCGCGACGATCGCGGGCGTGACGCTGGCGAGTACCAACATCGCACTGAAACTGTCGCCCAAGGGGTCGGCGACCGCCTATGTCGCGACCAACGCGATCACGACGGCGGTCGCGGCCGGGCTGGCCCCGATCATCGGCGGGCTGCTGGCGCAGTTCTTCGCCGCGCGTCAGTTCGAACTCGTGGCGCGGTGGAGCGGCCCGAACGGAGTGCTGACGGTGCCGTTCGTGCTGACGGCATGGGACTTCTATTTCCTGCTGGCCGGGCTGATCGGCATCTATGCGATCCATCGCCTGTCGCTGGTCGAGGAACATGGCGAAATCGAGCGCCGGCAGATGGTCGGCCAGGTGCTGAACGAAACGCGCCGGACGATCCGCAACATATCGTCGGTCGCCGGATTGCGCGCTGCGACGGATATTCCCGCCGCCCTGCTGCGCGACGCCCGCCTGCGCGTCCGGTTGCGGCGCGCGCAGGAAGCCCAGCGGCGGCGAACTTCGTAGCACAGGTTAGCAACGCGTTGCTTTCGAAGCACAATCAGGAACCGGTGCAGGTGTCGCGGCTTTGTCCGGCATCAAGAATTGCTGTTCGGAGGACCTAGATGCACCAAATGGCGACTGCCGAGGCGCCGGCCGTCAGCCCGCATGTGCTGGCGCTGCGCGAGATGCTGCAGGACGGTTCCGCGCCGCTGACGCAGTTCGATGTCGGCGAACTGAGCGTCGCACTTCATGTCAGCGCCGATTCGGTGTTCGCGATCGTGCGGCGCGAACGGGCCGGGGGACTTGCGGTACGGGCCGCGTTCGTGCCGGCCCCGTTCACCTGCGAAGCGATCGACGCGGAGGACGGAGAGACCGCCCGGCTGCGCATCGTCAGCGCCATGGGCGAGCATCTCCTGTCGTTCCATGCCGATCGCGAGGCGCTGGAACGGTTGCGGATCGTCACCCGCTTCACCCCGTCGCGCGCCGTGGTGCTGCCGTTCATGCCGCGCGATCTCTATCCGCTGGGACGGCACGACGATCCATTGCGGGTCAAGGGCACGGTCGAGGCATCGCAGCGCGGCATCAACACCGGCCTGCTCTATTTCCGCATCGACGACCCCGGTTTCGGCAACGTCCTGTATGTCCAGAACCTGACCCCGTCGAACGACTATTACCGCGCGACGGGCACGACGCCGCGCGAAAGCGTGGGCGGGGCGTGGCCCGAAATCGGCTATGCGCTGCCGACGCCATCGGCCAACGCCGACCCTGCCGAAGTATCGTTGCCGGCGGGACAGACGGTGACGCTGTCCGACACGATCCTCGTCTTTCGGCACGAAGCGCCGCCGCAGGAACGCGAATCCGCACGGCAGTTCGTCGAGATGCTGGCAGCAGTGTACGAAGTGCTCGACCTGCCCCCGGCCCAGTTTCGCGACTGGGCGGATCGCGCCGAACGCTCGGCGCACGATCTGGCGAACGCGCCGGAAGCGACGATCCGCCATTACGGGCATCGTTACATCCATCCTTATACCGCCGCCGAATATCCGGACATCATGGTCCAGATGTCGGTCATCACCGCGTTGCACCAATGGGGAAAGTGGCGCGGCGAAGCACACCCGCTCGAAGCCGAACTGAAGGCGGGACTGCGCAAATTCTACGATGCCGATCTGGGCACGCTGCGCCGCTATCTGCCCAATGTCGGCAAGGACAAGGACGCCGACGCGGTCGATAGCTGGTATCTCTATCATCCGCTGCTCAACCTCGGCATCCTTGCGCTGGACGGCGACGACCGGGCGCGCGCGCTGTTCCTCGACTCGATCGGTTATGCGGTACGGGCGGCGCGTCATTTCGACTATCACTGGCCGATCCAGTATCGGGTGACCGATTTCTCGGTCATCACCGATGCAGCAGCGGACGGTCGCGGACAGACCGATGTCGGCGGCATCTATGCGTGGATCATGTTGCAGGCGTTCGAACTGACCGACGACAAGACCTATCTGGATGAGGCGCGGGCGGCGATCGACGCGGCGATGGGGTTGCGCTTCAACGTCAATTACCAGGCCAATCTGACGGCATGGGGTGCCGCCGCCTGCATGCGGCTGTGGCGGATCACCAACCGCGACGTCTATCGCGAACAGAGCTACGTCTATCTCGCCAGCTTCCTCCACAATGGCGTGATGTGGGACAGCAATATCGGCCATGCCGCGTCCTATGAGACGTTCATGGCAGTCACCTGTCTTCAGGACGCGCCGTACATGGCGATGTACGAGTGTTTCGACAGCTTCGTCGCGTTCGAGCAATATCTGAACGATGGCGGCCCCGATCTGGAACCGGGCGCGCGGATGCTGATCGGTGAATATTGCCGCTATGCGCTGTCGCGTGCGTGGTATTATTATCCCGACGCGCTGCCGGACGAGGCGATCGCCACCGAACAGCGCGATGCGAACGGCCATATCGACCGCGCCTTGTCCTTTCCGCTGGAGGATCTGTACCCCGATGGCCAGCAGGCCGGACAGGTCGGGCAGGAAGTCTATGGCGCGGGCGCGGCGTTCATCTTCACGTCGCGTGCGTTCCACCGGGTCGAGGGCGCCCCGTTCCAGCTTTATTGCGACCTGTTGCTGCGCGCGGTCGAACGGATCGGCGACCGGGCGCTGTCGATCCAGCTCGACGGTGGCGAAACGCGGACCGGCAGCCTCTACCTCGTCCGGCAAAAGCGCCGCACGCTGCCCGACAGCAACGTCCTGACGGCGGCGGGCGACCCGATCGCCCCGGAAACCGCCACCGCCGACCGCATCACCTATCGCGTGCCCGCCAGCGGGCGCCTCATCCTGACGTGGGAATGACCATGACCTATCAACCGACCGACCTTGCCGGCAAACGCATCCTGTTGACCGGTGGCACGACCGGCATCGGGCGTGCGACGCTGGCCCGGCTCGCGGCCGCCGACGCGCGGATCGTCACCTGTGGCCGTCACCAGGACGCGCTGAACGACGCGCTGGCGCAGGCCGGCGGCGACGTCGCGGGCATCGCGGCGGACGTCGCGACCACCGACGGGATCGACGCGCTGTTCACCGCCGTCGACGACACGCTGGGCGGGATCGACATGCTGGTCGCCTGCGCCGCGCTGGGTGCCGAACCGATCGATGCGATGGACGACCCTGACTGGCGCTATGTCGTCGACACCAACCTCAGCGCCTATCTCGCCTGCGCGAAACACGCCATGGTGCGGATGGAAGCCAGCGGCGGAGGCCATCTGCTGTTCGTCGGATCGATCAGTACCGAGATCAAGGCAGTCGGCGAAAGCGTCTATGCCGCGACCAAGGCCGGGGTGCAGGCGTTCGCCGAAACGCTGCGCAAGGAAGTGGCGGAGCGCAACATCAAGGTCAGCGTGATCCAGCCCGGATCGGTCGATACCGACATGCAGCAATGCAGCCCCGACGAGAAACGCGCGGCGGTTGCGAACGGCGAAATGCTCGTCGCCGAGGAGATTGCGGAGGCGATCGTCTTTACGCTGACCCGGTCCGCGACCTGCGACGTCGTCAACCTGCGGATCGAACCGCTGGTGCAGAAGACCAGCTAGGATCGTTGCGATCCTAGAGCGGTTTCCGATCAGGTTGGATCACCGGCACGGCGGTGATTTCGGTTCGGGGCAAGGCGCGAGGAGGGAGCGATGCTGAAGCATCGTGACCGACGAGCAACGCCGCCGCGGATCGAAAGCGCCCCGCTGCGAAGCAGGCACCCGAAGGGCGATGACGGCGGTTCAAACTGATCGGAAACGCTCTAGGTTCGGGCGGGCGGCCCCCTGCCGCCCGCATCGCTCGCGCCGTCGCCGCCCCCCGGAACGGGTCCGGGCCGGGGCCATGGCGGTCACTTCGCAGCGGCGTTGCGTTTTCGCGTGGCGGCCGCTTTCTTTGCAGAGGCGGAGCGATCGGCGGCGGACCGCTGCGCGGATGCCTCGCCGCCCTTCTTTCCGCCTGCTTGGGATGACTCGTGGGTGTCGGGTTTCCCGCGACCAGAACCCGACTTGTTGCCGCCGCCGCTTTCCTTGTTGACGGTGGCCCATGCGCGACGCTCGGCCTCGTCCTTCGGCATGCCGCGATCTTCGTAGCCTTCCTCGATATGTTCGGCCTTGCGCTTCTGCTTGTCGGTGTATTTGTCCTTGTCACCCTGCGGCATCGTCGTTTCCTTTCGATCGTCAGCCTCGACCTTCGGTCGGTTTGGCGCGGATCTGCGCGCGCGAACGGACTTCGCGGGCCTGCGCCGCATACTCGATCGCGAGCAGGCGATGCGCCGACGCTACGCCCGCGCTGGGGCTTTGCGCGGCGGCGGCCGCTTCTTCGCGCGCGCGACGTTCGTAATATTCCAGATTCTGCTCGTTCATCGGCCTCTCCTCGGCACAGCAACTAACAGGACATATCGCGTATCCGCTTTTGATTCTTCTTAACATGGATATAGAAGCGGCACTGTGACATAACGATACGCGTTAATCTGTAGCATATACTGCAATGTCACCGATTGCTTATATGGCGAGCCGTCCCAAATCTTAGTTAAATAGAT
This sequence comes from Sphingomonas sp. CFBP 13720, assembly GCF_014842075.1. Taxonomy (GTDB): domain Bacteria; phylum Pseudomonadota; class Alphaproteobacteria; order Sphingomonadales; family Sphingomonadaceae; genus Sphingomonas. The sequence goes on from NZ_JACYVA010000003.1 coordinate 34,571, forward strand.
TTATGCGGCCACAGAAAATCGAAACATCCTCCGATGACCGGCGTTGCTGTGGGGAAAGGTGGAAACAACCTGTTCCACTTGCAGGAGAACGCTTTCCCATGGGTATCTTCACCAGCAGCACGCACACGCTCGACGACCTGTTCGTTCATGGCCTGAAGACCATCTATTATGCCGAGCGCCAGATCACCGAGGCGTTGCCCAAGATGATCGGCCTCGCGACCGATCCCGATTTGCGCAGCGGCTTCGAACAGCATCTGCGCGAAACGGAGAACCAGCGGACGCGACTGGAGCAGGTGTTCCGTATGCATGGTCGCGAGCCGGACGAAACGACCTGCCCCGCGATCGACGGCATCGTCAAGGCGGCCAATACGACCGCGTCGGATATCGACGACCCGCAGGTGCTGGACGCCGCGCTCGCGTTCGGCGCGCAGATGGTCGAGCATTATGAAATCGCCCAGTACGGCACGTTGATCGCATGGGCGCGCGAACTGGGCCGCGAGGATTGCGCGGCGGTGCTTGCCGAAACGCTGGCCGAGGAAAAGGCGACCGACGAAAAGCTGACCCGGATCGCCGAAGCGCGCATCAACCGCACCGCCGAACTGAAAACCGCCTGATCCGGTAGCGGCGCACCCCGATCCGGTCGTGCGCCGCTACCGGCGACGTGCGTTCGTTACCGGCTGGCAGACCGATCCGGCTCCGCCCGGGTCGATCGCCCCCGTTCGTCCTGATGCGGTCGACCGATACCGGCCGCGACCTCCATCCATCCAATGGTTCCAGAACATGCATTTAACCTATGCAGACCGTCAGTACTTTCCGATCGGCGACACCAATCGGGCTACCGACACCGACACCGGGCAGCGCGAGCCGTTGTTGGCGCTGCTGAGCCTGCTGCGATCGCAGGGGTACGACTTCATCGCGCCGACCCCGGCGTCGCAATCGCGTGTGTTGTCGCGACCGCAGCGGCAGGTCGGCACGACCCTGTACGACCTGCTGGGCTGGTCGTTGCCGTGTCGTCGCGATGACCTGTCCCCGGACGTCGTCGCGATCCTCGGAAAGGCGGGACTGCTGGAGCAGCGCCCGGACGGACTGGTGTCGGCGGGGATACGCGTGTCGAACGTGTTCGATCAGTTGTTCGTACATTCGCGCTATCCGACAAGGGCGCAGGATTCGGTGTTTCTGGGTCCCGACAGCTATCGGTTCGCCGACTATATCTCGCGGAACCTGTCCGGCCTGACCGACGCGGCCCGCATTCTCGATTACGGCGCGGGCGCGGGCGTCGGCGGGATCGTCGCGGCATCGTTGCACGGCGGCGCGACGCTGACGCTGGCGGATATCAATCCCAAGGCACTGGCGCTCGCATCCATCAATGCGACCTTCGCAGCGATCGATCACCGGACCGTGCTGGCCAACACGCCCAAGGATGTCGACGGCGATTTCGATCTGATCGTCACCCACCCGCCGTTCATGATCGATCCCGACCGCCGTGCCTATCGCGATGGCGGCGACCTGTATGGCGGGAAACTGTCGCTCGACTGGACATTGGAGGCCATTCGCAAACTGGCACCGGGTGGGCGGTTCCTGATGCACACCGGCGTTTCGATCGTCGATGGCCGCGACGTCGTGCGCGACGCGATCGATCGGGCGATGCCGTCGGTCGGCTATCGCTACGATTATCGCGTGCTCGATCCCGACATCTTCGGCGACGAGCTGGACAAGGAACCCTATGCCGGGGTCGACCGGATCGCAGCGATCGGATTATGCGTCCAGCGCACGGAAGAACGGACCTGACGCCATCGAACGTACAAACAGCAACGCGTGTAGCGCGTACCGATCCTGCGCAACGTCGGTCGGGACAGGGGCATGGCAGGCGCCGGATCTACGGTACGGCCCCTGCCATGCCCGACGTCGGTCGAGATCATGACACGCGCGGAAATCCGATCGAGCCGGTATCGCGGCGACAATGATCCGGAATGCGCGGGGCGACTTCCGCCGTCGGAACGTCGTTGATCGAACCAAGACTTCGATCAGCGCTGCTTCTTCGAGATCGTCGCCGTGAATTCGGGATCCTTGCCCGCGACCCAGTCGACGAACTTCCGGACATTCGGGTTGGCCAGTAGCCCCTCGACGTCCATGCCGTACCGCTGCAACTCGGCATTGCTGAAGTTGGCGATCAGCGTCTGCTGACAGATGGAATGCATCGGCACGACATCACGACCACCGCGACTTTTGGGGATCGGATGATGCCACACGATCGTCTTGGCAGTCGGTCGACCGCATAGCCAGCATACCACCGGCGGTGCGGTCGTTTCCGCTTCCCGGTGCAAGTCCCCATAAGGGTCTTTCTTCGACTGCCTGCGGTTCATAAGCCCATCCGGATCCCTTGCGTGCCGTGCCCGCGTAGAGCGGTGCGGCCGGCAATGCTATGGTCGCGACGCAAGGAATGGGCCAGCGCCGCGGAAACGGCCGTGCCTGCTGTCGTTCGTGCGGGGGCGCACGCGTCCGCCGCCGCTATCGGCTGCGGATCGACGCCCCTACCGTACCGGCAACATGGCGACCTCGAAACCGGTTCGAGGCCGCCGCGCGGATCAGGCCGTATGCAACTCGATCAACCGGCCGCGTCCAGCGATGCCAGCCCGGCTGCCGAACCCGCAAGGCTGTAGACGAAATGGTCGATCCCGGTAGCTTCGTCGCGCCAGATGCCGTCGAATTCCAGCGCGGTGACCCGCCGGCCGGTGACGTCGACGATGTCGACCCTGCCGCCACCGGTCAGGTCGAGCAACCGGTTGCCGCCGAAGGTGACGATCCCGTTGTCGTCGCTGTCGAACAGCGCGACGTCGGTGACCAGCACGTCCTCGACCGAAAAGTCGGCAATGCGGTCCAGCGCGGCGGTCGCCCCGCGCGACTGTGCGGCGGCGTTGTCGGACGCCGAAAAGAAGAACACGTCGGCACCGGCGCCGCCGCGCATCGTATCGGACCCGGCCCCGCCGATCAGCCAGTCGTTGCCGCCCATGCCGGACAGAATGTCGTTGCCCGCGCGCCCTTCGATGATGTCGGCAAGGACGCTGCCAGTCAGCGTATCGTTGGTCGCACTGCCGACGATCCGGGCGGGAGCGGTGTAGCCCGGCGATCCGGTCTCGCTGTCGCCTGCGCCGTTGACGATCGTGAACGCACCGTCGACCCCGGCGACCGCCAGCGTGGTCAGCAGCGCGTTGTTCCGCCCGGCGGCATTGTCGAACGTCGCCAGCGCGGGCAGGCCCGTCGACGCGCCGAAGGTCACGTTGGCCGCGACCCCGCCGGCGGCGTCGAACAGGACCACCGCGTCGCCACTGCCGCTCAGGCCGATGCCCGATCCGGTATAGCTGCCGAAAATGATCCCCTGCGGTGCCTGACCCCCGAACCAGTTGTCGACGAACGCCTTGCTGGTCGCGGCAAGGTCCGCCGTCTGCAGGAAGATGACCGACTGGCCGGCGGCGATGCTGCCGACTCCGTTCAGCGCGACCGATGCCGCAAAACTGGTCGAATCGTCGTCGACGCGCCAGCCGGCAATGTCGACCGTCGCGTCGGACATATTGGTCAGTTCGAACCAGTCGGCACCGACCGGACTGTCGCCGCTGGACCATGGAGCGATTTCGGTGATGCGGATCGCCGGACCGTTGCCCTCGTTCACGATGTCGCGGACGCTCAGCACGAAATCGGTGGCTGCGTCGGGCGCGGTGCCGACCGTCGCATCGTCGACCGTGACCGTGACGACGTACTGCGTCTTCGTCTCGAAATCGAGAACGGTGCCGGCTTTCAGGTACAGGCCGGTCGCGTCGACTTCGAAGAAGCTCGCATCGGCACCGCGTACGCCCAGCGCATTGCTGCCGCGCCCGTCGTCGGTGACGGCGATGTCGGCGACCTTGATGCGGGTCAGCGTGCTGCCGTTCTCGTCGATCGCGTTCACCGGATTGGCGAGGGCGATCGCGGTCGGTGCGGCATTGTCGTCGTCCACGCGGGTACGGATCGCACCGGGCGATCCGGTTTCGGTGCTGTCGGCGGTGACGATCTGATAGGCACCATTGGTGCCGCCGACGCTGGTCTGCGCGATCGCACCGTTGATCCCGGCGGCATTGTCGAACGTGGCGAGCGACGGACGCCCGGTCGACGCACCGAAGGCGACGCTGGCGCGCAGCGTGTTGGTGGTGTCGTACAGATTGACCTGATCGCCACCGGTGCTCAGCCCGATGCCCGACCCGCCATAGGTGCCGATCTGGATTCCGGTCGGAAGCGTGCCGCCGAACCATGTGTCGACGAACGCGCGCACTTCGATCGCGCCGCCGTTGACGAAGATCACCGATTCACCGGCACCGATCGCTTCGACGCCGGACAGCGCGACCGCGGCGATCGGCGACTGCGAATTGTCGTCGACCTTCCATCCGGTGACGTCGATGTCGAGACCGGTGGTGTTGGTGACTTCGAACCAGTCGGCTCCGACCGGGCTGTCGCCGCTGGCCCATGGCGCGACTTCGGATACGAACAATTTGCCGACCGTGCCGGGCGATCCGATCGCGGCGGTGGTGCCGCTGCCGACCAGTACCGCGCCGTTCTCGCCCGCTTCGCTCAACGCGGTGACGTCGCCATTGTTGACGGCACCAGCATTGTTGAACGTCGCGAACGGACTGGCGGCGGGCGACGCGCCGAAGGTGACGCTCGCGCGCAGTTCGCCGCCTGCGTCGTACAGGTTCACCTGATCGCCATTCGAGCTTAGCCCGACGCCCGACCCGGTATAGGCCCCGAACCGGATGCCCGCCGGGGCGGTTCCGCCGAACCACGCGTCGACGAACGCCGCCGTCGTCGCGGCCAGATCGGCGGTTTCGAAGAAGATCACCGATTCACCGGCACCGATCGATTCGATGCCGGTCAACAGGCGCGCATTGCCGAACTGCGCCGAATTGTCGTCCATCCGCCACCCGCCGATGTCGATCGCGGCGGCACCGTTGTTCGTGACTTCGAACCAGTCGGCCGCGACCGGGCTGTTGCCGCTCGACCACGGCGCGATTTCCGAGATGAACAGCGTCGGCGCGGTCGTTTCGTCGGTCACGTCGGCGACGTTCAGGACATAATCGACGCTGGCGTCGATCGCCCCGCCGACATTCGCGTCGTCGACCGTGACCGTGACCGCGTAGCTGGCCTTGCTCTCGAAATCGAGCCGGGTGCCGGCCTTGAGGTAGAGACCGGTCGAGTCGACTTCGAAGAATGCCGCGTCCGTGCCGGTGACGGCCAGCGCGTTCACGCCGATGCCGTCGTCGCCGACCAGCACGTCGGCGACCTTCAACCGTTGCGCACTGGCGGTGTTTTCGTCGATCGATGCCAGCGCGTTGCCCAGCGTGAGCGCGGTCGGCGCGGCGTTGGGGAAATCGGCCGGGGCATAGATCCATAGCTGCGGACGATCGGCATTTCCTCCGCCATTCTCGTTCACGACATAGATGAATCCGTTGCGGTCGACCGTGATGCCTTCATGCTGCTGATCGGCGACGCCCAGCGGATTGCCTGCATCGGTCTGGATGACCAGTTCGCTCAGCACGTTGCCGGCGCGATCGACCTTGATGATCCTGCCTTCTTCCTGGCTGATGACCAACAGATTGCCTTCGTCGGCGGTGCCGGCGAACGCCGGGATGTTCGACAGCGCGAAGACGTCGGCCACGTCGGACAGGCCGAGCAGCGCGGGATCGAACAGGTTGGTCGAATTTTCGGTCGTGGCCGAACCGTTGCTGGCGCTATTGGTCGCGAAGTCGATCGTCGTCTGGAAAATGCCGATCGGGCCGGCTTCCTTGACGAAGATGAAGCCCCGGGTCAGCGGATCGTAGCTCAGCCCTTCGAGGCCGATATTGTTCACGAACGTGCCGAGATTGGCGATCTGCGCATCGCCGCGCCCCTTGGTCGCGCCGGCTTCATAGGTGATGAGCACGGCGTTGCGGTCGCGTTCTTCGGTAAAGACGAACTGGCCGTTGCCGACATAGGTGATGCCTTCGGGATCGTAGAACGCCGTACCTTGCGGACTGTCGCCGGCACCCAGCGTCATCGTGCTGACCAGCTTTCCCGATTTGTCGACTTCGGTGATCGAACGACCGCCGTCCCCGATCAGGAACAGCGTGTCGGTGTCCCAGTTATACGCGATGCCCGATGCTTCCTGCCCCAGCAGGTTGCCGGTCGGCGCGGCGGTCCGGGTGGGTTCGGGCAGGTCATAGCGCCCGACACGGACGTATTTCGACAGATCCATAACCCACCCTTTGCGAAACGATTAACCAAGTCAGGTGGACGTGGCAGTTTCGCGTGTCGGGGGAATTACGGAATCGTGACGCGGCCGTGACAAAAGGACCAGTCGCGTGTCGTCGACGCGCGTTCCGGCTCGCGGCCACGGTCTTGCCGCCCGCGTCGCCCGTGCCGCGCGCATATGGCGATGCCTGCGGAGCACGATAGACGAACGGGCACGCCGCACCGCCTTGGCCCTTCGTCGCCGACAAGACCAGATGCGCAATAATCGGCACCAAAACCAACGCAGCAATGTTAACATTGGCTGTTTACTAAAAGTTAAGGAAGTATTCGGTAGAACGCCTAAGTACCTATCGCTATCCCAGTAGCGCTTGCCCCGTCCGCATCAACATGCGGGCGGGGCTTGTCTTTGGGCTATCCTGCGATGTCGTGTTCGCGGTCGCCGGGCCGGTTGCGGCCTTTCGACGTCCGGCCCGGCGGACGCCGTCGACCGACCAGCGACGAACGGGCCAAAGCGCTGGTTGCCAACGGCAACTTCCCCCGACATGGTTGCCACGGACCTCGCCGTTGGCGCGTTCGTCCATCCTCACAGGGAGAGAGACATTGAAGAAGCTGTTTGTCATGACCGCAGCCATCGGGCTGGCCTCACTGGCCGCGTGCAACCAGACGCCGCGCGAGCAGGCCGCCGACAACATCGAAGCGAACGCCGAAGCGGTCGCCGACAATATTGAAGATCGTGCCGACTACGCCAATACCGAAGCTGGCGAAGACCTTCTCGAAAATCGAGCGGACGCCGTGCGTGCCACCGGTGAAAACCAGGCCGAAGACATGCGGACGCACGACGCGGACACGAACCTGTCCAACGGAATGTAAACCCGCCGGAGCGCGCAGCCATCAGGCTTCGTCCTTTGGCACCGCTCCGTCCAACGGGCGCTTGCATCGCCGCAGGCGCCCGTTTTTTTTGGCCCATCGCGCGTCGACCTGCCGAGAACGGCACCTTATCGCCCCGCGCAGAGCGCACGTCGTCGTGCATGCGGGCGCATTGCGTTCGTCCGATCGCCCTATCGAGCCGAGCCTGCTTCGACCGCAGCCATCGTCGGCACGAGTTTCGCCGCCAGATACGGCGTGAGCGTACGAACGAAGGCGTTCGTCATGTGATGGCGGTCCGAATACATGACGATGTTCCCCGTAACGACCGGACAGCGCGTGGCAGCGCAGAGATGATCGGTCAGGTCGATGAAATGCACCTTCGGGTCATGGTGCGTGCGCGCGAGCGGGTTTGCCGCGGCGAAGGCGGCCGATCGTGCGATGGTACATTGCGCGTCGTCCGGGCCGTTGATCTGCACGCATTCAGGCACGTCGTTCGCAAACCATGGATTGTCGCGAATGGCCGCCACGTGCACGCCCGCCGCGTTCAGCCTGTTCCAGCGATCGACGAACCGGGGCAGCACATGCTCGTCGGTGCCATCCTTCCCGTGCGTGGCCGTCGTGAACACGACGTCGGGGCGCAGCCGGAGCAGGTCCCGCATCACGTTGTCGTTCCAGCGCGCGCACGACCGCCCGGAGCGCGACTTTTCGGCGCGTGGTGCCGCGAAGATGCATCCGCTTTTGGTGAAGGTGACCAGACGCCAGCCGCGCGCGGTCACGATCGGTTCGATCGCCACGAAATAATGCGCGCTGTGCGACCCGCCGACGAGCGCAAGCACGTGCGCCGCCTTCGGATCGCCGAACGAGCAGGTGATGACCTTTGCCCGATCGATTTCCTGATGACATTTCTTGGCGTAAAGCGGCGATACGTCGCGCTTCATCCACAACGGACCGGGCTTGATCGGCACGCGGCCGTCGCTGGCGAACCACGCCCGGTCGAACACTGCGGCACCGGGATACCGAACCGGGTCGGGCGCAGCGAGCTTGTCCGCCCCCACCGCCTGCGCGGTGCGCATGCGCCAGCCGCCATCGCCCGCGACGATCAGGGCGACGGCAGCCGCCCCGACCGCGATCGTGCGCCACGGCCGGTCCTCGCGCACCTTGCCGAACGGACGTTCGACGAAGCGGGTGGTCGCCCACGCCAGCAGCACCGACGCGGCAAGAATCCCCGCCCCCGCAGCGAACGACGCATGCGTCTGATAGGCGAGCGTGAGGTAGGCGATGAGCAGCGGCCAGTGCCACAGATACAGCGCGTAGGAGATGCCGCCGATCCAGTTGAGCGGCTTGATCGACAGCAGCCGGCCGACGCCGAACCGGTGATCCCCCTGACCGCACAGCAGGACCAGCGCCGCGCCCATCGTCGGCCACAAGGCGGCATAGCCCGGAAAAATGGTCGATACTTTCAGCAGGATACCGCAGCTGAGCACCAGCGACAGCCCGATCCAGCCCCCGATCAACGCGGTCGTGCGCCCAAGTTCGACGCGGGCAAGAACGACCGACACCAGCCCGCCCAGCGCGAATTCCCACATCCGGGCGAAAGTGTTGAAGTAGGCGACCGGCTGGTTGGTCGCGGTCGCATATACCGAATAGGCGAACGACAGGACGAACGCCGTCGCCAGCACCGTCACCACCATCCGCGCCCGCCGTTCGGGCGTACCGCGTACGATCCATGCGGTCGCGGCGAGGATCAGGCACAACAGGATCAGCGCCTGCACCTGCGCCGACATTGCCCAATAATGCTGGAGCGGACTGGCGACTTCGTCGCGGGCGAGATAGTCGACCGCCGACCATGCGAGATACCAGTTCTCGACATAGAAGGTCGATGCGATGACATGGACCATGTGCGGTGCCCAGCGGGTGGCGGGCATCCAGAACGGGGCCGATGCCAGTACGATCGCGATCACGAACAACGATGCGGGCAGCAACCTTTTGACCAGCCGCGCAAGGAACGCGACGACATCGACCCGGCCGCTGCTGCGCACTTCGCGGATCATCGATCCCACCAACAGGAACCCGGACACGACGAAGAACACGTCGACCCCACCCGATACCCGTCCGACCCAGATGTGGAACGTCGCCACCAACAACGCGCCGATCGCGCGCAACCCCTGAATATCGTCGCGACGCGTCGAACGACGCACGCGAAACCGCGCTTCCGTATCCTGCATGTTTCCCGCCCCCGAGAACCGAACGCTCCCCGGGGACGAGACTAACGGGTCATCCGTTTAAAAAATACATCCGCATTTTTATAACATTCGATTGTTTCAAGCACTTAGTACGGCGCGGACAATTTATAATTACGCTTAACGTGCGAATATTGGCATCACGCCATCGCATACTTGCAGTCTACGCTACCGTCCCGCACCGGCCGCTGACCGGCGCCAAGCGTCGTATCGCGGGGGCGGATGCATGCGGAAGGTTTTCGATACGTACTGGAAGATGATTGCCGGTTTGATCATTGCTGGTGGGGTTTTGATCGCCCAGTCCGCTGTCGCGACCTTCAGCAGGGCACCGGCCGGCGTATCCGACGAGGGGGATCGGGCGCGCTTCCATATCCCGCATCCCTGAGCATGATCCATATGGGAGCGGGCGATCGGCCACCGGTCGCTCTGACCGAAGCGAACATGCCGTGCCCGGCCCGGACGAACGGACGGCCAGTTCAGGCAGCACGGCTACCCCCTGCCGGACAGCGATCAGATCCGTTCCGATTCGCCGATCGCGGCATCGATCATCGCGGACCAGATCGCGACATCTCCGATCGCTGCCATCGGCTCCGAAGGTTCGCGGATGGTCCGCAGAACCGCGTCCGCCTGCGGAAGATAGGCACGCCAGGTTTCGTCGACGCTGGCGGAGGCGGACGGTTCGAACCCCGCCGCATTCGCGCTGTGATCCAGTCCGGCCAGCGTGCGGGCAACGCGCTCGGCAAGGGTGGTGACGGCTATGTCCATGTCAATCTCCGTTGGCAGCACGGATGAACCCGCGCGTCCGTCCGACGTTCCCTCCAAACATAGACGCTTCGAACATATCCCGTTGATATGGCGACCGGAATCGCGCCCTTCCCGACGAAGAACCGGACGTCGCAAGCGCGGCGGTGACGGTGCGTTGACCGCCAGGAAACGAACGGGTCGTGCGAACGTCGTACCTGATGCCGGGCACGGGCCCGTTCCATGCCTACCGACGCCTCGTCGCGACGGGCGGCGGCTATCCACGCGGCGAGGATCGGAGACGTCATGATTCCACTGTCGATTCAGGCTGGCCTGTGGGGCCTGTTGAGTGGCTCCGCCCTGCTGATCGGTGCGGCGATCGGCTGGTTCGTGGCGATGCCGCGCAAGGCCGTGGCCGGGATCATGGCGTTCGGTTCGGGCGTGCTGATCTCCGCCCTGTCGTTCGAACTGATGGACGAGGCGTGGAAACAGGGTGGATTTCTGGCAGTCGGTATCGGATTCGTTTCCGGCGCGACGGTGTACACGGCGCTGAACTTCGCGCTGGCCGCTCACGGCGCGCGTCATCGCAAGCGATCGGACGCGGCATCCAGAAAGCAGCATGATGCGGTCGCGCCGACGGGCAACAGCGCGTCGCTGGCGCTGGGCGCGTTGATCGACGGCGTGCCGGAATCGATCGTGATCGGCACCAGCCTTCTGGCGGGCGGCGCGATCGGATGGGTCGCGGTCGCCGCGGTCTTCCTGTCCAATCTGCCCGAAGGTCTGTCGAGTGCCGCAGGCGCACGGCACGAAGGAAAGTCCGCAGGCTTCGTCTTCGCCCTGTGGGCCGGTATCGCGTTGGTGGCCGGGCTGTCCTCGTTCGCGGGCTTCACCCTGTTCGATGGCGCATCGCCACAGGTGCTCGCCGCCGTGCAGGGCGTCGCGGCCGGTGCCATTCTGGCGATGATCATCGACACCATGGCCCCCGAAGCATTCGAGGGAACACATGATTTCGCCGGACTGATCGCCGTTTTCGGGTTCCTGACCGCCTTTGGCCTGTCGAAACTGGCATAGGGTCGCCGGGTCGAACCGGACCCACCACGTCCGGCCCGGCGATGCCGTGACTCAGTCGTCGAGATCCGCCGACGTCAAAAGGATCGGCGGCTCCCCGCCCAGACGTTTAACGAACTCTCGCCGGGCGATGCGGTGAATGTCGGTTTCACGTTCGACAAACACTTCCATGGCGGTTTCGGGATCGATGCCGTCCAGTTCGGGATCGTGCAGTTCGGCCAGCGCGTCGGCGGTGATCAGAAACTCCACCTCGCCGAAATCGGTCATGCCCATGAACCCCACGCTGTCGCGCTCGGCGACCCATGCATAGTCCCGCGTTTCGAAGCGTACGCTGGCGCGCGGCATCGGGTCAGTCCTGTTCTGCAGCGGCGCGCGGGGGCAGGCGCTCCGCCAGCACCGCAATGCCTTCGCCGGCAAAGCTCTGGTTCGAAACACCATCGATCTGCACACCATGCTCGGTCGTCAGCGTGGCGGCGGTCCGGTGCGCGGTGTCGAGCGCCATCCACGCCCGCACCGCGCCTTCGAGACTGGTGACCTCGGCCACATCGGTGTCGCCACGCGGCACATTCTCCAGCGCAGCGCTCATCCGCCAGTCGATCCCGGGCGTTTTCGCGCCCTCGCCCCAGGTTGCTTCGGTCATGACGTCTCACTTTCGGTCGATGGCGTACCGGTATCTACACCCCCCGGCGGCGGATCGCCAAGCCGCATCGCCGGTGCCGGAATAGAGCGGCGGAACGTCCGCTACCGGTCGCCGGATATCAACGCGGCGAGCCGATGCCCCGACAGCCACGCCGCCTCGATCCGTGGTCCGAGGAACCAGTCGCCTGCCGCGCCCAGCCGCAGGTCGCCATTCCAGAACGCACCGCATTCCGATGGGCCGCGTTCGGGCATGGCAGCCTTTGCATAGCGCCAGCGATGCACACTGGTGGCGAGGACGGCCGGCAGTGCGACGCCGCCATGCTGCGCGAACGCCGCGAGGAGCGTCCGTTCGACCTCGTCCCGGTCGTCTTCGAGATGCACGCGCGACCACTCCGCGCTCGCCTGAAGCACCCATGCCTCGGGGCCGCTCCGCTCCGGCTTGGCCGAGTTGCGGACGGCGGACCCGATGATGCCGATATCGGTATGCCGATCCCGATCGATCGGCACCCGACCCGCGAACGCCGCCATGACGGTCCAGCACGGATCGGAAATCGAAGAACGCGCGGCCTCGGCCAATCCGCCGTCATGCTCCGCGACCAGCGGCGCGACCTGTTCGGCCGGCACCGCGACGATCGCCGCGTCGAACCGCACGTCACCGATCCGCCAGCCGTCGCCGTCACGGTGCAGGCGGTCGATGGCCGTGTTCCACCGGACGTCGCAATCGTCCGCCATCGCCCGGATCGGCGCGTTCATCGCCGGCGTTCCGACCCACGCATCGGCACCGGCGGGCGACCAGCGTACGGCATGGCCGTCCTGCGCCCAACGCTCGACCTGCGCCACGAACGCCGGATCACGCGCCGTGCAATATTGTGCGCCGTGGTCGAACGAGGCTTCGCCCTGCAGCGTATCGATCCGGCGGGTCGACATTCGGCCACCCGGCCCCCGCCCCTTGTCGAACAGGATGGGCCGATGTCCCTGCCGTTGCAGCGCGTGTGCGCACGACAGTCCCGCCATCCCGGCGCCGATGATTCCGATCCGCATGCTATTCCCCCAACCTGACCTCCTGCCCAGCCGACTGGCGTGGCGGTTGCCCGAACGGCATCGAACGCAACGCACCACGGATAGTGCCCGCCGGGTGCGGACACGTCGGGAACCCGCCGGACCGGAAACAATCGGGCAACCCGGTTGCGCACGGGTGAGGGGGATGTCCGATCAAGTCGCAGGACGCCGACAACCGGGCCATGGAACGGGCGGAAGAGACGACACGACGGGGCCGATGCCGCCGGATGGCGATCCCGTGCAAAGGTCGCCGGTCACCGTCGGCAAGCGATCGGTATGCGCATAACCGATGGACCCCGCATGCGAGAAACGTCATCATTACCGCATGAACGACGTTCCAGGTCCGCTCGAACCGATGATCCACCGTGCACGCAACGTCGCGGCCGGCATCGCCGATGTCGGGCTGACCCGCGCCGAGGAACTGCTTCGACGCATGTCGCCCGAAGGCCGCGAGCAGGCACGCCGCGAACGCGAAGCGAAGGCACGGCGGCAGAAGCGGTTGCTCGCCCGGCTGGCCATGGCGGCGATCGCGGCGATGCTGGCATGGGCACTGATCGGCACCATCGCGCCGGCGGGCGTCGCGATCGCGCTGGCATCCGCGCTGATGCTGTTCCTGACCATGCTGGTCTTCGCGCGCGCCGATCCGCGTACGCCGGGGCGCGAAGCCCTGTCGCAGGCCCCGCTACCCGGCCTTGCGGAAGAAGCCGCCGTCTGGCTCGCCGCGCAACGGCGCGGTTTGCCGGCACCCGCGCTGCAACGCATCGATGCCATCGGCCACCGGCTGGACGGTTTGGCACCGCAGCTTGCACGGCTCGACCCGCGCAGTCCCGCCGCCGCATCCATCCGTACGCTGATCGCGGTGGAACTGCCCGCGCTGGTCGAAAACTGGCGCAACGTGCCGCTTTCGGCGCGGCACGCGGTTCATGCCGATGGCAAGACACCCGACGGCCATCTGCTGAACGGCCTGCAACTGATCGACGCGGAACTCGCCTCCGCAACCGATCAGCTGGAGCGGGTCACGCTCGACGGGATCGCGGTGCAGGGCCGGTATCTCGAACTCAAGTACAGCGGCAACGACGCCTATCCGTGACGCCGCAGTCGTAAAGCCGGCGGCAATCGACGCGACATCGGGGTTGCGCCCTTTTCGACGGATCGCTCGTTTGACCGATCGAGGAGATCGACCATGCCAGACGACAAGACGATCGGAACCGACGGCGACAGGGCGGACACCGGCCACCGTGACGACCATGCCGTGCAAAACGCCGCACCGGTCCCGACCGAGGACGACGACGCGCAGCGCGACAGTGCGGCGCATCCAAGTTAAGCCGCTTGGAACTATAGAATAGTCGACGTTGCGCTCCACGACCGGGTGGCATACGACATGACGGTGCAGGACAGACAACTTCGCCAGATATTCTATCACAGCCGTGCCGTGCCCGGTGTCGATATCGGACCGATCCTCGCGTCGGCCAAGCGCAACAACGGCATCGACGGTATCACCGGCCTGATGCTGTTCGACGGCCACTCGTTCCTTCAGGTGCTCGAAGGCTCCGAGGACAGCGTCGCCGCCGCGTTCGAGCGCATCCGGCCGGACCCACGTCACACCGACGTGACGGTCATCAGCGATCATCTGGTGCCCGAGCGCGACTTTGCGTACTGGAGCATGGAGTTGCGCGATCCCGCCCATCCGTCGGATGACTCGGTGTGGCGGCTGCGTCGCAGGCTGGAGCAGTTCAATCCCGACTTCCATCACTATTTTTTCGATGGATCCGGGTCGCCATCAGACGTTTCTTCGTCGTGAAGGCACCGATCTGTTTCTGATCGGTTGATGCCACCACAGGAGAACAGGCGTGGCATCGGACAGGATCGTAGCAGTGGGATTGCTGACCGAACGGGATCTGGCGGTGCTGGGTAATGGCTTCACCCGCATGTTCCCGGTGCAGAACGACAGTTCGTTCGACGATCTGCTGGCCAAGCTAGAAAACATCAGCGCCACGCCGGTCCATACCGGCACGCCGGGCAAGCGCCGCGGTTAGGGGCGGAGAGAGGCTCTCAACGGCGGCCGGCAGCCGACCGGCGGCGCACCGGTTCAGTCCGGCAATTTGCCGACGATTTTCATCCAGCGATCTCGCGTCGACGGATTGTCCGCGCTGCGCTTGCCCGGCAGGTCGCGGGTATCCAGCCAGTCGCGATGCCAGCTTTCGATCGCGAAATGGCTGGTCGGTCGAAAGCGATAGGGTTCGTCGAAACTGCCGACTGTCAGGTCCAGCCCGGTCGCATTGTCGTCCGCGAACTCGAACGTCAGCGGCGTTCCGCACGCGGCACAAAAACCGCGATGGGCAATCGGCGAAGATGCGAAGCGATCCGGCTCACGCGTCGTCCATGTCAGGTCGGCACGTGCCACGGCCTTGAACGCGATCGATACGCCGCCCGTCGCCCGCTGGCACATCCGGCAATGACATAAATAGGCGTCGTCGCTGTCGATCACGACCGCATACCGCACCCGGCCGCATTGGCAGCCGCCTGTCACGCTTTCCTGCATTCGCACCTCCCGAAATCCTGCCTGCCGCGATGGTGCGGTGCAGGCGCGTCCGAAATCATGGATCGCCTCCTGCCTAGCGGATATCGAATGTCGCGCGTTGTCCGGCGGCGGGTATCAGGCCGGTGCGCTGTCCCGGCTGCCCTCCTCCGACCCATAGTTCGGTTCTGCCGAGGGGGACGGATCGCCCTCCCTGCGCATCGACGACAGCGAGTGCGTCGTGATCCAGCGTGAACGTCACCGTTCGTTGTTCGCCGCGTCGCAATCGGATCTTCTGAAAGCCCTTCAGCGACCGGACCGGAGCGTCCGTGCCGGCACGCGCGACGTACAGCTGCACGACTTCGTCCCCGTCGCGCGGCCCGCTATTGCGGACGTCGACGGCGACCTGCATCGACTGTCCGGCGCGGATCGACGACGTCCCCAATTTCGGCGTGCCATAGGTAAATCGGGTGAAGCTCAATCCATATCCGAACGGATATAATGGTTCGCCGCGGAAGTAGCGGTAGGTCCGGCCAGCCATGCCATAGTCCCAGAACGGCGGCAGATCGTCCGCCGTTCGATAGAAGGTGACCGGCAGACGCCCCGACGGATTGAAGTCGCCCGCGATCAGTCCTGCGACCGCGCGGCCGCCGGTGCCGCCCGGATACCATGCCTGGATGATCGCCGGCACATGCCGGTCCGCCCAGTTGAGCGCCAGCGCGCTACCGCTCATCGATACCAGCACCACCGGTTTCCCGGTGGCGTGCAACCGTTCCAGCAATGCGTGCTGCGGTCCGGGCAGGTCGAGGCTGGTGCGGTCGCCGCCAGCGAAACCCGGCGCATTGACGCGCATCTCCTCACCTTCCAGCTTGGACGTAAGGCCACCGACGAACACGATCAGGTCCGCCGCCCGGCCCGCCGCGACCGCCGCGCTTTCGCGCACCTCCGCACCGCTCCACAACAGGCGCTGATCCCCCCGGCCGCCCTTTTGCCGGGCCTCGACGATCAGCCGGACCGGTTTTCCCGCGCGAAGCGGAATTTCGCGATCGACGATGGTTTCGGGTTTGGCCGGGTCCCACGCATCGGCGACGTCGCGTCCGTCGATCTTTACCCGATATCCATCGAAGCCGCTGACCTGAAAACGATAGGCGCTGTCGGTGGTCGGGTTCAGCCAGCCGCTCCAGCGGACGGCACCGTCGCGTTCCTCGCGCGTCGGACGGCCCCAGCCGAACGCCGCGTCGGGGACGATCGCCTGCCGCGCGGGCGCGCCCGACATGGCCGGCGTGTCGAACACCTCCATGCGGACGCCACGCGCGGTGCAGGCGGCATCGACGCAAAGCATGGCGCCCGGCACCCCCTTGAACGGCGCGCCGGTCAGGCCGGTGCCCTCGACATAGTCGATCGTCGCGTCGGGAAAGCGCTCGCGCAGGCCGGCCAGCACCGTCACCGGCCGCGATGGCGTGCCGTTATAGTTGCCGACCAACGCGTCGACGCTGTCGGCATTCGGTCCGATCACCGCGATGCGTCGCGGCGCTGCCTTCAGGGGCAGAAGGCCATCGTTCTTCAACAACACCATGGACCCGCGTGCGACCTCGTCGGCAAGCGCGGCATGTTCCGGCGTGTCGAAATCGGTCGCGCGGATCGCCGACCAGCGCGACGGCCCGCCCGACCCGACCAGTCCCAGCCGCATGCGTGCCGCCATCAACCGGACGACGGCGCGGTCGAGCGTCGCTTTGGAAAGCAGCCCACGTTCGACCGCGCGCACGATCACCGCCGGGTCGTTCGATTTGTTCAGCCCGAATTCGGCGCAGAACAGGTCGGTGCCCGCCTTGATCGCTGCCGCCACCGCCTGTTCGGGCGTCGCGACCCAGTGATGCGCATCAGGTTTGAAGATATCGGCGATCGCCGCGCAATCCGACACCACATGCCCGCGAAACCCCCATACGCCGCGCACTCGCGTTTCGATCAGCGGCGATGCGCAGGCGGGAACGCCGTCGATGGCGTTATAGGCGCACATCAGTCCCTCCGGCCGACCTTCGGTCACCGCTGCGCGGAACGCGGGCAGATAGGTATCTTCCAGATCATACGCGCTCGGGTGGATGTCGTCGCGATGCCGGTCGGCTTCGGGGCCGCTATGGACGGCGAAATGCTTCACGGCGGCCAGCGTCTTGAGCATCCGCGGATCGTCGCCCTGCAACCCCCGGATGAACGCGACGCCGAACCGCGCGGTCAGATACGGGTCCTCCCCCCACGTCTCCTGCCCCCTGCCCCACCGCGGGTCGCGGAAGATGTTGATGTTGGGCGACCAGACCGTCAGCCCGCGATACTGTGCGACGCTGCCGTCGCCCCCCACCGACGCCCGGTATTTGGCCCGGAATTCGGTCGCGATCACATCGGCGGTACGCTGGATCAACGGCACGTCCCATGTGGCGGCCATGCCGATCGCCTGCGGGAACACGGTCGCCTCCCCCGCACGGGCGACGCCGTGCAGCCCCTCGCTCCACCAGTTGTACGCCGGAACGCCCAGCCGCGCGATCGCGGGCGCGTCATGCCGGATCTGGCCCGCCTTCTCGGCCAGGGTCATCCGTGCCACCAGCGCGGCGGCGCGGCGCTCGGCATCGTCGATGCTGCGATCGAGTTCGGTTCGGCCATCGGGCTTGCCGGTCGCGATCCCGGCCGACGCCGGGAGCAGCGTGGCGGTGAGAAGGACACAGGGCAGGATGGCCCGACGGAAGGTCCGGTGTCGCTGCCGATCCGCCGGTTTCGTCATATCCCGCTCTCCATCGTCGCTCGCATCGAATGATTTCGTGGCAGCAAGTCGCGAAACAGCCGATATTTCAAGCTTTTAATACTGTCATGATGATTGATGCGGCCGGGAGTGACGCTATTCTGCCGGACGGGGCACGACCGTAATTCAGCAACTGCCGCGCGGCTGCCGGGATCGGGCGTTCCTACGTCAGCCTATTGCAAACCATTGTATCAAATGAAAATATTTTGTTCATAATTGTGACAGGTTAGAGGCGGGGGCGATCGTGAGTGGTAGCAACCGCGAGGGCGGGGGCCTTTCGCGGAGACGTCGATGATTGTCTGTGGTTCGCCTGTTGCTGGTTCTTCGCCCACTGAAACGCACCTTCTCCTCTGCTTCTCGCACCTGCGCTGGAACTTCGTCTTCCAGCGGCCACAACATCTGATGACACGGTTCGCACAGCGTTGGCCGGTGGTGTTCTGGGAAGAACCGGAAGTCGACGGCGCTACCCTGCCCGATCTGCGCATCCGGCACGAAGGCGATGTACGGATCGTGACGCCGGTCCTGCCGGCCGGACTGGACGACGCTGCGACGCAGGCGGCGCTTCGTGCGCTGCTGGACGATTTCCTGAGCGGCGAAGCCCCGGTCGCGGTGCGCTGGTATTATACGCCGATGATGCTCGCATTCTCGCGTGGGGTGCAGGCGGCGGTCACCGTCTATGACTGTATGGATGAATTGTCCGCGTTCCGCTTCGCACCGCCGACGTTGCTCGATCTGGAAGCCGAACTGCTCGATCGCGCGGACCTCGTCTTCACCGGCGGGTACAGCCTGTTCGAGGCGAAGCGTGATCGCCACCCCGATGTGCGCCCGTTCCCGTCCAGCGTCGATGTCGCTCATTTCGCACGCGCGCGCAGCCGTACGCCCGGAGAGAAGGGGTCGGCACGGTTCGGCTTCTATGGTGTGATCGACGAGCGGATGGACCTCCAGCTGTTGGCGCAGCTTGCCGATGCGCGGCCCGACTGGACGATCGAGATCGTCGGTCCGGTGGTGAAGATCGATCCGGCCGACCTGCCCCGGCGCGCGAACCTTCATTACCCCGGCGCGCGAACCTATGACGAACTTCCGGCCACCGTCGCCGGCTGGGACGTGGCGCTGATGCCGTTCGCCATCAACGAAGCGACGCGGTTCATCAGCCCGACGAAGACGCCCGAATATCTCGCGGCCGGTCGCCCGGTGGTATCCACCCCCGTCACCGACGTCGTGCGGCATTATGGCGCGCTGGATGCCGTTGGTATCGCCGAGCGCGGCGACGCTTTCGTCGCAGCCTGCGATGCGGCGCTGGCCTTGGTACGGGACGATACCAACGACTGGCTGACGCAGGCCGACGCCCTGCTGGCCGGGATGTCGTGGGACGATACCGCCGCCCAAATGATCGCGGCGATCGACGGTGTCGCGGCGGGCGGGGTGCCCGACGACGGGCGTTACGATTACGTCATCGTCGGCGCGGGCTTTGCCGGCGCGGTCATGGCCGAACGGCTGGCCGCCGATGGCGACAAGCGCGTGCTCGTGCTCGACCGGCGACCGCATATCGGCGGCAATGCCTATGACGAACACGACGCGGCGGGAATCCTGATCCATCGCTATGGGCCGCACATCTTTCACACCAACTCTGCCGACGTGTTCGACTATCTGTCGCGCTTCACCGAATGGCGCCCCTATGAGCACCGCGTGCTTGCCGAGGTGCGGGGACAGCAGGTGCCGATCCCGATCAACCGCACCACGCTGAACCGCCTGTTCGATGCGGGCCTCGAAACCGATGCGGACACCGCCGACTTCCTGACGGCGCGTGCCGAGCCGGTCGCGACGGTCGCAACGTCGGAAGACGTGGTCGTATCGGCCGTCGGGCGCGAACTCTACGAACTGTTCTTCCGGGGCTATACCCGCAAGCAATGGGGACTGGACCCGTCCGAACTCGACAAGGCGGTGACCGCACGCGTCCCGACGCGGACGAATACGGACGACCGCTACTTCGCCGACCGGTTTCAGGCGATGCCGAGCGAGGGATATACCGCGATGTTCCGGCGGATGCTGGATCATCCCAACATCACCGTGCGCGTGGGCACCGACTTCGCCGACATCCGCGATACGCTGGACTATGGCCGGCTGATCTATACCGGACCGATCGACGAATATTTCGGCCACCGGTACGGCGCGCTGCCCTATCGATCGCTCCGCTTCGATCACCGGACGCTGGACACCGAACGGCATCAGCAGGTTGCCGTCGTGAACTATCCCGACGAAACGGTGCCGCACACCCGCATCACCGAATACAAGCATCTGACGGGACAGGTCGCACCGGTCACCAGCATCACCATCGAATATCCCGCCGCCGACGGCGACCCCTATTACCCGATCCCGCGCCCCGAAAATCAGGCGCTGTTCAAACGCTATGAAGCACTGGCGCTGGCGGAATCGGACGTGATCTTCGTCGGACGCCTCGCAACCTATCGCTATTACAACATGGACCAGGTGGTCGGGCAGGCGCTGGCGACGTATCGCCGGTTGCGCGAACAGGACAAGGTCGAGGTATCGCACGCGGCCGCCGCCGAATAGCGTCATGGCCGTCTTCGATGAAGGAACGCTTCGTGCGGCGGGCCGTGCCGATCCGTCGCGCCCGGCCGGCGGCGGAACGATGACGCCCGATCCCCGGTCGCCGCTCGAACTATGGGGCGGCGTCGAATGTACCGTGAACCGCGTCGGCGACCGGTATCGGGACCAGAGCGTGCTGAGCGGGCATCACGACCGGATCGGCGACCTCGATCTGTTCGCCGGCCTCGGGCTGAAGGCGTTGCGGTATCCCGTGCTGTGGGAACGCACCGCCGCGACACCCGATGCGCCGCCCGACTGGTCGTGGAGCGATGCCCGGCTGGCGCGATTGCAGGCCCTTGGCATTCGCCCGATCGTCGGGCTGGTCCATCATGGCAGCGGGCCGTCGCACACCCATCTGCTGGACGACGACTTCGCAGCCGGCCTCGGACGTTTCGCGGGACAGGTCGCCGCGCGCTATCCATGGGTGCAGGACTGGACGCCGGTCAACGAACCGGTGACGACCGCAAGGTTTTCCGCCTTATACGGTCACTGGTATCCGCACCGGCGCGACCTGCGATCCTTCTGGTTGGCGTTGCTCAACCAGGTCGATGCCACGCGTTTCGCGATGCGGGCGATCCGGCGGGTCAACCCCGCCGCCCGGCTGATCCAGACCGACGATCTGGGACGAACCTATTCCACCGATCCGCTGCGCGATCAGGCGGCGTTCGACAATCTGCGGCGCTGGGCGGGATGGGACCTGTTGTTCGGCCATGTCACCCCCGGCCATCCCCTGTTCGCGATGCTGGACGATCATGGCTTCGGCGACAGGATACGCGCGATCGCCGACGATCCGTGTCCGCCCGATATCGTCGGCGTCAATCATTACCTGACGAGCGACCGGTTCCTCGATCATCGGCTGGCGCATTATCCGACCGACCTGCACGGCGACAACGGGCATGTCCGCTATGCCGATACCGAAGCGATCCGCGTGCTCGATCCGCCGCCGGGTGGAATGCGGCAGGCGCTTTCGGAAGCATGGGACCGGTATGCGACGCCGATCGCCGCGACCGAAGTTCACAACGGATGCACGCGCGACGAACAGCTTCGCTGGGCGGCGGATGCATGGGATCTGTGTTGCGGGCTGAAGGCCGATGGCGTCGATGTCCGGGCGGTCACGGCGTGGTCGCTGCTGGGAAGCCACGGGTGGGACACGTTGCTGACCGGCAACGGTAGCTACGAAGTCGGCGTCTTCGACGTGCGGAACGGCATCCCGCAGCCCACCGCACTCGCCGCATTGTGGCGCGGACTGGCGCTGGGCGACGAACGGCATCCCGTCGCGCGGCAGTCGGGATGGTGGCGACGACCCGAACGGCTGCTCTACCCGGCGTACCGGACACATCCCGCCGCCGACGCGGGCGAGGTGATCCCGGACGGGGGGACGGCGCGACCGATCCGGCTATGGGGCGTCGATGCCGGGAGCCGCCGGACATTAGCCGACCTATGCGCACGGCGCGGCATCCATCTCGGCAGCGATGCCGTGACCGGAACGCCAACGAACGACGCGATGCCGTGGGCGGTCGTGCACCTCGAACGGGACGCGGGCAGCGCGGTAGAAACCGGCACAGCCGCGTTGACGTGGGCAGGCGGGGCCGGCGATGTACGGCATTTGCGGATCGTCGCGCCAGCCGGGGAGTGCCCGGACGTGTTCCGAACGGTGGCCGATGCCGCGCTGGATATTCTGATCGACGACCGCGCAGGACACTGGTCGATCCGCATTTGCCCGAAAACGAACGGAATCATCGTCAAAGCGATCGAACCGGCCCGACAGGACGACGAAGAACTGCCATTCCGGGTAGGCGCTGTCGCACAACCCGCGTAGTGATCGGGTGTCCGAAGCAGAAGGCATGACCATGGGCCGGCCCTGCACCTGCCCGGCAGATCGACGCGCACGGTACGGGGGCATGTCCGTATCGGGCCGACAGCGTCGACACCAGTCGTGACATACGAAGTTTCGTTCCGTATCAATCGGTTCGTCATGAGCTCGATCGATGCGGGCGGGGGATCGAAGGCATCTGCGATGCTCCCGCACTGCGACCCGAACCCTGTAAGGAATCGTTGGAATGCGACTTTGGCCGGCCGGCAAGGCAGCGTTGGCGTCGGCGCTGATCGGAATGGTCGCGCAACCGATCGTCGCCGCGCCGGTCATGACGGGCGGGGAACCGGGGATGCCCACCCCCGATACGGGCACCGTTCCGTATCGATGGACCAATGTGAAGGTCGGGGCCGGCGGCTATGCGCCGAACATCGTGTTCAGCACCGTCGAGCGCGACCTCGCGTATCTGCGCACCGACATGGGCGGTGCCTATCGCTGGGATGCCGCGCTGCGCCGATGGGTGCCGTTGCAGGACGACAATGCGTCGTCGAGCTATATGGGCATCGAGAGCATCGCCCCCGATCCGGTCGATCCCGATGTCGTATACATGGCGGCCGGCATGAATGCCGGACAGCCGGCGGCGATCCTGCGATCGGGCGATCGTGGCGCGACATGGCGGATCGTGCCGGTGCCGTTCGCCATGGGCGGGAACGAGCCGGGAAGAGGTCTGGGTGAACGGCTGACGGTCGATCCAAACGATCCGCGCCGGCTGTTCTTCGGCTCGCGGCACGACGGATTATGGCAAAGCGGCGATGCCGGGGCGACGTGGGCGAAGGTCGCCGCCTTCCCGCACGCGGGTCTGGGTCGCCCGGCGCGCGGGAAAAGCCATGGCGGCGTCGCCTTCGTCGCGATCGATCCGACCAGCGGCAGCGCTGGCAAGGCGTCGCGGCGGATATGGGCGGGGATCGCCGATCCCGGCGTTTCCGCACTCTACCGGTCCGAAGACGGCGGCGCGACATGGACGACGGTGGCGGCGCCCGAACTGTTCGCGGCAAAGGGCGCGATCGATGCGCGCGGGGTGCTGTGGGTCGGCTTTTCGAGCGGTATCGGTCCCAGCGACGCACGGACCGGCGCGGTGTGGCGCTATACCCCCGACGGCCGGGATCGCGACGTCACGCCGCCGTCATGGACGGCATCGGGTGCCGAAGGCGGATTTCTTGGCGTCGCCGCTGCGCGATCCATGCCCGGAACCGTCGCCGTGACCACGATCGATCGCTATCGCGCGGGCGATTCACTGTGGATCACCCGCGACGACGGTCGCACGTGGGACGATGTCGGACCGCGCAGCGCCCGCGACGTATCCGCCACGCCGTTCCTTGCCCATGAAGGCCGCGGGGCCGACTTCGGCCACTGGATATCCGGCCTTGCGATCGATCCGTTCGATCCGGCGCGGGTCGCGTACACGACCGGCGCGACCGTGTATGCGACGACGAAACTGGGTTCGACCGGCCCGGTTCGCTGGACCCCGTGGACCGCCGGTATCGAACAGACCGCGATCATCACGCTGGTTTCCCCGACGAACGGCGCGCCGCTGGTATCGGGTTTCGGCGATCTGGCGGGTTTCGTCCACGACGATCTCGACACGTCGCCGCCGCCGAGCTTCGTCGATCCCTATCTGTCGAACACCAACACGCTGGACTATGCGGGCAAAGCGCCGAACGTGATCGTGCGCAGCGGCAGCATCTATGCCGAACGCTCCAGGGACGCGACGCTGGGCCTGTCGGGGGATGGCGGCCGAAGCTGGACGCCGTTGCGGGTGCCGCCGGTCGGCACGCCGCCGGTTCGGGACGATCTGATCGGTGAAGCCGCCGTCACGGTGTCCGCCGATGGCAAGACCGTGGTGGCGTCGACCATCGTCCCGCAAGTCACGCGGGATCATGGCGCGACGTGGCGCGCGGTGCAGGGTCTGCCCGGACGCGTCCGCGCGGTGGCGGACAAGGTCGATCCGCGCACCTTCTATGCCGTCGACGTCGCGAACGGTCGCCTGCTCGTCTCGCGGGACGCCGCCGCCAGCTTCGCGCCCGTCGCGGGCACCGGCCTGCCGACCGACCTGAAGCCCGCCGGACGACAGGGACGGGAAGCCCAGAGCGCGCTGCTGGCCGCGCCCGACCGCGCCGGCGAACTATGGCTACAGGCGGGAAGCGACCTGTTCCACAGCACGGATCGCGGCCGGTCGTTCGTCCGGGTCAACGGTGGACTGACGGTCGAACTGTTCGGCCTTGGCAAGGGCGCGCTGTTCGCGGTGGGGACGTTGGGCGGAACGCGCGGGATCTGGCGATCGGTCGACGGGGGGCGCGGATGGGCGCGGATCGATGATGATGCGCATCGCTGGGGCGGGCGCTATCGCGTTATTTCGGGCGATCCCCGCCGTGCCGGTCGCGTGTATCTGGGGACGGACGGCCGGGGGCTGTTCTACGGCGACCCGCGATAGCCGGACCGATGATGCGGCCATCGGCGGCCGTAAGTCACGCCATCGAAAGAAAAATCGATGGAACGGTTCGCCGGGGCGGATCGTCGGGCACGGTACAGCAAGCCGAGCCGATGCGGTGCCGCCGTGGATGGCTCCCGACCAACAAGGACCCGACCATGAGCAATGGGGAAACCTCCCGCCGCAGCATCCTCGGCGGCGCCGCCATCGGCCTTGCGGCAGCGGCCGCGCCGGGCGCCGCGCTCGCGCAGTCTGCGCCCGCCGCCGGTACGGGCGCCGCCCCCGGCCTGCGCGATCCACGCACCAAATACACGCGCACCCCCTTCCCCGAACAGCGCCAGCCATGGCCCGCGCTCGCCAGCAAGATGACGCCGCGACCCGATCATGGCGAAACCAGCTATCGCGGTGCCGAAAAGCTGGTCGGCCGCAAGGCGCTGCTGACCGGCGGCGACAGCGGAATCGGTCGCGCCGCCGCCATCGCCTTCGCCCGCGAGGGGGCGGACGTGGCGATCAACTATCACCCGAGCGAAGAACCGGACGCGCGCGAGGTCGCCGACCTGATCCGGCAGGCGGGACGCAAGGCGGTGCTGTTGCCCGCCGATATCCGTACCCAGAAGGCTTGCGAGGATACCGTCCGCAAGGCGATCGCGCAACTCGGCGGCCTCGATATCCTCGTCAACAACGCGGCGTACCAGCAGTCGAAGGCGGATATCATGGAGATCACCGACGAACAGTTCGTCCGTACCTACGAAACCAACGTCTTCCACGTGTTCCGTTTTTGCAAGGCGGCGATCCCGTCGATGCCGCCCGGCTCGGTCATCCTCAACACCATCTCGCAAAACTCCTATGATCCGTCCGACGACCTGATCGACTATGCATCGACCAAGGCGGCGATCCAGAACCTGACGCGCGGCATGGCGAAGCAGCTTGCCAAGAAGGGCATTCGCGTCAACGCGGTCTCGCCCGGACCGATCTGGACGCCGCTTCAGGTCGCGGGCGGTCAGTTGCCGGGCAAGATGCACGAATTCGGACAGGATACCCCACTTGGCCGCGCCGGACAGCCGGCCGAACTCGCCTCGCTGTTCGTGATGCTGGCTTCGGACGAGGCCAGCTATTCGACGGGGACGGCGGTCGGCGCGCATGGGGGGAATGGATTCCCCTGACCGTCCGGTCGCACACGTCGCGGGCGGTCATACGGGTCGGATGCCCCTGCCCCGCCGCCGCCAGTGCAGGATGCCGGTCACGAACAGCAGCGTGGGCACGAAGCCGGTCAGCACCGCAAGTATGCGCGTCGCCATCCCGCCGACGGTGCCGTCGTGCAACGTGCGTATCCAGCTTGCGATGGCGGTTCCGACACCGGCGCGCCGGACGTTGTGTACCGCCAGCACCCGGCCCGAAGACCGGTCGACGAACACATAGCTGCCGGGAAAGCGCGGGTGCGGGTCGCCCGCCACCCGCACCCGGACCCGGATCGCGCCGTCGCAGCGTTCCGGCACGTCGACGAACACGACGTGACCGTCGGGCAACGCCCGCTGCGCCACCGCCAGCGCCCGGACGATCGTGATCTGCCGTCCGCCGCACGCAAGCGATCGCGGGGCCGGTATCGCCGCAGGCGACAACAGCGCCTGCGTGACCGTCGGCAGCGCGAGCAGCACGCCGCTCGCCACCAGCACCAGTAACAGCGCGACGCTCCACAGGCCGGACAGCTTGTGCAGATCATGCAGGCGGCGGATCGACGAGGCGTCGCGCTTGAAGGCCAGCGCCTTGCGCCAGCTCCCGCGCGGCCACCACGCGACGACCCCGCTGAACAGCAGCAACAGCATCGCCACGCCCGACCACCCGACCAGCTGGTTGCCGATGTCGCCCGCCAGCAATTGCATGTGAAGCTGGTAGATCCAGCTCATCAGATAGCCGCCCCATGGCTCGGCGCGAACGATGCGCGTCCCATCGGCCGAGAACCAGATCATCGTTCGATCCGCGTGGTGGCCGGGGGCCGGATAATAGCGGGCGGGAATGGCACCGCCCTTCCCCGTCACCTCGAACGTCCATTTGCCCTGTGGATCGTGCCACTGCGCCCGTCCGGTCGCCAGCGCACGATCCCACACCGGCGAGTCCATCGTCGGAGCCGGACTTTCCTGTCCTGCCCGGATAGCGGGGTGCAGCGCGGCGTCGATGCCGGTGTAGAATATCAGCGCCGACCCGGTGAGGCCGAGCAGCGCGAACAGCAGCCCCACGCTCAACCCCAGCCACAAATGAACCCGGCGCACGAGGATGCGGATGCGCGATCCCGCCGATCGGCCATGCCCCGTCATGGTCAGAACCGCGTCGCCAGCGCGACCTCGAACGATCGCGGCGCGCCGATATAGACGTTGGTGGCCGGATAGCCGGAATATTCGCCATAGAAGGCGTCGGTCAGGTTGCGTCCGCGCAGCGTCAGCGTCGCTTGTGTGGCGACGGGGAACGACAGGCTGGCATCCAGCACGGTATGACCGGCCACCCGGATCGTGTTGGCGGTATCGGTATGGAACGCGCCGGCATGCCGCACGAATCCGCCCAACGTGACCGTGCCGGCGACCGTATAGAGCATCGCGGCGTTCAGCGTGGTCGCGGGGACGTTGACGGGCCGGTTGCCGCTCCGGTCGACCCGCACGCCCCCGATCAGTTCGGACAGTTCGTCATAGCGCGCATCGGTCCAAGAAACGCCGCCCGACAGCCGCAGCGCCGGGACGGGCGCGACGGCCCCGGACAGTTCGACACCCTGCGACGATTGCCGACCGCCCTGTACCGCCAATGCGGGATCGACCGGGTCGCGTGTCAGGATATCGCGCTGTTCAATGCGATAGACCGCGCCGGTGACGCTGGCCCGTCCGCCCCATCCGTCCGCCTTGAACCCGGCTTCATAGGCGACGCCGGTGGTAAGCCGGAAGCGGCTGTTGGCGATCGAGGCCAGCAGGATCGAGGACACCGGCGACACTGCGGTCGTATATTGCGCGTACAGCGTCAGGCCCGGCGTCACGTTCACGGTCGTCCCCGCCCGCCACGATATCGGATCGAAGGTCGGGCGGTTGCGATCGACCGCGCCGGTCGCGTTCTGGATCGTCGTCCGGTCCAGCGCCATATGGTCCCAGCGCACGCCACCGACCAGCAACCACCCTGGCGTCAGGTTCAGCGCATCCTCCGCGAACACCGACGTCTGCCGCAACACGGAATCGAACGTGACGTTGCCCGCGGTGAAGATCGCCGTTCCCATCGGCAAAGGCAGGATGGCCGGGTTGCGGACATCCACCGTCGCAAGCGCGGAGACGGGTGCCGTCCGGCGCAGGCTGACGAAATCGGTGTCGTTATGCTCGATGCCGACGCTGAAGCGATTGCGCATTCCGGCGATGCGGCCGTCATTGCCGATCCCGGCGCGTGCGTTCCAGAATTGGTGATCGTGGCGGAAGTCCTGATAGGTCTGCCGAAAGCCGCCACCGGGAAATGCTGCATCGGGCGCGACGAAGCTCTGATTGTCCGCCAGCAGGAAGGCACGATCGGCGGTGTAGCCGGTCAGGTCGAGCGCAAACGTCCATCCGCCGCCGATCGTCCAGTCGAACCGCGAACGCACCGTCGTTTCGTCCGCGCCGGAATAGGCGCCCTTCGGATTATAGTTGCGCCGACGCAGCGCGCGATCGGCGACCAGACCGTTCGCGCTCGTCACCGCATCGGTCGGGCGCAACGCATACTGGCCGAGGATCAGCGGCAGGCCCTGATAGGTCGTGTCGTAGCGATCCTCGAAATGATCCACCGCGATCAACAACGACACCCGCTCGCTCGGCCGCCACAGCGCGCTTGCGGTCAATCCGGCGGAAAAGGTGTCGTTGTCGTCCACGTCGTACAGGCTGTCCGACCGCTGGTAGCTGGCATCCGCGCGCACCGCGATCGTGGACGACACCGGCAGGTTGACCCCGCCCGCCGCGAACAGCGTGGCGAAGCTTCCGATCGACAACAGGCTGTCGACATGGCGTTCGCCGATGACGGGCCGGCGCGTCACCTTGTTGATGACGCCGGCCAGCGCGCCTTCGCCGTACAGGACGGAGGCCGGTCCCTTCAGCACCTCGACCCGGTCATAATGCCAGTTGCTGCCGTCCCGCTGGACGACGGTCGATGCCGATACGCGGACGCCGTCCTGAAGGATCGATACGGTGTTGCCCGCAAAGCCGCGCAGGCTGACGACCGCCGGGTTGCCCGGCACGTTGCCGGCGATGGCTCCGACGACGCCGTTGAACGTCTCGCGCGCGGTGCGCAGGCCGCGTAGCTGCAGATCGTCCTGCGTCAGCACTTCGACGCTTGCCGGCGTCTCGCGGATCGACAGGGCCAACCGACTGGCTGCCTGTGCCTGATCGTCCAGTTTCAGGGGATCGCGTCGGCCGGTGACGACGATCGTCGCATCGGTGCGGTCGCGGGTGCCGTCGGCGTCGCGCGTCTGTGCGCCGACCGGGGCGGCCGACAGCAGGCACGGCATGGCGACGCCTGCCAAAAATAGTGTTCGGAACATGGGAATACCTTCGACCGGCCCGACGCCGATGGCGCGTGCCGCAGTGCATGGCCGCGTCCGCCGGAGCGACGCAGGAGGACAGGTCAAAGCTGGGCCGGTGGTCCGCGCAGGGGAGGACGGAGATAGGCTGGCGCCAACGGGGCCGGCAGGACGACGGCGATCAGGCCCAGCGCCAGAATGAAGGCGACCAACGCGACGAACTGGACGGGATCGATCGCGCCCAACGACGCGGCCGACAATATCGTGAAGGCGCAGGGCGACGGCGCCGTGTCGTGATCCTTCGATCCGTCGTGGCCCGCCATGTCACCGTGCATTCCCGGCATCGCCATGGTCGTCGTGACCGGAGCCGCCCCCGGACAGAGGGTGATGGAAACGCCGCCGGACGTGCTGGCGATCATATAGCCGGTCGGCACCATCAGCTTCAGCAGCAGCGTCGCCGCGCAGATCAGCACGGCCAGATGGCGTTGCGCCAGAAGATGCCGGATCGCCTGCACGACCGCCGACTATCGCCGGTGGCGGACAGTGTCACTTGGACATTCCGTCCCGGCGGAAAAAAGTCGTTTTCGGTCAAAAGCGTAGGCGCGCGTGGCGGATGGACGAACCTGCCGCGCTGACGGAGCTACTGATCGACGGGCACGGTGCCGATGTACCGCACTATGCCTGCGATCTGCGCGTCCAGTCCTCCGCGAGTTTCGCAAGGTCGACGACGTGTGACTGTTCTTGGCGGTGCGGGCCACGACGTGATCCTGTCCGGTCGACAGAGGACAGTCAGCACGTCGTCGCCAACCGCGCCGTCCTTTCGCCGCCAGACGGGATCACCGCCCCGAACGCTTCCGCGATGCGACGTGTCGCCTCACGACCGCGCGTGGCGTCCATCCCATGGACTTTGAACGAGAAACGCCGCTAGCGTGACCGCGCGTCCATCGACCCGGCAACAGCACCGTCGGCGGCGAGGATGCCAACCGTGAGGACAGGGGTCAGGATGAGATTTCGTATTGCCCGATTTGCCGGATGCGCCGTGGCCCTTCCGCTCCTGCTGGGCGCGGCCGGACCGGGACCGGGGGAAAGGCGCATCGAAGTGGACGTTGCGACCGCCGTCACGCCGGTCGATCGCTTCTACGATCTGTCGATCGGATCGGACTTTCCCGGGACGCTGATCCGCGACGACAGTCAGGCGCAGCTCGGTACGGCGGTGAACGAACTCGGCTTTCGCTACATTCGCTTCCACGACATCTTCCACGACGTGCTGGGCACCGTCCGGGTGGTGGACGGGCGGACGACCTATGACTGGCGCGGGATCGACCGGCTGTACGACGCGATGCTGGCAAAGGGTATCCGGCCGTTCGTGGAGCTGGGCTTCACGCCCGGCGCGCTGAAGACGTCCGAACAGACGATCTTCTACTGGAAGGGCAACACATCGCATCCGCGCTTCGACGGGTGGCGCGATCTGATCGACGCATTCGTCCGGCACTGCCGCGATCGATATGGTGCCGCCGAAGTGCGCCAATGGTATTTCGAGGTCTGGAACGAGCCCAATCTGAAGGACTTCTGGGAAGGCGCGGACCAGAAAGCCTATTTCGATCTCTACGACGCGTCCGCCAGGACGATCAAGGCGATCGACCCCGCGCTGCGGGTCGGCGGACCGGCGACGGCGGGTGCCGACTGGGTTCCGGCGTTCCTCGATCACGCCGCCCGCAATCGGGTGCCGGTCGATTTCGTCACCACGCATACCTACGGCGTAGACGGCGGATTCCTCGACGAGGATGGCAAGCAGGACACGAAGCTCTCGCCGTCCCCCGATGCGATCGTCGGCGACGTGCGCAAGGTGCGCGCGCAGATAAAGGCATCGCCCTTTCCCGACCTGCCGCTCTTTTTCACCGAATGGAGCACCAGCTACACCCCACGCGACTTCGTCCACGACAGCTATATCAGCGCCCCATACATCCTCTCAAAACTAAAACGCAGCGAGGGAATGCTTCAGGGCATGAGCTACTGGACCTATTCCGACCTGTTCGAGGAACCGGGGCCACCCCCGACGCCGTTCCACGGCGGTTTTGGGCTGATGAACCGCGAAGGCATCCGCAAGCCCGCATGGTTTGCCTATAAGTATCTGCATGCATTGCGCGGCAAACGCGTACCTACCGCAGACGATAACGCGATGGTTAGTGTCGATGGCGGCTACGCTGCGGCGCTGGTGTGGGACTGGCATCAACCGGTTCAGTCGGTCAGCAACAAGCCGTTCTATACGCGGCTCGTGCCGGCGACGGTCAGTGCGCCCGTCAGCTTGTCGTTCGCCCGTGTCGCACCGGGTCGCTATCGCATCCGGGTGTATCGCACTGGTTTCCGCCGCAATGATCCGCTGTCCGCCTATATCGACATGAAGCTGCCCGCGCAGCTCGACGCCGGTCAGCTTGCCCGTATGCGCACGCTGACCGCCGATGCGGCCGAGGTCGACCGGGTCGCACGTGTCGGTGCGGACGGCCGGCTGTCGGTACGCGTGGCGATGAAGACCAACGACGTCGCACTGGTCACGCTGGAGCCGGTGATCGCGGCGAAGCGGTAACCCCTCAAAACCGCGGCCTGCTTCCGCATATTATGCGGGCAGGCCACGGCAGTCCGGCAACGTCGCCGCGACCCTCGGCAATCAGTCCGCTGCGTTCGACGTAAAACGTTCCGCCACCACGGCGGTGATGACCGTTTGCAGGACGTGGATCGCCCAACGCTCGGTTGCCTTGCGCGGCCCGGCTTCGATCTCGCCTTCGGTGATGCCGAGGACCGGCGCGATGCCGGCGATGTTCACGGCATACAGGGCAGTGCCGTACAGCACGCCGGCCATGGCGGGGGACAGCGACGGAACCGCCTGCCGGATCACGGGTAGAACCGCGCCGAACACCGCCGAAGCCCCGAGATGGTTGGCGAACTCCACGACGCTGGTGCCTGCATCCCCGATGACCTTGCGCGACCCGGTAAGATCGTCGATCCAGTCGACGGCATCGCGGTCCAAGGTCTTGGTCCGCAGGCCGGTCTTGCGACCCGCCACCATCACCGCCGTCGTGACCAATCCGGCCACCAGTCCGCCCGCGATCGCTGCCTGATACGGTTTCATTTTCATCTGATGCTCCCGAGGATCGGGCGTCAACGACCGCACCGCGCCGAAATGTCCCGAACCGTGCAAAAGTCGAACTGGAATGCGATCGGGAGCGCCGAGCGCGCGGATATTACTACTGCGGCTGGACGCAGGTCGCGGAAATGGACGCACCGCCCGGAGCGTGAAAGCCGCGACGCAGCGGCGATCTTCCGCCCCGCACCACGGGCGGTTCACGGCAGCTTCGCGTCAGCTTGCCGCGCTATCACCGAGCAACGGCCTGCCCGTGGATCGGAGAAGTAATGCTGTTTCCCACGATGCTGATCGCGTTCGCCGTTGCGGGTCCGCAGGCGGCGGCGGTCGAGCCGATCACCCTCGACTCCCAGATGCGTCCGATGATCGCGGTGAGCATCGACGGCAATCCACCCGTCGACATGCTGATGGACACCGCTGCGCAGTCGAGCGTGCTGACCACAGCGCTTGCCGAGACGATGGGATTGCCGCCGACCGATGAGCCGGTCACCGTCAACGGGGTGGCGGGCAGCATGACGGCGCGCGCGCATGGCGTCCGGCGGATGTCGAGCGCGCTGTTCGACGTGCGCGATACCGCGGTCGTCGCGCTGCCGCGAATTGGCGTCACGCGGGCGCGCGGGATATTGGGCATCGACCTGTTCGCCGGGCGCAAGCTGGTGTTCGACCTGACCGGGCGGCGGCTGTCGGTCGACGCATCGGGACCGGCCGCCGCCGATCATGTCGCGCTCCGGGGAAGCATCGATGCCAAGGGATTGCTGCACGTGCCCGTCGCGATCGATGGCGTGGTCATCGACGCGCTGGTCGATACCGGGGCGGAAGGCAGCGTGGCCAACGGCGCGGTGCTGCGCGCGCTGGGATGGCGCGACGACGACCCGCGACTGAAGGCGAACGGCACGATCACCGGCGCGACGATCGGCGGCACGATCGTGCGACGCGGCACGGTCGGCCGGGTCGCGCTGGGACCGGTCGGCTTTCGCGGCGTGCCGCTGACCTTCACGGGGTCGACCGACGGCGCGCCTCGCCTGATCCTCGGGATGGACATGCTCGGGCTGTTGCAGCGTTTCGCGCTCGACCTGCCGCGTGCCGAATTGCAGCTTTACATTCCGCCCGCCGCTACGCCGCCGGCGCCTCCCCCTCCGGCACGAACCGGATCGTGAAGCAGGTGCCGGGCGGCGTGGTATCGACGTCGATCGTCGCATGATGCGCGTCGGCGATCGCCCGGACGATCGCCAGCCCCAGCCCGTGCCCCTTGTGCCGATCGGACAGCCGCACGAACGGTTCGAAGATTTCGGATACCCGGTCCGGCGCGATGCCCGGTCCTTCGTCGCGGACGCGCAACTCGCCCGCATTCGACACCGATACGGTGACAGTTCCCCCCGGCGGCGTGACGGCGATGGCATTGCCGATCAGATTGGCGGCGGCGGTTTCGATCAGGGTGGCGTCGCCTAGTACGACCGCGCCGGTCGCGCCGCGCAGCCGCAACGTCACGCCCTGTCCCATCGCCACCGGGTCCAGCGCATCGATCGCGGCGCGGCAGGTCGCGAACAGCCGCGTCGGGACCAGCACCGGCGGACGCTCGCCGATGCGGGTCAGCGTGAGCAGATCGTTGACCAGCCGTGACAGCCGCCGGACGTCGCCGATCAGCTTCGTCCGGTCCTCGCTCTCGTCCAGCATTTCCAGCCGGGTGCGCAGGATCGTCAACGGCGTGCGCATTTCGTGCGCCGCTGCCGACAGGAAGAAACGGCGGCGGCGTTCCCCGGCGGCGCTGTCGGCGATCACCCGGTTGATCGCACGGATCAGCGGCGACAATTCGGTCGGCAATCCGTGTTCGGAAAGCTCGCGTGCGCGTTCGTCGTCGTCGACCCGCCCGGCAAGCCGTGCGATCCGACGGATGCGCACGCTATGGCACAGCAGGATGCCGATGCAGATCGCGAACACCCCCATGGCCGGAAACACGAACCCGCGGGCGTGTCCCCATGCCCGGGCGGCATAGACCCGCACCGCGCCGGGCCGGGCGATGTCGATCGGCGTCGCGATCCCGCGTACCTCGTAATAGCGCGGCGTGCCGCAATCGTGGAAACCGACATGGTCGATCCCGGCGGATTGGCGGAAGGATCGTTCCCACTCAGCGCACATTCCTGACGCGCCGGCCGAACGCCGCGCGGCGATCATTCCCGCGACCCCGGTTCCGGTCAGGTAGCGCGGCGCGGACGTGCCGACCCGGACATCGCCATGCAGCGCGAAATAGCGGAAACCGGGATTACGCTCCTGCACCTGCTGCATCACCGGATCGCGTTCGATCCGGGCCGACAGGGCGGCAGCGTCCCCGCCCCGCGCCACCGCGTCCGCCATCGTCGCTCGGACCGCCGACAGTGTGGATGCATGCGGATCGATCCGGTCGAGCCGGGGCATGTCGAGCAGCGGCCGGACCGCGAGCAGATAGACCCCGCCGCCGACGAACAGCGCCGACAGCAGGATCATCTGTCCCAGCATCGACCGGCCAAAGCGCAGGAGCCATGCCATCGTCCTATCCCCCGCTACGACGCCGGAACCAGCGGCGGCAGCGCGCCGGGCACGTCGTCCTGCGGCATGATCGCCCGCTCGCGATCGATCCGGGCGGCCAGCGCGGCATGCGCCGCTGCCGCTGCGGACTGGTCCGGCCAGAGCCTCAGCGCCTCCACCACGGTATCGAACGTCGCCAGCCGGGCACCACCGGCCAGTTCGGCGACATCGATGTACAGTATCTGCATCACCGCCGCCTCCAGCCACCGCTGCGCTGCCGCCGTATCGCCGCTGCGCGCGAACAGTTGCGACCACAGGATGCGTTGCCGCGCACTCATCGCGGGAATGCGATCGGTCGCCGTTCGCACCGCCGCGAGTTGCGCGGGCAGCAGCACCCGTCCGCTGCGCACGGCAAGCGTCGCAAGCAGTTGCAGATCATGCGCGCCGATCGTGCCGCCGTCCAGCGCCGCGAGCAGCGCGTCGATCCGCGCATCTGCCGTCCGCTGACGCAACGCGCCCGCCGCGATCAGGTCGTAGAACGGCTGTTGCTGCTGGCGGACCACCGGATCGAGCAGCTTCGCTTCCAACTCCAGTTCGGCGACGATCGCGGGAGTGCCGGTCAGCGCGGCGGTGACCGCGTCGCCATCGGGCTTGCCCGGCGGGGTCGCGGACCCACCGATGTCAGTCATCCGGTCGAGCAGCATCGTGCGATTCACCGCCGCGGTGTCATCGGGGGCTTCGGGATCGGCGGCGCTGCGCCGCCATACGCCGCGCATCGTGGCGGGCACGCCGGCCGGATCGGCCGCCGCGCGCACCATCGGGTCCAGCACGTCGGCGCTCGCCTGCTGCGCTACCGTCCGGTCCTGCTGCCGCCGCGTCTCCACCGCCGCGATGCCGGGCAGCGTCGGCTTTTCCTGGCGTGCCGCGGCATAGACATGGTCGAACAGCGTAAGGAAAGTCGGCGGACCGCCCCCGGCCCCGCTTGCCGCCTGGACCCGCGCCAGCAGTTCGATCAGCGTATCGGGATCGTCGACGTCGATCCGCGTGCGGCCTGCGACAGCGGCGGCGGCATCGGCCTGTCCCGCCAGCGCCTGCGCGAGTTGCAGCGCCGCCGCCGCGTCGCGTTCGTCGGGATGCGCCGCGACGAACGCCGCCAGGCGGGTGACGAAGCCGGCCCGATCATTGTCGCTCCACAATCGGTTGAGCAGCGCGGCGAGATAGACGGCATTGTCGGGATCGAGCGCGGTCAGCCGTTCGAGATAGCGGCGCAGATCCGCGTCGGTGCCGCCGAACGCGGACGGCGTGACACGGACGTAGCGGCGATAGAATTGCGCCAGCGCCTGTGCATCGGGGTTCGCGACGCCAAGGAACGCTGCCCCGGCGCGGCGATAGTCGTCGGCAAGGAAACGGGCGATGATCCCGGGCGCATAATCGTTGCCGCCCGGCGTCTCGCCGATCCGCAGCAACGCTTCGAGTGCGGCCGGACGATCGCCGCGCAGATACGCCGCCAGCGCGTCGGCGACACCGCGATCTTCGGGCGATCGTGCCGCCAGCGCCTGCGCCCCCGCGATCACGATCGGGCGGTTGACCACCGGCACGTCGGTCAGTGCGAACAGCCGCTGCACGCGCGGTGCGACCAGCGCCTCCCTGCCCATCACCTCGCGGAACGCCGCCGTCATCCGCGCCTGCTGTGCCTCCGACAGCGCCTGGTGCAGGATCCGCTGTTCCAGCGGCGCGAGCAGCACCGGGTCGTTGCCAGTCCGCTGCGCATCCTCGGCAAGGCCGGCATACAGCGTGACCTGTTCGTCGAGCGAGAAGCGCGCGATCATATCGGCAAAGACGTCCGGCGGTCGCCCGCTACGCCGCCGCAACGTCACGCGGCGGGGCGTCGGATCGTTGAACCGGGTACGGATCAGCGCGATCAGCCGATCGTTCGACAGCAACGGCGCGCCTGCCGTGCGCTCCATCGATGCCAGCCGGGCCGGTGCGGTACGATACAGGTCGAACAGCGCCGTTTCGCGATTGCCCGCGCGGTCGAGCGGGGCCAGCACCACCGCGCGCTGCCGGTCGGCGGAAAGCTGACCCGCCACCATCGTCAGCATCGCGTTTAGCGCCGATTGGTACACGAAGTCGCTCGGCCCCAGCGCCGCGCGTGTCGCAACTTCGACCCGCGCCGCTGCATCGAACAGCCCCGCCAGTTCGGTATCGTCGCCGCGTTCAAGCGCGAGCGCGAGGCGCAGTTCGGCGTTCGTGCCGTCGCGCGCCTGCGTGCGCAGCGCCGTTTCGATCGGGTCCGCGTCGCTGCCGCCGGGCGTGGGGACAGGCAGCTCGCCGGTCAGGTCGCGGAACATGGCACGGTCGCGCGCATAGTCGGCATCGTCGTTGAAACGGGCGCCGATCAACGGTTCGATCGCAGCGAGCGGCGCACGATCGCGACCGCCCGCGGCCAGCCGCCGCGCGATCATCAGCAGGCGACGCGCGCGATCCGCCCGGTCCCACCTGGACGGCGTCGTAGCCGCGCCCGGCACCGCCAACGCCTCGCGCGTCATCGTTTCGATCGCGGTGGTGATGGCGCCGCGTGTCGTCGGGTCGGTGGGCCATGTGAACAACAGCCCCTCGACCATGCTCTCCTCAAACGGGGAAGGTTCACCGGCTGGACCCGCCACGACGGTGACCGGCACGCGCAGCACCGCGTCGCGCAGCGACTGCCAGTACAGGTCGCGGGCCGACGCCGGATCGCCCACCTGTTCCTGCAGGATCGCGGTCTTCAGGATCAGCCCGTCGTCGCCGCGATCGCGCAACAGCGCGCGGCTGTATCCCGCCAGCGCGCGGGGCAGATAGCCCGACGCCAGATACGCATCGGCGCGCAACGCATCGACGTTCACCAGTCCGGGAATATCCTCGATCAGCCCGAAGGCGCGCTCCGCCCCGGCGAGATCGCGTTGCGTCAGCATCGCCGCCGCCAGTTCGGCGTAGACGTCCGCCGGATATGGTTGGCGCAGCGCGGTCAGCCGACGACCGTACCGCGCCTTCGCATCATTGTCGCCGACCGAGGCACCCGCGCCGCCGTTCGCGCCGCCCGACGACAGCGCGATCAATTGTCGCAGGGTGGCGGCGCGCTGCGTGCCTTCCACCGCCAGCGACGCTTCACGCGCGCGGCGCTGTGTCCGGGTATCGCCGATCTGTTCGGACAGGTCGGCCAACTGGTCGTACAGCGCGGCCGTATCGTCACCCCGCGCCATCCGCCAATAGAGCCAGCGCCGCGCCCATAACAGCCGCACCGCGGCATAATTGGGCGACTGTTCGGCCTCCGCACCGCCCGACGCAGCCGCCAGCACGCCGGCCAGCGCCTCCAGCGCCTGCGCCTGATCGGCAGGGGTCGCGGCGAATTCCGCGCGATATTGCAGCAATGCGATCGCCTGTGCCCGCCCGCCCGCCCCGTTCAACAGGTTGACGAGGCCGAGCGTCGCGTCCCGATCGGTCCGGGACGACGCCGCCGCCTGACGGTACAGCGCGATCGCGCGGTCGGTTTGCCCCGCGGCGGCGTAGACGCCCGCCGCGAAACGCCGCGCTTCCGCCGGATCGGACCGGCGCGCGGCGTTCAGCTTTGCCAGCAACGCGTCCAGTTCGGCCGGCGGCACCGGCACCGCTTCGCCCCGGCGCGGCGGGATCGCGATCTCCCGCACCAACTGTTGCAGATAGTTCGCGGCATTGGCCGGATCGGCGCCGGCAAGACGCATCAGCGTCGCGCGATAGCGTGCCCGGTCGCCCAACTGGCGATACAGTGCGGCCAGTCGCCGCAGCCGCGCCGACGACGCGCCGGCCGTGCCCGCGAACCCATTCACGGCGGTCGCGGCCCCCGCCGGATCGTTGCGCGCGATGCGCAGGACCACCAGCAGTTCGACACCGCGATCGTCCCCGGCGGCGATGCGCGCGCGGACCTGATCGGACACGGCATCGACGCGGTCGAGCCGACGCGCAGTCGCCACGATCTGCGTCTCGACGAAACCGCGCTGCGCGGGCAGATCGGTAACGAACCACAGCGCCAGCAACCGGTCGAGCGCCGCCGCATCGCGTCCCTGTTCCCGTTCCAGCCGCGCGACGTGAAGCTGTTCGTCGAAGCCGAACCGGTGACCCGCCTGTTCCAGCGCGGTCAGGACGCGCATCGCGTCGCCGCCGCGCCCCAGCCGCTCATAGCCATCGGCCACCGCGATCCGTTGCGCGTCGCGCGGGGGCAGACGGCGGTCCAGATCGGCCAGCACGGCGGCGGCGGCTTCGGTACGGCCCTGCGCCGCATCGCTTTCGAACTGGAAGATGCGGATCGCGGTCGTGCGCCCCACACCGCTTTCGCCCAGCAACGTCAGCCCGGCGTCGGTCAGCCCCATCGCGATCATCCGCCGCGCGGCATCGGTCAGCAGCGTCAGATTTGCGGGATTGGCGGCGAACAGGCGACGAAAGACCGCGATCGCCCGGTCGCGATCGCCGGTGCTCAGGTGCAGCACGGCCAGTGCGTCGTACCAGCGCAGCGCGGCGGGATCGCGTGCGATCAACCGCTCATATTCGGCGACCAGCGCCTCGCGCCGTCCCGCCAGATCAAGGACGCCGGGCAATTGCGCGCGCAGCCCCGGGTCCACGCTGTCGCGCAACAGCGCCAGCGCATCGTCCATCCGCCCCAGTTCGACCAGCGTGTCGACGCGCAACTGGGTCACGTCCGAACTGGCGGGCTTGCCCTGAAGGAAGGTCAGCAGCGCGGGCAGGTCGCGCGCGTTGCGGAACGCCTCCGCCAGCAGGGCGAGTGCGTAGCGCCGGTCGGCGGGCGTCGCCGCCGCGCGGAACGCGGCCCATGCGGCGACGGTCGCGGCATCGCGGTCGCCCGCCGCGACGGCCCATTGCGCCATGCGCAGCTGCGCGGAAAACGCGGGCACGCCGGCTGCGACGGGACGATAGGTCGCAAGCGCCCCCGCCGGATCGCCCAATATGCCCAGCAGATCCGCGATGCCGCGCCGGGACTGTCCCTCCGCCTGTCCGGCCAGCGGCGCGATCGCCTTCGGATCGCTATCGTCCCCGGCGGCGATGGCGGCGCGCAACCGCAGACCCGCCGCGTCTTCGGCACCGGCGGATGCGGCAGCGGCATAGAGCGGCGCGGCCAGCGCCGGGCGGCCGGTCGCATCGAACAGCCGCGCGCGCAGCAGTCGCGCATCGACCCCGGCGTCGAGCGCCAGCGCCGCATCGGCCGATGCGGTCGCGGCGTCGATCCGCCCGTCCTGCCACGCCAGCAGCGCGCCGATCAGCAACGTCCGTGCCCGCGCGGCGGGCGGCGTATCGGACCGCCGGGCGGCGGCGGCGACCTGCGCTTCCAGCGCCGGAAGCGCATTCTGAAGCACAGCCTGCCGATAGAGTCCGTCCACGCCGCGCACGTCCAGCCGCGGCGCCGCCAGCAGCCGGGGCAGCGACGGCATCGTCGTCCCCACCGTCGCGCCGCCCTGCGCATGCGCGGTCGGCCCGGTCGCGGCGATCGCTGCCGCCAGTGCCGTGATGGCGATGCCGGTCCGTATCATATCCGTATCTCCCGCGCCGATGCAGCCCGGCGCGACGGCCAGCGACGCCACGCGATTTCCGTCAGGTAGAACAACAATGCGAGCAACGCCGCCCAGCCCCATAATGCGACCGCGATCCGCTCGCCCACGCCGCCCGACGGGGGGGCGGCGCGATCGGCATCCGCATCGGACGCGATCCCGCCGGTGACGCGCGACAATGCGGCCAGCGGCAAGGCGTGCAGCGCAGAGAACGGACGCCCGCCCGCGCCGTCCGACCACGCCCGATCGGCGGCGCGGACCAGCAGGTCGCCGTCGCGCACGCTGACCAGTGCGGCGCGATCCGCCGGCACGGCGACCGTCCCGACGAACAGGCCGGGCGCGCGCTGTGTCAGCGCGATGCGCGGCCCCTGTTCCAGCCGGGCTTCCGGCGTCCGGCCAGCCGCACCGTCAGTGCGCTGGATGGTCAGCGTCACGTCGCCGCCGTCACGGTCCAACGCCACGGTCAGCGGAACGTCCGGCGCGGCGGTACGCGCGACGACCCGCGCCAGCCATTCGCCATAGCGCGGCCAGCCGGCCCAGCCGCGCGTACCCTGCCCCAGCGGTTCGGTCATCATCGCGGTCACCCGCCCCCGGCCATAGAGCCAGCTGGCGAGCAGCGGCGTGCCCGCGGCGACGATCGTGTCCGCTTCCGGCCGCACGTCGACGCGCACCAGCCCCGCGACCGGCGGCGGCACCGGCGATCCGATATCGCGCCACCAGTCCTGCCCCACCGTCGTACGCGGCGGCGCGGCGGCGGGACGATAGTTCGGCAGCGCGGTCGTACCGGGCACCGACAGGTCGAGCTGCACGAGACTGGAATCATCGGGCACGTAATAGAAGCGTCCCAGCCCCCAGCGCGCCCATTGCGCCATATTGTCGATACCGCGCTCTCCCGCGACCGGGACGACGGTCGACACATTGACCCCGTCCGCCGCCATGTGGCGGATCAACTGTTCGAACGCGCCGTTGCTGACGTCCCCGTCGGAGATGACCAATACATGCTTGTACCGGGTGGGCGCGCCCTTCACCCCGTAATAGGCTTCCTGCAACGCCGGGAACAGCACGCTGCTGCCCTGCGCCTGCATCCGGCCGATCGCGCGTTCGATCGCGGGGGCGTCGCGCACCGGCTGCATCGGCACCGCCCATTGTTTCGCGCCATAGAATTCGACCACGCCGAACTGGTCCTGCGGCGTCAGGTTCCGCACCGCCAGCCGGGCGATATATTTGGAAATCTCCAGCGGCTGGCCGGACATCGATCCCGAACTGTCGATCACGACCGCGACCGCGACACTGGGCTTTTCGGCGCGCTCCTCCTGCCGGAACGTGACTGGCAGCGCGGCCGCCAGCGGCGCGCGCTGATACCCGCCGTCGCCGAACGCCGCCTCGCCGCCGGCATGGATCAGTCCCGTGCCGCCCTGCGCCACCGCGCGCAGCAACTGGCGCTGCGCCCCGTCGGACAGGCGCGCGGCGGGCAGGTCGTCGATCATGACCAGCGGCCATGCGCCGAAATCCCGGACCGTCGCCGCATCGGTCGGCGCGTCGATCCGTATGCCGGGGCCCAGAAGCTGTTGCAGCCGCACCGCCGCACCACGTTGTCGTTCGCCCAGATACAGCATGCGCAGCGGCGGCTGGATCGCCGCCACCGCGTCGAACCCCGCCGCGTCGCTCCGCCCGCCGCCGCGCAGCACCGCCCGCAACGGCAGGAACGCGGTATCGCCCGCCGTGAACCGCAACGCCACCCGCGCCACGCCGTCGACGGCGAATGCGGGCGACGTCGCGAGCAGCCGTCCACCGGTATAGAGCGCGACCACGACGTCGTCGCCATTCCCCTCCACCGTCGCCACCGCTTCCATCGCTTCGCCGGTCCGCGCCGGGGCGGCGCGCAGATCGCTGATGAACGGTGCGCGGCGCGCCGGTCGCAGCGCCACCGTATCGACCGCGATCCCCCGGCGGACCAGCGCGGCAACGCTTCGCCCCCAATGACGGTCG
This sequence comes from Sphingomonas sp. CFBP 13720, assembly GCF_014842075.1. Lineage (GTDB taxonomy): Bacteria > Pseudomonadota > Alphaproteobacteria > Sphingomonadales > Sphingomonadaceae > Sphingomonas. The sequence goes on from NZ_JACYVA010000003.1 coordinate 77,373, forward strand.
TTCGACAGGCCGTCGCTGATGAGCGTGACGCGCGCGCCCGTGCCCGGCGGCACTGCCGCCACCGCCTGCGCCAGCGCGGCGGACAGCGACGCGGGTTCGCCGAGCAGGATATGGCGATCGGCCTGGACGGGCACGGAACGGCCGCCGACCTGCACCACCGTCACCGTATCCCCGGCCGGCAACCGCGCGATCCGCTGGTTCAGGATCGTGCGGGCGCTGGCGCGGGCCGCCTCGGTCAGGGCAGCCTTCTGGTCGAGCACGAATACATGCGACTGCCGACCGGTCGCAACCAGCAGGCTGGGCAGCATCAGCGCGATCACGATGGCTGCGAGCGCCGCCGCCCGCAACGCGATCTGGATGCGGCCGACCCCCGGACGTACCCGCCAGATCAGCAACGGAAGCGCCAGCAGCAGCCATGCCCAGTGCGGATGGACGAATGCGACCGTCATGGCATCCATCCGCGCTGGAACAGTCGCCATTCAAAGGCAAGCAGTGTGAAGGCCACCAGCAGCAGCGCGGGAAACAACAGGTCGATCAGACTACCGCTCGACACGTCCGCCACCGGCGACGCTGCGGCGGGACGTGCCGCCGCCAACCGGCTGGTTTCGCGATCGGCCAGCGCCACGCGCACCTCGCGCCCGGCAATCACCGTCCGGCCCGCTTCCGGCAGGTACACGCCGTCGCCCAGGCCCTGTTCGCGCAGGGCGGGATCGTCGGCAAGGCCGTCGAGCGCCGATTGATCGACCAGCGGTTCGCCCGCCTTCGCATAGGGAACCCACGGGGTCGGCCGTGCAAGCCAGCGCAACGTCTGCGACACGAACAGGGGCAAGGTGGACGACCGGGCGAACGCCGTCCGCCCATCGAACAGCGATCGCCACGCACTGACCGATCGTACCGTCGTCGGCGTGCCTTCGCGCAAGGCGACCGACCGTCCGAGATCGTCGGCCAGCACCCCCGCGTCGATCCCGCGCAACCCCAGCGAGTCCATCCGGTCGGCAAGGGCGACGTCGCCGTCGCCCGCCGGGCTGGTCACGACGAAGGTTGCCGGCTCCGCCACGGGATCGGTCAGGATCAGCGACGGCAACCGGTCGCCGGGCGTCCCGGCAAGGCGGACGACGACCTGCGCCGCGTCGGCCGTGACGATGCGGAAAGCCGGATCGAGCCGCAATACCCGCTCGATCGTCGCAGGCACGCCCGCGCCGATCGCGACGCGTACCGGGCGGAGATCGGGGATCAGGATGCTCGCCCGATCGTCCGCCGTGAAATCGTCGCCCCGTTGCAATGCTACCTCCAGCGCTTTCCCGGTCGCGGGCACGTCACGCACGACGAACCGTCCATCGCCCGCCGCCTCGATCCGCGCGGGCGACAGGGCGGCGTCGCCCAGCCGCAGCCGCAGGTCGTCCGGTCGTGGCGCGCGCGCGGCACTGTCCGTGATGGCGACGAAGACATCGGCGCGGTCCCACGCGCCCGACGCGGCGGGCGACACGCCCAGTTCGACGATGCCGCGATTGGCCGCGACCGGATCGGCAAGGAAGCCGGGGACCAGCCGCACGCGGCCATTGGCGCGCCGCGCCGCGTCGAACACCGCGCGATGGCCGAAATAATGGATCGTCACCGGCGTGGCCGGATCGCGCTGCGCCAGCCAGCGCGCGAAGGCGGAAGGGTAGAGGCCGGGCCGCACGCCATCCAGCCGCGCGGGCAGCAACGCACCGTCCTCGCCTGCCGCCAGCAGCGTGGTCGCGGACGGATCGCCCAGAACGACGCGCCGTGCGCGGGGCGGCACTGCCGAAGCCTGACGGACAAGATCCGTGCGTGCCCGCGCGAACGCGCCGTCGCCCGTCATCAGCGCCGATGCATCGAGATAGAACAGGTGCACACCACCCGCAGGCGGTGCGGTGGATTCGGGACGCGATGCCGCAAGCCACAGCGCCAGCGCGATTGCGAGCGCGAGAACGAAAGACAGCGGCCGTCGAAACCGTCCGCCCAGCACGCGCGGCGGCGCGGCGCGCGCGGCCTGCGACCACAGGGGCGCGGCGGCCAGCGCGACGCGGCGGCGCTGCACGCGCAGCCGCTGCAACACGAACAGCAGCGCGGCGATCACCAGCGCGCCCGACGCGACCACGGCGGCCGACCATGATGCAAAGTTCACCATGGGAGTTGTCCCCGCGCGAAGAACGCCGTCATCTGTTCCAGCACGTCGCCATCACTATCGATCCGCAACAGGCCCACCGATCCGCCGTCGGCGAAATCCGTCAATTGCCGGTTGAAGGCACGCCATTCGCGCAGATACGCCTCCGTCAGCGCCGGCGTGATCGTCAACGGAACGCCCGCCTCTGCCTCGCCATCGTCCAGCGTGACGTCACCGACCAGCGCGGGAGCGATCGTCGGATCGGCGTCATGTGCCTTCGTCATCTGGACCAGCAGCAACCGGTGCCGCAGCCCGCGCATCGCCGCCACCGTCGCCTCGATCCCGTCATCGTCGAAAAAATCCGACATGATTACCAGCAACCCGCGCCGGATCCGCATCGCACCGATCTGTCGGATAGCCGCCGTCAAACCGGTGCGCCCCTCTGCACGCAGCGTCGCGAGCGCCTGCGCCACCCTCGCGATATTGGACTTTCCACTTACCGCTCGCTGCGCAACCGCTGCGCCGTCCGAAAAAGGTAGCAGCGTCACCGCGTCGTGCTGGCGCAACGCCACTGCGGCTAGCCCGAGTGCGACCTGCCGTGCGGCGTGAAGACGCGGCGGCGTTTCGACCACCATGCTGCGCGACACGTCGATCAGCAGATAGACGGGCAAGTCCTGCCGTTCCTCGAACACGCGCACGAACAGCTTGCCCAACCGGCGATACAGGTTCCAGTCGATCGTGCGCAGGTCGTCGCCCGCCGTGTAGGACCGGAAATCGGCAAAGTCCGCACCCTGCCCACGCGCGGGCGTCCGCTGGTCGGCCAGCCGACCACCCTTCTGCGCGTCGGCGATGCGCAGGCTGAAACGCTCCAGTCCGGCAAGGAAAGCGGGATCGAACCAGCTATCGTCCGCGTCCGCGTCGCCGGCTATCGGCATCGGCACAGCCATCGCCACCCCCCGCCGCCGGAACCACCGCGCGATCATCGCCGGCCCTGCCCGGCGTCGCCGCGCGCGAAATAGTCGCGCACCAGCCGCGCGTCATGCGGGTTGGCGGGGCGATGCGTGCCGACCCCGGCGTCGCCGCCCTGGCTGCCGCGTGCGCCCGCAACGACCGCCCCCGCGTCGCGCGATTGCGGCGGCACGCGGCGGATGGTCGAGCGCGACACGCCCGCGCCCGGCGTGCCGGCCAGTCGGTCGACCGTCGGCACCGCCAGCAACAGCGACGACAGCCCGCGCGAACGCTTCAGCGCATCCTGCGCCGATCCGGGGGTGTTGCTGCCCTGTCCCGGCGTGTTGCCCTGCGCCTGTTCCTCGCGTTCGCCATTCTCGCTTGGGCGCGATGGCGCGGGTTTGGCACCGTCGCCCGATTGCGGTCGCGGCGGGGTGGCGGACTGCCGCGCCGCCGCCGGATTGGCACTGCCCGGTGCGTTCGCCGATGCCTGTCCCGCTTCCGTCGCTGCCTGTTGCCGTTCCTGCGCGCGCCGGGCCGCCTCCGGGGAACGCGGCGTCGCACGCGCCGGATCGCCCCCCGGCGAAGACGGCGTGCCGGGGGTCGATCCCGCGCGGTCCCCGCGCGCGTCCGGGTCGCCCCCGGCACCGGCACCGCCAGCCTCGCCGGTTTCGCGTCCCGCCATGCCCTCGCCCGCACCGGCCACGCCGCCACCGCGTCCGGCCGCACCCTGTCCACCGCCGGCCGATGCGATTGCGCCCGCCGTGGCGGTCCCGGCGCCGGCACCCGCGTGCGCTGCCTCCGCCCGCCGCGTCCCGTCGATCGCACCGCCGGTCGGCAGGGCTGCCTCGTCCCGATCCGATTGTCCGCGCGCGGCATCGGTCAGCCCCAACCGCTGGCCGAGCATCGCGACGAACGATGACGCCAGCGTCGCGCGCGGCGCGTCCGGCACCAATGACGCATTGCCACCGGCCGCACCATTCGCAACGCCAGTGGTTGCGGTATCGTCGATCGGGCGATCCGACGCCGCTCCGATCGGTCGCCCGAGCAGCAACGCCAGCGACAGCAGCAGTCCTGCGGCGACCAGATACAGCCGGTGCGACCGGACGACCCGTGCCACCGCCGGGCGCACTGCCGGTCGATCGAGCGGTATTTCGAGCGCGCGGACCAGCCATGGCGCGGCCTCCGCCACCGCCGCGTCGTGGAACCCGCCCCGGACCGGGCCGGCTAGAAATTCATCGCTGACCGCCACGCGATCCTTGAAGCCCGGACGGCGATCGAACAGCGCCAGCGCCGCTTCACGGTCGATCACGGTCCGCCGGCGCAGCGCGTGGGCAATCACTGCCGCCAGCAGCGGCACAAGGATCGATCCGGCCACCAGCAGTACGATCGGTACGGGGCGCACGAACGCAAGTACGAACCCCAGCAACGGCACGATCACGCCGGCACGAACGGCGACGGACGTGGCGCGGACCAGCGAATCGCGCCGGTCACAGGCGTCGAGATGCGACCGTCCCCGCGCTTCCAGCACGTCCAGCCGACCGCGCAATGCCGCACCGGATTCGATGTTCATACGCAGTGGCCGTTCGTCATCATATCTGCCTAAACATGCTGGCTTGCACCAACCTGACGTCGACCGTTCGCAAGGCTGGTGCAAGCTTCCCGTGATTGATCGTCCGGACGCGCCCCAAGCCCCATTGCGCGACGGAGACCGATCGTGCCGCTGTACCGTCATGGCCTTGCCCTGCTGCTCGCCACCGCCGCCCCGTCGCCCGCCATCGCACAGGTCGCCACGTCGGTGCCGGCCCCGATCCGCTTCGACGTCGAACGCTTCACCCTGCCCAACGGGCTGACCGTCCTCGTCCACAGCAACCGCCGCAATCCCGACGTGTTCGTAGGCGTCTATTACAAGGTCGGGTCGAAGGACGAACCGCGCGGGCGCAGCGGCTTCGCGCACCTGTTCGAACATCTGATGTTCCAGCCGACCGCGCATCGCGGCGGCGACTATCTGACCCCGCTGCTGTTGGCCGGCGCGCGCGACGCGAATGCCAGCACGCTGGCAGACTATACCGAGTATCACCAGACGGTGCCGACCAATGCACTCGACCTCGCGTTATGGCTCGAATCGGACCGGATGGCGTATCTGGCGGGCGGGCTGACGCAGGCGTCGCTCGACGAACAGCGCGCCGTGGTCCGCAACGAAGCGCTCCAGTCGCCATCGGGCGCATCGCTGTCGGAACGGCGGTTCCAGCGCGACTTCTATCCGGCCGGGCACCCCTATACCCGCCCGGTCATCGGCACGATGGCGGATATCGACGCCGCCACGCTGGCCGAGGTGAAAGCGTGGTATCGGACGTGGTACGGCGCGGGGAACGCCATCCTCGTGCTGTCGGGCGACATAGACGTCGCCACGGCGCGGGCGAAGGTAGCGCGATATTTCGCCGATGTGCCGCGCGGCCCCGCGCTTCCCCGCCCCGTAGCGTTGCGCCCGGAGATGCCGGGGATCCGGCGCGTCGTCTTCGAGGATGCCGTCCCCGCCCCCGTCATCACCCGCGTCTGGCCGGTCGATCCCGCCGCCGCGCGCGACATGACGCTGTTGCAGATGGTCGAACAGACGATGAAGGTGCCCGGCCCCGCATCGTTGCAGTCAGTCCTCGTCGGCGAAGGACTGCCCGCGTCCAGCCTGACTACCGCGATGGATCAGCAACAGCTTTCCACCACCTTCTCGTTGTCGATCGCGGTGCGGCCGGACGTCCCCGTCGCAAAAGCCGAAGCCGCACTGGACGCCGCGCTCGCGCGCTATATCGCGCTCGGGCCGGATCAGGCGCGGCTCTCCGCCATCGCCGCGATGACCGATCAGATGCTGCTGCGCCAGATGCAGGACAACGCCGCCGTCGGACAGCAGATGGGGCTGGGCGAACTGTATCTGGGCGACCCCGCGTCGCTGCTGCGCCAGCGCGGCTGGACGGCGGGGGCGACCAGCGCGCAGTTGCGACAGGTCGCCGCGCGCTGGCTGTCCCGCCCCTTTTACCAGCAGACCATCCTGCCCGGCACGCCCACGCCGCTACCGCCCGCCGCGGCCTCCACCGCCCCCGACCCGGTCGTCACGGCTCGCCCGCCGGCATCTGCGGCCGTGTCCGCGCCGATGGTCGACCGCAGCCGGTTGCCGCAGCCCGGCCCGTTCAAGGATGCGGTGCAGTTTCCTCCGCTTACGAAGACGACCCTCGCCAACGGGCTGACGCTGATCGTCGCGGAACGGCACGACGTGCCGATCGTCGATGCCTATCTGCAATTTCCTACAGGCACGCTCGCCGATCTGCGCTACGCCCCCGGCACGGTCGGTCAGGCGCTGGCACTGATGACGGCGGGAACGACCGAAACCGGCGAGGCAGCGTTATCGGCGGCGCGCGAACGTGCCGGAATGGTCGTCGGCGGCGGCCGGAGCGCCCGCACGAGCAGCTTCAGCTGGTCGACGCTGACCCGCAACGCGCCGGCCGGGTTCGCATTGGCCGCCGACATGCTGCGCCACCCCGCCTATCCGCAGGCGAGGATCGATGCGTACAATGCTGCGGCGGCGGGCCGCAATGCCGCCTATGCCGCCGCGCCGCAGAACGCGGCGCAGGCGGTCCTCCTGAACGCGCTGTGGGGCGATCACCCCAATGGACGGCTGTTCGGTCGCGACACGACGCAGCCGCTGACCCACGCCATGCTGACCGATTTCCATCGCCGCGAACTGGGCGCGGATGGCGCTACGCTGGTGATGATGGGCGATATCACCCCGGCGGAAGCGCGGCGGCTTGCCGAGCGCCACTTCGCCGACTGGCGGCGCACCGGTCCCGCGCACGCCGTCAACGATGCGCCAATCGCCCCGGCTGGCGCCCGGGTGATCCTGATCGACGTACCGGGGGCGGCGCAAACTCTGGTGACGGTCGGCCAGTTGGTCCCGCCCTATGCTCCCGATCGCCGCGCGGCGGAGGTCGTCGCCGACATGGCACTGGCGGGCGATTTCGATAGCCGCATCAACATGAACCTGCGCGGCGACAAGCGCTGGACCTATGGCTTCCAGGGCGGGATCGCCGACGCGCCCGCAGGACCACGCCTGTTCAGCGCCAGCGGGGCGATCGAAGCGATCCACACCGCCGCCGCGATGCGCGAAATACGGGACGAGGTGGCCGCGATCGTGACGACCCGTCCGATCGATGCCGTCGAACTGGACGGACGCCGCACGGCCGCGATCCGTGCCATCCCCGTCACGCTGGGCAGCGACGCGGCGGTGATGCAGGCGATCGTGCGCGCCAATGATCGCGGGCGCCCACTGGACGACGCGCGTCGGGCCGGCGAGCGGCTGGCGGCGGTCACGCAGGAACAGGTCAACCGCGTCGCGCGCGAAACCTATCGCCCGGCGGAACTGACATGGGTCGTGGTCGGCGATCTGGCAACGATCGAACGCAACGTGCGCGCACTGAACCTCGGCCCGGTCGAGGTCCGCGACGTCTATGGCAAACGGCTGCGCTGAAGCGTTTCCGACCGGCTTGCATCATGGCCATTGCCCGTGGGACGAGACCATATGTTCACCCTGCCGCAGCGTTGCCCGGTAGTCGTCATGCGGTGCAACGTCCGCGACAACCGGGCGATCACCGTCGATCGTGTCAGCCGTCGGTCGGTCGCTCGACGGCGGCCAGCACCTCTTCGACCAGTGTATCTGCGGTGACGCTGCCCGCCTGCGCGTGGAAGTTGGTGACGATGCGGTGACGCAATGCCGGCAGCGCGACCGCCGCAATATCGTCGGTGCTGACCGCGAACCGCCCGTCGAGCAGCGCCTGTACCTTCGCCGCCAGCATCAGCGCCTGCACCCCGCGCGGCGACGCGCCCAGTGCGACGTTGCGCGTGACGATATCGGGCGCATAGTCGCTGCCCGGCTGCGTCGCCATCACCAGCCGGATCGCATAGCTTTTGGCGACCTGTGCCACCGGCACCGCGCGCACCACGGCGCGCATCCGGACCAGCGTGGCCGCGTCGCTGACCGCCGCGATCCGCACCGTCTGGGCACTGGTCGTCCGGTCGATGATCGCGTGATATTCGCTCTCGTCGGGATAGCCGACCAGCAGCTTGAACAGGAACCGGTCGAGTTGTGCCTCGGGCAGCGGATAGGTGCCTTCCTGATCGACCGGATTCTGCGTCGCCATGACGCAGAACGGATCGGGCATGCGAATCGTGCGCCGCCCGACCGTGACCTGCTTTTCCTGCATCGCCTCCAGCAGCGCCGACTGCGTGCGCGGGGTGGCGCGGTTGATCTCGTCGGCAAGGACGAGGTTCGACACGATCGGTCCTTCCTCGAACGTCAGTTCGTGGCGACCGCCTTCTCCCTCGGTCAGCATCGACGTGCCGATGATGTCGGCGGGCATCATATCGGGCGTGAACTGGATACGAGAGAAGGGAACCGACACCGCTTCGCTGACCGCCGATACCAGCGCGGTCTTGCCCAGTCCCGGCACGCCTTCCAACAGGACGTGCCCGCCCGCCATCAGCGCGGTCAGCACGCCGTCGATGACCGCGTGCTGGCCGACGATCATGCGCCCCACCTCGTCCCGTATGCGGCGGAAGGTGGCGGTGAACTCCGCGGCGCTTGCGCGGGCATCGGCAATGTCGTCAGTCGGTTGCATCGGATCTCGATCGAAAGGGGGAACGGGCCACAGGTTCGGGGTCAGCATCGCACCGCTGGCTTGCACCAGGCTGGCATCACGTCTCGCTCAGGCGATAGCCGACGCCGCGCACCGCCTGAATCCGTACCCGGTCGGTCCGCGCCGCGAGCTGTCGACGGAGGCGCGATATCTGCGATTCCAGTGAGTTGGCGTTGACGAACTGGTCATAGCCATAGACGCGGGCTTCCATCGTCTCACGCTGGACCATCGCGCCGGGGCGGGCGATCAGCGCAGCGAGGATCAGCGCCTCGGTCCGCCGCAGGACGAGTGGATCATCGTCGATCGTGAAGCCGTTGGTCTCGACGTCGTAGCTGAGCGGGCCGAAACGTTTCAGCGCCTGCGGTTCGGTCAGTTCGCGCCGCAGGGCGTTGCGGATGCGGGCCAGCAACTCGCGCGGTTCGAACGGCTTGACGACGTAATCGATCGCACCCGCCTCCAGCGCGGCAACGGTGTCCTCCACCCCGCTCATCGCGGTGAGCATCAGAAAACGTTGCGGCCGACCGCGCTCTGCCGCGCCGACGACAAGTTCCATGCCGTCGCCATCGGGCAGCGTGCGATCGACGATGACAAGGTCGAACCGGTTGGACGCCAGCGCCTCGCGCGCCATGTCGAGCGTCCCCGCAGCATCGACGACATACCCCTGACGGCGAAGATAGGTGGCCAGCGTCTCCGTGACCCCCGCGTCGTCCTCGACCATCAGCAAGCGCATGCACGTCTCCTGCCAGCGCCGCCCGGGCGGCGCAACGCCCTTCGTCCCGCTTGCGGACAAAGGGCGTTGCGGTCGTATCGGATCAGAAGTTGTACTCCACCTGCACCATCGCGGTGCGTCCGTTGGCGTTGTACCGGGCGGTGTCATAGGGCCGGTTCTGCACCAGCGCGAACGGTGGCTTGGGATTGAACAGGTTGCGCACCGCGAAGTTGAACCGGAACCGCTGGTTCGTGTTCCACGATCCGGTCAGGTCGAACGTCGTATAGCTGTCGACCGTCCGACGCGTTTCGGTCGCGGTTTCCAGTCCTGCCTCAAGGCTGGTGTCGTAATCGTTGACGTAGGAGGGGGTGTGATACGCCCACAGCGTCAGCGCGACATGGTCCCGGAAATATCCCAACGATCCGACCACACGATAATCGTCCGGCCCCTGGATCTTGCCGAGCGTCGAGACGGTCCGGCTGTCCGGCAACGCACGACGCTCGGATTTCAGGTTGTCGATCACGATAACCCGGGGCTCGAAATTGCCGATGCCGGTCATGAAGTTGTAGCTGGCTTCATAGGTCATCGACGAATATTCGGAACCCGTGATGTTGAACACGCTGGCATTGACCTGCGTGATCTTGTTGTTCGCACCGCGGGGATAGAACTGGCTCAGGCCGTAGATTTCCTGTCGGGTCAACAGATTGTTCAAATCGTCGAGCCGGGCGAACTCATTGCGGATCACCGTGCGGTTGAAGGTCGCATCGAGCGTGAGGCTGGTTAGGAAACCGGTCGGCCGCCATGATGCGGTGAAGCTTTCCTGCCGCGACGTCTGCGGACGAAGATCGACGTTGGGCGCGACGATCAGCGGCACCAGATACCCGCGCGCCGGCTGGTTGCGGACGCAGTCGCGGTTCGCCGCGCAGTCGTAGAACGGATCGCCGATGATGCTGGCGAACGATTCCTGCGTGCCCGCCGGCGTGAACAACTGCGTATAAGGGGGCGGCTGGAACCCGCGTCCCCATTTCGCGAGGAACGTCAACTGTTCGACCGGCTGGTAGCGGACGCCGAACGACGGGGTGACGCGGCTGAACGAGTTCTTGCCGAACAACAGCTCGCCGCCCTGCGCGACCGGCAGGTCGTCGACGGTGCCGATCGGTCCTTCGGAATCGAAGGTGTCGCGCCGGGCCGCAAGGTTGAAGGTAAGCGTGCGCATCAGGGGCAGGTCATAGCCCCGGCCGAGAATGGGCAGGTTGAGTTCGACGAAACCGGCATAGCGGTCGCGGCTGCCCATCGCACCGGTGACGTCACGGACTTCCCGGCTGTCGACACCGTCATCGATATATTCGCCGCCGATCGCATAGGTCAGCTTGCCGGCAGGCAGCGTCAGCAGCGATCCGCTGAGGCGCGCCTCATATTGCTGCAACCGCGACTGGCGATTTTCCGTGGGATCATTGTACAGGAAATCGGTGATGCTGCCGCCACCCGTACCGAACGGGTTGAAAGCTACCGCGGGATCCGGGCTGGTGAGCGCGCGACACTGGACGTCGAACGCTGCCTGCAATGCGGCGCGGCGTTCGGCGCTGATCCGGTTCTGGGCCAGTTCGAAATTGTAGCAACCCCGGGTTCCGTTGGCGAGCGTGGTGATGTTGGCGACTGATCCCAGCGCCACCCCGTCCCCGTTGCTGGTGGAACGCGACGTCGTATAAATCAGATTCAGCCGGGTATCGTCGTTGAACTGATAGGTCAGACCGGCATTCACCGACCATTGGGTTGCGGTATTGTTGAATTCACGCGGCTGGATCAGTCCTGCGGCGACCTCGGCCGCGGGAAAATAATAGACATCGGTTTCGGGGCGAAAGGAATTGGTGCCGAAGGCGGGAAATGGATTGTACGCCTGACCAGGCGCCAGCGTCAGTTGGAGGCCCTGTCCCAGATCGGCCTGCTGCCGGTTCTTCGCCCGCGAATACATGCCTTGCGCGTAGAAGGACAGGCGATCGGTGATCTTCTGATCGAGGTTACCGGTAACGCTGATCGTTTCGGACTCGGGACCCGCGTACTTCGGAATGAAGTCGCGCAGCGATTCGTTTCCGATCCGGACGAAGTCTGCAATGGTCGCCGGACGATTCAGCCCGGGACGTACCGTCAGCCCTTCGGAGACAAACGTCGTCGTACCCGTTACAGGATCGAAGCGGGAACCGGACTGGTCGATGACCCCCGGCTGCAATCCCGTGGTGAACCGCCGGTAATCGAATTGCGGGTCACCGTTGAAATAGGACGAATAATCGTCGGTGACATAGCCCGACTTCCGGTTGTTGACCGGCTTGCGCATCTGATAGTCGGCGGTGCCGGAGATGCGCCCGCTTCCCCACGAAAACGCGCCGAACGCGTTGAACCGTGCGCTGTCGGCATCGGTGCTGGACGCCAGCGCCTGACTACCCAGGGTCAGGCCCTTGCCATCCTTGCGCAGGATGAAGTTGATGACGCCGCTCAACGCATCCGCGCCATAGATCGCCGCCGATCCGCTGGGGATGATCTCGACCCGTTCGATCGCGCTGAGCGGAATGCCGTTCAGATTGACGAACCCGTCCTCGATCCCCGCCGCACCCGCCATCCGCCGGCCATTGACCAGCACCAGCGTGTTCGACGCACCGGTGCCACCCAGATTGGCGGCGGACACGCCGAGGCTGCCGATTTGCGACACGTCCGATCCGCGCGCCCGCTGCGACAACGGTCCGCGTCCGCGTTCGTTGGTAATCGCACCGATCGTATTGACGCTCTGCGGCAGGGTGCGGATCAGATCCTCGACCGAGGTCACGCCGCGCGCCTTGATCTGTTCGCGTGTGATGATGATCTTCTGCGACGTGACGTCACCGTCCGACAGGCGGCTGCCCGTCACTTCGATATCGGCCTGTGCATCGGACCCGGCGGCATCGCGCGCTTCACGGCGCTCTTCGGCGATCTGTTCCGGCTGGCCCGAAATGACGGTCTGCGTTCCTTCGTCCGGCGCGGCGTCGCGCGGAACCTCCGTCGGCTGCTTCGGATCGGACGTCGGCGCGTCCTGCGCCATCGCCGTACCTGGAAACACCGCAGCCGCGAGCAGTAATGCCCTGAATGAAAGACGCATCATCAATTCCCCCCAACTAGGCCGATAGTATCGGCAACGTCGCTCCTCCTGCTGCAAGCCGACGCGCTCTCATCTTTACGACGGGCCGTTCATGCTGGCTGATAGGAACGCTATGGCAGGAAGCTTACCCGAACCTGTTCCGTCAGCGGCGGGACATGACGGTAGTCGAAGTGACGCGGCGTGTTCTTGATATGACCGCCTGCACCCGTATGGCGACTGCCACAGCGCATCGATATTCTGCGCTGGTGCCCGAACGACCGGCACCGTGTGCAGGCGGCTATCGCTGGTCCCGACGAAGTTCCGCCGTCACCCGCCACCTCGACGGTACGCGCCGCTTTCAGAACTGCCGGCGCAGCGATCGGATCGCGGTTACGTTGTCGCGCCGCGTCCGTTCCGACGGCGTTTTTGCTTCGGATGGGGCAGGCAGATCCGGCCGGGAGTCTTGCGCCACGGCAACCGGGACGGCCACGGGTGCCCGATCCCCGGTTTCGGAAGGTCGCGGCGACGATGGGGCGACGGCGACGTCCTGCGGGGCGAACGCCCGTACCGGACGGTCGACGGGCGTGGAACGCGGCACCGGCGCCGTTCTTCCGGCCGGCCGGACGGCGCGGGCCGATCGTATCGCCGGACGGGTTTCGGGCGGCGGAACCGCCTCTCGATCGCGTTCCGGCGCAGGTGCCGCATCCTGCACGTCGATCGCGGCCATGGGTGCGGGAGCAGGAACGGGAGCCGACACCGGTGCGTCGCGACCGGCCGGCCGGGTTGCCGGAGCAGTGGCTGGCACTTCGGTCACGGGCGGCAACGGCGCGGTCGGCCGAACGAAATACACCGCAGCGCATACCGCGGCGATCGTGCCCAGCGCCGGCAGCGCCGATACCAGCAGCTTCGCCTGATCGCGATATCGCGGCAGGTCCGGGACGAAGGCGAAGCGTTGCACACGCTTCGCTGCCGGCCGGTCCGCCCCCAGCCCCAATATCGCTGCAAGGTCGGCGTCGAGCGCCGCATCGCCGAATGCAACGAACGCGTCGAGCGCAGGCATCATGATTTCCCCGCGTCGTGAAGCTGACTGCGACCCAGCGCCCGTGCGACGCCGTTCTCGTAATAGGTCCGGTAGATCGCCTCGTCGCGCGCAGAGGTCGGCGCGGCATCGGGCGTGGTGTGCAACGTCCACGTCCGGTCGTCCTCGATCCCCAGCGCGGTCAGCCGGTCGGTGCGATAGGCGCCGGTGTCGATCCCGATGCGGTTCGACCGGATCACCGGCCCGCTTTCGGCGACCGTATGGCCGTGAACGACCGTAACGCCGTGATCCACGGTCGAATCGAGAAATTCGTCGGCGATCCACAACAGATCTTCCGGGTCCTGCTTGCGGAGGGGAACGCCCGGCCGGATGCCGGCATGCGCGAACAGATACCGGCCATGGTCGTGCGTCAGCGGAAGTTGGGCAAGCCACCGAAGCGTATCGTCGCCCACCGCTTCGGCGGCGATACGGATATTCCCGGCGCTGGCGGCACCGTCGGCGACCGTCGCGTCCACGTCCCAGCTCGCCAGCGTCGCCGTACCGCCCGCACGCAGCCAATGGGCATATACCGCCGGATTGCCGCGCAGCGCCTCGACCATCATATCCTCGTGATTGCCCTTCAGCACGATGAACCGGTCGCTGGCCGCCGACAGCGCCATGCATCCCCGGACCATCCGCGCCGAATCCGGCCCCCGGTCGATGATGTTGCCGAGCAGGACGATCGCGGTCGGCACGGGCGGAAGTCGCGCCTGATCGCGCGCGATGAGGTGCATCAGCCGGCGGAACAGGTCGAACCGGCCGTTGACGTCCCCGATCGCATATACCCGCTCCACCGCCGCCGCGGCGCGTCGGCGACGCGGGGTCATGCTAGCGTCCCCGATCGGTCGACGGATCGGTCATCGTGCGTCACGGTTGAACAGGCCCATCGAAACCGCCAGCCCGGCGGACAGGTCCGCCGCGCCACGCGACAGCCCCGCCGTGGCGAATCCCGTCAGGCGAAGCGGGGACCGGGCGATGCGCGTCGATGCCCCCGCGAACAGTTCATGCGCGTCGTCGACCAGCGCCGTCGCGGACCGCGCATAATGGTAGGATGCGAGTACGAAGGTATCGCTGCTGACCGCATAGGACGCGCCACCCGACATCGCCGACCCGTTGCGCAGCGTGTACGCTTCGGTATCGCCCAAGAAGCGATAGGTGAACGACGCGAACGGCGTGATCCGTCCCAACGGAACCGACCAGTCAACGCCGACCGCATAGTCGTTCTTTCCGCTCGACAGGCCGCTGCTTTGTGTCGCGGTATTGATCTTGGCCCGCCCCGACAGTTCCACTTCGACCGGCGATGCCGACGATGCGAACGTGTACGACGCGCCGACGGTCAGATCGCCGAGACCCTGCGCGGTCCGACGGTCGGGCGACGTGTCGGTGTCGACCAAGACCGGTGTCGCATCGATGCCGGTGAAGATCGTCGACCGGCTTTCGATCCGCATCCACGGCAGCGACGCGGATAGCGTCAGATCGCCCGCGCGCACCCGCGCGCCGATGGCGGTACTCCAGATCGTCGATTTCGACCCGGTGCCAAAGTCACCCTGCGCATAGATCGCTCCCAGCGACAGGTCGGCGCGCGTGTCGGTGTCGTTCATCCGTTCCATCGCCTGTGGAACGCTGCTGGGGGAAACGGTCGACGTACCGCTGGACGGAGAAACCGGGCCGGGGAGACCTTCGCTCAGATCGCGAAACGCCGTGTCGGGTTCGACGAGCGGCGTCCGGTCCTGTCCCATGGCGGGACAGGCATACAGCATGATCGCGATCGCCCCGCCCGTGATTGCGGCTTCGGTTGTCATTCGCCTCTCCTCTTTACAATTAGTTACCACATCCGGGCGACGTTGGGCAGTCGTACTGCGTCCGGCCATGGGCGGACCGCCGACACGGCTCCCCGCCTTGGGACGATCAGCCGGTCCGTTCGAGGAGGTGGTCGCGATCGAGTTGACCGGGCGTTAGCCACAATAGCCGCGTGTTCCAGTCGGCCCACTTGCCGATGCGAACGGACATCGCACCACGCGGGGCGCGGGACCACCGTTGCGAAGCAGGACGGTGACGCTCAGCGTCGCGGCGGGGAGCCAAGCCCTTCAACGCCGGACCGCGACGTCCAACCAGCAGGGACGCGAGACCGACCTCCGGCCTACACGCGCATGCCTCCGGCACGACCATCATCGGGGCAGGCGGACGGCGCTGGCAATGACGTCGACAAGCCACGCCAGCGCGCCGCCAAATACCGGTGCGCGCCCGGGACGGATAGGCATTCGGTGAACAATCGGTCGAATGCCGTCACCCCGGACTAGCCCGGTTCCACCTGACCGCGAACGAAGCGAAAAGCCGCGACCGCCAACGATTACCGCACGATGGATCCCGGACCAAGCCCCGGGGTGGCGGCCTTGGAGGCCGTAGCGGCACCCTCGCGCCGAATATCGATCCGCCCTAGATGCCCGACGCGAAGCTCAGTTCCAGCTTCTTCGAGCTGGCGGGTACGTCCAGCGCGGCGCTGTTGAACGCGAGGCTGCCGCTCGGGCCGATCGCGCGCGTCTGCGGCTTAATGGTCCAGCTATAGACCATACGGCCCTGACTGTCCTTCAGCACAGCGCGGATATCGGGGATGCGGTGGCGGGCACCGGTTGGATTGAGCACGCGTCCCGATACTGCGAACAATTCGTTGCCGCTGGACAACAGCCGCCGTTCCGGCGTGCCGATCGACAGTTCCAGCGGAGTTTCGCCCGGCCCGATCGGCAGGCCGAATTGCTGCGCGATGCCCGGCGTGCCCGAATTGAGGATCGCGCCGGTCGCGGCGAGCATCGCCACCCCCGCCGCGATGGCGACGGCGGTGCGACGGCGCGCCGGATTGCGGCGGGGCGCGAACGGCGCCTGATGCGCGAACGGATCGACCTGGCCCGACGCGATCCGCTCCGCGCGATCCGCTTCCGGGTCGACATAGCGACGCGGCGGATCGATCGGCACGCTGCGCGCGCGCAGCGGCGCCGGGCGGGGCGCCTCGTCACGCAACGGGGACGGGTTCGACGGCTCGTCGCGCGGACGGGGGGCATAGCCGCCCGTATCCTCCGCCGCGCCCGCCATGGCGGGTTGCGCGACCGGGGCGGGCGGCGGGGTGACCGCGGCCGCCTCGCCAAGGTCCAGCATCGCCGGGGCCTGGAACCAGCTGTGCCGGCATCCCGCACAGCGCACCGTGCGTCCCGCCGGACCGATCGCCGAATCGGCGACCAGATAGCGCATGTGGCATTGCGTGCATTCGAGGATCATTGCGTCCCCAGTCCCCCATCGCGCCCGCTCCGCGCCCTGTCGCCAGGCGGATGCGTGCAAGCCAAGTATCTTAAACGTCGAAACTACGGCGACGGCAGGGTCCGTGGCAAGGCCGATTGCACCGCGCTTGAGACGAACGTCCCCATGTGCGATTGGCGATCACCGGCGGGATCAGGGACGCACGTGGTCAACATCGTTCAGTTCGAGAATGTCGGCTTGCGCTATGGCCAGGGGTCGGAGACGTTGAGCGACCTTAGCTTTGCGCTTAGTGCGGGGACATTCCACTTTTTGCTGGGGCCGTCGGGTGCTGGCAAGACGTCGCTGCTCAAGCTTCTGTACCTGTCGCAGCGGCCCAGCCGGGGCGTCATCCGCCTGTTCGGCGAGGACATGGTGCTGTCGCCGCGCAGCCGCCTGCCCGGATTCCGCCGCCGGATCGGGGTGGTGTTCCAGGATTTCCGGCTGGTCCCGCATCTGACGACGCGCGACAACATCGCGTTGCCGCTGCGCGTGGCGGGCATCGCCGAGGAAGATATCGCCGACCCGGTCGACGAAATGCTGGCATGGGTCGGGCTGACCGATCGCGCCGATGCGCGTCCGCCGACGCTGTCGGGCGGGGAGCAGCAGCGCGTGGCGATCGCGCGCGCGGTCATCAACCGGCCCGATATCCTCGTCGCCGACGAACCGACCGGCAACGTCGATCCCGACATGGCCGACCGGTTGCTGATGCTGTTCGAATCGCTGAACCGGCTGGGGACGACCGTAGTGATGGCGACGCACGACTATCACCTGCTGCACCGCGTGCCGCAGGCGCGGATGCTACGGCTGGATCGCGGCCGGCTGTCCGATCCGACCGGCGAATTGCGCAACCCCCCGCCGCCGGACGGCGGACGCTGATGGCGCGGATGCGGCCGGGGCAGCAACTGCTCGACGATCGGCAGGGGCGGCGGGCGATGATCTGGATCATGGCGATCATGATCTTCCTCACCACGCTGGCCACCGCACTGGGCCTGTCGGCGCAGTCGGCCGGGCGCGCGCTCGACCGGCAACTGGCGGCGCGGCTGACGGTGCAGGTGATCGAGGGCAATGCGACGCGCCGCGATGCGGTGGTCGCGCAGCTGCTGTCGCGGCTGCGCGCATCGCGCGACGTGGCCCGCGCCGCCGAGGTCGATCGTGCGCGGATGGCCGAACTGCTCGAACCATGGCTGGGGGAAGCCGGGCTGGACGCCGACGTGCCGATGCCGGCGATGATCGACGTCGATCTGGCGCAGGGCGACGATGCCGCGACGGCGCGCGTCGAGGCGCTGGCCCGCACCGGTTCGGACAATATCCGCGTCGATCGCCATGCGACGTGGCTGGCCCCGGTGCGCGGATTCATCGGCGTGCTCGGCTGGACGGCACTGGGGCTGGTGGTGGTGATGGCCAGCGCGACCGCCGCCGTCGTGCTGCTGGCGACTCGATCGGGGCTTGATACCCATCGCGGCACGATCGACATTCTGCACATGCTGGGTTCGACCGACCTTCAGATCGCGCGCCTGTTCCAACGGCGGATCGCGTGGGACACGCTGACCGGCGGGCTGATCGGCGTGTTGAGCGGCGGGCTGGTCGCGGCGTTCCTCGGCTTCCGGCTGGGAACGCTGGGATCGCAGCTGGTCGATGGCGTGCGGTTGCAGGCGACTGACTGGGCGATCGTCGCCGCCCTGCCCTTCGCCTTCGTCGCGCTGGCGACGCTGGCCGCGCGGATCGCGGTACTGCGCCGACTGGCGCGCGTGCTGTGATCGGACGCATCGCTTCGGTCGCGCTGCTGCTCTATGCGCTGGGCTTCGCGCTGTTCGCGGTGACCCTGCCGCAACCGGTCACCAACCGTACCGTGACCGACGGCGTCGTCGTGCCGACCGGCGCGCCCGGCCGGATCGAACGCGGCCTCGCGATCGTCCAGCGCGGCGAGGCGAAGCGGATGCTGGTCACCGGCGTCGATCCCGACGTCCGGCCCGGCGAACTGGCGGCGGCGATTGATGCGCCGCGCCGGCTGTTCCGCTGCTGCGTCGATCTGGGCAAGGAAGCGGTCGATACCCGGTCGAACGCCGACGAGACGGCACAGTGGGTCCGTCGCCATCGTTATCGGTCGGTGCGGCTGGTGACGTCGAACTGGCACATGGCGCGCGCCGCGATGGAATTGCGCAACGCGCTGGGCAATTCGGTCACGGTCGTACGCGATCCGGTGGCCGGGTCGCCGGGCTTCGGGCTGCTGTTCGGCGAATATAACAAATATCTGGTGCGCGGCATCGTACTCAGGACGGGAATCGACCTTTGATCGCATGGATCCGCACCATCGTGTTCCGCATCGTCTTCTATACGGTGTCGGTGCCGATCGTCGTTTCCGCACCGCTGTCGGCGCGGTTCGGGCAGGCGGCGATGCATCGCCATGCCCATGTATGGATCGCGACGCACCGGTTCCTCGCCCGCTGGCTGCTGGGCGTCCGCGTCCGGGTGGAAGGGGAGCGGCCACCGGGCACGTTCCTGTTCGCGGTCAAGCATCAGGCGATGTTCGAGACGCTGGAAATGACGCAGCGCATCCACGGACCGCTGATCGTCTTGAAGCGCGAACTGGCCGACATGGCGTTCTGGGGCCGCGCGGCGCGGGCCTATGGCGCGATTCCGGTCGACCGCGATGCATCGTCGAAGGCGCTGCGTTCGATGCTGAAGGAAGCGGCGGTGGCGCGGAAACAGAACCGGTCGGTGCTGATCTTTCCCGAAGGAACGCGCGTCGCGCCCGGCGAAACGCCGCCGCTGCGATCAGGCTTCGCCGGGTTGTACAAGGCGCTGGACATGCCGGTCGTCCCGGTCGCGCTGAACAGCGGGCTGTGCATGCGGCGACGCGGGGCGCAGCGCAGCGGCGTCATCACCATCCGGTTCCTGCCGCCCATCCCCGCCGGGTTGCCGCGCGAGGAGATCGAGGCACGCGTCCATGCGGCGATCAACCAGCTGGAGACGACCGCCCCGGCTTGACACCCCCGCACCATCGGCGCAGCATCGTATCAAATGATACCAAAAGAAGAGGATGCCGCGATGGAGCATATGGACGTCAATCCGCTGGGTCTCGACGGGTTCGAGTTCTGCGAATTCACCGCGCCCGACGTCGACCGCATGGCAGAGCAGCTCGAACAGTTCGGGTTCGTCGCCGCGCATCGCCATCGCACGCGGGATATCGTCCGGTACAAGCAGGGGCGGATCAACCTGTTGCTCAACCGCACGACCGACGGCCATGCCGCCGCGTTCGCCGCCGCGCACGGGCCATCGGCCGCCGGCATGGCGTTCCGCGTGGCCGATGCGAAGGCGACGTTCGATGCCGCCGTCGCGCGCGGCGCGAAGCCTGCCGACGCATCGCGCGGCGCGCTGGGCGAAGGCTATGTGCTGGAGGGGATCGGCGGGTCGCTGCTGTATCTGGTCGACCGGCACGGTGCCGCCGGATCGATGTACGACGATTGGGACGCGGTGCCCGCCGCGGACGCGGCGGAGGCACAGAACAATGTCGGTCTCGACCTGCTCGACCACCTGACCCACAACGTCAAGCGCGGCCAGATGCGGACATGGGCGACGTTCTACAACCAGATTTTCGGGTTCGAGGAACAGAAGTATTTCGACATCAAGGGCAAGGCGACTGGCCTGTTCAGCCAGGCGATGATCGCGCCGGACAAGGCGATCCGCATCCCGTTGAACGAAAGCCAGGACGACAAGAGCCAGATCGAGGAGTTCATCCGCGACTATAACGGCGAAGGAATCCAGCATCTCGCCTTCACCACAGACGATATCTACGGCACGGTCGAAAAGCTGCGCGCGCGCGGCGTCCGGTTGCAGGACACGATCGAAACCTATTACGAGCTGGTCGACAAGCGCGTGCCGAACCATGGCGAGGACCTTGCCCGGTTGAAGGCGAACCGCATCCTGATCGACGGTGATACCGGCGAGGAAGGATTGTTGTTGCAGATCTTCACCGAACCGATGTTCGGGCCGATCTTTTTCGAGATCATCCAGCGCAAGGGGAATGAGGGGTTCGGCAACGGCAATTTCCAGGCGCTGTACGAAAGCATCGAACTGGACCAGATCCGGCGCGGGGTCATCACGGTCGACGCATAAGCGTCGCCGGATGCGCGTACCACGGTGCGCGGCCACGCCCGGCCAGCGCGAACGGAGCCGGGCCGCAAGGCGCGGCTTCGCCGCGACTGACGGCCATGCGGGCAACGGACCACGATCAGTAAAGCGAGAGACGGCGGACAGCCGCAAGGACGGAGAGGATCATGACCTATCACCCCGGTTTCGCGAACCATGTCGCGACCGAAGCCGTCCCCGGCGCGCTGCCGATCGGACGCAACAGCCCGCAGCATGTCCCCTTCGGCCTGTATGCCGAACAGCTTTCCGGCACCGCGTTCACCGCGCCGCGCAGCGAGAACCGGCGCAGTTGGCTGTATCGGCTGCGACCCACGGCGCAACATGGGGCGTTCCGCCCCTATGACGGCGCGCCGCATCTGAAGACCGCGCCGTTTATCGACGTGCCGCCCAGCCCGAACCGGTTGCGGTGGGACCCGTTGCCGATGCCCGACGTGCCGACCAACTGGGTCGACGGCCTGATCACCTATGGCGGAACGGGTAATGTTGCGCAGCATAATGGGGTCGGCATCCATTTGTACGCCGCGACCGCCGATATGGATCGTGTGTTCTTTTCGGCGGACGGCGAACTGCTGATCGTGCCGCAGGAAGGGCGGTTGGCGATCGATACCGAGTTGGGACGGATCGACGTCGCGCCGCTTCAGGTCGTGGTGATCCCGCGCGGCGTGCGGTTCCGCGTCGCGCTGCCCGATGGCCATGCCCGCGGCTATGTGTGCGAGAATTATGGCGCGTTGCTGCGCCTGCCCGATCTGGGGCCGATCGGCGCCAACGGCCTTGCCAATCCGCGCGATTTCGAAACGCCGTCCGCGTGGTTCGAGGATCGCGACGAACCATGCGAGGTGATCCAGAAGTTTCAGGGCGCGCTGTGGACGGTGACGCTCGACCATTCGCCGTTCGACGTGGTGGCGTGGCACGGCAACCTTGCGCCGTACCGGTACGACCTGACGCGCTTCAACACGATCAATACCGTGTCGTTCGACCATCCCGATCCGTCGATCTTCACCGTGCTGACGTCGCCCAGCGAGACGCCGGGCACCGCCAATGTCGACTTCGTGATCTTTCCCCCGCGCTGGATGGTGGCGGAGGACAGTTTTCGTCCGCCATGGTTCCATCGCAACGTGATGAGCGAGTTCATGGGCCTCATCACCGGCGCGTACGACGCGAAGGAAGGCGGATTCGCGCCGGGCGGGGCGTCGCTTCATAACCAGATGAACGGCCACGGCCCCGATCGGGCGAGCTATGACAAGGCGGTCGCGGCCACGCTGGTCCCGCATCAAATCGTCGACACCATGGCGTTCATGTTCGAAACGCACCACGTCGTCCGCCCGACCCGCTGGGCGAGCGAGACGCCGACGATGCAGCTCGATTACGACGATGTCTGGACCGGCTTCGCCAAGGCGCGGCTGCCCGGATGAGCGACGACGCGCGCGTGTTCGCCACCCCGGCGGGAGTCGCGCTGGGACCGATCGACGATATCGCCGACGGGGCGGCACGCAATTACGTGCTGCAACTGCGCGCCGGACGGTTTCACGGGTTCGTCGTGCGGCAAGGGAACGCGGTGGTCGGCTATGTCGACCGGTGTCCGCATGCCGGGGTGTCGCTGGCACGGCGGCTGGACGAATATCTGACGCCCGACGGCGGGTTGATCGCGTGCAGTTGGCACTCCGCGCTGTTCGATATCGCCAGCGGCGCATGCGTGGGTGGCCCCTGCATGGGCCAGTCGCTGACGCCATGGCCCGTCGCGATACGGGACGGGATCGTTACGACCGCGTGACGAAAGGCGCGACCCGGGGGTTTCCTCGACCGGTCCGTGCCGATATTGGGCGTATACGAACAGGGAGGATCGCATGACACCAGTGCCGCCGGCCGCGCCGGCATCCACCAACAGCCGCCTGAAATCGATCATCGGCGGATCGACCGGCAACCTGGTCGAATGGTTCGACTGGTACGTCTATGCGGCGTTCACGCTGTATTTCGCACCGGTGTTCTTTCCCAGCGGCGATCGCACCGCGCAGTTGCTGAGCGCGGCGGCGGTGTTCGCCGTCGGATTCGTCATGCGTCCGATCGGTGCATGGGTGATGGGCGTCTATGCCGACCGGCACGGACGCAAGGCGGGACTGACCGTGTCGGTGACGCTGATGTGCGTCGGATCGCTCATCATCGCCTGCACCCCCGGATTCGCGACGATCGGTGTCGCGGCCCCGGTCCTGCTGGTGTTCGCGCGGATGCTGCAGGGGCTGTCGGTCGGTGGCGAATATGGGGCCAGCGCGACCTATCTGTCCGAAATGGCGGGCAAGGACCGGCGCGGTTTCTTTTCGTCGTTCCAGTATGTCACGCTGATTTCGGGCCAGTTGCTCGCGATCCTGCTGCTCGTGGGGCTGCAGGCGGTGATGACGCAGGAAACGCTGGAAAGCTGGGGCTGGCGCATTCCGTTCGTGATCGGCGCGGTGCTGGCGATCGTGGTGTTCCGCATCCGGCGCGGGCTTGCCGAAACCGAAAGCTACAAGAACACCAAGGGGCAGACGCAGCCGAAATCGGGGTTCCTCGTCCTGCTGCGCAACCATCCGAAGGAAACCGCGCTGGTCATGCTGCTGACGGCGGGGGGTACGCTCGCCTTCTATGCATATTCGATCTACATGCAGAAGTTCCTCGTCAACACCAGCGGGTTCAGCCGCGAAACCGCCAGCCAGATCAACGCGGTGACGCTGTTCGTCTTCATGCTGCTGCAACCGGTCGCCGGTGCGCTGAGCGACCGGATCGGGCGCAAGCCGCTGATGATCGGGTTCGGCGTCGCGGGCGTGCTGTTCACCTATCCGATCTTCAGCGCGCTGGAACATACCCGCGATCCGCTGACCGCCGGGTTGCTGGTGATGGCGGCGCTCATCATCGTGACCGGCTATACGTCGATCAATGCGGTGGTGAAGGCCGAACTGTTCCCGGCGCATATCCGGGCGCTGGGCGTCGCGCTGCCCTATGCGCTGGCCAACACCATCTTCGGCGGTACGGCCGAATATGTCGCGCTGCGGTTCAAGGGCGCGGGCTGGGAACAGGGTTTCTACTGGTATGTGACCGCGATGATCGGCGTATCGCTGGTGATCTATCTGCGGATGCGCGACACCAGCCGGAACAGCTTGATCGCGGAGGATTGACGATCGCGGGTTGCATCGCCGCCCCGGCCCGGCTCTAGCGCGGCGATGCTCGAACCTGTTTCCCTTGCGCTGGCCGCCGCCGCCGGCATGGCCGGCGGTGCGATGAACGCACTGGCCGGCGGCGGCACCTTTGCCACCATGCCGGCGCTGATCGCGCTGGGCCTGCCCGGATCGATCGCGAACGCGACGTCGAACGTCGCGCTGCAACCCGGCGCGATCGCCAGCGCATGGGCGTATCGCGCCGGACTGGGACCGCTGGGCGGCCTGTCGATCCGGTTACTGACGGCGATCACCTTCGTCGCGGGACTGGCGGGCAGCGCGTTGCTGGTGCTGACGCCCAGCGACCTGTTCGACGTGATCGTGCCGTGGTTGCTGCTGCTCGCATTCCTTGCCATCGCATTCGGCGGTCGCGCGGCGGCGTGGCTGCACGACCGGGTTGCGATCGGTGGCAAGACGCTGGTCGTCGCGCAGGTGCTGCTGGGCGTCTATGGCGGCTATTTCGGCGGCGGCGTGGGCATGATGGTCACCGCGACCTATGGGCTGCTCGCCGGGGCCAGTCCCAAGACGATGGCGGCGCCGCGCACGCTGATGCTGGCGACCGCCAACAGCGCGGCGGCGATCGTGTTCATCGCGCTCGGCTTCGTCGCATGGGCGGCGTGCCTGCCGATGATCGCGGGCGGGATCGTCGGCGGATGGCTGGGCGCGAAGCTCGGCCGGCGGCTGTCCGCCGGGGCGATCCGGGCATGGACGCTGGTGGTGACGGCCAGCGTGACGTGCGTGTTCTTCTGGCGCGCCTATGCGTGACGGTCAGCGCGGACGCGGCATCACGAAGCGGGCATCCTCGCCGATCTCGAAATAGTCGCCCGGCCCGCCGCCGCGCGTGATCGGCCGGGCGCGGGCGGTACGATAGATGCCGTCGTCCAGCAGCGCACGGTCGATATGCACGCCGACGACCTGTCCCAGCACCAGCCACGTATCGACCGCACTGCCCTCGATCGTCTCCAGCCGCACGATCTGCGTCACGCGACATTCGAACTGGACCGGCGATCCGGCGACGCGCGGCGGCGCGACCCGCGTCGATGGCAGCGTATCCAGCCCCGCCAGCGCGAATTCGTCGCCGACGACCGTTGCCGAGGTCGCGTTCATCGCATCCGCCTGTCCCCGCGTCGCGAGGTTCCACACGAATTCGCCGGTCGCGCGCGCATTGGACAGCGTGTCCTTCGCCCCCGTCGATGCGAAGCCGACGATCGGCGGCGTATAGTTGAACGCGTTGAAGAAGCTGTACGGTGCCAGATTGCGCACGCCGTCGGCCGACACCGACGATATCCAGCCGATCGGACGCGGCGCGACGATCGCGTTGAACGGATCGTGCGGCAGCCCATGGCCGTTGGCGGGATCGTAGAAGTGAAAGTCGGTCATGGCCCGGCCCCCTAGAGCGTTACCGGACCAGATTGAACCACCGTCATCGCCCTGCGGGCGACCGCTGCGCGGCGGGGCGCTTTTGCCGTGATGCTGCGTTGTTGGTCGGTCACGATGCTTCGGCATTGCTCCCTCCTCACGCCTTGCACCACGCCAAAATCATCTCCGTGCCGATCGTCCAACCTGGTCCGGTAACGCTCTAGCATGACGCCATCGGTGCGTATTGTCCCTTCGCCCCGGCGCGGATCGGCGGTAGGATCGGATGTGACCAGCCGTACCATCTATCGCCATCGCCTCGCGACCCGTCTGTGGCACTGGGTCAATGCGGTCGCGATCGTGATCCTGATCGGCAGCGGGCTGATGATCCTGAACGCGCATCCCCGGCTCTATTGGGGCCGCTATGGCGCGAATTTCGACACGCCGTGGATCACGTTCGACCGGTTTCCCGGATGGGTGACGATCCCGCAAAACTATAATCTGGCGCTGGCGCGCAACTGGCACCTGTCGTTCGCGCTGGTGCTCGCGTTCGGGCTGCTGGCCTATATGATCGTCAGCCTGTTCAACCGCCATTTCCGGCGCGACCTGACGATCCGGCGGCGCGACCTGACCCGCGCGCACCTTGCCGACGATGTCCGCGCGCATCTGGCGTTCCGGTTTCACGATCCCGAAGCGCCGGGAGAATATAATGTGTTGCAAAAGCTCAGCTATGTGCTGGTGATCTTCGGACTGTTGCCGCTGGTGATCGTGACCGGCAGCGCGCTGTCGCCCGCGCTCAATGCCGGGTTTCCGTGGGTCCTCGACCTGCTGGGCGGGCGGCAGTCAGCGCGGTCGATCCACTTCCTTGCCGCGGCGGGCATCACGCTGTTCGTCATCGTCCATCTTGTGCTGGTGATCCTTGCCGGCGCGGTGAACGAGATGCGGTCGATGGTAACCGGCCGCTGGCGGGTGCCCGAATGAGCCGGTTGCTGTCCCGTCGATCCGCGCTGGCGGTGGGTGCCGGCGGGCTGGTCGCGGCCTGCGATACCGTCGCGCAGCTTCCCGCCGCGCAGACGCTGCTGGGCGGCGCCGAACGGGCGCACCGCACGCTGCAACACACGATCGTCGCACGCGATGCGCTGGCAGTGGAGTATCGCGCCGACCAGCGATCGCCCGTGTTCCGGTCGAACGGTACTGCCAACCCGAACACACCCGATTACAACGCCCATGCCGCCGCGCGCTTCGCCGACTGGCGCGTGACGATCGACGGGCTGGTCGCGCGCCCGCTGTCGCTGCGCATCGACCAGTTGCGCACCATGCCGTCACGCAACCAGATCACGCGGCACGACTGTGTCGAGGGATGGAGCGCGATCGGCAAATGGACCGGCCCGCGCCTGTCGCGATTGCTGGACGCGGCGGGATTGCGGCGCGACGCACGATATCTGGTGTTCCACTGCGCCGACGCGCTGAACGGGCGACCCTATTACGAATCGATCGATCTGATCGACGCGTTCCACCCGCAGACGATCCTGGCATGGGCGCTCAACGACCGGCTGCTCGACGTCCCGCACGGCGCCCCGGTCCGGCTGCGCGTCGAGCGTCAACTGGGCTACAAGCACGCGAAATATGTCCAGCGGATCGAGGCGGTCGCATCGCTGGACGGCATCGCGGGGGGCAAGGGCGGCTTCTGGGAAGATGTCGCGGGCTACGACTGGTACGCGGGAATCTAAGCACGCAGCCTGTCGTCCGACGATCGCGATGCCGCCATGCGTCCGGCGGGAAGCTTTGACACGGGACGCGTCGCCGCCGGTCCGACCCGCAGCGGCGCGCTGAGGGATCGCGGCGCGGACGACGCCCGCGCCCCGCGATCCTTGCGCGCGGCACGCCGGTCGCCTAGTCGCGCGCCGACACCCCGTTCCATGCAAGGAGCCACCATGGCCGACTCCATCAACCGCGTCGTGCTCGCCTATTCCGGCGGACTCGACACCAGCGTCATCCTGAAATGGCTCCAGCAGAATTACGGGTGCGAGGTCGTGACCTTCACCGCCGATCTGGGCCAGGGCGAGGAACTGGAGCCGGCCCGGAAAAAGGCCGAGATGATGGGCGTGAAGCCCGAGCATATCTTCATCGACGACCTGCGCGAGGAATTCGTCGGCGACTTCGTGTTCCCCATGATGCGCGCCAACGCGCTGTACGAAGGGCTGTATCTGCTCGGCACGTCGATCGCCCGCCCGCTGATCGCCAAGCGCCAGATCGAGATCGCGCGTCAGGTGAATGCCGATGCGGTCAGCCATGGCGCCACCGGCAAGGGTAACGATCAGGTCCGGTTCGAACTGGGCTATTACGCGCTCGACCCCGATATCAAGGTGATCGCGCCGTGGCGCGAATGGGACCTGACCAGCCGCACCGCGCTGATCGCCTTTGCCGAGGCGCACCAGATCCCGGTGCCCAAGGACAAGCGCGGCGAATCGCCGTTTTCGACCGACGCGAACCTGTTGCACACCTCGTCCGAGGGCAAGGTGCTGGAAGACCCGTGGGACGAAGTGCCCGAATATGTCTTCTCGCGCACCGTCAGCCCCGAAGACGCCCCCGACACGCCGCAGATCGTGACGATCGCGTTCGAACGCGGCGATGCGGTGGCGGTAGACGGCGAAGGCATGTCACCCGCGACGCTGCTCGCGAAGCTCAACGACCTTGGCCGTGCGCACGGTATCGGCCGGCTCGATCTGGTCGAGAACCGTTTCGTGGGCATGAAGTCGCGCGGGATGTACGAGACGCCCGGCGGCACGATCCTGCACGTCGCGCATCGCGCGATCGAACAGATCACGCTCGATCGCGGTGCCGCGCATCTGAAGGACGAACTGGCCCCGCGTTATGCCGAGCTGCTGTACAATGGTTTCTGGTTCAGCCCCGAGCGCGAGATGTTGCAGGCCGCGATCGATCACAGCCAGCACAAGGTGTCGGGCGAAGTCCGGCTGAAGCTGTACAAGGGTGGCGCCCACGTCATCGGCCGCCGGTCGCCCAATTCGCTGTACAGCGAAAAGGTCGTGACGTTCGAGGACGATCAGGGCGCATACGACCAGCGCGACGCGGCGGGTTTCATCAAGCTGAACGCGCTGCGCCTGCGCCTGCTGGGCCGGCGCGACCGGTAATCCTGCCGCTGAAGGGGCCAGGTTAGCTTAACCGCATCTTAGCCACCCGCATGATAACGCCCCGACGACAGATACGGGGGACATGCGGGTGGCGAGCGAAAACGTGGATGTGGCGATCGTGGGTGCCGGACCGGCCGGTCTCACCGCCGCCTATCTGCTGACGAAGGCCGGGCTGAGCGTCACGGTGATCGAACAGGACCCGCGCTATGTCGGCGGGATCAGCCGTACCGTCGAACATGACGGTTTCCGCTTCGACATCGGTGGCCACCGCTTCTTTTCGAAATCGCAGGAAGTCGTCGCGTTGTGGAACGAGATCCTGCCCGACGACTTCATCGACCGTCCGCGGATGAGCCGCATCTTCTACGGCGGGCGGTTCTACAGCTATCCGCTGCGCGCGTTCGAGGCGCTCGGCAATCTTGGTATCGTGACCTCCGCCCTGTGCATGGCAAGCTATGCCAAGGCGAAGCTGTTGCCGCGTCGCAAGGTCGTGTCGTTCGAGGACTGGGTCGTCAACCAGTTCGGGCACAAGCTGTATTCGATCTTCTTCAAGACCTATACCGAAAAGGTGTGGGGCATGCCGTGCGACACCATGTCGGCGGACTGGGCGGCGCAGCGGATCAAGGGGCTTAGCCTTGGCGCGGCAGTGCTCGACGGACTGAAGCGGTCGCTGGGCCTGAACCGCAAGCCGAACGATGGCATGGCGGCCAAGACGCTGCTCGAAAGCTTCCGCTATCCGCGCAAGGGGCCGGGAATGATGTGGGAAGCGGCGCGCGACCATGTCGTGGCGGGCGGCAACCACGTACTGATGGGCCATGCCCTGCGCACGCTCGAACATGACGCGGCATCGGATCGCTGGCGGATGGCCGCGACCGACCGCGCCGACGGATCGACGCGCATCATCGCCGCACGGCATGTGATCTCGTCGGCGCCGCTGCGCGAACTTGCTTCGCGCATCCATCCGCTACCCGCGACGCTGCCCGAAGCCGGCGGCCTGCGCTATCGCGATTTCCTGACGGTCGCGCTGATGATCCGGTCGACCGACCTGTTTCCCGACAACTGGATCTACATCCACGACAACCGGGTGAAGGTCGGGCGCGTCCAGAATTTCCGCAGTTGGTCGCCCGAAATGGTCCCCGACCCCGACATTGCCTGTGTCGGCCTAGAATATTTCTGTTTCGAAGGCGACGGGCTGTGGGCAAGCAGCGACGACGATCTCGTCGCGCTGGCAACCCGCGAACTGGCGGTGCTGGGGCTGGTCGATGCTGCTGACGTCGTCGGCGGTGCGGTGGTGCGCCAGCCCAAGGCGTACCCGGTCTATGACGAAGGCTATGCCGAACGCGTCGATGCGCTGCGCACCGAACTCGAAACGCGTTTTCCGACGCTGCACATGGTCGGGCGCAACGGCATGCACCGCTACAACAACCAGGATCACGCGATGATGACGGCGATGCTGACCGTCCGCAACATCCTCGCCGGCGCGCGCATCCACGACGTTTGGCAGGTCAACGAGGACGCCGAATATCACGAATCGGGCCGCGAGGGCGAACAGGCCGCGTTGGCCAGCATGCGTGCGGTGCCGACGGCGATCCGGGCCGCGGCGTGATCGCCCCGGCGCGGCGGGACGCGCCGGACGCCGGGTTGACGCGCCCGCTGCTGGTGTCATGGGCGCTGGCGGCGTGCGTTCTGACGCTAATGGCGGCGGACCGGATCGCCCGGCTGCAGATGCCCGACCCCGACGATACGCTGCGCCTGCTCGAAGTACGTGCGTGGCTGGCGGGGCAAAGCTGGTGGGACGTCGGCCAGCATGGTTTTTCCGGCGCGGGACAGGTGATGCACTGGTCCCGCCTCGTCGATATTCCGCTTGCTGCCGCCATGCTGCCGCTCCGGCCGCTGCTCGGCGCGGTCGCGGCCGAACGGATCGCGGTGGTGCTGGTGCCGCTGCTCACGCTGCTGGCGGTGATGGCGCTGGTCGGCACGATCACGCGGCACGTCTCGGACCGCGCGACCGCCGGGCTGGCGATGCTGATGGTGCCGCTGACCGCGCCGCTGATCGCACAGATCCAGCCGTTGCGCATCGACCATCACGGGTGGCAGGTCGTCGCGGCCCTGTGCGCCGCATGGGCGCTGACCTGCCTGCGCGGCGCGGCGGCCGGCGCGGTCGCGGGCATCGCGGCGGCGGTGCTGGTCTCGATCTCGTTCGAAGGATTTCCGTTCGCCCTGCTGACGCTCGCCGCCGGCGGCCTGTTGTGGGTCGCCGCGCCTGCGGCCCGCCGGGCGCTGCGGGTACAGGCGGCGACGCTGGTCACCGGGCTGGCGCTGCTCCACGTCGCGACGCGCGGACCGGCGATGTTCGCGCCCGCCTGCGACGCGGTGTCGCCCGCGTGGCTGGGCGTCGTCGCGACCGCGTCGTGCGGTATCCTTGCCGCCACGCTGCTCCCCGCGCGGGTTCCGCTGCACCGGTTCACATGGCTGGCGGTGGCGGGGATGGCCACGCTGGTGGCGATGGTCGTGCTGGTGCGCGACTGCGCGGGCGGACCGTTCGGCGACCTCGACCCGCTCACCCGCCGCGTGTGGTTCGACAATGTCGCCGAAGGGCTGCCGGTGTGGCGGCAAAGTCCACCGGTCGCGATCGCGACCTTCGCGCTGCCCGTGCTGTCGATCTTCGCGACGATCCGCGAATGGCGCAGCGCGAGCAACGGCCCGACCGGCACCCGCCGGGCGGTCCTGTTCGGCCTGCTCGTCGGGGCAACCCTGTGCGCGGCGCTAGTGTTGCGGGCCGGCGCGCTGGCGAACGCGCTGGCGATCCCGGCAATGGCGACGTTCATCGAACGCCGGTTGCGCATCGCCCGCACGATCGCCCCCCCCGTGCGGCGGACGGCGGCGCTCGCCGCGCTGCTTGCGCTGGCGGCGGTCGGAGCGCTCGGTTCCGAACTGGTACTGGCGTTAGGCATCCCAGGCGGCGCGCAGGCGACGATCCCCGCCCGCTACCGCGACGGCCGCCATCCCTATTGCCTGAAACGGCCCGATTACCGCGCGTTGCGTGTCCTGACGGCGGGGTCGGTAGTGCTGGCACCGCTCGACATCAGCCCCGACATCGTCCTGTTCACCGACCTGCGCCCGATCGCGAGCGGCCATCACCGCAACCTCGCGCGGATGCGGTTCGTCCTTGCCAGCCTGATGGCGTCACCGGAACGCGCGCAGGGGGCGATCCGCAGCTATGGCGTGGATTACATCATCGGCTGCCCCGGCAATCCCGACAATGTGAACCTGGCGACCGAAGCCCCGCACGGATTATGGGCACGGCTGGAAAGCGGAGAACGGTTCGACTGGCTGCGCCCCGTGCCTATCCCCGGCTCACCACTATTGGCATGGCGGGTTACGCCCCCTCTTGCGAGCGCGCGGGAATAGACCCTAAGGACAGGGGATATGGACCATTCCACGCAGCAACGGCTTCATTGGTGGCAGACGCGGTGGTTCGTTGCGATCGTGGCGTTGCTGTCGGCCGTGCCGCTGTTGTGGCCGGATATTCCGCCGCTGCTCGACCTGCCCGGCCATATGGGCCGGTATCGCGTGCAGCAGATGGCGGGCACCGGACAGGCGCCGTGGTTCGCCGACTGGTATAATTTCGACTGGAGCCTGATCGGCAATCTGGGCGTCGACCTGTTGGTATGGCTATTCGAGCCGCTGTTCGGTCTCGAACCCACGGTCAAGCTGATCGCGCTGGCGATCCCGCCGCTGACTGCCGTGGGGTTGCTGTGGATCGCGCGCGAGGTGCATGGGCGCATTCCGGCCACCGCGCTGTTCGCGCTGCCGATCGTCTATAGTTTCCCGCTGCATTTCGGCTTCGCCAATTTCGCGCTGTCGATGGCGTTGGCGCTCAACGCGTTCGCGCTGTGGCTGCGGCTGGGGCGGCAGGAGCGGTTCGTGCTGCGCGGCGTGCTGTTCGTGCCGATCGGGGCGCTGATCTGGCTGACGCATACGTTCGGCTGGGGCACGCTGGGCGTGCTGGCGGCATCGGCGGAACTGATCCGCGAGCATGACCGGCGCAAGAACTGGTTCGCCGCCGCCGTCCATGCCGGCCTCCACTGTCTGGTCCTTGCCCCGCCCGCGATCCTGATGCTGCTGTGGCGGTCGGGCGGGCATGTCGGGGGGCAGACCGCCGACTGGTTCAACTGGCGCGCGAAGATGCTGTGGCTGACCATGACGCTGCGCGACCGGTGGCAGCTATATGATCTAGGGTCGGTCGCGGTCTTCTACCTCGTGCTGTTCAAGGGCGTGCGCGATCCCAACATCGGCTATTCGCGCAATCTGGGGCTGTCGGCGCTGTTCCTGATCGCGGTCTATATCTTTCTGCCGCGCATCGTGTTCGGGTCCGCCTATGCCGACATGCGGCTGGTGCCGTATCTGTTCGGCATCTGCCTGATCGCGCTGCGTCCCAAGCCCGGCGTATCGATGCGCCACGCGGCGACGCTGGCGGCGATCGGGATGGCGATCTTCGTCGGACGGATCGGTGCCACCACCGCCAGCTTCCTGCTGTACGACCGCGATTACGACCGCGAGTTGCAGGCGCTGGACCATCTGCCGATCGGGGCGCGGCTGATCACGTTCGTCGGCGAAACCTGTTACAACGAATGGAAGATGACGCGATTGCAGCATCTGCCCGGCATCGCGCTCGAACGGCGGCTGGCCTATGCCAACGATCAATGGTCGATGGCGGGCGGCCAGTTGCTGACGGTCCGCTATACCGCGGCAAAGGGGTTCGCGCACGATCCGTCCGAAATCGTGACCGACGTCAAATGCCCGCGCGAGTATTGGCGGCCGATCGCGGGCGCGCTGTACAAATTCCCGCGCGAGGCGTTCGATTACGTCTGGCTGATCCGCCCGCCCGCCTATGACCGGCGGCTGGAACAGGGGTTGATCCCGGTATGGCGCAATGGCCGCAGCGCGCTGTTCCGCATCGACCACCGCGTGCCGCGTCCGTCGCTGACATGGTCCGACCTTGGCAACCGTCCGTTCGCGCGGCCGAAGCGGCGACCGGCGATCCTGCGCCGGACCTGACCCCTATCCCCGGCGGAAGGGGGCCAGTTCGCCCAGATATTCCTGCTCGTGCGCCACCGCCTCACGCTCGCGCGTCAGGAATTCCGCTACCGCCGCGCGAAAGCCCGGATCGGGCAGGTAATGCGCCGACCATGTCGTGACCGGCACATAGCCGCGCGCCAGCTTGTGCTCGCCCTGCGCGCCCGCCTCCACCCGTTGCAGCCCACGCGCGATGGCGGCATCGATCGCCTGATAATAGCACAGCTCGAAATGGAGGAACGGCACCTCCTCCACCGATCCCCAGTAGCGCCCGTACAACGCATCGTCGCCGATCAGGTTGAGCGCACCCGCGATCGGCCGCCCGTCACGTTCCGCGAGGATCAGCAGGACGTCGTCGCCCAGCGCGTCGGACAGCATCGGAAAGAAGCTGCGTGTCAGATACGGCCGGCCCCATTTGCGGCTGCCGGTATCCTGATAGAATTGCCAGAACGCATCCCAATGCTCCGCCCGGATTTCGCGTCCGGTCAGATGGCGGACGGTCAGCCCGTCGAGCGCGGCGGCGCGTTCCTTGCGGATCGCCTTGCGCTTGCGGCTGGCGAGATCGCCCAGAAACGCGTCGAAATCGGCATAGCCGCGATTGGCCCAGTGGAACTGCGTCCCCGACCGCATCAGCCAGCCGGCCGCCTCGAACGCCGGCAACTGCGCGTCGGGCAGGAAGGTCGCGTGCGCCGACGACAGGCCGCTTTGCACCACGACCGCCTCGATCGCCGCGATCAGCGCGGGAGCGTGTGCCGCATCGCGCAGCAACAGCCGGGGACCGGGCACCGGGGTGAACGGCACCGCGATCTGAAGCTTGGGATAATAATCGCCGCCCGCCTGTTGCCACGCATCGGCCCATGCATGGTCGAAGACATATTCGCCCTGGCTGTGCGCCTTGGCATAAGCGGGGGCGATCGCAGCGGGAATGCCGGCATCGTCGTCGACGATGATCGGCAGCGATTGCCAACCCGAGCGCCCGCCGACACTGCCCGATTCTTCCAGCGCCGCCAGAAAGGCATGGCGCAGGAACGGATTGCCGGTGCCGGCGCACGCATCCCAATGGTCGGCGGGAACGGCGCGGACGCCCTGGGCGATGCGGGCGGTCATGGTCACGACCGGCAACATAGGAGGTAGTCGCCCCGTCCGCTACCTCATGCCAGCGCGCGGAACCGCGCCAGCCCGGCGTCGAGGTCCGCGATCAGGTCGTCGGCATCCTCCAACCCGATCTGCAACCGGATCAGCGGCCCTTCCGCCTGCCAGCGGGTGGCGGTGCGATAGCGTTGCGGATCGATCGGCACGGCAAGGCTTTCGAACCCGCCCCAGCTATAGCCGATGCCGAACAGCGCCAGCCCATCGATCAGTGCGCTGCGCGCCGCATCGCTGCCGCCGTCGAGCACGAAGGCGAACAGCCCGGCACTGCCGCGAAAGTCGCGCACGAACAGGTCGTGGCCGGGGCAGCCGGGCAAGGCGGGGTGCAGCACGCGGGCGACGCCCGGCTGCTGTTCCAGCCAGCGTGCGATACGGATCGAACTCTCGCCATGTTGTTTCAGGCGGACGGCCATGGTGCGCAAACCGCGCGCGCCCAGTGCGGCATCGTCGGGACCGACGTGCAGCCCCAGTTGATAGGTCGCGTCGCGCAATCGGCCCCAATGCGATTCGACCGCCGTCGCCGACCCCAGCATCGCGTCGGAATGGCCGACGACATATTTGGTGCACGCCATGATCGTCACATCGACCCCGTGCGCCATCGCGGGGAACAGCAGCGGCGTGGCCCATGTATTGTCGAGCAGCGTGGTGATGCCGCGCGCACGCGCAACGGCGGTCATCGTCGGCACGTCCTGCACCTCGAACGTCAGGCTGCCGGGGCTTTCCATGAACAGCACCCGCGTCTGCGGCGTCATCAGATCGGCGATGCCCGCCCCGATCGTCGGATCGTAGAAGGTCGTGGCGATCCCCATCCGCGCCAGCATGCCGGTGGCGAAGTGGCGCGTCGGATCGTATGCGCTGTCGGGCAGCAGCAGGTGATCGCCGGGCGACAGATACGCCAGCAGCGCGGTGGTCACTGCCGACACGCCCGATGGATAGAGCAGCGTCGCGAACGCCCCCGGTTCCAACTGTGTCAGCGCATCGGCCAGCGACCATTGGGTGGGCGTGCCGCGCCGTCCGTAGAACAGCGTGTGATGCGTGTCCGCCGCCCCGGTCGCGCGCAGATGCGCGACCGAATCGTACAGGATCGTCGAAGCGCGCCACACCGGCACGTTGACGACGCCGCCGGTCCATTCGGCGCGGCGACCGCCGGTGACGACGCGCGTGGCGGGCGATTGCGGCTGGTCGGATTCGGTCATGGCAATACTTTCGGCGTGGCGGGATCGGCGGCCCATTCGGTCCAGCTGCCGTCGTACAGCGCGGGGCTGCGACCCAGCAGATGGAGCGCGAAAGCGGGCACGGCGGCGGTGATGCCCGACCCGCAGGTGGCGGCGACCGGACGGTCGAGATCGATCCCGGCGCCGGCGAACAGTCCGGCGAGCTTGTCGCGCGGCTGCCACGTGCCGTCGTCGCGGAAGAAACGGGCATAGGGGAGGTTGACGCTGCCGGGGATGTGGCCGGACGGCAGGCCGCGCGGATCGGGTTCGGTCCCCGAAAAGCGGGCGGGCGAACGCGCGTCGACCAGCTGTTCGGTGCCGATCGTCAGGTTCGCCTGCACCATCGCCTTGGTCCGCACCGCCGACAGGTCGGGGTCGGCTTCGAACCGCGTCGGCGCGACGGGCGCGTCGCCTGCGTCGACCGGCAGGCCGTCCGCGCGCCATTTCGCCAGTCCGCCATCGAGGATCGCCACCGGCTGATCGGGCGCGAACAGCCGGAACAGCCACCACGCCCGCGCCGCCGTGCGATGCGGGGAATTGTCGTAGAGAATGATGGCGTCGTCCGTGCCGATGCCCAGCGCCCCGATCCGCGCGGCAAAGGTCACGCCATCGGGCAAGGACGTCGCCTGACCCGACGACAGCGCGCGCAGATCGAGGAAGCGTGCGCCGGGGATATGCGCGGCTGCGAATTCGGCCGCCTCGTCGCGTGGCGGATCGGGCTGGACCGCGACATAGGTCGCGTCGAGGACGACGAGGCCGGTACGACCGAGCCGGTCGGCGAGCCATGCGGTGGAGACGAGCGATTCCATGCCTGCGGACTTAGGCCGGATCGCCGGACGGCTCCAGAGGCGTGATGCGCCCCGCGCTACTCGTCGTCGTAGCGCGGCATCGCGTCCAGTCGGGCAAGGAACCCCGCCGCCTGTCCGCGCAACGTGGTCTGCACCTCCGCCGTCATCTTGTCCCATGTCCGGTACGGCATGCCCATGCGGTGGATGCCGCCCAGCTTGTCGCGGTTGCGGATCAGGAAGTCCCAGTACAGCGCGTTGAACGGACAGGCGTCCGGCCCGGTACGCTGTTTCACGTCATAGCGGCACGACCCGCAATAATCCGACATGCGATCGATATAGGCGCCCGACGACGCATAGGGCTTCGACCCCAGCAGCCCGCCATCGCCGAACTGGCTCATCCCCAGCGTATTGGGCAGCTCGACCCATTCATAGGCGTCGGCATAGACTTCGAGATACCAGCGATGGACCTGTTGCGGTTCCGCCCCGATCAACAGCGCGAAATTGCCGGTGACCATCAACCGCTGGATATGATGGGCATAGGCATGGTCCAGCGTCTGGCCGATCGCTTGGCCCAGGCAATGCATGTCGGTGTCGCCGGTCCAGTAGAAGCCGGGCAGATCGCGCTTCGCATCCAGATAGTTGCGGGTGACATAGTCTGGCCCTTCGCGCCAATAGATGCCACGGACGAATTCGCGCCACCCGATGATCTGGCGAATGAAGCCTTCCGCCGCGTTGATCGGCACCTTGCCCGCGACATAGCGGGCCTCGACCGCGCGGCACAGGTCGAGCGGGTCGAGCAGCCCGGCGTTGATGTAGGGCGACAGGACGGCGTGCCACAGATAGGGTTCGCCGGTCAGCATCGCGTCCTGATTGTCGCCGAACCCCGCCAGCGCATATTTCAGGAACGCTTCCTGCTGACGCAGCGCGTCGTCGCGCGTGACGGCGAAGTCGAACCCGTCGAGCGACCCGGCATGCCCGCCGAACCGGTCGGCGACCAGTGCGATCACGTCGCGCGTCGCCGCATCGGGGGCGAAGGACAGCGGGCGCGGCATCATCAGGTCGCGCTTCGCGGGCTTGCGGTTCTCGCGGTCGAAATTCCATTGGCCGCCGACCGGCTTGTCGCCGTCCATCAGCAGCCGCGTCTTGCGCCGCATTTCACGATAGAAGAACTCCATGCGCAACTCGCGGCGGTTCGATGCCCATGCCTCGAACTCCGCATGGCCGCACAGGAACCGGGTGTCGGCACGGATCTCGACCGGCACGCCGAAGATCGTTTCCCATGATTCGAGCATCCCGCGCACGCGCCATTCGCCCGCTTCGGTCACGACGATCCGTGCCGGATCGTGCCGCCCGATCGCACGCGCGATCTCGCCGGTAAAGCTGCCTGCATTGTCGGGATCGTCGAGCGCGACGTAATCGACCTGCCACCCGGCATCGCGCAACGCGGCGGCATGATGGCGCATCGCCGCGAACAGGAACGCGATCTTGCGCGGATGATGCCGGACATAGGTCGCCTCCTCGACCACCTCCATCATCAGGATCGTCGTCTCGGCCGGATCGGCGTCGTCCAGCGACGACAGCCCCATCGACAACTGGTCGCCCAGCACCGGGATCAGCACCCGTTCCATTCGCGTGCCGCCTTCCCTAAATAGTCCGCATGGACCCGAAATATCTTGGCCAGCACAGCGCGCTGCCCGCCGACCCGCAAACCGCCGAACTGGATTATGTTCCCAATCCGCGTTCGTCGCCCTATCTGGTGCGCTTCACCGCGCCCGAATTCACGTCGTTGTGCCCGGTGACCGGCCAGCCCGATTTCGCGCATCTGGTGATCGATTACGTGCCCGCCGCGACGATCGTGGAATCGAAGTCGCTGAAACTGTTCCTCGGCAGCTTCCGCAACCATGCCGCGTTCCACGAGGATTGTACGGTCGGCATCGCCGAAAGGCTGGTGGCGGAAATGCAGCCGGTCTGGTTGCGCATCGGCGGATACTGGTATCCGCGCGGCGGCATTCCGATCGACGTGTTCTGGCAGTCGGGCGTCGCACCCGCCGGGGTGTGGGTGCCCGATCAGGGCGTGCCGGGATATCGCGGGCGGGGGTGATCCCCAAAGGTTCCCCGCCGCGCCGCACAAAAGTGCAACTTTTTGGGACATCAGGTGTTTATCTTGCAGCGGGCTAGCCAGTCCGGCCGCATTGCTGCATCGCAGAGGGAAATACATGGATCGTACCGTCGCTCTGGAACGTCTTGATCGCATTGCGCTGATCGGCAATTTCCTCCCCCGCAAATGTGGGTTGGCGACGTTTACGACCGATACCTATTATGCGTTGCAGGATCGGTATCCCGATCTTGCCGTCGACGTCTATGCGATGGACGATCGGCCCGGGTCGTACGAATATCCGCCCGAAGTCACCCATTCGATCCCGCAGGACGACCGCATCGCCTATCTCGATGCCGCCCGCCGGATCGAGGCCAGCGGCGCGCAGGCGGTGTGGGTACAGCATGAATACGGCATCTATGGCGGGTCGGCGGGCGAACATCTGCTCGCGCTGCTCGACCGGGTGAACGTGCCGCTGCTCATCACGCTGCACACCATTCTCGAAACGCCGAACAGCGACCAGCGTCGCGTTCTCGAAGCGCTGCTGCGCCGTGCGACGAAGGTGATCGTGATGGCGGACAAGGGTCGCGAGATCCTGATGCGCGTCCATGGCACCGATGCACGCAAGATCGTGACGATCCCCCACGGCGTTCCCGACCGCCCGTTCGCCGATCCGGCGTCGATGAAACCCGCCTTCGGCTGGGCGGATCGCGAGGTCATCCTGACGTTCGGTCTGCTTGCACCGAACAAGGGTATCGAGACGATGATCGAGGCGATGCCCGCCGTCGCCGCCGCCCATCCCCGCGCGCTGTACGTCGTGCTGGGCGCGACGCACCCGCATCTGGTGGCGCATGAAGGCGAGGCGTATCGCGACCGGTTGAAGGCACAGGCCGCTCGGCTGGGTGTCGCCGACAATGTCCGCTTCATCGACGGCTTCGTCGAACAGGCCGAACTGCTCGACTATCTTCAGGCGGCCGACCTGTACGTCACGCCGTACAGCAATCCGGCGCAGATCACGTCGGGCACGCTGTCCTATGCCGTCGGTGTGGGCAAGGTGGTGGTATCGACCCCGTACGTCCATGCGACCGAGATCCTTGCCGACGATCACGGCGTGCTGGTCGACTTCGGCGATTCGGCCGGTTTCGCCCGCGAGCTGGTCGACCTGCTCGGCAACGACGACCGGCGCAATCGGCTGGCCCGGCGCGCCTATGCCCGTGGCCGTACGATGTTGTGGCCGTGCCTTGCCGAGGCCGCGTTGACGGAGGTGGCTGGCGCGATCGATGCCCGACCCCGCCGCATGCGTGCGCAGCACGACCTGACCGCGCTGACCCCCGATTTCGCGGCGGTCGAGCGGATGAGCGATGCCACCGGCATGTTGCAGCATTCGATCTATTCGGTGCCCGACCGGCGTCACGGCTATTGCATCGACGACAACGCCCGCGCGCTGATCCTGATGGCGAAGATCGACCCGCTGGACGAGGTGCTGCGCGACAAATGGACGACGATCTATGCGTCGTTCCTTCAGTTCGCGTGGAATCCCGACCGGCGCCGGTTCCGGAATTTCATGAATTTCGACCGGACATGGTGCGAGGACGAAGGGTCGGAGGATTCGAACGGTCGCACGCTGTGGGCGCTGGCGATCACCGCGCGCGATGCGCGGTCGCGCAAGCATCGCGACTGGGCGATCTCGATGTACGAGATGACGGCGTCGATCGCGCTCGATCTGGGCAGCCCGCGTGCGCGCGCCTTTGCGATGCTGGGCGCGGTCACATTTCTCGACGTCGCGCCGGGTCATACCTTGTCGATGGAGATCGCGACGCG
Organism: Sphingomonas sp. CFBP 13720; assembly: GCF_014842075.1. Classification (GTDB taxonomy): domain Bacteria; phylum Pseudomonadota; class Alphaproteobacteria; order Sphingomonadales; family Sphingomonadaceae; genus Sphingomonas. Next base: position 118,296 of record NZ_JACYVA010000003.1, read on the forward strand.
GTTCGGCACCGAACTGGTCGCGCTGCTCGATGCGTCGCGCCGGCCGGAATGGCGCTGGTTCGAAATCGTGCTCGCCTATGACAATGCGCGCCTGCCCGAAGCGATGATCCGTGCCGGTGTGGCATTGAAGCGGGACGACTTCCTTCGCATCGGGCTGGACACGCTCGACTGGATCGTCGGTCGCCAGACGTCCCCGGAAGGTCGCTTTCGCGCGGTCGGCACCGAGAGCTTTGGTCGCCCCTATGCCGAACCGTTGCCGTTCGACCAGCAGCCGCTGGAAGCGCAAGCGACCGTCGAAGCCTGTGTCGCGGCATTCGAGGCAACCCGCGATTCGCGTTGGAGCGACGAGGCGAGCAAGGCGTATAACTGGTATCTGGGTGCGAACGATCTCGACCTGCCGCTCGCGACGATTGCCGATGGCGGGTGTTTCGACGGGCTGATGCCCACCGGACTGAACCGCAATCAGGGCGCAGAGTCGATTCTGGCGCTGCAACTGGCATCCTGTGCCATTTCCGCTCTTTCAAAGAAGCGCGCTTCCGTGGCAGACCCGCGCCGCGCCGTGGCCTGATCGGGCTTCGGCGACTGGCCGGGACTATTGGACGCGTGAATGCTGGATATCCATAACCACCCAATGCGGCTCTACGCCGATCCTTCGCGCGTGGTGGTGCGCCCGTTTCATATCGCATGGCAGCGCAACGGCACGACGCCCAGCCGGACCGAGCGGCTGGTGAACGAGGTGCTGTCGATGTCGGCCGCCGACACCCGTCAGCAGCTTGAAACCGTGCTCAAGGATTTCGAGGCGCGCCATTGGCAGACGCGGCGCGTGTTCATGACGCGCTATGACGAGATCGAAACCGTGCTCGGCCTCGACGGCAGTGAGATCGGCGACGAGAAGCGGCAGTTGATCGGCGCGTATTTCTGTCACGAATACAGCTATGCTGCCGCCGCGCTGATGAACCCCAGCGCGGTGCCGCATTTCGATCAAACCGGCATGCCCGACGGATCGCTGCGCATCCTGATGTCGCTGCGCGCCGTCGGCGAAGGTCATATCTCGTCGGTGGCATTCCGCGAGGGGATCATTTCGGACGACAACGAACTGGTGCTGGCCCCCGAGCCGCCCTTCGCCACCGCGGCGGATGCGATCGGCGAGGAGGACGAAGCGCCCGAGGGCGAGGTGACGGTATTCCGCCATCGCGATTCGACGCTGTCGGGCACGGTGATCTTCCCGATCACGCAGGCGCAGTCGAAGGGGCTGGAGGACATGCGCCTCGTCCACTTCACGCATGACGATGGCACGTCCGAATGGCTGGGCACGTACACCGCGTATAACGGATCGATGATCCAGTCCGAATTGTTGCGGACGCGCGATTTCCGGGCGTTCGACCTTGTCCCGATGACCGGCAGTGCCGCCCGCAACAAGGGTATGGGCCTGTTCCCGCGCAAGATCGGCGGGCAGTATATGATGATCGGACGACAGGACGGCGAGAATCTGTTCCTGATCAAATCCGACACGCTGACGCACTGGGACGAGGGCGAGATGCTCCTTCGCCCCGAATATCCGTGGGAATTGGTGCAGATCGGCAATTGCGGCCCGCCGATCGAACTCGACGAAGGCTGGCTGTTGCTGACGCACGGCGTCGGGGCGATGCGCAAATATGCGATCGGCGCAGTGCTGCTCGACAAGGACGATCCGTCGAAGGTGCTGGGCCGGACGCCCGAACCGATCCTTGCTGCGGCGAACGAGGACCGCGAGGGCTATGTCCCGAACGTCGTCTATTCCTGCGGCGCGATCCGGCATGGCGACCGGATCTTCATCCCGTACGGTGTGGCGGACAGTTCGGTCGCGTTCGCGTTCGTGACGATCAAGTCGCTGCTCGACGTGATGTAGGGCGGCGCGGGGCGGGCGCTCCGCGACCGTTACAGCCGGTGCAGCGCCTGCGTCGCGCTGCCGAGCACCGCCGCGCGGGCGCGCAGGCTGGCGACCAGAAATTCGATCTGGCCATGCCGGAACCGGCGCGGGGTGGTGCCCAGCACCGCCTGCGCATCGCGCAGGAAGTGCGACGCGCTGACATAGCCGGGGTCGATCCCCCGATAGTCGATCGGCCCTTCGGCCTCGATCAGCGGAACCAGCGACCGCAGGAACCGCGATCGGATCATCAACGCCTTCGGCAAAAATCCGAAATGGCGGTTGCACAGCCGGCGCAGGACATCCTGCGACATGCCCCAGGCCGCCGACGCCGTCGCCACGCCGCCCGACGTATCGTCGGCGATATGGCGCGCGATCTGGCGGATCAGCGCTTCGTCGGGCGACGGCGGACCCATCTCGGCCAACAGGAACTGGTCAAGTGCAGCCTTTACGCCATGTTCGTCCGTTACCGCCCCCAGCATGGTGACCAGCCGGGCCGCGAAGCCTGTGCGCGCAGCATCGGACAGCGGCACGATGCGGTTGCGATACCGCCCCGCCGGTCCCCCGAAAAAGCGGGACCAGCCAAGCGCGCTGACGCCGAACCCGATCATGATGCCGCCATTGGTCACGGTGTGGATCGCGTGGTTGGTCGGTCCGAACAGGCTGGCCTGCGGCAGCGGATCGAACAGGTTGCGACCGATCGTCACCGCGATCGGGCCGGCATCCAGCGCGACACGGACGTTGGCCGTGCCGGGCAGGAACCAGTTTTCCTGCCCCTGCGCCGCCGGGCCGGTGGCGGCATAGAGGTGATAGCCAGTGATATAGTCGGCCAACGCCGGATCGGGCTGGTCGTACCGGATCGCCATGCCGGCGGGCATTGCGAACAGGGAATCGGGAATGCCGGGCGTCTCCGTGCCGCCCGCGATGGTACGCATCGGGTAACGTTTCCTTGGAATCTGACGGCCAATGCGTTGCACGCACACGCACGTCCGATCCACCGATCATCCCGGACGGTTCTGCTGGAATCGCTCCCTTTTTGGGGCAGGAGGTACAGGTGCGGAGCCGTTATCCGCGAAACAGTCCACCCAGCACGCCGCGCAACAGCCCGCCGACCATGCCGCCGCCCTTTGCCCGGCCGCCGCGCGTCGTGCCGAACACCTGCTTGCCGATTTCGTTGACGACGATCCGTCCGACCGCCGATCCGGCGGAACGGGTCGCCGATTGCGTCGCCCGCTGCCAAGGATCGTTCGCCGCCTCGCGCGCCTGTAGCCGTGCCGCGCGATCCGCTTCACGGTCGCGGGCGATCCGTTCGCGTTCGGCATCGCGTGCGGCACGGGCATCCTGCCGCGCCTGTAACGCCGCAGCCTTCTCATCCTCGGCCTGCGCGCGGGTGGCAGCGGCCGCGGCTGCGGCCTCGCCCGCCTTCGCGCCCAGCAGTTCCTCGGCAGATTCGCGATCGATCGCCACGTCGTAGCGGTCGCCGACCATGTCGGTGTCGATCAGCACGCCGCGTTCGGCCGGGGTTACCGGTCCGACGCGCGACCGTGGCGGTCGGATCAGCACGCGTTCGACCGGGCTGGGCGATCCGTCCGCCTGCAACACCGATACCAGTGCTTCGCCGGTCTTCAGTTCGGTGATGACCTGCGCCACGTCGATCGCCGGGTTGGGGCGGAACGTCTCGGCGGCGGCGCGGACGGCGCGCGCTTCCTTGGGCGTGAACGCACGCAAGGCATGCTGGACCCGGTTGCCGAGCTGCGCCGCGATCGCATCGGGAATATCGATCGGGTTCTGGGTCACGAAATAGATGCCGACCCCCTTCGACCGGATCAGCCGTACGACCTGTTCGACCTTGTCGACCAGCGCGCCCGACGCATCGTCGAACAGCAGATGCGCTTCGTCGAAGAAGAAGACGAGGCGTGGTTTGTCGGGATCGCCGATCTCCGGCATCGTTTCGAACATTTCGGACAACAGCCACAGCAGGAAGGTGGCGTAGAGCCGTGGCGACGCCATCAGCTTGTCCGCCGCCAGCACCGACACCACGCCGCGACCATCGTCGGCCACGCGCATCAGGTCGGACAGGTCCAGCGCGGGTTCGCCGAAGAACCGGTCGCCGCCCTGCGTCCGCAGTTGCAGCAGCGCGCGCTGGATCGCGCCGACCGACTGTTTCGACACGTTGCCATAGCGGGTGGTCAGGTCCGCCGCGCGTTCGGCGCAATGCGCCAGCATCGCCTGAAGATCGTCGAGGTCGAGCAGCAGCAGGCCGTCTTCGTCCGCGACGTGGAAGGCGATCGTCAGCACGCCTTCCTGAACCTCGTTCAGATCGAGCATCCGCGCCAGCAGCAGCGGCCCCATTTCCGACACCGTGGCGCGGACGGGATGCCCCTGTTCGCCGAACAAATCCCAAAATACCGTCGGCGTATCACGATAGCGCCAGTCGCTGTCGCCGATCGCGGCGGCCCGTTCAGCAAAGGCGGCGTGCGGCTTGGCCAACGCACTGCCGGCCATGGCGATACCCGACAGGTCGCCTTTGACGTCGGCGACGAACACCGGCACGCCGGCATCCGAAAATGCCTCGGCCAGCCCCTGCAACGTCACGGTCTTTCCGGTGCCGGTCGCTCCCGCGATCAGTCCGTGGCGATTGGCGCGGGCAAGAACCAGCGACTGGCGGACGCCGCCGGCGGTGCCGCCCAGAAACAGCTCGCTCGTATCGGTCATGCCGCCCTCCCCGCTTCGTTGGAGGCCAGCCTAGCCGGGCGACGGCCGGTTTGCCAGCCGCCGCCCGTACTCGTCACTCGCCGATATCGACCGCGATAAAGGCAGGAACGCCACGCGGTGCCTGTGCGAACAACAGCACCTGCTTGCGTCCGGCGGCACGTGCGGCCTGCACCTGCCGCGTTAGGTCGGCGGCAGTGGCCACCGGCTGACGATTGACCGACAGGATGATGACCCCGCGCCGGATGCCCTTGGTGGCGGCATCGGACGACGGATCGACCGCCGCGACGACCACGCCGCGCGTCGTCGCCTCGACGCCGAGGCTGCGGGCGATCGCCGGGGTCAGCGGCTGAACCGCGAGGCCCAGCGACGCACCGGTCTGTGCCGGGGCGTCGCCGCCCGTGGGCGGTGCATCGGCATCGGGATCGAAGCGTTCGTTGCGCGCTTCCAGTTCTTCCTGGCTCGGCCGCGTGCCGACGGTGACCGGCAACTGCAACTTCTTGCCGTCGCGGACCAGATCCAGCGTGATCCGGCTGCCCGGCTTCTCGCGCCCGATCAGGTACGTCAGCGACTGTTCGGTCGTAATTTCCTTGCCGTTGATGGCGGTGATCACGTCGCCCGGACGGATGCCGGCCTTCGCCGCCGGCTGATCGGGCACGACGTCGCGCACGATCTCGCCCCGGTCCTTCGGCAGGCCCAGCGCGCCCGCGATCGATTCATCGACCGGCTGCGGCCCCAGACCCAGATAGCCGCGCGTGACCGTCTGACCCTTCATCAGCGTATCGACGATCGGCTTGGCCTGTTCCGCCGGAATCGCGAAGCCGATGCCGATGTTGCCTCCGGTCGGCGACAGGATCTGCGAATTGATGCCGATCACATTGCCCTGAAGATCGAACATCGGCCCGCCCGAATTGCCGCGGTTGATCGCGGCGTCGGTCTGGATGAAGCGATCATATGGACCCTGCCCGACGCGGTTGAGCGCGGAAATGATGCCGGCGGTCACCGTGCCGGACTGACCCAGCGGATTGCCGATCGTCAGAATCCAGTCGCCGACGCGCGCCTGACGCGAATCGCCGAACCGGACGAAGGGAAAGGACGGACCGTCGATCTTGAGCACCGCCAGATCGGACAGGACGTCCCGTCCGATCAGCCGTGCCTTGAACTCACGCTGATCCGCCAGCGTCACGGTGATCGATTCCACGGTCGCGCCCTGTGCGCCCGCCGAAACCACGTGATTGTTGGTGACGATATAGCCGTCGTTGGAGATCAGGAACCCCGATCCCAGCGACTGCGCTTCCTGTGTACGGCCGTTGCCGCCACCGCCGCGCTGACCGAAAAACTGTTCTAGGGGCGTGCCCTGGAACGGATTCGCCTGTTGCGGCACGGTGATGCGCTGCGTGGTCGAGATGTTGACGACGGCGGGCGACAGTTTCGCGACCATGTCGGCGAAGCTCATCGGCGCCCCGGGGCGCGGCGCGCTGGCGGTGATCGACCCCGGTTCGTTCTGCGCAGTCTGCGCGTCGGACGGGTTGAGCGTCAACGTCGCGGCAGCGCCGCCCAGCAGCAGTGCGGAAGTGATGGCGTAGGCGTAACGCACGATGGGATAGTCCTTCCAGTTTACTCGCAACCCCTTTGGGGGTCGGGAATGCTATTCGCTTGCTGAACGCGGTTTGAATGCCGGGCGCGATCTAGCGCTCCCGGCCCCCGAATTCGCGCAGATATCCGTTTTCAGGCGACAGGATGATCGACGTGTTGCCGCTTTCGCCGCGCTGTCCGGCGAAGGTCGTACGATACGACTGCATCGCGCGCCAGAAGGCGTAGAAATCGGCATCCTTGCCGAAGCTTTGCGCATAGATCTGGGCGGCGCGGGCGTTCGCCTCGGCTCCCACGACCTGTGCGTCGCGCTGGCCCTGTGCCTTGATCGTCGCCGCTTCCTGCTCCCGCGCCGACCGCATCCGCGCCAGCGCGGAATCGAGCGGGCTGCCGGTCGGCAGATCGGCGTGCTTGATCCGCACGTCGACGATTTCCGCGCCATATTGCCGCGCAGTACGCTGCAACGCGTTCTGGATATTGTCCATCACCTGCCCCCGTTCGGGGCTGAGCAACGCCGCGAACGGACGCTTGCCCAGTTCGCCGCGCAACGCCGACGACAGCAACGGTTCCAGCTGCTGCGCCACACGCTCTTCGGTACTCGACGTCGAGCCGGTCGAGATTACCGCCTGAAGGGGATCGACGATGCGGAAGCGGGCAAAGGCATCGACCTCAAGCCGCAACTGGTCGGTCGACAGGACCGGCTGGTTGTCGAGTTCGATGTCCAGCACCCGCTTGTCGATCCACACCACGCGGTCGAGGAACGGGATCTTCGCGACCAGTCCGGCACCCGTCCGTCCGAATGGCTGATCGGGGCGATAGGGATTGAGCGTGCCGACCGGCTGCTGGAACCGCAGGATCACCGCCTGCCGCGTTTCGGGCACGATCACGATGGTGCTGGCAAGGAGGATCGCCAGTAGCAGCAGGGCGATGCCGATCGCGACGGGGTTGCGCAGGACGCGGTTCATCGTGCGGTTCCCGTCGACTGGACCGGGGCCGGGGCCTGTGCGGCCGGCGGCGCGGTCACTTCCGGCGTCGCCTGCTGGCGGCGCACTTCGGGCAGCGGCAGATATGCCTGTACGCCGGGCTGGACGATCGTCTTGTCGGCGCGATTCAACACCTGCTCCATGGTCTCGTAATATAGCCGCCGCCGGGTGACGTCGGGCGACAGGCGATATTGTTCGTAGATCTTGTCGAATTCGGTCGCATCACCCTGTGCACGGGCGATCACCTGTTGCGCATAGGCCCGCGAGCGGTTGAGGTTCGACTGCGCTTCCTGCTGCGCCGCCGTCACCGCCTTGAACGCGTCATCGACCTCGGATGGCGCTGCCGCCTTCTGGATGCTGACGCCCAGTACGCGCACGCCCGACTGATATTCGTCGAGCAGCGCCTGCATCCGCGTCTGCACCTCTGCCTCGATCGCGCCGCGGCCCGATCCGATCGCGTCGGTCAGGTTCACGCCCGCCACCGCGGCGCGCATCGCGCTCTCGGCGACCGCACGGACCGTTTCCTTGGGATTCTTGATCTCGAAGACATAATCTTCGGGACTCTTGATGTTCCAGCGGACGGAATAGGCGAGGTCGGCGATGTTCTGGTCCCCGGTCAGCATCAGGTTGGCCTGGGTGCCCGTCGCGGGGAACGGTTCGATCCGGGTGTTCTGTACGTCCTCGACCTGCACCGCCATGAACGGCGCGGGCAGGGTGAACTGGATGCCGGGGTTCAGCGTGCCGGTATACCGGCCGAACATGGTCACGACGCCACGTTCCGACGGCGCGATCGAATGGACGCTGGTGAATGCGATCCATATCAGCACCAGCGCAGCCACCGCCGCCAGCCAGAGCCGGCCCATATTGGCCGGAAGTGACGGTCCGCCGCCAGGGCCGCCGGTCCGCGCCCGTTTCAGGAATTCGTCGAGCGACGCCGATCCGCCGATCTTGCCGCGCCGGCCAGCGGGCGGCAACGACCACGGATTGCGGGGACCGTCGTCGCCCCCGCCACCGTTCCCGCCGCCGGAACCATCGCCCGAACCGCCGCCGCCCCATGGGCCTTTGTCACTCATTCCCAGCACTTGCGCGCGTGCGCGCCGCCCCATGATCCATCGCATCTATCCTTTATAGGGGGGGACGCGCCGTTTTACAGTGGTAACGCGCCGCGCGACCGCTACATCGCCCGGCATGGCCATAGTATCAGACGCCGCCGCGCTCACCGCCCTGCTCGCCCCGGTCGCGGCGGGCCGCGCCACCGCACGCGTTCAGGGCGATCAGGCGAGCATCATCCTCGACGTCACCGGACTGCCTCCCGCCGCGCGCGACGCGCTGGAAGCCGATGTGCGCCGGGTCGCGCTGACGGCACCCGGGATTGCCGACGTACGCGTGGCACAAACCAGCGAACGCACGACGCAGGCGATCATCGCGGTCGCCAGCGGCAAGGGCGGCGTCGGCAAATCGACGCTGGCCGCCAACCTTGCGGTGGCACTGCATCGTGGCGGACGGCGCGTCGGAATCGTCGATGCCGACATTTACGGCCCGTCGCAGCCGCAGCTGCTGGGCGTCGTCGGCGTCAAGGCGCAGGCGCATGACAAGAAACTGGTGCCGGTGGCCACCCCGGTCGGCGTGCCGTTGATGTCGATGGGGCATCTGGTCCCGGACGGACAAGCGATCGCATGGCGTGGTCCGATGGCGGCGGGCGCGCTGACCCAATTGGTCGACGCGCACTGGGACATGGTCGACACGCTGGTGGTCGACATGCCGCCGGGCACCGGCGACGTCCAGTTGACAATGATCCAGAAGCATCGCCCGGCAGGCGCGGTCATCGTGTCCACGCCGCAGGATCTGGCGCTGATCGACGCCGCGCGCGCGATCGACCTGTTCCGCAAGGCGGAAGTGCCGATCATCGGGCTGGTCGAAAACATGGCGGGCTATGCCTGCCCGCACTGCGGCGAGGTGTCCGATCCGTTCGGTGCGGGCGGCGCGGAGGCGCGGGCCGAGGCGTTGGGCATCCCGTTTCTGGGGCGCGTGCCGCTGACGATCGGCATCCGTACCGCATCGGATGCCGGCGCACCGCCCGCCGCCGGGAACGGGGCGGACGGCGATCCGTTCACGACGATCGCCGGAAAGGTCGGCGGGTGGCTGACGGAGCATGGGCATGCTGGACGATGACGGTATCCGCGAACTGCTGACGACCGCACGGACGATCGCGCTGTTGGGCGCGTCCGACCGGCCGGATCGCGCGTCGTACGGCGTGATGGCGTATCTCCAGCGGCAGGGGTATCGCGTGATCCCGGTGAACCCCCAAATCACCGGCGAGCATCTGCACGGCGAATTCGTGTTCCGCGACCTTGCCCAGATCGGCGAGCCCATCGATATCGTCGATATCTTTCGCAACTCGGCAGCGGCGGGCGAAGCGGTGGACGCTGCGATCGCCGCCGGGGCGAAGGCGGTATGGATGCAATTGGGCGTGATCGACGTCATTGCCGCAGGCCGGGCGGAAGCGGCCGGGTTGCAGGTCGTGATGGACCGGTGTCCCAAGATCGAGATCCCCCGATTGGGCGTGGCGCCGGTCGCATAAAAAATGGACCGGAACGGGTTTCCCCGCTCCGGTCCGAATAGGCCGCGATCTTCAGCCGTATCGCGGCCCTGCCATTCCGTTTTAGCGGAACAGCGACGTGATGGTCTGCGGCGCCTGATTGGCGATCGACAAAGCCTGCACGCCCAGCTGCTGCTTGACCTGCAGGGCCTGGAGCTTTGCGGACTCCTTGGCCAGATCGGCATCGACGAGATTGCCGATGCCTGCTTCGACCGTATCCGACAGACGGCTGGTGAAGCTGATCTGCGCGTCGATCTTACGCGCAGCCGAACCCAGCGAGCTGACCTTGGTGGCCAGTCCCGTTCCGAACGTGTTCAGCGTATCCACCATCTTGGCCGCATCGGCCGCGGTGGCGATCTCGGACGTCTTGCCGAGCGTACCGGTGCCTGGACCGGTCGACGCGGCAGCCGTGCCGAGGTCGAGTTCGAGATTCTCGACCTTCAGCGAGTCGGGCGTATAGCTGCCTGAGCTGGCCGAGCTGCCCAGCGACTGGAGGGCGCTGACTTCGCCGCCACCGGTCTTCAGCAGGTTCGTCCCGTTGAATTCGGACGAATTGATGATCGTGGTGATCTGGTCCCGCAACGCCTTGAAGTCGTTGTTGAACACGGTCAGCGCTTCGTCGGTTTGACCCGTATCCGACGCCTTGCGTGCCAGAACCTTCATCTCGTTGACGACGTCGGTGATCTGTTCCGCGCCGGCGACTGCCACGTCGGTCACGCTCTTCGCCCGGCTGAGCGACGAGGAAACCGCCTTCAGACCACCCAGATCGCCACGGAGCGCCTGAGCGATCGCGTAGGTTGCCGAGTCATCCTTGGTCGAGCTGACGTTCAGGCCGGTGTTAATGCGGTTCTGAACCGTTCCAAGGCCTTCCGTAGTCACCTTGAGCGACTGGAGAGCGGCCATGGCGCCGGAGTTGGTGTTGATCGAAAATGCCATCGTAAAATTCCTTCTGGATCACAGCGGCCGCTTCTGCGCCCACGGACCGGATCGCCGGTCCTGCGGCCGGTCACTGCTGTGGCCGACAATACATCATGGGAAGGAATACCGGGTGACGGTCGGCCCGGGCGAAATTATCGTGCTTAACAGGGCGTTTACCATCAGAAGGGGAACAGCGCGTCGTAGATTTGCTGGCCCCAGCGTGCCTGTTGCGCCTGAGTCAGTTGCCCGCGTCCGCCATAGCTGATCCGGGCCTCCGCGATCTGGGTATGGCGGATCGAATTGTCGCGTCCGATATCCTGCGGCCGGACGATCCCGGTCATGATGAGTTCGCGCAATTCGTAATTGACGCGGATTTCCTGACGGCCCCGGATGATGAGATTGCCGTTGGGCAGCACGCCGGTGACGATCGCCGACATGGTCATGTTGATCGTCTCGCTGCGGCTGATCGTGCCGCTGCCGTTATAGTCGGACTTGCTGTCCGTTGCCGCCAGCTTCGAAGGATCGAGGCTGCCGGGCAACAGCTTTTCCAGCCCGAGCAGCGCGGAGACGCCGGCCGCTTCCGACCCGCCCCGGCTGCGCGCGGTCGAATTGCCGACCTCCGCCTTGTCGGCGACGTTGATGCGTACGGTCAGGATATCCCCGGTCCGCGCGGCACGCTGATCGCCCAGAAACGCCCCCGCCCCGCTGCGGAACAGCGACGCGGTTGCCGGAGCGGCGGCGGGCGGAGCCAGCGCGACGGACAGATCGGCCGGATTGGCGGGCGCATCCCGCCGTGGGCCGCCGCGACGTCCCAGCGACTCCTCGATCCATGGTGCATCGCTCGAATCGACCGCACTCAGTGCGGGTGCGCGTCCGACCTGTTTGAGCCGGCCGACCGCGCCGCAGCCCGACAGCAGCAGCGCGCCCGATACGACCACCGCGACGTCCCGCCGGATCATGGCAGCGACAGGCGGACCGCGCCCGCCTTCTCGACCACGGTATCGAACGTCCGGTTGGTCGCGGTGGCGACGACGCGCACCAGATCGCCCCGCCCGCCCGACGTCATCGCCCGTCCGGCGGTGGCGATCACCAGCCCGTCGGCCCGCAGGTTGATCGTCACCGGTTCGCCGCGCCGCACCAGCCGCGGGCTGGTCACGTCGCCCGCGCGGATCACCGCACCCGCCGGCATGTTGCGGACCAGTTCGCGCCCCGATGCGCCTTCGACCGGCAGCACGCCGATCGCGGCACCCGGCGCGCGCGGCTGCGGTTCGAAATCGGCGGGCGACAAGATCTCGCCCCGCTCGACGGCGCGCGCCAGCACCGGAACCGGAACGGTCGAGGGCACCGGTCCGGCAAGCGCCGCGACGAGGAACAGCAGCGGATCGATCATCGCAGCTGGCTCGTCGTCGACAGCATTTCGTCGGCGGTTTTCACGACGCGGCTGTTCATCTCATATGCCCGTTGCGCGGTGATGAGCGCGGTGATTTCGGACACCGGATTGACGTTCGACGATTCGACGAAGCCCTGCATCGTCGTGCCGAACCCCGGATCGCCGGGCGATGCGACATTGGCGACACCCGACGCCGCCGTTTCGACGAGGAGGTTGCCGCCGCGCGCCTCCAGTCCCGCTTCGTTGACGAAGGTCGCGAGCTGCAACTGTCCGATCGTCTGCATATCGGGCTGTCCGGCCAGCTTGATCTGGACCTGTCCGGTCTTGGAGATGGAAACGTCGACGGCCTCCGCCGGAACGGTGATGCCCGGCTGGACCGGAAAACCGTCCGCCGTCACCAGTTCGCCCTGATCGGACAGCTGGAACGATCCGTCGCGGGTGAAGGCGGTTTCGCCGTCGGGCAGCGTCAGCTGGAAATAGCCGCGCCCCTGCACCGCGATGTCATAGCGATTGCCGGTCGGGTTCGGCGGCCCCTGTTCGGTGATGCGATAGATGCCGCCGGTCTTGACGCCCGCGCCTATCTGGATGCCGGTCGGCACACGCGCGGTATCGCCGCCCGCCGAAGCACCCGCACGCGATTCCTGCTGGTACAGCAGATCCTGGAACGCGGCGCGCTGGCGCTTGAACCCGGTCGTGTTCATGTTGGCGATGTTGTTGGAGATGACGTCGACATTGGTCTGCTGGGCCAGCATTCCGGTGCTGGCGATCGATAGCGTGCGCATGGCTGCGGTCCTTCTACGAGTGCGTTATGGGATGGGTCAGCTCGACCGGCCGAGCCGGTCGATGGCGCGACGGCGCAGGTCGTCCATGTCCTGCGTCATCTTCATGCTGGTCTGATAGGCGCGCAGGATGTCGACCATCTGCGTGGTTTCCACGATCGGTTCGACGTTCGATCCCTCGATCCCGCCCGATTTGAGTCTGGTATCGGCGGCGGCCAGTTCGCGTCCGCCATTGCCGGTCATCATGCCGTCGCCGCGCGGAATCAGCCCGCGTTCGTCGTCGAACACCGTCACGGTCAGCCGCCCCAGCGCGCCGTCGCGTCCCATGACGCTGCCGTCCGGGCCGATGGTCAGCGTCTCAAGCTGGTCGGGCGGCACCACGACCGGACGACCGCCCTCGCCCAGCAGCGTCTGTCCGCCGGCAGTGGTCAGTTCGCCCGCCTGGTTCAGCCGGACGAAGCCCGCGCGGGTATAGGCGGTCCCGCCGCCCGGCGCCTGTACCGACAGATAGCCCGGACCGTCGATCATCACGTCCAGCGGATTGCCGGTCGACTGGAACGCGCCCGCCGTCGTGTCGTGCGTCGCCCCCATGTCGAGCACGAACGCGGTGTTGCGCGCCGCTTCGATCGGTCCGCTTTCGCTGCGTTCGACATATTCGCGGAATACCGGACGTTCGCGCTTGAACCCCGCCGTGTTCATGTTCGCCATATTGTTCGCGGTCACGTCCATCCGGCGTCGCAACGCCTGTTCGTGACTGAGCAAGACATAGGAGGAGATATCCATCGCGTCGCGTCCGTCCAATTTTTCCGCATCGGCATGACCACCAGGCAAATATTGCCCATCGGCTTTCCTATAATAGCATCACGAGGCCACCGCCGGACGGCAGGCCACGCGAATTCACGGAGAAGCCAGCGTGTCGACCAGCAAGGACGAAAAGCCCACGGACGCCGCCGCCGATGGCACGGCTGCCGCGAAGAAAAAGAAGAAGCTCGTCCTGATCGGGGCCGCTGCGGCGGTAGTGGTGCTGGGCGGCGGCGGCGGCGCGTTCATGATGATGGGCGGCGAGGCCAAGGCGAAGACCGAAGCGGGCGCGGACCATGACGCCCCGTCCGCCGAAGACCATGGCGAGGCGGCCGAAGGTGAAGGCGAAGGTGCCGAAGCGGCCAAGCCGCTGGACGTACCCCCGCTGATCGTCAACCTGCGCTCGCCCGACGGCGCGCCACGGTTTCTGAAGGTCCATGTCATGCTGATGCCGGGCAAGGGCGTCACGTCCGAAGCACTGGAGGCACAGCTTCCGCGCCTGCTCGATGCGTTCCAGCCGTTCCTGCGCGAACTGCGCCCCGAAGACCTGTCGGGGTCGGCCGCGCTGTTCCGGATCAAGGAGGAATTGCTGGTCCGCGCCCGTGAAACCATCGGCGCGGGCAAGGTGCAGGACGTACTCATCCAGGACCTGATCCAACAATGAGCGACGATTTCGACGATTTCCTGCTGCCCGATCCGCCGATGGCGGATCTTCCCGAAGGCGACCTGAACCAGGCGGGCATCGACGCGCTGTTCGGCGATGTCGGCGGTCCGGCCCGCCCGCGTGTCGGGTTGAAGGCCGTGATCGAATCCGACGTCACCAGCTATGAACGGCTGCCGATGCTGGAGGTGGTGTACGACCGGATGGTCCGCACCTTTGCCACGTCGATGCGCAACCTGACGTCCGACGCGATCGACGTGAGCATCGACGAGGTCAGCTCGATCCGGTTCGGCGACTTCATCAACCGCGTGGCGCTGCCCGCGATGATCGGTGTGTTCCGGGTCGATGAATGGCGCAATTACGGCCTGATCACGGTCGATTCCGCGCTGATCTATTCGGTGGTCGACGCCCTGCTGGGCGGTCGCCGCAGCCAGTCGCGCACGATGATCGACGGCCGCGCCTTCACTGGGATCGAGGTCGGGCTGGTATCGCGCATGATCGAACTGGCGCTGGCCGATCTGGGCGCGGCGATGCAGCCGATCGCCCCGGCGACGATGCAGCTGGAGCGGATCGAAACCAGCCCGCGGTTCGCATCGATCGCGGGTTCGACCAATATCTGCGCTGTCGCGACGTTGCGGGTCGACATGGACGGGCGCGGCGGAACGTTCAGCGTGCTGCTGCCCTATGCCACGATCGAACCAGTCCGCTATCTGCTGGCACAGCGTTTCATGGGCGAAAAACAAGGCCCCGAAAACCTGTGGGGCGCGCATTTGGCGGCCGAGATCCACAAGACCGAGGTGTCGGCCGACGTCGTGCTCGGCGAAACTTCCCTGACGCTGGGCGCGACGCGCGCGCTGAGCGTCGGACAGACCATCACGCTGGGCCGGCGTCCCGAAACGCCGGTCGAGATTCACGTCGGCGGCATACCGCTGGCACGCGCGCATATCGGACAGCGTGGCGGCAACGTCGCGGTACGGCTGTCCGGTGACATCGCACGGGGACCGATCGCATGACCTTCGCAGTGATGACCAATCTCGTCACCATCCTGTTCTGTGCCGCCGTGCTGGTACAGAGCATGCGGATGATGCGTTCGCTGAAAGTGGTGCGACGCGAGGGGCTTGCCGAAGTCGCGGCGGTCGTCGACCGCGTGACCGGCGAGGCGCGGATGGTGTTGCAGGAATTGAAGGGTGCGCTCGCCGATTGCGAGGCGAGCGTACGCCAGATGGCCGATGGCAAGGCGATGGTCGACGAGCTGACGGTGATGATCGGCATCGCCAACGCCTCCGCCGATCATATGACCGATGCCGCCAATGCTGCCCGGCGCGCACGGATGGAGGACATTCGCTGATGGCCGGCCGGATATCGCTATTGATGCTGACCGCCGGTGCGGCGGGTGCCGCGCTGATCGGCAATGCCATGGGACTCGCCGCCGCCGAACCGGCCGCGCCGGCCGGCGGGGCGCCGTCCGCGCCGCGCAGCCGGCTGGGCGTGGCGATCGCCGACGATCTTGGCGAACGCGACAAGGCCGCGGTACGCCGCGCCCGCGCGCTGGAACTGCGCGAGCAGGCGGTGCGCGCCGCGAACGCGATCGCCAGGTTGCCAAGCGCGCGACGGCCGCGATCACCGAACTGACGCAGCGCAGCCCGCGATTCGCGGCGGCACGCGCGACCGCCAAATCGCGTACCTGCACCCCTGCCTGATACGATTAACGAAAGATTTCCGTTTACGCCCGATTCTGTCTGAATCCTTCCTATAGTGGATCAGGACAAGGAGGATCGGATGATGTTGGACTTGGTGGTGCACCGCGATCGGTTGTTGCCGGATATCGCGATGGCGGTCGGCGATCTCGCAATCCTCGCCGATGGCGTGTTGATGGGCACCGATGCACCGCTGATGACGATCGCGCTGGACCCGGCGCGTTGCTGGCCCGTGTCGTTGTGGAACGACCGGCTGTCGGCTTGCGCGCATCGCACCGCCACGATGCATGCCGCACCGATGTTCGCGCCGGCACTGGCCGCGCTTCGTGCCGCCGCGATCGATCTGACCGATAGCCTGACGGTGCATGGCACCGAGGTCGCCCGTTCGGTCATCACCGACGGCACCGGGCTGGTGCTGATCGACGGTCCGGTCGGCAACGATCCGTCATGGCTGATCGATGTCGCGTCCGATGCCGGGACCACCGTACTCCTGCGGTTCGCGCCCGGTTCGGTGCTGGCGCAGCTGTTCGATCCGGCTCCGTAAACTGCGCACGTTACAACGACGTCATTTTTCGATAAGGTTTTGAATGGATCGCGGCCTTCGGCTAGGTCGTCGCCGTGCAGTCTCTAGCCGATCAGGAACCCGAATTGTCGAAGACGACGTGGCGGCGAAAGGCCCGTAGCGCTCCCGACACGCCACAGCCCGCCGGGACGGACCGGAGAACGGTCGTCGCGGATCGCTATCGCACGATCCTGTTTCCCAACCGGATTCGCGAACAGCGGATCCGGCATGCCCAGCCGACGCTGCTTTCCTTCGCCGCGGCGATGCCCGACATTCCCTATATCCGGTTGTCGAAGATCGAACGCGGCGAAGTCTTCGCGCGCGCGGATGAACTGGCGCGGATCGCCGCTGCGATCGGAGTGACGCCGGCCGACCTGCTGATCGATGTCGACGCGCCCGATTTCGATATCGCGCAATGGTTCGCACCGTTCGCCGACGGCGTCATGCTGGATGACGACGACGAAGCGCGCATGGCGGTGCTGCTGGCGGCAGCGACGCGGCAGCTTCGCGCCACCGACCCGACGCTGCGTCCCGCGACGATCGAGGCGGACTATGGCATCGCACCGGTGGTGCTGTCGCGGATCGAGAATGCGCAGAAAGGGCTGCTGCGCTGGAACGCGCAGACGATGGAGGCGATCGTCCGGCTGTTCGGGGTCGACAGCGAAGCCGCATTGCGCACCAAGCTGGAAACAATGGCGCAGGATGGCACGCTGGCGCCGTTCCTCGACGGTATCGCCAGCGCGGAAGACCGGGCGGATCGCACACGCCGCCGGATCGCGGCGTTGCGGATCGAACTAGCAGGCGACATGCCGCGCCGAGTACCGCCGGGACCGCGTGCGACACCCGACGATTCGCCGCGCGGCGATGCCGTCGGCGGACGGCTGGTGCCGCTGTACGGCCTGCCGCTGGCCGATGGGCTGCTGTCGATGGTGCCGGTCGGCGGGCGGGTCGAGGCACCGGCGATCGCCGGCCCCCGCGCCTTCGCGTTGCGGGTGTGCCGTCAGGCGATCGGCCCCGGCCTGCCCGGACAGGCGACCGTCATCGTCGATCCCGACCGGTATCCGCAAGCGGGAGGACTGGCGTTGGTCCGCGACGGGGAAGGACACCGCATCATGGCGGTCGTCACCGAACGGGACGGGACGATGAAGGGATTCACCCTGACCCCGGCGCGGGAAATCGACCTTGGCCCCCTGCCCCCGGCCGATCTCGCCGCGATCGTCGCCGCCCTGTATCTCTAGCGCGATCCGCCGCGACAAGTTGCGACAGTTTTAGGACTGGACGCGAGGCAAGACTACACATATCGTTTATCGATGATCCGTCGATCCCTTCCGATCGCCCTCGTTCTGTTCACGGGCGCGTGTACCACCGGTCCCGCCTATCGCGCGCCGGTGGCGGTGCAACTGGGCGTGCCAGACGGCTGGTCGGTGGGAACGCCGGGGGCGACGCGCGCGGACCTGTCGCGCTGGTGGGCACGGTTCGACGATCCGATGCTGACCCGTCTGATCGACGAAGGCGCGGGCACGAACCTCGACGTGGGACAGGCGGTCGCACGGCTTCGGCAGGCCCGCGAACAACTGGTGCAGAGCCGCGCCGCGCTGTTCCCGCAGCTGTCGGCGTCGGGCAGCTATTCGCGGCTGGAGGTACTGCGCGGCGGCGGAGGGACCACCACCCTGCCCGACGGGACGATCGTCCAGCGCAGCGTCGGTGCGTCGAACAGCTTTTCGGTCGGCGGCGACGCCAGTTACCAGACCGACCTGTTCGGCGGTGTCCGCAGTAGCATCGCCGCGTCGCGCGCGACACTGGAGGCGACGCAGTACGATTACGCCACCGTGCTGTTGAGCGTGCAGTCGGAAATCGCGCGTAATTACCTGACCGCGCGGCTGGCGCAGGCGCAACTGGCCAATGCTCGCGCGTCGATCGCGTTGCAGGACGACAATCTGGAAATAGCCGGGTTCCGGGTACAGGCGGGCCTCGTATCGTCTCTGGACGTCGAGCAGGCGCGCACCGCGCGCGCCCAGACCGCCGCGCAGTTGCCGCAGATCGAACAGACCTATGCCGCCGCCGTCGCGCGGCTGGGCGTGCTGACCGGACGTGCGCCGGGCGCGCTGCGTGCCGACATGGCGGCGAACGGCGCGATACCGCAGGGCGATACGCGGATCGGCACCGGCATTCCCGCCGACACATTGCGGTCGCGCCCCGACATCCTGTCGGCGGAACGACAGCTCGCGGCGGCCACGGCGCAGATCGGCGTGGCGACGGCACAGCTATATCCCGCGCTGGCGCTAGGCGGATCGATCGATACCAACGCCACGTCGTTCGCGGCGCTGACCGATATCGTCAACGGCCGGCTGTTCGCACAGGTCGCACAGACGATCTTCGACGGCGGGCGGTTGCGGGCGCAGGTGCGCAGCCAGCGCGCCGCCGCCGATGCCGCATTCCTGAATTACCGGCAAACGGTGCTGACCGCGCTGGAGGATGTGGAGAACGCGATCATCGCGATGGATACCGCGACGGCGCGCGAGCGTGAGTTCGGGATTGCAGCGGAGGCGGCGCGCAACTTCGCGTTGCTGTCGCGGCTGCAATACCGGTCGGGCCTGACCGACTTCACCACGTTGAACCAGGCGGAGGCATCGCTGTTGTCGGCGCAGAACGGCGTAGTGCAGGCGCGCGCCGACCGGGCGTCCGCGCTGGTGCAGTTGATGACCGCACTGGGCGGTGGCTGGGACGCGACCACGCTTCCCGATCCCGCCACCGCCCCCGTTCCCGACCGATCCGTTTACGCCAAGGACCGCTGATGGCCGAGCCGACCACCCCCGATCTCGACCAGTTTCTGGGCGTCAAACAGCGTCCGCGCTGGCGGCGCTGGCTGAAATGGGCGCTGATCGCGCTGGGCGTGGTCTTGCTGGCGCTGGCGCTGCGCAGTTGCGTCAAGGGAGACGCAGCGGTGCAATATGCGTCCGAACCGGTGCGGCAGGGGCCGTTGACCGTCACCGTGTCCGCCACCGGCAAGCTGGCACCGACCAATCAGGTCGAGGTCGGGTCGCAATTGTCAGGGCTGGTCACGCAGGTCGTGGCCGACGTCAACGACCGGGTGGTCAAGGGCCAGCCGCTGGCGCTGATCGATCCCGAACAGCTCGACGACGCGATCCGTTCGGGACAGGCGCAGGTGAATGCCAATCAGGCACAGATCGCGACCGCACAGGCGACGCTCAGCGAAGCGCGCGCGCAGTTGCAGCGGCTGGAGGAAGTCCGCCGCCTGTCGGGCGGGCGGGTGCCGTCGGCGACCGAGTTGCAGACGCAACAGGCGGCGGTGCAGCGCGCGGTTGCGGGCGTCCGCGCGGCGCAGGCCAATGTCGAGGCGTCGCGCGCGCAGCTGAACAGCAGCCAGACGCAACGCTATCGCGCGATCATCCGGTCGCCGGTCAACGGCGTGGTGCTGGCGCGGCAGGTCGAGCCGGGACAGACGGTCGCGGCATCGTTCAACACCCCGACGCTGTTCGTCATCGCCGAAGACCTGTCGGCGATGAAACTGGAAGTCGCGATCGACGAAGCCGATGTCGGGCAGGTCCAGAACGGCCAGCGCGCCGACTTCACCGTCGATGCGTTTCCGGGCGAGACGTTTCCGGCGAAGATCACGCGGGTCGATCTGGGATCGAACCTGTCGTCGCAGACGTCGTCGACCACTACGACCACCACGACGACCGGGCAGGTCGTATCCTATGCCGCGACATTGTCGGTGCAGAACCCGCAGTTGAAGCTGCGCCCGGGCATGACCGCGACCGCCGAGATCGTCACGCTGGAACGGCCGAGCGCGCTGCTGATCCCCAATGCCGCGCTGCGGTTCCGTCCGCCCGCCGATACGACGGCATCGGGCGGCGGTATCGCCGGGGCGTTCGGTCCCCCACGCCGCAACCGTGGCGCGGGCAAGAGCGCGACGATCGCGCGCGGCGCGCAACAGACGGTGTATATCGTCGGGGCGGACGGCAAGCCCAGCCCGGTGCAGGTTACCACCGGCAACAGCAACGGATCGTTGACCGAAGTCACCGGCGGCGGGCTGAAGGCCGGAATGAAGATCATCACCGCGCAACTGGCGAACGAGAACAGCAAGGCCGGCGCGACCAAGGCCGGCGGCGGCGGGCCACGTGGCAACTGACGCCGCCCTGATCGAACTGCGCGGCGTCACCAAGACCTATGGGGCCGGGGCGACGCAGTTTCAGGCGCTGAAAGGCGTCGACCTCGATATCGCGGCGGGCGATTTCGTCGCGGTGATGGGGCCGTCGGGATCGGGCAAGTCGACGACGATGAACATCCTCGGCTGTCTGGACGTGCCGTCGGCGGGCACGTTCCTGTTCCGGGGGCATCATGTGGAACGGCTCGACCGCGACCAGCGGGCGCTGTTGCGACGCAACTATCTCGGCTTCGTGTTCCAGGGGTTCAACCTGCTCAGCCGCACCAGCGCGCTGGAGAATGTCGAGCTGCCGCTGCTGTATCGCGGCGATGCCAAGGCGGAGCGGCGGCGAACCGCGATGGCGGCGCTGGAAAAGGTCGGGCTGGACCGGTGGTGGGACCACACCCCCGCCGAACTGTCGGGCGGGCAGCAGCAGCGCGTCGCGATCGCCCGCGCGATCGTCACCAGCCCCGACGTGCTGCTGGCCGACGAACCGACCGGCAACCTCGATTCGGAACGTTCGGTCGAGATCATGGAATTGCTGACCGACCTGAACCGCACCAGCGGCATCACCGTGCTGATGGTCACGCACGAGGCCGACATGGCGGCGTTCGCGCGGACGGTCATCCATTTCAAGGACGGGCTGGTCGAACGGATCGAAGCGCAGCATCGCCCGGGGCAGGCGGTGGAATCGTGAGGCTGTTGCCGGTCCGCCAACTCCGTTCGGTTCGAGCAGCTTCGAGCGCAGTCGAGAAGCGTCCGTCGAGAACGCCCGCCCGGTGGAACGCCGTTCTCGATACGCGCTCTCGACTACGCTCGATCGCTACTCGAACCGAACGGACATGGTTTGGCGGGAAAACAAGGGCGGTTTCATGCTAGGCACCACCTTCCTTCTCGCGATCCGGTCGATCCTGCGGCACAAGCTGCGGTCGTTCCTGACCACGCTGGGCATCATCATCGGCGTGGCGTCGGTAGTGGCGATCAGCACGCTGGGACAGGCGACGACCAGCGCGGTGCAATCGAACATCGCCAGTCTTGGCAGCAACATCCTGCAGGTGCGGCCCGGGCAGGGTTTCGGTCGAGGCGGCGGCGGGCCGCGTCCGCCCGATTTCGACGAAAGCGACGTCGATGCGATCCGCGGCCAGATCGCGGGCGTCACGGCGGTCGCGCCACAGGCACAGGCGGCGGCGACCGCGATCTTCAACGGTGCCAACTGGTCGACGACGATCAACGGCACCACCAACGCCTATTTCACCGTCCAGCCATGGCCGCTGGTGTCAGGCCGCACCTTCACCCCGGCGGAAGAAGCGGCGGGCAAGTCGGTGTGCATCATCGGCAACACGGTGCGCACCAACCTGTTCGGCGGGGGCGACGCGGTGGGCGAACGGTTCCGCATAGGCAACGTCAGTTGCGACGTGATCGGCATCCTGAGCACGCGCGGACAGGCGGGGTTCGGCGGCGATCAGGACGACGTCGTCATCATGCCGATGAAGACGGTGCAACGCCGGTTCAGCGGCACGCGCGACATCAAGCTGATGCTGGTCGGGGTGAACCCGGCCTATGACGGGGCGGCGGTGCAGGCGTCGCTGAGCCAGTTGCTGCGCGAACGGCGCGGCATCGCCGGCGGCAAGGAAGACGACTTCAACATCTTCGACACCGCGCAGATCACCGCGACGATCACCAATACCACCACCCTGCTGACCACGATCGTGTCGGCGGTGGCGGCTATCAGCCTGCTGGTCGGCGGGATCGGCATCATGAACATCATGCTGGTATCGGTGACCGAACGCACGCGCGAGATCGGCATCCGGCTGGCGATCGGCGCAGTCGCGTCCGAAGTGCTGATGCAATTCCTGGTCGAGGCGGTGGCGCTATCGTGCCTTGGCGGGCTGATCGGCCTGCTGATCGCGCAGGCGGCGGTGTTCGGACTGGCGAAGGCGAGCGACCTGCCGTTCCTGTTCCTGCCGCAGGTCAATCTGATGGCGTTCGGGGTGTCCGCGTTGATCGGGGTCGTGTTCGGATATTTCCCGGCGCGGCGTGCCGCGTCGCTCAATCCGATCGATGCGCTGCGCCACGAATAGCGCCAAAGGTCACAAAAGTCACACTCGCACACTGTTGCGCGCCACACGCTATCCGGTCCGGCGCACCATGAACGGACGGGCGGAATCCCGGACGGAATGGACGATGGAAAGAGCGTGATCCCCGCATACGCGCTGGCCCGGATGTAGGAAAGTTCAGCCCGCCGTGGGCGCCCACCATGGCTCGGCGCGCGGCCGGGTGATGGCGTCGTGCGTTTCGGGCGACGCGGCGATGGCGCGCAGTTGCTCCAGATCCTCCGGCGTATCGATGTCGATCAGTTCGGCGGGGGCGGTGACGACATGGCGACCGGCGCGCACCAGATCGCGCGCGCCCGCGTCCCCTTCGAGCGATTCCAGAAAGTCGAAGCGGTTGCGCCCGAAGATCGCGGGCGGGCATGGCTTTATGCCGTCGCTGGACGCGACCACGGCGTCGTCGTCGCGCGCCGCGTCGAGCAGGCGATAGATATGCGCGGCGGTGATGCGCGGCATGTCGGCCAGCGCGAACAGCACCGCGCGTGTGCCCGCCGCCCGTGCCGCCCGCAGCCCCAGCTTCACCGACAGCGACATGCCCGCCGCCGGGTCTTCGTTGACGATCACGTCGAAGCCGCGCGACGCGAAATCCAGTTTCGTGCCATCGATCACCGCGATGCGGTGGCGGAACGGTACGTCCTCCAATGCGGTCACGACATGATAGGCGACCGGCTTGTGCAGAAATTCCTGCGCCAGCTTGTCCGCATCACCGAAGCGACGCGAACGGCCCGCCGCCAGCAGGATCAGGGTGGTTTCTTCAGCGAGCATGGAACGTCCTTACCATCGCCGCCGCGATCGACAGCGCGATTTCGGACGGACCGATCGCGCCGATATCCAGTCCGACCGGCCCGTCGATCCGGTCGAGGTCATCATCGGCCACGCCCGCCGCCGACAGCCGTTCGCGGCGGGCCGCGTGGCTGCGCCGCGACCCCAGCGCGCCGACATAGGCGGTCGGCGCGGCGAGCGCGGCGATCAGCGCAGGATCGTCGATTTTCGTATCGTGGCTGAGCGTCACGACGGCGGTCGCGGCATCGGGGCGCAACGCCGCGATCGCTTCGTCCGGCCAGCGATCGTCGAGCGTGACGCCGGGAAAGCGTTCCGACGTCAGGAAACGGGCGCGCGGATCGATCACCGTCGTCGCGATGCCCAGCGTCGCCGCCATCGCCGCCAGACCCTGCGCGATCTGGACCGCGCCGACGATCAGCAACCGGCGCGGCGGATCGTAGCGGTTGAGGAACACGCGCGCCGCCGCATCCTGCGTTCCCGCGTCCGACGGCGCGCTGATGCCGGTATCCAGATCGGTCGCGACGGTGAGCGGGTCGCCGCGATCCGCCGCGGCGGCGATGCGATCGAACAGTTCGGGGTCGAAGCCGTCGGCGGCGACCGGTTGCACCATCACCTCGATCTCGCCGCCGCATGGCAGGCCGACTTCCCACGCCGCCGCGTCGGCGATGCCATAGCGCCGCACCGCGAACGGTGCGCCGGCAAGGATGTCGGCGGCGGTGGCGAGAATGTCGCTTTCGACGCAGCCGCCCGACACCGATCCTTCGAACCGGCCATCGGCGTGGATCAGCATATGGCTGCCGCGCGGTCGCGGGGCCGATCCCCATGTCGACGTGACGGTGGCGATGGCTAGCGGCTCGCCCGCCCAGGCACGGGCGGCGGCGAGCACGGAATCATTGTCGGCCATGGGGTTCCGATCGTGGCGTGACCGGCAGTAACGCACCACCGGCCCGCCCGATCCTCCGGTCAGATGACGTCGAGGACAAGCCCGCGCGCCTTGGCTTCCTCCGCTTCGATATACCAGTTGGATGGTGCCTTTTCGACCAGCTCCTCGAACGGCACGTCCGATCCGGCGACGATGTCCCGGAACCCTTCTTCCTCGATGCGGATCGAATGCTCGATTTCGTGCAGCTTGGCACGAAGCGTATAGCCCAGCGTCTTGAGCGGGCCGGACAGTTCGATGCTGCTCGACATCAAGCGTTCGTGCAGCATCAGCCGCGTGCCCTTCGTCAGGAACCGCTTGGTCGTCGGGAACGCCGCCATGAACGTGGCACCCGCCGAATAGACCGCGACCTTGCCGAGGAACAGCGCTTCACGCCCGGTATAGTCGCGCAGCAGCCGGATATCGTCACCCATCGCGCGGGCGACTTCGGGATCGCCGCCGAGCGTCGAGATCGAGATGACCAGCGGCCCGTCGGCGGGCGCGTTCGCCATCTGCGTACGGAAAGACTGGTACATGTCGTGATCGACCGGTCCCGCGAGGTGGACGTGCGGCAGGGCGAGCATCGGATAATCGTTGACGCTGGTATCGGGCATGGCGTGGGTTCCCCCTTGGGATGGCGCATGGCGACGCCACCGGGGGATACGGCGGCGCAGGCATGGCGATGGAGTGGACGCCCCGTTCTGTAGCGGGGCCTGCGGCGATACCGGACGACGGCGAAGAAGGTTCCGCTTTTTCTTCCCCTGTTCTTGCGCGCGGCGAAGTATCGGCCGGCGCGTGGGCCGGCGGCACGCTAGTCCCGGGCGTCGATCAGCCCCAGCACGTCGCCGATGATGGCCCGCATCGCGATCCGCGCGGCATCGTCGTCGCCGCGCGCGATCGCGTCGGCCACCGCCGCATGTTGTTCGACGCTGGCGGACCGGCCGACGATGGTGTTGGTGAAGCGGATCGACGTGCGCAACGCGGTCGACACCATGTCGCGGAACTGCGCATAGAACGGGTTCTTCGCCGCCAGCAGCACCGCGACGTGAAATGCGATGTCGGCGTCGAGCGGGTCGTCCTCGCCCCGTTCCGCCGCCGCCATCCGCGCCAGCCCGGCGGCGATGCGCGCATGATCGTCGTCATCGGCGAACCGCGCCGCCAGCGCCGCCGCCTCCGGCTCGATCGCGACGCGCAACTGGTTGAAATGGCGTAGTAATTCGACCGAGAACTGCCGGTCCAGCATCCAGTGCAGCACGTCGGGGTCGAGCAGGTTCCACGTCGCCGCCGGACGCACCACCGTGCCCTTGCGTGGACGGGCGCTGACCAGTCCCTTTGCGGTCAGCATCTTGACCGCCTCGCGCGTCACCGATCGGCTGATGCCATGCACCCGCGCGATATCGGCTTCGGTCGGGAAGGGACGCGTGTCGTATTCGCCGGTGACGATCGCGCGGCCCAGAATGTCGAGCGTCGCCTGTGTCAGATTCCTGCCCGTTCCCCCGGTCGTACGCGCCGCCATCACCCCTCCGTTACCGTCCGCCCGGTGCTTCGCACTGGACACTTTCTATTCGTCGTATAATTGTCGCGATCCAAGCGCGCCAGCGCGTCGGAGAGGAAAACTATGGGCCTGTCGACGATCGACCTCATCGTGGTCATCATCTATGCGATCGGGATATTCGGTCTCGCGCAATGGGTGAGCCGCGACAAGGGGGGCAAGGAAAAGGATTCGTCCGATTACTTCCTTGCGTCAAAGTCGCTGCCATGGTGGGCGATCGGCGCATCGCTGATCGCGGCCAACATCTCCGCCGAACAAATCGTCGGCATGGCCGGATCGGGCTATCAGATCGGGCTGGCGATCGCGTCCTATGAATGGATGGCGGCGCTCACGCTGCTGATCGTCGGCAAATACTTCCTGCCGATCTTCCTGCGCAACGAGATCTATACGATGCCGCAGTTCCTGCAGGAACGGTACGGCCCGTCGATCCGCACGCTGATGGCCGTATTCTGGCTGGCGCTGTACGTGTTCGTGAACCTGACCAGCATCATCTGGCTGGGATCGATCGCGGTGACCAAGGTCGCGGGCGTCGACCAGACGGTGGCGCTGGCCGGGCTGGGCCTGTTCGCGCTGTTGTATCAGTTGCGCGGCGGGTTGAAGGCGGTGGCGCTGACCGACATCGTGCAGGTCGCGTTGCTGGTCTTCGGCGGGCTGACCATTTCCTATCTGACGCTGAACGAGATCGGCGGCGATGCGGGCGTCATGGGCGGCTTTGCCGAGTTGACCCGGCGTGCACCCGAAAAGTTCGACATGATCCTGACGCGCGACAATCCGTTCTACAAGGATCTGCCCGGACTGTCGGTCCTGATCGGCGGCATGTGGATCGCGAACCTCAGCTATTGGGGGTTCAACCAGTATATCATCCAGCGCGCGCTGGCCGCCAAGTCGCTGCCGGAAGCGCAGAAGGGCATCGTCTTCGCCGCCTATCTCAAGCTGCTGATGCCGCTGGTGATCGTGGTGCCGGGCATCGCCGCCGTCGTGCTGGCCCCCGATCTGGCCAAGCCGGACGAAGCCTATCCGACGATGATGCGGCTGTTGCCGCCGGGGCTGCTCGGCCTTGTCTTCGCGGCGCTGATCGCGGCGATCATCGCGTCGACCGCATCCAAGATCAATTCGATCGCGACGATCTTCACGCTCGACCTGTATGCCAAGCGCAAGGGCATCCGCACCCATGCCGAGGATGCGGCGGGCGACCGGTTGCACGAACGCAAGCTGGTGCTGGTCGGGCGGATCGCGGCGACGGTCGCGATCCTGATCGCGATCCTGACCGCGCGGCCGCTGCTGGGCGGGGCGGATCAGGCGTTCCAGTTCATCCAGGAGTTTTCGGGCTTCTTCACGCCGGGCATCACGGTCATCTTCCTGCTGGGCCTGTTCTGGAAACGTGCGACGGAAGCCGGTGCGATCGGCGCGGCCATCGCGTCCGTGCTGCTGTCGTATCTGTTCCGCACCTTCGCACCCGACATTCCGTTCATGGACCGGATGGGGCTGGTGTTCCTGCTCAGCCTCGCGCTCGCCATCGGACTGTCGCTGGCGATCAGGGGGCGCGGCGATGCCAACCGCATCACGATGGAGGGCGTGCGCTTCGACACGTCGAACAGCTTCAACGTCGCCGGGCTGGGCGTCGTCCTGATCCTGATCGCGCTGTACGCGACATGGTGGTAAGCCCGTTCATAGCCGTCGACTGGGGCACGACCAACCGCCGCGCCTATCGGATCGAGGACAGGCGGATCGCGGCGGTCGAACGCAGCGCACTGGGCGTATCGTCCATGGCGAAGGACGCGTATCCGGCGGAGATCGCCGGCCTGCGCGAGCGGATGGGCGACCTGCCCGTGTTGATGGCGGGGATGGTCGGATCAACGATCGGCTGGACGGTCGCGCCCTATGCGACGACGCCGGCGGGCATCGGCGATCTGGCCGCCGGGCTGACGCGGATCGACGATCGCACCGCCATCGTGCCGGGGCTGTCGTTCCGCGACGGTGCGCGCGGCGACGTGATGCGCGGCGAGGAAGTGCAATTGCTGGGCGCGGCGCTGATCGGGCAGGTGCCGGGCGACGCGCTGCTGTGCCAGCCGGGTACGCACTGCAAATGGGTCGAACTGACCGGCGGGCGCGTCGCGCGCTTCACTACGGCGATGACGGGCGAATTGTTCGCGCTGGTCCGCGCGCACGGCGTGCTGGCGCCGCAACTGGCCGCGCCGGTCATAGCGGGCGATGCGTTCCGCGACGGGGTGCGCGAAGGGGCGCGGCGCGACCTGACCGCCAGCCTGTTCGGCATCCGTGCCGCCAGCGTGCTGGGGCTGCGCGACGACGCACAGGCCGCATCCTTTGCCAGCGGCGTCGTGATCGGCAGCGACGTCGCCGCGCGGATCGCCCCCGGACAGGTCGTGCAACTGGTCGCCGACGGCGATCTCGCGACGCTCTATGCCATGGCGATCGAGACACTGGACGGCCGCGCAGTCGTCACCCCGTGCGAGGACGCGTTCGTCGCCGGCATCACCCATATCCGGGAGCTTTCCGCATGACCCATATCGAGGCGTTCGACGCCGCCTTCGCCCGTTGCCCACTGGTCGCGATCCTGCGCGGCGTCCGCCCCGACGAGGTCGAGGATATCGGCGACGCGCTGGTCGATGCGGGGTTCACCATCCTCGAAGTGCCGCTCAACTCGCCCGATCCCTATGACAGCGTCGCCCGGCTGGCGGCACGGTTGAAGGACTATGCCGTGGTCGGCGCGGGCACGGTGCTGAACGTCGACGCGGTCGAGCGGGTCGAGGCGGCGGGCGGCACGATCATCATCTCCCCCAATGCCGACACGCGCGTGATCGCCGCCGCCGCCACGCGCGGGCTGGTGTCCATGCCCGGCATCGCCACCCCGACCGAAGCGTTCGCCGCGCTGGAAGCAGGCGCCGCCGCGCTGAAGCTGTTCCCCGCCGAAGCCGCCAGCCCGGCGGTAATGAAGGCGATGCGCGCGGTGCTGCCCAAGGGCGTGCGGATGCTGCCGGTCGGCGGGATCGTGCCCTCGAAGCTGGACGAATGGCATCAGGCGGGGGCGGCGGGCTATGGTCTCGGCTCGGCGCTGTACGTGCCGGGCATGGACGCCGCGACGGTCGGCGAACGCGCGCGAGCGTTCGTCGCTGCGTGGGCTGCGCTGGAGAAATAGGGGCCGCGTCACAAAGACGCAGGCGATCATCGCGGTGAACGCCTTCGATCGTCCCACCGCGCAGGCGAAGTATCTGCTCGCGTACCATGGCGGTACGGGACGGAAACCCGATCCGTTCCGACCGTTTACCCCGCTCCCCCTGCCCGGAGCCGTCCATGTCGCATCCCCGCCCCGTCCTTGGCCTGTTCGCCGGCATCGCCGCCGGCCTGATCGCTTCCGTCGCGATGGCCGCGTTCCAGTCGGTCGCCGCGAAACCGCTGGGACTGGATCAGAGCGACGACGATCCGGCCACGGTCAAGGCCGCCGACAAGGTGGCGCTCGCCACGACCGGGCGGCAGGTTCCCGAAGACTATCGCCCGCAGGCGGGTCAGGCGGTCCACTATCTGACCGGCGCCGCGCTGGGCGGCCTGTACGGCGTCCTTACCGAATATCGCCCCGGTGCCGCCGCCGGTTTCGGTAGCCTCTATGGCGCTGCGACCTCGCTGTTACTAGACGAGGCCGCCGTTCCCGCAGCCGGCCTCGGCAGCGCACCATGGGAAACCGGTGCCGCGACCCATGCCTATGGCGCCGCCGCGCATCTCGTGTTCGGCGTGGCACTGGAAGGGGCACGGTCGGTGCTCGGCGGGAGGCAGGGGTAAGATCAACGGTTCGTACCGAGCAGGGGCTGCGCTGGTCGAAGACCGGTATCGAAGCAGCGGGCCGAGGCGATCCTTCGATACGGCGCTTCGACAAGCGCAGCGGCTACGCAGTACGGGCGGGACGATCGCGACTGCTCGGCGATTATTCGGACGTTACCAGTTCGACCGCCCCGACCTCGATCACCGGCACCTCCCACGGATGTGCCGCGATGATCGCCGCAAGCGCGGTATCGATAGCTGCCCCCGTTGCCGCATAGGTCTTGACCACCACCGTGGCCACCACCTCCGCCGTGCCGGCGCGCCCGGTCGTCGGCACGGCATCCGCCCCCGGCACGAAACTTTCCAGCCCGAACCCGAGTTCGAACACGCCGCGATACGGGCCGATCGCACCCAGCACGTCGCCGCCCCGGATGATCGCGACGATCGCCGCCAGCACCGGATCGTCGTGCAGTGCCGCCACCTCGCCCGCCTGCAACCGCGCCAGCACGTCCCCCGATACCGGGCAGTGCACCCGCACCACCTGCATCAAGGTCCGCAGCACGCTCAAAGCAGCAGCCAGTCGTTGCGGTTGCGCTTGACCTCTCCGCCGCCCTGCCGCCGCGCCAGTTCGGTCTGCGCGGTGAAGCGCACGTCCTCGTCGCGGTCGCCCAGAAAACCGTCGAGCGAATCGTCGTCGATCTCGCTCCATTCGCGCCCGCGATCGGGACCGTAGCGGACGCGCGGCAACAGGCCCGGCTGGTTCGACCATTCGATCAGCTGCGCGATCGACGCTTCGTTCAGCATATCGCGCAGATGGAACGCGGTGACATAGGCATCGGGAAAGGCGCGATGCGCGGGCAACCCGCGTTCATGCTCCATGCCGCCGGGCTTGCGCCAATAGCGCAGCATCTGGTTCGAAAAGCCCGGCGAATCCGGCCACAGCCGCAGCGCGCATTTCCACGTGCAGATCCAGTCGGCCCCGTGCGTCAGTTGCGCGGTGCAGAATTTCTGTTCGAAATCCGCACGGTGCGCCGCCAGCGCCAACCGGCGGGGATAGGGATCGAGCACGCGCCGCGCGATATCCTGCCACCACGGCGCGTCCGCGACCTGTTCGTCGAGGATATGATGCACCGCCTGTGTCACCGGGGGGATCGGCCGGCCGGGATTGACGAAATGCTGCCCGCCTTCGCCGCTCAGTTCCCAGCGGCCGTCCTCCCCCAGCGCCACGTCCTGCCAGCCCACTTCGCACACGCCATGCGCGGGCGGAGCCTGCCCCGTGGTTTCGAGGTCGACGACACGGATGATCTGCGGAGGAGCCATGCCGTGCAAATGGGCGCGCGCGCGTCGAAATGCCACCCCGGACAGATAGGCCGGGGTCCGGCGGTCATCGCATCAATGGCCCGCCTGCACCCCGCGTTCCAGCCCCGACAGCGCCAGTTGCGCGTCGATCTGCGCGAGCAGCGCGGCCAGCCCCGTCGCGTCCTTCGCCTCCGCGCGGGCGACCAGCACGTCCTGCGTGTTCGACGCGCGCAACAGCCACCAGCCATCGGCGGTGTTCACCCGTGCGCCATCGGTACGGTCCACCGTGGCCCCCGATGCTTCCAGCCGGGCGAGGACTTCGTCGATCACCGCGAATTTGCGGGTCTCGTCGACCTGAAAGCGCAGTTCGGGGGTGTTGACCATAGCGGGCATCGCCCCGCGAAGCTCGGTCATCGACTTGCCGCTCATGTGGATCGCGCGGATCAGCCGCACCGCCGCATAGGGCGCATCGTCGAACCCGTAATATTCGTGCGCGAAAAAGATATGCCCCGACATCTCGCCTGCCAGCGGCGAGTCCGTTTCGCGCATCTTGGTCTTGATGAGGCTGTGACCGGTCTTCCACATCAGCGGCGTGCCGCCCAGTTCGGCAATCCGGTCGTACAGCGCCTGGCTGGCCTTCACATCGGCGATGATCGTCGCGCCGGGCAGTTCGCGGAGCACCGGTTCGGCAAGGATCGCGAGCAACTGGTCGCCCCATACCACCCGCCCGGTGCCGTCGACCGCGCCGATCCGGTCGCCGTCGCCGTCGAAAGCCAGTCCGAAATCGAGCTGCTTGTCCGCGACGAGCGCCTTGAGATCGGCAAGGTTGGCTTCTTCGGTAGGATCGGGATGATGATTGGGAAAATTGCCGTCCACATCGGTGTAGAGCAGGTGATGCTCACCCGGCAGGAGCTTGACCAGCTTCTCGATCACCGGGCCGGCGGCGCCGTTGCCCGCGTCCCAGCCGATGCGATAGGCGCCGCCGGCATAGCCGACGATCAACCGGTTCACATAATCGTCCTCGATGAAATAGTCGGTCGCGGTCCCGGCGCCTTCTTCCCAGTCGGCCTCCGCCGCCATCCGGCCGAGCAACTGGATATCCTCGCCAAAGAACGGACGGTGCTGCAACACCATCTTGAACCCGTTATACTCGGCGGGATTATGGCTGCCGGTTATCTGGATGCCGCCGTCCACCTCCAGCGTTGCCTCGGCATAATATAGCATCGGCGTGGGGCCGAGGCCGATGCGCACGACGTCGACGCCGCTCTGCGTCAGTCCGGCGACCAGCGCCTGTTCCAGTTCGACCGACGACAGCCGACCGTCGCGCCCCACCGCCACGCGCGTGCCGCCGGCGCGACGCACAACGCTGCTGAACCCACGCCCGATCGCATGGGCGTCGGCGGTGCCCAGCGTCTTCCCCACGATACCGCGAATGTCGTATTCGCGCAGCGAGCTGGGGTCGAAACGATGCGTCATGCCGGTCTCCTGATTGGTCCGCAACGGAGCGTCCGACGCCCGGAAAGGTTCAATGACGCAACCGCCCGATCAGCACGTCGCGCGCCGAGTTGATGCGCCGGGCAAGGTCGGCCGATCCGCCGCGATCGGGATGCACCGCCTGCATCAGGCGGCGATGCGCGGCGCGAATCTCGCCGACATCGGCATTTTTGCCGACGCCGAGGATCGCGCGAGCCTCCGCCTCGCCGCCGACCACGCGCGGCTTGGCGCGCAGCCACAGCCAGAAGGCGACGATCGCCGCGACGATCAGGACCAGCTTGACCATCGAACGATCAGATCGCCGGGGCGTGCGCCGGTTCGGGCAGTTGCAACCCGCCCAGCATTTCGCGCAGTTCCTGACGCGCGGCGACATGCGCCAGCCCCATTTCGCCCAGATCGTTGCGGTCGAGCATCGTCAGGCCGGACGGGAACAGTTCGCGATAGATCACGCGTTCGGACAGTCCGGGGATGACGCGGAACCCGACCCGCTTCGACAATTGGGTGATCGCTTCGGACACGCGACGCATGTTGCGTGCTTCGATATGCTGCAACCGGTTGCGCAGCACGACCCAGTCGATCGTCGCGCCATCGGCCTTGGCGCGGTGCTTGCGCGTTTCCCAGATCAGTTCGGAATAGAAGCTGGGCCGCGTCACCTTGAACGTATCCGGGTCGACATGGCCGATCAGATCGAAATCGACGAAACTGTCGTTCATCGGCGTGACCAGCGTATCGGCGTTGGTCACCGCGATCCGCGCGAAGCGATCGTCGCGGCCCGGCGTGTCGATCACGAGGAAATCGGCCTTCTCGCTCAGTTCGCCCAGCAGATCGTTGAACCGCGTCAGGCTTTCGCCGTCATGCGTTTCGTACACCGGCATGACCAGATTGCGCCCGGTACGCTGGATCGTGGCCGCGCGGTTGTCCAGATACCGGCCCAGCGTCCGCTGCCGATGGTCGAGATCGAGGCACGCGACCCGCGCCCCTTTCGCCGCCAGCGCGATGGCGACGTGTACCGCCGTGGTCGATTTGCCGGTGCCGCCCTTCTCGTTGGCGAACACGATGACGTGCAACCGATCCGAATCCTCGTCCAATGTCGCACCCGTCCTTGTTGATCGTGGCGGCTTTGCCCCATAGAAGCCGCTCCCCACCCATATCGAAGGGCCATCGGCCGTGCAAATTATCCGTCGGTTGGAAGCGCTGCGCGCCATGCTGACCGAATATTCCCTTGCGGGCGAACCCGTTGCGCTGGTCCCAACGATGGGCGCGCTGCACGCCGGGCACATGGCGCTGGTCGATGCCGCCCGCCGCCGGGCGGCGCGGGTGGTCGTGTCGATCTTCGTCAACCCGATGCAGTTCGCGCCGGGCGAGGATCTGGCCCGTTATCCGCGGCGCGAGGCCGCCGATGCGCAGATGCTCAGCGACGCCGGGATCGATATCCTGTGGGCGCCGCCGGTCGAGGAAATCTATCCCGCCGGGTTCGCGACGTCGGTATCGGTGGCGGGTCCGATCAGTTCCGTCCTCGACGGTGCGCATCGCCCCGGCCATTTCGATGGGGTCGCGACGGTGGTCGCCAAGCTGTTCGCGCAGGTCCGGCCACAGGTCGCGATGTTCGGCGAAAAGGATTTCCAGCAACTGGCGGTGGTCCGGCGCATGGCCATCGATCTGGATACCGGCGTCGAAGTGGTCGGCGTGCCGACGCAGCGCGACGACGACGGCCTCGCGCTGTCGTCCCGCAACATCTATCTCGATACCGACGAGCGCGCGCGCGCCGTGGCGCTGCCGCGTGCGCTGGGCGAGGCGGCGCGGGGAATCGCACGTGGCGACGATCCGGCGACGGCGATCGCTACTGCACAAGCGATGCTGACGCGCGCAGGGTTCGCGATCGATTACGTCGCGCTGGTCGATGCGGACAGCTTCGGCGATCCGGTGCGCGGCCGCCCGGCGCGGCTGCTGGCGGCGGCGCGGATCGGCACGACGCGGTTGATCGACAATATCGCGGTGCCCTTCGACTGAACCGGGGCGTACGCCGGATCGACATTACTACGATGGTGCCGCTGCGCCTTGCATGACCGTTACCCCCGACCTGTTGCGGGTCCACCGTGCGGCAATCGTTGGCGGCCGACCGTCTTTCCGCATCGCTTGCGGTCGGGTGGCCCCCGGAACAGGTTCGGGGTGACGATATGAGGCCGGATTTGGCCGAATGTCGATCGGGCTAGGCGACGCGCACGCCGCCGATCCACACGCCCTGCACGCGCAGGTCGCGGTCGAGCTGGACGATGTCCGCGCGCATCCCCGTCGCCAGCGCACCATGGCGCGGCAGGCGCAGGAACGCGGCGGGTGCAGTGGCCGCCATCGTCGCGGCCTGTACCATGTCGACGTCGAGCCACGCGACCGCGTTGCGGAACGCGGTCGCCATGTCGAGGTCGGAGCCGGCCAGCGTGCCGTCCGGGCCGACGCATACCCCGTCGCGCACCACGATGTCCCGGTCGCCCAGCCGAAAGCGCTTGTCGTCCGACCCCACCGTCGGCATCGCGTCGCTGACCAGCATGAAGCGATCGACCGGTTTTGCCCGCAATGCGATGCGCAGCGCGGCGGGATCGACATGCGCGCCATCGACGATGATGCCGCAGAAACTGTCCCGGTGGTCCAGCGCCGCGCCGACCACGCCGGGCGCGCGGTGGACCAGCGGCGACATGGCATTGTACAGATGCGTGAACCCGGTCACGCCGCCCGCCAGCGCGGCCATCGCGGTCGCATAGTCGGCATCGCTGTGCCCGATTGCCACGACGACCCCGGCATCGGCCAGCGCCGCGACATGCTTCGGATCGTTGCATTCGGGGGCCAGCGTGACCAGCGTCGCACCGTGGCGCAAGCCGGACAGCAACGCGACCGCGTCCGCGTCCAGCGCGCGGAACTTGCTGGCGTCATGAATGCCCTTGCGCGCGACGTTCAGGAACGGCCCTTCGACATGAATGCCCAGCACGCCGGGCACGCCCGCCGCGATCGCCGCCTCCACCGCGCGCATCCCGCGATCGACCACGTCCAGATCGTCGCTGATGAGCGTCGGCAGGAACCCGGCGGTGCCGTATCGCGCATGCGCCGCGCCGATCGCAGCGATCGTATCGACTGTGGGCGCATCGTTGAACAGCACGCCGCCGCCGCCATTGACCTGCGTATCCAGAAAGCCCGGCAGCAGCCAGTCGCCGTCGCAATCGATCCCGCCCGATCCGGCATCGATCGCGGCGATGGTGTCGCCATCGACGGACAGCCCGCCCGAATGGATGCCGCCCGGCGTGACGATCCGGGCGTTATGGAATGCGAGCGTCATGAACCTGCGATCTCCTGCGCCAGCAACAGCGCGCCTTCGGTAGCGTCCTGCGCGGGGGAATCCAGCCGGTCGTGCGATGTCGCGTCGAGCCACGGCAGGATCGCCGCCGCCATGCCGCCGACCAGCGCCACGCGCGGCGCGCCGACCGCGACCATATGCGCGATCATTGCATCCACCTGCCGCGCGGTTCGCGCGATCAACGTCGCCGCCACCGGGTCGTCGCGATGCGCGAACGCCAGCGGCGCCAGCGCGCCATAGTCGGCAGGGCGCGCGGTGCCGAGCCACGTCACGATCGCCCCGGCACCATCACCGATCCGGGCGCGGATCGCGGTGATGAAGGGTGTGTCCGGGCCGATCCCGTCGATCGCGTCGAGCGCCGCGCGCACCGCCATCCGGCCCAGCGCCGCACCCGATCCGCGATCGTCGATCTCGAACCCCCATCCGAACAGGGCGCGCGCGTGTCCGCCGGTGACCACCTGTGCCGCGCTGCCGGTGCCGACGATCAGCACGCCGCCGTCACCGCCGCCGAACGCGCCGACACAGGCGATATGCCCGTCCGATACGATCCGTGCCCGGCCGAACCCCGGCCCGGCCGCCAGCATCGCGTTCGCGCCGGCATCATCGACGATCCCCGCCAGCCCCAGCACGATCGCGGCATCGGGCAATGCCGCACGGTCGATCCCCGTCGCGTCGATCGCCGACAGGATATTGGCCCATGCCAACCCGTGGCCCAGCCGGACATTGGCCGGTCCGCCGCGCCCTTCGCCCAGCAGCCTGCCGTCAGGCGCGCGCACCCGCGCACGGCATCCGGTCCCGCCGCCATCGACGCCGATCAGTATCGCGACATTGTCCATCGCACCGGATCGTAGCGCATCGCAGCCCCACGGGTCGAGAACGGTACGCACGACTTCGTCTTGCCACGATCCAAGCAAAGCTGCCCGTCCGGGTGCCGGACCGGATCAGCCGCTGTTGCGCAACGCCGTCGCGATCGCGTTGATCGACAACAGGATGCCTTCGCCGATCCGCGCATCGTCCTCCCCCGCGCGATGGCGCTTGAGCAGTTCGATCTGCAGCAGGTTGAGCGGTTCGATATAGGGCGTGCGCAACCGGATCGACGCTTCGAGCGCGGGGTTTTTTTCGAGCAGTCGCGTCTGGCGGGTGATCGACAGCAACCCGTCATGCGTCTGACGCCATCCATCGCGGATACGACTGAAGATGCCGTCGCCCAGCGTGCGGTCCTCGACCAGTTCGGCATAGCGCGCGGCTACGCCCATGTCGGATTTGGCCAGCACCATTTCCATGTTCGCCAGCGTCGCCCCGAACAGTGGCCACGCGCTGGCCATTTCGCGCAACAGTCCCTTGTCCTCGAACGTGCGGAGCGCGTCGCCCACGCCGTACCAGCCCGGCAGCATGATCCGCGCCTGCGCCCAGCTGAACACCCACGGGATCGCGCGCAGATCCTCGATCGCGTCGGATTTCTTGCGGCTGGCAGGACGCGATCCGATCTTTAGACCAGCGATCTCGGCGATCGGCGTCGCCTGCCGGAAGAACGTCGTGAAGCCGTCGGTGCCGTAGACGAGGTCGCGATAGGCGTGGAACGCCGTGTCGGACAACCGGTCCATCGCCGCCGCGAAGCGCGCCGCATCGGCCTTCGGCAACTGATCGGGTTCGAGGCTGGCGAGCAGCGTCGCCGACGTCATCGCCTCAAGGTTCGTCACCGCACTTTCGCGCGTGCCGTATTTGGCCGCGATGACCTCGCCCTGTTCGGTGATGCGGATGCGGCCCTGCACCGTATCGTGCGGCTGTGCCCGGATCGCGGCGAACGACGACCCGCCACCGCGCCCGACCGCCCCACCGCGCCCGTGGAACAACTGCATGCCCAGCCCCGCCTGTTCGAACACCGGAGCCAGCGCCGTCGACCCCTTCGACAACTGCCATGTCGACGTCAGATAGCCGCCATCCTTGTTCGAGTCCGAATAGCCGATCATGACTTCCTGATGCCCGCGCGACCGTGCGATCGTCGCGACTTCGGGCAGCGCCAGCCATTTGGCCATGATATCGGGCGCGGCTTCCAGATCGGCGACGGTTTCGAACAGCGGGATCGCCATGACATGCGCCTGCGGCGTGTCGCCCGGCACGTACAGCCCGGCTTCCTTGAGCAGCAGGTGCACTTCGAGCAGGTCGGACACCGACTGCGCCATCGATACGATGTAGTGGCGGATACAGTCGCGGCCGTACCGCGCATGCGCATCGGCGGCGGCCTTCAGGATCGCCAGTTCGGACGCGGTCTGGTCCGAATAGGTCGCATACGGGCTGGTCAACGGGCGCAGGCTGTGCAGCTCGCGGGTCAGCAGCGCCACACGCGCATCCTCGTCCAGCGCCGTATAATCCGCCTCGACCCCCGCGGATTTCAGCAGTTCGGCGACGACGCTTTCGTGGATCACGCTGTTTTGCCGCATGTCGAGCGTGGCGAGGTGGAAGCCGAACGTCTCGACCGCGCGGATCAACCGCCCCAGCGCGCCGCCGGTCGACAGCGGGCCGTTGCCTTCCTGCACCAACCCCCGCGCCAATACCGCCAGATCGGCGCGGAATGCCGCCGGATCGGGATAGGGTTCGCCGGTCAGCGGCCCCGGACGCGGTCCGGGCTTGCCGGTCAGCGCCAGATGCGTCGCCGCCAGCCGGGCATAGATGCCGCTGATCGCTCGGCGATACGGCTCGTCCGCACGGCTGGCGGCATTGTCGCCGCTTCGGTCGGCCAGCGCGGCGATCGCTTCGTCGACCGCGACATGTTCGGTCGAGATCGACAGTTCGGCACCCAGATGGTGAAGCTGGTCGAGATAATAGCCCAGCACCGCTTCGGATGCCTTGGCCAGCGCCAGTTTCAATGCGGCGGCATCGACGAACGGATTGCCGTCGCGGTCGCCGCCGATCCAGCTGCCGGGTTTCAGGAACGATGG
Source organism: Sphingomonas sp. CFBP 13720 (assembly GCF_014842075.1). Taxonomy (GTDB): domain Bacteria; phylum Pseudomonadota; class Alphaproteobacteria; order Sphingomonadales; family Sphingomonadaceae; genus Sphingomonas. Next base: position 157,279 of record NZ_JACYVA010000003.1, read on the forward strand.
CGGTCGTTCGCCCAGCACGCGTTCCCACCGCGCATACAGCGCGGGCAGCGTCGGCAGGAACACGTCGCGCAGATAGCTGAGCGCGGTATCGACCTCGTCGGCGACGTACAGCCTTTCGCGGCGCAGCACCCGCGTCTGCCACAACAGCGCGATCTGGCGCAGGATCGCCTCATCCACCCGGTCGCCTTCGGGCGTTTCCTCGGCACCGCCATCCTTGAGCAGCATCAGGTCGGCGATGCGGTTCTTGTGGTCGATCATGCTCTTGCGCCGCACCTCGGTCGGGTGCGCGGTCAGCACCGGGGCGACCAGCGCATGGTCGAGCAGCGCCATCACCGCCTGTCGGTCGATACCCTCCCCGGCCAGCCGGGCGACGGCGGTGGCGACATCGGCCCCCGGCTCCGCCGCAATCCCCTGCCGATCCTCGGCCAGATTGGCGAGCATCGAAAACAGCATGAACCCGCGGACGAACGCGATCGTGTCGTCGAGGCTGAGGCTGTCCAGCCCCAGATCGATCGCATCGGCCCCCGCCACCCCGCGATGCCGATCGACCGAGGTCGAGCGGATATGCTCGATCCGTTTGAACAGCGCCTCTCCACCATAAGTGCGAATGACGTCGCCGAGCAGCCGGCCCAGAAAGCGGATGTCGGGATTGTTCGTGATCGGAGGCAGAGTCGTCATGCGCATGTGCTGCAATGCGGCAGGGACGGGGTCAAGGCACGACCGCCTGTGCTGTCCAAACTTATCCTCCGGTGATAGGAAGATGGCGTGCCCGCGACGGCGCGATAGCAGAGGAAGCGGCGATGACGGACCCGATGCTCGCATGGTGGCGGATGTGGACCGACGGCGCGCAGACCGCCGTGAAATTCTGGGAAACACTGGCCGCGTCGGCGGTGGTGATCGATCGGCGGATGCCGATGATCGATGCCGGCCTGCGCGACCCATGGAACGCCGATCATGGCGAACTGACCGGCATGGTGACCGAAAAAATGCAGGCGTTCACGCAGGCGGGCACCGCGTTCGCGACCGATATGGCCAGGATGCAGGGTCTGTGGATGCAGGTGATGCAGGATGCAATGACGCTTGGCACCGCGCGTCGGCTTCCTTCCGCCGCCCGGATCGCGGCGAGCGGCGGGCGGGCGGTCCGGCTGACCGAAGGAACGCTGGCTGCCGGCGGACGCGCGCTGAAGCCGATCCATGCGAAGGCGATCGCGAACGCGAAGCGGCTGGGGAAGCGCTGAGAACGGTTGCCGGCGGGCACCGTACCACGGTTCGCAGGCCAGCGACGCGAAAGTCGATCGGATGCCGGTCCGGCACCCGCGCGGACATTCCCGAGGACCGTGCGGGTCGGCGAACCGTGCGGGCGGAGGGTGCGCCGACGACTGCCCGGGGGCCACCGCTGGCGATCGACGCCTGACGCCGACGCCACGATATGCGCTCCCCCGCGACGCCCTCCCCGATCCGAAAGCCGATGCCCGATGCCGTTGTCCCGCCGCCTTGCTGCCCTGTCGATCGTATTTCTGGCCTGCGCCGCGCAGACCGCACCGGTCGTCGACCCCGCGCCGACGATCGGCATGCCGCCGTCGTCGTTGACGCTCGACCCCTTTTATCAGCGGCATGTCGATGCCGCCGGCATTCCGATCGTGTCGTCGACGCGCGTGCCCGATGCGGCGCTGCTCGCCGCGCGCGGCATCGCGGTGGCGATGCTGCGCGAACGACCCGACCTGCGCGACACGCTGGTCGAACAGAAGATCCGCGTCGCGATCATGGCGGTCGACGAAGGAACCGTCGACCTGCCCGAACAGCGCGACTGGAAAAAGCCGACGATCGACGACCCCCGCCTGACGTACTGCGAGCGCAAACAATATGCCGTCCGTATCGGCAGCCTGACCGATCGCGATTACTGGAACAACCGCGCGCGCGGCATGGGCGGGCTGTTGACCAGCGCCGCGACCGAGAACCTGCTCGGAACGCCGGGAACACGCTATTATGGCGAGAACATCTTCGTGCACGAATTCTCGCACGCCATCCTGAACGCGATCCGCGTGCGTGATCCCGCGCTGTTCGCGCGGGTCGAGCACGCTTATGCTACCGCGATGTCGCGCGGCATGTGGAAGGGCGAATATGCGTCGGTGAGCATCGACGAATATTGGGCGGAAGGCACGCAGACGTGGTTCAATTCCAACAAGCTGGCGGTGGTCGATGGCCGGCGCATCCTATCCGATGCGGATCTGGCCGCCTATGACGGCGCGCTCCATGGCGTGCTGTCCGAAGTCTATGGCACGCAGCACCGGCTGCCCGGCGACGTCTATTACGATCACCCCGCACGGTCGCCCGATGGCCCGATGCCGGCGTCGACGGCCGAAGTCTGCTGATGGCGGGCGGGGTATGGCGACATGCCGGTGGCAAACACCATGACACCTGCTATCCCTCTGTCATGACACGTCCCGCAATATTGATGCCTGCACCGATGCCCGCCAGCGTGATTGCCGCGCTGGCGGCACGGTTCGACCTGCACCGCCTGTGGGAGCAGCCCGACGCTGACGCCTTTCTGCGGACGGTCGGCCCGCATATTCGCGGTCTGGCCGCCAACACGCTGGCCGGACGCATCGACGGCAGCCTGTTCGACCGGCTGCCCGCGCTGGAGATCGTCGCCAATTTCGGTGTCGGCTACGACAATGTCGACGCGGCGGACGCTGCCGCGCGGGGGATCGTCGTCACCAACACGCCCGGCGTGCTGGACGAAGAGGTCGCCGATCTCGCTGTGGGGCTGCTGCTCGCCACGGTGCGGCAGATTCCGCAGGCCGACCGGCACCTGCGCGAGGGTCGCTGGCCTGCCGGCCCCTTCCCGCTGTCGCCCACGCTGCGCGGTCGCCGGATCGGGATCGTCGGCCTGGGCGCGATCGGCAAGGCCGTGGCGCGACGGCTGGAGGGGTTCGACGTGCCGATCGCCTATCACGGCCGCTCGCGCCAGCCCGACGTCCGCTACGACTATCATGAGAACGTGGTCGCGTTGGCGGCGGCGTGCGACGTGTTGATCGCGGTCGTGCCGGGCGGCGCGGCGACACGCCACATGATCGATGCGGACGTGCTTGCCGCGTTGGGACCGGACGGCATCCTCATCAACGTCGCGCGCGGCAGCGTGGTGGACGAAACCGCGTTGATCGCCGCGTTGCAGGCGGGAACGATCCTCGGTGCCGGTCTGGACGTGTTCGAACACGAACCGGACGTACCCGCAGCGTTGCTGCCGCTGCCCAATGTCGTGCTGTTGCCGCATATCGGATCGGCATCGCAGCGGACGCGGGAAGCGATGGGGCAACTGGTCGTCGACAATCTGGCCGCGTGGTTCAACGACGGCCGTGCAATCACGCCCGTCCCGGAAAGCGCGAACATCCCGGCACGATCAACGGGTTGACGCCCTGCCCGACCCGCAGGCAGACCATCGTGCAAACGCTGGCGGAACAGGGATCGGCGACATGAAGAGGATTTCGTTCACGGCGCTGCTGCTGGCGGGAGCGTGCACCGCGCCCTCCCCGCCGACGGTTCCGTCCGGTACGGCCGTTCCGGCAACGGCGACGGCGGTGGCGCCCGCCTCGCTCGGCGCGAACAACTACCGCGTCGATGTGCCGATGGCCGCGCCTGCGCGAACGCCCGGCTTTGCCGACGAATTTGACGGCCCGGCGATCGATACCGCCGCATGGCGGTTCGACACCGCGCGCAACAAACAGGGCTGGGCCAACAACGAACTGCAATATTACGCCGCCGACCGGGCCGACAACGCCCGGATCGTCGATGGCATATTGACGATCGAGGCGCGGCACGAAGCATTGAAGGACCGGGCCGACTGGGGCGGACAGGGCTATTCGTCGGCCAAACTCGTCACGCGCCGTTCGCTAGGCTACGGTTTCTACGAAATCCGCGCGCAATTGCCGTGCGGTCGCGGCATCTGGCCCGCGATCTGGATGCTGCCGCAGGGCGGGACGTGGCCCGATCAGGGCGAGATCGACATCATGGAAATGGTCGGATGGAACCCGGGGGTGGTGCTGGGCACGCTTCATACCGGCGCGTTCAATCACGCCCGGGGAACGCAGCGCGGCGCGGAGATCGGCGTCCCCGAAGCATGCCGCCGCATGCACCGCTATCAACTCGACTGGCAGCCCGACGTCATCACGGTGGGCGTCGACGGGCGAGGTTTCATGCAGGTGCGGAACGATCAACCGGGCGGAGCGGCGGCATGGCCGTTCACGCGGCCGTTCGACCTGATCCTGAACGTCGCGGTCGGCGGCGACTGGGGCGGACAGCGCGGCATCGACGACACGGCGTTCCCGCAGGCGATGACCGTCGATTACGTGCGCCACTGGCCGAAGTAACCGACCGGGCAGTTGCGTTTCATCGCCGGCGGGCGACGGCTCGTCTACCCCGACGGCCCATATGCGTTCCCGTGTCGGAAGCCGCATCGCTGCCCGCACCTGGCCGGCCGGTTGCGCCGACGACATTGCGCGCCGGCATCGGCAACATTCCCAGAGAATCCATTGCGGGCGCATCGCGCCTGCCATCCGCTGTGGCCGCGCTACATCATGGAATGATAATGTTCACATTTACATTTCCCGCTGCTTGACAGCGCCCGGAGCGACCGTCAGGTGAACGTTATCAAAAATGCGCCGCGATAGAATGGCGCGTATAACGGGAGGATCTGAATGCGCGGATATACCGGTCGCACCGTCTCGCGCCTCGTACTCGGGGCATCGACCATCGCACTGGCCAGCGTGCCCGGCATCGTACAGGCACAGGATGCCGCAGCGACGCTGGGCGCACCCGGCCCGGCCGAAACGCAGGACACTGCGCCCGAGGAAGACGGCGGCGACATCGTGGTCACCGGTATCCGCGCCAGCCTGCGCGACGCGCTGAACACCAAACGCAACGCACAAGGTGTCGTCGACGCCATTTCGGCCGAGGATATCGGCAAGTTCCCCGACACGAACCTCGCCGAATCGCTGCAGCGGATCACCGGCGTGTCGATCGACCGGCAGAACGGCGAAGGCTCGACCGTCACGGTGCGCGGCTTCGGCCCCGAATATAATCTCGTCGTCCTGAACGGACGGCAGTTGCCGACCTCGTCGCTGGGTGACGGCGCCAGCCCGCCCGCGTCGCGTTCGTTCGATTTCGCCAACCTCGCGTCCGAAGGGATCGCCGGGGTCGAGGTGTACAAGACCGGCCGCGCCGCCGTGCCGTCGGGCGGCATCGGGTCGACGATCAATATCAAGACGCCGCGTCCACTCGACCGGCCCGGCCTGCGCGGATCCCTCGCCGCGCGCGGCGTGCTCGATTCGTCGCAGAACGGCAAGGACCAGATCACGCCGGAAGTGTCGGGCGTGTTCAGCGCGACCTTCGGCGACGACGACCAGTTCGGCTTCCTCGTTTCCGGCGTGTACCAGAAGCGCAACGCCAGCGTGAACACCGGTTCGGTCGGGTTCGGCAACGCGTTCCTCGGCACCGAGAACGACTGGGGCACGCTGGGACCGGAGGGTCCGAACGTCGTCAACCGCCCCGGCCCGACCGACGTGTACGAAGTCCCGCAAAGCGCGGCATACAACCTGACCGATATCGAGCGCGAGCGAATCAACGGACAGGTCGTGTTGCAGTATCGCCCGATCGATTCGCTGACCGCGACGGTCGATTTCACCTATTCGCGCAACAAGGTGGAAGCACGCGACAGCAGCGTCGGCATCTGGTTCAACTTCGGCGACACGTCGACCGAATGGACCGACGGTCCCGCGGCCGGCCCGGTTTTCTACACGGAGCGTTTCGGCCCCGGCAAGGATCTGTCGTACAGCGGATCGCTGACCGCCAATGTCAGCGAGAACAAGTCGTTGGGCGGCAACCTGACCTGGGACGCGCCGGGCGGCGTCCGGGTATCGCTCGACGCGCATCATTCGACCGCAGAATCGCGGCCATCGAACCGCTTCGGGACCAGCACGTCGGTCGGATCGGCGATCTTCGGCGTGGCGTCGCAAACGGTGAATTTCACCCGCGACCTGCCGATCCTGTCCTATGTCATGCAGCCGGGCGTCGACGCGCTGAACCCCGCGCTGATCAACGCGACCGGCAACTCGTTCCGCAACGCGTATTTCCGCGACGAAATCAACCAGGTGCAGCTGACCGGTCGCTACGATCATGACGGCAGCTTCCTCGATTCGATCGACGTCGGCTTCTCGTACGTCCACAACAAGGTGCGGTCGGCCTACGGCTTCCTTCAGAACGATACGTGGGGCGGCCTCGGCACGCCGGGCGACCTGCCCGACGACCTGTTCGAAATGGTATCGCTGCCCGACAAGTTCGAAGGGGTGAAGGGCGCGCAGGACGGCATCATCCCGTCCTATTACCGCTTCAATTTCGAACGGATGGTCGACATTCTCGACCAGCGTTTCGGCATTTGCGGCGGCGACGGCAATTGCCTGGCATCGTTCGACACCGATCGGCGCATCACCGAACAGACGATTTCACCGTTCATCCAGGTCAACAACAGTTTCGACCTACTGGGCCGCCGGTCGCACCTGATCGCGGGCGTCCGGTACGACCAGACCACCGTCACCTCCGCATCGCTGACGCCGATCCCCGTCGGCGCGGCATGGGTCGCGACCGGCGAGTTCAACATCATCTATTCGGCTGAAAGCGATTTCCTGCCGAACAAGGGAAGTTACGACAACTGGTTGCCCGCGATCGATTTCGACATCGAAGTGATCGACAATGTGAAGCTGCGCGCATCGTACAGCCACACGATCACCCGCGCGGACTATAACAGCCTTCAGGGCGGGCTGACGCTCAACCGTCAGTTCGGTATCGCGGGCGGCGGCGGGTTGCAGGGCAATCCGAACCTGATCCCGTTCCTGTCGAAGAATATCGATCTGTCGGCGGAATGGTATTACAGCCCGACCAGCTATGTCTCCGCCGGTTATTTCCGCAAGAAGGTCGGCAACTTCATCAATTCGCAGGAGGTCGAACGCTCCGCCTTCGATCTGCGCAATCCGGCCGATGGTCCGCGTTTCCGCGCGGCGCAGGCGGCGCTGGGCGGGACGATCGATACCGCGCGCATCCGCGATTACATCCTGCGCAACTTCACCAATGGCGTCGAGGTGGCGCGCAATGCGCAGGGTCAGCCGATCCTCGACACCAACGGCTATTACACCGGGCGCGTCATCGGCCTGCCGGAAGACGGGCTGGTCGACTTCCGCGTCGGCACGCCGTTCAATTCGGACCAGACCGCGACGATCGACGGCTTCGAATTCGCGATCCAGCACAGCTTCTGGAACACCGGGTTCGGCGCGACCCTGAATTACACGATCGTCCGGGGCGACGCGACGTTCGACAATGCGCTCGATCCCAATGTCGGCCAGTTCGCGCTGGCGGGGCTGAGCGACAGTGCGAACGCCGTGCTGTTCTATGACAAGTTCGGGTTGCAGGGGCGCGTCGCGTACAACTGGCGCGACGAATTCTATGCCGGCGGCAATCCAAACCCGCTCTACGTCGAAGCCTATGGCCAGGTCGACGCCAGCATCAGCTACGAATTCCGCAAGGGGCTGAGCGTGTTCGGCGAAGGCATCAACCTGACCGGCGAAGGGCGGCGCGGACACCGGCGGAACGATAATTTCGTGACCTTCTCGCAACCCGGGTTCGCGCGCTACATGGGCGGGGTCCGGTTCAGCTTCTGAACCGGCGAAACGGGGAAACGGACCGGCGGTGGCGGAACGGACGGAACGGATCGTGGTGGTCGGCGGCGGGACCGCCGGGTGGCTGGCGGCGTGCCGGATCGCCGCCGCCGCGCCGTCGCTGTCGGTCACGCTGATCGAATCGCCCGACGTGCCCGTCATCGGCGTCGGTGAGGGGACATGGCCGACGATGCGCGCCACGCTGTCACGCATCGGCATCGGCGAGGCCGAGTTCCTGACCGCGTGCGACGCCAGCTTCAAACAGGGGTCGCGCTTCGACGGATGGCGGACCGGCGCACCTGCCGACCGGTATTACCATCCCTTCACCGCCCCGGCGGACGTCGCGCCGACGGATCTGGCGCGGTTGTGGAACCCGCGACAGGGGGCGTTTGCCGAGCGGGTGGGTGTGCAGCCGCACGTCTGCGCCGACGACCTTGCACCGCGTCAGCCGGCGATGGGCGACTATGCCGGCGTGCTCAACTACGCCTACCACCTCGACGCGACGAAGCTGGCCGCGCTGCTGCGCCGGACCGCGACCGACCGGCTGGGCGTCGTCCACCTTTGCGACCATGTGACCGGCGTGGAGGCGGCAGACAATGGCGACATCGCGGCGGTCGTCACCCGCGCATCGGGCCGGATCGCGGGCGACCTGTTCCTCGATTGCACCGGCCATGCCGCGCTGCTGATCGGCGGCCATTACGACGTGGCCGTCATCGACCGCACCGACATCCTGTTCAACGACCGCGCGCTGGCGGTGCAGGTGCCGGTCGCACCAGACAGCCCGATCGCGTCGCAGACCAACGCCACCGCGCACGATGCCGGATGGATCTGGGACATCGGCCTGCCGCATCGCCGTGGCATCGGCTGCGTCTATGCCAGCGCGTTCGCGAGCGAGGATGAGGCGGCGGCGACGCTGACCGGCTATCTGCGCCGCACCGCGCCGGACGTCGACGCGGCATCGCTCCGGTTTCGCCCGCTGCGCTTTCGATCCGCGCATCGCGAGCGGTTCTGGCAGGGCAACTGCCTCGCGATCGGTCTGTCGGCCGGATTCCTCGAACCGCTGGAGGCATCGGCGATCGTGCTGATCGAGATGTCGATCGATGCGCTGCTCGACGGGTTCCCTGCGGATCGCGGCGCGATGGACCTGCACGCCCGGCGGTTCAATACGCTGTTCCGGTATCGATGGGACCGGATCGTCGATTTCCTGAAGCTTCATTATGTCCCGAGCCGGCGCGACCAGCCCTATTGGCGGGCGCATCGCGCTCCGGCATCGATTCCCGACCGGTTGCGCGAGTTGCTGGCGTTGTGGCGGAAGCAGGCGCCCTCCCCCGCAGACCTGAACCATGCGCACGAGATTTTCCCTGCCGCCAGCTACCAATATGTTCTGTACGGCATGGGGGTCGCGCCGCCCCCGCCGGGAGTGGTACGCAGCGGCAGGCAGGACGCCGGCCTTGCCGCGCTGCATCAGGTGGCGCAGCGCGCGCGGGTGCTGACGGCGAGCCTGCCGACCAACCGTGCCTGTCTGAACGCCATGCGCGTTCCCGATCCCGTTGTGCAAAAGGCCCTTCATGTCTGACCATGTGCTGCTGAACGTCGAGGCGCATCGCGACCTGCGCATCCGGCGCGAACGCTCCGTCGCGATGGGCGACGGCGTGATGACCGCGCTGATCGTCCCCGACGAGTTCCGCCGGGTGCAGGGCGACTATCCGATCCTGTTCCGTCAGAACCGCGAACGCGACGGCTTCGTCGCGCTGGCGCTGTTCGGGTTCGACGCGGGCGAGAACCTGTTCCTTGCCGACGATCGCTGGGACGCGACCTGTCTGCCACTGTCGATCGATATCCAGCCGTTCCTGATGAGCGGCGCGGCCGATGCCAACACCGCGCGCAAGGCGGTGGTCGACATGGCCAGCCCGCGCATCGCCGGCGACGACGGCGTGCGCGTGTTCGATCGCGACGGTCGCCCGACCCCCTATCTGGAAACGATCCTCGAACGGCTGGGCGCGCTCGACACCGGCTATCGCGCGGCGGCGGGCTTCTTCGCCGCGCTGGAGCGATACGCGCTGATCGAACCGTTCACGCTGGAAGTCACGCTGGACGACGGATCGACCAACCGTCTGGTCGGATTCCATACGATCGCCGAGGATCGGTTGCGCGAACTGGACGCCGCGACGCTGGGAATGTTGCACCGTGACGGACACCTGCTGCCGATCTTCATGGCGGTCGCGTCGCTGGCCAACCTGCCTGCGCTGATCGCGCGCAAGAACCGGCTGCGTCGTGGCTGACGCCGATCCCGGCATCTTCGGGACGATGGCACGGGTGCCGGAAGTGCGCGTCACCGACGCCGCCGATCTCGACCGTCATCTGAGCGAAGCCGACGGGCCGTTCGTTGTCCGGGGCCTGATCGCCGACTGGCCGCTGGTACAGGCGGGCCGGCGCGGTGCGAAGGACGCGCGCGCGTATCTGGCGGGGGTCGCGCACGACGTGCCGTTCGCCGTTTCCGTCGGCAATCCCGGCACCGGCGGGCGGCTGTTCTACGACGATGCGATGCGGATGAACTTTGCGATGGCGCGCGCGAAGCTGCCCGAAATCTTCGCACAGATCGATCGCGAGGAAGACACGGACGATCCGCGTCCGATCTATCTGGCATCGATCGACGTGCGCGGCTTTTTTGACGGATTGCACGAAGCGAACAACGTCGATCTGACCGGTCGCGACGCGCTGGCCAGCATCTGGATTGGCACGCGCACCCGCATCGCCGCACATAACGACCAGCCCGACAATCTGGCGTGCGTCGCGGCGGGGCGACGGCGCTTCACGCTGTTTCCGCCCGACCAGTTCCGCAACCTGTATCTGGGACCGGTCGACAACACCCCGGCGGGGCGCGCGGTGTCGATGGTGGATTTCCATGCGCCCGACCTTGCGCGCCATCCCCGCTTCGCCGACGCGCTGGACCATGGGCTGGTCGCCGAACTGGACGCGGGGGACGCGATCCACATTCCCGCGCTGTGGTGGCACCATGTCGAGGGGCTGGCGGCGTTCAACGTGCTGGTGAATTACTGGTGGCGCACGACGCCGCGCTGGCTGGGCCAGCCGCAGGACGCGCTGAACCACGCGATCCTTGCCGTGCGCGACCTGCCCGCCGATCAGAAACGATACTGGCGGCAATTGTTCGATCATTACGTGTTCGACGAAGGCGACGCGGTGACCGCGCATCTGGCGGAGGGTGGACGCGGCGTGCTCGACCCGCTGACGCCCGACACCGCCGACCGCCTGCGCGGCTATCTGTTGCGGCAGTTGAGCCGATGACCCCGACATCCCCGTACCGCGTGGTCGTGGCCGGCGGCGGCACCGCAGGCTGGATGGCGGCGGCGGCGATCGCGCGGACCATGGGCCGCACCGTCGACGTGGTACTGGTCGAATCCGAAGCGATCGGCACGGTCGGCGTCGGCGAATCGACCATTCCGCCGCTGGCGACGTACAACCGGCTGCTCGGCATCGACGAGGCCGAGTTCATGCGCGCGACCTCCGCCACGTTCAAGCTCGGCATCCTGTTCGACGGATGGCGCGATGTCGGTTCGCGCTATTTCCATTCGTTCGGCACGACGGGCAAGGATCACTGGTCGGCGGGGTTCCAGCATTTCTGGCTGCACGGGCGTACGCGCGGACACGCCCAGCCGTACGACGCCTATTGCACCGAACTGGTCGCGGCGATGCAGGAGCGGTTCGCGCACCTGCCGAACGACGGCACCAATTACGCCTATCAGCTCGATTCCACCCGCTATGCCCGGTTCCTGCGGACGATGGCGGAAAAGGACGGCGTCATCCGCGTCGAAGGGCGGATCGCGCAGGTCGAGATGGACGGCGAACGCGGCGATATCGCGGCGCTGGTGCTCGACGGCGGCAACCGGGTCGAAGGCGACCTGTTCCTCGACTGTACCGGGTTCCGCGCGCTGCTGATCGAAGGGGCGCTGCACGCCGGGTATGACGACTGGACCCACTGGCTGCCGTGCGACGCGGCGATCGCGGTCCAGACCGAAAGCGTCGCGCCGCCCGTCCCCTATACCCGCGCGATGGCGCATGATGCCGGATGGCAATGGCGCATCCCGTTGCAGCACCGCGTCGGCAACGGCATCGTGTATTGCAGCCGGTATCTGACACAGGACGCCGCGCTCGAACGGTTGCTCGGCAATGTCGAGGGGCGGGTACTGACCGAACCCAACCGGTTGCGCTTCACCACCGGGGCACGGCGGCGGCAATGGCATCGCAACTGCGTGGCGATCGGCCTGTCGGGCGGGTTCATGGAACCGCTGGAATCGACCAGCATCCACCTGATCCAGCGCGCGATCCTGCGATTGTTGCGGCTGTTCCCGCAAGGACGCATCAGCCCGGCGGACGTCGCGGAGTTCAACGACCAGCAGCATCAGGACATGGAGCAGATCCGCGATTTCCTGATCCTGCATTACAAGGTCACCGACCGGCGCGATGCGCCATTCTGGCGACAATGCGCCGCGATGGACGTGCCCGACACGCTGGCGCAGAAGATCGCACTGTTCCGCGAAACCGGGCGGGTGTTTCGCCGCAACGACGAACTGTTCGGCGAGAACAGCTGGGTACAGGTGATGATGGGCCAGGGAATCCTGCCCGAACGTCATCACCCGATCGCCGAAAAGCTGGGCGACGACGAACTGGACCGGCTGTTGTCGATGCTGCGCCGGAACGTGGCCGACGCCGCCGCGACGATGCCGCCGCACGCCGAATATGTCGCGCGCTATTGCCCGGCGGAAGACCGGCCCGCCGCCGCGATCGAGACCGGTTGAATGGCGCGTCGCCGTCCGGGGGTCACCATCAAGCATGTCGCGGCCGATGCCGGGGTCTCGCTGCAAACGGTCAGCCGCGTCATCAACAAGGAACCGTCGGTCCGTCCGCAGACGATCGAGCGGGTACAGGCGTCGATCGACAAGCTGGGCTATGTCCCGTCGATCGCCGCGCAGCGGATGGGCGGATCGCGTTCGCGCCTCATCATGGCGCTGAACGACCGCGATCGCACGATATCGGGCTGGCAATCACACGAAGGAACCGACTGGGTCGACCAGATGCTGCTGGGCGGCATGCTGACCTGCGCCGAACATGGCTATCGCCTCATCATCGAACTGGTCGACACGCATGGCGACCATATCCGCCGCGAACTGCCCGCCGCGCTGGCCGCGTTGCAGCCCGACGGCGTGATCCTGACCCCGCCGCATTCGCAGGACCCGGTGATCCTCGACCTGCTGGCCAAACAGGGCATCGGTATCGCGCGGATCGGATCGCTGACGCCCGGCCCCGGTTTCTCGCTGACGATGGACGACGAAAACGCGGCGCGGCTGGCGACCGAACATCTGCTGACGCGCGGGCACCGGCGGATCGGCTTCATCGCAGGGTCCGACGAATATGAACTGAGCGCGTGGCGCGTGACCGGCTGGCGGGGGGCGATGGCGACCGCGGGCGCGCGCGCCGACCTGCTGGCGCAGGGCGATTTCAGCTATGCGTCGGGGCGCCGCGCGGCGGAAACGCTGTTGGCGATGGACGATCCGCCCACCGCGATCATCGGCGGCAACGACCAGATGACGATCGCGACGCTGGACCTTGCGCGCGAACGTGGCCTGTCGGTGCCCGACGACCTGTCGCTCATCAGTTTCGACGACACGCCGATCATCCGCTTCGCCCACCCGTCGCTGACCGCCGTGGTCCAGCCGGTCGCGGCGGTGACGGCGCGCGCGGTGGAACTCATCATCGCCGATCAGGGCGAACCCACGGTGCAGCGCGATCCGGTGTCGATTCCCGCCACGCTGGCGCTGCGTGATTCGGTGACATCGGTGCGTTAGCGTCCGGGACGGTCGGTTGGATCGTCCGGCGTCTCGTGGATGTCGGGAACGCTGTAGCGGGACGGTTCGTCGTCGAACGTGCCGCGCGCGAACACCGCCGTGTCGCCGTCGACGACCTCCATCCGCGCCCATCGGTCCCAGCCGATATGGATGAAGTCGGGCGGACCGAAGACGCGCAGCGCCCGGACATATTCGTCGCCGCGAAAGCCGACGAAATGCAGTGCGGGTCGCCGATGCGGATCGTCGGGGTCCATGGCGACCGGTCGCACGGTCGTCCGATCCCCGCAAGAAGAACGGCCGCCCGGACGGGGCGGCCGCAAGGTTGACGCAGCGGGGAGAACCTCTGCGCGGAATCAGAAGGCGTAGCGCGCGCCCAGCAGGAACTGCCGTCCGCTGTGCGTACGGACGTTCAGACGGTTGCTGTCGTCCACGAACTGGTCGTTGAACGTGTCGATGATGTTGATCGCTTCGAGGCTCAGCTTGAACGCGTCCGTGACGTTGTACGAAACCTGCGCATCCAAATTCGTCGTCGCGCTGGTGCCGTTGTACGAATTGCCCTCGGTCCCCGGCACGGCGGTCAGGTAGCGCGAGCGATAGGCGACCGATCCGCGCACCGAAAAGCGCGGTGTTTCGTAATAGACCGTGCCGTTGGCGGCGTGCTTGGACAGGCCGATCAGCGGCTGGGTCACGCTGCCGGTGCCGGTCAGGTAGCTGATGTTCGAATCGACATAGGTATAGTTGGCCAGCACGCCCAGATTCTGGAGAAAGCCCGGCAGGAAGGTCAGCGGCTGCTGCACGTTGACCTCGAACCCCTTCAACTTGCCGCCGTCCGAATTGACCGGGCGGCTGACGATGAACACGTCGGTCGGCAGCGCGGACGTGCCAGTCAGGATCGATGTCGGCAGCCCCAGTTCGGTGAACGGCACGTCGACGCTCAACGTCTGGACGAACGTACTGATGTCCTTGTGGAAGAACGATACGGCATAGAGCGCGCCACGCGTCGGATACCATTCCAGCGCGACGTCGACATTGGTCGATTCGGTCGGCTTCAGATCGGGGTTCCCGCTGCTGAACCCGCGATTGCCGCCCGAGATGGACACGTTGCCACCCGGTGAGAGCGATCCGATGCCTGCGCGCGCGATCGTCTTTGCCGCGCCCAGCCGGAACAGCAGCTTGTCGGTGACGTCCCACACGATGTTGCCCGACGGCAGCCAGTTTTCGTAATCGCGATCGGCCGCGACGAGGTCGAACGCAGTCCCGCGGCTGGCATAGCCGGTCGATTGCTGGCTGGTGCGGACATAGCGTACGCCCACATCGCCGCGCACCGGCAGTCCGGCGTCGGCAAGGTTGAATTCCCCCATCGCCCACAGGCCCGTGTCTTCCTCGCGCACCGTGGTGTACGAGCCGCGCGCCGACGTCGCCTCTACCCCGCCGGTGGCGTAAAGTGGGTTGGAATACAGGCCATAGAGCTGCTCGAATGCACCGAGGTCGGGCACGACCCAGCCGCCCGGCGTCCCGGTCGGCACGTCGATCCCCTTGCCGAACCCGCCGAACAGCCGGGTGCCCGCCGCGATCTGCGCCGGGGTCAGCGTCTGGACGACGCTTTCCCCCGAGGTGCGGCGGCGTTCGGTCGAGTCATAGTCGAATCGCCGCCAGTCGGCACCGAGCTTCAGCTTGATCGCGTCGGTCGCGGTCCATTCCACGAAGCCCTTGGCGTTCAGGAAGCTGTTGGTGACCGTCTGCGGACGGATGCGGATCTCGGAGGTGCCGTTGGTGAAGGCGAAGGTCGCAGGGTTGGCGATATCGACCCCCGGGCGGATGGTCGGGAACCGCGTCGAGAAATCGTAGAAGAACCCTTGCGTGTTCGCGGCGTCCAGCGTGACCGTCGTCTGCAACGGATTGCGGAAGTCGGACAGTGCATAGCCGACCACGCCGCCCAGCTTCACCCGGTCGCCCAGATCCTGCGCCAGCGTGCCGGTGACCTGATAGAAATCGGTGGTGAGCTTGTCGAAGCGCGCCTGCGTGCGCAGATCGACATTGTCGAACGTGCCGGACACGATCGTGTTGTTGTCGTCGACCACGCCCGAACGGATGATCGTCTGCGGCTTGCCGGTGCCCGACCGGCTGAACCCGATCGCCTGGAACTGCGCTTCGCTGCGCGTGCCGTCCAGCCGCGAATACAGGCCGTCGACCGTCAGCAGCGTGGCGTCGGTCGGCTGGAACTGCAGCGACAGCGCGGCGCCCAGCCGTTCCTGTTCGATGTCATAGCTGACGAGGCCCGGGATGCGCGGGTGGAACAGCGCGGTGTCGGGATTGGTGTCGTTGATCTGCGCCTGCGTATAGCCCGCGATCGTCGATCCGGGCGCGAAGCCGCCGTTGAACCCGCCATAGGTCCAGCGCGTGATGTTCGCCCCTTCCTCGCGCAGCCGCCGCTTTTCATAGGCGACCGACAGCAGCACGCCGAACCGGCCGTCCTGCGTCGTGGTGGTCAGCAGCGTCGAGACGCGCGGCGTCACTCGTTCGGACAGGTCGTTATAGCTGGCCTGTGCCGACACGACGGCGGTCGCCTTCTTGAAATCGAACGGGCGTGCGGTCTGAAGGTCGACGGTCGCGCCCAGCGATCCTTCCTCGACATCGGCGGTCGCGGTCTTGCGGACGGCAAGGCTGTTGAACAGGTCGGACGAGAAGATGTTGAAGTCGAACCCGCGACCACGGTTCACGCCGCCCGAATTGTCGGTCCCGCCGGTGGTGCCGATCGCTTCCATGCCGTTGATGCGGACGCGGGTATATTCCGGCCCCAGCCCGCGGACCGAGATGTTGCGCCCTTCGCCGTTCACGCGGCTGATCGCCACGCCGGGAATGCGCTGCAACGATTCGGCGAGGTTCAGGTCGGGAAACTCGGCGATGTCCTCCGCCTTGATCGCGTCGATCGCCGACGTGCTGTTGCGCTTGATGTTGATCGCGCTGGTCAGGCTTTCGCGAAAGCCGGTGACGACGATCTCGTCCGCCGGTGCGTCGGTCACGTCGGGCGTCGCGGCGACGGCGGGCGATGCCGGCGGGCTGGCGGTATCGCCCTGCTGGCCGGCGGCGCGCGCGTCCTTTTCGACATTGGTTTCGGGCATGCCCTGCGCCAGCGCCATGCCCGGCGCGACGATCGCGCTGGACAGGATGAGCATATGCCTGATGGTTGCGATGCCGGTCATGGATCATCCCCTAGTTTGTCCGGCATCTTCGGCCGGTTCGTCCTGATCCTTGCCTATCCGGCACGCGGCATCGAATGCCAATTCCGATTGCGCATCGATCGTTGCGCGAATGAGGCATCAACCGGGCGAACCGATTGGAAACCCGCCGTCATCCAGTCGTGCCGTGGCTGGATCATGCCCGCTTTTGGCTTGGACCCGACGGAGACGGCGGGCTAGCCTGCCCCCAACGCCAAAAGCGCCGGAACCGCATCCGGCCGGGCACGGGAGGGATGCATGACCAGTCAGGCCGCCATGGGCGAGGCACGCCCCACCCACGTCCGATACCGCATCATCGCGCTGATATTTCTCATCACGTCGATCAACTATGCGGATCGGGCGACCTTTTCGATCGCGGGCAGCGCGGCGTCGGAGGAACTGGGGCTGTCGACGGTCGCCACCGGGTACATCCTGTCGGCGTTCGCATGGGCCTATGTCATCGCACAGGTGCCGGGCGGGGCGATGCTCGACCGGTTCGGGACGCGGCGCGTCTATGCCGGCGCGATCGGGCTGTGGTCGCTGTTCACCGCAACGCAGGGGTTCGTCGGGCTGGTCCCCGGCGTGTCGGCGATCACCATGCTGTTCGCGCTGCGGTTTCTGGTCGGACTGGCCGAAGCGCCAAGTTTCCCGGGCAATGCCCGGCTGGTTGCCGCGTGGTTTCCGGGGCGCGAGCGCGGGACCGCGTCGGCGATCTTCAATTCGGCGCAGTATTTCTCGCTGGTCGCCTTCGCCCCGTTCATGGGGTGGCTGGTCCACAGTTTCGGTTGGCGATCGGTATTCTATGCGATGGGCGCGATCGGGCTGGTCGCGGCAGCGGTGTTCGTCCGCTATATCCGCAGCCCGGTGGGCCACCCGTCGATCAACGCCGCCGAACTGGCGCTGATCGAGGAAGGCGGCGGGCTGATCCGCATGGAGGATGCGGTGGTCGACCGCGTGTCCACCTTCACCTGGGTCAACGTCCGGCAATTGCTGGCCAGCCGGATGATGATCGGCATCTATCTGGGCCAATATTGCATCAACGTGCTGACCTATTTCTTCGTGACGTGGTTTCCGATCTATCTGGTCAAGGAACGCGGGCTGAACATCATGGAGGCGGGGTTCGCCGCCGCCGCGCCCGCGCTGTGCGGGTTCGTCGGGGGTCTGCTGGGCGGGATGCTGTCCGACCGGTTGCTGGCGCGCACCGGATCGCTCGACACCGCGCGAAAGCTGCCGTTGCTGATCGGCATGATCCTCGCCAGCTCAATCATCGGATGCGTGTTCGTCGATCAGCAATGGATGGTCGTCGCGCTGATGTCGCTGGCGTTCTTTGGCAAGGGGATCGCATCGCTCGGCTGGGCGGTGATGTCCGACGTCGCGCCGCGCGAGCTTGCGGGCACGGCGGGCGGCGTGTTCAACATGTTCGGCAACATGGCAGGGATCGTGACGCCGATCGTCATCGGTTATCTGGTCGCGGCGACCGGGTCGTTCGATCTGGCGCTGGTGTTCGTCGGCGCGCACTGCCTGCTGACCATCGTCGCCTTTTACGGGATCGTCGGTCCAATCCGGCGGCTGGAGCTGACCAAATGATCGCACGGCGCGGGTTCCTGATCGGTGCGGGGGCGAGCGCGCTGCTGCCCGCCGCCGTCCGCGCCGCGACGCCCGCGATCCGGGTGGCGACGCCGATGCAGCCACCGCGATGGGCTGTGCTGCAACGTCAATTGCTGGCCGCCAACGCCGCCGCCTGTCGCGCCTATTACGACAAGTATGTCGACGCGCGCGGGTATCTGAAGGTCTTTCCACGGTGGGGCGCGAACGACGGGCCGGACGACGCGGCGGAAGCGACCAACGACTGGGAACTGCTCCACGCGCTGGGCGGCGCGGACGAGGTGCTGACGCTGTCGCGCCGGTTCTGGGAAGGGCATCTGCGGCAATATGCCGCCGCGCGGACGCAGGACGTGGCGATCGCCCGGCGGGGCATGTACCACCGCGAATTCCCGGTGCAGATGGACTGGCAGCATAATTCGGAAGGGCTGACCAGCTTCAACCGGATGGGGCTGTCGACGCCGCGCGACGCGACGCTGGTCGAGCGCACCTGTCGCTTCGCCGATTTCTATACCGGACGCGATGCGACCGCCCCCAATTATGATCCGCGCCACCGCATCGTGCGCAGCGCGATGAACGGCAGCCTAGGGCCGATGCTGCACCCGGCCAGCGCGCTCGACTGGGCGGGCGACCCGTTCGACACGTCGCGCTTCCGCATGGAGCATGGCGAGGAGAATTACGCGCAGACGCTGGGCCATTACGCCGAATATATGGAAGTGGTGGGCGATACCCCGCTCAACACCCATTGCACGATGCTGGGCCTGAACGCCTATGCGCTGGGCGGGGGCGAGCGGTATCGCCGCTGGGTGCTCGACTATCTGGACGCATGGGTCGAGCGGGCGCGTGCCAATGACGACATCCTGCCGAGCAATATCGGGCTGGACGGCACGATCGGCGGCGCGGCGCGCGGGCGCTGGTGGGGCGGGGTCTATGGCTGGGGCTTTTCGCCGCTGGTGCCGCAGACCGGCGAGCGCGAGAACCGCAACCGCGTGCTGCGCGCGCTGCCCGCATTCCTGAACGGCACGCTGTTGACCGGGGACGCCGTCTATATCGACCTGTGGCGGCGGCAGCGCGACCGGATCGATGCGGCGGGGCGGACGATCGGCGGCGTGTGGCACACGCCCACGATGTACGGCGCGGACGGCTGGTACGGATGGAAGCCCGGCGCGCATCGCACCAACGGGTTCGAGATCTGGTACGTCACGCAATCGGCGCAGGACCTCAAGGCGGCGGGCGACCATCCCTGGGTCGCGTTCCTCGACGGGACCAACGCCGCCTATCCCGAAGCGGCGCTGGAACAGGACCTGACGCGCGTCGCGCAGCGGCTGGCGCTGGTCGGGGCGGACACCACCCTGCCCGAGCGCCGGCTGGCCGACTGGACGCTCGACAAGAACCCGGCCAGCGTCACCGCGCTGATCCAACAGACGACCGGCGGGCTGCATATCGCGCGGCCGCCATGGTCGCCGACCACCGCGCCACAGGGCGGCGTGCCGCTGCATTGCCGGTTGCGCTGGTTCGATGCCGACCGTCGTCGTGCGGGACTGCCCGACGGTGTCGCCGCGCTGGTCGAGCGGATGGACGATCGCCGGACCGTGGTGACGCTGGTCAACCTGTCCGGTGCGGCGCGCACCGCCGTGATGCAGGGCGGCGCATGGGCCGAACACCGGATGGAGCGGGTGACGATCGACGGCACGACGCACGACGTTCCGGCGCGGGGCGTCGCGCTGACGCTGGAACCGGGATGCGGCGCGCGGGTCGAGGTGACGATGCGCCGCTATGCCCAGATGCCGACGCTGGCGTTCCCGTGGGACCGATAGAGCGCCAAAGGTCACGAAAGTCACACTCGTGACGAATTAGAATCGCGCCCGGTTTCCGGTCGATCGGGGACTTCAGGACCGTCGCCAAGTATTTACGCAAGAATGCTTTTCCGAGCGTCGGCGGCGTTCGCATGTCCCCCGACCGTAAAGCGTGTCCGACCGTAGTCGCCTGACGGACGCGCGTCGTGTGCGCAGCCCCGAAGGAGCGTCGGCGTGGGGCGTTTCGACCGGGTCAAAGAACGCCTAACATGGGCATATCCGTCGCGTGTAGGACAGCGATATCGCCCGGCCGCTATCCGCCCGGCTTGATATAGGGCGCGACCGCGAACAGCAGGCGTTCGTCGCGGCGGGGATCGTTCACCACGCGGGTGTCGCGATCGAACACCATCGTCGCACGATCCGCCAGCGCGAAGCGCGGCCATGCGGGCAGGACGCCGCCGTTCGGATCGCCGGTCGCGGCGAAGCGCACCAGCGCGTCCGCCATCGTCGCCGACACCGCCCGCGCGGCGGGACCGTCGCCGGTGCGCGCGCCCGGCAGCGCGGTGTTGGCGAAGACCAGCGGGATATCGAGCGTGTGGAACGCGCCCAACACGCCCCCTGCCTCCGGGGCCGGCAGGTCGAGCTGGTACATCCATGTCGGCGCGCCGATCGCGGCCCGCGCCTCCGCCTGGATCAGGTGCCCCGGCCACGATCGCCCGGCGGTCGATGCCGCCAGCAATATCTGGCCCGGCGTGCGGTCGGGATAGAAGGCGCGATAGCGTTCGACGACATGGCGCGCGTCGAGATCCTTGACCATCTGCGCGGCCAGCCGGTCGGGCAGGTTCGCCCAGTCGGTATCGCCACGCTTCAGCACGTCGCCCAGCCAGTACCCGGTTTCGTCGCGCGTGTTGCCGCAGATCAGCGGGATGTGCGCCGCTTCGCGCGGGGCATCGGGATAGAATGGGTGCCGCGCGAGTACGTGATGGTCGAGCGTCGAGGTGAAGCTGATCGACCCCTTGCCCTGGATCGGGTCGGGTGTCGCCATCGCCGCGACCAGCCGGTCGATCGGCAGGCGCGCCAGTTCGTTCGCATCCGCCGCACCCGCACGCTGCATCCATGTCCGCGCGCGGATGCCCGCGTTGCGCGGACCGGCGGCGGTGACGTGCTGGCCGCTCATCGTCATCGCCCGGTGGAACAGCGGGCGCGCCTCCGCCATCGCCATCAGCGTCACGACCTTCGCCCCGCCGCCCGACTGGCCGAACAGCGTCACCCGATCGGGGTCACCGCCGAACCGCGCGATGGCGGCCCGCACCCACCGCAGCGCCAGCACGATATCGAGATTGCCGACATTGCCCGATTCCGCCGGGCCGCCGACCGGCGATAGATAGGCATAGCCCAACCCCGCCAGCCGATGGTTGAGCGTCACGACCACGACGTCGCCGCGCCGCGCGAGGTTGCCGCCATCGGTCAGCGGATCGCTGCCCGATCCATGGGCGTGCGCTCCGCCGTGCAGATACACCAGCACCGGCCGCCGCCGATCGTCGAGCGCGGGCGTCCAGACATTGAGGAACAGGCAATCCTCGCCGGTCGGTTCGTCGGCGTTCGTTTGCGGCGCGGCGCGTCCGAAGCGGGTGGCATCCGCCACGTCGCGCCACGCGGCGGGCGGCACGGCGCGCGCGAACCGGCGCGGCGCGGTGTCGGCACCGTAGCGGATGCCGCGAAAGACCAGCACGCCGCGCTCGCGCAGCCCGCGCACCCGGCCGTGCGGCGTGGTCGCGACGGGATCGGCCGGACCGGCGCGCGCGGCGACCGGCGTGGCCGCCAGCGCCGCCAGCACGGTCCGCCGGTCGATCACGCGACCACGTCGGCGCACAGGCGGCGCATGGGGTCGAGCACCGGATTGGCATTGTCGCGCCGCCACGCCAGATGCAGTTCGACCGGGCGCGCCGGATCGGTGACCAGCGGGCGGAACTGGACGTCCATCAGATGCAGTCCCGTCGCCGATTCGGGGACGATCGCGGCGGCCAGACCGGCATGGACCAATCCCAGCATCGAATGGATCTGCGTCACGTGCTGCACGAAATCGGGGGCGACGCCGGCGGCATCGAACAACCCGGCCAGCAGCGCGTGGAAATATCCCGCGCCGCGCCGGGCATACATGATGAGCGGCGTGTCGTCGAAATCGGCGAGGGTAAATTCGGCCTGACCCGCGCGCGGATCGCCCGGCGGCAGCGCCACGACCAACGGTTCGTGCCGTACCGCCAGCGTTTCAAATTCGTGCCGGTCGACCGGCGGACGCACGAACGCGATATCGATCAGCCCGGTCAGCAGCGCGTCGACCTGATCGGTCGTGACCATTTCATGCAGTTCGAGCTGGATATTGGGCAGCGCCATGCGCGCCTGCGCCACCACCTGCGGCACCAGCGTATAGCCCGATACGGCGGTGAAGCCGATCGCGACCCGCCCCTCGTCCCCCTTCGCCACGCGCCGCGCCGCCATCGCCGCACTTTCGGACAGGCGGACGATCCGCTTGGCCTCCACGAGGAACAGCCGGCCGGCGGGCGTCAGCGCCACGGTCCGGCTGGTGCGTTCCAGCAGCGTCACGTCGAGAATGCGTTCGAGCAGCTGGATCTGGCGGCTGAGCGGCGATTGCGTCATGTTCAGCCGGATCGCCGCGCGACCGAAATGCAGTTCCTCCGCCGCGGCGACGAAGCAGCGTAGCTGGCTAAGTTCGAACATGACGTTCATGCTAGGCCAGCCCGCGCGCGGTGGCTAGGCGACGGCGCGCGCGTGCGCCGATTCGATCAGCGTGCGCAGTTCCTCCGTCTCCGCCGCCGACAGATCGGTGAGCGGCGATCGAACCGGGCCGGCATCGCGCCCGACGATGCGCATGCCCGCCTTCACGATCGACACGGCATAGCCGTTCCCGCGATTGCGCAGCGCGATATAGGGCAGCACGAACGCCTTGAGTTCGGCCAGCACCGTCGCCTGATCGTGGCTGCGCACCGCCGCGTAGAACGCCAGCGCCCATTCGGGCAGGAAGTTGAAGATCGCGGAGGAATAGGTCGTCACCCCGAGCGTGAGATAGGGCACGGCAAAGGTTTCCGCCGTCGGCAGCCCGCCGATATAGGTCAGCCGGTCGCCCATCCGCGCATGGATGCGCGTCATCAGTTCGATATCGCCGACGCCGTCCTTGTACCCGACCAGATTGGGGTTGCGTTCGCACAAACGCGCCAGCGTTTCATCGTCGACCACCGCATTGTCGCGGTTATAGACGATCACCGCCAGCCCGGTGGCGCGGCACACGCGCTCGATATGCGCCGCCAGCCCTTCCTGCTTCGATCCGACCAGATAGGGCGGCAGCAGCAACAGCCCGTCGGCCCCGGCGCGTTCCGCGTCGCGTGCGATGCCGACCGCGATTTCCGTGCCGTAGCCGCAGCCGGAAATGACCGGCACCTTGCCCGCCGCCGTTTCGACCGCCGCCGCGACGACCTGCGCCACCTCCGCCGGGGTCAACGAGAAGAACTCGCCGGTGCCGCCCGCCGCGAACAGGCCGGTCAGATCGTGGCTGAGCATCCATGCGCAATGTGCACGATAGGCATCCTCGACGAACCGGCCGTCCGCATCGAAATGCGTGACCGGAAACGACAGCAGCCCGCCGCCCATGCCCTGCATCATCGTTTTCGGATCTGTCTGCGCCATCGGGAAAAATCCTGTCGTTACAGTGCGCGGCTCCGGTCGTCGCGACCGTGCCCCTGTATCGTCGGACTAACGGCCGCGCGGCGCGCGGTCCAAACCAAAGCACGGGTCGATCGATGCGCGATGCGACTGGATCGGCGATGTCGCCGGATTGACCGCGTGCGCCGCAGCGACCGGTGGCGGCTAAAACCCGCCCGGATCAACAGGTAGCGATCGAACCCGACGGAAGGCTGGTGTCGTTCTTGATGCCGAAGGTCGTGCGGTCGCGCACGACCTGCGCACTGACGGCCCGCAGCGTCCGGCCGGCGGAGACGACCGAAAACGCATTGCCGATGATCGGTTGATAGGTGCTTTGCATTTCGGTCACCAGAATGGCGACGTTGTCGGTAGCCTTGATCCCGCCGACCGTCTGGAGCGACGCGTCCGTCTCGCCCTTGCCCTGCGCGCCATAGGCGGACCGGATCGTCTTTACGTCACCGGTACAGCGTTGCCATTCGATCCACTGTCCGCTGCGCGCGGGGTTCAGCCGTACCGACGACAGGATCACGCGCCCCTTCTGGATCAGCGGCGTGCCCTCGGCGGTCAGCCGCGCGGCGGTGAACACCTGCACGATATCCGCCTCGTCCATCTGCTGCGTACCCCGTGCCGCGTTCTGCGTCACCTGACTGGCGATCTGGGTCAGGCGTTGCTGCATCAGCGCCATGTTCGCCACTTCCAGCCCGCCCAGTGTCAGGATGAGCAGCACCGGCAGCCCCAGCGCGAATTCGATCAGCCCGACCGCGCGCCGGTCGCGAAGGAACCGGCGGACCGCGGCTGACGGGCGCGTCATCCCGGTCATGTCGCGATGCAGGTGACGGGGTTGCCCGCCGCCGCCGACATGCAGCATTCCTTGACCGTCTGGTCCTTGCCGCCTTCGAACGGCTCGTTCTGCAACGTCGCCTGCGCCTGAAGATCGATCTGCGCGTTCTTCGTCACCAGTTTCGTGACGAGCGGAAACAGCGCGGCATAGCGTAGCGTCACCTTGTAATTGATGATGTCGTTTGCCCCGCCGATTCCCGAACGCACCGGATCGGCGTCCCATTTCTGGTTCCCGTTCACGTCGGTCCAGCAATAGGGTGCGGTCGTGCCCGCCGTGTTCTTCTCCTCCGGCTGACGCACCTGGTCGAAGCTGTCGTAATAGGTCTTGTCGATGATGACCTGCGTGGTCCGGGTCAGCGAGAGTTCGCGCCGGACCATCGCGTCGATCGCGGTGCCGTCGACGCCGTTGGTATCCTCGCTGCCGGTCGTTGCCATCCGCGCCGCGCGTTCGAGGATGCCGCCCAGCCGCGCCTTGGCGAACATCATGAAGCCGAACTCGATACCGCTCATGATGACGACGAACAGCGGGATCGCGAGCATGGCGAATTCGATCGCCGCGACCCCGCGCCGGTCGCGCGCGAAACGGCGCAGTCGCAGCCCGACCTGCATATGGCGTGTCCTTGATGGCAAGAGCGGTCGCATCAATCGGACAGCCGCAGCGAGCCGATGCTCTTGCCGATGGTGGCGAACTTGGCGATCAGGTCGTTCGAATTGGCGGCGACCGCCGACTGGTCGGCGCTGCTGGCGCAGGTGTCGAGCGACGGAACCCGCCCGGTGCCGAACGCGATCGTCCAGATCGATATGCCCTTCGCCTTGGCGGCGTTGCACGCCATCAGGAAGCGCTTGGTATGGCGGCCATCGTTGTCGGTGTCGCTGGTCGCACCAGCGCGCCGGTCATAGGCTTCGATGCCATAGCCCGAATAAGCGAAGCTGCGATCGTAGGAGGTCGGATAACAATTGCTGTAATAACACGAGTCGCGCGGCGCGGAGATCGTACCGTCGGTCATATATACGATGTAGCGCTGCACCCCGATCTGGTTGAAGGTATCGGGGTTGCCCGGTCCCCAGATGCCGCCATTCGAGATCAGCCGCGTTCCCCAGATCATCCCGACGTCGTGATAGGTCGACCCGCGGGCCTCCAGCTTGGCCAACAGTCCGGTCATGTCCGCCGCCGTCATTTCGGTCAGTTCGGTCGCCCGCGTCGGGCAATAGGAATTAACGCCGTCGTCGGCGATATCGACCCCGGTATGCGGATCGAACAGATAGGCCTGAAACCTCGTATCGTCGGTGCCGTCGGGAATCCGATCGATGTCGAGATCGATCGCGCTGGCAGGCGCCGCGTCGCGAACGTCCTTTGCCGTAATGCCCGGATCGGTCCGGCGTTCCTCGACGCAGCCGTCCCAGCGCGCAGCGTAATCATCGTTGTTGCCGTTGATGTTGCCGAGCGCACCGCCCGCGACGAAATTGGACAAATTGTAGGTGCGCTGCGCGAAACTCCAGGAACCACGGCTACTCTTGTTCCATTGATAATAGGTCGCGTTGGCGCTGCGAATATAGGACGGGTTCTTCGCGTAGAGCAGCTTGCCGACATTGGCGGTCGCGGCATAGGGTACGATGCCGAAGCGCATGCGCAGCCCCTTGGCCTTCAGCAGCGACTGCGCCGGCGCGAGCTGGTCGTACAGCGCCTTCACCGCGGTCTTCAGCGCGTCGATCTTGCGCGTACCGTTGATGGGGTCGAGCATCGATCCGGTGGTGTCGAGCACCAGCATGATATCGACGTTCTTGAACGTCTGCACCGCCGTGCCGGTCGCCGCCAGTTCGATCCGACGATATCCGAACATGCCCATGACCGACGTCGGGATGGACGTGGTGGCCACGACCTTCACCGCGCCGACATCGGGCTTGGTCGTCGTGATCGTTACCGGGGCCGTACCATACAGGCCGCCGGGAAAGTTGAACGCCATGTACGTCGCGACTTCGGGCTTGGCGGTTTCGATATTGTCGCCGGTCATCACCCGGCGACCCGCCAGCGCGGCGGCATCGACCGCCTGCTGCAGCTTGGCCCTCGCCATCTGCGCGCGCCCGATGTCCAGTCCCGAACCGATCGCGGCCAGCAGCGGGAACATGGCGAACGCCATGATCATCAACGCATTGCCCCGTTCGTTCCGCAGGAACCGAACGAACGATTTCCGCGCGGAAGCTTTCGCTTTCGCCATGCAACCCTCTTCGAACGCCGCCGTCGCCGACGAACCCGAAGGTTCGACGACGTCGGATGGAACCGCGGTTCCGCCGCGGATCGGTGTAGCTCGCGCACCGATGGCGGCGCTCGCCCGGTATGCTTACCGGGCGGAAGCGGCCTCCGCCGACGCTGCCTTGCCGGCCGCGCGACGCAACGGGACGGCGCTGCGCTGAAGTTCCGAACGGCCTGCGACCGTCAGACCCTTGACGCCCAGACGCGCAAAGCCCTGCTGCCAGCTGACTAGCTCTTCGCGGCTCAGCGCATAGCGGTGCCGCGCCTCGACGACCGAAATCAGGCCCAGCTCGATACCGGCGACAACCTTTGCCTTCAGCGTCGCGGACCAGCGACGGTTGTAGCGCGGCGGAAGGTCTTCTTCGGTCATGTCGAGATAGGCTTCATCGATGCCCGGATGTAGTTCCGTGTCTTTTGTCATTGAATCGCACTCCTGTAACGACCCCCTGCCCCGATCCCGACATTGCCCGGCAAAAATTGCCGCGAGGTAAATCATCGTGGTTAACGACGCTTAATAAAATCCCGCTAAAGCATTGGTAACTAGTCTGCTTTATACCGGTGCGGGTATCACGACGCGTAGCGGGATCAACGAATGAGCAGGAAGCCGACGTCCGACAAGATCAGCGCGCCCGACCGGAGCGCGGCGTTTTCAAGTACCGGTCGCGTGTTGCGCAAGGCGTTCGCCGGCGGGCTGGTCGCCGCACAGGACCCGGTCATGGACGATTTCCTGCGGATTTTAAGCGAGACGTCGCCCCACGACATGGGTTCCTGCTGAACGCTGCGCCCGGCCGGCATGCCGGGCAGACCGTCATGCGGCCAGCCGGGCCTCACCGGTGCGATCGAGCAGCATCTTTGCCAGACCTTCGGGGTCGAGCAGCAGGATGGCGGACCGGTCGGTCGTCCCCGCCGATATGATCGCATCGACCGCGTCCGATCGGGGATCGCCGTTGCCGTCGCGCAGGACGCGGTCGGCATCGATCGGCCGTACTGTGCCCAGCGTATCGACCAGCAGGCCGTACAGCGTACCGGCGGCGCGGAACACGACCGTCGTGCGCGCCCGTGCCGGATCGTCGCCTGGTCCGATCCCGAACATCCGGCGCGGATCGAGCACCACCAGCCCCCGCCCTTCATACACCCCGTATCCCGCGATCGCGCCTGCCCGATCGGGCGGAAGCGCGATGCGATCGAGCACGATCGCTTCGACCACATCGTCGGCGTCGATCGCCAGATGCCGGTCGCCTAGCGTGAACGTCGCGATCTGACGGGACGGGCCGTCGATGCGCGCCGTGCCCGCGCCCGCGGCGATCACGCCACGCGCCGTCGCCGGCATATCGACGCACAGAAACGTCAGGCACACCGCAAACACCGTGTTGCGATAGCAATCCGTCGGCCCCTTGAACTCCCGATAGCCCGAACTGGCGCAAACACCGACGGCATAGAGACCGCCGCGCCATGCCAGCACGTCGGCGCGTGGACGGCCATCGGCAACGAACATCGCCGGCGGCAGGTCGATTGCCACCCCCACCGGCCAGTCGTCGAGCGTGGTCGCAAGCACGCGGCGGCGTTCGTCGACGAAGACCAGCCCGCTGCCCGGCACCTGCATCGCGGAGACATCGACCGGCACGCAATCGTCGAGGATCGATCGCAACTGCGGCGTCGTGTCGAACACGATCGCGATACCGCCAACGACCCGGCCCGGATCGACCGGATGCACGATCGGCGCGCCATAGATATAGGCCGGACAGTCGTCGTACAGCGGCGTGGCCGCGAAATCGGACACGCCGTAAAAGCTGCTGTCGGACCGCGCGGTAAAGCGGTCGGTCAGCGTCCGCGACAGCGACTGTCCCACCAGCGCGGCCTGCGCCGGATCGGACACGACAATGACCATGCCGTCCCGGTCGAACAGCAACAGGTTGGTGTACACCGTATAGAGATCGTTGATCGTGCGCAGGATGGCGGTCAGATCGGCGCGGTCGGCATCGCTCGCGTGCGATTGCGACAGCACGTCGCGAAACCGGCCGGTAAGTGCCCACCAGCGACAATCATTGGCACGTTCGTACAGGTTGCGATCCATGATATCGATCGCGAGGCTGGCCGCCGCGCCGCAATCGGCGACGATCGCGCCCACCGCCGTCTGGTTGAGCGACTGGATCGCGCCTGCGATGATCTGGCGCGTCCGCGCACCGGTCGCGCTGATTTCCGACAACAGCGTCCGCCGCGCCGCCGTCTGGCTGTCGTCGCGCGCCGTTCCCCGCGACAATGCCAGCGCGCCGTTCCACACGATGCGGTCCAGTTCGGCCTGGATCGCATCGCCCCGCGCCGGGATCACACGCACCTCGTCGGCGAACAGGCCGCGATTGCCCGCGATCGCCCGATAGCGATCCGCGTCGAGCCGGATCGTCGCACCTTCGTCCTCGAATGCCACATCGATCGGCACCAGCGCACAGGCGCGCCATCCGGGACCGGTATAGCCCTGATAGCCATTGGTGTCGCGGGTCGCCGCGATATAGCGCCGGCCGCCATGGCGCACGATCTGATGCCGTTCGCGCGGATCGATCGACAGCCGACAACCCGGCGCCAGTTGCCCCCCGTCGCTGGTGGCAATCACCACCCCTTGCGCATCCAGTAGCGTCAGGATCGTCCAGTCCTGCGGCGCGAGCAGGCGGGCGAAGATCCCGTCCAGCTCCGCTGTGAACCCGAACTGGAGCGCAAGGACGCCGACCGGCGGAGCGGCGGGCGCGGCCGGATCGGCGACGCGGTGGGCATAGATCAGCGCGGACCCGCCGCCCTGAACCAGATCGGAGCTGGCGAAACTTTCGACATAGGGGTCGAGGGTATCGATCGCACGGCGGACGAAGCCGTCGCCGATCGCGCCGGGCAGGCCGTCGGGGACCGCCGCCGCGCGGATGCGGCCATCGGTGCCGATCAGCAGGACGTTGTCGTAGACCGAATATTTCCGCCGATATTCGTCCAGTCGCGCGACGATCGCCGCCGTCGACGAAGACGGTTCGTCGGACAGGTACCGGAAGATGTCCAGATCGGTGGCGAGGAACCCGATATCGGCGGTACGTTCGAACAGGTTGCGGATCACGATATCGACCGTGACCTGCGCCTTCGCACCCAGCGATGCGGCGACCTTGTCGAGGCTTCCCGCCGCCAGCGCGCCGACCAGCGTTCCGGTCAGCGACTCGAACTCCATGCGCGTCGCGTTCACGTCGGCGCCGATGTCGACCACGCTGCTCATCACGTCGAGCATGTCCCAGCGGTATCCCAGCGCCGCCAGCGCTTCGCGATTCTCGTCGACGAACCGCATATGGGGAAGGACGGGGACCAGTTCGTCTGCGACTTCGATCCCCCGGTACGTCGCCATTCCCGCCCGATCCTTCCGGCCCCAAGCCATTCGTCCGCATCGGTGCAGACCCCACAATCATAGGACGGGACCGGCGTCGTTCGTGCGACGGCGGCCGCTATTTAACCGTTGGACGCATATTCGAATGCGGCCCGTGGCGCATGCGCGCGATCGTTTGCGTACCGCGCAAGCCGCCGATGCCACCAAAGCGCGAACGATGCGTTATCGCATCTTGCCCGGCCGCCCGACGCCCGGCACGATCGGTTCCGATACGTCCCCATTCAAGGATTCTGCCATGCCCCTTCCCGGCGACCTCGAAGTTTCGCGGCGCGGCGTTCTCGTCGGCGGCGCGGCATCGGCATCGCTTGCCGCCGTGCCGCTGGCCGCTGCCGCACAGGGCGCGCCGCAGCCGGCCCCGGTAACGATGGACGTGACGTTCGACGTCAACGGACAGCGCCGCGCACTAACGGTCGACACGCGCACGACGCTGCTCGATGCGCTGCGCGAGACGCTCAAGCTGACCGGCACCAAGAAAGGCTGCGACCACGGACAGTGCGGCGCATGCACCGTGCTGGTCGATGGCAAGCGGATCAACAGCTGCCTGACGCTGGCCGTGATGCACGAGGGCGACCGGATCACCACGATCGAGGGGCTGGGCACGCCCGAAAAGCTGCATCCGATGCAGAGCGCCTTCGTACGGCACGACGGGTATCAGTGCGGATATTGCACGCCGGGGCAGATATGTTCGGCGGTGGCGGTGCTGGACGAGATCCGCGCCGGCATCCCCAGCCATGCGACCGCCGACCTGTCGGCGCGTCCGCGCGCGACGACGGAGGAAATGCGCGAGCGGATGAGCGGCAACATCTGTCGTTGCGGCGCCTATTCCAACATCGTCGACGCGATGACCGACGTCGCGGGAGCACGTGCATGAGAGCCTTCAGCTACGAACGCGCCACATCCCCCGCGCAGGCGGCGGCGGCCGTCGCATCGCGGCCCGGCGCGCGCTTCATCGCGGGCGGCACCAACCTGCTCGACCTGATGAAGCTGGAAATCGAAACGCCGACGCATCTGGTCGATATCGGCGAACTGGGCCTGAACAGGGTCGAACGGACCGGCGATGGCGGGCTGCGCATCGGCGCGTTGGTCAGCAACACCGATCTGGCGAGCAACGACCGGGTGCGGCGCGATTACGGCGTGCTGACCCGCGCGATCGTCGCAGGGGCCAGCGGACAGTTGCGCAACAAGGCGACGACGGCGGGCAACCTGTTGCAACGCACGCGCTGCCCATATTTCTACGATACGGATCAGGCGTGCAACAAGCGCCGGGCGGGGTCGGGCTGTGCCGCGATCGGCGGGTACAGCCGGCAACTGGCGGTGATCGGCACCAGCGATCATTGTATCGCGACCTATCCCGGCGACATGGCGGTGGCGCTGCGCGTGCTGGACGCGAAGGTCGAGACGGTCGACGCGGCAGGCGCGACGCGCGCGATCCCGGTCGGCGAGTTCCACCGCCTGCCCGGCGACCGGCCCGACGTGGATACGGTGCTGACGCCCGGCGAGCTCATCACCGCTGTCACCCTGCCCCGCCCCGTGTCGGGCACGCATGTCTATCGCAAGGTGCGCGACCGCGCGTCCTATGCCTTCGCGCTGGTCTCGGTCGCCGCGATCGTGCGGCGCGACGGCAGCGGGCAGATCGCGATCGGCGGCATCGCGCCCCGTCCGTGGCGGATCGAGGCGGCGGAAGCGCAACTGCCCAAGGGGGCGAAGGCGGTGACCACCACGCTGCTGGCCGATGCGCGCCCGACCGCCGACAATGCGTTCAAGATACCGCTGGTCGAGCGTACGCTTGCCGCGGTCCTCGCTGAAACCAAGGGGTAAGCCATGAAGTTCGACTCCCCCGCCGGGAAGAACCCGATCGACCGGATGCAGGTGATTGGCAAGCCGACCGATCGCATCGACGGCAAGTTCAAGACCACCGGCACCGCACCCTATGCCTATGAGCGCCACGATCAGGTCGCCGACCCCGCCTATGGCTATATCGTCGGCGCGGGCATCGCCAAGGGGCGGATCAACGCGATCGACATGGCCGATGCCCGCCGCGCGCCGGGCGTGCTGGCGATCGTCACCGCCGCCAATGCGGGCAAGCTGACGAAGGGCAGCTTCAATACCGCCAAGCTGCTGGGCGGGCCGGAGGTCGACCATTATCATCAGGCCGTCGCGCTGGTCGTCGCCGCCACGTTCGAACAGGCGCGCGCCGCCGCCAAGCTGATCCGCATCGACTATGCCCGCGGCAAGGGCCGGTTCGATCTGGCCGAAGCGCTCAAGACCGCACCGCTGGAAGGCGCGAACAGTGGCGAGGGCAGCGCCGCGCCGCCGATCGACCGGGTCGGCGATTTCGATGCCGCCTATGCCGCCGCACCGGTCAAGCTGGACGCCGAATATACCACGCCCGATCACAGCCATGCGATGATGGAGCCGCACGCGTCCACCGCGCGGTGGGACGGCGACGAACTGACGTTGTGGACGTCGAACCAGATGATCGATTGGGGTCGCGGCGACGTGGCCAAGACGCTGGGCATCCCGAAGGAAAAGGTGCGGCTCGATTCGCCCTATATCGGCGGCGGATTCGGCGGAAAGCTGTTCGTGCGGGCCGACGCGATCCTTGCGGCGCTGGGCGCGAAGGCGGCGGGACGGCCGGTCAAGGTCGCGTTGCAGCGTCCGCTCATCATCAACAACACTACGCATCGCCCGGCGACCGTGCAGCGCATTCGCATCGGTGCGACGCCCGACGGCACGATCACCGCGATCGCGCATGAAAGCGGGTCGGGCGACCTGCCCGGCGGCGGACCGGAAACGGCAGTGGCGCAGACCAAGCTGTTATACGCCGGCGCCAACCGGTTGACCGCGATGCGGCTGGCGGTGCTCGACCTGCCCGAAGGCAATGCGATGCGCGCACCGGGCGAGGCACCCGGACTGATGGCGCTGGAAATCGCGATGGACGAGATGGCGGAGAAGCTGAAGCTCGACCCCATCGAGTTCCGCATCCGCAACGACACGCAGGTCGATCCCGAAAAGCCCGACCGTCCGTTTTCGCAACGGCAGCTGGTGCGGTGTCTGCGCGAGGGTGCGGAGCGGTTCGGTTGGACGGCACGGCGCGAACCGCGCGCAGTGCGACAGGGCCGCTGGTTCGTCGGCATGGGCGTGGCGGCGGCGTTCCGCAACAATATGCTGATGCAGTCGGCGGCGCGCGTACGGCTGGAAACCGACGGGCGGCTGACGGTGGAAACCGACATGACCGATATCGGCACCGGCACCTATACCATCCTTGCCCAGACGGCGGCGGAGATGATGGGGGTCGGGCTGGACCGGGTCACCGTCCGGCTGGGCGACAGCCGCTTTCCGGTGTCGGCCGGATCGGGCGGGCAATGGGGCGCCGCCAATTCGACGGCGGGCGTCTATGCCGCCTGCGTCAAGCTGCGCGAGGCGGTGGCGGCCAAGCTGGGCCTGACCGGCGACGTCGATTTCATCGGCGGGCAGGTGACGGCGGGCGGACGCAGCGTGCCGCTGACCGATGCCGCGCGCGGCGCGCCGATCGTCGGCGAGGACAAGATCGAATATGGCAAGATCGCCGAACGCGCGCAGCAATCGACGTTCGCGGGGCATTTCTGCGAAGTCGGCGTCGATGCCTTTACCGGTGAGACACGCATCCGCCGCATGCTGGCGGTGTGTGCCGCGGGGCGCATCCTGAACCCCAAATCCGCGCGCAGCCAGGTGATCGGCGGCATGACGATGGGCGCGGGCGCGGCGTTGATGGAGGATCTGGCGGTCGACAAGCGCTTCGGTTTCTTCGTCAATCACGACCTTGCTGGATATGAGGTGCCGGTCCATGCCGACATTCCGCATCAGGAGGTCGTGTTCCTCGACGAAGCCGACGCCTATTCCACGCCGATGAAGGCGAAGGGCGTGGGCGAACTGGGTATTTGCGGCGTCGGCGGCGCGGTGGCCAACGCGATCTACAATGCATGCGGCGTGCGCGTGCGCGACTATCCGATCACGCTCGACAAGCTGTTGGGCCAGTTGCCCGCGGTGGCGTGACGATGACGATGCAGACGATCTCCACCGCGCGCGCGTTCGGCGGAACGCAGGGCGTGTTCTCGCACCCGTCGACGGCGACCGGCACTGCCATGACCTTTGCCGTCTATGTCCCGCCGCTGCCGAAGGGCCAGCGCGCGCCGGTGCTGTGGTATCTGTCGGGACTGACCTGCACCCATGCGAACGTCACGGACAAGGGCGAGTATCGCCGCGCCTGCGCCGAACGCGGCATCGCGTTCATCGCCCCCGACACGTCGCCGCGTGGCGACGACGTTCCCGATGCCCCGGACAAGGCATGGGATTTCGGGCTGGGTGCAGGCTTCTATGTCGATGCGACCGAAGACCCGTGGCAGCCGCATTATCGCATGCGCTCCTATGTCGAAGACGAGTTGCCCGCGCTGATCGCGGCGGAGTTTCCCATGCTCGACCTGTCGCGTCAGTCGATCATGGGCCATTCGATGGGCGGGCATGGCGCGCTCACGCTGGCGCTGCGTAATCCCGACCGGTTCCGGTCGGTATCGGCCTTCGCCCCGATCGTCGCGCCGTCCCAGGTGCCGTGGGGCAAAAAGGCGCTGGGCGGATATCTGGGCGCGGATCGTTCGGCGTGGCGCGGTGCGGATGCGGTCGCGATGATCGAGGACGGTATGCGGGTGCCCGCGATACTGGTCGATCAGGGGGATGCCGACCCGTTCCTTGCCGAACAGCTTCGCCCGCAACTGCTGGCGGCGGCCTGTGCGGATGCGGGCATCGACCTGACGCTGCGGATGCAGCCGGGGTACGATCACAGCTATTACTGCATCGCGACGTTCATGGCGGATCATGTCGCATGGCATGCCGACCGGCTGGGATAGCTCACGAGCGTCCGGGGCGGTCTTCAGCGAAGTTGCGCTGCCTTCGCCGGGCCTCGCCGGGTCCCTGCCTGGCGGGGCGGTGGCTTCGGTCCGTTCCGGCGTTCTGGCCCCGCGCGACGAACGGGACGCTCCCGCGTTCCGGTGGAGCCGCCCGAACGGGAACCGTTGCGAGGGCGACCGACGCAGGCGCAATAACCCATATCGCCGGCCCCTGAAACGAAACGGGCGACCGGTCCGAAAACCGGTCGCCCGCGTGTGTCGTTCCGAAGACCGGATCAGTAGACCCGCTTCTTCGGCTTGATATATTCCGCCTCGTCGGTGAGCGTATAGTCGTGCACCGGGCGATAATCGATCGCAGTGGTGCCGAGCGTCCCGCCCCAGCCGGTGAATGTGGCGATCGTGTGCTTCATCCAGTTGGCGTCATCGCGATCGGGGAAATCCTCGTTCACGTGCGCGCCACGGCTTTCCTTGCGGTTTTGCGCCGATCGCATCGTCACCACCGCCTGCGCCAGCAGATTGTCGAGTTCGAGCGTTTCAACCAGATCGGTGTTCCAGATCAGCGAGCGATCGGTAACCTGCACGTCGGCGAGCGAGGCATAGATCGCCTCCATCCGCGTCACGCCTTCGTCGAGCAGCGCATTGTCGCGGAACACCGCGCAATGCTTCTGCATCGTCTTCTGCATTTCCAGCCGGATATGCGCCGTCGGACGGTTGCCCGCCGCGTTGCGGAATCGGTCGAGCCGCGCCAGCGCCAGATCGGCCGAGCCTTCGGGCAGCGGCTTGTGCGGCGTGTTGGGCTTCAACACTTCCTTGAGCCGCAGCCCGGTCGCGCGACCGAACACGACCAGATCGATCAGCGAGTTCGATCCGAGGCGGTTGGCGCCATGGACCGAAACGCAGGCCGCCTCACCCACCGCGAACAGGCCGGGGACGATCGCATCGGCATCGTCGCCGCGCCGGGTGACGACCTCGCCATGATAGTTGGTCGGGATACCGCCCATATTGTAATGGACCGTCGGCGTGACCGGCAGCGGCTGGCGCGTCAGGTCGACACCGGCGAAGATCTTGCCGGTTTCGGTGATTCCGGGCAGGCGTTCGGCCAGTACCTTCGGATCGATATGATCGAGGTGCAGGAAGATGTGGTCGCCGTCCTTGCCGACGCCGCGTCCCTCGCGCATTTCCATTGCCATCGACCGCGACACGACGTCACGCGACGCCAGATCCTTGGCCGACGGGGCATAGCGTTCCATGAAACGCTCGCCATCCTTGTTGGTCAGATACCCGCCTTCGCCGCGCGCACCCTCGGTGATCAGCACGCCCGCGCCGTAGATGCCGGTCGGGTGGAACTGCACGAATTCCATGTCCTGCAGCGGCAGGCCGGCGCGCAGCACCATCGCATTGCCGTCGCCGGTGCAGGTGTGCGCCGAGGTGGCGGAGAAATAGCAGCGGCCATAGCCGCCGGTCGCCAGCACCACGGCATGCGCGCGGAACCGGTGGATCGACCCGTCTTCCATACACAGCGCGATGACGCCGCGGCACACGCCGTCCTCCATGATGAGGTCGAGCGCGAAATATTCGATGAAGAAGGTCGCGTCGTGCTTCAACGACTGCTGGTACAGCGCATGCAGCATCGCGTGGCCGGTGCGGTCGGCGGCGGCGCAGGTGCGCTGGACCGGCGGGCCTTCGCCCATATTCTGCATGTGGCCGCCGAACGGACGCTGATAGATCGTCCCGTCCTCGTTCCGGCTGAACGGCACGCCGGCATGTTCCAGCTCGATCACCGCCTGCGGCGCTTCGCGCACCATATATTCGATCGCGTCCTGATCGCCGAGCCAGTCGGACCCCTTGACGGTATCGTACATGTGCCACGACCAGTGGTCGGGCGAATTGTTGCCGAGCGAGGCGGC
Organism: Sphingomonas sp. CFBP 13720; assembly: GCF_014842075.1. Taxonomy (GTDB): domain Bacteria; phylum Pseudomonadota; class Alphaproteobacteria; order Sphingomonadales; family Sphingomonadaceae; genus Sphingomonas. The sequence goes on from NZ_JACYVA010000003.1 coordinate 194,469, forward strand.
GATGCCGCCCTGTGCGGCGACGGTGTGCGACCGGGTCGGGAACACCTTGGTGATGCAGGCGGTCTTCAACCCCGCTTCGGCGATGCCCATCGTCGCGCGCAGGCCGGAGCCGCCCGCACCGACGACGATCGCGTCATAGCTGTGGTCGATGATCTTGTACGAGTCGGCAGCCATTATGCGGGAGTCCCGGTGAAGGCGATACGAAGGATCGAGAAGGCGGCGAACAGCCACCCGCCGCCATAGACGAGCTGGAGCAGGATCATCAGCACGACGCGCGTTTCGTCATGCTGGTAATCCTCGATCACCGTCTGCAGGCCGATCTTGGCGTGATAGAAGACCGAACTGACCAGCAGCAGCATCGGCACCGCCGCCCATGCCGACGACAGCCATGCGAAGACGGTGTCATAGTCCCATGCCGGCAGCATCGCGAGCGAGAAGACGAACCACAGCATCAGGAGCAGGTTCGATGCCGCCGTCAGCCGTTGATACCAGAAATGATGCGATCCGGTCTTGGCGGACCCGAGGCCGCGGACGCGACCGATGCTCGTACCGTTGCCCATCAGGCTTTCCCCACCAGCAGCCACGTCCACAATGCGATCGTCGCGATCACCGCGAACACGATCGTCCCGATCGCGCCCCGGCGGTTGCGGCGCAGTTCATAGCCCGCGCCGACATCGAGGACGAAGTGGCGCATGCCCGTTCCCATATGCTGGAACAGCACATAGGTGAAACCAATGCCGAACAGATAGCCGAGCGGCGCCCATTCGCCGGTGAACCACGACAGGAAGCGCGCATAGCTGTCCTCGCCTCCCGCGATCGCGGCGAGCCACCATGCCAGCAGCGCAAGGCCGACCGTGCCCATGGCGACGCCGGTCGCACGGTGCAGGATCGACACCAGCATGTGCGGCCCCCACCGCCAAATCTGGAGATGCGGTGAAAGAGGACGGGATTTCGGACGAACACTAGCCAAGTCGGGCTTCCTTCCAGCGGATGCGGTCTATCTACGCCCCCCTTGCTGCGATGCAAGGGGCGGCGGCGCGGGTTTCGGCCCTCAAGGGGCTGGTCAACCCATAGTTAAGACCTTTTGCATAAGCCGGACGGCGAAGCGTCGATGCCGGACCACAGGCGGTCCATCGGCCGAATCGACATGGGGGATTACCGGGTGAGGACCAAACAGCTTCCTGCGGCCGAAAGCGTCAGTTCGACCATCGATCTGCCTGCCCGGTTGCGGATGTTCGATTTCGGACCCGAGGACGTGGCGACGGCGCGCGACCTGTGGACCGTGATCGAGCCGCATGCGCGCGAAATCTCCGCCGCGATCCTGCCCCATTCGGAAAAGATCGGCGGGACCGGCGTGCTGGCGTCCGACGCCGAACGCATCATCGAGCTGGGCGCCGCCTATCTGCGTAACCAGTTCACCGACCTGCTGGGCCTCGCATGGCCGCAATCCGCCGAACGCACCGTTGCCCGCGCCTTTTCGAACGACGTGTCGCTGACGGCGGTGCTGGCGATCATCGATGCGTGCGGACGCCGGACGGTGAGCGTGCTGCAACGCGAACTGATCGGCGACCCGGCCGAACTGCAAAAGCTGACGACGCTGCTGCTGCGCATCCGGTCGGTCGAAAACGACGTCTATGTGACGTTGTACAACGCCTATCAGAGCTACAACATGCAATGCGCCCGTGATCAGCTGTCGCATGAATTCCGCGACAATATCGGCGCGACCGTCGAACGCGCGAGCCAGGAAAGCGACGCGCTGCGCATCCATGCCGGCCGCACATCGGCATCGGCGCGCGGCATGCTGGGCAAGGCGTCCGAAGTCGCCGCCGCCGCCGAACAGTCGGCTGTGGCGATGCGCGAGGCGGCGGCGACGTCCGCCGGGCTGATCCGCGCGATCGAGGATGCGCGCAACGAAGTCGAGGTGGCGGCCGAGATCGCTACCCGTGCGTCGTCGCAGGCCGGCACGGCGGTCGGCATGTCCGAAACGCTGTCGGACCATGCCAAGTCGATCGAATCGATCCTAGGCCTGATCCGCGACATTGCGGGCCAGACCAACCTGCTGGCGCTGAACGCGACGATCGAGGCGGCACGCGCCGGCGACGCCGGACGCGGGTTCGCGGTGGTGGCGCAGGAAGTGAAAAGCCTCGCCAGCCAGACGGCGCGCGCGACCGACGACATCGCCGCCAAGATCGCGGCGATCCAGGCGGCGACCCGATCGACCGTCGAAACCAACGCATCGATTCGCGCGACGGTGAGCGAGGTGCAGGAAAGCGCCATCCGCATCCGCCACGCGATGGAGGTACAGGCGCAGACGGTCACCGCGATCACCGCCGCGGTCGACGAAACCGCGCTTGCCGCCGATTCGATGTCGTCGACCATCGCCGCGATCCGCGAGGATACCGAAGCGGTCGCATCCGGCATCGACCGCGTCGGCGACGGCTTCACCGCGCTGGATGGCGAACTGGGCGCACTCAAGACCAGCGCGGTCGATTTCAGCGGCAAGGTCGCAGCGTAACCGGCACGATTGCCCGATGCGTCCGCGCCGCCTAAACGGCGGGGTATGGCCAATATCCTTCTGACCGGCGGGTCGCGTGGCATCGGCGCGGCGATCGCCGACCTGCTGCGCGACGATCATGCGCTGGCGATCCAGTCGACCAGCGGCGATCTGCCCGCCGACTTCGCCGATCCGGCCGCGCCGGCCGACCTTTGGGCGCGCGCGCTCGACCGGCTGGATGGGCGGATCGACATTCTTATCAACAATGCCGGGTTGTTCGAGGCGACGCCGGTCGACCTGCCGCACGACCAGTGGGTCGCGGGCTGGGAACGGACGATGCGCATCAACCTGACCGCCGCTGCCGAGCTCAGCCGGCTGGCGGTGCGGCACTGGCAGGATGGTGGCACGCCCGGCCGGATCGTCAACATCGCCAGCCGCGCGGCGCATCGCGGCGACAGCCCGGCGCACTGGCATTACGCGGCGGCGAAGGCCGGCATGGTCGCGATGACCAAGACGATCGCGCGTGGCTATGCCGCGCAGGGCATCCTTGCCTTCGCCATCTGTCCCGGCTTCACGATGACCGGCATGGCGGAAGACTATCTGGCCAGCCGGGGCGGCGACCGGTTGCTGGCCGACATTCCGCTGGGCCGGGTGGCGATGCCGGACGAAGTGGCGGTAATGGCGCGGTTCTGCGCGATCGAGGCACCGGCGTCGATGACCGGCGCGGTGCTGGACGTCAACGGCGCGAGCTACGTCCGATGAGCTGGAAACTGACGCTGCCGTGCACCCGCGCCGAAGCGGAAGCGATCGACGCGGCCGAGGATTTCGGGATCGATCCCGCCCCCGTGCTGATGACGGCCGAGACGGTCGAGGACGACACCGAGACATGGCGGCTCGACGCCTATTTCGAGGATGCGCCCGATGCGCGGGCGGTAGCCGTCATCGCCGCGCTGGTGCCGAGCGCCACCGGGCGTGCGCCCCGGATCGAGGAACTGGGCGACGAGGACTGGGTGACGATGAGCCAGTCGGGGCTGGCACCGCTGCATGTCGGGCGGTTCTATGTCCACACCGCCGCGCAGGGGGGCGACGTGCCACCGGATGCGCGTGCGTTCCTGATCGATGCGGGGCGCGCGTTCGGGACGGGGCATCACGAAACGACCAGCGGCTGCCTGGCGATGCTCGATTCGCTGGCGGAGGATCGGTTCGCGAACGTCATCGATCTGGGCACGGGCACCGGGCTGCTGGCGTTTGCCGCGCGCGAATTGTGGCCGGCGGCGCGGGTGATCGCGACCGATATCGATGCGGTGGCGATCGATGTGACCGTCGCCAACGCCGCGCTGAACCGGGTGGAGCGGATCGAGACGATCGTCGCCGACGGCGCGCTGTCCGACACGATCGTCGATGCCGCCCCCTATGACCTGCTGATCGCGAACATCCTTGCAGGGCCATTGATGTCGATGGCCCCGGAGGTCGCTGCGATCGCGGCACCCCGTGCGACGATCGTGCTGGCCGGATTGCTTGAAACGCAGCGTGCCGACGTGGTCGCGGCGTTCACGGCATGCGGCTGTACGCTGGCGAGCGTCGACCGGCGGGGCGACTGGAGCGTGTTGCGACTGACGGCCGGTGCGGAACGCCATATCCCGACCGCGCCGATCGATCCGAAGGGCCGCGACGGCTGGGCGCTCGACCTGTAGCATCTGTAAAGATGGTTCGCGCAGAAGCGCGGAGGCGCCGAGAGAAGCGGCGACGGTAACGATCGGAAGACCTACCACGATCGAGAAACGCCGGCGATCCGTCCGGCATGCAACTACTCCGCGCCTTCGCGCCTCCGCGTGAACCAATCTTTTCTTCCGGCGCCGTGCAGAAGAAGAACGGGTTCACGCGGAGGCGCGGAGACGCGGAGGGGATTCGGTCCTCAGATCAGCGTGGCGGATCTAACGAGCGCCAGAGGTCTTCCGGTCGTGGCACTTAGCCCGTTTTGGACCGTGCGTACTCCTGCGTGCCGTGCGTCACTACGTCGTCTTCCGGCACGATGGCATCCACCGCGATCTTGGGCAGGTCGCGGATTCTGTCGTAGACCGGGGCAAAGTCGGTTTCGACGGTCACGCGGAGCAGGTCGTCGAACGACGGAATGACGAAATAGGTCTGCTGGAAATCGTCGATCCGATAGTCGGTACGCATCACGCGCGCGAGGTCGAGCATCACCCGGTTGGGGCTGGCATCCTCCAGCGAGAAGCGCGTTTCGGCGGCGCTGGACACGATGCCCGCGCCATAGATGCGCAGATCGTCCCCTTCGCGCACCAGCCCGAATTCGACCGTGTACCAGTAGAGCCGCGCCAGTTGGCCGAGCGATCCCAGTTCCAGCGCGCGCAGTCCGCCGCGACCATAGGCGGCGAGGTAATCGGCGAAGACCGGATCGGCCAGCATCGGGACATGGCCGAACACGTCGTGGAACACGTCGGGTTCCTGAAGATAGTCGAGCTGGTCCGGGCGACGGATGAAATTGCCCGCGACGAAGCGGCGATTGGCCATGTGCGTGAAGAACACGTCGTCGGGCACCAGTCCCGGCACCGCCACGACCCGCCAGCCGGTCAGCGCCTCCAGCCGGTCCGACAGTTCCCCGAAATCGGGAATCCCGGATTCGGACAGTTTCAACGCGTCCAGCCCGCGCAGGAACGCGTACGACGCGCGGCCGGGCAGCAGCTTCATCTGCCGTTCGTACAGCGTGTCCCACGTCGCGTGGTCCTGCGCGGTGTAGTCGTCCCATCCTTGCGGGATGGTCCAGTCGGGCGCGGCACCGGCGGGAGGGCGGTCGAGGACGTGGGTTTCACTTGGCATGCAGCGATAGTAGCATGACCCGCGATGCGACGGAAATCGATCGGGCGGGCTGCGGCCGCGCTGTTGCTGGTGCCGGGCGGCTATGCGCTCGCGGGCCTCGCGGGCGGGGCGATCCCGGCCAATGCCGGTGCGCGCCAACCGGTGGACGGCATCCGTATCTATGTCGAGGACAACGGCATCCATACCGGGATCGTCGTGCCGAAACATGCCGCCGGGATCGGGTTCGACGATCTGGTGCGGCCCGGCGACATCGCCGACCCGCGCTATGCCGGACATGGCTGGCTGTCGGTCGGCTGGGGGGATCGCAGCTTCTATATCGGCACGCCGACATGGGGCGACCTGAAACCGGCCACCGTCGCGGCGGCGGCGATCGGCAGCGACGCGACCGTGCTGCACGTCGGACATCTGGCCGACCCGGCGGGGCAGCCGGGGGTGTATGCGATCACGCTGACCCCCGACCAGTATCGCGCGCTGGCCGCGCATATCCGCGCGACCTTTGCGGACCGGCCCGCGCCGGTCCATGGCTATGGCGCATCGGACGCCTTCTACGTCGCGCGCGGACGGTACAGCGCGGTCACGACCTGCAATGCATGGACCGGTGCGGCGCTGCGCGCGGCGGGGGTGGAGATGGGCGCATGGACGCCGTTTCCGATCACGGTGACGGCGTGGCTGTAACCCCGCTTGGCCCGCCGACGCTGGGCCAGTTCGCGGTGGAGGGACCGCGTGCGGTGCTGGCGCTGGCCGGTTTGCCGTTCCGGTGGCGCGGACTGCTCGACGCGCCGCGCGGCGCTGGACAGCCGGTGCTGCTGCTGCCCGGCCTGTTCAACACCGACCGTTCGATGGGGATCATGGCGCGGTATCTGCGCACGATCGGTTATGACGTGCATGGCTGGACGCTGGGCCGCAATTACGGACAGCGCAGTATCGGCGCGCAGGGCGAGGCGCTGTTCGCGCGGATCGCGGCCGTGTCGGATCGCGCGGGACAGCCGGTAGCGCTGGTCGGGGTCAGCATGGGCGGGATCATGGCCCGGCTGGCGGCGCATCGCGTACCCGACCATGTGGCACAGGTCGTAACGGTCGCATCGCCCTATGCCGGGCCGGCGCGCGCGACGCGGGTCTGGCGGCTGTACGAATGGATCAGCGGCGAATCGGTCGACGATCCGGTCGTGCTGGCGCTGGCCGACGAGGTCCGCCGCCCCCTGCCGGTGCCGGCCACCGCGATCTGGAGCGCCAGCGACGGGCTGGTCAACGGGCTGGGCTGTCATGTCGTGGGCGAACCCGGCTGCCGCACGGTCGAGGTGCCGAGCAGCCATTACGGCGTCCAGACACGCCCGACGATCCTGCGCGCCGTGGCGGAGGCGCTGGCGGCGGGGCGGTGATGCCGCACGGGATCGGGCGATTTTGAAACAGGCCGCTCTTCCCAATTCACCAACGGGTCGCGCAAAAAGGGTATCGACGGATGGCCGCCGTGTTTCGACAGGTTCTGCGCCTGTACCGCAGGAACGGACAGCGTTCGATGCACCGCACCCCGGAGTGTGATGATGTACGGTGCGGCCGTGTATTCCGAGTGCAATCGAGCTTGTCGCAATGGCGCATCGAAGGACTGCTACGGATGCTTCGATAATGACCGGGCAAACGATGCGCGGCATGGTTCAGGATCGGTCCGGGAACGATCCCAGCCGGTCATCCTTCGACTTCGCTCAGTCGCTACCCGGCACGAACGGGCGTACCCAAATTCCCGTGTGCGCCGGTCGCTCAATCCTCGCGGTCGCGGGCTTCCTGACGGCGGCGTTCCTTCTCGCGCTTGCGCATCTCGCGGCCTTCGCGCGCTTCCTGCTTGCGCATCTTGCGGCCATAGTTGCGATCGGATTCGGACTGGCTGGTCGTCGTCCAGTCGACCACCTGCGCGCCCGCGCGGACCGGCGCGGTGGCGACGTTCCATACCGTGCTGACGCACCCGCCGGTCATCGGCGCCAGCGCCAGCAAAATCCACGCAGATCGCATTCTTCGTCCTCAATACGGCATGTCGCGTACCTGCGCCCCGATTAGCGGAAAGTCGGTAAAGAAACCATCCACGCCCGCCGCGACGGCATCGGCCAGTTCCTGTCCGATCCGGCCGTGCGTCGCCGGGTCGCCGGGCACGCGATAGCGTTCGAGCAGAAAAGTGTTTTCGGCGCGATAGGTCCATGGATGGACCCGCAGCCCGGCGCGGTGCGCATCGGCGATCAGCGGCGCGCCGTCCGCCACCATCGCCTTGTTCGGGCCGATGCCCCATGCATAGGCCGCCACCGCCTTCAACCCGGCGGGCGTCGTCATCGCGGCATAGCTGGGCGCCGCGCCGTCGGCGGGCGCGCCGCGTGCGTCCATCAACTGGATCAGTCGGATCGGTGTCATCGTCTTGAGTCGTTGCAGGTTCGCGACCTCGAACGACTGGATGAACACCGGTGCTTCGGCCGAATCCCAGCCTGCCGCGTGCAGTTGCCGCACCAGCAGCGCCTCCATCGGATGGCCGATCGCCGCGAAGTAGCCGGGATGCTTGGTTTCGGGATAGATGCCGATCGTCCGCCCGGTTTCCGCCGACGCCGCCTTCGCCAGCGCAATCACCTCCGCCAGCGTCGGCACCGGATCGCGGCCGTCATACGCCACATTGTCCGGGCGCAGTTGCGGCAACCGTTCGCGGGCGCGCAGCGTGCGCAGTTCGGCGAGCGTAAAATCCTCGGTGAACCAGCCGGTCACCGCCGTGCCGTCGATCGTCTTGGTCGTACGCCGCGCGGCGAATTCGGGATGCGCGGCGATATCGGTGGTCCCCGAAATCTCGTTTTCGTGCCGCACCACGAACACATCGTCCTTCGTCAGGACCAGATCGGGTTCGATGAAGTCCGCACCCTGTTCGATCGCCAGCCGGTAGGCGGACAGCGTATGTTCGGGCCGCGATCCGCTGGCCCCGCGATGCGCGATCACGATCGGCGGCGACGACAGCGGACGTTCGTCCGAAACCGCGCCCGCCATCGACAATGCCATCAGCGTCCACCCAAGCATCTGCGATCCTCTCGCAACAGGAAACCCTTTGCGTGCCTTGCGTTAGCCTGAACGACCAACGGAGCGCGCCCATGCAATTCACCATCAACGGCCAGCCGCAACAGGCGGAGGTCGATATCCGCACCTCGCTGCTCGACCTGCTGCGCGAACATCTCTCGCTCACCGGCAGCAAGAAGGGGTGCGACCATGGCCAGTGCGGTGCGTGTACCGTGCTGGTGAATGGCCGGCGGATCAATTCGTGCCTCACGCTGGCTGTGATGCATCAGGATGACGAGATCGTGACGATCGAGGGTCTGGGCAGCCCGGACGCACTGCACCCGTTGCAGGACGCGTTCGTCCGCCACGACGGGTTCCAGTGCGGATATTGCACGCCGGGCCAGATCTGTTCGGCGGTCGGCATGCTCGACGAAGTCGCGAAGGGCTGGCCGAGCCACGTCAGCGCGGACCTGAACGACCCCCTCTTCGGCGACGAGGAAATTCGCGAGCGGATGAGCGGCAATCTGTGCCGCTGCGCCGCCTATCCCAACATCGTCGATGCCATTCGCGAAGTGGCGGCGAACGACCAGCGTGAGGCGGCGGAATGAAACTGTTCGAATATGCCCGGGCGGAATCGCCGGATACCGCCGTCGCCCAAGGGTCCGCCGACGGCGCGCGCTTCATCGCGGGCGGCACCAACCTGCTCGACCTGATGAAATTGCAGGTCGAGACGCCGCACCGGCTGATCGACATCAGCCGCCTGCCGCTGACTGACATCGAAGAGATCGCGGGCGGCGGGCTGCGCATCGGGGCGCTGGTGCCCAATTCCGACCTCGCCGCCGATCCGAAGATCCGCGACCGGTACGAGGTGCTGAGCCGCGCGCTGCTGGCCGGTGCGTCGGGACAGTTGCGCAACAAGGCGTCGACCGGCGGCAATCTGCTCCAGCGGACGCGCTGCTATTATTTCTACGAGACGGCGGCGCGCTGTAACAAGCGGCTGCCGGGTTCGGGCTGCGATGCGCAGGAAGGGTTCAACCGCATCCTCGCCGTGCTCGGCACGTCCGAACATTGCATCGCGACGCATCCCAGCGACATGGCGGTGGCGATGCAGGCGTTGGATGCGACGATCGTGACGCTGCGCGGCGATGGCGAGCGGCGGCGTATCCCGATCCGCGACTTCTATCGCCTGCCGGGCGATACGCCGCAGATCGAAAACGTGCTGACGCCGGGTGAACTCATCACGCATGTCGAGCTGCCCCCCGCGCCGACCGGTCGCCAGACCTATCGCAAGGTACGCGACCGCGCATCCTATGCGTTCGCGCTGGTATCGGTCGCGGGCATCGTCGGCATGGAAGACGGGCGGATCGCGTCGGCGCAACTCGCGTTCGGCGGGCTGGGGCCGATGCCGTGGCGGGACACCGCAGTCGAATCGACGCTGGTCGGACGCGCGCCGTCCGATGCGCTGTTTGCCGAGGCGGCCGACGTGCTGCTGCGCGACGCCAAGGGGTTCGGCAGCAACGATTTCAAGATTCCGCTGGCGCGTCGCACGCTGATCGCCACGTTGAGGGAGCTGACGGCATGAAGACCAATTCGCTCCGTATGGACGCACCCGTCGAACACAGCCTGCTGGACGACGGGGTGCAGGGTCTGATCGGCAAGGGGCTGGTGCGTGTCGACGGACCGCTGAAGGTTGCGGGACAGGCGACCTATGCCGCCGAATACGAGTTTCCCGATCTGGCGTACGGCTTCCTCGTCCGCGCGACCTTCCCCGCCGGCAAGATCACCTCCATCGATGCGGAAGGGGCGAAGGCGCTGCCCGGCGTGATCGACGTGGTGGTGGACCTGAAGACCTTCATCCGCAACGCGCAGCAGGGCGGGGAAACCTCCGCGCCGACACAGGGGGTGGCCGACGTCGCCTATTTCGGCGAACCGGTCGCGATCGTCGTGGCCGAAAGCTATGAGATCGCGCGCGACGCGGCGCAGCTGGTGGCGATCCGCTTTACGCCGCAGGACGGCGTGTTCACCTTCGACGACAATCTGTCGACCGCCGCCAAACCGGCACAGGGGACCATCCCGCCCTATCAGAAACAGGGAGATATCGACGCGGCGATGGAACGCGCGGCGTTCACCGTGGACGACGTATGGACCACGCCGTCGCAGAATTCGGCGGCGATGGAGCCGCATGCATCGATCGCGGTTTGGGACGACAACGGCCTGTCGCTGTACGGCGCGTATCAGATGCCGTCGTCGGACAAGCAGCAACTGGCCAAGGCGCTGGGCGAACGCGCGTCGAAGGTGCGGATCGTCGCACGCTATGTCGGCGGCGGGTTCGGATCGAAGCTGGGGATCGCGCCCGAATCGGTCGCGACCGCGATCGCCGCCAGGAAGATCGGACGACCGGTCAAGACGGTGATGACCCGGCAACAGGTATTCGACGCCACCGTGCGCCGGTCGAACACGCGCCAGCGTTTCCGGCTTGCCGCCAATGCCGATGGTACGCTGATCGGCATCGGGCACGAGACGATCTGTTCCAACCTGCCGGGCGAACAATATTTCGAACCGGCGGGCGCGGCGACGCAATTCCTGTATGCCGGTGAACACCGGTCGATCACGCACGACGTGGTCGAATTGAACCGTACGCTGTCGGGATCGATGCGCGCGCCGGGCGAGGCGGTCGGCCTGCTGGTGCAGGAGAACGCGATGGACGAGCTGGCGGAGGCGATCGGCATCGATCCGGTCGAGCTGCGCAAGCGCAACGACCCCGATCGCGATCCGATGAAGGACATTCCCTATTCCACCCGCGCGCTGACGCGGTGTCTGGACGAAGGGGCGAAGGCATTCGGATGGGCGGATCGCAACCCCACGCCCGGCGGACAGCGCGAGGGCGACTGGCTGATCGGACAGGGAATGGCATCGACCAGCCGGACCAACATGCTGCAACCGTCCGAAGCGGCGGTATCGATCGGCAGCGACGGTCGCGCGATGGTCGAAACCGACATGACCGATATCGGCACCGGCACCTACACGATCCTTGCGCAGATCGCGGGCGAGATGCTGGGGTTGCCGATCGAGCGCGTGACCGTGAAGCTGGGCGATACCGATTCGCCGCCGGGTGCCGGATCGGGCGGATCATGGGGTGCGGGCAGCAGCGGATCGTCGGTCTATCTGGCGTGCGAATCGCTGCGCGAACAGCTGGCGAAGGCGATGGACGTCGACCCCGCCGAGCTGACGCTGAAGGACGGCCATGCCATCGCCGGCAACCGGCAGGTGCCGATCGGGGATCTGGTCGGCAGCGGCATCGCCGCGCATGGCGCAATCAAGCCGGGCAAGCAGGAAAAGACGACCAGCCAGGCCAGTTACGGCGCGCATTTCTGCGAAGTGAAGGTCCATGCGGTGACCGGCGAGGTGCGGGTGACGCGCTGGCACGCGACGTTCGCGGCCGGTCGCATCCTGAACCAGCAGACCGCGCGGTCGCAATGTATCGGCGGCATCGTGTTCGGCATCGGTGCCGCGTTGACCGAAGAAGCGGTGCATGACGACCGCGACGGGCGGATCGTCAATCACGATCTGGCCGAATATCACGTGCCGGTCCATGCCGACATTCCGCCGATCGACATCGTCTTCCTCGACGAACGCGATCCCCACGCCAACCCGACGCATGCCAAGGGAATCGGCGAGCTGGGCATCGGCGGCGCGGGTGCGGCGGTGACGAACGCGATCTACAACGCGACAGGAATCCGCGTGCGCGACTATCCCGCGACGCTGGACAAGCTGCTGGAAGGATTGCCGGCGGTTTAGGTCGGCTCGTCCGTCATGGGGGACGCGGCCAAGCGATGCCGGAAGGGAAATCCGTCCGGCATCGCGCGCCCGCGCCCCGCGTGGGACCGCGCGATATATACCAAAGGGCGGATACCCCTTGTTCGCATTTGCGGCATGCCCACCTGTCATGTATCTGACGCGCAAACCCGCCGGTGGGCGTCCGTCCCCCGGCCAAGCTGACCGAGCGAGCACCATGGCCGAATTCCGTTTGCCCAAGAACAGCCGCATCCAGAAGGGCAAGACCTACAAGTCGGCCACGGCAGGCCGGATCAAGCAGTTCAAGGTCTATCGCTACGATCCCGATTCGGGCGCGAACCCGCGCTACGACACGTTCGAGATCGACCTCGACGAATGCGGCCCGATGGTGCTCGACGCACTCATCAAGATGAAGTCCGATCAGGACCCGTCGCTGACGTTCCGCCGGTCGTGCCGCGAAGGCATCTGCGGGTCGTGCTCGATGAACATTGACGGCCGCAACGGCCTTGCCTGCACCACCGCTATCGAGGACGTGAAGGGCGATATCCGCATCACGCCGTTGCCGCACATGGACGTCATCAAGGACCTGGTCCCCGACTTCACGCATTTCTATGCGCAATATGCGTCGATCAAGCCGTGGTTGCAGACGGTCACGCCCGAGCCTGCGGGCAAGGAACGGCTCCAGTCGCCCGAGGAGCGCGGCAAGCTGGACGGCCTGTACGAATGCATCCTGTGCGCGTGCTGCTCGACGTCGTGCCCTAGCTATTGGTGGAACAGCGACAAGTTCCTCGGTCCGGCGATCCTGTTGCAGGCATATCGCTGGCTGGCCGACAGCCGTGACGAGATGACCGGCGAGCGGCTGGACGAGCTGGAAGATCCGTTCCGCCTGTATCGCTGCCACACGATCATGAACTGCGCGAACGTGTGCCCCAAGGGGCTGAACCCGGCCAAGGCGATCGCCGAGATCAAGAAGATGGAAGTCGAACGCGCGATCTGATGGCTCTGCGGGGCAATTCTGCCTCCCCCGTTTGTCCTGAGTAGCCATTGAGCCTGTCGAAATGGCGTATCGAAGGATCGGCCCCGCCGCGCCAATCCCTCGATACGCGCCTTCATCTATGCTCAGTCGCTACTCAGGACGAACGGACTGGGGATGCAGGGACTATGGAACCCGACACCTGCCATGACCGTACTCGCCCGCTATGACTCGCTGATCGCCCACGGCGAGCTTCGCCCCGACCCCGAACAGCGCGCCGCCGCCGTGCGGCTCGATCGCCTCGCCACCGAAATCGACAGTCCGCCGTCGCGCGGGCTGTTCGCGCGATTGACGCGGCGCGACGCGGCGGTGCCGCGCGGCGTGTATCTGTGGGGCGGGGTCGGGCGCGGCAAGTCGATGCTGATGGACCTGTTCTACGACTGCGTCGCGACGACCGCCAAGCGCCGCGTCCATTTCCACGCCTTCATGATCGAGGTCCATGCCCGCCTTGCGGTCGAACGTGCGAAGGAACAGGGCAATCCGGTCCCGCCGGTAGCCGAGGCGCTGGCGAAAGACCTGAAGCTGCTCGCCTTCGATGAAATGGTCATCAACAATACCGCCGACGCGATGGTGCTGTCGCGGCTGTTCACCGAAATGGTCCGCCACGGCGTGACGATGGTGGCGACGTCGAACCGCCCGCCGGTCGACCTGTACAAGAACGGGTTGCAGCGCGACGGCTTCCTGCCGTTCATCGCGCTGCTTGAGGAACGGCTGGACGTGCTGCCGCTCAACGGCCCGACCGATTATCGCCGCGACCGGTTGGGACAGCTCGATACGTGGCTGGTGCCCAATGGCGCGGACGCGACCGCGCAACTGTCGGCGGCGTTCTTTCGCCTGACCGACCATGCGGTCGAGGATCGCGACCATGTCCCGTCCTGCGATATCGACGTGGGCGGCGGACGGATGCTGCATGTGCCGAAGGCGTTGAAGGGCGTTGCGGTGTTCAGCTTCAAACGGCTGTGCGGCGAAGCGCGCGGCGCGCCCGACTATCTGGCGGTGGCACGGGCGTTCCATACCGTCATCCTCGTCGGCATCCCCGTTCTAGGCCCGGAAAACCGCAACGAAGCGGCACGCTTCGTCACGTTGATCGACGCGCTGTACGAATATGGCGTCAAGCTGCTCGCCGCCGCCGACGCCCAGCCCGCCGACCTGTATCCGCATGGGGACGGACGGTTCGAATTCGACCGGACGATCAGCCGGCTGGAGGAAATGCGGTCCGAGGACTATCTGGCCAAGGGGCATGGCGAGGGGTAAGTTTGCCGACCCCGTTCTTCACTCCAATTCGTCACCCCAGCGAAGGCTGGGGTCTCCCGGTGGCAAAGGGCGCGTTTGGCCGCACCAGACCCCAGCCTTCGCTGGGGTGACGTTTAGGGTCCGTTTGGAAACACGCGAAAGAGCGAATTTCGAGGGCGCGCTTTCAAACAGACTCTAAAAACTTACCGCCGCGCATCCGCCTTCTTCGTGCGCAGCGTCGCCGATGCCGCCGCCGGATCGTCGGGCCATGGGTGGCGCGGATAGCGCCCGCGCATTTCCTTCGACACGTCGTGCCAGCTTCCCGCCCAGAAGCCCGGCAGATCGCGCGTCGTCTGGATCGGACGGCCGGCGGGCGACGTCAGGCTAAACGTCAGCGGGATGCCGGCAACCATCGGATGGTCCGCCAGCCCGAACAGCGCCTGCACGCGCAGTTCGACGCGCGGCCCGCCTTCCGCAGCATAGTCGATCGCATGGCTCGACCCCGCCGGACTGTCGAACCGCGCCGGGGCCAGCCGCCGCACCGTCTGCATCCAGTCCCAGCCCGCCTGCCCTTCCAGCGCGCCGGCCAAGGCACCCGGATCGATCGCCTCCAGCCGCCGCTTGCCGGCCACCAGCGGCGCGAACCATTGATCGAGCGCGGCAAGCAGCTCACCATCGCCCAGCGGATCGTCCTGACCACGCATCGCCGCGACGAACGCCGACCGCCGCCGCAGCGCATCGGCACCCTCGCCCCACGGCACCAGCGACAGGTCGCGCCGGACCCCTTCGACCAGCGCCACCGCGATCTCCGCCGCCGATGCCGCCGCGTCGGGACCGGACGACAGCCGGATCGCGCCCAGCCGCCGTTCGCGCAGCGCGACCACGCCGCTGGTCGCGGGGTCGAAGGTCACGCTGCGCCGCGTTTCGATGCGGTCGCCGAACAGCGCCTCGACACTCGCCTGCGATATCGCCACCGCCGACAGGATGCGCGCGCCCGCCGCGCTGCCCTGCGTCTCCGCCACCGCCAGCCATTCGGCCGACCCGAGCGGGGCACCTTCCAGCCGGAACCCGCGCCCGCCGACCGATGCCCAGCGCTCGCCCGCCGCATCGCGCCGTCGGGCAATCCGATCGGGAAACGCCAGCGCCACCGCCCGCGCCAGCGCGTCTTCTGGCGGATCGTCGTCCTGCCCCTTCACCAGCCGCCGCCAGCGTTCGCCCAGCCGTCGCGCGGCATCGGCGCGCTGGCCACGTTCGCTGCGCCAACGACGCCGACGCTGGTCGAGATCGACGTCGCTGCCGCCCAGCCCCCGTTCGCCCAGCAACACCGCGACATCGGCGGCCGCACCGGCGAACCCCTGTTCGGCGGCGCGTAGCAGCATATGCCCCAGACGCGGCGACAGGGGCAGTTCGGCGATCGCCAGCCCGTGCGGCGTCGGTCGCCCGTCGTCGTCGATCGCGCCCAGCGTCGTCAGTCGCGCACGAGCTTCCCCGATCGCGGCGGGCGGCGGCGGATCGAGCCAGCGCAGCGTCGTCGGATCGCCCACCCCCCATTTGCCGCATTCGAGCACCAGTGCCGACAGATCGGCCTCTAGTATCTCCGGCGGATCGAAGCGTGGCAGTCCCGCCGTCGCCGCCGCTTCCCACAGGCGATAGGCGATCCCCGGCCCCTGCCGCGCGGCGCGTCCGGCACGCTGGGTCACGGCGGCCTGGCTGGCGCGTTCGGTCGTCAGCCGGGTCATCCCCGCCGCCCGGTCGTAGCGCGGACGGCGGGCCATGCCCGAATCGACCACGATGCGGATGCCGTCGAGCGTCAGCGACGTTTCGGCGATGCTGGTGGCGAGCACCACCTTGCGCCGTCCATCGGGATCGGGCGCGATCGCGGCGCGCTGTTCGGCAGGTAACAGCGTGCCGTGCAGCCGGTGCAGCACGATATCGGTCGGCAGCGTCAGGCGCTGTGCGGTCCGCTCGATCTCCGCTACGCCGGGCAGGAACGCGAGGATACCGCCCTCCCCCTCGATCAGCGCGGTGCGGATCGCGGCGGCGACGGCATCCTCGATCCGCTGTTCGGCGTTGCGACCGATATGCCGCAGGTCGAGCGGGAAGGATCGGCCCTCGCTCTGCAACACCGGCGCATCGTCCATCAACGCGGCAAACCGGTCGCCGTCGAGCGTCGCCGACATGGCGACGATGCGCAGGTCGGGGCGCAATGCCGCCTGTGCATCGAGCGCGAGGGCGAGACCGAAATCGCTGTCGAGGCTGCGTTCGTGCACTTCGTCGAACAGCACCGCCGATACGCCCGCCAGTTCGGGGTCGGACTGGATCCTCGCGACGAAGATGCCTTCGGTCATCACCGTCACCCGCGTCGCGCCCGAACGCTTGCTGTCCATGCGGGTGGCGTAGCCGAAGGTCCGCCCGACCGGCTCGTCGGCGGTCGCCGCCATCCGTTCGGCGGCGGCGCGGGCGGCGATGCGGCGGGGGGAGAGCAACAGGATCTCGCCGTCGCACCATGGCTCGGCCAGCAGCGCGGGCGCGACGGCGGTGGTCTTGCCCGCGCCGGGTGGCGCGACCAGCACCGCCGATGTCCGTGCGCGCAGGACCGCGAGCAGATCGGGCAGGACGGCATGGATCGGCAGCATGCGGCGGGCCTATCAGGTCCGGCTCGTTACGGGGAGGGGCGACCGCGAACGGCGCGCGCAACACGGTGCGCGCGCCCTGCGAAGGTCACAGCGTGTCGGGGTTGGGGCCGAGGCGTCCGTCGGCATCGTCCATCGCATCGATCGTCGCGATATCCTCCGCCGACAGGGTGATATGTTGTGCCGCGAGATTCTCATCGATCCGCGCGCGCGACGATGCCTTCGGGATCACACCCAGCCCGGCCTGCAGATGCCATGCTAGGATCACCTGCGCCGGGGTCGCGCCGGTACGCGCGGCGATTTCGCCGATGACAGGATCGGCGATCGTCCTGCCCTGCCCCAGCGGGCTCCAGCTTTGCGTCACGATACCCAGCCGTTCATGCGCCGCACGGGCCGCACGCTGCTGGAAATTCGGGTGCAGTTCGATCTGGTTGAGCGCGGGCACCACGCCGGTGGCATCCACGATGCGATCGAGATGATCGGGCGAGAAGTTCGACACGCCGATCGATATCGCCCGCTTCTCATCGCGCAACCGGACCAGCGCGCGCCATGTTTCGACATACAGGCCGTGCGACGGCATCGGCCAGTGGATCAGGAACAAGTCGACGCTGTCGCGTCCCAGCTTCGCCAGACTGGCATCGAACGCACGCAGCGTGGCGTCGAACCCCATGTCGTCGCGCCACAGCTTGGTCGTCACGAACGCGTCGGTGCCCGCCGTCGCCTCGCCCACGCCGGCTTCGTTGCCGTAAAAGGCGGCGGTGTCGACCAGCCGGTATCCGGCGTCGAGCGCCTCACGCGACAGGCGCGCGGCGTCCTCGGGCGGCACCTGATAGGTGCCGAAGCCAATCGCGGGGATGGTGCGGCCGTCATTCAGGGTCAGATCGGTCATGCAGCGTCCTTGGGAGTTCTCGTAAGTTTTCCCAACGCCTTACCGAACGTCAATATCCCGACGGAAGCATTGCCAAACGTAGGGCGACGCTGGCCGGCTGAACCGGTTACCCCGTCGGCCGCCCGTCGGGGTCCATCAGCACCTCGCGCCGGCCGACATGATCGGGGCGGGATACCAGCCCCTCCTTCTCCATCCGTTCGATCAGGCGGGCGGCGGAATTATAGCCGACGCGCAACTGGCGTTGCAGCCAGCTGGTCGACGCCTTCTGGCTTTCCGCGACCAGCTGGCACGCCTGACGGAACATCTGTTCCTCCGGGCTGTCGTCGCCGGTCGGCGCGCCGTCGAGGCTGAAACCCGCATCGCCTTCGGGTTCGTTGACCACCGCGTCGATATAGTCGGGCGCACCCTGCGATCGCCAGAAGTCGGACACCGCCTGCACTTCGTCGTCGCTGACGAACGGGCCGTGGACGCGGGCCAGCGCCTTGCCGCCGGGCATGTAGAGCATGTCGCCGCGCCCCAGCAGCTGTTCGGCCCCCTGTTCGCCTAGGATGGTGCGCGAATCGATCTTCGACGTGACGTGGAAGCTGATCCGGGTCGGCAGATTGGCCTTGATGACGCCGGTGATGACGTCGACCGACGGACGCTGCGTCGCCATGATGAGGTGAATGCCCGCCGCCCGCGCCTTTTGCGCGAGCCGCTGGATCAGGAATTCGACTTCCTTGCCCGCCGTCATCATCAGATCGGCCAGCTCGTCGACGATCACCACGATCTGCGGCAGCGGCGACAGGTCGAGCGTCTCTTCCTCGTAGATCGGCTTGCCGTTCTCCGCATCGTAGCCGGTCTGGACCTTGCGCCCCAGCTGCTGCCCCTTGGCCTTCGCCGCGCGGACCTTTTCGTTGAAGCTGGCGAGGCTGCGGACGTTGACCGACGCCATCATGCGATAGCGGTCCTCCATCTGTTCGACCGCCCATTTAAGCGCGCGCACCGCCTTGGCCGGTTCGGTCACGACGTCGGCCAGCAGATGCGGGATGCCGCGATACATGCTGAGTTCGAGCATCTTCGGATCGATCATGATCATGCGGCACTGATCGGGGGTCAGCCGGTACAGCAGCGACAGGATCATGCAGTTCAGCCCGACCGACTTGCCCGATCCGGTCGTACCGGCGACCAGCAGATGCGGCATCGGGGCCAGATCGGCGACCACCGCGTCGCCCGCGATATTCTTGCCCAGCACGATCGGCAGCTGCGCATTCTGGTCGGCAAACGCCTGGCTGGCCATCAGTTCGTGCAAGTTGACCGTTTCGCGCCGCTGGTTGGGCAGTTCGATGCCGATCACGGTGCGCCCCGGAATCGTCGCGACGCGCGCGGAGATCGCCGACATGTTGCGCGCGATATCGTCGGCCAGCTGGATCACGCGGCTCGCCTTGATCCCCGGTGCCGGTTCGAGTTCGTACATGGTGACGACCGGGCCGGGCGACACCTTCACCACCTGCCCCTTCACGTTGAAGTCGTCGAGGACGCTTTCGAGCAGGCGCGAATTGCGTTCCAGCGCGACCTTGTCGACCACCGGGCCGCCGGTTTCGGGCGGCGGTGCGAGCAGGTCGAGCGAGGGCAGCTTGAAATTGTCGCGCAGGTCCAGCCCGGTCTGTTTCGGCGCGGCGCTGGCCAGCGCGGGCGCGGCGGCACGGTCCGCGATCACCGGCGGCGGACGGCGATCGGGTTCGGCGGTCTTGCGCGGCTGCGGCCGGACCGGCAGGTCGCCGTCATCCTCGCCGGCCCCCGTCAGCGCCACGGGCGGCGACGGCGGAGCATGGAACGGAACGTCGTCGGCATCGTCGATCAGGACGTCGCCGCCGCCATCGGCCACGGCGCGGGCGCGGCGTTCGAACTTCGGCAGGCGGAACGCGCCTTCGGGAATTTCGATCGTCAGCCCCTTGGCCCACAGCCAGACGCCCAACACCGCCGTCAACAACGCGAGGACGCGGACGATCCACAATTCGGCGACTGCATGGCCGATCAGCCCGACCAGTCCCTGCACCGCATGCGCGATGCTCCACGCGATCACGCCGCCCCAGCCGCCGGGCAGCGTCGGCACCGCATCGCCCGACACGAACGCCAGCGTGGTGCCCATCGCGACGATGCCGAGCAGACAGTCGCGCAGCATCCGCGGCCATGCGCCGACCGGCACGTCCCGCCACATCCGCACGCATATGATCAGCCCCAGCGGGAGCAGCAGCGCGACCGGCACGCCGAACACGGTCAGCAACAGATCGGCGACCAGCGCGCCGCCGCCGCCAAGCTTGTTGACCGCCGGTCCCCCGGCGGCGGTGCTGAACGACGGATCGGCCGACGAATAGCTGGCCAGCGCGATACCCGCCAGCAGCACCGCGACGAACAGGATCGTCGCGCCGATCATCGCCCCGCTGCGCTTCGCGCCCGCCTTCATCGCATCGCGCCACAACATCGGCTGCGCGTTGGTCGCCATCATTTCCATCCCTGTCCGGTACATGCCCGATGTGCGCCGTGCGAGGCCACGTCGTCAAGGCGGCGTTGCGGCGGGCGGGGCCAGCCCCTAAGTGCAATCAACAGCCTCCCGATCGGACGATTTACATGACACAGGCGGACGTCATCATCCTCGGCGGGGGGCTTGTCGGCAGCACGCTGGGCGTATCGCTCGCCGCGCACGGGCTGAGCGCGATCATCCTCGACCCCGCCGATCCGGCGGTGACGCTGGCCCCCGGCTTCGACGGGCGCGCTTCGGCGATCGCCAGTGCGACGCACCGCATGTTCGACGCGATCGGTATCACGCCGGGGCTGGCAGGCGAAGGCTGCCCCATCGCCGCGATCCGCGCGACCGACGGGCTGGCGCCGGGCAAGCTCGACTTCATTCCCGATGCCGCGGACGATCCGGTCGGCGTGATGTACGAAAACAAGCGGCTGCGCCGCGCGATCTTCGACGCCGCCACCGCATCGACGCTGATCGACCTGCGCTATCGCGATCGCGCGGCGGCGGTCGAGCGCGGTGCGACGGGCGTGACCGTGACCACCGGCCATGGCGACGCCGTCACCGCCCCGCTGCTGATCGCGGCCGAGGGTCGCAATTCGCCGACGCGCGAGGCGGCGGGCATCCGCGTCGCGCGCTGGTCGTACGATCATGCCGCGATCATCACCACGCTGGGCCACGAGCATCCGCACGAGAATGTGGCATATGAGATTTTCTATCCCGCCGGGCCGTTCGCGATCCTGCCGCTGAACGACGACGAACATGGCCGCCGCTCGGCGATCGTATGGACGGTCGATGCGAAGGACCGCGACGGAATGCTGAAACTGTCCGACCGGGCGTTCCTTGCCGAAGCATCGAAGAAGATGGGCGGGTTCCTCGGCACGCTGTCGAACCTGTCGGCGCGGTCGAGCTATCCGCTGGGCTTCCACCATGCCGCGCGGATCACCGCCGACCGGCTGGTGCTGGTCGGCGATGCGGCGCACGGCATCCACCCGATCGCGGGACAGGGACTGAACCTCGGCCTGCGCGACGTGGCTGCGCTGACCGAGATCCTGGTCGAGGGCAAGCGCACCGGCATGGACCTTGGCGACCCGTATCTGCTCGAACGCTATCAGCGGTGGCGCGGGCTGGACACCTTCTCGGTCGCGCTGGCGACCGACGGGCTGACCCGGCTGTTCGGCATCCCCGGCAAGACGGCGAGCGCGGTGCGCCGGTTCGGCCTGTCGGCGGTCGATGCGATCGCGCCGCTTAAGGCCGCGTTCATGGCCGAAGCGCGCGGCGAGACGGGTAACATGCCGAAATTGCTGCAGGGCGTGACCGTCTAAGCGGGACCAGCGCGTCGTCGCGACGGGCCAAAGGTCACGAAAGTCACACTCGCACGCATTTGGCGACGAGCCGTTCGGCACTGTCAAAAAGCCGGCTTGTCGTCGCGCTCGACTATGGTGGGTCCGGGGCATGTAGGAAAGTGGTCTGGACCGGTCGACGGCAACGTCCGCGGCGATCGCCGCCGCCTGACCCACGATGATGTTCGCATTGCTATGCTGCGATGTGTCGTCGGTACGATCGTATCGGCGGCCGGCATCATGTGCCGGCCGCTATCGTTACGCGCGTCTTGTCCGCCGATCCGATGCCGATAGGCGGTTTGCCGTCAGCGTGCGGGCGTCCTGGCGACGCCACCGCGAACCTTTTTCTCGACATACTCGACGAAATCCTTCGCATAGGCATCGCGAAGTTCGGCCGTTGCCACCTCGGTATCCTCGGGCGTCTTTGCCGGAAACTTCTCCAGCGGATTCTTCACCGCACCGCTGAAAAATTTCGGCAGCGTGCCAGCCGTCTTGCCGAAGTCGCGAAAAATCCAGCCGGCAAACAGGTTACTGCCGTACATCATCGCCTTGTGATACATGATACCGCCGCCGACCAGTTCCGCGTAACAGGGAACCGTAGCGTCGCTCAGGCGGACTTTACCTTTCAGTTTCGCCGCCATTTCCTTCACGGTCTTCTTCACCGCCGGGTCCGCCTTGGCGTCTTCAATGGTCGGCAACGGCGGTTCGACGACGATCCGATAGCCCGACAGGCCCAGTACGCCGGCAACATCCGCCTTTCGCAGTTCTTCTATCTGTACCTCCGGTCCAAGATCGCCTCGCATCCGATCCTTGACCGTCATTACCCTGTCCTTGTGTACCGCCATATCAGCGAGCACGCCCACAACTCCAAGGCCGGAAAGCAATCCAGTATTAAATCCGATATAGTGTTCGGTCGGCTAGATATGATGTTCGCAATTTTCCGCTTCCGTCGAAACAACCTCTTGTCCATAAGCTGACGGTCCGAAACTCAACGCCGCCAATACGGTCGCATACAAACATAATTTCATACATTGCCCCCTTTGCGCCGAAAATATATCGGTCGCGCACAAGGTACAACAATATTAACATTACTATACTGTAATGCCACCAGTATAGTGCAGCGAAATACTTCGGACAGTATTCAAATGCTAGGACGAAACCGATCGTATCGGTCCATTCGGCGGCACGAACGCGCAACCATGGCTTCTGGCGACCTATTCTCCGCGTTGCAGATGCTCGCCGTCCGCCTGCACCTCTTCCCCCGCTTCCACGATCACCACCGCTGCCGGACGGATCATCAGGAACGTACCAGACCACACGCCCGGGATCGTCCAGCGCCCGCTGATTTCGGTGGCTTCGTCATTGAGCGTGCCGGTGTAGACGACCATGTCGTCATACCCCTCGCTCGCGTCGTAGAATTTGCTGAACGTGACCGATCGGCCGTCGCGATGGCCGTCGATCGCCGCCGCGATCAGCGCGCCGGGCGGGTTGGAATACAGGTTCGGCTCGTGGACCGTGCCGACGATCGATCCGCCCAGATCGGCGATGTCCGCTTCGAACGCGGTCGGCGGTTCGGTGTGGGGATAGTTGAAGATCCCGCTCCATTTCCCCGACAGGTCGTGGGTCACAGCGCGCGCGCTTCCTCGACCAGCATCACAGGGATGCCGTCGCGGATCGGATAGGCCAGCCCCGCCGCGTGCGACACCAGCTCGCCGCGATCCGGGTCATGGACCAACGCAGTGCGCGTCACCGGACAGACGAGGATCGACAACAGCCAAGGGTCGGGCATGGGCATCGTCACAGGCTCCGTGGGAACGACCGGACCGAGCGCGCCGTCATTGCAGCGTCGCCTCGTCCTCGTCGCCGTGGCGGCCGAAGAACTGCATCAACTGGACGATCAGGTCGGCGCGGGCGGCGATCGTGTCGACTTCGAGCAGCGCCTGTTTGGCGGCGACGTCGAACGGTGCGATCTGCGCGATACCGTTGACGAGGCTTTCATCGTCCAGCCGCGCGACCGAATCCCAATCGACGGCATAGCCCTGCGCATCGGCGAAGCGGCGCGATTCCATCTCTAGCGACGCGCGCTGCACTGCCGCCAGCGTCGCATCCGCCTCGGCCGGCAGGAAATCGACCTCGACCTGGCGGAAGGCTGTCGTCACCTCCAGTTCGCGGACGATGCGAAAGCGCGACACGCCCTGCAACACGATATCGTAGCGGCCGTCCTCCTGCGCCTCCACATCGACGATCTGCCCGACGCAGCCGATATCGAACAGCGGCGGACGATCGGTCGACCCGGTCGCCGGACGCGGCTGGACCATGCCGATCCGCCGGTCGCGGGCGAGTGCATCGGATACCATCGCACGATAGCGCGGCTCGAAGATGTGCAACGGCAGGTGCATGCCGGGAAACAGCAGCGCCCCGCCCAGCGGAAAGACCGATACGCGCTGGCTC
Organism: Sphingomonas sp. CFBP 13720; assembly: GCF_014842075.1. GTDB lineage: Bacteria > Pseudomonadota > Alphaproteobacteria > Sphingomonadales > Sphingomonadaceae > Sphingomonas. The sequence goes on from NZ_JACYVA010000003.1 coordinate 218,696, forward strand.
ATCCGAACAGGATCGCGGACAGCTTGCGCCGCTGCTGCGACACCCACGGGTCTTCCAGACCGACCGCTTCGAACAGTTTCAGCAACTGCTGACGCGCCGCGTCGTCGTTCCACGCGCGATCGGCGGCGACGATTGCCAGCAGCGATGCCGCCGCGCCGTCGCGGTCGCCCGCCGCCATCTGGCCGCCCGCCAGTCGGAACCGCGCATCATGATCGTCCGGGTTCGCGTCCACCTGCGCCTTCAGCCCCGCCAGATCGTCGACCGGCTGCGCATCGCGCGCCAGTGCCAGTGCGGCGCGCGCCTGATCGATCGCAGGCAGCTTCGCGACGTCGTCGGGCAGCGCGTCGATCGCCGACTGCGCTGCGTCATGCTCGCCCAGCGCCATCAGCGCGCGGATGCGGCCGGTCAGCACCTGCGGATGATCGGGTGCCAGATCGGCGACCTGTTCGAAGATCGACAGCGCGCGTTCGGCATCGCCCGCCGCCAGCACGTCCTCGCCCATCGCCACCAGCGGTTCGATATCCGGCCCGGCCGCACCCGCCGCGCCCGGATCGACCGGCAACTGGCGCAGCAGCTGGTCGATCATCTGCTTGAGCTGGCTTTCGGTCCGCGCCGGCGTCAGATCGGCGACCAGCTGCCCCTGGAACATCGCATAGACGGTCGGGATCGAGCGGATCTGGAATTGCGACGCGATGAACTGGTTCTTGTCGGTATCGATCTTGGCCAGCACCACGCCCTTGTCGGCATAGGCGGCGGCGACCTTTTCCAACAGCGGAGTCAGCGCCTTGCACGGGCCACACCATTCCGCCCAGAAATCGATGATGACGAGTTGCGTCATCGACGGTTCGACGACATCCCGGCGAAACGCCTCCACGGCTTCCTTTTCGGGCGCGGTCATTCCAAGCGTGGCCAAGCGTCGATTCCTTCCATCCAAGACAGCCGTCCCTATGTGGGCGCGCGTGCGGACGCATAAAAGAGTTTCTTTGGGGGTTGCGCGGGGGAAAACCCCCGGCTAATAGCGCGCCTCACCCAGCCGGTTTCGACCGGTTCGTGGCGCCAGAGCGGGCGTAGCTCAGGGGTAGAGCACAACCTTGCCAAGGTTGGGGTCGAGGGTTCGAATCCCTTCGCCCGCTCCAGTTTTCTACAAATATTGCCATGCAAGTATCGCGGTCCTTCGGGGCCGCTTCCTGCGTTTGCGGCCCAGTCCTGACGGCGAGTGTCTTGGGCCGAGGTCGAAGTGTCCGCTATCGCTCCTTCGTGATCGACAGGGCGATGCCGGACCTTCGCAGGACGCCGCTCAAGGCAGGGCGATCTCCGGCGTCAGCGCCGCGCGGATCGCCGCGCCGTCGCGGCCGGGGGGTGCGCCGAACAGGCGGTGATAGTCGCGGCTGAACTGCGACGGGCTTTCGTAGCCGATCGCATAGCCGACACCGGCCACGTCCTCCGCGCCGATCAGCAGGCGGCGCGCTTCCTGCAACCGGATCTGCTTCTGGAACTGTACCGGCGTCAGCGTGGTCGCCGCCTTGAAATGACGGTGGAAGCTGGGGACACTCATATGCGCCAGCGCGGCGAGGTCGGCGACGCGCAGCGGTTCGGCATAATGGTCGCGGATATGCGCGGTCGCGCGACGGATGCGCGCGGCATGGCCGTCCGCCAGCCCGACCTGCCGCAGCGTCGCGCCCAGCGGCCCGTTGAGCAACCGCCAGACGATCTCCTGCCGGACCAGCGGCGCGAGGACGGCAAGGTCACCGGGTGCGTCGAGCAGCGCCAGCAGCCGGGCGAGCGGATCGCACAGGACCGGATCGAGCGAAGCCACACGCAATGGCGCGAAGACGGGGGCTTCCGCCAGCCGGTCGCCTTCCGCGCTCAACAGGTCGGCGACCATCGCCGGATCGATCGCGAGGCTGAGCGCGAGATAGGGCTCGTCCGCACTCGCCCGCGTGATCCGCGCGGTCACGGGCAGGTCGATCGAAGCAAGCAGGCCCTGACCGGCAGCGTAGCGGAACGGCGTATCGCCCAGCATCGTCGTCTTTGCCCCCTGCACGACGACGCAGAAGGACGGGCGATAGACCGAGCGGAGGATACCGCTGGACGCATCGGCGCGGGTCAGCAGCAGCCCGTCGAGCGGCGTCTCCCGGCCATGCGCCTGCCATTGGCGGTCGACGAGGCGAGCAAGGTCGGAAAGGGTCGCGGTCATCGGCGGATCATAGCGCAGCCACGGCGTCCGCGCATCCGTCCGCATGTTCATCTGATAGGATCGGGCAAGAGGTTGAGAGGATCGTCGGCGCGGGTCGGATGCCCGTGCCGCTAAGGGGCAGGGCATCCGATCCCATCACAGGAGAACGACCCATGCGGATGCGTCAACTCGGGGCCAGCGGCCTCTTCGTCTCGGAACTCTGCCTTGGCACCATGACCTTTGGCGGCGGGGACGACGGCTTCTGGGGACAGATCGGGCGGCTGGATCAGGAGGCCGCCGACACGCTGGTGAAGACGGCGCTGGATGCCGGCATCAATTTCATCGACACCGCCAACGTCTATGCCGGCGGCCGTTCGGAAGAAATTCTCGGCGCGTCGCTGAAGAACCTCGGCATCGCCCGCGACGATGTCGTGGTCGCGACCAAGGTGATGGGGCCAATGGGCGACGGCCCGAATGCACGCGGCGCGTCACGAGGGCATATCCTGAGCCAGTGCACGGCCAGCCTCCGTCGGCTCGGGCTGGACCATATCGACCTGTACCAGATCCATGGTTTCGACCCGGCGACGCCGATCGAGGAAACGCTGGAGGCGCTCGATACGCTCGTCCGGCATGGCCATGTCCGCTACATCGGCCTGTCGAACTGGGCGGCGTGGCAGGTGGTGAAGGCGGTCGGCATCGCGCAGGCGCGGCGGCTTGCGCCCGTCCTGTCGCTGCAGGCCTATTACACGCTGGCCGGTCGCGATCTGGAGCGAGAGATCGTGCCGATGCTGCGTTCGGAAAAGATCGGGCTGATGGTGTGGTCGCCGCTCGCCGGCGGCTTCCTGTCGGGGAAATACGACCGCGACGGCCGGGCGGCCGACGGGCGGCGTGCGACGTTCGACTTCCCGCCGGTGGACAAGGACCGGGGCCATGCCGCGATCGACGTCATGCGCGGCATCGCCGGGGCGAAGAACGCGACCGTCGCCCAGATCGCGCTGGCATGGCTGCTGCACCAGCCGGTGGTGACCAGCGTGATCGTCGGTGCGAAGCGGGTCGAGCAACTTACCGACAATATCGCCGCGACGCAGGTCACGCTGGATGCGGACGAACTGGCGGCGCTCGACGCGGTCACGGCGTTGCCGGCGGAATATCCCGGCTGGATGCTGGAGCGGCAGGGCGGATACCGGTCGTGACGGGCGGGGTGCGGTCGCCCCACCTTCGCCCGGTCGACCCGGCGGGCGGCGTCGTACCCGGCATCGCGCAGGGCATGGTGATTACCGGCGGACAGTTGCTCGTCCTGTCGGGCCATGTCCCGCTGGACGCCGATGGCGCGGTGGTCGGTACGGACCATGCCGCCCAGCTCGAACAGGTGTTCGTCAACATGCTGGCGACGCTGGCGGCAGCCGGCGGCGACTTCGGATCGGTCGCGCGGCTGACCTTCTACGTCCGCGATTATCGTCCCGAACTGCTGCCGGTGATCCGCAGCGTGCGCGATCGGTGGATCGATTCGGCCCGGCCGCCCGCCAGTGCGTTGATCGGGGTGGCGGCACTGTTCCATTCGCAGGTGCTGATCGAAGTCGATGGGTTGGCGGTGATCGGACGATGACCCGTCCATAGCGCCGACGAAACCGATACGCCGGCGTGCCCGGTGAAGTGCGGCGGGACGGCGCGTGCTTGACAGTTCCGACCGGATCGGGCCGGCTGAACCCGGGGGCCGGCGGGCGACCGGCAAGGCGAGACGGGAGCAGGACGATGAAGCGGATCGCGCGATGGGCGCTGGCCACGGCGATGGGCGGGCTGGTCTGCCCCCTGCCCGCGCTTGCCCGGCCGGAGATCGACGTGCGGCGGGTGGCGGCGGCGCGGTTCGGCAACGACGCGCCATGGTATGTCGATCGAATCCCCTTCTTCGAATCGTCCGATCCACAGATCGACGCAGTCTATTATTACCGCTGGGGGCTGTTCCGCGCGCACCAGCGCGATCTGGGCGCGGAAGGATATATTTCGACCGAGTTTCTCGACGACGTGTCGTGGCAGCGGAATCCCTATGCCAGCCTGAACGACGCGACCGGTTTCCATATCGGCGAGGGTCGCTGGCTGCGCGATCCGCGCTTCACGGACGATTATATCGACTTCATGTATACCGGCGGCAACGACCGGCATTTCACCGATTATATGGCCGATTCGGTGTGGGGCCGGTATCTGGTCGATGGCGATGCCGCGCGGGCCACACGGCATCTGGGCGTGATGCGCCACATCTATCGCCTGTGGGACGACCGGTTCGATTTCACCAAGGGGCTGTACTGGATCGAGCCGCTGGCCGACGCGACCGAATACACCATTTCGTCGATCGATGCGTCGGGGGGCAAGGACGGGTTCAACGGGGGCGAGGCGTTCCGGCCGTCGATCAACGCCTATATGGCCGCCAACGCCCGCGCCATCGCCCGCCTTGCCCGACTGGCGGGACAGCCCGAGGCGGTCGCGCGCGATCATGACGCGCGGGCCGCCGCCATCGTCGCGCGAATGCATGCCGATCTGTGGAGCCCCACGCTCGGCCACTTCATCGACCGGTACAAGGTCGACAACGCGTATGTGAAATACTGGTCGCCGATCCGGGGACGCGAACTGGTCGGCTACCTGCCATGGACGTTCGACCTGGCGGACGACACCCCGGTGCGGGCGGCGGCATGGGCGCACCTGCTCGACCCCGCGCGGCTGGGCGGCAAGGCCGGGATGCGGACCGTCGAGCCGAGCTATCAATATTATATGCGGCAGTTCCGGTACGAAGGCGGCACGTTCGATGGCACCCGCCCGCCCGAATGCCAGTGGAACGGACCGATCTGGCCGTTCCAGACGACGCAGGTGCTGCTGGGGCTGGCCAATCTTCTGGACCATTACGACCAGTCGGTGGCGACGCGCGGCGATTACTGGCGGCTGCTCCGGCAATATACCCGGCTGCATTATCAGGGTGCCCGGCTGGACCTTGAAGAGGATTACCATCCCGATACCGGCAAGCCGATCGTCGGGCTGGCGCGCAGCCACCATTATTTCCATTCGGGCTATGTCGATCTGATCCTTGGCGGGTTGGTCGGCATCCGGCCGCGCGCCGACGACCGGATCGAGGTGAACCCGTTGCTGCCCGCCGACGATGCCAGCGCCCCGCGCTGGTTCCGGGTGCAGGACGTGCCGTATCACGGGCGTCGCGTCGCGATCACATGGGACGCCGATGGCCGCCATTATGGCCGAAAGGGGCTGACGATCGAGGTGGATGGACAGCAGGTCGCGTCGCGGCCGACGCTGGGGCGGCTGGTCGCGCCGGTCGAACGTCGCGCGGCGGCCCCCGCCCCCCGCCCGATCGCGCGATCGGTGCAGCTGGTCCGTGGCAGCTATCCGATCGGCAGCGCATCCAGCGCGACCGAGGCGGAGAACGTCCACGACGCGATCGACGGCCGGATCTGGTTCTATCCTGAATTGCCGAACGGCTGGTCGTCGGACGCGACATCGCGCGACCAATGGTACGCGATCGATTTCGGCAAGCCGGTGCCTCTCGACCGCGCGGAGATCGCCTTCTTCGCCGACGGGAAAGGCTTTGCCGCGCCCAGCGGATACCGGATCGAGGCGTGGATCGACGGAGCATGGCGACCGGTCGGCGGAACCGCCGCCGCGCCGGTCGGGAACGGCATCACCGACGCGCGCTGGCCGGCGGTCGAAACGAGCAAGGTGCGGCTGGCGATGCGATTGCCGGCGGGCAAGGCGGTGCGGCTGGCGGAATGGAAGCTGTTCTGACCGGGGGATCGGCCGGCGTCGGGGGTGCCGGCCGAAGCTATGTCGGCATCGCCACGCCCGCCGTTGCGACGGTGATACGCTAGTTCGACCCGGTCTTTCGCCTGTCCGCGACAGGCTTACCCCGCGGCCGGTAGTTGCCGCCCCCGCGTCAGCGGGAGCGCCACGGCATCAATATGCCCGCGCGACCGCGAATTCGACCGCCTCGACCATCGCGTCCTTCGCCGCGCCACCGGGGAAACCGCCCAGCGAATCGATCGCACGCTGGCCGTAATGGCGGGCGCGGGCAAGCGTATCGTCGACGGCGCGGCTCGACTGGACCAGCGCGATCGCCTGCGCGAAATCGGCGTCCGATGCGCGCTTGCCCGATACGGCGTCGCGCCAGAAGCTGCGCGCCGCATCGTCGCCGCGCGCATAGGCGAGGATGACGGGCAGCGTCATCTTGCCTTCGCGGAAGTCGTCGCCCGCGTCCTTGCCCATCGTATCGGCGTCGGACACGTAATCGATCGCATCGTCGACCAGCTGGAACGCGATGCCCAGATTACGACCATAGGCATCGAGCGCCGCTTCGTCCGCGTCCGATCGCTCGGCGACCACGGCGGCGATGCGGCATGCGGCGGCGAACAGCGCGGCGGTCTTTGCCCCGATGATGTCGAGATAGCGGTCCTCGGGCGTATCGACCCGGCGGATCGCGGTCAGCTGGTTCACCTCGCCCTCCGCGATCACCGCCGACGCGCCCGACAGGATGCGCAGCGCCTTCAGGCTTTCCGCCTCGACCATCAGTTCGAAGCTTTTGGAAAACAGGAAATCGCCGACCAGGACGCTGGCCGGGTTGCCCCAGATGATGTTCGCGGTCCGCCGCCCACGGCGCAGGTCGGAACCATCGACCACGTCGTCGTGCAGCAGCGTGGCGGTGTGAATGAATTCGACGGCGGCGGCCAACAGATGGTGCCGCGTGCCGGGATAGCCGATCAGCCGGGCGCAGGCGAGCGTCAGCATCGGGCGCAGCCGCTTGCCCCCGCCTGCGATCAGATGGCCGGCAAGTTCGGGGATCAGCGGGATTTTCGACTGCATGCGATCGAGGATGACCGCGTTGACGCGGTTCATGTCGTCCGCGACCAACGCCATCAGCGGATCGAGCGAAGGGTCGGTCCGCTTGTCGAGGCGGTGGAGCGTGGCGGTCATGTTCCAGCGATGTGGCCGCTCACGGTTGCGAACGCAAGGGAAAGGCGGGTTGCGCACCGTCGCCGGTCGCGCGAAAGGATCGGAACGACCGCCCGCCGCGCCGCCGGGCATCAGGAAAGACGCCATGCCCGACACGACGCTGCAACGTTTCCGCCAGAGCATCGATAATATCGACGCCGCGCTGGTGTTCCTGCTCGCCGAACGGTTCAAGGTGACGCAGGCGGTCGGCCGCTACAAGGCGGAGGAAGGGTTGCCCCCCGCCGATCCGGGTCGCGAGGAATCGCAGATCGCCCGGCTGCGTGCGCTGGCGCGCGACGCCGATCTCGACCCCGAATTTTCGGAAAAATTCCTGCGCTTCATCATCGACGAGGTGATCCGGCATCACCAGTCGATGCAGGACGACGCCGAACCGAACGAAGGTCGCCCCGACGCATGAGCGACGACCGGATCGTCTTCGCCCCCGACGATGTCGACCTGTCGCGATCCCCGTTGCGGCGCGGGATCGACGAACCGACCTATGTGCTGGGCGCGTTCAATCCGGGGCTGACTCGATTGCCCGGCGGCAACCTGTTGCTGCTGGTGCGGATCGCGGAAGCGCTGGTCGATCCGGTGCGCGACGGACGGGTACGATCGATTCGCTGGACGCCGGGGGGCTACAGGCTGGACGCATTCGATGCCGCCACCGCCGACGTGCGCGATCCGCGCTTCTTCGCGCTGACCGGCGGTGCATACCCGTTCCTTGGTCTGACCTCGCTGTCGTGGCTGTTACCGGTCGAACTGTCCCCCGACGGCGCACGCGTGGTGGCGGTGCATTACGACCGTGCGGTCGAACCGTCCGCCGACCATGCGCAATATGGCATCGAGGACCCGCGCATCGTCGCGATCGACGGCGTCTATTGGATGACGGTGTGCGGCGTGTCGGGCGGGCGGCTGTGCACCATCCTGTACCGGTCGGACGACGGGTTCGGATGGGTGTCGCAGGGCATGGTGCTGGACCATGGCAACAAGGACATGGTGCCGTTCGAGGGGCGGATCGGCGACCGTTATGCCGCGCTGACCCGCCCGCTGTCCGACGCATGGTTCGTCGCCGCACCGGACGAGGCGGTAACCAGCGGGCCGAGCATCAACCTCGCCACCTCCCCCGACATGCTGCACTGGCGGCCGGCCCCCGACGTCGCGCTGCGCCCGATGAAACATGCCGCCGCCTACAAGCTGGGGGGCGGCACGCCGCCGGTGCGGACGCGCGACGGGTGGATGCTATTGTATCACGGCGTCGAGAAACAGGGCGCGGTCGGGGTGTATCGCACCTATCGCGCGCTGATCGACGCCGATGCGACACGGGTGATCGAACGCGACGAATCGGTCGCGATCCTCGAAGCCGCACCGGCACTGATCGCGCCGATCGCGCATCAGGCGTATCTGCCGCAACCGGTGGTCTTCACCACCGGCATCGTCCGCGACGGCGACGACTGGATCGTCGCATCGGGCGAAGCGGACCTTGCGTGCCGGCTGACGCGGATCGCAGGAAGCGTTTTGGGCTAGGAACGTTCGCGGACGACAGGGTCGACCAAGGTCTACGCGGTTGCCAGCAGCGACACCGCGCCGCCCAGATCGACCGATACCAGCCGGCTGACGCCGCGTTCGACCATCGTCACGCCGAACAGCCGGTGCATCCGGCTCATCGTCGCGGCATTGTGGGTCACGATCAGATACCGGGTGTCGGTTTCGGTCGCCATCCGGTCGAGCAGGTCGCAGAAACGTTCGATATTCGCGTCGTCCAGCGGTGCGTCGACCTCGTCCAGCACACACACCGGCGCGGGGTTGGTCAGGAACAGTGCGAAGATCAGTGCGACGGCGGTCAGCGCCTGTTCGCCGCCCGACAACAATGTCAGCGATTGCAGACGCTTGCCTGGCGGCTGCGCGAGGATTTCCAGCCCTGCTTCCAGCGGATCGTCGGCGTCGACCAGTTCCAGCCGCGCCTGTCCACCGTCGAACAACGCACCGAACAGTCGCTGGAAATGCGTGTCGACCGCCGCGAACGCCGCCATCAGCCGTTGGCGCCCTTCGCGGTTCAGCGTGCCGATCGACCCGCGCAGCCGCTGGATCGCTTCTTCCAGTTCGGCACGGTCGCGGATCGTGCCGGCGGTGTCGAGCGCGTCGAGTTCCTGCTGCGCGATCAGATTGACCGGGCCGATACGCTCGCGATCGGCGAGCAGGCGGTCGTGCATCGCCGTTTCGGCCGCCGGGTCGCCGACCTCCGCCGCAACGAAGCCGATTCGCGGCAGCAACGGCGGCGGACACTGGAAACGCTCGCCCGACAGCCGGCCGGTCTCGACCCGCCGCTGGTCGTGATGTTCCGCGCGCGCTGCCGCCCCCGCGCGGGCTTCGCGAGCGGCGGACAACGCCTCCGCGATCGCCGCACCCGCCGCTTCGGCATCGCGCAGCGCATCGGCCGCGCCGGTTTCGGTCGCGATGGCTTCGGCGGAGGCAGCACGCAGTCCGGCGATCCGGGTGTCGAGCGTCGCGCGTTCCACCGCAAGGGCCGCCGGGCGATGCTCGATCGCGGCATGATCGGCAGCGATCGTCGCGACGCGGCGTTCGATTTCCGCCACGCGCGCATCGGCATCTGCGCTACGCGTCCGCCAGCCCGCGATCTCCGCCGTCGCAGCGTGCAGCCGGTCGCGGTCGCGGGTGATGGCGGCGGCGATGGCGTCGCGGTCGGCGCGCGCGGTGGCGGCGGTGCGACGGGCAACCTCCGCTGCGGACGTCAGCGACGCGACGCGGGCGGCCATGGCGGTGCCATTGGGCAGCGTCGCGACAGTGGCGGCGGCCCGTTCCGCCTCGGCCATGGCGTCGGTGCGGTCGACGGTCACGCGCCGCAACCGTTGGTCGAGGTCGTCGGCCTGCGCCTGCGCGCGTTCGATCGCGGCGGTGGCGCGATCTTCGGCACGGCCCGCCTCGCGCACGGTCGTTTCCGCCGCGTCGCGCGACTGGCGCGCAGCCGCCAGCGTCGCGCGTGCGCTCGCAATGCCGTGGTCCGCCGTCGTCAGCGCGGCGGCGGCGGCATCGCGCGCGGCCAGATGATCGGGTCGCGCGGCGTGCAGCGCGCGCAGCCGGTTCGCCCGCGCCAGCCGTTCCGCCGCCGCCGCGCCCGAACCGGCGCGCGCGCGAAACCCGTCCCAACGACGCAGCGCACCGTCCAGCGTCACCAGCCGCTGCCCAACCGCCAGCGTCATGCCGTCGTCGCGCTCCGCCACCACGATCTGTGCCAGCCGCCGGGTAAGCAGCGGGGCACGGACATGCGCGGCCAGCCGGACAGTGCCCGGCGGCACGGGCGGATCGGCCGCACCGTCGGTCGTCGTGCCCCAATGGCGGTCGTCGGCAGAGTCGATGCCCGCCTCCAGATCGTCGCCCAGCGCCGCCGCCAATGCAGCCTCGAACCCCGGATCGACTTCGATGCTATCGACGATCCGCGCATGGCCGCTGCGACGAAGCGCCCGTTCCAGCGCCGCAATCTCGCCGTCGATGGCGGCCAGCGCCGCCGCAGCATCCGCACGGGCGGCCTGCGCGGTCGCGCGCGCCTCCTGCGCCGCGCGTTCGTCGCCTTCGGCCCGTCCGATCAGCGTGCGCGCGGTGTCGGCGTCGGTTAGCGCGTCGCTCCGCCGTGCGATCGCGGCGTCGCGTGCGGCGACCAGCGGCGCTAGGTCGGACAGTCCGGCGCGTTCGGCGATCAGCCGCGCCTCGTCCCGCCGCATCCGGTCGAGCTGTAGCGCCGCTGCATCGCGCGCGGCGGTAGCGACCCGCGTTTCCGCCAGTTCCGCCGCCTGTTCGGCCAGCGCCTGCGCCTGGGCGACTTCCGCATCGCGCACCGACTGCTCGCGTAGCACCAGCGCGGCATCCAGCATCGGGCTTCGTACGACCGCATCGGCCAATGCCGCCTCCAGCCGCGCGATCTCGTCGGTCAGGCGCGCCGTGGCACTGGCTGCATCGGCCGCCAGCGTCGCTTCGCGCGCGCGGTCTCCGGCCAGACGCTGCGCCTGTCCGGCAAGGTCGCTCAGCCGCCGGACCGCCGCCGTCGCCTGCGCCGTCAGCCGTTCCTGCGCATGCCCCGCCTCGCCCAGTTGTTCGCGCAGGCGCTGCGCGGCGGCATGGGCGGTGGCCAGCGTGGCGATTGCCTGCGCGTGCGCCTGCGCTGCGCGGGTCTGATCGTCGGTACGCCGCACGACCAGCGCGTCGGCCGCGACCGCGTCGGCGCGCGCGACATCGGCGGCGGCGGCGGCATCGCGCCAGCGAGCGAAGATCGCGCGTGCCTCGGCAACGCGGATACGATCGGTCAGGTCGCGATAGCGTTCGGCCAGCTTCGCCTGTCGCCGCAGCACCCCGGCACGCGCTTCCTGTTCGGCGATCAGCTCGCCCAGCCGTTCCAGATTGGCCTCGGTCGCGCGCAGTTTCGATTCGGCATCGCGGCGGCGCACATGCAGACCGGAAATGCCTGCCGCGTCCTCCAGCATCGTTCGGCGTTCCGCCGGGCGCGCCGCGATCACCGCGCCGATGCGGTTCTGGCTCACCAACGCGGGCGAATGCGCCCCGGTCGCGGCGTCGGCGAACAGCAGCCCGACGTCCCTTGCCCGGACGTCGCGACCGTTGATGCGATAGGCCGATCCCGCGCCGCGTTCGATCCGGCGGACGATCTCCACCTCGTCGCCCACCGCATTTTCGGCAAGGATCGCCACTTCGGCGAAGTCGCGTTGCGGGCGGGTGGCGGTGCCCGCGAAGATGACGTCGTCCATCCCCGCGCCGCGCAGCGACTTCGCGCTGTTCTCGCCCATCGTCCAGCGCAACGCTTCGAGCAGGTTGGACTTGCCGCAGCCATTGGGGCCGACCACCCCGGTCAATCCGCCTTCGATCACCAGATCGGCGGGATCGACGAAACTCTTGAACCCCGTCAGCCGCAGGCGACGCAGCGTCAACCCGGCCGGGGGCAGGCGCGCAGGCTCGCCCCCGGCCATCGCGTCAGGCGCCGGCGGCCTTCAGCGCCGCTTCGACCTGCGCCCACGACACCGCGTTCTCGGCCTTTTCGCCGTTGATGAGGAAGGTCGGCGTGCCGGTGACGACGTCACCACCCGATTCGGTGATCTTCACGACCTGATCGAGCAGCGCCTTGTCGGCAAGGCACTGGCGCGCCTTCGCCTCGGGCACGCCGCGCTGCTTGACGAAATCGACATAGCCCGCCGCGTCGGCATAGCCCGACACCGCCTGCGCGGGCGGAATCGATCCCAGCCGTGCCTGTTCGGCCTGCGGGATCGCCTGGATCCGGTCCAGCGTCGCCAGCTGGTCCTGATACATCGCTTCGAGCAGCGGGAAGAACGCGGCGGTGCCGTTGCAGCGGCCCAGCACGGCGGCGGCGATGTCGGGTGCGCCATGGACCGCGAAATCGCGGAATTCGAAGCTGACCTTGCCGGTCGACACATAGTTGGCGATCAGCGGTTCGTTGGCTTCACGCCCAAACGCGCCACAGGTCGGGCAGGTGCGCGAGCCATATTCGACCAGCTTCACCGGCGCATCGGGATTGCCGATCCGATAGCCGCCTTCGGGCGTGACCGCGACGGTTTCGACCCAGCTTTGCCCGGCGGGCGCGGCGACGTTGGCGACCGGCGCGGCGGCGGTCGAATTGCCGCCGGTGCTGCCACCACAGGCCGACAGCGCGGCAAGGGCGATCAGGGGAAGGACGAAACGCATGGGCCTGACTCTCTTCATACGGGAAAACACGGGATTCAGCGGGTCGCGAGCAGTTGCGGCTTCAATTCGGCCCAGCTGTGCGCATCGACGCGGCGACCGCCGATCTCGAACGCCGGGGTGCCGGGAATGCCGGCGGTCTGCGCCGCTTCCGCAATGGCGATGACGCGTTTCTGCGCCGCTTCGTCGTTCAGGCAGCGCGTGGTTTGCGAATCGTTCAGCCCACGGGCGCGGATCGTCGCGCGCAGCCCGGTGGCGTCGGCCAACTGGTTCAACCGTGCGGCCAGCGTCGGCATGGGTGCGGCGGCGGCAGGGGTCGCCGAAAACGCCGTCGCCTTGTCGAGCATCGCCGCCTGCCCCGCGAACACGGCGTCGTGCGCCCCGGCGAAGCGCGCCTTCCCGCCGCAGCGGACCAGCAGGCCGGCGGCCAGATCGAGGCCGTCGCGCGGCAGCGTGCGATATTCGACCTGCACACTGCCCGCACGCACCATGGCGTGCAGTTCGACCTTCGATTCCTTCGCGAAATCCGCGCAGTGCGAACAAGTATAGCTGAGCCATTCGACCAGCTTCACTTTCGCCGCCGGATTGCCGACCGCGATGCCGCCACCGGGCTGTTCGACCACGTTGGTCGACCAGTCGCGCGCCGGTTGCGCCTTTGCCGGCGGCAGACCGATCAGCACGAGCAGGAACGAGAATACGATCAGAACGATGCGCATGGTCAACGAACCTTTCCCAGAATGGGGATGGCGGGCGGCGGCGGTGCGGCGACGGCGCTGGCCAGTGCGGACAGCACCGCCTTCAATTCGGGATCGGCGATGGTGCGCAGGCTGTCGCCCAGATCGACCGGGACCGGCGTCGCTTCGCGCCGCACGGGCAACGGACGGCGCGGACGGACCTCGCCATGGCGAAACACCAGCCGCGCGACGGCGGCATAGCCGAAGAACCGGTTCACCCGTTCGACGATCTCGGGCGCGATATGCTGCATCATCGTGCCGTGCGCGCCCGATACCACCAGCGTCAGCGTACCGTCGCCACGCTTGCCGTGCGGAAAGCGGATCGATTCGGGCGCCGACACGCGGGCGAAGCGTTCGCCCACGATCTCGCCCCAGCGACTGACCACCGCCGACTGGATGAACCCGAACTTGCGGAACGCGGCGCGTCCGATATCGGGCAACAGTTCGGCGACCTGGCGGGCGCCACCGCGACGGGGGGCGGGAATCGATTGGAGAGGGCGAGGGCGCGTCGTCATTACCGCCGTCCCATGCCATAGAGCCGGCGTGGACGCCAAGCATCTCTCTGTCGCCGACGCGCTGCTCGACTGGTACGACGTCGCGCATCGCACGCTGCCATGGCGCAGCCCGCCGGGGACGGCGGCACCCGATCCGTATCGCGTATGGCTGTCCGAAGTGATGCTGCAACAGACGCAGGTCGCGACGGTACGCCCCTTCTTCGAACGCTGGACCGCGCGGTGGCCGTCGTTCGCGGCGCTGGCGGCGGCGGAGGATGCCGATGTCATGGCGGCATGGGCGGGGCTGGGATATTATGCCCGGGCGCGCAACCTGCTGGCCTGTGCACGGGTCGTCGCGGCGCGCGGCGGGTTGCCCGATACCGAAGCGGAACTGCGTCGGTTGCCCGGCATCGGCGACTATACCGCCGCCGCCATCGCCGCCATCGCGTTCGGACGGCGCGCGGTGGTGGTGGATGCCAATGTCGAACGCGTCGTATCGCGGCTGTTCGCGATCGAAACGCCGCTGCCCGCCAGCCGTCCCGCGATCCGCACCCATGCCGATTCGATCACCCCCGATCGGCGTGCGGGCGATTTCGCGCAGGCGATGATGGACCTCGGCTCCACCCTCTGCACCGTGCGGGCGCCGAGTTGTCTGTTGTGCCCGTTGAGACCGGATTGCGCGGCCTTTCGCGGCGGGATGCCCGAAACCTATCCGCGCAAACTGCCGAAAAAGCGGAAGCCGCAACGCCATGGCACGTTGTTCTGGGCAGAACGCGACGGACAGGTGCTGCTGGTCCGGCGACCCGACCGGGGGCTGCTGGGCGGGATGCGCGCGCTGCCGACCGGGCCGTGGAGCGATGCCGATCCGGGGTTACAGGGGGCACCGTTCGACGCGCCATGGCGCAACGTCGGCGCCGTCGCGCATGGTTTCACCCATTTCGATCTTGCCTGCACCGTCATGGTGGCAGATGCAGCGGCGGAGCCGGTCGAGGGCGAATGGTGGCCGGTGGCGGAACTCGCCACCGCCGGGTTGCCGACGCTGTTCGCGCGGGCGATCGCAGTGGTGGAAGGATCGCGATGATGACGATGATGCGTACGGCATGGCTGTTTTCGAGTGCGCTGCTGCTCGCCGCGCCGATGCAGGCGCAGGTCGCGCCGCCCCGCCCGCCCGCCGCGCGGTCGCTGGCCGCGACCGACGCGCTGGCACGCGGCTATGTGGCGCAGCGCAAGGCTCCGGGAATCGCTATCGCAGTCGGCGGGCCGGACTGGACCAGCGTCCACGCCGCCGGACGCACCGCCGTCGAAGGTGGCGCACCGGTCGATCAGGATACGCTATGGCGGGTCTATTCGATGACCAAGCCGATCACCGGCATGGCGGCGATGATGCTGGTCGAGGACGGCAAGCTGAAGCTGGACCAGCCGATCGGCGATTTTATCCCCGCCTTCAAATCGGTGCGGGTGCTGACCGATCCCGCCAACAGCCTTGCCAGCCGCCCCGCCGCACGGCCGATCACCGTGCGCCACCTGCTGACGCACACCGCCGGCCTTGGCTATTCGATCGTCACCACCGGGCCGCTGAAGGCCGAATATGAGCGGCTGGGCATCCTGCCGCTGTCGGTCAATGCGCAGACCGAAGCCGCGATGGCGCGGGTCCGCCCCAAATCGCTGGAGGAATTCGCCAACCGCGTCGCCACGCTGCCGCTGATCGCCGATCCGGGGACGAAGTGGAGCTATTCGATCGGGCTGGACGTGATGGGCCGCGTGATCGAAGTGGCGAGCGGCATGTCGTTCGAACGATTCCTGCAGACGCGGATGTTCGATCCGCTGGGCATGCGGTCGACGTTCTGGCGCGTGCCGGATGCGCAGAAGGCGCGGCTGGTCACCAACTATGCGTTTGCCGGCGACAATCCGGTGCCGCTCGATCCGGGCGCAACATCGGTATTCCTGTCGCCGCCCGGCTTTCCCTATGGCGGCGCGGGGCTGGTCATGTCGCTGCGCGACTATGACCGGTTCCTGCACATGCTGCAGAATGGCGGGACGCTCGACGGACGACGGGTGATGAAGCCGGAGACGGTGGCGACCGGCATGTCGAACCTGTTGCCGGCGGGCGTGACGTTCGGCGGCGTCGATGGCGCGACCGGCGGGACCAATGCCGCGCGCATGGGCTATGGCGCGGGCGGATCGGTGTATCTGGACGGCGTGGCGGGCGGACCGGGCAAGGGCACTTATGGCTGGGGCGGCGCGGCCGGCACGATCGCGTTCGTCGATCCGGCGCGGCGCGTGCGCGGCACGGCGATGGTCAATTACTTCCCCGCCGACCGCTGGCCGCTGCGCGCCGATCTGGCGAAGGCACTCGCGACCGATCTGACACGATGACGGGGTTTACCGGCGCGCTGCTCGACCGCGCGGATCACGAACGGGACGATCCCGCCGCGTTCGCGCGGGCAAAGGCCGATCCCGCCGCGCGCCTGTTGCGGCTGAATGGACTCGAACCCACGGTCGATGCGGCGGGCGCGCTGGTGCTGGACGCGATGACGCCGGACGTGGACGCGGTGCTGCTCGGCTATCGCGACGGCGTACCGCTGTTCGCGGCCGGGGAAGGCACCGCGACGACGCCCGCGATGCGGTCACCGGCATTGATGACGATGCTGTCGGGGATGCCCGCCGACCAGATGGCGCTGTACGGCGTCGCGCGGAGCCTGCTCGACTGGCATCGCCGCCATGGGTTCTGCGCCAATTGCGGCCATGCCACCGTGCCCGCGCATGCCGGATGGGCGCGGGCCTGTGCCGGATGCGGGACGCAGCATTTCCCGCGCACCGATCCGGTCGTCATCATGCTGGCCGAACATGACGGGCGCGTCCTGCTGGGGCGACAGCCGTCATGGCCGCCGGGACGCTATTCGGCGCTGGCGGGGTTCGTCGAGGTCGGCGAATCGATCGAGGAAGCGGTCGCGCGCGAGGTGATGGAGGAAGCAGGCGTCGCCGTCACCGACGTGCGCTATATCGCCAGCCAGCCATGGCCGTTCCCGTCGCAACTGATGGTCGCGTGCATCGCACAGGCGGCAGACGACCGCATCCGCATCGATACCACCGAACTGGAAGACGCGTTCTGGGCCAGCCGGGACGAGGTTATCGCCGCACTGATGGGCGATCCGGGCGCGCGGTTTCTGGCACCGCCCCCCTATGCGATCGCGCATGGGCTGCTGGAGGCATGGCTGGCGGGATAGGTTACGGGTTACCCCGGTGCAGGGCCGTCGAGATCGATCGGCCCGGACAAGCGCCGTCTCGATACGCGTGCTCGACAGGCCCGATCGCTGCTCGAAGCGAACGGAGGACCGGATCGAACAGGAAGGCGCCGACGCCTAGCCCCGTTCGCGGGCGCGTCCGTAGCTGCCGAGCAACCGCACCCATTTGGTGTGGAAGCGCAACTCCTCCAGCGCGCGGTCGACGCCCGGTTCGCCGGGACGGCCTTCGATGTCGCAGAAGAACTCGGTCGCGGCGAAGCTGCCGCCGCGCTGATAGCTTTCCAGCTTGGTCATGTTGACGCCGTTGGTCGCGAACCCGCCCATCGCCTTGTACAGCGCGGCGGGGACGTTGCGCACCTCGAACACCAATGTCGTCATGCACGGCCCGTCGGGAAGCACCGGCGGCGCGGCGCGCGCCAGCACGACGAAACGCGTGGTGTTGTGATCGGCGTCGGCGATATCGTCGGCCAGTACCTGCAGGCCGTACAACTCGGCCGCCGCCGGCGGGGCGAGCGCCGCGACCGCGGGGTCGCCGATCGCCGCCGCCGATGCCGCCGCGCCCGCCGTGTCGGGGTGCGCGACCGGCTCGATCCCGCGCGCGCTCAACCAGTGGCGGCATTGGCCCAGCGCCTGTTCGTGGCTCATCGCCTGTCGCACCGCGTCGATCGGCCCCAGTCCCAGCAACGCATGGCGGATCGGCAGGAAATGTTCGCCGGTGATGACCAGCCCCGATTCGGGCAGCAGGAAATGCATGTCGGCGACACGGCCATGCAGCGAGTTTTCGATCGGAATGATCGCGCAATCGGCCAATCCCGCCTGCACCGCGTCGATCGCGTCGGCGAAGCCGAAACACGGCAGTGGCAGCGCATCGGGGAATGCCTGCACCAGCGCGACATGCGAATTGGCACCCGGCGCGCCCTGGAACGCGACCGCGCGGTGCGGCGCGCGTGCGGCGGCCTCGGTCATCTGCGCCACCAGCGGGCGCGCGGGGGCGGCATATTTGTGCATGGAGCGCGGCGATTATCGGCGGCGACGACGACAGGCAACCCCGTCTTGCCAGTATCGGACGGCGCGGCTAGGCTCCCGGGAAATAAACGACCTTTAGGCGAGACGACGCAGGCCATGGACGACCGGACGAACACGATCGCGGGCTGGGTTCTCGCGGGCTGCGCGGCAGCACTGGGCCTTTCGATCGCCAGCGGGATGATTTTTCATTCGGGCGCGCCCGACAAGCCGGGCTATCCGGTCGAAGGTGCGGTGGACGCAGGTGCCGGCGGCGCGGCGGCAGCGGTGCCGATCGCGACGCTGCTGGCCAGCGCCGATCCGGCCAAGGGCGCGGAAGTGTTCAAGAAATGCGCTGCGTGTCATTCGGTCAACCAGGGCGGGGCGAACGGGATCGGCCCCAATCTGTGGGGCGTGCTGGGCAAGAAGCATGGCCATCTGCCCGGTTTCGCCTATTCGGCGGCGCTGACCGGCGTACCGGGCAACTGGGACTTCGACGCGATGAATGCGTGGCTGACGTCGCCGCGCAAATATGCGCCGGGCACCAAGATGACCTTTGCCGGTCTCGGCAGCGCGGAGGATCGCGCGAACGTCATCGCCTATCTGAACCAGCAGGGATCGAACCTGCCGCTGCCCGCCGCCCCGGCTGCCGATGCAGCCGCTGCGCCGGATACGGCGGCGGAGGCCAATGTCGCCGATCCCGATTCGGGCAACACCGCCGATATCGTCAATTCCGCTACCCCGGCATCGGGTGCGCCCTCGGTCGATCCGGGCGCGGCGGAGCAGGCGGCGAAGAAGGGGCGGTAGGGCAGCTGATCGGGGTAGTCGGACTGCCTGCCCCGACGAACCGTCGTTCCAGTACACGCCGGCGTCGTCCGGGGGCGGGCAGGTGCTTTCCCTGCGGACACTCTGGCGACCCCTGAAGGGGTCCGGACCTGACTTCACCCGCGGACCGGCATCCCAGAGCAGGCTGGGATCGCTTGAGCGCGCGCGGGCGCGTTCCCGGTCAAGAACCCGGCGACTTCGGGTGGGGTTATCGATCGGCCTTCTACCCCAAGCCGTCATCCCAGCGGAGGCTGGGATCTCCCGGGGGCGGGCAGGCGCTCTCCTGATAGCGACCCCAGCCTTCGCTGGGGTGACGAACTAGCGCGTCGGATTATTCTACCAAATATTGGTAGAATGGCTGGTGAAAATTTCAGAACTTCCGCGATTGCACACCAAAAACCGCGCATTTCCGACGTTTCCAAAACTGGCACGCCCCCTGCAACACCCTAAATACCAATCGCGAAACGGTTCGCGACGGGTTCAGGGAGTAGCCACCATGTTCCGTTTCGACCAACTTCATCGCCAGATCGTCGCATTCACCGGCGCACTGGTCGTATCCGCCGTGCTGTTGTCGGCCGCTGCGCCGATCGTGCCGATCGCGTGACCTGCGCACGGACCCACCCGATCGCGACCGGCCTGTTCAGCTTCATTCTGACGGCGGTCGCGATCGTGGCGCAGTTGCCGGTCGCGTGATCGTTCAGCGCGGCGCGACCAGCGCGCGCGCCACCGCTTCCGCAACCTTGATCCCATCGACCGCCGCCGACAGGATGCCGCCGGCATAGCCCGCCCCTTCCCCCGCCGGATACAGACCGGCGGTGTTGACGCTCTGGAAATCCTCGCCGCGCGGAATGCGCACCGGCGACGAGGTCCGCGTCTCGACCCCGGTCATCACCGCGTCGGGATGATCGTATCCGGGGATCGTCCGCCCGAACGCCACCAGCGCCTCGCGCATTGCCGTCACCGCGAATTCGGGCAGGCAGGTCGCGAGATCGGTCAGTTCCACCCCCGGGCGATACGACGGAACCACGCTGCCCAGGGCGGTCGACGGCCTTCCGGCGACGAAATCGCCCAGAAGCTGCGCCGGCGCGCGGTAATCGCCCCCGCCCGCTTCGAACGCCCGTGATTCCCAGTGACGCTGCAACGCGATCCCCGCCAGCGGATCGCCCGGATAGTCGCGCGCCGGATCGATGCCGACGACGATGCCCGAATTGGCGTTGCGCTCGTTGCGCGAATACTGGCTCATGCCGTTGGTCGCGACGCGGCCCGGTTCGGACGTCGCGGCGACCACCGTACCGCCGGGACACATGCAGAAGCTGTAGACCGTGCGGTCGTTGCGGCAATGATGCGACAGCGTATACGCCGCCGCGCCCAGATCGGGATGCCCCGCGCACGGCCCGAAGCGCGCATCGTCGATCCAGCTTTGCGGATGTTCGATCCGCACGCCGATCGAAAACGGCTTGGCCTCCAGCATCACGCCGCGATCGCGCAGCATGTGGAAACTGTCGCGCGCACTGTGGCCCAGCGCCAGCACGACCGGCCCGGTCGCGATCGTCTCGCCGGTCGATAGCGTCAGCCCGGCCAGTCGCCGCATGCCGTCGCCGTCCTGTTCGACCACCAGATCGTCGACCCGGTGGCCGAACCGATATTCGCCGCCCAGCGCCTCGACCGTCGCGCGCATCTGTTCGACCATGGTGACGAGGCGGAAGGTGCCGATATGCGGATGCGCTTCGGTCAGGATTTCGGGCGGCGCGCCCGCCTTCACGAACTCGATCAGCACCTTGCGGCCCAGATGCCGGGGGTCCTTGATCTGGCTCCATAATTTGCCGTCGGAAAACGTCCCCGCCCCGCCCTCGCCGAACTGGACGTTCGATTCGGGGTTCAGCTCGCTGCGACGCCACAGTCCCCATGTATCCTGCGTGCGCTCACGCACCACCTTGCCGCGTTCGAGGATGATCGGACGAAAGCCCATCTGCGCGAGGATCAGTCCGGCGAACAGCCCGCACGGACCAGCACCCACGACCACCGGGCGCGGCCCGGCATAGTCGGCCGGTGCCTTCGCCACGAACCGATATCCGGTGTCGGGCGTCGGCCCGACATGCCGGTCGCGGCGCGCGCGGGTCAGCACGGGCGCTTCGTTCTTCACGGTCACGTCGACCGAATAGACCAGCTGGATATCGTCCTTGTCACGCGCATCGTGCGCGCGGCGCGCGACGGTATAGCGGACCAGATCGCGCGGTCCGATCCGCAACCGGTCGCGGATCGCCGCCGCCAGCGCCTCTTCCGGGTGGTTGAGCGGTAGTTTCAGTTCGGTGATGCGGAGCATCGCCGCGCTGTAGCGCACGGGGGTGCGATTGTCGCGTGCCGCCGATCTGGGGTAGGCGTGCGTCATGCCAAACCCGTTCCCGCACCTCGTCGCCGCGCTGTTGTTGCTGTTGTCCGCCCTGCCCGCATCGGCGCAGGAAGCCGCCCCGGATTATCCTGCCCGGCTGAACGCGGCGACGGCCGAACTGGCCGCGGTCGACGGCGCGCTCGATACCCGGCTGGAACCCGCAGATCGTGCCGCGCTGCGCGCACGGGCGCAGGCGGTACGCACGTCGACGCTCGATTCGGCAACGCAGGTCGAAGGCGATCTGGCGCAGATCGATGCACGGCTGGTGCAATTGGGCGCGGCGGCGGCAGCGGAAGACCCCGCGATCGCGTCGGAGCGTCGCGACCTGTCGCGGCAACGCACCACGCTCGATTCGGCGATGAAGCGCGCACGGCTCCTCGCGGTCGAGGCGCAGCAACTCGTCGATGAAATCCAGCAGGGCGAAGCGGCCGAGTTCAGCCAGAAGGTGCTGGGCCGCACGCCTTCGCCGCTGACCCCGGCCTTCTGGTCCGGCATCGTCCAGGCGTTGCCGCGCGACCTGCACCGCGTACACCGCTTCATCGCCGACGAAAGCGCCGCCGTGACGCGCGCGCCGGGCGGGATGCCATGGCCGCTGCTGATCGGGCTGATCGCGGCTATCCTGCTGCTGGTACCGGTGCGTCTGGCGGCGGGGCGGCTGGGCCAGCGGCTGTTGATCGACGGCGCGCCGGGGCGGCGGGTACGCCGGTCGGCGAATGCGCTGTGGCGGGTGCTGATCGGCACGATCGCCCCGCTGTTCGCCGCCGCCGCGCTGGCGGCGGGCGCGCGCTGGTCGGGGCTGGTATCGGCGCGGATGGACGAGGCGATCGACGCCGCGGTCGTGGCGATCGGGTTCGGCGCGTTCGCCAGTGCGGTGCTGGGCGCGGTGCTGATGCGCGGCCAGCCGAGCTGGCGGATCGCGCCGGTCGGCGATGCGGTCGCGCAGCAACTACGCCCCTATTCCTTCCTGCTGGCCGGATTGGCGAGCGCGGCGATCCTGATCGAAGCGCTGAATGCGGCGATCGGCACCAGCGCGGCGGCACGGATCGCGACGCAGGCGACCATTG
Source organism: Sphingomonas sp. CFBP 13720 (assembly GCF_014842075.1). Taxonomy (GTDB): domain Bacteria; phylum Pseudomonadota; class Alphaproteobacteria; order Sphingomonadales; family Sphingomonadaceae; genus Sphingomonas. The sequence continues at coordinate 241,326 of NZ_JACYVA010000003.1, forward strand.
CCTTGCTGCACATGGCACTGATCGCGTTCGCGCTGGGCGCGATCGGCCGGCTGCGCGCGACGCGCGACGCCGATGCCCCCGCCGAAACCGGGCTGGCGGCGGTCGCGCTGATCGCGTGGGGCATCGTCGCGCTGGCGCTGGGCGCGCTGGCGATCGGATTCGTCGGGTTCGCGCTGTTCCTGGGTCAGATGGTCGCATGGACGCTGGTGCTGGGATCGGCCGTCTATCTGTTGCTGGCGGCGATCGACGACATCGCGACATCGCTGTTCGAACGGCATAGCCGGTTGGGCGTGGCGATGACGCGCGGCTTCGGCATCGGCGGCGGCGCGATCGACCAGTTCGGCGTGTTGCTGTCGGGCGTGCTGCGCGTGCTGGTCGCGGTGCTGGCACTGGGGCTGTGGGTCGCACCGTTCGGCGGGGGCAGCGGGGTGACCAGCGCGTTCGGTCGGCTGGGCGAGTTGGCACGCGGCATCGACGTCGGCGGCGTGGCGATCTCGCCCGGTGCGATCCTGCGCAGCATTGTCGTACTGGCGATCGGGCTGGCGCTGGTTCGTGGCTTCATGCGCTGGCTGGAGGGGCGCTATCTGCCCGCGACCGACCTTGATGGCAGCGGACGCAATTCGATCAGCCTCGTCGCACGCTATGTCGGTATCGCGCTGGCGGTGATCTGGGCGTTGGCGTCGCTGGGCATCGGAGTCGAACGGATCGCGCTGCTGTTGTCGGCATTGTCGGTCGGCATCGGGTTCGGGTTGCAGGCGATCACGCAGAATTTCGTGTCGGGCCTGATCCTGCTGGCCGAACGCCCGATCAAGATCGGCGACCTGATCCGCGTCGGCACCGACGAGGGCGATGTGAAGCGGATCAGCGTGCGATCGACCGAAATCACGCTGGCGGATCATTCGACGCTGATCGTGCCCAATTCCGAACTCATCACCAAATCGGTGCTCAACAAGACGCTCGCCAGCCCGCTGGGACGGATTCAGATCCAGTTTTCGGTGCCGCTGGGCGTCGATGCGGCACGGGTGCGACAGATCGTGTTCGACGCGTTTGCGCGGGAGGAAGCGGTGCTGGCCGACCCCGCCCCGGCGGTGTTCGTCGATGCGATCGTCGACGGGCGGATCGCGTTCAACAGCTTTGCCCATGTCGATTCGCCGCGCACCGCCTATGGCGCGCGCAGCAACGTGTTTCTCGACCTGCTGACGCAGTTCCGCGAGGAAGGGATCGAGATGGGTACGGTGCCGCAGCGGCTGGAACTGGTGTCCGGCGCGCCGACGGCGGTTCCGGCCCCTTCACCCTGAGCGACGGGGTCGAGGTCGCGTCACGCGATCTGTTCGGCCCGCGCACCGCTGTCGGCGCGCCGGGCAAGGGATCGGTTCCTTGCCCAGTAGCTGGTCGCGGAACACGATGGGTTCGCGCTGCCCGTCGATGCTGGATCCTGCGTCCAGCCGCCTTCGGGAGTCGACGTTCGGACATTGCCTCAATGCCCCGAAACGATGTTCCGGCGGATCAGCCTTACAACATCGGCCTATATGCTTCGCGCCCTCCGGTACGGCGATAATCGGCGATCTGCGCCAGCGCCGCGCGATCGACGATGCGCGTGCGCCCCCGGCCGGTTTCGATCAGCCGTTCGCGACGCAATTGCTGCACGGTGCGGTTCGTATGCACGGTAGTCAGCCCCAGCACGTCGGACAGCGTTTCCTGCGTCAACGGCATCACGAAACGATCCGGTCCCTCGGTCGCCCCGACCAGCGCGAGGCGGTCGTACAGTTCGAGGAGCAACCCTGCCGTGCGTTCGATCGCGGATTGCCGTCCCAGCCGCGTGACCTGGGTATATAGATAGCCCCGCTGCATCGCGGCATCGATCCGCAACGCCCGCACGACCTGCGGATCGACCGATGCGAGCAGCGCGGCGGCCGGTGCGATCACCATTTCGGTCAATGCCATCACCGTCTCGTCGGACGGCACGTTATCAGGCGCGGTGGCGGGCAGGATATCGCCCGGAAGCAACAGCCGCACGATCTGCCGCCGACCGTCGGACAGGAGCCGGCAATGCGCCGCCCAGCCCGACATGATCGTCCGCGCCGGTTGCGCCGGCTGCCGCTCGCCGCTCAGTGTCGTGCGCGCCGGATACCGCTTGGACTGCGTTGCCGCCCGGTCGATCGGCATCGCGACGGTCAGGTCGATCGGCACCAGCGCGGTCAAACGACGCAGCACCGGCAGGTCGAACGCCGGGGCGCGACCGGAGATAGGGGAGACGCTGGCCATCACGCGGGTTGCCCGCACATGGTCGTTGCCTCACGCAACGCCGATACGAGGACACCGACAATATGCGCGCCGTTCGATTCCTGCGCGCGACGAAAATCATCCGCGATCCAGTAAACGTCTTCTACGACAAGGATCGCGCGTCCGTCGAGCCAATGATCGTCCGTGGCCATTCAAGGTCCTCCAAACTTTGTTGGAACACTTGTGCGACCATTTACGATTTCAATACAATAATATGGATCAACGGAACGCGCATGATACAGGTTAGCCCGCCCGGCGCGAAGACCAGTTCGGTCCGGGCATTCAGTTCGTACGGAAGGGCACGTTCGACCAATTCGCGGCCGAATCCGCTTCGCGAAGGTGCAGTATCGACGACTGCGACCCCCCGCTCCCGCCACCTCCACCGCAGTTGCTGCTCCCCGTCCGCTTCTTCCAGCGCCCAGTCGATATGCAGCGTTCCGCGTGTCGTGCCGAGCGCACCCCATGTGATCGCGTTGATGGTCAGTTCGTGGACCAGCAGGCCAAATGCCTGTGCGGCGTTCGCGCGCAACCGCACCGGGGGGCCATCCATCTGGATGCGGACGCCGTCCGGCCCGCCATCGATCAACAGTTCGCCCGCGACGAGTTCGGCCAGATCGACGGTATCGTCCGTTCCGCGCAACAGCATCGCATGCGTCCGCGCCAGTGCGTCGAGCCGTCCGGTAAAGCCGGCGGCAAGTTCGTCGCCGTCGCTGGTTTCGGCAGTGCGGCGGAATACGGAACGGACGACCGACAGGATGTTGCGCACCCGGTGTTGCGATATGTCGGACGCATCCGGCCGAAAATCGGGTGAAGCGAACTCGTCACGAAAGATCAGCAGCGCCGCCGCGTCCCCCTCGCCGGGTTCGAGCGCGATGGACACGGTGCGCGTACCGGCTGCCAGAACCAGGTCGTGCACGATGGTCGCGGTGCCATCCAGCAACCTGGCGATGGCCCCGCGCAAGGCCGGATCGATCGTTTGTTCGATCCGACGGCCAATCACGTCGGGCACCGGACCCAGATACCGTTCGATCGGTCCGCTACTGGCGATCGCGATACCGTCCGCATCGACCGCGACGATCCCAGCGGCGTGGCGCGCGATCACGGTTGCGGGGACGGATATCGACTCCATAGGTGCGGTGGTGCGCGTCTCCGCGCCGCTTGTATAGCGCGGTGAACGTACTCTTTGTCCGATTTTCAAGCGGTTCGGCATACGGCAAGCCACGGGGTTGGTCCGGCCGCGTTTGCATTCCCGATGCTGCCCATCCCTTCCTGATCGACCGGGGATGGCGGACGGTTCGGGCATGAATGCGAACGGGTCGACGTTCGTCGGCATAGCAGACCGATCGGCATCAGCACGCCTGCGACATCGCGTCCGTAGTGCCGTCCGCAGCGGGCTGCCGCCGGGATTCCCCGATCAACCGCAACAGTTCGGCATGACGGCGTCGCGCGTCGAGACCGCGCAGCCCGGTCACGCGTTCGAGCGCGCATGCGGCGGCATGGCAAGCATATCCCGACATATCGTCCATCGCGACGCCTTTCGAATCGAGCAACCGGACGATGTGCTGCTTCGCCATGGCCTTCCATCACCTTTGCGAAACTGCCGGAATTATACTGTGTTCGCCGACGAGGTAGGCGCGTCGGCGGTCCGACACCCGGATTGGTCCTGTCGTGCCTTGGTCGTCCCGTCGGCTTGCCATCGCGGCCCCGCCATCGCACAGGGCGATCATGATCCTGCACCCTGCCGAGCATACCGACCTCCCCGCCCCCGATGGCGGTGTGATGCGGACGCACGTTTTTCGGCCAGCGGGAGGCGATCGGTTTCCGGGGGTGATTCTGTATTCCGAAATCTATCAGGTCACTGATCCGATCCGGCGACTGGCGGCGTTCATCGCGGGGCATGGATATGTCGTGGCGGTGCCTGAAGTGTACCACGAATACGAGGCACCCGGCACGGTGCTGGCCTACGATCCGGCGGGGACCGATCGGGGCAATGCGCTGAAATTCGCCAAGCCGGTCGCGGCGTTCGATGCCGATGCCCAGCGGGCGATCGACTTTCTGACGGCGCATCCGGCGTGCAGCGGGCGGATCGGCGTCGCGGGCGTGTGTCTGGGCGGGCATCTGGCGTATCGCGCCGCGCTCGATCCGCGAGTCTCGGCCGCAGCCTGTTTCTATCCGACCGATATCCATGCGGGGTCGCTGGGCGAAGGACGTGCCGACGACAGCCTCGCGCGGATGGACCAGCTGGCAGCGGAGACGCTGTTCATATGGGGTCGGCAGGACCCGCACGTCCCCTTTGCCGGGCGCGAGGCGATCCGGGCGCGACTGGAACAGGTCGGCGCGCGGTACGAATGGCACGAGGTCAATGCGCAGCACGCCTTTCTGCGCGACGAAGGGCCGCGCTATGACCCGGCGTTGTTCGTGCAGGCAACGGGATGGATGCTGGCGCTGTTCCAGCGGGTACTGGGCGGACCGGTCCCAGCGCCGGTCAGCGCGCCGTTTTAAGATAGGCGATCAGGTCGGCGCGGGTGAGCGGGTCGGCAATGCCGCCGAACGCCATCCGCGTACCGGGAACCTGCCGCGACGGCGCGGCCAGCCATGCGTCCATCCGCGCATCGTCCCAACGCCCGCCCCAATCGATCAGCGCCTGGGTATAGCCGAAGCGCGCATCGGCCGCGACAGCCCGGCCCATGATGCCGTGCAGGTTGGGGCCGGCCAGTGCCTGACCGCCCTTGCCGATCGTATGGCATGCGGCGCACCGGCCGAACTGTCCCCGTCCGGCATCGGCACTTGCCACGCGCAGCATCGCCGCCAGGTCGGGGTTCGGCCCCGCCGCCTTCAGCCGCGACGCACGATCATCGTCACCACCGGAGCCGCATCCGCCCAGCACCAATACCGGTGCCAGCCACCAAAGCACCGACGGACGCGTCATCGATCGGCTCGCAGCGTGGCCCATGCCACCCGCTGCAACGCTTTCGCGGCGGCGGGCGTCAGCTTCAGTTCGGCGGCCGCGCGCTCCCCCGGCCCCAGCCGGCGGACGTCATGGCCCGTCACCCGCCCGAAGATCGTCAGCGCTTCCAGATAATAGCCCGCCGTGCTGCCATGATACCGGTCGTCCGCCCACAGGCCGATCCGGCCCGGATCGATCCCGTCATACGGGTTCGCATCGGCCAGCCCGCTCGTGATCGCCCGGTTCCACGCCCGTCCAACCGGAATCGCGCCCCGGATCGCCGGTGCCCGGCGCAACGCCACGCGGTTGCCCTCCGCCAGATCGTCGGCCATCGCCGTGATCGGTTTACCCGACCAGCGACTGCCGGGACGATAGATCAGGTCGGCACGCGACCATGTGCTGACCAGCTGCACCTGCACCCGTGGATTGCGCCGCCGGAACAGGTCGGTCAGTTTCCTTGCGGCATCGGCATGGCGCGTCGGATCGCCGGGGCGCTCCGCATCCAGCGTCGAATAGCCTTGCAGGATCACGACGTCCCACCGCCGGTCGATGACCGTGCGCCGCCGGTCGTAGTGATAGGCAAGGTCGGTGCCCGGCGCGGTTTCCAGATGGACCTGCCAGTCCAGTCCCGCCTGTTCGGCGAAGGCGCGAAACAGCGCGGGGACGCCGCCGATCCCTTCGCGGTTCAGGTCGGTGACGCTGTCGGGCCGCCATTCGCGCACCGGCGACCCCGCGCCGAAGGTGAAGCTGTTGCCGACGAACAGGATGTCACGCGCCGCAGCCGGCAGCGCGAGAAAGAGCGCGAGGAACGCGAGGAACGGTCGAATCATCGCCGACGCATAGCGCATCGTCCGTGTGGATCGAACCCGTTCAGGCCGCCGCCAGTTCGATACAGGCGGCATCGCCGAGGCTGGTGCCGTCGAGGATTCGCGCGGTTTCGTCGCGCACCCGCGCCATTGCGATGCGGATCGCGCAGGTCGCCTCGTCCTTGCAATCGCCGCAGGGACGGTACGCGGTGCGGCTGACGCACGGCACCAGTGCCAGCGGCCCTTCGATCACGCGGATGATCTCGCCCAGCGAGATGCGATGTGCCGGCCGCGCGAGGTGATAGCCGCCCGCCTTGCCGCGCGTCGAATGCAGGAACCCCGCCTCGCGCAGGTCGGCGAGGATCAGTTCGAGAAATTTTCGCGGCACGTTGGCGGCCACCGCGATGCGGTGCATCGGCATGGGCGGTGCGGCGGCAGGCTGTTCGGCCAGAAACAGCATCGCACGCAACGCATAGCGGGAACGCTGGGTCAGCATGATGCAGGGTCCATGCCATCATGCCGCACGATTGGGAAGTCGGGTTCTTTTCAAGTCGCTTCCGATCGCCTATATCCCGGTCGTCGGCTTCCAGCCGGCTATGGCGATAAACTGCGGCGTACAATAGGCGCAGCGGACCCGGGGGCAGTACCCGGCGGCTCCACCATAAGTGGTGGTGTTTCTGGACACCGTTTCTGACGGGGCCGAACCAGGATCGACGTGTGTTGAAAAGCGCTGTTTTCGCTCGGAATGGGACCACCGCAACGGCCCATTACACAAGTGCCAACGATAACGAAGCACTCGCGATTGCAGCGTAACTAAGGGCCTCACGGCCTGAAGTTACTCTACATAGCGCGGTTCGGGCCGCACCGGGCAACAGAAGCGGACACCAGCGGTACGGGGAGCACCGGGCAACAGAAGCTCCCCACCCACCCTTCCGTCGCTTTGGTTCCTCGCCGTACCGGCGTAAGCGGGCCCATGCACCTCACCTATGACATCGTCGCGCTGTTGATGGCGGCTGCGCTGGTTGCCGGGATCATCGATGCGATGGCGGGCGGCGGCGGGCTGATCACGATCCCTGCCCTGCTGGCGGCGGGCGTTCCCCCGGTCATGGCGCTGGGCACCGGCAAATTGCAAAGCGCGTGCGGCACGGCCGGCGCGGCCTATGCCTTCTGGCGCGGTGGACGGATCGATCTGGCGCGGTTCCGGGGACCGGCGATCGCGGCGTTCGTCGGATCGATCGGCGGTGCGGCGCTGGTCCAGATGATCGATTCGCGGTTCCTTGCCGGATTGCTGCCGTTGCTGCTTGTCGCGATGGCGGGATATTTCCTGTTCGGTCCGCGCCTGTCGGAGGTCGATACGCATACCCGCCTCGCCCCCATCGGCCTGTTGTCGGCGATCGGGGCGATCGGGGCGTATGACGGGTTCTTCGGACCGGGCACGGGGTCGTTCTACACGCTGTTGCTGGTCAGTGCCGCGGGGTTCGGGGTGACGCGGGCGGTGGCGCATGCGAAGCTGCTGAACCTTGCCAGCAACCTTGCCGGCTTCGCGATGCTGCTGGCGGGCGGGCATGTGCTGTGGATCGTCGGCATCGCGATGGCGGTGGCCAGCGTGATCGGCAATCAGATCGGGGCGGTGCTGGCGATCCGGTTCGGCGGACGCGCGATCCGGCCGCTGCTGGTCGCCATCTCGCTGGCGCTGACCGTCAAGCTGGTCGCCGATCCGGCGAACCCGTTGCGTGCTTGGCTGGGATGGGGATGACGTCAGGCGGGCAGCGTCAGACGCGCCGTCGTTCCCCGTCCGCCGACCAGTTCGAACCGGCCGTCAAGTTGCGCCGCCAGCATCGCCGCGATCTTCAGCCCCAGATTGTCGCTGGCCTCCATCACGAAACCGGGCGGCAGGCCGCATCCGTCGTCGCGGATCTCGACGCACACCTGATCGGCGCCGTCGCGCGACAGGCGCAGTTCGATCGTCCCGCCCTGACGACCGGCAAAGCCATGTTCGATCGCATTGGCGATCGCTTCCGCCACGATCAGCGCCAGCGGCACCGCTGCGTCGGGCCGCAGCGGGGCGTCGTCGACCATGTCGATCACATAGCGGACGTCGTCGCGGCCGCTGGCGGCGATCACATCGCTGCACAACGGCTCCAGAAAACCGCGCATGTCGCGCACGCCGCCGGCCGCATCATAGAGCTGCCGGCTGATCCGCCCGATCAGCGCCAGCCGTCGTGACGCCTCGTTCAGCGCATTCTGCGCCAGCGGATCGGCGATGCCGCGCCGTTGGAGCGACAGCAGCGCGGCTGCGACCTGAAGATTGTTCGAGACGCGGTGCTGGAGTTCGGCGAACAGCAACTGCCCCCGGTCGGCCAACGCCCGGCTGAGTTCGCGTTCGCGGGCCAGATGCCGGTTGGCGCGCTGCATCCAGTGGACCAGCGCGACGTCGGTGCCGACGACGACGGCATAGAACGCCATCGCCACGACCGTCTGGTACGACAGCTGGAACAGGTGGCCGGGCGATACGAAGAAGACCCATGCCAGCATGCCGCACAGCACCCCGGCGACCGCCCCCATCCGCGCTCCGAACAGGAACGATGCGATGATGACGGCGGGAAAGAAGCTGACGAACGGAAACCCCGGCGGCAACGAATCGTCTGCGACCCATCGCACCCCGAACGCCACCGCGACCAGCAACAGCGTCATCGCCAGCGCCATCCATGGTCGCGGCGCAAGCAACGGCAGCCGTTCGAGCCACCGGCCCGGCATCGGAGTTTCCGTTAGTTCCATATGGATGTGCGACCGGTTCCCGAACTGTATGGCCGGCCGGCATGCCGCGTTTCGGAACGCTTGGCAAACGAGCATGAAAAAGGGGAGCCGCATCGCTGCGGGCTCCCCCTGTCCGACCCGATGGTCGACCGATCAGTTATCGGTGATGAACGACGGCAGGCCGGCGTCGCCGCCCTCGCCCTTCGCTTCTTCGCGGCGTGGGCCACGGTCGCGGCGCGGACCACGATCAGCGCCTTCGCTGCGGGGGCCACGGTCGCCACCCTCACGGCGCGGGCCGCGATCGCCACCCTCGCCGCGCGGACGGTCGCCGCCGTCGCGACGCGGGCCGCGCGGGCCACGGTCGCCACCTTCGCGCGGTTCACGCACCGGACGGCTGTCTTCCAGCTCGGCACCGGTTTCCTGATCGACGACGCGCATCGACAGGCGAACCTTGCCGCGCGGATCGACTTCGAGAACCTTGACCTTCACTTCCTGCCCTTCGGACAGGACGTCGGCGACCTTCTCGACGCGCTCGTTGCGGATTTCGGAGACGTGAACCAGACCGTCCTTGCCGCCCATGAAATTCACGAACGCACCGAAATCGACGAGGTTGACGACCTTGCCGTTATAGATCTTGCCGACCTCGGCCTCTTCGACCAGCCCCTTGATCCAGTTGATCGCGGCTTCGATCTGCGCGGGATCGGACGACGACACCTTGATGACGCCCTCGTCGTCGATGTCGACCTTCGCGCCCGTGGTCGCCACGATCTCGCGAATCACCTTGCCGCCGGTGCCGATCACTTCACGGATCTTCGACTTGTCGATCGTGAAGGTTTCGATGCGCGGCGCGTGTGCCGACAGCTCGCCGCGCGTCTCGCCCAGCGCCTTGGCCATTTCGCCGAGGATGTGCGCACGGCCTTCGTTCGCCTGCGCGAGCGCGATCCGCATGATCTCTTCGGTGATGCCGGCGATCTTGATGTCCATCTGAAGGCTGGTGATGCCTTCACTGGTCCCGGCAACCTTGAAGTCCATGTCGCCCAGATGATCCTCGTCACCCAGGATGTCGCTGATGACCGCGAAATCCTTGCCTTCGAGGATCAGGCCCATCGCGATGCCCGACACCGGACGCTTCAGCGGCACGCCGGCGTCCATCATCGACAGCGAACCGCCGCAGACGGTCGCCATCGATGACGATCCGTTCGACTCGGTGATGTCCGACAGGACGCGGATCGTGTACGGAAACTCTTCCTTCGACGGCAGCACCGGGTGCAGCGCGCGCCATGCGAGCTTGCCGTGACCGACTTCGCGACGGCCCGGCGCGCCGAAGCGGCCGACTTCACCGACCGAATAGGGCGGGAAGTTATAGTGCAGCATGAAGTTTTCGTAGCTCAGGCCGTTCAGCCCGTCGATCATCTGCTCGGCGTCCTTGGTGCCAAGCGTGGTGGTGCAGATCGCCTGCGTCTCGCCACGCGTGAACAGTGCCGAACCATGGGCGCGCGGCAGGAAATGGACCATCGCCTCGATCGGGCGGACCGTCTTCGTGTCGCGACCGTCGATGCGGCGGCCGTCCTTCAGAATGGCGGTCCGGACGATCTCGGCTTCCAGCTTCTTCACCAGCTTGAGCGTGCCGAGATACTGCGCGGGATCGCTTTCCTTCAGGTCCGCGAACGCGTCGCGCGCCTTGGTACGCGCGTCGTTGATCGCGTTCTGGCGCGCCTGCTTGTCGGTCAGCTTGTAGGCGGCGGCCAGATCCTTGCCGATCAGGTCCTTGAGCTTCTTCTTCGCCTTCGACTGGTCGGCGACGGGGGAGAGTTCCCACGGCTCCTTGGCGGCCTGTTCCGCCAAGTCGATGATGCAGTTCACGATCTTCTTCGACGCATCGTGCGCGAACACGACCGCGCCCAGCATGATCTCTTCCGACAGTTCCTTGGCTTCGGATTCGACCATCATCACCGCACCGCCGGTGGCGGCGACGACCAGATCCAGATCGCCTTCCTTCACCTGTTCCAGCGTCGGGTTCAGCACATATTCGCCGTCGATATAGCCGACGCGCGCCGCGCCGATCGGACCCATGAACGGCACGCCCGAAATGGTCAGCGCCGCCGACGCCGCGATCATCGCGACGATGTCCGGCTCGTTCTCGCCATCATAGCTGAGAACCTGACAGATCACGTTGATCTCGTTGTAGAAGCCTTCCGGGAACAGCGGGCGGATCGGGCGATCGATCAGGCGGCTGGTCAGCGTTTCCTTTTCAGTCGCGCCGCGCTCACGCTTGAAGAAGCCGCCGGGAATGCGGCCGGCCGCCGAGTATTTTTCCTGATAGTGGACGGTCAGCGGAAAGAAGTCCTGCCCTTCCTTGACCGAACGCGCGGCGGTGACCGCGCACAACACCACCGTTTCGCCCAGCGTCGCGATGACCGCGCCGTCGGCCTGCCGCGCCACGCGGCCGGTTTCGAGGGTCAGCGTCTTGCCGCCCAGGTCCATGGTGCTTTTCTTGATATCGAACATGTCGTTTCCTTCACTCCGGCGGCCAGATGCACGCCGGGGCAGCTTGGGGCGGAACCTCCGCCCCATGGGTCGGGCCGTGTGGCCCTTGTCCCGCGACGCCGGATTGCGGCGGGACGGCTTGGCCGGATGTCCGGTCGCGAAGCCTATACCCCGTTTTCCGGGGCAATCTCGTGGCGGTTCGGCACCGCCGGGCACAAGAAAAAGGGGCGACCCTGCGGCCGCCCCCGATCCTTACTTCCGAAGACCGAGCTTCGCGATCAGCGACGTATAGCGCTCCGCGTCCTTCTTCTTCAGATAGTCGAGCAGCGAGCGCCGCTTGTTGACCAGCATCAACAGGCCGCGACGCGAGTGATTGTCCTTCGCGTGCGTCTTGAAATGGTCGGTCAGGTTCTGGATGCGGGTCGTCAGGATCGCGACCTGTACTTCGGGGCTGCCGGTATCGCCTTCGGCGCGGGCATGTTCCTGAATCAGCGCCTGGCGGCGCTCGGGAGTGATCGACATCGTCGTCCTTTCTATTCGAGGTTGAAGCCACGCACGACCCGGGTTTCCCCGGACAGGGTTTCGACCAGCGCGACCGGAACATCGTCCAGCGTCGCGAAGCCGAGCCCGTCGTCCGCAGCGGTCCCGATCAGCTTGAGCCCCCTGCGGAGCCGCTCTGCCTGATCGGGGTCGAGTGGTAGAGCCGGGATGTCGTCCAGCCCCGCACCCAGCGGCAGAAGCGTATGTTCAAGCGCGCGCCCCTGCCCCAATTCGGCTAGTTTGTCCAGCGAAATGGCGTTTTCCAGCCCGAACGGACCTGCGCGCGTCCGGCGAAGCATGGTCACATGCCCCACCGTCCCCACCGCCAGCGCAATGTCGCGCGCGAGGCTGCGGATGTACGTGCCCTTCGACACGTGCGCGAACAGGGTGATCTCCTGCACGTCCGCCCCGGCATCGGTCGGTCGGTCCGGGGTATCGGCGGGAATCTCCAGCGAAAACACCGTCACGTTGCGGGTCGCCAGCACCACATCCTCGCCCTTGCGCGCAAGGTCATAGGCGCGCTCGCCATCGACCTTCAGCGCCGAATAGGCGGGCGGCACCTGTTCGATCGGTCCGGTGAAGCGCGCCAGCACCGCCTGCACCGCCGCCAGCGTCGGCCGCACCGGCGATTCGACGATCACTTTTCCTTCCAGATCGAGCGTATCGGTCTGCGCGCCGAACCGGATCGTGAAGGCATATTCCTTCGACGCATCCAGCATCCGCCCGGCCAGCTTGGTCGCCTCGCCGATCGCGACCGGCAGCACGCCGCTGGCCAACGGGTCGAGCGTGCCGCCATGGCCGACCTTCCACTTGCCATAGCCGCCGCTGCGCAGCGCCCGCTTGACCGCCGAGACGACCTGCGTCGATCCCGGCCCCAACGGCTTGTCGATGACGATCCAGCCGTGCATCAGCCGCGCATCGCTTCACAAAAATGGCGACGGCACAGCGCGACGTAACGGTCGTTGCCGCCGATCTCGGTCTGCGCGCCCTCGCGCACTGCGTTGCCGTCTTCATCCACGCGCAGGTTCATCGTCGCCTTTCGTCCACAGGTACAGACCGATTTGAGTTCGATCAGCGCATCGGCGATCGCCAGCAACCGCGCCGATCCGGGGAACAGTGCCCCGCGAAAATCGGTGCGCAATCCGTACGCAAGCACCGGGACGCCCAGTTCGTCGGCCACGCGGGCCAGTTGGTCGACCTGTGCTTCCGACAGGAACTGCGCCTCGTCGACCAGCACGCACCCGACCGGATGATCGCGATGCTGCGCGGCGATCCGGGCGTGCAGGTCGCTGTCGCCATCGAACGTCGCGGCCGGCATCGCCAGCCCGATACGCGACCCGATCGTCCCCGCCCCTTCGCGCGTGTCGATGCCCGCCGTGAACAGCATCGTCGTCAGTCCGCGCTCGCGATAGTTGAAATCCGCCTGCAACAGCGTCGTCGATTTGCCGGCGTTCATCGACGCATAATAGAAGTACAGCTTGGCCATCAGAGCGTTTCGACGGCGACGGGGCTGTCCGGACCGGCGGCGATGGCGACACCCCGGTCGAAGGTGGCGAATGCGGTGGCGTCCCGCGCAGCGACCAGATGCAGCATGTCGGCAAAGTCGCCGCCATCGCCGAACCGACCCAACGCCCAGCGAACGATCGCCACCTCCGCAACCTGTACGCTTGGCAGGTCGATGAGGTTCAGAAGTGCCGCTGCCACGACTTCGCGACTCTGACGATACCGGGACGTCAGCAACCACCCAAGTTCGAGGAGGACCGTAAGCGGTATGTACACGCCGGACCCGATAATCGCGATGGCAGCGGCCGTCTGTTCGGGGTGATCGGCAAGCAGGAAACGTGCGGCGACGTTCGTATCAATCGCCCGCACGATCACTCCGCAGGGCTGATTCTTCCCAGCATTGGGCGATCGTTTCGTTCATTTCCTCGATTGTCACTGTCGGCCCGTCATATTTCACGATCGCGCGGATGCTCGCGGTGATTTCCTCGAACGAGCGACCGCTCTTTTCCGCGGTCGGCCGCAGCACGATCGCATCGCCCGACCGGGTGACGTCGAGCCGCTGGCCGGGTTTCAGCCCCAGTGCGTCGCGGACCTCTTTCGGGATCACGACCTGCCCTTTCGCCGACAGGGTGGTATGCGTGTTCATCTCGGTAAGATGCGTCTTACCGGTTCCCAAGTCAATCGTCGTCGCCGTCCTCGGCCAAATCGCGCGCGACCTTGGGATCACGCAACAACTGGTCGATTCGCGTCCCTTCGTCGAAACTGTCGTCGACGAGAAATTTGAGCTTCGCGGCGTATTTCAGGTTCACTCGCCCGGCGACTTCGGACTGGAGATAGGCGGTGTTGGTCCGCAATGCCTTGACCACGATCGCCTCGTCCTTGCCCAACAGCGGCTTCACGAACACCGTCGCGTGGCGCAGGTCGGGCGACATGCGGACTTCGGTGACGGATACCAGATGCTTTTCAAGCACCGGGTCGTGGACATCGCCGCGCGCAAGGATTTCCGAGAGGATGTGGCGGACCTGTTCGCCGACGCGCAGCAGACGGACGGAGCGGGTTTCGGGAGTGGTTTCTGGCATGGCTCAATCGAATTGGCAGTGGAACCATCGACTGTCGAGTCGCTGGCACCAGATGGTGTGATTACCAAAGGCGTCACGGATGTCAGCCGCGACCGGGCCGCCGTTCCAGCCGCGTGCGGCCGCCATGCGACCGGTCGGGTCGTGGACGATCCCCGCCCATGCGCCCAACATGCCGTTGACGGTGGGGAAGGCAGTACGCACCCTGCTGCGCTCGACCCTGCCGACGCCCGTCGGGACCGGCCCGCCCGCCAGCGCCGCGTCAAACGCGACACGTTCCGACCGCAGCAACCACCATGACGGTGCGACATGCGACCAGTAGAGCGCGTGGCTGGCCAGAAAACCGGCAAACGGAAGGGCGACGACGGCGATGCCCGGCAGCAGCAACGCCGGCATTCCCGCTGTCCGCCAACGCCACGCGGCCAACGCCGCGTCGAGCGCCAGCCACATCCACAGGACAGCCAGCAATACCAGAACGACCGGCATCGCCGGACCGCCCAGCATATTGGCGACGAACAACGCCGCCGCCCCGCCGCTCACCCACAACAGGCCGAACCGCAGCCGGGGCCGGATCGTGGCGGCAAGGGTTGCCCCCTGCCGCCCGGCATCCGTCACAGCGTCCGTTCGCGCAGTTCGACTTCGTAGGTTTCGAGGAAGTCGCCCGCCTTGATGTCGGTGAAGTTCTGCGTGAACGTCACACCGCATTCCAGACCGGCGCGCACTTCGGGAACATCGTCCTTGAAGCGGCGCAGCGACGCGATCTCACCCTGATAGATGATGACGTCGTTGCGCGTGATGCGCGCCTTGAGCGCCTTGCGGATGACGCCTTCGACCACCAGCAGACCGGCGGCCCGACCATGCTTGCCCGCCGAGAAGACTTCGCGGATTTCGGCGCGGCCGACGACCGTTTCGAACGCTTCCGGCCCCAGCGTACCCGCCATGCCCGCACGGATCTCGTCGGTCAGCGTGTAGATGACGTCGTAATATTTGAACGCCACCTTGTTCCGCTCGGCGATTTCACGCGCCTTGGCATTGGGACGGGTGTTGAAGCCGATGATCGGCGCTCCCGATGCCGCCGCCAGCGTCACGTCGCTCTCGGTGATGCCGCCGACGCCCGAATGCAGGATGCGCACCCGGATATCGTCGGTCGAAATCTTGTTGAGCGCACCCACGATCGCCTCGACCGACCCTTGCGTGTCGGCCTTGACCACCAGCGGATATTCGATCGCCTGCTTCGACTTGAGCGCCGAGAACATGCTTTCGAGGCTGGCCGGTGCCTGGGTCGTGCGTTTCTGAAGCTGCACGCCCTGACGGTACTCCGCGACTTCGCGGGCACGTGCCTCGTTCTCGACCACCTGCAACGGATCGCCCGCCATCGGCACACCCGACAGGCCGAGGATCTCGACCGGTACGGACGGGCCCGCTTCCTTGATCTGGCGACCCTTGTCGTCGATCAGCGCACGGACCTTGCCGCTTTCGGCACCGACGACGAACACGTCGCCGACGCGAAGCGTGCCACGCCGGACCAGTACGGTCGCGACAGGGCCACGACCCTTGTCCAGCTTCGCCTCGATCACGCTGGCTTCCGCCGGGCGGTCGGGGTTGGCCTGCAACTCGAGCAGTTCGGCCTGAAGCTGGATCTTCTCGATCAGCGCTTCCAGACCGGTCTTCTTGAGCGCCGACACCTCGACGTCCTGCGTCTCGCCGCCCATTTCCTCGACCTGCACGTCATGTTCGAGCAGGCGTTCGCGGATCCGCTGCGGGTTCGCCTCGTGCTTGTCGACCTTGTTGATCGCGACGATCATCGGCTTGCCTGCGGCACGCGTGTGATGGATCGCCTCGATCGTCTGCGGCATCAGCCCGTCATCGGCCGCCACCGCAAGGATGACGATGTCGGTAACGTCGGCACCGCGCGCCCGCATTTCGCTGAACGCTTCGTGGCCGGGGGTGTCGAGGAAGGTGATCTTCGACTTGTCCTTCAACGTCACCTGATACGCGCCGATATGCTGGGTGATGCCACCCGCTTCGCCGCGTACCACATCGGTGCCGCGCAACGCGTCGAGCAGCGACGTCTTGCCGTGATCGACATGCCCCATGATCGTGACGACCGGCGGACGCGGACGCAGCGATTCGACGGCGTCCTCCGCCGTGTCGAGCGCCAGATCGATGTCCGAGTCGCTGACCCGAACGATGTTGTGGCCGAATTCGGTCACCAGCAGTTCGGCGGTGTCCTGATCGATCGTCTGCGTCATCGTAACGGGCGAACCCATCTTGAACAGCGTCTTGACCAGATCCGCGCCCTTTTCGGCCATACGGTTGGCCAGTTCCTGCACGGTGATCGTCTCCGGCACCTGCACGTCGCGGATCTGCTTGATCTGCGGTTCGCGCGGGCCGCCAAAGCCGCGCTTTTCCTTTTCACGCGCACGCTTGAGCGCGGCGAGGCTGCGCGAACGCGCACCATCGTCGCCCAGCGCGCGAGTGACGGTCAGCTTGCCCGACTGGCGGCGATCGTCGCCCTTGCGGTCGCGCGACGGTGCCGGACGCGCCGGTTCGTTGCGACGCGGCGTCGCCTGACCGGTGCCCGACGGTGCCGGACGGCCCTGCTGGCCAGCAGCCGCAGGACGACCTGCCGCCGTGGCGGCGGGTGCCGCCGCAGCCGTCGCCGCCGCCGGGGCGGGAGCCGCCACGGGTTTCGGTTCGGGCTTCGGGATTTCCGGGCGCTGCACGGGCGTGAAGCGACGCGGTGCCGGACGACTGGGATCGGCCGTCAGGATGATCGGCGCAGGCGCTGGGGCCGGCGTCGGTGCCGGACGCGGCGCGGCGCGTGCCGGGGTGGGTGCAGGCTTCGCTGCGACCGGCGTCGGCGCGGGGGCCGGCGTCGGTGCAGGCGCAGGTGCCGCCGCAACCGGTTCGGGCGCAGGCGCAGGCGCAGGCGCCGGCTCGGGCGTCGGCTCCGCTGCCTTCACCGGTTCGGGTGCCGGTGCCGGTTCGGGTGCCGCGACAGGAGTCGGTTCGGGCGCGGGCTGCGGCTCGGGCGCCGCTTCCACGACGGGTTCCGGCTTCGGCTCGGCCGCGACGCGCGCCTTGTCCTCGATCCGCTGACGCTCGGTCTCGGCGGTTTCCCGCGCGATCCGGTCGTCACGCCGACGATTTTCCTCGTTGGCGTTCATGCGCGCCTCTTCGGCCTCGCGCAGCAGCTTCGCCTGAAGCTCGTGGCGCGACAGGCCGACATTGCTCGTCGCGGGACGCGACGGCGCGACCTGGCTGGGCGCGGCCTGCGCGGGAGCCGGCGCGGTCACGGGTTCCGCGGCCGTCTGTTCGGGCTGCTGTTCCTCGCCGGGACGGCCCAGCACGCGGCGGCGCTTCACCTCCACGACCACCGTATTGGACCGGCCGTGGCTGAAGCTCTGCTTTACCTTGCCGGTCTCTACGGTGCGCTTGAGGCCGAGCGGCGCGCGGGTGCCCAGCTTCGGCTTGTCGTTGTCGATGTCGCTCATCCGGTTACTCAGGTTCCTGCTTCGATGGGTCGCGGCCCAGTTCACCGGCATCAGAAACGCCGGAAATTTGCGCCGTCGATGCGCCCTGCGAAATGGTTTCGCAAGCCGCGGTAAGGGGTTCGGGTCCGATAAAGTGCAGCCAGCGCGACAGCGCTTCGTTGCTGCGCCGCGCCGCCCGTGCGTCGGTAATGCCGACATGTACCACATTTTCGCGCCCAAGCGCTAACGACAATATGGTGCGCGGGACCGGCAATGCCAATCCCCTGCGCCCCGAACCTTCGTCGTCGGTGCCAACACGCCATGCCTGCGCCAGTTTGCCGGCACCATCGGCGGCGGCGTCGGACGCATGGTACAGCGCGTGCAGCTTGCCGCTGCGCGCCGATTTCTCGATCGCGGTGCCGCCGATAACGACATAGCCGCTCTTCGATTCCAGCCCGAGCCGGTCGAGCGCATGCCGCCGCAGACCGTCCTCGATCCGGTCGGGCAGATCGGTCGGGATCGTCAGCGTCGCGCCCTTGAACGCACGCGCCAGCGCCCCGCGCAGTCGCCCCTTGGCGATCGCGGTTTCCAGCGTCGCCCGGTCGACGCCGATCCACGCCCCACGGCCCGGTGCCTTGGCCCGAATGTCGGGCAGCACCTCGCCATCGGGCGACAGCGCAAGCCGCACCAGCCCGCCGCGCGTGCCATGCTCGCGCGACAGGATGCAGCTGCGTTCGGCAACATGGCCGCCGTCCGCGCCATCGGGCGCGGGCGGTACGGTGTCGGTCAGCCCAGCCGGATCATTGTTCGGATTCCGCAACTGCGTCCTCCGCAGGCTGTTCGACGTCGTCCGCGCCGGCTTCGTCCTCATCGGCGAACCAGTGCGCGCGCGCCGCCATGATGATCTCGTTGCCCTGTTCGTCGCTCAGGCCATAGTCGCTCAGGATACCGCCCTTCGGCGCCTCGCGCTTCGGTGCCTCGTCGTTGCGGCGACGCGGTTCTGCCTTCTTCTTTTCGACCAGTTCGTCGGTCGCCAGATCGGCGAGGTCGTCGAGCGTCTTGATCCCGGCCTTGCCCAGCGTGACCAGCATCGCCTCGGTCAGATAGGGCAGTGCGGCCAGCGCGTCCTCGACGCCCAGTGCGGTACGCTCTTCGCGCGCCGCCTGTTCGCGACGATCGAGCGCTTCCTGCGCACGGCTTTGCAGCTCCTGCGCCAGATCCTCGTCGAACCCTTCGATCCCGGCCAGCTCTTCGATCTCGACGTACGCGACTTCTTCCAGTTCGCCGAAGCCTTCGGCGACCAGCAGCTGCGCCAGCGTCTCGTCGACGTCCAGTTCCTTCTCGAACATCCCCGAACGCTCGACGAATTCCTTCTGTCGCTTTTCCGACGCATCGGCTTCGGTCAGGATGTCGATCGCCTTGCCGGTCAACTGGCTGGCGAGGCGGACGTTCTGGCCGCGACGACCGATGGCGAGGCTGAGCTGATCGTCGGGAACGACCACTTCGATCCGGTCCTCTTCCTCGTCGATCACCACGCGCGCGACATTGGCCGGCTGCAACGCGTTGACGACGAAGGTCGCGGTGTCGGGCGACCACGGGATGATGTCGATCTTCTCGCCCTGCATCTCCTGCACGACGGCCTGCACGCGGCTGCCCTTCATGCCGACGCACGCGCCGACCGGATCGATCGACCCGTCATGGCTGATGACGCCGATCTTGGCGCGGCTGCCCGGATCGCGCGCCGCTGCCTTGATCTCGATGATGCCGTCGTAGATTTCGGGCACTTCCTGCGCGAACAGCTTCTTCATGAAATCGGGGTGCGCCCGGCTCAGGAAGATCTGCGGCCCGCGATTCTCGCGCCGCACGCTCAGGATCAGCGACCGGACGCGATCGCCGACGCGCACCGCTTCGCGCGGGATCTGCTGGTCGCGGCGAATGACGCCCTCCGCCCGGCCAAGGTCGACCACGACATGGCCGAATTCCACCCGCTTGACGACGCCGGTGATGATCTCGCTCTGGCGGTCCTTGAACTCTTCGAACTGGCGCTCACGCTCGGCGTCGCGCACCTTTTGCAGGATAACCTGCTTCGATGCCTGCGCCTGGATGCGGCCGAATTCGATCGGGGGCAGCGGGTCGACGATATAGTCGCCGATCGCCGCGCCCTTTTGCAGCTTCTGCGCGTCTTTCTCGCCGATCTGCTTGAAATGATCGTCGACCAGCTCGACCACTTCGAGCACGCGCCACAACCGCAGGTCGCCGGTGGTGGCGTCCAGCTTGGCGCGGATGTCGTTTTCGGAACCGTAGCGGGTCTTGGCGGCACGCTGGATCGCGTCCTCCATCGCCTCGATCACGATGCCCTTGTCGATCATCTTTTCCGACGCGACCGAATTCGCGATCGCGATCAGTTCCGCGCGGTTGGCGGTGACGGCGGTGGCCATGTCAGTTCTGTCCTTCTGCGTCGGCGACGTCGTCGTCGGCCGGTTCGTCTTCATATTCGTCGGCACCCTCGGCAGAGAGCGGCGCGGTCGCCTTCAGCAAGGCGTCGGTGATGACCAGCTTGGCATCGATGATCCGGGCGAAGGGCACGGTCATCGGCTTGTGCTTGCGCACGTCGATCGACACCTGATCCCCGTCGACGCCCAGCAGGATGCCGGTCAGCTGCTTCCGGCTGTCGATCGGCGCATCCAGCGTCAGCTTCGCCTCGAACCCCTGCCAGTCGGCATAGTCGGCAAGGCGCGTCAGCGGCCGGTCGATGCCGGGCGACGATACTTCCAGCCGGTACGCTTCCTCGATCGGGTCCGATTCGTCCATGACTTCGGAAATACGGCGCGACAGCGCGGCGCAATCGTCGATCGTAAGCTGGCGGGTGTCGGGCCGTTCGGCCATCACCTGCAACGTCGGATCGGATTTGCCGCCGAAGAACTTTACGCGCACCAGCGCGAAGCCCAGCGCCTGCGCCTCCGGCTCGATCATCCGCGTCAGTTCGGCGATATCCGCCATGCCGTCTCCATTACAAACGCCGCCTCGCCGCCGGACCCTGTCGGGACCGGCCTCGGCACTGTGACGATGTCGAGGAAGCAACGGTCCTATACGTCGGCCCCGTCCGGTCGGCAAGGGGGTGGATCGTGTCGGCGGGGCCGGGCGTTGTCGATGCGATATCCAGATCCCCGAGAGGCTGCCGATGCTCCGTTCGCTCATTCCCGCCTTCGCCCTGCTTGCCGCGTGCAGTTCGGGCGAATCCGCCACGCCCGCGTCCGATACCGGTGTCGTCGTGCCCGCCCCGGTCCCCGCGCCAACCGCGTCGGGTACCGCCGCCGCCGCACGTCCGTTCACCGTGACCGAAGTGGCATCGTTCGATGCGCCATGGGCGATGGCATTCCTGCCCGATCGCCGGATGCTGGTGACGCAGAAGGGCGGACAGATGCTGCTGGTCGGCGCGGACGGGACGCAACGACAGGTGGTGGCGACCATTCCCGTCGATTCGGCGGGACAGGGCGGATTGATGGACGTGGTCCCCGCCCCCGACTTCGCGACCAGCCAGCGCGTCTATTTCAGCTATTCGGTGGCGGGGGACGGCGGCAAGGGCGTGGTGCTGGCACGCGGCCGGTTGCGTCCCGTCGAAGGGAGCCCCGGCGTCGAGCGGCTGGGCGAGATCGAAACGCTGTTCCGCGCGTCGCTGTTCGTGTCGGGCGACGGTCATTATTCGGGGCGCATCGCCTTTGCCCCCGACGGGCAGCACCTGTTCTTCACCAACGGCGAACGCCAGAAATTCGACCCGGCACAGGACCCGAAAGCGACGCTGGGCAAGGTACTGCGCCTGACGCTCGACGGGAAGCCGGCGGGCGATCCGGGCCTGACCGCAAAGGGGTTCCACCCGGCAGTCTGGTCGTACGGCCACCGCAACCTGCTGGGCATCGCATTCGATGCGCAGGGCAATTTGTGGGAACAGGAGATGGGGCCGAAGGGTGGCGACGAGGTCAACCTGATCGTCGCCGGACGCAATTACGGCTATCCGATCGTATCGGACGGCGATCATTACGACGGTCGCCCGATCCCGCGCCACGCCACCCGACCCGATCTGGAAGCACCCAAGGTCAGCTGGAACCCCGTCATCTCGCCGGGTGGGCTGATCGTCTATTCGGGCGCGATGTTCCCGCAATGGCGGGGCGACCTGTTCATCGGCGGTCTGTCGAGCGAGGCGCTGGTGCGCGTCGATGTCAACGGCACCGGCGCGGCCAAGGGCGATCAATGGTCGATGGGCACGCGCATCCGCGAGGTCGAACAGGGCCCCGATGGCGCGATCTGGCTGTTGGGCGACGGCGCGGGCGGCAAACTGATGAAGCTGACCAACGGATAGGGCGAACGCGCGGGGCGGCGGTTCGTGCGGCCGCCCCGACCCTATCCCTTCAGGAATCGCAGCGTCGCGGCATCGCGTTCACCGTCGTAAAATGCCCGCAGCACGACCTCGAACGGCAGGTCGTTGACGGGAGGGGCGACCGCGTCGAACAGCGTCATCGACGATCGCAGCTTCTTCGCATCGACGTCCCCCATGATCCGCACGATCGGACGGTCGCGGTGATCGAGCAGCGCGTTCGCCCCTTCGACCAGCCGTGCGCCCAGCAACGGATGCGCCAGATACGCCCGCGCCTCCGCCACATCGGCGATCGCATATCGCTGCGCCATCGTGCTGAACCCCAGCCCGCGCGCCTGCGGAAAAATGAACCACATCCAGTGACCGTGCTTCGCCCCCGCCTTCAGTTCGAACAGCGCGGCATCCCAGGTCTCGCGCTGGGCATCGACGAAGCGGGCGAGCGGATCGGTCATCGCGGGACAGACTATCCGTAAACGCCGCCATCGCAATTCATGATTTCGGTTGATTCGCGTCGTTCGCGAAGCCTAGCCTCGCGATACGAAAACAGCATCCTTGGGAGGGGATATGAATCGATACTGGCTGGCGGCCGCGATGGTCGCCACGGTCGCCGCGCCGTCGATCGCGCAGACCGCCGACGATTTCGCCGCAAAGGTCATCAACGCCCCGCTGCCCGCCAGCCTCCAGGTCTTCGGCCTGTCCAGCCCGCCGCCGGTCGTGCGTGTGAAGGAGGTCGAGGGCGGCAAGGTGAAGCGGGTGAAGATCCCCGGCGCCGACAAGGACGCGTGGCGCATCTCGCTGCAATCGGCGACGACGCAGCCGGTGAAGAAGGGCGACCGGCTGGTCCTCGCCTTCCATGCCCGCGCGACCGACATCGCACCGGGAACGAAGGCGCGCATCGCCAACGCATCGGTCCAATTGACAAAGGCACCCTATACCGGGCTGTTCGGCAACCCGATCGACGTGGGCGAGCAGTTCGAATTCCATCAGGTACAGGGCCGGGCCGATCGCGACTATGCGGCGGGCGAGATCGGCGCGTCGCTGCAACTGGCGACGGGCAAGCAGACGTTCGACTTCGGCCCGCTGTTCATCATCAATCTGGACCGGAAATAGCCCTGCCCGCCCCTTCCGTCCGCAGGCGGAAGGGGCGCGGCCCGATTATACCCGCGTGGCGGTCAGGAAATAATCCAGCCCGACATCGTCCGACAGCACGAACCCCCGCGCCACCGAAAAGGCGAGGCCGGTCGGCGGCGATACGATCAGCCCGGCATCCTGCAAATGCCCCGTCAGTTCGTCGGGCGTCAGGAACCGGTTCCAGTCGTGGGTGCCGCGCGGGATCATGCCCGCCCCCTCCCCCAACGCGATCAGCGCAAGGCGCGACAGCGCGGTGCGGTTGGGGGTGGAGATCACCAGCAGCCCGCCCGGCGCGACCGCATCGGCCAGCCCGCGCGCGAACGCCGCTGGATCGGCGACATGTTCGATGACTTCCAGCGATGCGACAAGGTCGAAGCGCCGGTCCGCCACCGCCTCTACCCCGCCCGCCAGATACTCGATCGACAGCCCGGCCAGCGCGGCATGCGCCGCCGCCGCGCCGATATTCTCGGGCGCGGCGTCGACGCCGGTCACCTGCGCCCCCAGCCGCGCCAGCGGTTCGGCCAGCAATCCGGCACCGCACCCGACGTCCAGCGCGCGCTTGCCCGCCAGCGGCGTGAAGCTACCGAAATCGCCGCCCCAATGCGTGTCGATCGCGGCGCGCATGAACGATAGCCGCACCGGGTTCAGCCGGTGGAGCATCGCCGAGCTGCCCTTCGGGTTCCACCAGTCCGCCGCCAGCCGTCCGAAATGCGCCGCTTCGGTCGCCACGACGCTTGATTGCACCGCGCCGGCTTTTGCGGGCACGAAGATTGCGTTGCTTGCGTTCGTCATGCCGTCCTCCTATCAGCCGCCGCCATTCCCCCCAAGGAAGAATGGCAGCACGCATGGCGCGGATCGTGATGAAGTTCGGTGGCACCTCGATGGCGGGGATCGAGCGTATTCGCAACGTCGCCGAGCGTGTGAAGCGCGAGGTGGAGGCTGGCAACCAGGTCGCGGTGGTCGTGTCGGCCATGGCGGGCGATACCGACCGGCTGGTCGGTTTCTGTCGCGAGGCATCGGCGCTGTACGACCCGCGCGAATATGACGCGGTCGTATCGTCGGGCGAACAGGTGACCAGCGGGCTGTTGGCGATCGCGTTGCAGGCGATCGGCGTGCCCGCGCGGTCGTGGCTGGGCTGGCAGTTGCCGATCCGCACCAGCGACGCGCATGCCACCGCCCGCATCGAATCGGTCGACACGACCGCGCTGGACGAAAGTCTCGCGCGCGGCGAAGTAGCTGTAATTCCCGGATTTCAGGGAGTGGCACCCGGCGACCGCATCACCACGCTGGGTCGCGGCGGGTCGGATACGTCCGCCGTGGCGATGGCGGCGGCAATGCAGGCGGATCGCTGCGACATCTATACCGACGTCGACGGCGTCTATACCACCGACCCGCGCATCGTGCCGCGTGCCCGCAAGCTGGCGCGCGTGACGTACGAAGAGATGCTGGAACTGGCATCGGTCGGCGCGAAGGTGTTGCAGACCCGATCGGTCGGGCTGGCAATGAAGGAAAAGGTCCGCGTCCGCGTGCTGTCGTCGTTCGACGATTCGCGCGACGAGGACGGTTATCGTGGAACGCTGATCGTCGGCGAAGAGGAAGTGACGGACATGGAACGCCAGCTCATCACCGGCATTGCGCACGACAAGAACGAGGCGAAGATCACGCTGGTCGCGGTCCCCGACCGCCCCGGTGCGGTCGCGTCGATCTTCGCCCCGCTGGCGGCGGCGGGGATCAACGTCGACATGATCGTGCAGAACATCGCACATTCGGCGGGGTCGACCGACGTCACCTTCACCGTTCCCGCTGCCGAACTGGCGCGCGCGCTCGACACGCTGGACAAGGCCAGCGGCGACATCGGCTATGGCAAGGTGATCCACGACACCCGCGTCGCGAAGATTTCGGTCGTCGGCGTCGGCATGCGCAGCCATGCGGGCGTCGCGTCCACCATGTTCACCACGCTGGGCGAACGCGGCATCAACATCCAGGCGATCACGACGTCGGAGATCAAGGTCAGCGTGCTGATCGAGGAAGACTATACCGAACTGGCGGTGCGCGTTCTCCACACCGCCTACGGCCTCGACGCGGAGTAAGATCGGGAGATCCTTTCGCTTCGTGGGACCGTCAACCCGCGATGCTTGTCGCAGGGATGTTCACGCGAAGGCGCGAAGACGCGAAGAAGTAAGGTGTTGGTCACGCGGAGGCGCGGAGGCGCAGAAGAGGTTCGGACGCGAAAGCGTCTCTCACGCCACAACGCCGATCATCGAAGCGCCTGACGGCGCGGCACGAGCAAACGCCACTTTTTCTTCTCTCCGCGCCTCCGCGTGCCAAACCCTTTCCTTCTTCTCTTCGCGCCTTCGCGTGAAAACCTCTTCTCCTCTACCCGCAGAACAACCGCCTCACTCGCCCATCATATGCGCCGCGATCCGCCGCCGGTGTGCCGCGCGGCGATGTTCGAACAGGTAGATGCCCTGCCATGTCCCCAGCACCGGGCGATGCCCCGATACCGGGATCGTCAGCGTCGTGGCGGTCAGTGCGGTGCGCAGATGCGCGGGCATGTCGTCCGCGCCTTCATCCGCATGCGCATAGCGGTCGCTTTCCGGCGCGATGTGGCGGAAGAATCGTTCGAGATCGTCGCGCGCCGTCTCGCTCGTATTCTCCTGAATCAGTAGCGACGCCGACGTATGCCGGCAGAACAGCGTCAACAGCCCGAGGCTCATGTCCTGTGCCTCGACCCAGTGCCGGACCTGACCGGTAATCAGCACCAGCCCTTGTCCGTTGGTCGTCACCACCAGTTCGCCGCTTGCCTGTCGCATCATCGCACCTGCTTGCCCGAAGCGGGTGCGGCGCGCTAGGCGGGGGAATGACGAACCTATCGACCGGGGCCGAACGCCTCACCCGCCGCATGGCCCGTGGCTGCGAGTTTCTGGGCAGCGATACCGCGATCCTGTGCGGGGCCATGTCGTGGGTCAGCGAACGCAACCTCGTCGCCGCCATTTCCAACGCGGGCGGATTCGGCGTGATCGCGTGCGGTGCGATGACGCCCGACCTGCTCGATGCGGAGATCGCGGGCACGAAGGCGCTGACCGACCGGCCGTTCGGCGTGAACCTGATCACCATGCACCCCGCGTTGTTCGACCTGATCGAGGTCTGCGCGCGGCACCGCGTCACCCATGTCGTGCTGGCCGGTGGTTTGCCACCCAAGGGGTCGCTGGAAGCGATCAAGGCGACCGGTGCGAAAGTGATC
Organism: Sphingomonas sp. CFBP 13720; assembly: GCF_014842075.1. GTDB lineage: Bacteria > Pseudomonadota > Alphaproteobacteria > Sphingomonadales > Sphingomonadaceae > Sphingomonas. The sequence goes on from NZ_JACYVA010000003.1 coordinate 267,948, forward strand.
GCCTTTGCCCCCGCGCTGGCGCTGGCGAAGAAGCTGATCCGCAGCGGCGTCGATGCGCTGGTGATCGAGGGGATGGAGGCCGGCGGCCATATCGGCCCGGTGTCGACCAGCGTGCTGGCACAGGAGATGCTGCCCGAAGTCGCATCGCAGGTGCCGGTGTTCGTCGCAGGCGGCATCGGCCGGGGCGAAGCGATCGCCGGTTATCTCGACATGGGCGCGGCCGGCGTACAGCTTGGCACGCGGTTCGTCTGCGCCACCGAATCGATCGCGCATCCCGCGTTCAAGAAGGCGTTCCTGCGCGCCTCCGCCCGCGATGCGGTGGCCAGCGTCCAGATCGACGCGCGGCTGCCGGTCATCCCGGTGCGCGCGCTCAAGAATGCCGGCGGCGACCTGTTCACCGCCAAGCAGCGGGAAGTCGCACAGCATCTGGATGAAGGCCGCGTCGTGATGGCGGAGGCGCAGTTGCAGATCGAACATTACTGGGCCGGGGCGCTGCGCCGCGCGGTGATCGACGGCGACGTGGAACATGGCAGTCTGATGGCGGGCCAGTCGGTCGGCATGGTGACGAAGGAAGAACCTGCGACGGAGATCATCGCGACGCTGATGACCGAAGCCGCCACCGCACTGGAACGGCGCGCGGCGTAAGGCCGGGCGGGGGCGGACGCGATCGGCCCCGCCCCCACGCCTTTAGACGATCGGCGGCACCTGCGGCGACGCGGTCGGCTTGCCGCTGCGCAACTCATCGCGAATCTCGCGCAGGATCGTCAGTTCGGGCGGATCGGCGGCGGGTTCGACGTCGCCGGTCTTCTGTTCTTCGTGCACTACCGCGATCGCGCGGTTCACGACCTTGACCAGCAGGAACACGATGAACGCGAGGATCAGGAAGTTGATGAACACGCTGACGAACTGGCCATAGCCGAACAGCGGCACGCCCGCCGCCTTCAGCGCCAGATAATTGTCGGGCGATCCTGCATAATTGGCCGGCGTCGGCCCCAGTTGCAGGAAATAGCTCGAAAAATCGAACCCGCCGAACAGCCAGCCGATGACCGGCATGATCATGTCGTCGGTCAGCGATTTGGTGATCGTGCCGAACGCCGCGCCGATGATGACGCCGACGGCGAGGTCCAGCACGTTGCCGCGCGCGATGAACGTCCTGAATTCCTTGACGATGGACATGCCCCTGCCTTTCGACCGTGCTTGAGGACACCCTTGTGCTTCGATACCATGGCGTTAGGCAAGACAGGGTTTCGATCGATGGATATGCGCAGGGCGATCATCATGGCGACGGCACTGCCGCTCGCGGCGTGCGGCGTGAACAGCGTGCCGACCGCCGAGGAAGCGGTGAACGCCAAATGGGCCGAAGTGCAGAACCAGTATCAGCGCCGGGCCGACCTGATCCCCAATCTGGTGGCGACGGTGAAAGGGTTCGCCGGGCAGGAAGAACGCGTGCTGACCCGCGTGACGCAGGCCCGTGCGCAGGCGACCGCGATCAACGTCACCACCGACGACCTGTCGGACCCCGCGACGTTTCAGCGGTTTCAGGGCGCACAGAACCAGCTGACGCAGGCGCTGGGCCAGTTGCGGACGGTGGTCGAGGCGTATCCGCAGCTGACGTCGAACCAGAATTTCCTGTCGCTGCAATCGCAGCTGGAAGGGACCGAGAACCGCATCACCATCGCCCGGCGCGACTATAACGAAGCGGTGCAGGCGTATAATACGCGCATCCGCACCTTCCCCGACGCGATCGGCGCGCGCGTTTTTTATGGTGCCAAGCCCAAACAGAGTTTCCAGGCGCAGGCGGGCAGCGAGGTTGCGCCGTCGGTGGACTTCGGCAACGGCGCCTGATGTCGCGCATCCTGCTGTTCCTGCTGGCGCTGGTCCTTGCCGGACCGGCACAGGCGCAGACGTTGCCGAAGTTCACCGGGTTCGTGGTCGATGCCGCCAACGTCCTGCCGCCCGAACAGGAAGCAACGCTGACCCGCCGGCTGGACGAGTTGCAGCGCGCGACGGGTAATCAGCTGGTCGTGGCGACCATCCCTGATCTTCAGGGCTTTGCGATCGAGGAATATGGCATCGCGCTGCTGCGCGGATGGCAGGTCGGACTGAAGGATGTCGGCAACGGCGCGATCCTGATCGTCGCGCCAACCGACCGCAAGGTGCGGATCGAGGTGGGATACGGGCTGGAACCGGTGCTGACCGACGCGTTTTCCAGCATCGTGATCAACACCGCGATCCTGCCACGGTTCAAGGCAGGCGACCTGCCCGGCGGGATCGTTGCCGGGGCCGAACAGATCGCCAGCCAGCTGGCGCTGCCCGACGACGATGCGCGGGCAAAGGTGATCGAGGCGGCGAAACGGTTCGACCACAGCCGCGCCGCGCCCGCCGGACGCAGCGGTGGCGGTGGCGGCTTGACGGTGCCGTCCGAACTGATCGTATTCGCGATATTCGCTGTGGTGTTCGCCATTCTGGCCTTGTCGCGGCGCGGCGGCGGTGGCGGACGGCGCTATCGTGGCGGCAGCGGCGGCAGCGCCATGCCGGTCATCCTGTGGACCATCGCCAACGAAGCCGCGCGCCAGTCGAGCCGGGGCAGCGGCTGGAGCGGCGGTGGCGGCTTCGGCGGCGGGGGCGGCGGCTGGATGGGCGGCGGCTTCACCGGCGGCGGTGGTGGGTCGGGCGGCGGCGGCGGGGCGTCGGGAAGCTGGTGATGCGCCTTTCGCAACAGGATCATGCGCGGATCAGCGCGGCGGTGACGCAGGCCGAACGCGACACCGCGGGCGAGATCGTCGTGATCGTCGCGCCCCGGTCGGACGCCTATCATGACGTCGGGCTGCATATGGCGGTGCTGGCGATGCTGGCCGTCGTGCTGGCCACGGCATGGGGGCCGGGCTGGATCGGATGGCTGCACGGCCTGATCGAACCATGGAGCACCGCGCCGTCGACCACCTTCCTGTTGGTGGCGCTGGCATGGGCACAGGCTGCGGCCTTCCTGATCGTGCGCGTCGCCTGTGCATGGATGCCGCTGCGCATGGTGCTGACCCCGCGTGGGACCAAGGCACGGCGGGTGCGGCGACAGGCGACGACGCTGTTCCGCGCAAGCGCGGAGCATCGCACCCGCGCCGCCACCGGGGTGCTGCTGTACCTGTCGCTGGCCGAACATCGCGCGGAAATCGTCGCCGATGCCGCGATCCACGACCGGGTTGCGCCCGAAGTCTGGGGCGACGTACTGGCACCGCTGCTGGTCGCGCTGCGCGCGGGCACGCCGGGCGACGGGATGATCGCGGCAGTAGGAGCGATCGGCACGATCCTGACCGACCATTTTCCAAAGGGAGCGCATGACGTGAACGAACTGTCCGACCGGGTGATCGAACTGTGATCGACGCCGACGCTCCCGAAGAGATCATGTGGGCCGGACGCTTCATCACCGCGAAGAAACGCGGACGGTGGGAATATGTCGGGCGTGCCAACGGCATCGGCGCGGCGGTGATGGTCGCGATCGACGACGGCCATGTCCTGCTGGTCGAACAATATCGCGTGCCGTTGGGCCGCACCTGCATCGAACTGCCTGCCGGACTGGTCGGCGATACCGATGCCGGTGAAGCCGCCGAAGCGGCCGAAGCGGCCGCCGCGCGCGAACTCGAAGAAGAGACCGGCTATCGCGCGGCAACGATGGTGTCGCTGGGCAGCTATCATTCGTCGCCCGGCATGGTGTCGGAAAGCTTCACGCTGTTCCGCGCAAGCGACCTGACGCGGACGGGCGATGGCGGCGGCGTCGACGGTGAGGATATCGTCGTTCACCGCGTGGCGCTGACGGACCTGCCAGCCTTCGTCGCTGCGAAGCGTGCGGACGGCGTTGCGGTGGACGTAAAGCTGTTGCTGCTGCTCGCGCCCTATCTGCTGGGGTAACCGCCGGGCAAACCTGAACCGTCGGTCGAGGTCCGGCCGCTGCCGCGTAGAACCTGTCCGATGCTGTATCGGTCGAGGCTTGCGCCGATGATGCACCATCGACGTCCGGGATCAGACATCCCGGACGGGATGAGGCAACGGGTTTGACGTCGGCAACCGATCGGCCGCCGCAAACACCGATGCCTTTCCGTTACTCGGCACGCCGGACGGAATGCGCCGGTTACACACGCATCGGCATCAATACGTACAGCGCCTGCGACTGGTCGTTTTCGCGAATCAGCGTCGGCGCGGCGGCATCGGCCAGATGGACCTCGCACAGGTCGCTGTCGATCTGCCCCAGGATGTCGAGCAGGTAGCGGCTGTTGAACCCGATCTCGAACGGCAGCGCGACATAGTCGCCCGGCACTTCCTCTGCCGCCGCGCCGTTTTCGGGCGAGGTGACCGACAGGGTGATCTTGTCGCGATCGAGCGCCATCTTCACCGCGCGGGTCTTTTCGGTGGCGATGGTCGACACCCGGTCAACGCCCGCCATGAAGCTGCGCGGATCGATCTTGAGGATCTTGTCGTTCGCGGTCGGGATGACGCGCGAATAATCGGGGAAGGTGCCGTCGATCAGCTTGCTGGTCAGGATCGCCTGCCCCAGATCGAAGCGGATCTTGCTGCCCGACAGCGATACGCCGACCGATCCGTCGACCTCGTCCAGCAGCTTGCGCAGTTCGCCGACGCATTTGCGCGGCACGATTACGTCGGGCATCTTTTCCGCGCCTTCGGGCCGGTCGACCGTCATCCGCGCGAGGCGATGGCCGTCGGTCGCCGCCGCCTTCAGCACAGGCTTGCCCGCATCCTCCGCGACATGCAGGAAGATGCCGTTGAGGTAATAGCGCGTTTCCTCGGTCGAGATCGCGAAGCGGGTCTTGTCGATGATCGATTTCAGCGTGGTCGCCGGCAATTCGAACTGCGTCGGCAATTCACCTTCGGCGATCACCGGAAAATCGTCGCGCGGCAGCGTGGCGAGATTGAAGCGCGCACGCCCGGCGACGACGGTCAGCCGCCCTTCGGCCGCCGCCAGCTGCACCTGCGATCCTTCGGGCAGCTTGCGCGCTATGTCGAACAGCGTGTGCGCCGATACGGTGATCGCACCCGGCTGGTCGACCGCCGCCGCGATCGTCTCGTCGATCTGGAGGTCGAGGTCGGTCGCCATCAGCCGGATCGACGATTCGCCCGCTTCGATCAGCACGTTCGACAGGATCGGGATCGTATTGCGCCGCTCGACCACCGACTGGACATGGCTGAGACCCTTCAACAGGGTCGCACGTTCGATCGTCGCCTTCATGAATATCCCCCGCGCGATTGCGCTAGCCCTGTGGCCGGCAGCAACGGCGCCGGCACCTGAAAATCCCGAACAGCACCCCTAGCGCAAAGAAAGGCCGGAGCAAACTGCTGCTCCGGCCTTCCTCGCGCGGAAATGGTTAACGACGGATCAACGCTGGGATCAGAATCGGATGCCTACGCCCGCGACCACCTGATGCCGGTCGGTGTCGATCCCGAAATTGTCGGTCGTCACGCCGTCGGTGAACTGGAAATCGGCGTTCGAATAATTGGAATAGCGATATTCCAGCTTGGCATAGGCGCGCGTGCCGATCGCCTGTTCCACGCCGGCACCCAGACGATAGCCATCCAGCTCGAAATTCTCGCGCTGGTCGGTCGTGCCGTCGCTGGCCAGCACGTTCAGCCGGGCATTGGTATAGCCGCCCTTGACATATGCCAGCGTCGACGGCGTCGCGAGGATGCCCGCGCGGGCGCCGACATACAGGTCACGGCCGGTCGATACGCGGCCGAACCCGAAGAAATTGGGATCGGTGCGGCTGGTTTCGACCTTGCCGGTCGATCCGGTATATTCGCCCTCTACGCCGACCAGCACGCCGCTCAGCGCGAAGTCATAGCCGACCTCGCCGCCATACAGGAAGCCGTTGACGGTCTGGTCGTCGCCGTCGAGATCCGAATCCTCGCTGCTGCCCGGACGGATGCCGTCGTAACCGGCCAGCGCGCCGACGCGGAAACCGGTAAAGGCGGGGTTGGCGTCCTGTGCCAGCGCCGGGGTGGCGAGCGCGGTGGCGGCGACTAGACCGAGAATGAGGGTACGCATGAACAAACTCCTTGCATGGTGCCCGCGACGAAACCGGCGGGCGCGGCGTTCCAATGACCGATTTGCAGCGGCGTTGCATGAACCCTACCTAAACAGCAAAATCCGTTGCATTTGCGCAACACGGGCTTGAAAGCAGGACCATGACGACCAACGCATCCCCGGCCCGCCGCGGCCGCGATTTCATCGCCCGGCACGGCGAAACGGTCTATAATATCGCGCAGCGGATGCAGGGCGATCACCCGCACACCCCGCTGACCCGCGCCGGATTCGCACAGGCCGATGCGATGGGCGCGGCGCTGCGCGACCTGTTGGGCGTGAAGCCCGCGATCACGCTGTGGGCGTCGAGCGCGGGGCGTGCGCTGCAGACGCTGGCGATCATCGCCGAGCATCTCGAACTCGACTGGCATGCCGCGCGGCGCGACGACCGGCTGGTCGAGATCGGCATGGGCGAATGGTCGGGGCGCTATTATCGCGAACTGACCGGCGCGGACGCCGATTTTTTGGACGTCGAGGCGCGGCTGTACCGCCGCCCCGCCCCCGGTGGCGAATGGTATGACGCGATCGCGACGCGGGTCGCGGGATGGGCGGCGGACACGAACGACGATCCGGGCGACCGGCTGGTCATCATGCACGGCATGTCCAGCCGCGTGCTGCGCGGCGTGCTGACCGGCGCGGACGTGCTGCCGCAATTCGACGCCCCGGTCGCGCCCGACCTGCCGCAGGGATCGATCGTACGGATCGAAGGGGGTCGCGAGCGCGTGGTGCATACCGGATCTGGGCGCGCATCGGTGGCGGCCCCGGCGTGATCGCACTGCTGCTGGCGTTGGCGCTGGCGGTGCCGCAGACGATCGGCATCCACCATCGCTGGGGCGCGTTTCGCGACGACGCGCCCCGCCGCTGCTATGCGATCGCCCAGCCGGTGCGGTCGCGCGTGGGCACGCCGTTCGCCAGCGTGTCGAACTGGCCCGGCGTGGGACTGCGCAACCAGTTGCACGTCCGCTTGAGCCGCCCGCGCGCCGAACGGGCGCGCGTCGTGCTGGCGGTCGGCGAGCGCCGGTTCGAGCTGAAGGCCGGCGCGCTCGACGCATGGGCCGCCGACGCGCAGGCCGACCGCGCGATCGTCGCGGCGATGCGCGGCGCACGATCGATGAGCGTCGAGACGGAGGCGGTATCGGGCGCGCCCTTCGCCGACGTCTATGCGCTGAACGGTGCGGCGACTGCGATTGACGCGGCGGCGCTGGGGTGCCTGTAGCGCCACAGTGGAAAACCGTGCCGATATCGGCTATATCGCGGCGATGCTGACAGTCTCGACGCCGCCCATGCCGATCCCCGGCCATGTCGACCCCGTGCCGGTGCCGCGCGGTCTTGCCCCGCGTGCCGACGGGCGGACCGATCTGGTCGGGCTGTCCAAACCGGAAATCCGTGCCGCGCTGGAAGCGATCGGACTGGACCAGCGACAGGCCAAGATGCGCGCCAAGCAGTTGTGGCACTGGATCTACAATCGCGGTGCGACCGAATTCGCGGTGATGACCGATATTGCGAAGGCGCAGCATCCGCTGCTGGAAACGCATTTCGTCATCGCCCGCCCCGACGTGAAGGAAGCGCAGGTTTCGCGCGACGGGACGCGCAAATGGCTGCTCACCTCGCCCGATGGGCAGGATTACGAGATGGTGTTCATCCCCGATGCGGATCGCGGCACGCTGTGCGTGTCGAGCCAGGTCGGATGCACGCTCAACTGCACCTTCTGTCACACCGGCACGATGCGGCTGGTCCGCAACCTGACGGCGGGCGAGATCGTGGGACAGGTGATGCTGGCGCGCGACGCGCTGGGCGAATGGCCTTCCACGCCCGAAGGGCGGATGCTCACCAACATCGTGATGATGGGCATGGGCGAGCCGCTGTATAATTTCGACCAGGTGCGCGACGCGCTGTCGGTGGTGATGGACGGCGACGGGCTGGCGCTCAGCAAGCGGCGGATCACGCTCAGCACGTCGGGCGTCGTGCCGATGATGGCGCGCGCCGGGGCGGAGATCGGCGTGAACCTCGCGGTATCGCTGCACGCGGTGACCAAGGAAGTGCGCGATGAGATCGTGCCGCTGAACCGCAAATACGGCATCGAGGAACTGTTGCAGGCGTGCGCCGATTATCCCGGTGCCAACAATGCGCGGCGGATCACGTTCGAATACGTGATGCTGAAGGACAAGAACGACAGCGACGCCGATGCGCACGAACTGGTGCGGCTGCTGCGCAAATACCAGTTGCCGGCGAAGGTGAACCTGATCCCGTTCAATCCGTGGCCGGGCGCGAATTATGAATGTTCGACCCCGGACCGCATCCGGGCGTTCAGCGACATCGTGTTCGAAGGCGGCATCTCCGCTCCCGTCCGCCGCCCGCGCGGACGCGACATCGATGCGGCCTGCGGCCAGTTGAAGACCGCGAGCGAAAAGAAGAGCCGCGCCGAACTCGACCGGATCGCCGCCGAGAAACAGGCCGCGCTGGCCTGACGCGGTAAGCATACTGCCGGAGCCGGCGCGCCTGTAGTCGCGCCCCCTGCATCGATCCTGCACCGGAATCGTGCGGAACAGGCACGCGGCGCGGACCATCAGTCCACGCCGACCCCGCATTCCCGCCCTTCCTCGATGGTGAAGGGATGCGGGATGCGGTTCGGCTTCTGGTGGAAAGGTGCGATCCTGATCGTGCTGGTCGTGCTGTTCGACCGGCTGGTCAGCGCGGGTACGGGCGGCGTCGTGGTGGCGGGGTTCGCGCTCGCGTGGCTGATCGGCGTGATCGCTGCGCGGCGCGACGTCCGGCACAGCCGGCGCGCGTGGATCGCGGCGGGCGCGGCGTGCCTGTTCGTGGTCTCGCTCGCCGACGATCCGGGGGCGCTGGCATGGGTGCTGTTCTGGTGTGCGCTGTCGATGGCGGCGCTGCTGCCGCGTACCGCCGGGTTCGACAGCGCCGCGCACTGGACCGCGCGGCTGATGCTGCACGGTCTTACCGGGATCGGCACCGTCCTGCGCGACGTCGGCCTGCTGGCGGCGTGGCGGTCGCGTACCGGTAACGGCGTATCGGGGGTCGCCACGACGCTCGCGCTGCCGGTGATCGGCGGGGCATTGTTCATGACGCTGTTCGCCAGCGCCAACCCGCTGATCGCACGGGCATTCGCCGGAATCGAACTGCCGTCGTTCTGGCAGATACTGCTATGGGGGTTCGGCACCGTCTGCATCTGGCCGGCGCTGCGCCCGCATGCCGCGACGATCCGTCTGGCGGCGCGGATGCCCGATCCCGAACCGCGCCTGCCGGGCACGTCGCTGACGTCGGTGCTGCTGGCGCTGGCGCTGTTCAACGCGATCTTCGCAGTGCAGAACATCCTCGACATCGCGTTCCTGTGGAGTGGTGCCGCGCTGCCGGCGGGTACGACGCAGACCGACTATGTCCATCGCGGCGCCTATCCGCTGATCGCGACCGCGCTGATCGCCGGGTTCCTTTCGCTTGCGATGCTGCGCCCGGACCGGGCGAGCGCGCGGCATCCGCTGGCGCGGCGACTGGTCACGCTGTGGGTGGTGCAGAACATCGTGCTGGTGGCGTCCAGTGCGCTGCGAACCGTCGACTATGTCGCCACGTCGATGCTGACGACATGGCGGATCGCGGCGTTGCTGTGGATGGCGCTGGTCGCGTTCGGGCTGGCGACGATCCTGTGGCGGATACTGGCGGGCCGCAGCGCGCGCTGGCTGGTCGATCGCAACATGCTGGCTGCACTGATCGTGCTGGTGCCGTGTACGTTCGTCGATTTCGGTGCCGTGGCCGCGCGGTGGAACGTCCGTACCGACAGCCCCGAGCGCGTCGACCTGTGCTATCTGCAACAGGTCGGCCCGGCGGCGCTGCTGCCGCTGATCGAACTGGAGCGGCGGCCGCTGACCCCGGCCAAGCGCGACCGGGTACGTGCAGTGAGCGAGCGGGTGCTGGCCGACCTGTCGTTCCGGCAGCGCGACTGGCGGTCGTGGACGCCACGCGGTGCACGCCGCCTGACGCTGGCGACGGCCCGTCTCGGTCCCGACCGGGCGATGCCGATCAAGGTACGCAGAGGCGCATGGCAGACCTGCGACGGCAGCACCGCGTACGCCGAACCCGGCACCCGGCCTTGACCGGCGGCTCCGCAACCATGATCCAGTGTCCGATGCCGCGCACCATCCTGATCGCCGACGACGACCCGCATATCCGCCAGCTGCTGGCGTTCGCGCTGGCGCGTGCCGGGCTGGACGCGATCGAGGCGGAGGATGGCGAGGCGGCGCTGGCGATGGTCGCGGCGCGCGTGCCCGATCTGGTGATCCTCGACATCAACATGCCGCGCATGGACGGGATCGAGACGTGTCGTCGGCTGCGCGCGGCGGGCGACCTGCCGATCCTGTTCCTGTCGAGCCGCGATGACGAGATCGACCGCATCCTTGGCATCGAACTGGGCGCGGACGATTACGTCACCAAGCCGTTCTCGCCGCGTGAGGTGGTGGCGCGGGTGATGGCGATCCTGCGCCGCACGGCCGGGCGTCCGCCGGTCGTGGCGCAGGCGACCGGACCGATCGCGCACGGTCGGCTGACGCTGGACCCCGATGGCTGGACCGCTGGCTGGTCGGGCGAGCCGGTGGCGCTGACGGCGACCGAATTCGGCATCCTGCGCACGCTGGCGACGATGCCGGCCAAGGTGTTCAGCCGCGAAGCGATCATCGACCGGCTGCACGGCCCCGGCTTCGCGATCACCGACCGCACGATCGACAGCCACATCCGCAACCTGCGCGCCAAATTCGCCCGCGCTGGCGGGGAAGACGTGATCGAGACGCGCGCCGGCATCGGATATCGGCTGGGCGCGTGCGGAACGGCGTGATCGAACCGTTCAAGCGGGTCGTGCGGCGGCACTGGCCGCGCCTGCGACTCCGCACGATCCTGTTGCTGACGTTCGTGTTCGTCGCGGCGCTGCCCGGTGTCGGCGCGCTGTTCCTGCGCGTGTACGAAAACGCGCTGGTCCGCCAGACCGAGGCGGAACTGGTCGCGCAGGGTGCGGCGCTGGCTGCTGCCGCCGGCGCGGCGTGGCCCGGCGCGACGCCGCGGGTGCCGGTGGCGGCCGCACCCGAACCGCCGCGCATCGACCTGCGCTTCGCCACCGTGCTGCCCGAACGCCCCGCGCCCCGTGCGATGGCGCGACCGACCGATCCACGGGCGGCGGCATGGGGCCGGCGCGTCGCACCGATACTGGACACGACCGCCGCCACGACGCTGGCGTCGATCCTGCTGCTCGACCGTGCGGGCCGGATCGTTGCAGGGCCGGGAGCCGGCGCGGCGCTGGATCGGGCGGCGGAGGTGCGCGCCGCGCTGTCGGGCCGGCCGGCCACCGTGCTGCGCCACAATGCCGGCTATGCCGCCGCCTATCCGTTCGAATGGCTCAGTCGCGCGTCGGGGCTGCGGATCCATCATGCGCGGCCGGTGGTCGCGAACGGCCGGGTGATCGGCGTGCTGCTGCTGGCGCAGTCGCCGCGCGCGCTGTTCGTCGGCATGTTCGAGGATCGCGGCAAGATCGCGACCGGCGTCGTGCTGATCTTCGCCGCGCTGGTCGTGCTGAGTGGGCTGTTGTCGCGCGGGATCGTGCGGCCGGTCGAAACGCTGGGCGAGGCGACGCGCGCGGTGGCGGCGGGGCGCGGCAGCGTGCCCGACGTGCCGACCACCGCCGCGATCGAGATTCAGGCGCTGTACCGCGACTTCGCGGTCATGGCTGCCGCGATCGAGCATCGCTCGCGCTATCTGCGCGACTTCGCCCATGCGGTCAGCCATGAATTCAAGACGCCGCTGGCCGCGATCGGCGGCGCGGTCGAACTGTTACAGGATCATCCCGACATGGCGGCCGCCGACCGCGACCGGTTCCTGACCAACATGGGCAAGGACGCACAGCGGTTGTCGCTGCTGGTGCGACGACTGCTCGACCTCGCGCGCGCCGACATGACGCAGGCGGCGGGCGGAGAGGCGACCGACGTCGCGGTCGTGCTCGCCCGGCTGGCCGATGCGTGGCGCGGCGATCGGTTCGCGGTGGAGATCGTGGGGGCCGCACGGCTGCCCCCGGTCGCGGCACCGGCGGCGATGATCGAGGCGGTGCTGGCGGCACTGATCGAAAACAGCCGGCAGGCGGGCGCGGGCCAGGTCGCGATCGATACGGACGCGCGCGACGGCATGCTGTGCCTGACGCTGCGCGACGACGGGCCGGGCATTCCGCCGGGGGACCGGGAGCGGATCTTCGAACCGTTCTTCACCAGCCGCCGGGGATCGGGGGGCACTGGCCTTGGCCTGCCGATCGCGCGGTCGCTGCTGCAGGCGCATGGCGGCACGATCGATCTGGCGCAGGGAGCGGACGGTGCGGGGTTCGTGGTGCGGTTGCCGGCGGCATAGCCCCCGGAGCGGTTCCGATCCGATCGAATCCCGGTCGCGACAGCGAACCGCGCCGCGAGCCTATCGGTAGCGCAATTCCGCTTCGGCATGCGCCGGGACCGTCGGCGACCATGTCATCACCCCGTCGACCTGCACCAGCGCATCACGGTCGCCCTTGATCGCCGATCCCGGCCGGCCGATCGGGACGTCGATCGTGACCGGCCATGGATTGGCGTTGGTGACGCGCAGCACCGAATCGCCACCTGCCTCGACGCGCTGTTCCAGCTGTACCTGCGAACTCACTCCTGCCGATATCCGCACCGTTTCCCCCTCCGCACGGTCGTCGATGCGACCCTGCCCGACCAGCAGCCGGTCGCCCCCCGGTCGGACGGCATAGACCGCCGTGCCGCCCGCCGGGAGCGGCAGGCCCAGCCCCGCATCCTTGCGGTTGCGCAACACGACGGTCAGCGCGGTCGGGGTCGGCAAGATCATCTGTCCCGGCGCGACGGCGCGGCGATAGCGGCGTTCGAACGGCACGGTATCGCGCGCCAGCAACGCGACCTGTTTCTGTCCACGCGCGGTGACGGTCACGCGTTCGGGCACGCGGTAGAGTTTGAGGTCGCCCAGATCCTCGGGCGGGGGCGGCGCCGCCGGCGCGGGTGGTGGCGGCGGCGTGTTCACCGAAAATATCCCAACATCATTCCGACTGACCCGCACGGCGGACATTACGATCTCACGCTCGAACGACTCGTGACGCAGGTCGGACGTGGTCGTACCCAACGGATAGCAGGACAGGCGCAGTGCCCCCACCTCCGCCGGAATACGTCGCGTGAACACCCGGTTCAGCCGCCCCGCGACCGCCGACACGTCCGCGTCGGCAAAGGCGGTGCCGTCGCCATTGGCCAGCGTCAGCCACGCGAACAGGTCGATCGTGCCGCCGCCCGCCGGAATGGTCGCGACATAGTTCGCGCGCCAGTCGAAGCCCGATGCCAGATAGCTGAGCCGAACGGTAACAGTGCGCGCGACCGGGCTGACGGTGGTAACGCTCAGGACCGGTTTTGCCGACAGGCCTGCCGGCACTGCATCGAACGCGAGCTTTTCCCGCAGGCCGGAACAGCGCAACGCCTCCACGCCGGTCGCGGTGCGCACCACCACGCCTCGCGCCGGGCCGGCGACGATCGTCGCATCCTCGCTGATCTGCCGGCCGGTCGCCCGGTGGGTGCGGGTCAGCGTGACGCGGCGGCCCAGCGTGCCGTCGATCAATGCGGCGGGTGACAGCAGCCGTGCATCGCGGTTCTTTTCGCCCACACCGCCGGGGAGGCCGTCGATCACCGCGCTGACCGGCACGATCCCTTCCGCCACCCCTTCGAACCGCAGCACCGCCGGTCCGCGCGGCAGGCGGATGCGGCGCGTCTCGCTCACCAGCGCGAAGCCCTGAAGATAGTTCAGGTTCATGTCGCTCTGGCCATAAGGTGCGCGATATACGGTCAGCGCTACCCGGTCGGGCGAGGCCGACGTCACGACACGTCCCTGTGCCGCCGCCGCGCCCGGCGACGCCACCGCCAACAGCAGCGAGAGAGCGAACGCCCGGCGCATCAGTAGCGCGTGTCGAAAGTGGCGGTGACGACCGCCTCTCCGTTCGCGGGCACCGGCACCTGCCACACCGCGGTTCCCGCATCGCGCCGTTCGCTCTTGCGGCTTTCCTCCGAAATGCGGGTATCGGTCCATTCCAGCCCGCCCTGCGCCAGTTCGACCGTGACCGGCCGGCTGCGGGCGTTGGTCAGGCGATAGCGCATTTGCGTGCGCCAGCGCGTAGCGTTGATGCGCGTACGGGCGACGGTGACCGGCTGCACCTTCACGTCGAACGCGTCGCCGGTCGGCAGCGCGATTGCCGAGCCTTGCGGCGTATGTTCGATCCGGTTCTCACCGGTGAATTGCGGTTGCCCGCGCGCATCGCGGACATACACCCGCACCGTACCGGCGGGCAGCGCGTCGCCCAGCCCCGCCGCGCCCGAATTGGCGAAGCGCAGGATGCTCTGCGCGCTTTGTGGTTCGTTCGGACTGTTCAGCCACGCATTTTCGAAGCGGTAGCCGCTGCTGGCCGCCACGCCCTTGGCATCGAGGAAGCTGACCTGTTTGGTCTGCTTGTCGGCGATGGTGGTCCGTTCGGCGAGGGGATAGAGATAGAAGTCGCCGAGCTGTTCACGCGTGCTGCCCTCGGTGCCAGGCTGGACGCGGGTCGGACGGCGTGGAGTCGGGGAATATTGCATGTTGTCGTTGCTGCTGCCGACCTCGCCCGCGACCAGCAGCGTCTTTGCGTTGGCGAAGGTCGTACCGCTGGTATTTGTCAGCGTGACCCATCCCTGCACGTCGATCGTGCCGCTCTTGTCATCGAACAGCGCGACGTAATCCGCGCTCCAGCCCAGCCCCCGGCTGAGATAGGACAGTGTTGCCGGACGGGTGCCGGCACGCGTGCTGGCCAGTGTCACCGACAGCGTCGGACGCGCGCGCAGCGATTCGGGCACGCGGTCGAAGATCGCGCGCACCGGCAGGCCGTCGTCGCGCAGCACCTCTACCCTGCCGTTCACTTCCAGCACGACGCCGCCATTGACCGCCAGCACGCGGGCGCGCTCGCGCGTTTCCGCACCGGTGCCGGGGTTGGTGCGCAGCAGCGTGATCGTCTCCCCCACCGCCTTTTCCATCAGGCTGGAGGGGGTGAGCAGGTCGAAATCGAAATTCTGTTCGACGATGGCGGCATCCGGCACCGTCAGCGACACGGTTTCGGGCCGGATGCGCGCGCTGACATCGGGGAAATCCTGTCGCACCCGTCCGTTACGGAGCGTCAGCGGCCGGACGTCCTGCACCAGCGCCACGTCGTTATTATAGATGGTGACCGAAACGTCGCCCTGCGCCGTACCCGCCGCTGGGGCGTCGGCCGGCGGCGGCAGTTGCTGTGCGCCGAGCGCGGCGGGAAGCGCCAGCGCCGATACGGTGATCCAGCCACGACGCATATATGTCCCCACCCTCGTTCCTGTCGCAGCATCATGGCGCGGGCGGCGGGCCAAGGCAACGGCACCCGTCGCCGCTAGAGCAGGAACGCGAACCCCAGCCCCAGCGTCACCCCCGCCTGCATCATGGCGATCAGATCGAGCCGCAGGCCGAACGGCTGTTTCCGCGTCTTGTGGCGGTACATCCGCCGTGCGGCATAGGCGGCCGGCGTTCCGCCGAGCAGCGCCCAGCGCAACAGATCCGCTTCGGGAATCCGACGCAGCCCGTCGACGGCACGCCGCTTGTCCTCCCGGAACCGCCACAGCGTGACGATATTGACGAAGGCGATCCATGCGACGGCAACGAACGCGATCAATCGTCCTCATCCTCGAACCCGACGAGGTCGAGCGCACGTGCCTTGATCTGGCGGGTCATGCACCAATGGACCAGCGCATCCTCGCGGCCATGCGTCACCCACACTTCCTTCGGTGCGATTTCGGTCAGCGTCTGCGTCAGTTCGTCCCAGTCGGCATGGTCCGACAGGATCAGCGGCAGTTCGACGCCGCGCTGCCGCGCGCGCTGTCGCACCCGCATCCATCCGCTGGCCATCGCGGTGATCGGATCGGGCAGCCGCCGCGACCAGCGATCGTTGAGCGCGGACGGCGGCGCGATCACGATCCTCCCCTGCAATTCCGCTTTCGCCACCCCGGTCGCGGGACGTAGTTCGCCCAGGTCGACGCCCAGTTCGACATACAGGTCGCACAGCCGCTGCAACGCGCCGTGCAGGTAGATCGGATCGTCGAA
Source organism: Sphingomonas sp. CFBP 13720 (assembly GCF_014842075.1). GTDB lineage: Bacteria > Pseudomonadota > Alphaproteobacteria > Sphingomonadales > Sphingomonadaceae > Sphingomonas. The sequence continues at coordinate 284,197 of NZ_JACYVA010000003.1, forward strand.
GCCCATCGCCCGCGCTTCCGCGATCACCCGCTGCGCCTTGCCCAGCGCATAGGCACCAACCAGCACGCAGCGTTCGGGTTCGGCGCGCAACGCCGCCAGCAGCTTGTCGATCTCGTCGCGCGTTTCGGGATGGCGGAATACCGGCAGCCCGAACGTCGCTTCGGTCACGAACACGTCGCACGGCACCGGCTGGAACGCGGCACAGGTCGGGTCGGGGCGGCGCTTGTAATCGCCCGATACGACGACACGCTCGCCGCCATGGTCCAGCACGATCTGCGCCGATCCCAGCACATGGCCTGCAGGCACGAACGCGATGTCGATCGGCCCCATGCGGATCGATTCGCCATAGGCGACCGGGTGCCCCGCCTGCGCGCCATAGCGCACGTCCATGATCGCCAACGTTTCGGGCGTCGCCCAGACCGCGCCATGTCCGCCGCGCGCATGATCGGCATGGCCGTGCGTCACCAGCGCGCGCGCCACCGGTTGCGACGGATCGATCCACGCATCGGCAAGCGGCAGGTAGATGCCCATGGGCTTGGGTTCGATCCAACGGGCAAGGGCCATACCCCACCATGGCCGACGCGCCGCCCCGTGCCAAGCGGCGGATCGAAAGCGCGCGACGGATCGTTGATCGATCAGAGTGTTACTGGAAGGCCGCAACCATGATCGACCTGTCTAGCCTGTGGGGTTTGCTCACCGTTATCGGCCCGCTTCTGTTGCTGGGCGTGCTGGCATGGGCGGTGCTGCACAACCGTCGCAGCCGTGGCGCACGCGATGCGACCGAACGCGCGACCGCGAAAAATTACGACGAGCAGGACCGGATCGACCGGAACCGGTAAAGGATAACGTCGGGCTTCGACTTTCTTCCGGGCCTTTTCGGTCAAGCAGGCGCGCGCGAAGCTGGTTCGATCGAACGGTAAGGCTGTTCGATCCGAGGATGCCGCGGCGCAGTAGGCTCGCGTATCCCAATCCGTACCAGAACCTAGTCCGGGGCATAGGCGCGATGGAACAGGTCCACGGCGTCCTGCGCATCGCGTTCGCGTTCCTCCGCCGGCAACGGCCCGGCGCTGCCCCATAGCTGGGTATTGTGCCGAATCTGGATCAACTGGATCAGATGCTGCGCGGCACGAAACGGGTCTGCCCGACGGAAATGACCGGCGGCCATTTCGCGTTCGAGGTAGGTTGCCAGCCGCGCCTTCACCTGCGCGGGGCCACGATCGTCGAACAGGCGACCGATCTCGGGGAAGCGTCCTCCTTCCCCGATGACCAGCCGGTACAGGCTGACCGCATCGGGACTGAGCAGCTTTTCCGAAAAGCGCCGCGCGAAATCGAGCAGGGTCGTGCGGCAGTCGCGTCCCGGCCGCAACGCGTCGTACAGTTGCGCACGAAAAGCCTCGGTTACGTCGTCGAGCACGGCGGCGAACAACGCCTCCTTCGACGGGAAATAGGCCCATAACGTCCCCTTAGACCCGCCCAGCTTGCCTGCGATGGTCGACATCGACGTCGCGGCATAGCCGTGATCGAGGAAATTGCGTCGCGCGATCGCGATGATCGCCGCCTGGCGTGCGGCACGGCTTTCATCGCGGCGGGTCGGGCTTGCGAACATAACCGTACCATACGGTACGCTTTCAAATTGACAAGCAAATGCAGTGGGAGCAGAGGCGCAATCGTACCGGGGAGTACGGTGAAATCATGCGTTCGATTCGACGATATGGCAGCGTGGCGATCCTGCTGGCGCTGGGCGGATGCGCGGCACCCGATCTGGGCGCGCCCCCCGAAATCGCGTCGGCGAATCGCTACGCCTCGACCGCGACGCTGGCCGGATCGTCGGCGCGCTGGCCCGACGCGGCATGGTGGCGCGGCTATGGCGATCCACAGCTCGACGCGCTGATCGGCGAGGCGCTGGCCGGATCGCCGGATATCACCATCGCCGCCGCCCGGGTCCGCGCTGCCGAAGGCGTGGCGCGACAGGCGGGGGCCGCCGGCCAGCCTTTCGTAACCGGCGAAGCATCGGCGGGGCTGACCAAGCAGAGCTACAATGCCGGAATCCCGCGCGCCTTCGTCCCAAGTGGGTGGAACGACACCGGGCGGGTCGCGCTCAACGCCGGACTCGATCTCGACCTGTTCGGGCGCAACCGCGCGTCGCTGGTCGCCGCGACCTCCGCCGCCGAAGCCGCGCGGCTGGACCGCGAACAGGCGGCGCTGGTGCTGGCGAGCGATATCGCCGCCGCCTATGCCGATCTGGCGCGGCTCTATTCGTTGCGCGACGTGCTGGCCCGCGCGCTGGAAGTACGGACGCAGACGCAGCGGCTGGTCGCCGATCGGCTGGCCAACGGGCTGGAGACGCAGGGCGAACTGAAACAGGCGCAGTCGGCGGTGCCCGCGTCGCGCGCCGAACTGGCCGCCAATGCCGAACAGATCGCACTGACCGGCAACCGCATCGCCGCGTTGATCGGTGCGGGACCGGATCGCGCGCGGACGCTGACGCGGCCGGCAGTGACGGCCCTACCCGCCGATTTGCCTGCCGATGCCGGGATCGCGCTGGCCGGGCGGCGTCCCGACCTGCTCGCCGCGCGGGCGCGGGTCGAGGCGGCGGCAAGCCGGATCAAGGTCGCGCGCGCCGACTTCTATCCTGATATCCGCCTGTCGGGCCTGTTCGGGTTGCAGTCGCTCGGACTCGACGTGCTGGCGAACGGCGGATCGACGATCGGGTCGGTCGGCCCTGCGATCACACTGCCGATCTTCAACGGCGGGCGCATCGACGGCCGGTATCGCGAAGTCCGCGCCGATTATGACGAAGCGGTCGCGACCTATGACCGCACGCTGCTGAACGCGTTGCGCGAAGTCGCCGATGCGGTGACCAGTCGTGGGCAGGTGGCGACGCAGGTCGCCGACGCACGCGAGGCGCTGACCGGGGCGGAGGGTGCGTATCGCATCGCGCAACTACGCTATCGCGGCGGGCTGTCGACCTTTCTCAACGTGCTGAGCGCCGAACAGGCGGTGCTGACCGCGCGCCGGACGCTCGCCGAACTCGACGCGCGACGCTTCGCGATCGACGTGCAACTCGTCCGCGCACTCGGCGGCGGCTATCTTCCTTCTCATAGCGGGAATCTCTGATGGATACGCCATCCCCCACTCCGGCCCCGGCCGATCATGCCAATCCGGGCAGGCGCAAGCGGCTGTTGCTGATCTTCGCGGCGATCGTCGGGCTGCTCGCGCTCGGCTACTGGCTGTACGACACGGTCATCGCGTCGAAGCGCGTCGGCACCGACAATGCCTATGTCGCCGCCGAAGTCGCGCAGGTCACGCCGCTGGTCGCCGGACAGGTGGTCGAACTGACCGTCAGCGACACGCAGCCGGTCCGGCGCGGACAGGTGCTGATGCGGCTGGACGATGCGGATCAGAAGATCGCGGTCGCGCAGGCGCAGGCGGAACTGGCCACCGCCGAACGTCGCTATGGTCAGACCGCGGCGACCGGCGCGGCGTTGCAGGCGCAGGCCGATGCGCGCGGCGCGGATATCGGCAGCGCAGAGGCGCAGCTGACCGTCGCCCGCGGCAACCTGACCCGCGCGGAAACCGATTATCGCCGGCGACAGGCGCTGTCGGGCGAAGGCGCGGTGTCGGGTGAGGAACTGACCGCCGCGACCAACGCACTGTCGACCGCCCGCGCCAATGTCGCGTTGGCGGAGGCGGGCGTGGCACAGGCACGCGCCAACCGCGTGTCGGCACAGCGCGAACGCGCCGCCAACACCGCGCTGACGGAGGGCACGACCCAGGCGACCGCACCAGAGGTACTGGCGGCGCGGGCGAAGCTGGCGCAGGCGCAACTCGATCTGGAACGCACCGTCGTACGCGCGCCGATCGCCGGCGTAGTGGCGCAGCGGAACGTCCAGATCGGGCAGCGTGTCGCGGCGGGCGCGGTAGCCATGGCGATCGTGCCGGTCGAACGGCTGTACGTCGATGCGAACTATAAGGAAGGCCAGTTGCAGCATGTCCGCATCGGCCAGCCTGCGACGCTGACGTCCGACCTGCATGGTGGCGACGTGGTCTATCATGGCCGGGTGGTCGGGCTGGCGGGCGGTACCGGATCGGCGTTCGCGCTGATCCCGGCGCAGAATGCGACGGGCAACTGGATCAAGGTGGTCCAGCGCCTGCCGGTCCGCATCGCGCTCGACCCGAAGGACCTGCGCGCGCATCCGTTGCGCGTCGGGCTGTCGATGGATGCCGAGATCGACATTTCGGGCGACCGGTGACCCGACCCGTTTCACCCGTTCGTTCCGAGTAGAACGAAGCGACGCCGAAGCCCGTATCGGAGCACCCGCGCCGGTCCTGCGATACGCCGTTTCGCCCCGCGCGCCGCTAACCCGGGACGGACGGGTCCGTGCAAGCCGTTCGATTTCAAGGAGCCGTCATGGCCTCTGCCGCTGCCCCGACGCGTTCCGCCGCCCCCACGCCCACGCTGACCGGATCGCGGCTGGTGCTGGCCGGGGTGGTGCTGGCGCTGACCAACTTCATGGTGGTGCTCGACACCACCATCGCCAACGTGTCGGTGCCGCACATCGCGGGCGGGCTGGGCGTATCGCCGACACAGGGGACGTGGGTCGTCACCTCCTATTCGGTGGCGGAGGCGGTGTGCGTACCGCTGACCGGGTGGCTGGTACGGCGGTTCGGGACGATCCGCGTGTTCATGGCGGCGATGATCGGCTTCGCGATATTCTCCGCGCTGTGCGGCCTTGCCACGTCGCTGGGCATGATGGTCGCGTTCCGCATCGGACAGGGGTTCTGCGGCGGGCCGCTGATGCCGCTGACGCAGACGCTGCTGCTGCGCATCTTTCCCAAGGAGAAACAGGCGGCGGCGATGGGGGTCTGGGCGATGACCACCGTCACCGCGCCGATCCTCGGGCCGATCCTTGGCGGGACGATCAGCGATACGTGGTCGTGGCCGTGGATCTTCTTCATCAACCTGCCGATCGCCGTGCTGTGCATCTTCGGCGTGTTCACCCTGTTGCGCCAGACCGAGACCCCGCGTGAGATCGTGGCCGTCGACCGCATCGGCCTTGCGCTGATGGTGCTGTGGATCGCGGCGTTGCAGGTGATGCTCGATCTGGGACGCGAACATGACTGGCTGGGGTCCAGCTTTATCGTCGGGTGCGCGGTGGTCGCGGCGATCGGGTTCGTCGTGTTCCTGATCTGGGAACTGACCGAGGCCAATCCGATCGTCGACCTGCGCGTGTTCCGTCACAGGGGGTTCACCGTCGCGGTGGCGGCGCTGTCATTCAGTTTCGGTACCTTCTTCGCCTCGGTCGTCATCATCCCGCAATGGTTGCAGACCGCGATGGGCTATACCGCGACCGAGGCCGGCTATGTCACCGCGTTCAACGGCGTGCTGGCGGTCATCATGTCGCCGGTCGTCGCAAGGCTGAGCAACAAGGTCGATCCGCGCCTGTTGGTGTGTTTCGGCATATCGTGGCTGGGTCTGACGTCGATCCTGCGCACCTTCTGGACCAGCGGGGCGGACTTCTGGACGCTCGCGCTGCCGCAGCTGGTGCAGGGGCTGGGCATGCCGTTCTTTTTCATTCCGCTGACGATCATCGCGCTGGGGGCGGTGCCGCCGTCCGAAACCGCGTCGGCGGCGGGGTTGATGAGCTTCCTGCGCACGCTGGCCGCCGCCATCGGAACCTCGATCGGCGCGACGGTCTGGCAGAACAGCGCACAGGTGAACCGCGCCGAACTGGCCGGGGTGCTGAACGATCCGGGACAGGTGCTGGCGGGCGCGGCGGCGCGCGGGATGTCGCAGGAACAGGGTCGCGGGCTCCTCGAACAATTGGTCGACCGGGAAGCGTTCGCGCTGGCGACCAATCACCTGTTCGCCATCGCGGCGGTGATCTTCTTCGCATCGGCGATGATCATCTGGCTGGCCCCCCGGCCCGGCGGCAAGGTGGATACGTCGGCGGCGCACTGACGGTCGCGCCCCGTCTTGGCCCGCGCGCACGGGCGATGGCTGGTATCCGGCGCGCTGCGGCCCCAGATGGGGCACAGTGTCCGACAGCCTCCCCGCCCCCCTCGCCCAATGGTTCGCCGCGCGCGGATGGACCCCGCGTCGTCACCAGCGCGAAATGCTGGCGGTCGCGCGACAGGGACGCCACGCGCTGCTGGTCGCGACCACCGGCGCGGGCAAGACGCTGGCCGGGTTTCTGCCGACGCTGACCGACCTGATCGAGACGCCGGTCGACGGGTTGCACACGCTCTACATCTCGCCGCTCAAGGCGTTGGCGGTCGACGTGCAGCGCAACCTGCTGGCCCCGATCGAGGAAATGGCACTGCCGATCCGGGTCGAGACGCGCACCGGCGACACGCCGTCCGACCGCAAGGCACGGCAGCGCAGTCGCCCGCCGCACATCCTGCTGACCACGCCGGAATCGCTCAGCCTGTTGCTGTCCTATCCCGACAGCGCCACGATGTTCGCGGGTCTGCGGTCGATCGTGATCGACGAGGTGCACGCCTTCGCCACCGACAAGCGCGGCGACCTGTTGTCGTTGTGCCTTGCGCGGTTGCAGCGGTTCGCGCCTGCGCTGCGCCGCGTGGCGCTGTCGGCGACGGTCGCGGATGCCGACGGCTATCGCGCATGGCTGGCCCCCGATGGCGATATCGATACGGTCGCGCTGGTACAGGGCGAACCGGGCGCCGACCCCGAAATCGCCATCCTGTTGCCGCACGATCGCATCCCGTGGTCGGGCCATTCCGGGCGCTATGCCGCGGCGCAGGTGATGGCGGAGATCGAACGCAACCGCACCACCATCGTGTTCTGCAACACCCGCAGCCTTGCTGAACTGATCTTTCAGGATCTGTGGAAGACCAATGACCGGCAATTGCCGATCGGCGTCCATCACGGCAGCCTCGACCGCGAAGCGCGGCGCAAGGTGGAACAGGCAATGGCCGACGGGCGGCTGCGGGCGCTGGTGGCAACCGCCAGTCTCGATCTGGGCGTCGATTGGGGCGACGTCGACTGCGTGATCCAAATGGGCGCGCCCAAGGGATCGTCGCGCCTGCTCCAGCGGATCGGACGCGCCAATCACCGGCTGGACGAAGCATCGCGCGCCGTGCTGGTGCCCGGCAACCGGTTCGAGTTTCTGGAGGCGCAGGCGGCGTTGGACGCGGTCGAGGCAGGCGAACTCGACCCCGACGTCTTCCGCCCCGGCGCGCTCGACGTACTGGCGCAGCATCTGATGGCATGCGCCTGTGCTGCACCATTTGCTGCGCAGCAAATGCTTGATGAAGTGCGCAGCGCGCTTCCCTATTCCGCGCTCGAAAGCGACACGTTCGACCGCGTGCTGCACTATATCGCGGAAGGCGGCTATGCGCTGAAAGCCTATGACCGGTTCAAGCGGTTGCGGCTGGGTGCCGATGGCCTGTGGCAGGTGACGAAGCCCGGTTTCGTGGCGCAGCATCGGCTGAACGCCGGCATCATCGTGGATGCGACCACGCTCGACGTGCGGTTCAAGAATGGGCGGCGGCTGGGAACGGTCGAGGAATATTTCGCGTCCACACTGTCGCCGGGCGATACCTTCTTCTTCTCCGGCCTCAGTCTCGAAGTCGAGAAGATCGAACTGAACGATCTGGTCGTACGCGCGACCAGCCGCCCGGCGCGGGTGCCGACCTATGGCGGGTCGCGCATGGCATTGTCGACCAACCTCGCCGACCGGGTGCGCGGGTTCCTCGACGACCGCAGCCAGTGGGCGCGCTTTCCCGACGATGTCCGCGAATGGCTGGAATATCAGGCGCGACGCTCGGTGCTGCCCAAGCCGGGCGAGTTGCTGGTCGAAACCTTCCCCCGCGAAGGGCGGCATTATATGGTAGCCTACAGCTTCGAAGGGTGGAACGCGCACCAGTCGCTGGGCATGCTGGTCACGCGGCGGATGGAGGCGATGGGGCTGAACCCGGTCGGGTTCGTGTCGAACGACTATGCGCTGGCCTGTTACGGGCTGGAGCCGATCACCGATCCTCAGGCGCTGTTCTCGCCCGACATTCTGGAACATGAATTCGTCGACTGGGTGCAGCAATCGGCGCTGCTCAAACGCGCGTTCCGCGAAGTAGCCGTGATCGGCGGGCTGGTCGAACGCCAGCATCCCGGCAAGCGCAAGACCGGCAAACAGGTCACTTTTTCGACCGACCTGATCTACGACGTGCTGCGAAAATACGAACCCGGCCACCTGTTGCTCGAAGCGGCGTGGCAGGATGCGCGTGCGCGGATGACCGATGTCGGGCGGCTGGCGGTGCTGCTGGAAACGGCGCAGGGGCGGATGCGGCACGTCACGCTCGACCGCGTCAGTCCGCTTGCGGTGCCGGTACTGGTGCTGATCGGTCGCGAACGCGTGACGCAGGGGTCGGCGGACGATGCGCTGCTGATCGAGGCCGAGGCACTGGCGAGCGAGGCGATGACGCTCGATCCATAGGCTTTTTCCTGCCGCACCGATGCTTGAGCCGCGCGGTGGCATGCGGCATAGGCGGATCATGGTTCCGCTTTCGTTCGCCGGTCACGTCTTTCACGCCCTGTCCGCCGGTGCGCTCTACTGGCCGGCGCGGCGCGCGCTGTTGCTGGCGGACCTGCATTTCGAAAAGGCGAGCTGGTTCGCGCAGTTCGGGCAGATGCTGCCGCCCTACGACACGCTGGCGACCCTGTCGGCGATCGAGGCGGTGGTGGCGCGCACCGACCCGGCGGAAATCTGGTGTCTGGGTGACAGTTTCCACGACAGCGCGGGATGCGACCGGCTGTCGGAAACGGCACAGGCGAAGCTGCGCGCGCTGACCGGTGCCTGCGACTGGGTATGGATTACCGGCAATCACGACCGCGTCGTGGCGACGCATTGCGGCGGCCGGGTGCTGGACGAGGCGCTGGTCGATGGGCTGGTGCTGCGGCACGAGGCCGACCCGGCCGATCCACGTCCCGAACTGTCGGGCCATTTCCATCCGAAACTGCGCGTCAGCGTGCGCGGGCGCAATGTATCGCGCCGCTGTTTCGTGGCGACCGCGACCAAGTTGATCCTGCCCGCCTTCGGCTCGCTGACCGGCGGACTGGACGCGCAGCATCCCGAAATCGTCCGTGCGGTCGGTGGCGGCGCAGAAGCACTGATCGCGCTCGACGACCGGCTGCTGCGCTTCCGGCTGGCCGCGTAACGCACGTCGATCGCCGCCGGACCGAACGAGATCGGGCGAGCCGGTCGCTACCGGCTCGCCCGACCGGTTACGCCAGCGTGCGGACGCCCGGCTCGCGCGCATAGAAGCGCTTCTTGGCGGCAGCGATGAAATCACTGCCCAGCCCGGTCACGCCCTCGTCCGGCTCGACGCCGGCCTTGTCCAGCAGCGGCTTCGCCGACGCGCTGGCACCGATCGCCTTCAAGTGGCCGAACGCATCCATCGCGAACTGGACCGCCGCCGCTTCCTTGAGCAGCGCGGCACAGCCGTCCTGCGACAGCACGATCGCGACCGCGTCGAACAGCTGCGATGGCGTACCGGCCAGTTGCCCGTCCGCCTTGCGCTTCGATCCGTCGGCGAGCGTCGCACCACCGACCTTGGGCGACACCAGCACCGCCTTGCCCTTCGCCGCCACGACCGCCGCGACGACTGCGTCGATCTCCGCGCCGTCGCTGCCATCGGTATAGAGGATGCCGACGGCGCGACCTTCCAGCGTGTCCTTCATGTTCCGGTGGATCGACAGCGCATCGGACGGTGACATCTCAACCGGTTCCCGCGCCGCCGCCGCCTTTTCCGGCAGGTCGATGCCTAACCCGTCGGCCACGCGTTTCGCCAGATCCTCGTCGACGTTGCGCAGGTTGGCGACCATCCGTGGCGGCACCTGATCGAGCACGCCGACCTTCGACAGTTCGAACACGAACGACGACGCGATATGCGCCTGCTCGTTCTCGGTCTGCGACCGATAGAACAGGCGTGCCTGACTGTAATGGTCGGCGAACAGTTCGGCGCGGATACGCTGTTTATCGCCCTGTTCGTCCCCGCCAGTCGCCGCGTTGACGGTTGCGAAGCCGCGCGTCGCCGATTCGCGGGGGCCGCCATCCTCGCCATGCGCGGACAGGCTGTTCGGTTCGTAGTTCGCGCGCCCCTTTGGCACATGGGTCTGCATCTTGCCGTCGCGCTGGAAATTGCCGAACGGGCAACGCGGGGCGTTGATCGGGATCTGGTGGAAGTTGGTCGTCCCCAGCCGCGAATTCTGCGTGTCGAGATAGCTGAACAGGCGTCCTTGCAGCAGCGGATCGTTCGAAAAATCGATGCCCGGCACGATGTTGGTCGGCAGGAACGCGACCTGCTCGGTCTCCGCGAAGAAATTGTCCGGGTTGCGGTTCAGCGTCAGCGTGCCGATCACCCGCACCGGTACGTCTTCCTCCGGGATCAGCTTGGTCGCGTCGAGCACGTCATAGGGCTGTGCTTCGGCAAACGCCTGATCGAACACCTGGATGCCGAGATCCCATTTGGGGAAGGCACCGGTATCGATCGCTTCCCACAAGTCGCGGCGCTGATAGTCGTTGTCGGCGGCCTGCAGCTTGAGCGCTTCGTCCCAGATCGTCGATTGCAGACCCAGTTGCGGCTTCCAGTGGAACTTGACGAAGCTCGCCTTGCCGTCCGCATTCACCAGCTTGAAGGTGTGGACGCCGAACCCCTCCATCGTGCGGAACGAGCGCGGCAGCGTGCGGTCGGACATCGCCCACATCAACATGTGCGTGGTTTCGGGCATCAGCGATGCCCAGTCCCAGAAGGTGTCGTGCGCGCTGCCGGCCTGCGGATAGGCGCGGTCGGCCTCCATCTTCACCGAATGGACGAGGTCGGGAAACTTGATCGCGTCCTGGATAAAGAAGACCGGGATGTTGTTGCCGACCAGATCCCAATTGCCTTCGCGGGTATAGAATTTGACCGCGAAGCCGCGCACGTCGCGCGGCGTGTCGACCGATCCCGCACCGCCCGCGACGGTGGAAAAGCGGACGAAGACCTCGGTCTTCTCGCCCTTGGTAAACACCGCCGCCTTGCTCAGGTCGCTGATGTCGTCGGTCGTTTCGAACACGCCGTGTGCGCCCGACCCGCGTGCATGGACGATCCGTTCGGGAATCCGTTCGTGGTCGAAATGGAAGATCTTTTCGCGGAGAACGAAATCCTCCAGCAGCGTCGGACCCCGCGCACCGGACTTCAGGCTGTTCTGATTGTCCGACACGGGCACGCCGTGGTTGGTGGTCAGCACCGCGGCGTCGCCGGTCGCGCGCTGGTGCGTCTCGCCACCATCGCCGGTGGTCGTCGTCATGTCACTCATGGGAATCCTCGGTCGCCGGAACGGCTAACCCATGTAACGAAGCGTCGGACATAAGGTCGCATCGGCGGAGTGTTATCGAACGGAACAAGCACTTTACGCTCGGCCAGGAATAACGATTGCCTTCGGTCCGGGCCCGACGTTCCCGGAACCCGGAGCGACGCCGGGGCTTGTGACACCATCCCGCACCACGAAAGCTGTCCGATGTCCGAGACCGATCGCCGTACCTTCGTCACCGGCGCCGCCCTGACCATGGGCGCGCTGGGCGCTGCGCCCGCCGCCGCCGCACAGGGCAGCCCTGCCGCCCCGGTAACTCCCGCCGCCGCACGCTATCCCAAGCCACCGTTTCCGGTGCAGCGGCAACCTTGGCCGGGGCTTGCCTCCCGCATGAACCCGCGCCCCGATCATGGCGAGACCAGCTACAAGGGTTCGGGGCGGCTGGCCGGGAAAAAGGCGCTGATCACGGGCGGTGACAGCGGAATAGGACGCGCGGCCGCGATCGCCTATGCCCGCGAAGGTGCCGACGTCGCGATCAACTATCTGCCCGCTGAGGAACCGGACGCCCGCGAAGTGGTGGCGTTGATCCGGGCGGAAGGCCGCAAGGCCGTGGCGATTCCCGGCGATCTGCGCGACGAACGCTTCTGTCGTCGGCTGGTGGCGGAGGCCGCCGATCAACTGGGCGGGCTGGACATCCTCGTCAACAACGCGGCGCGCCAACAGACCCGTCCGACGATCGCCGATATCTCGTCGCAGGACTTCGACGACACGATGAAGACGAACGTCTACGCCCCGTTCTGGCTGACCAAGGCGGCGCTGGAGCGGATGACCGCAGGCGCGGTGATCGTGAACACGTCGTCCGAACAGGCGGGCGACCCGTCCAAGGATATCGTCGATTATGCGATGACGCGCGCCGCCGTCCTGAACTTCACCAAGGGGATGGCCAAGCAGTTGGCCTCGCGCGGGATACGCGTCAACGCGGTCGCGCCGGGACCGTTCTGGACGCCGCTTCAGGTGAGCGGCGGCGCGACGCCCGAAAAGCAGCGGACCTTCGCAGCGGACTCGCCGTTCGGCCGGCCGGGGCAGCCCGCCGAGATCGCGGGGCTGTATGTCGCGGCCGCCGATCCGGCGCTGAGCTATTCCACCGGTCAGATCTTCGGCGCGACCGGTGGGAACGGTCAGCCCGCCTGACGGGACGCCTCCCGATCGTCGAACGATCGACCGATGACGGTCACGCGACCAGCGTGTCGTCGGACCGCAGGAAGGATACGAAAAGGTCGGTGGACGCACGCAATTCGCGCGTGCTGTCCACCAACTGACCGACACTGGTCCGCACCGCGACCGACAGCGTCGACGCCGCACCGGCGGCATTGGCGACGCTTTCGATCTGCTGCCCGACTTCGCCGGCGGTCAGCACGGCCCGGTCGGCCCCGGCATCGACCTCCTGCGAGGTTCCGTTCTGTTCGCGCACGGCGGACGCGATACCCGATGCGGCGTGCGAAACTTCGCCGATCGACTGGTTGACCGACCGGAGCTTGTCGCCGGTTTCCGCCACGCCGTTGCGGATGCCGGCGATCAGCGCGCTGATACGATCGCTGGCCCCCTTCGTATCGGCTGACAGCAATTTCACTTCGTTGGCGACCACCACGAAACCACGTCCGGCCTCCCCCGCACGCGCCGCTTCGATCGTCGCGTTGAGTGCGAGCAGGTTCGTCTTGCTGGCGATGCTGCGAATGTCGTCCAGAAACCGTTCGATCTGGACCGCATGTTCCTCCAGCATGGCGACGGTCTGAACGCTTCGCGCCGCATTGGTGCTGGCGGTATCGGTCAGCACGGCCTGCCGTTCGGCGGCGGTCGCGATCGTGCGGATCGATGCCGACAGATCCCGGATCGACGTGACCACCACCGCGATATCGTTCGCGGCACGGCTGGCGCCGACCGACGCGCCTTCCGCTTCGAACCGCGCCGCCCCGGTAATGCTTTCCAGCCGGACCGCCGATTCTTCCAGCCGGCCGGTGGCGTCGCCCATGCATTTCACGACCGTCGTGACGGAGCGTTCGAATTCCTGCGCGAGCATCACCAGTTCGCTGCGACGTTCCCGTGCGATCCGGGCGGTCTGCTCCTCGCGCTGGCGGCGCTCGTCGGCGGCCTGCAATTCGGCCGCCCGCGCAAGGCGCATCGCTTCTTCCGCGCGCCGTTGCCCGTCTTCCGCGACTTCCGCGAGTTCGTGCGATCGTCGCAGGGCAGCGTCCTGCGCGGTGAACAGCCGATTCAACTGGGTCGTCAGGATCGCCAGAATGCCGAATTGCAATCCGACGGCGACGACGTGGAACGCGATACGGCCGATGTTGCCGTCGCCCGTGAACACGAAGCTGGGCGCAAGCCATTCCAGCGCGATGTGATGGATGGCGGTCAACGTCGTCGCCACCGCGATCGGACGCCAGTCGGCCAGCACGACCAGCGCGGCCATACCGACGAAGAAGTACATGTGGGCGTCCATCTGCCACGGATGTCCGCGTAACAGGAAAACGAGCATCGCCGGTATCGCCGCCGCCAGCGTCCCCATCGTGGCGCGTGCCGCAGCGTCGTAGCGTCGACGCAGCGCCGCCATCGTCGGAACGATGTTCAGAAGCACCCCGGCAATGAGCAGGGGCCAGCCCATGCCGGCGTCCAGCGCAGCGTCCCCGACCAGCAGGACGACGAGCGAAACCCATCCCAGAACCGCCCACGCCACGATTCCGCGCAGGCGGAGGGCGTCGAGCGAACGCAGCGTCGGTGCGGCCTCTGCGATCCCGGCTGGCGGTGCCGACCGGTTCACGACGCGGTGCCCCGATCGGTCGCGCTTCCACAACTGAACGCAGGCGCGGCGAGCACGAGCAACCTTGCACCGCGAAGGCCGATCGCGTGCCGGTCGCCCAGCACGATCATCGAACCGGGAAGCGGACCGCTTTCCGACAGCGATGCCCCGCTATCGAGGGCGAGGCGCGAGACGGCGTTGCGATCGCTGCCGTCGATCGGCACCAGCAGCAGCTTTCCATGGGCAGGCGGCCACAAGGCGAACGAGGCAAAGGCTGCGACGGTCGCACCGATCTGTAACAGGGCGGCGGTGCTGGCAAAGACAGGGGGCATACCCGACCCTAGGGCGACGGATATTAAGGAGCGGTAATTGCGGCACAAATGCTGGTCGCTCCGAATGTCCGCACCGTACACACCCACGCGCAATCTCTCGGCCATCCGTACGCCGATGCGCGGACAGCGCGAGCCGATGTGGCGTCGGTCAGGAACGCGCCTCGCGTCCGGCCAGCCAGCGCTGAAGCCGCGGGCGGTTCTTCAGGAAATGCACATATGCGCGCTCCATCAGGAACAGCACCGGTCGATACCGCGCAAGCAGCCCTACCGGCCGTAGCAGCGGGATCGCGCGCCACATGGCCGCGAACGCCGCAGCACCGGACAGCATCCGGCCGTCCTCCATCGCATGGAATCGCGCGAGCAGGGCGGCACGGTCGATGGGACACGCGATCGGGCCGGTGGCATCGACGAAATCGATCCGTCCACGCCGGTCCAGCCGGCGCATCCACGCGATCTCGCGACGACACAGTGGGCAATTGCCATCGTGCCAGACGGTGACGCGGGTCATTCGCCCTTGGCGGGATTGTCGCGCCAGATCCGCTCGGCCAGCAACGTGGCGAAACCCAGCCATGCGACGAACGGCACGCCGACCGCTGCGGCCGGCTTGTCGGCCCGCGCTGCCGCCGCGACATAGGCGGCGCCCGATGCGACCATCGCGCCCGATGCCGCCGCACTCGCACCCAGCTTCTTCTCGCGGAAGAACAGCTGCGTCCAGCCGCCGACCATCGCCGTGTTGACCAGCCACAAGGCGACCGCCGTGTTGCGCGCCGTTCCCGACGGTTGCCGCAACAGTCGATATCCGCCGATCGCCAGACCGGTTTCCAGTACCGGCCACACCGCCCCGAACGCGGCATCGGGCGGCGTGAAGCCCGGCTTGTCGAGCCTGCGATACCAGCGACGGATACCGGGATGCGACGGATCGGGCGCATTGCGACGTCCGACGATCGCGCTTGCCCCCAACACGATGCCGACCGCGCCAAGCGCCAGCAACGGCGAAAGTCCGCCCCGCGCAGCCCCGCTATCGGCGGACAAGGGTTCGGGCGACGGTCCGGCAGCATCGTATCGCGACAGGTCCGGCTCTTTCCCGCCACCGCCGAACAGCTTGCCCGTAACACCACGGACGACAGGGCGGCTGGCCAGCGCCAGCGCGCCGTGCAGCAGCCGGATACCGGTACGGCTCTGCGGATTCATGATCCGTGGCGCGATCTTCGGCACCCCCTGCCCATCCTCGACCATCGGCCGCATCGCGCGTTCATAGGCGGCGAACGCGGGGGCGACGTCGTCCGCCCGCGCCATTTCGGACGCCAGCACATAGGCACCGGTAATCGCCAGCGTCGTACCGATCCCGGCGATCGGTGTCGCGCACCACGCCGCGTCGCCGGTCAGCACGACCCGGCCGTTCGCCCAGCGCGGCATCCGCACCTGCCGCAGCACGTCGAAATAGAAATCGTCGGTCGCGTCCATGCCGTCCAGCACCCGCGCGGATTGCCATCCGGCGTCGGCGAACCGTTCGCGCAGCCACGCCTTCTGCCGCGCGACGCTCCAGTCCTGCTCGCCGCCCGGTGCCTGCCGGACAGACAGCATCGCCCGGGTCATGCCATGGCGATCGGGGCGCAACGACACGCTGCGACCCCCGGTCGCATTGTACCAGCGCCACAGCCGGTCGTCGTCCGGCGTCCGCGGGATCATGAAATATGCGATGGTCAGGTCCATCCAGCGCGGCACGTTCTCGTTCGGGAACATCTGTTTGCGGGTGGCGGAGCCGACGCCTTCAGCGACGATGACCGCATCGTACCGCTCGGTCCGGCCGCTGGCGAAGGTCACGGTGGCGGCATCGTCATCCTGCACGATCGACGCGATGCTGTCGCCGAAGCGATAGGTCGCATGCTCGACGGCGGGTTCGTACAGCAACCGGGCAAGGTCGCCGCGCAATATCTCCATTTCGGCGGTCGGGCCGTCCGCCGTCGTGCCATCGGTCAGGAACTTCGCGGCGACTCCGCCATTGGCATCCACCCATGCCGTGCCTTCCTCGCCGGTGCCCCGATCGAGCGCCGCCTGCTCCAGCCCCATGCGGCGCAACACCTCGCGCCCCGATCCGCGCACGTCGATGTTCTGGCCGCCGTCGCGGAACAACGGCGCACGTTCGACGACGGTGACGTCGAAACCGACGCGACCCAGCCACCACGCGGCGGTGTTGCCGGCAACGCTGGCACCGGAAATCAGAATAGGACGTGACATGGATGCATCTCCCTGTACCGCACAACGGTCGAGACGGACTTCGGTCGCGCGCGTTCGGGCTTCGTTGCAACCTCCGGTCCGCTGCGATAGCCATGGTGCGGCCAGGAGACGACGCCATGGAAACGATCGGACGCGACCTGCGCGAGATGCAGCGCATCCCGCTGGAACCCGCGCACATCGCCGCGATCCGCGCAGCGGGAACGCGGCGGCACTATGCGAAAGGGGCGATGCTGGCAGAGGTCGGCGCACCCGCCGACCGCTTCGTCTATGTCGAGGAGGGCGAGATAGAGGTCGTGAACCCGTTCACCGGGGAACGACAGGTGCCCTCCACGCTCGGGCCGACGCAGTTCATGGCGGAGATTTCGCTGCTGTCGGGTGGCACCTGGTCGATGCCGATGCGGGCGGCGGCCGATACGGTCGTGGTAGAGGTTCCGCGACACGCCATGCTGCGGTTGATGGCGGCGATCCCCGAACTGTCGGATATCGTCATCACCGTACTGGCGGCGCGTCGGCGGCGTCAGCTCGATTCGGGCGATGGCATGCTCATCCTTGTCGGAGAGGAACGCAGCGCCGCGGTGCGAAGGATTGCCGAATTCGCGTCGCGCAACCGCGTGCCGTACCGCTCCTATCCACTGGGAAGCACGGAAGCCGCCGGCGTGGCCGTCAGCTGCGGAACCGGACCCGACGATCCGTCCGTCGTCTTCGGCCGCGATCTGGTGGTCGGCGATCCGACCCCGGAAAATGTCGCGCGGCTGCTGGGGCTGGATCAGGATCTGCCGGAAGAGGACGCGTTCGACGTGCTGATCGTCGGGGCCGGTCCGGCGGGGGTGGCGGCGGGTGTCTATGCCGGTGCGGAAGGGCTGCGCGCGCTGGTGGTCGACGACACCGCGATCGGGGGGCAGGCGGGCACGTCGAGCCGCATCGAAAACTATATGGGATTTCCGACCGGCATATCGGGCGCGGATCTGGTGTGGCGGGGCGAGGTGCAGGCGATGAAGTTCGGGACGCGCTTCGTCATGCCGCGTCGTGTCGCATTCCTCGAACGGCTGGCGAAGGGCGATCTGTGCGCGACCTTCGCCAACGGGCAACGCGTCCGCGCCGGCGCGGTGGTCGTCGCGACCGGTGTCCAGTATCGCCGCCTTCCCCTCGACCGCCTCCGCGAATTCGAAAATGCCGGAATTTATTACGCCGCGACCGAGAACGAGGCGCGCTTCTGCCGCGATGGCGAAGTGATCGTGATCGGCGGAGGAAATTCCGCCGGACAGGCCGCGATGTTCCTCAGCCGCGTCGCGCGTCACGTCCGGCTGATCGTGCGAGGCAATACGCTGGCAACGTCGATGTCGCATTATCTGTCCAGCCGGCTGGAAACCGATCCGGCGATCACGATCGAATATGGCGCGCACGTCGCCGAACTGCATGGCGGGCAAAGGCTGGACGCGGTGACGATCCGCAACGCGGACGGCGACCGGACGATCGATACCCGCGCGATGTTCGTCATGGTCGGCGCGGCCCCCAATACCGCATGGCTTTCCGGGCTGGTCGCGCTGGATGACAAGGGGTTCGTCCTGACGGGTGAATCGGCCGGCGCCACATCACCCTATGCCACCTCACAGCCCGGTATTTTCGCGGTCGGCGATGTCCGTGCCGGTTCGACCAAGCGGGTTGCGTCGTCGGTGGGCGAAGGTTCGGTCGTCATCGCGAAAGTGTGGGAGCATGTGCGCGGCTAGGGTCGACGCCGTTCCATGCCGGTTCCGGTCGCATCGGAGCCGTTCTCGATCGGGCCGAAAACCGCGCTAGCGCGAAGCCGGCAACACCTCGACCGAGAGGATCTGCCGCCCGGTCGCCGGCAAGGAGGCTGGTCGATGCACCAGATGATCCATGCGCAACTGCCCGGTCGTCGCCGATCGCCAGACCGTTCGACAATAGCGCCCGGTCAGCCACCGCTCCGCTGGCGAGCCGCGATCGGCCGTGACGCACAGGCTACCCTTTGCGATCGTCCATCGCCCCGAAAAGGGGATCGGTCCACGCCCCAGCCGGACGCCGCGCCATGTGCCGTCGGCGTGGAATTCCTCCCGTACGCCGGCATCGGCCGAGCCGGGGGGAGAATAGCGGACTGCCTTCCCAATCATCGCCTGCCGGATCGCCGCTCCGTCGAGCGGGATGGCGTCGTCCCTGCCGGATGCAGGCGAACCCGTCATAAGCACGACCATCGCGCAGGCATACCATGGTTTACACCAGATCATGCGGCCTCCCGATGCCCTTCCCAAGTCGGGCAGGACAGTAACATGCGATACCAGAACAAGACGCCGCTGTCATCCCGAAGTAACATCGATCTGTATCGTTGGTTACGCCGAATTATTCCAAATGTAGATTGAGTACACGTCAAAAGCGGGATACTGGACCTCTTGGTTTTTTTCGCGTGCGTTAGTGATTCGGCGTATCAGTGGACAAGTATCGGCAGCCCTGCAGATGCTGTCGCAATAGTATACCTTCCTAACGACAGGGACCGAAGTGATCGCTGGCATCGAACCCCTATCGACGGACCACAGACGCGCGTCGGGTGCCTTCGTGCTGGATATCGTCGATGAAAGTATCGGAAGCGAAGGCCATACTTCGCCCGCCGCGATCGGGAACGAAGGATTTCGACGCTTCGTGTCGGAAACGATCGCGGCGTTCGGGGAATCGGGTTTCGGTGCCAGCCCGTCTGACGCAACCGCGATCGGTAGCGCGCGAGCCATGCTGGTCTTTCGCCGTTCGCCACTGGTCACGTCGGGGGACGATCCGTTTCCCGCTCCGCCCGAACCTGCGCCCGCATCGTCCGCCGCCGGCCGGGTCGTCACGCCATGGTTCAATTTCTCCGTCACCGGCGATCCGCCCTGCATCGACGGCGTCTTTCACTGGAGCGAGCGCGCGGTGCTGCGCGATCAGGCGATTCTGGCGGGCATCGCGGTCGATGACGCCGCCGCGCCGACGCCGTTGCCGCGCAGCGAATTCGAACGGCTGGCCGACGACTTTGCAACCGGCCGTTCGTCGGATGCGCCGCCCGAACTGACGTGGCTGTTCCACCAGTCGCCACGGAACCGGCGCGGCCGCTTCTCCGACGTCGTGGTGGACCAGATGCACCGGTTGAGCACCGGAGCGGCCGATCGCTATGCGCGCCTTGCCGGCATTCTTGCCGCGCGCTGCATCGCGGGGGGCGGCGCAACGATATCGATCGCCGACATTCGGGCGGCGCGATCTGTACCTGAGTAACGATGGAGCGGCACGACCTGCCGCATTTCAGGGAGAGCAGACATGGCATTTGCAGATATCGAAGCCAGACTGACGATCACCGGCTTTTCCGCCGGCGCCGCCGCCACGATCAAAGCTGCGATCAAGACCGTCTATGAAGGGTCCGCGACCGCGAAGGGCATTTTCGACGGCTGGATCGCGACGGCGGGCAATGTGTTCACCGTCGAATTCGTCGCAGGCGCGTTCCAGGCGCTGACCGGCACCGGACGCATCCAGATCGACTTGGCCGAACTTACCAATGCCAACTATATCGACAATAACGGCAAGGCAGTGGCGGACACCGCCGCCACGGCGATCCTGCACGAATTCGTGCACGCCCTGACCGGAAAGATCGACAACTGGAACAACATCGACGATTATCGCGGCGATACCGTCCGGCAATCGAACATCATCTACAAGGAACTCGGCCTTCCTGAACAGAACAGCTATATCGCGTACGACACCACCGGCAACATCCTGACCCGTGGCCGCGACTATACCGGCGGGGCGGCGATCGACCGGTCGGAGTCGGGCGACCGGAACTGGAATTCGGGCCCGGCGGGCGATTCCAAGGATCTGCTGATCGGCGGAGCGTCGGCCAACACGCTGCAATCTGGGGCCGGTGCCGATTTCCTGTTCGGGGCGGGCGGCAACGACACGCTCGATGGCGGTGACGGGTCCGATACGATCGTGCTGACCGGCAAGCCCACCGATTACGACATCCGCCTGCAGGCCGACGGGTCGTACATCTCGCGCCACGTCCGCGGCACGGCGGACGAAGGGACCGATACGATCGGGAATGCCGAGCGCGTCCAGTTCCTCGACGGCCAGACGTTCAACCTCGCCAAGAACGGCCTGAGCTTCCAGACCGACTTTTCGTTCGTGATCGATACCACCGGATCGATGGGAGACGATATCGCGGCGGTGAAATCGGCGGCGACCGGCGTGGTCAATGCGCTGTTCGCGGGCGATACGATCGATGCGCGGATCAACGTCGTCACGTACAAGGACAATACCAACGGCGAACCGACGGTGGTCGAACTGGGCTTCACCGATCAGGACGCGTTCGCGGATCGCAAGGCGGCGGCGCTGTCCGCAATCAACGGCATTTCGGTCGGCGGCGGCGGCGACTTCCCCGAAACCGCGTTCGAAGGGCTGTTGAAGGCGCTGGACGGCAGCGCGGGCGAATGGCGACCGGCGGCCGGGACCAAGAAGATCGCGCTGTTCACCGATGCGACGGCCAAGGATGCGTTCCTGCTGCCCACCGTACTCGCCTATGCGACCAATGTCGGCGCCACGATTTCCGCCAAGAATTCCGCCCTGCTCGGTTCGATCGGCGTGGTCGACACGTTCGAACTGACCTTCGGCCCGGACGATTTCCAGCAACGCAACCCGGTTTCGGAAGGTGACGACGTCATCTCGCCGCCGCTGGTACCGTTCGTCGTCACGCCGGCCGGCGGAAAGGGGCTGATCCAGATCACCACCATCTTCATTTCGGGATTCACCACCCCCGACCCCAATTTGACGACGGTGTCGGAGGAAACGGGCGGATCGGTGCTGACCGCGTCCAATCCGGCGGAAGTCGTCGCGCGGCTGCTGGAAGTCATTACCACCGCCAATTTCAGCATCGGCTTCGCCAGTTCGTCGGTGACCGAAGGGAACAGCGGAACCACCGACGTCGTCATCACGATCAGTCGCGATCGCGGGGAACAGGCGGCTACGGTCGAGCTGTCCGTATCGGGAACCGCCAACGCCGGCGACATTTCCGGCACGATCCCCGACAGCGTCACCTTCGAAGCGGGCGAACTGACCAAGGATATCGTGATCGGGGTGCGTGGCGATACGGTAAACGAAGCCGACGAGACGCTGATCGTTACCATCGGCGACATCAGCACCCCCGCCACCGTTCTGACGGGAGAAGCCACGCTCAGCATCCTGAACGACGATGCGGACGCGGTACTGGTCATCGAAGGCGACGAGAACAACAATGTGCTGCGAGGCACTGCGGCAAATGAGGTCATCATCGGCCGTGACGGATCGGACCGGATGGCCGGGCGGGGCGGCTCCGACGTCTTCGTATTCCTCGAATCCGATGGTCCGGGTCGGGATCGCATCGGCGATTTCGGCAGCGACGACGTGTTCATGAGCGACGTAAAGCTGTTCGACAGCAATGGCGACAACATCATCACGTTCGGCAGCAACCTGATCGTGGATATCGAAACCAGCCGCAGCGTGTCGATCTTCGGCGAAACCGGCGCGCTGGTCCGGCGGCTGGAATATGACGGCGTCTATGTCGACGAAACGACCGGCGTCGAATATTACATCTACAGCCGGGTCGGATCGGACGCCGGGCTGGATACGGTCGCGGGCCTGACGATCTGATTGCTATCGGGGCGGGCGTCTGCGGACACCCGCCCCGAACATCGATCACCGTGTCCCGATCCGTCCCGTCCGCCGGATCGCAACGCCCGCCGATCGGGCCGGAAGCGGCGCAGGCCGATTGCGACGACTGGAACACCTTCCGACCCGATCGTTCGGTCCGTAATCGACGTTTGGCGATCGGCATCGCAACCCGCTACGGTCCCCGACCACCTCGCGCATTTCCGCGGCGGCGTTGTTGTTCAGAGCCTTGCCATGTCCGATCGCCTGAAGATCCTGTTGCAACACCTGTTGCCGAAAAAATGGTTGACCCTGTTCGCCGGCCGCGTCGCCGGCGCGCATGGCAGCGCGGCCACTCCCATGCTGATCCGCTGGTTCGTCCGCAAATACGGCGTCGACATGCGCGAAGCGCTCGATCCCGACCTTGCCAGCTATCGCAGCTTCAACGATTTTTTCACCCGCGCGCTCAGGGCGGATGCCCGGCCGATGGCGGCGGCGGATTTCGTATCGCCGGTCGACGGCGCGATCAGCCAGTTCGGTGCGATCGACGATCACCACATGGTGCAGGCAAAGGGGCATCGCTTCACGATCACCGATCTGGTCGGCGGCGATACCGATCTGGCCGGTGTTTTCCGTCACGGCAGCTTCGCCAATCTGTACCTTTCGCCGAAGGATTATCACCGGCTGCACATGCCGTGCGATGGCCGGTTGATGCGCATGATTCACGTACCCGGCGCGCTGTTTTCGGTGAACCCGACCACGGCGCGCGGCGTCGCCAACCTGTTCGCGCGCAACGAACGTCTGGTGTGCGTTTTTGAATCCGAACGCCATGGGCCGTTCGTGATGGTTCTGGTCGGCGCGACCATCGTCGGCAGCATGGCAACCGTGTGGCACGGCGTCGTGAACGCCAAACGCACCGGCAAGCCGTCCGAATGGAACTATGCCGATCGCGACATCCGGCTGAAAAAGGGCGAAGAGATGGGGCGGTTCCTGCTGGGATCGACGATCATCATGCTGTTCCGGCCGGGCTGCGTCGTCTTCAACCCCGAATGGGCACCGGAACGGCCGGTACGGCTGGGCGAAGCGATGGGAAAGGTTCCGGGGTAGCCGTCATCCGCTGATGATGCAGCGCCCTTCCCAAACCCACCAGTTCGGCATTTTCCAGCATCATCAACGACCGCGGCACGGTCAGCAAGGCACGGCGGTATTTCGCCGAAATCGGGAACAGCGCCTGTGCTTCGGGCTGGCGCAGGAACGGACGGATCGCACGGGCGACCTCACCAGTGATCAGTACGCCGTCCCACGCGCCGAACGTCATGACAAGGTTTCCGGCCTGCGCCCAGAAGGCTCTGGCCAGCAACTGACAGGCACCACGCGCGATCGGATCGGTCGCGGCCAGCCGGGTGACGTCTTCGGGCGTCGTCGCACGCGGCGGAACCGACGCGCGTCGGGCCAACAGCGCATAGATCGCCAGCAGACCACGTGCCGACACGATATCCTCGCTCGCGACGGGATGTTGCCCCGCGAACAGGTCGATAGCCAGCCCTGCCAGCTCGTCCGTCGCTCCCGCGAAAACTGCGTGCCCCGCCTCGGTCGCCAGCACAGCGACGGTCCCGGTTTCGCTGCGGTTCACGACCGCGACGCCCAGACCCGAGGTGATGCCGACGATCAGGTAACATCCCGGCCGTCGCAACAATTGTCCCGGGGCACCGCCAAAGGCTTCGTCGACCCGTGTATCAACGCTCGCGAACGCCCAGGCTTCCGCCGCGAAGTCGTTCAGGATCAACGGCGGTTCGCCCAGCATCGCCTCCAGCCCGGAACGCGACAGGAACCATCGGGTGTTAGTGATCGAAATCGTATCGCCGCGTACCAGCCCGGGCACCGAAACGGCCGACCTTCGGGGGAGCGCCGGGAGGTTGAGGTCGCGTTGGAATGCGATAAGCGCTGCCGATACTCCTGTCGTGGCATCGGCGCTGTAGCTGCGGATCGTATCGGGGCGGATCGATCCGTCCCCCTTCGACAGCGCGAACCGGACGTGTTTGCGCCCGATCGATCCGAGCACAGCGCTATCGCACGTCGCGGTCATGGCCTCTTCCTGTCGTTCACGCTTATCGTTGTCGATACCGGGAATAACGATGAAGAGTTTGCAAAACATTACAGCGATTTACGGTGCCAAGCCGGTGCCCGGCGACGCCGTCCCGGACAGGGTCCGGGACGGCGCGCGCGGCGGTTCAGCGACGGCCCGGCCGGTCGTTACGATCGCGGCGGTCGTTCCGTTCGATGCGTACCTTGCGCGACAGTGCGTCGAAACGCCTGTCGAGGTCGCGGCGTTCGCCGACCGACAACCCGTTCGAACGGCGATAGCGCTGTTCCAGCTGCGCGATCTGGCGGAACTCGCTGCGCAGGCTCACCGCCTCGCGCCGGTCGAGCGCGCCGTTGCGGATACCCTGATCGATCCGGCGATCGATCTGTGCCTGACGCTGGTTGATGTTCTGCCACGGCGCCGCAGCGGCGGGCAGTGCGGCGGTGGCGATGCCCAGACCAGCGATCAGCAGTGCGAACTTCTTCATCGGATGTCTCCTTGTCCCTCTGACAAATTCAATATCGTCCCACGCTGTCGCAACATCTTGTCATCAAACCCGGAAAATTGTCCCGATTTGTCGTACGGCCGATGCGGTCGTTCAGGTTTTCCTATCGCGGGGTCAGCGTCACCACCGCCCCGCCCGATCCCGCCAGCGACAGGTCGATGACGTCGTCCGCCCCCACCGCCTTGCGCGAACGCACGATCGCGGTCGGCGCGGCACCGTCGCCGATCATTGCCGCATCGAACCGCCCCTTGCCCAGAAACGCCAGCGGCAGGCGCACATTGCGGGCGGTCTCGTTGTTCAGGGTGCCTATGTACCATGTACGCCCCTTGCGCCGGGCGACCGCGATATAGTCGCCGACATCCCCCGCGACGAAGCGCGTTTCGTCCCACGACGTCGGGACCGTCCGCACGAAATCCAGTCCGTCGGGCGATGCGGCATAGGTGTCGGGGCTGTCCGACACCATCGCGACCGGACTGTCGTAGACGACGTACAGCGCCAGCCCGTGCGCGCGCGTCGTCTGGACGAACGGCAGCACGCTGCGGATCTGAAAGCTGTCGGGCGACGCATTGCGAAAGCCCCCCGGGGTATAGTCCATCGGGCCGAGCAGGTTGCGGGTATAGGCCAGCATGACGTTGTGCCCCGCCGTGATCCGCGCCGACCATTTATTGTATTCCGCGCCCAGCACGCCTTCCTGCGTCACGAAATTGGGCCACGTGCGGTTCAGCCCGCGCGGCGCATAGGCTCCGTGCAGATTGACCATCAGCTTGTGCCGCGCCGCCGCCGCAAGGAATTTCGTGTACCATGCCACGATCGCCTGATCGTCGCGGTCCATGAAATCGACCTTCACCCCGGCCACGCCCAGCTTTTCGTAGAGCGCCAGCGCGTCTTCCATCTGGTCGTCGAGCGCGATCCAGTTGAGCCACAGCCAGACGCCGACCTTCTTCGACCGGGCATAGTCGATCACGCCCTTCAGATCGATCGACGACGCCGCCCGCGTCACGTCGACGCCGGGTTTCACCAGCGCGCCGCCGCCTGCGCCGACATACCAGCCTTCGTCGATCATCATATATTCGATGCCCTGCGCGGCGGCGAAGTCGATGAAGGCGCGGGTCGTCGCGGTGTTGGTGCCCGGTTGCGGCGCGGTGGCGATGCTGGGACCGTTCCACCAGTCCCATGCCGACTTGCCCGGCCGGATCCAGCCGGTGTCAGCGATCTTCGACGGAGTGGCCAGCGTGTTGACCAGCGTCGATTCGGCCAGTTCGCCGGCGCGGTCCGCCAGCATCACCACGCGCCACGGCGTGCGGATCGGACTGCCGACGCGCGTGCGGACGGCGACGCGGGGATCGTCGATCGACGGCGACAGCCGCGTCGTCAGCCCCAGCCCGCCATCGGCACGCCCGGTCAGGTACATGCCCGCGAAATCGACCAGATCGGATTCGGCGATGGCGAACGCCGCCTTGCCGGTTTCGCAGAGGAACGGCACGTCGAACAGATTGTGTTCGCGCGTGCGGGTCACGTCGACCGGGTCGAATTCGCCTTCGTGGCTGTTGCGGAAGCGGCCGGGGTTGAAGCCCCAACATTTATAGGCCGCGGGGAAATTGAAGTTCGT
This sequence comes from Sphingomonas sp. CFBP 13720, assembly GCF_014842075.1. GTDB lineage: Bacteria > Pseudomonadota > Alphaproteobacteria > Sphingomonadales > Sphingomonadaceae > Sphingomonas. Next base: position 310,718 of record NZ_JACYVA010000003.1, read on the forward strand.
CTGTTCGCCGCGCACCACGGTCGCTTCGGTCGCGGCCTGTACCGGCAGCACGGTGCGAAACGCGACGCCGTCGTCATAGGCGCGAACGATGACGTCCATTCGCCGCCGCTGGCCCGTGTTCTCCGCGAAATGGACTGTCAGTTCGCTATAATGGTCGCGCCCCTCGCGCGCCTTGCCGACGACGATCGGATAGCGGGTGTCGTTGCTGCGCCGTTCGCTGCCGGTGACGGACATGCCATAGCCGATGCGATCGTCGGCCAGTTCCAGCACGATCGGCGACGGCGCGATCACCGCCGAACCGCCGCGCGCGATCGCATAGGTCGGCCGCCCCATCGTATCGAGCGTGATCGCCACCGCGTTGCGTCCATCGGGCGACTGCAATTCGATCGCCCCCGCCGCCGGGGCGGCCGTCACGGTCGCCGGTGGCGAGACGTCCTGCGCGAACGCGCCGAGCGGCATCGCGGCGGCCAGCGCAAGCGCAGCGCGGATCATACGCGCAGTCCCTTCTGCTTGAGGATCGGGGTCAGCACGGTCGCCATCGCGTCATAACCCGCTTCGGTCGGATGCACGCCGTCATAGGCCAGACCGGGCCGCATCGCGCCGTCCGGCGTTGCCAGCACCGGGGTGTAGTCCACCCATGTCGCGCCCGTCCGGGCGGCATAGGCCCGGCTCCATGCGTTGATCTCCCGGATCGGCCCGACCACGTCCAGCCCCGGCCGCCACGGAAAGTTCGCGGCGGGCGGCACGCTGGCCATCAGCACGCCGATCCCCGCCTGCTTCGCCAGCATCGCCATCATCGCCAGATTGTCGAACGTCTGCGGACGGGTGATGACGCCGGTATTGCCTGCGATATCGTTGGTGCCGGCCATGATGTGGACGAATCTGGGCCGGTGCGCGATCACGTCCGCCATCATCCGCAATACCATCTGCGGCGTCGTCTGCCCGCCGATGCCGCGTCCGACCCGGCCGGGCAGGAAAAAGCCGGGGCGCTTGTCGCGCCACCCTTCCGTGATCGAATCGCCCATGAAGACGATATCGGTCTTCGCGCCCGAAGCCTTCAGCGCGGCATTGTCGGCGGCATAGCGGCCAAGCCACGGCCAGTCCTCACGCAACTGGCGCTGGTGCTTCTGCTCCCACGTCTCTTCCTGGGTGGCACGGGCAGCGGCGGCGGGCAGCAGCGTCGCAGCGCCCGCGACAGTCAGAAAGGCACGGCGATCGAAGGTCATAGCAATCCTTGCAGCTTGCAGATGTCGGGACGGATGTCGCCGGTCCGCGGCGTCGCGCCATTGGCGTCGAACAACAGGTTCGCAGGTGCGCCGCGCGTCGTGCGCGGCCATGCCGGACGCCCGTCGCCCGACGGATCGCCGGTCGTGGCGAAGGCGACCCAGTAATCCTGAAGATGGACCGATCCGGCGCGCTGGTCACCGAAGATATGCTGGATTTCCGCACCGTGATGCGTCAGCCCGCCGCCGGTGCCGATATCGAACTCATAGCGCCACACCGGCCAACCACGCCCCGCCAGCAGGGTCGTCAGCGTCCCGGCCGGACAGCGGAAGATCGCATCGGTCGCAATCTGCTGGTCGCGCGTGCCCATGCGCGGATGGGCCGCGGGATCGGCCTGATCGAGGCGGTAGAAGCTTCGGGCACCGTCGGCGTTCGCCCCGAACGACAGATCGACGAAGCCGTCGCGCGCGGGACGGCCGCCGGGCAGGTCGAATTCGAACATGTTCGAACCGATCAGCACCGGCCGTTTCGGCGCGGTCACGAACAGCCGGTCCGGCGTGTCGGGCAGCACCGCGCCGTCGATCGTCGTCCGCAGATACAGGAAATCGTCGGCGGTCAGCTTCGCGTCGTGCAGCTTCAGGTCGGCGGCAAGCAACGATGCGGCCGATGCGCGACGCAACGCCGCCGCGCCCTGTGTCCCCAACAGCACGTCGAGCTGGTCGCCGATACGGAACGCTTCCTTCAGCGGCCGCCATGGCAGGCCGAAACCGGGCGTTCCCGACTGGATCGCCGCGCGGGCGAACAGGCCGCGTGCCAGCGGGGTGGCGAGCATCAACGACACGTCCTGCGCACCGGCGCTTTCTCCGGTGATCGTGACGTTGTCGGGATCGCCCCCGAATTTGGCGATATTGTCGCGGACCCAGCGCAGCGCCGCGATCTGGTCCATCAGCCCGTAATTGCCGCTGGCGCCCTTGGCCTCCGCCTCTGCCGCGAGTGCGCGATGGGGCAGGAATCCCATGATGCCCAGACGATACTGGACCGCCACCAGTACCACGCCGCGCCGGACGAGGTTCGACCGGACCATGCCCCCGGCCGATCCGGCGCGGTTGCTGCCACCGTGAATCCACACGACCACCGGACGCTTGCCCGTCAGCGACGGGGTGGCAACGTCGAGCGTCAGGCAGTCTTCGCTGGCGAAGACGTGATCGGCGCGGTTCCAGCCATAGTCGTTCTGGAGACAGGCGGGTGCCGTCTCGGTCGCGGCGCGGATTCCCGTCCATTCGAGCACCGGCTGCGGCTCGCGCCAGCGGTTGGCACCCAATGGCGGCGCGGCGAACGGCATCCCGAGGAACAGGACGCGATCCGCTTCGGCCTTGCCCTCCACGATACCGCCCGACACCGATACGCGCGGGGGCACGGGTGCGGGAACCGGAGCTGGCGCCTCCTGTGCGACGGCGGGGACGCTCGCCGCCCATGCCGCCAGTGCGAATCCCACGACACCCATGCCCGATCGCTTCATCGCACCATCCGTTCCGCCACGTTCCACCCGCTCAACCGCACGCCCGGCGCGGCCCGCACCGTCGCGGGCCAGCGGATCTCGATCGTCCTGCGCTCACCCGGAAGCAGCCCGACATAATTGTCGGAATAATAGGCCGGCAGGATGCGCTGTCCATCCGGTCCGACCAGCGTCAGCTTGGTGTTGATCGCGGCGACCGGACCGTCATTGGCGATCGTGACCGCCATCTTCCGGTCGGTGCCGTCGACCACCGGCGCAGCACGCGTCACGGCGAGTTTGGCGGGCGCCAGCGTATTGAGCGCGCGATACGAAGCGGTGTCGCGCCCCCGCCAATAGAAATTGTCGGCGACCACCCGCCCGCCGGCATCGGTCAGGGTCAGCGCCACCAGCACCATGCCGTCGGCCGGATACAAGGTGTCGAGCGGCACCGCCGGCAGCGGCGTCGCGCGATTGGCCAGCGCATCGACCGGCAGGCTGCGCCGGAACAGTTCGCGATTGTCCAGCCCGACGACGCGCGCCGTCGTGGTCAGCCCGCGCATGTCCGCCTGGGTCGTGTTGAGCACCACCAGTTCGTTGCCCGGCAGGTTCAGCTGGACATGGACCGGCTCGGCCGCCTTCTTCGCACCGTAATAGGCGGCGGACGTGTCGTAATCCCACGAATATAGCTGCCACGCGTTCGACGGCCATGCCGGGTGCGTCATCCACAGCAACCGGCCGCTGTTCTTCGTCCACAGATGCCCGAGGAACCCTTCGTACATCGCCTTGTGCGTTTCGAGGTTCATCATCTGCGCCTTGCGTTCGAAATCGGGCAGGCTGGTGCCCGGTCCGAACATCGTCGCCAGCGTGGTCATGAACGTCTTCGTGTCGCCGTTCCCGCCGAAATGCCAGTCGTGATACGCCAGCGTGTCGCTCAGCGGCCACTGGTCGGCGGTGGGGACGTAGCTGCGGATCGATTCGATCGTCGACAGCGACGGCGTGCCGGTTTCGACTGAAAAGCCGGTGGCGAGATCGGTGAAATACCCGGACGGCGGGCGATAATTATACGGGCCGGAGCCTTGCAGGTTCACGACGTTCGACGATCCGGTGAACCAGCGCGTGCCGTCCAGTTCGAACACCGCATCGTCCAGCCCTTCGTTCAGCGTCGGATAGGGTACGCCCTCGTTCCGGCCGAACCACAGGATAATCGACGGATGGTTGCGATAGCGCGCGATGGTATCGCGGGCATTGTTCAGGAACCGTTGCGGGTCCTGTGGCTCCACCTGGAAATTCTGGGTCGATTGCCAGAAATCGTTCATCACCATCATGCCGTATTCGTCGGCTAGGTCGTAGAATTGCGGTTCGGTGTTGGTGCCCATCCAGTTGCGGATGATGTTCATGTGCGCATCACGCTGAAGCCGGAAATAGGGTTCCAGACGCGTGCGGTCGGACCGCTTCATGGCGTCGTCCATGCCCCAGTTGCCGCCGCGCGCGGCGATGCGCACGCCGTTGACCCGGATCGTCAGATGCGGTTCGGGCAGCGTTTCCGCGATCGGGGTGACGCCCGGCGATGTTTCGCCCGCAGCGGTCAGTGATTCCGCCCAGCCGGTCGGGGTCTGCTTGATCGCTTCGTGGCGCACGTCGATCAGCCGGTTGCCGGACAGGCCACCGTCGGTGGTCTGCACGTTGACCCGCCGCAACGCCCCCGCCGCATCGAACAGCGACAGGTCGTAGCTGACTTCGCGGATGCCGAACCGCGTGCGGTGCGTGTCCGATACGCCCGCTTCGTCGGCGACGGTGATCGTCATGTCGTGCAGCGCCGGATCGCCATAGCCGTTGGGCCACCACAATTTCGGGTTCGCCACGCGCAGTGCCGGATCGGTCGCGGGCGTGAAGGCGACGATCGTGCTCGCGCCCGGTGCCACCGTGACCGTGCGGCGCACCTCCACGCCGTCGAACCGTGCCGCGACCGTCGCCTGCCGCGCGGTGGTGCCGCCATTGGACACCGGCACGCGGATATGGATGTCGGCGCTGTCGATGCGGGGCAGCGGCAGGTCGGTCACGATCTGCGGATCGCCGATCATCAGGTCGCCATGCGCTTCCAACTCGACCGGCAGCCACAGGCCGGTGTTGCGGTCGCGGATGCCGGGGATCCAGTCCCACCCCTCGGTCGCGACGAAGGTCGGACCGTCGATCGCCAGCTGTCCGCCATTCTCGCCCACGCCCGCCGCGATCGACTGTTCGTGCGGCGTGCCGGGATGCGGCGGCGGCGACACCTTCACCGCGATGACGTTCTCGCCCGCGACCAGCGGCAGGTCGAACCGGCCCCGCACGAACGCACCGATGGTCGTGCCGACCTTCGCGCCATTGACCCACACTTCGCTGGCATAGTTGATGCCCCCGAACTGGATCGTGGTGCGCTTGCCTGCCGCGCCGGCAGGGGCGGTGAAGCTGGTGCGATACCACCAGTCCTGCCGCGCGAGCCGTTCGGGGATGGCGAGGTTGTTCAGCCCGATATACGGATCGGGATAGACGCCGCGATCGACCAGCGTGGTCAGCACCGTCCCCGGCACCGTCGCCGCATGCCATTTGCGCGCGTCATAGGCCGGACGCGACAGCACCGCGCCGCCCTGTGCCACGTCGGGCGCACCCGCCAGCCGCCAGCCATGGACGATCCAGCGCAGGTCGCCCGCCGCCTCCAGCGCGGGTTCGGCGCGAAGCGGCTTGGCGACCGGGGCGGAGACATCGCCCTTGGACTGCGGCAGCGTCCACGGGTCCTGCGGACGCCAGTATCCGGTATTGGCGGTCTTCTGGAATTCCCAGCCGACGCCGACCTGCCACAACTGCACCGTATCGAAATCGGGACGCGTCTTTGCCAGCGCGGCGATATCCAGCGCGGCGTCGTCCACCCGCGCCTCGACTAGCGTACCGCCGAAATGCGGCGCGCCCGGCGTCACGCCGGCGATCGCGATCTTCGCGGGGATCGCGGTGGAGGGGGCCGCGCCGCTGGCGACCTGCCGTCCGTCGACGAACAGCCGTACGGTGCGTCCGTCCGACGTCGCGGCGACATGATGCCATTCGCCCGGTGCCAGCACCGCGCGTGAGGCGACTCCGGTGGCGGCATCGGCATAGGCAAGTACGCCGTCGCGCAGGTAGAGCGCACGCTTGGCGGTGCCGTCGCCCAGCGTCACCAGTTCGACCGGCCCGGCCTGTCGCGCATCGGGCCGCACCCAGCCCGCCAGCGTGAACGGCGCATCCGCCGCGACGATGCGGTCGCCGGCCGCCAGATCGCGGACGATACCGACCCCGCCCGACAGGAAATGCGCGTTATATGGACCGCCATTAGTCGGCGGCGCGGCGTGCGCGTGCCCCACGATCGTTCCGGCCAGCAGCATCGCCGCCCGCGTGAAGCTCCGCATCGTCCACTCTCCCTGTCGCCCGGTTCGGCGATAACGGAATTAGTACATCAAATTTTGCTATTCAATCGAAACTGCGTGCCGCCTCGTGCGCGGACCGGCCTTCCCTGCTGGTGCGGACGCCGGGCAGTCCGCCCCTCCCGGCCCATGGGAGGGGCGCGCGAGCATTACTTGGCGCAGGTGAGCTTTACGTCGGCGACCGTGCCCAGCGCGACGCGGGCGATGCTTACCGTCGCGCGGCCGGTGGTGCTCAGGATGAACGGCGCATCGACCGTGTTCATGTTGACGTTGCCCGAATTGAAGCACTTCAGCGGCACGCCCAGCGTCTTCCATTCGCCGACGGGCAGCTGCTCCATCCGCCCCAACGTGACGTTGCCGCCGCCCGCACCGGTACGGATCGCCAGCTTGACCTCGGCGGTCGGGGCTTCGTCGACGCGCATCGTGGCCAGCAACAGCACGTCGCCATTCGTTTCGCGCGTCAGGTCGACGGACGACTGGGTCCGCAACACGATTTCCGCCGGGCCGCTGCCGTCGATCTGGAACCGGCGCGCGCCTTCCTGCACGCCGTGATCGGTCGCCGTCACCTTCACCCGGCCCCCGCCCGATTGTGCGGGCACGGTGGTGATGCGCGTGTTGCCGCCGGTGCCGGCCCCGCCGACCTCAAGCGACCAGCTGGTCGACGGCAGGCCCTTGTCCATGAACACGCCGCCGGCATCGGTTTCGACCACGCCCGCATCTTCGGACAGTGCCGGGACCGTCGTTCCGCTCGCGCCCTTCAGGCCATAGCCGATCGGGAACAGCGTCTTGCCGAGCGCATCAGCAGTCGCGGGCCATGCGAAGGACAGCGTGCCGGTGAAGTCGCGCTGGACCTTGCCCGCCTTGTCGCGGAACAGCACGTCAGCGACGCCGGCCCCTTCCGATCCCGGCAGCCATGCGACGACGAACGCATCGGACGCATTGATCGCCGGGTTCACGAACAGCGGACGCCCGGTCAGCATCACTGCGACGACCGGAATACCCTGCGCCTTCAGCTTGCGCATCGTTTCGATCGGCGCACGCTGTTCGGGCTTGAGCTGCAACGTTTTGATGTCGCCCTGGAACTCGGCATATTGGGTTTCACCGAACACCACGATCGCCGCATCGGGCTTCGCACCGGTGAAGCTGCCGTCGGGCGACAGCGTCGCGCTGCCCCCCGCCGCCTTCACCGCGCCGTCGATGCCCTGATACAGGCTGGTCGCGCCGGGGAAATACTTCTTGTCGATCCCGGTGCCCTGCCACGTCAGCGTCCAGCCACCCGACTGGCGGGCGACGTCGTCCGCACCGTCCCCCGCGACTAGGATACGCGCACCGGGCTTGAGCGGCAGCAGCGAGCCGTTGTTCTTGAGCAGCACCAGCGACTTGGCGACTGCTTCCCGCGCGATGGCGCGGTGTTCCGCACTGCCGAGCAGCTCGTACTTGCCCGACAGCGGACGCGTCGACGGTGCCCCCGCTTCGAACAGGCCGGCGCGGATCTTGACGCGCAGGACGTTGGCGACCGCGTCGTCCAGCCGGCTCATCGGCACCTGCCCCGACTTCACCTGCGCGACGAGGCTTTCCCAGATCGGCTTCCAGCTGTCCGGTGCCATGTACATGTCCAGCCCGGCGTTGATCGCGCGGGCGCAGGTGGCGTTGGTGCACCCCGCGACCTGACCATGCGCGTTCCAGTCGCTGACGATGAACCCGCCAAAGCCCATGCGCTTCTTGAGCACATCGGTCATCAGCCCCTTGTGGCCGGTGATCTTTTCGCCGTTCCAGCTGCTGAAACTGGCCATGACCGTCTGCACGCCGGCGTTGATCGCCGCGACATAGGGCGTGCCGTGGATATCGCGCAGCACCGTCTCCGGAATGCGCGCATCGCCCTGATCCTGACCGCCGAACGTACCGCCATCGGCAAGGAAATGCTTGGTGGAAGCGAGGACGTATGGGCCTTTGAGCTGGTTCGTCGATCCCGGTGCGCCCTGCAACCCTTCGATGAACTGCGTCACATAGCTGGCAACCAGCTTCGGATCGGACGAATAGCCTTCATAGGCGCGACCCCAGCGCACGTCCTGCGGCACGGTGATCGTCGGTGCGAACGTCCATTCGATACCGGTCGCGCGGATTTCCGCCGCCGTCGCCTGCGCGATCTTCCGCATTACGGCCGGGTCGTGCATCGCGCCCAGCCCGACATTGTGCGGGAACAGCGTCGCACCGACGATGTTGCTGTGGCCATGGACCGCATCCGTGCCCCAGATCACCGGGATGCCGACGCCGCCGTCACTCTTGTCGACCGATGCGGCATAGAATTGGTCGGCCAGCTTCAGCCATTCGGACGCAGGCGCGAACTCATCGTTGTTCGGGGCGGAGTTACCGCCGTTCAGCACCGAACCCAGATGATATTTCTTCACGTCCGCCGGGGTCAGGCTGGCGATGTCGCCCTGCACGACCTGTCCGACCTTCTCCTCCAGCGTCATGCGGCGAAGCAGGTCGGCGATGCGCCGCTCGACCGCCGGATCAGCCTTGTACGGCCATTTCGCCTGCGGCCAGATTTCGGGATGCACCGTCGCGGCGGGGGCCGGGGCGGGCACGGTCTGCGCCGATGCCGGCAGGGCCGCTGCGACCAGCGCGGTGCACATCAGGAATTTCGAAGCGGCCTTCATCACATACTCTCCATGATCTTTTCGATCCTCGACGCGCGGGATCGTAAATTACGACAACGCTGTCAACTGGTCCGGGCGCGCCGTACTTGCTAATTTGACAGACGTTTTTACATTTGCCGCAGGGTTCGCATTGATACACGCATGGTTGAAACCGGTTCCGTGGCGACGGCGGCCGGCGGCATCGGGACAGGAGAGCGCCGACGTGACCGTCATATTCGCAGCGATCCGGCGGAACCGGTCTTGACCGCCGACCGGTCCCCTATCCGGCTGTCGGGCACCAATCTGGAACGTGCCGCCGACCATAACCAGCGAATCACGCTGCATGCGATCCGCGTATCGGGATCGCTGACCCGTATCGACCTTGCCAACATCACGGGGCTGACCCCGCCCGCAATCGCCAACATCACCCGCCGGCTGCTGGGCGAAGGACTGATCGAGGAAGCGGGGCGCAGGCGTGGCGGACGCGGCCAGCCGCCGACGAAGCTCGTGGTCAATCCGGCCGCCTGCTATGCCATCGGGATCAACGTCGACCGCGATCACGTTACCATCGTGCTGGTCGATTTCGCCGGACAGACGCTGGCGCGGGCCGCGCGCGAACTCGATTTCGCGCTGCCCGCCGATGTCGCCGCCTTTTACGGCGACGCGGTGCGCGGGCTGATCGCCGATGCCGGAATCGACGCCACGCGCATCGTCGGGATCGGCGTGGCGAAGCCCGACGATCTGGGCAGCATCGACCTGCCCGGCCGTCCCGCCGCCTATGCCGAATGGGACACGGCGGATATCGAGGCGCTGTTCGCCGATCCGCTCGGCCTGCCGGTATTCGTCGAAAACGATGCGGCGGCGGCGGCGATGGGGGAGTTGCAGCTTGGCCACGGCCAGCATCATGCCAGCTTCTTCTATATCCTCATTTCCTCCGCGCTCGGCGGCGGGCTGGTCCTCGACGGTGCCTATTTCCGTGGTGCGAAGGGGCGATCGGGCGAACTGGGCTTCCTGCTGGGCAGCGACGGACAGGGCGGACGCGCGCAGATCCAGCAGATGGTGTCGCTGTCGGGCCTGTCGCATCCATTGAAACGGGCGGGGTTCAGCATCGCCGACATGCTGGGCGACCGTGCCGACGATCCCGCGTTGCTCGCGGTGGTCGATACGTGGATCGACGCGTCGGTCGATCGGCTGGTCGAACCGCTGATCGCGATCAACTGCCTCATCAATCCCGCCGCCGTGTTCGTCGGCGGTCGCCTGCCCGGTGCGCATGTCGATACGCTGACGCAGCGGCTGGGCGACCGGCTGCGCGCGGAAGCGACGCATGTCCCCGCCATGGCCCCGGTGCGCCGGGCGATGCTGGCGGAGGACGCGCCGGCGGTCGGCGCGGCGATCCTGCCGTTCAGCCATTTCCTGCTGCCCAGCACCCACGCCCTGTGGAAGGCGGGGGACGTGGCGTGACCATGTCCCCGGTGCGCGAGATCGGCGCTGTCGACGCCGAAACCTTTGCACGCGACCATGCCGAAACCTACGAACCCGTCGTGCTGCGCGGCATCGCCGCCGACTGGCCGCTGGTCGCAGCGGGACGGAAAGGTGCGGAGACGGCCGCCGACTATCTGGCGCAGTTCGACCATGGTCAGGCGACGCATGTGATGCGCGCCCCGCCCGAAGTCGGCGGTCGGCTGTTCTACGACGACGCGATGCGCGGGTTTAATTTCAAGGTCGAGCGGCGGGCGCTGACGCCGTTGATGGCCGAGCTGCTCGCGCTGGCCGACGATCCGGCCCCGCCCGGCGTCTATGCCGGGTCCGCGCCGGTCGCGCAGCATCTGCCGGGGTTCGCCGAGGCGCATGCGATGCCGCTGGCACCGGGCGGTACGTCGCCGCGCATCTGGGTGGGCAACGCCACGCGCGTCGCGCCGCATTACGACGTGTCGGACAATATCGCCGTGGTTGCATTGGGGCGGCGACGCTTCACGCTGTTCCCGCCTGCCGCCACGCCCGACCTGTATGTCGGGCCGCTCGACATCACCATCGCGGGCCAGCCGGTCAGCATGGTCGACACGGCCGCGCCCGACCTCGACCGCTTCCCCCGCTATCCCGCCGCGCTGGCGATGGCGTCCAGCGTGGTGCTGGAACCGGGTGACGCGATCTATGTGCCGACCCTGTGGTGGCATGGAGTCGAGGCGCTCGATCCGGTCAACATCCTCGTCAACTACTGGTACAACCAGCCTCCGTCGGGATCGCCGTTCGCCGCGCTGATGCATGCGATGCTCGCAATCCGCGACCTGCCGTCGGGGCAGCGTGACGCATGGGCGACATGGTTCGACCACTATGTCTTTTGCGACGATGCCGCCGCCAGCGCCGACCATCTGCCGCCGCATGCCCGCGGCGTGGCGGGGGCGGCGTCCGACAGCCGGACGCAGGCGCTGCGGGCGTTCGTCCTGCGGGCATTGGGGTAGCGGTTTCGGGGGCACGGCGTAGCGTGCTGCCGAGCAGGCCTCACCGAGCGTACTTCCCGTTTCCCGGCCAAGACCGGATCACGCGGCTATCCCGAACGTCGCTGCGCCTCTCAACCCGCCCGCATGGGTGCCGTGCGCGCGACATAGTCCGAATGTGCCGGCATGCGCTGCGCAAGGTCGGCATAGGCAGCGGCCATCCGTTGCATCGCGTCGTTCACCCGCGCATCGTCCAGCGAATCGGCGACGGCATCGTGACCGACCGGCACGATCCCCTGTCCGAACATCACCGACACCCAGCTCGGCACTTCGAACAGGTCGTGGTCGTAGCGCAGGATGCGGCCCTTTTCGCGGAACAGCTCGATCTTGTGCGCCAGCGTGTCGGGGATGGCCATGTCGCGGACATAGCGCCAGAACGGCGTGTCCGACCGGGTGGTGGCCTTGTAATGCAGCACGATGAAGTCGCGGATGTAATCGAACTGCTCGGTCATCAACCGGTTGTATTCGCGGCGTTCGACCTCGGCGAAACGGGTGTCGGGGAATAGCCAGAACAGTTTCGATATGCCCGTCTGGATCAGGTGGATGCTGGTCGATTCGAGCGGTTCGATGAACCCGCCCGACAGGCCGAGTGCAACAACGTTCTTTTCCCACAGTTTTTCGCGCACCCCGGCGGTGAACGAAATACGGCGCGGGTCGGCGGTCGGCGCACCGTCGAGATTCGCCAGCAGCACCGCCTCCGCCGTCGCATCGTCGGTAAACCCGCTGGAATAGACATGGCCGTTGCCCGTGCGGTGTTGCAGCGGGATGCGCCATTGCCATCCGGCATCGCGCGCCGTGGCGCGGGTATAGGGGAACAGCGGCTCGGTCCGCGCGCTGGGCACCGCGATCGCGCGGTCGCACGGCAGCCAGTGCGACCAGTCGCGATAGCCGACACCCATCGTCTCGCCCAGCAACAGGCTGCGGAACCCCGAACAGTCGATGAACAACTCCCCTTCGACCCGGGTGCCGTTGTCGAGCAGCAGTGCGTCGACGAAGCCGCTTTCGCCGTCGCGCTCGACCTGTGCGACGCGACCTTCGATCCGCTTCACCCCCTGTGCCTCCGCCCGCCCGCGCAGGAATCTGGCGTAGAGACCTGCATCGAAATGATAGGCATGCGCCAGTTGCGATGCCGGGGTGCGCGGATCGGCGGGTGCGGGGGCGAAGCGGTGCGCCCGTGCCGCCTGTCCCGACATCGAAAAGCGTTCGAAATCGCCGGTGCCGTGATGACGACGATGTTTCAGCCAGTGCTGGTGAAACGCGACGCCTTCGAAATCGCGCCCGATCGTGCCGAACGGGTGGAGGTAGCGATCGCCCTTTGCCGCCCAGTCGACGAACTCGATCCCCAGCTTGAACGTCGCGCCGGTCGCGGCGACGAACTCCGCCTCGTCGATGCCCAGCAGCGCGTTGAACTGCAGGATCGGCGGGATCGTCGCCTCGCCTACCCCGACCGTGCCGATCGCGTCGCTTTCGACCAGCGTGATTGTGCGCCGGCCGTCGTCGAGATAGCGCGCGGCGGCGGCGGCGACCATCCATCCGGCGGTGCCGCCGCCGACGATGACGACCGAGGTGATCGGGGCGGCGGCGTCGGTCATGCGGATGCTCCATGCGTGCGTGCCAGCCACGCGGGATAGGGTTCGGCCATCGCCACCGCCTGCGCGATGCGACGGTCGTGCGCGCTGCGGGCGGCGGCGCGGGTGGTCGGATCGGTCGCCGCGACCCGTGCCGATATGCCGGGGGTGATGCCGGTCGCGGTCAGCAACTGTATCCACAGGTCGCGCGGCACGGCGTCCTCCTCGACATATGGAATGCGACCGCGCCGGACAAACTCGGCGATGCGCAGCGCCAGCAGCGGCGACTGCGCCGGCGCCAGCGGATGCGTCGATGGCAGGCCGGCCAGATGCGCGGCCACGAAATCGCATGTCGCATCGGCCGCCCGTCCGAAGCGACGGTTCCATTCGGCGCGCTCCAGCGGATCGATCGCACGGCCCGGCAGCAATTCGACCAGCAACTCGATCGCCAGCACCGCCAGATGCAGATTGGCCCAGCCGAGCGGTGGCAGCATCGCCGCGGCGTCGCCGATCGCGACCACCCGCCCGTCCCATGCCACCTGCCGCCGACCGTTGGCGATGGCGACGCCCGCACCCCCGCGCGACAGCGTCACGATTCGCGTCGCATCCCGCCCGGGCGAAGTGACGCGCACCCGGTCGCTAGTCAGTTCGACGGTATCGACCACCGACAGGTCGGGCCGCCCGGTCGCGCTTTCGACGCGGTCGACCGGCAATTCGCGCGACCAGTCGATCCAGTCGGCGACGGCGCGCTGGCCGGCGGCATCGATCACCAGATCGGCATCGACCGTGGCCGGATCGCCATCCCCCCCTTCGCCGAACGTCACGCCCAGATGTCGCGCCAGCGATGCCAGCCGCGCACGATACGCGGCGGGCGACCAGCGCAACGCATGGTCGATATCGCTGAGCGGCGATGCCGGGTCGTCCGACGGCGGCGCATATCGCCCGGCCTGTGCGAGCGCCGCCGCCGGCCCGGTCGCAACGCCGCCGCCCTCGCTGCGGATCGCCCATGCGGGCACCGGATCCGCCGCCGCGCCATGCGCCATCCATCCGGCGGGCAAATCCGGCGCGATCAGGCGCGTCGCCAGCCGGTGGCTCGCCGCTGCGCGCGCCATCATGCCCGGTTCGTCCATCCCGATCCGCTCGTGCAGCCGCGCCAGCGTCGGCAGCGTGGTATGCGCCTGATCCGCCAGCGCATCGTCGCACACCGGCGCGTGCAGCACCCGCACCGACGTGCCGGGCAGCGTCCGCGCGATCGCGCAGGCGGCGAGCAGCGCGACCTGTCCCGCGCCCAGCACCGCCACGCTCCGCAGCCGTTCGCGCGCGCTCATGCCATTCCCAGCGCGGCGCGATGCCCCGGCATCGCTGACGCGATCCGCGCAACCTCGTCGCGCAACCCGCCCATCGCCTGCGCCAGTTGCGCGTCGCCGGGAATGTCGGCACGCGGGTCGTAGCCAGCCGGCACGATCCCCTGCCCCAGATAGACGGCGATCCAGCTGGGTTCGAGGAACAGCCCCTCGCCATAGCGCTCCACGCGTGCGGTGCGCCGCCACAACTCCATCTTGTCCGACAGGCTGTCGGGGATCGCCATCGTACGGACATGATCCCAGAACGGCGAATCGTCGCGTCGCGTCGCGTGATAATGCAGGATGAGGAAGTCGCGGATCCGGTCATATTCCATGTCGACCAGCCGGTTGAACTCGGCGCGGTCGGCGGCGGCGATCCCGTCGACGGGGAACAGGTCGATCAGCCGTTCGATCGCCATCTGCGCCAGATAGATCGACGTCGATTCGAGCGGTTCGAGAAACCCCGATGCCAGCCCGACCGCGACGACGTTGCGCACCCAGCTGTGGCGGCGGCGACCCGCGCGGAACCGAAGCACGCGCGGGTCGGCCAGCGCCCGCCCCTCCACTGCCCCGGCGATCGCGGCGCATGCCTGGTCCTCCGAACAATGCGCCGACGAAAAGACATAGCCGTTGCCGACCCGGCTGGTCAGCGGGATGCGCCAGCGCCATCCCGCCGGCATTGCCGTCGCCCGGGTATAGGGTTCGATCTCCCCCGGCGGCGATTCGCACGGCATCGCCGTCGCGCGGTCGCATGGCAGCCACTGCGACCAGTCCTCCCACGGTTCGGCCAGCGCATCGCCCAGCAACAGGCTGCGGAACCCCGAACAGTCGACGAACAGGTCGCCGGCCACGCGTTCGCCGGTGTCGAGCAGCAGCGCGGCGACGTCGCCATCGGCGTGACGTTCGACCGACACGACCCTCGCCTCGGTCCGCACCACGCCGAGCGGCAGTGCGAAATCGCGCAGAAACGGGGCGAACTTCGTCGCGTCGAACTGATAGGCATAGCCATAGCTGGCCGCGAGCGAGAGATCGTCCGCGCGTGGCTGCGCGAAGCGCCGGGCCGTGGCGGCGGTGACGCCCAGCGACCATTCGCCGATCGGCGGCACCGCGCCGCCCCGCCCCTGTCGCAGCCAGAAATGATGGAAGCCGATACCGGCCAGCGGCCGCCCGAACGTGCCGAACGGATGGACATAGCGTTCGCCGATCGCCCCGAAATTCTCGAACGCGATCCCCAGCTTGTACGTCGCGTCGGTGGCAGCCATGAACGCCCGCTCGTCGATGCCAAGTGCCTCAACGAACTGCCGGACGTGGGGCAACGTCGCCTCGCCGACACCGACGATCCCGATATCCGCCGATTCGATCAGCCGCACACGCGCCACGCCACGCAGATGTTGCGCGATCGCCGCCGCCGCCATCCATCCGGCAGTCCCGCCGCCGACGATCACCAACTCCACCGGCTTCGGTCCGTTCACCGCATCGCTCTCCCGCTGTGGCACTTGTTGCACAAACGCCACGCTGCGCGCCAATCGTATTCGATGATAAATCCTATTTGCTTTGTATATTGTCCGACAGCGCTGGACAGCATAGTGGAAACAGGTGGTTGCACGAATGGTGCAGCGGCAGTCGAGTCGCAACCGGCGTTAGACCGGCGTGCAGGAGGAGGGGACGTAATGGCCGATACGAGCAAGCGCGCGCATATCAAGTTCTTGAAGTTGACCGGCGGCGCATCCGCGCTGGCGCTGGCACTCGTCGCACAGGCGGCGTGGGCGCAGGATACCGTCGCGCCGGAAGCGCAGACGACGACCGCGACCGAAACGCCGACCGGCGCACCGAACAATCCGACGGACCAGCCCTCCCCTGCCAAGGACGAGGGTGCGGAAGGCGACGAGATCGTCGTAACCGGCATCCGCGCCTCGCTGGCCAAGGCGCAGGACATCAAGCGCGACAGCGCCACCGTGGTCGACGCGATCACCGCCGAGGATATCGGCGCGCTCCCGGATCGCTCGGTCAACGAAGCGCTTCAGCGCGTCCCCGGCGTCGCCATTACCCGCTTCGCTTCCGCTGAGGATTCCGCTCACTTCTCCGTCGAAGGTTCGGGCGTCGTCATCCGTGGCCTGACCTTCGTTCGCGGCGAATTCAACGGTCGTGACACCTTCTCGACATCGGGCGGGCGTGAGATCGGCTTCAACGACGTTGCCCCGGAACTCGTGGGTTCGGTGGAGGTGTTCAAGAACCTCACCGCCGACTTGATCGAAGGCGGCATCGCCGGCACGGTCAACATCAACACGCGCAAGCCGTTCGATTCCAAGAAGCGGCTCGTCTATCTGTCGGCCGAAATCAACTATGCCGACCTGATTGACAAGTCGGCTCCGACCTTCACGGGGCTGTATTCGAACCAGTGGGAGTTGCCGGGCGGTTCGCGCGTCGGCCTGCTGGTGTCGGGCACATATTCGCAGCTGTTCTCGCAGTCGCATTCGGCGTTCGTCGCCTCACCGCTCGAGCGCTTTACCGGCACGCGAACCTTCAACGCCGGTTCGCCCTATCAGTCGACCGTCACCGATACCTTCGCCTGTCCGACCGGCCTGACCAGCTGCTATGCACCGACCGGTGCCGGCGTTCGGAACCAGGATTTCAACCGCGAACGCTATGGCATCTCGGCAGCCGTCCAGTTCGCGACGCCGGGCGACGAAGTCATCGCGACCGCCCAGTTCCTGCGTACCAACGGCAAGAACAGCTGGGTCGAGCGGACGATCGAACCGAACGTCTATTACGGCGACGTCAATGCAACCTTCCCGCAGCCCGGCACTAGCTTCGTCTTCGATGACAATGCGGTATTCGTCAGCGGCAACATCAACCGTCCGGGCGGGTTCAAGCAGGGCACCATCCCCGGCACCAACGGGACATTCGGTCAGCTGAACAATTTCCAGTCGGGCGGCATCTTTACGACGTTCTCGAACCGGGCGAACAGCAGCGAAGCGCAGACCGATGATTACTCGCTAAACTTCAAGGTAACGCCCACTGATCGGCTGCGGTTCAATTTCGACGGACAATATGTCAAGTCCAAGCTGAACTCGTTCGACAACATCATCGATACCGGAACCTGGTCGAACATCTCGCTCGACACTTCGGGTCGTATTCCGGTAGTTGGTTTTTCGATCGGCGACGTGCCCAATTACAACGGCCGTCAGCCCAGCGCGTCGGAGTACTTCACCAATCCTAACAGCATTTACTTCCGCGATGCGTTCAGCGACATCAACGATAACAATGGTGAGGAATGGGCGTTCCGAGCTGACGCAGAATATGATTTGTCTGATACCGGCTTCCTACGGCGCCTGCGTGTCGGCGGACGCTATGCCGATCGCGACCAGATTGTCCGCAACAACGGCTACAACAATTGGGGCGCACCTTCGGAAACGTGGACCGGGGGCGGCGCGCAGACGTTTGCTACGATCGATCCGTCCAATTACGGCGCGTACGGCTTCAACGATTTCTTCCGCGGCGACGTGCCGGCAGTGCCGATCGCGAACTTCCTGAACCCCGGCCTGCTGATGGATTACACGGCCAGCCAAGCGCTGCTGCGGCAAATCACGCGGGCCGGTGGCGGAAATTATACTCCGATCGAGGATCGCGCCTGCGCGACCGTCAACGAGTATTTCTGTCCCAGCGAAGTGTTCCGCAACTCCGAATCGACGATTTCCGGCTATGCCCGGCTCGACTTTGCGGTGGATGTCGGAGACTCGGCATTCGACGGTAACATTGGCGTCCGGTACGTGAACACGCTCGATCGCTCGTTCGGTGCACTCACTGCCCCACAGCCCAATTCGGTGTTCAATCCGACCACCAATCCGGCGACGCAGCAGCCCTATACGTTGGCAGAGTTCTGCGCATTGCCCCTTGGGTCAGGACAGCAGCGCGCACCGATCTGTGGCCTGACCGCCGCCCAGCAACAAGCTGCGATCGGTTTCGCCAACGGCGCTTCGCGCGACTATCTTGCCCGTAACCGGTTCGACCACTGGCTCCCCAGCATCAACCTGCGCTTCAAGGCGACCGACGAGCTTCAGTTCCGCGTCGCGGCATCGAAGGCTATCTCGCGTCCGAACTTCGGCAACCTGCGCGCGTTCATCGGTGTCAACGGCGGTGCCAGCCAAGCGAACACCCTGTTCTTCTCGGCCAATTCGCAGAACCCGTTCCTCGAACCGGTCGAGGCGAAACAGGCGGACGTGACTGCCGAATGGTATTTCAACCGGGTCGGATCGATCACCGCCGCCGCCTTCTTCAAGCGGCTGACCAACCTTATCGACTATAACAGCCAGTCGGTGCTCGACGTTACGAACAATGGCCAGACCTATCCGGTCGTCATCAACGGTCCGTCCAACACCGACGGGTCGGCTGATATCAAGGGCGTCGAACTTTCGTACCAGCAGACGTACGAGTTCCTGCCGGGTGCCTTGTCGGGTCTCGGCATGCAGGCGACGTACACCTTCGTCGATACCGGCAGCTTCCCGAACACCACGGCCAACAACGGGGCGGCCGACGGCGCGCGTCCGCCGGGCCAGGTCGACGGCCTGTACGACAACCTGCCGCTGACCCAGTTGTCGAAGCACAACGTCAATCTGGCCGGCTTCTACGACAAATACGGCATCTATGCTCGCATGGCGTACAGCTGGCGTTCGTCGTACCTGATTTCGGTACGCGACTGCTGCTTCCCGTTCCTGCCGAACTACAATGAGGCGACGGGCCAGCTCGATGGGTCGTTGTTCTATACCGTCAACGAGCAGTTCAAGATCGGTTTGCAGGTCAGCAACATCCTGAACGAGGTGACGCGGACCAGCTTTGGCCTGTATGCCGACGACGAGGGCGAAGTCGTCCGGTCCAAGAAAGCCGCGTTCATCAACGATCGTCGCTTCTCCCTTTCGGTCCGCCTGACGCTGTGACGATGGCGCGGGGCGGCGTGCCAGCGCGCGCCGCCCCGCTACGTTGCTGTTAAAACAAAATGTTATTTGGTATTGTCCTGTGCCGTCGCGTTCGCGGCGGCATTTCTTTTCCTGTGTGACGGATCGATTGGCGATGACCCTGCCCCCCCCTGTCGAACCGCTCGCGGATACGCCGACGCTGCCCTTTGCCGGGATCGAACTGGGCGGCACGAAATGCGTCTGCACGCTCGCGTTCGGCCCCGGCGCGATCGTGGCGCAGGAGACGGTGCCGACCGAACATCCCGCCACCACCATCCCCGCCATCGCCGCCGTGCTGCAACGCTGGTGGGACGATCATGGTTTTGCCGCGCTGGGTATCGCCAGCTTCGGCCCGGTCGATCTGGACCCCGCGTCGCCGACATGGGGTCATATCCTTGCCACCACCAAGCCCGACTGGCCGATGACCGACGTCGCGGGCGTGTTGTCGGCGATGTTCCCGGTGCCGAGCGCCTTCGATACCGACGTCAATGGCGCGGCATTCGCCGAAGTGTCGTGGGGGTCGGCGACCGGGCTGGACGATTTCGCCTATGTCACGATCGGCACCGGCGTGGGCGTGGGGCTGCTGGTCAACGGTCGTCCCACGCGCGGGCTGGGCCATGCCGAGATCGGCCACCTGCGCGTGCCGCGTCTGTCCGACGATACCCTGCCCAGCGGCTGCCCGTTCCATGACGATTGCGTCGAGGGACTGGCGTCGGGCACCGGGATCAAGGCGGCGCTGGGCGACGTGCATGTCTCGACCATCCCAGAGGATCATCCGGTGTGGGACCGGGTCGCGGCGGCGATCGTCGCGATGTGCCACGCGATGGTCGCGACGACCGGCCCGAAACGGATCGCGATCGGCGGCGGGGTGATGAACAAGCAGCCGCATCTGCTTGCCCGGATCGAACCGGCGCTGCGTGAGAGCATCAACGGCTATCTGCCGTTGCCGCCGGAGGGCACGTATATCGTGGCCCCTGCATTGGGCGATCAGGCGGGTCCGTTGGGATCGATCGCCTTGGCCAAGGTCGCGCTGCGCGACGCGGATACCGCCAGCGTTCCTGCCTGAACCCGCGCTGGCACCGGTCGACAGGCGCGCTTGCCCGGCGCGGTTTGCATGACCTTCGTGGCCACCGGGTCTCGCCGCAAGGCAAGACGATCTCTGCCGGTCGTCGCGCCGCCCACGCGGCGAGGGACGGAAGGATTATTCGTCCGTGCCGATCGCTGCAAACCGTCGTCCCCCTTGTGAAGACGCCCGCTCGTGACCTCTTGAAGGCGACTGGCCTTTCCGACCGCAATTCCGGTCATCTCAGTCCGAACGGGTTCCAATGGCATCGGAATGTCGGTTCATTGCCGGACGCGCGTCGCTGCGAGGATCGCGCTCTACGCGCAACGGCGGCGGCCGATCGTCCCGGCTCCGCCGCAAGAACCACCCGCCAGCGGCACAGGATCACCGGACACGGCGCCGAAGCCGTTGGGGCAGCCCGCATCGCGAACCGCCCCCTTCCACGATCAGTGCAGGCTCTTCGCCCCGGCCACGTTGCGCGCGCCGGTGCGTCCGGCGGTGATCGCGAAAGCGCACAGCGCGGCGTAGCACAGCGCCGGCACGACGAACGCGGTGCCGTGGCTGGTCGCGCCCGACACCAGCCCGACGATCAGCGGGATCACCGCGCCACCGACGATCGCGGTGCACAGCAGCCCGGAGGTCGCCGCCTCGCTGGCGGTCGAGCGTTCGAGGGTCAGCGTAAAGATCACCGGGAACATGATCGAGTTGAACAGGCCGATCGCCACCGCGACGAAGCCCGCCGTCACCCCGCCGACGACCGCGACGTACAGGCACATCGCCACGGCGATGGCGGTGAACAGCGCCAGCAGACTGGCGGCCTTCACCTTCGACAACAGCACCGATCCGATCGCACGGCCGACCATTGCGCCGAACCAGTAGAAGGCGACCGCCTTGCCCGCTTCCTGCAACGACACGCCAGGCACGCCGTCATTGCCCATCGCAAGGCCGAGCAACGGCACGCCGAACGCGGCGTCCGACGCGCCCCAGATCGTGTCGCCGTTGAGGAACAGCGCCATCTGCGTCCCGATCGCGACTTCTGCACCGACATAGAGGAAGATCGCTCCTGCGCCCATCAGCGCCCAGCGCGATCCGAACGCATCGGCCAGCAGCGCGCCGGGGCCCGGCACCTTGGCGGGCGTGGGGGGCACGGCGGCCGACACGACCTTGCGGCTCAAAAAGAAGAACAGCGCCAGCGCCGCGATCAGCCCCGCGATCCAGAAATAGGCGCGATCGATCCCGGCCAGCGCGCCCGCGCGTACCGCATCGGTCAGCACGGTGCCGTCCTTGACCTCCACACCTTCGAGGAACAGGCTGGCACCCAGCAGCGGGCCGAGGAACGTGCCGAACGAATTGAACGTCTGGCTGAGCGTCAGGCGGAAATGGCTCAGCTTTGGATCGCCCAGCGCCGCTGCCAGCGGGTTGGCCGCGACCTGCAACACGGTGATCCCGGCGGCGAGGACGAACAGCCCCAGCAGCACCAGCGGAAATACCGCGAGGTTCGCCGCGACCAGCATCGTCAGACAGCCGACGACCATCGTGATGAGCGCGAACAGGATCGAGGGCACCGCCTTCAATCGCGCCAGCAGGATCGCGGCGGGCATCGAGATCAGGCCATAGGCGAGGAAGAACGCCGTCGCCGCCAACTGCGCTTCGAAATCGCTGAGCGTGAAGATGCCCTTCACCGCCGCGACCAGCGGGTCGATCAGCGAGGTGATGAACCCCCATGCGAAGAACAAGGTGGTGACGGCGGCGAACGCCAGCCCCGTGGTGGTGGCGGAACCCGCCCGTGTGTCGGCCAACCGGCTTCTCCCTTTAATGGATGCGACCGGCGCCGAGCGCCTGGTCCATGTCTTCGAGCACGACGCCCTTCGTTTCCGGGAAGAAGCGTAGGACGATCA
This sequence comes from Sphingomonas sp. CFBP 13720, assembly GCF_014842075.1. Taxonomy (GTDB): domain Bacteria; phylum Pseudomonadota; class Alphaproteobacteria; order Sphingomonadales; family Sphingomonadaceae; genus Sphingomonas. The sequence goes on from NZ_JACYVA010000003.1 coordinate 332,826, forward strand.
CGAATTGCAGCACCATCGCGCCCGCGAACAGCCAGAAGGGCGCGGCCGGGGCCATGCGTTCGGCGACCACCGGAAATCCGAAGCTGAGAATGGTCGCCCAGATCCAGTGGGTGGCGCTGCCCAGCGCCTGTCCGCGCGCACGCACGGCGGTCGGGAATATTTCCGAGATATACACCCAGATCACCGCGCCTTGCGAAATCGCGAAAAAGGCGATGAACATCACCAGCAACGGCAGCAACAGCGCTTCCATGCCCGTGGTCGAATAGACCAGCGCCACCCCGGTCAGCGCGACCGCGCATCCGACCGATCCGATCAGCAGCAGCACGCGCCGCCCGACCCGGTCGATGATCGCCATGCCCAGCAGCGTCGCGAACAGGTTGGCGACGCCGATACCGATCGACTGGAGATCGGCCGACACCGCCGAAAACCCGGCGGCGGCAAAGATGTCGTTGAGGTAATAGAGGATCGCGTTGATCCCCGACAGCTGGTTGAAGCTGGCCACGCCGAACGCCAGCAGGATCGGGGTGCGATGCCGCCGCCAGTCGAGCCGTTCGCCCGACACCGGCGCGTCGTCGAAGCGCAGGTCGGTAAGGCCCAGCCGCGCGGCGACGGTGCGCGCCTCGTCGCTGCGGCCCTTGCTCAACAGCCAGCGCGGCGAATGCGGAATCGCCGCCATCGCGGCAAGGAACACCGCACCCGGCACGACCAGCACCGCCAGCTTCCACCGCCATGCGTCCGGCCCCGGCACCAGTTGGGCGACGGCAGCGTTGGACAGATAGGCGGCAAGGATACCGGTGACGATCGACAGCTGGAACAGCCCGACCAGCAGCCCGCGTTTGTCGGCGGGGCTTACCTCTGCGATGAATACCGGGGCCAGCACCGATGCGCCGCCGATCGCGAGGCCGCCGAGCAGGCGGAATGCGACGAAACTGCCGACGCCGCCGGCCAGCGCGCAGCCGATGCCAGACAGCACGAACGCGACACCGACCCACAGAAGCACCGTCCGGCTGCCATAACGGTCCCCCGGCACGCCCGCCGCCAGCGATCCGATCAACGTGCCGATCAGCGCGGAGGCGATGGCAAAGCCCTTGCCCGCATCGTCGAGCGCAAATTCAGTCGCCATCGGCGTCGCGACGCCGGCAACGACGGCGGTGTCGAACCCGAACAGCAACCCCGCCAGTGCCGCGGCGAACACCGCCCTTCGCGCCGTACCCTGCATCCCGACCCCTTGTCCGACATTTATCTATTTGTTTGCGGTATTATCGAAGGTGGGTCGCCGACAGGGGCCGCGAAGTCAAGCGATGTCGGATCGCCACCATGTGTCCGATCGGTACGCGTGCGGCGTGGCTCGGGAGGGGGCGGTTCGCCACTGCGAGCGATCGTCTGAATGCTACGGGTACGCCGGCTGTCGACGACCCGCTCGCCAGAACGATCTGGACGCCGGCAGGTGCGGAGGGCAGTCGCTGCGACCGCTTCGCGTCTATCGATCCCCTGCCCGACCACCCAGCATGGTCACCATTCCCGCCGCCAGTTCGGACAACGTGTCGTCGCGTGCGCCCATCACCACGATCCGGTCGCCGGGCCGCGCCTGCGCCACCAGATGCGCCGCCGCCGCCGCGCGGTCGGGGATGTGCCGCGCCGGTGCGCCCGCGACGGTCAGGTCGCCGACGATATCCGCGCTGGTCACTTCCCGCGAAACGGTGCCACCGCGATAGACCGGATCGGGCAGCACCAGCAGGTCGCCGTCGCGCAACCGGCCAAGGAACATCGTCACCAGTTCGCGCCGCATCACCTTCAGCGGGCCATAGCCATGCGGCTGGAACAGCAGCAGCAGCCGTCCGGGAAAGGCATGGAACGTATCGATCGTCGCCGCGATCTTTTCAGGGTTGTGTCCGAAATCGTCGAGCACCGCCACGCCGCCGGCTTCGCCGACCAATTCGAAGCGCCGCTTCAGTCCGGTAAAGCCGGCGATCGCTCGCACGGCATCGGCCAGCGCGACGCCCGCCGCCGTCACCGCACCGATCGCCGCCAGCGCGTTGGCGACATTGTGTCGTCCGGGCACCGCCAGCCTCACGCGATGCGTCTCGCCCGCCGCGACCAGATCGAACGCGATCCCGAACGGTTCGGGGACCAGCGACCGCGCGACCAGATCGGCGTCCCCCTCCACCGCGAAGGTCGTGCGCCGGTCGGCCGGGATCGCCGCCGCCAGCGCCGCCGCCTCGGCATCGCCGACATTGACCACCACCCGCGTCGCGCGGCCGGCGAACGCACCGAACAGCGCGCGGAGTTCGTCCAGCGTCTTGTGGTCGAGACTGACGTTGTTGAGGACGGCGATGCGCGGCGCATAGAAGGCGATCGATCCGTCGCTTTCGTCCACTTCGCTGACGAAGGCGTCGCCGCCGCCGACCAGCGCACTGGCGAACGGGCGGTCGGGTGCGACGAAGTCCTTCATCACCGCGCCGTTCATGACGGTCGGGTCGCGGCCCAGCGCGTGGAGCATGACGCCGATCATGCCGGTCACGGTCGATTTGCCGCTGGTCCCCGCCACCCCGATCGGCAGCGCGGCGGCGTTGAACAGTTCGGCCAGCAGTTCCGCCCGCCCCATCCGCGTCGCGCCGATCGCCTGTGCCGCGACGATATCGACCACGGTCGGTTCGATCGCGGCGGAGGCGACGACGATCTGGTCGGGCGACACCACGCCACTGCCGTCCTGTGCGAACAGCGCGATGCCGGCGGCGCGCAGGGCATCGAACTTCGCGGGCAGCGCCGCCTGATCGAGCGAGCGGTCGGAGCCGGCGACGGTCGCGCCGCGCCCGGCAAGGATCATGGCGAGCGGCAGCATGCCGGAACCGCCGATCCCGACGAGGAAGAAGGATTTGCCGTGGAGCATCCCACGGCGCTATCGATCCTGCCGCAAGGTGGCAAGCGGGGTTGAGGATGCGGATCGGCGTAGTGGCACCGGCGCGGCGGGTCGATGACGAACAGATGGCGCGGACGCAGGGCTATGCCGCGCTGACATACCCGTCGCTCGATCTGGTCGTGCATCCGCAATGCTTCCTCGATGCCGGCCATTTCGCCGGCACCGACCAACAGCGCGCTGACGCCTTCCTAGAATTCGCCAACGATCCGGGCTTCGACGCGATCTGGTTCGCGCGTGGCGGCTATGGATCGAACCGCATCCTCGACATGGTGATGCCGCGGCTGAACCGTGCGGCGGCGGCGAAGGCCTATCTGGGCTTTTCGGACATGGGGTTCCTGCTCGGCGCGCTCTATGCCCGGCGGATCGGACGCCCCGCGCACGGGCCGATGGCGGGACAGGTCGGCAAGGCCGGCGGCACCAACAGCGCGGCACGATCGCTGGCGTGGCTGATCGACGGCGACCGCCGCAGCCTTGCGCCCGAGCTGGACGGACGGCCGACGGTGGCGTTCAACCTCGTCATCCTGTGCGCGCTGGTCGGTACGCCGTGGCTGCCCGACCTGACCGACCATGTGGTGATGGTCGAGGAGGTCGGCGAGGACCTGTACCGGCTCGACCGGCTGTTCTTCCAGCTGGCGGCGGCGACGCAGTTGAAGGGCATCGCTGGCATCCGGCTGGGCGCGGTCACCGACCGCAGCGCGGACGACACGGGCTTCGGCGAGACCGAGGAACAGATCGTCGCGCGATGGGCGCGGGCGATGGGCGTCCCGTATCTGGGACGTGCCCAGATCGGCCATTATGCAGCCAATATGGTGGTGCCGTTCGGGGTGGCGTGACGCCAAAGGTCACAAAGGTCACACTCGCACGCTATTCGACGCGCAGTGGTTCGACGGAGTAGCGTAACGACGGGCGCACGGCCCTTGCGGGGACCATGGCGAGGCGCGTGCGTGTAGGAAAGTGGCAATCGCGGCGGGTCAGGCGCCGACCGCGTCCGACGATCAGTTCAGACCGAGCGCACGGTCATAGTCCTGACCGGGACCGATGATGCGGTGAACGAAAATGCGATCCGGCAGGATCGAGTAGAGTATGCCGTATCCCTTCCATGATCGTCGACGAATACCGTGCCGTTCGTAGCGCGGGACCAGCGGAAAACCATGGGGCATATCGGCCAGACGCTGCGCCGTGTCGCGCAGCTCCAGCACGAACGATGTGCTTCGGACCGAATTGTCGCGAGCGATGAAACGGGCGATATCCGCCAGATCGGCAATGGCACGCGTGGAAAGGACGACCTTCACCGCCGCGCTTTGCGGATTTCCGTCAACACGGCGTCGCACACTTCGCCAAGGTCGGTCCCGCCACCGGCATGCATTTCCGCCAATCCTTCCGAGATGGAGGCATCCAGTTCACGCAGCCAGCGTCCTTCATCGTGGATTACGCCCTGATCCCGGCGAATGAGATCGCGGACATAGTCGCTGACGCTGGCATAATGACCGTCGTCGATGCGCGCCTGCACATAATCCCGCATCGGATCGGGCAACGAGATGTTCATGGATGCCACGGCTTGATCCTCCGACGATGGATCATGGCAAAAATTGCCATCCGATGCAACGTTGCTGCTACTCCCCGAACCCCCGCGGGGCAGGCGATACCGTCACCGCGCCGCCGGTGCGGACTTCCTGTACCTCCAGCGCGCGTTCGGCCACGCCGTCGCGACCAAAGCGGAACGCGCCGTCCAGACCGGCGAAGCCGTCGGCCGCGCGCAGGCGGCTTTCGGGGAAGTCGCGTCCGATCGGCCAGTCGCGCGCGATGCGGATCGTCAGCAGCACCGAATCATAGCCGAGGCTCGCCAGCCGGTACGGCGCGGCGCTGAACCGTGCGCGATATTTGGTCGCGAACTGGCGGTACAGGCCGTTGGACACGCTGGCATACCATGCGCCGTTGAGCGCCGGGGTCGATCCCAGCGACGTTTCGGTGTTCCACAATTCGGTGCCCAGCACGCGCGCGGTGCGGCTGGGTGAGCGGCGGATCGCGGGCACTGCCAGCGACGCCGCCCCCGCCTGATCGGCGATCAGCACCGCTTCATAGGGCGAGGTACGCGACAGCTTCGCGACCGCCGCCGCGACCGTGCCGCGATCATAGGTCTGGAGCGACACGACCTGTCCCCCCGCCTGTTCGACCGCGCGCAGAAAGCTGGTCGAGGCGCGCTGACCATAGACGCCAGCGGGCACCAGCCCGGCGAAGCGGGTGATGCCGCTGGTCCGCGCGAAGCCGACGACGCGTTCGATCGACTGGCCGGGATTATAGCCCAGCAGGTACGCGCCGTTGCCCGCGACCGAGGCATCGTTGGAATAGCTGATGACCGGCACCCGCGCGCCCTTTGCGATCGGGGTGACGGCGCGGACGTCCTCCGCCAGCAACGGGCCGAGGATCAGCCGGTTGCCCTCCGCGATCGCGCGGGTGGCGGCGGCGGCGGCCCCGGCGGCGGTGTCGTAGGTCGTGATCCGCACGCGTTCGTTCTGCGAATCGAGCAGTGCCAGTTGCGTGGCGTTGGCGATGCTGCGCCCCACGCCGCCGTTCGGGCCGGTCAGCGGCACCAGCAGCGCGACCCGGTGGCGCTGCGTATCTTCGGGGATGCCGCCGGTGACGACCGGGGGACGTACCGTGTCCGGCCGGGTGACGGGCGGCGGCGCCCGTTCGACCGGCCCCTTGGGCACCAGCGTGCCGCACGCCGACAGCGCCGCCGCGCCCAGCAGCACGGCGGCGCGCGCAAGGTGATGTCGCCATTGCGGGCGTGCTACTGCGTCTGCCATGGACATATCCCTGATGACCGAGAAACTTGGCCCCGGCCTCTACATCGTCGCGACCCCAATCGGCAATCTCGCAGACCTAAGTCCGCGCGCTGCCGACATTTTATCGCGTGCGGACGTGATCGCGGTGGAGGACAGCCGCGTCACCGCCGGGCTGTTGCGCCATATCGGCGTCAAGCGGACGATGATCCCCTATCACGATCACAATGCCGAAGGGATGCGCCCCGGCCTGATCGCGCGGATGGCGGGCGAAGCGGTGGCGCTGGTGTCGGATGCGGGCACGCCGTTGATCTCCGATCCGGGATACAAGCTGGTCCGCGACGCGCGGGCGGCGGGACATGCGGTGGTGACGATCCCGGGACCGTGCGCGGCGGTGGCGGCGCTGACGCTGGCCGGGCTGCCGACCGACCGGTTCCTGTTCGCCGGATTCCTGCCGCCCAAGGCGCATGCACGGGCGGAGGCGATCGCTGAGATCGCCGCGATCCGCGCGACGCTGGTCCTGTACGAAAGCGGCCCGCGCCTGTCCGCCACGCTGTCCGCGCTGGCGGACGGGCTGGGCGACCGCGACGCGGGCGTCGCGCGCGAGATCACGAAGCGGTTCGAGGAATGCGTGACCGGCACGCTGTCGGTACTGGCGGCCCGCTATGCCGATGCGCCGCCGAAGGGCGAGATCGTGATCGTCGTCGCCCCGCCCGGCCCGCCCGCCCCGGCGACCGTCGAGGATGGCGATGCGGCCTTGCGCGAGGCGTTGACCCGACTGCCCGTATCCAAGGCGGCGGGCGAGGTGGCCAAGGCGCTGGGGCTGGACCGCAAGGCGCTGTACGCCCGCGCGATGGCGATCAAGGACGAAGGATAGCATGCGCTCCACCGCATCGCGCGTCGCCGCCGACGCGGCGGGCCGGCGCGGCGAACGGATCGCCGGCTGGTGGCTGCGACTGAAGGGGTGGCGCATCCTCGCGCGGCGGGTGAAGACGAAGGCGGGCGAGGTCGACCTGATCGCCCGGCGCGGCAATCTGGTCGCGTTCGTCGAGGTGAAGACGCGCGCGACTGCCGCCGCGCTGGACCTCGCGATCGACGAGCGCCGGTTGCGCCGGGTTGCGGCAGCGGCGGAGATACTCGCGGCGACCTATGCGCCCGACGGGGAGGATATCCGCGTCGACGTGCTGCTGATCGCGCCACGATGCGTGCCGCGTCATATCGAGAATGCGTGGATCGGGTATTAGGGCGGGTGTTAGGGGGTGTCTTCCGCTTGGTTATCCGGGCGGCGTTGAGGTTCGTTCCGTGATTCACGCGGCGGCCGCCGTGAGAAGAATCCCAGTCCTTCCGTCGCTTCCGCGAAGGTAGGGGACCGAGGCGGACGTAGCGTCCGCCCCAGTACGGTCCGGCCGCACGGCGCACTCCTTCCGTCATCCCGGCGAAGGCCGGGATCTCCCTGTGGCTGGCGCAGCGACCGCCCGGGGGAGACCCCAGCTTTCGCTGGGGTGACGATTTGGTAGTGGGGGGTGACGGTTGAGGAGTAGTGGCCGGGGGTAACGGTCGGAGGGGGTGGCCGTCCGGGGGAGGATGTCGGTCCGGCGGCGGCCGTCGGACGGTACGGCACGGCACAATGCTGCACAACGCTGTGCGCGGCCGCGCGGGGATGACATACCGCCCGCGCCGCCCTACCTGCGTCGACGATCCACAGGAGTATTCCATGCCGCTGACCGTCGCCGTCCAGATGGACCCCATCGCCGGCATCAACATCGCCGGCGATTCGACCTTCGCGCTGATGCTGGCGGCACAGGCGCGCGGCCATCGGCTGTTCGTCTATGGCCCCGAAGAACTGAACCAGTCGGGCGAGCGCGTATGGGCACAGGCACGTCCGGTGACGGTGCAGCGCGTCGTCGGCGATCATTTCACGCCGGGCGATGCGGTGTCGATCGATCTGGGCGACGATGTAGACGTGGTGCTGATGCGGCAGGACCCGCCGTTCGACCTCGGCTACATCACCGCCACCCACCTGCTGGAGCGCATTGCCGACCGGACGCTGGTGGTCAACGATCCGGCCAGCGTCCGAAACGCGCCCGAAAAGCTGTTCGTGCTCGATTATCGCCGCTTCATGCCGCCGACGCTCATCACCCGGTCGGTGGACGAGGCTCGCGCGTTCCTGAAGGAACATGGCTCGGTCGTGGTCAAGCCGCTGCACGGCAATGGCGGCAAGGCGATCTTCAAGGTCGATGCCGACGGCCAGAACCTGTCGTCGCTGATCGAAGTGTTCAACACCGCGTATCGCGAACCGCATATGGTGCAGGCGTTCCTGCCGGCGGTGGCGAAGGGCGACAAGCGGATCGTGCTGGTCGACGGCGAGGTCGCGGGCGCGGTCAACCGGCTGCCCGGCGAGGGGGAGATCAGGTCGAACCTCGCGGTCGGCGGAACGGCGGCGAAGACCGAACTGACGCCGCGCGAGCGCGAAATCTGTGCCGCGCTCGGCCCCGAACTGAAACGGCGGGGGCTGATCTTCGTCGGGATCGACGTGATCGGCGGCGAATGGCTGACCGAGATCAACGTCACGTCCCCGACCGGCATCGTCGCGATCGAAAAATTCGACGGGACCGACGTCGCAGGGCTGATCTGGGACGCGATCGAGGCGCGGATCGCGGCGCGCTGAACCCCCGCCCCGCCCCCATGACGGAGGAGCGCGGCGCAACCCATTGCTTATCCGAAACGTTGCGCCGCGCATGACGAACTTCATCCTCGATGCCATCGCGTGGGGCGGCTATCTCGGCATCTTCCTGCTGATGGCGCTGGAAAACGTCGTGCCGCCGGTCCCGTCGGAGGTCATCATGGGGCTGGGCGGCATGGCGGTCGCGCGGGGCGACATGGCGATGCTGCCGCTGTTGCTGTGGGGTACCGCGGGGACGACCGCCGGCAATTACTTCTGGTACGCGATCGGGCGGCGCTTCGGCTATCACGGGCTCAAACCGTTCGTCGACCGGTGGGGCCGGTGGATGACGCTGGAATGGGAAGACGTGGAAAAGCTTCAGCGCTTCTTCCGCAAACATGGTGGCAAGACCGTGTTCGTGTTCCGGTTCATGCCAACGTTCCGCACGCTGATCTCGCTACCCGCCGGCATGGCGCGGATGCCGCACTGGCGGTTCATGCTCGCGACGTTCGGCGGCAGCATCCTGTGGAACAGCGTGCTGGCCTATGCCGGACTGTGGCTGGGATCGAATTTCGAACAGGTCGACCGCTATGTCGGGCCGGTCGCCATCGCCATGTCGGTCGCGATCGTGATCGGGTATCTGTACCGCGTATTTACGTGGAAACCGCGCGCGGAGCGATAGGCCGCCTTACGCGCGCGGGTGCGCGGCGCGGTACACGTCCATCAGATGCGCGGCATCGACGGCGGTATAGATCTGGGTCGACGACAGGCTGGCATGGCCCAGCAGTTCCTGCAACGAGCGCAGGTCCGCCCCGCGCCCCAGCAGGTGCGTCGCGAAACTGTGGCGCAGCGCGTGCGGCGTCGTCCGGTCACCCAGCCCCAGCCGACCGCGCGCGCCGCGTACCGACCGGCGCACCACCCCTGCCGCCAATGGCCCGCCCTTCGCCCCCCGGAACAGCGGCTCGCCCCGCGCCGTGCCCCATGGCTGTTGCGCGACATAGGCATCGATCGCCGCCCGGACCGGCGGCAGCAGCGGAACGACCCGCGTCTTGTCGCGCTTGCCGGTGACGCGGATCGTGTCGCCCAGCGGCAGCACCGCGCCGGTCAGCGCCAGTGCTTCGCCGATGCGTAGCCCCGCCCCGTACAGTAGCAGCAGCACCGCCCAATCGCGTGCGCCGATCCACGGTTCGGCACCCTCGTCGGCGACCTCTTCGGCAAGCGCGACGGCCTCGGCGGGCGAGATCGGGCGCGGCACCCCCTTCTTCACGCGCGGCCCGCGCAGTCGGGGAACCGCTTCCGCCCCGGCGGCGAAGGTGACGAACCCGCGTACCGCCGACAATTCGCGCGCCGCCGATGCGTTGGACAGGCCGTCCGCACGCCGGGCAGCAAGGAACGCGCGCAGATCGGCCGCATTCAGCGCACCGAGCGCCGCCGCGTCGACCGGGCCGCCCCAATGATCCTGCAGGAACGCCACCAGCCGCTCGGCCGTCGCGACATAGGCGCGCACGGTATGCACCGACCGCCGCCGGTCGCGCGACAGATGCGTGGCATAGGCAAGGGGCAGCGGCGGGGTCATGGACACGGTGGTAGCGGCCGTCGCACGGCTGTCACGCGCTTCCTGCGTGAGAGGGAGCTTGGCGCGAGCCGAAGATTGCGGAAGGCCAGTCGGTCGGTTCCTGTCGGCGGTTTCGGGCGAGATCAGCTCGCACCGGAATTGGCTTCAGGACCCGGTGCGGGCTAGGCGTATTTGGGCAAAGCCGGGGTGGCAGCGATCGCGGCGTCGCCGGTTCCCGAACGGGTCCGGGGAGACGGCATCGCAACGGCAGACGCGCTCCTGCCGATCGCAGGAGCGCGCGCCGACGTCAGGCGATCGTCTGGCCCGACTTTGCCCAATCCGCCATGAAACCTTCGATCCCCTTGTCGGTCAGCGGATGCTTGACCAGCGCGCGGATGACCGACGCCGGGGCCGTCATCACGTCCGCGCCCATCTTCGCGCTTTCCAGCACGTGGATCGGGTGGCGCACGCTGGCGACGAGGATTTCGGTCGCGAAGTCGTAATTGTCGTAGATCAGGCGGATATCGCTGATGAGGCCCATGCCGTCGAACCCGATATCGTCGTGCCGACCGACGAACGGCGACACGAACGTCGCCCCCGCCTTTGCCGCCAGCAGCGCCTGATTGGCCGAAAAGCACAGGGTGACGTTCACCATCGTACCGTCGTCGGTCAGCGCCTTGCAGGTTTTCAGCCCGTCGATCGTCAACGGCACCTTGACCGCGACGTTGTCGGCCAGTTTGCGCAGGATCTCCGCCTCGCGCATCATGCCGGCATGGTCCAGTGCCACGACCTCGGCCGATACTGGCCCGGGGGTGATCGAACAGATTTCGCGCACGACCTCAAGGAAATCGCGGCCCGATTTGTGGATCAGCGACGGATTGGTCGTGACACCGTCGAGCAGGCCGGTTTCGGCCAGTTCGCGGATATCGTTGGTATCGGCGGTGTCGACGAAGAACTTCATGGTGGTTTCCCAACGGCTCGCTGCGGTTGCCGCCCCATCGCCGATCCGGCCCGCCGGGGCAACCTTTCGGTAAGGGGGATCAGATAGGAATATACCATGAATTATTTTACCGGCACGCTTCACGATCCGCACGCGGCGGCCGACCGGCTGCTCGAATTGCTGCGTGCCGCGCCCGATGCGCAGTTCGCGCCGATGGCGGTGATCGCCCGCGCACTGTTCGGGGCATCGTTCGCCGCGATCCGCTTGCTCGACCGGTCGACCGTCTGGACCAAGGCGTCGACGGGAATCACGCTGCCGCCGCAGCCACGCGAAATCGCGCTGTGCCATCACGTGGTAATGGAGGACACGCCGATCATCGTGCCCGACGCGCGGCACGATGCGCGCTTCGCGGAACTGGAGTCGGTCGCGTCCGGCGGCCTGCGATTCTATGCCGGGGTTCCGCTGCACGTGCAGGACCCGCAGAACGGGAAACGCATCACGATCGGCACGGTGTGCGTCGGCGACGGCGAACCGCGCGTGATCGACGAAACGCTGTTCGCGGCGCTGATCGCGCTGGCACAGCTTGCCGAAACCGTCCTCGCGGCACAGATCCATGCCGACCACGCGATCGATATCGCGATCGACGCCAATGCCGAAGCGGCGGTGCTGGCGCGGCAGGAACGGGTGTTCGGTCACGCCGAACGCATGGCGATGATCGGGTCATGGCGGATGACGCTGCCCGATCGCGGCATATACTGGTCGCCGGGGGTGCGGCGCATCCACGAAACGCCGCTCGACCACACGCTGCCGTTGGAAGAGGCGCTGACCTTCTATCCGCCCGCCGCGCTGGCGACGGTGACCGCAGCGATCGAACATACGCTGGAAACCGGCGAACCATTCGATATCGAAGTCGATTTCATCACCGCCACCGGGCGCGAACGGCGGGTGCGGTCGATCGGGGAACTGGAACGGCGCGGATCGCGCGACATCGCGATGACCGGCGTGTTCCAGGACGTGACCGACCGGTTCCGGCTGGAACAGCAGTTGCGCCAGTCGGCCGCCACCGATCCGTTGACCGGGATCGCCAATCGCGCCGCGTTCGACTCGGCGCTGGATCACGCGATCGGCCGGGCGGCGCAGGACGTGGCGCCGTGCACCCTGGTGCTGCTCGACCTCGACCGGTTCAAGGCGACCAACGACGCGCATGGTCATCTGGCGGGCGACGACGTGCTGCGCGCGATCGGCGAACGGCTGGGCGCGCCGTGGCTGGAGGGCAGTTTCGCCGCGCGGCTGGGCGGTGACGAATTCGCGCTGCTGCTGACCGACCGCGCAATGTGCGACGACATCGACGCACTGTTGCCGCGGCTGACGGCATCGCTGGCGCAGCCGGTGGCAAGCGGGGAGCACGACCTGCCCTGTTCCGCGACGATCGGTCATGCCGCCTTCGGTCCCGGCATCGCCAATGCCCGCGAACTGATCCACGCCGCCGACACCGCGCTGTACGACGCCAAGCGCCGCCGCCACGCCGCCGCCGGATGGGACCGTCGCGCGCGCTGATCCGCCGCCGCAATTCCCAACCGGCCGATCGCTCCCTATCTGGGGGCCATGTCCCGCGCCCGCGTCCTCGTCCTCAATGCCGCGCTCGGCCCGCTCGACTATCGCGTGCCGCACGGCATGACGGTCGAGCCGGGGTCGATCGTCGTCGCGCCGCTGGGGCCGCGTCAGTTGCTGGGCGTGGTGTGGGATGCCGACCGGCTGGCGGCGGAAGAGGTCGGTGACAACCGGCTCCGCCCGTTGCTGTCGGTCGCCGATGCGCCGCCGATCGCCGCGCCGCTGCGGCGGCTGGTCGAATGGACCGCCGGCTATTACCTCGCCGCGCCTGCATCGGTGCTGCGCATGTGCCTCGCCTCCACATCCGCGCTGGAAGGTGCGCGGCTGGCGGTCGAATATCGCCTGACCGGCCATGTCCCCGACCGGCTGACCCCGCAGCGACAGCAGGCGATCGACCGGATCGGCGAGCGGCGCGGGCTGGTGCGCGAACTGGCGACGATCGCCGACGTGTCCGATGCGGTCATTCGCGGGCTGGTGAAGCTGGGCGCGATCGAGGCGGTGTCGGTCGATATCGACCAGCCCTATGCCGAACCCGATCCCGGCCACGGCGCGCCTGCGCTGTCCGACGACCAGCGTGCCGCATCCGACGCGCTGGTCGCGGCGGTCGATGCGGATGATTTCCACCCGTTCCTGCTCGACGGGGTCACCGGATCGGGCAAGACCGAGGTGTATTTCGAAGCCGTCGCGGCCGCGATCCGGCAGGGACGACAGGTGCTGGTCCTGCTGCCCGAAATCGCGTTGACCGAACCGTTCCTCAAACGCTTCACCGCGCGCTTCGGCTGCGAGCCGGTGCCGTGGCACAGCGACCTTCGATCGACCCAGCGTCGCCGGGCGTGGCGCGCGATCGCGACCGGTCAGGCGAAGGTGGTGGTCGGCGCGCGATCCGCGCTGTTCCTGCCCTATGCCAACCTTGGGCTGATCGTGGTCGACGAGGCGCACGAAACCAGTTTCAAGCAGGAAGAGGGCGTGCATTATCACGCCCGCGACGTGGCGGTGATGCGCGGGCTGTTCGAAAAATGCCCGGTGATCCTCGCCAGCGCGACGCCGGCGATCGAAACCCGGCAACAGGTGGCGCAGGGGCGCTATACCGAACTGAAACTGCCCGGCCGTTATGGCAAGGCGCAGTTGCCCACGATCGAGCCGATCGACCTGATCGCCACCCCGCCGGAACGCGGCCGGTGGATCGCGCCGACGCTGGTCACCGCAATCGACGCGACGCTGGCGCGCGGCGAACAAGCGCTGCTGTTCCTCAACCGGCGCGGCTATGCTCCGCTGACCTTGTGCCGGACGTGCGGCCACCGGTTCCAGTGCCCCAACTGCACGGCGTGGATGGTCGAACACCGGCTGATCGACCGGCTCTCGTGCCATCATTGCGGTCACATTATCCCGACCCCGCGCGCCTGCCCCGAATGCAAGACGGAGGATTCGCTGGTCGCATGCGGTCCCGGCGTCGAACGGATCGCGGACGAGGTCGCGCTGCTGTGGCCGACCGCGAAGGTCGCGATCGTCACGTCCGACACCATCTGGTCCCCGGCCAAGGCGGCGGAATTCGTCGGCCGGATGGAGGCACGCGACATCGACATCGTCGTCGGCACGCAATTGGTGACGAAGGGATATCATTTCCCCGACCTGACCTGTGTCGGGGTCATCGACGCCGATCTGGGGTTGCAGGGCGGCGATCTGCGCGCGTCCGAACGCACGTTCCAGCAGATCATGCAGGTCGCGGGTCGCGCCGGTCGCGGCACGAAGCCCGGCCATGTCTATATCCAGACCACCGCCCCGAACGCTCCCGTGATGCAGGCGCTGGTGTCCGGCGACGCCGAAAGCTTCTATCTGGCCGAAACCGAGGCGCGGGCCGAAGCCGAAGTCCCGCCGTTCGGCCGCTATGCCGCGATCATCGTGTCGTCGGAGGACAAGGGCGCGGCCGATGCCACCGCCCGCGCGATCGGCCGTGCCGCGCCCGACGTGCCGGGGATGCACGTCTATGGCCCCGCCCCCGCCCCGCTGGCGATGCTGCGCGGTCGGCACCGCTTCCGCCTGCTGGTCCATGCCGCGCGCACCACGGCGGTGCAGGACGTGATCCGCGACTGGCTGGACGGGGTCGAATGGGGCACGAAGGTGCGCGTCGCGGTGGATATCGATCCGTATAGTTTCCTGTAAGCGGCAAGGGGCAGTCCGTCCGGCAAGGAACTAGACGTCCCGCAGGCCCTTCGCCCCTGCCAATGGGTTCGAAAGGACGAACGCGATCCTGCTCCCGTCGCTTGGCGCACCGTCCGCACCACCCTAACGTCGACGCGGGACCTGCCGGGGGATGGTATGATTCGGACGTTGTTGACGGCGCTGCTGCTGATGTGGCCGATGGCGGCGCACGCCGAATGGCATGAGGCGCAGTCGGACCATTTCGTCGTCTATGCCGACGACCGCGCGACGAATGTAGCGCGCTTCGCCGAACGGCTCGAACGCTTCGACACGACGCTGCGTTTCCTGACCAAGGCACCCGCGACGCCGATCGCGCCACCCAACCGCGTCACCGTCTATGTCACCGGCGACATGTCGAGCATCGCCCGGCTGGCGGGGTCGAGCAATGTCGCTGGCTTCTACATCCCACGCGCCGGTGGATCGGTCGCGTTCGTTCCGAAACGCGCTGGCGACGGCGGGCGCGACGGGATTGACGAGGAACAGGTGCTGTTCCACGAATATACGCATCATTTTATGCTGTCGCACTGGTCCGACGCGGCGTTCCCGGCATGGTTCGTCGAAGGGTTCGCGGAATTTTTCGCCACCACCCGTTTCCAACCCGACGGCACGATCGAGATCGCGCGCGCGCCGATGTATCGCGCGCGATCGTTCGCCAACGGCGTACCGGTATCGGCCCAGGCATTGCTGACCGGCGATCCCGCCCGAATCGAACGCAGCGACCTGTATGCCGGCGGCTGGCTGTTGACGCACATGCTGATCCTTGATCCCGCGCGGCGCGGGCAGCTCGACCGGTACATTGCTGCGATCGCGGCGGGAAAGACCAATGCGACGGCGGCGGAGGCGTTCGGCGACCTGCGCCAGCTCGACCGCGATTTCACGCGCTATGTCCGCACCGGGCTGCGCTACTCGAAACTGCCTGCCGCATCGGTTCCCGCCGCCACGGTCCGGGTCCGGGCGCTGCGTCCCGGCGAAGCGGCGATGATGCCGTCGGTTATCCGGTCGAAGCGCGGCGTGAGTCGCAAGGCGGGGCTGGCGTTGCTGCCGATGGTACAGCGTGCCGCCGCCCCCTATCCCGACGATGCCGCCGTGCAGGTCGAACTGGCCGAAGCCGAGTTCGATGCGGGCAATTACGCCGCCGCCGAAGCCGCCGCGTGCCGCGCCGTGGCCGCCGATCCGACGTCGATCGACGGCCACGTCTATATCGGTCGCGCACGGATGGCGGCGGCGCGCGCCGCGAAGAACGCCGATCCGCAGCTGTGGCGCGATATCCGGCGATCGTTCCTCGCCGCCAACGCGATCGAGGCCGACGACCCCGAGCCGCTGATGCTGTTCTATCAAAGCTTCGACATTCCCGGCCAGACGCCGAACGCCAACGCGCGCGACGCGTTGTTACGCGCCCACGTGTTGGGACCGCAGGACCGTGGGTTGCGGATGCAGGCGGCGCGCGTGCTGCTAGAAACCGATCGCGGGGCGGAAGCGCGGCGCATCCTCGGACCGGTGGCCTATGCGCCGCATGGCGGAGCAGCCGCGACCTTCGCCGCCGAACTGATCGCGATCATCGACCGCGACGGTGCCGCCGCCGCGCTTGCCCGGTGGCGGGGCGGTCCGCAACGCGAAGCGGGCGACGACAGCGACGCGTGAGGACAGGTTGAGAAACACGCGAACGGGCGCGCTTGCGACGGACGTCGTGACACCGCCCGCCCTTGCACCGTACGCGGCTTTGGTCGAAACGGCGCGCGTTAACGGGGAAGGACACCGATGGTTCGACTGGTGATCGCATGGCTGCTGAGCGCGACGCTGTTCCTCGCCGGTCCCGCCCATGCCGACGACGTATCGGCCGCTGCGCGCGGCGTGGTCCGTGTCGTGGCGATCGCCAGCGCGGACGGCGAAGTGGTGGAGGTGGAGCACGGCACCGGCTTCGCGGTCGCGCCCAACCGTATCGTCACCAACGCGCATGTCGTCGAACTGCTCGAACGCTTTCCCGGCGAATCGGTCATCGCGCTGGTCCCGTCCGAAGGGCAGCGATCCTATGAAGGCCGGCTGATCCGCATCGACACCGCGCGCGACCTTGCGTTGATCGAGGTGGTCGGCGTCCGCCTGCCCCCGCTGACGCTGTACACGGGCACGCTGGGCGAGGGCGATCCGCTGATCGCGCTGGGCTATCCCGGCAATGTCGATCTGGCGACGGTGCGGTCGGCCGAGGATTTCGTGACCCCGACCGCGCCGGTCCGCTCGCAGGGCGTGCTGTCGGGCAATCGCCGGCTGGAAGGGACGGCCGTGATGGTCCACACCGCCAGCATCGCGCGCGGCAATTCGGGGGGGCCGCTGCTCGACCGGTGCGGGCGCGTGCTGGGCGTCAATTCCGCGCTGACCCGCGGCGACGAAGGTGACGCCAGCTTCGCCTTCGCCATCGCCGACAGCGAGCTTGCCGCGTTCCTGCGCGAGGCGCAGCAGCCGGTGGCGACGATCGCCGCGCCGTGCGTGACGCTGGCCGATGCCGATGCGCGCGACCGGGCGGAAACCGAACGGCAGGCGGTCGAGGACCGCGAACGCGCCCGCGCCGCCGCCGAACGCGCGCGGGAAGATCGGCTGGGCGCGCTGGAGGCGGCGCGCGCCAGCAACGTCGAGACGCGCGAGAACATGATCGCGGGCGCGGCGCTGCTGCTGGCGCTGGCGGTGCTGGCGGCGGGGGGTGCGGGGTTTCTGGCATCGCGGGGACAACGACGCGGTGCGACGCTGGCCGGGATCGGCGGCGGCGTGCTCCTGACCGGTGCGATCGCGTTGTTCGTACTGCGGCCGACCTTCGATCCGACATCGGTCCCGGAAACGGAGGCGACCACCGCCGACACGCGCAGCGCGCCGCTGGCCGGGTCGCTCGAATGCGCCCTCATTCCCGAACGCAGCCGAATCATCGTCTCCCCGGTCGAAACCGTCCGGTTCGACTGGCGGAACGACGGCTGCATGAACGGCCGCACGCAATATGCCGAGGCACCGGGCGGCGGATGGGAACGAATCCTCGTTCCCAATGGCGATGCCACCGTGTCGGTCCTGCGCTTCGATCCCGCCAGCGGCAGCTATACCAACACACGGTATCTGCTGTCGGCCGACGCGATGAGCCGTGCGCGCACCATGCGCGGACAGGTGCAGCAGAAATCCTGCGCCGCCGACACGGGCGCGCGCGCCGCGCTGGCGACGCAGCAGTCCGCGCTGCGCACCGCGCTTCCGGCCGAAGCGAACGAGCGGCTGGTCTATCGCTGCACGCCGCGCGGGAAGTAGCGGACTGTTCCACGTGCCGAATCCGCAATGCTTGCGAAAACGTGACACCAATGCTAGCGGCCCCGACGACCCATCGGGGGCGAACGGGCCGAATCCATTGACGACATGTGTCGCGACGGTGGCCGGCGTGCCGCCCCCTTTCCGCATGGGACGGCGAAGTTGACCCCAGACTAAGGAACCCGCGCGCGTGGAGATATCCGGCGGAAACAGTGGCAGCGTTTCGATCCAGGCCAGCCTGAGCGGTCGTTATGCCACCGCGCTGTTCGATCTCGCCCGCGAACAGGCGGCGCTGACCCAGGTCGAATCGAGCCTGAAGACGCTGACGCAGGCGCTGGGCGAATCGGACGATCTGGCTGCGCTGATCCGCAGCCCGCTGGTCGGGCGCGAGGCGGCGGGCAAGGCGATCGCCGCCGTCGCGCCGATGCTCGGCCTCGATCCGATCACCACCCGGTTCCTCGGCGTGCTGGCGCATAATCGCCGCCTGTCCGATCTTCCCGCGATCATCCGCGCGTTCCGCGATCTGGCTGCGCGCAGCCGGGGCGAGATGAACGCCGACGTCGTCTCCGCGCATCCGCTGGACGACGCGCAGGTGGACGCGCTGCGCCAGCAGTTGCGCCACCGCGTCGGCCGCGAGGTCGCGATCGACCTCAAGGTCGACCCTTCGCTTTTGGGCGGCCTGATCGTCAGGATCGGCAGCCAGATGATCGACAGTTCGATCAAGACCCGTCTGAACACGCTCGCGCACGCGATGAAAGGTTAAGTCATGGATATCCGCGCCGCAGAAATCTCGAAGGTCATTCGCGACCAGATCGCCAATTTCGGCACCGAAGCCCAGGTTTCCGAAGTCGGCCAGGTGCTGTCGGTCGGTGACGGCATCGCCCGCATCCACGGCCTCGACAACGTCCAGGCGGGCGAGATGGTCGAATTCTCGAACGGCATCCAGGGCATGGCCCTCAACCTCGAGGCCGACAATGTCGGCGTCGTGATCTTCGGCACCGATGCCGAAATCAAGGAAGGCGACGTCGTCAAGCGGACCGGCACCATCGTCGACGTTCCCGTCGGCAAGGGGCTGCTGGGTCGCGTGGTCGACGGTCTGGGCAACCCGATCGACGGCAAGGGCCCGATCGTCGCCGAAAAGCGCAGCCGCGTCGACGTGAAGGCACCGGGCATCATCCCGCGCACCTCGGTCCACGAACCGATGCAGTCGGGGCTGAAGGCGATCGACGCGCTGGTGCCGGTCGGCCGTGGCCAGCGCGAGCTGATCATCGGCGATCGCCAGACCGGCAAGTCGGCTGTCGCGATCGACACCTTCATCAACCAGAAGGCGGCGAACGCCGGCGACGACGAGAAGAAGAAGCTGTACTGCGTCTATGTCGCGGTGGGGCAGAAGCGCTCGACCGTCGCGCAGCTCGTCCGCACGCTGGAAGAAAACGGCGCGATGGAATATTCCATCGTCGTCGCGGCCACCGCATCGGACCCTGCCCCGCTCCAGTATCTGGCGCCCTATACCGGCACCGCGATGGGGGAGTATTTCCGCGACAACGGCATGCACGCGCTGATCGTGTTCGACGATCTGTCGAAGCAGGCGGTGGCGTATCGCCAGATGTCGCTGCTGCTGCGCCGTCCGCCGGGCCGCGAAGCCTATCCGGGCGACGTGTTCTATCTGCACAGCCGCCTGCTCGAGCGCGCGGCCAAGATGAACGACGCAAATGGCGGCGGATCGCTGACCGCGTTGCCGATCATCGAGACGCAGGCGGGCGACGTGTCGGCCTATATCCCGACCAACGTGATCTCGATCACCGACGGCCAGATCTTCCTCGAAACCGACCTGTTCTTCGCCGGCATCCGCCCCGCGATCAACGTCGGCCTGTCGGTCAGCCGCGTCGGTTCGGCCGCGCAGACCAAGGCGATGAAGAAGGTCGCCGGATCGATCAAGCTGGAGCTGGCGCAGTATCGCGAAATGGCCGCGTTCGCGCAGTTCGGATCGGACCTCGACGCATCGACGCAGAAGCTGCTGAACCGCGGCGCGCGCCTGACCGAGCTGCTCAAGCAGGCACAGTTCAGCCCGATGCCGTTCGAGGAACAGGTCGTGTCGATCTTTGCCGGTACGCAGGGGTATCTCGACACGGTGCCGGTGAACGACGTCACGCGCTACGAACAGGCGCTGCTGTCGGACCTGCGCGCCAACCATCCGCAGGTGCTGGCGAAGATCCGCGACACCAAGGATCTGGGCGACGAGGCGAAGGCGGGGCTGAAGTCCGCGCTGGAAGCGTTCGCGAAGACGTTCGCGTAATCATTGCAACAACCGTCGCTCCAGCGAAAGCTGGAGCCTCCCGGTAACGGAGAGACCCCGGCCCGTGCCGGGGTGACGCAGGTGGGAAGACCATGGCAAGCCTCAAGGCTCTTAAGGTCCGCATCGGCTCGGTGAAGTCGACGCAGAAGATCACCAAGGCGATGAAGATGGTCGCCGCCGCAAAGCTGCGTCGCGCGCAGGAGGCGGCCGAGGCCGGTCGCCCCTATGCGCAGCGCGTCGAGTCGGTCGTCGCCAGCCTGGCCAGCAAGGTGCAGGTCACCGAGGGCAGCTCGCCGCTGCTCGCCGGCCATGGTCGCGATCAGGTGCATCTGTTCGTCGTCGCGACGTCGGACAAGGGACTGGCGGGCGCGTTCAATTCGAACATCGCCCGGCTTGCCCGTCGCCGCGCGCTCGAGCTTCAGGCCGAGGGCAAGACCGTCAAGTTCCTGACGATCGGGCGCAAGGGTCGCGCGGTGCTGGCCCGCCAATTTCGCGAAGGCTTCCTGCCGCCGGTCGAACCCGGTGATCTGGGCAAGCTGACCTTCGCCGACGCAAAGCGCTATGCGGACGACCTGATCGCGCGCTTCACCGCGGGCGAATTCGACGTCGCGCACCTGTTCTATGCCACGTTCAAGACGGTGCTGACGCAGGAGCCGACCGAACGGCAACTGATCCCGGTGCAGATTCCGGTCGCGCCGGTGTCGGCCGCGCCGACGTCCGACGCGGTGGTCGAATATGAGCCGGACGAGGAATCGATCCTCGCCAGCCTGCTGCCGACCAACATCGCGGTGCAGATCTATCGCGCGATCCGCGAGAATGCGGCGTCGGAACAGGGGTCGAAGATGACCGCGATGGACAACGCTACGCGCAATGCGGGCGATCTGATCCAGAAGTTGACGATCCAGTACAACCGCACCCGTCAGGCCGCGATCACCACCGAACTGGTGGAAATCATTTCGGGCGCGGAAGCGCTCTAAAGTATCGACACGCAAGGAAGCGAAACGATGGCAACCGCCGCAGAAACCTACGCGCCGCAGGGCAGCACCAACAATACCGGCCGCATCAGCCAGGTGATCGGCGCGGTCGTCGACGTGACGTTCGACGGCGAACTGCCGGCGATCCTGTCGGCGCTCGAAACCGACAACAACGGCAACCGGCTGGTGCTGGAAGTCGCGCAGCATCTGGGCCAGAGCACGGTCCGCACGATCGCCATGGACGCGACCGAGGGGCTGACCCGCGGACAGGCCGTGCGCGACACCGGATCGCAGATCCGCGTGCCGATCGGTCCGAAGACGCTGGGCCGCATCATGAACGTCATCGGCGAGCCGATCGACGAGCGTGGCCCGATCGGCCATGAGAATACCGCCCCGATCCACGCCAAGGCCCCCGACTTCGTCGACCAGTCGACCGAAGCCGCGATCCTCGTCACCGGCATCAAGGTCATCGATCTGCTCGCGCCCTATGCGCGCGGCGGCAAGATCGGCCTGTTCGGCGGCGCGGGCGTGGGCAAGACCGTGCTGATCCAGGAACTCATTAACAACATCGCCAAGGGCCATGGCGGCGTGTCGGTGTTCGCGGGCGTGGGTGAGCGCACCCGCGAAGGCAACGATCTGTACCATGAGTTCCTCGACGCGGGCGTCATCGCCAAGGATGCCGAGGGCAACGCCACCAGCGAGGGTTCGAAGGTCGCGCTGGTATATGGCCAGATGAACGAGCCGCCGGGCGCGCGCGCCCGCGTCGCGCTGTCAGGCCTGACGATGGCGGAATATTTCCGCGACGTCGAAGGGCAGGACGTGCTGTTCTTCGTCGACAACATCTTCCGCTTCACCCAGGCGGGTTCGGAAGTGTCTGCGCTGCTCGGTCGTATTCCGTCGGCCGTGGGCTATCAGCCGACGCTGTCGACCGACATGGGCGCGTTGCAGGAGCGCATCACGTCGACCAACAAGGGGTCGATCACGTCGGTCCAGGCGATCTACGTTCCCGCCGACGATCTTACCGATCCGGCCCCGGCAACGTCGTTCGCGCATCTCGACGCGACGACCAACCTGAACCGCGCGATTTCGGAACTGGGCATCTATCCGGCGGTCGATCCGCTCGATTCGGTCAGCCGCGTTCTGGAACCGCGGATCGTCGGTCAGGAGCATTACGACACGGCCCGCGCCGTGCAGTCGCTGCTCCAGCGGTACAAGTCGCTGCAGGACATCATCGCGATCCTCGGCATGGACGAGCTGAGCGAAGAGGATAAGGTCACGGTCGCCCGCGCCCGCAAGATCCAGAAGTTCCTGAGCCAGCCGTTCCACGTCGCCGAGGTGTTCACCGGCATCAGCGGCAAGTTCGTCGCGCTGGAAGACACGGTGAAGTCGTTCAAGGCGGTGGTCGAGGGCGAATACGACCATCTGCCCGAAAGCGCGTTCTACATGGTCGGCGGCATCGACGAAGCCGTCGCCAAGGCGCAGAAGATGGCGCAGGAAGCGTAAGGCCACTGCTCCCCTCCCGCTTCGGCGGGAGGGGCCGCGGGTCGGTCGATCACCGGCGCTTCCCGTCCCAAAGCCCCACCCCGACCCCTTCCGCATCGGCGGCAGGGGGGAGTTGTCCCGATGCTGCATTTCGAACTCGTCACCCCGGAAAAGCTGCTCCGTTCGGAGTCGGTCCATATGGTCACCGTGCCTGGCACTGAGGGTGATTTCGGCGTGCTGGAAGGGCATGCACCGTTCATGTCGACGATCCGCGACGGCGAACTGCTGGTCTTCGCGACCGAGAAGGGCGAGCCGGAACGCATCGCGATCCGTGGCGGCTTTGCCGAAGTCACGCCCAAGGGGCTGACGATCCTCGCCGAACAGGCGGGCTGACCGGTCCGTCCGTACGCTGGTTTCGGCGGCGGCGGGGTGGTTAGGTAATTGTAAAAGCTTGCCGCGCTAAACGTCGATCCCATGGAATCGACGGGGTGACGGCGTGAGCGCATTCGGGCGGCGGAACGGCATGAGCGGCGGGACGGGCGGCGGCAGGCCGTCGTTCGGCGTCGCGCGACCGATGCAGGGAGCCACGCCGGCACGCCCGTCCGATCTGGATCTCGCACCGCAATTCCCGCCGATGGCGCATGTGCCATTGCCCGGCACGACGCAGGACCCGTTGCCCGGTGAGGACGCCAGCGCCGCCTTTTCGCCGCATGGCGGCGACGCGATGCAGCGCCTCGCCGACCGGCAGGCCGCATCGGGCGAGGCAGGCAACAGTCGGGTCGAAGGGTTCGAAACCTCGATCCATCGCATCAAGGAACAGGTGCTGCCGCGCCTGCTGGAACGAGTCGATCCCGAAGCCGCCGCGACGTTGAGCAAGGACGAACTGGCGGAGGAATTCCGGCCGATCGTCGGAGAGGTGCTGGCCGAACTCAAATTGACGCTCAACCGGCGCGAACAGTTCGCGCTGGAAAAGGTGCTGGTCGACGAGTTGCTCGGGCTGGGTCCGCTGGAAGAATTGCTGTCCGATCCGGCGATCACCGATATCATGGTCAACGGTCCCGAACAGACGTTCGTCGAGCGCAAAGGCAAGCTGGAACTCGCCAACATCAATTTCCGCGACGAGGAGCATCTGTTCCAGATCGCGCAGCGCATCTGCAACTCGGTCGGACGCCGCGTCGACCAGACGTCGCCACTGGCCGACGCCCGTCTGAAGGACGGCAGCCGCGTCAACGTGATCGTCCCCCCGCTGTCGCTGAAGGGCACGGCGATCTCGATCCGCAAATTTTCTGCCAAGCCGATCACGATCGACATGATGGCCGGCTTCGGATCGATGAGCACCAAGATGGCGACATGCCTGAAGGTTGCGGGCGCGTGCCGGTTCAACATCGTCATTTCGGGCGGCACGGGGTCGGGCAAGACGACGATGCTCAATGCCCTGTCGAAGATGATCGACCCCGGCGAGCGCGTGTTGACGATCGAGGATGCCGCCGAACTACGCCTGCAACAGCCGCACTGGCTGCCGCTGGAAACGCGCCCGCCCAACCTGGAGGGACAGGGCGAGATCACGATCCGCGATCTGGTCAAGAACGCGCTGCGCATGCGGCCCGACCGCATCATCCTCGGCGAAATTCGCGGCAGCGAATGTTTCGATCTGCTCGCGGCGATGAATACCGGTCACGACGGATCGATGGCGACGCTTCACTCCAACTCGCCGCGCGAATGCCTCGCGCGGATGGAGAACATGGTGATGATGTCGGACATCAAGGTGCCGAAGGAGGCGATCAGTCGTCAGATCGCCGATTCGGTCGATCTGATCATCCAGGTGAAGCGCCTGCGCGACGGGTCGCGTCGCGTCACCAACATCACTGAGGTCATCGGGATGGAAGGGCCGGTGATCGTCACGCAGGAATTGTTCAAGTTCGAATATCTGGACGAAAGCGCCGACGGCAAGATCATCGGCGAATACCGGTCGATGGGCCTGCGCCCCTACACGCTGGAAAAGGCCAAGCAATATGGCTTCGACCACGCGCTGCTGGAGGCGTGCCTGTAACGTCGCAGCCCCCTGTGCGGGGCGGGCAGTCCGTCCTACATCCCCGGTCGTGATGGTCCGATTCCTCCTTGCGGCGCTGCTGGTATGCGCCGCGCCCGCCGCCCGCGCGCAACAGCTTGCCGCAGATGCCGAGACGCGCTGGGTGCCGTTCACGCTGACCGCCGCGAACCATCTGCGGTTCGACATGACGATCGACGGAAAGCCGGCGGTGGCGCTGCTCGATACCGGTCTCAATTACTCGGTGGTCAGCCGCGATTTCGCACGCCGTGCCAGGCTGGCGACGGGCGAAAAGGGTCCGGCGCAGGGCGTCGCGCTGGGCGGATCGGTCGCGGTCGAATGGGCGGCGACGCGATCGGTGGCGTTCGGCGCGCTGACCCGCACCGGCGGACGGGTGGCGGTGATCGAGCTGCCGCGCCTGCTGGCCAACGCATCGACGCAGGCCGACGTACTGGTCGGCACCGACCTGTTATCCGCGCATGCGCTCGATATCGATTTCGCCCAGCGCCGGTTCCGGTTGCTGCCCAGCGGCCGCATGCCGTTCGCCGGGACGCGGGTGCCGCTGTCGATCCAGCGCAGCAGCGGGCTGTACCTGACCGAAGCGGTGCTGGGTCGCCGCCGGATCGCGCCGCTGCTGGTCGATACGGGCGATGGCAGCGCACTCAACATTTCGCGCGCGACATGGCGACAGGCGAACGTCCGCACCGCAGGCGTAACCTCGACCATCGCCTTCGGCGCGGGTGGCGTGGTGGAAGCCGGTCTGGCGGTGTCCGATGCGATGCGCCTTGGCGGGCGACCGACCGGCCCGATCGAGGTGCGGATCGAGGCGGATGGCGGCTTCGGACGACAGGTGCGGGTCGTCGGGCGGATCGGCACCGGGTTGCTGATGCGCCATCGCGTCCTGCTCGATCCGCAGGCTGGACAGATGGTCCTCCAGCCGGTCGACGCGCCGCCGCCGCTTCCTTTGCGCTCCACCAGCGGTCTGCTGCTCGGCTATGACCGCGCGCGGCTGCGGGTGCTGCATGTCATGGCGGGCAGTCCGTCGGCAAAGGCCGGGTGGAAGGCCGACGACCTGATCTGCGCGGTCGATGGCGCGCCGGTCGCACTGACCCCGGAAGGCGGCATCGACGTGCGATGGGGCACCGGCACGCCCGGCCGCGTCGTGCGCCTGTCGCTGTGCGACGGCACCGAACGGCGGCTGACGCTGGCCAGATTCTACTGAATCCGCATATGTTCGAGCGTGACCGTTCTTCCCGAACGCGACTGTCCGCCGGCTACTGACCAACGATCCATCACGTTCGTGCGGTCGGATCTATTCCCCGGTCAGCGCGAGCGCGACCGACAGTACCGTCGCGAGGATCGCAAGCAGTTGCACCAGCGTCCATGGCATGAACCCGACCCGATCGGGATCGCGGCGGCGTGCACGGCGTTGTTCGGCCAGCATCGCCGTCACGAAGATCGTGGCGCAGACCGCCGCGATGATCCAAGCTGTCGTCCGCAATTCCATACCCTGTCGCCGGAGAGCCTTATGCGTCGCACCGTCCTGATCCTGCCAATGGTGTCCGCCGCGCTGATCGCGTTGGCACCCGCCCCCGCGCGCGTCCAGTCCCGACCGGGTCCGGTTGCCGCGGCGGTCGCGTCGCCGTTGCGCACGCCGGCCAACGTCGCGCGCGACCGGTATCGTCACCCGGCGGAAACGCTGGCGTTCTTTGGTGTACGGCCGACCGATACCGTCGTCGAAATCTGGCCGTCCGGGGGGTGGTACGCCGAAATCCTCGCGCCGTTGCTGCGTGATCGTGGCGCCTATTACGCCGCGACGCCGCTGCCCGACGGTGCGAAGGGCATCGCCGCGTTGCAGGCGCGCGACGCGACCGCGTTCGGCAAGATCCGTACCGCCGCGTTTCCCGTGCAGCCGGGACAGATGGGCGTACCCGACGGCGTGGCGGACAAGGTGCTGACGTTCCGCAACGTCCACAACTGGCGCTTCGGCGGTGCAGACCGTGCACAGGCGGCGTTCGATGCGATGTTCCACATGCTCAAGCCCGGTGGCACGCTTGGCGTGGTCGAACACCGTCTGCCCGAAACGCGCGACGCCACCGCTGAGGAAAAGTCGGGCTATATGAAGGAAAGCTCGGTCATCGCCTTTGCGACGAAGGCCGGGTTCCGGCTGGCCGGACGGTCGGCGGTCAACGCCAATCCGAAGGATACCGCCGACTGGCCCGCCGGCGTGTGGACGCTGCCGCCCAGCTATCGGCTGAAGGACGTCGACCGCGCGAAATATGCCGCGATCGGCGAAAGCGACCGGATGACGCTGCGCTTCGTCAAGCCGAAGTGAGCGAAACGGGGCGGCGGCGCACCCGCCGTCGCCCCCCGCACGTTCAGCCGAGCTTGTCGACCTTGTCCTGCAACCGCGCGAGTTCGGCGCGCAGCGCGGCCATGTCGTCAGCCTTGGTCGCGGGCACGTCCGGCGTTTCGCCCGGGTTGGTCCCCGGTTTGAACGCATGCGCCGCCGCTTCGAACATCGCGAGGTTGCGCTTGGTCATCTCCGCGAAGGGAGAATGGGCGAACGCACCCTCGACCGCTGTCTTGAACTGTTCCTGGTTACGGCGAAAACTGTCCATCGACGCTTCGAGATAGCCCGGCACCATCGCCTGCATCGAATCGCCGTACAGCGTGATGAGCTGTCGCAGGAAGCTGACCGGCAACAGCGTCTGTCCCCGGCTTTCCTCCTCCATGATGATCTGCGTCAGCACGTTGTGCGTGATGTCGTCGTCGGTCTTGGCGTCGACGACCTTGAAGTCGCGATGCTCGCGCGTCATCACCGCCAGATGCTCCAGCGTGATGTAGGACGACGTCTCGGTATTATAGAGACGGCGGTTGGCGTATTTCTTGATAATGACGGGGCTGCCGTCGGCCGCTGCCTTCTTCATGCGAAGTCCTTGCGCGAAAGTTTGTATGATGGGTACACAGGTTGATACCGCGCCGCAACACGGGCCAAGGCCACTTCCCTTGTTTCTCGCAATGTTGCGCAGCGAAACCGCAACAGATGCCGACCGGCGGCGACGGGCGCTAGCGGGGCTGAGATCGTATCAGGACGCGCCGCGCCCGCCACGTCCCGCCCGGCGCGATGCATTGGCGCACGACGGGCGAATCGCGCTGCGCGATTACGGGGGGAGCGGGCGGACGGTGGTGGTGGTTCCGTCGCTCATCAACCCGCCGTTCGTCCTCGACCTGTCGCCCGACAACTCGCTGCTGGCATGGCTGGCGACGCAGGGGTTGCGCGTGTTGCTGGTCGATTGGGGCAACCCGACCACCGCCGACCGATCGATGGACCTTGGCGATCATGCGCAGGCGGTGGCGCGGCTGTGCGCGACCCTGCCCGAACCGCCGCTGCTGGTCGGCTATTGCCTTGGCGGCACGATCGCGCTGGCGGCGGCGGCGTTCGCGCGGGTCGCGGGACTGGCGCTGATCGCGACGCCGTGGCGCTTCTCCGGCTTCGGCGACACCGCACGCACCGCCATCGCCGATCTGTGGACGGCCGCCGAGCCGACCGCCGACCGGCTGGGCCTCGTCCCGATCGAGGTGTTGCAGGCGGCTTTCTGGCAACTCGATCCGGGACGCACTATCGACAAGTTCGTGCGCTTCGCCGATCTCAACCCCGCAAGCGACGCGGCGGCGGCGTTCGTCGCGCTGGAAGACTGGGCCAATGCGGGTGCTCCCCTTCCCTATGCCGCCGGGCGCGAGATGTTCGACGACCTGTTCGATGCCGACCTGCCCGGCACCGGCCGCTGGCAGGTGGGCGGGCGCAAGATCGCGCTGCCCGACGTGCCGATGGTCGAATTCGTCGCGGCCGACGACCGCATCGTGCCGGCGGACAGCGCGATCGGCCTGCCCGACCGGCGGATCGTCGCGGCGGGGCATGTCGGCATGGTCGTCGGGCGGCGGGGACGTCCGTTGCTGTGGGAACCGCTTGCACGCTGGCTAACTGCCCCGGTCCACCCTAAGTAACCGGCAAACACAATTGGGAAAGGATAGCCGCATGTCCGATATCGTCATCGTAGCCGCCAAGCGTACGCCCGTCGGCAGTTTCTTGGGCGCATTTGCCGGGGTGCCGGCGCATGAACTGGGGCGGCAGGCGATCGCCGCGGCGCTGGAGCAGGCCGGGATTGCGCCGGAGGACGTGTCGGAAGTCATCCTCGGCCAGGTGCTGACCGCCGCACAGGGGCAGAATCCGGCGCGGCAGGCGTCGATCGCGGCGGGCTTGCCCAAGGAAGTGCCGGCATGGGGCATCAATCAGGTGTGCGGATCGGGGCTGCGCGCCGTCGCGCTGGCGGCGCAGGCGGTGGCGACCGGCGATGCAACGATCGTCGTCGCGGGCGGACAGGAAAGCATGTCGCTGTCGGCGCATGCCGTACCGCTGCGCGCGGGCACCAAGATGGGTGACGCCAGCCTGGTCGATACGATGATCAAGGATGGCCTGACCGACGTCTTCAACGGCTATCACATGGGTATCACTGCCGAAAATCTGGCGGAGCAATATCAGGTGACGCGCGGCGAGCAGGACGCGTTCGCCGTCCGCTCGCAGAACCGCGCCGAGGCGGCACGCAGCGAAGGCCGCTTCGCCGAGGAAATCGCGCCGGTCACGATCAAGGGCCGCAAGGGCGACACGATCGTCGATCAGGACGAATATATTCGTGCCGGCGCGACCGTCGATGGCATCGCCGGGCTGCGGCCGGCGTTCAAGAAGGACGGATCGGTCACCGCCGCCAACGCATCGGGTCTGAACGACGGTGCGGCGGCACTGGTAGTCATGTCCGCCGACGAGGCCGCGAAGCGTGGGCTGGAGCCGCTGGCGACGATCGTCAGTTGGGCATCGGCCGGCGTCGATCCGTCGATCATGGGCATCGGCCCCGTCCCCGCGTCGCGCCGCGCGCTGGAAAAGGCGGGCTGGACCGTCGACGATCTCGACCTGATTGAGGCGAACGAGGCATTCGCCGCGCAGGCGCTGGCCGTCGGCAAGGACATGGGCTGGGACGCGGAGAAGGTGAACGTCAACGGTGGCGCGATCGCCATCGGCCATCCGATCGGCGCATCGGGCGCGCGGGTGCTGACGACCCTGCTGTACGAGATGAAGCGCCGCGACGCGAAGAAGGGGCTGGCGACGCTGTGCATCGGCGGCGGTATGGGCATCGCGATGTGCGTGGAGCGGTAATCGCCATCGCGTAACAAAGTATTGCTGCGCAGCATTATTACAATAAAAATGATATTTATTGTATATAATATCATCGCTGCGCAGCAACGTTGCGTTCATGTGACATTCATGTCACAATCGATTGTACGTTATTTCTGGGTGTGCTGGCGGCACTTGTCAGTGCTGTGATAATCGATTTTTTGTTGCCTCGGACCGGGTTTGCCGGGTCGGAATAACGGGGCATTTTCATGAAACCATACCGTCTTCTCGGGGCGACCGCATTGGCCGGTGTCGCGCTGATGCCATTTGCCAGCTTTGCACAGTCGGCCGGCACGACACAGTCAACGCTACCTGTAGACTGCGTCGTGGGCGATACCCGCCCCCAGTGCGACCCGGAGGCTGACGAAACGGACCGGGGAGCGACGATCATCGTCACCGGCTCGCGCATTCGTAATCCCAACCTGACGTCGCCCGAGCCGATCACGACGTTCAGCAGCGCGCAGTTGCGGGAACGCAATTTCACGAACGTCGCTGATGCGCTCAACGAACTCCCGGGCATCCGCGGCAGCGTTACACCTGCTGGTGGGCAGGGTTTCGGACAGGGCACGAATTTCATCAACATCCTTGGCCTGGGGTCGAACCGTACCCTGACGCTGTACAACGGCCGGCGTTTCGTTAGTTCGAACGTCGCCACGATCTTCGCCAACGCCGGTGCCGGAACGCAGGTCGATACGAACATCATCCCCAGCATCCTGGTGGACAGTATTTCGCAGCTGAACATCGGTGGCGCCCCGATCTATGGATCGGATGCGATTTCCGGTACGATCGACATTACGCTCCGTTCGCGCTTCAAGGGGCTGGAAGTCAGCGCAACCAGCGGCATTTCGGAACAAGGCGACAACCAGAATCTGAACTTCTCGGGTATCGCTGGACGCGATTTCCTCGACGGTCGTCTCAACATTACGGTCGCCGCTTCGCACGACGACCTGAAGGGCATGGTATATAACGACCGCGAATTCCTGCGGCGTCGTATCGGCGGAGCCACCAATCCTTCCGCAGCGCAGTCGACGTCCCTGCGTCCGGGCGGCATCGGAGCGGGTGGCGATGGCCGCCTGAACCCGGGTTACGGTTTCAACAATTCGCAAACCGATGGTAATCCCGGCACGGTCCTGATCCGCAACGTCAACATTCCGTTCCTGACCGCAGGCGGCCTTATCACCGCGACCAATCTTGCCGGAACGGACGCGCGTAACCCCGCCGTGCCCTTCGGCGTAGCAACCTCGAACGGCCTGCAGTTCGCGTCGGACGGCAACCTGGTTCCATTCAATCAGGGCATTTTGTTCCCAGGGACGTCGGGATCGGGCGGTGACGGGTTCCGCTTTGCCGATTATACGCAGATCACGTCGGATCTCCGTCGTACGACGTTGAACGGATTCATCACCTTCAAGGCCACGGACCAAATCGAACTGTTCGCCGAAGGGACGTATTTCAAATCGCGCGCGGATGAACTGACGCAACAGCCGACGTTCAATTCGTCGCTGTTCGGCGGCCTGAGCGGGCCCGTCAACTATAGCGTCAACAACCCTTTTCTGAACGATCAGGCACGCGCACAGTTGGCGTCGCGCGGCGTCACGACGTTTCAGGTGTCGCGGGCATCTGACGATCTGGCCGACCTTACGGGCTACAACGAAACCGACGTCATATATGGCGTCCTTGGCGCGCGTAGCGAGTTCCGCTTCCTCGGGGGCGATTTCGATGCGGAGTTGTATGGTTCCTACGGCCGCACCCGTAGCAACGATTACGGGCAGGATCTGAACGCACAGCGCTTCATCAACGCCACGAACGTCGCCCGCGATGCTGCCGGCAACATCGTCTGCACCACGGCGCCTACCCGTACCGGTGGCAACGGCTTCGCCGCCCCGGGCGGCACACCGATCGCCGACGCAGCATGCGCTCCGTTGAACCTGTTCGGCCGTGGCGCTGCTTCGGACGCTGCACGGGCCTATGTCGTCGAACAGTTCGTAACCCGTAGCGAGCAGGAACAGCAGGTGTTCAACTCCAGCCTGTCGGGCACGACCGGCGACATCTACGGCTCCGGGGGGATCGGCCTGAACATCGGCTATGAATATCGCCGTGAACAGGCGAGCTTCACGCCCTCGAGCTTCCAGCAAGAAGGCCGTGGTCGATCGGTTCCGATCACCGCCCTGTCCGGCGAATATGAACTGAACGATATTTTCGGTGAAATAGTCCTGCCTCTGATCTCGCCCGACCTTGACCTCTCATTTATCGAACAGCTGCAGTTGACCGGGCGTGGTCGTTACTCGCATAATTCCATCAACGGGGGGTTCTTCGCCTACACCGGCGGTGTCAACTTCGCGCCCGTCACGGACGTCATGTTCCGAGGCACCTATACGCGTTCGTTCCGGTCGCCCGGTATCACCGAACTGTTCCTGCCGCAGGTCAACACCTTCGCGACCGTTCCCGACCTTTGCCAGCCAGCAAGCCGCAACGGCGGACCGGCGCCTGCCGTTCGGGCCGCCAATTGCGCGGCGTTCATCGCCGCATTTCCCGGCACCGATTTCAACACGCCCGATTCGGCATCCCTGGCAACCGTTCCGGCGCGTTCAGGGGGCAATCCGAATCTGGACAACGAGGAAGCCCGCAGCTTCAGCTACGGCGTAGTGCTCCAGCCGCGATTCCTGCCCCGGTTTTCGGTCACGGTGGATTACACCAATATTTCGCTACGGGGCCCGATCGCCAACCTGACGATCGCGCAGATCGCTTCGGGCTGCTTCGACAATTCTTCGTTCGATACCAGCGATGTGTTGAATGCGAACAGCTTCTGCTCGCAGATCGCCCGCGACCCGGCGACCGGGCGGGTCATCAACAACCCGGCAACACCCGCAGCGACAAGCGGTTTCGTGAACGGCCAGCGTCTTGAGGTAAGCGGAATTCAGAGTTCGCTGAATTATGCGTTGCCGATGTCGGGAGCGGGATTGGATGGCACACTTACTTTCGCAGCCGACCTGCAGTATATCGATCGTCGCCTCAACGATATTACC
The DNA here is from genome assembly GCF_014842075.1 of Sphingomonas sp. CFBP 13720. GTDB lineage: Bacteria > Pseudomonadota > Alphaproteobacteria > Sphingomonadales > Sphingomonadaceae > Sphingomonas. Next base: position 365,821 of record NZ_JACYVA010000003.1, read on the forward strand.
GGTGTTGCGGCGACAAACTCGCAAGGGGTGATCGGCGATCCTCAGATTTCCGGACAGTTCCGTGTTCGCTATGTCGAACGTAACTTCGGATTGAATACCACCGTCAATTTTGTCGGTCAGCAACTGTTCAGCCGCCTGAACCGTGTTCAGGGCGTTGCCGGCAGCGGCACCGATGCTCGCGAGTTGGACAAGCTCGATCCCTATGCGGTCGTCAACCTGGGTGTCTTCTTCGATCCCGCAGACAATTTCCGTTTCACTATGGCGGTCAACAATCTGTTCAACCGGCAGGGTCAGGATTATTATGGCGAACTGCATCCCAGTTCGTTCAACGATCTGATCGGTCGCCGCTTCAATGCCAGCGTGCGGGCCAGTTTCTGACCCGCGCTGACGAAAGCGATAATGAGGCCGCCTTCAACGAAGGCGGCCTCTTTTTTTGTATTTGATCCTTCGAAATGGCAAAGGCGATAACAGGCAAGCTGCGAGCGCAGGGGCAGGATATGACCATCCAATCATCGTCACGTGACATCGACATTGCCGGAATGGGCCGCGTAGCGCGGACGGCAGCGTCGTTTCTGGCTACTACCCCCACCGCGACCAAGGCCGCCGCGTTGCGCGCCGCCGCCACCGCAATCCGTGACGATGCCGCCGCCATCCTCGCGGCCAACGTGCAGGATATGGCCGCTGCGCAAACCAACGGCCTGTCGGAGGCGATGCTCGACCGGTTGCGGCTGGATGCGGCGCGGCTGGAGGCCATGGCGGCGGGGGTCGAGGCGGTGGCGGGGCTGGCTGATCCGGTCGGCGATGTCATCGACCGCAGCGAACGGCCCAACGGACTGACCATGACGCGCGTACGCGTCCCGATCGGGGTGATCGGCATCATCTATGAGAGCCGGCCCAACGTGACTGCCGATGCCGGGGCGCTGGCGGTGATGGCGGGTAATGCCACGATCCTGCGCGGCGGCAGCGAGGCGATTCGCAGCAACCGGGCGATCCACGCCGCGCTCGACCGGGGCCTGCGCGACGGCGGCCTGCCCGAGGGCGCGGTGCAACTGGTGCCGACGACCGATCGCGCCGCCGTCGGCGCGATGCTGACGGCCGAGGGGCTGATCGACCTGATCGTGCCGCGCGGCGGCAAGAGCCTGGTCGCGCGGGTGCAGGCGGAGGCACGGGTGCCGGTGCTGGCGCATCTCGACGGGCTGAACCACAGCTATGTCGACGGTGCCGCCGATCCGGCGATGGCGCAGGCGGTGGTCGTCAACGCCAAGCTGCGCCGGACCGGGGTGTGCGGCGCGACCGAGACGCTGCTGATCGACCGCGCCTATGCCGATCCGCTGCCCATCCTGACGGGGCTGATCGCGGCCGGGTGCGAATTGCGCGGCGATGCCGAGGTCCGCGCGCTGCATCCCGACATCGTCGAAGCGAATGCCGACGACTGGGATACCGAATATCTGGACGCGATCCTGTCGGTGAAGCTGGTCGACGGGGTCGACGACGCGATCGCGCATATCGCCGCGCACGGATCGCATCACACCGATGCGATCATCACCGACGACGCGGCGACCGCCGAACATTTCCTCGCGCGGGTCGATTCGGCGATCGTGATGTGGAATGCATCGACGCAGTTCGCCGATGGCGGCGAATTCGGGCTGGGCGCCGAGATCGGCATCGCCACCGGCCGGCTGCACGCGCGTGGGCCGGTCGCGCTGGAGGGACTGACGACGTATAAATGGGTCGTGCGCGGTTCGGGCCAGATCCGGCCTTGACCGCCCGGCGCATCGGCCTGCTCGGCGGGTCGTTCAACCCGGCGCATCGCGGCCACCGTCGGGTGTCGCTCGCCGCGATACGGGCGCTGGCGCTGGACGAGGTATGGTGGCTGGTATCGCCGGGCAATCCGTTGAAGCCGGAGGCGGGCATGGCGCCGTTGCCCTCGCGACTGGCGTCGGCGCAGCGGGTCGCGCGGCACGCGCCGATCCGCCCGACCGCGATCGAGCGCAGGCTGGGCACGCGCTACACGGTCGATACGGTGCGCAAGCTGGTGCGGATGTACCCGCAGCATCGCTTCGTCTGGTTGATGGGCGCGGACAATCTGGCGCAGTTCCATCGATGGCGCGACTGGCGCGGGATCGCACGGACGGTGGCGATTGCGGTGATCGCGCGTCCGGGCTATGACGGTGCCGCCCTCGCTAGTCCTGCGATGGGCTGGTTGCGGCGCCATGCGCGGCCCGCAGGCCAGGCGAGACGATGGACGATGTGGAGTCTGCCGGCGCTGGTCCGGTTGCGCTTCCGTCCCGATCCGACCTCGGCGACCGCGATCCGCGCCGCCGATCCCGCCTGGCACCGACGGGCAATCCTGCCCGATCGATCCGGCGCACAGGCACCTGAAAGCTGATGACCTTGCCTACCCCGACCGACACGACCACCCCCGGAATGAGCGAAGTCGATGCGCTGCATCGCATGGTGCTGGCCAGCCTCGACGACGACCAGGCGGTCGAGACGGTATCGATCCCGCTCGCCGGCAAATCGACCATCGCCGATTACATGGTGATCGCCAGCGGCCGGTCGAGCCGGCAGGTGGCATCGATGGCGACCAAGCTGGCCGAACGGGTCAAGGCCGAGTTCGGCCGCCCGTCGCGGATCGAAGGGCTGCCGACCGCCGACTGGGTGCTGATCGATACCGGCGACGTGATCGTCCACCTGTTCCGTCCCGAAGTCCGCACCTTCTACAATCTGGAACGGATGTGGGCGTTCGGCGACACGCTGAACCCGACCGCGCACGCCTGATTCCCCGCCCGTGCTGCTGCATATCGTCGCGCGCGGGCGAATCGGGCGCAGTCCTGAAAGCGAGCTGATCGATCGTTACCTGAAACGCGTCGGCTGGCCGGTGCGGATCACCGAACTGCCCGATACCGGGGGCAAGATGCCACCGGTCGACGGCGCGACGCGGATCGTGATGCTCGATGAAAAGGGTCGCGACCTGCCGTCGCTGACATTCGCGACGCAACTTGGGCGATGGCGCGACGACGGCGTGCGCGAAACGCGCTTCCTGCTGGGGGCCGCCGACGGGTTCGACGATGCGCAACGGGCGACCGCGGACCTGCTGCTGGCGTTCGGGCGAGCGACATGGCCGCATCTGATGGCGCGCGCGATGCTGGCCGAACAATTGTGGCGCGCGACCAGCATCCTGTCCGGCCACCCCTATCACCGCGAAGGATGAGTCGCAGACTGGCCCTGTGCGCGACGCTGGCTGCGCTCCCCGCGCTGGCGGGTGCGGCGGCGTGGGCGCAGGATGATCCGGTCACGCTGGCGCGCCAGCGGCTGACCGCCGCACGGTCGGCGGCGGCAGCGGCGACCGCGCGGTCGCAGGCGCTGGACCGTGCCGCGCAGGCCGCGCGTGCCGGCATCGACCGGGCGCGTGCCGCACAGGCCGCGATCGCCGCGAGGATCGTCGCAGCGGAAGCGGATCGCAGCGCCGCGCAGGCACGGGTGACGCTGATCGCCGGGCTGCTGGAGCGGCGGCGCGGCGCGCTGGCCGACCGGCGCGAACCGATCGCGCGGCTGGTCGGCGCGCTTCAGTCGCTGGCGACGCGCCCGGCATGGCTGGCCATCGCGCAGCCGGGGTCGACCAGCGATCTGGTTCATGTCCGTGCGGTGCTGGGAACGGTGGTGCCGGTGATGCAGCGACGCACGCTTGCCCTGCGGGACGACGTGACGCGCGCGTCACGGTTGCGCGATCAGGCCGGCGTGGCGGTCGCGGCACTGGCGGCGAGCAACGCGGCGCTGGAACGACAGCGGCTGGCGCTGGTGCAGGCGGAAGCGGAACAGCGGCTGCGGTCGCGACGGCTGGCGCGCGGCGCGATGACCGAATCGGACCGCGCAATCGCGCTGGGCGAGCAGGCCCGCGATATCGTCGACCAACTGGCCGAACTGGACGTCGCGGAGGATCGGCGCGCGGGTCTGGCCGCGCTGCCCGGACCGCTGCCGCACCCCGACGCGACCGGTGCGCCGGTCGCCTTCGCGCATCCCTATCGCCTGCCCGTCACCGGCCGTGTCGCGACCGGTTTCGGCGAGATCAGCGACAGCGGCGTCCGGGCGCGCGGGGTGACGCTGACGGTCGCGCCCGGCGCGGACGTGCGGGCGCCGGCCGCCGGTACGATCGCCTATACCGGGCGATTCCGGGGATATGGCCGCATCGTCATCCTCGACCATGGCGATGGCTGGACGACGTTGGTCACCGGGCTGTCGGCCAGTATCGCGCCGGTCGGCGGGCGTGTGCCGGCGGGCATGGCGATCGGGCGCGCGGGCACCGGACAGGAAGGCAACGTGACGATCGAACTGCGTCGACGCGGCGTTCCGGTCGATCTGGCCGCAATGCTGTGAACGTCCATTCACCGTTCATCGCGACGCGCCTTTGATCGCCGCATCTTTTCCCGCTAGTGTCGCCATAATATCGCAGTCGAAAGCCATACGCGCATGTCCCGTTCGTTCCTTAACGCCACCGCCATCGTCGGCGCCCTCGCGCTGGTTCCCGTCGCGACGGGTGCGATGGCGCAGGCCGATGCCGGCAGCTTTCGTGAACTCGACACGTTCATGGACGTGTATAACCGGGTGAAGGCGAGTTACGTCGACAAGGTCGACGACAAGACGCTGATCGAAGGCGCGATGCGCGGCATGCTCGCGGCGCTCGACCCGCATTCCAGCTATCTGGACGCCAAGGATTTCGAGAATCTGCGCATCGCGACCACCGGCAATTATTCGGGGCTGGGCCTGTCGGTGACGATGGAGGACGGTGCGGTAAAGGTCATCAGTCCGACCGAGGATACGCCGGCGGCACGGGCCGGCATCAAATCAGGCGACTATATCACCCATGTCGACGGCAAGCTGGTCGTCGGCGGCACGCTGGACGAAGCGGTGGCGCAGATGCGCGGGCCAACGGGATCGAAGGTATCGCTGACCATCGTCCGCCCCGGCCGCGACAAGCCGATCGACCTGACGCTGGTCCGCGGCACGATCGTGCAGAAGCCGGTGAAGTGGGAGGTCAAGGACGGCGTCGGCATCATTAACATCAACACGTTCAGCGAGACGACCGGTGCCGATACCCGCGCCGCGATCGCCGCGATCGACCGCACGCTGGGACACAAGCCGCGCGGCTATATCGTCGACCTGCGCGACAATGGCGGCGGCTTGCTGACGCAGGCGATCGAAGTGTCGGACACGTTCCTGAGCCGCGGTGAAATCGTGTCGCAGCGCGGGCGCGACAAGAGCGAGACCGAACGCTATTTCGCCGAGGAGATGGTGCCGGGCGATCTGGCGCAGGGATTGCCGATCATCGTGCTGACCAATCCCGGCACGGCATCGGCGTCGGAAATCGTCGCCGGCGCGTTGCAGGATCATCACCGCGCGATTGTGATGGGCGAGCGCAGCTTCGGCAAGGGATCGGTCCAGTCGATCTTCGACCTGTCGAAGGACACGGCCGTCCGCCTGACCACCGCGCGCTATCACACGCCGTCGGGCCGGTCGGTGCAGGAAGGCGGCATCGACCCCGATCTGAAGGTGCCGCAAATCTCCGATCCCGATTACAAGACCCGGCCGGTGTACCGCGAGGCCGATCTGCGACGCCACCTCGTCAACGAAGTCGGGATCGACGACAAGGCGCTGACCGAGGATGCGAAGACCGATCCGCGTTTCGCCGAGAGCGCCGAATCGCTCAAGAAGCGCGGTGTCGAGGACTTTCAGCTTCACTACGCGCTCCAGACGCTGGGCCGGGTCGGGCCGCAGACGCGGATGGCGGGGGTCCCTGCCCCCGCCGCTGCGCCAAAGACGGCAAAGCGCTGATCGCATGCGCGCCAACGACCTGCCGCTTGCGCGCTGGATAGCGCTGCTGTTGCCCATCCTGCTGATCGTCGGAGCGTTGGGGTCGCAATATCTGGGCGGACTGTATCCGTGCGAGATGTGCCATTGGCAGCGATGGCCGCATTATGCGGCGATCGTGCTGGCCGCGCTGTCGTTTTTTGTACCGCGTACGCGGGCCAAGCGTGCGCTGGTGATCATGGCCGCGCTGGCGGTGCTAGGCAGCGGGCTGATCGGCGTGTTCCATGCGGGCGTCGAATATCACTGGTGGCCCGGCGTTACCGCCTGCGCCAACCATCTGAACCTGTCGGGCGGGGATTTGCTGGCCGCGATCGTCCGTGCACCGATCGTCCGGTGCGACGTCGCGCAATGGAGTTTCCTCGGGATCTCGCTCGCCGGATTCAATGCGATCCTTTCGATCGCTGGTGCGTTAATCATCCTGAAGCTGGCGATACGGAAGCGGAGACGGCGATGAAGCGGTGGCGACCCGGCGATGCCCGGCCCGGCGGAGTGCGATCGATGATCCGCGTCGACCAGGCGGGTGAATATGGCGCGACGCGCATTTATGCCGGGCAACTGGCCGTGATGGGCGACCGTAGCCCGTTGTCCGCATCGATTCAGGGCATGGCGTTGCAGGAGGCCGAGCACCGCGCCTATTTCGACGCGCTGATCGCCGAACGCGGCGTGCGGCCGACGCTGATCCAGCCGATCTGGGATGTCGCGGGCTTCGCGCTGGGCGCGGTGACGGCGGCGATCGGACCGGAAGCGGCGATGGCGTGCACCGCGGCGGTCGAAACCGAAATCGATAAGCATTACGAAGACCAGCTGACCGAACTGGGCGACGACGACCCCGAACTGGGCGACGCGATCCGCCGGTTTCAAGCCGAGGAACTGGAACACAAGGAAGCGGCGCTGGCGCACGGCGCCGAACGTGCCCCCGCCTATCCGCTGCTGGCGGGGGCGATCCGTGCCGGATGCCGGCTGGCGATCGAAGTATCGAAACGCATTTGAGCCGTCCGGCGTTGTGCCGGCTAGGGAGACGAACATGATCCGCTATCTTCTGGCCGGGGCCGCCACCATCGCCGCCTTCGCCGTTCCCGCGTTCAACGCGCCTGCCGATGCGCAGGTGCAGAACGGCACGCTGGTCATCTATGGCAATGACCGCTGTCCGACCAACGCGGACGGCGAGGAAATCGTCGTCTGCGTCCGTCGCAGCGAGCGCGAGCGGTTCCGTATTCCCAAGGAACTGCGCGACGTCGAAGTGACCGCCGACAAGGAAAGTTGGGCGGTCCGTGCCGATTCCGCGCTGACCGCAGGTGCGACCGGCGTCGGAAGCTGCTCCACGGTCGGGGCGGGTGGCCAGTCGGGCTGTTTCGTCCAGCGGGCAAATACCGCGCGCGCCGAGTCGCGCGCACGCCGTGCCGAAGAAGCCGGCGTACCGCTGCCCTGAATCGATCCGTCCCCTGAATCCGGTGTCGCGGCCGCGCGCCGGATCGGCTAGGAGCGCCGCGCCCTGCTCCTTCGTCGGGAACCGGGCCGGGCGCGAAGCTGTCATACTTGGACGCTACGCCCCGTTATCGTTCTGACGGGGAATTTACGATGACGAGCGCAGCGCTGGAGCGGGATCACCGCCCCGGCCCGAAACTGGACGACGGGCTTGGACGCGCGGGAACCGCCGGATTCGCCGCCGCGATCGTTGTCACGATCGGCTATGTCGTGTTCAACGTGTGGCGCGATGCGGCGGCGGCAAGCGTCGATCCATTGACGCTGTTGCCGTTCCTGCTGCTGTTGCTGGCGCTGGTGATCGCGCTGGGGTTCGAATTCGTCAACGGATTCCACGATACCGCCAACGCGGTCGCGACCGTCATCTACACTAATTCGATGCCCGCCAACGTCGCGGTGGTCTGGTCGGGTTTCTTCAACTTCCTCGGCGTGCTGTTGTCGACCGGCGCGGTGGCGTTCGGCATCATCTCGCTGCTGCCGATCGAACTGATCCTTCAGGTCGGATCGTCGTCGGGCTTTGCGATGGTGTTCGCGCTGCTGATCGCGGCGATCCTGTGGAACCTGGCGACGTGGCGTCTGGGAATCCCGTCGTCCAGCTCGCACACGCTGATCGGGTCGATCATCGGCGTCGGCGTGGCGAATGCGATCATGCAGGGGCGCAGCGGATCGGCGGGCGTCGACTGGGGCAAGGCGAGCGAGATCGGGCAGGCGTTGCTGGTATCGCCGCTGATCGGATTCGGGCTGGCCGCGCTGTTGTTCCTTGCGATGAAGGTGCTGATCCGCAACCGTACGCTGTACGAGGCCCCGGTCGGCGACACGCCGCCGCCCTTATGGATCCGGTCGCTGCTGATCTTTACCTGCACCGGCGTCAGCTTTGCGCACGGTTCGAACGACGGACAGAAAGGCATGGGCCTCATCATGCTGATCCTGATCGGCACGGTGCCGACCGCCTATGCACTCAACCGCGCGGTGCCGGCGCAGTACGAGGCGCAGTTCGCCGCCAACAGCACCGCCGCCGCACGCGTGCTGACGCCGCGCGCCCCCCCGGTGCCCGTGATCGACGAGGCGACGGCGCGCGCGCGCACGGAACGCTATATCGGCGAACACCTGCTGACCCCCGGGACGGTCCCGGCGATCGCCACGCTGATCGGTACGATCGACCGTCAGGTGCGCGAGTACGGCACGCTGGCCAAGGTGCCCGCCGCCGCGAGCGAGAACATGCGCAACGACATGTATCTGACGTCGGAAGCGATCAAGCGGCTGGGCAAGGAACCGTCGCTGGCGCTGTCGGATGCCGATGCTACAGTGCTGACCGAATATCGCGGGTCGCTGGATGCCGGCACGCGCTTCATTCCATTGTGGGTGAAGGTCGCGGTGGCGTTGGCGCTGGGGCTTGGTACGATGGTCGGATGGAAACGGATTGTCGTCACGGTCGGCGAAAAGATCGGCAAGACCCATTTGACCTATGCGCAGGGCGCATCGGCCGAACTGGTGGCGATGGCCACGATCTTCGGCGCGGACACCATGGGTCTGCCGGTGTCGACCACGCACGTCCTGTCGTCGGGCGTGGCGGGGACGATGGCGGCCAACCGGTCGGGGTTGCAGTTGGCGACGGTGCGCAACCTGTTGATGGCGTGGGTGCTGACGCTGCCGGTATCGGTGCTTCTGTCGGGATCGCTGTACATGCTGCTCAACCGGATCTTCTGATTTGGTGGCGACGACCCCGCCCGATGCGGGCGGTACGATGACCGGGCCGGTAAAGCTGCGACACGATCGCGTGGCGTGGCTGATCCTCGCGCTCGTATGGTTTTCGTGTGCGTGGTTCGGATCGTGGGAGTTCAATCCCAATAATGCGGTGCGCATGTTCGCCACGCTGTCGCTGGTCGAGGACGGCGACGCGACAATCGACGAATTCGCGCCGCTGACGATCGACAAGGCAAAGTTCGGCGACCATTATTATTCGGACAAGGCACCGGGCATCACGTTGTTGTCGGTGCCGGTCGTCGCCGCCGCCGACGTGGTGTCGGGGCAATCGTCGCATGATTTCATCCCCGGTTTCGAGAATCGCGAATTCAACCGGTTTCTGAAAATCCGCATCCGGCTGGTCGCGGCACTGGTCTGCGCGCTGTTCAGCGCAATCGCGGCGATGTTGCTGTACGATCTGGTCGCGCGGATGACGCGCAGCGTGGATGCCGGGGTGGTCACAGCACTGTCCTATGCGCTCGGCACCACGATCTGGGGATGGTCGACGACGATCTTCGGCCATGCCGTCGTCGCGGCGCTGCTGGTGGTCGCGACATGGGCGGTGTGGCGGGGCACCGGCGGTGGTCGCGTTCCCCGACGCTATCCGCTGATCGCCGGACTGGCACTGGGGCTGGCGGTACTGGTCGAGCATTCCGCGCTGATTGCCGGCGCACCGGTCGCCGGTCTGGCATGGTGGCGGACGCGCGGCGTGTCGCCCGGCGAACGCGGCCGGATCGTTGCCGTCGCGCTGGCGGCGGGCATGGTGTCGCTGGTCGCGCTGCTTGGCTATAACCTGCTGGCGTTCGGGACGCCGTTCCGCCTCGGCTATTCGGGCGTGACCGATTTCGCGGGGATGCAGCAGGGGCTGTTCGGGCTGACCTATCCCAAGCCGGTCGTCCTATACGAACTGGTGTTCGGCGAGCGTCGCGGAATCTTGTGGGTCGCGCCGATCCTGATCGTCGCACCGTTCGGACTGGCGGCGATGATCCGGTCGCCGTCGATGCGGGCAATGGGCTGGTTCGCGGTGATCGCCGCCGTGCTACCGTTCTGCATCAACGCATCCTATTATTACTGGGACGGCGGCAACGCCACCGGCCCGCGTCACGCGGTGCCGGCGATCGGGTTCCTCGCGATCGGCATCGGCGTGTTCTGGGCGCAGGCGACACGCTGGTCCCGCGTCGCGACGGCGGCGTTGCTGGCAGGGTCGATCACGATCAACATGGTCATCGCCAGCGCAGAGATCACCGCGCCGGGGGGCGAGCCGCAGGCGCTGCGCAAGGCGGTGATCGCCGACCGGTTCGCGCCCGGATATCTTCGCACGGTCGCCGACGAATGGTGGGGATATACGCCGTGGCAGGGGCTGGCGATCTGGGCGGTCGTTGCCGGGCTATTGGCCGGGCTGATGCTGTTGGCGACATGGCGGGCACAGGTGCGGACGCCGACGCGATCCTGACGCCCGCCTGCGTCGCCCGGTCGCTTTTCCCTGCGCTCCCATGGACTTGGACGGCCCGGGAACATATATTGAACATATGGCGCAACTGGACACCCGCGAGAAACTGGCGATCCTTGCGGACGCCGCGAAATATGATGCGTCCTGCGCGTCGTCGGGAACGGCGAAGCGCAATTCGCGCGACGGCAAGGGGATCGGATCGACCGAGGGCATGGGCATCTGCCACGCTTATGCCCCCGACGGGCGCTGTATCTCGCTGCTCAAGATCCTGCTGACCAACAGCTGCATCTTCGACTGTCACTATTGCATCAACCGCAAAAGCTCGAACGTCCGCCGCGCGCGCTTTACCGCGCAGGAAGTCGTCGCGCTGACGCTCAGCTTCTATCGCCGCAATTATATCGAGGGGCTGTTCCTGTCGTCGGGGATTATCGGATCGTCGAACTATACGATGGAACAGATGGTGGAAGTCGCGCGGTCGCTGCGCGAGGATCATCATTTCCGGGGCTATATCCACCTGAAGACGATCCCCGATGCAGATCCCGAACTGGTGCGGCAGGCGGGGGTCCATGCCGATCGCGTGTCGATCAACGTCGAACTGCCGACCGCGAGCGGCCTGAAGCGGCTGGCGCCCGAGAAGTCCGAAGCGCGGATCGAAGGCGCGATGGGCGCGATGCGCGAATCGATCGAGGACGGGCGCGATGCGAAGCGCCGGTATCGCTCCGCCCCCAAATTTGCGCCGGCGGGCCAATCGACGCAGATGATCGTCGGTGCGGATGCCGCGACCGACCGCGATATCGTGGGCAAGGCGGCGACGCTGTACGACCGGTTCGGATTGCGCCGCGTCTATTATTCCGCGTTTAGCCCGATCCCGGAAGCGTCGGCGGTGCTGCCATTGCAACGCCCGCCGTTGATGCGCGAACATCGCCTGTACCAATCGGACTGGCTGATGCGCTTCTATGGCTATCAGCCCGGAGAGGTGCGCGCGGCGGCCGACGACGCGACCGGCATGCTGCCGCTGGATATCGATCCGAAACTTGCCTGGGCGCTGAAATTCCGCGACCGCTTTCCGGTCGACGTCAATCTTGCGCCGCGCGAGATGTTGTTGCGCGTACCCGGGCTGGGGGTGAAGGCGGTGCAGTCAATCCTGTCCGCGCGACGCTGGCGGCGGCTGACGCTGGCCGATGTCGGGCGGCTGACGGTGTCGATCGCCAAGCTGCGCCCGTTCCTGATCGCGGCCGACTGGCGCCCGGTGGTGTTGTCCGACCGCGCCGAACTGCGCCCGATCGTTGCGCCGAAGCGCGAGCAGCTGGAACTGTTCGCCGCCTGACGCGACCGGGCGTTCATTAGAACTACTCTTTTCTCCGCGCCTTCGCGTAGGCCATTCCTGTTTTGTCGAAAAGAGGGTTTCACGCTAAGGCGCGGAGACGCGAAGGGGTTGCGTCTGTGACAGGCGTATCTTGTACGAATGCGGGTTAAGGAAAAATGTTGCGCTGATCTGCTGGCCGTCTGCAAACCGCTCGCAGGTGAAACCTTGCCGCGTCTTCGCCGGTTGCTCCCCTCAGTCGAAACGAGGAACGAACCATGGCCGATGCGCGAATCTATGCCGACCTGAAAGCGGATCACGACCGTCACCGCGCCCTGCTCCGCCAGATCGGCGATGCGAGCGGGGACGAGCGCGCCACGCTGTTCGAAACCTTCCGCATCGAAGTGTCGGCACATGCTGCCGCCGAGGAGGAAGCGTTGTACGCGACGATGCTGGCCAACCCCGATCTGCGCGACGAGGCGCGGCATTCGGTGTCCGAGCACAAGGAGATCGACGATTATCTGGGCGAGATCGCCGGGCTGGACGTCGGCGGCAACGAATGGAATGAACGTTTCGCGGCGATGCGCCATCGGTACGAGCATCATATCGATGAGGAAGAGGAAGAGATGTTTCCCGCCGCCGCGCAGGAACTGAGCGATGCGGAGGAAGCGCGCATCGCTGCGGTGTTCGAGGATCGCAAGCCCAAGGAGCATGCGATCGCCGCCGCCACGCCGCCGGGCGACGATCGCGACTGATGCGCGTCGCCACGCTGGCTGCGGACGATGACTTCGAAGGCTGGCGGGACGCGGCGCGTAGCCTGATCGCCGAACGGGTGCCGGCCGCCGATGTCGTGTGGCAGGTCGGGCAGCAGCCGACCGACCTGTTCGGCGACGAGGCGATACTGGATACCGGCGCGCCCGCATTCCGCGTTCCGCGCGGGTTCGTCGACCTTGCCAAGACCGTCGTGCTGCATGCCGATCCGTCTCGGTTCGCGCTGCTGTACGCGATGCTGGAACGGTTGATCGTGCAGCCGCGACTGATCGACGACAAGGCCGACCCGGCGCTCCGACGGCTGGAGGAAATGGCCAAGGCAGTGCGTCGCGACGTGCACAAGATGCGCGCGTTCCTGCGCTTTCGCGAGGTGCCGGAGGGCGAGACGACGCGCTTCGTCGCGTGGTTCGAGCCCGATCATCATATCGTCCGGGCCAATGCACCGTTCTTCGTCGATCGCTTCGGCTCGATGCGCTGGTCGATCCTGACGCCGGACGTGTCGCTGTTCTGGGACGGCGCGACGCTGAGCGAAGGTCCGGGGGCGACCAAGGCGGATGCGCCCGACGGTGACCCAGTCGAGGACGTGTGGAAGACCTATTACGCATCGATCTTTAATCCCGCTCGGCTGAAACCCGGCGCGATGCTGAAGGAGATGCCGCGCAAATACTGGAAGAACATGCCCGAAACCGCGCTGGTCCCGGCGCTGATCGCGGGCGCACAGGCGCGGGAGGCGCAGATGATCGAACAGTCAAGGGCCGCGCCGTTGGGTGGCAACAGCGACGGCGCGTGGGCGGCGTTGCGCGACGAGGCGTCGGCGTGCCGCCGCTGTCCGCTATGGCAACCGGCAACGCAGACCGTCTTCGGCGAAGGGCCGGTCGATGCGGAAATGATGGTGGTCGGCGAACAGCCCGGCGATCAGGAGGATCTGGCGGGGCGGCCGTTCGTCGGCCCGGCGGGACAGGTGTTCGACCGGGCGATGGCAGCGGCGGAAATCGACCGGACGCGGGTATACGTCACCAATGCCGTCAAACACTTCAAGTTCGAACCGCGCGGCAAGCGGCGCATCCATTCGAAGCCGGTCGCCGGAGAGATCGATGCATGCCGGTGGTGGATCGAACACGAACGCGGCATCATCCGCCCGAAGATGACGATCGCGCTGGGCGCGACGGCGGCACGATCGCTGCTCGGCCGCACCGTCACGATCGTGCGCGAGCGCGGACGGGTGGTGCCGCTGGCCGATGGCGGGGCGGGATGGATCACGGTGCACCCCAGCTACCTGCTGCGTCTGCCCGACAAGGCGCAGGCGGAAGACGAGTTCGCCCGGTTCGTCGAGGATTTGCGGCAGGCGGCGGCACAGATCGCCTGACCATCGGAAGCAGTCGGCCGGTCGTTGCACCGGGACCGGCAGCCATCGATCGATCCGGTACGGACGGCGGCTACCGTGCACCGCCAAAGCGGCGTTCCGCCGCTATCCGAACGGCCGGTCGATCGACGGCTGCGGTTGGGTGAACCAGCGTGCGCCGGTGTCGGTGACGTGGAAATGATCCTCCAGCCGGACGCCGAACCGGTCCGGCACGACGATCATCGGTTCGTTCGAGAAACACATGCCGGGCTGCATCGGCGTGGTATCGCCGCGCACCAGATTGGCGGGTTCATGGATCGACAGGCCGATGCCGTGGCCGGTACGATGCGGCAGTCCGGGCAGGCGATAGTCCGGCCCCAGCCCGGCCCCCTCCAGCACGGCACGCGCGGCGGCATCCACCGCTTCGCACGATATGCCGGGCGCGGCGGTCGCGAACGCCGCCGCCTGCGCGGCATGTTCGATGTCCCAGATGTCGCGCACGTCCTGTTCCACATTACCGAACGCATAAGTGCGGGTGATGTCGGAATGATAGCCATGGACGCGGCAACCGGTATCCACCAGCACCAGTTCGTTTTCGTGCAGCGACTGGTCGCCCGGCAGCCCGTGGGGAAAAGCGGTGGCACGGCCGAACTGCACCGCGCAGAAGAACGACCCGCCGCCGCCGATCGCGCGATGCGCGGCATCGACGAACCGGATCACCTCGCTGGCGGTGATGCCGGGGCGCAGGATCGCGGCGGCACGCGCCTGCACCTCCAGCGTCATCGCCTTGGCTTCGGACAGACATGCCAGCTCGGCGGGCGATTTCACCATCCGGCATCCGTCGATCACCCCGGCACCGTCGACCAGCGTCGCACCCGTGGCGCGCAGCCGTTCGCCCCACCCGAACGGCAACAGCGGATCGACCGCGATCCGCCCCGCGCCGCGCGTGGCATCGGCGACCAGCGCGACCGGGCTTTCCTCCTCCTCCCACAGGCGGACATCGGCCGCGATCGCCAGTGCGGCGTCGAGCGATCCGCGTTCGAACCGGGGACAGATCAGGATGGGATCGCCCGACAGCGGCAGCACCAGCGCGACCATCCGCTCGGTCGCTTCCCACGGCACGCCGGTGAAGTAGCGCAGCGACGATCCGGCATGGACCAGCAGCGCGTCGGCCCCCGCCGCCGCCATCCGCGTCCGGGCCTGCGCGATCCGCGTGGCATATTCGGCCGCAGCGATCGGCGGTACGCGAACCGCCGGAGGAACGATCGCCGCCAGTTGGGTTGCGGCGTCGGAAGTGCCGACAGTCATGGAACGTCCTTTCAGAAGCGGTCGAGGTCGAACGGTGCCGGATCGACGACGGGAGCTTCGCCGGTCAGCAACGCCGCCACCAACTCGCCCGTCACCGGTCCCAGCGTCAGGCCGAGATGCTGATGTCCGAATGCGTAGAACAGATTGTCGGCACGGGTCGAGCGGCCGATCGCGGGCAGATAGTCGGGCAATGTCGGCCGCGCACCCATCCAGCGGGTGAACGGACCGTCGATCGGCAGCGCCAGATCGGCGACATGCCGCTCCAGCCGGTCCCATTTGCGCGGGTCGGGGGCGGCATCCAGGCGCGACAGTTCGACGAACCCCGCGACCTGCACCGTATCGGCATAGCGGGTGACGATGATCGACGGGTCCTCGAACACGACCGGCGGCATGGCGGCGGGCCAGCGGGTCGCGCTGCCACGGATATGATAGCCACGCTCGGCGATCAGCGGCACGCGGTGCCCCGCCGCCGCCATCAACGGCCGCGCGCCGATCCCGGCCGCCACCACGATCCGGTCCGCGACGACGCCGGGGATCGTGATTCGTCCATCCCGACACACCAGTGTGGCCGATAGCGGATGGCGTACGACACCCGCCGCCGCCAGTGCATCGTCCAGCGCCATCGCCAGCGCGTCCAGATCATGGATCTGCCCGCTGCCGCCGAAGCGGATCGCGCCCGCGACCTGCGGCGACAGCGCGCGCAGCCGTTGCAGTTCGTCCGGCGCGGCATCGACGATGCGGGCAGCTCCGATGTTCGTCGTCGCCCATGCCGCCTTGCCTGCCCTCGCGCGCGCATCATCGGGCCAGACGACGAAATGTCCGTCTTCCCGCAACAGGTCGGGGCGTGCCAGCATCGTCGCCAGCCGCCGCCATGCGGGCATGGCGTGCGCCAGCAACCCGCCCAGTGCCGCCAATCCCGCGCGAAACCGCCATGGTGCGGACGCCGCCAGCATCCGTGCGGCGAACGGCGCCCATGCGCGCATCTGCCCCGGCGGAAGGTCGAGCGCGCCGCCGCGCACGAACAGGCGGCGCGGTACGCTCCGCAGCGTCGCGATCGATGCCAGCGGTGCCACCTGCTCGGTCGCAATATGTCCCGCATTGCCCCATGATGCCGCCGACCGGTCGCGCATGTCGTCCACCAGTACGACCCGCTCGCCACGTCCGGCCAACGCCAGCGCGATCGACCTGCCGACGATACCGCCGCCGATCACCGCGATCCGATCGCTACCGCGCTGGGGCATATAATGTCCTGAACCGACCATATCGGAAGATATTGTATACTATCCGGTGCTGGAGGCTCGCTCTTTTTTACGCCTGCCCCGATGATTCGCCGCATCTGGACCGGTTCCAGAGGAGCGTTCGTCGCGAATGGGCCTGTCACCATCGTAACGCGGGAAGCATGCATGCCAACTGGTCACCGGGATGGTCGGCGTTCTGACGCAGATGTTGGCTCGCGATTGGGAAGGGGGCTGCCGACGCGCGAACCGTGGAACGCAAACGTTCGCGTTCGAAGGCGCCCCATCATGCGCGTCCAAATGTGCCCAGGTCGATTTGCACCGGCGCAGTCCCGTAGGCTAGTGCCCCAAGCGCAGGAGATTGCTCATGAAAACAGCGCCAGTCGCCATTCTGTATCAGGCGCTTTCCCCGCCGGTCATCGACGGGTTGCGCAAGGACGCCAAACCCGGCGGATATTCCGATGGCGGTGCCGACATCGCCTATGCGCTGAAGGTAGCAGGTGTCGACATCGTGACGCCGGTCGCGTCCCCCGATCCACGCACGGCGCTCGATTGGGTATTTCCCGATACTGCCGAAGGGATCGATGCGGCAGGACGGGCGGGAGCGTCCGTTCTGTGGGCGAATACCGTGTTGTTTGCGGGGCATCCGCTGGAAACCGTACTGACCGACTTCGCGATCGTCGGTCAGCTTCCAGCCGCCATGCAGGCGTTCGACGACAAGTTCGAAACGAACCGCATGCTGGCGGACGCCGGGCTGCCGGTGGCGCGGTCGTTCCTGCTGTCCCGAACCCCGCGCACGGACGTCTGCGGTCTGGACGATGTCGAAGAGGCCTGTGTCGAGCGCAACATGGTCTTCCCGCTGATCGTGAAGCCGGTCCGTGGCCGCGGCAGTCAGGGCGTCACGCTGGTCGACGATATCGGCGCGTTGCGGCAGGCGGCCGCAGCGTTGATCGACGCTGCGACCTTCGGCGACATGCTGATGGTCGAGGAGTTTCTGGATGGCGACGAAATGACGGTGACGGTGATGCCGCCCGCCGCCCCCCGCCCCGACGGGATGCCGTCGCCGCGCCATTGGGCGCTGCGGCCGGTCTATCGGTTCGATCAGCATGGCGGCGTCGCGCCGTATAATGGCGACGTCCCGGTGACGGCCAACAGCGTGGCGATCGACGCGCAACGGCTGCGCGATCCGGCGATCGAAGCGATGATCGATGCTTGCGTCGCCGCCGCCGCGCTGGTCGATGCGCGCACGGCGATCCGCATCGACTGCCGGACGGACCGCCAAGGGACGTTCAAGCTGTTCGACCTGAACATGAAACCGAACATGACCGGCCCGGGCCGGCCCGGACGCGACGATCAGGACTGCCTGTCGGCGATCGCCGCCCGCGCCGATGGCTGGGGCTATGTCGATCTTTTGCACGCGATGCTTGCCGGCAGATGGGGACCGGCATCCGGCTGACGAAGGTCCGACCAGACACTGCGTCGCCGGCGGTTGCCGGCAGGGGAACGTTCGGGGTACGCCTGCCATCGTCAATCGAGGCAGTTGCGCCTTTCAGCGGAGATGAGAATGCGCGTGCTGATGGTTGGCGTGGGCGACATTGCCCGCAAGGCATATCTGCCGGTATTGTCCGCCCGGCCCGATGTCGAACTCCATCTGGCCACCCGCAACCGTGCCGTGCTGGAAGACGCCGGGCGGACCTTTCGCGTCGCGGATCGTTATACGAGCGTCGCCGAGGCGCTGTCCGCCACGACGTTCGACGCCGCGTTCGTCCATGCGGCGACACCGGCACATCCCGAACTGGTCCGCACCCTGCTCGAACACGACGTTCCCACCTTCGTGGACAAACCGCTGGCGGACAATATCGCGGATGCCGAAGCGCTGGTCGCGCTGGCGCTGCGCCGCGACACCCCGATCATGGCAGGATTCAACCGGCGCTTCGCCCCCGATTACGTCGCGCTTCGTACCGTCGACGCCGACCTTTTCATCATGGAAAAGCACCGCCACGGCCAGCCCGATCTTCCCCGGCGGGTCGTGTTCGACGATTTCATTCACGTCGTCGACACGCTGCTGTTCCTGACGCCCGCACCCGTACTGCGCCGGACGATCGAGACTCATGTCGAGCGGGGCCTGCTGCATGCGGTTACGCTAACGCTCGCGGGCGACGGCTTCACATCCATCGGCACGATGCATCGCGACAGCGGTCTGGACGAGGAACGTCTGGACGCAATCGGCCGTGGCGCACGTCGCACCGTGCTGAACCTGTCCGATCGCGTCGACGCCGCCGGCACGCAACGGCATCACCGCCGTGGCGACTGGACCCCGGTCGGACGGCAACGCGGGTTCGAAGCGATGTGCGACGCCTTCCTCGACATGGCACGGGAACGCCGCCCGGCCGATGCCGCGGCGATCCTGCAGACGCACGAACTGTGCGAAGCGATCGTCCGCCACACGCAGTCGTCGTCCGTAGCCGGTCGTGCCGCGTCGACGGAATCGCCCGGTCGTTGAGAATGCCTGCCGTCGGGCGAAGCCGTCGGACGCATCCGGGCGAACGACATGGATACCGACGAATCGACGACCCGATACGAAACTCAGGCGTCGCCGTCGCTGCTTCGTCGTCGTACGGGTTCCTGCCGCCGCAGCGGCATCAACCCGTCCGTCCGGTTATTTGGCAGCCTTGCGGGCGGCGTACCGGGCGTCGCGTGCGGCCTTGAGCTCGGCTGCGGTCGGCACCTTCGGACGCCGCGCCTTTTCGGCTTCCGCTTCGGCAAGCGCAGCGGCTTCGGCGGCGGCAGCGGCTTGCTCCGCAGCTTCCTTGGCCTGTGCGATGGCGGCCAGCTTCGCGGCCTGGCGTTCGGCCTGCGCGGCTTCGCGTGCCTGACGCGCAGCCTGCCGCTTGGCCACTTCGGCGGGGTCCGGCTCGGGCCGTTCGCGATACTGCTTCAACGCCTGTTCTTTTGCTGCCCGAGAAGCTGCAGCGCGCTCATGTAAACCAGGGACCTTGAATGCCGGCATCAATACGTTCCATCAAAGGGGCGAGTTTGCCCTCATGGGGCATATAAGGCGCGGCGGCGTCGATAGAAGGGATATTCCTCTGGCGCGGCAGCCGAGCTGGCATCATCGCTCCGATGTTCGACTGGCGAGCATGCGGCGACGCGGACGATCGATTGCTTCCGGGCAGGCCCCGACCGGACCGGCACGGCCTGCCGGTCACGCGGTAGCGGGCGGTTCCGACAGCGGGCCGTTCGGCGCTTCCTCCACGGTCGGCGACGGGCCCGAACGGACGACCCATTTCGGATAGCCTTCGGGCGTCATGACAATATCGGGATGGCCGACGGGATCCTGTCCGGTCTCGATCCAGCCCGCGCCATGGCACCGTTCGCAGATCGCCCGTTTGCAGCGGAAACTGACCAGATCGATCTCGACGTTCCATTGCCCGTGTCCACGGCAGACCGGGCAGCGTGCATCGAGCGCACCGTTCCTCGGCTGAAGCGGAATGATGTCGAAGGCATGCGGGCTTTCGGGGCCGGCGCATAGGACGATGTTACTGGCGTGGGGCATGTCGCATCTCCTGACGGCCGGGCCGCACGATGGCAATTGCGCACGTCGGTGTTCGTTCCCGGCGTGCACGATCGATTGGCGGTGCCGCCTGTCTTCCACGACGAAAAGCACGGACAAGCCCCGGAATACCGGTACGACGGAAGAACTTGTCGCCGTGTTTCTGATCGACTGAAACGGTTGGCGCGTTGCGCGTTGAGGCCCTTTACAAGGAAGCACCATGCCGTTTGATCCCTCGTACGTCGCCGCGCCCACCCGATATGACAGCGGCATGCCCTATCGCCGCACCGGCCGGAGCGGTCTGAAACTCCCGGCCATCAGCCTCGGGCTATGGCAGAATTTCGGGGGGAACGACGTGTTCGAAACGGGGCGTTCGATCCTGCGCCGGGCCTTTGATCGTGGCGTGACCCATTTCGATCTCGCCAATAACTATGGCCCGCCATACGGGTCCGCCGAGGAGAATTTCGGCCGCGTGCTGGCATCCGATCTCGGCACGCATCGCGACGAACTCGTCATCTCGACCAAGGCCGGCTGGGACATGTGGCCCGGTCCGTATGGCGATATCGGTTCGTCGCGGAAGTATCTGATCGCAAGCTGCGACCAGAGCCTGAAGCGGATGGGCCTCGACTATGTCGATATCTTCTATTCGCACCGGGTCGATCCCACGACCCCGCTGGAAGAGACGATGGGCGCGCTGGTGCAACTCCACCGGCAGGGCAAGGCGCTGTATATCGGGATATCGTCCTATGCCCCGGAACTGACGCGCCGCGCGGCCGAGATCCTTGCCGGGGAAAAGGTGCCGCTGTTCATCCACCAGCCGAGCTATTCGATCCTGAACCGCTGGATCGAGCGCGAACTGCTCGCGACGCTGGACGATCTGGGCACCGGGTGCATCGCGTTTTCACCGCTGGCGCAGGGTATGCTGACGAACCGGTATCTGTCCGGCGTGCCGCAGGACGCGCGGGCGAGCCGTGGCGGATCGCTGTCCCAGAACTTGCTGACCGAACAGAACATCGCTGCCATCCGGGCGTTGAACGATATCGCGACGGCGCGCGGGCAGACGCTGGCCCAGATGGCGATCGCATGGGTCCTGCGCGACCTGCGCGTTACGTCGGCGTTGATCGGCGCACGCACGGTGGCGCAGCTCGACGATTCGCTCGACGCGACGAAGAAGCTCGACTTCTCCGCCGACGAACTCGCGGCCATCGATCGGGCGGCCGAAGACGGCGGGATCAACCTCTGGTCGGAATCTTCCGACATCGCCAAGCTTCCCGCACCGCAGGGCGTACCCGCAGAATAAGAGGGGGCAGGCATGCGAAGGCACCTGATCGATCGATCGTTCAGGTGCCGACGTCGCGCATCCGAACGCGGTGGTAGTGCCTTGTTACCGACAGCGTAGCGCCTTCCGTTCGGTCGTCGGGGCGGACCGGCCATATCGGCACCCGTCGAACCCTTGGTCGCGACCTGCACGGACCGCCTTCGTCGCCCGGACGCTCCGGTGGAGACCCGGGGTTTGCGCCGATGCACCATGACGGTCCGGGATCGGACACTTATCCCCTCGGCCCGGGCGTCTGCGCCGGACCGGGCAAGCGGCAGGGACGGATCGCGGCGGGTTCGGGCCGCGGTCCTTCCGCTTCGAACACCGCGATATAGCCGCCTGCCGATGCCATGCGCTGCATCTCGACCTGTCGATATCCGACCGCCGCGAATTCGCAGCGCAGCAGCGCGGGCGGCGTCCCATGATTTTGCGTCGGGCGATCGGCATCGACCACCACCACGCGCCCGCCGCGCCGCAGGCCGGGACGGAGTTTCCACAGGAACGCATACGGCTCCGCGATCTCGTGATACATGTGGACCATCAGCACGCGATCGAAACTGTCGGCGGGCAGCTTCGCATCGTCCGGCTCGCCCAGCCGCACGCTGACATTGTCGAGCCGTTCGCGCGCGACCCGCTGCGCCAGCGCGTCGCGAATACCGGGGATGATGTCCTCCGCCAACACGCGCCCTCCCGGCCCAACGCGCTGCGCCAGACGGATCGTGTAATAGCCTTCGCCCGCGCCGATATCCGCGACGGTCATTCCCGCCGCGATGCCGGCACGGTCCATCACCGCTTCCGCCTCGTTCAGCCGATCGCGTGCTTCCTCGGTCGACCAGCGCGCCGACACGATCGTCGCCACCGGCCGGTCGGCGCGCGGAAAGCGCGGCGCGTTGCGTTCGGGTTCGTCCGGCACGGTGCGCGGCTGGGTGGCATCGCACCCGCCGAGCAGTATCAGGCCGAGCAGGACGGCGGCGCGCATGTCAGTCGACATCCTCGACTTCGACCGTTTCGCCGGTCACACGCTGCGACAGCGCCGCCGCCATGAAGGGGTCAAGCGCGCCGTCAAGCACGTCGCCGGGAGCGGTGGAGACCACGCCGGTGCGCAGATCCTTCACCATCTGATAGGGTTGCAGGACATAGGACCGTATCTGGTGACCCCAGCCGATATCGGTCTTGGTCGCGTTCTCGGCACTCGCTTCCGCCTCGCGGATTGCCAGTTCGCGTTCGTACAGCCGCGCGCGCAGCTGGTTATAGGCTTCGGCCTTGTTCTTGTGCTGCGAACGCTGGTTCTGGCACTGCACGACGATGCCGGTCGGGATGTGCGTGATCCGCACCGCCGAATCGGTGGTGTTGATGTGCTGCCCGCCCGCGCCCGATGCGCGATAGGTATCGATCCGCAGGTCGCTTTCGTTATATTCGACCTCGATATTGTCGTCGATCACCGGATAGACCCACACGCTGGCGAACGACGTATGCCGCCGTGCCGCGCTGTCATAGGGGCTGATTCGCACCAGCCGATGCACGCCACCCTCGGTCTTCGCGAAGCCATAGGCGTTCTCGCCCTTCAACAGCAGCGTGGCGGACTTGATCCCCGCCTGTTCGCCCGAATGCTGATCGACCAGTTCGACCTTCATCCCCCGCCGTTCGGCCCAACGGGTGTACATGCGGCTGAGCATCCCGGCCCAATCCTGGCTTTCGGTCCCGCCCGCGCCCGCGTTGATCTCGATATAGGTATCGTTACCGTCGGCCTCGCCCGACAACAGCGCCTGCACCTTGTCATGATCGGCACGCCTTGCCAGTTCGGCCAGCGCGGCGACGCCCTCCTCGGCCATCTCCGCGTCGCCTTCGGCATCGGCCATTTCGATCAGCTCGGCGGTGTCCGACAATTCGCTTTCGATCGCACGCGTCGCGCTGATCGCTTCGTCCAGCCGGCGGCGTTCGCGCATCACGTCCTGCGCGGCCTTGGGATCGCTCCACAATGCCTGATCCTCGACGCGTGCGTTCAGCTCGTCCAGCCGGCGCAGCGCCCGATCCCAGTCGAGGAAGCGGCGCAGCAGGGCCAGCGCGTCGTTGATCTTGTCGATATGGGCTTGCGCTTCGGCGCGCATGGGGAAACTCCAGTCAAAATCGGTATCGATAGCAATATGGGGGCGGGCGCTAGTAGATTCCGCCTTCGCGTTGCAAGAAGTCGCTGTCGCGCGGCGGCGGTGCGACACGTGGCCCGGCAGCGCGGGTCGGATCGCGGGTCACCGGCGCCGCCGCCGTACCCAGCCGGCCGGTGGCGCGACGCGGTTCGCTTTCAGGCTTGAACGCTTCCCAGATCACCGCCGCCTTCGGTTCGGTGGTCGGCCATGCGCCATAGACCGGACGTCCGCTGCCACGATCGATTCGCACCATCCGCACCCCGGCGGGCGCACGGAACGGCAGTACGTCCACGTCCTTGTACGCCCGTTGCGCGAACGCCTTGTAGATCGGCGCGGCGATCGTGCCGCCCTGCGCATATCCGCCAAGATTGCGGGGCGAATCATAGCCGAGATACAGGCCGGCGATCATCTGGGGCGTACCGCCGACGAACCACACGTCGGTCGGTCCCGTCGACGTCCCGGTCTTGCCCATGATCGGACGGTTCAGGTCGCGCAGCGTGGTGGCCGTGCCGCGCTGGATCACGCCTTCCATGATGTGCACCATCTGGTACGCGCTCATGGCGTCCATCACCTGCCGCGTGCGGACCTGCGGACGCGGCATCGGCTTGCCGTCCCAATCGGGCGCGTTGCACCGGTCGCACGCGCGCCAGTTTTCAGGAAGGATCACCTTGCCGCGCCGGTCCTGCACGAAATCGATCACCGTCGGTTTCAACTCGCGCCCCTGGTTCACGAGGATCGAATAGGCGTTGACCATCCGCGTCACGGTCGTCTCACCCGCGCCCAGCGCATAGGACAGATAGGGCGGGAATTTCTGGTCGCTGATGCCGACGCGCTGGATCAGGCCGTTGACCTTGTCCATGCCGGTCTGCGCCGCCGCGCGCACCGTCATCAGGTTACGCGACTGTTCGATGCCCCAGCGCATGGTATGCGGCCCCGATCCGCCGCCGCCGAAATTGCGGAAGCACTTGGTGCTTAGCCGCCCGCCCTGGTTTACGCAGAACGGACCGTCGACGATGATAGATGCGGGGGTCATGCCGGCTTCCAGCGCGGCGGCATAGACGATCGGCTTGATCGTCGATCCCGGTTGGCGCATCGCCTGCGTCGCGCGGTTGAACGACTGGATACGACTGTCGAACCCGCCCTGCATCGCAAGAATGCGTCCCGTGCGCGGATCCTCGACCACCATGCCGCCCGACACGCGCGGCACCGATCGCAGCGCCCAAGCCCCGCCCGACGGCGCGACCGCGACGATATCGCCCGGCTCCAGCGCGGCGAACGCGGTTCCGCCCAGCCCACGCGCGGGCATTGCTGCCGCGCCGCGCGGCAATTGACCGGTCCGGCCGTCGACGAACCCGATCCGTGCGGAGGTCGCCGACTTGTCGATGACGATCGCCGCCTGCCAGTCCTGATAGTCGATGCCGATATTGGTGCCCTGCAACGCCGCCAGCCACCGGTCGCCCTCAATCTTCGTACGAGGTTTGTTGAGTGGCCCCGACCAGCCGCGTCCGCTGTCGAACCGGATCAGCCCCGCGCGCAGCGCGTCCTGCGCATGGGCCTGCACCGCCGGATCGAACGAAGTGCGCACCCACAAGCCGCCCGCATAGACGCTGTACGGGCCGCTCTTGTCATCGGTGCCGAAGCGGTCGAGCAACTGGCGGCGGACTTCCTCGATGAAATAGCCGCCGACCGGATCGACGCGCGCGGTCCGCCGCTCGATCGTGCCCAAAGGCTGCGCCACCGCGTCCGCACGCTGCGCAGCAGTTATGAAATTGTTGCGCAGCATTTCGCCCAGCACCCAGTCGCGCCGGGCGATGGCCCGGTCATAACCGCGTTCCGGCGTATAGTTCGACGGCCCCTTCGGCAAAATTGCCAGATACGCCATCTGGGGCAAGGTCAGTTCGCGCAGTTCCTTCCCGAAATAGGCATTGGCCGCTGCCTCGACGCCGAACGCGTTCCGGCCCAGCGCGATCTGGTTGAGATAGAGTTCGAGAATCTGCTGCTTGGTCAGCACATTTTCGATCCGATAGGCGAGCAGCGCTTCCTTCGCCTTGCGGACGTAACTGACCTCGTTGGTCAGCAACAGGTTCTTGGCCACCTGTTGCGTGATCGTCGATGCACCGATCGGGCGACCGTCGTTGCGCAGATTGGTCAGCATCGCCGATGCGATGCCGGGATAATCGACCCCATGATGATCGAAAAAGGTCCGGTCTTCCGCCGCAAGGAACGCCTTGACCAGCAACGGCGGGTATTCGGCATAGGAAAGCTGCACGCGCCGTTCGCGTTCGTAGCGGTGCACGGGCGTCCCGTCGATCGTACGGACGTTGGTCGGCAACGGCGGCTCATAGGCGCGCAGCGTTTCGACCGAAGGCAACGTCCGCCACAGCAGCAGCCAGATCAGGAACACCCCGATTCCGGCGAGCAGCGCGAGGAATGCCGGAATACGGAACCACCAACGCCGACGGACCTGGCGAAAGCGTGCCCGCCATCCCCCATGTGCGGATGGGGGGACGGGAGTGGGGTCGGTACTGGATACGCTCATCGCCCGCGCGGTTTAGCAGGTTTGGCGGTGGGGGAAAGCGCTCGTCGGACCGCGCGGTGCCGCAGGACGGGTCAGTCCGGTCCCCCGCCCCGATGATCTGCGTCCAGCGCATCCGCCAGCAACGCATGGATACGGCGCAGCAGCGCCACGTCCTCCGCCCGGTAATAGCGCCGGTCGCCCGCCCGCGTCAGCGGGCGAAGCTGCGGAAACCGGCCTTCCCAATAGCGCAGCCGATGCTGCGGCACCCCCAGTTCGCGCGCAACCTCACCGATCGTACGATAGGCATCGGGGGATTTATCGGAAGGCGTGGGTCGTCCCCGTTCAGTTGGTGGCGAGGATGCGGTCGCGCATCATCTGGCTCGCGCGGAACGTCAGCACCCGGCGCGGCGCGATCGGAACCTCGACGCCGGTCTTGGGATTGCGGCCGACGCGCTCGCCCTTGTCGCGCAGTACGAAGCTGCCGAAGCCCGAGATCTTGACGTTCTGCCCATTGGACAGCGCCTCGCACATGTGCGTGAGCAGCTGTTCGATGATCCGGGCAGAATCGGCGCGTGACAGTCCAATCTCGCGATGCATTTCCTCAGCGAGATCGGCGCGGGTCAGCGTGCCTGTGGATTCCATGATCGTCCCCCTGTGTAAAACCAGATGCCCGACTAGCACAGCGTATCGCAGCGTTCAAAAATCCGAAAGGATTACCAACGCACTACCGCAGCGCCCCAGGTGAAGCCGCCGCCCATCGCTTCGAGCACCACCAGATCGCCGCGGCGGATACGCCCGTCGCGCACCGCAGTGTCGAGCGCCAGCGGCACCGACGCCGCGGAGGTATTGGCATGCTGGTCCACCGTGACCACGATCTTGTCGGGGGACAGCCCCAGCTTGCGCGCCGTCGCGTCGAGGATGCGGGCATTGGCCTGATGCGGCACCACCCAGTCGACATCGTCCGACGTCAGTCCGGCCAGCGCCAGCGATTCGCCCATCACCGCCGCCAGATTGACCACAGCGTGGCGGAACACTTCCTTGCCCTTCATCCGCAGCTTGCCGACGGTGCCCGTGGTCGACGGCCCGCCATCGACATAGAGCAGACCATTGTGACGGCCATCGGCATGCAGCCGGGTGGCAAGGATACCCTGTCCGCTGTCGCTGTCGTCCGCCTCCAGCACGATCGCGCCCGCCCCGTCGCCGAACAGGACACAGGTCGTCCGGTCTTCCCAGTCGAGAATACGGCTGAACGTCTCCGCGCCGATCACCAGCGCACGGCGATGGACGCCGGTGCGAATCATGCTGTCGGCGACCTGCACCGCATACAGGAAACCCGAACACACCGCCGCGACATCGAACGCCACGCAATCGTCGATGCCCAGCATCGCCTGCACCTTCGTGGCGGTGGCCGGGAAAGTCTGGTCGGGCGTGGCAGTCGCCAGCACGATCAGGTCGATCGTCCCCGCATCGACGCCCGCCGCCTCGATCGCGCGGCGCGCGGCATCGGCGGCCAGCGTCGCGGTCGTCTCCCCCTCGCCCGCGATATGCCGAAACCGGATGCCGGTACGCTCGACGATCCATTCGTCGGAGGTATCGACGGTTTCGGTCAGTTCGGCGTTCGATACGCGGCGTACGGGAAGCGCCGATCCGGTGCCGGTGACGATCGCGCGGATCATGCCGCCCGTGCCTCGATACCCGCCAGATCGGATGCGATGCGCCGGGTCAGGTCGTCGCGCACCATCTTTGCCGCGACCTGGATCGCGTTCGACACGCCCGCCTCGTTCGCGCTGCCATGGCTTTTGACCACCAGCCCGTTCAGGCCGAGGAATACCGCGCCGTTATGGTTGTTGGGGTCGAGATGATGCCGCAGCAATTCGGTCGCGGGGCGCGAGATCAGGAACCCGATCTTGGAACGCACCGACGACCGGAACGCGCGTTTGAGCAGATCGGCGACGAATCGCGCCGTTCCTTCGGCCGTCTTGAGCGCGATATTGCCCGAGAATCCGTCGCACACGACGACATCGACCTGTCCCCGCGACAGGCGATCACCCTCGATATAACCGGTAAAGGCCATGGGCAGGTGCGGCGACGATCGCAGCATCGCTGCCGCTTCGCGCACGCTGTCGATCCCCTTCGAATCCTCGGTGCCGATGTTCAGCAGCGCGACCCGCGGCAGTTCGAGGTCGAGCGCGGTGCGGGCATAGGCCGCACCCATCACCGCGAACTGGACGAGGTTGCGCGCATCGCACTCGGCATTGGCGCCGAGGTCGAGCATGACCAGATCGTTTTCGCCCAGACTGGGCAACAATGCGGCCAGCGCCGGGCGATCGATGCCGGGCATCGTCCGCAGGCTGACCTTCGCCATCGCCATCAGCGCGCCGGTATTGCCCGCCGACACCGCGGCGGCCGCCCGGCCCTGTTTGACGAGGTTGATCGCCACGCCCATCGACGTCGTCTTCGAACGCCGGATCGCCTGGCTGGGCTTGTCCGACGATCCGACGACCTCTGGCGCGTGGACGATTTCCGACGCCGCGCTTAGATTCGGATGGGTCGCTAGACCGGTGCGAATCGCAGTCTCGTCGCCGACCAGCAGGAACCGCATCGCCGGATGACGGTGCCGCGCATGCGCGACACCCGCCAACATGGTGGCAAGTCCTTCGTCACCACCCATCGCGTCGATGGCAATCCACGACCCGTCAGCCATGCGTCCTTCCCGGTCCGGCGCGATGCTTACGCTTCGACCGAGACGACTTCGCGACCGTTATAGTGGCCGCATGCGTTGCACAGATTGTGCGGACGCTTCAGTTCGCCGCAATTCGGGCATTCCTGGAACGACTCGACGCTCAGCGTGTCGTGGCTGCGCCGCATGCCCCGCTTGGAGGGCGACGTCTTTCTTTTGGGAACTGCCATTTCGGCACCTTTACAACAATTGGATCGGTTGGATTCGCCACCAATTGCAAACGCGGCCCAGGCAAGCGTCGGACCCTGTCAGGACCGCCGACCCGCCGGACCGGCAGACAGGCTGGTCGCGAAACGAGCCGCGCCTATAGCGTTTTATGGCCGCGGTGCAAGCATTACCCCGCCAGAACGCGGTCGCCGACGAACGGATTGGTCGCGCGTTCGTGCGCAAAGGTGCTGCCTGGGCCATGTCCGGGGACGAACGCGGTGTCATCGCCCAGCGGCCACAGCTTCGTCACCACCGACCGGATCAACGCATCGTGATCGGACAGCGGAAAATCGGTACGCCCGACCGATCCCTGGAACAGCACGTCGCCGACCAGCGCGAATCGCGACGGCGCATGATGAAAGATCACATGGCCCGGCGTGTGGCCCGGCGTTTCGTACACGTCGAGCACCGCGTCGCCGACGGTCACCGTGTCGCCTTCCACCAGCCAGCGTGTCGGTTCGAACGGCACGCCGCGCATGCCCCAGCGTTTGCCGTCCTCGTCCAGCCGTGCGATCCAGAATCGGTCGGCCTCATGCGGACCCTCGATCCCGACGCCCAGCTGGTCGGCAAGCGGCTTGGCTTCGCCGCAATGGTCGATATGGCCGTGGGTCAGCAGGATCTTTTCCACCGTCACGCCGTGCTGCGCCGCCGCCGCGACCAACAGCGGCAGGTCGCCGCCTGGATCGACGAACGCGCCGCGCATCGTCGCGGTACACCAGAGCAGCGTGCAATTCTGTTGCAGCGGCGTGACGGGCACGATCGCCGCGCGAATGGGGGACGGGGTCATCGCTCCGCCCTAGCCGCAGCCGCCGCGCGACGCAAAGCCTTGCCGAGAATGCTTGCCCCCGACGGTCGCACGCGGCAAGTCGGCGCGATGTTCGACGCGACCCGGCCTTTCGTGCTGTGCGACGATGCCCGGCCGGGCGGATGCGCGCGCCTGTATCACGCGCCGCGCCGGATCATTCGCGCGGATCGGGTGGCCGATATCGAACCGGCGATGGACGCGGTGCGGGCGGCCGTTGCGGGCGGCGCATCGGTCGCGGGGTTCGTCGGCTACGACGCCGGGGCGGCATTCGTTCCGGGCGTACCCCCTCGCCTGTCACCGCTGCCGCTGCTGTGGTTCGGCGTGTTCGACGGCTATGAACCGGTCGCGCCCGAACGGCTGCTGCCCGATCCCGACGGGGCATGGATCGGCCCGGTCGTCCCCGATATCGACCCGGCGGCGTATCGGGCGCGGTGCGAGGCAGTGCTCGCGCTGATCGCGGCAGGGGACATCTATCAGGCGAACCTGACCTTCGGCGCGACGGTGGCGGTCGCGGGCGATCCGCTGTCGCTTTATGCCCGCATCCGGCCTCGGGCCGCCGCCGGTCATGGCGCGCTGGTATGGACCGGGGACGACTGGCTGCTGTCGTTCTCTCCCGAATCGTTCTTTGCGATCGAAGCGGGCCGGATCACGACCCGCCCGATGAAGGGCACCGCCCTGCGCGATCCCGATCCGGTGCGCGATCGCGATGCCGCGCGCGCACTGGCGGACGATCCCAAGCAGCGCGCCGAAAACCTGATGATCGTCGACCTGATGCGCAACGACCTGTCGCGCGTCGCCGTGCCAGGCAGCGTACGCGTGCCCGAACGGTTCGTCGTCGAAACCTATCCCAGCATCCACCAGCTCATATCGTCGGTCACCGCCACGCTGTTGCCCGGTCACGATGCGGTCGACGCGCTGGCGGCGCTGTTCCCGTGCGGGTCGATCACCGGCGCGCCCAAGCGCCGGGCGATGGAAGTAATCGATTCGGTCGAGGATCGCGCGCGCGGCATCTATACCGGCGCGATCGGACGGATCGATGCCGATGGCGACGCAGCGTTCAACGTCGCGATCCGCACGCTGCACCTGAGCGACGGCGCGTCCGGCGCGACGATCGGGCTGGGATCGGGCATCGTCGCTGATTCGGCGCCCGCCGACGAATGGCGCGAATGTCTTGCCAAGGGGCGGTTCCTTGCCGAAGATTCGCCGCGCTTCGACCTGCTGGAAACCATGGCGTTCGATCCGCTGGCCGGCATCCCGCTGCTCGAACGCCATCTCGAGCGCCTGCGCGACAGCGCCGCGCGACTCGGCTTCGGCCATGACCGGCACGCCATCCGCAACGAATTGCAGGCCGCGATCTTCCGGCTGCGCCATCCGTCGCGCATCCGGCTGTTGCTGTCACGGTCGGGGGCGATCTCGGTCGACGTGACGCCCCTGCCCCCCGCGCCCGTCGCCCCGGCGGCGGTCGCGGTCGCGCCGTTGCCGGTATCGCCGCGCGATCTTCGCCTGACGTACAAGACCAGCGACCGGCGGTTCTGGCCGGCCCCGCCGCCGGACTGTTTCGAAACGATCTTCACCGATGCCGACGGCCGGCTGACCGAAGGCAGCTTCACCTCGATCTTCGTCGGACCGGAAGGCGCGCAACTGCTGACCCCGCCGCTCAGCCGCGGGCTGTTGCCCGGCGTCCTGCGCGCCGAGTTGATCGCACGTGGCGATGCGGTCGAAATGCCGTTGACCGTGGCCGATCTTGCGCAAGGATTTTACGTCGGCAACGCCGTACGCGGATTGATTCGTGCGCGATTGGTTGCGGAAGGGGACGCGCAAGGCTAAGGGCGCCGCCAGTATTCCCTGCCAGCATCGGACGTCCCATGAAGCCTTCCGCCGCGCTCGACCGCATCAATCCGTCGCCGACGCTCGCCATCACGTCCAAGGTCCTCGAACTCAAGCGGCAGGGCGTCGACGTCATCGGTCTGGGTGCCGGGGAACCGGATTTCGACACGCCCGATTTCGTCAAGGAAGCCGCGATCGAAGCGATCCGCGCGGGCAAGACGAAATACACCAACGTCGACGGCACCGCGGAGCTGAAGGCCGCGATCGCCGCGAAATTCGCCCGCGACAACGGCCTGACCTATGCTGCGGACCAGATCAGCGTGAACGTCGGCGGCAAGCATACGCTGTTCAACGCGCTGGTCGCCAGCGTCGATGCGGGCGACGAGGTGATCGTGCCGGCCCCCTATTGGGTCAGCTATCCCGATGTCGTGCAGTTCGCGGGCGGCACCCCGGTGTTCATCGCGGCGGGCGCGGACCAGGGATACAAGATCACGCCCGAACAGCTCGATGCCGCGATCACCGCGCGGACGAAGTGGGTCATCCTCAATTCGCCGTCGAACCCGACCGGCGCGGGCTATACCCGCGACGAACTGCGGGCGCTGGGACAGGTGCTCGAACGGCATCCGCACGTGTGGATCTTCGCCGACGACATGTACGAACACATCGTCTATCCCGGTTTCGAATTCGCGACGATGGCGCAGGTCAATCCGGGGCTGTACGACCGGACGCTGACGGTCAACGGCTGTTCCAAGGCCTATGCGATGACCGGCTGGCGCATCGGCTATGCCGGCGGCGCATCGTGGCTGATCAAGGCGATGGCCAAGCTTCAGTCGCAATCGACCAGCAACCCGTGTTCGATCGCACAGGCCGCCGCCGTCGCCGCGCTGAACGGCGACCCGTCGTTCCTTGCCGACCGCAATGCGGCGTTCCAGCGGCGGCGCGACATGGTGGTCGCCGATCTCAACGCGATTTCGGGCATCACCTGCCCGACGCCCGATGGTGCCTTCTATGTCTATCCCGAACTGTCGGGACTGATCGGCCGGACCACGCCCGGTGGCAAGCGGATCGAAACCGACGAGGATTTCGTCGGCTATCTGCTCGAAGACGCCCGGGTCGCTGCGGTGCAGGGCTCGGCGTTCGGCCTGTCGCCTGCGATGCGGATCAGCTACGCGACGTCGGACGACCTGTTGAGGGAAGCATGCGCGCGGATCGCGACTGCCTGCGACGCACTCAAGTAGCGCCAGGTACGAACGGAGTATTCATTATTCTGGATTAGTGTAGCTACGTTCCTTTCGGAAAGACGGGCTGCCTTGATCGACCTGACGACCCTGTACATTCTGGCGGCGCTCGGTTCGATCGTGGCGGGGATCGTCCATGTCGTGCCATGGGCGACCGGCCGGTTCGGGGGCTGGGCGGCATGGTGGGGTTTCGGCCATGTCGCGATGGGCATGACCGCCGTGGCGGCAGTGTTGCGGGATCATGGGGCAGAGGACTGGATCATCCGGCTGGGCAACCCGCTCGCGATCCTGTCCTATGCCGCGATCTTTGCCGGAATGCGCAGCTTCGGTGACCCGCGCGCCCGCAATCTGCCGATGATCGCGCTGGCCGGACTGATTGCGGCACCCCTGTTCTTCTGGGTCGATCCCGCCGATTTTCCGCAGCGTGTCGCCTATCTTTGCGTGTTCCGTTCGCTGTTCGATCTCGCGACCGTCGTGCTGGCGGTGCGGATGGCCCGGCGCGAACATCTGCACACCGGCTGGATCGTCGCGACCCTGTTCGCGATCACCGTGCCGCTGTTCCTCGTCAGGGGCTGGTTGAGCGCTACCGATCAGATCGGCGGCAGCCTGACCGGCCGACACGACGATGCCGGCGCGTGGCTGGCGGCAGCGCAGATCGCGTTCATCCTGTTCCGGGGCTTTTCGCTGTTCGTGATGGAGGCGGAGCGGGGACAGCGGACGCTGGCCGACCTTGCCGACCGTGATTCGCTCACCGCCGCACTCAATCGCGGCGGGTTTCAGCGGCGGCGCGATCGCTGGCAGGGCGATGGCGCGGTGATGATGATCGATCTCGACTGTTTCAAGCAGTTGAACGACACCTGCGGCCATGCGGCGGGCGACGCGATGCTGCGCCTGCTCGCCGATGTGGCGCGCGATGCGATGCCCGCCGATGCCGCGTTGTGCCGCTGGGGCGGGGATGAGTTCGTCTGCGTCCTGCCCGGCATGTCGGCCGACCGCGCGCCGGACGTGGCGGCACGGATCACCGCGCGGTTCGCGGCAGACGGCGCACGGATCGCACCGGCCGTGATCGGCGTGGTGCCGAGCATCGGTATCGCTTTCGGGTCGCTGGCAGAAATGACGACGTTGCTCGCCGAAGCCGACATGCGGATGTATGCCGAAAAGGCGCAGCGACGGTCGTGGCGCGACGAGCATCCGACCCATGACGATACATGGCAACGCAGCGTTGCCGAAAACGACCCGACCATCGGCTTGATTTCGCACGTGCAACATGGTTGAGGGGCTGCATCGGGGATGAACGGACGCGCCAGCGTCGGTTCACTGCCCACCTATTACATCCTGCCCCGGACGATCGGGCGGTGCCTTTCTTCGGGAAGGTCGCTGCCGGGTCCGGCCCGTGACAGGAGGACGAGACAGATGACCAGGACGCACACCGGATTCCTTCGCCATTTCATCAGCGGCTTCGCCATCGGCGCCGTCGCGCTGGTCGCCGCGCAGTTCGGCGTCGCCGATACGCGGATGGTCCATGCCGCACCCGCGACGGTCGAGCGACTCGGTTGATCTGGCGGGGGGCGGCATCGCTCCCCATGTCGGTGCGGAGAGGATCCGCCCGATGAGAATGTTGCTTCCGCTGTCGATCGCCGCGATCGGTGCCGCCGCCGTGCTGACGGTCGCGCCCGCCATCGCCGAGCGTGCCGTCGCGATCCCGCCCGTTACCAGCGACGTTCCGCCCACCCCCGGTCTTGCCACCGCCGTGCTGGCGGGCGGATGTTTCTGGGGAATGGAGGCGGTGTTCGAACAGATGAAGGGCGTGCGGTCGGTCGTCAGCGGCTATGCCGGCGGGACGAAGGCTACCGCGACCTACGACCAGGTATCGACCGAGCGCACCGGGCATGCGGAAGCGATCCGCATCACCTACGACCCTCGCGTCGTCAGCTATGGCACGTTGCTGCGCGTCTATTTCTCGGTCGCGCACGATCCGACGCAGCGCGACCGGCAGGGACCGGATACCGGCCCCAGCTATCGCTCGGCGATCTTTCCGCAGAACGGCGCGCAGATGCTGACCGCGCAACGGTACATGGCGCAACTCGCCCGCACGAAATCCTTCGATCGCCCGATCGCCACCCGCATCGAACGTGGCGCGTTCTTCCCGGCCGAAGCGCAGCATCAGGACTTCGCGCGACGCAATCCGTCGCATCCTTACATCATGCGCTGGGACCGGCCGAAGGTCGCGGCATTCCGCGCGGCCTATCCGCGACTCGCGGGATAGCCCGGCGTCAGAGCAGCCCGAGCGCGACCAGTTCCCCGATCAGCCGGGGCGGGAGTTCGTCCGCCCCGCTGCCCGCGCCGCCCAGATCGGCGGGCGCGTCGGCTTCCTCCAGATACCGCCACCCCTGATGCGCCCGCTTGGGCCGGGCTTCGACCAGTATCAGCCTGGGTCCCAGATGGATCGCGGCGCGCCCGCCCTCCGCTTCGCCGAAGCCGAGGATCGGCGAGCGTGCGACCAGCCGGTGCTTGAGAATCCAGAACAGTGAGCCGCCGTCCAGTTCGGCGACCCGTTTGGGCAGATAGCGCGTCGTCATCGCCTCCCCCGCCGCATGGCGGGTGGCGAGACGTTCGGAAAGCTGGTCGACATGGTCGATCGCAAAGGCGACTTTGGTCAGGTGGAGCGGCACGCGGGCGACATGGGGATGCGCCCGCGCCGCCTCAACCGGTCAGTCCGCTGACGGTCGCAAGTCCCAGGAAAACAAGGAAGCCCATCGAATCGGTCGTCATCGTGACGAAGATCGACGACGCGACCGCCGGATCGGCGTTGAACCGGTCGAGCGTCAGCGGCACAAACACCCCCGCAAAGCCGGCGATCACCACGTTGAGCAGCATCGCCACGCCGATCACCGCGCCCAGTTCCCCGTTGTGGAACCACAACGTCACCCCCACGCCGATCAGCGTCGCCACGGTCAGCCCGTTCATCAGCGCGATGACCATTTCGCGGCGGATCGCACGCAGCGTGTTCGACTGGGTCAGCTGATTGGTGGCCAGCGCGCGCACCGTCACCGCCATGGTCTGGGTTCCCGCATTGCCGCCAAGGCCCGCGACGATCGGCATCAGCGCGGCCAGCGTGACCATCCGGTCGATCGTCGCGCCGAACATGCCGATGATCGTAGCGGGTAACAGCGCGGTAATGAGGTTGGTGATGAGCCAGCGGACCCGCGCCTTGTACGAATCGCGGATCGGTTCGTTGATGTCGCCTTCGCCCGCCCCCGACAGCAGCAGCGCGTCCTCGCCC
The DNA here is from genome assembly GCF_014842075.1 of Sphingomonas sp. CFBP 13720. GTDB lineage: Bacteria > Pseudomonadota > Alphaproteobacteria > Sphingomonadales > Sphingomonadaceae > Sphingomonas. The sequence goes on from NZ_JACYVA010000003.1 coordinate 401,956, forward strand.
GCCTCCGCCTGGATGATGTGGACGACGTCGTCGACGGTGATCATGCCAGCCAGCCGCCCGCCACCATCGACCACGGCGGCGGAGATGAGCGCGTATTTCTGGAAGCGGAGCGCGACTTCCTCCTGATCCATGTCGACCGGGATCAGCGTCTGTTCGCGCTGCATGACGTCGGCGATGGCGACGCCGCGCGGCGTGCGCAGGATCCACGACAGCTGGCACGTACCGACCGGCCTGTGCGCCGGGTCGACCACGAATATTTCCCAGAAATCGGTCGTCAGCGTCTCGTCGGCGCGCAGGTAATCGAGCGCGTCCCCAACCGTCCAGTGTTCGGGCACCGCGACCAGTTCGCGCTGCATCAGACGCCCGGCGGACTCCTCGGGATAGGACAACGCTTCCTCGATCGCGGCGCGATCGTCGGGATCGAGCGCGCGCAGCACCGCACGCTGATCCGCATCGTCCATGTCCTCGATGATCGCGACGGCGTCGTCGGTATCGAGCTGTGCGGCGAGATCGGCGACCTGCGCGGCGGTCAGCGCGTCGATGATCGCATCGCGGACCCAATCGTTCATCTCCGCCAGAACGTCACCGTTCAGCCGTTCGGCGACCGATGCCGCCAACGCCGCGCGCTGTTCGCCCGGCACGATTTCGAACAGGTCGGCAAGGTCGGCGGGGTGCAATGGTTCGACCAGATCGCGTGCCGCTTCGTCGTCGCCGCGTTCGACCGCGTCGAGCACCGCACGGACGAATTCCGGCTTCAGCCGGTCGTCGGCGTCGAGTTCGCTGGTATCGGCGATGGAGAGGTCGGTGTCGTTCATCGCGTGCCTTCCTGTCGCCGGCCGAACCCCGCTGTACCCATGCTGCACCGCCGTGCCAACGTTTGTGACAATTCGGTCGATGGTTGCCGGATCGGTGCACAGCCCCTACCTGCCCTCCACGATTTCAAGGAGTGACCCATGGCCGACCTTCCCAGCACGCTCGTACTGACGCTCGACACCGGCGAGGTGCGGATCAAGCTTCGCTCCGATCTGGCGCCGGGTCATGTCGAACGCATCGTCAAGCTGGCCGATTCGGGCTTTTACGACGGCGTGGTGTTCCACCGCGTGATCGACGGCTTCATGGCGCAGGGCGGCGATCCGACCGGCACCGGCACCAGCGGTTCGCAGGAGCCCGATCTGAAGGCAGAATTCAGCCGCGAACCGCATGTCCGCGGCGTGTGTTCGATGGCGCGTACCGCCGCACCGCACAGCGCGAACAGCCAGTTCTTCATCTGTCTCGACGACGCGACCTTCCTCGACGGACAATATACCGTGTGGGGTGAAGTCACCGACGGCATGGACGCGGTCGACAAGCTGCCCAAGGGCGAACCGCCCCGCAACCCGGGCAAGATCGTCACGGCCCGCAGCGAAGCGTAACGGTCGTTCTTTCGCCCCGAACGTCCCCCGGTCCCGGCCGGGGCGACGCTTCGGGGCGTTCGACCAACCTTATTCGGGCGGCGCGTTCAGCGCGCCGACCAACCAGTCGTGGAACAGCTTCACCGGCTTTTGCTGCAACATGCGCGGCCGGCATACGAACCAGTGGCTGTAAGTCGAATCGACCGCGCGATCGAACAGCGGCACCAGCCGGTCGTCGCGCGCGGTTTCGAAATGCGATTCGAGCATGAACGCCACGCCCAGCCCCTGCGCCGCCGCCTCCAGCATCAGCGTTCCCGAATCGAACCGGTCGATCGCGGCGGGCTCCAGCATGGGCAGCCCGGCGGCATGCATCCAGTCGGCGAAGGTATCGGGCATATCGCGGTGGATCAGCGCGGTATGGCGCGACAATTCGGCCGGATGTTCGATCGGTGTCCGTTCGATCAACGCGCGTCCGGCAATGGCATAGACCCGGTTGCGGTCCAGCCGCCGGGCATAGAGCGCCGGATCGATCGCGTGGCCCAGCACGATCGCGACATCGATCCCCTCCCCCAGCCGGCCAAGACCATGATGCGCGGTGTCGAAATCCAGATGGAGTTCGGGATGACGGACCTTCAGGTCGCCCATGCGCGGCATCAACCGCTGGATCGCGAACAGCGGCAACACGCCCAGTCGCAGGCGCAGGACCTCGACCTCGCCCGACATCTGTTCGACCGCATCGGACAGCGTGTCGAGCGCGCCCGACAGCAGCGCCAACAGCCGGTCGCCATCGTCGTTCAGGCGAAGCGCCTGGTGGCGGCGTTCGAACAAGGGCTTCCCGATGAAGCGCTCCAACGCCTGCACCCGCCGGCTGAGCGCGGGCGACGACAGCGCCAGTTCGTCGGCAGCCAGCTTTACCGACCCCAGTCGCGCGACATGGACGAATGCTTCGATCGCAGTAAGCGGCGGGAGCCGGCGCATGAAAAACCCTAGCTTGGTTGCAGTGCGGGACAAGGTGCGCCGACAAGCGGCGCAGCGCAACAACCGTGGCGCGTAGCGATTGCAAAAGTTGCAATCGGAAATGATCCGTTCGCACTTGCACAATAATTCGCCGCACTGCACATAGGGGGTGCCTTTCAGGCATCCTCTCCTAAAACTTTTCGGCCGGTCGTTTTCGATCGGCCTTTTTTTTCGCCCGGCGTCCGGCCTTGTGACTGCTCGCCTGCCTCCTATCTCGTCCGTTCGTCGCGTTGAGGCAGGACACACAGATGGCAGACAGCGAAACCGGCGGCCGCAGATTGCAGGTCGCCAATGCCCGCCCCGAAGACAGTGGGCGCGGCATCGCGCATCTGCCGCGATCGGTGATGGCGTTGTTGGGCGTCAACGAAGGCGATGTGGTCGAGATCGTCGGCAAGAAATCGACTCCTGCCCGTGCCGTCGCGCCCTATCCCGAGGACGAGGGCCTCGACATCGTCCGCATCGATGGTCTGCAACGCGCCAATGCCGGGGTCGGATCGGGCGATCAGGTCGAGGTCCGCCGCGTCGAGTCGCGGGCGGCCACCCGCGTCGTCTTTGCGCCAGCACAGCAGAACCTGCGCCTGCAAGGGTCCGCCAACGCGCTCAAGCGAACCTTTTTCGGCCGGCCGCTGTGTCAGGGCGATATCGTCGCGACGACCGGACATCAGCGCATCGACAATCTGTCGCCCAATGTCCGCCGTTATGTGAACGCGCCGGCATTTTCGTTGCAGGAAATCCGGCTGTCGGTCGTCTCAGCCACGCCGAAGGGCATCGTCCACATCGACGAATCGACCGAGATCGAGCTGCGCGCGGAATATGAGGAGCCGCGCGAATCGCGCCGTGCCGACGTGACCTACGACGATATCGGCGGCATGGGCCAGACGATCGATCAGTTGCGTGAGATGGTCGAACTGCCGCTGCGCTATCCCGAACTGTTCCAACGGCTGGGCGTCGATCCGCCCAAGGGCGTGTTGCTGCATGGACCGCCCGGCACGGGCAAGACCCGGCTGGCGCGTGCGGTCGCCAACGAATCGGATGCCGAATTCTTTCTGATCAACGGTCCCGAGATCATGGGATCGGCCTATGGCGAATCGGAAAAGCGCCTGCGCGAGGTGTTCGAGAACGCGACCAAGGCATCGCCGTCGATCGTGTTCATCGACGAGATCGATTCGATCGCGCCGAAACGCGGACAGGTGTCGGGCGAGGCGGAGAAGCGGCTGGTCGCCCAGTTGCTGACGCTGATGGACGGACTCGAGTCGCGCGCCAACATCGTCGTCATCGCAGCGACCAACCGGCCCGAGGCGATCGACGAAGCATTGCGCCGTCCCGGCCGGTTCGACCGTGAAATCGTGGTTGGCGTGCCCGACGAGCGCGGACGGCGGGAAATCCTTGGCATCCACACCCGCGGCATGCCGTTGGCCGACAATGTCGAACTGAACGAACTGTCGCGCACGACCTATGGCTTCGTCGGTGCCGATCTGGCGGCGCTGACGCGTGAGGCGGCGATCGAGGCGGTGCGGCGGATCATGCCACGCATCGACCTGTCCGAAGGCACGATCCCCCCCGAGGTGCTCGACAGCCTGTCGGTTACGCGCGAGGATTTCGTCGAGGCGCTCAAGCGCGTGCAGCCCAGCGCGATGCGCGAAGTGATGGTGCAGGCGCCCACCGTCCGCTGGGACGATGTCGGCGGGCTAGACGATGCGCAGATGCGGCTGAAGGAAGGCGTCGAGCTTCCGCTCAAATCCCCCGAATCGTTCCGCCGTCTGGGCATCCGCCCCGCCAAGGGTTTCCTGCTGTACGGCCCGCCCGGCACCGGAAAGACGCTGCTCGCGAAGGCGGTCGCACGGGAAGCGGAGGCGAATTTCATCGCCACCAAGTCCAGCGACCTGCTGAGCAAATGGTATGGCGAGAGCGAGCAGCAGATCGCCCGCCTGTTCGCCCGTGCGCGGCAGGTCGCGCCGACGGTGATCTTCATCGATGAACTCGATTCGCTGGTTCCCGCGCGGGGCGGCGGGATGGGCGAACCCGAAGTCACCGCGCGGGTGGTTAACACCATCCTCGCCGAGATGGACGGGCTGGAGGAATTGCAGTCGGTGGTGGTGATCGGCGCGACCAACCGGCCGAACCTTGTCGATCCGGCATTGCTTCGCCCGGGGCGGTTCGACGAACTCGTCTATGTCGGCGTGCCCGACCGCGCGGGCCGCGCGCGTATCCTCGGGATACAGACGCAGAAGATGCCGCTGGCCGACGATGTCGATCTGGACGTGGTGGCGGGACGCACCGAACGCTTCACCGGTGCCGATCTGGAGGATGTGGTGCGCCGCGCCGGTCTGTTCGCGCTGCGCGAATCGCTCGATACCCGCGCGGTGACGATGGCGCATTTCGACAGCGCGCTGGGCGAATCGCGGGCATCGGTCACCGCCGAGATGGAAGAGGAATATCGCGCGATGTCGGCACGGCTGAAACAGGACGCGCTGTCGATCCAGCCGCTGGGTTTCATCACGCCGGGCATGGTCGAAGGCCGCGGACCGAAGGGATAGCGGCGTACCGGACGGGGACGAAGGCGTCCCCGTCCGTCGCACCGCGAAACCGATCGGCTTGCATGTTCGTTGCGCTTTTGCGACGACGCTGTGATTCCGGTGCTTTCGCCGACCGTTCAAGGATCTCCATGACGACCAGCTCCACCACCGCGACCCGTCGGAAGCCGCGCGGTGCCCCTTCGCCGGCCGGAATTTTCCTGCGCGGCTTCGTGAAGCATCCGGTGATGGTCGGATCGGTGATCCCGTCGTCGAACAAGCTGATTCGCAAGATGCTGTCGCGCGTCGACTGGGCGGAAACGAAGCTGATCGTCGAATACGGCCCCGGCGTCGGCACCTTCTGTCGCCCGATCCTCGAAAAGCTGGCACCCGATGCCAAGCTGATCGCGATCGATACCAATGCCGACTTCATCGATTATCTGAACGCGACGATTCTCGATTCGCGATTCGTGGCGGTGCACGGATCGGCGGCGGACGTCGGGACGATCGTCGCGGATCACGGCCACGACCATGCCGATTTCGTGCTGTCGGGCCTGCCCTTCTCGACGTTGCCCCCCGGTGTCGGCGATATGATCGCGGCGGCGACGCGCGACGTGCTGCGACCGGGTGGCGCGTTCCTCGTCTATCAGTTCAATCCGCGCGTCCGCGATTTCCTCGACCGGCAATTCGCGCGGATCGATCATGACATGGAGTGGTGGAACGTGCCCCCCGCCCAGCTGTGGTGGGCGTGGAAAGACTGATCGCACCGCCGATTAGCGCCGTTCTTCTGGCTTTTGCATAACCGGTCGGGATTGCGGCAGGCCGCCGGGCCGTTTCGTGCGTTGAGCAATCGATGACGTCCGCCCCCCCGCCGCCCGTCGCCTGGCTCAACGCCGTCGCGACCGCCGTTCCGACCCATGATATCCACCATGCCTTTATCGGCTGGGCGCGTGCGCGCCTGTCCGATCGCGAAGCGCGCCTGTTCGACCGGATGGTCGAACGGGCGGGGATCGGCCATCGCTGGTCGGTGTTGCCGGCGGGATCGGATGGCGGTTCGCCGGTCGCGGCGGGCGGCTTCTATGCCGATGCCATGCCCGGCACCGCCGCCCGCATGGCAATCTATGCCGACGCCGCGCCGACGTTGGCCATCGACGCGATCGACCGGCTTGCCGAGCGCACCGACCTGAACGGCATCACCCATCTGGTGGTGGCCAGTTGCACCGGCTTCGTCGCGCCGGGTATCGATCAGCGGATCGCGGCGCGGATTGGGCTGTCGCCGGGCGTCGAACGTCTGCTGGTCGGGTTCATGGGATGTTACGCGGCAGTCGCAGCACTGCGCAGCGCGCGGCATATCGTCCGGTCGGACCCGGCGGCGCGCGTGCTGGTCGTCACGGTCGAGTTGTCGACGCTGCATCTTCAACCCGACGACGCGCTCGAACCGCTGCTCGCGATGCTCCAGTTCGGCGACGGCGCGGCGGCAGCGTTGGTCAGCGCGGAACCAGCCGGCTTCGCGATCGAAACGCCGTTCGCAGCGACGCTGCCTGCATCCGCCGACCTGATCCGATGGGATATCACCGACGCCGGCTTTGCGATGCATCTGTCGGGCGAAGTGCCCGGACGCATCGCCACCGCGCTGGCCGATCCGGGCTTCGCCGCCGCCGCGACCGGCGGGCGTTCGATCGCGGCGATCGACGGATGGGCGGTGCATGCGGGCGGGCGATCGATCCTCGACGCGGTCGAACGCAGCCTGTCGCTTTCCCCCGACGCGCTGGCGGCATCGCGTGGCGTGCTGGCGGCGAACGGCAACATGTCGTCGGCGACGCTGATGTTCGTGCTGGCCGATATGCTGGCAGGACCGCCGGTCGCCGATGGTATCGCGCTGGCGTTCGGCCCCGGCCTCGCCGCCGAAGGGTTCGGCTTTCGGAGCGCCGCATGAGTTTCGCACGGGTCGACGCGGAGGAGGCGATGGACGATCCCGCGCTCGATCCGGCAACCTATGCCGCCGTGCTGCGCGACCTTGCGCGGGTCAACACAGTGACGATGGCGGCGCGGCCGACGCTGGCGTTTCTCGACCGCATCGCCGCGCGCGGCGACCGATTGCGGCTGCTCGATGTCGGATATGGCGACGGCGACATGCTGCGCCGGATCGCCCGCTGGGCGGCACGGCGCGGATTGCCGGTCGAACTGGTCGGGATCGACCTGAACCCGCGCAGCGAGGCAATCGCGCGCGCCGACACGCCCGTTGCCCTGCCGATCACCTATCGCACCGGCGACTATGCCGATCTGGCGGGCGAAAAATGGGACGTGATCGTCTCCAGCCTCGTTGCGCATCACATGACCCCGCCGCAACTGATCGCGTTCCTGCAATTCATGGAGGCTAAAGCGACGCGCGGCTGGATGGTCAACGACCTGCACCGCCATCGCTTCGCGCATGTCGGCTATCCGTTGCTGGCACGGACGATGCGCTGGCATCCGATCGTTCGCGCCGATGGTACGCTGTCGATCGCGCGATCGTACCGGCCGGACGAATGGCCCCCCATCCTCGCCACCGCCGGCATCGCCGATGCGCGGGTCGTGCGCCGTTTCCCGTTCCGGCTATGCGTCGAACGCGCGCGCTGATCGCGGGCGGCGGTCCCGCCGGCGCTATCGCCGCGATGCTGATCGCGCGCGACGGCGAACGCCCGCTGGTGCTGGAGCGGACGCACGCACCGCAGGATGCGCTGTGCGGCGGATTCCTGTCGTGGCGGACGCTGGAGACGCTGGCACGTGCGGGCGTCGATCCGGCGGCGCTGGGCGGGCATAACGTTCGCCGCGCGCGGCTGTTCGCGGGGACGCGACAGGCCGAAGCGATGCTGCCCGCCCCCGCCATCGGCCTGTCGCGCCGCGTCCTCGATGCGGTACTGATCGACCATGCCCGCACCGCCGGGGCGGCGGTCGAGCGCGGCGTGGCGATCCGCGCGGCGGAGGGACGGACCCTGCGCACCGGCGACGGCGCGACGATCGTCGGCGACGCGCTGTTCCTCGCGACCGGCAAGCACGATCTGCGCGGCCTTGCCCGCCCGGTGCCAATCGAACAAGATCCGGCGATGGGCGTGCGCGTGCGACTGGCGGCGGCACCTGCCCTGACGCGCATGGTCGGCGATGCGATCGAACTGCATCTGTTCGACGGCGGCTATGCCGGGCTGGTGTTGCAGGAAGACGGCAGCGCGAACCTGTGCATGGCGCTGCGCCGGTCGCGCCTGACCGCCATCGGCACCCTGCCCGCATTGCTCGACCGGTTGGCGGACGAATGTCCCGCGCTGTGCGATCGGCTGGCGCATATGGCGCCGGGCGCACCGATCGATGCGATCGCCAACGTCCCCTATGGCTGGCGCACCGGCGATACCGCGCCCGGCATCTTCCGGTTGGGCGATCAGGCGGGGGTGATCCCGTCGCTGGCGGGCGAAGGCATGGGCATCGCGATCGCCAGCGGTGTCCGTGCGGCGCGCACGTTCGCACGATCGGGCGCGGAAGGGGCGGCAGGCTATCAACGCGATCTGGCACGCGCGATGCGGCGGCCGCTGGGCGTCGCGGGCGTCGTACGCGCATTGACGGAACGTCCGGTCGGCGGTCGCATGCTGATGGGTGGTGCCCGTCTGCCGGGGCTGCTGGCACTGGTGGCGGCAACGACGCGGATCGGATCGCCGGGCGATTGACGCGGGCCGACACCGACCACACATCCACCCCATGGAACGCATCAACCTGTCCGAAGCCGAATGGCGTCAGCGCCTGTCCCCGGCCGCCTTTCACGTCCTGCGCGAAGCAGGCACCGAACGTGCCTTTGCCGGCAAATATGACGGCCTGAAGGCCGACGGCGTCTATCATTGCGCCGGTTGCGGCAACGACCTGTTCGACAGTGCCGACAAATATGATTCGGGGTCGGGCTGGCCCAGCTTTACGCAGCCGATCGCACCCGACCGCGTATCGGACCATAGCGACGTCAGCCACGGCATGCGCCGTGTGGAAACGCGTTGCGCGACCTGCGACGGGCATCTGGGCCACGTGTTTCCCGACGGCCCGCCGCCGACCGGACAGCGTTACTGTATGAATTCGGTCGCGCTGGATTTCCGCCCGCGCTGATCGCCTGGGGGCGGACGTGCCGTGACCGGCCGTCCGCACCTGTTTTCGGGCGATGCACGCCCGCTCTTGTCGCCGGGGGTGCGGGCGCGGTATCCGGCGCTTCTCCATGGCACGCACTCCCTCCCGCCCGCCCAGGCCGACCGCCGCCCGCCCGTCCCGCTGGCGGCGCATCCTGCGCTGGACGCTGGGCATCGGCTTCACATTGGCGCTGCTCGCCGCGATCGCGCTGGTCGTCGCGGTCTATAACGCGAAGGCCAGCCTGCCGAGCTACGACCAGCTCAAATCCTCGCCCAACGGACAGATGATCCGCGTGCGCGCCGCTGACGGCACGATCCTCGTCTCGCTGGGGCCGAGCTATGGCGAATGGATCGCGTATGACGACATTCCCGCCGTGATGCGCGACGCGATGGTCGCGGTGGAGGACCGGCGATTCCGGTCGCACTGGGGCGTCGATCCGATCGCGCTGGCCCGCATCACCAAATTCGCGATCGAGACGCGCGGCACGGGACGGCGGTTGCAGGGCGCGTCCACGATCACGCAACAGGTCGCGCGCACGATCTTCCTGTCGAACAGCTATACGATCGGACGCAAGTTGCGCGAGGCGATCCTCGCGCTCGCGATCGAACGCAAGTTCAGCAAGAACCAGATCCTCGAACTCTATCTGAACAAAGTCTATTTCGGCGGTGGTGCGTACGGCATCGACGCCGCCTCGCGCCGGTTCTTCAGCCACCCGGCCACCGACCTGTCCCTGTCCGAAGCGGCGGTCGTCGCGGGGCTGGTCAAGGCACCGTCGCGCTATTCGCCGACCGCCGACGCCGAAGCGGCCGTGGGCCGTGCCGGCGTCGTGCTGAAACTGATGCAGGAAACCGGCGCGATCACCGCGTCGCAGGCGATGGATGCCGATCCGCAGGCAATCCGGCTGGCCCCCGAACCGCAACAGAACAGCGTGCGCTATTTCACCGATTGGGCGTTGCCGCAGCTCGAAACGCTGATCGACGAAACCGAAGCGCCGCTCGACGTATGGACCACGCTCGATCCCGGCATGCAGCGCAGCGCCGACACCGCGATCCGGGGCAACGCCCCGGCGGGGGCACAGGGTGCGCTGGTCGCGCTCGACCGCGATGGCGCGGTGCGCGCGATGGTCGGCGGCAAGGATTATGTCGCGTCGGTCTATAATCGCGCGACCCAGGCGACGCGCCAGCCGGGATCGGCATGGAAGCTGTTCGTCTATCTTGCCGCGCTGGAGGCGGGGCTCACCCCCGATACGCAGGTCGACGATGCGCCCGTGACGATCGCGGGGTGGAGCCCGCGCAACAGTTCGGGGCGGTTCAGCGGCAAGATTTCGATGCGCACCGCCTTCGCCTATTCGATCAACACCGTCGCGGCGCGGCTGGGGCAGGAAGTCGGCTTCGGCACTGTCGCCGACATGGCGCGTCGCTTCGGCATCTCAACGCCGGTCGATACCCGGCCGGCGATGGTGCTGGGCACGTCCGACGTGCGGTTGATCGACATGACCCGCGCCTATGCGTCGGTCGCATCGGGCGGGACGGCGGTCGTGCCGTACGGCATTACCCGCGTCACTGCCGGCGGATCGCTGATCTATCAGCATCAGGTCGACAGTTCGCGCGTGCTGGTCGCGCCCTATGTCGCGCAACAGATGACCGACCTGCTCCAGACGGCGGTCAACACCGGCACCGGGCGATCGGCGCAGATCGGCCGCCCGGTGGCGGGCAAGACCGGTACGACCAGTTCGAACAAGGATGGATGGTTCATGGGGTTTTCGTCCGGCATCACCACCGGCGTGTGGATGGGCCGCGACGATGCGAAGCCGGTCGGCGGGTTACAGGGCGGCGCCGCCCCCGCGCGTGCCTTTGCCGCGTTCATGCGACAGGCGGTGGCCAGCCGCCCGGTCGAGGAATTCGACACGAAGGTGACGCTGCCCGAATGGCAGGAGGAACCGGACGCCGAAAGCTATTACGGCGAACCGGATGACCAGATCTATCTCGATCAGGACGGCAACCCGGTCGATGCGCCGCCCCCGCCGCGTACCGCGCCGGTCGATCCCGATGCCGAAGCGCCCGTCGCCGTGCCGCCGCAACGCGTACCCGACGAACAGCTCGATCAGGACTGGATCGATCGCGCGCTGGGCCGCACGCCGCGCGGTGAGGCCGCACCGCCGGTCGTGCCGCGCCGCCCGCCCGAACGCCGCGCGCAGCCCGCGCCGGACCGTTATTCGGAGGAAGAAGCCCGCCCGTACCAGTGAAGCGCCGCCCCGTCGCGGCGCAGCCACGCTCGCGCCGCGTCCGGGTCGCCTTCGTATAGGTCGGCGACCAGCGCGTGGAACGATGGGCCGTGATGCATGTGAACGCGGTGTGCGACTTCGTGCGCCACCGTCGCCCGCCGGACGAAGCCGGGGGCGAGCAGCAGCCGCCAGCTGTACCGGATCGCGCCGCTGCTGCTGCAACTGCCCCATCGCGCCTTGGGATCGCCGACCGCGACGCGGGTGATGCCGACTCCGGCCTTTTCGGCATAGTATGCGGTGTCGTCGGTCAGCACGCGCAATGCCTCGCGCACCAGCCACCGCCCGATCCGCGCCTCGAACCCCTCGTGCGGGCCACCGCACAGCAGCGATGCGGTCGCATCGTCGGCGGGGAGCAGCCGCGGCACGCGCGATGCCGTTTCATCCCACACCAGCGTCACCGCCCGGTCCGCCACCGGCAGCACCACATCCGGCAGGAACGGCCGCCCGGTCGGCAGCACCGCGCGCTGCGCGTCGATCCAGTCGCTTTTGGTGGTGGCCCATTCGATCGCAGTGCGCAGCGCCATGCGCTTCGGCACCGTCAGCCGGACCCGCCCGGTCGCCGGATCGACCGACAGCCGCGCGACCCGCGCGCGCGGATGCCGCACGACCTCCAGCGAATCGATCACAGATCCCGATCGATCAGGTGATTCTCGATATCGCCGACGTCATCCTCGGACACCGTCCATCCGCGCGTCGACTGGCGCGCCGCATGCACGCTCTCCCGGTCGCCGGATTTCAGATAATGCCATTCGGGCAACTGTTCGCCATTGGCGCGCAACCGATAGGCACAGGTGGAGGGCAGCCATTCGATCGTGCCCACGTTGCGCGCGTTAAGCCGCACGCATTCGGGAACATAAGCGTGGCGGTGGCGATAGTCGGAACATTGCCCCTGCCGCCGGTCGAGCAGCTTGCACGCGACATTGGTCGCATGCACTTCCCCGGTATCCTCGTCCTCCAGCTTGTGCAGGCAGCATTTGCCGCATCCGTCGCACAATGCTTCCCACTGCGCGCGGTCGAGCCGGTCGAGCGGCACGGTTTCCCAGAAGCGCTCGCTCATCGGACCCACTTCGTCAGTTCGGCCGCGAACGCCTCAGGTGTTTCGTCCTGCGGCAGCAGCGCGACCGGCTTGCCCGTCGGGTCCATCAGGATCGCGGTACGGCTATGGTCCATCAGATACTCGCTCGCCCCCGGCGTCTGCGACTTGGCATAGGTCACGCCATATGCCCGCGCCGCGTCGGCGATCGCCTGCGGCGTACCGGTCAGCCCGACCATGCGCGGATGGAACGCCGCGACATAGCGTCCGATCACCGCGGGGGTATCGCGTTCCGGATCGACGGTGATGAAGATCGGAACGACCTTCGCACCCAGTTCGGGCGAGTCGCTTTCGAACGCCTTCACGCCCGCCGCGATCGTCTGGAGATCGACCGGGCAGACGTCGGGACAAAAGCTGTATCCGAAATAGACGATGCGCCATTTGCCCGCGAAGTCGGTGTCGCGCACGACCCGCCCCTGTCCGTCGGTCAGCACGAACGGCCCGCCCAGCCGCGCGCCCGCCAGCGGCGGGGACGAAGACGAATCGCCCGATCCCCCGCCGCCGCACGCGGCAAGGGTAAGCGCGATCGATAGCGCGGCGATACGGACGATGCTGTTCATGGCATCGCCAGCCATGATCTGATAGGCGAACGCATGCAAGCCGTGCGTACCACCTGTGTGGAGTTGTCCGTTTCCATGTCCGCCATCCGTATCCTTCTTGCCGCCGCCCTGATGATGCCCGCCGCCGCGCAGGCGCAGCAACGATCGGCGGGCTATACCTTCCTCCAGGCGGTGCGCGAGGAAGACGGGACCAAAGTCAACGACATCCTCGGCCAGCCGGGCCAGACGATCATCAATACGAAGGACCGTTCGACCGGCGAAGGTGCGCTGCACATCGTCGCGAAGAACGGCAACCTCGCCTATCTCCGCTTCCTGCTGGCGAAGGGGGCCAATCCCGACATTCAGGACAATCGCGGCAACACCCCGGCGCTGATCGCGGTAGATGCCGGATCGGTCGAGGCAGTCGCCTCGCTCATCGCGCGCAAGGCCAATCTGAACCTCGGCAATGCCAGCGGCGTGACACCGTTGATCCGCGCGGTGCAACTGCGCAACGTCGAAATGGTCCGCACGCTGGTCGCCGCCGGGGCCAATCCCGATCAGGGCGACGTCATGGCCGGCATGTCCGCGCGGGATTATGCCAAAGCCGATACGCGGACGCCGGTGCTGCTGAAACTGTTGAACGAAGCACCCGCCAGCAAGCCCAAGCCAGCAGTGGCGGGACCGCGCCTGTAACGGTGCGTCACGCCGAACCGACGGCGTGACGCGAACCGTCGATCAGAACGGGACGTCGTCGTCCAGATCGTCGCCGAAGCCACCGCCGCCGCCCGAACCGCCGCCGAAGCCGCCCTTGTTGCCGCCCGAGTTGAACCCGCCGCCACGCGATCCGCCCGAACCGCCGCCGCCCGACTGACCGGCATAATCGTCGCCGCCCCAGTCGCCGCCACCTCCGCCGCTACGCGCACCGCCGCCACCGCCGCCGGCACCACCCTGACCGCCGCCCGGGCCGTCGAGCATCACCAGCACGGCATTGAAGCCCTGCAGGACGATTTCGGTGGAATATTTGTCCTGACCCTGCTGGTCCTGCCATTTGCGCGTCTGCAACTGGCCTTCGAGATAGACCTTGCTGCCCTTGCGCAGATAACGCTCGGCAACGTTGGCCAGCCCTTCGGAAAAGATCGCGACCGAATGCCATTCGGTCTTTTCCTTGCGCTCGCCGCTGTTCTTGTCCTTCCACGATTCGGACGTGGCGATGCGCAGGTTCACCACCTTGCCGCCGTTCTGGAACGACTTCGACTCAGGATCGCGGCCCAGATTGCCTACGATAATCACCTTATTTACACTACCGGCCATCGTCCGCTCCAAAATTGCTGGCGGGCTTGTATGCCAGCGTGCCGATCGACGCCAGCGGAAGCGGACGGCCGCAGCCGCCCGCCAACCAGCCTATGCCGCCTGCGCCTCCAGCGTCGGGTAATCGGTATATCCCTCCGCCCCGCGCGAATACCACGTCGCCATGACGTCGTCGTTCAGCGGCGCATTCGCCTTCAACCGCGCCGGCAGATCGGGATTGGCAAGGAACGGCCGCCCGAACGCGATCGCATCGGCGATGCCGGCATCGAGTTCGGCTTGGGCGCTGCCCGCGCGATAATCCTGATTGAGCACCAGCGGCCCTGCAAACGCCTTGCGGATCGCGGGCGACACGCGTGGCTGCGTCGTGCTGCCGAACGTGCCGTCAGGGCCGGGTTCGCGGAGTTCGAGAAAGCCGATCTTCTTGTCGGACAGCAGCTTCGCCGCCGGGACGAATACCGATTCGGGGTCGCTGTCGAGCACGCCCTGCGTGTCGCCGTTCGGGGAAAAGCGCACCGACGTGCGGCCCGCGCCGACTTCGGCGATCAACCGGTCGACGACCTCGCCCAACAGACGGATGCGGTTTTCCGGCGTGCCGCCATAAGCGTCGTCGCGGTGATTGGCCCCGTCGCGCAGGAACTGATCGATCAGATAGCCATTGGCGGCGTGGAGCTGCACCCCATCGAATCCGGCGGCCTTCGCATTGCGCGCCGATCGCGAATAATCGTCGAGCACGCGCGCGATATCGTCTGGCGTCGCTGCACGCGCCGCTTCGTACCGCTTCTTGCCGTCATAGGTGTGCGCGTCGCCCGGTGCCGTCGTCGCCGACGACGACAAGGGCGCGGCACCGTCCAGATAATCGGGATGCACCACGCGGCCCATATGCCACAACTGCGTCACGATCCGGCCGCCCGCTTCGTGCACGGCAGCGGTGATCGGCTTCCATGCCTCGACCTGTTCGTCGGTCCACAGGCCAGGCGCGAACGGCCAGCCAAGGCCTTCGCGGCTGATGCCCGTCCCCTCGCTGATGAGCAGTCCGGCGGAGGCACGCTGCGCATAATATTCGGCCATGATCGCGGTCGGCACATGCTCGCCCGTGCTGCGGCCGCGCGTCAACGGCGCCATCAGCACACGGTTGGGGGCATGGATATCGCCAAGGGCGATCGGGTCGAACAGCGTGGGCATCGGCGTTCCTAGCATCAAAAGATCGGGACGGACGGGAGATAGGGCGATAGGGGGCGGCATGCAGCCGGTATCCCGTGAAACAAAAGCTATGCCCGTTCCAAGTTCGTCGTCGCGCGGCGCGATCGTCGCGGTGATCGCCGCCAACGTCGCGCTGGCATTCGGACCGTGGTTCGTACGGCTGGCCGATACCGGACCGGTCGCCGCCGCCTTCTGGCGGATCGCGCTGGCGGTGCCGGTGCTGTTGGCCGCCGCCGCATGGGTCGATCGCGGCGCGTTGCGACGCGGGCGGTTGCTGTGGCCTGCACTGTTGGTCGCGGGCGTCGCATTCGCGCTGGATCTGGGCAGCTGGCATGTCGGCATCCTCGGCACGACGCTCGCCAATTCGACGCTGTTCGGCAATTGCGCGGTCCTGATCTTTCCGGTGTACGGCTTCCTCGCGATGCGGCGCTGGCCGACGCGGGCGCAGGGGGCGGCGCTGGCGCTGGCGGCGATCGGGGGGGCGGTGCTGCTGGGACGATCGGCCGAGCTGTCGCCGCGTCATCTGGCGGGCGACCTGTTCTGTCTGTTGGCCGGTGTGCTCTATGCCGTCTATTTCATCGTCATGGCGCGCGTCCGGCGCGAAATGCCGCCGCTGCCCGCGCTTGCCCTGTCGTCGCTGGCCAGCCTGTTGCCGCTGTTGCTAATCGCGCTGGCGCTGGGCGAAACGATCATGCCGACCGACTGGACACCGCTGTTGGGGCTGGCGCTGGTCAGCCAGATCGTGGGTCAGGGGCTGATGATCTATGCGCTCGGCCATCTCAGCCCGCTGGTGATCGGGCTGGCGCTGCTGGTCCAGCCGGTCGTCGCAGGGACGATCGGCTGGTCGGTATATGGCGAGGCGCTGACCCCGCTCGACGCGGTCGGTGCCCTGCTGGTCGCGGCGGCGCTGGCGATCGTGAGCACGCAGCGCTCGCCAGACCGGTAACGGCTACAGCGTCGCGCTGTCGGTCAGCGCGCGGAAATCGGCGATCGACCGGTCGAAATAATATTGCCGCGGCGCGTCGAACGTCGCCATGTACAGCAATCCGCCGACCAGCACGGCGCGCGCTTCCCCCCGGCGGGGCAGTTCGTCGCTATCGACATAGTCATAGGTGAAGCGGATGCCTTCCTGCCCCAGAAACCGGTGGGGCGAAGATCCGGTGGTCTGGAACGTGCCGATATTCCGTTCGGTGCGATAGGTCGCTTCGAGCAGTTCGGGCAGTTCGACCAGCAGCGTCGCACGAGTCACCTTGGGCAGCGGTTTGCGCTTCCGGCTGGTCTCGCGGATGATTGCCTCACCCGGCGCGATGCCGCCATACCACGTGACCTCGTTCAGCCGTTCGCCGTCCAGCGTCCACGTTTCCGCCTTCTTGCCCGGCCGGATCGACAACAGGTTCCAGTCGCGCGACGGCGTGACGCTCATCGGCGAATTGGCCACCGCGACCTTCTTGCCTTTTTCGCGATATCCGTTCGCGATCGCCGGTGTCGCCAGCAGCGCCACGGTCATGACGATCCCCGCCACCCGTCCGAATGCAGTTGCCTTCATGGTCATCGATCCCCTTCCGTGGCACGTGTCAGCATGCCGACCATCGCCGCATCGGATGCGTCGGGCTTGAGTTCCAGATAGCGTCGCAGTGCCGCGCGCCCTTCGGCCGGACGCGCGGTCTTGAGCAGCGACAGGCCCAATCCGCGATGCGCCGCCGCCATTGCAGGATCGGCGGCGATGGCGTTGGCATAGAATTCGGCGGCGTTGACCAGATCGCGTGGGTTACCCCGCGCCCGGTACAACTCGCCCCGCGCCAGCCATAGCGGCGCGGTCCAGCCCGTTTCCGCCAGCGATCCGATGATATAGTCGCTGGCGCCGAAGTCGTTCAGCTTGATCTGGTCGTCCAGAAAGGCAGGCAGCCACGGTGCGAGCGCCGCGGCATAGCGATCCGCGCCATCCTCCCGCCCCGCCCCATCAGGCGCCGCCAGCGCGGCCAGCGTCGCCGCGCGTTCTGCCTCCGGCGGATGGCTGGCGGAAAACGCGATCTGTCGGAAATTGGGCTTCGACAGTCCTCGTGCGAGTGACGATGCCTGTGCCTCCGCCATCACGTTCCGCCATACCACGGACGCTGCCTGAGGCCGCAGCCGGCCGGTATTCAGATATCCGACGCCGAGCATGTCGGCCTCGCGTTCCTGATCCCGCCCGAATCGATACAGCCCGCCATAGACCGACACCTGTATGCGGTCGAAGCTCGACCGTGCCTGATAGCCGGTCGACATCGAGGCAAGGACCGCTGCCCAGCTAAGCAGGTCGGTGCCCGACCGCTGCGACTTAAACTGCTCAAGCGAATGCCGCTGTTCAAAATGACCGAACTCGTGGCCCAGCACCGCGCCCAGTTCGGCTTCGCTGCGTACCCGCAGCAGCAGCCCGCTGAACACGCGCATCGTGCCGTTCGGCGCCATGGTCGCGTTGAACAGCGGCATGCGCAGGATGTAGAGGCGGGCCGCCGCGCACCGGTCGTTGCCGACCGTTGCGCACAATACGCCGCGGACATAGGCGTTGAGCGCCTCGTCGCGCACGACGATCGGCGAATTGGCCAGCGCCCGCTCGCTTTCGTCCGCCTCGCGCCATGCGCCGATCTCGTCGACGCCCTTGGGCTGATAGACACCGGCAAAGGGCGGTGGCGGCGGTGCCGCACGGTCGTTCGCGATCGCGGTCGACGCGGTTCCAGCGAGGATCGCCGCAGCGATCCACCTTGCGGTCGTGCGCATCAACGCTGCGCCGTCACCGTCGGCGGGGCGGAAGGCGTGGCAGTCGGCGACGGCGACGGCGTGCTGCCGGGGAAACCCTCCAGCAACTGGCCGACGCGCTTCTGCGCGCCCTCGGCGGTTCGCACGTCGCCGCCCATCGCATGGTCGGCGTTCAGCCACAGCAATTCGCCGGTCTTCAGATCGACCAGCCCGGCATAGCCGGTATGTTCGCCCGATTTGACCGCGATGCCCGGACCCAGCAGCGCCGCGACCTGCAACAATTTGCGGCCGGTCGATCCAAATGCGTCCCGATTGTACAGGAACAACGCGTAGTCCGCGTCCTTCGCGCCCGGCAGTGCCGCGATCCCGCTGCCCAGCGACCAGTCGAAGATGCTCGCCTTGTTGTCGCGCTTTTTGGTGGGCAAGCGGTTGCCGACGAAGAACTGGTACTGGATCACCGATTGCGACACCGCCGCGAACAGCGCGGTGAATTCCTCGACCAGTTGCGCGTCCGCGCCATAGCCTTCGGGCGCGGCGACGACGCGGTTGCCCAGTTGCCGCTGCCGCTCGACCAGCGCAGCATCGATGTTCCGGCGTGCCGTATCGGTCCAGTCGCCGTTCGGTTCGAACATCCCGCCGGTCGATTGCGCCCCCACCTGAACGGCGGGGCGGAAGACGATGATCGTCTTGCCGCTATTGGCGGGTAGCTCGAACCCCGCCTTTACCGCCGTGCGTTCCTGTGCCCCCGCATGCACGACCGACAACATCGCCGCCAATGCGACGACGACCATATGTCCCAGTTTCATGAAGCCCCCCGGCCACTATATTTACAGCGACTGGCCTAATAC
Organism: Sphingomonas sp. CFBP 13720; assembly: GCF_014842075.1. Taxonomy (GTDB): domain Bacteria; phylum Pseudomonadota; class Alphaproteobacteria; order Sphingomonadales; family Sphingomonadaceae; genus Sphingomonas. The sequence continues at coordinate 421,022 of NZ_JACYVA010000003.1, forward strand.
ATCGTCGTTTCGGCGGCAATATGAAGTTGGTCGGCCGGTGAAAGAACGCTCATGCCACGCCGGCGCGATCCAGATCGACCAGTGCCTCGCCGAACCGCGCCACATCGCCGGGCGCGAAGCCGGCGATGTTGATCCGGCCCGACCCCGCCATATAGATACCATGGGTCGCGCGGAGCCATTCGATCTGTCCGCTCGACAGCGGCAGCGTGGCGAACATGCCCTTGCCATGGACCAGCGGGGCAAGATCGATCGCGCCCGCCCGGCCGATCGCCGCCAGTTCGCCGCGCAACCGTTGCAACCGTCCGCGCAGTCCGTCCAGTTCGGCCCGCCAGTCGGCGGCCAGCCGTTCGTTCTCCAGCACAATCCGCACCGCCGCCGCGCCGTGATCGGGCGGCATCGACCAATTCGCGCGCGCCAGCGCCAGCAGGTTCGACAGGACGATGTCGCGTGCCTCCTCGTCGGGTGCGGTCGCCCACAATGCCCCGGTGCGTTCGCGGTACAGTCCGAAATTCTTGTCGCAGGAATAGGCGACCAGCCCGAAGGGCACCGCCGATAGCACTGCACGCGTTCCTGCCGCGTCGCTGGCCATGTCGTCGCCCAGCCCCTGATAGGCCAGATCGACGAACGGTACGATCCGGCTGTCGGCCACCGCCGCCGCGATCGCACGCCATTGATCGGCGTCGGGATCGATCCCGGTGGGATTATGGCAGCATCCGTGCAGCAGGATCGCGTCGCCCGCTTCCGCCTGTCCGATCGCGGACAGCATGGCGGGCAGGTCGAGCGTCTGGCCGATCATGTCGAACGCGGCATGCGCCACGACGATGATCCCGGCGGCGGCGAAGACCGGCGCGTGATTGGCCCAGCTCGGCTGTCCGACGAGGATGCGCCGCACCCCCGCCTTCGCCAGCAGTTCGGCGCCCAGCCGCAACGCCCCGGTTCCCCCCGGCGTCTGCACCCCGCACAGCCGGTCCGCCGTCACCGTATCGCCGAACACCATTGGTTCGAGCAGCGCGGTGAAGCCCTTGTCCCCTTCCGGCCCCAGATAGCGCTTGCTGTCCTGCGTCGCGATCAGCCGCATCTCGGCCTGTTTGATCGCTGCCATTACCGGCGTATGCCCGGCATCGTCGCGGAACACGCCAACGCCCAGATCGATCTTGTGCACGCGCAGATCGGCGCGGAACGCCCCGATCAGGCGAAGCAGCGAATCGGCAGGCTGCGCGACGAGCGAATGGAACGGCATGGAAACTCCCCCGGATTGATCGGGAAGCCTATACGCGAGCCTGCCGTCGATACTACCTGCCCCCGGTCACCCGTTTCGGGACAGCCATCGAGCCAGATCATCGCTGCCGCCGATCCGTTCGCCGTCGATGAACACCTGCGGCGTGGTGTCGACGCCGTGCTCGGCCTTGAACGCATCGACTTGCTCGCGCGTCGCCAAAATCCGGTCGTCGACATCGTATCCCGCCTGTTCCAGCGCTTCTTTCGCGCGCACGCCGAACGGGCAGACATGGTCGGGCAGGACCATGCGGTACAGGGTGGCGCTGGTCATCGGGCGTTCCTTTTGTCGTTCGCACCGAACAGCGTACGCCGGTGCAAAGGGTTCCGCCGTTGCCGTTTACCGGTCCCCGCCCTAGCTTGGGTGCCATGACCTACGACGCGACGACTCCGCTGGCCCCCGCCGACCTGACGCTGGACGAACTGCGCGGGGCGCTGGCCCCGTTGATCGCGGCCAATGCCGCGTTCGACGGCTGGTCGATGATGGCGGTCGACGCGGCGGCGCGCACGTTCGGGGCCGATGCCGATGTGGCGCGGCTGGCCTTTGCCGGCGGCCCGGTCGACATGATCGATGCGTGGTTCGGCGAGATCGACCGGCGGATGATCGAATCGCTGCCCGCCGACGCGTTGGCCGCGATGAGGATCCGCCAGCGAATCACCGCGCTGGTCGAAGCACGGCTGTCGGCGGTGGCGGGCGAGCGCGAAGCGTTGCGCCGCGCGCTGTCGATCCTCGCCATGCCCCGCAACGTCGCGCGTGCTACGCGGCTGGGCTGGCGGACCGTCGACCTGATGTGGCGGCTGGCGGGTGATACCGCGACTGATTACAATCATTATACCAAGCGGACGATGCTCGGCGGGGTCTATGCCGCGACGATCATGGTATTTCTGGACGACGAAAGCGGCGGTCATGCCGATACGCGCGCCTTTCTGTCGCGCCGGATCGACGGGATCATGCGGTTCGAGAAGTTCAAGGGCCGCGTGCTGGCCGGACGCGATCCCGAACGGCGGATCAGCATATCGCGCTTCATCGGACGGTTGCGCTATCCGGCAGTGTGAGATTCCGCTTCCCATTGCCGACCGTTATTGATAATCAGTCGCAATGCTGTCGCCCACCTTCCAGCTTACCCATCTGTCCCGTGCGCAACATGGCACCGTCGCGTCGGTCGACTGGGATAGCCTGTCGCCCGGCGAGGCACGCCGGCTTCGCGAATTCGGCCTCGACGAAGGCGTCGACGTGCAATTGCTGCACCGCGCGATGCTGGGCGGCGGGCCGCTCGCCTGCCGCATCGGCCGGATGACGGTGGCGTTGCGCGCGCATGTCGCCGGTGCGATCCGCGTCGCGCCGCTCGCGGGCTGACGGCCGCTTTCCACGTGAACCCCGCACCGCTGGTCGCACTGGTCGGCAATCCCAATGCCGGAAAAACCGCGCTGTTCAACGCGCTGACCGGCGCGCGGCAGAAGGTCGGCAATTACCCCGGCGTCACGGTCGAACGCCATTCGGGTCGCCTTGCGCTGCCGGACGGGCGGCCGGTCGAACTAGTCGACCTGCCCGGCACCTACAGCCTCGATCCCTCCAGCCCCGACGAAGCGGTCACGCGCGACGTGGTGCTGGGGAAACAGGGGGGCGAGCGGTTGCCCGACGCGCTGATCGTCGTCGCCGATGCGACCAATCTCGACAACCACCTGCGCTTCGTTCTTCAGCTTCGATCGCTCGGGCGGCCGATGGTGCTGGCACTCAACATGATCGACATGGCCACGCGCGACGGGTTGCGGATCGATCTGGCCGCGCTGTCGGCCGAACTGGGCGTTCCGGTCGTTGCGACCGTCGCGGTGCGCAAGCGAGGACTGGACGAACTGCGCACGTCGCTGGCCGACATTCTCGCGAAACCGGCGGAAAAGACCGCGATCGATGCGGTCGAACACGATATCCGCTATTTTCAGCGCGAGGCACGGCGCATCGCGCATGTCGCGGTGGTCGAACAACCGGCGATGCGCGCCTTCACCCATGGCGTCGACCGGGTCGCGCTGCACCCGGTGATCGGCCCGCTGCTGCTGCTGGCCATCCTGTTCGTGATGTTCCAGGCGGTGTTCAGCTGGTCCGAAGCCCCGATCGGCTGGATCGAGGGTGCGCAGGGCTGGCTGGCCGACACCGCCGTCGCCGTGCTGCCGCAAAACTTCCTGCGCGACCTGCTGGTCGAAGGAATCATCAACGGCGTTGGATCGGTCGTCGTGTTCCTGCCGCAGATCCTGATCCTGTTCCTGTTCATCCTGCTGCTCGAAGCGTCTGGATACATGGTGCGCGCCGCGTTCCTGATGGACAGGTTGATGAGCGGCGTTGGATTGTCGGGACGCGCCTTCATCCCGCTGCTGTCGTCGTTCGCCTGCGCCATCCCCGGCATCATGGCGACGCGATCGATCGACGACCCGCGCGAACGGCTGACCACGATCCTGATCGCGCCGCTGATGACCTGTTCGGCGCGCTTGCCGGTCTATGCCGTCATCATCGGCGCGTTCATTCCGCCGCGACAGTTGCTGCCAGGCGTGGGGCTGCAGGGGCTGGTGCTGCTGGTCCTCTATCTCACCGGCATTCTCGGCGCGGTGATCGCGGCATTCGTGCTGCGGCGGACGGCGACCAAGGGTGCCAGCGGCGGATTCCTGATGGAAATGCCGCGCTACCAGCTACCCTCCCCCCGCGACGTCGCGATCGGATTGTGGCAGCGCGCCTATGTCTTCCTGCGTCGCGCGGGTACGATGATCATGGGCGTCACGGTCGCGCTGTGGCTGCTGGCGTCGTATCCGATCGCGCCGGCGGGGGTCAAACAGTCCGAATATTCCATCGCCGGGCGCATCGCATCGGGACTGGAAGTCGTGCTGCGTCCCATCGGCTTCAATCATGAAATGTCGCTTGCGGTGATCCCCGCCATGGCCGCGCGCGAAGTCGCGGTATCGGCGTTGCAGACCGTCTATGCGATCGACGCGGCGGACGAGGATCAGGGCGCGCAGGAACTGGGCGGACGGCTCCACGATCGCTGGAGCCTCGCCACCGCGCTGGCGTTCCTCGCGTGGTTCGTATTCGCGCCGCAATGCCTGTCGACCATCGCCGTCACCCGGCGCGAGACCAATGGCTGGAAATGGCCGGCGGTAATGATCGGCTATCTGTTCGCACTGGCGTATCTGGCGGCGGGTGCGACCTATTGGACGGCGGTCGCGTTGGGACTGGGATGAGGTTTCCCGTCCGGGTACGGCACGCCCCGTCGAATCGCGCGACGCAACATCGACAAAGCGCCGGCGGGATTGCATCGCCTGACCACGTAGCGCTCCCGTCGCCGTGGGACGGTGGTGAAGTCCCGTCAGAACCAGCGCTTTGGGCTGGACGCTATCAGTCAGCACCATCCATCCAGCGTAGTCGTTGCGTCTGACTAAACGGCGTAGCGAAGGATCGCGGCGCAGGGCTTCGTTACGGCTCGCCGCGACGGTTCCGGGTCCGGTCGTCGGCATTCCTCGCATCAATCGTCCCGCTTCGCCCCGTCCAGCAGCGCATCCTGCCGCGCCTGTTCGGCTGCGTGCGCCTGTTTCTCCGCCTTGGTTCGTCCGAACGCAGCACGATTCGCGTCGGCCTTCGCGCCGCACCCGGCCTTTGCGCGGGCCTTGCGCGCACGGTTCAGATTGATGACGTCGCCCATCGTGCCATGCTGCCCCGGATCGGGACCGAATGCCATGCTTTACGACCGGCCTGCCGACGCTGTAGCCGCCGCCGGATGACGACGACTGCCTTCCAACCGAAATGCCACTGGGCCCTGTGGATGCTGGCCGGCATGCTTGCCGGGTGCGGCGGCGGCGGCGGCACGGGCAGCGTCACCGCGCCCACCCCGCCGTCGCCCACGCCGGTCCCGACCATCACCCCCACGCCGACCGCTACCCCGGCCGGCCGATGGCAACCAACCATCGCCACGACATGGCATTGGCAGTTGAGCGGCACGATCGACCCGCGCCATGCGGTCGATGCCTATGACATCGACCTGTTCGACACATCGGCGGCGACGATCGCACAACTGCACGGGCAGAACCATCGGGTGATCTGCTATTTTTCCGCCGGGTCGTCCGAAAACTGGCGGCCCGACGATGCGCAATTCGCCGAATCCGATCGTGGACTGCCGCTCGATGGCTGGGTCGGGGAACGCTGGCTATCGATCACGTCGCCCGGCGTCCGGCGGGTGATGACTGCCCGGCTCGATCTGGCGCGGAGCAAGGGTTGCGACGCGGTCGAACCCGACAATGTCGATGGCTATGCCAACCGCAACGGGCTGAACCTCACCGCTGCACAACAGCTCGACTATAACCGCTTCCTGGCGGACGAAGCCCATGCGCGCGGGCTGGCGGTCGCGCTGAAGAACGACGTCGATCAAGTAGTGGCGCTGCAACCAGCGTTCGATTTCGCGATCAACGAACAATGCCATGAATATGACGAATGCGTCGACTATGCCGCGTTCCTTCGCGCGGGAAAACCGGTCCTGAACGCCGAATATCGGAACGATTACCGCACCAATTCGGGCGGCGCGCGCGATCGACTGTGCGCCGCAGCGACAGCGCAAGGGTTGCGGACGCTGGTCCTTCCACTCGAACTCGACGGCAGTTTTCGTTTCAGTTGCGACGCGCCCTGACGACGCGTCGACTCATCCGCCGCAATGCACGTCGCCCGATCCGGTCTTCGCCACCGTACAGCGGGCGTTCCGCCCCAGCGTCACCGATCCCGATCCCGCCAGCGTGACGCGCGCGGCACCGTTGACGTCCGCGACCGCGTCACCCGATCCGGCGACCGATACATCCGCGCTACCAGCACGCAGTTGCGGTGCATCGATCCGGCCCGAACCGCCGACCGACAGCGCCAGCGCCTCTACCGCCCCCGCCGCCGCGATCGTCCCCGATCCGCCTAAGTTCAGCCGTGCCTGCCGCCCGCGCAACTGTCCGATGATGATGTTGCCCGATCCGTCGAGTGCTGCGGTAAAATCGCCCTGCACGCGATCGATGCCGATATCGCCCGATCCCCGCAGGGTCGCCGCGCGGATCGATGGCATCGTCACCTCGATACGGATTGCCGGTGTACGGTCGCCGGTCCAGCGCCATTTGGCCGGCTTGCGCCCGATATGCAGCGTATCGCCGTCCCGACGGACATCCAGCCGTTCGAGCGCCGTCGCATCGCCTTGCGCGCGCACTGCGAAGGTCGCGCCCGTCCGGATACCCAGCCGGTCCAGACCATCCAGTTCCACTGCCGTGAAATCGCGCTCCGCAAAGTCCCGCACCGCTGCCCTGCCCGCCGGTTCGGCTGGCGGGGACCCGTCGTTGCAGCCCGTGAGCGCGATGGCGGCCAGTATCACGATCCGCATGCGATTCCCTCCACGTGTATTACACAAACCATACACCGTGCCGGGAGACGCGCAAACAAAAAGGGCGACCGTCGCCGGTCGCCCTCATTCGCAGGATCGGACGAACCGCCGTTCAGGCTGCCGTCTTTTCCTTGTTATAGATCGTCGCCGCTTCGCGGAGGATTTCCAGAATGCGCTCCAGCGCCTTCGGTTCGTCCACCTGCTCCATCGCCGCGAGTTCGCGGGCCAGACGGCTGGCGGCGGCTTCGAAGATCTGCCGCTCGGAATAGCTCTGCTCGGGCTGGTCGTCGGCACGGAACAGATCGCGGACCACTTCGGCGATCGACACGAGGTCGCCCGAATTGATCTTCGCCTCATATTCCTGTGCACGGCGCGACCACATGGTCCGCTTGACCCGGGGCTTGCCCTTCAGCGTTTCCATCGCTTCGCGCATCGTCTTGTCCGACGACAGCTTGCGCATGCCGACGCTTTCGGCCTTGTTGGTCGGTACGCGAAGCGTCATCCGCTCTTTTTCGAAGCGCAGCACATATAGTTCGAGTTGCATGCCAGCGATTTCGCTACGCTGGAGTTCAATCACACGGCCGACGCCGTGCTTGGGATACACGACATAATCGCCGACATCGAAGGACAATGCCTTGGCAGCCATTGGGTACCTTTCCGTGGTCGCCCCGATGCCGACGCTCCTTCCCCCGGAACCACAAAAGGGTAACCGGCGAAAGAACGACACGAGGACGTTTGCTAGAGGTGGCTCTCCGGGCGGGGCGCTGGAAATGCCTCCGTCTGACGCGGGTTATACCATCATGGCAACAAAATTACCAGCATCAATGGCAACCGCGTCCGGCGGACATCACGTCCGTCGGTCCTCAAGGCCCGCGATCCCCGAAAGTGTCAGTCGCCCGCGCCCGGTTCCGCCGAGAAATACTTGTCGAACTTGCCCTCTACGCCCTTGAACGCGTCGGCATCCGGCGGAGTCTGGTTCGCGTTACGCGTGACGTTGGGCCATTGCGCCGAAAAGGTGTTGTTCAGTTCCAGCCACTGTTCCAGCCCGCTTTCGGTATCGGGCAGGATCGCTTCGGCCGGACATTCGGGTTCGCATACCCCGCAATCGATACATTCGCTGGGGTTGATGACGAGCATGTTCTCGCCTTCATAGAAACAGTCGACCGGGCAAACCTCGACACAGTCCATATACTTGCAGCGGATGCAGGCGTCGGTGACGACGTAGGTCATGGGTCGAACAGCTCCGGGAATCGAATGCGACCGCGTTATGCGGCGGAATCCGACTCGTCAACGGGGCTGGATCGTGTGGGTTCCAGTGGGGTGTACAACGTACGCGCCTCGGCCGGCGGGCCGCGCCGCGTCGGCAGCGCCTCGACCCGGAGGATGCGGACGACCCCGTTCAGCGGAAACGCCATGACCATGCCGACGCGCACCGGACAATGCGCGCGTTCGATGCGCCGTCCGTCCAGCCGCAACCGCCCCCCTTCGCAGATCGCCTGCGCCGCACTGCGCGTCTTGGCAAGCCGGGCGTGCCATAGAAAGATGTCGAGCCGCAGCGTCGGTTCGGGCGATCCGCTGGCCATTCAGCGATCGAACCCCAGATCGGCCAGCGCACCGAATGCGTTGCCCGGACGCACCGCCGGCTTCGGCGCGGGCGGCGTGGGCTTGCGCATCCCGCCCCAGCGCCAGTGCGGCACGGCATCGACCACCGCACTCGGCCGGAAACCCAATTGCGCCATCAACCGCGCGATCGTGTCCGGCTTCAGCCCCATCGACGTCGCCAACGCGGGATCGGGCGCAAATGGCGCGGCTCCCTTGCGCGCGTCGTGCACCGTCCGTGCCAGCCGTTCGATCAGGTCGACACGTACCGCCTGCGCCCCCAGCCGGCGATAGCCCCACGCCGCCTGCCCCGCCGGCAGCACGCTAGCGCCGACCGGGGCCAGCGGTTCGACGGGTCGCCCGTCGCGCGCCGCCAGCAGCGCCGCGCGCCATGCCGCCGCTGCCGGACGGAACAACCGTGCATCGAACAGGTCGAGCGTACCGATCGTCACCCCCGCCTTGCGCAGCCGTCGCCGGTCGTCACTTTCCAGCGGCGTGAGCATCGCGTCGAAACCGTCGCGCGGCGCGATCCCGCCGACCTCGGTCAGCGAGGCAGCCACCGCGCGCAACGCACCGCTTGCCGCCGGATCGCGTGCCAGTGCCGCCAGCGCGGTCAATGTCGGCACGTGTCGCGCCGTTTCCTGCGCGATCCATGCCGCCAGCCGATCGCGTACCGCCGCCTGTGCGGCACGATCGAGCACATGCAGGCTGCGGTCCAGCGTCACCGCCGGCCGGTCGAGCGTCGGCCCCGCCGTCATGGTCGCGACCGTCAGTCCCGACCACCACAGGCGCGGCACCGATCCCGGTTCGGCCGCCAGCGACAGTTCGGCATCGGACGCGACCGCCAGTTCGGCGGCACGCTTCGCCAACTCGCCGACCAGTCCCTTTTCCGCCGCCGCGATCAGCAGCCGTTTGTCGGCGACGGTCGTATCGGGCGATACCTCGAACCGAAACCCGTTCAGGCGGCCGATATCGTGACCGTCCACACTAACGACGCCGTCGCTGCCGACATCGACCGGCAGGTCCGCCGCGCCTGCCCCGATCCGGCGCAACAGCACCGTAGTCCGTTGGTCGACGAAGCGCTGGCGCAACCGGTCGTGCAGCGCGTCGGACAGTTTCTCTTCCACGCCGCGCGTCCGCGCCGCCCAATGTTCGGGGTCCATCAGCCAGTCGGCACGATGCGCGATATACGCCCAGCTTCGCACCGCCGCGATCCGTCCCGCGATCGTCTCGACATCGCCGGTCATCAAGTCCAGCCGTTGCAGTTCGTCGGCGAACCACTGGTGCGGCAGATGCCCTGCCCCCTCGCTGAGATGGCCGAAGATCCGTCCGACGAAGCGGGCATGCGGATCGGGGCCAAGCTTTCGGAAATCGGGCAGTCCGCACGCCGACCACAACCGGCGCACCATCATGGGCGACCGCGTGCGCGCCCGTACCCAGTCTTCCTCGGCCAGTCGTTTCAGTACGATCAAATCGATCGCCTGCGGAGCAGCGGTCAGCACCGGGTGCTGCGGTCGTTCCTCAAGGCTCGCGACCAGCGCATCGACGCTGGAGAAATCCGGCTCGCCGCTGCGCCAGTACAGCCGTTCGAGCGGGGGTACGTGATGCCCCTCGATCGCCAGCATTTCCTCGGGCGTAAAGGCATTGGGACCGTCGTCGACCAGCGCGCCGAACGTCCCGTCGCGATGATGCCGCCCGGCACGTCCCGCAATTTGCGCCATTTCTGCGACGGTCAGCCGTCGTTGCCGCCGTCCGTCGAACTTGCGCAGCGACGCGAACGCGACATGCTGTACGTCGAGGTTCAGCCCCATGCCGATGGCATCGGTCGCGACGAGGTAATCGACCTCGCCCGACTGGAACATCTGGACCTGCGCATTGCGGGTGCGTGGCGACAATGCCCCCATCACCACCGCCGCGCCGCCGCGCATCCGCCGGATCGCCTCTGCCACGGCATAGACTTCCTCGGCCGAGAATGCGACGATCGCCGACCGTCGCGGCAGCCGCGACAGTTTACGCGCGCCCGCGAAACTCAGCGTCGAAAATCGCGGTCGGCCGATGATCTCGGCATCCTTGACCAGTGCGCGGACCATCGGCCGCAACGCGTCGGAGCCGAGGATCATCGTCTCCTCGCGTCCGCGCGCGCGCAACAGCCGGTCGGTGAATACATGCCCGCGTTCGGGGTCCGCGCCCAATTGCGCTTCGTCCAGCGCGACGAACGCCGTCTCGCGTTCCAGCGGCATCGATTCGGCTGTGCACAGGAACCAGCGCGCCTTGGGCGGGATGATCCGTTCTTCGCCGGTCACCAGCGCGACGTTTTCGACGCCCTTCATCGCGACCACCCGGTCGTAATTCTCACGCGCCAGCAACCGCAGCGGAAAGCCGATCATACCCGACGCATGACCGCACATCCGCTCGATCGCGAGATAGGTCTTGCCGGTGTTGGTCGGCCCCAACACTGCCGTGACCGGGCTACGCGCGAACTGGCTCATTACGAACGCAACATCGGGTGTCGCACCGGCCGGTGCAACGGCTTTCGTACGGCACAACTCACGATTCACTCCGCCGCCCGCTCACCACGTTCCGCCGCATGCCATGCAACCATTTCGCAGGTTCATTTGACTTTAAATCTTGTCCTTCACACGAGGTTCGCGATGGGCCGGTGGACCGGCCGCCTTGGGGGAATCGCGGGTGTTCCTGCGCGCGGATCATGGACTGGAACTGGCCGGGGGCGGCGGTGCGCTGCAATTCGGGCGCGCGCCCGTCATGGCCGCCCCGCGCATCGACCGGTGGCGCGGGACGATCGGATCGTTCGACTGGACACCCGATCTGGGCGCGGCGATCGGATCGCGCGACTGGTTTCGCGGACTGGCAACCTGCGCCGCGTTGTGCGGGGCCGTCTGGCTATTGTCGCCGGAGCTGGGTCGCCCGATTATCGGCGGCGTTCCCGCTACGTTCGACGGCGCCGCGCTGGACGACGCGCGCAGCCTGTCGTTCGGCGCAGGTGCATTGGGTGCGAACAGCGGCATGCGCCTCGCACCGACCAGCGGCGTCCGGCCGCTGAACGACACACCCGAACGTCCGATCCTCGAAGCGACCGCCACGCTCGGCGCCGGCATCGCCGATGCGCTTCGACGGTCCGGTGTCGCATCGGCCGAGGCGGCACAGGTCGCGACGATGGTCGCGAGTCAGGTCGATCCCGCCGAACTCTCGCCTGCCACCCGGCTCGACATCACGCTGGGTCGTCGTGATTCGCGGGCGCAGGCCCGGCCACTCGAACGCGTTGCCTTTCGCGCCCGGTTCGATCTGGCGCTGGCCGTCGTGCGGGAAGGCGGCGTACTGCGGGTCGACGCCACGCCGATCGCGATCGACCGCACGCCGCTGCGCATCCGGGGGCGCGTCGGTGTCAGCCTGTATCGTGCCGCGCGAGCAGCAGGCGCACCCGCCAAAGCGATCGAGTCCTTCATCAAATCGGTGTCGGGCTTCGTTCCGATGGGACAGGTGGATCAGGATGATCGCTTCGACCTGATCGTGGAACAGGCGCGCGCTGCGACCGGCGAAGTACAACTGGGTCAGCTTCTCTATGCCGGGCTGGACGGTCGACGCGACGTTCACCTGATCCGTTGGCAGGACGATGGCCGGACCGAATGGCTCGATCCGGCGGGCATCGGCGAACGCAAGGGCGTGATGACGTGGCCGGTCGCGGCGCGCATATCGTCCAATTTCGGCTGGCGCGTGCATCCGATCCTCGGTTTTCGCAAGCTGCACAAGGGCATGGACTTCGCCGCCGGCTATGGCACGCCGATTCGTGCCGCCACCGACGGCGTGGTTGCGATGGCGGGCCGCCATGGCGGTTATGGCAACTTCGTGAAGCTCAATCACGGCGGCGGCCTTGCAACCGGCTATGGCCATATGAGCCGTATCGCGGTCGCGCCCGGCACGCGTGTCAGCCGGGGTCAGGTCATCGGCTATGTCGGATCGACCGGCCTGTCGACCGGACCGCATCTTCATTACGAACTCTGGCGTAGCGGCGTGCCGATCGATCCCCGATCGGTATCCTTTTCAACCGTCCAGCAGTTGGCGGGCGACGAGCTGGTTCGCTTCCGTCGGCAGGTCGGTCGGTTGATGGCGCTGCGGTAAATCGGGTTTTGACCGGTGCGCATCGCCCGCACGAACGGATCGCAGTTCGATGCCGTTATCGCCCCTGTGTGCGCCACCGCCGGATCGTTCGCTCGACGATGCCGTCCTCACCCCCCGTTTCGCGCCATAGCGCGGTGAACGACGGATCGGCCGATGCCGGTCGGGATGCTTCTTCCAGCGCGTCGATCATGACGCGGATCGGCGTCGCCACCCCCTCACCCACCACGATGCATTCGCGATTGCGCAGCGCCGGGATCGCGTCGAGAAACCCCCGTGCGGACTCCGGCATCGCCGCGCGGACGAAGGCCTGATCGCGTTCGTTGTTCAGTCGCATGGCGATGATCGTGCCGCACTGCGACAGCACTCCTTCGGCAAGGTCCGAAGGACGCTGCGTTATCAGCCCCAGCGATACGCCGTATTTCCGGCCTTCCTTCGCGATCCGCCCGAGAATGCGGGCAACCGACGATCCGTCCGAGTTTCGTTCGTTGGGGACATAGCGATGCGCTTCCTCGCAGATCAGCAGGATCGGCCGTTCCGCCTCGCCACGCGACCAGATCGCATAGTCGAACACCATCCGGCCAAGGACCGCGACGACGACCGACGTGATTTCCGATGGCACGCCCGAGACATCGATGATCGAAATAGGTCGTCCGTCGGCCGGAAGGCGGAAGATGCGTTTCAGGAACGCCGCCATTGTATCGGCGACCAGCATGCCCGAAAACATGAATCCATAGCGCGGATCGGCCTTGATCTCGTCGACCTTGCTCTTGATCCGCATATAGGGCGCGCTGTCGCCCGCGCGATCCATCTTTCCCATTTCCAGTTGCAGGATATTGGTCAGGTCCGACAACAGATACGGAATCGGTGAATCGATGGTGATCTTGCCGATCTCCTGCGCCAACCGGTTCTTCGACTTTGCCTGCAGGATGCATTTGTTCAGGATGTCGGCGTCGATCTGTCGTTCGGACCCGGTGGACGTCAGGAATATCTCGCAATGCTCTTCGAAATTGAGCAGCCAGTAGGGCATTTGCAGGTTGGATACGTCGAAGGACGCGCCGATTTCGCCGAACGCGGCAGCATATTCGCCGTGCGGATCGATCATCACGACATGCCCTTGCGGACTGGCGCGACAGATCCGGTGCAGGATCAACGCGGCGGTGGTCGATTTGCCGGTGCCGGTCGATCCCAGCAGCGCAAAATGCTTGCCCAGCAGCCCGTCGACATACAGTGCGGCCCGGATGTCATCGCTGGGATAGACGTGCCCGATCTCGATATGCGGGCGGTCCTGTGCGGCATGCAGTTGGCGCAGATCGTCGGACGTCACCGGAAATACCGGCGTTCCCGGCAATGGATAGCGCGTGACGCCGCGACGAAAACCGCGCCACTGCCCGGTCGCCGCGTCCTCTTTCGCTTCCCCCATGAAATCGACCTGCGCGATTGCGCTGGTTGCATCGCCGGGGGCCAGACGCAGTTCGCGAATATTCGCGATGATCCATTTATCGCCGACCCGCATGCGGACCTGCGATCCGACCTGTCCCGCAAAGCTGATCGCGGTATCGTCGTTCCCGGCCAGTCGCGCGACCACCCCGAGATCGAGCGCAACGGCGCTCGACGGTCCGGCGATTTCGATGACGCGACCGATGGCGCAGGTCGCCGCCGGATCAGGCGCTGCCGAAAGACGATCAGACAGATAATTGGCGGTATCGTGATCGAAGCGAGTACGTGCATCCATATCCACGGCATGACACCGGCGGGTAAATTTACCGTATCAAATACGCTCGCCGCTCAGACGCTGACACAGCATATCCAATTGATCCAACGTGGAATATGCGACTGATATCGTCCCGCCATTGCCGCTGTGCCCGATCTGGACCGCAAGTCCCAGCACGTCCCCGAGTTGCCGTTCGAGTGCGCGCAGATCGGCATCACCTGTTTCGCCCTCGCTGCCGGATGAGGGACGTGCCGCCCCTCTAGCCTTTCGCTCGACCGGGTTGCGCGCATTGCGTGCCAGTCGTTCCGCGTCGCGGACCGACAGTCCCTTCGCAACGACCCGTTCGGCGATCGCTTCGGCTTCGGGCACGTTGATGAGTGCGCGGGCATGACCCATGCTGAGCCGCTGGTCGCCGACCATGTCCTGAATCGGTTTGGGCAGTTCCAGCAACCGGAGCAGGTTGGTGACGTGGCTGCGTGACTTGGCGACCAGATTGGCCAACGCTTCCTGCGTATGACCGAACTCGTCGATCAGCCGACGATAGCCTTCCGCCTCCTCGATCGCAGTCAGATCGCGACGCTGGATATTTTCGACCAGCGCGATTTCCATCGTCTCCGCGTCGGTAAAGTCGCGAACGACCACCGGCACTTCGTGTAGTCGCGCCCGTTGTGCCGCACGCCAGCGCCGTTCGCCAGCGACGATCTGGAACCCCTTGCCATGCGGGCGCACCACGATCGGCTGGATGACGCCGCGCGCCGCGATCGATTCCGCCAGTTCGTCGAGCGCCGATTCGTCGAAGAACCGCCGTGGCTGTCCCGGCAATGGCGATAGTGCCGTAACCGGTAATTGACGCACACCGGTCGGAACCGTCTGGGCCCGACCATTGCCCGTTTCACCGTCGCTATCGCCGAGCAGTGAACTAAGCCCACGACCCAGTCCGCTGCGTGGCCGGCGGGGGGAAAGCGCGTCGCTCATGCTGCCTCCGCCAGTACCGGCAACCGCTGGATCACTTCGCGGGCCAGCGCGATATAGGCTTCGGATCCCGCACAACGATAATCGTAGATCAGCGCGGGCATGCCGTGGCTCGGTGCCTCGGACAGCCGGACGTTGCGCGGGATGACAGTGTCGAACACCACTTTGCCCAGCACGGCACGGACATCGTCCGAGACCTGATCCGTGAGCCGGTTACGGCGATCATACATCGTCAGCACCACCCCAAGGATCGATAGCCCCGGATTAAAACGCTCACGGATGCGTTCGACCGTGCTGAGCAACTGGCTCAGCCCCTCCAGCGCGAAGAACTCGCATTGCAACGGCACCAGCAACGCATGGCTGGCGACCATCGCGTTGATCGTCAGCAGACCCAGCGACGGCGGACAGTCGATCAGGATCACATCCCATTTCCCGCCGCTCGCCTCTACCACCCGGTCGAGTCGGTGCGTCCGTACCTCGAACTCGATCAGCTCGATCTCAGCGCCTGACAGGTCGACCGTCGCCGGTACGATCGACAGACGCGGCACCTTGGTCGGGATCGCCGCTTCGGTCAGCATCATGTCGCCGACGAGCAGATCATAGGTCGAATATTCCCGGTCGTTACGACCGATGCCGAGCCCGGTCGATGCGTTTCCCTGCGGATCGAGATCGAGGATCAGGACGTCCAGGCCGGTCGCCGCCAGCGCCGTACCGACGTTGATCGCGGTGGTGGTCTTGCCGACGCCGCCCTTCTGGTTTGCGATGGCAATGCAAATCATTTCCGGCGCACTCCCTGCGCGATCACGATCGATGACGTCGGATCGGTGATGCTCTGTTCCACGTGAAACGTTCCGTGCCAGTCGGCACGCGCTTCCGATACTTCGTCTTCTGCGGAACGCCCCTTGGGCAGCACCCATATCGTATCTGCGTCTGCGTGCCGATGGCCCATCGAAAATATTGCAGTCAATCGCGCGACCGCTCGCGCCGAAACAATGGCTGCAGGCGTGGTCACGTCCAGCCGCTCGATCTTCGATTGATGCACGACGACGTTCGATAGTCCCATCAGATCAGCCATATCGTTGAGCAGTGTTGCGCGCTTCGCACGCGGTTCGACCAGTACCACCCGCCGGTCAGTCAGAATCGCTGCGACGATGCCGGGAAAGCCCGCCCCTGCTCCGATATCGATCCAGTCGCCCTCACCTGCTTCCGCTACCAACGGCACTAGTTGCGCGGAATCCAGTACATGCCGTTGCCAGATCGTATCGATCGTCGACGCCGCAATCAGGTTCTGATTGAAGGTTTCCCTGACGATCATCGCCGCGAACCGGTCGAGCTGTTGGAGCCGAGCGGCATCGTACCGTGCTGCGATCCACGCGCGCGCTGCCTCTTCGGTCATGCGGCGATCCTTGCGCGGCTATGCAGCAGAATCGCGACCAGCGCTGCCGGGGTCACGCCCTGTATCCGACCCGCCGCAGCCAGCGTTTCCGGCGCAGCGGCGCTCAACCGTTCGATCATCTCGTTCGACAATCCCGGCACTTCTGCGAACGGAAAGTCACCCGCCAACACGACATGATCGTCCCGCGCGGCAGCAAGTTCCGCCGCCTGTCGCTCCAGGTAGGGCGCGTACCGTGCGTCCTCGACCAGCTCTGCCAACACGTCGTCGGTCGTTTCGTCCAGCCCGATATGCCTTGGATGTACCCCGTGAACCTGAAGCCATTGCGCCCCGGTCCGGGTATCGGTTCCGGAGACCGGTGCACCCAATCGTTGCAATGCGCCTGCCGATGACCGACGGTCCAGCAATGGTGCCAGCGCTTCGCGTCGTTCGGCCCGGGCGGCGTTGAACGCAATGCGTTCCGGCGAAAGCAAGCCTGCGTCCTTTCCGACGGTGCCAAGCCGCGTCGTGGCATTGTCGGACCGTAGTCGCAGCCGAAACTCTGCCCGCGCAGTCATCATCCGGTACGGTTCGGATACGCCCTGCAACACCAGATCGTCGATCATCACGCCAATGTAGCTCGATGCTCGATCGAGGATAAGCGGTGCCAAGCCCAGCGCTGCCGCCGCTGCGTTGGCACCTGCGACCAGCCCTTGGCCGCCGGCTTCCTCATATCCCGTCGTGCCATTGATCTGGCCCGCGAAGTACAGCCCGTCGATAGCACGCAGCGCCAGCGTCGCGTCCAGCGCGCGCGGATCGATATAGTCATACTCGACGGCATAACCCGGCGTGACGATCTCGACCCGTTCCAGCCCGGCGACGCTTCGCAGCATCGCCAGTTGCACGTCGGTCGGCAGTGACGTCGATACCCCGTTGGGATAGACCAGATGTGTGTCCAATCCCTCAGGCTCGAGGAAGATTTGATGCCCGTCACGGTCGCCGAACCGGTGGACCTTGTCCTCGATCGACGGGCAATATCGCGGCCCGCGCCCTTCGATCGATCCAGAGAACAGGGGCGAGCGATCGAGCCCCGCTCGGATAATATCATGCGTCTCGGCCGTCGTTCGCGCGATGGCGCAATCGAGTTGTGGCAGGCGCAACTTGGGGTCCGAAAGCGGCGACATCGTCCATGCGTCCGCGTCCGATGGCTGTTCGGGCAGCGCGGCCCAATCGATCGTCCGTCCATCCAGACGTGGCGGCGTACCGGTCTTCAACCGCGCAATCGGCAACGCGAGGTCGCGCAATTGTTGGCCCAGACGGGTTGCGGCCCGTTCGCCCACGCGTCCGCCCACCGCCCGTTCGTCACCACGAAACATCGTTCCGCCAAGGAACGTCCCGGTCGCCAGTACGACCGTCCTCGCGGCTATCCGTGCGCCATCCGCCAGTTCGACGCCGGTGACCCGGCCAGCCAGTGTGGTCAAGGCGACACTGTCTCCGGCCATGATCGTCAGCATCGGATGCGCGAGCAACTCCCGCACGGCAGCAGCATAGCGGACCCGATCCGCCTGCACCCGTGGTCCCTGTACCGCCGACCCCTTGCTCCGGTTGAGCATGCGGTGATGAATCGCCGCAGCATCCGCAGCCCGCGCCATCAGCCCGTCGAGTGCATCGATTTCCCGGACGATATGTCCCTTGCCCAATCCGCCAATCGCAGGATTGCACGACATTGCGCCGATCCGCGTCGGATCGAAATCGATCAGAAGCGTCTTGGCCCCACGTCGGGCCGCGGCGGCCGCAGCCTCGGTGCCGGCATGTCCTCCGCCGACGATCAGTACATCATAGGTCATGGTTCATCGTTCCACGTGGAACATTATTTGCCGATACAAAAACGCCCGAACAGCGTATCGAGCATTGCCTCGGTCGCGCGAACGCCTGTCAGCGCCGCGAACCCGCCGATCGCATAGCGCAGTTCCTCTCCGATCAACAGGGGGTCTTGCTGCATCGACGCCCGCTGTAACGCAGCAGCAGCGGTAGCAGCGTCGGTCCGTTGCCGGCGGTTCAACGCGACCTCGTCGGTCTTGGGCAGGAGCGACCGACCATGTTCGGTCAACCTCGTCCAGAGTACTCCCATTCCCACACCCGTTACCGCGGACACCCCTATCCGATCGGATGGGATTGTTCGTCCGGGCAGATCGCACCGGGGAAACAATCCAATCGCGCCGACTGGCGGCTCATCCTCGCCAAGCCACAAGACGATATCCGCCTCGGCCATTGCGCGCGACGCACGCTCGATCCCGATCCGTTCGACGGCATCATCCGCACCGTGTCGAATACCGGCGGTATCGATGAACAGCCATGCCATACCGTTGCGCGTCACCGGTATCTCGATCCGGTCGCGCGTGGTCCCCGCCACCGGTGACACGATCGCTGCCTCGCGTTCGACCAGCCGGTTGAGCAGGGTCGATTTGCCGGCATTCGGTGGGCCCGCAAGCACGACCCGGATGCCATCACGCAGCCGCTCGACCGGCGGAGCCGACAGCACCGTATCGATCGCATCCGCCAGCCGTGCCGCATCGTGGCGGACCCGACCGACGACCGCGTCGCTGGCATCGACGTCATCCTCGTCGGCATGATCCAGCAACGCCTCGATCATAGCAGAAAGCGTCAGTGCCTGCTCGGACCACTCTCCCACCAGTCTTCGCAACCGTCCGCCGCTGGCATCGATCGCCATTCGACGTTGTGCCTCGGTTTCCGCCGACAACAAATCGGCCAACCCTTCCGCTTCGGTGAGGTCGATCCGCCCGTTCGCCAATGCGCGCCGGGTAAATTCACCAGGCGCGGCCGGGCGAAGGCCGGGTATCGCCGCAAGCGCTGCCTCGACCCCGTCGACCACTGCCCGTCCGCCGTGCAAGTGCAGTTCGACCAGATCTTCGCCGGTTGCGGTCGCCGGACCGGGAAACACCAACAACAATCCACGATCCAGCAACCGGTTATCCACAGGATCATACAGTGCCCGAAGCGTCGCGCGGCGTTCCGGTGGGAGCGGTCCGCTCATCGCTACCGCAGCGCGCATCGCGTCCGGTCCCGATATCCGCAACACCGCGATCGCGGCGGGTGGCCGCCCACTCGACACCGCAAAGATCGTATCGATCACCTCAGCCGCCACGTCCTGCCGTCTCGAACATCCGCCGCCAGAACGTCATGCCCGCCTCGCCCATCGGCGCCCAGCTCTTCATCATCTGGTCGAGCATTTCGGGGCTGGCGCCCTTCTCTATCGTCTCGGTCAGCATCGCGACATAGCGTTCATGCACGGGCGTGAAGTCCGGCAGGCCCATTGCACGGCGGGCTTCTTCGGGGGTGCAGTCGACTTCGACGTTGATCTTCATGGCGTTGGTCCCCGGTGGCTTGGCCGTGCACGGTAGCGGGAAACGGTTCGGAATGCGACAACGCCGCGTAGTCCCAAGGGAATACGCGGCGTTGTGGAGTTCGGTGGAATGCCCGGCCGGTCGGCGCGCTGACCGGTCGCCAGCGGTGATTCCCGGCGGCAATCCACCCGGACCGCTCGCCGTTACTGATTCATGCTGTCGAAGAAATCTTCGTTCGTCTTCGAATTCTTCATCTTGTCGAGCAGGAACTCGACCGCATCGATCGTGCCCATCTGCATCAAAATGCGACGCAATACCCACATCTTGGACAGCTTGGTCTTGTCGACCAGCAATTCTTCCTTGCGCGTACCGGACTTGCCGACATCGAGCGCCGGGAATACGCGCTTGTCGGCGACCTTTCGGTCCAGCACGATTTCCGAATTGCCGGTGCCCTTGAACTCTTCGAAGATCACCTCGTCCATCCGGCTGCCGGTATCGATCAGCGCGGTGGCGATGATCGACAGCGAACCGCCCTCCTCGATGTTACGCGCCGCACCGAAGAAGCGCTTCGGCCGCTGCAATGCGTTCGCATCGACACCGCCGGTCAGCACCTTGCCCGACGACGGCACGACCGTGTTGTACGCGCGACCAAGGCGTGTGATCGAATCGAGCAGGATGACGACGTCGCGCTTGTGCTCGACCAGCCGCTTCGCCTTTTCGATCACCATTTCGGCGACCTGGACGTGACGCTGCGCCGGTTCGTCGAACGTGGACGACACGACCTCGCCCTTCACGCTTCGCTGCATGTCGGTGACTTCCTCGGGCCGCTCGTCGATCAGCAGCACGATCAGGAACACTTCGGGATGGTTGTCGGTGATCGCCTTGGCCATGTTCTGCAACATGACCGTCTTGCCGACGCGCGGCGGTGCCACGATCAGCGTACGCTGCCCCTTGCCCTGCGGCGACACGATGTCGATCACGCGCGCCGACTTGTCCTTGATCGTCGGATCGAGCTGGTCGAGCGTCAGCTTGCTCTCGGGATAGAGCGGCGTGAGATTGTCGAAATTGACGCGATGACGCACCGCGTCGGGATCGTCGAAATTGACCGATACCAGACGGGTCAGCGCGAAATAACGCTCGCCGTCCTTGGGTGCGCGTACTTCGCCTTCGACAGTGTCACCGGTGCGCAACCCGTGCTTCCGCACCTGGTTGGGCGAGATATAGATATCGTCCGGCCCCGCGAGATAGTTCGCCTCCGGGCTGCGCAGAAAGCCGAAGCCGTCCTGCAACACCTCGATCGTGCCGACGCCCATGATCTGCTCGCCATTTTCGGCGCGCGCCTTCAGGATCGCGAACATCAGGTCCTGCTTGCGCATCGTCGATGCGCCTTCGACCCCCAGTTCCTCGGCCATCGACACGAGTTCGGCGGGGGCGTGTTTTTTCAGATCTTTAAGATGCATGGGGGAGGTCCAGGTCAGCGATAGAAGGGCAAGGTCGGCGGAACGGCGGACGCGAGCGGCTGGGACGGGCGCACCGAGGACCGGGCACCAACGGCATCGGCCTAGAATGCACGTCCCGCCAAGTCAAGCGAGCCGCCGTCTGCTCTTATTTCCTGCCGGCTTCTCGCAACGCCCCGCCCCAGCGCTGCATCGACGTTCCACGTTCCTGCAAGATCGTCCCGCAACGTGGTGCCGCCGCCCGGACCTTGGCTTCACCATCCTTGGTGCGGATCAGCCGCGCCAGTTCCTCGGCATAGTCCAACCCCGGTGCCGCGCGATCGATGCGGCCCATGAAGTACATCAGACCCCCGACCAGTCCGGCCTGCTTGTCGACCGGCGTAGACTGTACCGCCATCGACACGACGGCGATGCAGGTCAGATCCTTTTCTGTTCCCCTGTTCTAGAACGGCTTCACGACCGCCAGCACTACGATCACCGCAGCCGCCAGCGCGGGCACCTCGTTCAGCAACCGCAACTGGCGTGGCTTCAAGGTCGGACGACTCGCCGCCAGTTTGCGGGCATAGCCCACCGCCCAGCCATGATAGCCACTGAGCAACAGTACGAACGCCAACTTGGCATGCAGCCAGCCCAGCCCGGCACCACCGTCCAGCAACCCGATATTCACCGCCAGCGCCAGTCCCAGCACCCAGACAACCACTAGCGACGGGGTCAGGATCATCCGCCGCAACAGCCCTTCGCGCCGGATCCACCGCGCCGGTTCGGCCGGATCGGACAATCCTTCCTGGTGATGGACCAGATAGCGGGGAAACATGAACAGTCCGGCCATCCAGAAGATGACGAACACGATGTGCGCCGCCTTCACCCACGGATAGGCTGCGCCGAGGAAGCCGGTCATCGCCCGCGCACCCTTGCCACCAGCCGCTCGACATGCGCGATCGGCGTATCCTGCTGGATGCCATGGCCTAGGTTGAAGATATGCGGCCGATCCGCGAACGCCGCCAGCACCCGGTCGACCCCGCGATCCAGCGCCTCGCCACCTGCGATCAGCAGCAGCGGATCGAGATTGCCCTGCACCGGCATTGTCGCCGGCAGCTCGCGGTCGGCCCAGACCGGATCGACCGTTTCGTCCAGACCGATCGCGTCGACGCCGGTTTCGCGGGCATAGGCGGCCAGCTTGCCCCCCGCGCCCTTCGGAAAGCCGATCACCGGTACGTTCACCCGCGCGCGTAGCCGTTCCACGATCCGCGCGGTCGGTGCCACGACCCAGCGTTCGAATTCGACGGGCGCCAGGCTTCCCGACCAGCTGTCGAACAACTGCACCGCCTCTACGCCCGCCGCGACCTGTCCGGCCAGATAATCGACCGTCATGTCGGCGATGCGGTCGATCAGCGTTTGTACGGCCGCTGGATCGGCATAGGCGAGCCTGCGAGCCTCCGCCTGCTCCCGACTGCCCTTGCCGGCAATCATGTAGGTGGCGACCGTCCACGGCGATCCTGCGAAGCCAAGGAAGGTAGTGGTCGGCGGCAGCGAAGCCGCGACGCCACGCACCGTCGCATAGATCGGGTCGAGGATCGCTGAATCGGCTTCCAGCGCGTCGATCGCCGCGCGGGTCCGCAGTTCGGGGGCCAGTCGCGGCCCCTCCCCCGCCTCGAACCACAGACGCTGTCCTAGCGCGTTGGGAACCATCAGGATGTCGCTGAACAGGATCGCGCCGTCGAACGCGAACCGGCGCAGCGGTTGCAACGTCACCTCGGTCGCGGCGGGCGGATCGTTGACGAGATCGAGGAACCCGCCCTTCTCCGCCCGCAGCGCGCGATATTCGGGCAGATACCGTCCCGCCTGTCGCATCAGCCAGATTGGCGGGACGGACTGCCGTTCGCCGGCCAGCGTGCGAAGAAGCGATTTATTTGGGGGTGAACCGGTCAGCGTCGTCGCTCCACTACTATAATAAGTAGAATCTATAAGACTGGTGGAAGAGGTTGGGCGGTGGGTTCCGGGGCTTATGGTGGATTGCCCGAAATGCCAACAGATTGACGTAGGCCGAACCGCACGGTTCCGCCGATTCACCGACGCCCGTCCCCATTATCCACAGCCTGTGGGGCAAACTGGTGCCTGTGCCGGGATTGTGGATGGATCGGGGATAAAAGCCCGGTTGCCCACAGCTTGGCGGCAAGCCCGAGTTGCGCTAGCGCGGACCCCCGACTTATCCACAGCCTTGTGCGCAAAGGGGCGATATGCGCCTGCATCTCCACCTGTTGTCCGACTCCACCGGCGAGACGCTGGAGAATATTGCGAAGGCGGCACTGGCACAGTTCGACGACGTCGATACGATGCGTCATTTCTGGCCGATGGTGCGATCCGAAACGCATCTCGAACGCATCCTGTCGGAAATCACCGTCAATCCGGGACTGGTGCTCTATACACTGGTCAACCCGGTGATCCGCCGCATGCTGGAGGCGCGTTGCGCGACGCTCGGCCTGCGCGCAGTCGCGCCGATGGACGCCGTGAGCAATGCGCTGTCGGCGCTGCTGGGCCAGGAAGCGAAGGCACGTCCGGGGCGGCAGCATACGCTCGACGCCGCCTATTTCGCGCGGGTCGAGGCGATTCAGTGGACGATCGCGCACGATGACGGCATCGCCTCGGAGGATTGGGAAGAAGCCGAAATCGTCCTTGCTGGCGTATCGCGTTCGTCCAAGACCCCGACGTCGATCTACCTCGCCAATCGCGGATACAAGACCGCCAATATCCCGATCGTCGTCGAAAGCCCGCCGCCGCCGATCCTGTTCGCGCTGCGCAATCCGCTTGTCGTCGGCCTGACGACCAGTGCCGACCGGTTGATCGCGATCCGCCGCAACCGACTGTTGTCGCTCAACCAGATGCCCGACACCGATTATGTCGAACAGGATGCGGTAGTGCGTGAACTATCCTATGCGCGGCGGATGTTCGCCGACAATGGCTGGCCGGTGATCGACGTCACGCGGCGTTCGATCGAGGAAACGGCGGCGGCGATCATCACGCTGGCGAACGAACGCCGGCTGGAGCCGCGCGCATGAGCTTCGTACTCGCCTCCACCAGTGCGTCGCGCCGCGCGATGCTTGATGCCGCCGGCATCGAGCACGATGCGATCCCCAGCGGCCTTGATGAGGATGCGGCGAAGGCGGCGCTGGCGGCGGAAGCGCTCAAGCCGCGCGACCTTGCCGATGCGCTCGCCGAAATGAAGGCGTTGCGCGCCGCGACGCGCGTTCCCGGCACGATGGTGCTCGGCGCAGATTCAGTCGTCACGCTCGCCGACGGTACGGTGCTCGACAAGCCGGTCGACCGTGCCAATGCCACAGCGCATCTGCGCGCGATGTCGGGCGGACGCCACGATCTGTTCAGCGCGGCGGTGATCGTCGAGGATGGCCGTCCGGTATGGCGTCACGTCGGTCATGCGCGGCTGACCGTCCGGTCGTTGTCCGACGGCTTCATCGAATCTTATCTCGACGCCGAATGGCCGGCCATTGCCGGCTGTGTCGGGTGTTTCCGGATCGAGGGACCGGGCGTTCAGCTTTTCGACCGGGTCGAAGGCGATCACTGGACGATCCTCGGCATGCCGTTGATCGAGGTCGCGCGCTATCTGCGCCAACGGGGGAAACTCGCCGCATGAAACCCTATGCTGAAGTGATCGGCGATCCGATCGCCCAATCCAAGTCGCCGCGGATCCATCGGTTCTGGCTGGATCAGATCGGCATGGATGCGGACTATCGGTCGTTTCACGTGAAACCCTCCGACCTTGCCGCCTATTTCGACGATCGGCGCGACGATCCGGCATGGCGCGGCTGTAACATCACCGTCCCCCACAAACTGGCGGCGCTCGATCATGTCGCCGATCCGGGCGACGTGCGGGGATCGATCGGGGCGATCAACACCGTATTCCGTGGCGAGGACCTTCGCTGGATCGGCACCAATACCGATGCTGCCGGCTTTCACGCTCCGATCGCCGGGCTGGACCTGACACGCCAGCCGGTGTGCGTGATCGGCGCGGGCGGCGCGGCGCGGGCAATTCTGTTCGCGCTTTCCAAGCTGGGCGTGGGACGGGTGACGATCCTCAACCGCAATCCGCTCAAGGCTGCCGCACTGCTCGCCACGTTCGGACTGAAGGGAGACGCGCTGCCGCTGACTGCACCGGTGCCTCCTGCCCGGCTGCTCGTCAACGCCAGCACGTTGGGCATGACTGGGCAGCCGCCGCTGACCATCGACCTCGCTCCCCTGCCCGAAGACGCCGTGGTGTACGACGCGGTCTATGCGCCGATCGAAACGCCGTTGTTGGCGCAGGCGCATGACCGGGGCCTCGATACCGTCGACGGGCTGGAAATGCTGGTCGGGCAGGCGGCATTGGCGTTCGAATTGTTCTTCGGCGTGGAGGCACCGCGCACCCGCGACGACGAGTTGCGCGAACTGCTGCTGGCGTGACCATCGTCCTCGGCCTGACCGGATCGATCGGGATGGGCAAGTCGACGGTCGCGACGATGTTCAGCGATGCGGGCGTACCAGTGTTCGATGCCGATGCGACCGTCCATGCATTGCAGGCACCGGGTGGTGCACTGCTGCCCGCGATCGAGGCGGCGTTTCCGGGAACGACCGGTCCGACGGGTCTCGACCGTCCGGCGCTACGTCAGGCGATCTTCGGCGACGATACCGCGCGAACCCGGCTCGAAGCGATCGTGCATCCGGCGGTGGCGATGCAGCGACAGGCGTTCCTTGCCGCGCATGCCGCTGAACCGCTGGTCGTGCTCGACGTCCCGTTGTTGTTCGAAACCGGCGGGGATCGGACCTGCGACCGGGTCGCGGTCGTTTCGGCCGATCCGGAAATCCAGCGCGCGCGCGTGCTGTCCCGGCCCGGCATGACGCCCGCGACGTTCGACGCGATTCTCGCGACGCAAATGCCGGACGATGATAAACGCGCCCGAGCGGACTACGTGATCGATACCGGTATGCCGCTGGACGCAACCCGGGCGCAGGTCGTCGCGCTGATCGCTTGCCTGGCGGTCGCCGAAGGCGGATAAGGACGCATGCGCGAAATCGTATTCGACACCGAAACCACTGGCTTCAAATTTTCGGAGGGCGACCGGCTGGTCGAAATCGGCTGTGTCGAACTGGTCAACCGGGTCGAAACCGGTCGCGTGTTCCACGCCTATTTCAACCCAGGGCGCATGATGCCGGCGGAGGCGCAGGCGGTTCACGGCCTGTCGGATGCGTTCCTGTCGGACAAACCCGCCTTTCATGCCGGCGTCGACGATCTGCTGGCGTTCCTTGGCGACAGTCCCCTGATCGCGCACAATGCCAGCTTCGATTTCGGTTTTCTGAACGGCGAACTGGCGCAGTGCCGGCGTGATCCAATCTGCCTCAGCCGGATGGTCGACACGCTCACCATGGCACGCAGCCGGCATCCCGGCGCGAAGCACACGCTCGACGCGCTGTGCAACCGATTCGGCATCGATCGCAGTCATCGCGTGCTCCACGGCGCACTGCTCGACGCCCAATTGCTGGCGCAGGTTTATGTCGAGCTGATGGGCGGTCGCCAGATCGGCTTCGGTCTGGATGCGGTTCCGGCCCCGACCGTCGCATCGACGATCGCGGTCGCGCCGTCGCGCGTCCGGCCGCCCCGCCATTTTGCGGCGAACGACGTCGAACTTGCGGCGCATGCCGCGTTCATCGCCACGCTGAAGCAGCCGCTCTGGGACCAGTCGTCGGCTTGACGCGTTGGTCCTGTCCGCCTCACAGCGGTATTTCGAGTTTTCAACGACGGAGGATTACATGGACATCCGGGTTTCGGGGCACCAGGTCGACACTGGGGACGCACTGAAGGAGATGGTCCAGGAGCGTCTCCAGGGCTTGGCCGACAAATATTTCCAGCGCGCGATCTCGGCTACCGCGACCTTCGGCAAGGGACCGCACGATAACGGCTTCGTCTGCGACATCGTGTGCCACGTCACGCACGGCCTCGTCCTCAAGGGGCATGGCAGCGGACAGGAAGCGCAGGGTACGTTCGCCGGTGCCGCCGACAAGATCGAAAAGCAGCTTCGCCGCTACACCCGCCGCCTGAAGGACCGTAATGCAGGTCAGGCGACCGCGCTGAACGAAGCGGGCGGGTATGACAACGGTTATGCCAATGGCTTCGACAATGCGGGCTATACCGTGTTCGGGGGCGACGAGCGCGAGGAGGAAGTCCCTGACGCCCCGCTCATCATCGCCGAAACCCGTGTCGACGTGCCCGACGCCAGCGTATCGGACGCGGTGATGATGCTCGACCTGCGCAACACCAACGCGCTGCTGTTCAAGAATAGCGGCACGGGTTCGTTCAACATGGTCTATCGTCGTCACGACGGCACGATCGGCTGGGTTGAGCCCAACCGCGCGGCCTAGTGTTCGATTTCCACGACCTGGTCACGCCGGGAACGGTGCTGGCGGATATTTCCGCCGGCACCCGAAAGGCATTGTTCGGCATCATCGCCGCAGCCGCCGAACCCATGTCCGGCGTACCGGCGAAGCTTGTCGCCGAAATGCTGGCCGATCGCGAAAAGCTCGGTTCGACCGCATTTGGGGGAGGCACCGCGATCCCCCATGTCCGGATCGATACGATCGACCGGGTGCATGGCATGTTCCTGCGGCTGCATCGTCCGATCGACTATGCGGCGGTGGACGACCTGCCGGTCGACCTCGTCTTCGCACTATTCTCTCCACCCGGTGCGGGCGGCGACCATTTGAAAGCGCTGGCGCGGGTGTCGCGGGCGCTGCGCGATACCGCGTTCCGCGCGAAGTTGCGCGGTGCGGGGTCCAGCGACGCGCTCTACGCGCTGTTGTCGGGTGTCGAGGCGCGTGACGCCGCCTGATCCGCCGCTCGACGGCGAAGCGGCGCACTTCCGCGCGCTGGAGGCGCTATATGCCGCCGCGCCGATAAACCGGCTGTTCGACTCGCGGCTGGAGATACCGCATGCCGGGGTCGCCCGGATCCATTTCACAATCGACGACCGTCATTTCCATGCGGCGGGCGCAGCGCACGGCACCGCTTATTTCAAGATGCTTGACGACGCTGCCTTTTATGCCGCCAACAGCCTCGTCACCGATCGTTTCCTGCTGACGACGGCATTCAACCTGCTGCTTACCCGCCCGCTGGGGCTGGGGCCGGTCGTCGCCGAGGGACGCTGGGTCAGCGGCCGCCGCCGGGTGTTCATCGCCGATGCGCATCTGATCGACGCGACCGGCGAGGAAGCATCGCGCGGCACCGGCACGTTCATGAAAAGCCGTATCGCGCTAGCCACGCTGCCCGGCTATGGCGGCGCATGAGCGACTGGCCGACGCATCTGCGCGTCAACGCCTTCGTCCGCGCGGTCGAACAGGCGGGCGGACAGGCGATGATCCTTGCACGCGGCGATCGCGAATCGGGCGTCATCCTGCTGCTCGCGATCGATCGGGATGGTCCGCCCCGGCTGTTCGAACGTGAACGCAAGCTGGACGGAAGCGCGGTCATCGCCCAGCGCAGCCCGGAATCGAACGAAGAAACTGTACTTACAGCCTATTGGCAGCGGCGTCGCGCCAGCGATCCCGACATCTGGGTGGTGGAGGCGGTCGTCGCAGCGGCCGAACGGTTGGCCGCTGAAACCCTGTGGGCCGATTGACACCAAAGCGTAACGAACCCTAGGCCGCTGGCAACAGGCACAAGCGTTGTGCCGGTCGGGGTGCGATACCGATCGGTTACGCAGTCGGGGGGCACGCCCGTTCATCTGGTTCCGGCGACGGAAGCACGCTGAACGCGCACCAACCGCATAATAACGACGGCAGATGAAGTTTGGTTTTCCCACGGCGACGATCGCCGCCGTGACATTTCTTGCCGGCGTTGCCGCCGGTCTGGCCTCGCCGGTTCTCGCAGAGGAGACCGTCTCGCCGACCAGTCTGAATAACCTCTCGGCCGCGCCGAAGGTTCCCGCGACTCCCGCCGTTTCGACTTCCGCGGTGCAGTTCGCTCCCCAGACCGAAATCGTTCAGGACGTCACCGTGACGCCGGCCATTGCCACCACGGACGACGCCGACTTCTCCTCGCTCGATGCCGCCGTCGCCGCGCAGAGCGCCACGATCGACGACGAAGAGCTGAATTGCCTCGCCGTCGGTGTCTATTATGAATCGAAGGGCGAGCCGCTCGCGGGCCAGCTGGCCGTCGCCGATGTCATCCTCAACCGTACCACGTCGGGGCGCTTCCCGGCATCGATCTGTTCGGTCGTGAAGCAGCCGGGGCAGTTTTCGTTCGTCAAAGGCGGCAAGCTGCCCCAGGTCGACCCCGGCCGTCGCGCATGGAAGACCGCCGTCGCCATCGCCCGTGTCGCGGCGAAGGATTTGTGGGACAGTCCTGCCAAGAACGCGCTGTACTTCCACGCGCGTCACCTCAGCCCGAACTGGGGCAAGGCACGTGTCGCATCGGTCGGTAATCACGTGTTTTATCGCTGAACGCTGACCAGCGAACGGTCCGCCGTTCGCACTTCCATCGTTCGTGGAATGTTCTATACCGGCGCGATGGCCAGTATCGCCCCCTCCCCCGTCATCCTGTCCGACACCCGGCCGCCGATCGCGGCCGAAGTCGCGCGCGGCGTCACTCGTATGCTGCTTGCGCATGATCTGACCGCGATGCCTGAAGTGCCGCTGGACGGCGGTCGCCGAGCCGATCTGATGGCCATCGACGCGCGCGGACAGATCGTGATCGTCGAGATTAAGGTGTCGCGTGCCGATCTGTTCGGCGACGGGAAATGGACCGATTATCTCGCCCATTGCGACCGGTATTTCTGGGCGGTCCCGGCGGGCTTCGATGTCTCGCCGTTGGAGGGAGAGGTATTTATGCCCTCCCGCACCGGTATCATCGTCGCTGATCGCTACGAAGCGACGATCCTGCGCGAGGCCAGCACGACCCCCCTGCCCGCGCATATCCGCAAGCGAGGCACACTGTCCTTCGCCCGGCGTGCGGCCCGGCGACTGATCGGGTGTCTCGATCCGGATGCGATTCAGGGGTTCTGACCCCTTGGCTAAGGAAACGCCCTAGGCGGGATCGACATTCAGGATTCCCAAATGTGTTGAAGGCTGATTCATAGTCATCCGTGCTGA